>NZ_BASQ01000001.1:0-2699404 GCF_000509385.1 Microbacterium sp. TS-1
AAGAGGGCCACCCAATGTTGGGTGGCCCTTTTTCGTGCCCGTGTGACCGCAGAGTTGACTCTCGCGGCTGTGTGGTGTGCAATATATTGCATGTCGCTGGCCCCCGTCTCCCGTCCGGCGTCGCTGCGCGACCACGCGTACACGGCGTTGCGCGACGCGATCGTGAGCGGACGGCTCGAGCCCGGGGCGCGTCTGCGGGACAGCGAGTTGGAGGAGTGGCTCGGCGTGAGCCGCACGCCCATCCGCGAGGCGATCGCCCGCCTTGAACTGGCGGGCCTGGTACGCACACGTCGCGCGAAGGCGACGGAAGTCGCGCCTCTCGACGAGCGCGAGGCTCTGGCTGCGCAACGCATCGCGGCGTCGCTGCACGAGCTGGCCATCCGAGAGGCCGTGCCTCAGCTGACGGCGTCGGGGATCGATGCGATGCGCGCCGCCAACGATCGCTTCGCGCTCGCGCTGCGGGACGCCGACGTCGACTCGGCGGTGGCGGCGGACGACGACTTCCACGGCGTCGCCGTGACGGCGAGTGCGAACCCTCTGCTCGGCACGTTGCTCGAGCAGGTGACCCCGCTCCTGCGACGCCTCGAACGTGCGCGATTCTCGAGCCTCGCGGGGCGAGACTCCGTGTCGGCTCACGAGCGCATCATCGAGCTCGCTGCCGACGGCGACGTCGACGGAGCGGCAGCCGCGACGCGCGAGAACTGGCTGACCCTCGAGCGCCTTCTGACCCATCCCGATCCCGCCTGAGCTCCACCCGACTCCAGGAGAACCCATGACCCTCGCCGACTTCCCGCGCCACCCGTTGACCTTCGGGCCGAGCCCCGTTCATCCTCTCGATCGTCTGTCGGCGCATCTCGGGGGTGCGCGGATCTGGGCCAAGCGGGAGGACGTCTCGAGCGGACTCGCCTACGGCGGCAACAAGACCCGCAAGCTCGAGTACATCGTTCCCGACGCGCTCGCGCAGGGTGCGGATACGCTCGTGTCGATCGGCGGCATCCAGTCGAACCACACGCGTCAGGTCGCTGCGGTCGCCGCCCACCTCGGACTCCGCGCTGTCGTCGTTCAGGAGAACTGGGTCGACTGGCCGGATGCCGTCAACGACCGTGTCGGCAACATCCTCCTGTCCCGCCTGATGGGCGCCGACGTGCGTCTCTCGCCCGCAGGGTTCGACATCGGCTTCCGGGACTCGTGGAAGGAAGCCATTGCGGATGTCGAGGCCGCAGGCGGCAAGCCCTACGCGATTCCCGCGGGGGCGAGCGATCACCGCCTCGGTGGCCTCGGGTTCGCCAACTGGGCGCACGAGGTGCGGCAGCAGGAGGAGCAGCTCGGGGTGTTCTTCGACACCATCGTGGTCTGCACGGTGACGGGGTCGACCCACGCGGGAATGGTGGCCGGATTCGCCGACCTCGCGGCCAACTTCGGCGACCGGCCGCGACGCGTCCTCGGGATCGATGCATCGGCGACGATCGAGAAGACCCGCGCCCAGGTCGAGCGCATCGCGCGCCGCACGGCCGAGTTGATCGGCGTCGGCCGCGAGCTTCGTGATGACGAGATTCAGGTGCTGGAGGGCTGGGCGGGAGACAAATACGGCATTCCTGTCGCTTCCACGGACGAGGCGATCCATCTCACGGGGCGGCTCGAGGGGGTCATCCTCGACCCTGTCTACGAGGGAAAGTCCATGGCGGGTCTGATCGACCTGGTCTCCACCCGCGACATCCCCGCCGATTCGAACGTGCTCTACGCGCACCTGGGCGGCCAGCCGGCGATCAACGCCTACAGCGGCCGCTACCACTGAGCGGCGTCAGCGGCGCGTCGAGGCCGTCACGGTGAACTTGGGGTCACGAGCGATCTGACGCGTCGGTCCGATGATCCGCTCGAGCTCGGGGCGGTACCGCAGGGCGGAGTTCCACACGCACCAGAGCTCGCCGCCGGGGCGCAGCACCCGAGCGGCGTCTCGGAACAGGCGCGGTGCGACGCGGTCGCTCACGGCGGCCCCGGAGTGGAACGGCGGGTTCAGCGCGATCAGAGACGCGCTCGCGTCCGGTCGGCGAGACAGCAGGTCGTCGCGAGCGACCTCGACGCGGTCGGAGACTCCGTTGGCGCGCATGGTGGCGTTCGCAGAGGCGACAGCCACGGCCGACTGGTCGGAGGCGTAGACCCGAGCGCCGGGATGGCGGCGCGCCCACGTCGCCGCGACGACGCCCGTACCGCACGCGAAATCGATCCACGGGTCCTCTGCGGTGCCGCCCGCGGGGGAGGACGGAAGGTTGGCGAGCAGCAGTCGCGTGCCGATATCGATGCGAGCGCCGGCGAAGGCGCCTCCGAAGGCGCGGATCTCCAGTCCATCGATCCGGGCCGCCCGCGCCTCGGGAGGCGGGACCGCACCAGGTGTCCGCGCGATGAGCACCCGGGACTTCGCTCGCGCGTGCGTCACATCGACCCGCTCGAAGGCGCCACGGAGGACGTCGTTCATCGCGGTGGTCATGTGCTTGACACGGCCGCCGGCGTAGACGACGACATCGGGGGATGCCGCTGCCGCGACGGTCGCCGCGATGTCGGCGAGGGCCTCGAGCGAGCGGGGCAGGCGGAGGAGCACGACGCGGGCGCCGGAGACGAGCGCCGCGTCGAGCGGAAGTGAGGCGAAGGTCGCCTGCGGCATGAGACGCCTCGCGTTGGCAGCGAGAGCGGCTTCGCCGCTCAGGGGATCCTGGTGGACCCGGATGCCTTCGGCTCCCGCGGCCGCGGCGCCCAGGGTGAGCGCTCCGTAGCCGTCTCCGATGACCGTCAGCTCGCCCGGCCCGAGCGCGGCACGGGCCCCGCCGGATTCGTCGAGGATCAGGCGGTCGGCGGCATCCGCGGCGACCAGGCCGGGTGCCTCGACATCGGGCCAACGGCGGAGATGCGAGAGATCGAGCGCGCCGGACACCCGGGTAAGCCTAGTGCGAGCGAATGCAAGGGTTAGCCGGGCGGCGGCGGAGCGCGCAGACTGAACGCATGAGAACCATGCTTCGCTGGCTGCTCGCCGGCGCCATGATCTTCGCCGGTCTGAGCCACCTGTTCTGGGCGCGACGTGATTTCCAGGCGCAGGTGCCCGATGCGATCGTCGACAGACTTCCGATCGACCGTGACGGCGTGGTCGTCGCCTCGGGCGCCGTCGAGGCTCTGTTCGGGGTGGCGCTTCTCGCCCTGCCGCGCGAGCGCTCACGCATCGGCGCTCTGCTCGCGGCGTTCTTCATCGCGGTCTTCCCCGGCAACGTCGACCAATGGCGGAAGGGACGCAGCGCGTTCGGGCTCGACACCGACCGGCGTCGCTTCGTCCGGCTCTTCTTCCAGCCGGTGCTCGTCGTGTGGGCGTGGTGGTCGACCCGTCAGCCGCGCGACACCGCATAACGGTGTTCCGGCCGGCCGGTCGACCCGTAACGCAGCCGCACCTCGACGACACCTCGACCGGCCATCGTGGCGAGATGACGCTGCGCCGTCGCGCGTGAGATGCCGCACTCGGCCGCGATCTCGCCCGCCGACGCCTCTCGGCTCCCGAGCGTCGTGAGGATCATCTGCTCGGTCGCCGAGCGCGTCGTCGTCGCGGGACCCCCGTGGACGATCGACAGTGCCCGGTCGACGTCGTCCTGCTCGAGCTCGACGGCATCGAGGACGTTGCGGTAGCGGGCGTACCGCTCGAGGCGCTCGCGCAGCGCACGCGCCTCGAAGGGCTTGATCAGGTAGCCGACGGCACCTGCGCGCAGGGCACGGCGCACCGTCTCGGCGTCGGCGGCGGCCGAGAGCACGATGGCATCGACGTCGATGGAGCGCACGAGCTCGACGCCCTCGCCGTCGGGCAGGTAGTTGTCGACGAGAACGAGGTCGGGTCGCCGCTCCGCGATCGCGGACCGGGCAGCGGCGACCGACCGCGCCGGCTCGAGTGCCCGGAAACCGGGCACCGCGTCGACCGCGTCGCGGTGGAGGCCTGCGACGCGGAAGTCGTCGTCGACGACGAGCACGCGCAGCGGGTCAGTCGTGGTCATGAGTCGTCCTCCTCGGATCGGGATGCAGTGGCATCGCGGGTTGCAGCGGTGCGGAGCACCCCGGGCAGGCGTGCGGCGAAGACGGCTCCGGATGCCGCGGGGCCGTGGCCGCCGGGATCGATCAGCCACACGTCTCCGCCCAGACGGCGTGCGAGCTCACGCGACAACGGCAGGCCGATCCCTCGCCCTCGGACACGGTCGTCGCTCGGTCCGCTCGACGGCGCGAACACATCGCGGCCGGCCGGGACGCCCGGCCCCGAATCGGCGACGGTGGTCACGAGAGCATCGCCGTCGCCGAGGAAGGTGACTTCGACCCAGCGGGGCTCGGTTCCGCGCCCGGCCGCCGTCACCGCGTTGTCGATGAGGTTGCCGACGACGGCCGCGGCATCCTCGACACGCGCCAGCTCGCCGAGCACGAGGGTGTCCTCGCCGACCACGATGCTCACGCCGCTCGCGGCCGCGTCGCCCGCCTTCGCTGCCAGCAGGGCCTGCAAGAACAGGTCGTCGACTCGCTCGATGCGTGCGACGGCCGTCGGCACGCTGCCCCGCTCGAGCAGCTCGTCGAGGAAGGCCCGGGCGTCGGCGACCCGCTCGGCGTCGATCAGGCCAGCCGCGACGTGCAGACGATTCGAGAACTCGTGCCGCTGCACCCGGAGAGCGCCGGTGACGGTCTGTACCGAAGAGAGCTGCTCGCCGAGCTCGGCGACATCCGTCCGGTCTCGGACGATGACGACGTCGCCGAGCTCTCGCCCGCCGCGCCGCACCGGATGGACGTCGACGGCGACCACCCGCGGGCCCACCACGACGTCGTGCAGGGGGAGCCCCCTCGCGATCGCCGACACGACGGCCTCCGGCAGGGGCAGCTCGCTGAGCGGCCTGCCCACCGAGCCCTCGATCCCGAGCAGCCGTTCCGCCGCCTCCGACGCGACGCGGACGATGCCGTTCTCATCGAGGGCGAGCACGCCGTCGCCGATGCCGTCGAGCACGGCGCTCTGCTGCTGCACGAGCGCCGTCAGCTCCTCCGGCTGCAGTCCCAGGGTCGTCTTCTCCCAGCGGCGACGCAGGACGGAGCCCGCCGCGACGCCGACGCCGAGCGCGAGCAGCGCGGCGACCCCGATCGCGAGCAGGACCGTCGGCAGGTCATCGAGCACGCTGCCCTCTTCGAAGCCCACGCTCACCTCGCCGACCGGCTCACCGCCGCCGGGTGCCAGGACGGGCACCTTCGCTCGGGCCGACCGGCCGAGGGTTCCGACCTCCCAGTCGACGACCTCCTCGCCGGCCAGGACACGGTCGAACGGGGTCGACACGGTCTCGCCGAGCCGCTGCGGGCTGGGATGCGCGAGCCGGATGCCGTGGTCGTCCGTGATCACGACGAAGAGCGCGTCCGTCCGCTCGGCGACGGCCGTGGCGGTGCGCTGCAGCGGCCCGTCGACGAGATCGGCGGCGGCCGGGGTGCCGGGGTCGGCCGACCACCGGGCGACGGCCGCTCGCACCTCGGGCGCCGCGGCGACCGAGCGAGCGATGTTGAGGGCGTTCTCCTCCGCGGCGGTGCGCACCTGCGTCACCGCGATCACCGCGAACGCGGCCGTGCACACGAGCAGCACGGTGGCGACGACGGCCAGCTGCACGAGGAAGAGCCGCGTGGTGAACCGCATCCGACCTCTCCTCGTCCGCGCGCAGAATGCGCAGAACACACGCTACGCGCTCAAGTCGCCGGAATGCGCCCAAGCGCGCGACTCGGGCGCGACGCGGCCTAGGTTCGACGGATCGCACCGCTGGCCTGTGCGCCCGCCGACGAAGGAGTCGACATGACCCACCCCGCCATCCTCACTGCTGCTGCTGCCGCAGACGAGGGCTACGACCTCGCCTTCATCCCGCCCGAGGGCGTTCTCGTCGCACTCGGGTTCACGATGGTGCTCACCTTCATGGCGCTCATCATGACCCGCCGGCTCACGCCGATGGTCGCCCTCATCCTCGTGCCGACGGCGTTCGGCCTGTTCGCCGGTGCCGGCCTGGGCCTCGGCGACATGATCATCGACGCCATCACGAGCATGGCGCCGACGGCGGCACTGCTCATGTTCGCCATCATGTACTTCGGCATCATGATCGACGTGGGCCTGTTCGACCCGCTCATCCGGGTGATCACGCGCGTGCTGAAGGACGACCCCGCGAAGGTCGTGCTCGGCACCGCCGTGCTCGCAGCGGTCGTCTCGCTCGACGGCGACGGCTCGACGACCTTCATCATCACGACCTCGGCGATGCTGCCGATCTATCTGCGCCTGGGCATGAGCCCGGTCGTGCTCACCTGCGTCGCGGGCCTGATGAACGGCACGATGAACATCGTTCCGTGGGGCGGTCCGACCGTGCGCGCCGCGTCGGCGCTCGGTCTGCAGCCGACCGACGTGTTCGTGCCGATGCTGCCATCGCTCGCGGCCGGCATCGTCGTCTCGCTGACCTTCGCCTGGTTCCTCGGGCTGTCCGAGCGTCGACGGCTCGCCGGCAGCATCGACACGTCCCGTCTCGGCGGGGGAGACGGCGTGCTCGGCGGCCCCAAGCTCTTCCGCGGCGCCGATCCCCGCCCGGGTGCTCTCGCGACGCTGCGCACCGGCAACGTCGTGACCGTGCGCGGGCGCAAGCCCGTGCCGGCGGCGCAGTGGGTCGAGGAGCGCGACACCGCTATGGCCGACACCATGCTCGACCCGAACCGCGCGACGCTGCGCCCCCGCCTGGTGTGGGTGAACCTCGCCCTCACGCTCGTGGTGATGGTGCTGCTCGTCCTCGACCTGTTCCCGCTCGCCTACGTGTTCATGGTCGGCGCGGCACTCGCGCTCGTCATCAACTTCCCGAAGCTCAAGCAGCAGGCCGATGAGATCGTCGCCCACGCGCCGTCGATCGTCGGGGTCGTCTCGATGGTGCTCGCCGCGGGCGTGCTCGTGGGTGTGTTGAACGGCACCGGGATGGTGGCGGCGATGGCCGCGTGGGTCACCGAGGTGATCCCGTCGCAGCTCGGACCGCACCTCGCGGTGATCACGGGCGTCCTGTCGATCCCGTTCACGTTCTTCATGTCGAACGACGCCTTCTACTTCGGCATCCTCCCGATCCTCGCCGAGAGCGCCGCGACCTACGGCATCGAGCCGGTCGAGATGGCGCGCACATCCATCACGGGGCAGCCGGTCCATCTGCAGAGCCCGCTCGTTCCCGCGATCCTGCTGCTGGTGTCGCTCGCGAACGTCAACCTCGGCGACCACCACAAGAAGGTGCTGTGGCGCGCGTCGATCGTCTCGCTCGTCATGCTCGCCGTCGCCGTGCTCGTCGGAGTGGTGCCCTTCGCGGCGTGAGGGCGCTCAGCTCTCCTGCGGGTAGCGCACGCCGATCTGAGCGCGGACGTCGTCGAGGACACCCATGATCGCGACGGTCTCGGCGATCGGCAGGATGTCGCCGTCGGTCCGCCCGGCGGCGATGAGCGCCTCGGCCTCGAGCGCCTGGAACTGCATGCCGCGGCCCTGGATCTCGGACCGGTACTCCTCGAGGACGGCGCCGTCATGCGAGAGGACCCGGAAGTCGGTGGCGGCGTACCAGACGCCCGAGATCTCGATGCGGGCCTCGGTTCCGACGATGTGGGCCGTGTTGGGCCCCGCGCCGCGCGAGGACGACACCGTGGTCGAAATCGCGCCCGAGGGATGCGTCATGACCGTGGCGACCTCGGCATCGGCGCCGGTCTCCATCAGCCGGGCCACCGCGCGGGTCTGCGTCGGCAGTCCCAGCAGGTCGCACACGAACGACACCGGGTAGATGCCGAGGTCGAGCAGCGCCCCGCCGCCGAGCGACAGGTCGTTGAGCCGGTGGGCGGGATCGTCCGAGATCCGCTGCGTGTGGTCGGCGAACACCGTGCGGATCTCTCCCAGGGTCCCGGCGGCCACGATCTCGCGCAGCCGCACCATGTGCGGGAGGTACCGGGTCCACATCGCCTCCATGACGAGGACGCCCGCGTCGGCCGCGAGGTCGCGCAGCGCGACGGCCTCGTCGCGGTTGAGCGTGAACGGCTTCTCGACCAGGACATGCTTGCCGTGCTGGATCGCCAGCGCGGCGGCATCGCGGTGCCCGGGGTGGGGCGTGGCGATGTAGATGATGTCGACCTCGGGATCGGTCGCGAGCTGCTCGTACGAGGCGTGGGCATGAGGGATGCCGTACTCGGCTGCGAAGCGGTCGGCGGACTCCTGCGTCCGCGAACCGACCGCCACGACCTCGCGGCCCGCCGTCTGCAGGTCGCGGGTGAATGCGTGGGCGATCCCGCCGGTCGCCAGGATGCCCCACCGCAGGCCGGCGTGCGAGGCGCCGGACGTCATCTGATTCGTCATACCGCGAGCCTAGCCAGGGGTGCGACCACGCGCGCGGCGTAGGCTCGCAGGGTGGACACCGCCGCCGTCGAACGCTTCCGCGAGCTGCTGCGGATTCCGACCGTCTCGCACACCGACCCGGCTGCGTCCGACGCGGCCCCGTTCGCCCGCTTCCGCGACGCGCTCCGCCGGCTCTACCCGCTTCTTCATGCCGAGCTCGAGGGCGAGCTCGTGGGCGAGCACGCCATGCTCTACCGCTGGCGCGGCCACGCGCCCGATGCACCGCTCGTGCTCATGGCGCACTACGACGTCGTCCCCGTCGTGCCCGACGAATGGACGCATCCGCCCTTCGATGCCGTCCTGACCGGCGAGGGGGAGGAGGCGACGATCCACGCGCGTGGAGCGATCGACGACAAGGGGTCGCTCGTCGCGATCCTCGAAGCCGTCGAGGCCCTCGTCGGCGAAGGGTGGCGGCCGGCCCGCGACGTGTACCTCGCGTTCGGTCACGACGAGGAGGTCGCCGGGCTCGGCGCCCCCGCGATCGTCGACCTTCTGCGCGAGCGAGGCGTCCGGCCGGCCCTCGTGCTCGACGAGGGCGGTGCGGTCGTCTCGGGCGCTGTGCCGGGCGTCGACAGCGAGACCGCGATGATCGGCGTCGCCGAGCGCGGGGTGATGACCCTGGGCCTCACGGCCCGAGAAGCGGGAGGCCACGCATCCACGCCGCCGCCTCTTCCCGCCACTGCGAGACTCGCGCGCGCGATCGACCGGCTGCAGCGGCATCCCGCTCCGGTGCGGCTCGTGCCGCCCGTTCGGGCGATGTTCCGCACCCTCGCACCGTTCGCCCGTGAGCCCTTCCGCTCCGTCTTCCTGAACCTCGCGGTCACCGGCGGGCTGCTCGCGCGGGTGCTGCCCCGCTTCGGCGCCGAGACGAACGCGCTCGTGCGGACGACCGCCGTCGTGACGGAGCTCAGCGGCGCGGACGGCGAGAACGTCCTCGCGACGACGGCTCGCGCGGCGGTCAACATCCGTCTGCTCACGGGCGATTCCGTCCGCGAGGCTACCGAGCGAGCACGCCGAGCGATAGCCGACCCGCTGATCGAGATCGACGTCCGCCACGGCTCGGATCCCTCACCCGTGTCGCCCTGGCGCGGTGAGGGGTGGCGCCGGATCGCGACGGCAGTCGGCTCGGCTCTCGGTACCGATGTCGTCCCGACGCCGTACCTGCAGCTCGGTGCGAGCGACAGCAGATGGTTCACAGCGATCTGCGAGAACGTCTACCGCTTCGCGCCCTTCCGGCTCACCGCATCCGAGCGCGAAGCCCTCCACGCGCACGACGAGCGCATCAGGGTCGACGTGTGGCTGCGCGGGATCGGCTTCTACCGCGACCTGCTGCGTCTCAGCTGATCCGCGTCCGCCGCGGCGGGGTATCGGACACGCCCGTGAGGAACGCCACGATGTCGTCGGCGCTCGCCGAGATCTCGGGACCGCGTCCGAACGTCCAGCCCGCATCGGTCGCGCGGACGGTGTGCCCCGCGATCGCCGCGCGTCGCGCGAACGGCGCTTTCGCCCCGGCCGCGAGCGCGACCGCGCCGGCGATGTCGAAGGGGAGCGGCGGTCGGTCGCCCGGCAAGCCGAGGTAGGCGCGGGTGACCGCGGTCAGTTCGCGGATGCTGCGCCGTCGCCCCTGCGCGATCTCGTCGGCGACCTCACCGAGGGCCGCGCCGCCGCCGATGTCGCGCGACAGCCCCGCCTCGTCGAGGAAGGCGCGTCGGCGGTCGGTGGAGGCGGCGTCGAACACCGGCGCGGCGAGAGCGAGGAGCGCGGCGATCTGAGCGCGCCGGTCGGGCGTTGTCACGTCGTCCGGGGAACGGTGACTCAGGGGCAGGAAGCGCGCCACGTCGGACATGCGGTCAGCATACGGCGACGGCGAGGGTTCGGCCTCGCGAGTCGACGGTGTGACGACGGGGACCGCCGTCACACGCGCGCGGCTCCTCCCGTGTGACTGTCACATTCCCCCGGCGCGTGTTTTCGAAACTTGCCGGTGCATAATGGGCTCGAGCCGATGTGAACGTGCGCATCGGGCCGGAGGAAGCATGAGCGAAGACGCTGCGGGCCGTCGCCCGAGCATTCGCGATGTCGCGCGGCTGGCCGGCGTATCGCACCAGACGGTGTCGCGCGTCCTGAACAACCATCCGAGCATCCGCCCCGAGACCAAGGAGCGCGTGCTCGCCGTGATGGCCGAGCTCGACTACAGCCCCAATCGTGCCGCCCGCGCACTCGTGACGAGCAGGTCGCACACCATCGGCGTGCTGACCTCGTCCGCGACGCAGTACGGCCCCGCATCCTCCATCGCGGCCATCGAGTCGGCTGCGCGCGAGCGCGGTTACTGGGTCTCGACCGCCAACGTCGACGCCCGGGATCCGAGTTCGATCCAGGCGGGGCTCGCCCACCTGGTGGCGCAGGCGGTCGAGGGGCTCGTCGTGATCGCGCCGCAAGTGCGCGTGTTCCGTGCTCTCGCCGCCCAGCCGATCGGCATTCCGTACGTGACCCTGCAGTCGACCGAGGTGGACCCGGGCCACGCGCTGTCGGTCGACCAGATCGCCGGCGCCCGGCTGGCCACGCGCCATCTCATCGAGCTCGGCCACCGGTCGATCTACCACATCGCCGGCCCGCAGGACTGGATCGAGGCCGAGGCGCGGATGCGCGGATTCCTCGAGGAGATGAGCGACTCGGACATCCCGACGACGGCGCCCGTGCTGGGGGACTGGACTGCGGAGTTCGGGTACTACGCCGGTCGTGAGCTGCTGCGCGTCCGGGACTTCACCGCGATCTTCTCGTCGAACGACCAGATGGCGCTCGGGCTTCTGCACGCGATTCGCGATGAGGGGCTGGACTGCCCCCGCGACATCAGCATCATCGGATTCGACGACATTCCCGAGGCGGCGCACTTCTGGCCGCCGCTGTCGACCGTGCGCCAGGACTTCGCCGAGCTGGGGCGTCGCTGCGTGGATCTGCTGCTCGGCCAGGGATCGGGCGAGGTGGACCCGGCCGTGCTCGTGCCCGAGCTGGTCGTGCGGTCCTCGACCGGCGCGCGCCGCTGAGCCGTCGTTATCGATCCGAGACACGCCGGGAGTTGACACCCCCGTTCCGACCGTGGCTATAGTGTCGCAATGTGAACGGTCACATTGATCGTCACACGATCGAGACCCGCCGACGGTGGCGGAAGAAGGAGCACTCGAGTGGCACGCAACGCAGCGATCAGCAGCGAGTATGTCGACGGCGTCAAGGTCGAAGTCGCGGTGGCGCGGGTTCGGGCCGAGGTGGCGTCGTTGCACGCGGAGCTGGTGCGTTACGGGCTGGTCGTGTGGACCGGCGGCAACGTGTCGGGGCGGGTTCCGGGGGCTGATCTGTTCGTGATCAAGCCGTCGGGGGTGTCGTATGACGAGTTGGCGCCGGAGAACATGATCGTGTGCGATCTGGACGGCAATGTGGTGCCGGGGACGCCGGGCAGTGATCGGTCGCCGTCGAGTGACACGGCCGCTCATGCGTATGTGTATCGGAACATGCCCGAGGTGGGTGGTGTGGTGCACACGCATTCGACGTATGCGGTGGCGTGGGCGGCGCGGGGTGAGGAGATCCCGTGTGTGATCACGGCGATGGCCGATGAGTTCGGGGGTCCGATTCCGGCGGGGCCGTTCGCGATCATCGGTGATGACTCGATCGGTCGGGGGATCGTGCAGACGCTTCGGGGGCATCGTTCTCGGGCGGTGCTGATGCAGAACCATGGGCCGTTCACGATCGGGTCGAGTGCGAAGGATGCGGTCAAGGCTGCGGTGATGGTGGAGGACGTGGCTCGCACGGTTCACATCGCCCGGCAGGCGGGGGAGCTGCTCCCGATCCCGCAGGATGCGATCGATGCGTTGTACGACCGGTATCAGAACGTTTACGGACAGACCACCGACGACCGCCGGTAGCCCCGCACCGGGGCGCGGTCACCATTTCCCGCAAGACAGTGAAGTCACTGGAAAGGACACACAGTGAACAAGAAGTTCCTGTTCGCAGCAGCGACGCTCGCCGTCGGCGCCCTGGCGCTCTCGGCCTGCTCCAACAGCGGCGGCGGCGCCGGCGGCGGTGAGGGCGGCGGCGACGGCGGCCTCATCGGCGTCGCGATGCCCACCAAGAGCTCGGAGCGCTGGATCCAGGACGGCGACGCCGTCAAGAAGGCACTGGAGGACCAGGGCTACCAGGTCGACCTCCAGTACGCCGAGGACGACATCCCCACCCAGGTCTCGCAGATCGAGAACATGATCACCAAGGGCGCCGAGGCGCTCATCGTGGCCTCGATCGACGGCACCACGCTGACCGAGGCGCTGCAGAACGCCGCGGACGCCGACATCCCCGTCATCGCCTACGACCGACTCATCAAGGGCACCGAGAACGTCGACTACTACGCCACGTTCGACAACGCGCTCGTCGGCCGTCAGCAGGCATGGACCGTCCTGAACGGACTCGGTCTGACCGACCTCGAGGGCAACCCGCTCGACGGCGCCCCCGCGGGCCCCTTCAACATCGAGTTGTTCGCCGGCTCGCTCGACGACAACAACGCGTTCTTCTTCTGGGACGGCGCGATGGAGGTCCTCGAGCCCCTCATCGAGGACGGCACACTCGTGGTGAAGTCGGGCCAGACCGACATCGAGCAGGCCGCGACGCTGCGCTGGGACGGCGAGACCGCTCAGAGCCGCATGGAGGACATCCTCACGGCCAACTACTCCGACGGCACGCAGGTCGACGCGGTGCTCTCGCCCTACGACGGCATCTCGCGCGGCATCATCTCCGCGCTCGAGGGCGCGGGATACTCGCTCGGCGCCGAGTGGCCCATCATCTCGGGCCAGGACGCCGAGGTCGACTCGGTCAAGGCGATCCTCGCCGGTGAGCAGTACGCCACCATCTTCAAGGACACCCGCGAGCTCGCCAAGGTCGCTGCCGACATGGCCGCCGCTGCCCTGAAGGGCGAGGAGCCCGAGGTCAACGACACCGAGACATACGACAACGACGTCAAGGTGGTCCCCTCGTTCCTGCTGGCCCCGGTCCCCGTCGTGAAGGACAACGTCGAGTCCGCTCTCGTCGAGACCGGTTACTGGACCGCCGAAGAGCTCGGTCTCTGAGCCGCGGCATCCGCCCATCCTCGGAACGGCGGCGGGAGCTTCCCTGCTCCCGCCGCCGCACCCGAGAAACCATCCACCCCACAAGGAAGTCGGAGACGTGAGCGAAACCATCCTCGAGATGCGCGGGATCACCAAGACCTTCCCCGGCGTCAAGGCGCTCTCGAATGTCAATCTCGCCGTCCAGCGCGGCGAGATCCATGCGATCTGCGGTGAGAACGGCGCGGGGAAGTCGACCCTCATGAAGGTGCTGTCGGGGGTCTACCCGCACGGCACCTACGACGGCGAGATCGTCTACGCGGGCGACACCGTCGAGTTCAAGAATCTGCGCGACAGCGAGGCGCGCGGCATCGTCATCATCCACCAGGAGCTGGCGCTCAGCCCGTACCTCTCGATCGCCGAGAACATCTTCCTCAACAACGAACGGAAGGGCGTCGGCGGCCTCATCGACTGGAACAAGACCAACTTCGCCGCCGCCGAGCTGCTGCGTCGCGTCGGGCTCAAGGAGAACCCGACGACGAAGGTCAACCAGATCGGTGTCGGCAAGCAGCAGCTGGTCGAGATCGCAAAGGCCCTGTCGAAGGAGGTCAAGCTCCTCATCCTCGACGAGCCGACCGCCGCGCTCAACGACGAGGACTCCGACCACCTGCTCGACCTGATCCTGAGCCTGCGCGAGCAGGGCATCACGTCGATCATCATCAGCCACAAGCTGAACGAGATCAAGAAGGTCGCCGACACCGTCACCGTCATCCGCGACGGCAAGACCATCGAGACGATCTCGAAGAACGACGTCACCGAGGACCGCATCATCAAAGACATGGTGGGCCGCGACCTCGAGCACCGCTACCCCGACCACGAGCCTCAGATCGGCGACGAGCTGCTGCGGGTCGAGAACTGGACCGCGCACCACCCGCAGGACCCGACCCGCGTCGTCGTCGACGACGTGTCGGTGACCGTCCGTGCGGGCGAGATCGTCGGCATCGCCGGGCTCATGGGCGCCGGGCGCACCGAGTTCGCGATGAGCCTGTTCGGTCACAGCTACGGCACCCGCATCTCGGGCAAGGTGTTCATGCGCGGCAAGGAGATCCGCACGCGCACCGTCTCCGAGGCCATCGCCAACGGGCTCGCGTACGCCACCGAGGATCGCAAGACGTACGGCCTGAACCTCATCGAGGACATCAAGCGCAACATCTCGATGGCGTCGCTGAAGAAGCTCGAGAAGGCCGGTCTGGTCGACGACAACGAGGAGTTCTCGGTCGCCAACCAGTACCGCAAGAGCATGAACATCAAGGCGCCGACCGTCCTGGCCAAGACCGGCAAGCTCTCCGGCGGCAACCAGCAGAAGGTCGTGCTGTCGAAGTGGATCTACTCCGATCCCGAGGTGCTCATTCTCGACGAGCCCACCCGCGGCATCGACGTGGGGGCGAAGTACGAGATCTACACGATCATCAACAAGCTCGCCGCAGCGGGGAAGGGGATCATCGTGATCTCGTCCGAGCTGCCCGAGCTGCTCGGCATCTCCGACCGCGTGTACGCCCTCTCCGAGGGGCGCATCACCGGTGAGCTGCCCATCGCCGACGCGACCCCCGAGTCGGTCCTCAAACTCATGACCATGGAGAAGCCCCGCTGAGCGGGGCCGCAGGAGATCCTCGAATGTCTCAGAACCTGAACGCTCCCGAGACCGCCGCCGGCGGCGGGATCAACCCGAACGAGAACCGCTTCACGCGGTGGCTCGGACACATCCTCGCCGACCTCGGCAAGAACGGCATCTTCATCGCGCTGATCGCGGTGGTCGCCCTCTTCGCCATCCTCACCAACGGCATCCTGCTGCGCCCGCAGAACCTGTCGAACCTGGTGGTGCAGAACGGCTACATCCTGGTGCTGGCCATCGGCATGGTGATGATCATCATCGCCGGCCACATCGACCTCTCCGTCGGATCCGTCGCCGCGTTCATCGGTGCCGTCTCCGGTGTGTTCGCGGTCAAGATGGGCATGCCGTGGTGGCTCGCCATCGTCCTGTCGCTTCTGATCGGCGCGCTCGTGGGGGCCTGGCAGGGCTTCTGGGTCGCCTACGTCGGCATACCCGCGTTCATCGTGACATTGGCGGGCATGCTCATCTTCCGAGGTCTCGCACTCGTCGTGCTGGGCAACGCGAACATCGGTTCGTTCCCCACCGAGTACCGAGCGCTCGGCAACGGCTTCCTGGCGGGCATCTTCGGTGAATCCGATCCCGACCTGTTCACTCTCGTCATCGGCGCGCTCGGTATCGTCGCCCTGATCGTGCAGCAGTGGCGCACCCGCGCCGGACGCCAGAAGTACTCGCAGGACGTCGAGCCGCTGGTCTGGTTCGTCGCGAAGCTCGCCCTCATCGCCGTCGTCATCGGATGGTTCACGTGGGCGCTCGCCTCATACAAGGGCATCCCCGTCACCCTGATCGTGCTCGCGGTGCTGGTGCTGGTGTACGGCATCGTCATGAACCGCACGGTGTTCGGCCGCCACATCTACGCGATCGGCGGCAACCGCCACGCGGCCGAGCTCTCGGGCATCAAGACGCGCCGCGCGGACTTCTGGCTGTTCGTCAACATGGGCGTGCTCG
Source organism: Microbacterium sp. TS-1 (assembly GCF_000509385.1). Lineage (NCBI taxonomy): Bacteria > Bacillati > Actinomycetota > Actinomycetes > Micrococcales > Microbacteriaceae > Microbacterium > Microbacterium sp. TS-1. The sequence continues at coordinate 16,118 of NZ_BASQ01000001.1, forward strand.
CCGCTCTCGCCGGACTCATCTTCACCGCGCGACTGAACCTCGCCGGCCCCAAGGCCGGTGACGGCTTCGAACTCGAGGCGATCTCGGCGGCCTTCATCGGCGGCGCGGCGGTGCAGGGTGGCGTCGGCACCATCGGCGGTGCGATCATCGGTGGCCTCATCATCGGTGTGCTCAACAACGGCATGTCGATCATGGGCATCGGCATCGAGTGGCAGCAGGCCGTAAAGGGTCTGGTGCTGCTGCTCGCGGTCGCCTTCGACGTCTACAACAAGCGGCGCTCGGGCAACTGATCCCGGCGCGCACACGAAGCGGCGCCCGCGCCGGCATCCTTCCGAGGATCGCCGGTGCGGGCGCCGCTTCGCTGTGCTCCGGAGCCACCGCCGGGCCGTCAGGCGGTCAGGGCACGAGGGTGATCTTGCCCGGCGTGTGGGCCGCGACGAGACGGTGGGCCTCGGCGGCTTCGGCGAGGGGCAGCTCGGGCCCCAGCTCGACGCGGAAGGCGCCGGCGGCGAGCAGCGCCGCCACCACCGGGATCGCCTCGGCCCGCCACGCGACCTGCTGCTCGGTGAGCGGTTCGGGGCTTCCGCCGGAGAACGCGCGGATGCCGAGCCCTGCGGCATCCGCTCCGCGTACGATCGTCGCGATGCGCGACCGGTCGGCGACGAGCTCGAGCGAGACCTCGAGCGCTTCGTCGGTGCCGGCGCAGTCGAGCGCCACGGTCACGCCCTGCGGCGCGGCCGCCCGGACGCGGTCGGCGAGTCCGTCGCCGTATCCGACGGGCGTCGCGCCGAGCTCGCGGACGCGGTCCGCGCGGGCGTCGCTCGCCGTGGCGACGACGGACGCTCCGCGGAGCCGGGCGAACTGGATGGCGGCCTGACCGACCGACCCGCTGCCGCCGTGGATCAGCAGGGTGTCGGCCGGGCCGACGTCGAGGGACCGCAGCGCCTGGTACGCCGTCGCCACCGGGATGCCGAGCGCCGCGCCGACGGCGGGGGAGACGCCGGCGGGGAGAGGCGTGAGCTTGTCGGGCGTGACGACGATGTCGGTCGCGTAGACGCCGCTCGCCCCGAACACCACGACGTCGTCGCCGACGCGGAAACCGTCGACATCGGCGCCGACCTCGGTGACGACGCCGGCGCCGTCGTTGCCGACGCGCCGGGGCTTCGAGATCGTGGCGGAGGGCCGCAGACCCGCCCGGAGCTTGTGATCGATCGGGTTGACCCCGGCCGCGGTCACGCGCACCCGCACCTGACCGGGGCCCGTCGCGGGCACCTCGATCTCGCTGAGGGTGAGGACCTCGGGTCCGCCGAACTCGGAATACGTCACTGCATGGGCCATGGGGCCACGCTACCGACTGATCAGCCCGTGCCGGCGAGCGTCTTGGTGATCCGCTGGATCGATACCGGCTCGGCGGTGCCCAGGCGCTGGGCGAACAGGCTCACACGGTACTCCTCGAGCAGCCATCGGGCATGCCGGAGGTTCGCGGGAGCGTCGTCGGCCGGCGGGATCGTCCCGCCCGCCTCGGCGAAGAGCGCCGCGGCGCGCTCGAACTCCGTGAGGCGCTGCCGGTCGCGTCCGGGATTGTCGCTCAGGGTCGACACGCGATCGAGGGCGCCCTGGAGGTAGCGGGGCAGGTGCGCGAGACGGGCGGTTCCCGTCCGCGAGAGGAACCCGGGGAACACCAGCCCGGCGAGCTGCTGCTTCACATCGCCGAGAGCGGCGAGCAGGACCATCGAGTTCTCCTTGCGGATCGCCCGCTCGACGTCGCGCTGAAGGGTGAGGATGCGTGCGCTGAGCGAGACGGTCTGGAACAGCTCGTCGACGACAGCCGCCGAGAAGGCGTCGCGCACCGCCTGGAACTGCGCCGGCGTGCGGACGGATGCCGCGGTGCGGTCGATGACGGCATCGGCCACGGCGACGCGCGCGTCTTCGATGAGCGCCTTGGCCGACGGGTACGGGGAGGCCGCGAGCGCGAGCTTCTCGGGCGCCGTGAGGTGATCGAGGACATAGGTCGCCGGAGACGGGACGGACAGCAGGACGAGCCGCCGGACGCCCGCGCGGGTCAGGCGGCGGGCCCGCTCCGGGGTCGCCTCGATGCGCAGGGCGACGGAGGCTCCCTCGTCGACGAGGGCGGGGTATCCGCGCACGACGCCGCCGGCGACCCTCGTGTCGACGAGCTCGGGAAGGTCGCCGAAAGTCCAGTCGGTCAGGCCGGTCTGCTCGGCGATGCCCGACCGCTGGTCGCCCGCCGGCCCCGCGGCCGTCGCCCCGGCGGGAGATCCTGCGGCGGGTGACGCTGCGGCGGGCTGGGCTCCAGGACGCGGGGCGGCCTTCGCGAGCGAACGCGCGACGGAGGCGCGGCTGCGGCTGGCGAGCCGTTGCTGCAGCTCGGCGAGGTCGCGCGACGAGCCGAGCGGGCGCCCGCGCTCGTCGACAGCGCGGAACGACATCGACAGGTGGGCGGGCACGCGCTCGAGGTCGAAGTCGGCCGCCGTGACGGGCTGGTTCGCGACGCGCTGGATGCGAGCGGCGAGCGCGTCGCGCAGGGTGCGTGCGGGAAGGCCGTCGTGTGACTCGGGACCATCGCCGGCCAGCTCCTCGGCGAACCGCGATGCCCAGTCGGCGGCGGGGACGACATGCCGACGGATCGCCTTGGGGAGTGCGCGCAGGAGCCCCGCGATCAGCTCGTCGCGCAGCCCCGGCACCTGCCAGTCGAAGCCGTCGGGGCGGAGGGAGGCGAGGAGCGCGAGCGGTACGACGACGCTGACGCCGTCATCGGGGGCGCCCGGTTCGAAGCGGTAGGCGAGCGACAGCACCTGATCGCCTTGTCGCCAGCGCGCGGGGAAGGCGCGTTCGTCGCTGCCAGCGGCATCCCCGGCCAGGTCGCCCTCGGTCATGTCGAGCAGGCGCGGCGTGCGTGCTGCGGCATCGCGCCACCACGCCTCGAACGACCGCACGTCGAACACGTCGCGCGGGATGCGTGCGTCGTAGAAGGCGAAGACCGCCTCGTCGCCGACGAGGATGTCGCGGCGCCGCTCGCGCTCCTCGATCTTCTCGAGGCGTCGCCGCAGTTCGAGGTTGCGTCGCTCGAACGCGGTCAGGCGCTTGTCGAGGTGCGCGGAGTTCCAGTCGCCCTCGACGAGCGCGTGGCGCAGGAACAGTTCGCGTGCGAGCTCGCGGTCGCGTCCGGCGAGCTGCACGCGGCGGCGTGGGACGATCTCGACACCGAAGAGGGTGACCTTCTCGGCGGCGACGGCGGCCCCGGCATCCTTCGACCAGTGCGGGTCGCTCATCGACCGGTGGGCGAGATCTCCGGCGAGCTCCTCGGCCCAGGCGGGATCGATCGCGGCCACCGTGCGCGCATACAGTCGCGACGTCTCGACGAGCTCGGCGGCCATCACCGCGTCGGGCGAGGCCTTGCGCAAGCCCGACCCGGGGAAGATCGCGAACTTCGCGCCGCGCGCGCCGCGGTACTCGGCGCGCGGACGCGTCGGCTTGCCCCCGCCGCTTCGGCCGGTCGCGGCGCGGGCGGTCGCGGTGCTCCGGGTGTCGAGCACACCGATCTGCGAGAGGAGACCGGCGAGGACCGCCCGGTGGACGCGGTCGGGATGCGCCGCGCCCGTTCCGTCCGAGGAGGGCTCGTCGCGTCCGCGCTTTCCGCGGTCGCGATCGCCGCGGGCGAGCGTGCTGAGCTGGCGGTGGACGTCGAACCACTCCCGGACGCGTACGTAGTTCAGGTGCTCCGCCCGGCAGGTGCGGCGGAACGCGCTGGAGCCGAGCTCGCGCTGCTGATCCTGGAGGTGGTTCCACAGGTTCAGCAGCGTCAGGAAGTCGCTCGTCGGGTCGGTGAACCGCGCGTGCAGCCGGTCGGCTTCCTCGCGTCGCTCCTCCGGGCGCTCGCGGACATCCTGGATCGACATGCCCGCCACGATCGCGAGGACGTCGCGGGTCACGCCGAGGGTGCGCGCCTCGACCAGCATGCGCGCGAATCGCGGATCGATCGGCAGACGCGAGATCTCGCGGCCGGTGTCGGTCAGCCGCCAGGCGCCCTTCTCATCGCGGCGCACCGCCCGCAGCTCCACGAGCAGATCGAAGGCGGCCTTCACGCCGCGGGAGTCCGGCGGGGTCAGGAACGGGAAGTCCGCGATGTCGCCGAATCCGAGCGCGAGCATCTGAAGGACCACCGACGCGAGGGAGGTGCGGAGGATCTCCGGCTCGGTGAACTCCGGACGCGAGGTGAAGTCATCCTCGGCGTAGAGCCGGATGGCGATACCCGCCGACGTTCGGCCGGCTCGACCGGCGCGCTGCTGCGCCGATGCCTGCGACACGGCCTCGATCGGCAACCGCTGGATCTTCGACCGGTTGCTGTAGCGCGAGATGCGTGCCGTGCCCGCGTCGACGACATAGCGGATGCCGGGAACGGTCAGGCTCGTCTCGGCGACGTTGGTGGCGAGGATGACCCGGCGCCGCACCCCCGCGACCCGCGAGGGCTCGAAGACGCGGTGCTGCTCCGCGGCGGAGAGCCGCCCGTAGAGCGGCAGCACCTCGGTCGGGCGGGCATCCTTCGCATATGCCGAGCGCACGGCGTCCATAGCGTCGCGGATCTCGGCTTCGCCGGGGAGGAAGACGAGCACGTCGCCGTCGGCTTCGCGGTCGAGCTCGCGCAGAGCCGCGACGAGCCCGTCGACGTCGTCCGTGGCCGTCTCGTCATCGCCGGAGTCGTCGTGCGGCCGGTACCGCACCTCGACAGGGTAGGTGCGACCCGAGACCTCGATGATCGGCGCGGGGGCGCCCTGGGCGTCGGCGAAGTGCGCGGCGAAGCTCTCGGGGTCGATCGTCGCCGAGGTGACGATGACCTTCAGGTCGGGGCGGCGGGGGAGGATGCGGCGCAGGTAGCCGAGGAGGAAGTCGATGTTGAGCGAGCGCTCGTGCGCCTCGTCGATGATGATCGTGTCGTACCGGCGCAGCATCCGGTCGCGGTGGATCTCGTTCAGCAGGATGCCGTCGGTGACCAGCGCGACCTGAGTCTCGGCCGAGACCTGGTCGGTGAAGCGGACCTTGTAGCCGACGGCCCCGCCGAGCGGGACCTCCATCTCGGCGGCGATGCGCTCGGCGACCGTGCGCGCGGCGATCCGGCGCGGCTGCGTGTGCGCGATGCTCGTGCGCCCGAGCTCGAGGCAGATCTTCGGCAGCTGCGTCGTCTTGCCCGAGCCGGTGGCACCCGCGACGATCACGACCTGGTGATCGCGGATGGCGCGCGCGATCTCGTCCCGTGCCGCGCTGACGGGCAGCTCGGGCGGGAAGGAGATCACAGGGGCGGGCGTGGACACAGCCCTCCATCGTACGGCGCTGCGGCGCGTTTCAGGCTTGTTCGTCGCGGATCTCGTCGAGGAGCGGCAGGTCGGCGGCGGTCACGAGGCGTGAGAGAACGGCGTGCTCGACCAGACGCGCGCGGCGATTGGTGGCGAGCTTGCCCACGCCGCCGCGGAGGCCGCGCACGCCCTCGCGGTCGAGCTTGTCGCAGACGTTGTCGAGCTTGCGGTTGAACGTCGTCAGCGGCCAGCCCAGTCGCTCCGCCGCGGCTGCCGACGTGGGCACCTGGCTCGAGCCCACCATGCCGCCGCGCAGGATCGGCTCGCACATGGCCAGGAGCAGCAGTCGCTGGCTGGAGGTCAGCGCGACCGCACCGACGGTCGTCGTGCCGACGTGCTCGTCCGCGGTGCGGGGGAAGCTGTCTCGGACGGTGAAGCGCGACCCGTCGGTGTGCACCGTCAGCTCGTACGTGTAGGCGCCCGCCGTGAACATCACCACGAGAGCGGGGAACACCAGCGGAACGCGAGCGCCGGGGCCCAGCACCGCCTGGTAGGCACCGTCGGGCGTGGCGAGACTCACCGAGATCGACTGGCCGATGTTCGACAGCCACCACAGGCCGTGCTCGGCGTCGATCGCGAGCAGCCGTCGGTGCAGGTACGGGTTCGTGTCGATGACGAGGTCGGCGTCTCGCCCGATCGCGTAGGTGGTTCCCGCGACGGGGCGGAACCACTCGCCGCAGAACTCGATTGCGACGCTCTCGGCGATCTCGCCCGCGGCGGCGCCCACCTCCTCGCGGTCGTGCTCGTCGGTGTCGTTGTCGATGGCTGTCATGCTCCTCCTCCGATCATCATCACGACGGCTGTCGCGGCGGCGCCCAGGACGATCGCCCCGATCCCGATGACCGCGATGACCGTTGCCGTGCCACGACGTCGCGACGCGGTCGTCGGCGCGGTCTGTCGAACCGGCGCCTCCACGCGGACCCGGGACACCTCGGCGAGCCGGGGCGTCGCCCGGACCCGGTAGCGCTCGCCGTTGTCGTCCGGTCCCATCGCCAGACGTTCGGTGTCGACGCGGCCGCGGACGAGGTCGTCGCGCCGCTCACGGCGCACGAACGCCGTCGGCTCGCTGTCGGGATCTGCCGCGGGCGCCTCGTCGCGTGCAGGGACATCGGTCGCGGCGGGGATCGACCGGGACACCAGACGCGTCCGGTCGTCGTCCGGTCCGGTGTTCCGGACGGACAGCACGGTTCGATCGTCGTCGGAGACGGACGTGCGAGCCGAGAGGACGGTGCGCTCGTCGGAATCCTGGTCGACCGGACCGTCGTCCCCGGGGCTGCGGCGGCGATGGGCGATGACGGTGCGGTCGACACCATCGGGCTCGGGGTCGACATCGTCGCCGGCCCGGCGCCGGCCGGCCAGCACGGTGTGGTCGTCCGCGGGGGCATGCCGGGTCGACAACACGGTGTGGTCGTCACCGTCGGAAGCGTCAGCGCTCGGCTCCCGAGCGTCGAGGTGCGTGATCGGGAGGTGCCGGTCCGCCTCGATGCGCTGCAGCGCCAGACCGAACTCGGCGGCGGTCGGACCGCCGCCCGCCTCTCCCGCCCCGAGAGTCGTGAGCACGAGCGTCTCCAACTCGGCGGGCACCGAATCGGCGCCCTCGAGGGGTGAGGCCGTCTCGGCGATGGGCCGTCCCGTCAGCAGCTCGGTCGCCGCGACGGCCAGGCCGTGCACATCCGCGGCCCGCGCCGCCGGGGTCGCGTTGCGCTCGCCGCGGCGGAGCAGGGCATCGGTGTCGAAGCCGATCAGCGCCGGCCACCCGTAGTCCGTCGTCAGGACGTTCTCGATGCGGATCCGCCCGTGGGCGAGCCCGTGCCGGTGCGCGGTCTCGACGGCGCCGCACAGGCGGACCAGCAGTCGGAGCGCCTCGGGCACGCTCATCGGTCGGCGCGACGCCGTCTCGGCCAGGTCGGCGCGCGAGCAGTACTCCATCACGAGGTACGGGCGACCGTCGTCGGTGGTGCCGGCGGAGTGGATCGTCGCGACGCTGGGATGAGCGGACAGGGCGACGAGTCGAGCGGAGGCCGCCGTGAAGACCGAACGCTCATCATCGTCGAGCGGGTCACGGAGGACCTTCACCGCCGCGGGGTTCCGGCCCGCAGCATCCCGGTACAGGTGCACGTCGGCGCGATCGCTCGACGCCAGGATCCGCTCGGGCCGGCGGCCGTCGATGTCGCCCGGAGCCGGCAGGGGCTGTCGCGACCGCCGGCGCAGCTCAGCCATGGTCCGCTCGGCGGCGTCGAGAGCGCGCCGTGGCGACCTCGACCGTCGCGGTGACCGATTCGCTGTTCATGATGCCCCCGGTCGTGTCCTCGAGGCGGGGACTGATGCCGCCCGCGACGACGTCCAGCACGATCGTGCTGATGTTGTCGCGGCCGCCGTGGGCCAGGGCCTGGGCGACGAGGGACTCCGCCGTCTGGGCGGGGGAGCCGCCCATCATCAGGCCGGCACGGAGCGCCTCGTCGGAGAGTTCCCCGGTCAGCCCGTCGGAGCACACGACGATGCGCTCACCGGTGACGATCGGGATGAGCCAGAAGTCGGCGCGGCTGCGCTCGCCGCCGATGGCGCGGGTGATGACGTTCCGGCCTTCGTACGTCGCCATCTGCTCGCGCGTGAGCTGACCGGCGTCGACCAGCTCCTGTGCCACCGAATGGTCGATCGTCAGCTGCTCCAGCCGCTCGGCGAGCAGTCGGTAGACCCGCGAGTCGCCGACGTTGACGATGAGCCAGCGCCGCACACCGCCCTGCTGAACGGCGACGACTCCCGACAGGGTGGAGCCGGCTCCGCGGGAGGTTCCGGCAGCGACGACGGCGACCGCCGAATGAGCACGCTCGACGGCGTCCGCGACCTCCTCTGGCCGCAGGTCGTCGCGACCGACCAGCGGCCGGAAGACCTCGATGACCGCGGCCGAGGCACGGTCGCCCGCGTCGTGTCCGCCCATGCCGTCGGCCACGACGAACACGGGATACTCGGCCAGCAGCGCATCCTCGTTCACGGATCGACGGCGCCCGGTGTCGGTCCGGCTGCCGCTGGTCACGTGGACATCGATCGGAGGCGTCGCGGTGGTCATCAGGCCTCGGTGAGCTCGAGCTCGGCGTCTCCGAGGTGGAAGACCCCCGAAACGGGCGTCGGTCCCGAGGCCTCGACGTCGTCGGGGCCGACGAACACGCCGTTGGTGGAGGCCAGGTCGGTGATCGTCCAGCCCGAGCCGGTGTGCTGGAGCAGGGCGTGCGTCTTCGAGACCGTGCGGGTGACGTCGTCGATCGCGATCGCCTGCGCATCCGGCGCCTGATCGGGCGCGAGCGGGTTGCGTCCGAGCACGACGGCGGTGGCCGACAGCGCAACCGACGACCCGTTCGGCAGCCGGAGACTGGTCTGCGGACCGCGTCGTGCGGCGAGGACGGTGCGTTCGTCGACGTCCCCCTCGTCGGCCGCGAGAGCCGGAGCGGGAGCCGCAGCGGGAGCCGGCGAGGGTACCGCAGCGGCCGCCGGGGCGGGGGCGGACCACGACTGCGGAGTCGGATCGGCCGGTGCCGCCTCGGCGGGCGGGGGCGGCGGGGCCCACGGGCTCGCGCTGATGGGCTCGGATGCCGCGGGCGCGGCGGGCGGAGCGGGTACGCCGGGTGCAGGGCTCGGCGGCGCGAAGAGCGGCGGCGCGGGCACCGCGGCGGGTGCCGGTGTCGCGAGCGACGCGGCGACGGGCGATGTCGGCACCGCCGCACCCGCGGCCGGGGCCGCGGACGTACGGAACGGCCCGGGCTCGGCCGGTGCTTCACGGCCGAGCCACCGCGCCGAGCCCCAGCCGACGACGCTCGCCCACACCGGGAACAGCAGGGCGCCCAGCACGACGAACCCGGTGCCCAGTCCGAACCCGCGGCACAGGGCGCGCAGCATCCGAACGTGGATGACCAGGGCGAATGCGATGAAGGCGAGCCAGATGAGCGATGGCACGATCGCTGCGGCGGCGAGCGCGCCGGCCGCGCTGCCGGCGTCACCGCCGAAGCCCGCGTTGAGCGCGATCCCGGCGAAGATGCCGGCGACGACGCCGGAGATGATGGTCACGAGGACGGCGCCACCGGCGAGCACGGCTGCCCACCACCCGCGCATGCCGGCCAGGACGAAGAGCTCCCAGATGTTCAGCACCGGCACCCAGGCGCGCCACGGATCGATGCCCGTCTTGCGGAACACCGCGGTGAGTGCGAACGCCGTCCAGACGTAGATCCCGATGCCGACCACGACCTGGACGATCCCGAGGGCCGCGAAGGCGCCCGTGGGGCCGCCGTTCGAGCCGCCGAGCGCGATGACCGCCGTTGCGTGGTCGATCGTGAAGCCCTGTGCCTTCACCTGTTCTCCTGCCCTCGAGCGCGGAACCTTCCGCGCGTGCCGCGTGCCACCTTATCGATCCCGCCGTCCGCGCGGCAGCCGTTGCGCTCGGCCGACGCGACGCTCCCGTCGCACCAGCGAGCGGAGCGACACCCGCGCGCGGAGCCGGGCCCAGAAGCCCAGGCCCTCATCGAGCCGCGAACGTTCGGACTCGACGATCCGCCAGAAACGCTCCGCCTCGTCCTCGTCGGGCGGTGCGGCGTCGAACACCGACCGGTCGGCGAGCGTCGCCAGTTCGGTCGCCCCGACCGATCCGCCGTACGCGACCACGAGCTCCTGCCGTGTCAGCGAGCCGGGCCCGGGGAGCCCGTGGTCCACCGCGGAATCGACGAATTCCTGCCAGCCGCCGGTGAACCGCTCCACGGGGTCGGTGCTGGCGCGGCGGCCGCGGCGTCGCACGAGCTTGGCCAGCACGATGAGAGCGAAGGGCCCGACGAGCAGAAGCAGCACGAGGAGCGAGATCCCGCCGATGCGGAGAGCCGTCCACAGCGCGGTGAGGTCGCGCGACGTCGCCGTGTCGTCGCTGGGGCTGCGGCCGCCGTCGCTGGGATTCGCCTCGGCGGGCTGAACCGTCTCGGCCTGTTCCTGCCTCACATCGGTCGGGATCTTCGGATCCTGCCGCTGCTGCGTGTCGGGGGAGGGGAACACCGCGTGCTGCGGCGTGACGTCGACGGCGACCCAGTCGGGACCGAGACCGCGCACCTCGAGCCACGCGGAGATGTCTCCGGCCGTGCACAGCCCGTCGTCGCAGGTCGCGAGCGTATCGTCGGTCGACTGCAGCCGCATGCCCACGACGATCCGGGCGTCGAAGCCGAGCCGGTCGGCAATCATCATCGCGGCCACGGCGAACTGCTCGTCGTCGCCGATGGCCGCGACCAGTGCCGCGTCGTCCTCACCGCCGACCTCGTCCTCGCGAGCCAGAAGATCCCCGAAGAGCTGGTCGATGCGGTCGGTGGAGTGCCCGGCCCGGCTCGGCTGGAACGCGTAGTCGCCGAGATCGGTGATCCACGCCGGTGGTGCTGCCGTGTCGATCGTGAGGGCGTGGCTGAGGAATCCGCGTGCGCGGAGCAGGTCGATGAGGTGCTCCAGTCCCGCCCCGCCGGAGCCGTTCGCGTGCTCATCCATCCATCGCACGAGATTCTCGGGCACGACGTCGTCGCCGAGCGTGGGCGTGCCCCGTGCGGGCTCCAGCGAACCGAGGGCGGGTACGGCCTCGGGACGAGCGGTGCCCTGCCGGTACTCGGCGCCGGGCTGCAGGCCCGGGTCCGCCAGCTGCACACCCGCGGACGTCTCGGCGTTGTAGTAGAAACCGTCGGCCAGGGTCGCGGCATCCGCGCCGTCGAAGTCGACGGAGGTGACGGCGTCGACCGTCGGCATCCAGACGCCGTCCCAGCCCTCGATCGCGATGCGCGCGGATCCTGTGACCGATCCGGCGCCGGCGGGGAGCGCCGAGGGGACCCGGGTGAAGGACGAGCGCGGGTCACCGGCCGGCGCGGCGGGGTCGACGACCCGCGCGACCCGGCCGTCGTAGAACGGCAGCGTCGCGAGCCTCACCCGGTCGACGCCCTCGGGCGCCGTGACGCGGAACATGGGCTGGTCGAAGCGGTCGTCGGAGAACCAGGTGCGGTACTGCCCGAGCGGGCTCAGTTCGGCGGCGAGCTCGAGCCGCGGGTCGACGTCGGCCCGGAGCACGTCGCGGGGCGCCCCCGCGAGCGCCCACGGCGCGACGATCGTCGCGCCGACCAGGCCGACCGCGACCATCCCCGCGGCCGTGGCGATCCGCCCGGCGAGCCCGCGGATGGGCCTGCTGCCGCTGCGGACGCCTGTCGCGGCCGTCGCCGTCGCGATCGCGCGCCGCCGGTCTGCCGTGGTGCGCCACACGATCGCGATGAGCGCCGCCACCAGGGCGGCCATCCCCACGAGTGCTTCGCGGCTGAGCGCCACCGGCCCGACCGCCGGGCCGGGCATGGGGGCCGTGGATCCGAACGCGACGCCGAACACCGTGGGGACGAGCGCCGTGACGACGGCGAGCGGCCACCATCGTCCGCCGCGCCACGCGACCGACAGCGCGAGCACCGTGGCGCCGAGGAAGACCAGCAGCGCGGGAGCGAGCGTGGCCTGATAGCTGCCGAGCGGCAGCTCGAGGGTCAGGAGGTCCTTCCACCCGGTGACCGGGGCCGTCACAACGCCCCGCAGGCCCTGGAGCGCCTGCGGGAGCGAGCCGAGCGAGCCGGGGGCCGCGAGCGGGAGACCCAGGACGACGTACGTCGCGATCGCGGCGAGCGCGATCCACCAGCCGTTCAGACGCCAGCGCAGTCCGGCCGCCGCGATGGCCGTCCCCGCCACCAGCGCCGCGGCGACGACGATGACGAACGCCGCACTGCGGTAGATGGGCCACGCGGCGAACGCGCCCACGGCGAGCACGAGCAACAGCACGACCGCCTGCAGGACGAAGAAGCGCCAGGGGGTCCGGGGGGTGCGTCGGGCGCGCAGGTCGCGCCGTGCGGGCGCGCTCACGACTGCGCCGCCCGCGACAGCAGCTGACGGAGGTCGTCGAGGAGTCCGATGGAGAGCACCGACATGCTCCCGAGCGCGCGGAGGCCCGGCTCGGCCTCGGGCGAGCAGGTCACCGCGATGACGCCGACGTCGGCGGGGAAGGCGAGGGCAGCGGACTGCAGCTGGGCAGCGGTGAGCGCTGAGCCGCAGACGAGGAACCCGATCGAGACGTCGGGGTGACTCTCCGCGGCGAGCGACGCCGCATCGCGCAGCGGGCTGACGTGCTCGAGGCGGTCGAGCCCGGCGAGGTCGTCGAGCAGAGTGCGGGTCGTGATGGTCGTGAGCTCGCGGATGGTGCGGATGCGACGGCGGGCGAACTCCGGCACCTCTCCGCCGACCACGACGTCGACGTCGCGTCCGTCGCGGATGCCGCGGATGCCGAGCGAGGCTGCGGCGCTGACGGCGAGCTCGAACTCGTCGTCGGAGGCGTACTCGTCGGCACCGACCGCGAGGGCGATGACCATGCGGCTGCGCCGCGTCTCCTCGTACTGCCGGACCATGAGGGTGCCGGTCTTCGCGGTCGACTTCCAGTGGATCTGGCGCTGCGAGTCGCCGGCGACGTAGGGGCGGATCGCGTGGAACGAGAAGTCCGCGTCGACGACCGTGCGCGACGCGCTGCCCTCGAGATCGCGGATGTAACCGGTTGTCGTGCTGCGGAGCGCCGTGGTGACGGGATGGATGTAGAGCGTGTGCACGTCGTCCCACGTGCCCTCGCGCTTGAGGATGCCGAGGGGGTCGCCTCGCACGGTGCGAGCGGGACCGACCGTGATGATGCCGCGCCGGTGGGTGGGCACCACGACCTGTTCGGTGTGGGTGTGCCCGTGGCGCAGCAGAGGAACGTGCACGTCGACGATGCCGTCTCCCACGGGGACGTCGATGCGACCGGGGAGGGCGGGCGCCGCGCCGACGTTGGTCACGACGAGCGTTCCTTCCACCTGGGTGCCGGCGACGACCCGGTCGTGCTCGAGACGCAGATCGACCTGGTAGGCGCGGGCGCTGAAGAGGAAGGGCACCGACAGCACGAGGAGCACGAGGGCGACGACGCCGGCGGCCGTGAACTCCATGAGACCGAGGGGCAGGCCGATGCCCAGCCCGAGGACAGCGGCGACCACCATCAGCCACCCGGCGACCGTGACCGTCTCGGCGATCCATCGCGCCGTCGCCGTGGCGGCCCGCCGCAGACGTCGCCACGACTGCACGCCACGCACCGCGAGCACGGTCGTGCGGCCGGTGGTGCCGAACCGCGTGCGCGCGAAACCCGTGCCCTCCGAGACGGAGGTCCGGGTCAGGCGGGACTCGGTGTCGAAGCTCACACGGTCTCTCTCTGGCTGGGCGGCACGGTGTCGAGCAGAACCTGCCCGATGACCGCCCCGGCCGTCACGCCGTCGAACTCCGCCTCGGGGTCGAGGATCAGACGGTGCGCGAGCACGGGCTCGGCGAGGGCCTTCACATCGTCGGGCGTGACGTAGCTGCGGCCGTGCGCGATGGCCCAGGTCTTCGCGGCCTTCGTCAGCGCGATCGCCCCGCGGACGCTCACGCCGAGGCGCACCTCGGTCGCGAGCCGCGTCGCCTCGACGAGGCGGGCGATGTAGTCGAGGACGAGGGCGTCGAGGTAGACCCCGCGTGCGATGTCGGCCATGCTCACCACGCCCTGGGGCGTGATGACGGGGGAGACCTCGCGGCGCGTCTCGGCGGCCCCCTCGAGGATGCGCACGGTCGCGGCGTGATCGGGGTAGCCGAGCGTCGTCTTCATCAGGAAGCGGTCGAGCTGCGCTTCGGGCAGACGGTAGGTGCCCGCCTGCTCGACGGGGTTCTGCGTCGCGACGACGAGGAAGGGCACGCCCACCCGGCGGCTCACACCATCGACCGTGACCTGGCCCTCCTCCATGACCTCCAGCAGCGCCGACTGCGTCTTCGGCGAGGCGCGGTTGATCTCGTCGGCGAGGACGACGTTGGCGAAGATCGGGCCCTGATGGAACTCGAACTCGCCGCGGCTCTGGTCGTAGACCGTGATACCGGTGACGTCACCGGGAAGCAGGTCGGGCGTGAACTGGATGCGGCTGCTCGTGCCCTGCACGGTCTGCCCCATGGCGCGGGCGAGTGAGGTCTTGCCGGTTCCCGGGTAGTCCTCGAGCAGGAGGTGACCCTCGGAGACCATCGCGGTGAAGGCGAGCTCGATGACGTGGCGCTTGCCGAGCACGACCTTCTCGACGTTGTCGACGAGCGTCGCGAACGTCTCCTGGAACCAGGCGGTCTGCTCCGGTGTGATGCTCATGGGGTCCTCTCGGTTCGCCATGCGGCGGCTGTCAGGGGGCGGTGTTGCCGGTGCCATCGGCGGATGGCTCGGTGGGTGTCGGCTGCGGGGCGGCTATCTGCTCGCAGGACCGCTCCAGGGTGAGCTTCTGCAAGCCGGACAACGGCCCCGTCCACGTCACCGTGTAACGGTTGCTCCGTGCCGTGCCCGTGCCGCCGACGGCCTCGGAAGCGACCGAATACGTGCCCGACGGGAGGCCCGGAGGACTCCACGCGGGGACGGATGTCTGGTCCGATCGGCACGACGGCAACGAGTTCGCGGAGACCTGAACCGGGAAGGATGCGTTTGCGGAAGCCGGTTCGATCGGAGAGGCGTCCGAGCAGTTGGCGTCGAAGCCGAGGAACGTGTCGCACCAGCGTCCGGACCAGCCGGTCACGGGAGCGTTGTAGCCCGGGGTGAAGTCGGCGACCGTCGTGCGGCCGTTCAGGAGCCTGAACTGGGCGTCCTCGAACGGAGGATCGGTCGGACGGTTGAGCTGTGCGCCGTAGGTGTAGGTCGTGCCATCGCTGCTCGGCTGCGTGCTCACCGAGAAGGTGATCCCCTCGGGCGCCTCGACGTTGCCGACCGGACGCGCCGAGATCTCGGCGCCCGTGACGCCGAAGCCGCGCTTTCCGTTGAAGGTGTGCTCGGCGCACGCCCAGACCGTCTTGCGCTTGAACGCCTGCGCCTCGAACTGCTGGCTCGTCGCCGACCCGGTGGGAACGCAGGCCTCGGCCGACACGTCGCTGAAACCGATGAGGGTCTGCGTGCCATCGCCGTTGGGGGTGACCGACGCGGTCACGCGCATGGAGTTCGAGGTGTTGGTCTCCGACAGAGTCAGGCCCGGGGCGCCGACGCCGTGCGCCGTGACGGCACGCGACTGCCCTTCGCTCGAGCCGGCCGCGATGGGCGGCAGGTCGAAGGTCGTCAGCGGCGTCGCCGTGAGAGTGATCGCGGAGTTCGATCCGACGTCGTAGTTGGGGAACGTCGCGGTGCCGCCGACCACGGGGCGCGTGTCCGATCCCGCGCGCCCGCCGCTCAGTCGCACGCTGCCGGTCGTGGCATCCAGTCCGGTCACGGTGATGGTAGCGCGTCCCCCGTCGCGTCCGTTGGGCGTCGGCTCGAACGACGATCCCGCGGGCTGTGCCGGCGGGCGGTAAGCCCACGCCTGGGTGCGCACGGTCGAGCGCGACTCACCGACGGAACTGTAGGCCCGCGCCTCGTACGTGATCTTCTCGCCGACGGGCGCGGAGATCGGGGAGCACGACCCGGATGCCGGGCAGGTGGCGACCTCGCGGCCACCCGCGGTGATCCGGTAGCCCTGGACAGCGGGGTAGGAACCGCTGTCGGAGCTCACGCGCAGGGTCACCGAGTCACCGGTGTACGCCGTCCACTCCACGCGCGCGGGATTGGCCGGAAGGCCCTGCAGGTCGAGGATCACCTGCCCGTTGCGGGCCCCGCTGGACTGACGCCCCTGCGCGTCCTCGACGGTGAAGCTGCCGGTGCAATCGGCGGCGCCCGGCGCATCCGCGCTCCACGTCGCTCGTACGGCGGTGTCGCTCGCGCGCGAGAACGACACGCCCGTGCAGTTGCCGGGGCCGCTGGCGCCCACGAGCCGCAGCGGCGTGCCGGGCAGCGGGTTCACTTCGCCGGCCCCGCCGATCACCTCGATCGTGCACGAGGTCGCGCCGCCCGACTGCGAGCACGTCTGCACCGCCGACCCGCCCTTGGGCAGCGTCGAGGGTGCAGGACCGACCGTCAGGAGGAGATTGGCGGGCGCGGCGTCGGAGTGGCTCGGGAGCGAGATCGCGACCGGTTC
This sequence comes from Microbacterium sp. TS-1, assembly GCF_000509385.1. Lineage (NCBI taxonomy): Bacteria > Bacillati > Actinomycetota > Actinomycetes > Micrococcales > Microbacteriaceae > Microbacterium > Microbacterium sp. TS-1. The sequence goes on from NZ_BASQ01000001.1 coordinate 32,538, forward strand.
CTGACGCCCGGGACGCGCGGCATCCGCTGCCGTGACCGTCGCGGTGCTGCCCTCGACGGTCACGGTGAACTGGTCGCCGCCGTACGCGCCCGCATAGCGGACGGAGTCCCAATCGGCGCGACCGGCCCACTGGACCATCTGCCCCAGGTCGTAGGTCTGCGTCGAGCCGGGGCTGACGGTGAGCGACGCGCTGCGCAGGGTCGGCTGGGGAATCTCGGCTTCGATCGTCACCCGGAGCGTCAGGAAGGTGGCGACGTCCTGCGTGCTCAGTCGCGCGGGGACGATGCAGCTGTCGGTCCACGGGGCGCCGGCACCGGCGGAGTATCGGATCGTGGTGCCCGACACGACGCTGCACACGGCCTCGCCGCGAGCGCCGCCCGCGCGGATGCCGTCGTCGATCACCAGCGTCGCGCCGCGGGGGACGCGCACGGCGTCAGCGAGGTCGACATCGACGCTCTCCTTCTCGCGCACCTGCAGGGGCGGGAAGCCCTCGCGCAGCGCGAGGCGGACGTCGGCCTCGCCGGGCACGCGGAGGAATCCGTACGAAGTGACTTCGGTGCCGTCGAACGCGGTGCCGGTGACCTCGAAGGGGATGAGGCGCGAGCGCTCGGGCAGCTCGCCCGAGATCTTCCAGCCGTCGACGGCGAGATCGGTCGGCTCGCCCCACAGCGAGAGACGGAGGCCCGAGACGTCACCGGTGTTCCACGACACCTGCCCGTCGAGCACATCGATGCCTCGGGGGAAGTCCTCGCGGTTCTCCAGCGTCAGCACGGTGTCGCGCACGACCGGGTAGTCGGGCACCGGCTCGCGGACGGTCTTGACGACGATGAGTCCGATGGCGGTGTCGCCCCGCTCGTTGCGGACGGTGTAGGTGTACGAGAAGGTGCCGAGCACGTCGCCCGCGCGAAGAGTCACGGCGCCGTTCTCGATCGGTCCGATCAGGCCCCGCAGGGTGTCGTACTCGCTCGAGCCCTCCTGCGCGTTCGGTGCGACGTCGATCAGCTCGAGATCGGTCCCCGCGGGGTCGATGTCGTTGTCGGTGGGGCGCACGACCACCGTGCTCTCCGCGCCGACCTGCACCTGCAGGTAATCGCTGTAGGTCACCGGACTCGGGTCGGTCTGCGTGTCGATGACTCCGACGCGCACGTCCGCCGTCCCGGTCGCTCCGCTGGGGTCGCGCACGGCGTACCGGAACCTGACCTGCCCGCTGAAGCCGTCGGGGCTCGTGTAGACGATCGCCGAGCCGTCGGCCGAGATCGTCGCCGAGCCCTGGTCGGGCTGTGCGACGATGCGGTCGAGCACGACGGGGTCGCCGTCGGGATCGACGGCGTAGGCGTCGAGCGGGATGCTGACCGATTGGCCGCTGAGGACCCGCCCGACCAGCGTCCGCGGGAGGGGTGCCTGGTTCGACTCGTCACCCACGACGGTCACGGTCACGCGTGCTGTGTCTCTGACCTCGGGGAATCCGAGCCGGAAGATCGTGTACGTCAGGGCGTACGTCCCGGGCTCCTCGGGCGCGAGGTAGCGCACCAGCCGGCTCGTCGCGAAAGCGAGCCCGCCGCCGGTCTCGTTCACGATCGACGAGGGATCGATGGCGATCGGGGCGCCCGACGGAGCGGTGTCGTTCTCGAGCACCGGGATGTCGATCTGCGTGCCCGCGCGCACGGTCACGGCGTCATCGACCGCGATCGGCGGTTCCGCGGTCGCGGCCGGGAGCAGGACGACGGTCAGCTCGCCCTGCGCCGTCGCGGCTGCGCTGCCGGTACCGTCCGACACGGTGTATCGCACGACGCCGAGGCGGCCGGGTTCACCCGAGTCGGTCATGCCGCTCACCCGGAGCAGGCTCTGGCCGACCAGGTCGACGCCGAGCGAGGCGAAGGGGTCGCTCTCGGGCCGGATGTCGCTGAGCAGCAGCACCGAGCCGGCCGGATTCGACACGGCGGCGGCGACGTCGATCGTCGCGTCCTCGTTCGGCCGGACGAATGCGGTGAGGGGCGGAGTGGTGATGCTGGCCGTCTCGGGCGCGAGCATCGTGACCCGTACGGTCGCCGTGGCCTCGGCCAGAGAGTCGCGCACGGTGTACTGCACGAGATAGGAGCCCGGGGCCGAGGCGGTGACGACCATGCTCAGCGCGGCAGGGTTCGCCGCCGCCGTCGACTGGGCCTCGTCGAGCGGCACGACGCCGGTGAGGGACACCGGCCCGGCGGCGCCGGTGACGTACGGCGCGACGGACACGTCGAGCGGCTCGCCGACGACGCCGGTGACCGCGAACGACTCGGCGGTCAGCTCCGGCGTGGGGGTGACGGTGATCGTGAGCGGCTGGGTCGCGGCCGCGCCGCGCGCATCGGAGACCGTGACCGTGATCGTCACGGTCAGGCCCTCCGTGGCGTTCGGATCGGGATGCTGGTAGGTCAGCGTTCCCGTGGGGGTGGTGGTGACCGTTCCGACGCCGGTGTCGTTCGTCGCGCCGGCGAGGAAGACCGGGTCGCCCTCGGGGTCGACCCACCCCTCGAGCAGCTCGGCCGAGACCGTTCCGCCGGGAGCCACGGTGAGCGACGGCCAGGTGGCGAGGCATCCCTCGACGCCGCACCATACGGGCGCGGTGTTCTGCTCGTCGTCCACGACCGTGAGTGTCACCGTAGCGAACTCGGAGAGCAGGCCGTCGGCGGTCGTGCCGTCGGTCACCCGGTAGCGGAGGGTCGCGGTGCCCGCGGCATCCGGAGACACGGCGACCGTCAGCTGCTGCTGCGCGCCGGTGATCGACGCGGTTCCGAACGACGGGTCGAGGTTCTCCAGCGAGCCCGGGTCGATGCTGAGCACGTCCTCGTTCGGGTCGTGGTCGTTCAGCAGCACCGGGAGGAGGGCCACCGAACCGGCTCGGACCCCGAAGGCGTCGTCGACGGCGACGGGCGGCTTCGGATCGACGACACGTTCGGAGGTGGCATCATCCTGCTGCTCGATCTCGACCTGACGGTCGAGATCCCACTGCTGCGACGACGCGACGAGCTCCCCGTCGGGGACGTTCCAGACCCAGCCCGAGCGGCGATCGTTCAGCGCGAGCCTCGTGCCGTTGCCGATGAAGGCGGGATCGACATTGTCGCCGATGTCGGCGCCGCGGTAGTCCAGCGGCGTGACGGTGCCGGGGTCATCGCTCGACCACAGTGAACCGGCCGACTCGCCATCGCCGAGCCACGCGGCGTAGACCGTCGAGCCGAGCACCGCGGGCCTGGCGGCGGTGCCGGCGCCGGGGCGGTCGAGCGCGCGGCTCGCGCCGGCACCGGTGAGGTCCACGGCGACGACGCCCTCCGCGTCGGCGATGTAGGCGCGATCGCCGTCGCCTGCGGCGTCCTGCAGTCTGGCGCCTCCGGCGAGACCGGTCGTGATCGCCTCGTCGCGCCCCCGCACCCACACGTCGCCGCTCGCGTCGTCGAGCAGGACCCAGCGCGAGCCGACGACGCTCAGCTGCGCCGCGTCGAGATCGCTCGGTGCCGCGTCCTCTCCGAGGATGCGGCCGGTGCGCGAGTCGGCGCGGACGACCCGACTCTCCGCGGCCGAGAAGGCGTAGACGACGCCGTCCGTGCCGACGGCGATGGAGGTGGCCACGAAGCGCGGCCGCTCCTCGCCCTCGGGCACCTCGGCATCCGCATAGGGGTCGATCGGGATCCCTTCGCCACCGCCCGACAGGCTCGAGCCGAACACGGCCCCCGCCTCGGTGCGGTAGGCGATGGTGTCGCCAGTCACGGCGATGTCTGCGGTCCCGGGAGGCGTCGGGGTGAAGACATCCTGGGCGTCCTCGGTGAGGTCGGCCGGCCGGCCCATGTCGACGTCGGAGAACTGCGATGAGCCGTTGCTGTAGACGAACAGGCGGTCCGTGGTCTGCGCCAGCGCGCTGCCGTTGTCGACGCGCTTGACGGTGTCGATCTCGCCGAGCTCGAGGTTCACGCGGGCGTATCCGCTGCCGGCGCCGTTCTGCAGCGCCCAGACCGTCGGATCGTCCGGAGGCGTCGACTGCGCGTCGTACCCCGGCCAGACGACGGCGAGCGTCGCGGTGACCGCGAGCACCGCCGTCACCGCACCCGCGGCGATCCAGGTCGTCCGGCGAACGCGGGGACGCGCGCTCTCGCGCCGCGCCATCTCAGAAGCCCCCGCCGACGATGAGCAACGTCGTGACGGCACCGGCCCCGGCGACCAGCAGCGCGCCGCCGGCGATCAGGGCGACCCGGGCTGCGGTTCCGAGGCGGCGGACCGGCTCGGCGCCCGCGAGGATCGTGCCTTCGTCGGGACGGCGATCCACCACACGCGCAGCCCGCGCCGGACGGCGGGACTCGTACGCCACCGAGGGGCGGACGGGTCCGCGTGCGCGGTCGTCGGCGAAGTCGACGGTGGCCCCCGCTGCGGCCCACTCGTCGACCGCCACCTCCATCGGCGTGTGCGGGAGCCCGAGCTCGTGCTGCACGAGCTGGAGGTCGTGCGCGAGATCGGCCGCCGTGGCGTGCCGTGCACCCGGGTCGCGACTCATCGCGCGCGCGAGGACCTGCTCGAGGCGCTCGGGCACGTCGGCCCGGCCGATCGGCGTATACGCGGCCTTCCGGATGCGCGACTTGAGCTGCTCGCGGCTGTTCTGACCGCTGCCTGCGCGCTCGAACGGGCTGCGCCCGGCGAGAAGGGAGTACAGCGTCGCACCGAGCCCCCAGACCTCGGCCGCGACCGACCCGGAGACGCGCTCGTCGATGATCTCCGGCGCACTCCAGGGCACCGACATCGCGAATACCTCGTCGCCGTCGGAGCGTCCGGAGATGGCGGCGGCGATGCCGAAATCCGACAGCACCGGGGTGCCGAAGGTGGTGATGAGGATGTTGGAGGGCTTGATATCGCGGTGGAGGAGGCCCGAACGGTGCGCGGTCTCGAGGGCCGAGCCGATCTTCACTCCGAGCTGCAGCACCTCGCCGACCGGGATGACCTCGCGCCGGTAACGATTGGTGAGCGAGGTGGGGCAGTACTCCATGACGATGTAGGGCCGGCCGTCGGAGGAGATCGACGCTTCGTAGATCGTCAGGATGGAGGGATGCGAGCTGAGGCGCGCCATGACGTCGGCTTCGGCGTTGAACATGCGCAGCAAGCTGTCGTCGATTATGTCCTCGAGAAGGACCTTCACCGCGACGGGGCGGCGAGGCAGGTTCTGCTCGAAGAGGAAGACGTCGGCGAACCCGCCCGTACCGAGGGGACGGACGTAGGTGAATCCCGCAAGACCGGGCGGCGCGGAGGGCAGTCTCGACGCCACGAGTCATGCACCCCCTGTCAACGGGGGCGCGATGACGTCCCCCGGAATCCGAATCCGGTGAGATTTTTCTAACACACCGACCACAGGCCGGGAAATCGCTTGACCGGACGTCACGAGAGCGGCTCGAAAGATGCGAGCACGCCGTCGCCGAGATCGAGCACAGCACCCGGCGCGACCCGAGCGGTCGCCCCGCTCCGCAGCAGCTCGGCGTCGCCCGACGCGTCGCGCACGATCGTGCCGTTGGTCGACCCCAGGTCGCGCACGACGAGCATGTCGGCGTCGAGGCTGACCTCGACGTGCGTGCCCGAGACCTCCTTGCGGGGCGAGGGCACCGAGACGATGCGGGCGCCCGGATGCTGCGCTGCGCGCGGCGCCCGCCCGAGCACGATGGGGTGGTCGAGGGGGTAGGTCCCGCCCGGCTCGAGGCGCAGGACGTACCGGCGCGGTTGCGCACCGACGGGTGCGGCGGGTGTGCGGCGCGAGCCGAGAACGGTGCTGTCATCGATCTCGGGCCGCGGCTCGGGGTCGGATGCCAGCTCGGGCTCGGGGCCGGGTTGGGTGCGGCGCCGGGGGCCGAAGGACTCGGTCAGCGTTCGACGATCGACCGCGACGGTCTCGAGCGGGTCGAGGTCTTCGAGCGCCGCGACGGGAGGTGCAGCCGCGACGACGGTTGCAGCGACAGCGGGCGAGGCGACAGGCGCGGTCGAACCCCATTCCAGGGCGTCGGTGCGCACGACGCCGCGACCGATGGGGAGGAGCGAGGGTCCGGTCGCGGCGCCGATCCCGAGGGAGATGCCCGCGACGTGCTGGGCCGAGCCCTCGACCCACGTGCCGATGCCCGTACCGGCGTAGCTGCTGCGCTGAGGACCGTGCAGATCGATCGTCGCCGCGCCGCGGACGGCGACGGAGACGGCGCTGGAGCCCGCATCGACGAGCTCGACCAGGGCGAAATCGGGCAGCGCACCGATGCCGACGGTCGCGATGACCGAGAGGACATCCTCGAACGCGGCATCCCGCGCCGTCATCGCCTCCCACACGGCCCCGGCCAGCGCTTCGCCGGCGCTCGGGCCGAGAAGCAGCGCGAACCGATCGGTGACCATCGCGAACCCCGAGCCGCGGGCGTCGTCGGGCGTCGGGTAGCGGAACACGCGCCTAGCCTACGGGGCCGCCACCGCGGGCGTCAGACCCAGCCGGGAAGCCAGTTGTGCAGACGATAGAACTCGTAGGGGACCGAGATCCCCGACCACAGCGGGAACCAGAACGCGGCGAGGATCAGCACGACACCCAGGAAGACCAGCACGACCCGTTCGACGCCCCGTGTGCTGCCGCGGTCGCGACGGGCGGACCTGACCGCGGAGCGGATGACGAACACCAGCGCGAGCAGCAGGAACGGCTGGATCAGGACGGTATAGAACTGGAAGATCGTGCGCTCGGGGAAGAGCAGCCACGGCGCGTAGGTCGCGAGGACGCCGGTCAGGACGATGCCGTAGGCGCCGTCGCGGGTGCGGAAGAACAGGTAGACGAGGTACAGCACGCTCGCGACGCCGGCCCACCAGACGATCGGGTTCGGCATGCTGTAGAGGATCTCCCAGCATCCGTTCGGATCGGTGCACGATCCGGTGCCGCCGGGCGTGCTGCCCGCGTACATCGAGGTCGGGCGCAGCAGGAGCGGCCACTGCGCGGCCGGACTCGCATAGGCGTGCGGTGTCGACATCCCGGCCGTCGAGCCGTACATCGACTCGTGATAGCGCCACAGGCTCTGCAGCGGCAGGGGCACCCATGACCACAAGCCCGTCGCCGGGTTCGCATCCGCCGCGTGCCGGTCGTAACCGCCGTCGGTGACGAACCATCCGGTCCACGACGCCAGATACACCACGAACGCCACCGGAACCAGGAGCACGAACGAGACCGCCCCCTGGCGAACCGTCGCGTCGGCGGGCCAGTACAGGATGCCGGCGCTGCGGCGCGTCAGCGCGTCGCTGACGACGAGATAGATGCCGATCGCCGCCAGCACCCAGACGCCCGACCATTTCACGGCGGTCGCCGCGCCCGCCGCGGCCCCCGCGGCGATCACCCAGGGCCGGTTCCACAGCACCGGGCCCCAGGCCGGAGCGCCGATGTCGTCCCACCGCGCCGCGATGCGCTCGGCGAGCATGACGCGCGTGCGGTTGCGATCGAGGACGACGAACCAGAACGCCAGCAGCGTGAACATCGTCAGGAAGATGTCGAGCAGCGCGACCCGGCTCATCACGATCCCGAGGCCGTCGATCGCGAGCAGACCGGATGCCAGCGACGCGAAGACGACCGAGCCGGTGAGACTGCGCGCCAGAAGGTATAGCACGAGCACGCACGCCGTGCCGGCGAGGGCAGTGCCCAGGCGCCAGGCGAAGGTCGAGTCGGCTCCGAACAGGGCCATCGGCAGCCCGATGAGGTACTTGCCGAGCGGGGGATGCACGACGAAGCTGCCCGTCGTGGTGAAGATGTCGGTCTCGCCCGCGAGAAAACGCTCGTCGGCGCCGTCGGGCCAGGTCGCGGCGTACCCGAGCACCCACTGGCTCCAGGCGTCCTTGACGTAATAGGTCTCGTCGAAGACCACGGCGTGGGGGTGGGCGAGGTTCCACATCCGCAGGACGGCCGCGATCAGAGTGATCACGAGCGGGGCGATCCACGCCACCCGCCGGGCGAAGGCCGGGTCGCCGCCGAATCGGGCGTGCCACCGGTCGAGAAGGCTCGTTCGACGTGTCTCGGGGAGCAGCGGCTCAGCGGTCGTCGTCACGCCGCCAGCCTATGCTGGGGCGGTGATCATCCTCGCCGCGACGCCCATCGGCAACCTCGGCGACGCCACGACGCGGCTCGTGACCGCGCTCGAGGAGGCGACGACGATCGCGGCCGAGGACACGCGCACGACCCAGCGCCTGCTCCAGGCCCTCGGGGTGACGAATCGTCCCCGTCTGATCGCTCTTCACGATCACAACGAGAAGCAGCGGGCCGAGGAACTCGTCGAGCGCGCGCGGACCGAGGACGTCCTCGTCCTCAGCGACGCCGGGATGCCCACCGTCAGCGACCCGGGGTTCGGGCTCGTCGCCGCGGCCGCCGCGGCGGGGGTCCGCGTGACCGTCCTGCCCGGGCCGAGCGCGGTGCTCGCGGCGCTCGCCGTGTCGGGGCTTCCCACCGACCGGTTCGCGTTCGAGGGCTTCCCGCCGCGCAAACCGGGCGAGCGACGCCGACTGTTCGACCAGCTGGCGGGCGAGCAGCGCACGCTCGTGTTCTTCGAGGCGCCCTCCCGGATCGCGGAGGTGCTCCGGGCCATGGCCGACGCCTTCGGAGGCGATCGGCGTGCGGCCGTCTGCCGCGAGCTGACGAAGCTGCACGAGGAGGTGGCCCGGGGAACGCTCGACGAACTCGCCGCGTGGGCCGCCGAGGGCATCCGCGGCGAGATCGTCATCGTGGTCGACGGCGCCGGTGCGCGCGAGACCGACCCCGCCGATGCGCTCGCGCAGGTGCAGCGGCTCGTGGCCGACGGCATCCGTCTCAAGGACGCCGCCGCCGAGGTCGCCGCCGCCACCGGCCTATCGTCACGCGATCTCTATCAGGCCGCCCTGGCTGCTCGCGCCCGCCCCTGACGCGGCCCGCCCCTGACACGAGAACGCACCATCCCCGCGAGAACGCACCATCTTGGGCACGTTTTCGCGGGGACGGTGCGTTCTCGGGGGTCAGCCGCGTCGCGCGACGAGGGGGAGCCCGGCGAGGACCAGCAGCGCGGCGACGGCCAGCGCGGCGAGGGGGAGGGTGCTGCCGGAAGCGGCCAGCGAGCCGGTCGCTGTGGTCGTGGTGGCACCGGGGTCCGTGCCGGGCTGCCCGGGTGCGGGTGCGGGTGCGGGTTCGGATGCGGCGGGGGCGGGCGCTCGGGCGACGAGCGCATCGACGGCGGTGGTGAGGGCCGAGGTCGCGGCATCCACCTCCGCCTGAGGCGTCGCCGGAGCGGACAGGACCGAGCGGGCTGAGGCGAGCGCATCATCGAGCGAGGCCAGGGATGCCGCGGTGTAGGACGTCCGGTCGATCGCTTCGGCTCGGACCACAGCGGCCGTCAGCGCCGAGAAGTCCGCGGCAGGCGCGGCGCTGACCAGAGCGACGTCGTCGATCGTTCCCCAGGCGCCGGCGGGCAGCTCGCCCGCGATCCGCACGGTGAGCGTGTCGCCGGCGGACGCGAACACACCGTCCGTGACGGGGGTCGACCACACGCGCCAGCCGCCGAGGGCGAAGCCGGTCTCCTCCGGCAGCGCGCGGGCAGCAGCCGCTTTGTTGGACAGGCTCAGCCGAAGGCGTCCGTCGGTGCCGGCAGCCCCGCCCTGGGCTGCGGCGGACGCGGTGTACCAGCCCGCCTGCGCCACGACGACGTCCTGCTCGAGTGAGAACTGGTATGCGGCGTCGGACCAGAAGTGCGCCGAGCGCGTTCCCGAGCGGGGATCGTCGGTCGCCCGCAGGGTGAGGCCGCGCCCCTCTGCGCGCCACATCGAGACATCGGGGTCTTCGAAGCCGCCGTTTCGGAGCAGATTGCGCCCGATCACCGTGACGGTCGCCGACGTGGCGAGGCCGGCTGAGGTGGTGCCCGAGAACGTGTACACGCCGACACCGTCGACGGTGTCCGACCCCGGTGTCCAGGTGACGCTCTGCGCTTCGCTCGTGCCATCGGTGTACGACACGGTGACGGTCTCGGGCAGATCGATCGGGTCGCCGTCCTCCACCGTCAGCGCGACGCGCTGCACGTCGGTGACGCTGCGCGGCGCGACCGCGCCCGTGCGCACGTACGAGAAGACGTTCAGCGAGGCCAGCGGATTGCCGTCGTGGTCGAAGAGCGCCTGGTTGTCCCACGCCGATCCGCCGAACCACAGTCCCGCGTCATGGGGCTCGTAGCCGCCGGCGTAGCTCGACGCCCAGCCGGATCCGTCGCGCTCCCAGAGCACGCGATTGGACTCGAGCTGCTCCGGCGGTCCGACCGGCAGCCACGCGGGCTCCCAGTAGAAGACGCCGAGGCCCGCCTCGCCCACATCCGCCACGGCTTGCACGACGTCGCGGACGGCGGTGGCCTGGCCCTGCACACTCACGGGGTAGCGGGTCGCGTCCTCGGGCGTCTTCACGACGTTCGGGTGCCCGTCGCCGTCGTCGAGCGTGTACGCCCACGAGGTCTCGGCCACCAGGACCTTCTTGTCGTACGTCGTGGCAATCTGCGACAGCACCGCCGTGAGGTTCTCCGGCGTGCCGTGCCAGAACGGGTAGTACGACGACGCGAACACGTCGTAGTCGACATCCCGCGCGTCCAGCTCGTGCGCGACGTTCGCGTAGAAGCCCTCGCGCTCCGGGTTGGTGAAGTGCAGCACGACGCCGGCCGCGGGCAGGACATCGCGGATGGCTGCCGACCCGGCGCTGAAGATCCTCGCCATGTCGTCCCACCCGGTCACTCCGGCGATGCCCCCGTTGGTCTCGTTTCCGACCTGCACCATCGTCACGTCGACGCCGGCGTCGCGGAACTGCGTGAGCGCGTCGCGGGTGAAGGTTCCCGCTGCGGCGGCCTTCTCATCGACGGTCATCCCCGCCCAGGCCTTCGGCGCCTGCTGCTTGGCGGGATCGGCCCAGAAATCGGAGTAGTGGAAATCGACCAGGACTCCGAGACCCGCCGCCGTCGCCCGACGGCCGATCTCGACGGCCCGGGTGACATCGACGTCGCCACCCCCGTATCCGTTGCCGTCGGCATCGAAAGGGTCGTTCCAGACGCGCACGCGGATGTCGCTCACCCCGGCATCCCGGAGGATCACGAACAGATCGCCGGGATTGCCGTCCGCGTCGCGGAACACGACGTCCGACTCTTCGAGCGACAGCACCGATGACACGTCGACGCCGCCGATGAAGTCCGCCGGGAGATTCTCGACCCGTGGCACGGTGATCGTGCTCGGGACCGGTGCCGGATCGTCGGCCGCCGCCGCCGCCGGGAGCGCGAGCGCCCCGACCGCCAGGGCCGCCGCCGTGATGGCCGCAGCCAGCCGCGGGATGGTTCGTTGCATGGGCCTCTCCTTCGAGGTCGGTGCGCGCGGGCGCGCGACAGGGTACGTTCCCGGCGAACGTGTACCGGGGACGGTGTGGTCTCGGCGCGAGGGTGCGTTCTCGCGTCAGCCCTTGACGGAGCCCGCCGTCAGCCCGCCGATGATGTACCGCTGGAGGCCGAGGAACAGAGCCAGCACGGGGATCGACGCGAGCACAGCACCCGCCGCGAAGAGGCCCCAGTTGCTCGCGAGCTGATTCGAGACCCACTGGAACATCCCGACGGCGAGGGTCCAGTTGTCCTGCGACACCAGCACGATCTTCGAGATGATGTAGTCGCCGAACGAGGCGATGAACGCCAGCAGCGCCACGACCGCGAGGATCGGCGTCACGAGCGGCATGATGATGCGCCAGAACACCTGAGCGTGTGTCGCGCCGTCGATCTTCGCCGACTCGTCGAGCTCCATCGGGATCGTGTTGAAGAACCCGTACATGAGGAACGTGTTCACACCCAGCGCGCCGCCGAGGTAGACGCAGATGAGCGCGAGCTTCGAGTTCAGACCGAGGGCGGGGAACACCTCGCCGAGGGCGAGGAGCATCAGGAAGATCGCGACGAACGCCAGCGCCTGCGGGAACATCTGGATGATGAGCAGCGACGTCAGGCCCGCGCGGCGACCGCGGAAGCGGAACCGCGAGAAGGCGTACGCCGCCGCGGCTCCCATCAGCACGGCCCCGACGGCCGATGCGCCGCTCACGATCAGCGTGTTGCCGTACCAGGTCCAGTACGACGTGCTGCCGAGCGAAGCGAAGTTCGCGAGGTCGAAGACGCCGAACAGCTGATTGCTCGCGGCCAGACTGCCCCGCGGGTTCAGGGCCGCCGAAACGACGTAGAGGAGCGGGAACATCGCGTAGAAGAGGATGACGAGCGCGACGAGGTACTTCCAGCCCACCTCGAGCACCCACCGGCGACGGCGAGCGCCGGCGCGGCTGGGCGGGGTGGCGACGGTGGTTGTTGCAGACATCACTGGTACTCCTCCAGCTTGCGGGTCTGGCGGAACGCCAGGGCGGAGATCACGCCGATCACGATGAACACGAGGATCGACAGGGCGCTGGCCAGGCCGTAGTCGGCAGCACCGCCCGAGACTCCCGAGATCCGCCAGATCGCGGAGATCAGGATGTCGGTGGAGCCGAGCGCGTAGGGGGCGCCGGGGATCGCCGGCCCGCCGCTGTTGAACATGTAGATGACGGTGAAGTTGTTGAAGCTGAAGGCGAACGACGAGATCAGCAGAGGAGCCGTCGACACCAGCACGAGCGGCAGGACGATCGCCCGGAACTGCCGGAACCTGCCGGCGCCGTCGATCGATGCGGCCTCGAGACTGTCGGACGGCAACGCCTGCAGGGCACCCGTGCACACCAGGAAGTAGTACGGATACGTCAGCCAGACGTTCACGAACAGCACGGCGATGCGGGCGAGCCACGGGTCACCGAGCCAGTCGATGTTCGCGCCGCCGAAGAAGAACTCGTTGATGACCCCGAACTCGGCGTTGAACATGCCGCGGAACAGCAGGGCCGACATGAACGCCGGGAAGGCGTACGGGAGGATGAACAGCGTCCGGAGGATCTTCCGGCCCTTCACCCGCGGGTCGTTGAAGATGAGCGCCACGACGAGCCCCATCGCGAACGGGATGATGACCGAGAGCGCGGCCCACACGAACGTCCAGAGCGTCACCAGCGCGAGCGGCTCGAGGAGGCCCGGGTCGGTGACCAGCCGCAGGAAGTTGTCGAATCCGACGTTCACGACCCACCCGGTCGGGAGGGCCGCGCCGTCGGCGGAGACGAACTGGCCGTCGTCGGTCGCGTTGTAGACGACGCCGGATGCCGTATCGGTGATGGTCTGCGCGTCGGCATCCCACGTCAGCGTCGAGAGGTAGACGGCTCCCGTCGAGCCGTCGCGCGTGCGGATCGAGCCGTCGTTCGGGTCGTCCGAGACCGGGACGCGCAGCTCGACGATCTGCTCCTGGAGGGCGGGGTCGCCGAGGAACGTGCCACGGGGGACCACGTTCCAGCCGGGAACGTCGGTGGGTGCGCCCGAGCCGGATGCGTCACCGACGACTTCGAGCGGACGATCGGTGGCCCCGGCCTTGATCTCGCCGTCGTCGACGATCGCGAAGCCGTACTCGCCGCCCTGCTCGACGACCGCCAGCGGGTACGACGGTGAGGTGTCGATGCGCCGCTCGCCCTGGGCGAGGGCCGCGGCCACCGCCTGGTCCTGCGAGCCGACGTGCCCGGCACCGTAGTTCGTGAAGGCGATGTACGCCGTGTAGCCGAAGATGAAGACCTGGAAGACCAGCAGGAACGCCAGTCCCGGCAGCAGGTACTTCAGCGGCAGAGCGCGCTTGGTGAAGTAGACGATGTCGGCGGCGATGAGCAGGACGGCCGCAGCGGTCGCGATGATCCACGACTCGGCTTGGACGGCGGCGAACACGCCCATGAGGCCGAAGGCGTTGACGATCGCCAGCAGCACGAGCTTCACGACGAAGCCCCAGCCGATGCCGGACCAGCGCCGCCCGTGCGGCTCGGACTGCTGCGACCGTTCGGGGGAGCGGCGCGGCGGTGCGCTCTCGCTCACGGTTCCCTGGGGGACCGACATGTGCATCTCCTTCACGAGAGGGGTCCGGGGGCGGAGCTGTGCGCTCCGCCCCCGGAGGGGATCAGCCGATCGCGGCCTGGACGTCGGTCACCATGGTGTTCCAGGTGCTGACGGGGTCGCCGCCCTTGATGATCTGCACCTGTGCGGCGTTCCACAGGTCCCAGACCGAACCCATCTCGGGGATCGAGGGCTGGGGCACGCCGTTCGCGGCGGAGGCGAGGAATCCGGCGACGATGGGGTCGGACGAGACCTCGGCGGCGAGGGTCTTCCACGCAGGCAGGCGCGGGTCGGCCTCGTAGAGGGCGCGCTGCGCGTCGTCGGTCGCGAGGTAGGTGGTCAGGAACTCCTGGGCGAGCAGTTTGTTCGCGCTCTCCGAGCTGATGTAGAAGCCCTGGACGCCCACGAACGGCGCTGCGGTCTCGCCGCCGGCCGAGGGGATCGGGTTGACCTTGACGTTCACGCCGTTGGCCGTGAGCGTCTCGATGGCCCACGGGCCCTGCACCGTGTACGCGGCGGTGCCGGCGGCGAACAGCTCGTTGTTGGTGTCGTAGTCGATCGTGGTCGAGATCTCGCCCGAACCGGCCTCGCCGTGAGCGCCGAGCCACGTGGCGAATGCCTCGCCGCCCGCGCCGCCCATGCCGACCTCGTTCGTGTAGGAGCCCGAGGCGTCCTGCACGAAGACGGGCGCGCCGAACGACGTCTGGAAGCCGTACATCGTGTAGGCGTCGCCCTTCTGGCCCGCCGTGTTGATGACGAACGGACGCTCGGCGCCCGCAGCCTGGGCGCGGGCGATCATGTCGTCGAACGATGACGGTGCCTCTTCGCCCACGAGATCGGTGTTCTGCACGAGCGCGATCGTCTCGAGCGCGTACGGGAAGCCGTACAGCTGGCCGTCGTAGGTGAATGCGTCGACCGCGACCTTCTCGATCTGGTCGGCCTTGTCGCCGAGATCGATGGTGTCGACGACACCGGCCGAGACGAAGGAGCCGAGGAAGTCGTGGGCGCCCACGGTGATGTCGGGGCCCTCGCCCGTGGGCACCTGGTTGATGAAGTCGTTGCGGATGTCCTCGAAGTTCTTCTGGACCAGCTCGATCTTGGTGCCGGTCTCCTCTTCGAACGCCTTCGCCGCGGCCTCGATGGCCGGCGCGCGGTTGGCGTCGGTCCAGACGACGAGCGAGCCGCCGGAGCCTTCGGCGGCGTTGCCGCTCTCGCTGGGGGTGCTGCCGCCGGAGCAACCGGCGAGCAGGACGGTGGTCGCCGCGATGGCGACGATTCCGGTCCCGATCTTGCGCATGGATCTTCCTTCCGAAGTGGTCGATCGGAAGGGCCTCTCGCGAGGTCGCTCCGTCACGACCGGTGTGGATGCCGCCGCCGGGTGGCGTCGGCTTTCTCTCTCAGTGCCTGCCGCGAGACGTCGACTGTCTCTCGGTCGTGGGCGCGGTCATCGGCCGCTCCCGTGTGCTGTGCGCGGAGTGCGGATGACGGCGACGTCGCCCGCACTCACCTCCAGCGTGCCCCGGGCGGCGCGACCTGTCACCAGGTCGACGCCCTCCAGGGCGAGCTCAGCGTCCGTCGCCGCGTGGTTGATCGCGATGACGTAGTCGTCGGCGTCGCCGGTACGGCGGACGATCTCGAGGCCGGCCGGCGCGTCGAGCGGGGCGACGCCCGCGTCGGCGTACACCTCGGCCATGATGGCCGCGAGGCCCGCGGCATCCGGTCGCGTGCTCACGTACCAGCCGGTGCCGGCGCCGTGCCGCTTGCGCGTCACCGCGGGCATCCCCGCGCCCGGTCCGTCGACATAGGTCGCGCGGACCTCCGCCTCGGAGACGACGAGGTGCTCGTGCCAGATGTCGGCGGTGTGCGACGCGCCGCCGACATCGATCGTCGTGGTCACTCCGGCGCGCAGCGGCAGGTGCTCTTCGACGCGGATGCCGAGCGCCGGCTCGAGCGGAGCGGCGAAGCCCCCCGGGTGCACGGCGTCGTTCTCGTCGACGACGCCCGAGAAGAACGAGACGACCAGCGTGCCGCCGGCTTCGACATACCGGTTGAGGTTGTCGGCGTCGGCCTGGCGCAGAAGGTACTGCGCGGGCGCGATGACGAGCTTGTAGCCCGACAGGTCGTGACCCGGCAGGGCGAAGTCGACCGTGATGTTGTCGCGCCACAGGCGCTCGTAGAACGCGCGGATGCGCTCGTCGTGCGACACGTCCTCCGACGGGCGCCATTCCAGATCCTGCGCCCAGAACGACTCGAAGTCCCACAGGATCGCGACGTCGGCGTGCACGCGCGAGCCGCGCACCTCGGCGAGCCGGTTCAGCTTCGCGCCGAGATCGACCACCTCGCGGAACACCCGCGACTCGGTGCCGGCGTGCGGGAGCATCGCCGAGTGGAACTTCTCGGCGCCCGACCGTCCGGCCCGCCACTGGAAGAAGAGGATGCCGTCTGCGCCGCGTCCGAGGTGCGACAGCGAGTTGCGCGCCATCTCGCCCGGTCGCTTGGCGATGTTCCGCGGCTGCCAGTTGACCGCCGAGGTCGAGTGCTCCATGAGGATCCAGGGTTTGCCGCCCCCGACCGAGCGGGAGAGGTCCGCGGCGATGGCCAGACCGATCTCGCCCTCGACGTCGGCGGCCCACAGGTAGTGGTCGTCCGAGACGATGTCGACCTCGCGCGCCCAGGCCCAGAGGTCGCAGCCGTGGTGCTGGTTGGCCATGAAGTTCGTCGTGACCGGGAGAGACGAGAAGCGCCGGATGGCGTCGCGCTCGGCGACGAAGCACGCGCGCAGCTGGGCGTCGGTGAACCGGGCGAAGTCGAGCCGCTGCGCCGGGTTCACGACCGACGGCGCTGCGGCCGGGACGCCCACGTGCTCCCACACGCCGTAGTGCTGGCCCCAGAACGCGGTGCCCCACGCCGCGTTGAGCGCGTCGAGCGAGCCGTACTTCTCCTGCAGCCAGGTGCGCCAGGCGCGCTGCGCGTGGGGGGAGTAGTCCTCGCCGACGGGAACGCCGTACTCGTTGTGCACGTGCCACATGACGACGGCCGGGTGGTCGGCGTACCGCTCGGCGAGCGTCGAGGCGATGCGGATGGCGGCCTCACGGTAAGCGGGTGCGGAGTGCGACGCCATGCCGCGCGAGCCGAAGCCCATCACCACGCCGTCGCGGTTGACCGCACGCGCATC
Organism: Microbacterium sp. TS-1; assembly: GCF_000509385.1. Classification (NCBI taxonomy): domain Bacteria; kingdom Bacillati; phylum Actinomycetota; class Actinomycetes; order Micrococcales; family Microbacteriaceae; genus Microbacterium; species Microbacterium sp. TS-1. The sequence goes on from NZ_BASQ01000001.1 coordinate 49,677, forward strand.
GGGGTGCTCGGCGAAGAACCAGGCGGGCGGGGATGCCGTGGGGGTGCCGAGGTCGACGGCGATGCCGTTCTCGTGGAGCAGGCCGATGATCTCGTCGAGCCAGTCGAAGTCGAACACGCCTGCGCTGGTCTCGATGAGCGCCCACGAGAAGATGCCGACGCTGACCAGGTTCACCCCGGCCTCGCGCATGAGGCGGACGTCCTCGCGCCAGACCTCGCGGGGCCACTGCTCCGGGTTGTAGTCGCCGCCGTAGGCGATCCCGTCGATGGCCGGCCAAACGCTCGCAGGCATGAAACGCGTCCTCGTGTCTCTCGAATGCGCCGGTCGTACTGTGACCGGTCACAGGGTGTGCGACAACTGTAAGCGAGCCCGTCATCCGGAACACGCGTCGTTACCGAACTGTGACCGGTCCCAGGTCGCCTGCCACGCTCGGCTCCTCCTGGCGGCGCGTGCCGACCGGGCAGTGCTGTGCGGAGTAGGCTCACCGACGTGAACGGCTCCACCGGCGCGTCGCGCAAACCGACCATCCGCGACGTCGCGGCAGCGGCCGGCGTTTCGCACGGCACCGTGTCGCGCGTGATCAACGGCGGGCACTGGGTCTCGCCCGAGGCCCGCGACGCCGTCGACCGAGCGATCCGCGAGACCGGCTACACCGCCAACCATGCCGCCCGCAGTCTGGCGACCGGGCGATCGAACTCACTTGCCTTCCTGCTTACCGAGCCTCAGCACCTGCTCTTCGCCGACCCGACCTTCGCGCTGCTCCTGCGCGGAGCCACCGAGGCGCTTGCGCAGCGCTCGATGACCCTCGTGCTCATGATCGCCGACACCGCCGCGGAGCGGGCGAACGTCGAGCGCTACGTGCGTGCGGGGCACGTCGACGGCGTGCTCCTCATCTCGTCGCACGAGTCGAACCCGCTGCTCGCCTCCCTCATCGCCGCGGGGGTCCCCACCGTCTGCACCGGCGTGCCGCTCGGCGACCGCGCCCACGTCCCCACCGTGTCGGTGGACGAGCAGGAGTCGGCGCGGACTATGACGCGCCACCTGCTCTCGCGCGGCCACCGCCGGATCGCCGTGATCACCGGCCCCGACGACACCCCGGGCGGCCGGTACCGCCTGCAGGGCTTCCGCGAGGAGATGGGCGACCTGTTCGACCCCGAGCTCGTCGAGCAGGACGTCTACTCGAGCGACGCCGGTTCGGCGGCGATGACGCGACTGCTCGAGCGCGCGCCCGACATCGACGCCGTCTTCGCGGCATCCGATGTCATGGCGGTCGGCGCGATCGCCGCCATCCGCCGCAGCGGACGACGGGTCCCCGACGACATCGCCGTCGCCGGCTTCGACGACTCGGGCCTCGCGGCGACGCACGATCCGCCGCTGACCACGATGCGGCAGCCGTGGAACGAGATCAGCTCGGCCATGGTCGACATGGTGCTGCAGGTGATCGCCGGCGGCGACCCGGAGCCGCTCGTGCTCCCGACATCCCTCATCGTGCGCGAGACCGCGTGACGCTCCGTCGCCGCGACACACGGCACCGGCGGTCCGCGCACTCGAACTAGAATCTCGGGGTGAGCAACGGCCGCAGTTTCTACATCACCACGCCGATCTACTACCCGAGCGACCTGCCCCACATCGGGCACGGCTACACGACGGTGGCGGTGGACACGCTCGCGCGCTGGCACCGCCAGGCGGGCGACGACACGTGGATGCTGACGGGGACCGACGAGCACGGCCAGAAGATGCTCCGCGCCGCGGCGGCGAACAACGTCACCGCTCAGGAGTGGGTCGACAAGCTCGTCGAGGAGTCGTGGTTCCCGCTGCTGCGCACCCTCGACGTGGCGAACGACGACTTCATCCGCACGACGCAGGAGCGTCACGAGGAGCGTGTGAAGGTCTTCGTGCAGACGCTGTTCGACCGCGGGTACATCTACGCGGGCGAGTACGCGGCGCTGTACTGCGTCGGCTGCGAGGAGTTCAAGCCCGAGGCCGAGATCGTGAACGGCACCGGCGCCTTCGAGGGACTCAAGGTCTGCGCGATCCACTCGAAGCCGCTCGAGCTGCTGCAGGAGAAGAACTACTTCTTCAAGCTCAGCGAGTTCCAGGACCGCCTGCTCGAGCTGTACAAGACCGTCCCCGACTTCGTGCGTCCCGAGTCGGCGCGCAACGAGGTCGTCTCGTTCGTGAAGTCGGGGCTGAAGGACCTCTCGATCTCGCGGTCGGCGTTCGACTGGGGGATCACGGTTCCCTGGGACCCGTCGCACGTCATCTACGTGTGGGTCGACGCGCTGCTCAACTACGCCACCGCGATCGGGTACGGCACCGACCCCGACGAGTTCGCGCGCCGCTGGCCCGCGTATCACGTCGTCGGCAAGGACATCCTGCGGTTCCACGCGGTGATCTGGCCCGCCATGCTGATGGCGGCCGGTCTCGACGTGCCCCGCGGCGTCTTCGCGCACGGCTGGCTGCTCGTCGGCGGCGAGAAGATGTCGAAGTCCAAGCTCACCGGCATCGCCCCGACCGAGATCACCGACGTGTTCGGCTCGGACGCCTACCGCTTCTACTTCCTCTCCGCGATCGCGTTCGGCCAGGACGGGTCCTTCTCGTGGGAGGACCTCTCCGCGCGCTACCAGGCCGAGCTCGCCAACGGGTTCGGCAACCTCGCGTCGCGGACGATCGCGATGATCGAGCGCTACTTCGAGGGCATCGTTCCGCCGCCGGCCGAGTACTCCGAGGGCGACCTCGCGATCCAGCGCGTCGTGGCCGAGGCCGCCGATGCCGCGGATGCCGCCATGGAGCGGTTCCGGCCCGATGAGGCGATCGGAGCCATCTGGGCGATCGTCGATGCGCTCAACGGCTACATCACCGAGAACGAGCCGTGGGCTCTCGCGAAGGACGACGCCCAGCGTGCGCGACTCGGCACCGTGCTGTACACGGCCGCGGAGGGGCTGCGCGCCCTCGCGGTGCTGCTGTCTCCCGTGATGCCCGAGTCGACCGGCAAGCTCTGGGTGGCGCTCGGCATCGACGCACGGCTCGAGGACCAGCCGCTGCGGGAGGCGGGCAGCTGGGGTGTGCTCCCCGCTGGGACGACGGTCAACGGCCTCGCCCCGCTGTTCCCCCGAGTCGAGCAGCCCGCCTGAGCATGGTCGACTCGCCGAAGAACGCGGATCCGGCCGACTCGACACCGTCGCTTCGTGGCGAGTCGACGGATGACGTGTCGCAGTATGTGCGGCAGCGATCCCAGGCGGCGAGGGATGTGCGCTGGCCGGAGGCGCCGGAACCGCTGACGGTGCCGGTGTACGACAACCACACGCACCTCGAGATCGAGGATGGCGACGAGCCCCGCTCGCTGGACGAGCAGCTCGAGCTCGCTGCATCCGTCGGGGTGATCGGCGTCGTCCAAGCCGGCGGCGACATCGAGTCGTCGCGGTGGTCGGCGTGGGCGGCGGCATCCCACCCGCGCGTGCTCGCCGCCGTCGCCATCCATCCGAACGAGGCGCCCTTGTACGCCGAGGCCGGCCGCCTCGACGAGGCCGTCGCCGTCATCGACGAGCTGGCGGCGCAGCCCCGCGTGCGGGCGATCGGCGAGACGGGCCTCGACTTCTTCCGCACCGAGAAGGACGGGCTGCCCGCCCAGTTCGAGAGCTTCGAGGCGCACATCGAGCTCGCGAAGAAGCACGGCATCGCGATGCAGATCCACGACCGCGACGCGCACGATGCGGTCCTCGAGACCCTCGAGCGCGTCGGTGCTCCCGCGCGCACCGTCTTCCATTGCTTCTCGGGCGACGCCGACATGGCGCGGATCGCCGCCGACCGCGGCTACTGGCTGAGCTTCGCCGGGAACGTGACCTTCAAGAACGCGCAGAACCTGCGCGACGCCCTCGCGGTCACGCCGCGCGAGCGGATCCTGGTCGAGACCGACGCGCCGTTCCTGACGCCGACCCCGCACCGGGGGCGGCCCAACGCGCCGTACCTGATCCCCGTGACGCTTCGCTTCATCGCGGCCGAGCTGGGAATCGACGTCGACGAGCTGTCGGCTCAGATCGCCGCGAACACGCTCGAGGTCTACGGCGAGTTCTGAAGCCTCAGCGCGTCGACGAGCCGCGCACGATTTCCCAGGGCAGATCGATGACATCGGGTGCCCCGGCGTCGCGGATGCTGCTGAGGGCCTGGAACATCGCGGCGGGAGCGAGCTCCGGGTGCACGCAGACGTGCGTGACACCGAGCCGCGTGTTGACGGCGCAATCGCTCGTGCAGAGGGCGACGAACTGCATGTCGCGCGGGATGACGAAGTCCATCTCCTCGAGCTGCAGGTAGATGGCCGGGCCTTCCTCGGCGAACGAGAAGATCGCGTCGGCGCCCGCGTCGCGCAGCTCGCCGACCCGGCGGGGGAGCGCGCCGTGCTCGGCATCGAGGTAAGCCACGAGCGGGTCGCGACCGCGCACGGTGCTCCACGCGCGGTACGCGGTCTCGCCGATCTCGTCGCGGGGCGAGCCCGCATCGTCGACGAGGAACCCGATACGCCGCGCCCCGCCGGCCTCAAGCAGGGCGAGGGCGGCGCGCACCGCTTCGTCGTAGCCGGTGCGGACGGTGATCGACAGCTCGGTGTCGACGTAGAGGTCGTTCGTGGCGACGGGGATGCCGCGGGCGATGGCCTCGCGCAGCAGCAGATCGTCGGCGGCCACCTCGGCGAAGTAGACGACGTCGATCTGCGCGCCGCGCAGCAGGTCGGGCCGCGCGGCGGGCAGCATCGTGACCGTGAAGCCCTGATCGGCTGCAGCGCTGACGAGCGCGCCGATGTGCCGGCTGCGATGCAGTGCACCGCGCTTGGACAGGTCGAGCTCGGCATCCTGGGGAACGACGAAGCCCACCGACATCGTGCGGCCGCTCCGCAGCGCCGCGGCGTACTTGTTGGGCTGGTATCCGAGCTCGGCCGCGATCGCCTTGATGCGCTCGCGCGTCTCGGGACGCAGGCTCCCGCGATCGTTGAGGGCCTGACTGATGGCGGCCGTGGAGACACCCGCGCGCAGCGCGATGTCTTTCAGGGTCACCTGCCGCGTCATGACCGGCCGACTCCGGCTTGCGCGCCACCCGGGGCGCGCTCGGTCGGAACGGCGCCGGTGGTCGTGGACGCCTCGGCCGCAGCCGGGAACACGGTCGCCACCGCATCGGCCCAGGCCGCACCCGAGCCGGAGGACGCGAGGGTGTGACCCTGGGCGATGAGACGGTGCAGCAGCACACCCGAGAAGTGGCGCAGTGCGGCCTCGACCTGGGGGGACTCGCCGCGCAGCCGTGCACGCTCGAGCTCGTCGTCGAGGATGCCCGTGATGTATCCGCGCATCGCCACGACCGACGGCGCGACCTCGTGCACGCGCCGCGCCGCCGCGTGGCGGGCCGCAGCGCCGGCGACGATCTCGCGTGCCTCGTCGAGCGTGGCGAACTCGTCGATCGGGGCGTGGATGCGGATGGTCTCGAGATCGAGCAGCTCGATGTCGGCGACGTCGCGGAGGGCGGGGTCGACATTGCGGGGCAGCCCGAGGTCGATGATGAGCTGCGTGCGATCGGCGCCGGCCCGGCGGGCGGCGTGCTCGGCGGCGGTGAGCGCGTAGGTGTCGGTGGTCGTCGTGCAGGTCACGATGACGTCGGCAGCGGCCGCCTCTTCGGCGTAGTGCTCGGCGTCGACGGCGACGAGGTGCTCACGCTGGGCGAAGCGGCTGCGGCCCGAGCGAGAGTGCACGCGGACGTCGACGGCGCCCTTGTCGCGCAGCGCGGCGAGGGATGCCGCGGCGTAGCGGCCGGTGCCCACCAGCAGCACGCGCGCCGCGGACCAGTCCGCCACGCGCGAGGACGCGAGCTCGAGGGCGAGTCGCACGAGCGAACGGCCCGACTCCCCGATGCGCGTGCTGTTCTTCACGGCGCGTGAGGTCTCGGTGGCCCGCTGGAAGAGGTGCTCGAGGGGAGCGGTGGTCAGCCCGCCCCGTCGCGCGTCGTCGAGCGCGCGACGCACTTGGCCGGCGATCTCGTCCTCGCCGACGGCGACCGAGTCGAGGCCGGACGCCACGGAGAAGAGGTGATGAGCGACCTTGTTGCCGTGGGCGAAGTCGACCGTCTCGCGGACGGTTCGGTACGGCAGATCGCTCAGCTTCGCGATCTCTTCCATCGCGGCGTCCATCGCCGGGATCGTCGAGGGGAAGTCGGCGTCGTCGCGCAGGTCGAAGTACGCCTCGAAGCGGTTGCAGGTCGCCAGGACGACAGCACCCTGGATGGCGTCATGGGCCTCTGTCAACCGGGTGCCGACTTCGTCTCCGATGACGGAGAGTCGCTCGAGTGAAGCGAGCGGCGTGGAGCGCTGATGCGCGGTGAGAGCGACGAGCACGTGCGGAAGAACCCCCTGGAATCGTGACTAGTATATCGATTAACTCATTCGAGGAGATCATCATTCCGGCATCCGCCCACCCTCTCGTCACGCACGCCACCGGCTCGAGCCGGCTCGTGCGCACCCTGCTCGGCGAACGCGTCGAGAAAACCCCCGTCTGGTTCATGCGCCAGGCCGGCCGGTCGCTGCCCGAATACCGTGCGCTGCGCTCGCAGGGCACGATGCTCGACGCCTGCCTGACGCCCGAGCTCGCCAGCGAGATCACGCTCCAGCCCGTGCGCCGCCACGGCGTCGACGCGGCGATCTTCTTCAGCGACATCATCGTGCCGTTGGCGATCCTCGGCATCGAGGTCGAGATCGCGGCCGGGCGCGGCCCCGTCTTCGCCCAGCCGCTGCGCACGGCGGCCGACATCGCCCGCGCGGTCGAGATCGATCCCGCTCTCGTGCGAGAGCGCGGCGAGGCGATCGCCCGCGCCGTGGAGCTGACGACCGGGATGCTGGCCGAGGAGTCCGAGTCGCGCGGCGAGCCGCTGCCGCTCATCGGCTTCGCCGGTGCCCCGTTCACCCTCGCCGCCTACCTCGTCGAGGGAGGGCCGTCGAAGGATCATCTGGCCGCCCGCCGCCTGATCCACGAAGACCCGGCTGCCTGGCGAGCGCTGACGGAGTGGCTCGCCCGCGTGACGGGGGAGTTCCTCGCGCTGCAGGTCGAGTCCGGCGCCAGTGCCGCGCAGCTGTTCGACTCGTGGGCGGGGGGCCTGCCGCCCGAGGACTACCGTGTGGCGGCGCTGCCGGCATCCGCGGCCTCTTTCGAAGCCGTGCGCGCGCTCCCGGTCCCCGCCGGCGCGGGCATCGATCACATCCCGCTCGTGCACTTCGGTGTCGGGACGGGCGAGATCCTGCGTGACATGGCCTCGATCGGCATCGACGCCCTTGGAGTCGACTACCGCGTGCCCCTCGACGAGGCCGCTCGTCGGGTCGGCGGCGACCTGACGCTGCAGGGCAACCTCGACCCCGCCTTGCTCTTCGCTCCGGCCGAGGTCCGCGACGCGGCGATCGCGCGCATCCTCGAGGCCGGGCGCGCGGCACGCGCACACGTGTTCAACCTGGGTCACGGAGTGCCCATGGAGGCGGATCCCGACGCCATCAGCTCCGTCGTGCGCACCGTCCACGCGTGGCGGTCGGCATGACCGTCGAGACCGACGTCGTCATCGTCGGGGCCGGCATCGCCGGGCTCGTCGTCGCGCTCGAGGCCGTGACCGCGGGAGCGCGCGCGACTGTCGTCGAATCCGACGATCAGATCGGCGGGATGCTGCGCCGCGGGCGCATCGCGGGGGTCGACATCGACCTGGGGGCGGAGTCCTTCGCGAAGCGCACCGACGCGGTGCCGCGACTCATCGCCGACTTCGCCCTGCCGCTCGAGGTCGTCGCACCGCGGTCGGGGCCCGCGCACCTGGTATCGCAGCACGGCGTCGGCCTGCCCGGCGCCCGGTGGAGCCGGCTGCCCCTGCCGAGACGGACGGTCATCGGCATCCCGGCCGACCCGCTGGCACCCGACGTCGTCGCGATCGTCGGCGACCGCGCCGCCGAGCGAGCTGCCGCCGAGGTTCTGGACGCGCCCGTCGATCCCACCGCTTCGCTCGCCGACGTCGTCGAAGAGCGCCTCGGCGAAGGGCTCCTCCGCGACCTCGTGGATCCGCTCTGCCGCAGCATCTACTCGCAGCCCGCCGCGGCCGTTCCGCTCCCGCGTCTTCACCCGAAGATGTGGGAGGCGTTCGAGCGCACGGGCTCGTTGCTGGCGGCAGCTGCGGAGGTCGCCCCGAACGCTCCGGGCGGAACCGCCGTCGGGGGAATCGCCGGAGGAATGTGGCGGCTCGCCGACGCCGTCGCACGCCTCGCCGCCGAACGCGGCGCGGTGATCCGCACCGGCACCGCGGTCGGCCGGGTCGACCCGGCGCCCGGATCCGGCGTCGCGGTGACGCTCGCGGACGGCGAGACGATCCGCGCTGATCACGTCGTCATCGCAACCGGCCCGCGGGGTGCCGCGAATCTGCTCGGGCGAGACAGCCGCGCCATCGATGCGGGGGCGACAGCACCGATCCAGCCCGCGGTCCGCCTGCTCACCGCGGCGGTCACCTCCGACGACCTGTCTGCGGAGCCCGTCGGATCGGGCGTCATCGTCGCTCCGGGTGCGCGTACCGCGGCCAAGGCCCTGACCCACATCGACGCGAAGTGGGCCTGGGCGCGAGAAGCGCTGCCGGAGGGGACGCACCTCGTTCGCCTCTCGGCGCGCGCCGACGACACCGCGGGCCTCGACTCCGCCGAGGCCGTGGCGCGCGAGATCTCCCACCTCACGGGCGCTCGCGTCGATCGCGGTGACATCGGGGAGGTCATCACCACCCGGTGGCGCGACGCCGTCGTGCCGGCCGAGTCCGACTCCTGGACGGCGACGGTGATGGATGCCGCGGCCCGCGGCATCCACGTCACCGGAGCCGTCGCGGCCGGTACCGGGCTCGCCTCGGTCATTCCGCACGCCCGCGCGCTGGCCCATGAGCTCTTCGCTGTTCCCTCCGTTCGAAAGGAGTCCTGATGACCGAACAGATCCCGCTCGGTTACACCCTCTTCGCGATCCTCGCCGGTCCGCGACCGCGTCACCAAGCGCCCACCGACGCCGACCTCGCCGAGCTCGAGCGCGTCGTCGCCGGTCTGCCCGAGGCCGGCGTCACCGTGCGCGGACTGTACGACGTCACCGGCATGCGCGCGGGCGCCGACCTGATGGTGTGGCTGCACACGGCTTCCGGCTCGGACGACGATCCGGCGGCTCTGCAGCGCGCGCTGCGCGAACTGCGCCGCACGGCGGCCCTCGCCGCCTTCGACCTCGAATGGAGCGCCATGGGCGTTCATCGCGAGGCGGAGTTCAACAAGCGGCACGTTCCCGGCTACCTCCGCGGCGAGCCCGCCCGCGACTGGCTGTGCCTCTACCCGTTCGTGCGCAGCTACGAGTGGTACCTGCTGCCCGAGGAGGAGCGTTCGGCGATGCTCGCCCAGCACGGCCGCCGCGGTGCGAAGTTCTCGGACGTCATCGCCAACACCGTCTCGACCTTCGCCCTGAGCGACTACGAGTGGCTGCTGCCGCTCGAGAGCGACGAGCTGATCAGCCTCGTCGACCTCATGCGCGACCTGCGCGCCACCGATGCGCGGCGTCACGTCCGCGAAGAGGTGCCCTTCTACACCGGACGACGCGTCGAGGTGTCCGAGCTGGCGGAGGTGCTGTCCTGATGAGCGCGAACGAGTTCCGTCCCAAGCCCCCGCGTGCCCAGAGCGCCCCGCCGTGTGCGCCCGGCTGCGCGGTTCCCGCCGCCGGTCCCGCGTCGTGCGGGGGAGCACCCCACGTGAGCGAGCCCACGTCGTACGACGCGCTCCTCCTTCTCGGCTTCGGCGGCCCCGAGGGCCAGGACGACGTCCTGCCGTTCCTGCGCAACGTCACGGCTGGTCGCGGCATCCCCGACGAGCGCCTCGAAGAGGTCGCCCACCACTACCGTCACTTCGGCGGGGTGTCTCCCATCAATCAGCACAACCGCGAGCTGAAGGCCGCCCTCGAGACGGAGATCGCCGCGCGCGGCCTCGGCCTGCCGGTCTACTGGGGCAACCGCAACTGGATGCCGTACGTCGACGACGCGCTGCGCGAGCTGCACGCCGATGGGCACCGTCGCGTCATCGCGATCGCCACCAGCGCCTACAGCTCGTACTCCTCGTGCCGCCAGTATCGCGAAGACCTGGCCGACGCCATGGAAGCGACGGGACTGGCGGGCGAGGTCGAGATCGACAAGGTCCGGCAATTCTTCGACCACCCCGGGTTCGTCGCCCCCTTCGTCGACGGCATCCGCGACGGACTCGCGAAGGTGCGCGAGCGCGGCATCGCCGACGAGGACATCGAGATCCTCTTCTCGACGCACTCGATCCCGAACTCCGACGCCGACCGTTCCGGCCCGCCCGAGCGCGGCTTCGGCCCCGGTGGCGCGTACGTCGCCCAGCACACCGCGGTCGCCGAGGCGATCGTCGCCGAGCTCGGCACGACGAGCCCCTGGCAGCTGGTGTTCCAGAGCCGGTCGGGCCCGCCGTCCGTGCCGTGGCTCGAGCCCGACATCAATGACGCGATCTCCGAGCTTCCCGTCGCGGGGCGCAAGGCGGTGCTGATCGTGCCGCTCGGGTTCGTCAGCGACCACATGGAGGTGCTCTGGGACCTCGACACCGAAGCGATGGAGACGGCCGAGGAGCACGGACTGTTCGCGGTGCGCACCGCGTCGCCCAGCACGCACCCGGCCTACGTGGCGGGTCTGGTCGACCTCGTCGAGGAGCGGCTCAAGGGCACACCCGCCGACGAGCGCCCCGCCGTGACCTCGCTGGGGCCCTGGTACGACGTATGCCGACCGGGATGCTGCGAGAACAAGCGTCTGGGCTTCCAGCCGGCGCTCGCGGGGGTGGCGCCGTGACAGCCGGCACTCACGCCGCCGACGCGACCGACGTCCCCGTCCTGCGTCTCGGGACCCGCGCGAGCCTGCTCGCCACGACCCAGTCGCGCCATGTCGCCGACGCGATCACCGATGCGACCGGCATCCCCGTCGAGCTCGTCGAGATCACGACGGACGGTGATGTGCTGACCGGCTCGCTCGCGCAGATGGGCGGTACCGGTGTGTTCGCCACCGCCCTGCGCGAGGCTCTGCTGCGGGGCGACTGCGACCTCGTCGTGCACTCGATGAAGGACCTTCCCACCGCGCCCTACCCCGGACTGACCATCGGGGCGGTGCCGCCACGGGCCCCGCAGCGCGACGTGCTCTGCGGGCCGACCGCCCAGACGACCCTCGACGGACTGCCCGAGGGGGCCGTCATCGGCACCGGGTCGCCGCGCCGCGTCGCCCAGGTGCTGCGCCGCCGACCCGACCTGCGCGTGCGCGACATCCGCGGGAACATCGACACGCGTCTGCGGAAGATGCGCGACGGCGACTACGACGCCATCGTCCTCGCCGAGGCGGGACTGCGGCGCATCGAGCGCGACGGCGCCATCGGCGAGGTCTTCGGGCTCGACCGGTGGCCGACGTCGGCCGGGCAGGGAGCGCTCGCGGTGGAGATCCGCACGGTCGACCTCGACGGGCCCATCGGCCGCGCGGTCGCGCTGATCGACGACGCCGAGTCGTCCTCGCGCGCCCTCCTCGAGCGCGCGGTCCTCCGCCGACTCGAGGCCGGATGCGCCGCGCCGGTCGGGATCTCGGTCACCGGGCTCGCAGCCGAGTCCGTCTTCGTCGCCGAGGTGTACGCGCCCGGGGGCGACCGCACGGTGCGCGCCCAGCGTGCCCTGCGCGCCGACCTGACCTCCGAGGGCGAGCGTGAGTCGGTCGCCGCCGACGTCGTCGCCGAGCTGCTGGACGGCGGTGCTGCGGACATCGCCGATCTGCCGGGGACGAGCCGATGACGGGCGGTCTCAGCGGGCGCCGCATCCTGATCCCCCGCGGGGGAGCCTGGGGTGAGCGCGTGCGCGCCGAGGTCGAGCGCCGCGGCGCGACGGGTGTGATCGCACCCCTCATCGAGTCGCGGCCCCCACGCGACCTCGCGGCCCGCGACGCGGCCTTCGCCGCTCTGGCGGCGGGGGAGTACGCCTGGGTCTTCATCACGAGCGCGGCCACCGTCGAGCAGCTCGTCGCGCAGCGCGTGAGCATCCCGATCGGAACACGCATCGCCGCCGTCGGGCGGCCGACCGCGCGCGCCGTCGCCGACGCGGGCTTCGAGGTCGAGTTCGTGCCGGTGGGCACCTCGTCCGCGACGAACATGATCGCCCAGTGGTGCGCCGGTCGCTCACCGCGATCGACGGGGCGCTGTCTCGTGCTCCGCTCGGATCTCGCGATGGCCGTCATCAGCGACGAGCTCGAGCTCCAGGGCTACGAGGTCGACGTCTGCATCGCGTACCGGACGGTGGGGGTCGATCTGACCCCCGAGATCGCCGACGAGGTGCGCACCGGGAGGATCGACACCGTCCTGCTCACGTCGCTGAGCGTCGGGCGCGAGCTCCGCCGCCAGGTCGGCATCCCCGGGCGCGAGGTGTTCATCGCCTCGATCGGCCCCGGCACCACGCGCGACGCCGAGAAGCTCGGCTACACCGTGCACCACACCGCACATTCGCAGAGCGTCGACGCCCTCATCGCAGAGCTCGACGCGCGACCCGCACCAGAGGATTCCCCATGAGCACCTTCCCCGAGCGGCGCCTGCGCCGCACGCGTCGCACCCCCGCGATGCGCCGCCTCTCGACCGAGCACCACCTCGTCGCCGCGCAGCTCGTGCTGCCGGTCTTCGTGAAGGAGGGCATCGACCAGGCCTTGCCGATCGCCAGCATGCCGGGCGTCATGCAGCATCCGATCGAGGCCATCGCGAGCGTCGTGACGGATGCCGCGGACGCGGGCGTCGGCGGCATCATGCTGTTCGGCGTGCCCGCCGTCCGAGACGCCGAGGGCTCGGGGGCGGTCGCTGAGGACGGCATCCTCAACCGTGCGATCCGTGTGGCGCGCGACGCGGCGCAGGGACGCATCACGGTGCAGGCCGACCTGTGCCTCGACGAGTTCACCGATCACGGGCACTGCGGCCTGCTCGCCGCCGACGGCTCGGTCGACAACGACGCGACTCTCGAGGTCTATGCCCGGATGGCGCTCGCCCAGGCCCGGGCCGGCGCCGAAGTGCTGGGGCTGTCGGGGATGATGGACGGCCAGGTGGCCGTCATCCGAGCCGCGCTCGACGAGGCCGGACACAGCGACGTCGCGCTGCTGGCCTACTCCGCGAAGTACGCCTCGGCCTACTACGGGCCGTTCCGCGACGCCGTCGAGTCGACCCTGCAGGGCGACCGTCGCACCTACCAGCTCGATCCCGCCAACGGGCGAGAGGGCGTGGCCGAGGCGATGCAGGACATCGCCGAGGGTGCCGACTACGTCATGGTCAAGCCCGCCGGCCCCTACCTCGACGTGCTCGCTCGTGTCGCCGATGCCGCGACGGTGCCCGTGTGGGCGTACCAGGTGTCGGGGGAGTACGCGATGATCGAGCTCGCTGCCCGCGCCGGTGCGATCGACCGCGAGCGCACGATCGCCGAGTCGCTCGTAGGCATCCGGCGCGCCGGCGCCGACGTCATCCTCACCTACTGGGCCCGCGAGGTGGCCGATTGGCTCCGCGCCGGAAAGGACTTCGCATGACCCGCAACGACGAACTGTTCGACCGTGCCCGGGCGGTCATCCCCGGCGGCGTGAACTCGCCGGTCCGCGCTTTCGGATCGGTGGGCGGCACGCCCCGTTTCTACGTGTCGGCGACCGGCCCCTATGTCACCGACGCGGAGGGGCGTGATTACGTCGACCTCGTCGCCAGCTGGGGCCCGGCGCTGGTCGGTCACGCGCATCCCGAGGTCATCGACGCCGTCGTCGACGCCGCTCGACGCGGTCTGTCGTTCGGCGCATCGACACCCGCCGAGACCGAGCTGGCGGAGGAGATCCGTCGCCGGGTGCCGATCGCCGAGAAGATCCGCCTCGTCTCGACGGGCACGGAGGCGACCATGACCGCCATCCGTCTCGCGCGCGGGGCGACCGGGCGCGATCTGCTCGTGAAGTTCTCGGGTCACTACCACGGCCACTCCGACGGCCTGCTGGCGCAGGCCGGCTCCGGGCTCGCGACCCTCGCACTGCCGGGATCCGCGGGCGTCCCCGCCCCCATCGCCGCGCAGACCCTCGTGGTGCCCTACAACGACCGTGCCGCTCTCGAAGCCGTCTTCGCCGAGCACGGCGCGAACATCGCCGCGGTGATCACCGAGGCCGCCGGCGCGAACATGGGCGTCGTCCCGCCCGCGCCGGGCTTCACGACCTTCCTCCGCGAGCTGACGAACCGCCACGGCGCGCTGCTCATCAGCGACGAGGTCCTGACCGGGTTCCGCTCGGGGCCGTCGGGATACTGGGGAGTCCTGCGCGAGGCGGGGGAGGACGTCGCGCCCGATCTGCTGACCTTCGGCAAGGTCGTCGGCGGCGGCCTCCCCGTCGCCGCGCTGGCGGGACGCGCCGAGATCATGGATCTGCTGGCGCCCCTCGGGCCGGTGTACCAGGCCGGCACGCTCTCGGGCAATCCCGTCGCTGTCGCCGCGGGGCTCGCGACGCTCCGCCTGGCCGACTCGGACGTCTACGCCCGCATCTCGCGAGCGGCCGACACGGTCTCGGTCGCGGCCTCGGCCGCGCTCGATGCCGCCGGTGTGCCGCACGTCGTCCAGCGGGCCGGGACGCTCTTCAGCGTCTTCTTCGGCTCGGCGGTCGTCGCGGGCGTCCCCGACTACGAGACGGCGACGCGTCAGGATGCCGGGGCTTATGCGGCCTTCTTCCACGCCATGCTCGAGGCGGGGGTGTCGCTTCCCCCCTCGGCGTTCGAGGCGTGGTTCCTCACGGCAGCGCACGACGACGTCGCCCTCGGCCGCATCCTCGAGGCGCTGCCCGGCGCCGCGCGGGCTGCCGCCGCCGCATCCGCCGACGCATGAGCCGCGCGTCGCGTCGTCCGCGGGGCGGCGCGGCGCGGCGCAACTAGGCTGGTCCTCATGCCTGTGACCCTGCTCGGTGCCGCCGAGATCCGCGCCCTCGCGGCCGAACTCGACGTGACTCCGACCAAGAAGCTCGGGCAGAACTTCGTCGTCGACGCCAACACCGTCCGCAAGATCGTGCACGCGGCGCGCGTCCAGCCGGGCGAGCGCGTCGTCGAGATCGGCCCGGGGCTGGGCTCGCTGACGCTCGCGATCCTCGAAGCGGGTGCGCGTGTCACGGCCGTCGAGATCGACCACCGCCTCGCCGCGCACCTGCCGGTCACCGCGGCTCGGCACGGCGTCGACGCCGATGCGCTGACGGTCGTCGACGCCGATGCGCTCCGGGTCACCGAGCTGCCGGGTGAGCCGTCGGTGCTCGTGGCGAACCTGCCCTACAACGTCAGCGTGCCCGTGCTGCTGCACTTCCTCGAGACCTTTCCGTACCTGCAGCGCGGTGTCGTGATGGTCCAGGCCGAGGTCGCGGAACGGCTCGCCGCCGCGCCCGGCTCGAAGATCTACGGCTCGCCGAGCGCGAAGGCCGCGTGGTACGGATCGTGGCGCCTCGCCGGGACGGTGTCGCGGCAGGTGTTCTGGCCCGTTCCCAACGTCGACAGCCTGCTGGTCGCCTTCGAGCGGGACGCCGAGCCCCGCGGCGACGAAGACCTCCGCCGCCGCACCTTCCAGATCATCGACGCCGCGTTCGGACAGCGCCGCAAGATGCTCCGTCAGGCGGTCTCACCGCTGTTCGGCGGCACCGCGGCGACGGCGTCCGCCGCTCTCGAGGCCGTCGGCATCGACCCGACCCTGCGCGGCGAGCAGCTCACGATCGACGATTTCGTACGGCTGGCGGCATCCGTTCACTGAATGATCATCAGCGCGTCATCGGGTTCTCCCGAAACATGCCGGTAACATTCGGGGCGAGCCGCGAGCGTCGCGGCGAGCATCACCCGACCCGGAAGAGACGATGCGAAGCGCCGAGTACCCGGCACCCGAGAGGGTGCTGCTGCACCTGAGCGACACCCACTTGCGAGCCGCCGGCTCGCAGCTCTTCGACCGCGTCGACGCGGCCGCGCACCTGCGCCGCGCCCTCGACGCGATCGAGGCGGCGGCCCTCCGTCCCGACGGGATCGTCTTCACCGGCGACCTCGTCGACCTCGGCGAGCGCGGCGCCTATGCCGAGCTGCGCGACCTGGTCGAGCCGTTCGCCGAGCGCCTCGAGACGCGCGTGTTCTGGGTGATGGGCAATCACGACGACCGTGCCGGCTTCCGCGAGACGCTGTGGCGCGAGTCCGGCACCGCTGAGGCGGCCGACCGGGTCGACGAGATCGACGGGCTCCGGCTCATCACGCTCGACACGAGCGTTCCCGGCTCACACCACGGCGAAGTGCGCCCCGCGCAGCTCGCGTGGCTGCGCGAGGTGCTCTCGACGCCCGCGCCGCTCGGATCGATCCTCGCGATGCACCACCCGCCGGTGCCCAGCGTGCTGCCGCTGGCCGCGAGCGTCGAGCTGCGCGACCAGCGCTCGCTCGCCGCCGTCCTGGCCGGATCCGACGTCCGCGCCATCATCGCCGGGCACCTGCACTACTCGACCTTCGCGACCTTCGCCGGTATCCCGGTCTCGGTGGCTTCGTCGACCTGCTACGCGCAGGACCTCACGGTCCCGGTGGGCGGTACCCGCCCGCAGGACGGCGCCCAGTCGTTCAACTTCGTGCACGTCTACGACGACACGGTCGTGCACTCGGTGGTGCCGATCGACGCGCCGACGACGCTGGAGTACACCGACGCCGGCGAGGCCCAGCGGCGACTGGCCGAGGCCGGGATCGCTCCCGTCAGCGCTTCACGCCGGAGCGCGCCGCCGACGCGTCCCGTACCCGTCCTTCGCTGACGGCCGGGATCTCCCACGGCGCCCGGATCGGGAACATCCGCTCCAGCACGTCGCGCAGCGACGCCACGCGGATCTCTTCGGGTACCTCGGTCTCGCCGCCGTCGTTCAGGCAGAACATGTCGATGTCGCGGCGCTTCGCGAGACGCTCCATCCCGGCGAGCGAACGCGCGAGCGTGGTCTGCACGTACCGTGTGCGCGGCACCGACGTCGGCAGTGCACGCCCGGTGAACATCGCGTAGTAGTGGTACAGCGAGTTCGTCACCGAGATGTCGGTCGCGGCGCGGAAGCGGGATGCCGCGGTGCGGCGGAAGTCCTCGGGGAAGGTCTCCTCGAGCTCCTGCATCACACTGCGGCGCAGCGGAGCGGCGCAGTGCTCCAGGTCGCGGACGATGACGCGGCCGAACCGCTCCTGCAGGAGGGCACGGTTGACGCGCAGGCCGTTGTCGTGACCCGACCGCTCGAGCCGCGGGTCGCCCGAGCCGATGCGAACGTCGCATTCGACGAACGACGAGACGCCGCCGGGCGAGAAGAACAGCTCGGGGTGCACCGGGCGACCGAAGAACATGTCGTCGTTCGAGTACAGGAAGTGCTCCGCGAGCCCCTCGATGCGGTGCAGCTGCGCTTCGACGGCGTGGGAGTTGTGCGTCGGGAGCGTAGACGGATCGGCGAAGAACTCCTCGCTGCGAACGATCGTCACCTTCGGGTGGTCGGCGAGCCATGCGGGGGCGGGGGAGTCGGTCGCGATGAAGATGCGGCGGACCCAGGGCGCGTACATGTGGACGCTGCGCAGCGCGTAGCGCAGCTCGTCGACGTGGCGGTACCGGGCCGGGCCGTCGTCGCCCTCGCCGACGACGTACTCCGACAACTGCGCCGCGCGCTGCCGCTGGAACTCGCTCGCCGAGCCGTCGACCCACGAGAACACCATGTCGACGTCGTGGGTGATCTCGCGGGGGTGGGGGTCGAGCATGCCCGCGACGGTCTGCCACTCGCGGCCGTACCGGGTCGCCGTGACGATGTCCACGTCC
Organism: Microbacterium sp. TS-1; assembly: GCF_000509385.1. Taxonomy (NCBI): domain Bacteria; kingdom Bacillati; phylum Actinomycetota; class Actinomycetes; order Micrococcales; family Microbacteriaceae; genus Microbacterium; species Microbacterium sp. TS-1. The sequence continues at coordinate 67,538 of NZ_BASQ01000001.1, forward strand.
TGAGCGGGCGTGATGCGCCGCATGAGCGCGTTGGCCTGCGGGGCCTCCACGGAGGTCTCGCCGAAACGCCAGAACTCCACCCGCACGCCGTACTCGTGGTCGTAGCGCCGGCCTCCCGTCGCGGTCACGCGCGGACGGTACGCGCGGAGGGCGTGCGGCGCGGAGTCGGGGATGACGGCGTCGGCAGCGAACACCGGAGCCGTTCCCTTCGCCTTCAGATACAGCGGCTCGCGCCGACCGAGAGTGCGCAGTGCCGTCGCCGTCCGCTCCGCGTCCGCGAGGTCGATCGCGAGCGCGGGGGTGTGGAGATCGTGACGGATCATCAGCACGCGGATGCCGGCGGCGTCGAACGCCTCCGCGAGCAGCAGCAGATCCGCGGTGCGGGCGGCTTCGGGCGTCGTCGTGTCGTGGACCAGGCGCAGAACGCCCTCGTCGAAGACGACGTCGTCGCGTTGCGCGGGCAGATCGATCCAGGGGTTCTCGCGGCGGGGCAGAGCGGAAAGGGCCAGGGTTTCCTCCTCGGGGAAAGATGTCTTCTTAGGCAGAGTAGACATTCTCCGTTACATCGGTGTTTCCGTGCACCTCGGATATCCCTGCGGGGGCGGGGCTCGGCCCGACGAGCTGTCGATAGGCTCGGATCGTGACCGCCTCGCCCCGCTTCCCCGCTTCGCGCGGCGGAGACCTGCACCGTCCCTACACCGCAGCACCCGATCGCTACGAGAGCAGCGGGTACCGCCAGGTCGGCTCGTCCGGACTGTTCCTGCCCCCGATCTCGCTCGGGCTGTGGTGGAACTTCGGCGACAACATCCCCTTCGACCGCCAGCGCGAGGTGCTGCGTCACGCCTTCGACCGCGGCATCACGCATTTCGACCTCGCGAACAACTACGGGCCGCCCTACGGCTCGGCGGAGACGAACTTCGGCCGCATGATGCGCGAGGATCTCGCCCCCTACCGCGACGAGCTCATCATCTCGTCGAAAGCGGGATACGACATGTGGGACGGCCCGTACGGCAACCACGGGTCGCGGAAGTACCTCATCGCGAGCGCCGAGCAGTCGCTGAAGCGGATGAGCGTCGACTACGTCGACATCTTCTACTCCCACCGCGAGGACGACACGACCCCGATCGAGGAGACGGTCGGCGCGCTCGACGCGCTCGTGCGTCAGGGCAAGGCGCTCTACGTCGGGATCTCGTCGTACTCGGCGGAGAGGTCCGCGCGCGCCGCCGCGGTGGCACGCGACCTCGGCACGCCGCTGGTGATCCACCAGCCCTCCTACTCGATTCTCAACCGCTGGATCGAGGACGGCCTCACCGACCAGTTGCGGACCGACGGGATGGGTGCCATCGGCTTCATGCCGCTGCAGCAGGGACTCCTGACGGGGCGATACCTCGATGACGGCACGTCGGAGCGGTCCATGCAGCGCTTCTCGCTGCCGGACGACGGGCGGCTGTCGGCATCGGCGCTGGCAGGGCTGCGCGAGCTGGGCGACCTCGCCCGCGAGCGCGGGCAGACCCTCGCGCAGCTCGCCATCCGGTGGACGCTGCGCGACCCCGTGGTCGCGTCGGCTCTCATCGGCGCATCGCGCACGGCTCAGCTCGACGAGAACCTCGCCGCCCTCGATGGTCCCGACCTGACCGACGACGAGCTGCGGCGCATCGACGACATCGCGGCTCGCATCGGCTCGATCTGGGACGGGCCGGACGGGTCATGAGCCTCAGTGCCGTCCCCGACCGCGTGCGTGTGCGGGCACCCGGCAAGATCAACCTGTTCCTCGACGTCGGATCGGTGCAGGACGACGGGTACCACGACGTCGCCTCCGTCTATCAGGCCGTCTCGCTCTACGAGGACCTGGTGGCCACCCCGGCGGACGACTTCACCGTGAGCGTCCGCGACGAGACCGGCGCGCCCGTGCCCGGCGTTCCGCTCGACGATCGGAACCTCGCCCTGCGTGCTGCCCGCATGGTGGCGCGCGAGGTCGGCTATCTCGGCGGCGTGCACCTCGACATCCGCAAGGCCGTCCCGGTGGCTGGAGGGATGGGCGGGGGCTCGGCGGACGCCGCGGCCGCACTGGTGGCGTGCGACGCCCTGTGGGGGGCGGGGCTGACCTCGCCCGCTCTGCAGGAGATGGCGTCGCGCCTGGGTGCGGACGTCCCCTTCTCGCTCATGGGCGGCAGCGCCGTCGGCACGGGACGCGGGGATCGACTGAGCCCGGCGCTGGGGCGAGCGCGCTTCGACTGGGTCCTCGTCATCGCCGACGGCGGCGGGCTCTCGACCCCCGAGGTCTACGCCGAGCTCGATCGGCTGCGCGCCGATCGCCGTCCCGACATCGCGCCGCGTCCCGAACCGCCGGAGGTCGACCCTGTCGTGCTGCAGGCCCTGCGGTCCGGCTCTCCCGACCTGCTCGCGACGGCCCTGCGCAACGACCTGCAGGAAGCGGCATGCGAGCTGCGTCCCGACCTGCGTGAGCTGCTCGATCGCGCCGGCGAGTTCGGCGCCCTCGCGGGTCTCGTGTCCGGTTCCGGGCCCACCCTCGCCTTCCTGGCGGCCGATGCCACCGCCGCGCAGAGCATCGAGCACGACCTGTCCGCGATGGGCCACCGGGCCCGTCATGTCTCCGGCCCGGTGACGGGCGCGAAAGTGATGACACGATGACCGAAACCCCGAACCCCCTCCTGCATCGCGACGTCGACGAGGCGTCCCGTCGTTCCCTCGCCGAGCGCGGCCTGACCTATCGGACCGTGCCCCCGCACGAGCCGGCCTTCGAGGGGTGGATCCAGGCGGTCTCGCGCGGCTTCCAGGACGGCGAGCGCTCGGCCGAGCAGATCGCGGGCGCGCGCGGTCGCAACAGCGCGCGACGCTTGACGGGCGTGTTCGACGAGAGCGGTCCGATGCCCGAGGTCGCCGTCGGCACGATCGCGTCGTGGCCGTCCGAACTCACGGTGCCGGGCGGGACGATCCCCGCGGGCGCCATCAGCGCCGTCACGGTCGCGCAGACGCACCGCCGCCGCGGCATCGCTCGCGCCCTCCTGGAGGGCGAGGTCCGCACCGTCGCAGCGGCCGGGCTGCCGATCGCGATGCTCACGGTGACCGAGTCCACGCTCTACGGCCGCTACGGTTTCGCGTCGGCGGCATCGGCCGCGATCCTCGACATCGACACCCGTCGGGTGCGCTGGGCGGGTCCCACGCCCGACGGTCGTCTCGACTTCATCGACCGGACCTCCGCGCGCGACGTCGTCGCAACGCTCCACTAGCGCACGCGTCGCCGCACCCCGGGCGACATCGCGCTGCCGCCGGGACACGGCGATCGCTTCACCGGCACCGACCCCGATGCCAAGGACGGCGGCGACATCCGGTGCGTGCAGTACCGTGACGCGGCGGGCGAGGTGCGCGGCATCCTCACCTACACGCTCGCGCCGCACGAGCGCGACATCGTCAAGGGCACCGCGAAGGTCACGATTCTCATCGTCGAGACCGACGACGCCTACGCCGCGCTCTGGCGGTTCCTGCTCGAGCTCGATCTGGTGGCCCACGTCCGCGCGGAGCTGTGCTCGGTCGATGAGCCGGTGCTGTGGATGATCGGGGACCGGCGGGCGGCGTCGGTCTCGGTCTTCGACCACCAGTACCTGCGCATCGTGGATGTGCCTGCCGCCCTCCGTGCGCGCACCTATGGTGCCGCGGGTCGCCTGCTGCTGCGAGTGAGCGATCCGCTCGGGATCGCTACGGGGGAGTACCTCCTGACGATCGATGACGGCGGCGCGGGCACGGTGTCGACGGCGGCGGATGCCGATACGACCGGCGCCGATGTGCTCGACCTGTCGGTCGTCGAGCTCGCCGCCGTCTATCTCGGTGGTGTGTCGCCCGAGACTCTCGGGCGGGCCGGCCGACTGACGGGCACCGACCTCGCGGCATCCACGCGGATGTTCGCGTCGACGACGGTGCCGCGCGTCGGTCTCTGGTACTGACCGCCGGGTCGGGATGCGCTGCTTTAGTCCATTTCGCGACATGACGCAACACGGCCCGGGTGTCGGCTCCGAACGCTAGCGTGAGAGACCACAACGGGAGGGCGGCGCCATGCGTGCACGACTGGGCGACACGATCATCGCCGAAGCCGACGAGAGCGATCTCGTCCGGATCGAGGGCAACTGGTACTTCCCGCCGCGGAGCGTCGCGCCGGGAGTCCTGACCGAGAGCGACACGCCCTATACGTGCGCCTGGAAGGGTGACGCCCAGTACTTCGATGTCGCCGGCTCGCCCGACAAGGCATGGTCGTACCCGACGCCCTATCCGACCGCGATCGAGCGCGTGGGCACCGACTTCTCGGGATACGTCGCGTTCGACCGCTCGGTCGTCATCGAGAGCTGAGCGCGTGATCGAGTTCCGCGACGTCGTCAAGGAGTTCCCCGACGGCACCCGGGCGGTGCAGGACTTCTCGCTCGTCATCCCCTCGCACAAGACGACCGTCTTCGTCGGATCGTCCGGGTGCGGCAAGACGACGCTCCTGCGCATGATCAACCGGATGGTCGAGCCGACCTCCGGTGCCATCGAGATCGACGGCGAGAGCGTCGCGACCGGATCGCCGGTGCAGCTGCGCCGCCGTATCGGCTACGTCATGCAGAACTCGGGTCTGCTGCCGCACTTCACCGTCGCGGACAACATCGCCACGGTGCCCGTTCTCACCGGCACGAGTCGGCGCGATGCGCGTCGCCGGGCGCTCGAGCTCATGGAGACGGTCGGCCTCGACACGCGCATGGCCGACCGCTATCCGAGCCAGCTGTCGGGCGGTCAGCAGCAGCGCGTGGGGGTGGCCCGGGGCCTCGCCAACGACCCCAACATCCTCCTCATGGACGAGCCGTTCGGGGCGGTCGACCCCATCGTGCGAGACGAGCTGCAGCAGGAGCTGCTGCGTCTGCAGCGCGAGCTCGGCAAGACCGTCGTCTTCGTCACCCACGACATCGACGAGGCTTTCCTCCTCGGCGACCAGGTCGTGATCCTCGCGGCCGGTGCCCACAAGCTCCAGGTCGGCTCGCCCAGCGAGATCATCCGCGACCCGGCAGACGAGTTCGTCGCGAGCTTCATCGGCGTCGACCGGGGCAAGCGCGCCCTGCACGTCGAGCGGACGGCCAACGGTGCGGTGCTCGTCGACTCCGAGGGGCGCACGCAGGGCGCCCTGGTCGAAGGAGACGCCTGAGGTGTCGTGGATCTGGTCGAACCTCGACCTCATCTTCTCGCTCGCCCTCGATCACATCCGGCAGAGCGTCATCGCGATCGTGCTGGGACTCGTGCTCTCCGTGCCGCTCGGCTGGGTCGCGTGGCGCTACCGCCTGCTGCGCGGGTGGGTGATCACCCTCACGGGACTGCTCTACACGATCCCCTCTCTCGCCCTGCTGGTGCTGCTTCCCAGTGCACTCGGATACGGCATCCGTACCGAGACGAACCTCATCGTCGGCCTGACGATCTACGCGATCGCGATCCAGACCCGTTCGGTGGCCGACGGGTTCGACTCGGTCGACCCGGGCGTCCGGCAGGCGGCGACGGCCATGGGATACGGCGGATTCCGCCGGTTCTGGGCGGTCGACCTGCCGCTGTCGGGCCCGGTGCTGCTCGCGGGCCTGCGGGTCATGGCCGTCTCGACCGTGTCGCTGGCGACCGTCGGCATCCTCGTCGGCGTCACGAACCTCGGGTATCTCTTCACCAACGGCATCCAGCGCCGTCTGCTCGAGGAGGTGTTCGCGGGCATCCTCGCCGTCGCGATCATCGCTCTCGTCATCGACGCGCTGCTCGTCGTCATCGGACGCGTCGTCATGCCGTGGGCGCACGCCGGATCGGTCCGACGCGACCGCCGCGCGCGCCGCCGACGGGAGGCGACCGCATGAACGTCTTCGTCGACGCGATCGCCTGGGTGCTCGACCCCGCTCAGTACACCGGCAGCAACTCGGTGCCGTTCCTGATCGGCCAGCAGCTGTTCTACACCTTCGTCTCAGTCGTGATCGCCGCGCTCATCGCGGTGCCGATCGGCTGGGCCATCGGTCATACGGGCAAGGGACGCGAGTTCGCCGTCGCCGTGTCGGGAGCAGCCCGCGCCATCCCGTCGTTCGGACTGCTGATCCTGCTGATCCTGCTGCTCGGCGTCACCCAGAAGACCGAGGCGGCGTTCATCACCTTCGTCGTGCTCGCGATCCCGCCGCTCCTCGCGGGCGCGTACAGCGGGCTTCAGGCGATCGATCGACGCACGATCGACGCGGCTCGCGCGGTCGGCATGACCGAGTGGCAGATCCTCTGGCGTGTCGAGGTGCCCCTCGGCCTGCCGCTGCTGATCGGCGGGCTGCGCTCGGCCGTGCTGCAGGTCGTGGCGACCGTCACGATCGCCGGGTACACCGACCTCGGCGGGCTCGGCTTCCGCATCATCCAGGGCATCGACCTCCGCGCGATCGACCAGGTGCTCGGCGCCGCCCTGATCCTCGCGCTGCTCGCCCTCCTGCTCGACGCCGTCTTCGCCCTCCTCCAACGCCTCAGCGTGCCGCGTGGCGTCCGTGCCGCCGACGCCCCGCAGCGCCGCCGCCGGCCCGTCGCCGCGACCGCCTGACCGACCATCCCGACCCACAGCACCGAACCTTCGCATCACCGAAAAGAGGAACCCATGTCCCGCTTCACCACCCGCCGCCTGTTGACGGCCGGTGTCGGCGTGCTCGCCGCCACCACCCTGTTCGCCGGATGCGCGAGCTCCGACCCGCTCGCGGAGGGCGGCGGCGAGTCGGCGGCCCCGGCCGACGGCACCATCGTCATCGGCTCCCAGGACTACTACTCCAACGAGATCATCGCCGAGATCTACGCGCAGGCCCTCGAGGGTGCTGGCAAGACCGTCGACCGTCAGTTCACGACCGGTCAGCGCGAGGCGTACCTGCCCGAGCTCGAGAGCGGGTCGCTGACGCTGTTCCCCGAGTACACCGGCAACCTGCTGCAGTACTTCGACGAGGACACCACCGCCCGCACCTCCGAGGACGTGTACGCCGCTCTCGCCGACGCGCTCCCCGAGAACCTCACGGTGCTCGACCAGGCGACCGCGAGCGACCAGGACTCGTACACCGTGACGGCGGCGTTCGCCGAGCAGTGGAACCTGACCACGATCGCCGACCTCGCGAACGTCACCGAGCCGCTGACCCTCGGCGGTCCTGCCGAGCTCGAGCAGCGTCCCTACGGTCCGACGGGCCTTGCCGACACCTACGGCATCGAGGTCGGCTTCCAGGCCACCGGCGAGACCACGGTCGACGACCTCGTCGCCGGCACGGTCAACGTCGCGAACGTCTTCACGGCCGACCCGCGCATCCAGACCGACGACCTCGTCGTGCTCGAAGACCCCGAGGGGCTCTTCCTCGCGTCCAACGTCGTCCCGGTCGTCAACAAGGATCTCGCGGGCGAGGTCGAGGACACCATCAACGCCGTCAGCGCGAAGCTCACCCCCGAGGCCCTGGTCGCCTTGAACGTCCAGAGCACGGTCGACAAGCTCGAGCCGGCCGCGATCGCGAAGAAGTTCCTCGAGGACAACGGACTCGTCTGATCCGCAACGAAGCCCCCGGTGCGCATCGCGCCGGGGGCTTCGTCGTGCCGTGCGCAGTCAGCCGTCGATGGCCTCGCCGAGCTCGAGCCACCGCTCCTCGAGCGTGGTCGTCTCGGTGACGAGCTCGTCGCGTCGTCGCTGCAGCCCCATGATCCGCTCGAAGTCGTCGTGTGCATCGGCGAGCTGCGCATCGACGGCCGCGATCTCGCCCTGGATCTTCTCCAGTCGGCGATCGATGGCGGAGATCTCCTTCTCGGCGGCGCGGCGCTCGGCTCCGCTCAGCGTCGGAGCCGCCGGGCTCGTCGATCCTGTGCCCGAACCCGAGGAGGGGGCCGAGGTCGCAGCGTTCGCGCCGGTGCGCTGAGGCTGCTCGCGTCGCAGACGCAGGTACTCGTCGACGCCGCCGGGAAGGTGTCGCAGCCGTCCGCCGAGGATGGCGTACTGCTGGTCGGTCACGCGCTCGAGGAAGTACCGGTCGTGAGAGACGACGATGAGCGTGCCCGCCCACGAGTCGAGGAGGTCTTCGATCGCCGCGAGCATGTCGGTGTCGAGGTCGTTGGTCGGCTCGTCGAGGATCAGCACATTGGGCTGGTCGAGCAGGATGAGCAGCAGCTGCAGACGCCGCTTCTGTCCGCCCGAGAGGTCTTTGACAGGCGTCGACAGCTGCGCCGAGCTGAAGCCCATCCGCTCCAGCAGCTGCCCCGGCGTCAGCTCCTGCGCCTTCGACCCCGATCCGATCGTGTAGCTGGTGCGGAGGTTCGAGATGACGACGCGGACGGGCTCGTCGAGATGCTCGTCGAGCTCGCTCATGCGCTGCGAGAGGGTCGCCACCTTGACGGTCTTGCCGTGCTTGACGCGTCCCGCGGTCGGCTCGACGGTGCCGGAGATGAGCCCCAGGAGGGTCGATTTGCCGGCGCCGTTCACGCCGAGGATGCCGGTGCGCTCGCCCGGCGCGATGCGCCACTCGACCTTCTCGAGCACGACCCGGTCGCCGTAGCTGACACCGGCGTCGAGGACGTCGACGACATCCTTGCCCAGTCGCGACACCGCGAGCGACTGCAGCGCGACCCGATCGCGGATCTCGGGGACGTCGGCGATCAGCTCGTTCGCGGCGTCGATGCGGAACTTCGGCTTCGACGTGCGGGCGGGGGCGCCGCGGCGCAGCCAGGCCAGTTCCTTTCGGGCGAGGTTCTGCCGCCGGGCCTCGATGGCGGCTGCCTGCCGGTCGCGCTCGACCCGCTGCAGGATGTACGCCGCGTAGCCGCCCTCGAACGGTTCGACGATCCGGTCGTGGACCTCCCACGTCGCGGTGCAGATCTCGTCGAGGAACCAGCGGTCGTGCGTCACGACCAGGAGCGCACCGGAACCCGCCGACCACCGGCGCTTGAGGTGCTCTGCGAGCCACGAGATGCCCTCGACGTCGAGGTGGTTCGTCGGCTCGTCCAGGAAGATGACGTCGTGATCGCCCGCGAGGAGCGCGGCGAGGGAGACCCGGCGACGCTGACCGCCCGAGAGACCACGGATCGGGCCCTCCCAGTCGAGATCGCCGAGAAGCCCCGCGATGACGTCGCGCACCCGGGCGTCGCCCGCCCACTCGTGATCGGCCAGGTCACCGACGACGGCGTCGCGCACCCGGAGGTCGTCGTCGAGGTCGTCGGCCTGCGCCAGGACCCCCACGCGGATGCCACCGCGGACGGTCACCCGGCCGGAGTCGGGCTCGACGAGCCCCGCGAGCATGCGCAGAAGGCTCGACTTGCCGTCGCCGTTGCGGCCCACGATGCCGATGCGGTCGCCCTCGTCGACACCGAGGGAGACCCCGTCGAACACCACTTTGGTCGGATACTCGAGGCGAAGGCCCTCGGCTCCCAGAAGATGCGCCATATTGCTTCCAGGCTAGGCCACCCCTGCCGGGCGCACGCTGTCAGCGAGGCTCGGACACCTCAGGCGGACGGTGGCGGGGGAGTGCCGTCGAAGCCCAGCGACAGCTTGCGCAGGAGCGAGGCGAGGCGGTCGCGGTCGCTCTTCGACAGACCGGCCAGGAGCACCGCCTCCGCGTCGACGAGGCGCGTGATCGCGGCATCCACGCGGATGCGTCCGTCATCGGTCAGGGTGACCAGGACGCTGCGCCCGTCACCCGGGTCGGACTCGCGCCGCACGAGCCGGCGGGCGACGAGCCGGTCGATGCGATTGGTCATCGTGCCGCTCGAGACCAGGGTCTGCTGGAGGAGCTGCTTAGGGCTCAATTGGTAGGGCTCGCCGGCGCGGCGGAGGGCCGACAGGACGTCCCATTCCCAGGGCTCGAGATCACTGCGGCGGAACGCTTCGCGACGCGCGCGGTCGAGATGGCGCGACAGTCGATCGACGCGCGAGAGCACTTCGAGCGGCGAGAAGTCCAGGTCGGGACGCTGCAGCGACCACGCACCGACGATGCGGTCCACCTCGTCGGTCTCGTGTGCCATGGCCCCATTATCGCGAACCGGGCGCGCGACACAGGCGCCGCGGAGACGGGGCGCCGTGCGCTCTGGCAGACTTGTCGGGCTGCACCTCGGTGCGGCGGTCCGCCGTGGTGTAATGGCAGCACGACAGCCTTTGGAGCTGTGAGGTCTAGGTTCGAGTCCTGGCGGCGGAGCATGAGCGACACCCAACTCGATCCCCGTCTCGCCGTCGTGATCCTCGCCGCGGGCCAGGGGACGCGGATGAAGTCGTCCCTCCCGAAGGTGCTGCATCGCATCGGGGGCCGTCCGCTCGTCGGTCATGTGCTCGACACGGCCCGCGACCTCGCCCCCGCCCATGTGCTCGTCGTCGTCCGCCACGAGCGCGACCGCGTCGCGGAGGCCGTGCTCGGCGTCTCTCCCGAGGTCGTCGTCGTCGACCAGGACGAGATCCCCGGCACGGGACGGGCTGTCGAGGTCGCGCTCGACCAGCTCCCGGAGTTCGCGGGCGACGTGCTGGTGCTCAGCGCCGACGTGCCTCTCCTCGACGACGGCACGCTCCGCGACCTGCTGCGCACGCACCGCTCGACCGGCGCCGCGGCCACGATGCTGAGCGCACGGTTGTCCGACCCCACCGGCTACGGCCGCGTCATCCGCGATACCGCCGGCGGCGTCGACCGGATCGTCGAGCACAAGGACGCGACGGACGCCGAGCGAGCCGTCGACGAGGTCAACGCCGGGGTCTACGCGTTCCAGGCGGGGCCGCTGCGCGAACGTCTCGGCCGGATCAGCACGGCCAACGTCCAGGCCGAGAAGTACCTCACCGATGTCGTGGGGATGCTGCGCGCCGACGCCCTCGCCGTCGCCGCACAGCCGGTGGTCGACCCGACCCTCATCGTCGGCGTCAACGACCGCGTGCAGCTGGCCGAGGCCGGACGCCTCCTGAACGCGCGCACGGTGCGCCGCTGGCAGCTCGAAGGGGTCACCGTGCAGGACCCCGCCACGACGTGGATCGACGTCACGGCTACGCTCGCCCCCGATGTCACCGTCCTGCCGAACACGCACATCCTGCGGGCCACCGCGATCGCGGAGGGTGCCACGGTCGGCCCCGACACGACACTGACCGACTGCGAGGTCGGCGCGGGCGCCTCGGTCACCCGGAGCGACGCGACGCTCGCCGTCATCGGGGCGGGGGCGACCGTGGGGCCCTTCTCGTACATCCGGCCGGGCACGCAGCTGGGAGAGCGCGGCAAGATCGGCACGTTCGTCGAGACGAAGAATGCCGTCATCGGCGAGGGCAGCAAGGTTCCGCACCTGTCGTACGTCGGCGACGCCGAGATCGGTCGCGGCGTGAACCTGGGCGCGGGCGCGATCACCGCGAACTACGACGACCTGGCCAAGCACCGCACCGTCATCGGCGACGAGGTCCACGCCGGCTCGCACAACGTCTTCGTCGCGCCCGTTAAGATCGGTGAGGGCGCCAAGACCGGCGCCGGAGCGGTCATCCGCAAGGACGTGCCGGCCGGTGCTCTCGCGCTCAGCGTCGCCCCCCAGCGCAATGTCGCAGGGTGGGTCGAGAAGAACAGACCCGGTACTGCAGCCGCCGCAGCAGCGGCACGCGTGCGGTCTTCACAGGAAGCGGACGATGGCTCGCAAGAAGAACACGGTTGACCTCGACGTCTCGCGGGGTATCGCCCCGGGACTGGTCGCCAAGACCAAGAAGCGTCTCGTCGTGGCATCCGGTGGCTCGCACCCCGCGCTGTCGGCCGATGTAGCCACCCAGCTCGGCACGGAGCTCGTTCCCACCGAGCACCGCACATTCGCGTCGGGCGAGATCCTCACCCGCTTCGAGGTGTCGATCCGCGGCTGCGACTTCTTTCTCGTCCAGTCGTTCGGTCCGCCGGTCAACGAATGGCTGATGGAGACGCTCATCATGCTGGATGCGGCGAAGCGCGCATCCGCGAAGCGCATCACCGTCGTCGCGCCCTACTACCCGTATTCGCGTCAGGACAAGAAGGGCCGCGGACGCGAGCCCATCAGCGCCCGCCTCGTCGCGGACCTGTTCAAGACCGCCGGCGCCGACCGCGTGATGAGCGTCGATCTGCACGCCGCGCAGATCCAGGGCTTCTTCGACGGCCCCGTCGACCACCTGTTCGCCAAGCCGGTCCTGCTCGAGCACTTCGAGCGCACGCTCAGCCCGGAAGACCGCGACAAGCTCACCGTCGTGTCACCCGACACCGGTCGCGTTCGCGTCGCGGACACGTGGTCCGACAGCCTCGGCGCCCCGCTGGCCATCATCCACAAGCGTCGCGACCCGAACGTCGCCAACCAGGTCACCGTCAACGAGATCGTCGGCGACGTGCGCGGACGTGTCTGCCTGCTGGTCGACGACATGATCGACACCGGCGGCACCATCGTCAAGGCCGCGCAGGCCCTGAAGAACAACGGCGCCGAGCGGGTCATCGTCGCGGCCACGCACGCGGTCTTCAGCCACCCGGCGGTCGAGCGACTCCAAGACGCCGCGATCGACGAGGTCGTCGTCACCGACACGATCCCGCTCGGTGAAGACAAGCGGTTCCCCGGCCTCACCATCCTCCCGATCGCCCCGCTTCTGGCGCGCGCGATCAAGGAGGTCTTCGAGGACGGATCGGTCACCAGCATGTTCGACGGCGCCGCCTGACTCGACCTGACCCCGGCAGGGTGACCCCGGCGCTGCATCGAGCGTCGGGTTCGGGACGCGGCCGCACCGGGATCTTCTCCGGCGGCCTCCGGTGTACCGCAAAGCCGCACGCCGTAGGATCGGCCCCATGGCTGCCCCTGTCTCCGAGGCGGATCTCGAGTCGCCTCGCTCGTACGCCCGTCCCGTCGACGAGGTCGCCGCGGTGCTCAGAACCAGCGCCGACGGCCTGAGCTCGGATGAAGCAGGGCGGCGCCTCGACGCAGTGGGGCCGAACGTCCTTCCCGAGGCCAAGCGCACGCCCGCGTGGCTGCGGTTCCTCTCGCACTTCAACGACACGCTGATCTACATCCTGCTGGCCGCCGCCGCGATCAAGGCGGTCATGGCGGACTGGCTCGACGTGTGGGTCATCCTCGCCGTCGCCATCATCAACGCGGTGATCGGGTATGCCCAGGAGGGGCGCGCCGAGAAGGCTCTCGCGGGCATCCGCGGCATGCTGTCGTCGGATGCGAGCGTGCGCCGAGACGGCTCGTGGCGGAGTGTGCCCGCCGCCGAGCTCGTGCCCGGCGATGTCGTGCGCCTGTCACCGGGCGACAAGGTTCCGGCCGACCTCCGGCTCGTCCAGGCGAGCCAGCTGCGCATCGACGAGGCGGCGCTGACCGGCGAGTCGGTACCGGCATCGAAGCACACCGATCCGGTCGACGCGGATGCCGGCGTCGGCGACCGGGCGTCGATGGCGTTCTCCGGCACGATCGTGTCGGCGGGACAGGCCCGCGGAATCGTCACGGGCACGGGCGCTCGTACCGAGATCGGCAAGATCCAGGAGCTCGTCGGGGGCGCCGGAGCCCTGACGACGCCTCTCACGAAGCAGCTGGACGCGTTCGGGCGGGTCCTGACCCTCGTCATCCTCGGGATGGCGGCCGCCATGATGCTCATCGGCCGATTCGTGCACGGGATGCCGTTCGGCGAGCTCGTCTCGGCCACGATCGGTTTCGCGGTGGCGGCGATCCCGGAAGGGCTGCCGGCGCTCGTGACGATCACTCTGGCGATCGGTGTCCAGCAGATGGCCCGGCGTCGCGCCATCACGCGGAAGCTTCCCGCTGTCGAGACGCTGGGCTCGGTGACGACCGTCTGTTCCGACAAGACGGGCACGCTGACGAAGAACGAGATGACGGTGCGGCGGATCGTCACCCCGGTCGCGCGCTACGACGTCTCGGGGCTGGGCTACGAACCGGCGGGCGAGATCGAGCGGACCGACGGGGACGGGCGTTCCGGCGGTGATCTGTCGGCCGTCCTCGCCGTAGCGGACCTCTGCAACGACGCGAACGTCGTCTCGGATGACGACGGTTGGAAGCTCGTCGGTGAGCCGACCGAGGGTGCGCTGCGCGTCGTCGCGATGAAGGGCGGACACGACGGTGAGGCAGAGGGCGTCCGGCGCGTGGACGTGCTCCCGTTCGACTCGGAGAACAAGTTCATGGCGACCCTGAACGAGGGCGCCGACGGGTCGCGCGCTCTCCTCGTCAAGGGCGCGCCCGACCGGCTGCTCGACCGCTCGATGCGCCAGCGCGGGGCCGCGGGGCCGGAGGAACTAGACCGCGAGTTCTGGGATGCGGTCATCGCCGAGCTGAGCGCCGAGGGCCTGCGCGTGCTCGCCGCCGCGCGCAAGCCGTCGCGCCTCGACGAGGTCGGGATCGACGACGTCGATGAGCTGGAGTTCCTCGGCCTCTGGGGCATCCTCGACCCCCCGCGCCCCGAGGCCGTCGAGGCGATCGCCGACTGCCACCGGGCCGGCATCCGCGTGAAGATGATCACGGGCGACCATGCGGGAACGGCCGTCGCGATCAGCCGTGAGATGGGGCTGGTGTCGGATGACGAACCCCGCGTGCTCACCGGCGGCGAGCTCGAGTCGCTCAGCCAGGAGAAGCTGAAGGATGTCGTCCGCGACGTCGACGTCTACGCGCGGACGAGTCCCGAGCACAAGATCCGTATCGTCCGAGCGCTCCAGTCGCACGGCGAGGTGGTCGCGATGACCGGTGATGGCGTCAACGACGCCCCCGCGCTCACCCGCGCGAACGTGGGAGTCGCGATGGGGATCAAGGGCACCGAGGCGACGAAAGAAGCCGCCGAGATCGTGCTCGCTGACGACAACTTCGCCACCATCCGTTCCGCGATCCGCGAGGGGCGCCGGATCTACGACAACCTGCGCAAGTCGATCGTGTTCCTGCTGCCCACCAACGGGGCCCAGTCGCTCGTGATCCTCGTCGCCGTCGTCTTCGGGTTGGCGCTGCCGTTGTCTCCCGTGCAGGTGCTGTGGGTGAACATGGTCACGGCGGTGACGCTCTCGCTCGCCCTCGCGTACGAGCCGGCCGAGCCGGGGATCATGTCGCGACCGCCCCGGTCGAGCGGCGGGTCGATCATCTCGCTGCGCGAACTTCTGTTCGTCCTCATCGTGTCGGTGATGATCGGGGGAGCGACGCTCGCGGCGTTCGCGATCGTTCGAGCAACGGGCGCCGAGCTGGATGTCGCCCGGACGGTCTCGGTCTCCGTACTCGCGCTCGGCCAGCTGGCGTTCCTGTTGAACTGCCGGTTCTTGCGCCGTTCGAGCCTGACCCGGGATGTCCTGCGCGGCAACCGGGTGATCTGGTGGTCGGCTGCAGCCCTCATCGGCTTGCAGCTCATCTACACGTACGTGCCGTTCATGAACGCACTGTTCGAATCGCGGCCGCTCTCGGCGCAGGCCTGGCTGCTTCCGCTGGGGTTCGCCGTGGCGATCTTCTTCGCGGTCGAAGGGCTGAAAGCGCTGTGGCGCGCGCCGGAACTCGATGCAAACGCATAGGAACGACAAAGGGGAGCCATGGCGACGGGCCGCTAGCGTGAGATCAGCCCACCTCCCCCCGGAGGGGCACGACACAGGAGGACCCATCATGATCCGCGCCACTGCCGTACCCCGTTCGCTCCGCGTGACCGCCGCCGCGGCGTCCGTCGCCGGCCTTGCGCTCCTCGCCGGCTGCGCGGGCCAAGCCGAAGGCGAGCAGCCCGCATCGGGCACGGCGCCCTCCGCCGACGCGACGACCGAGACCGGTTCGGGCAGCTCGAGCGGTTCGTCGGGGGCGACCGGCGGCACTTACACCGACGGCACGTACACGGCCGAGGGGACCTATCAGACCCCCGAGGGCCCCGAGACGATCACCGTGACGCTCACGGTCGAATCCGATGCCGTGACCGCGGTCGAGGTCACCGGTGAGCCGACCCGCCGCGAGAGCAAGCAGTACCAGTCGCAGTTCATCGGCGGCATCTCGGATGCCGTCGTCGGCAAGAGCCTCGACGACGTGAAGGTCGACCGCGTGGCGGGCTCGTCGCTCACGAGCGGTGGTTTCAACGCGGCGGTCGAGGAGATCCGCACCGACGCGGCAGCATGATCATCGCGACTGCCGGCTTCGGGCGGTGGGAGTTCGGCGCCATCGGAACTGCGTGGTGCGTCGACAGCGAGGTGCCGCTGCGTGACGGCGATCGGTCAGCGGTGATGTCGCTCGTGGAGTCGTTCGACCGGGACTGGTCGAGATTCCGCGCGGACTCGACCGTGAGCCGGCTGGCGTCGGGCGGATCGGTCGCGGCGCCTCCCGACGCCGCGGCCATGCTGGCGCTGTACGGCGACCTGGCCGACGTCACGGACGGCGCGGTGAACCCGCTCGTCGGTGACGCACTCGCCCGGCGCGGTTACGACGGCTCGTACTCCCTCCGCGATCGCGGGGCGATGGCCGCGCCGGACCTGTGGCGCGATGTCGTCGAGCTGGCGGACGATCGACTCACGCTTCACAGCCCGGCGACGATCGATGTGGGCGCGGTGGGCAAGGGTCGCCTCGTCGATCTCGTGATGTCGGAGTTGCGGCGGCGCACGGCCGGCTGGCTCGTCGTCGATGCGAGCGGCGACCTCGCGATCGACGGGGTGCAGCAGCGTGTCGCGCTCGAGCACCCGTATGACGGGTCCCGGGCCGTCGGAGTCTGGACGCTTGACGCCGGGGCGCTGTGCGCCTCCGCGACCAACCGTCGAGCGTGGGGCGATGGTCTGCATCACGTTCTCGACGCGCGCACGGGCGAACCGGTTCGGGAGTACGCGGCGACGTGGGCGGTCGCTTCGGACGCCATGACGGCGGATGCCGTCGCCACAGCCCTCTTCTTCGACGGCGGCCCTCGCTTCGCGGAGCGCAGTGAGGCCTCGTGGGTGCGGATGCGCACCGACGGTTCCGTCGAATGGTCACCCCACTGCGAAGCGGAGTTGTTCGTATGACATCCCTGACGGCCCTTCGAAACCGAGCCGTCGGCGCGCTCGGACGCGTGTCGATGTACCGATTCGTTCTCATGGCCCTCTCCCTGCTCGCGGTCATCGCCTTCGTGCTGACCGTCGCCGGTCAGATCGCGGGCGATCCGCTGGCTCTCCCGGTGTCGCTCGTCGTCCTGGCCGCCGCGATCATCGTGGTGGATGCTGTAGCGCAGCGGCTGCTCGGCCGAACGTGGCGCATCGAATCGGCGGTCATCACCGCGCTCATCCTGCTGTTCGTGCTGCGTCCGACGCTCGATCCGGCGGGGATCGCGGGGCTCGCGGTCGCCGGGGTGGTCGCCTCCGCATCGAAGTACCTGCTGGCCTGGCGTGGGCGACACATCTTCAATCCCGCCGCGGCCGGAGCAACGGTGCTCACTGTGCTCAGCATCCCGTTCCCCGACCTGGGCGCGTCGGCGTGGTGGGTGGGGTCGCCCGTTCTCGCGGTGCCCGTCATCCTTCTCGGCGGTCTTGTGCTCGTGCGCACGGAGAAGGTGCGGGTGGTCGCGGTCTTCCTGGTCGTCGCGGTCGCTGTCGCGCTCGTGCGGACGTTCGTGCAGTACGCCCAGGTCTCGCTCCCCGTCGATGCGACCGTCATCGGGCAGGTGCTGTGGTCGTCGCCGTTCCTCTTCCTCGGTGCGTTCATGCTGTCTGAGCCGTTGACCCTTCCGCCGCGTCGGAGGCAGCAGTACGCGGTCGCTGCGCTGGTGGGCGCGCTGGCGGGCTGGCCGATCCTCATCGGTGACGTCAGTCTCGGACAGGAGCGCGCGCTGCTCATCGGCAACCTGCTCGCGTTCTTCTTCGCCTACCGCGCCGCGGTGCGCCTGACGTTCGTCGAACGCACAGCGCTGACCCCCTCCGTGCGGGAGCTGACGTTCCGCGCTCATCGCGGCTTCCGATTCCGTCCCGGACAGTACCTCGAACTCGAGGTGCCGCACCGTCGCCCCGATGCGCGGGGGACGCGGCGCGAATTCTCGATCGTTTCGGCGCCCGCGGAGCTGCCGGAGGTGCGGATCGCCATCCGCGAGGGGTCGCAGTCGAGCTACAAGAAGGCGCTCGCGCTGGTCGAGCCCGGTCGCGATCTTCCCGTCACCGGCGTGTGGGGCGATTTCGTGCTCCCCGCACGGACCGATGCCAAGGTGTTGCTCGTCGCGGCCGGTATCGGGGTGACGCCCTTCGTCTCGCAGTTGCGCGAGATGCGTATGGCGGGGGAGCGGCGGGATGTGGTCATGGTCTATGTGGCGTCGGATGCCGAGGAACTGGCCTTCCGCGATGACATCATCGCCGCGGGCATCCCGGTGATGGTGGTGACGCGGGATGAGCCGCGGAGTCTTCCCGACCACTGGACGTGGACCGGCGGGGCGCGGCTGACCGCAGCATCCCTCGCCACGCTCGTGCCGGACCTCACCGAGCGGCACGCCTTCATCTCCGGCCCGCCTCGGCTCATCGCCGACCTCGCTCCCGCCCTCTCGAGGGCGCGGTCGCTCACCACCGACGCGTTCGCCGGGTATTAGTCTGGCGGCCGGCCCGGATCGAACGTGCGGCTGGGCGCTCGTCGATTCCGTCAGCTCGGTTCGGTTTTCGTCGCTCTTCGCGGCCCGCATCCAGATCGCTCGATTCCTCAGAACGGTGTCGGTCCATCGGGCGGAGGTGGCCCGCCGGCTCCGTCCACCGGTGGCGGGTTCGCGGTTTCGCTGGTGAAGCAGACTGCCGGTATGGGTACGTCTTCGCGGTAGACCCGCCCGAGGGGTGAGGTCCATTCGAGGACCCCGCCACCGAGCTGCCGGACTTCCCACGTGGTGAATTGCTTCATGGAGTGGTGCCGCTGGCAGAGGTGGGCGAGGTTGAAGATGTGGGTGTGCCCACCCAGGGCGTGATCGACGGTGTGGTCGATCTCGCAGCGGATCGCGGCCCTGCGGCATCCCGGGAACCGGCAGTGCTGATCCCGGGCCACCAGCAATTTCTTCATCGACGCGGTGGGCCGGTAGGTGTCGATCTCGACCGGCGTCCGGGTGACGGGGTCGATGAAGAGCCGGTCCCACTCGCTGACCTGCCCGGCGAGCTGCCGGACCGTGACGGCGTCGATCAGCCCGGCGCCCACCGCCTCGGCGGGGTTCTTGTCCTTGCCCATCAGCGTCTCCGCCGCGACGGCAACCTGCACGCGTGCCCGGATCGCGCCGAGTCCACCGGGCCGGTCGGTCACGTAGGTCGGGTCGACCACCGGTGCTCCGCCGAGGACGAGGTCGCCGAGGATGTCGGCCCGCAGCTGGTCCATCGTCCGGGTATCAGCCGCCTCGTGTGCGCTCGCGGCATCCGGCCCAGCAGCCGCCCCAGCGCCCACCCCCGCGCCCGCGACCCGGGCGTCCTTCACGGACTGTCCCATCTGCGTGAGCCGGTCGAGCATCCCTACTGCGATCACGGTCGGGACAGTCGCGGTGACATCCGACATCCCGTCCGCGCCGTGTGAGACCCGCACGCACCGTCCTGCCGTGGCGTCGCGGTGCCGGTCGGTGAACGTGCGCTCGTGCAGCCTCTCAGCCAGGGCCCGCAGGGCCGGTTTCACCCGCGTCGCGATGTCGCGCTCGCACACCGCGATCGCGGCGATCTCGAACTCGCCCCGCACCTCGTCGGGCAGCCCGGTTCCCGCTTGAACGACCACGTCGACGTGGTCGCGGGTGATCCGCCGCCCCTCCCACGCCGCGAACACGGTCGGGTAGTCGTCGACGACCGTCAGCGCATGGTCGATGTCGGCCTGCAGGCGCCGGTCGGTCCGCCGGGCCAGGCCCGCCGCTTCGGCCGCGACCGACCGCAGCTCCATGTCCGACGCCAGCCCCCGCACACCATCACGGTGCGCCTCACGCAACGCCGACCGGCCCAGCGCGGCCAGAGCCCGCACCGACGCGACATCCGCGTCATGCACCAGCGCGAGCGCCTCGCCGTACGCCGCGATCGCGGGACCGTGCGGCGAGACCACGCCGCCGTCCGGACCACCAGCGCCGTTCGCTGTCATGTTCCCATTGTGGCAGCAGGGTCAGACATTGCATTAGAACAAAGCTTCTATAGGCGGGATCGACCAAGCATCGCCCCTGGGGAGGAACAGACGACCTCAGCCGTTTGCCCGACCGCGTCGGGCTATCTCAGAACGCTGGTATTCGACGGCGCGTGCGATGTCGTCCACCGCGCGCCACAGCGCCGTCGATACATCCGTCGGTGACGGGTGGGCATCCCCACGGAGACGGCGCTTGAGGAGACCCTTCGCTTCAGCGCGTTCGATGTCGGCGGGAAGCTCGAAGGCGAGAACGTCGAAGTCGCGCTCCGCGTATCCATCGACGGTCGCGCGCACTCTTCCCAGCTGCGCATCGTCGCTCTCGAGGTGCAGGTGAGTGCGAAGCACGGGGTCGTACGGTGTCGCACCGACGTAGGCGATGTCGCCCGTCGCCCCGTCGACCCAGACATAGATCCATGAGCCGGACGGCTGCACGCGCCCGTGGCGCACCGCGACGACCCGCGGCTGGCGGAGCGTCATGCTGTGTCCTCGGCTCCGCCCGCGTGCTCAGGCGCGATCGGGCCCGGCCCGGCACCCGCCCCGGCGCCCGGCCCGGCACCCGACCCCGTCCCGGCATCCGACTCCGCGTCGGTCTCCGCGATCGTACCCGCCGATCCGGGATCGGCCGGTCGCGCCGTCAGCCGCAGCTCGAACGTGGTCGATCCGGGTTCGCTCTGCACCGTGAGCGAGCCGCCGTGCGCCGCGACGATGGCGCGGGCGATCGAGAGGCCGAGGCCCGTGCCACCCGTCTGCCGCGCTCGCGAGCTGTCGCCTCGCGAGAAGCGCTCGAAGATCTCGTCGACGACGGCGGGGTCGATCCCCGGGCCGTCATCGTGCACCGACAGGATCGCCGTTCCGTCGGCGACGCGCACCGCGGTGGTGACGGTCGTCCCGGCGGGAGTATGGACGCGGGCATTGGCCAAGAGGTTCGCGACGACCTGCGTGATGCGTGTCGCGTCCGCCGCGACGACGACCGGTTCGTCGCCGACGTCCAGCCGCCACTCGTGGTCCTGTCCCGCTGCGCGCGCATCGGCCACGGCGTCGATGGCGAGTGCGGTCAGGTCGACGGTTCCGTAGACCAGCTCCTGCCCTTCGTCGAGACGTGCGAGGAGCAGCAGGTCCTCGACGAGGCTCGTCATGCGCAGCGACTGCGCCTGAATGCGCTCGAGAGCGGCGGTCGTGGTCTCCTCGACTCCGGGCACGCCCTGGCGCATCGCTCGGAGCGAGAGCTCCGAGTACCCGCGGATCGAGGCGAGCGGGGTGCGCAGCTCGTGGCTCGCGTCCGCGACGAACGACCGCATGCGCTCCTCGTTGCGCTGTCGTGCGACGAGGGACTCATCGACGTGGTCGAGCAGCGTGTTGAGGGCAGCGCCGACGCGGCCGATCTCGTCGTGGTCGTCGGTCTCCTCCGCGGGAACCCGCTCGGTGATCGAGACGGCGCCCTGCGACAGGGGGAGCGATGCCACCCGGGTCGCGGTGTCGGCGACGACGCGCAGCGGCCGCAGCGAACGCTGGATGACGACCGCGATCGCTGCGCTGAGCAGCAGCAGGCCCCCGATCGTGACGATCGCGATCGTCGTGACGACGGTCGCCACGCTCTTGTCGACCTGGGCGAGCGGCAGGGCACCCAGCCCCGTGATGTCGCCCGCTTCGAATGAAACGACGCGGAACGCGCCGAGATCACCGATCTCGATCGTGGCGGGAAGGGCGCTGAGGTCTGTCGAGGCCAGATCGTTCACCTCGGCGGCGGTGAGGCTGCGCACTCCCTCCTCGCCGTCGAAGGTCGCGCCGGTGACCGGACCGCGCGGATCCTGCACGAGAAGCGTGTAGCCGTAGGGGAGTCCCGGTGTGCCCGCGATCGTCTCTTCCGCCGACCGCGCTCGCACGACGTAGCCGCTGCTGTCGAACAGCTTGAGGCTGCGGGTGAGCGACTCGGTGTTCGTGTCGACGGTGGCGACCAGAACGGTCCCGATGGTGGTGGCGAGTCCGACCGCGCTCGCGATCAGCGTCAACGCGACGACGCTGACCACCGTCAGCATGAGCCGCGTCTGCAACGTCCAGCGCTTGCGGGGCTGCCTATCGGTGCGCCCGCGCGCGCCGGCGCCATGCGGGGAGGGCGTCACTGCGGAGCTTTGATCATGTAGCCCACACCCCGGACGGTGTGGATGAGCGGCTCGCGACCGGCGTCGATCTTCTTGCGCAGGTACGAGATGTACAGCTCGACGACCGAGGAGCGGCCGCCGAAGTCGTAGTTCCAGACGCGATCGAGGATCTGCGCCTTCGACACCACGCGCCGCTGGTTGCGCATGAGGTAGCGCAGGAGCTCGAACTCGGTGGCGGTGAGCTCGATGCTCGTCCCGGCGCGCTCGATCTCGTGCGAGTCCTCGTTGAGCGTCAGGTCGCCGACGCGCAGCACGGGGTCGGCGCCGCCGGCGGTCGCGGTTCCGGCGCGCCGCATGAGGCCCCGCAGCCGCGCGACGACCTCCTCGAGGCTGAAGGGCTTCGTGACGTAGTCGTCGCCGCCCGCCGTAAGCCCCGCGACGCGGTCGCCCACGGAATCCTTCGCGGTGAGGAACAGCACGGGAACATCGTCACCCGACTGGCGGAGGCGCTGCAGCACCGACATCCCGTCGAGGTCGGGCATCATGATGTCGAGCACCATCGCGTCGGGTTCGAACTCCCGCGCCATCGCGAGGGCCTCGAAACCGGATGCCGCCGAGCGGACCTCCCACCCTTCCATCTTGAGCGCCATCGAGAGCAGATCGGTGAGCATCTGCTCGTCGTCGACGACGAGGACGCGCAGCGGAGAGCCGTCGGGACGCTGCAGGGTGGCGGGTGCTGGGGTGGTCATGATGCCATTGTGAGGCGTTCTCTATGGAGAAGCTATGGGCGACGCTATGTCTGAGCTGTGAGCATCCGAGGTGGCATACGGTGACCTCATGACGAACGTTGAGACCGCGGTCTACGTCGACGGTGCGGTGGCGGGTGACGGTCTCCCGCCGGGAGAAGCGGCCGCGCTCGCACGAGAGCGGGGCGGGTTCGCGTGGATCGCGCTGATCGACGTCGACGCCGCGCAGATCGAGAGCCGCGCGGACGAACTCGGCCTGCCCCCGATCGCCGTCAAGGAAGCCCTCCGGCCGCACCAGCGGTCGATCTTCGAGCGCACCGGGGATCACGCGTTCGTGGTGCTGCAGCCCGCGCACTACGACGACGCGTCCGAGACGGTCCGGTGCGATGAGATCGACGTCTTCCTCGCACCTCACCTCATCGTGACCGTCACGCGGTCGGATCGCATCGACCTCAGCGAACTCCGCGGCCGTCTCGACGGCCACCGCGACCTGCTCCGCCGCGGCCCGGCATCCGTCATGTGGGTGCTCGCGGAACTCGTCACGACCGGGTACCGCGCGGTGCTCGACGGCGTCGAGAACGACATCGACGAGATCGAGGACCAGCTGTTCGGCGACGACCCCGGAGTGTCGCGGCGCATCTTCGACCTGCAGCGGGAGGTGATCGACCTCGCTCACGCCACGACGCCCCTGCCGGACGTCCTGACGCGGCTCGGGACGACCCTCACGGACGCCGCCGCGGGCGCTGAACCGGCCGGGTGGGACGATGTCCGGGGCCGTGCGCAGTACGTGGCCGAGCGCGTGCAGTCGATGCGCCACACGCTCGACGATGCGTTGACGATCCACGCGACGCTCGTCAATCAGCGGCTGGACGAGAAGATGGCCGACCTCACCGTCGTGCAGGTGCGCCAGAACGAACAGGTCAAGAAGATCTCGTCGTGGGCGGCGATCGGGTTCGCCCCGACGTTCGTCGCCAGCGTCTACGGCATGAACTTCAGATTCATGCCCGAGCTCGCACAGCCGTGGGGCTACCCGATGGCGCTCGGGCTGATGGTGCTCCTCAGCGCCGGCCTCTACGGGATCTTCAAGCGCAACGACTGGCTCTGACGTCCCCTCGTCGCGAACAGCGAAGGCCCCGCCGAGCGGAGATGCTCGGCGGGGCCTTCGTCGACCCGGAAGTCGGGGTCAGTGCGTGTCTTCGGCCTCGACCTCGGAACGGTCGCCCGACCACAGCGTGTGGAAGGTGCCGTCCTTGTCGATGCGCTTGTAGGTGTGCGCTCCGAAGAAGTCGCGCTGGCCCTGGATGAGGGCCGCGGGCAGGCGCTCCGCACGCAGGCCGTCGTAGTACGACAGCGACGAGCTGAAGGCGGGAGCGGGGATGCCGGCGCCGGCAGCGGCCTGCACGACGTGACGCCAGGCGTCCTGAGCGCGGCCGAGCGCCTCGACGAAGTACGGCGCGGTCAGGAGGACGGGCAGCTCGTCGCCCGTCGCGTACGCATCGGCGATGCGGTTGAGGAACTGCGCGCGGATGATGCAGCCACCGCGCCAGATCTTCGACACTGCACCGAGGTCGATGTTCCAGCCGTACTGCGCGGCACCGGCACGGATCTCGTCGAAGCCCTGCGAGTACGCGACGATCTTCGAGGCGTAGAGCGCGAGACGCACCTGCTCGATGAAGGTATCGGGGTCCTCGACGGTGAACGACGCGTCGTCGGGCCCGGGCAGCGAGCCCGAGACGTCGCGCTGCTCGCGATGGCTCGAGAGCGAACGCGCGAACACGGCCTCCGCGATGCCCGAGACGGGAACACCGAGGTCGAGCGCCGTCTGCACGGTCCACGCACCGGTTCCCTTGGCGCCGGCCTGGTCGACGATCACGTCGACGAGCGGCTGGCCGGTGGCGGCATCCGTCTGGCGCAGCACCTCGGCGGTGATCTCGATCAGGTACGACTCGAGCTCGCCGCGGTTCCACTCGGCGAAGATGTCGGCGATCTCGGCGGGCGACTTGCCCGTGCCGCGGCGGATGAGGTCGTAGGCCTCGGCGATGAGCTGCATGTCGGCGTACTCGATGCCGTTGTGCACCATCTTCACGAAGTGGCCGGCGCCGTCGTGGCCGACGTGCGTCACGCACGGCTCGCCCTCGGCGACCGCAGCGATCGACTTCAGGATCGGGCCGAGCGTCACCCACGACTCGTCGGGGCCGCCGGGCATGAGGGACGGGCCCAGGAGGGCGCCCTCCTCGCCGCCGGAGACTCCCATGCCGACGAAGTTGAAGCCGGCCTCGCGGACAGCCTTCTCTCGGCGAATGGTGTCGGTGAACAGTGAGTTGCCGCCGTCGACGATGATGTCGCCCGGCTCGAACACCCGCATCAGCTCGTCGATGACGGCGTCGGTGGGGCGACCGGCCTTGACCATGATGATCGCGGTGCGCGGCTTCTGCAGGTTGGCCGCGAACTCCTCGTACGAGAAGGCGGGGATGAAGCCCGCCTCGGGGTGCGCCTCGATGAGCTCGTCGGTCTTCGACCGCGACCGGTTGAACACGGCGACGGTGTTGCCCTCGCGGCTGGCGAGGTTACGGGCGAGGTTCGAGCCCATGACGGCGAGTCCGACCACGCCGATGTTGGCGGCGCCGGAACCGGCCTCCGCGGGAGCAGCGCTCTCGTCGGGGGTCGGGCGGTCGACCTCCTCGGGACGCGGAGCGCCCTCGTGAGCAGTGGCCGCTTCGTGCGGCGCCTGATCCTGATCGGTCGAGGGTCCTGTCGGTGAGGGGGTCGACGCCATGCGTAGCTCCAGGTTCGCGTGCGGGTGGAATGGCAGGGACTGCGAGAGAGCCCGGCTCTCTCGCCACTTTATCCGTTCGGCAGACCGGCCGGAGCGGCTTGCGACGAGGCCGCGACGCGTGCGACGGCGTCGGATGTCGCCCGCACGATGGGCGCCGCGTCACGTGCCTCGACGGCGTCGCGCGGCAGCATCCACGAACCGCCGACGGCCATCACCCGGGGGTGGGCGAGGTAGGAGTCGAGGTTCGTGGCGTCGATGCCCCCGGTGGGCACGAAGCGCACGTCGCCGAAGGGGGCCGCGAGGGCGCGGAGGGCGGGGAGGCCGCCGGAGGTCTCGGCGGGGAAGAATTTCACGGTCGTGATGCCGGCGGCCAGCGCTGCCGTGATCTCCGAGGCGCTGATGGCTCCGGGGATGAGGGGAACCCCGCGCTCCGCGGCGCGATCGGCGACCGCCGGGTGGAAGCCGGGGGAGACGAGGAAGCGCGCTCCCGCGTCGACGGCGGTATCGACCTGCGCGGGCGACACGATCGTGCCGGCACCGACGAGGATGTCACCCCGTGCCGCGATCGCCGCGATCGCGTCGGGTGCTGCGGCGGTGCGGAAGGTGATCTCGGCCACCGGGAGCCCGCCTTCGGCGAGGGCATCGACGATGAAGGAACCCTCGGCGACGGAATCGGCCACGACGACCGGAACGAGTCGGTACCGGGCGATCTGATCGAGAACAGCGGCCATGATGTTTCTCCTCGGGGTGTTCATCTTCGACCGAATGATCATATCATTGGGTCTCGGCGACGCTGCTGCCCGCCGGACACCCGACGATGGGCCCTCATGAAGATCCTCGCTCTCGAAGCCAGCACCACCTCGGCGAAGACCATGCTCTTCGACACGGACACCGGCGCGGTCGCCGTCCGCAGCCGGAGGTTCGAAGTCGACGGACCCGATTCCGCGGTCCGGGACGCCGATGCGATCTACATCCAGCTCATGGCCCTCGGTCGCGAGGCCGCGGCCGGCCAGCGGATCGACCTCATCGTCCTGAGCGGCACGTGGCACGGCCTGACCCTCCGCTCCGACGACCTTTCGGCAGTGACCCCGGTGATGGAGTGGCCCTACACCGGGGCGCAGGACCTCAGCGCCGCGTTGCGCGCGGACGACGACTTCACGTGGTGGTTCTACGAACGCACCGGTTGCATGGTCAACGCCATCTACCCCGTGTTCAAGCTCCAGTACCTCCGCTCGCAGGGGCTCGACATCGACGGACTCCTCGCCCTCGACCAGGCGAGCCTCATCTTCGCCCGGATGACGGGTGAGGTCTGGACGAACGATTCCCTGGCCTCCGGCAGCGGGCTGCTCTCGGCCACCGATGCCACATGGGACCGCGAGGTCATCGACCGGTTCGACCTCGGCCGGGTGCGGCTGCCCGAGCTGCACGAGACGACGGCGACAGCGCCGCTGTCGGCCGAGGCGGCGGTGCTCCTGGGGCTCGCGGCGGGCACCCCGGTGCTGACACCCGGTCCGGACGGGGGTCTCAACCAGGTCGGCGACCTCGCGACCGAACCGGGAGAGATGACCTTCTCGATGGGGACGAGCGGCGCGCTCCGGGTCGCCTCGCGCCACCCGGCGTTCTCACCCACCCTCAGCACCTGGTCGTACCGCTCGCCCCTCGGAGCGCTCAGCGGCGCCGCCACCTCGGGATGCGGCAACTGCGTCGACTGGGCGCGCGATCGCCTCTTCGGCGCGTCGACGGACTACCTCGACATCGAGCCGTCGCTGTCGACCGACCGTGTCGACCTCCCGGTCTTCCTGCCTTTCCTGTTCGGCGAGCGGAGCCCCGGCTGGCAGGACCAGCGTCGCGGCGGCTTCGTCGATCTCGCGCCGGCGCACTCGCGTGTGGACATGTACCAGTCGGTGCTCGAGGGCATCGTCTATTCGCTCTACCACTGCTACAAGGAGCTCACGGCGCTCGGCGGCACGCCACGACGGATCATCCTCTCGGGCGGCGTCCTCTCCTCGCCGTTCTGGACGCAGCTGACCGCCGACGTCTTCGGGGTCGAGATGCAGGTCTCGGCGCAGCAGCACACCTCGATCGTCGGTGCGGTGCGGATGGGGATGCTCGCGAGCGGGCTCGACCTGCGGCATCCGGCCTTCGACGACGTGGAGGTGCGCACGATCGCACCCCGGACGGAGTACCGCGACCGCTACGACGAGGGCTTCGCCCGCTACCTCGACCAGTATCAGCGGACGGTGCCCGGGTCGCAGGGAGCGGCGCGATGAAGGTCCTCGTGACGCCGACCTCGCTGTGCCGTGATCCGCAGGGCGCGTCGCTCCGCAGGCTCCGCGACGCGGTCGGCGAGGTCGTCCTCAATCCCCACGGACGCCCGCTCACCGCGGCCGAGCTCGTCCCGCTCGTCGCTGACGTCGACGGCATCATCGCCGGCCTCGACGAATACGACGAGGCCGTCCTCGCCGCCGCGCCCCGGTTGCGCGTCCTCGCGCGGTACGGCGTGGGCGTGGACCGGGTGGACCTGGATGCCGCGGCGGCGCGGGGGGTCATCGTGACGCGAACCCCCGGTGCCAATGCGATCGCCGTCGCCGAGCTCGCGATCGGTCTCGTGCTCGCCGCGGCGCGGGCCATCCCCCGGCTCGACGAAGCGGTGCGAGCGGGGGAGTGGCCGCGCCTCGAGGGCAAGGAGCTCACGGGCGGCACCGCGGGGGTCGTCGGGTTCGGGGCGATCGGCCGCCTGGTCGCCGAGCGTGCGCGGGGTCTCGGGATGACGGCGATCGCCTACGACCCGATGCTGCCCGACGAGGCGTTCGCGCAGGCCGGGGTCGAGCGGGTCGAGATCGACGAGCTGTGCCGCCGCAGCGACGTCGTCAGCCTCCACGTCCCGCTGCTTCCCGAGACCCGTCATCTGCTCGACGAGCGCCGACTGGGGCTGCTGCCGCCGGGAGCGATCGTCGTCAACACCGCTCGCGGCGGCCTGCTCGACGAGGCCGCGGCGCGCCGTGCGCTCGACGAGGGGCGCCTTCACGGCGTCGCGGTCGATGTCTACGAGACCGAGCCGCCCTCCAGCTCGCCGCTCGTCGGGCATCCGGGCGTGGTGGCGACACCGCATGCGGGAGGCCACACCGGCGGTGCCGTGCAGCGGATGACGGATCAGTCGATCGATGCGCTCGTCACGGCGCTCCGCGGCGGCCGGCCCGACGGGCTGGTCACACCAGCGCCCGCACCTCGCTGAGCACGGCGTCGACGTAGCCGCGGGTATGGCGCTCGGCTCCGTCGGCATCGCCGCGTGCGATCGCCGCGGCCGTCTGCACGTGGTTGTTCAGGGCCTCTTCGTAGGGGACCGCGGGCGTGAGACCCACATCGGAACGCCCCGCGATGACGGCGGCGATCGCGGCCTTGTTCGCGGCGAGCATGAGGTTGCCGCTCATGTCGAGGATGAGGTCGTGGAACTGGATATCGACCTCGAGGTACTCCGGCGACGCGCCGCGCCCGCTGTGGCCGAGCTCTTCGAGGCGTGCCGCGAGCCGCAGCAGCTCGGACCGCTGGACGTCGGTGCCGCGCTGCGCGGCCAGGCGCGCCGCGATCGGCTCGACCGCCGAGCGCAGCTCGTTGACCACGACGATCTGGTGATCGCGCCGGGGAGAGGCGAGCTGCCAGCCGATGAGGCGGGTGTCGAGCGCGCTCCACTCGCTCGTCGGCGTGACGGTCAGGCCGACCCGGCGGCGCGACGAGAGCATGCCCATGGCCTCGAGGACCCGGACCGCTTCGCGCACGACCGTCCGGGAAACGCCGAACTCGGCTTCGAGATCCGCGAGGGTGCACACCGATCCCGGTGCGAGCTCACCCGATGCGATACGGAGCCCGAGAGCGTCGAGCACGGATCCGTGGGATGCCTGCGCCATGACGCCTCCGAAAAATACGATCAGTGGTTGTAAAAGATACGATCATTGTGCGAGGATCGCTCTGCTCCGCTGCCGTGGCACGGGGCAGCTCGAATACTAACGCGGGACGATCCGCGGGGCTCGGCCCCCGGTCGTCCGCTTCCCGACATCAACGGAGATACCGATGGAAGACTGGACCCAGACCCTGGGTGCCGGACCGCTGCTGCTCATCGCAGTCGGCGCGATCGCCCTGATCCTGTTCCTGATCATCGTCTGCAAGGTGCACGCCTTCCTGACGCTGATCATCGTCTCGCTGCTCACCGCGTTCGTCGCGCAGGTGCCGGTCTCAGCGATCGCGAAGACCCTGACCGACGGCTTCGGCGGAACACTCGCCGGCGTCGCGCTCCTCGTCGCCCTCGGTGCGATGCTCGGCAGGCTCATCGAGCACTCCGGCGGCGCCAAGGCGCTCGCCGACAAGTTCGTCGAGGTCTTCGGCGAGAAGCGAGCGCCCTTCGCGCTCGGCATCGCCTCGCTCATCCTCGGCTTCCCGATGTTCTTCGACGCGGGCCTGGTGATGATGCTCCCGATCATCTTCGCGATCGCCCGCCGCGTCTCGAAGGCGAACGTCCTGCTCTTCGGCATCCCCGCCGCCGCGGCGTTCTCCGTCATGCACGTCTTCCTGCCGCCGCACCCCGGCCCCGTCACGGCGACCGAGGCATACGGAGCCAACCTCGGTCTCGTCCTGCTCCTCGGCCTCGTCATCGTCTTCCCCGTCTGGTACGTCTCCGGTTACCTCTGGGGCAAGTTCATCGCCGCACGCATCCCGCTGCCGGTGCCCGCTCTCTTCGGAGAGAAGGACGACGACCAGCCGGCGAACCCGCCGCGTCCGCGCACCGTGATCCTCCTGCTGCTCCTGCCGATGCTCCTCATCTTCATGAACACGGGGCTCACGACCCTCGCCTCTGCCGGTGCCGTGTCGACGGACGACCTGTGGGTCCAGGTCCTGGTGCTCCTCGGCAACTCCTTCGTGGCGCTGCTCATCACCGTCCTGGTCGCGACGTTCGTCCTCGGCACGCGTCGGGGCGAGAACGGCACGGCACTCGAGAAGGTCGTCGACTCGGCCCTCGGCCCGGTGTCGTCCGTCATCCTCATCACCGGCGCCGGTGGCATGTTCGGTGGCGTGCTGCGCGCCTCGGGCATCGGTGACGCGCTCGCCGACACGCTGTCCGACCTCGGGCTCCCGGTCATCGTCGCGGCGTACGTCATCGCGGTGATCATCCGTCTCGCGCAGGGCTCGGCCACCGTCGCCCTCGTGACCGCCGCAGGCCTCGCGGCTCCCGCAGTGGCCGCGGGTGACTTCAACCCGCTCCAGGTGGCCGCGATCGTCCTGGCCACCGCGGCCGGCTCCGTGTTCGCCGGACACGTCAACGATTCCGGCTTCTGGCTCGTGGGGCGCCTCATGGGCATGGACGTCAAGACGACGCTCAAGACCTGGACCGTGCAGCAGACGATCGAGTCGGTCCTGGCCTTCGTGCTCGTGCTCGGCGTCTTCGGCCTCGCGTCGCTGATCTGATCCGCCCTCTTCACGACAAGGAGATCCGATGTCCTCTCTGTTCGATGTGACCGGCCGCGTCGCCCTCGTGACGGGCTCGTCGCGCGGGCTCGGGCGATCCCTCGCGCTCGCCCTCGCCCGGGAGGGCGCACGTGTCGTCGTCCACGGCCGTGATGCCGAGGCGGTCGAGCGCACGCGGCGGGAGGTCGCTGAAGCCGGTTCGCCGGAACCGGTGGCGGCGGTCTTCGACGTCACGGATGCCGCTGCCGTCGAGGCGGGGGTCGCGGCGATCATCGCCGAGGTCGGAGTGCCCGACATCCTCGTGAACAACGCGGGGATCCAGCGGCGCGCGCCGTTCACGGAGTTCCCCGTGGCCGACTGGGACGAGATCGTCGCGGCGAACCTCAACGGCGTCTTCTACGTCGCACGGTTCGTCGCCCCCGGCATGGTGGAGCGCGGATCGGGCAAGATCGTCAACATCGCTTCGGTGCAGTCGGCGCTCGCGCGCCAGACGATCGCGCCCTACTCCGCGACCAAGGGCGCTGTGGCGCAGCTGACGAAGGGGATGGCGGCCGACCTCGCCCGGCACAACGTGCAGGTCAACGCACTGTCGCCCGGGTACTTCGCGACGGAGATGAACCGGGCGCTCGTCGACGACGCCGACTTCAGCGCGTGGCTCGCGCAGCGCACGCCGGCGCAGCGGTGGGGCGACTTCAGCGAGCTCGACGGAGCCCTGCTCTTCCTCTGCTCGGACGCCTCGAGCTTCGTGTCGGGGCAGAACATCTTCGTCGACGGCGGCATGACCGCCGTCGTCTGACCCGGAAGGACCGTCATGCGCGCAGCACACATCCACGGCAAGCAGCACATCGAGATCTCGGAGGTCGCCGAGCCCGAACCCCGTGACGGGGAGGTGCGGATCCGCGTCGACTACGTGGGCATCTGCGGGTCGGACCTGCACTACTACTACGAGGGCGCGAACGGGGCGTTCGTCGTGCGGGAGCCTCTCATCCCCGGGCACGAGCTGAGCGGCCGCATCGATCTCGACCCCACGGGGCACTGGGAGCCCGGTACACCGGTGACGCTTCACCCCGCCACCTTCGGGCGGAAGGTCGAGGCGATCGCCGACGACCCGCACCTCTGGCCCGGCGGAGCGTATCTGGGCAGCGCCTCGACGACTCCGCACACCCAGGGCGCCCTCGCCGAGCTCATCGTCGCCGATCGGTCCATGGTGCGACCCCTCCCGCCGACGCTGCCGGTCCGTCGCGCCGTGCTGGCCGAGCCGCTCGCCGTCGCCCTGCACGGGCTGAGCAAAGCAGGCGACGTCGCGGGTGCACGGGTCCTCGTGACCGGTGCCGGGCCGATCGGACTGCTCGCAGTGGCAGCGGCGACCGCCGCCGGGGCGGCGGAGGTGCACGCCACCGACGTGCTGGCCGGACCCCTCGACCGTGCGAGCCGACTCGGCGCGACCCGAACGTTCGACGTCACCACGGAGCAGCCTCCCGCTGACGCCTATGACATCGTGCTGGAGTGCTCGGGTGTCGCGGTCTCGGTGTCCGCGGCGCTGCGCGCGGCGCGGCCGGCCGGGCGCGTCGTGCAGGTGGGAATGGTCCCGAACGAGCCGCGACCGATCAACCTGGCGCCCTTCATCTCCAAGGAAGTCGTCTACGTCGGCACCTTCCGTTTCAAGGACGAGATCGACGAGGCGGTCCGGCTCCTCGACGAGCGCCCCGAGATCGAGCAGGTGATCACCCACGTCGTCGACGCCGATGACATCGTCGAGGCGTTCGCGACGGCCAAGGACTCGGAGGCCTCCGGCAAGGTCGTCGTCGCGGTCTGGCCCGCATGAGCTCGACGCGAAAGCGCGAGGCGCGCCCCCTCACCGGGTGGCGCGCCTCGCGCTTTCGTCGATCGGGGCGTCGCGTCGACGCCCGGGTCGGGTCAGCCCTTGCGGTAGCCCTGTCGTCCCATCGCGAACAGCGCGAGGCTGACCGAGACGATCGAGCCGAGCGTCATCGCACCGATGACCCACAGAAGCACGTGTGAGAACCAGCCGTAATCCATTTTTCCTCCGGGCGTAGACGACGTCTCAACCACCCTACCCAGCGCTGGTAGAGTGGGGGTGTACTTCGGCGAGGGATGCCGCGTGCCCGCTGTGCGGGAACCGGGATCCGTGATCGACGAGGGTGTGTGCAGGACGTTTCCTCTCCACGCGCTCGCGTTCGCGTCGAACCCGCATACCGCTGAGCCGGGCCTCGGGCCCACAAGGAGAAACGCATGTCCACGGAGACCGACACCAAGGTCGTTGCAGAGACGCGCACCAACTTCGGCAAGGGCTTCGCCCGCCGTCTGCGTGCCGCCGGTCAGATCCCCGCCGTCATCTACGGCCACGGCACCGACCCCGTGCACGTCGCCCTGCCGGGCCACCAGATGCTGCTGCTCGTCCGCCGCGCCAACGCCGTCATCGAGCTGTCGATCGACGGCAAGGAGCAGCTGGTGCTCGTCAAGGACGTCCAGCGCGACCCCGTGCGCCAGATCATCGAGCACATCGACCTCCTCGTCGTGAAGAAGGGCGAGAAGGTCCAGGTCGACGTTCCCGTCGTCGTCACGGGCGAGCCCTTCTCGGGCACCATCGCGACGCAGGACGCGTCGTCGATCACGCTCGAGGTGGAGGCGACCCACATCCCGACCAATGTCGAGGTCGACGTCGAGGGCCTCGAGGACGGCGCCCGCATCACGGCCGCCGACCTGACGCTGCCTCGCGGCGCCGCTCTGATCACCGACCCCGAGACGCTCGTCGTCGCCGTGTCGGTCCCCGCATCGACGCTGGCCGCCGCCGACGAGATCGAGGCCGCCGACGAGGCGACCGCCGCCGAGCAGGCCGACGAGGCCGAGGGCGACGAGAAGTCCGAGTAAGACTCATCCCCGCGGAGCCCGTTCTCACCTCGTGAGGACGGGCTCCGTCGTTCGAAAGGCGCGCCATGGCGGACACCTGGCTCATCATCGGTCTCGGCAACCCCGGGCCGCGTTACGAGGCGACTCGGCACAACATCGGCCAGATGGTCATCGACGAACTCGCGAGCCGGCGCGGTGAGACCCTTCGATCGCACAAGGCCAACGCCTGGGCAGCCGAGTCGTGGCTGCGCCCCGGTGCCGCCAAGATGGTGCTCGCCAAGCCGAAGACGTTCATGAACGTCTCGGGTGGCCCGGCCGCCGCGCTGGCCTCCTTCTACGGCGTCGACCCCGGCCGCGTCATCGTGGTCCACGACGAGCTCGACATTCCCTTCGACACCATCAAGCTCAAGACGGGTGGCGGCCACGGTGGACACAACGGCGTCCGTGACATCGCCAAAGCCCTCGGCACTCCCGACTTCGCCCGCGTCCGCGTCGGGATCGGACGTCCCCCGGGCGCGCAGGATCCGGCGGACTGGGTCCTCGACCCGTTCTCGTCGGCCGAACGGAAGACCCTCGGCATCCTCGTGTCGGATGCCGCTGACGCGGTCGAGACGGTCGTGGGCGAGGGGCTCCTCGCCGCGCAGCAGCGCTTCCACGCGCCGCGCTGAGCCCGCCGCGCAGTCCGACCCGGGCGCCCGTGTCGGCGGCCGGCGGTAGGCTTCTGTGGTGACAGTTCCCGGGATCGTGCGCGCCCTTTCGCAGGCTGACTCCTTCCGGGAGGCGGTGACATCCGGAGCCGTCGGCAGTCTCGACTACTCGCTGGTCGACGGGCTCGACGCCCCCCTCCTCGCGGCTCTGCTCGAGCAGCGTCGCCGCGACGGTCGACCCGCTGTCGTGCTCGCCGTCGCTCCCACCGGTCGCCGCGCCGAGACCCTCGGTGCCGCGCTGCAGTGCCTCGTCCCCGAGGCCGAGATCGTGCACTTCCCCGCCTGGGAGACCCTGCCGCACGAACGGCTGAGCCCGAGCCCCGAGACCGTCGGACGCCGTCTCGCCGTGCTTCGCCGTGCGGCCGCGCACGACGGCAGCACACCGCTGGTCATCACGGCCTCCGTCCGCGCGGCCCTGCAGCCGCTCGCGGCCGGTCTGACCGACGCCGACCCGGTGTCGCTGTCGGTCGGAGCGCGGGGGAGCGACCTCGAACAGGTGGTCCGGCGCCTCGTCGAACTCGCCTATCACCGGGTCGACATGGTCTCCCGTCGCGGCGAGTTCGCAGTTCGCGGCGGCATCCTCGATGTCTTCCCGGCCGCGGCCGACCACCCGCTGCGCATCGACTTCTTCGGCGACGAGGTCGACCAGATCCGCGCGTTCTCCATCGCCGACCAGCGATCACTGCCCGGCGAGGTCGGCGAGGCCGTGCTCCTGCCGGCGCGTGAGCTGCTGCTGACGCCGGCCGTCCGCGAGCGGGCTGCGGCGATGGCCCCCACCTTCCCGAGTCTGACGGGCATGCTCGAGAAGATGTCGCAGGGCATCCCCGTCGAGGGGATGGAGTCGCTGCTGCCCGCGCTCGCAGAGGGCATCGTGCCGCTCGTCGACTATCTGCCCCGCGGCTCGGCGATCGCTCTCGTCGACCCCGAGCGCTCGCGCACGCGGGCGCGCACCCTCGGTGAGACCAACCGCGAATTCCTCGAAGCGGCCTGGAGCGCGGCGACCGCCGGGGCTGACAGCCCCGTCGATCTCGGCGCGGGCGACTTCCTGACCCTCCCCGCTCTGCGCGACGCGATGCGCGAGCGATCCGGGGTGTGGTGGACCCTCAGCGCCTTCGACTCGGGAGCAGCGGATGCCGCCGGCGAGGGGCTGACCGAGACCGGCGACGACCTGCGTGTCGACGGCAGCGCGGTGCCCTCGTTCCAGGGCAACGTCGACGGTGCCACCGCCCACATCGGCGACCTGCTGGCGCGCGGCTGGCGCGTCGTCGTCTGCGCCTCGGGTCCCGGGCTCGTCGACCGGGCCCGCGACGTGATGGCCGAGCGCGGGATCGCCGCCCGCACGAGCGATTGCGTCGCCGAGCTCTCCGACGAGGCCGTCGCGGTCTGCGTCGTGGCATCGCTCGAGCGCGGTTTCGAGTCGGCCGAGGCGAAGCTCGCCGTCCTCACCGAGAGCGAGTTCTACGGCCGCACGATCGGCAGCGACGGCCGAGTGGTGAAGAAGCTCGCGACGCGGCGACGCAACGTCGTCGACCCGTTGCAGCTGAAGCCCGGCGATGTCGTCGTCCACTCGACCCACGGCATCGGCAAGTTCGTCGAGCTCGTTCAGCGCGAGGTGTCGAGTGGCGGCCGCAACGCGGTGAAGACGCAGCGCGAGTACCTCGTGCTCGAGTACGCGCCCGCCAAACGCGGCTATCCCGGTGACAAGCTCTTCGTGCCGACCGACCAGCTGGACCAGCTCTCGCGGTACGTCGGCGGCGAGGCCCCGGTGCTGTCGAAGATGGGCGGCAGCGACTGGGCAGCCGCGAAGGGCAAGGCGCGCAAGGCCGTCCGTGACATCGCCGTCGAGCTCGTCAAGCTGTACTCGGCGCGCATGGCGTCGAAGGGGCACGCGTTCGGCCCCGACACCCCGTGGCAGCGCGAGCTCGAAGAGGCGTTCCCCTTCGCGGAGACGCCCGACCAGCTGCAGACGATCGACGAGATCAAGGCCGACATGGAGAAGCCGATCCCGATGGATCGCCTGCTCTCGGGCGACGTCGGATTCGGCAAGACCGAGGTCGCCGTCCGCGCCGCGTTCAAGGCGATTCAGGAGGGGAAGCAGGTCGCGATGCTGGTCCCGACCACGCTTCTCGCGAAGCAGCATCTCGAGACGTTCACCGAGCGCTTCGCCGGATTCCCGGTGAAGGTGCGCCCCCTGTCGCGGTTCCAGACCGCGAAGCAGGCCCGCGAGACGGTCGACGGGCTCGCCGACGGCACCGTCGACATGGTCATCGGCACCCACCGCATCCTGACCGAGAAGGTCGCCTTCAAGGATCTCGGGCTCCTCATCATCGACGAGGAGCAGCGGTTCGGCGTCGAACACAAGGACTCGCTGAAGAAGCTGAAGACCGGCGTCGACATCCTCGCGATGAGCGCGACGCCGATCCCGCGCACGCTCGAGATGGCGGTGACCGGTATTCGGGAGATGTCGACCCTGGCGACCCCGCCCGAGGAGCGGCATCCCATCCTCACCTACGTCGGACCGCGCAGTGACAAGCAGATCGCGGCCGCCATCCGGCGCGAGCTGCTGCGCGAGGGCCAGGTGTTCTTCGTGCACAACCGGGTGCAGTCGATCCAGCGGGTCGCGGCGCAGCTCGGTGAGCTGGTGCCCGAGGCGCGCATCGCCGTCGCGCACGGCCAGATGGGGGAGCACCAGCTCGAGCAGGTCGTGGACGACTTCTGGGAGCGGCGTGCCGACGTCCTCGTCTCGACGACGATCGTCGAGACGGGGCTCGACATCTCCAACGCGAACACCATCATCATCGACCGTGCCGACAAGTACGGGCTGAGCCAGCTGCACCAGCTGCGCGGCCGGGTCGGGCGCGGGCGCGAGCGCGCGTACGCGTACTTCCTCTACGACGAGAACAAGCCCCTCAGCGAGACGGCCGCCGACCGCCTCGAGACGATCGCCGTCAACAACGACCTCGGCTCGGGCATGCAGGTCGCGCTGAAGGACCTCGAGCTGCGCGGCGCGGGTAATCTGCTGGGCGCCGAGCAGGCCGGCCACATCGCCGGGGTCGGGTTCGACCTCTATCTGCGGATGATCGGCGAGGCCGTCTCGACGTTCCGGGGCGAGGAGGTCGACGGGCCGGCCGAGCTGCGGCTCGAGCTGCCCGTGGCCGCGCGCATTCCCGAGGACTACATCGACAGCGAGCGCCTGCGCCTCGAGGCGTATCAGAAGCTCTCGGCGGCGGCAGCCGTCAGCGCCAAGGACGATGCGATCGACCTCGTGGTCGAAGAGCTCACCGACCGGTACGGGCGCCCGCCGGCCGAGGTGGAGGGTCTACTCGCGGTCGCCCGGCTGCGCCGCCGCGCAGCCCAGGCCGGGCTGACGGACGTCGTTGCGATGGGACCGAATCTTCGGGTCGCGCCGGCCCGGCTGCCCGAGTCGATGCGCATCCGGCTGCAGAGGCTGTACCCCAAGGCCAAACTGCTCGCCGGCGGCGAAGCCCTCGTGGTCCCGTTGCCGACCGCCGGCGGTGCCGCGCTCGGCGATGCCGACCTCATCGCGTGGACGGGTCAGCTGCTCGACCAGCTCTTCCCGGTCGCCACGACGGCGGCGTCGCCCGCCGCATCCTGAGGTTTGCGCGGCGGGTCAGATGCTGATCTGGCCCGTTGCCAGCAGCACGACGGCGCTCACCGCGCCCAGGACGGCGGCGGCGAACACCAGCCACTCCACTCTCGTGAAGACACGCGCACCCGCCTTCCTGCGCGCCACGGCGAACAGCGCGGTCCCGGGCACGATGATCAACAGCGACAGCAGAAGGTAGTGCGCGCCGGCCGCGATCAGGAGGAAGAGGGTGTAACCGGTCGCGATGACGGCGACGATCAGGTCGCGTGACCGTGCGCGGTCGCCCGGGCCGTACGTCTGGCCGGTGAGAGTGAGCTTGAGGGCGTAACCGGCCGAGAGGACGAAGGGGATCAGCACGAGCGCGCTCGTCAGATCGAGCGCCACCGAGAAGGCGTTCTCGGCGAACAGGACGACGACCAGCAGCACCTGCACGAGCGTCGTCGACAGCATGAGCGCACCCACCGGGGTGTCCTGGGCGTTGGTGCGCGAGAGGAACCGCGGCAAGTCTCCGGACCGCGAGGCCTCCAGCAGCACCTCGGCGGCCATGAGCGTCCACGAGAGGTACGCGCCGAGCACCGCCACGATGAGCGAGACACCGATGAACACTGCACCGGCCGGGCCCACGATCGTCTCCAGGACTCCGCCCAGCGATGGCTCGGGGAGCGAGGCGATCTGTTCGCGCGGCAGCACGCCGAACGAGACGATGGTCACCGAGGCGAAGACCGCGAGCACGCTGAGGAAGCCGAGGAGTGTCGCGCGCCCCACGTCACGGCGCGAGCGGGCGTGACGAGAGTTGACGCTCGCCCCCTCGAGGCCGATGAAGACGAAGACGGTGACGAGCATCGTGGCGCGGATCTGGTCCCACAGCGGCGCTCCCGACGGGCCCGCCCAGTTGGCGGCGAACACCGCGGGATCGAAGACCGTCGCGCAGAGCACGACGAACACCACGATCGGGAGCGTCTTGGCGATGCTGACGACGCGGTTCACCGCGGCCGCGGAGCGGACGCCCCGCCGGATGAGGATGAAGAACAGCCAGAGCCCCGCCGACGACACGGCGACGGCAGCGACGGTGTCGCCGGCTCCGAGCGCCGGGAACACCGCGCCCAGGGTCGAAGTGATGAACACCCAGTAGAAGACGTTGCCCGCGCACGCGCTGGCCCAATATCCGAACGCGGAGAAGTATCCGAGGTACCTCCCGAAACCGGCGCGTGCGTAGCTGTAGACGCCCGCGTCGAGGTCCGGCCTGCGGTTGGCGAGCAGCTGGAACGCGAAGGCGAGGGCGAGCATCCCGCCTCCCGCGACCGCCCACGCGACGAGCGTCCCGGCGACACCGGTCTCGGCGGCGAAGCCGGCGGGAAGGGAGAAGACCCCCGCGCCCACCATCGAGCCGATGACGAACGTCGAGAGGGTGAGCATCGACACGGTCGCGGGTCGGGTTCCCGGACGCGTGACACCAGACTCCGTGGGGGAGGAGGGATCGGAAGGCACGGGGTGAAAGCCTAACCCGGCTCGCGCTCCACCCGGCTCCCGGCCGGCGTCAGATGACTCCCTGCGCGAGCATCGCGCGCGCGACGCGCTCGAAACCGGCCGCGTTCGCCCCGACGACGTAGTCGCCCGGACGTCCGTAGCGCTCGGAGGCGGCGAAGGCCGCGTCGTGGACGTTCTTCATGATCTCGCGCAGCTTGTTCTCGCTGTCGGCGAAGCCCCAGCGCTGGCGCGACGCGTTCTGGCTCATCTCGAGCGCGGAGGTCGCGACGCCACCCGCGTTCGCCGCCTTGCCGGGGCCGAACAGCACCCCGGCGGCGCGGAACGCGTCGACCGCCTCTGGGGTCGAGGGCATGTTGGCACCTTCGACCACGACGCGTACGCCGCCGTCGACGAGAGCGCGCGCGTCGTCGCCGTCGAGCTCGTTCTGCGTCGCGGACGGAATGGCGACGTCGACCGCGGTGCGCCACGGACGGCCACCCTCGACGAACGTCGCGCCCGGCCGGTGATCCAGGTACGCCGAGATGCGGCGGCGGTCGATCTCCTTGACCTGTTTGAGTATGGCGAGGTCGATCCCGTCTTCGTCGACGATCGTGCCGGACGAGTCGGATGCCGTGACCGGCGTCGCACCGAGCTGGTACGCCTTCTCGATGGCGTATGTCGCCACGTTGCCCGAACCCGATACGGCGACGCGCTTGCCGTCGAGCGAGTCGCCCTCGACGGCGAGCATCTCCTGCGCGAAGAAGACCGCGCCGTAGCCCGTCGCCTCGGTGCGGACCTCGGCGCCACCCCACTGCACCCCCTTGCCGGTGAACATGCCCGACTCGTGACGGTTCGTGATCTTGCGGTACTGCCCGAAGAGGTAGCCGATCTCGCGCGCGCCGACGCCGATGTCGCCGGCGGGAACGTCGGTGTGCTCACCGAGATGGCGGTACAGCTCGTTCATGAACGACTGGCAGAAGCGCATGATCTCGGCATCCGACCGGCCGTGCGGGTCGAAGTCGCTGCCGCCCTTGGCGCCGCCGATCCCCTGACCGGTGAGCGCGTTCTTGAAGATCTGCTCGAAGCCGAGGAACTTCACGATCGACAGGTTCACCGTCGGGTGGAACCGCAGTCCGCCCTTGTACGGGCCGAGCACCGAGGAGAACTGCACACGGTAGCCGCGGTTGACCCGGACGGTGCCGGCGTCGTCGAGCCACGGCACGCGGAACATGATCTGCCGCTCCGGCTCGACCAGCCGCTCGAGGATGCCGTCGCGCGCGAGCTCGGGCTGCGCCTCGACGACCGGTGCGATCGCCTCGAGCACCTCGTGGACGGCCTGTTGGAACTCGGGCTCGTGCGGATTGCGCTGCAGGACGGTGGCGAACACCGACTGGACGGATGAGGGCAGGGGAGCGTGTTCGGT
The DNA here is from genome assembly GCF_000509385.1 of Microbacterium sp. TS-1. Classification (NCBI taxonomy): domain Bacteria; kingdom Bacillati; phylum Actinomycetota; class Actinomycetes; order Micrococcales; family Microbacteriaceae; genus Microbacterium; species Microbacterium sp. TS-1. The sequence continues at coordinate 108,722 of NZ_BASQ01000001.1, forward strand.
CATGGTGGAGCTTTCTGGCCGAGCGGGCGGGACCCGATTCACGCTAGCGGGCGCAGCGGCGCCTGCCCGGCCATATGACGATCGGGACGATGACGAGCGTCGGTCGGTGACCGCGATCACCGACCGACGCGTCATCCGGTGTTCTGCAGACCCGCCGCTACGCCGTTGACGGTGAGCAGCAGCAGGCGCTGCCACTCGGGCGGGGTCGGTGCGTCATGTTCGGTGGAGCGGAGCACCCGCAGCGCGCGCAGCTGCAGCAGCGACAGGGCATCCACGTAGGGGCTGCGCATCTTCACCGCGCGCTGGAGCACGGGCTTGTTGGCGAGCAGACCGTCACCGCCGGCGATGCGCACGACCCAGTCGCGGGTGAGCAGCATCTCGTCGACGACGAGCTGCGCGAGGTCGTCGCGGTCGGCCAGCGCGAGGTGACGACGCGCCATGCGCGGGTCGGCCTTCGCGAGGCTCATCGCCACGTTGTCGATGACCGTCCGCAGGAGCGGCCACTGCTCGTACGCCTCGCGCAGTAGGGCTTCGTCGCCGACCGCCTCGAGCGCGGTCCCGAGGCCGAACCAGCCCGCGAGGTTGATGCGCGCCTGCGTCCAGGCGAAGACCCACGGGATCGCGCGGAGGTCTTCGAGCGACTCGACGGACAGCCCCCGGCGCGCCGGGCGCGAGCCCAGGGCGAGGAGTCCGATCTCTTCCATCGGCGTGACGGCGGCGAACCACGGGGCGAAGCCCGGTGCCTTCACGAGCGAGAAGAAGCGCTCGCGCGAGGCGGCATCCATCGTCGCCGCGACGTCGGCGTACCGCTCCGCGGCGCGGCTGTTGCGCTCTTCGATCGATGGCGCCGACGCCAGCAGGATCGCCGCGGCGACCTGGTCGATGTGGCGCAGGGCGATGTCGGGGTCGCCGTAGCGGGCGAAGATGACCTCGCCCTGCTCGGTGAGCTTGAACCGGCCGTCGACGGAGTGCGGGGGCTGCGCGAGGATCGCAGAGTTCGCGGGGCCGCCGCCGCGGCCGAGCGCGCCGCCGCGCCCGTGGAACAGGGTCAGTTCGATGTGCTGCTCCTGCGCCCAGGCCGCGATGCGTGCCTGTGCCTCATAGAGAGCGAGGTTGGCCGCGACGGGTCCGACGTCCTTCGACGAGTCGGAGTAGCCGAGCATGACCTCCAGCCGCCGGCCGGTCGCGTCCAGGCGGGCGGCGAACGCCGGGTGGTCGACGATCTCCGCGAGGATCCCGGGCGCCGCCTGCAGATCGGCGAAGGTCTCGAACAGGGGGATGACGTCGAGCACGGGGGGCGTGCCGTCGGGGCCGACGGCGTGGCGCGCGAGGGCGTGCACGTTCGCGAGGTCGTCCGCCGACTGCGTGAACGACACGATGTATCGGCCGGCCGCTCGCGGACCGAAGCGCTTCTGCACCTGCGAGATGGTGCGGAAGACCTCCAGCACCTCGACCGCGAGATCGCTCAGCTCGCCGCCGGCCTCGCACTCGGCGAGCACCTTGGCGTGGACGGCAGAGTGCTGGCGGACCTCGAGCTCGGCGAGGTGGAAGCCGAAGGTCTCGACGGCCCAGATCAGCTGTTGCAGCGCACCGAACGCCTGACGCTTGGCCCCGGCCTCGTCGAGCGAGCTCTGCACGACGCGCAGGTCGGCGAGGAACTCCTCGGGGTCGCTGTAGGCGAGATCAGCGTTGCGCGCCCGGGTCGCGCGGATGCGCCGTGTGAGCAGCATCATGACGCGCTTGTGGTGCTCGCCGGGTGCACGCTTCACGGCGTCGGCCGCGCCTTCGTCGTCGGATGCCGCCAGGCGATCCCAGAGAGCCCGCAGTGCGCTGCTCGGCGGGGTGGTCTCTCCCGACATCGTCAGCCCGCGGCCGACCCGCTCGGTGCTGCGCTCGAGTCCGAGCAGGACGTGCTCGGCAGCGATGCCCGCCGCCTTCTTCGTGACCGAAGCGGTGACGAAGGGGTTGCCGTCGCGGTCGCCTCCGACCCACGTGCCGAGGCGAACGAACGGCGCCACGACCGGGGGCCGGCTGCCGGCGACCTCGCCCTGCAGCGCGTCGTCGAGGCGGCGGTATACCAGGGGGATCGTCGTGTAGAGCGTGTCGTCGAACACCGCCATGACGGCCCGCACCTCGTCGGTCGGCGTCGGCTTCTCCGCGCGCAGCGGCGAAGTGCGCCACAGGGTGTCGATCTCCTCGAGCATGCGCCGACGTGCGCGGCGGTGCTCGGCGCCTCCGGCAGCAGAGTTCTCGAGCGTCTCGAGCAGGTTCACCAGTCGTCGGATGCTCTGCGACACCGCGCGCCGCCGCGCCTCGGTCGGGTGAGCGGTGAAGACGGGGTGGAAACGCAGCTCGCGCAGACGCCGAGCGGCCTCGTCCTCGCCGACCTCGCTCGAGAGCTGGGCGTAGGCGGCGGGGATCGAGTCGCTCGCGCTGTCCTGGTCGGAGACGCCGGCGCGCTCGCGCAGGAGCCGGACGCGCTGGTGCTCCTCAGCGAGGTTGACGAGGTGGAAGTAGACCGTGAACGCGCGCGCGACCTCGTCGGCGCGGTCGACGCTGAACGATTCGGCGATCGCGGCAGCCCGTTCGAACGCCTCCGGGGAGTCGTCGGTGTAGGCCTGGATGGTGGCGCCCCGCAGCCGTTCGACGTCGTCGAAGAGACCGGGGGAGCCGCTCTCTCGCAGCACCTGTCCCAGCATCGAACCGAGCATGCGCACGTCGGAGCGCATCGCCTCGGGAATCTCCTGCTCGGCCTCGTATCGGCCGACGAGATCGATCGCTTCGGTTCGGGTCAGCTCGCGCATGCGTCCCAAATTACTGGCACCCGCGGGGTCTGATTGACACGGTCGTCATACACATGCCGCTCGGCCCCGCTGTGTTACGCCGGACTACCCTGGGACTCCCCGTCCGAAGGAGCCCGATGTCCGATCCGCTGCGCGCTGCCGCCGACACGATGCGCGCCGTCCGCGACCGATGCGTGTGGACGGCGCAGATCTCCCATCGCGACCTCGTCCCGTACCTGATCGAGGAGTCGGCGGAGGTCGTCGATGCCGTCGAGGCCGGTACCGCTGCGGATCTTCGCGAGGAGCTGGGCGACCTCCTCTGGCAGGTGTTGTTCCATGCCGAGATCGCGTCGCGCTCGGCATCCGACCCCTTCGACATCGACGACGTCGCCCGGGGCCTCACCGAGAAGATGGTGCGGCGGCATCCGCATGTCTTCGGCGACGAGACGGCGGAGACGCCGGAGCAGGTGCTCGTGCTGTGGAACGCGGCGAAGGCGGCCGAGAAGCGAACCCGCACGAGCGTGCTCGACGGCGTGTCCGTCCACATGCCGACGCTCGCTCTCGCGCAGAAGATGCTCGCCAAATCGGCTCCTGTCCTGTCGGCGGCGCCGCCGCTCCCCGCGGAGCCGCCCGCCGACGAGGCCGAGCTCGGCGAGGCGTTGCTCGGCCTCGTCGCGCACGCCCGCGCCCAGGGATGGGATGCCGAACGCGCGCTTCGCGAACGGCTGCGCATCCTCGACGTCGACATCCGCGCGGCCGAGGGCGCCGGTGACTCCGCCGCCGACCTGGAAGGATAGGACGGTGCCCACCGTGAACCCGCCGCGCGGCATGCGCGACTTCCTTCCCGCCGACAAGGCCCGCCGCGAGCGCGTTCTCGCCGTCGTCCGCGAGCGCTATCGCGCGCACGGCTTCGACGAGATCGAGACGCCGGTCATGGAGGAGTACGGACGTCTCCACGCCGGCATCGGCGGCGACAACGAGAAGCTCGCCTACAACGTCCTCGCGCGCGGACTCGACGCCGACGGCATCCGCGCCGCGGCCGACGACCCGGCCGCGCTGACGGACCTGGGGCTCCGCTACGACCTGACGGTGCCGCTCGCCCGCTTCTACGCCTCGCACCGTGCGGAGCTGCCGACGGTGTTCCGTGCGATCCAGATCGCGCCGGTGTGGCGCGCGGAGCGGCCGCAGAAGGGCCGTTACCGGCAGTTCGTGCAGTGCGACATCGACATCATCGGCGACGCGACCCCGCGGGCGGAGGCTGAGTTGATGGCGGCGAGCCTCGACGCGCTCGACGCGCTCGGACTAACCGGAGCCTCGGTCCGCGTCAACGACCGGCGCGTGCTCGACGAGATGCTCGCGACGTTCGGTTTCGCCGAGGCCGAGCGCCCGGGCGTGCTCATCACGATCGACAAGCTCGACAAGCTCGGCACCGACGGCGTCGTCGCCGAGCTGCGCGAGCGCGGCGCGACACCGGCCGCCGCTGATGCGTTCGAGGCGTTCCTTCGACGTCCGCAGGCGGATGCCGCGGGGTTCGACGCCGACGGCATCCGCTCGCGACTGCCCGAGGGCGTGGGCGACGACGTCATCGCCCACCTCGTCGGCATCGGTGAGGCCGTGCGCGCGGCGCGCGGCGGCTCGGCCGAGGTGCCGCTGGTCTTCGACCCGTTCCTCGTGCGCGGCATGGGCTACTACACCGGCACGATCTTCGAGCTCGCGCACCCGTCGGTGTCGTACTCACTCGGCGGGGGCGGTCGCTACGACGGCATGATCGGCCGGTTCCTCGGCTCGGACGTACCGGCCGTGGGCTTCTCGCTGGGATTCGAACGGCTCGTCGACCTGCTCGGCGCGTCCGCGGGCGATAATCGCAGCGGCATCGTGCTCGTCCACGATCGTGACGTGCCGCTTCCCGAGCTCCTCGCCGCGAAGTCGCACCTGGTCGGGACCGGCTCCCGGGTGCGGCTCGAGCAGCGCCCGAAGAACCTCAAGGCGTTCCTGGAGCGCGCCGCCGCCGACGGCTACGCCTCGTTCGTCACGCTGCGCGCGGGAGAGGATGTCCGCTCGGCCGAGCCGCGCTCCATCGACTGACGATGATACTCCTCGTCAACGGGAGGTTGACGTTCTTCCGTGTGTCAACCTAGTGTTGACGCATGGAAGAACGCACCTCACGTCGGCAGATCATCCGGTTCCGATGGGCGGCGGCCGTGGCCGCCATCGCGGGATCCGTCCTCTCGATCCTGGCCATCGGGTTCGACTTCTCGGGCTTCTGGGGTGGCTTCGTGCTGGGCGCAGGGGTCGGGTCGATCGTGCTCGCCGCCTACCTCTCGGGCCTCGTCACGGGGATGAGCCGCGCTCTATCGGCTCCGACGTGGCTCCCCGCTCGCGAGACCGGGTCGGTGTGAGCCCTCACCGCGTCAGCGCTCCCGTCGGCGGTGCCAGCACCGCTCCAGCGGGCATCGACAGCATCGGCGACGACATCGGTCGCATCGTCCTCGATGCCGCAGGGGTGCAGGAGGCGGAGGGAATAGACGCCGAGGGGCACGTGCAGCTCATCGCCGCCAGCGCCGCGGCCGAGCGGGCGGCGCGCACACTTCTGCATCGGTCGGTCGTGGCGGCGCGCGCCGGCGGAGCCAGCTGGTCGCGCATCGGTGCGGAGCTCGGGATGTCGCGTCAGGCTGCGCAGCAACGCTTCGGAGCTGATCCGTCGGCGGGGGAGGAGTCGGCGGAGGAGCGATGGCTCGGACCCGTCACCGCGTTCGACGAGCTGCCCGAACTCGAGGCAGCGGGGCGGCAGGGGTGGCGGACCGTGGGAGCCGGGATGCTCGCGCACCGGATGCGACGCACCGACACCCAATGGGAGCATCGCCGCATCCTGTGGCGGGTCTCGCTGGATCGGGAGCGTCAGGACGGCTGGGATGTCGGCTGCCGGGCGTTCCCCTGGATCTACCTGGTGCGGGATCTCGGCATCCCACCCGTCGCCGACTGACCCTCCCCGGCTCCGTTCGCGTGAGCGTCGGACGGTCTTCCGCGTTCGTTCACCCGGCGGTGTTGTGCTGGCGCCATGACCACACCTGCGGTGCGCATCGCCGCTGCCGTCGGCGGTGCCGTTCTCTCGGCCGGGGCCGTCGCGCTCACCTCGCGCGTCGTCCTCACCCGGCAGGCCGCGCTCGCGCGGGAGCGGATCGGCAAGCCCCTGGGCGAACTCGCACTCGACGCGGACCGGCTGTGGCGCCGCTCCTACGCCGGCGAGCCGGTGCGTCTGGTGATGCTCGGCGATTCGCTCGCCGCGGGGCTCGGGGCGGAGCGTCGGAAGGACACCCTCGGCGGACGGCTCGCCCGGGGACTGGCGAAGCGGGCGCGCCGCCCCGTGCGGCTTCGCACGGGCGCCGTCGTGGGCGCGGAGTCGGCGACGCTGCCGGACCAGATCGCAGCGCTCGGCGACGATGCCGCCGCGGACGTCGCCGTCATCGTCGTCGGAGGCAACGATGTGACGCACCGGATCCCGCCCGGCGACGCCGCCCGCAGCCTCGCCGATGCGGTCGAGGCGCTCCGCTCCCGAGGATGCGCCGTCGTCGTCGGCACCTGCCCCGACCTCGGCGCCCTCCGTCCGGTTCCGCAGCCGCTGCGGAGCTTCGCATCGCGGGCGTCGCGGGCGCTCGCCGACGCGCAGGAGACGGCGGCGCGGGCAGCCGGTGCACGGGTCGTCTCCCTCCGACGCGCCGTGGGGCCGGTGTTCGTCGACCGCCCGGACGAGATGTTCTCCCTCGACCGGTTCCACCCCAGCGCCCTCGGTTACCGGCGCACCGCCGACGCGCTGCTCCCGGCCGTGTTCGCGGCCCTCGACGACGCGACGGCGGCGCGGATGCTGGCGCGCGCGGACGTCGTGCGGTTGGCTGAGAGCATGACGACCGACCCCACTCCCGATAGATGGAGACGCACCGACGCGTACCTGACGGCCACCCTCGTGACACCCGATCCGGATCTGGATGCCGCTCTCGCGGACCAGCGTGCGGCGGGACTCCCCGCGATCGAGGTCTCGCCGCTCAGCGCCAAGCTCCTGCAGCTGCTCATCCGGATCGGTGGCGTACGGCGGGTTCTCGAGATCGGCACGCTCGGCGGGTTCTCCACCATCGCGATGGCCCGCGCCCTGCCGGGGGACGGGCGGCTGCTGACGATCGAGGCGGAGCCGCGCAACGCCGAGGTCGCCCGCACCAGCATCGCGCGGGCCGGGGTCGACGACCGCGTCGAGGTGCGGGTCGGTCGAGGCGCCGACGTGCTCCCGGACGTCGACGAGGAGTTCGACCTGGTCTTCATCGACGCCGACAAGGAGTCCAACACGATCTACCTCGATCACGCGGCGCGATTGACCCGCCCCGGTGCGATCGTCGTCGTCGACAACGTCGTGCGCGCGGGACGTGTCTGCGATCCCGCGACGGAGGACGAGCAGGTGGCGGGCACCCGGCGAGGACTCGAGATGCTCGCCCGTGATCCGCGTTTCGACGCGACCGCGCTGCAGACCCTCGATCTCAAGGGCTGGGACGGCGTCGCGATCGCGCTGCGGGTCGACCCCGCGTCATAGTCCCGGCAGGCCCGGTGGCGGCGGCCCCGGTCATCACTAGACTCAGAGTGGACCGACGACGCTCCACGACTCACCCTCCACAAGCAAGGAGTACCCCTGTGGCACTGATCGAGGCTGTAGGCGCACGCGAGATTCTGGATTCGCGTGGCAACCCGACCGTTGAAGTGGAGGTGCTCCTCGACGACGGCATCGTCCAGCGTGCGGCCGTCCCCTCCGGCGCATCCACCGGCGCGTTCGAGGCGTACGAGCTCCGCGACGGCGACAAGAGCCGCTACGGCGGCAAGGGCGTGCTCAAGGCCGTCACGGCCGTCATCGACGAGCTCGGCCCCGCCATCGAGGGCGTCGACGCGAGCGAGCAGCGCATCATCGACGAGATCCTCATCGAGACCGACGGCACCGAGAACAAGTCGCGCACGGGCGCGAACGCCATCCTCGGCGTCTCGCTCGCCGTTGCGAAGGCCGCGGCCGACTCGGCAGACCTGCCGCTGTTCCGCTACCTCGGCGGACCGAACGCGCACGTCCTGCCCGTCCCGCTGTTCAACGTCATCAACGGTGGCGAGCACGCCGACAACGGCATCGACATGCAGGAGTTCTTCCTCGCGCCGATCGGCGCAGAGACCTTCAGCGAGTCGCTGCGCTGGGGCACCGAGGTCTACCACGTCCTCAAGGGCGAGCTGAAGGCCGCCGGCTACGCCACCGGCCTCGGCGACGAAGGCGGCTTCGCGCCCGACCTGCCCAGCAACCGCGAGGGCCTCGAGTTCCTCGTCAAGGCGATCGAGAAGGCCGGTTTCAAGCCCGGCTCCGAGATCGCCCTGGGTCTCGACGTTGCGGCGACGGAGTTCTTCAACGACGGCGTCTACCGCCTCGACAACAAGGACTGGAACGCCGAGCAGCTGACGGACTACTACGTGCAGCTCGTCAACGACTTCCCGATCGTCACGATCGAGGACGCCCTCGCCGAGGACGACTGGGACAACTGGACCGCCCTCACCGAGAAGCTCGGCGACAAGGTGCAGCTGGTCGGCGACGACCTGTTCGTCACCAACCCGGCGCGTCTGGCCGACGGCATCCGCCGCAAGGCCGCCAACTCGCTCCTGGTGAAGGTCAACCAGATCGGCACGCTGTCCGAGACGCTCGACGCGATCGCGGTCGCGCACCGCGCCGGCTACACCACGATGCTGTCGCACCGCTCGGGTGAGACCGAGGACACGACCATCGCCGACCTGTCGGTGGCGGTCAACGCCGGTCAGATCAAGAGCGGCGCGCCCGCGCGCTCGGAGCGTGTGGCGAAGTACAATCAGCTTCTGCGCATCGAGGAGGAGCTGGGTGACGCCGCGGAGTTCATCGGCCGCGCTGCGTTCCCGCGATTCCAGGGCTGATCAGCGCTGAAACGTGACGAGAGGGGGAGCCGTGGTCAAGACGACGGCTCCCTCTTCTCGTTCCCGGCGGCATGTCGACGTCCGCGAGTGGATGGGCGGCATCCGGGTGTCGGGCTTCGCCTTCATCATGCTCGGGCTCGTCGTTCTCGCGGCCTGCGTGCTGGTCCCGTCGGTCAGCACGTACCTCGACCAGCGCGCGCAGATCGCCGCGCTGGAGGAATCGGTGCGCGTCGGTCAGGACGAGGTCGACGCTCTCTCCGCCGAGCGCGAGCAGTGGCGCGATCCGGCGTTCATCATGACGCAGGCGCGCGAGCGGCTCTATTACGTTCGTCCCGGCGAAGTCGTCTACCTCATCGACGACGATCTCCCGGCATCCGCGGTGCCCGATGATCCGGCGGCAGTCTCGAGCGACGTCGAACGTACCCGCACCGACTGGATGTCGCAGTTCGTGCGCTCGGTCGTGACCAGCGGATCCGCGCGTACGGCCGCCACCGCCCCGTGAGCACCGGTGCCGTGCCGCCCCAGGAGTCAGCCGGCGGCGGACGGTAGCCTGTCAGGGTGACTGCTCCCGCTCTGACGCCCGCGACCGACGCCGACCTCGAGGTCATGCGCGAGCAGCTGGGACGCCCGATGCGCGGCGTGGTGGGGATCGCGGCGCGGTGCGTGTGCGGCAATCCGACGGTCGTGTCGACCGAGCCGCGGCTGCCCGACGGCACGCCGTTCCCGACGTTCTACTACCTCACCCACCCCGGTGCCACCGCCGCGATGTCGGCGCTCGAGGCGACCCATGTCATGCGGGAGCTCTCCGACCTGCTGGCCGACGATTCCGACGTCGCCGCGGCCTATCAGCGCGCCCACGAGCAGTACCTCGCCGACCGCGCCGCGTACGGGGAGGTCGAAGAGATCGCTGGCATCTCGGCCGGGGGCATGCCGACGCGCGTCAAGTGCCTGCACGCCGTCGCCGCCCACGCCCTCGCGGCAGGGCCCGGGGTCAACCCCATCGGCGACCTCGCGCTCGAGCGATCCACCTGGTCGCCCGAGCGGTGCAGCTGCGCGAACCCCCGGGTGGCCGCGTGACCCGGCGCGTCGGGCGATTCCTGCGCGCGACCGCCGTCGGCGTGCTCGTCGTCACCGCGGCGACGGCGGGGGCGGTGGCGCCTCCGACCGACCCGGCGCGCCAGGCGGAGTACTGGCTCGACGACTACGGCATCCGCACGGCGTGGCAGACCACACGCGGTGCGGGTACGACCATCGCGGTCATCGACACCGGCATCGGACGTGGGCCGGCCGAATTCGAGGGGGCGGTCAGCGCGGGAGCGGACTTCTCGGGCTCGGGCAGCGCCGACGGCCGCACTCCGGTGGGAGGCGACGACCGCGACCACGGCAGCTGGGTCGCCTCGCTGGCGGCATCCCGCGGCACGGGTCCTGACGCCGGGATGATCGGGGTGGCACCCGAAGCGAAGCTGCTCTCGCTGTCGATCGGATTCGGCGGCGCCTCCGACATCCCGTTCGCCACGCAGGTCGCCGACGCCATGACGTGGGCCGTCGACCAGGGCGCCGACGTCATCAACCTCTCCTTCACGACGAACCTGCTCGAATGGGACCCGTCGTGGGACACGGCATTCCAGTACGCGTACGACCACGACGTCGTGGTCGTCGTCGCCGCCGGCAACCGGGGGACCGGCACCGACCGCGTCGGGGCGCCGGCGACGATCCCGGGTGTTCTCACCGTCGGCGGTGTCGACCGCGGCGGAGTCGCGAGCCAGGAGGCGTCGACGCAGGGCATCACGATCGGCATCTCGGCGCCGAGCGAGGGCCTGCTCGGGGTGTCCGCCGACGGCCGGATCGTGGTGTGGGACGGAACCAGCGGGGCAGCCCCGATCGTCGCGGGCGTCGCGGCGCTGGTGCGCTCGGCGCACCCCGGGCTCGACGCGAACAACGTCATCAACCGCATCATCAAGACGGCCCGCGCGGTGCCCGGCGTCTCGGCGAAGCCCGACCCGCTCTACGGATACGGGCTGCTGGATGCCGCGGCCGCGGTGACCGCCGCCGTTCCGGCCGTGTCGGAGAACCCGATGGGCGATCTCGCGGAATGGGTGCGCATCTACCGCCGGGCGGAGCAGGCGCCCGCACCGCAGCCCACGACCTCGCCGATCGCGCTTCCGGAGCTCCCTGCCGCGGACCCTCCGTCTGAAGCCGGTTCGCCGCTGCTGCCGAGCATGAGTACGCTGCTGTACGGGACCGTCCCGCTCGTGGGTGCGACCATGGCCGCTATACTGGTGGCGCTCGGCGTCACTGCTGCTGTCCGGCGCATCCGATCGGCCCGCGCGTCGCGCTAGCCGAGCCCCCGATCAAGGAGTTCTTCCGAACGTGTCCACATCTGTGCCCCAGATCCTCGTCGTCGGTGGCGGCTACGCCGGCTTCTACACTGCGTGGAAGCTCGAGAAGCACCTCCGTAAGGGTGAGGCCGAGGTCACCATCGTCGACCCGCTGCCGTACATGACCTACCAGCCGTTCCTCCCCGAGGTGGCCGCCGGTGAGATCGAGGGCCGCCACGTCGTCGTGGGTCTCCGCCGTCACCTCAAGCGGACGAACGTCGTCAACGCCAAGGTCACGAAGATCGACCACGCGAACAAGGTCGCCACGATCACGCCCGCTGAGGGCGAGCCGTGGGAGCACCGTTACGACCAGATCGTCGTGACCGCCGGCGCCGTCTCGCGCACCTTCCCGATCCCGGGCATCGCCGACAACGCGATCGGCCTGAAGACGGTCGAAGAGGCCATGGCGATCCGCGACCGCATCCTCACCAACTTCGACCGCGCGGCGAACCTGCCGGCCGGTCCCGAGCGTGACCGTCTGCTGACCGTCGTCGTCGTCGGCGGCGGCTTCGCGGGCATCGAGGTCTTCGCCGAGCTGCGTGCGATGGCGTCGTCGCTGCTGAAGAGCTACCCCCAGCTGCGCTTCGAGGACACGCACTTCCACCTCATCGAGGCCATGGGCCGCATCATGCCGGAGGTCTCGCTCGAGACGAGCCAGTGGGTGCTGAAGGACCTCGCGAAGAAGGGTGCCAACGTGCACCTCGACACGCAGGTTCAGGGCGCCGAGGGCGGCAATGTCGCCCTGTCGACCGGCGAGGTCATCCCGACCGACGTGATCATCTGGACCGCCGGTGTGATGGCTAACCCGACCGTCGTCCGCGGCAGCGACCTGCCTGTCGAGGAGCGCGGCCGCATCCGCACGCGCGCCGACCTCCGCGTGGGCACGCCCGAGGAGATCGTCGAGGGCGCCTGGGCCGCCGGCGACATCTCGGCCGTTCCCGACCTGAGCGGCGGTGGTGTCGGCGGGTACTGCGTTCCCAACGCGCAGCACGCGGTCCGTCAGGCGAAGCTGCTCGCGAAGAACCTCGTCGCGGTGCTCCGTGGTGAGACGCCGCGCGAGTACTTCCACAAGAACCTCGGTGCCGTCGCAGGTCTCGGCCTCGGCAACGGCGTGTTCCAGTCGGGCAAGATCGCGATCAAGGGCTTCTTCGCCTGGGTCGCGCACCGCGGCTACCACGGCCTCGCGATGCCCTCGTGGGAGCGCAAGTGGCGCGTCGTCGGCGACTGGTGGATGAACTTCTGGCTCGGTCGCGACAATGTGGCGCTCCAGGGCACGCTCACCCCGCGCGCCGCGTTCGAGGAGTTCGCCGCGCGTCCCCGCCCCGCCCAGCCGGCCGCGGAGAACCCGCAGCCGCCGATCGACCCCAAGAGCGTGGCGAAGGACGAGGGCGCCGCAGCGGTGGCCCCGGCCGAGAAGGACAACAAGGTCAACGCGAGCTGACACCCAGCTGCCATGAGGCCCCCGCACCGCACGGTGACGGGGGCCTCATCGTTTCTGCTCAGGGGCTGGCCGCGGGTTGGGTTGGCAGCTTGCGCCCCTTCGCGGGTTGTGAGTGGGCGTGTGCTGCCAGGTGAGGGGGGTGGTGTGGAACCGGCTGCGGGTTGGGTTGGCAGGTTGCGCCCCTTCGCGGGTTGTGAGTGGGCGCGTGCTGCCAGGTGAGGGGGTGGCGCGGGGCCGGTAACGTGGGGGCGGGCCCCCGTAGCCCAATGGCAGAGGCAGGCGACTTAAAATCGCTTCAGTGTGGGTTCGAGTCCCACCGGGGGTACGGGCGTCGCTTTCGGGCGCGGCTGCGCCACAGCGGCGGTGACCGATGCGAGCACCGCCACCAAGCCGACGGCTTGCAGCGCGCTCAGGGTCTCTCCCGCGACGATCAGCCCGAGCAGCACGGCCACGACGGGGCTCAGCAGTCCGACGAAGGCGGGCAGGCGCGTCGGCAGCGATCGCACGCCCCGGAACCACAGCACGTAGGCGAGGGCGGTGCCGATGAGCGTGAGGTATGCGTAGGCGCCCAGCTCGCTCACCGAGGGGAGCGCGTCCGGGAGCGGCTCGACGAGAAACGTGAGCATCGCGAGCATGAGCCCGCCGGTCACCAGCTGCCACGCCGTCATCGCGAGGGGCGGCTGACCGGAGCCCCAGCGCTTGGTCAGCACCGTCCCGACGGCCATCGAGACGGCCCCGCCCAGCGCCGCCGCGATGCCGACCGGGTCGAGGTCGGCGCCGCCCGGCGCGACGATGAGCCCGACGCCGACGACCCCGGCGGCGCCTGCGACGACCGTGACGACGGTGAGGCGCTCCGACAGCATCCGCCACCCGAGCACCGCCACGAGGAGCGGCTGGATGCCGCCGACGACGGCGGCGACACCTCCGGGAAGCCGGTCGGCGGCGACGAAGAGGCACCCGAAGAACGCGGTGAAGTTCAGGGCGCCGAGAACCCAGGAACGCCACCACCACGATCCGGTGGGCAGCCGCCGGGCGGCGAGGAGCAGGATCAGTCCCGCCGGCAGGGCGCGCACCGTCGCGATCAGCAGGGGATGCCCCGGCGGGAGGAACGTCGTCGTGGTGAGGTATGTGGTTCCCCAGACGACGGGGGCGATGGCGGTCAGGGTGACGAGAGCGACTCGATTGCTAAGCACTTAGCCACTATAGCGAAGCGCTTAGCGACTAGGATCGCGGGATGGACCATGTGGATCGGATCCTCGAACAATGGGCGCGCGAGAAGCCCGGCCTCGACGTGAGCCCGATGGCCGTCATCGGGCGACTCGGGCGGGCCGCCGCATCCGTCGACGCGCGGCTCGCCGCGACCTTCGCGAGCCACGGCATCGACGCCGCGACCTTCGACGTCCTCGCGACCTTGACCCGGCAGGGGGCGCCCTATGAGCTGACGCCGGCCGCACTCGCCGCGGATGCCATGATCACCTCCAGTGCTGTCGCACAGCGGCTGAACCGACTCGAGGGCCTCGGCTACGTCAGCCGCCATCCCGACCCCGCGGACGGCCGTGGCAAGATCGTCCGGCTGACCGCGCACGGTCGCGCCGTCGTCGAACGCGTGCTCCCGGACCATCTGGAGACCGAGCGTGCGGCGCTCGCGCCGCTCTCGGACGGCGAGCAGGCGCAGCTCGCCGAGCTGCTCTCCCGACTCGCCCCCGGTGGGTAAGACCTGCGAGTTCCGCCGCGCGGCGGATTCGGCCCGAGGCGCGCTGGTTAGACTGGTCGCAGAGAGAGGGGACATGCAATGGAGTGGCTGATCCCGGTCATCGTCGTCGTCGCGCTGCTTGCCATCGTCGGCATCTATCTGTGGGCGACGTACAACTCGCTCGTGGCGCTGAACGTCCGTGTCGACGAGGCGTGGAGCGACATCACGGTGCAGTTGAAGCGCCGCGCCGACCTCCTCCCCAACCTCATCGACACGGTTCGTGGCTATGCCGCTCACGAGAAGGCGGTGTTCGAGAACGTTACCCGTGCGCGCGCGGAAATCCTGTCGGCGAGCGGACCCGCAGAGGCGGGCGTGGCGGAAGGCCACGTGCAGCAGGCTCTGAAGTCGCTCTTCGCGGTCGCGGAGGCGTACCCCCAGCTGCAGGCCAGTCAGAACTTCCTCCAGCTGCAGCAGGCGCTCGTCGACACCGAAGACAAGATCCAGGCCTCTCGCCGCTTCTACAACGGCGGCGTGCGCGAGCTGAACACGAAGATCAAGGTGTTCCCCAACAACCTGTTCGCCCGCAGCCTCGGATTCACCGAGCGCGAGTTCTTCGAGGTCGAGAACGGGGCGGCGATCGCCGAGCCCCCGCGCGTCCAGTTCTGAGCACCCGCTCTGAGACGGCTCCCGGCGGTCGGGCGGGCGCGCCCCGGAGTCTTAGACTGACGGGATGAGCGACGACAAGGTCGGGCGGTCGTTCCTCGACGCCCTGCGCAACCGGACCGTTGCGACCGAGACGTCGACGAGCATTCCTCGCGGCCTGCGTCTGGCGACGGCGTACTCGTGGCGGCTGCTCGTGGTCGCGGCCGCCGCCGGCGTGGCCATCTGGATCATCATCCAGTTGAAGCTGCTCGTCATCCCGCTGCTCATCGCCATCCTCATCGCCGCCCTCCTGTGGCCCGGACTGCTCTGGATGCTCGAGCACCGTGTGCCGCGCTGGGCAGCGATCGTGCTGAGCGTGCTCGCGACGATCGCCGTGATCTCGGGTCTGCTCTGGCTCGCGATCTGGCAGATCAGCCGGCAGTGGGCGTCCGTGCAGGCGCGCACGGTCGAAGCGATCGGTCAGCTCCGCCAGTACCTCATCGACGGGCCGCTCCATCTCACCTCGACGGAGATCGACGGCCTGTTGAAGCAGGGCTGGGGCTTTCTCGAGCAGCAGGCCTCGCTCCTGTGGTCGGGCGCCCTCGCGATCGGATCCACCGTGGGTCATGTGGCCACCGGCGCGCTCTTGGTGCTGTTCATCCTGCTGTGCATCCTCGCTGACGGCGGTCGCATCTGGCGCTGGGTCGTCCGCCTCTTCCCGCGTCAGGCGCGGCCCGCGGTCGACGGCGCGGGTCGCACCGGATGGCGCACGGTCGTGACCTACGCCCGCACGCAGCTGCTCGTCGCGACGATCGACGCGACGGGCATCGGCCTGGGCGCGCTGTTCCTCGGCGTGCCGCTGGCCGCTCCCATCGCGGTGCTGGTGTTCCTCGGAGCGTTCATCCCGTTCGTCGGCGCTGTTGTCACGGGAGCTCTCGCCGTCTTCCTCGCGCTCGTCTACAACGGCCCCTGGATCGCCCTGTGGATGCTCGTGATCGTGCTCGGTGTGCAGCAGCTCGAGGGGCACATCCTGCAGCCGTTGCTGATGGGGTCGGCTGTGAAGGTCCATCCGCTCGCCGTCGTCATCGTCGTCGCCGGCGGAGCGATGATCGCGGGCATCCCGGGCGCGCTGTTCGCCGTGCCGCTGGCCGCATTCGTCAACGTCGTCGTGCTCTACATTTCGCGACGATCGTGGGAGACCGGGGTCGCGCCGCGACCCGATGAGATGATCTGGAGCACTGTGCCCCGAGACCGGAGGAAGAACGCATGACCGGACCCACTCCGGCCGATCTCGACGCCGCGGCAGCCGTGCTCGACGGCGTCGTCACCCGCACGCCGATGGAGTACTCCGAGCACCTCTCGGATCTCCTGGGCGTGCCCGTGCACCTGAAGCTCGAGAACCTGCAGCGCACCGGGTCGTTCAAGATCCGCGGCGCGACCTACCGCCTCTCCCGGCTGACCGCGGAGGAGCGCGCTCGCGGTGTGGTCGCGGCCTCGGCCGGCAACCACGCGCAGGGCGTCGCGCTCGCAGCGCAGAAGCTCGGCATCCCGGCGACGATCTTCATGCCGCTCGGGGTTCCCGTCCCCAAGCTTCTCGCTACCCGCGGCTATGGCGCGGACGTCGTGCTCGAGGGAGCGACGGTCGAGACTCCGCTCCGCCTGGCGGCGGAGTTCGCGGAGCGGACGGGTGCGGTGCTCATCCATCCGTTCGACCACCCCGACGTCATCACGGGACAGGGGACGCTCGGGCTCGAGCTCGTCGACCAGGTGCCCGATATCGAGACGCTTCTGGTTCCCATCGGGGGAGGCGGGCTCATCGCCGGTGTCGCGGCCGCCGTGAAGGGCCGCGCGGCGGCCGAGGGGCGACGGATGCGCGTGATCGGCGTTCAGGCCGAGAACGCCGCCGCCTATCCCTCGTCGCTGGCGGCGGGGATGCCGCTGGCGGTCGAGACGACGCCGACCATCGCCGACGGCATCGCGGTCGCGCGTCCCGGTGACGAGACGTTCGCGGTGATCCGCGAGCTCGTCGACGAGGTCGTGACCGTCTCGGACGACGACATCGCCCGCGCGCTCCTGGTGCTCCTCGAGCGTGCGAAGCAGGTCGTCGAGCCGGCGGGCGCCGTCGGCGTCGCCGCGATCCTCGCGGGCAAGGTCACGTCGTCGGGACCGACGGTCGCGGTCCTCTCCGGCGGGAACATCGACCCCCTGCTGCTGCAGCGGGTGGTGTCACACGGACTCGCGGCATCCGGACGCTACATGACGCTGCAGATCCCGCTGCCCGACCGTCCCGGCCAGCTCGCACGCGTCTCGGAGCTGTTGTCGGTCGCGGGGGCGAACGTGATCGAGGTGCTGCACACCCGCCACGGGCAGGGGCTGCAGATCAGCGAGGTCATCCTCCAGCTCAGCGTCGAGACGCGGGGCGAGGAGCATCGCGCTCAGGTCATCTCGATCCTCGAGGATGCCGGCTTCGCGCCGAAGGTCGTCGCCGATTGACGAACGACGGCGCGAAGCCGAGAGGTCACTGACCCGAGTAGGTCTCGACCTTGACGATCTCGACGGAGATCTCGCGTCCGTTGGGCGCGGTGTAGGAGGTCTTGTCGCCCTCCTTGAGGCCGAGGATCGCCTCGCCGAGCGGTGAGGCCTCGCTGTAGACGTCGAGCTCGGAGCCGGCGGCGATCTCGCGGCTGCCGAGCAGGAAGACCTCCTCGCCGCCCGCGACGAGCGCGGTGACGACGGTCCCCGACAGCACCGTGCCGTCGGACTCGGGGGCCTCGCCGACGGTGGCGTCCTTGAGCAGCTGCTGGAGCGTGCGGATGCGCGCCTCCTGCTTGCCCTGCTCGTCCTTGGCGGCGTGGTAGCCGCCGTTCTCCTTCAGGTCGCCTTCCTCGCGAGCTGCCTCGATGCGCTTGGCGATCTCTTCGCGGCCCGTCGTCGAGAGGTGTTCGAGCTCCGCGACGAGACGGTCGTAGGCGTCCTGCGTGAGGAAGGTGACGGGAGCGTCGTTCGACATGTGATCTCCTTGGACTGGCGCGGCGCACAGCCGCCTATGGCGAACGCCCCGGCATCCGACCGGGGCGCACAAGAAATGCCTAGACTACGGGATCCAGCAGGAGGTCACCAAACCATTCGTCGCGAGGGCGACGGTGGGGATGGTCTCGGTGAAAGCTCGCGAGACGCCGTCCGCCGCGGGGTATTCCACGACGCGCCAGCCGACCACGCCGTGCTCGGTGTCCTGCGCCTCGAGCGCACAGGCGAGCGGCTTGTCGCGCGCGCCGCTGACTTGGAACGAGACGACGACGGAATGCTCGTCGATCACCTCGAACCCGGTGGCGTCGGTGTCGACGGAGGTGATGGCCCCGCTGACCGTCGTCCACGCCACGAGTCCGAGGATGCCCACGCCGAGGACGCCCGCGACGGCGATCAGGATGCGGCGGGAACGCTTCTCGCGCGTCCGACCGTAGCGCTGGTCGAGCTTGAGCTGCGTCGTCATGGTGGCGGTCTCCGAGGGGGTTCTGACGGGATTAGGCTGGTGTTTCCAGGCTAAGCGCTTCTCGCGCAGATCGAGGAACCATGAACTCCCTCCTGTGGCTCACATCGGCGGCGACTCCGATCCCCGAGATCACGGTCGACCCCACGTCGGTCACCCCCGGTCCGTGGGGCTTCGGAGCGATCGTGATCCTGACGATCGCGGTGGTGCTCCTGCTGCTCGACATGCTGCGACGGGTCCGGCGCGGCCGGTACCGCGCCGAGGTGCGCGAGCAGCTCGACGAGGAGGATGCCGCCGCTCGCGGCGAGCAGGACGCCGACACCCGCTGACCCCGGGCGCCGGCCTCAACCCGCGTGGTATGCGGGCTGGAGCGCGATGAGCAGGCACGCCGTCCAGTGGCAGAGGAACGCCAGGACCGTGCACACGTGGAAGATCTCGTGGAATCCGAAGTGTCCCGGCCAGGGGTTCGGCTTCTTCAGCGCGTAGACCACGGCGCCGCCGCTGTAGAGCAGACCGCCGACGATCACGAGGATCATCATGGCGGCGTTGGCCTGGAACAGCGGCACGATGTACATCACGGCGGCCCAGCCCAGTGCGAGGTACAGCGCGACGTAGAGCCAGCGCGGCGCGTGTATCCAGAACACGCGGAAGAATATCCCCGCGATCGCGCCTCCCCACACCAGTGACAGCAGCAGCACGGTCTGCTCGGTGGGAAGCGCCAGCACCGCCAACGGCGTGTAGGTTCCGGCGATCAGAAGCAGGATGTTCGCGTGGTCGATCCGCTTGAGGATCGCCTTGGTGCGCGGCTTCCAGTCGAAGCGGTGATAGAGCGCCGAGTTGCCGAACAGAAGCAGCGAGGTGGTCATGAACACGGCGCTCGCCCACTTGGCCGGCGCGCCCTGTGCGAGGACGATCAGAACGATGCCGGCGGCGATCGCCACGGGGAAGGTTCCGGCGTGGATCCAGCCCCGCCACGACGGGCGCAGCTCGATCTGAGCGCTCGCAGCAGCGGCGTCCAACAGGGGGAGCTGGGGCATCTCGACGCCCTCATCGGGTGCGGGTCGGGTCACATTACGAGAGTACGCGCCGCCATATGCCAGCGTTCACATGAGGGCGGGGAGTAACGTAGGGGAGTGGCTGCGAACCGCGGACGAGGACCCCTCTATCGCCTGTATGCGTCCCGGCTGCGCCGGCACCTGACGCCGGAGACCGTTCCGCATCACGTCGCCATGATGATCGACGGCAATCGCCGGTGGGCGCGCCAGGCGGGCTACCCGACTCCTGCGGAGGGGCACCGCGCCGGGGCGGCGAAGATGTACGAGTTCCTGCGGTGGTGCGACGAGCTCGGCATCCGCGTCGTGTCGCTCTATCTGCTCTCCCACGACAATCTCGCCAAGCGCGACTCGCGTGAACTCGCCGACCTGCTCGAGATCATCGCGGAGCTGGCCGAGACGCTCTCGAGCGAGCCGGGCTGGCGCGTGCAGCACGTGGGCCGTGCGGCGCAGCTGCCCGAGGACCTCGCCCGGGTTCTCGCCAAGGCCGAGGATCGCACCCGGGACAACACCGGTCTGCACGTCAACCTGGCGGTGGGATACGGCGGGCGGGGCGAGATCGTCGACGCCGTGCGCAGCATCATCACGAGCCACCACGAGCGCGGCGGATCGATGGAGGAGCTCGCGGAGAGTCTGACGCCCGAGCAGATCGGCGAGCACCTCTACACCGGTGGGCAGGCCGACCCCGATCTCGTCATCCGCACATCGGGTGAACAACGCCTGAGCGACTTCCTGCTGTGGCAATCGGCCCACAGCGAGTTCTACTTCGTCGAGGCGCTCGGTCCGGACCTTCGCGAAGTGGACTTCCTGCGCGCAATCCGCGACTTCGCGACGCGCGACCGCCGCTTCGGCGGCTGACGCGCCCGGTCCGCAACGCAGAGTTCACCGTCGCGAAATGTTCGCGGGCGTGTCGCGCTGGCGGCGCGCAGGTCGGCCGCCGTACTGTCGTCGCAACGGGCACGGCGCCCGTTCGAGTCGGCCTTCTCACGACTCGTGACCCCTGGTCGACTCGTGTGAATCGGGTGAGACACCCGAGGCGGGGAGTGGGTTGTGGCCGCACGAGCAACAGAGCAGCAGCGTCGCGTCATCCACGGCGGAGGTGAGGAGCTCGACCAGGAGCTGCGCACCTATGTGCTGGACACGTCGGTCCTGCTGAGCGATCCGCGAGCGTTGTTCCGCTTCGCCGAGCATTCGGTGGTCGTCCCCGTCGTGGTCGTCACCGAACTCGAGGGAAAGCGGCACGATCCCGAGATCGGGTACTTCGCGCGCCAGGCGCTGCGTCACCTCGACGACCTGCGGGTCGAGCACGGCCGTCTCGACTTCCCGGTGCCGGTCGGTGAAGGCGGCACATTGCGCGTCGAGCTGACGAACACCGACCCCTCTGTGCTTCCGGCGGGGATGCGGCTGGGCGACAGCGACACCCGCATCCTCGCCGTCGCCATGCACCTCGCTCAGGAGGGTCAGCCCGTCACGGTGGTGTCGAAGGACCTGCCCATGCGCGTCAAGGCGGCCTCGCTCGGCATCAGCGCCGAGGAGTATCTCGCCGAGCAGGCCGTGGACTCCGGATGGACCGGGATCGCCGGCATCGATCTCTCCGGTGACGAGATGAGCGACCTCTACGAGAGCGAGGTCGCCACGAGCGACGAGGTGCGCGGGGTGCCCGTGAACACCGGACTCGTGATCCACTCCGAGCGCGGCTCCGCGCTCGGGCGGGTGACGGGCCCGGGCTCGTTCCGCCTCGTACGGGGTGACCGCGACGTCTTCGGGCTGCACGGACGTTCGGCCGAGCAGCGGATCGCGATAGACCTCCTGCTCGACCCCGAGGTCGGCATCGTCTCGCTCGGCGGCCGAGCCGGGACCGGCAAGTCCGCCCTCGCGCTGTGCGCGGCCCTGGAATCGGTGCTCGAGCGGCAGCAGCAGCGCAAGATCATCGTGTTCCGCCCCCTCTTCGCCGTCGGCGGGCAGGAGCTCGGGTATCTTCCCGGCGACGCCCAGGAGAAGATGAATCCCTGGGGCCAGGCCATCTTCGACACGCTCGGGTCGGTCGTCTCCGCGAACGTCGTCGAGGAGATCATCGCGCGCGGGCTGCTCGAGGTGCTGCCGCTCACCCACATCCGGGGTCGCTCGCTCCACGACGCGTTCGTCATCGTCGACGAGGCCCAGTCGCTCGAGCGCAACGTGCTGCTGACGGTGCTGAGCCGCATCGGTCAGAACTCGCGTGTCGTGCTCACCCACGATGTCGGGCAGCGCGACAACCTGCGGGTGGGACGCCACGACGGCATCGCCTCGGTCATCGAGACGCTCAAGGGACACGACCTGTTCGGGCACGTGACGCTCATGCGGTCGGAGCGTTCGGCGATCGCTGCGCTCGTGACCGATCTTCTCGAGGCGGGCGAACTCAGCTAATCCCGGATGGGGCCGGCCTCGGGAAGACCGGGGCCGGCCTCACTCCCAGCGGTAGCCCTCGCCGCGCACCGTCACGATGCGCGATGCGCCGACCTTGCCGCGCAGATAGCGAACGTACACGTCGACGACGTTGGAGCCCGGGTCGAAGTCGAGCTCCCAGACGCGGCTGAGCAGCGTCTCGCGGCTGAGGACCTCCCCGGCATGGCGGAGGAACTGCTCGGCGAGGGCGAACTCGCGCGCCGACAGGTCGATGTCCCGACCATCGACCGTCGCGCGGCGGGTCAGCATGTCGAGACTGACCCCGTCGCGGGTGATGACGGTGGCCGGGCCCGCGCTCTCGCGCAGTCGCGAACGCACACGAGCGAGGAGCTCGGCGACCACGAACGGCTTCGGCACGTAGTCGCTCGCACCGGCATCCAGCCCCTCGACCGTGTCGTTCGTGCCGCTGCGCGCGGTCAGCATGATGACGGGTACCGCCGAGCCCGACGCCCGGATGCGGCGCAGCACGTCGAAGCCATCGATGCCGGGGAGCCCCACGTCGAGGATGATCAGGTCGACCTGCTCCGTCTCGAACAGCTCGAGCGCCGTCTCGCCGTCCTCGGCGACGAGGGATTCGAGCCCGTCGGTGCGCAGCGCGCGCTCGAGGAGGGCGATGATGTGGGGCTCGTCGTCGACGAGCAGGATGCGGGTCATCCGATCTCCTTGCGCTGCAGGACGACTTCTCCCGCCCTCACCGGCGCCGGAAGACGCAGGCTCGAACGGAGCGGAATCGTGATGGTGAAGGTCGCGCCGCCGCCGGCGGTGTCGGTGACGGCGCAGGATCCGCCGTGGCCCTTGGCGATCGCGTCGACGATCGCGAGGCCGAGCCCCGAGCCGCCCGCCGATCGGCGACGGCCGCCGCGGTCGAATCGGCGGAAGATGCGGTGACGGGCCGCCGGCGGGATGCCCGGGCCGTGGTCGCGCACCCAGAGGTGGAAGGCTCCGGCGTAGACGCCGCTGCCGAGCTCGATGGCCGTGCCGGCCGGGGTGTGCTTCGCGGCGTTGTCGGCAAGCTGAAGCCACGCCTGCAGCAGGCGGTCGGCGTCGCCGTGGATGATGCCGCGCTGCGTGGCCTCCACCGCCCATTCGTGGCCGGGGATAACGGTGACGAGGTCGACTACCCGCTGAGTGAGGCCCTCGATGTCGACCTCGTCCATGGCGAAACGCTCTCCCTCGACCGAGGCGAGCAGGTCGATGTCGCCGATGAGGCGCGTCATCCGGTCGAGCTCGCCGATCGCGATCTCGCGCACGGTGTCGACATCCGCGGGGTCGGTCGCGTCGACGAGCTCGAGGTGCCCCCGCACGATGGCGATCGGCGTCTTGAGCTCGTGGCGAACGTCATCGAGCAGCCGTCGCTGCGACTCGACCGCCGCATCGAAGGCGTCCTGCGCCGCCGCCTCGCGCGGCGGGGTGGCCAGGAGAGGCCAGCCCACGAGCCACAACGTGACGAGGGTGCCGACGCCGACGGCGGCGAACACGAGGACCGCTGCCCAGGGGAGCTCTGCTCCGAGCAGGAGGAAGACCAGCAGCGAACCGATCGCGGCGACGACGAAGCCGGCGCACACGATCACCAGGACGATCCCCAGGATGCGTGCGCGCCGGGCTTCCGACCGCGACGGGTTCACCCTCCGATTATCAACCAGGGTGCGTCATCGACAGCAGGTCGAGCTTCTCGTCGAGCTGCGCCTCGGTCAGCTCGCCCCGCTCGACGTAGCCCAGGTCGAGCACGGCCTCGCGAACCGTGATGCCCTTGGCGACGGAGTGCTTGGCGATCTTCGCGGCAGCCTCGTATCCGATGAGCTTGTTCAGCGGGGTGACGATCGACGGCGACATGCCGGCGAACGCGGCGGCACGCTCGACGTTCGCCTCCAGGCCGGCCACCGTCTTGTCGGCCAGTACGCGCACGGCGTTCGAGAGAAGGCGGATCGACTCGAGCAGCGCGGTGCCCATCACCGGGATGGCGACGTTCAGCTCGAACGAGCCGGATGCTCCGGCCCACGCGACCGTGGCGTCGTTTCCGATCACCCGGGCGGAGACCATCAGCACCGCCTCGGGCACGACGGGGTTGACCTTACCGGGCATGATCGACGACCCGGGCTGCAGGTCGGGGATGTGGAGCTCGCCGAGGCCGGTGTTCGGGCCCGAGCCCATCCAGCGGATGTCGTTGTTGATCTTCGTCAGCGACACGGCGATGGTGCGCAGTGCGCCGGACGCTTCGACGAGGCCGTCTCGGTTGGCCTGGGCCTCGAAGTGGTCCTTCGCCTCGGTGATCGGCAGTTCGGTCTCGGCCGCCAGCAGCTCGATGACCTTCTGCGGGAAGCCGAGGGGCGTGTTGATGCCCGTCCCGACGGCGGTGCCGCCGAGGGGGACCTCGCCGACGCGCGGCAGCACGGCCTGGACGCGCTCGATGCCGAGGCGCATCTGGCGCGCGTAGCCGCCGAACTCCTGACCGAGGGTCACCGGCGTGGCATCCATGAGGTGCGTGCGACCGGACTTCACGACGTCCTTCCACTCCTCGGCCTTCGTCTCGAAAGCGACCGCGAGGTGGTCGAGGGAGGGGATGAGGTCGTCGATGAGCGCCTGGGTCACGGCGATGTGCACCGACGTCGGGAAGACGTCGTTGGAGGACTGCGACGCGTTGACGTGGTCGTTCGGGTGCACCGTGCTGCCGAGCGCGCGGGTCGCGAGGGTTGCGAGCACTTCGTTCATGTTCATGTTCGACGAGGTGCCGGAACCGGTCTGGTACGTGTCGACGGGGAAGTGCGCGTCGTAGCGGCCCGTGACGACCTCATCCGCTGCTCCGGCGATCGCGTCCGCGATGGCGGGGTCGAGCGTGCCGAGCTCCTTGTTGGCGAGCGCCGCGGCCTTCTTGATCCGTGCGAGAGCGGCGATCTGGCTCGACTCGAGCCCCGAGCCCGAGATCGGGAAGTTCTCGACCGCGCGCTGGGTCTGCGCGGCGTAGAGGGCGTCCTTCGGGACGCGGACCTCTCCCATGGTGTCGTGCTCGATGCGGTACTCGATGTCGGTCACGTCGTTGTTCCTCTCTCGGTGTGATGTCGTCAGGATGCGGCGTCGTCGTGGACGTCGCCGAGGATGATGGAGGCTTCGGCGGCGCCCTCGCCGAGGCGGTAGTTCGCTCCGATGATCGCCAGGCGCCCCTCGGCGACGGCCGTGCTGATGAGCTCGGACGCGTGCAGGAGCTGGCCGACGGTGTCGCGCAGGTGCTCGCGACCCACGACCTCGGGGTCGACGGTCTCGGGCGTCACGCCGGCGTCGGCTCCGGCCCGCAGGACGCGGCGCACGGCGGGCACGATGGGGGAGATCTGACGCCAGATGAGCGGCGGCAGCGGGGGAGCGTCGATGCCGGTGCTGTCGATCGCGGCACGCACCGCGCCGCAGGCGTCGTGGGCGAGGACGACGATCAGCGGCACGTTCAACACCGCGACGGCGTACTCGAGGCTGCCGACGACGGAGTCGGAGATGACCTGGCCGGCGTTGCGGATCACGAAGAGGTCGCCGAGGCCCTCGTCGAAGATGATCTCGGCCGCGAGGCGCGAGTCGGAGCAGCCGAAGAGCGCGGCGCGCGGAGTCTGCGAGCCGGCGATCTCGTGGCGTCGCTCGACGTCCTGCCGGGGGTGACGCGGGGCGCCCTCGACGAATCGGATGTTGCCCGCGCGCATCTCGTCCCAGGCCTCCTGGGGCGTGGGGGATGCCGGAGCGGCCGCGGTCGACGTCATGGTGTCTCCTCCTGCAGTTCGACGATCTGGGTCGCGAGGCCG
This sequence comes from Microbacterium sp. TS-1, assembly GCF_000509385.1. Lineage (NCBI taxonomy): Bacteria > Bacillati > Actinomycetota > Actinomycetes > Micrococcales > Microbacteriaceae > Microbacterium > Microbacterium sp. TS-1. Next base: position 134,377 of record NZ_BASQ01000001.1, read on the forward strand.
CGCGCAGCGGTGCGGACGGTCTCGGCGTCGATGGCCCCGCCGCCGTAGACGAGGATGGTGTCGGCTCCCGCCTGCGTCGTCAGGGCGTAGGAGATATTCCCGGCGCGCGCAGGGTCGGGGATCTCGAAGACCTCCCACGACACACCGTCGATGGTCTCGGTCGAGGTCGTGCGCGCGCCGCTGATCTGCCGCGATGCCCAGCCGGCGTCGGCGTCGAACGCCTGCTGCACGTTGACGTACCCGCTGGCGGGCGCGTAGACGATCTCCCAGGTCTGGACGTCGTCGCCGGCGAGCTCCGCCTTGTTCACGCGCCACGACTCGGGGACCTCGGGAGCCACGAGCTCGCGGCCGATGCCCGAGCCGACGTCGGCCGCGACCGCAGCGACGTCGATGCCGGGCTGCTCGGGGACCGAGCCGCGCGGCACCGCGAAGACGATCACCGCCACGACGGCGACCGTGACGATGAGCGCCGCGAGCAGGTTCCGGACGTTCTGGCTCGAGCGGTAGACCTGTGACGACGCGGCCTTCCGCGCCGCTGTCTCGTCGGGTGTCTCGGGCCGCCCCAGCTCGGCGACGACGCGAGGCCCCTTGGCCATCACGCGTCGTCCGCGCGCGTGGCGCGCGCTTCGTCGAGCCGGCGTTTGGCGCCGAGCAGCCATTCCTCGCACCGAGCTGCGAGCTGCTCGCCGCGCGTCCACAGGGCGAGCGACTGCTCGAGGGTCGGCGCCCCCTGTTCGAGCTCGGCCACGACGCGGACCAGCTCGTCGCGCGCCTGTTCGAAGCTGAGGGTCTCGACGTCGGCGGAGAGCCCTTCGGCCGGCGGAGTCATGTCAGCCATTCTAGGACGGGTCCGCCGGTGAGCCCGCCGCCTCCGCTGGCGCGGCCCCGTCGTCGACGACGCCCTCGGACCGCGCCGCGAAAGCGCCGCGACCGACGGTGACGGTGACGTGCGCGCCCGCCGGGGCCTGCGCCGCGTCGCGGATGATGACTCCCTCGTCGAGATGGGCGATCGCGTAGCCGCGGTCGAGGGTCGCTCCCGGGGAGAGCGCGCGCAGAGTTGCGCGGAGACGGGACACCTCGTGTCCCGCGGCGTCCATGCGGCGCGTCACGACGTCGCGACCGCGCGCCGTGAGGACGTGGAGTTCGTGCGCACGGGTCGTCATGAGCGATTCCGGATTGCGCAGCACCGGCCGCGATCGCAGCTGCTCGAGCTGCGCGAGATCGTGCGAGACGCGCTGGGTCAGTCGCGTGCGGGCGCGGCTGCGCAGCTGCTCGACGAGCGCGCGCTGCTCCGCGACGTCGGGCACGACCCGCTTGGCGGCGTCCGTCGGCGTCGAGGCGCGAAGATCGGCGACGTCGTCGAGGAGCGGATGGTCGTTCTCGTGGCCGATCGCCGAGACCACGGGGGTGGTCGCCGCGGCGACGGCGCGCAGCAGCCGCTCGTCGCTGAAGCCGAGGAGCGTCTGCGGGTCGCCGCCGCCGCGCGCGATGACGATCACGTCGACTTCGGGGTCGGCGTCGAGGGTGCGCAGCGCCGCGATGGTCTCGGGCACGCACCGGTCGCCCTGCACCGCCGCGTGGACGGTGCGGAAGGAGACATGGGGCCAGCGCAGCTCGGCGTTGCGGTGCACGTCGCGCTCGGCGTCGCTGCGCTCACCCGTGATCAGTCCGATCGTGTGGGGGAGGAACGGCAGGGTCTTCTTGCGCGAAGGGTCGAACAGCCCTTCCGACCGCAGCTTCGCGCGCAGACGCTCGAGCTGGACGAGCTGATCGCCGAGGCCGGTCGGGCGCATGGCCGACACGGTGAAGGAGAAGTCGCCGGACTTCACGAAGTAGTCGCTCTTGACGCACGCGACGACACGATCGCCGACCTGGGGGCTCGCGCCGAGCCGCTGCAGCGTGCTCGACCAGAGGCGGAACGACAGCGCGGCATCCGCCTCGGCATCCTTCAAACGGCCGAAGACATGACCGCCGCGGAGGTTCCACGATGTGATCTCGCCCTCGACCCACACGGCGTTCCATCGCTGCACGAAGTCGCGGATGGTCTCGTTGAGCCGCGAGATCGAGGTCGGCGTCTGCGGTGAGGAGTCGCGGGGGTGGACGGCATCCGGCGGCGGCGTCTGATCGGGCGCGGTCTCGAACGACGGCATGGGGCTCCTCACGGCCGGTTCCGAGCGGCCGACAGGATGCGCCTCGTAGAATCGAGGAGTGAGCACTCCCGCCGTCCGGCTGCCCGTTCCCCGCGTGCCGGGGCGTCACGGCCGTCTCCAGGATATCCCTGTGGGCGCCGCCAAGCGGGTGCTCCTCGCGGCCCCGCGCGGCTACTGCGCCGGGGTGGACCGTGCCGTCGTCGCCGTCGAGAAGGCGCTCGAGCGCTTCGGCGCTCCCGTCTACGTGCGCAAGCAGATCGTGCACAACATCCATGTCGTGCGCGAGCTCGAGGAGCGGGGAGCGGTCTTCGTCGACGAGGTCGACGCCGTGCCGGAGGGGGCCCACGTCGTCTTCAGTGCTCACGGCGTGTCGCCCGCCGTCGTCTCGGCGGCCTCCGAGCGGAGCCTCCAGGCGATCGACGCGACGTGCCCGCTGGTGACCAAGGTGCACCGTGAGGCCGTGCGGTTCGCGCGCGACGACCGCGAGATCCTGCTGATCGGCCACGAGGGGCATGAGGAGGTCGAAGGGACCGCGGGCGAGGCGCCCGAGCACATCACGATCGTGACGTCGCCCGAGCACGCCGACACCGTCGAGGTGCGCGATCCGTCGCGGGTCGTGTGGCTGTCGCAGACGACGCTGTCGGTCGACGAGACGATGGAGACCGTTCGGCGCCTGCGCGTCCGGTTCCCCGAGCTGCAGGATCCGCCGTCGGACGACATCTGCTACGCGACCCAGAACCGGCAGGTTGCGATCAAGAAGATCGCGGCCGAGACCGACCTCGTGATCGTCGTGGGGTCGGCGAACTCCTCCAACAGTGTGCGGCTCGTGGAGGTCGCCCTCGAATACGGCGCTCGTGCCGCCTACCGCGTCGACTACGCCGACGAGATCCGCCAGGAATGGCTCGACGGCGTCCGCACGGTCGGGGTCACGAGCGGCGCGTCGGTGCCCGAGGTGCTCGTGCAGCAGGTGCTCGCGAGCCTCGCGGACGCCGGGTACGCCGACGTCGACGAGGTCCGCACCGCGGAGGAAGACCTGATGTTCTCATTGCCGAAGGAACTGCGGACGGATGCAGCCGGCACGCAGGACGCTCGCGCACGCGGCGGACGGGGCCGGTCGTGAGCGAGCAGGAACGTCCGCGACCGCAGTACGGCGAGTACGCCACCCCCGAGGAGCAGCGCGCCCGCATCGCGGCACTGGGCGGAGAAGCACCGCACCCCGATGTGGTCGAGACGGCGCAGGTGCCGGCCCGCTCAGCGGCATCCCGCCCGCACGAGTCCGCGCGGCAGCAGCTTCCCTCGCCGCGGCCGACCACGTCGGCGGCGCGCCCCACGCGGCTCGCCGACCGCATCATCACGGTGGCCCTGCTCGCTTACGGCCTGGTGACGGTGCTCGGCGCCATCCCGCAGCTGGTCGACTTCACGGGCTTCGCGCAGACGTGGATGGATATGGCAGGCATCGAGGGGACGCTCGCCGACCCCGCGGGCGGGCGAGCCTGGGGCATCGCGGCCGCTGTCGTCTACGGAGCCGGGTGGCTGCTGACGGCGGCGCTGTCGTGGTGGTCGCTGTCGCTGCGCCGGCTGTCATGGTGGATCCCGCTCGTCGGCGCGATCGTCACATTCGTCATCGTGAGCCTGCTGCTGGCGGCTCCGCTGCTGTCAGACTCGGGCGTGATCGACGGGTTCTCGGCCGGACGCTGACGCACGCCCCAGAACGACGGAACGGCGCCCCGCGGACGAATCCGCGGGGCGCCGTTGCGTGTGGTGGAGCCGTCAGCTCTGGGACTGGCCGAAGGAGCCGAGCTGCTTGGTGGCCTCGACGACGCGAGCGGCCATCGCCGACTCGGCCTTCTTGCCCCAGGCGCGCGGGTCGTAGGCCTTCTTGTTGCCGACCTCGCCGTCGACCTTCAGGACGCCGTCGTAGTTCTGGAACATGAACCCGGCGACCGAGCGCGTGAAGGCGTACTGGGTGTCGGTGTCGATGTTCATCTTCACGACACCGTTCGCCACGGCGAGGGCGATCTCCTCGTCGGTCGAGCCGCTGCCGCCGTGGAAGACAAGGTCGAGCGGCTTCTCGCCCGTGCCGAACTTCGAGGCGATGCCGGCCTGGATCTCGCCGAGCAGCTCGGGCTTGAGCTTGACGTTGCCCGGCTTGTAGACGCCGTGGACGTTGCCGAACGTGAGGGCGGCGATCCAGCGCCCCTGGTCACCGAGGCCGAGGGCCTCGACGACCTGGGAGACGTCGCCGGTCGTCGTGTAGAGGGCGTCGTTCGAGCCCTCGTGCTGCACGCCGTCCTCCTCGCCGCCGACGACGCCGATCTCGACCTCGAGGATCGCGCGGATCGCCTTGATGCGGGGCAGGAGCTCCTTGGCGATCTCGATGTTCTCGGCGAGCGGCACGGCCGAGCCGTCCCACATGTGCGACTGGAAGATCGGCTGACCGCCGTCGGCGACGGCTTCCTCGGATGCCGAGATGAGCGGCAGCAGGAAGTCGTCCAGGGCCGGCTTCGGGCAGTGGTCGGTGTGGAGCGCGACCGTGATGGGGTAGTTCTTGGCGACTTCGTGCGCGAACTTCGCGAAGGCGAGCGCGCCGGTGGCGCGGCCCTTGACGGTGTGTCCGGCGAAGTAGTCGGCGCCACCGGTCGTGACCTGGATGATGCCGTCGGAGCCGGCCTCGGTCAGACCCTGGAGGACGGCGTTGATGGACTGCGAGCTGGCAGCGTTGATGGCGGGGTAGGCGAAACCACCGGCCTTCGCGCGATCCAGCATCTCTGCGTACTGTTCGGGGGTGGCGATGGGCATGAAAGCTCCTCAGATCGGCGGTGTTACCGAGCCCACTTTATCGAAGGCGGCTGTCGCCGTCCGCGGCGCGGCCGGAGAAACGATGCGCCGCGTTTGCGGAGCGCGCGCCAGACGGCTCGGCCTACCGATCTGTTAAGAATCCCGATTCCTTCGTCGCGGCACGGATGAAAACGAGCCGTCGTCACGCAGTGGCCGACCTATGCTGTGCCCCATGGTGAGTTTGACCGCCGACATGAGTCCGCTGCATCCCGATCGAAACCTCGCGCTCGAGCTCGTGCGCGCGACCGAGGCGGCGGCGATCCGTTCGGTGCCGTTCATCGGCCGCGGGCAGAAGGAGCTCGCCGATGGGGCGGCGGTCGATGCGATGCGCGCGTTCCTCACCACCGTGAACTTCGACGGCGTGATCGTCATCGGTGAGGGCGAGAAGGATGCCGCTCCCATGCTGTTCAACGGCGAAAAGGTCGGCACCGGTCGCGGACCGCAGGCCGACATCGCCGTCGACCCGATCGACGGGACCACTCTCACCGCGGAGGGACGGAACAACGCGCTCTCCGTCATCGCGGTGGCCGACCGGGGCGCGATGCTCGATGCCTCGTCGGTGTTCTACATGGACAAGCTCGTCACCGGCCCGGCGGGTGTCGGCGTCGTCGACATCCGGCTGCCGATCGCCGAGAACATCCGGCGACTCGCGAAGGCTCTCGGGAAGCCGGTCGATGAGCTGGTGGTCTCGGTCCTCAATCGCCCGCGTCACGCCCAGCTGATCCAGGAGATCCGGGATGCCGGCGCGGGTACGCGACTCATGAGCGATGGTGACGTCGCGGGCGGGATCAACGCGGCGCGGCACAACGCGCGCACCGACATGTGCGTGGGCATCGGGGGCAGCCCGGAGGGCATCGTCACGGCATGCGCGATCAAGGCCCTCGGCGGCCACATCCAGGGGCGGCTCTGGGCCCGCGACGACGACGAGAAGCAGCGTGGCATCGACGCGGGACTCAGCCTCGACGGCCACGTGTATGAAGCGGACGACCTGGTGCGGGGCAAGAACACGATCTTCGTCGCGACGGGCGTGACCAACGGTGAGCTCGTCGGGGGTGTTCGGCGGGAGGGCGATTACGTCTACACCGAGAGCGTCGTGCTGCGCGGCGCTTCGGGGACGCTGCGTCGGATCACCTCGGAGCACCTCACCTCGAAGTGGCTCTGACACGGGGCGGGTAACTATCACGACACGACAGCGTGTCAACCACTGATGCTCCCAGCGAGGCTCTGTCACAATGGGCAGCGGTATCAACGGCGATGACCACCCTCATGTCAGCACCCGGGAGAACCATGTCGATGACAGCAAACAACCCGCCGACCGGTCAGGTCGCGGTGACGATCGACCCCGCGCGACGTCCGGACGTTCTGCTGCGCCGGCGCCACCCGGAGGGGCACCAGATGAGCGCCTGGTGGATGATCGGCGCTTTCGTCGCGGTCTCGGTCGCCGTCGTCGGCCTCGTCAACATGTTCCCGGCCTGACCCGCGAGCCCCGCTCTTTCACACCCTCTACGGCGGCGTCACAGCCGCTCACGAAGCTCCCCGACGTCCGCGCTGAGCAGCTCGGGGGCTGTCGTCATCCTCGTCGATGCCTCGATCGGACTCGGCGCACTCGTCGCCTCGAGCCGTGTCTCGTCGATTCCCGGGAACTTCCGCGCCGTCACGAGCACCCTGCTCTCGAGCGTGCCCACGAACTTGTTGTAGGACTCGACCGTTCGCTCGATCGCTCGCCGCAGGTCGTTCGCGTGTGACGCGAGGCCGCCGAGCCGCTGGTACAGCTCGTTGCCGAGGTCGAACAGGCGCCGGGCCTCGTCGGAGACATCCTGCTGAGTCCACGTGTACGCCACCGTCTTGAGCACAGCCCACAGGTTCACCGGCGAGGCGAGGGCGACGCGCCGGCTGAACGCGTAGTCGAGCAGCGCCGGGTCTTCGTCGAGAGCCGCGGCGAGGAGTGATTCGCTGGGGATGAAGCAGACCACGAACTCGGGACTCGAGCTGAGACCCTGCCAGTAGGCCTTCTTCGCGAGCGCATCGACGTGGGCGCGGACCGCCTTGACGTGCGCCGTCAGCAGCGTCTTGCGGCGCCGGGCCTCCTCACCCTGCGCGGTGACGGGGATCGCGCTCGCCTCGAGGTAGGAGTCGAGCGGCACCTTCGCATCGACCGCGAGCGCCTTGTCGCCGGGGAGGCGCACGACCAGGTCGGGGCGTCCGGCTCCGCTGTCGGAGGAGATGCTGGACTGCAGTTCGAAGTCGACGTAGCGCGTGAGCCCGGCGGACTCGACGATGCGTCGGAGCTGCGTCTCGCCCCAGACGCCGCGTGCGGCGCTCGACCGCAGGGCGCCGGCGAGCGATTCCGTCGTCGATCGGAGCGCCTCGTCGGTCTCGCGCCCGAGCCGCAGCTGCTCTGCGACCGAGCCGAACTGCTCGCTGCGTTCGCGCTCAAGCAGCTCGACCTTCGCCTGCATCGCCTGCAGCGACTCCTGGACCGGGGCGAGCGCACGCAGCACGGCCTGCTCGCGGCGTTCGCGTTCGTCGCGAGCGGCCTGATCGAGCCGAGCCTGCGTGCCGAGCTCGCGCTGCAGCTCGCGCTGTCGTTCCAGTTGCTCGGCGTGGGCGTCGCGCTCGGCCTCCGCGACCGCAGCGCGCGCTTCGAGCCGAGCGCGGTCGGCTGATCCCGCGCGTGAGGCTCGCGCGGAACCCGCGAACCAGCCACCCGCGGCGGCGATCGCGGCGACGACGATGAGGATGAAGACGAGAGCGGCGTCCATGTGTCCAGGATGCCGGGTGCCTCCGACATCGCCCGGAGGCGGGTTGCGCGGCGCGGCGCGCGCGTGCCGGGAGCGCCCCGGTGAGCGAGGATGTCGGTATGAACGGCTACGTGCGCCCGACCGTCGACGCGCCGGTGTTCCGCGATGCCGACGGCGCGGTCATCGAGTACGGCAGACGCTGGCCGGGATCGCCTCCAGAAGAGACCTATTCGGTCGACACGCATCCGGAGCGCTTCGCGCCGCTGCACGCTGTCGCCGACGCTCTCATCTCGTACCTCCGCGAGACCTTCGAGGTCGACGTCGAGGAGGGTATTGACGTTGCCTCGGATCTGAACAGACCGAGCTCCTTCGCTGTGCTTCGCGCGGTGCGCCTGCGTCCCGCCGACCCGCGGTGCGCATCGGTGACTTTCGTGTTCGATGCGTATCCGGGACTCTCGGTGCACTCGGGACTGCTGCATGACGCTCACTACCCGCATTGCGGGTGCGACGCATGCGACGAGGATTGGCGGTCTATCGCAGACGAACTCGAGGAGCAGGTCTTCGCGGTCGTGACGGGGAACTTCCGCGAGGCCATCGTGCCCGGTGCCGAGCTTCCGGTGGAGCACGCGTTCAGATTCCCCGAGGGCGGCCGATCCGGCCAGTCGCGCGGGGAGGACTTTCCGGTGGAGCGGCTCTCGCGCGCCTCGGAGGTGCTCCGCGCGGTTGCGGACGGGTGGGCACCGTGGCCGCGCGCGCAGGCGTCGCGGGGTGATGGCGCATAGTCCCGCACCCCGCACCCCGCGCGCGGCGCTGACACGGAGCCACCAATCGGCCGCGCTGAGCCGGCGACCAGCGCCGACCGAACGCTGGATTCATCAGAACCGTGGCAGCCGGGGTCGGGTCGGTCTGCGCGCGCTGAATCGGGGACCGGTACCGGCGAAGCGGCGAGCCGGGCACGCGAGTACACGAGTAAGCGCAGGCTGAACCCGCGGCCGTGCACGCCGAACCCACGACCAGCGCCAACCGAACGGCGAACTCGTCAGAACGGTGGGAGCCCCGGTCCGGGTGGGTCTGTGGTCGTGAAGGCGACGAGGGGCGGTGGTGCGTCTTCCCGGTAGATCCGTCCGATGGGTGAGGTCCAGACGAGCCGCCCGCCCGGAAGCTGTCGGACTCGCCAGCGGGTGTGGTGTTTGACGTCGTGGTGTCTCTTGCAAAGGTTGGCGAGGTTGCACACGTGCGTCGCACCGCCGTCAGAGGCAGCGATCGTGTGGTCCAACTCGCAGCGGATCGCCGGTTGCCGGCATCCGGGGAATCGGCAGTGCCGGTCGCGGGCCCGCAGCAGTCGCACCATGGCGGCGGTGGGCCGGTAGCTGTCGCACTCGAGGACGGTTCCGGTGACCGGGTGGGTGAGCAACCGGTCCCAGGAGGTCGCGTTTCCGGCGAGTTCGCGTGCAGTGTTCGCGTCGATGGGGGAGCGGCCCGCGAGGTCGGCCGGCCCGTCGTCTTGTCCCATGAGCGTGAGCGCGGATACGGCGACCTGCACGTGCGCGCGGATGGCTCCGAGGGTTCCGTCGCCGTCGCCGGTCGCGGTGGGGTCGAGGGCGGGTGTGCCGGCGAGGAGGAGGTCGCTGAGCACGTCGGCGCGGACCTGGTCGATCGTTCGGGCATCGTCGATGAACGACGACCCGTCGCGGGTGGTCGTGTTGGCGTCGGGCGTGCCACCGTTGGCGTCGGCTCGCGCGTCGGCTCGAGCGTCGAGCGCGTCGGCTCGAGCGCCAGCCGCGCTGGCGTCAACGCCCGCCGCGTCGACCTGCTGCCGTGTGTTGATGATCTCCCGTGCCTGCCGGGTCAGCCGATCGACGATGCCATCCGCGATCACGGTCGGCAGGGTCGCGATGAGATCGGACATCCCATCCGAGGTGGCCTGCACTCGCACGCACCGCCCCGCGACGGCCTCCTCGTGCCGCTCGGTGAACGTCCGCGGGTGCATCCGTTCGGCCAGCATCCGCAGTGCGTCCCGCACCCGATTCGGCGTCTCGCCCTCGCACCGCTCGATCGCGACGCGTTCGAACTCCGCCCGCTCCTCCGCGGGTACCAGGCATCCCGTCTCTTGAATGACCCGCACGTGCCCGCGGACGATGCGCCCGTCCTCCCACGCCGCCATCGTCACCGGATAGTTCTCCACCAGGTCACGCGCCTCGTCGATGCGGCGCTGCAGCGTCCGGTCGGTCGCGACGAACACCCCGGCGAGCTCGGCGGCGATCCAGCGAAGCGCCATCTCTCGCGCCTTGATCTTCTCCGATGCGCCGGTGGCCTGCTTCTCGGCCAGCGCACCAGCCGCCGCGAGCACCCGAACCTCACGAATCTGCACCGCCAGCGCAGCATCCGAGACGCCCTCGGCATCCGCGACCAGCTGAGCGAGGACGTCGACGTCACCGTCGCTGCCCATCCCGCTGACGACTCCGCGATTCGAATGCATGTTCGAATCATGTCACGGGCCTCCGACATCGCGCCGGGACCTTCCACAGGCCCGCGAACGACCAGCGACTCCGTCAGGCCGGGCTGAGCAGCGAAGCCCCGATCGGCTCGTGCTCGGGCACGCGCACCCCCAGAAGCATCGCGAGTTCGACGAGATCGTGCGCGCCGGCCCGACGAGCCGCGTCGATGGTGATGTGTGCGCACGCGAGTGCGTCCGCCAGGGCGTCGTGGTGCGCGAAGTCGAGGAACCCGACAGCAGCGGCCACGAGCGGCAGCCGGTAGGAATCGAGCTGGTACGTCTTTCGTGCCAGCTGCACGCTGCACACCGAGCGGATCGCGGGGAGTGCGGCATCCGTCGCCTCGCAGGCTCGACGCAGCACCGCCATGTCGAAACCCGCGTTGTGGGCGACGAGCACGTCGTCACCGATGAAGTCGAGAAGACGGGGGAGCTGCGCGACCCAACCGGGCGCATGCTCCACCGCGTCGGCGGTGATCCCGTGGATGGACACGTTGATGTCGAAGAAGCGGTCGTGGCCGGAGGGCGGCCGGATCAGCCAGCCGTCGGAGGCGACGACCTCGCCGTCGCGGACGCGGACGAGTCCGACCGAGCACGCGGATGCACTGGAGGAGTTCGCCGTCTCGAAGTCGATCGCGGTGAAGTCCAGTGCCACGGCACAAGCGTCACCCGCGTTCGGAGCGCGGGAAGGGAGGCGCGCCGCCGAGCCGGGCGATCCGGATCGGTCGGAGGCGATGCCGGCGGGCCACGTAGACTGGATGCCCGTGGCTCTCACCATCGGAATCGTAGGACTGCCCAACGTCGGCAAGTCGACCCTCTTCAACGCCCTGACCAAGAACCAGGTTCTCGCAGCGAACTACCCGTTCGCGACGATCGAGCCGAACGTCGGCGTGGTGAACCTCCCCGACCCGCGCCTGAAGGTGCTGGCCGAGATCTTCCACTCCGAGCGCATCCTTCCCGCCGCGGTGTCGTTCGTCGACATCGCCGGGATCGTGCGCGGTGCCTCGGAGGGTGAGGGGCTGGGCAACCAGTTCCTCGCGAACATCCGCGAGGCCGACGCGATCGCGCAGGTCGTCCGCGGCTTCGCCGACGACGACGTCGTGCACGTCGAGGGTGCCGTGAACCCGCAGAACGACATGGAGACGATCAACGCCGAGCTGCAGCTCGCCGATCTCCAGACCCTCGAGAAGGCGATCACCCGCTACGAGAAGGAGGTTCGCGGCAAGAAGCTCGACCCCTCCGTGCTCGAGGCCGCAAAGGCTGCGCAGGACGCCCTGCAGCGTGGCGAGCTGCTGTCGGGATCGGGCATCGACCTCGCGCCCATCAAGGAGCTCGGCCTGTTGACCGCCAAGCCCTTCATCTTCGTCTTCAACGTCGACGAGGCCGTTCTCACCGATGACGCGCGCAAGGCGGAGCTCGCCGCGCTCGTCGCGCCCGCGCAGGCGGTGTTCCTCGACGCGAAGATCGAGTCGGAGCTGATCGACCTCGACCCCGAGGAAGCCGCCGAGCTGCTCGCCTCGACCGGTCAGGACGAGTCGGGCCTCGACCAGCTCGCGCGCATCGGGTTCGACACGCTGGGCCTGCAGACCTACCTCACCGCGGGCCCGAAGGAAGCGCGCGCCTGGACGATCGGCAAGGGCTGGAAGGCCCCGCAGGCCGCCGGCGTGATCCACACCGACTTCGAGAAGGGCTTCATCAAGGCCGAGGTCATCTCGTTCGAGGACCTCGTCGCGACCGGCTCGGTCGCCGAGGCTCGCGCGAAGGGCAAGGCGCGCCTGGAGGGTAAGGACTACGTCATGCAGGACGGCGACGTCGTGGAGTTCCGCTTCAACGTTTAGGCCGCACTCCCGGATCGGAAAACATCTGTAGCGGTTCGACCTAGGGGCTGAGAGCATCGGCCCATGAACCGATGGCCGCGCCGACCACTCGTCATGCTGATCGTCGCCCTCGCGCTGTGGGGCGTTTCGATGCCTTTCGCCTTCGTTGCGGACGGAGGCTGGCGAATCGCGGGGTTCGTCGTCTTCGTGGCTAGCATGATCTCGAGCTTCGTCTTGATCGTGCGACAGCAGATGCGGCAGAGCGAGGCCGATTCCGACACCTGACGGACGACAACGCGGTGCAGACCAACCCCACCCCGTTACCAGCCCCCGCACGTTCCATCAACCGGTGGGCACCGCGCTGCGACCCTGCCTAGCGTGGATGTCATCTCGACTCGAGGAGGCAACACTATGGCCACGAACACCACCACCACGCGTAACAAGCGCCGCGCCGCCGGCGCCGGTCTGACGAACGAGCAGAACGCCGAGAGCGGCTTCCGCGCTTCGCAGAAGCTCAGCGAGAACACCCAGAAGGTGCTCGTCGACCTCATCGAGCTGTCGCTTCAGGGCAAGCAGGCGCACTGGAACGTCGTCGGACGCAACTTCCGCGACACCCACCTGCAGCTCGACGAGATCATCGATGCCGCGCGCGAGTTCGCCGACACGGTCGCCGAGCGCATGCGTGCGCTCCACGCCCTGCCGGACGGCCGCAGCGACACTGTCGCCGAGACGACGACGCTGCCCGAGTTCCCGCAGGGCGAGATCGACACCGCCGAGGTCATCGACCTCATCACCGAGCGCCTGGAGGCGACGATCGGAACCTGCCGCGACGTGCACGACGAGGTCGACGAGGAAGACCCCACGACCGCCGACATCCTGCACTCGATCCTCGAGCGCCTCGAGCAGCTCGCCTGGATGGTCAGCGCCGAGAACCGCAAGCCGCAGGGCTGACAGAGCCCCAGGGCCGGCCAAGCGCCGAGCCGCGGCCGGGTAGACCCGCCCCGAAGACCCCGCCCCGTGACCACCGCGTCCCGGCGGGGTCTTCGCGTCTCGCGCAGTTCAGACCAGCTGAGGGTCGATCATCGTCATGCCCGCGGCGGGCGCACTGCCCATTTCGGGCAGCAATCGGGCACCTTCCTCCAGCCCGACCACCCGCTGCACGAGGTCCTGCGGGCGCAGGCTGCCGTCGCCGATCAGCGCCATCATCCCGGGGTAGTCCACCGCCGCCATGCCGTGACTCCCGAGCAGGTCGAGTTCCCACGCGATGACGCGGGCCAGGGGAGCGGCGCTACGACCGGATGCCGAGGGCAGCAGCCCGATCTGCACGTGACGCCCTCGGCGACGAAGGCTCAGAATCGCATCGGATGCGGTCTGCTCGCTGCCCACCGCATCGACCGAGACGTGGCTGCCCCCGCCCGTCAGCTCGTGGACGATCGCCGGCACGTCGCGCCCGTCGGCGGCGACGACGTGCTCCGCCCCGACCTCGGAGGCGGTCTGTAAAGCGGCGTGCGAGCGGTCGACCGCGATGACGCGCGCGCCCAAAGCCCGCGCGATCATCGCCGCGCTGAGACCGACGCCGCCCGCGCCGACGATGGTGATCCACTCGCCGCCGCTCAGGGCTGCGCGGGCGATCAACGCGCGGTAGGCCGTAGCGAAGCGGCATCCGAGCGCCGCCGCAGCTTCGAACGAGACGCCGTCGGGGATGCCGACGAGGTTGACGTCGGCTGCCGGCACGATCACTCGCTCGGCGAACGAGCCGGCGTAGGTGAAACCGGGCTGCTGCTGGTGGGGGCAGACCTGAGCATCGCCGCGCGAGCACCACTCGCATCGACCGCAGCCGATGACGAACGGCGTTGTGACGCGATCACCCACCAGCCAGCCCCCGACGTCGGAACCGACCTCGGAGATGACGCCCGAGAACTCGTGTCCCGGGGTGTGCGGCAGGGCGATGTCGTCATGACCTGCCCAGGCGTGCCAGTCGCTTCGACAGAGCCCGGTGGCGCGCACCGACACCACCACGCCGTCGGCGGGGACGTTCGGATCGGCCACCTCGCGAACCGTCACCGGCCCGCGGATGCTGTCCATGACCATCGCTCGCACGATCGGCCACGCTACGCCATCGAGCGCGCCCGCGCCGCACGGTCGGCGGCAGTGTGACGCGAAAGGTCAGGCGTCGCGGAATCCCTCGAGGTCGGGGTCCCACTGCGCGGGAGGCTCGTCGTCGACGGCGTAGAGGTGGGCGCCGTCCGCGCGCCGAGGGTAGCTCTCGTGCGCGCGCAGATCGTCTGCGCCCTCGGAGAAGTCCGGTTCATCGGCGTCCCACTCGACGGGGGCGGACAGCACGTCGTTGCCGACGCCGATCACGAGCTCGGCCTCATCGACGCGGCCGCTCGGCTCGAGCACGATCGGAATCCGCACGGCCTCCGCACGGCCGTAATTGGCCACGGCGGCGGTGAGCTCGACCAGTGCCTCCGCAACGTCATCCGTCGTGATCACCGTGTCGCCCGCGTACGTGATTCGTCTCATGGCAACACTGTGTCGGGTAACCGCATCCGGCACCTCACACTTGCGCGGACGGTGATCATCGGATACTGCCCGAGTCGGCCGGGATCATCGCACGATGCTCTCGGCTGGTCAACGCGCCTGACGCGATCTGCGGCGCTGCCTACCGTGGTCGGGAGCGTCGAGTCGACGCGCCGACAGCGAGGGAGACGTGATGAGCCAGCAGGACCCGGCGACCGGCCAGGAACCGCTCTCCGAGCCGGAGGCCGTCCGCAAGGACATGCGCTACAGCCCGGCGAGCGACACCGAGACCCGCGAGAAGCAGGACGAGGCGCCGACCAGCCCCGATGAGGACGTCGACGACGACCTCGTGCGGGCTCGTCCCGGCACGGGTGGTCCTGACGACGTCGGGGACGTCGACGTGCCGGCCGAGGACCTCAACCTGCCCTGGCGAGACGACGAGGCGAGCGCCTGAGGGCTCACCGCTCCGCCGCGCGGGCGGTCAGTTCCACCCGACGGTATTGAACCACTGCGCCCGCGCCTCGCCCTCGGCGGCATCCGTCGTTCCGCGGAAGGCATCGTGACGTTCCAGACGACCGTCGGCCAGCTCGACGAATCCGGTGCACACGGGGCACATGCCGCGCCCGAAGGGAAACCCGTCGGGCAACGAGGGTGCCGCCTCCGCGGGCTCGCCGCTGCCGGCGCACCGTGGCGGATCTGCTTGAGCGTCCGACCACATCTGCGACGTGCCCAGGCGATTGTGCAGGCCGGCGTGTCCCCGCGGACGCGTGCAGAGCGCCGACCCGCGGCGGGACCGGCACCACAGTGCGGTCGGGTAGTCCGCGGCGGCCGGCGCGTTCACCCGATCAGATCCGGATGCCGCAGATGCCGCACTCGCCCGCGGCGGACACCTCGACGAAGCAGTCCGGGCACATCGCCCGCACGACATCCGAGGGAGCCGGCGCCTTCGGGGCGCGCGGAGCGGCCGCGCGGGGAGCGGCTCGCCGGGCCGGCGCGGTGCGCGCGGCGACGACGGCGGGCTGCTTGCGCTCGGGCACGTGGGCTTCGCAGTAGAACCGGACGAAGCCGCCGTGGTTGGTCGGGTGACGGTGCTTCACCGCCCACAGGTGGTCGCGGTCGTGCGCGCCGGCATCAGCGGGACACGCGGCGCATCGCGCGGGATCACCCGGCATGACGTCGGCGACGCGGTAGGGCGTCTCGTAGGTGAGGCGATCGCGCCAGTCGGCCGAGTCGACGATTCTCATGGTGGTCCTCTCCGGCACTCGCGCGCCGGATTCCAGCGTACCCGCGGCCCCGGGGAGGCGGTCCGCCCACCATCCGGTGAACATTCGCGGAACGGGGTGCGCCGCCGCGTCCGCCAGACGGTGGCCTTTGCGACAGTGAGGGGGTCACCACCGGCGAGAGGGCGCGAATGGAACTGGCGACCCGAGCACCGATGGACGTCCTGCTGCGTCCTGCTGCGCTGGCCCGCGCCTGGATGGGGCCCGGGCGCGATCCTGAGACGATCGCCGTCCCCGGCGTGGTGCTGGGACCGGGAGATGTGCTGGTGCGCATCGACCTCGTCACGATCACCGAGGACGACCTCGCCATCACCGACGGTGACGAGCAGTGCCCGGTTCCCACGGTTCTCGGTCGTGAGTTCGTCGGCAGGATCGCCGCGCTCGGCGGCACCGTCGCGGCGGTGGATGGCATTCCACTCGAGCTCGGGGAGCGCGTCGTGAGCGCCGTGGGCCCGCATGAGCGCATCGGCGCGCACCGCGAGCTCGTGGGCGGCTTCGCGACCCATGTGCATCTCGTCGAGGGCACGCCGATCGCCCGCGTGGGCGAAGCGCTCCCGGCCTGCATCCTGGCGCCCGTTCCCGGCGTGGGCGCGCGGGCGGCCGCGATCATGCGACGTCTGGAAGAGGCCGCCGATCCGGAGGATCTCGTCGTGACGGTCGCGGGCACGGGCGCCGATCCGCTCGTGCTCGCGGCGATGATCGCCGCGAGCGGTGGCCGGCCACGGGTGGCTTCAGCCGATCCTCGGGTCCGGGCCCGGGCCGAGCGCTTCGGGGCCGCGCTGGCGCCCGAGCACATCCTTGAAACGGACCTGAGCGCACGCTTCATGGCCGCAAGCCCCGACCCCCGGGAGCTCGTCGTGCGGGGCGGGGCGCCCACGCCGGCCGATCTCGTGGCGGCGGTCGCGTTCATGCGTGCTCCGGGCACCCGGCGCTACCCGTTCGCCGACCTCGTTTCGGCGCCGCTTCCCTTCGCCCGGCTCGACGAGGCGATCGACCTCGCCCGCGCGGGCCGTCACCTCCGCGTGGCGATCGCCCCCGGAGCATGAGCTCGCGGGGGCGATCGGATGCCGCGTCGGCGGTCGGGACGGATGGCTCAGGCGGTCTGCCCGGAGTGCTCGCCCTCTTCGATCTCTTCGACGACCTTCGCGTTGAAGGCGGGCAGGTCGTCGGGCGTCCGGCTCGAGACGAGGCCCTGGTCGACCACGACCTCCTCGTCGACCCAGGTCGCGCCGGCGTTGACGAGATCGGTGCGCAGACTCGGGAAACTCGTCAGCGTGCGTCCCGAGAGGACGTCGGCCTCGGCGAGGATCCATGCCGCGTGGCAGATGGCGCCGACGGGCTTGTGCTGCTCGAAGAACGCGCGCGTGAAGTCGACGGCGTTCGCGTCGAGTCGGAGGTTGTCGGCGTTGACGACGCCGCCGGGGAGGACGAGCGCGTCGTATTCATCGGCCTCGGCGTCGGACGTGACCACGTCGACCTTCTGGGAGTGACCGTTCTTGCCGGTGATCTCGCCAGATTCCGGAGCGACGAGGACGACGGTGGCGCCGGCGTCGGAGACGGCCTGCCACGGCGAGGTCAGCTCGCTGTCCTCGAAGCCGTCGGTTGCCAGGAATGCGATCTTCTTGCCATCGAGAGTGCTCATGGATCCGACGGTACGCTCGGCCGGGGGACGCTGCGACGCGCTTGACAGGCTCAGCGACGCATGGTCCCCTGCGGGGTTACGATGGCGATATGTCCACCGCATCCACGCCTCAGCCTCAGACCCTGCAGCCGGTTCCCGATGAGAAGAACCTGCTGATCACCGCCAACGACGACGCAGGCTCGTGCTGCGGCGGGGGATGCTGCTCGACCTCCTGAACGTCGCTTCGAGGCGATGACGAAGCCGCCGGTGCGTGATGCACCCGGCGGCTTCGTCGTTCGCGTTCGGCGACGCCGGACGGCGGCTCAGTGCGGGGCGGGTGCGCCCTCGGGGCTGTCGGCCGGCTTGCGGATGAGAAGGGCTCCGATGATCAGCGGCGACGCGATGATCGCGGCCACGAGGAAGGCGGCGCGTGCGCCCTCGGCGCCGGCGGCCGTCGTCCCGGGTTCGAGCGCTCCCGCCTCCGCGGCGGACATGACGGTGATGAGCAGTGCGATGCCCGCGGCTCCTGCGACCTGCTGCACCGTGGAGACGATCGCACTGCCGTACGAGTAGAACCGGGGCTGCAGCGAACCGAGGGATGCGGTGAAGAGCGGGGTGAACGACATCGCCAGGCCCAGCGAGAGTGTGGTCTGCAGCGCCAGCAGCAGCCACACCGACGTGTTCTCGGTGAGGGTCGTGAAGCTCCACAGGATGCCGGTCACGATGACGGCGCCGGGGATGAGGAGCACGCGCGTGCCCCAGCGGTCGTAGACGCGCCCGATGAACGGGCCGGCGATGCCCATCGCGAGCGATCCCGGGAGGACGAGGAGCCCGGACTCGAGCGCGGAGAGCCCGAGCACGTTCTGCATGTACAGCGGCAGCAGCGTGATGGCGCCGAAGAAGGCCATCGACATGACGGCCAGCTGAGCGACCGACAGCGAGAAGTTCGTGGAACGGAACACGCGCAGGTCGAGCAGTGCGTCATCGCTGCGCTGGAGGGCGATCTGCCGCCAGACGAAGGCGCCGAGGGCGATGACGCCGACCGACAGAGCGATGATGAGCGGCAGGTTCGACGCCGGGACCGCGGCCTCGGCATCGCCGCCGCCGTGTCCCGCGGCGCCGATCTGGCTGAGCCCGAACACGAGCCCGCCGAAGCCGAAGGCCGACAGAACGACGGAGAGGACGTCGAGGGGCGCGCGTCGGGTCTCGCCGAGGTTGTGGATCCAGCGGACCCCGATCGCGAGGGAGACGAGCGCGATGGGAAGGACGACGCCGAAGATCCACCGCCAGCTGAGGGTATCGAGGAGGAATCCGGAGAGGGTGGGCCCGATCGCCGGGGCGAGCGACATGACGATGCTCACCCGTCCCATCATCCGGCCGCGGGCGTGCGGCGGTACGACGGTCATCAGCGTCGTCATGAGCAGGGGCATCATGATCGCCGTGCCCGAGGCCTGCACCACGCGCGCGACCAGCAGGAATCCGAAGCCGGGCGCGAGCACGGCGATGAGCGTTCCCGTCGAGAACAGGGTCATCGCCGCGGTGAAGACGGCGCGGGTGGTCAGTCGTTGCAACAGGAAGCCGGTGATCGGGATGACGACGGCCATCGTCAGCATGAACGCGGTCGTGAGCCATTGCGCCGCCACGGCCGTGATCCGGAAGTCGGCGATGAGATGGGGGATCGCGACGCCCATCGTCGTCTCGTTGAGGATCGCGACGAAGGCTGCGACGAGCAGGAGCCAGATGACCCGGTTCGCCTCGGCCGAGACGACGGTCGGCGCACCCGGGTGCGCGGTGGGCGTGGATGCTGTGGTGGACGACGGCGCGACGGCCATGGGCAACTCCTCGGTCGGAAGATCGGTCGTCACCCGAGGGCGGACTCCGCAGGGCCAACGCCCCGACGGGTCGATTATTCCCGGGGGTGCGGACACGGCGCCAGCGTTCGCTCCGGGGCGATCAGCGCGGACGCGCATGATGGATCACCAGAGACGGGCGATGTCCCAGAGGTCCGTCGTCGCCGGGTCGCTCGGGCGGTGGCCCGGCGCCCGCTCGCGGAAGTCGCGGACCAGCTCGCCCACCCGGCGGCGGTACTCGGGATCGGGGTGGGTCGCGGCGATGCGCACGAGCGGCGGGACGTCCATGTCGAGCACGAGGCGCACGCGGGCCGCGGCGGCGTCGCGGGCATCGGCGGAGTCGAGGACGGCGAGGCCCGATCGCAGCGCCTCGAGATAGTCGGTCAGCACCGGCAGTTGCGCGCGGTGCTGGGTGATCGACGATCCGTCGGCGCGTTCGCGCCAGTGCACGACGACGTCGGGGATCACGTCGAAGGCGCGGGCGCGCGTGTACATCTGCTGCGCCACCAGCTGGTCCTCGTACAGCCGGTTCTCGGGGAAGCGCAGGCGGTGACGACGCCAGAACTCGATGCGGCTCGCTTTGGACCACGCGACGATGTTGCCCGAGGCCTCCGGATGGTCCGCGAGGGTCACCCCCGTGCGTGCCGGCTGCGTGGATGCCGCGACCCAGGGCTGCACGGGGCCCGGTACGTAGCCCTCGTCGGTCGGTCGCAGCCGGACGTACGCGCCGGCGACGAAGTCGGAGCCCGATGCGTCGAGCGTGCTGACCCACCGCTGGAGCGCCGAGGCGGTCAGGACGTCGTCGGCGTCGAGGAAGGCGACGAACGGGGTGTCGACGAGATCGAGCCCGGCGTTCCTCGCGGCCCCCAGGCCGACGGGACGGTCGTGTGCACGCACACGGAACCGCTCGTCGGATGCCGCCGCCGCGGCGAAGATGTCGCCGGTCGCGTCGCGCGAACCGTCGTCGATCAGGATCGCGGTCCACTCGACGAGGGTCTGGGCTCGAAGCGACTCCAGGGCCTCCTCGGCATAGGGGGCGACGTCGCGGCCGGGGACGATGACGGTGACGACGGGCGGGCTCACGACCCCGATCGTACTGCCGAGACGGCGTCGGCCACGGCTCCGGCGAGCGCCGACGCATCGGGCGGCGCTGTGCGATCGAAGCTGAATCTGACCGCGGTGCGGGCGTCGTCGGGGTGCATGCCCATCGCGGTCAGGACGTGCGAGGGCTCGTCGCTGCCCGCGGCGCAGGCCGACCCGCTGCTCGTGACGATCCCGCGCCGTTCCAGCTCGAGGAGCACGGCCTCGCCCGAGGTCGCGGCGAACGTGAAGGAGGCGAGGCCGGGAAGCCTCCGATCCGGGTCGCCGGTGACGCGCGCGCCGGAGACGGTGTCGAGCACGCGAGCCGTGAACGCGTCGCGCGCGGCGGTGGCACGCGCAACGGCGTCGTGGCGCTCGCGCTCGGCGAGTTCGAGCGCGACGGCGAGCCCGACCGCCCCCGCGACGTTCTGCGTGCCGGAGCGTCGGCCGCGCTCCTGACCTCCGCCGTGCAGCACGGGTTCGAGCGGAAGCCGGCCGCGCACGCCGAGGACACCGATGCCCTGGGGTGCGCCGATCTTGTGCCCCGCGATGGAGAGGGCCGAGGCGCCGGTGCCGGAGAGCGGCAGCCAGCCGGCGGCCTGGACGGCATCCACGTGCAGCGGCACCGACGGGAGGGCTCGTGCGATCGCGGCGACATCCTGGACGGTGCCGACCTCGTTGTTGGCATAGCCGACGCTCACGACGGCGGTGTCGTCGCGCACGGCCCGCGCGACGGCATCCGGGGTCACGCGCCCTGCGGCGTCGACGGGAAGGACGTCGACCTCGTATCCGTGGATCCGCTCGAGATGACGGCAGACGGCGAGCACCGAGTCGTGCTCCACCGCGGTCGTGACGATGTGGCCGGGGGTGCGCCCTCGGGCCCCGAGCGCGATGCCGGCGATCGCGAGGTTGTTCGCCTCCGTGCCGCCGGAGGTGAAGACGATGTCTCCCGCGCGCATGCCGAGCACCGTCGCGGTGCGGCGGCGGGCGTCCTCGAGCGCCCCAGCTACGTCCTCGCCGACCGTGTGGACGCTCGAGGGATTGCCGAATCGTCCCGTGAGGAACGGGGCCATCGCCTCGAGCACTTCACGGCGCACCGGACCGCCCGCGGCGTGATCGAGGTACAGCATCAGTGCGCGTCGACGATGAGATCGAGGCCGAGGTCGAGGGCGGGTGCGGAATGCGTGAGCGCTCCGACCGAGATGATGTCGACACCGGTCTCGGCGATCGAGTGCACGCTCTCGAGGGAGACTCCGCCCGATGCCTCGACGCTCGCGCGACCGCCGACGAGCGCGACACCGCGGCGCAGGTCATCGAGCGAGAAGTTGTCGAGCATGATCGTGTCGACGCCCGCCGCGAGCACGGGCTCGATCAGGTCGACCCGATCGACCTCCACCTCGACGTGGGTGGTGTGGGGAAGTCGAGCCATCGCCCGCTGCAGCGCTTCGGTCAGTCCGGTGCCGTCGGCGGTGATGACGCCGAGGTGGTTGTCCTTGAGCATGACGGCATCCGAGAGGGAGAACCGGTGGTTGTGGCCGCCGCCGTCCCGGACGGCCTGCCGCTCGAGCGCGCGGAGCCCCGGAGTGGTCTTGCGAGTGTCGGTGATCCGCGCCCGGGTGCCCGCGACCGCGTCGACATAGCGGCGTGTGAGCGTGGCGATCCCGGACATCCGCTGGGCGAGGTTCAGGCCCACCCGTTCGGCGGTCAGCACCGCGCGAGCCGGCCCGCGCACCGTCGCCAGCGTGTCGCCGGGGCGGATGCGCGCACCGTCGGGAACGTCGATGACGACCTCGCACCCCGGGTCGGTGAGTGCGAAGGCGGCCGCGAACACCGACACACCGCTGAGGACGCCGTCGACGCGGGAGACGAGCGCGGCTGTCGCGCGTGCGGAGGCGGGGATGAACGAGCTGCTGGTGAGATCGCCCCAGGGGGCGTCCTCGTCGAGGGCGGGGCCGACGACGGCGGCGATCTGACGGGCGGTGAGCATCATGCGACCTTCTCGGGCAGGACGGCGGACGTGAGGGCGGTGTCGACGAACGGGGCGGCAGATGCGTCGTCGCGACGGTGGTGGGCGCCGAGCGACCGAGGCCGTCCGAGAGCGGCCGCGGTGACCGCGCGGGCCACCAGCAGCAGGTTGGCGTCCTCGTGCTCGCGGCGCGAGCGGGGTGGCGCTGCGGCTTGCGTCCACGCGTCGAGAGCGCCGAGCGCGAGGCCGAGTCCGGCGGCATCGCGCTGCAGGCCGACGTGCTCCCACATCAGCGTCTGCAGTGCCTCGCGGCTGAACGGTTCGCTCGTCGGGGTCCGCCGGGGGGCCGCCGACGCGGCCGCCGGCGTTCGAGTCGACTGCGCACCGCCCGGCCAGACGGGAGCCGTCCGTCGCGCGGCACCGGTGATCGCGTCGGCCGCGCGCGTGCCGAACACGACGGCCTCGAGCAGCGAGTTCGACGCCAGCCGATTGGCTCCGTGCACGCCGGTGCGCGCGACCTCGCCGACCGCGAACAGGCCGTCGAGGTCGGTCCGGCCGTCGAGATCCGTCGCGACGCCGCCCATCAGGTAATGCGCGGCCGGAGTGACGGGAACCGGATGCCGCGACCAGTCCCACCCGCGCGCTCGTACGGCCGCGTCGATCGTCGGGAAGCGGGCCGCCAGGAACGCCGCCGTCGCCGGCGGCGTCTCGCGGAGCCCGGTGGCATCGAGCAGCACCGGCCGCCCCTCCTGACGGGCCATCGCGCTCGCGATCGCGCGCGCCACGACGTCTCGTGGAGCGAGCTCCGCGTCGGGATGCGCCTCGACGCAGAAGCGGTGCGCCCGCTCGTCGACGAGGACGGCGCCCTCGCCGCGTACGGCTTCGGACACCAGCGTCCCGTCCGTCAGCGCGGTGGGGTGGAACTGCACGAACTCCAAGTCCGTGACGGTCGCTCCGGCGCGCAGGGCGAGGGCGACCCCGTCGGCCGTCGCGACGGCTGGATTGGTCGTATGCGCGTACAGCTGGCCCGCCCCGCCGGTGGCGAGGACCACCGCATCCGCCGTCAGCGTCTCGGTGCGTTCACCCGAGAGGACACGCACCCCGCGCACCGCCCCGTCCTCGACCACGAGCTCGGTGACGAACGAATCGGTGCGGATGTCGACGGGTGCTGCGTTCAGCGCCCGGTTCAGCGCCCGCTGGATCGCGTCGCCGGTTGCGTCGCCGCCGGCGTGCAGGATGCGCGGAACCCGGTGGGCTCCCTCGAGTCCGAGGCGCAGCGCTCCGCTGTCGTCGCGATCGAACGCGACCCCGATCGCCTCGAGCGCCCCGACAGCGTCCGGACCCGCGGACGCGAGCACGCGCACGGCGTCGCGCTCGCCGAGGCCCGCCCCGGCGCGCAGAGTGTCGTCGACGTGGGCGAGCACGGAGTCGCCCACGGCGGTCACCGCGGCGATGCCGCCTTGCGCGTAGGCGGTGCTTCCCTCGCCGAGGGACCCCTTCGTGACCAGTACGACCTCGCAGCCGGTGCCGGCCGCTCGCAGGGCGCACATCCCGCCGGCGAGGCCCGAGCCCACGACGACGACCCGGCGGGTCACGGCCGAGCCGCCAGCATCCGTTCGAGCGCGGCGCGCGCGGGAACCGCGACATCGTCGGAGACCTGGATGCGGTTGGGCGTCCGCCCCGCGCGCAGCTCGTCGAGGACCCACGCGAGGTAGCCGGGATGGATCCGGTACATCGTCGAGCACGGGCACACCACGGGGTCGAGGCAGAAGATGCGGTGCTGCGGGTACTGCGCGGCGAGCCGCTGGACCAGGTTGATCTCGGTGCCGACCGCGAAGACCGAGGGCTCGGTCGCGCCGTCGATCGCGCGGCGGATGTACTCCGTCGAGCCCGCCTCGTCTGCGGCGTCCACGACCGGCATCGGGCACTCGGGGTGGACGATGACGCGGACGCCGGGGTGTTCGGCGCGGGCGCGCTCGATCTGATCGACGGTGAAGCGGCGGTGGACCGAGCAGAACCCGTGCCAGAGGATGACCCGTGCGTCTCGCACGGACGCTTCGTCGTTGCCTCCGAGCGGCCGCCGGGGGTTCCACATCGGCATCCGGTCGAGGGCGACCCCCATCGCCTTCGCCGTGTTGCGGCCCAGGTGCTGGTCGGGGAAGAAGAGGACGCGCCGCCCCCGGGCGAATGCCCACTCGAGCACCGTGCGCGCGTTCGACGAGGTGCACACGATGCCGCCGTTGCGGCCGACGAAGCCCTTGATGGCCGCGGACGAGTTCATGTACGTGACCGGGATCACCGGAAGCAGTCCCTCGGCATCGGGCTCGTCGAGGGCGCCGTAGATCTCCGCGAGCTGCTCCCAGCACTCCTCGACCTCGTCGATCGAGGCCATGTCGGCCATCGAGCACCCCGCGGCGAGGTTCGGCAGGATGACGGCCTGCTCGCGCTGCGACAGGAGATCGGCGGTCTCCGCCATGAAATGCACCCCGCAGAAGACGATGGCCTCCGCTTCGGGGTGAGCCTTCGCGGCCTCCGCGAGCTGGAACGAGTCGCCCACGTAGTCGGCATGCCGAACCACCTCCTCCCGCTGGTAGAAGTGCCCCAGCACGACGACGCGGTCGCCGAGGGCGGCCTTCGCGTCGGCGATCCGGTCGTGCAGTTCGGCCTCGTCGGCAGTCCGGTAGTACCCGGGGAGCTCGCCCTGGCGCGGCGCTCCCGCCGGGATGACGTCGCCCATCGACGATCCCGGGCCGTACCCGGGCCGCGTGTCGAAGCTCCAGGGGCCCGCGGCGAGATCGGTGGTGCACGTCTGGGCGGTCGACGCCCCGGCGACGATCGCCTGGATGCCGTGGTCGACACTCGGGTCGATGGGTCGCGGCGACAGCGTGAGCGGAGATGTGGTCATGCGCGTTCCTTCATCGGGGGAGCGGGCCGCGGTCGGCGAGCTCGACATCGTGGTTGTAGCGGTACAGGCGGGCGGGCCGGTGGCTGCCGGTGCGGAACTCGCGTGTCGGGATGAGGGTGCCCGACCCCTCGACCTGACGGCGGAAGTTGGCCGGGTCGAGACGCTTACCGCCGATGGCCTCGTAGACCTCGCGAAGCTCGGCGAGGGTGAACAGATCGGGGAGCAGCCCGTGCGCGATACGGCTGTAACCCACCTTGTTGCGCAGCCGCCACAGCGCGTACTCGATGATGCTGCGGTGGTCGAACGCCAGCTCCGGCAGGTCGGCCGTGTCGAACCAGGCGACGTTCTCGTCCTCGGGAAGCGGTGTCGACGCGACGTCTTCGCGCACGAGCGCCCAATAGACGATCGACACGACCCGCGAGGGGGAGCGTCCGACGTCGCCGAAGACGTAGAGCTGCTCGAGATAGCTCGGGGTCAGCGCCGTCGTCTCGGCGAGGGTCCGGGATGCCGCGGCCTCGAGGTTCTCCGACACGTCGAGCCATCCGCCGGGAAGAGCCCACTGCCCGGCGTGGGGGTCGCGCGTGCGGCGAACGAGGGGGAGGACGACGGACGGGAGATCCTCGCCACCGTGTCGGAGGCTGAAGATGACCGTCGACACGGCGACTCGGATGTCGTCGTGGGCAGCCTCGCCGTTACTTCGTGTCATTGTGACCCTAACTGTTCGCAACGATCTTATAGTCATAGCGACACGAACGGCAAACCGGGGGACTCACAGCGGGAGCACGTACGCTGTCAGCCGTTCCCGAGGAGGTCCTGTGCTGCTGGTCGACGTCATCGTCGTGATCCTCCTCGTCGGCTTCTTCGCCATCGGCGTCACGCGAGGCCTCGTCGCGATCGCGGGATCGCTCGCCGGGCTCGTGATCGGCTCGCTCCTCGCCGTCTGGGCCGTTCCCCTCATCGCGCCCGGTGTCGCCGACTGGGAGTACCGATCGCTCGTGCTCGCGGTGTGCGCCATCGCGATCATCGTCCTGTGCACCGCGCTCGGCACGGCGATCGGGGCCGCCCTGCGCCGCGGGGTCGACCGGGCCAAGCTTCGCGTCCTCGACCGCATCCTCGGGGCCGGTGGTGCGACGATCGCGGGCGGTCTCGTCCTCCTGCTCGGCGCCGGCGCGGTCACGGCGAGCGGCATGCCGCTCGTCGCCACAGCCGTGGCCTCGTCGCGCGTGCTCTCCTTCATCGACGGCCTCACCCCCGACCCGGTCGACACCGCGCTCGCCGAGGTGCGCGGGTTTGTCATCGACGAGGGGATCCCGCGCATCGGCGAGCTGCTGCGCCCCGAGGTGGAGCCGACCGCCCCCGCGGTCGCGCTCGACGACCCCGAGCTGCAGCGTGCCGCGGCATCCGTCGCCCGCATCAGCGGCACCGCCTACGCCTGCGGCGTGTCGATGACCGGTTCGGGCTTCGTCGCCGCCGACGACCTCATCGTGACCAACGCGCACGTCGTGGCGGGCGTCGACACGCCCGTCGTCGAGCTCCCCGGCCGCGACGCGCGCGAGGGGCGCGTCGTCTACTTCGACCCGGTAGACGATCTGGCCGTCATCGCCGTGTCCGATCTGGGGGCGACACCGCTGCCGGTCGTCCCGCCGGTCGCCGCCGGCGCAGCCGTCGCCGTCCAGGGCTATCCGCTCGGTGGCCCGTTCACGAGCGGTGCCGCCTTCGTTCTGTCGGTCGGCTCGGCGCCGGTCCCCGACATCTACGACCAGTCGAGCACGCCCCGCGAGATCTACGCGCTCGATGCCGATGTCAGGCCCGGCAACTCAGGCGGGCCGCTGCTGACCGACGCCGGTGACGTGGCCGGAGTCGTGTTCGCGCGCGGTGCGGATGACGAGCGACGCGGATACGCGATGACGACGACGGAGTTGCTGCCCGTGCTCGCGGGCGTCTCGGCGGATGCTCCCGCCGTGCGCGCCGGGAGCTGCACCCGCTGACCGGCGGGCGGTGCTCACCGCCTGCGCGTTCTCGCGAGCGGTGACGCTATGCTGATCGCGCAACTGAAGACAGGCCGCATGACGCACGCGGGAGAGCCCCGGAGTAATCCGGGCACCGAAGGAGCAAGCCTCCCCGCCAATCTCTCAGGTCCGCGTACCGCGCGCGTCCGGCCGCTCTGGAAAGCGATCCTCTCGGGGATCCGCCGACGGTGAAAGCCGGGTTTTCCCGGTGAAACTCTCAGGCCCAAGACAGAGGGGGAGTTCCGGATGCCGCAGCCGTGGCAGCCGCCCGCCCGCAACGGGAGAACTCATGTCAGATCCCCGCTCCACCGTCCTGCACCATCGTCACGCTGCCCTCGGCGCGTCGTTCACCGACTTCGGCGGCTGGCTCATGCCCGTCCGCTACACGTCCGACCTGGCCGAGCACCACGCCGTGCGCACCGCCGCCGGACTGTTCGACATCTCGCACATGGCCGAGTTCGACGTGACCGGGTCGGTCGCCGGCGAATGCCTCGACGCGGCACTCGCCGGGGCGATCTCGACGATGCGCGTCGGGAAGGCGAAGTACTCGCTCGTCCTCGCCGACGACGGCGGCATCATCGACGACGTCATCGTCTACCGCCTCGGCGGCGAGCGCTTCCTGATCATCGCGAACGCCGGCAACCGCGCGGCGGTGTGGGCCGCGCTGCAGGAACGGGCCGAAGGCTGGGATGCCGAGGTCCGCGATCTCACCGACGACTACGCCCTCCTCGCCGTCCAGGGCCCCGCCGCGCTGGCCGTGCTCGAGGCCACCCCGGGTCTCACGACGCCCGGACTCGCACTCGCGGACACGCGCTACTACGCGTGGACGGCGGGCGAGTTCGCAGGCGAGCCCCTGCTCCTGGCGCGCACCGGGTACACCGGCGAAGACGGGTTCGAGCTGATGATCCCGGCCGGTGCGGCCGAAGCCCTCTGGGACGCCCTGCTCGCGGCCGGGGCGCCGCTCGGGCTCGCCCCCGCGGGACTCGCCTCGCGCGACACGCTTCGGCTCGAGGCCGGGATGCCGCTCTACGGACACGAGCTGTCGCTCGACGTCGCTCCCGCACAGGCGGGCCTCGGCCGCGTGGTCGCCGCCGACAAGGGTGCCTTCGTGGGGCGCGAGGGCCTGGCCGCCCGCGCGTCGACCTCGGCGCCCGTGCTCGTCGGTCTCGTCTCGGAGGGCCGCCGCGCCGGCCGTGCGGGCTACGCCGTCCTCGGCCCCGACGGCGAGCGCGTCGGCGAGGTCACGAGCGGCGCCCTGAGCCCGACCCTCGGGCATCCCATCGCCATGGCTTACGTCGCACCCGATCACACCGCACCGGGTACCGAGCTCGGTCTCGATGTCCGCGGCACCCGCATTCCCGCCACCGTCACCACGCTGCCGTTCTACCGGAGGAAGAAATGACCGATCTCGACGCCCTGAAGTACACCGCCGAGCACGAGTGGGTCGCCCTCTCGGGCACCACCGCGACCGTCGGCATCACCGATTACGCCGCGGAGAAGCTCGGTGACGTCGTGTTCGTCGATCTCCCGGCCGTCGGCACGGCCGTGACCGCCGACACCGTCTGCGGCGAGATCGAGTCGACGAAATCCGTCGGCGAGCTCTACGCCCCGCTCAGCGGAACAGTCGTCGACATCAACGAGGCCGTCGTCGACGATCCCTCGCTCGTCAACGCCGGACCGTTCGGCGACGGCTGGCTCGTTCGCATCGAGATCGAGCCAGCCGATGCCGACGCGCTGCTCGACCGCGCCGCGTACGTCGAGCTCACCGGCGGAGAGCGATGACCTCCGCTTTCGCCGCCCGTCATATCGGCACCGACGGCGCCGCCCAGCAGCGGATGCTCGACGCGCTCGGCTATCCCGACGTCGACGCGCTGCTCGCGCGAGCCGTACCGGCAGCCATTCAGGTGGGTGCGATCTCCGACAGCGTCATCCCGGCGGCGGTGCCCGAGCACGAGGCACTCGCGGAGCTGCGGGCGATGGCGTCGCGCAACCGTCCGGCGCGGTCCATGATCGGCCTCGGGTACTACGACACCTTCACGCCCGCCGTCATCCAGCGCAACGTCCTCGAGAACCCTTCCTGGTACACCGCATATACGCCGTACCAGCCGGAGATCTCGCAGGGCCGTCTGGAGGCGCTCATCAACTTCCAGACGATGGTCACCGACCTGACCGGGCTCGCGACGGCGAACGCGTCGATGCTCGATGAGGCCACGGCCGTCGTCGAGGGCATGCTCGTGGCTCGTCGGGCGTCGAAGTCGCGGAGCAACGTGTTCCTCGTCGACGCCGATGCGCTGCCGCAGACGAAGGCGCTGCTCGGACATCGCGCCGAGGCGCTCGGGATCGAACTGCGCGAGATCGACTTCGCCGACGCCGCCCCGCGCCCGTCCGACGAGCCGGTGTTCGGGGCGTTCGTGCAGTACCCCGGCGCGTCCGGCCGGGTGTGGGACCCCAGCACGGTCATCGGCGAGGTGCAGGCCGCCGGCGGTCTCGTCGTCGTCGCCGCGGATCTGCTCGCGCTGACCCTGCTGCGATCACCCGGTTCGCTCGGTGCGGATGTGGCCGTCGGCACGACGCAGCGTTTCGGCGTACCGATGGGCTTCGGCGGCCCGCACGCCGGGTACATGGCGGTGCGCTCCGGTCTCGAGCGGCAGCTGCCCGGGCGCCTCGTGGGCGTCTCGGTCGACGCCGCGGGCGACCCGGCGTACCGGCTGTCGCTCCAGACTCGCGAGCAGCACATCCGGCGCGAGAAGGCCACGTCGAACATCTGCACCGCGCAGGTGCTGCTCGCCGTGATGGCATCGATGTACGCCGTCTACCACGGGCCGGACGGGCTGCGGGGCATCGCTCAGGCGGCGGCCGGCCACGCGGCGCTGCTCGCCGAGTGGCTGACGGAGGTCGGCGCAGAGGTCGCGCACCGGTACTTCTTCGACACCCTGACCGTCCGGGTCCCGGGTCGGGCCGGCGCGGTAGTCGCGGCCGCGCGCGAGCTCGGCTACCAGCTGTGGCTCCGCGACGGCGACACGGTCGGCGTCTCGGTCGACGAGACGACGACCACGACCGACCTGCACCGGATCGCGCAGGCGTTCGGTGGGCCCGACCAACGCGCGTTCGCCTTCGTCGCCGGCCGGGCGTGGCCGGAGCGGCACGCCCTGCCGGGGCTGCTGCGCGAGGACGAGTACCTCACGCATCCGGTCTTCAACAGCCACCACTCCGAGACGGCGATGATGCGCTACCTCAAGCGCCTCGCCGATCGCGACTACGCGCTCGACCGCGGCATGATCCCGCTCGGGTCGTGCACGATGAAGCTCAATGCCGCGACCGAGATGGCCGCGGTGACCTGGCCGGAGTTCGCACGGGTGCATCCGTTCGCGCCCGCCGACGACGTGCGCGGGTACCTCGACCTCGTCGAGCAGCTCGAGGCCTGGCTCGCCGAGGTCACGGGCTACGACACCGTGTCGCTGCAGCCCAACGCCGGCTCGCAGGGCGAGCTCGCCGGGCTCCTCGCGATCCGCGGCTACCACCGGTCACGCGGCGACGACGACCGCACCGTCTGCCTCATCCCGTCGTCGGCGCACGGCACGAATGCGGCATCCGCCGTGCTCGCCGGGATGCGCGTCGTCGTGGTGGCCTGCGACGAGGCCGGCAACGTCGATCTCGACGACCTGCGCGCCAAGATCGCGCAGCATGCGGAGACCCTGTCGGCCCTCATGATCACCTACCCGTCCACCCACGGCGTCTACGAGCACGAGGTGCTCGCCATCACCGAGGCGGTGCACGCGGCGGGCGGGCAGGTCTACGTCGACGGTGCGAACCTCAATGCGCTGCTCGGCTACGCCCGCTTCGGCGACCTCGGCGGCGACGTCTCGCACCTCAACCTGCACAAGACGTTCGCCATCCCGCACGGCGGCGGCGGACCGGGTGTCGGTCCCGTGGCGGCCAAGGCGCACCTCGCGGCATTCCTGCCGTCGCATCCGTTCGCGCAGCGCGCGGAGCACGCCGGCGGCTTCGTGTTCGAGGGTGGTCCGGTGTCGGCGGCGCCCTACGGTTCGGCGTCCATCCTCCCGATCTCCTGGGCGTACGTGCGCATGCTGGGCGCGCGCGGCCTGCGCGCGGCGACCGGCGCGGCTGTCCTCGCGGCGAACTACGTCGCGGTGCGGCTGCGCGAGCACTACCCGGTGCTCTACGCGGGCGAAGGAGGTCTCGTCGCGCACGAGTGCATCCTGGATCTCCGTCCGCTGCGCGAGCGCACCGGCATCACCGTGGACGACGTCGCGAAGCGACTGATCGACTACGGCTTCCACGCGCCGACGATGTCGTTCCCGGTGGCGGGAACACTCATGGTCGAACCGACGGAGTCGGAGGATCTCGCCGAGATCGACCGTTTCATCGAGGCGATGGTCGCGATCCGCGCCGAGGCCGACCGGGTGGCTGCAGGGGAGTGGCCCGCCGACGACAATCCGCTGGTGCGCGCTCCGCACACGGCTGAGGCGGTCGTGGCGTCGGAGTGGGCGCATGCCTACTCGCGCGAAGAGGCGGTGTATCCCGTGCGGTCCCTCGTCCGCGGAAAGTACTGGCCGCCGGTGCGCCGGATCGACCAGGCCTACGGCGACCGCAACCTCGTGTGCGCCTGCCCGCCGCCGGAGGCCTTCGCCTGAACGGCCGTCCGCTTCGCGAGAGCGCACCGTCCCGTCGAGCACGCACCGTCTAACGTGTGTGCTCGACGGCGGGGTACGTTCTCGATGCCACCAGAGGGTCAGAAGAGTCCGGGCCACCACGCCGCGGCGAGCGGATAGCCGATGAACGCGATGAGGTCGATCACGACGTGCGCGATGACGAGCGGCATCACTCGGCCCCAGCGGTGATAGACCCATCCGAAGACCACGCCCATAGCGATGTTCCCGAAGATCGGACCGACGCCCTGGTACGCGTGATAGGCGCCGCGAAGCGCCGCCGTGGACAGAATGATCGTCCAGGTGCTCCAGCCGAGCCGGCGCAGCCGGTCGAACAGGTAGCCGATGAAGATGACCTCTTCGGTGAGGCCGGCCCGCAGCGCCGCGAGGGCGAGGAGCAGGATGGCCGTCCACCCGCCGTCGAGCGGCGCGGCCCCCACCTGGACGGTGATCCCCAGTGCCCGTCCGAGTGCGTACAGCCCGAGGCCCGGAACACCGATGATGGCGACGAGCAGGATGCCGGTGCCGGCATCCTTTCCGAACAGCCGGAAGTCGAGGCCGATCCGGCGCAGCGCCGAGCGGCCCGGCTCCCAGAGGAAGTAGATCGCCAACGCGACGGGCGCGAGGTTGAAGAGGTTCGAGAAGACCTGCGACACCACCTGCCACGGGTCGACGGTCGCTGCACCGGGATTGAGCGAGGTCGACTGGTCACCGAGGCTCACCGGGCTGGTCACCGCCTCGAGGAACGACAGCACCGAGAAGAACGCCGACCGGCCGACCGAGAGCGCCAGAACGAGGGCGATCTCCCACCACAGCCGGCTCCGTGACACGTGCGTCATTCTTCCTCCCGGGTCGATGTTAAGCCGGGGGACGGCGGCTCATGGGCGGCGGCGTTTGCGCGCGGGGGTCTCGGTCGCCAGGACGTGCTGCAGCGGCTCGGGATCGGCGAGGCGGCCGATGGCGAGCATGGTCTCGACGCGGTCGATGCCCGGGATCGGCCAGACCTGCTCGACGAGCAGGCGCTGCAGATCGGCATGGTCGCGAACACGGAACCGCGCCATCAGGTCGTAACCAGCGGCGAGGACGATGACCTCCGTCATGGCGTCGATCGCCTTCAGCGCGGTCAGCACCGCCGCGGCGTCGGCGTTCCCGGTCAGCCGTAACGGCATCACGACGAGCATCGGATATCCCAGCGCCGCCCAGTCGAGCTCGATCGTGTGCCGGCGGATGACGTGCCCGCGTTCCATCCGCGCGATGCGCTCTGCGACAGCCGGAGCCGACATCCCGACGTCCGCCGCGATGCTGCGCATCGACGCACGGGCGTCCTCGTGCAGGCGATGCAGGATCCGCCGATCGACGTCGTCGATCTCGAGGACCTCGCGCTCGGGTTCGAGCAGCGAGCGCAGGTGCGCTGGATCGGTCGTCATGCCCCTCCCCGGGGTGTGTCGGCGAAGCCGCTGCGTTCGAGCTCTCGGAGGACGTCGAGGGTGAACTGGACGTGGTCGAGGAAGTCTTCGACGTAGCCGTGCTCATCGTAGCCGTGCATGTTCCCGGCCGGTCGCAGGGTACCGGTGGGGGAGATGATGGGGGCTCCGAGGTACTCGAGGAACAGGGCGCCGGGACCCGCTCCCGTCATCACGTCGTAGACGACCGCGTCGGCGCCGAAGGCATGCCCGGCGGCGCGCACGACGGCCTCGCCGAAGGTGGACTCGACCGGAGAGTACGCGGGCGCGAGGGCGCGGATGACGGATACCGAGATGTCCGGATGCCGTGCGGCGAGGTGGGCGCGGACGGCATCCACCACGCGCTCCGGCTGCATCCCGGGGACGAGCCCGAAGCGCACGCGTGCGGACGCCGACGCCGGAATGCTCTGCCGCACGCCCTCGTCGAGGTCGAACCCGGAGAGACTCACCGACGGCTCGAAGACGAACCGCGTCGAGAGCTCCGCGTCCGTCCCCGGCAGATAGGGCGACACGCCGTCACGCGCGATCGAGGGTCCGGGCAGGGTGATGTCCGCCGTGCGGCGACGTGCGCGCTCGTCGGGGACGAGAGCCTCATCCCGCACACCGGCGACGGCGATCCGGCCGTCGTCGGTGCGCATCGACGAGATCGCCGCCATCAGCTCGAGCGGTGCGGAGCGCAGGATCGAGGAGTACGACGGATGCTGCGCCGCGGCGAGGATGTCGAGCGACAGCTCGATCTCGAGCGAGCCCCGGCATCCGAACCCGACGGCGGGGCGCCCGTCTTCCTCGCGGAGGTAGCTCTCCCACAGGCACGCGTCGGCGCGCAGCTCGGCCGCGTGCGCGGCGAGGACCGCGTCCAGGCCCGGGCTGCCGATCTCCTCGCACGGGTCCGCGAGGTAGATGACGCCGAACGGAGTCCGCCCGTCGTGGTCCTCGATCCAGAGGCGGAGCGAGGCGAGACGGCCCGCCACGTCGGCCTTGTCGTCGCACGCGCCGCGCGCGTACATCGCACCGTCCCGGATCTCGGCGGCGTACGGCGGCGAGGTCCAGCGCGACGGATCGCCCTCGGGCTGAACGTCGTAGTGGTTGTACAGCAGCAGCGACGCATCGCTCGCTCCGGCTCGGAAACCGACCACGACGGGACCATAACCGGGGATGTCGTAGCGCACGACGCGGTCCATCAGCGGCGCGAGGCGCTCCTCGATCCAGTCGGCGGCCGCTGCGATCGCGTCGAGGCGACCGGCGACTGTCGGGAACCGGCACAGTTCCCGCCAGCTCGCGACGATCTCGTCGGCGCGGTCGTCGATCCGGGCGTCGCGCGCCATCCTCACTTGCCCCGGGGCAGCGAGACGGGCACGAGGTCGTAGGGGTAGTCC
Organism: Microbacterium sp. TS-1; assembly: GCF_000509385.1. Classification (NCBI taxonomy): domain Bacteria; kingdom Bacillati; phylum Actinomycetota; class Actinomycetes; order Micrococcales; family Microbacteriaceae; genus Microbacterium; species Microbacterium sp. TS-1. The sequence continues at coordinate 169,160 of NZ_BASQ01000001.1, forward strand.
GAGATGAGCTCGTAGCCGTCCTCGGTCACCAGCACGATGTCCTCGAGGCGAACGCCTCCGAAGCCCTGGCGGTAGCAGCCCGGCTCGATGGCGATGACGTCACCGGCCACGAGGACGGCATCGTTCTGGTTGAGGCTCGGCGGTTCGTGCACCTCGAGCCCCACGCCGTGTCCGAGCGAGTGGAAGTACCCCTCGTCGAGCACCTCGCCCGGCTTCTTCGTCAGCTGGGTCGGCTGGCCGGCGGCCTCGATGGGCTCGCACGAGATGCGGTGCAGCTCCGCCACCGGCAGTCCCGGACGGATCGCCGCGAGCGTCGCGTCGAACGACTTCTTGACGATGTCGTAGTAGAAGGCGAGCTCGTCGTCGATGTCGCCCTTGACGAAGGTCCGGGTCATGTCCGAATTACCGCCCGAGGCGATGTCGCGCGGGCAGATGTCGACCGTGACCGGCTCACCTTCGAAGATCTGACCCGATCCGGCGTGGTGCCCGATGCACGTCTGGGCGCCATGGGCGACGATCATGCCCGCGTCTTCGCAGCCGTTGCGGAGGAAGACCGACCGGATGCGGTCCTTGAGGTCCTCGCAGGTCAGGGGTGCGCCGTCGAGCAGAAGACCGCCGTCGGCGTCGACGGTGGCGCGGTGCATGGCATCGGCGACGAGCGAGACGCCCGCCTCAGCGGCGACTTGCGCGCGGCGGATGCCGGCGAGCTCGTGCGGAGTCTTCACGCGACGGCGCTGCACGAACAGGTCGCGGTCCACGCGGACCTCCACCCCGTTGGCGCGCAGGTGGTCGGCCACCTCGAGGGGGAAGGTGGGCGGCACTGCGGCGTGTGTCACGCCGAGCTTGCGGCAGGCGGCGACGAGAGTGGAGAGCTCCGCGAGGTCGGGGTCCTGGCCGGCGGCGCGGAAGTCGTCGAAGCCGAGCTCGTCGAGGGGGAACACGGTCATACCCGGCACATCGCGCATGCGCGCCGCCTCGAGCGACTTGATGGCCACGTGCGGCGCGCCGTCGACCTCGATGTAGAGGAACGGGTCGTGCACGTCGTGGGGGATGACGTGGCGCATGTCGGCGGCCAGCGTGCTCGCGTAGATGAGGATGGCGTCGTCCACCACAGCGGCTCTCCTTCGGTCGTGGGCTCCGGTGGGATCCGGAACGACTCGACCTTACATCAGCGAGGTGATCACGCCCGCGGACCTTCCTATCGAAAGCGTGGGTGGGCTCTCGTGGGTGAAGTGGAAGGTGTGCGCGGATGGTTGCGATCGGACGCCCGGCATCCCGGTTGACGCACCGCGCAGAGGCCGAGGCTCACCCGGTGCACGATGACAACCCCACGGGCGCGATTGTTGCCGACATGTAACGGTTTGGGCCTGGATGCGGTCACAGGGCGGGAGCGCGCTTATCGTCGGGGGTATATCCCGTGCTCCGGACACCGGTGTGTCCTTGCCGCCGTCGACCGTGAGCGCGTACCCGTCACCCAGGAGGAAACATGTCGAGACGACGTTGGGGAGTCGGCGCTATCGCGCTGGTGTCCGCCGTCACGCTCACGCTGGCCGGTTGCTCGGCCGGCGGCGACAGCAACACGGGCGGGGGCTCCAACGCCTCCGCGATCATCACCACGAACGGCACCGAGCCGCAGAACCCGCTGCTGACCTTCGGCACCACCGAGACCGGCGGCGGCCGCATCCTCACCTCGATCTACGCGGGCCTGGTCAGCTACAAGGCTGACGGCACGATCGAGAACGAGGTCGCTTCCTCGATCGAGAGCGATGACAACGTCGTCTGGACGATCACCGTCGCCGACGGATGGAAGTTCACCAACGGTGAAGAGATCACCGCTCAGACGTTCGTCGACACCTGGACCGCCGGTGCTCAGGATGAGAACGGCGCGTACTGGTTCTACACGATCGAGGGCGCGTCCGACGACGGCAGCACCGCACCCACCGGCCTCGCGGTCGTCGACGACATGACCTTCACGGTCACGCTCAAGGCTCCCGACGCGGACTTCCCGCTGCGCCTCGGCTACACGGCTTACATGCCGCTGCCGTCCGTCGCCTTCGAGGACCTCGAGGCGTTCGGCGAGAACCCCGTCGGCAACGGCCCGTACATGCTCGACGGCGAGGGCGCATGGCGCCACAACGAGGGCATCGACCTCGTTCCGAACCCCGACTACAAGGGTGTGCGCGAGGTCGAGAACGACGGTCTGAACATCGTCTTCTACACCTCTCTCGAGTCGGCCTACGCCGACGCGCAGGGCGGCAACCTCGACGTGCTCGACACCGTGCCCGACACTGCGTTCGCGACCTACGAGACGGACTTCCCGGAGCGTTCGGTCAACCAGCCCGCTGCGATCTACCAGGGCTTCAACATCCCCTTCTACCTGCCGAACTTCGGCAACGACGAAGAGGGTCAGCTGCGTCGTGCGGCGATCTCGATGGCGATCAACCGCGAGGAGATCACCGACACGATCTTCCAGGGCACCCGCACGCCGGCCACCGACTTCACGTCGCCGGTCGTCGAGGGCTGGAGCGACGACCTGCCCGGGTCCGAGGTCCTCGAGTACAACCCGGAAGAGGCGAAGGCGAAGTGGGCCGAGGCCGAGGCGATCAGCCCGTACGCCGGACCGTTCACCATCACGTACAACTCCGACGGCGGCCACCAGGCCTGGGTGGATGCTGTCGCGAACAGCATCGCCAACACGCTCGGCATCGAGGCGGTCGGTTCGCCGCAGCCGACCTTCGCCGCTGCGCTCGACCTGCGCACGAGCGGCACCCTCACCGGTGCCACCCGCGCCGGATGGCAGGCGGACTACCCGTCGCAGGGTAACTTCCTGTCGGCGCAGTACAGCACCGGCGCCAGCTCGAACTACGAGGGCTACACCAACCCCGAGTTCGACCAGCTGCTGACGCAGGCCGCATCGGCTCCGTCCATCGAGGACGCGGCCGGCCTGTACGAGCAGGCACAGGAGATCCTGATGCGCGATCTGCCCAGCGTTCCGCTGTGGTACCAGAACGCCGTCGGTGTCTGGGGCGAGGGCGTCGACAACGTCGTCTTCGGCTGGGACTCGGTGCCGCTCTACAACCAGGTCACCAAGGGCTGAGTTCGGCTCCAGGCGATCATCGAGTACGGTGTCCGGGGCGCGTTCGCGTCCCGGACACCGTGCTGACCGGGGCCTCTCGCCCTCACTACCCGAACCCATTTAGGAACTATTCGTCGATGCTCTGGTTCATCGGTCGGCGGCTGCTTCAGCTGATCCCCGTCTTCTTCGGGGCGACCCTTCTCATCTACGCCCTCGTCTTCCTCTTGCCGGGAGACCCGATCGCCGCCCTGTACGGCGAGCGTCAGCCGTCTCCCGCCGTCATCGAGGCGGTGAGGGCGCAGTACAACCTCGACAAGCCGTTCATCGTGCAGTACTTCCTGTACATCGGGGCGCTGCTGCAGGGTGACTGGGGCACGACGTTCTCGGGCCGGCCCGTCATCGACGTCATGGCTCAGGCGTTCCCGATCACGCTGCGGCTGGCGGTCCTCGCCCTCGCGATCGAAGCGTTCTTCGGCATCGTCGTCGGTCTCATCGCCGGCCTGCGCAAGGGCAAGCTCTTCGACGCCACCGCCCTGGTCGTCAGCCTGCTCCTCATCTCCGTGCCGACCTTCGTCATCGGCTTCGTCCTGCAGTACATCCTCGGCATCCAGCTCGGGTGGTTCAGAACCACGGTCAGTGCAGGTGCGCCCTGGAACGAGCTCCTCCTGCCGGCGATCGTGCTCGCGACGGTGTCGTTCGCGTACATCGTCCGCCTCACCCGTTCCTCCGTCGCGGAGAACCTCTCAGCCGACTTCGTACGCACGGCGACGGCCAAGGGCCTCAGCCGCCGTCGGGTCGTCACGGTGCACGTCCTGCGCAACTCCCTCGTCCCGGTGGTGACCTATCTGGGCGTGGATCTCGGATCGCTGATGGTCGGCGCGATCGTGACCGAGAGCATCTTCAATATCAACGGCGTCGGCGGCACGATCTATCGCGCCATCACGATCGGTGAGGGACCCACGGTCGTGTCCTTCGTCGCCATCATGGTCATCATCATCATGCTGGCGAACCTGCTCGTCGATCTCCTGTACGCCTGGCTCGACCCGAGGATCCGCTATGCCAAGTAATCTCCGCCGGAATCAGGAACACTTCGTCGCTCCCGAGGAGGAGACGCCGCTCCAGGCCATCGACGCCGTCTCGACCGATGACAAGCCGCGCACGGTCTGGAGCGACGCGTGGCAGTCGATGCGCCGCCGGCCCATGTTCTGGGTCTCCGCCGTGCTCATCGTGCTGATCCTCGTCGTCGCGATGTTCCCCGGGCTCTTCTCGCCCGTGTCGCCGACCGCGAACTGTCAGCTGGCCGACAGCAACGCCGGACCGCGTGCCGGACACATCTTCGGATTCACGCGCCAGGGCTGCGATGTCTACGCCCGCGTGATCTACGGCACGCAGTCGTCGGTCATGGTCGGCTTCATCGCGACGCTCATGGTGACGATCTTCGGCTCGATCGTCGGCGCCCTCGCCGGCTATTACGGCGGCATCCTCGACGCGATCCTGTCGCGCGTGGCGGACATCTTCTTCGCCATCCCGACCGTGCTCGGCGCCATCGTCTTCATGTCGGTCGTGCCCGACCGGACGCCGCTCGTCGTCGCCCTCGTGATCGCCGTCTTCGCGTGGCCGCAGATCGCTCGCATCATGCGCGGCGCGGTCCTGACGGCGAAGCAGGCCGACTACGTCGTGGCGTCCATCGCGCTCGGCGTCTCGCGCTGGCGCGTGCTGCTGCGCCATGTGCTGCCGAACGCGATCGCGCCCGTCATCGCCGTGGCCACGGTGTCGCTCGGAACGTTCATCGTCGCCGAGGCGACCCTGTCGTTCCTCGGCATCGGTCTGCCCGGCACGGTGATGAGCTGGGGCAACGACATCAATTCCGCGCGCCAGTCGCTCACCACGAGCCCCATGGTGCTGATCTACCCCGCCGCCGCCCTGTCGGTGACGGTCCTGTCCTTCCTCATGCTGGGTGACGTCGTGCGCGATGCCCTCGACCCGAAGGAGCGTGCGCGCCGATGAGCGACACCACGTCCTCGGATGCCACGCCGCTGCTGGACATCCGCAACCTCCACGTCGGGTTCCAGACGAAGGCCGGACTCGTCCCGGCCGTCCGTGGCGTCGACCTGACGATCTATCCGCGCCAGTCGGTCGCGATCGTCGGCGAGTCCGGCTCCGGTAAGTCCACGACGGCGCAGGCGATCATCCGTCTGCTGCCGGGCACCGGGCGCATCACCGGCGGCCAGATCATGTTCGAGGGCCGGGACCTCGCGGCACTGTCGAACCGCGAGCTGCAGGCCGTGCGCGGAGCGCAGATCGGCTATGTCCCGCAGGATCCCATGTCGAACCTCAACCCGGTTCTGACCGTCGGGTTCCAGGTGCGCGAGGCCGTCCGCTCGAACCGCAGCGCGACCGGTCGCGCCGCGGTCCGCGATCGTGCCGTCGAGGTTCTCACCGAGGCGGGGCTGCCCGACGCCGCCGACCGGATGCGGCAGTACCCGCACCAGTTCTCCGGCGGTATGCGTCAGCGTGCCCTCATCGGAATCGGTCTGTCCGCGCGCCCGAAGCTCCTGATCGCCGATGAGCCGACGTCGGCCCTGGACGTCACCGTGCAGCGCCAGATCCTCGACCACCTGGGCACGCTCACCACCGACTTCGGCACCTCGGTGCTGTTCATCACCCACGACCTCGGTCTGGCAGCCGAGCGGGCCGAGCACCTGGTCGTGATGTACCGCGGTCGCGTGGTCGAGTCGGGTCCGTCGCAGGAGATCCTCGCCGATCCCAAGCACCCCTATACGAAGCGACTCGTGTCCGCGGCCCCGAGCCTCGCCTCGCGTCGCATCCAGGCGGTGCGCCACCACGAGGACGTCGACGTCTTCGGCGCGGGGGAGCAGTTCCTCGCCCGCGCCGAGGAGCGCGAGGCCGAGGCGGAGGCGGTCGCTGCGCGCAGCGATTTCATCGACATCCGCAACGCGCGACGTGTTTACAAGGTGCGCACCGGCGGCCTCTCGTCCAAGCAGATCGTCGCGGTCGACGACGTCAGCATCCAGGTGGCGAAGGGAACGACGACCGCGATCGTCGGAGAGTCGGGGTCGGGTAAGTCCACGCTCGCCAAGCTCTTCCTGCAGCTGGAGCAGCTGACGTCGGGCGAGATCCACTTCGACGGCAAGAAGCTCGGCGGGCTCAGCCGCGCCGAGGAGCTCGCTTTCCGCCGCCGGGTCCAGCCGGTCTTCCAGGACCCCTACGGCACCCTCGACCCGCAGTACAGTGTCGGCGACACGATCGCCGAGCCCATGCGGGTGCACAAGTTCGGCACCCAGAAGGAGCGGTCGGCGCGGGTACGCGAGCTGCTCGACCAGGTGTCGCTCCCGGCAGCGGCGAAGGACCGCTATCCGAGCGAGCTCTCGGGCGGTCAGCGTCAGCGCGTCGCTATCGCGCGCGCCCTCGCGCTCAAGCCCGACGTGCTCGTCCTCGACGAGGCGGTCTCGGCCCTCGATGTGCTGGTGCAGGGGCAGATCCTGAACCTGCTGACGGAGCTGCAGACGGAGCTCGACCTGACCTATCTGTTCATCACCCATGACCTCGCGGTCGTGCGTCTCGTGGCCGATAACGTCTCGGTCATGCGACGGGGTCGCCTGGTCGAATCGGCGACGACCGACGAGGTCTTCGACCGCTCGACCGAGGAATACACGCGCGAACTGCTCGCGGCCATCCCCGGCGCCGGATTCCAGTTCGGCGTCTGAGCCTCCGCAGTATGCGCAAGACCTACCGGCCGGCGTCGGCGACCATCGCGGTCGCCGGCGCCGGCCTGCTCGGCGTCTTCCTCCTCGGCGACGCGTTCGTCCGGGGCGGCGTCGTGCAGGGACTGCTGCTGGCCCCCTGGGTCCTCTTGGCGGTGTGGATCATCTACACGCTGCTCTACGCGCCGTTCATCGCGACCGACGAGAGCGCGATCGTCATAGCGAATCCGCTCAGGGTCACGCGTGTGCCCTGGCCGTCGGTCGCCGACATCCGATTGCGCTGGCAGGTCACCGTCGACACCGTCGATGGCCGCTCCATCTCCGCCTTCGGCGGTCCGTCACCCAGCCGGCCGTCCCGTGTCGGCCGTGGTGCCTGGTCCAGCGTCCGCGAAGAAGCGGAGCGGATGCCGACCGCCGTCCGCGAGCTCGAGGAGATCCGCTCGGCCTGGGAGGAGCACGCGCCCGAATCGCCGGACGACGCGATCACCGCCATGTGGAACCGCACGGTCCTGATGCCGCTCGCCGTCATCGTGCTGTGGGCGGCTGTCGCCGTCGCTTTCGGCGGCTGAACCCGATCCCGCGCTGCATCATCTGCCGGTGTGCGGGTTCCGGACTGCCTATGTGCTCAGCCGGCCTGCGGCGCGGTGAGCAAGGCGTACGCCGATCGCGGCATGCGTAGGACACATTTTGCTAACGAACTCGTTTCGCGCAACACGTTGGAAACGAACGCACGCAAGGGTAGTTCTCATCTGAGCTCGGCGACCCGGTCACCGAGCGGGGAACGGAAAGGTCTTCCGTCGCCCGGATCATCAAGAGAACAGGAGTGGGAATGCGTTTCACGCGTATCTCCATGGCGGCCGCGAGCGCCGCAGCCCTGGCGCTCGTCGTCGCCGGCTGCGCGCCGGCGGACGGTGGGGACCAGGAGGCGACCTCGGCGAGTCAGTCGATCGCCGTTTCGGTCGGTCCGAACGACTTCATCAGCTACAACGGCTTCACGCCCGAGACGTACTCGACGTACAACTCGGCGATCGTGGACCGGCTCCTCGCGGGCTTCAGCTACTTCGACGAGGTCGGCGCCATCCAGCCGAACACCGATCTGGGCTCGTACGAGCTGATCTCGGAAGACCCGATGGTCGTCGAGTACACCATCGCCGACGACGCGAAGTGGTCTGACGGCACGCCCATCACGGTCGCCGACGCCGTTCTCGCCTGGGGCGTCCAGAACCCCAACCTCGCCGGTGCCGAGGGCCCCCTGTTCAACTCGGTCTCGCAGGACCTCGGTGACACCGTCCCCGCCGGCCCGCAGGGCGACGCCGACGGCAAGTCGTTCACGGTCGAGTTCGCGGCGCCGGACCCCGACTGGCAGATCCAGACCTGGATGCTCAGCCCGGCGCACGTCGTCGCCGAGCAGGGCGGCCTGTCGACCGAGGAGCTCGTCGAGGCCATCCGTGGCGGCGACGCCGCCGCCCTCGCCGACGCGGCCGAGTTCTGGAACACCGGATGGAACACCGCCCCCGGCACGCTGCCGGACGAGGCGCTCATCCCCAGCTCCGGCCCGTACGTCCTCTCGTCGTGGGAGGCCGGCCAGTCGGTGACCCTGAAGCGCAACGAGAACTACTACGGCGAGCCGGCGGCCAACGACGAGCTCGTCATCCGCTTCGTCGCGCAGGACGCCATGGTCCAGGCGCTGCAGAACGGTGACCTCGACGTCATCGCCCCGCAGCCCTCGGTCGACACCGTCTCGCAGATCGAGGAGCTCGGCGACGCCGCTCAGCTGCTGACCGGCCAGACGCTCACCTGGGAGCACCTCGACTTCAACTTCAAGGGCAACGCGTCGCTCGCGAACAGCCTCGAGCTGCGTCAGGCGTTCGCGATGTGCGTGCCGCGCCAGCAGATCGTCGACAACCTCATCAAGCCGGTCAGCTCGGATGCCGAGGTCATGAACGCTCGCGAGGTCTTCCCGTTCCAGGAGAACTACGACGAGGTCGTCTCGGCCGCGTACGACGGCCGCTACGACGAGCCCAACCTCGAAGAGGCCAAGGCTCTCGTCGACGCTGCGGGCGCTGCCGGCACCGTCGTCCGCATCGGCTACTCGGCGCCGAACCCGCGTCGTGCCGACGAGGTCGCCCTCATCAAGTCGTCCTGCGACCAGGTCGGGTTCGACATCCAGGATGTCGGCAACGCCGACTTCTTCCAGCCCGGTGGCACCCAGGAGCGCGGCGACTACGACGTGGCCCTGTTCGCCTGGGCAGGCTCCGGCCAGATCACGTCGGGCCAGAACATCTACGCCACCGACAAGCCGCAGAACTACGGCGGCTACTCGAGCCCGGTCGTCGACCAGGCCTGGGAGACGCTCGTGACGAGCCTCGACGAGTCGGTCCACCTCGAGCAGACGAAGATCATCGAGAAGCAGCTGTGGGACGACCTGTTCGGCATCCCGCTGTTCGCCCACCCCGGTGTCGACGCTGCTGCCGCCGACATCGAGAACGCTCAGCACTCGGTGGGCCAGAGCGGCATCATGTGGAACGCCGAGAAGTGGTCGCGCGCAGAATAAACGTATTCTGTCTCTGACACGACCAGAGTGTGGGCCGTCGCTGCGGTGACGGCCCACACTCCCGTGAGGGGCACACGTGTGCCCCGCGTACGACCAAGGGACCTCGACTTCCGTGCTGAAATTCATCATCCGCCGTCTGGCGGCAGCGGTGGGCATCATGCTCGCCGCATCCCTCTTGATGTACGTCCTGACGATCAACTCCGGCGACCCGCTCGCCGACCTGCGAGAGAGCAACGCGGACAACCGCGAGCAGTTGATCGCTCGGCGTATCGAATACATGAACCTCGACCAGCCCTGGTTCCAGCGCTACCTCACCTGGCTCCTGGGTGCGAGCAAGTGCTTCATCGGGCAGTGCGACCTCGGACTCACCCGACAGGGCGTCGAGGTCTCCACGCTCGTGGGACAGGCAGCGGCCTCGACGCTGAGGCTCGTCCTGCTCGCCACGATCCTGGCGCTGATCATCGGTGTCGCGATCGGCATCATCACCGCCATCCGGCAGTACTCGGGCCTGGACTACGCCGTGACGTTCCTCACGTTCCTCTTCTTCTCGCTGCCCGTCTTCTGGGCTGCGGTGCTCTTCAAGGAGTACCTCGCGATCGGGTACAACGACTGGATCCGCGATCCGGAGCTGACGCCGACACAGATCATCCTGATCGCCGTCGTCATCGGGTTCGTCGTGCAGGTGCTCGGCGGCGGCTCGCTGAAGCGGCGGGCGATCACCTTCGCCGTCACCGCCGCGGTCCTGGGGGCAGCGCTGCCCCTCATGCTGGCGACCAACGCGTTCCGCGAGCCGCGCCTCACCATCATCGGCGTGGCCGTGCTCACTGTCCTGCTCGCACTCAGCGCGACGGTGGCGTCGGTGGGGCTGCACAACAGGCGGGTGCTCGTCATCGGTCTGGCCAGCGCGGGACTCGTCGTCGTCATGCACCTGGCGCTGACGAACGTGTTCATCTACTACATGAACTGGGGCATCCTCGCCGGCGGTGCGCTGCTGGCGATGATCGTGCCGTTCCTCATCGGGCGGTTCTTCGGCGGGCGTTTCCGGGGGCCGGCTACGGTCGTCGCATTCGTCACGATCTTCGGCGGTGCCCTCCTGACGGTCGTGGACTCGCTCTTCCGCGTGTGGCCGTCGTTCCTGCAGCGCAAGCCGCGCCCCATCTCGACGATCGGCGCGCAGACGCCGAATTTCGATGGGACGTTCTGGCAGACCTTCCTCGACATCGGCACGCAGATGCTGCTGCCGACGCTGCTGCTGACCGTCATCTCGTTGGCGTCGTACAGCCGCTACACGCGGACATCGATGCTCGAGGTGGGCAACCAGGACTTCATCCGCACGGCGCGGGCGAAGGGCGTTCCCGAGCGGCTGGTCATCTTCCGCCACGCGTTCCGCAACGCCCTCATCCCGATCGCGACCATCGCGGCGTTCGACTTCGCCGGACTCATCGGCGGTGCCGTGGTCACGGAGCAGGTCTTCGGATGGAAGGGCATGGGCGACCTGTTCGCGACAGGGCTGCGCGAAGTCGACCCGAATCCCGTGATGGCCTTCTTCCTCGTGACCGGCCTCGCCGCGATCGTCTTCAACATGCTGGCGGACATCTTCTACGCCGTCATCGACCCGAGGATCCGAGTATGACGAACCCGAACGACAACGCGCCGACCACGACGTCGGTCCTCTCGGTCGCGGAGGCCGAGGACGCTGCGCTCGCGAAGAGCACCGCCGCACCCCGCTCACAGGCCCGCATCGTGTGGGGGCGCTTCCTGCGGCACCGCGCGGCGACGATCTCCGCGGTGATCCTGATCTTCCTGACGCTCTTGAGCTTCACCTCGGTGGGCTTCTTCGGCATCCCGGGATGGTGGCCCCACGACTACCGCGCCGCGGGCGACGTCGTCAACGGGGGCGCCCCGACGCTGAGCCTGATTCCCGAGTGGCTCGGCGGCGACGGCATCCGGATCGGCGAGCATCCGTTCGGCCAGGAGAACACCGGCAAAGACTTCTTCGCGCTGACGATGATGGGTACGCAGCGATCGATCCTGCTCGGTCTCGTACTCGGCATCTCGTCCACCGTCATCGGAAGCGTCATCGGCGCGGTCGCGGGCTACTACCGCGGCTGGGTCGACTCGGTCCTGATGCGCATCACCGATCTGTTCATCGTGATCCCGCTGCTCGCCCTCGCGGCCGTCGTGGGTCAGATCGCGGGGAACATCGGCAAGAACCCGATCGTGCTGGCGTTCATGCTCTCGTTGCTGACGTGGACGGGACTCGCCCGCCTCGTGCGCGGCGAGGTGCTGTCGCTGCGCGAGCGCGACTTCGTCCTCGCAGCTCGTGCCTCGGGTGCCGGGGGAGCACGCATCATCTTCCGCCACCTCATGCCGAACGTCGTGGGCGTCATCGCGGTCAACGCGACGTTCGCCATTGCGGGCGCCATCCTGCTCGAGAGCTCGCTGTCGTACCTCGGATTCGGCGTCGTCCCCCCGGAGACCTCGTTGGGCCTCCTGATCAGTCAGTACCAGGGCAGCTTCACCAGCAGACCGTGGCTGTTCTGGTGGCCGGGCATGATGATCCTCGCGATCGCCCTGTCCATCAACTTCCTGGGCGACGGCATCCGCGACGCGTACGACCCGCGCCAGTCGCGCAGCGTGCGTCGCGAGATCAAGAGGAGGAACCGCGCATGAGCGTCACCGCCACGCGTACCGCACTGAAATTCACCGACCTTTCGGTCACGTTCCTCACCGGCTCGGGCGACGTCGACGCTGTCAAGGGCATCTCGCTCGAGGTGCGCCCCGGCGAGGTCGTGGCTGTGGTCGGCGAGTCGGGTTCCGGCAAGTCGGTGACCTCGCTGGCCGCGATGGGTCTTCTCGCCGAGAACGCCATCACCCGGGGATCCATCACGGTCGGCGAGACCGAGGTGATCGGGCTTCCGAACGAGCGGATGCGCAAGCTCCGCGCCAGCGAGATCGCGATGATCTTCCAGGAGCCGATGACGGCGCTGAACCCGGTGCTGACGATCGAGCGTCAGCTCACCGAGATCTTCGAGCTCCACGACGTCGCGTACGGCGAGGACGCGCGTGACCGGTCCATCGGCCTGTTGCGTGACGTGGGCATCCCCGAGCCGGAGCGACGCATCAAGCAGTACCCGCACCAGTTCTCGGGAGGCCAGCGTCAGCGCATCGTCATCGCGATGGCGATCGCTCTCGATCCGAAGGTCATCATCGCGGACGAGCCGACCACCGCTCTCGACGTCACGGTCCAGGCCGAGATCCTCGATCTGCTGCGGCGTCTGAAGGACCACCGCGATGCGGGCATCCTGCTGATCACGCACAACATGGGCGTCGTCGCCGACATCGCCGACCGCGTCGCGGTGATGTACCGCGGTGACCTGGTCGAGGTCGGGGACGTGGAGGACGTCCTCACCCGGCCCCAGCATCCCTACACGAAGAAGCTCCTCGCCGCCGTTCCCCGCCTCGACCCCGAGCTCACCACTCGAGCCGCAGGCGGCGCCACGCGCGACGTGGTGCTGGAGGCGAAGGGACTCGTCCTCGAGTACGCCGGGCGCGGCAAGACCTTCCGCGCTGTCGAGGACGTCTCGTTCGACCTCGCCGCCGGCGAAGTCCTCGGTATCGTCGGCGAGTCCGGCTCGGGCAAGTCGACGATCGCGCGCGCCGTGCTCGGGCTGATGCCGGTCGCGGACGGGACGCTGAGTCTCGGCGGACGGGACCTCGCGAAGCTGCGCGGGCGCAAGGCGAAGAACGTCCGGCGCGACATCGGCGTCGTCTTCCAGGACCCTGCGGCATCCCTCGACCCGCGGTTCCCGATCGGCGACTGCATCATCGAGCCGATGGCCATTCACCGTGTCGGCACCAAGGCGGAGCGGCTCGATCGGGCCCGCGAGCTGCTCGACGCCGTGCGGCTGCCGCGCGACGTGCTCGAGCGGTACCCGCACGAGCTGTCGGGTGGTCAGCGTCAGCGCGTCTCGATCGCGCGAGCGCTCACGCTGCGGCCGAAGCTCTTCGTCGCCGATGAGCCGACGTCGGCGCTCGACGTGTCGGTCCAGGCCGCCGTGCTCGACATGCTGAAGGAGCTGCAGGAGACGTACTCGTTCGCCTGCATCCTCGTCAGTCATGACCTCGCCGTCGTCGACCAGCTGTCGGACCAGATCCTCGTGCTCAAGTCGGGGCGAACGGTCGAGCAGGGGTCGACGTCGCGCGTCCTGCTGCAGCCCCGCGAGGCCTACACCCGGGAACTGCTGGCCGCGTCCCCGGTCCCGGATCCGATCGAGCAGCGCCGCCGCCGCGAGGAACGCCGGGCCGCGCTCGACGCATCCTGAGGCTCGGATCCCGACCTCCTCGCAGGCGCCCCGCGAACTCGCAGGGCGCCTGCGTTAAACTGTCCCGTCGGCATCCCGACGTTTTCCCTTCATCCTGAGGACCCCCTTCATGGCGCATGCCCTTCGTCCTGACCTCCGCAACGTCGCGATCGTCGCGCACGTCGACCACGGCAAGACGACGCTCGTCGATGCCATGCTCCGCCAGACCGGCTCGTTCGGCGACCACGCGCACGTCGAGGAACGTGCCATGGACTCGAATGATCTCGAGCGCGAGAAGGGCATCACGATCCTCGCCAAGAACACGGCGATCACCTACAACGGCGTCCACACCGACGTGCCGGTGACGATCAACGTCATCGACACCCCGGGTCACGCCGACTTCGGCGGAGAGGTCGAGCGCGGCCTGTCTATGGTCGACGGCGTTGTGCTGCTCGTCGACGCGTCGGAGGGTCCGCTGCCGCAGACCCGCTTCGTGCTGCGCAAGGCGCTCGAGGCGAAGCTCCCCGTCATCCTGCTCGTCAACAAGACCGACCGCCCCGACGCGCGCATCGCGGAGGTCGAGGAGGAGGCTCACGACCTGCTGCTGGGGCTCGCCGGCGACCTCGTCGACGATGTGCCCGACCTCGACGTCGACGCGCTGCTCGACGTGCCCGTCGTGTACGCCTCGGGCCGCGCGGGCGCGGCGTCGCGCAACCGTCCCGACAACGGCGAGCTCCCCGACAACGAGGACCTCGAGCCGCTCTTCGAGGCGATCCTCGAGCACGTTCCGGCGCCGTCCTATGACGACGAGGCGCCGCTGCAGGCCTGGGTGACCAACCTCGACTCGAGTCCCTTCCTCGGCCGCCTCGCGCTGCTGCGCGTCTTCAACGGCACGCTGAAGAAGGGCCAGACGGTCGCGTGGGTGCGCCACGACGGTTCCCACTCGAACGCGCGTATCACCGAGCTCCTCAAGACGAAGGCGCTGGATCGTTTCCCGGCCGAGTCGGCGGGCCCCGGCGACATCGTCGCGATCGCGGGTATCGAAGACATCACGATCGGTGAGACGATCGCCGACCCCGAGGATGTCCGTCCTCTCCCGGCGATCACCGTCGACGACCCCGCGATCTCGATGACGATCGGCACCAACACGTCGCCGCTGATGGGCAAGGTGAAGGGCCACAAGCTCACCGCGCGCATGGTCAAGGACCGTCTCGATCGCGAGCTCATCGGCAACGTCTCGCTCAAGGTCGTCGACATCGGGCGCCCCGACGCTTGGGAGGTGCAGGGCCGCGGCGAGCTCGCCCTCGCGATCCTCGTCGAGAACATGCGGCGCGAGGGCTTCGAGCTCACCGTCGGCAAGCCTCAGGTCGTGACGCGTCGCGACGAGAACGGCAAGCTGACCGAGCCGTTCGAGCACCTGACGATCGACGCCCCCGAGGAGCACCTCGGCGCGATCACGCAGCTGATGGCGGCTCGCAAGGGTCGCATGGACACCATGACCAACCATGGCACCGGCTGGGTGCGCATGGAGTTCGTCGTCCCGTCGCGCGGGCTCATCGGCTTCCGCAGCGAGTTTTTGACGATCACGCGCGGTACCGGTATCGCCAACGCGATCTCGCACGGCTACGACGAGTGGGCGGGAGCGATCTCGACGCGTCAGAACGGCTCGATCGTCGCCGACCGCTCCGGCGTCGTCACCCCCTTCGCGATGATCGCCCTGCAGGAGCGCATGAGCTTCTTCGTCCAGCCCACCGAAGAGGTCTACGAGGGCATGGTCATCGGTGAGAACTCGCGCGCCGACGACATGGACGTCAACATCACGAAGGAGAAGAAGCTGACGAACATGCGTTCGTCGACCTCGGACTCCTTCGAGTCGATGACGCCCCCGCGTGTGCTGACGCTGGAGGAGTCGCTCGAGTTCGCGCGCGACGACGAGTGCGTGGAGGTCACCCCCGAGAAGGTGCGCATCCGCAAGGTCGTGCTCGATGCGACCGAGCGCGGCCGTGCCGCCTCGCGCGCGAAGCGTCAGGACGCCAACGCCTGATCTCCCTCGCGGAACCCGCCCACGACCCCGGAGCGCCGATCTCGGCATCCGGGGTCGTGGCGTTCGTGTCGGTCTCCGCCTCGGCGCATCGATAGCATCGGGGGTGATGGAGCAGGATGCCGCGACGCGGCGCGCGTGGCGCGATGGAATCGGCGTATCGGTCGCGACGAGCGCCTACGGCGTGTCGTTCGGTGCGCTCGGAGTCGCCGCGGGCCTCGACGTCTGGCAGACCTGCGTCCTCAGCCTTCTGATGTTCACGGGGGGATCGCAGTTCGCGTTCGTCGGGGTCATCGCGACGGGCGGCTGGGGCGCGTTGCCCGCGGCCATAGCGTCCGCGGCGCTGCTCGGCGTGCGGAACGTCGCGTACGGGCTGCGGATGGCCCCGGTCGTCGGCGGGAGCATCGCGCGGCGTCTGACCGCGTTCCCGTTCACGATCGACGAATCGACGGCCGTCGCCCTCGCGCAGTCGAGCGCTCGGGCACGCCGCATCGGCTTCTGGGTGACCGGAATCGGCATCTACGTCGGGTGGAACCTCTTCACCCTCCTCGGTGCGCTGCTCGGCGACGTCCTCGGCGATCCTCGCGCCTACGGGCTCGACGCGGCCGCAGCGGCGGCGTTCCTCGCGCTGCTGTGGCCGAGGCTGCGCCGGGTCGAGGCGGTGGCCGTGGGGGTCGCCGCAGGCGTGGTGGCCGGCGTGGCGACGCCGCTCACGATGCCCGGGATCCCGGTGCTCATCGCCGGCGCCGTGGCGATCGTAGTCGCCGCGGCACTGCCCGGTCGACGGCCGCCGCGGGTCGACGACGAGGCCGTGACGGCGGGGGAGAAGCCATGACCCCGTGGACCGGCATCCTCGTCGCGTCGATCATCTGCGTGGCGCTCAAGGCGCTCGGCTACCTCCTGCCCCCGCGCTGGTTCGACGGGGAGCGAGCACAGCGCATCATCGACCAGTTGACGATCGCCCTGCTGTCCGCCCTCGTCGTCGTCCAGACCCTCGGGGCGGGAGCTGCGATCGTCGTGGACGCGCGCGTACCCGCCGTCGCGGCGGCCGCCGTCCTGCTCGCGCTGCGCGCGCCGTTCCTCGTCGTGGTCGCGGTGGCCGCCGTGGTGGCGGCGGCGCTTCGGGCCTGGGGCTGGGCAACCTAGACTGGCCCGGTGAATCAGACCTGGTCCCGCGCGGCGGGATGGCTTGTCGCGGCGATCGCGGGCGGCGTCTACGGTGTCGCCGGGACCATCACCCAGGCGTACGTGTGGGGCGCGCTTCCCGTCGGGCTGATCGTCGCGATATCCGGCATCACAGCCCTCGTCGCGGGGCTGCGGCTGCTCACGAGCGACCGTTGGACGGCGCTTGCCTGCGGGCTCGGAGCCCTCGTGGCGACGGTCGTCTTCTCGGGACGAGGACCCGGCGGCTCGGTCGTGGTACCGGCTCCGCCGGACGGCCAGCTGAGCACGGGCCTGATCTGGACGTTCGCTGTGCCGATCATGGTGGCCATCGTCGTGGGCTGGCCCTCATTCGCGGGCGTGCGCGCGGCGGCCGCCCCCGATCGCACGAACTAGACTCGTCGTGTGACTTATGTGATCGCCCTCCCGTGCGTGGACGTGAAGGACCGCGCCTGCATCGACGAATGCCCCGTGGACTGCATCTACGAGGGCGAGCGCTCGCTCTACATCCACCCGGATGAATGCGTCGACTGCGGCGCATGCGAGCCGGTGTGCCCGGTCGAGGCGATCTACTACGAAGACGACCTGCCGGACGAGTGGCAGGACTACTACACCGCGAACGTCGAGTTCTTCGACGACCTCGGCTCGCCAGGTGGTGCCGCGAAGGTCGGCGTCATCGCGAAAGATCACCCCCTCGTGGCCGCGCTGCCGCCGCAGGGGGAGGGGCATTGAGCGTCAACGACCTCGCCGATTACCCCTGGGACGCCGTCGCGCCCTACGCCGAGAAGGCTCGCCGCCACCCGGACGGCATCGTCGACCTGTCCATCGGGTCGCCGGTCGACCCGACACCTGAGGTCGTCGCCCGCGCACTGCGCGAAGCGACCGACGCGCACGCTTACCCGCAGACCGTCGGCACCCCCGCGCTCCGGGAGGCGATCGTGCGGTGGTACGAGCGCCGCCGGGATGTGACGGGTCTGGCGCCCGAAAACGTGCTGCCGACGATCGGGTCGAAGGAGCTCGTCGCTCTCCTGCCGCTGCTCCTCGGCCTCGGTGCGGGGGATGTCGTCGTGCATCCGCGTGCCGCCTACCCGACCTACGAGGTCGGAGCGCGTCTCGTCGGAGCGACACCGGTAGCGGCGGACGACCCCGCCGACTTCCCGGTGGGCACGCGGCTGGTGTGGGTCAACTCACCGGGCAACCCCGACGGTCGCGTTCTCGACGTCGCGGCGCTCCGGCAGATGGTGGCCCGCGCCCAGGAACTCGGTGCCGTCGTCGTCTCGGACGAGTGCTACGCCGAGCTCGGGTGGGACGGATCCTGGGCGCACGAGGCCGTCCCCAGCATCCTCGACCCGCGCGTCACCGGCGGCGACGTCACGGGCCTGCTCTCGGTCTACTCGCTCAGCAAGCAGTCGAACCTGGCGGGCTACCGCGCCGCGTTCCTCGCCGGAGACGCGACGATCGTCGCGAGGCTGCTGACGGCGCGCAAGCACCTGGGCCTCATGCTGCCGCTGCCCGTGCAGCACGCCATGGCCGCCGCGCTCGGCGACGACGACCACGTCGCGCGACAGAAGGACCTGTACCGTCGCCGTCGCGATGTCCTGCGGCCCGCGCTCGAGCGGGCGGGCTTCCGCATCGATCACAGCGAGGCCGGCCTCTATCTGTGGGCGACGGCCGGTGAGGATGCCTGGCAGACGCTCGACCGGCTGGCCGAGCTCGGCATCCTGGCCGGTCCGGGCCACTTCTACGGAGCACATTTCCCGCAGCATGTGCGTTTCTCCCTCACGGCGTCGCAGGAGCGGATCGAAGCCGCTGCAGCGCGCCTCGCGGGTTCGTAGGTTTCCCCCTACCGATCCGCTGATCCTTTGGCGCCGTACAGAGTAGGCCCGTGCGCCCGATAGGCTGTAATGACCGCACCGGACGATCGCAAGGAGGCTTCGTGAACGACACGGGCACCCCGCAGAAGGCCACCGTCACCATCGGTGACCGCACCGCCGAATTGCCGGTGCTGCAAGGAACCGACGGAGTTCCGAGCGTCGACTTCTCGACGTTCACGAAGCAGACGGGGCACACGAGCCTCGATTACGGCTTCGTCAACACCGCGGCCACACGGTCCGCCATCACCTATATCGACGGCGACCAGGGCATCCTGCGCTACCGCGGATACCCGATCGAGCAGATCGCCAAGCACTCGACCTACCTCGAAGTGGCGTGGCTCCTGCTCTATGGCGACCTGCCGACGGCAGACGAGCTGGCCGACTTCGACGACCGCATCCGTCGTCACACGCTGCTGCACGAAGACCTGAAGCGGTTCTTCTCGTCGTTGCCCCACACCGCGCACCCGATGTCGGTGCTCTCAGCGGCAACGGCAGCCCTGTCGACGTACTACGAGGACCAGTCCGATCCGAACAACCCCGAGCACGTCGAGCTCAACACGATCCGGCTGCTGGCGAAGCTGCCGGTGATCGCCGCGTACGCGCACAAGAAGAGCGTCGGACAGGCCTTCCTGTATCCCGACAACTCGCTGAGTTTCGTCGACAACTTCCTGCGCCTGAACTTCGGCGTCCTGGCCGAGAACTACGAGGTCAACCCGGTCGTCTCGCGAGCGCTCGAGCGTCTGCTGATCCTGCACGAGGACCACGAGCAGAACGCATCCACCTCGACGGTCCGCCTGGTGGGATCCACTGGTGCGAACCAGTTCTCCTCGATCTCGGCCGGCATCAACGCCCTCTACGGTCCGCTCCACGGCGGGGCGAACGAGGCGGTCCTCGACATGCTGGCGCGCATCCGCGACTCCGGCGAGAGCGTCGAGCGTTTCGTGGCCCGCGTCAAGAACAAGGAGGACGGTGTGAAGCTCATGGGCTTCGGGCACCGCGTCTACAAGAACTACGACCCGCGCGCGAAGCTCGTCAAGGAGTCGGCGGACGAGGTCCTCAACGAACTCGGCGTCGTCGATCCGCTCCTCGACCTCGCGAAGGAGCTCGAGGAGATCGCCCTGAGCGACGACTACTTCCGCGAGCGTCGCCTGTACCCCAACGTCGACTTCTACACCGGCGTCATCTACAAGGCGATGGGCTTCCCGACCCGGATGTTCACGCCGCTGTTCGCTATCGGCCGGCTGCCCGGCTGGCTCGCGCACTGGCGCGAGATGCAGAACGACCCGCAGACGAAGATCGGCCGTCCGCAGCAGCTGTACGTCGGCTCGGCGGAGCGGGACTACCCGACCTCCTGAGGCAGCGCTCGACGCATACGAAAGGCCGGCACGTCACAGCGACGCGCCGGCCTCTCGTTTGCGGTCGCGGTCCGGCCGCGGCGGTCTACGGTGCCGCCGAACCCGGCACTCCGCGTGTCACTTCTCGGTCAGCGTCGCGGCGTAGTCGGGCACGTATCCGTCGAGCTGCTGCGGCGGCCGGTCGTATCCTCCGGACGGTGGTCGCGGCGGGATCTCGATCTCGGGTCGCTCGACGACCTCGTACGGGATCTGTCCGAGCAGGTGGTGGATCATGTTGATCCGGCCCCGGCGCTTGTCCTCGTTGTCGACCTCGTGCCAGCGCGCCTCCGGAATGTCGGTGTGGACGAACATCGTGTCCTTCGCGCGCGAGTAGTCCTCCCACTTCGTGATCGACAGCACGTCGTTGGGGGAGAGCTTCCACCGCCGCATCGGGTCTTCGTTGCGCGAGCGGAACCGCTTCTCCTGCTCGACGTCCGAGACGCTGAACCAGTACTTCAGCAGCAGGATGCCGTCCTCGACGAGCATGCGCTCGAAGATCGGCGCCTGGTGGAGGAACCGGTGGTACTCCTCGTTCGTGCAGTAGCCCATGACACGCTCGACCCCGGCGCGGTTGTACCAGGACCGGTCCATGAGGACGATCTCACCGGCGGCCGGGAGGTGCGCGACGTACCGCTGGAAGTACCACTGCGAGCGCTCACGCTCGGTCGGCGCGGGGAGGGCGACGATGCGCGCGACGCGCGGGTTGAGATACTCGGTGACCCGTTTGATCGTCGATCCCTTGCCCGCGGCGTCCCTCCCCTCGAAGATCACGACGATGCGCGCCCCGGTGGCCTGGACCCAGGCCTGCATGTCGACGAGCTGCGCCTGGAGCCTCCGCAGCTCGGCTTCGTACACCTTCTTCGGCAAACGGTCATCGGCCATCGCGCCACCTCCTGACGTGAGCATACGCCCCCCTCGCGCGCGTCTTCGGGCCGGTCTAGGGTGGGCCGCGACGGACGAGCAGGGGAGCGACGCATGTGGGTGCAGACGACGGATCCGCTCGGATCGCTCGTGCTGTCGGCGCTGGTCGCCGCTATCCCCATCGTCGTCTTCCTCGTCGCGCTGGTCGGGTTCCGCCTCAGCGGTCTGCTCGCCGGTCTCATCGCTCTCATCGCGCAGCTGCTCGTCGCCGCACTGGGATTCGGGATGCCGCTCACCGCGGTCGGGGGTGCCGGACTGCTCGGTCTGCTCAACGCCGTCTGGCCGATCGCCTACATCATCGTGATGGCGGTCTGGCTCTACAAGCTCGCGGTCGCGAGCGGGCGGTTCGACGTGATCCGTTCTTCGATCGGCGGTATCTCGACGGACCAGCGGATCCAGGTGCTTCTCATCAGCTTCGCCTTCGGCGCCTTCCTCGAGGGGGCGGCCGGTTTCGGTGTGCCGATCGCCATCTGCGCGGCCCTCCTGGTCCAGCTCGGGTTCCGGCCCCTGCGGGCGGCCATGATCTCCCTCGTCGCCAACGCGGCCGCCGGGGCTTACGGCGCCATCGGAATCCCCGTCATCGTGGGCGCCCAGGTCAGCGGACTCGAGGTGCAGGAGCTCTCCCGTGCGATGGTGCTCGTACTGCAGCCGCTGACGGTGCTCATCCCGTTCCTTCTCGTGATCATCCTCGACGGGGTGCGCGGGCTGCGCGAGACCTGGCCTGCCACGCTGCTCGTCACCATCGTCTTCAGCGGTGTGCAGGCGGGCGTGCTGTGGTTCCTCGGACCCGAGCTCGCCGACCTCGGCGCGGGACTCGCCGCGATGGTCGCGCTCTTCCTTCTGGGGCGGGTGTGGCAGCCCCGCCGGGTTCACCGCGAGGTCGGCGCGCCCGAGCCCGAGCAGCACCACGCGACTCTGCGGGAGGTGATCGCGGCATGGAGCCCGTTCTACATCCTGACGGCGGTCATCCTCGTCTGGAGCCTCCCGGTGTTCAAGAACCTGTTCGCAGCGGGCGGGCCGCTGTCCGCCCTGGTGTTCGCGGTTCCGATGCCTGGGCTCACCGGCAGCGTGCAGACTCCCGGCGGTGATGTCGTCACGGCCACATGGAGCTTCACGCCCGTCAATGCGACGGGGACGGCGATCCTGCTGGCGGTGCTCGTGTCGTTCTGGACGACGCCGCGCCTGCGCGCGGGTGACCTGGTCTGGACGCTGGCGGAGACGGTGCGCGGTCTCTGGCGGGCACTGCTGCTGATCGCGATCATCCTCGTCCTCGCCAACATCGCCAACTATTCGGGAGGCTCGGCTTCGATGGGGACGGCACTCGCGGCGGTGGGGCCGCTCTTCCCGCTCCTCGCTCCCATCATCGGCTGGATCGGGGTCTTCCTCACGGGGTCGGTCGTCAACAACAACACGCTGTTCGCGCCGCTTCAGGTCGCCACGGCGGAGCAGATCGCGGTCGATCCCGCGCTGCTGGTGGCCGCGAACACCGCCGGCGGCACCGCGGCGAAGGTCATCTCACCGCAGTCGATCGCGATCGCCGCAGGTGCCGTGGGGCTCGCCGGACGCGAATCGGAGATCCTGCGGGCGTCGATCTGGTACAGCCTCGGGATCCTCGCCGCCGTCTGCCTCTGGGGCGGGCTGCTCTCGGTCCTGCTGCTCTGAGCCGACCCGCAGGCCTCGCGATGCGGTCAGGCGTGCAGGGCCTCATTGAGGGTGACACCAACTCCTGCTCGGCGGACGGCCTCGACGGCACCCGTCAGCGAGTTGCGGCGGAAGAGGATGCCGTCGCGGCCGGAGAGCTCCGCGCCCTTGACGGTCGGGCGCGCGCCCGAGGCCGTGGCGGGCTCGTCCGCCAGCACGATCTTCGAGCCCGCGGTGACGTACAGGCCGGCCTCGACGACGCAGTCGTCGCCGAGCGAGATGCCGATTCCGGCGTTGGCGCCGAGCAACGTGCGGCGACCGATCGACACCCGGTGGCTGCCGCCGCCGGACAGCGTGCCCATGATGGATGCGCCGCCCCCGATGTCGCTGCCGTCGCCCACGACGACGCCCTGCGAGATGCGGCCCTCGACCATCGAGGCGCCCAGCGTACCCGCGTTGAAGTTGACGAAGCCCTCGTGCATCACGGTCGTCCCCGGCGCGAGGTGCGCTCCGAGTCGTACGCGGGAGGCGTCGGCGATGCGCACGCCCGGAGGTGTCACATAATCCAGCAGGCGCGGGAACTTGTCGAGACCGTGCACCTGGATGCCGTCACGCTGGAGCAGCGGGCGGCGGCGGGTGGCCTCGTCCGGGTGCATCGGGCCAGCGGTCGTCCACGCCACGATCGGCAGGTGCCCGAAGATCCCGTCGAGGTTGACGGTGTTCGGGGCCGCGAGACGGTGGGAGATGACGTGCAGGCGCAGGTACGCGTCGGGCGTCGAGGCGGGCGCGGCGTCGAGATCGATCGAGACCGTCACGGCCTCGAGCGTGACGCCGCGACGCTCGTCGTCCGCGGCCATCGGGGCCCAGGTGACCATGGCCGCGGCCGATTCCGTGGCAGCGGGCGTTCCGAGCGCGGGCTCTGGGAACCAGGTGTCGAGTGTCGTGCCATCGCTGCTCGAGGTCGCGAGTCCCACGCCCCATGCCCACCGTTCGCTCATGCCTCCAGATTATCGGTGTGGTCGTCGCGGTTAGAATCGGCGGCATGCCTGAGCTCGATCTGACCGTCTCCAGCGCCGATCTGACCCGGGCCGTGTGCGACATCCCGAGCGTGTCGGACGATGAGACCACCCTCGCCGACGCGATCTTCGCCGCCGTATCGCCGTTGGCGCACCTCGAGGTCGTGCGCGACGGTGACACGATCGTCGCGCGCACGCAGCTCGGCCGTGCGCAGCGCGTCGTCATCGCCGGCCACATCGACACGGTGCCCGTCAACGCGAATCTTCCCGTGCGCGAGGTCGTCGAGGACGGGGAGGCGTACCTGTGGGGGAGAGGCACCGTCGACATGAAGGCGGGCGTCGCCGTGCAGCTGAAGCTCGCCGCGGAACTCACCGATCCGCGGGTGGACATCACGTGGATGTGGTATGACCACGAGGAGGTCGCTGCGGAGCTCAACGGCCTCACGCGGCTGGCGGCGAATCGACCCGACCTGTTCGCGGGCGACTTCGCGATCCTCGGCGAGCCGTCCAACGGCCAGGTCGAGGGCGGATGCAACGGCAACCTCCGCGCGATCGTGCGAACGCACGGGGTGCGTTCGCACAGCGCGCGCGCGTGGATCGGCGACAACGCGATCCACCATGCGGCCCCGATCCTGCAGCGTCTCGCCGACCATACGCCCGCGGATGTCGAGGTCGAGGGCCTCGTCTATCGCGAGGGCCTGAACGCGGTGAGGATCTCCGGCGGCATCGCGGGCAACGTCATACCCGACCTGTGCGAGGTCGAGGTCAACTACCGATTCGCGCCGAGCCGGACCCCCGACGAGGCGGTCGAGATCGTCCGCGACTTCTTCAGCGGTTTCGAGGTGGAGGTCGTCGACCTGGCCGGCGGGGCGCGCCCGGGGCTCGACGCGCCGCTCGCACAGGAGTTCGTCGCCGCGGTGGGTGCCGAGCCGCGGCCCAAGTACGGCTGGACCGACGTCGCGCGGTTCTCAGCGCTCGGTGTGCCGGCCGTCAACTACGGCCCAGGCGACCCCTCCCTCGCGCACCACGACCAGGAGCGGGTGCCCATCGCGCAGATCGATGCCGTCGAGCGCGGCCTGCGCGCCTGGCTGTCGGTCAGGTGACCCCGAGGGCATGAGGTCGCTGCGCCGGGGTGCGATCGCGCTGCAGCCTGCCGCCGCGATCGCACTCGTCTATCTCGCCTCGCGTGCGGTGACGACGGCCTTCCTGCTCGGCGCGGCTGCGCTGAGCGGGCCGGAGTCTCGCTTCGGCGCCGACGCGTCGCTCGGCACCCTGACGATGGGGTGGGATGCTCAGTGGTACTGGCTCATCGCGTTCAGCGGGTATCCCACTGAACTGCCGCTCGACGCCGCAGGCGACGTCGCCCAGAACGCCTGGGCGTTCATGCCCGTGTACCCCGTGATCACCGGGGTCGTGGGCTGGGTGGTGGGCGGGTTCCCGGTCGCCGCGCCGCTCGTGTCGGCAGCAGCGGGCTACCTGGCGTGTCTCGTCCTGTTCGCTCTGCTGAGGCGACGCATCGGCCGAGCCGCCGCGATGTGGGCGGTGGTCTTCTTCAGCTTCGCCGGCCCTATGGCCGCGCTGTTCCAGCTCGGCTACGCCGAGTCGCTCTTCCAGCTCTGGCTGCTCCTCGCTCTGCTCGCGGTCGAGCGCCGTCGCTGGTGGTGGCTGTATCTGTGGATCCCGCTCATGGCTTTCACCCGCCCGGGAGTCCTCGCCTTCGCGCTGATGTTGGCCGTCTACGGGATCTGGCGCTGGACGCGGCGCGCGCACGACGACCTGCCGCCGCGCGAGATCGGCCACATCGTGGCCGGGGGGCTGCTCGCCGCCGGATGCGGGCTCGTATGGCCCGTCATCACGGGCGTGGTCACGGGCGAGCCGGACGCGTACCTGCAGACCGAGCTCGCGTGGCGACGCTCCTGGATCGGCGACCACGGCGGCTTCGTGCCCTTCGACGGCACGGTGCAGGCGGCGGTGCTGTGGTCGCGTATCTGGGGCGTGCCGGCGTGGGTGTGCCTCGTCGGACTCGCGACGATCGTCGCCGTCGCCGCGCTGCTTCTCATCGCCGACCGACGGGTGCGGCGGCTGGGTGTGCCGATCCGGCTCTGGGCGGGTGCGTACCTGCTGTATCTGCTCGCGGTGTTCTTCCCGCAGTCGAGCACCTTCCGGCTCCTCGTTCCGCTGTCCCCGCTCTGGGGCGCGGTCGCGCTGCCTCGCGCACGGTGGTGGCGCATCGGTGTGCTGCTGATCGGAACAGCCGCGCAATGGTGGTGGATCTACACGATGTATGCCCTCGGAAGCACCTTCGCTCAGATTCCCTGAGGCCGTGTCCGCGTCGTGGTCGCGCTGCACGATAAACTCTTCAGGTAGTCCTCATGACGAAAGGGAGCCGCGATGGCAGCCATGAAGCCGCGAACCGGAGACGGACCGATGGAGGCCGTGAAGGAGGGGCGCCTGATCATCGTGCGTGTCCCCCTCGAAGGCGGAGGGCGTCTGGTCGTCTCGGTCAATGATGAAGAGGCCAAGGAACTCCACAGCGTGCTGAGCGGAGTCGTCGGCGCCGCCTGACGACGATGCCACGCGAAACGGCCGGTCCCGATGGGGCCGGCCGTTTCGTACGTATGAGTGAAATCGAGGGGTCAGGCGGAGGCCGCCGTCGTGAGCTGCAGCAGGCCCTCACCGACGATCGAGAGCGCGCCCAGGACAGCCGGAGACGACTGCGTCTCGTGGATGAGGGATCGGTACGCGCGCGTGACGTCGTCGCGCCGGACCGGGTCGGCGACGGCGCCGCCGGCGAGTACACGCGGAACGAGAACCATCCCGCCCGGCCGGACGAGCCGGAGCCCGTGCTCGACGTATTCGATGACACCCTCGGCATCCGCATCCACGAGCACGATGTCGTACGACGCCTCGTTCATCCGCGGCAGCACATCCGCCGCCCGGCCGGTGATGAAGCGCGCGCGAGCCGGCGGGATCCTCGCCTCGGTGAAGGACTGCCGAGCGACGGCGAGGTGCTCCGGCTCGATGTCGATCGTGGTGAGCGTGGCGCGGGGCGACCCGTGGAGCAGCCACAGCGCCGAGACCCCGCCGCCGGTGCCGATCTCCACGATGTTGAGCGCCCCGGTGGCGGCGGCGAGCACGGCGCACTGCGCGCCCACCGGAGGGCTGATCGGGGCCGCGCCGATCTCGAGGGCGTGTGCACGCGCGCGAGCGATGTGCTCGGGCTCCACCGTCGCCTCCATCGCGAACCTGCGGATCGCTTCCTGATCACCCATGCATTCCTCCTGGTTCCAGCGTAGGCGTGCGGATGGCTCCCACCGCTGAGGCGCACGGGTAATCTGGGGGCATGTCGTTCGGCCTCGATTGGGACAAGCTCCTCATCATCGGTCTTGCGGCGGTTCTCCTCCTCGGCCCCGAACGCCTGCCGCGGCTGGCCGAGACGCTCGCCCGTTTCACGGTGCGGGCTCGGGACTGGGTCAACGGCGCGAAGGACCGCGTCAAGGACGAGATGGGTGAGGACTTCTCCGACGTCGAGTGGCGCAAGCTCGATCCGCGTCAGTACGACCCGCGTCGCATCATCCGCGATGCGCTTCTCGAGGACGCTCCCGTTCCCACGGTGCGCGCCGCCGCAGCGGGCGCTGCCATCAGCACCGCGACCGCGGTCGGGATGGATGCCGCGGGCGAGGCGGCGATGCGCTTCGAGCGCGGCGCGGCCGTCCCCTTCGACGACGAAGCGACGTGATCGGCCCGATCAGCCCACGCGCAGGGGCAGCGGGCGACCACTGAGATCGCGGCCGCCGCGTCCGATGCTGTCGGCGATCCCGATGATGGCCGCGGCGGCCGGATCGTCGGGGTGCGCGACGACGACGGGCACCCCGTCGTCTGCGTCGCCGCGCAGGTGGGGGCTGAGCGGCACCGAGCCGAGCAACGGCACCTGTTGCTCCGTCGACAGGGCTTCGGCGACGCGCATCCCGCCGCCGCTTCCGAAGAGATCGAGCGCTGTGCCGTCGGGAAGGGTCATGGCCGACATGTTCTCGATGACCCCGATGACCCGCTGACCGGTCTGGCGTGCGACCAGGCCGCTCCGGACAGCGACGTCGGCCGCAGCCGCCTGCGGTGTGGTCACGACCACGACGTCGGCGTGGGGGAGCAACTGTCCGACGCTGATGGCGACGTCGCCGGTACCGGGAGGCATGTCGATGAGGAGCACGTCGATGTCGCCGAAGAACACATCGGTGAGAAACTGCGAGACCGTGCGGTGCAGCATCGGCCCGCGCCAGGCGACCGCGCCCGGGGCCTTCTGGTCGCGCGGAAGGAACATGCCGATCGAGATCGTCCGCACGTCGTGGGCGATGGGCGGGATCATGAGCCCGTCGATACGCGTCGGCTGCGGCGGCAGCCCGTCCGTGTCGACGAGACCCAGCAGGGCGGGAATGGAGAAGCCGTGCACGTCTGCGTCGATCAGTCCGACGGCGAGGCCCCGCTGAGCGAGGGCGACGGCGAGGTTGGCCGTGAGGGTCGACTTGCCGACGCCGCCCTTGCCGCTCGTGACGGCGATCACGCGCGTGAGAGAGTCGGGTCCGAACGGATTCTCCCGCGCCGCTCTCCCGCCGCGCAGTCGCTCTGTGAGCGCCGCCCGCTCGGCCGGGGTCATCACGCCGACCTCGACCGTCACCTCCTCGATGCCCGGGGCCGAGAGCGCCGCCTCCCGCACATCTCGCTCGATCCGGTCCGCTGCCGGGCAGCCGACGATCGTCAGGGCGATGCCGACGCGGGCGTGGCCGCCCTCCACCGCGATGTCGCGCACCATGTCGAGCTCGCCGAGCGGTTTGCGAAGCTCGGGGTCTCGCACCGCGGCCACGGCCGCACGGACGCCGTCGGTGCTCATCGCGAGTCCGGTCGCTCGTCCGACTCGAGGCGGTCGAGTGCGGTCCGGAGCTCGGCGCGCAGGGTCTCCTTCGTGACGAGCCCGTCGGTCAGGTCCGAGATCGCCATGCGGAGGGCCACGACCTCGCGCGCGAGGTATTCGGTATCAGCGAGGTTCCGCTCGGCGCGCTGGCGGTCCTGCTCGATCTGCACGCGGTCGCGGTCGTCTTGACGGTTCTGGGCGAGCAGGATCAGGGGCGCCGCGTACGACGCCTGCAGTGAGAGCATCAACGTCAGGGCGGTGAAGCCGTTGGCAGCGGAGTCGAAGCGCAGTTCGACCGGCATCAACGTGTTCCACGCGAGCCACGCGGCGCAGAACAGCGACAGCGCGACGAGGAAGCCAGGTGTCCCCATCGCCCGGGCGATCCACTCGGTGAAGCGACCGAAACGGTCGCGCGAGGGCTGCGACGTGCGCGGTCCCAGCACGCCGCTCACACCGCTCCGCCGCCCGCGGGGCGCCTCGAGCGAGGGCGTCTTCGATGCGCGGGCCATCAGCGCCGCCCCCGCATCGCGGCGGCACCCTGCGGCTCGACGTCCTGTGACCGCCAGTCGTCCGGGAGCAGATGATCGAGAACGTCGTCGACGCTCACGACGCCGACGAGGCGCCGGGCCTGGTCGACGACGGGAACCGAGACCAGGTTGTAGCTGGCGAGCATACGCGCGACCTCCGCAGCCGAAGACGAGGCGGCGACCGGGTCGACGGTGTCGTCGATGATGGCTCCGAGCCGCTCATGCGGGGGATAGCGCAGCATCCTCTGGAAATGCACCGTGCCCAGCAGCCGGCCCGTCGGCGTCTCGTACGGGGGGAGCGTGACGAAGACGGATGCTGCCAGGGCCGGATGCAGCTCGTGCCGGCGGATGAGCGCGAGCGCCTCGGCGACCGTCGCCTCGGCGGACAGCACGATCGGATCGCTCGTCATGAGGCCACCCGCGGTGTCGGGTCCGTACTCGAGCAGGGCACGCACGTCCTCGGCCTCTTCGGGCTCCATGAGGTCGAGGAGCTGCTCGATGCGGCCCTCCGGCAACTGACCGAGCAGGTCGGCCGCGTCGTCGGGCTCCATGGCGTCGAGGATGTCGGCGGCGCGCTCGTCGCCGAGCCGTTCGAGGATGTGCACCTGTTCGTCCTCGGGCATCTCTTCGAGCGCGTCCGCGAGACGCTCGTCGGGAAGCTCTTCGGCGACTTCGAGAAGTCGCTCCTCGGGGAGATCGAGCAGGGTGTTGGCGAGGTCTGCGGGCTTGAGTTCGGAGTAGGTCGCGACCAGCTGCTCGGCCGACTGGGCGGTGCCCGAGGACTGGTCCTCGCGCACGTCCGCCCACGATGCGAAGGTCGTCGGTCCCTTGGCGAAGGGCGACGCGCTCGTCTTCGGTCGGCGGAGGAAGAGCTGACCGATGTCCCACTCGCCGAGCCGGTTCCGTTCGATCGCGACGTCCTCGATGACGGCGCCGCCCGACCCGTCGCGGAGGTAGACCTTGCGACCGAGGAGTTCGGCCATGACCCGCACCTCGCCGCCGCGCTGCTGGAAGCGCCGGACGTTGATGAGCCCGGTGGTGATCACCTGACCGGTCGCGATCGAGGTCACCCGGCCGATGGAGAGGAAGACGTTGCGTCGGCCGGGGATCTCGACGACGAGACCGATGACGCGCGGAGGGTCCGATTTGCGGAAGATCACGACCACGTCGCGGACCTTGCCGAGACGGTCGCCGGCGGGATCGAACACGACGCACCCGACCAGGCGCGCGACGAAAACCCTCTGCGTACTCACCGCTCCAGCGTAGTCGGCGACCGCGAAGGTGGCCCGTGACACAATGACGGAATGAGCATGATGGGCGGGACGCCCGCGGTCACAGGTGAGAAGGTCGCCGAGTACGCGTCGTACGAGGCTGCGCAGAAGGCGGTGTCGACACTCATCTCCGCCGACATCCCGGCACGTGAGATCGCGATCGTCGGCTATGGTCTGCGGTCGGTCGAGACGGTCACGGGTCGTCTCGGCTACGCGACCGCAGCGCGGACCGGCGCGATCAACGGCATCCTCCTGGGGTTGATCTTCTCGCTCATCTTCGTCTTCGGCACTCCCGACGCCGCGATACAGCTCTTCCTCGGCGTGATGCTCGTCGGCGTGGCCATCGGCATGATGATGAGCCTCGTGATGTTCGCGCTCGTCCGGCGCCGGCGCGACTTCGCGTCGGTCACGCAGGTCGTCGCCGACCACTACGAGGTGACGGTGCAGGCGAGCAGCATCCATCGCGCCCGCGGTGCGCTGAACGTCGCCCCGGCCCGTCCCGCGACGCCGACGGCCGCCGTGCCGGACGGACCACCCCGCTACGGTGAGCGGATCGACCCCGTGCCCGCCCCGACGGGAGACCGCCCCGCCCCCGGGCCGGCGGCGCCCAGTGGCGCTCCCGCGGGTCCGCCGTCGGGATCGCCGGCGCCCGGACCGGCCGACGCACCGCTCCCGCCCGCGGTGGGGCCGGTGCCCGGTGGCGAGGCCCCCGGTCCGCAGGCTCCGGGCGCGCCCGAGCCGCCGGCGAGCGACCCGCGCTGATGATCGACGCGGTTTCGGTCGACGTCGCGGCCGGGACCGTCGAGCTGCCGCTGCTGCATGACCGCGCGGACGGCGCTCGTGCGGTGATGATCCTCGCTCATGGCGCGGGCGCGGGACCCGCGCACCCGTTCCTCGAAGGGTTCGCCCGAGTCGGCGCTGCGGCCGGGGTCGATGTCGTCCGCTTCCCGTTTCCCTACATCGTCGCGGGTCGCCGGCTTCCCGGCTCCGTGGCCGACGCGCTCGCGTCCTGGACCGCCGTCTTCCGAGCGATCGCCGACGCGCATCCCGGTGTGCCCATCGTGGCGGCGGGGAAGTCGTACGGCGGTCGCATGGCGTCGATGGCGGCGGCGACCGGGGCGATCGATCCCGCGCTCCTGGTCTATCTCGGGTACCCGCTGCATCCGCCCGGCCGGCCCGATCGTCCGCGTGCCGACCACCTGCCCGCGGTCGCGGCGCCGCAGCTGTTCGTGTCCGGCACCCGCGATCCGTTCGTGGAACCGGTCGCCGATCTCGAGGCGATCGTGTCGACGTGCACCGACGCCGAGCTGCTCTGGGTCGAGGGCGCGCGCCATTCGTTCGAGGTCTCCGGGCGAAGACTCGACGCCGAGGAGATCGGGGCGAGCACGGCCGAGCTC
Organism: Microbacterium sp. TS-1; assembly: GCF_000509385.1. Classification (NCBI taxonomy): domain Bacteria; kingdom Bacillati; phylum Actinomycetota; class Actinomycetes; order Micrococcales; family Microbacteriaceae; genus Microbacterium; species Microbacterium sp. TS-1. Next base: position 200,968 of record NZ_BASQ01000001.1, read on the forward strand.
ATCGTGCCCCGATGCCTCCGCCGCGTGTCCGCCTGACGGCGGACGACCGGGTCACCGTCCGGCCGCGTAGCCCTGCATCCCGCGCGGGTTCGCCGCCGCCCACAAGAGCCCGCGGCCCCGGTCGATGCCGACGGCCGAGAGACGTCCGAGGCTCCAGGGCCCGACCTGAGTGACGTCGTGGCCGCGGGAGCTGAGCCCGGCGGCGACGTCGTCGCCGAGACGGTCCTCCATCACGACACCGGCGGGCGTCCAGGTGCGGGGCCAGAAGGAGTCGATCATCGCGGTGGTGTGCAGTGTCGGAGCGTCGATCGCCGACTGCGCGTCCCAACCGCCGACCAGCATCCGCAGCAGCATCGGCAGCTGCCACTGGTCCTGCTGGTCGCCTCCGGGGGTTCCCATCGCGATGTCGGTACGGTCGCCCGTCATCACGAGGGTCGGAGAGAGCGTCGTGCGCGGGCGTGCGCCCGGTCGCAGCGCGGCGGGCGACGTCTCGTCGAGCCAGGTCATCTGCAGACGTGTGCCGAGCGCGAACCCGAGCTCCGGGATCGCGGGGGAGGACTGCAGCCAGCCTCCGGACGGCGTCACCGCGATGATGTTGCCCCACCGGTCGACGACGTCGATGTGGCAGGTGTCGCCGCGGGTCTGACCGGCGCGGCCGACCGTCGGTTCGCCTGTGCCGGCGACGCTCGTCCCGTCCGGGCGAATGAGCGGCGGACGGTGGGGAGCGCGGCCCGAGAGGGCGCCCGGACGCCACTCGTGCGACGCATCCGGCAGCAGCTGTGCGCGACGCTCGGCCAGGAAGGCGGGGTCGAGGATCTCCGAGATCGCGCTTTCGTCGCCGAAATGCGCGTCACGGTCGGCGAGGGCGAGCTTGAGCGCCTCGACGATCGTGTGGGCTCCCTCCGGTGTCGCGGGATCGATGAGGTCGTCGGGCAGAGGGTCGAGCAGAGCGAGCGCCTCGAGCAGCGCGGGCCCCTGCGTCCACGCGCCGGCCTTGACGGTGGTGCGGCCGCGGAACACCGTCGTCAGCGGTTGTTCGTAGCCCGCGGAGAAGGCGGCGAAGTCGGCGGCCGTGATGACGCCCGCGTGCCGGCCGCCGGTGGAATGACGGTGGGGTCGGGCGACGAACGCGCCCGTCGCCTGGGCGACGACGCCCGTCTTCCATTCGGTTCTCGCCGCGTCCACACGTGCGGCCCGGTCGGCGGCCCCTCGACCCGCGTCGGTCAGACTCTCGAAGACCTGCGCGAGCGCGGGGTTGCGGAACAGGTCGCCGGCACGGGGCGCGCTGCCCCCCGGAAGCCAGAGAGCGGCCGACGAGGGCCACTCGTCGCGGAAGAGCTGTGCGACGCGCTCGATCGTGGCCGCGGCCGACGCGAGCAGCGGATGTCCGTCGCGGGCGTAGCCGATGGCGAAGGCGAGCACATCGGCGAGCTCCCAGGTGCCGTAGTCGCGCAACAGGACCAGCCACGCGTCGACCGCGCCCGGCACTGCGGCCGCGAGGGCGCCGGCGCCGGGAACGGCCTCGAGGCCCTCGGCGCGATAGTGCTCGATCGTCGCTTCCCGAGGAGCCGGTCCCTGGCCCATGAGCACGCGGGGCCGCGCGTCGCCGGCGGCGTGGAACAGGCCGACGAGATCGCCGCCGGGTCCGTTCAGGTGAGGCTCGACGACCTGCAGCACGAACCCGCCCGCGGCCGCGGCGTCGAACGCGTTGCCGCCGCGCTCGAGAACAGCCTGCGCGGTCGCGGTCGCGAGCCAATGGGTCGCAGCGGCCATCCCGAAGGTGCCGGTCAGCAGCGGTCGCGTCGTCTGCGCGGGCGGCGCCGAGAACCCGCCGGTCACGAGGCGGAGCGCGCGATCCAGGCCTCGACCTCGTCCGCGGTGCGCGGGATGTCGGCTGAGAGGTTCACGGGGCCGCTCTCGGTCATGAGGATGTCGTCCTCGATGCGGACGCCGATGCCGCGATATTCCTCGGGCACGGTCAGATCGTCGATCTGGAAGTAGAGGCCCGGCTCGATCGTGAACACCATTCCGGGTTCGAGGATGCCGTCGTAGTACATCTCCCGCCGCGCCTGCGCGCAGTCGTGCACGTCGATGCCGAGGTGGTGGCTCGTGCCGTGCACCATGTACCGCCGGTGCTGGCCGCCGTTGTCGGCGTCGAGCGCCTCGTCCGCCGTCACGGGGAGCAGCCCCCACTCGGCGACGCGCGCCGCGATGACCGCCATCGCCGCCTCGTGGATCGAGCGGAAGGTGACGCCGGGACGAGCCGCGGCGAACGCGGTGTCGGCCGCCTCGCGCACGGTCTCGTAGATGCGGCGCTGGATCTCGGTGAAGCGCCCGGACACCGGCAGCGTCCGCGTGATGTCGGCGGTGTAGAGACTGTCGATCTCGACGCCGGCGTCGATCAGGATCAGGTCTCCCGGCACCACGGGCCCGTCGTTGCGCGTCCAGTGCAGGTAGCAGGCGTGCGGCCCCGAAGCGGCGATCGTGTCGTAGCCCTCGCCGTTGCCGTCCGTGCGAGCGCGCAGGTGGAACAGACCCTCGACGACACGCTCGCCCCGCGGGGTGGCGATGATGCGGGGGAGGTCGGCGACGATGTCGTCGAATCCACGCGCCGTGGCGGCGACAGCGAGGCGCATCTGCTCGACCTCGTACTCGTCCTTCGTGAGCCGGAGCTCGGACACCGCCCGCGTCAGGTCGGGATCGGCCTCCAGGACGAGATCGTCTGCGCGCAACTCGACATCGGCCAGATGGGCGGTCGCGATGCCGAGATCGACGGCGACGTCGTCGAGCGCCGGACGCGGCCCGATCCAGAACTCTCCGACCGACGCGTCGGCGTAGAATTCCGCGGTCGTCCGGTCGGCGCGGTCGCGCAGATAGAGCGTGACGTCGTGGCCGGCGGCGGTGGGCTCGAACACCAGCACCGAGTCGGGAACAGCGTCGCTGCCCCAGCCCGTCAGGTGCGAGAACGCGGAGTGCGCGCGGAAGGGGTAGTCGGTGTCGTTCGAACGCTGCTTGAGCGAGCCGGCCGGGATGACAAGGCGCCGGCCTCGGAACTCGTGCGACAGGCGCTCGCGCCGGGCCGCGGCGAACGGAGCGGCCTGCCGGGGAGCGGTCGGGGCGTCGGCTCGCGGCGCCCATCCCTGGGAGATGGTGTCGAGGAAGCCGCGGGGGAACGGCTGACGTCGATTGGTGTTCTCGGCGGGGGCTTCGGACGCCGTCGTCGCGGTGCCGGTCGTGTCGGTTCCCGTGGTCTCGCTCGTGGTCATGACTCCAGTCTCGCACCCGGCACCGGCCGGGGGCACGGATCAGCGTCGCGTGTACTGCACCACGAGGGGCCGGTGGTCGCTGCCCGAGTCGTCCAGCGACGAGATGACGACCGACCCCTCCGGCTTCCACGACGCGGTCGCCATGATGTGGTCGATCGGCGCTCCCAGGGGAGCGGGCACGTCGGTGGGCCAGGTGCCGATCCCGCCGTTGCCGGTCGAGCGGGCGGCGTCGTGGCAGCGCCCGAGATCGGCGTCGTCGATGCCGAGCCGCGCCATGTGATCGAGTGTCGCGTTGAAGTCGCCGGCCATGATGACGTCATCCGTCGCGCACTGGTCGGCCAGCCACTGGAGATCGCTGCGCCAGCTCGCCATCTCGTCCGGACGCGGGGCGACCGCGTGGACGGCCACGACGACCGGTCCGTCCCCGTCGACGGGCATCGCGACCGCACTCGGGACGATCGTCGTGTTCGTCGTGCCGCGGGCTTCGGACTCGATGACGGAGTAGTCGCCCAACTCGGGCGAGATCAGGAGCGCGGTGGAATTGGCGTCCCAGCTGTCGGGACCCTCGTAGCTGTCGACGTGCGCCCACATCGGGCGACCACGCTCGCGCATCGCCACCGCGACGGCGCGGCCGGTGTCCATCGTCGTCTCGGGCAGGGCGACGATGTCGGCCTGCATGGCCACCGCCGTCTCGGCGATGGTCTGGGCATCGGTCGCGGGGCCGGCGGTGTTCCAGGTCATGACCCGGATGCTGTCGTCCGTCTTCGGCGGCAGGGTCTCGGCACCCAGCCCGCGGAGCGCCAGCGTGCCGGCGCCGCCCGCCGCGGCCACGAGCGAGACGAGGGTGATCCAGAGGCAGAACGCACGGATGCGGCGCCCCAGCGACAGGATAAGGAACAGGAGGGCGATCGCGACGAATGCGCCGATCAGCAGCGGGCGCAGTGCGACGAGCTGCGCGAAGGGGAACTCCCGTTCGAGCCGGAGGAGCTCCGGCCAGCTGACCACGATGGCCGCCGCCGCGAACAGGGCCACCACGAGGGCTCCGAACACGCGCTTCACGCCTCGACTCTATGAGAGCGAGGCTGGACGATCGCCGGGCACGGCTACGCTGAGGAGGATGGGAACGGCAGCGCGCGCACGGGGGTTCCACGGGCCCAGCGACCTGCATCTGCATTCCATCCGTTCGGACGGCACGGAGCCCCCCGCGGGTGTCGTGCAGGCCGCGCACCGCGCCGGGCTGCGGACGGTGGCACTGACCGATCACGACACCACCGCGGGATGGGCCGAAGCCGCCGAAGCGACGGCGTCGCTCGACATGACGTTCCTTCCCGGGATGGAGCTCAGTGCGCGGCACGAGTGGCGGACCGTTCATCTCCTCGCCTATCTCTTCGACCCCGACCATCCGCGGCTGCGTGCCGAGATGGAGCGCATCCGCGAAGACCGGATCGGCCGCGCGGAGCGAATCGTCCGGAGCATCGCCCGCTCGCACGACCTGACGTGGGACGACGTGCTCGCGCAGACGGGAGCCGGTGCGACGGTGGGGCGGCCGCACATCGCCGACGCCCTCGTCGCCCGTGGTCTCGCGGCCGACCGCGCCGCAGCCTTCGCCGGCATCCTGCATCCCAGCCAGGGGCATTTCACTCCCCACTACGCGCCCGACCCGATCACCGCCGTCGAGCTGGTGGTCGCCGCCGGCGGCGTGCCGATCCTCGCCCACCCGTCGCCGAGCGGCCGTGAGCGCATGATGCCGCCCGCGGTCCTGCGCGAGCTCGTCGACCACGGCCTCGCCGGCTTCGAGGTCGAGCACCGGGAGAACACGGCGGACGGCAAGCGCGTCCTGCGTGCGATCGCCGCCGAGCTCGATCTCATCGTGACCGGGTCGAGCGACTACCACGGTCTCGGCAAGCCGAACCAGCCGGGGGAGAACACCACCGACGACGAGATGGTCGAGCGGATCATCGCCCGCGGCAGCGGAACGGCGCCCGTCTACGCATAGACGGGCGCCGCTCGGATGTCGTGAGGCGGGGTGCTCAGCTCGCGGCCGGAGCCGTCGTGCCGGCCGACCCCGAACCGCCGCGGCGACGGCGCCGACGGCGAGGCGATGTCTTGCCGTCGCGGTGCTCGGACCCGCCACCGTCGTGCGTGCCGGTCCCCGCATCCGTCGACGCGGGCGTCGTGCCTTCGGCGGTGGCCGCGCCGTCACCCGAGCCGCGCGAGCGACGGCGACGCGGGCGCTTCGCCTCGCCCTCGGCCGAGTCGGACGAGACGGTCTTCACGCTCTGGGTCGTGGGGAGCTTACGCAGACGTCCCTTCGTTCCGGCGGGGATGTTGAGGTCTTCGAACAGGTGCGGGCTCGACGAGTACGTCTCGACGGGCTCGGGCTGGCCGAACTCGAGGGCGCGGTTGATGAGGGCCCACTTGTGCAGGTCCTCCCAATCGACGAATGTGACCGCGATCCCGGTGCGGCCCGCGCGACCGGTGCGGCCCGCGCGGTGGAGGTAGGTCTTCTCGTCGTCGGGGATGGTGTGGTTGATGACATGGGTGACGTCGTCGACGTCGATGCCGCGCGCGGCGACATCGGTGGCGATCAGAACGTCCTTCTTGCCGGCCTTGAATCCGGCCATCGAGCGCTCGCGTGCTTCCTGGCTCATGTCGCCGTGCACCGCGCCGGCGTTGAACCCGCGGTCGTTGAGCTCGTCGACGAGCTTCTGCGCTGCGCGCTTGGTGCGGGTGAAGATCACGGTCTTGCCGCGACCCTCGGCCTGCAGGATGCGGGCGATGACCTCATCCTTGTCGAGCGAGTGCGCGCGGTACACGAGGTGCTTGATGTTGGCCTGCGTCAGGCCTTCGTCGGGGTCGGTCGCGCGGATGTGGATGGGGTTCGACATGAAGCGTCGGGCGAGCGCGACGATCGGCCCGGGCATGGTCGCCGAGTAGAGCATCGTGTGGCGTACGGGCGCCACCTTCTGGAAGATCTTCTCGATGTCGGGCAGGAAGCCGAGGTCGAGCATCTTGTCGGCCTCGTCGAGCACGACCTCGGTCGCGTTGGAGAGGTCGAGCAGGCGCTGGCCCGCGAGGTCGATCAGACGGCCCGGCGTGCCCACGACGATCTGGGCGCCGGCCTTGAGCTGGTCGATCTGGCCCTCGTACGCCTTTCCGCCGTAGATCGCCACGACGCTCGTCGAGCGGTTGCGGGTGAGCATGTCCATGTCCTCGAAGACCTGGACGGCGAGTTCGCGGGTGGGGACGACGATCAGGGCCTTGACGCCCGGTGCCGGGTTCAGGCCCAGGCGCTGGACGACGGGGATGCCGAAACCGAACGTCTTGCCGGTTCCGGTCTTGGCCTGACCGATGATGTCCTGGCCGGGCAGGCCGAGCGGGATCGTCTGCTCCTGGATCGGGAAGGCGTCGACGATGCCCTTGTCGGCGAGGGCGTCGACGATGTCCTGGTCGACGCCGAGATCAGCGAATGTGGTCATGGGTGACGTGCCTGTCTGGCGGTGAGAAGCCGCCGGGGATGAGGGTCCACGCCTTTCACTCAGCCACAGGCGCGGGGCCCCGGTCCGATGCCGGGGCGCATCCAGCCTACCGCGACCCTAGGCTGGAGCCGTGGTGAGCTGGTTCTTCAAGCGCAAGCGTCCCGTCGGCCGCACCCTGCGGCTCCGATCCCGAGGCGACTACGGGGACGTCCGTCGCGTCGACTTCGAGGAGCTCGCTCCCGACGTCGACACCTTCCTCGGGCAGGCCGCGTACCTGCAGCTCGGCTACTTCGAGACCTTGAGCGACCTCATCGCCTCGACCCCGGAACTGTCGCAGAAGGAGTCGCTGTCGCTGGCGGCGGGCACGGCGCTGCTGAAGCACCGCGAGCTCGTCGGGGTGATCCGCGACCGCGGCGCCGATCCGCTCGAGCTGATGCTTCCCTTCCGCGAGCCACTCGACGCCTTCCGCCGCGCCACTCACGGCGCCCGCCCGCTCGAGACGATGCTCTCGGTGCACCTGACCGCGGGGATGCTGGACGACTTCTACCTCGCACTGTCGGCGAGCTACGGCGACACGGGACGCCAGGTCGCCGTCATCCTGCGCGCGCACGACGACCGCAGCGCGCTGGTGCGCATCATCACGGACGCGATCGCGGCGGACGAGCAATGGCGCGGGCTGCTGTCGCTGTGGGGCCGGCGCCTCGTCGGGGACACGCTGCTGATCGCGCGCGCGGCGCTGCGGTCGACGTCGCTTCAGCCCGCCGACGAGAAGCGGGTCGAACCGACCTACGCTGACGTCATGGCCGCTCATTCGCGGCGCATGGCGGCGATGGGTCTCGAGGCCTGACGGGGCTCGGCAGCCGGGCGGGCGCCGGCGATCAGCCGATCCGGAGGCGGCGGCGCTCCGCGGCGTCGGTGCGGGCCCGCGCCCGCGTCATCAGCGTGAGCGCGGCGAGGACCACGACGGCCGGCGCCACGATCGCGACGATCCAGATGACGGGGTTGTCGAAAGCGAGGCCCGCCCACGTCAGCGCCGTCCACGCGACGCCGCCGATGACGGCTCCGAGCACGGGCGCGACAGCGGCTCCGCGCGCCTCGCGCCCGGGCAGCGCGAACTCGGCCGCGAGCCCGATCGCCGCGCCGATGATGATCGCCAGGACGATCTGCACGGTCAGGCCACGAAGCCCACGCGGCGGGTCTGGTCGGTGCCGACCTCGACGAATGCGATGCCCGCGGTCGGGACGATGTAGGAGCTGCCCTTCGCGTCGCTCAGTTCGACGAACGGAGCGCCCGAGGCGAGGGCTTCGGAGACGGTCGCGCGAACCGCGTCCGCGGACTCGTTGGACTCGAGGCTGAGCTCGCGGCCGGTGTTCGCGATGCCGATACGGATCTCCACGGATTCATCCTCCTCCGCGCCCGTGCCTCGGGCGCTCTTCGACTCTACGACACCGCCCGGGTCGGGATGCCGGCGCGGTCACGCCCTGGGCGAACGCCCGCGGCGAACCGATGTCGGCGGTGCCGGTTAGCGTGGAAGGCATGGGTCAGGTCTCCGTCGGCATCACGCCCGACGCCGCTCAGTCGCGCGTGCTGACGCTCCCCGCCGACGCGAGCGCCGTGGTGGTCGGTGCTCCGGGAACGGGCAAGACCCGCACCATCGTCGAGCGGGTGCGCCGCTTGGTGGCCGAGGGCGTCGACCCCGACACCCTCGTCGTCCTCACCGCCACTCGACAGGCCGCGACCGACCTCCGCGACGATCTCGGCGTGGCGGTCGGGGTCGCCACGGCCGGTCCGCTGGCACGCTCGGTACCGGCATTCGCCTTCCAGATCGTGCGTGGCGACGCCGTGCGCCGCGGTGTCGAACCGCCGCGCCTGTTGACCGGTGGCGACGAGGACGCCATCATCCGCGACCTGCTCGACGGCGACGCGGAGGACGAGCTCGACGGACGGTCGCGATGGCCGGCCGAGCTGCCCGCGCACGTCCGAGGCTCGCGCGGTTTCCGTGCGGAGCTGCGCGCCTTCATCGCCGAATGCACCGCTTCGGGCATCGACAGCCGGGCTCTCGCGGAGCGCGCCGCTCGCGAGGGGCGGCCCGCGTGGCAGGCGGCGGCCTCGTTCATGGCGGAGTACTTCGCGGTCCGGGATGCCATGCGTGGCGCGCACCGCGACGCTGCGGGGCTCATCCGCGAAGCGGTCGACATCGTGTCGCGGCAGGGGTTGCCGCAGCTGCGCGTCGCGCTCGTCGACGACGCACAGGAGCTGACCGCCGGAGGCGTCGATCTCCTCGAGGCGTGCCGAGCCCGGGGCATCGCCGTCGTGGCCTTCGGCGACCCGGACGTGGGGTCGGGTGCGTTCCGGGGTGCCACACCGGAGAACTTCGCTCGGCTCGCGGCAGGCGGTGACGTCCTGGTGCTCGACACCGTGCACCGAGCGGAGGGCCGACACGCCCCGTTGGTCTCCGCTGTCACCGCCCGCATCGGCGCCGTCGGGCTGGTCGCTCACCGCCGGGCGCCGGAGCCGGATGCCCCCTTCGCGGGCGTCCGCGCCCTGGCGCTGCGCTCCCGATCGGAGGAGTTCGACACCGTGGCGCGACTGCTCAGGGAGCGGCACGTGCACCACGGTGTTCCGTGGGAAGAGTGCGCGGTGATCGCACACGACAGCCGTCAGGTGACCGCGCTCGAGGCCGAGCTCGCCGCGCGCGACGTGCCGACGGCGACGTCCGGCACCGGAACCTCGCTCGGAGAGTCGCCCGTGGTGCGCGACCTCCTGCGGCTCGTCGATCTGGCGGCGCGGCCGGGGGAGACGTGGCAGCGCGACGAGGTCATCGCCGCGCTCTCGGGTGCCGGTCTGGATGCGGTCGACCAGCGCCGGCTCCGATCGGCGCTCCGACAGGCGTTCCCCCCGGGCGAGGGCGAGCCGGTGTCGGCTTGGGAGCTCCTGCGCTCGGCGATGCTCCATTCCGCCGAACTCGCCGTGCTCGACCTGCGCGAGGCCCGACGCGCCGCTCGCGTCGCCGACACGCTGCGCGCGGTCGCCGACCTCATCGCCGACGATGCCACCGCCCACGAAGTGCTCTGGGCGGCGTGGGAGGGATCCGGACGCGAGCGGGCCCTGCGTGAGGCCGCCCGTGGCCACGGTCCGCTGGCCGCGCAGGCCGACCGCGATCTCGACGCCGTGGTGGCGCTGTTCCAGGCGGCCAAGCGCCACGGCGAGCGAGAGGACGGAACGACGCCCGTGGTGTTCCTCCGCGGCATCCTCGATGCCGATGTCGGCGACGACCGATTCGTCCCGCCTCCGGTGAGCGGCGCCGTCCGTGTGCTGACCCCGGCAGCCGCCCTTGGCACCGAGTTCGACACGGTGGTCGTCGCGGGCGTGCAGGACGGCATCTGGCCGAACCTGCGGGTGCGGGGCGGCTTGCTCGACACATGGCGCCTGCCGTTCGACGATCCCGCTGTCGCGGATGCGCTGGATCGTCGACGGGGAGTGCTCCACGACGAGCTCCGCCTGTTCGCGCGCGCCGTGTCACGGGCCCGAGAGCTCGTCGTGATCACGGCCGTCGACGACGACGACACCGGCCCGAGCCCGTTCTTCGAGCTCTTGCCGGAAGCGGAGGCGGCTCCACCCGAGGCGGCGCATCCGCTGACCCTTCGCGGCCTCGTCGCGCGGCACCGCCGCATCCTCACCGACCCTCGTTCGGCGCAGGACGATCGCCGCACAGCAGCAGGTCAGCTCGCGCTGCTGGCCGATGCGGGTGTCGCCGGCGCCGATCCCGTCGAATGGTTCGGTGTCCGCCCGCCGACCACGACCGCGCCGCTGCGCGATCGCGAGGTCGAGACGATCCGCGTATCGCCCTCGCGTCTGGAGACGCTCGAGGAGTGCCAGCTGAACTGGGTGATCGCCGATCTCGGCGGCGACGCGTCGAGCGCGACGGCGGGCATCGGCACGATCGTGCACAGCGCCCTCGAGATCGCGTCGCCCGACGAGGACTCGCTGTGGCAGGCGGTGGCGGCACGCTGGAGCGAGCTCGAGTTCGAGTCCGCCTGGCGGGAACGGGCGGAGCGGGCGCGTGCCCGCGACCTCGTCCGACGGCTCGCTCGCTACCTCCGCGACTTCGAACGCGACGGCGGGCGCCTGCTGGGAGCCGAGCCGCGCTTCGAGGTGGAGCTCGCCCACGACGACGCCGACGGGCGCATCGTCCTGAGCGGCGCGGTCGACCGCGTCGAGCTGCGCGCCGACGGGAGCGTGGTGATCGTCGACTTGAAGACGGGCAAGCGGGAACCGCAGACCGACCGTGCGGTAACCCATCACGCGCAGCTCGCGGCCTATCAGCTCGCGCACGAGCACGGCGCGATCCCCGCGGCGGCGGGGCTGCCCCCGGGCGGAGCGATGCTGCTCGTGCTGCGCCCGACGGCAGCCACGAAGGACTATGCCGCGCCCCGTCAGCCGCCGTTCGGCGACGACGAGCGCGCGGCCTTCCTCGGTCGGGTGCGCGGCGCGGCACGCGTCATGGGAGGGGTCAGCTTCGAGGCTCCGTTCGAGGAGCACTGCCGCGACGACCATTCGTTCGGGCTCTGCCGCATTCACACGATCGCGGCGGTGAGCGCGACATGATCGTCTCGCCTGCCGCGCTCGCGGCCGCTCTCGGCCAGTTCCCTCCCACGCCGGAGCAGAGCGCAGTGATCTCCGCGCCGCTCGCGCCGGCTCTCGTCGTGGCCGGCGCCGGCAGCGGGAAGACCGAGACGATGGCGGGCCGCGTCGTCTGGCTCGTCGCGAACGGGCACGTCCCGCGCTCGGGCATCCTCGGGCTGACCTTCACCCGCAAGGCCGCGGGTGAGCTGAGCGAACGGATCCGCCGGCGGCTCGATCGCCTCGCGGAGTTCGAGGACGCCGGTCTGCTGCGGCACCTCGACGCGCTGCACCGGCGAGGCGCACTCGACGTCTTCGGAGAGCTCGAGCGAGCGGGCGATCCCGGGGGCGCGCGCCGGCATGCCGCGCAACGACGGCTCGTCGATGACACGGGGGCGCAGACGCTCGGCCCCGCGACCGACGCGCTGCTCGAGCGCCCGACGGTCTCGACGTACAACAGCTTCGCCGACGGCATCGTCCGCGAGAACGCGGTGCGCATCGGGCGCGATCCCGAGGCCGCCGTCCTCAGCGAATCCGCGGCGTGGCTGTTGATGCGTCGGGTGGTCCTCGACTCCGACGACGAACGTCTCGAGACGCGGGAGAACGCCCTGCGCAGCATCATCGACGGCGCGCTGCGCATCGCGCGCGACGGCGTCGACAACCTGGTCGACTTCGACGAGCTCGCTCATTTCGGCGCGGCGTTCCAAGATGTCCGCGAGCGCCCTTCGACCCGCAGCGGCACCACCGTCTACGCCGACGTGGCGCGTGCCGCCGAGCAGGTCGCGGGCCTGCCGCTGCTCGCCGACCTCGCCGTCGAGTACCAGCGGCGCAAGCTGCGATCCGGCGTCATCGACTTCTCCGATCAGGTGGCGGGTGCCCTGACGATCGTCCGCGCCCATCCGGCTGTCGCCACTGATCTGCGCGCGCGGTACCCCGTCGTGCTGCTCGACGAGTACCAGGACACCTCGGTCGTCCAGACCGAGCTGCTGAGCGCGGTGTTCGCCGGCACATCCGTGATGGCCGTCGGCGACCCGCACCAGTCCATCTACGGCTGGCGCGGCGCGAGCGCGGGCAACCTCGGCGACTTCGCCGCCGCGTTCGCCCCCGCGGGCGGCTCGGGGCGGTACTCCCTCGCGACGAGCTGGCGCAACAGCGCACGGATCCTGGATGCCGCCAATGCGGTGCTCGAGCCCCTCGCAGCGCGCTCTCCCGTGCCCGTCGATCAGCTGCGGCCGCGTCCGGGGGCGCCCGGTGGTGATGTCGACATCGTGTTCGAGACCGACCTCGATGCCGAGACCGAGCGCGTCGCCGGGTGGTTCGAAGAGGTGCGAGCGGGCCGCCAGCGGCGCGGTCTTCCGACGAGCGCGGCGATCCTGCTGCGCAGCAAGAAGCACATGGTGCGCTTCGCCGACGCCCTCGCGCGGCGTGGCATCCCGCACCGGATCCTCGGTCTGGGCGGACTGCTCAGCACTCCCGAAGTGGTCGACGTGGTCTCGGCGCTGCGGGTCATCAGCGATCCGTCAGCAGGGTCGGCGCTGCTCCGCCTGCTGGGCGGACCGCGCTGGTCCATCGGGCTCCGCGACCTCCGCTCGCTCGCCGAGCTGGGGCGCCGACTCGCGCGTTCCGACGTCGCACTGCAGCCGCTCGCCGCGGAGAGTGCGACCGAAGAGAACGCCTCACTCATCGACGCGCTCGACTTCTTCGTGCGTGTCGGCCCCGATCACGGCTGGCTCGCCGACTTCAGCGACGCCGGTCGCGAGCGTCTGCGCGACGCCGCCGCGACGTTCGCCGGCCTGCGCCGTGCCTCATCCATGCCGATTCCCGAGCTCGTGCGCTTGATCGAGGCGGAGTTGCGGCTCGACATCGAACTGGCCGCGAACGAGAGCAGAGGCCCCGCACGCGTCGCGTCGGACCAGCTGCGGGCCTTCGTCGATGAGCTGCAGGGCTTCCTCGCGACCGACGAGTCGGGGTCGCTGCCGAGTCTGCTCGCGTGGCTCGACCATGCCGAGCGTCAAGACGAGTTCGCGCCGCGCACCGAGCCCCCCGAAGACGACGTCGTGCAGATTCTCACGATCCACGGATCCAAGGGGCTGGAGTGGGATGCCGTGGCCGTGGCGCGGGTCGTCGCGGACGAGCTGCCCGCCCGCCCGCGCGACAAACAGGGGTGGCTCGGCTTCGGCGTGCTGCCGTACGCGTTCCGCGGTGACGCGCGCTGGCTGCCCCAGCTGGGGTGGGAGGCGCACGTGTCGCCGACCCAGCAGGACCTCAAGGCGGCGCTCACCCGGTTCGCCGAGGACAACGCCGAACGCCAGCGCGAGGAGGAGCGCCGCCTCGCGTACGTCGCCGTGACGCGTGCCCGCGACGCGCTGCTCCTCAGCGGCTCGCCGTGGTCGGGCACCCGGAATCCCCGCGGTCCGAGCCCGTTCCTGCGAGAGATCGCGATCGCGCTCGGCCACGAGCTTCCCGATAGCGAGCCGGGGGAGAACCCCTATAACGATCGGCGGCAGATCATGCGGTGGCCCTTGGACCCGCTGGGCGAGCGCCGCGGCCGCGTGGAGGCGGCGGCGACGCTCGTGCGGGGCGCACAGCAGGCCGCCGAGCGCGACGAGGCCGAACGCGATCTCGCGCTGCTGCTCGCGGAGCGCGAGGAGCGGTCCGCCGGTGCTCGTCGTGCCGCCCCCACGCGCATCCCCGCATCGCGTTTCAAGGACTACGCCGCCGACTACGGGGCCGCCGTCGAGGCGACCCTGCGTCCGCTGCCCGAGCGTCCGTACCGCGAGACCCGGTTGGGCACCCGTTTCCACGCGTGGGTGGAGCAGCGCTCGGGTATCACCGCGCGGGGTCCGCAGCCCGACGCGCCGCTGTGGGACGTCGACGACCCCGCTGAGGGGCCCGCCGCCGGAGAGGGCGAGCTGAGCCGTCTGCAGGAGATCTTCCTCCGCTCCGAATGGGCCGACCTCCAGCCGATCGAGGTCGAGACCGAGATCGACTTTGCCGATGACCGCCTCCTCGGCGACGGCCGCCCGCACGTCATCATCTGCAAGCTCGACGCGGTGTACCGCCGTGCCGACCGCGGCGGGCGCATCGAGATCGTCGACTGGAAGACCGGCCGTCCGCCGCGAACGCCGGCCGAGCGCGCCGAACGGATGCTGCAGCTCGAGCTCTACCGGCGGGCGTACTCGATCCGGCACGGCATCCCCGAGTCGGAGATCGACGTCGCGCTGTTCTACGTGGCCGACGACCTCGTGCTGCGGGGCTGAGTCCTGGGGTGTCGGCCCCGGGACCTCACTCGGCCGAAGACCACCGCCGCAGCGCGTTGCGGGCCGCCTCGGCGTGCTCGGGATCGTCGGTGTCGTCCGCCGACGATCCATCCGGCGCCGACGCGGGGACGGTGGGGGCGGCGCCGGTGTCGCCGCGCCGGTCGCTCGACGCGCCGTCGGGCGTCCAATCAGACAAGTCGATCGGGATCGTCTCGATGTCGGCCTGCTCAGCGGTGTCCTGGTCGGCGAGGTAGGCGGCCAGCAGCGCCGGGTCGTAGGTGTCGGTCTGCATCGAGGTGTCACCGGCCGTCACCGCGGTCGGGGTACGGCCGAGCAGCTCGAGCGCGTCGTCGACGGTGCTGTAGTCCTCCGGAAGAAGGGGTTCATCGCGAACGCCCTCGTCGAGCGCGGACAGCAGTGCGACGGCGTCCTCCACCACCCGCTCTGCGCCGGTCTCGTGTCCGTGAGCCAGCCACCGGGCGAACTCCAGCTCGGCGTAGAGCCGGGAACGTGCGGCCAGCGCGGCATCGGGCGTGTGGTGCGCCGCTTCGGCGTACGCGGCGAGGACGTCGTCGCGAGCGTCGGGTGCCGAAGCCAGCCAGCGCAGATCCTCGGCCGGATCGCCGACGCCCAGACCGTGCCACGCGAGCAGGCCCGTTACCGTCGGGCCGGCTGCGGTGTCGCTCAGGACGAAACGACCGGGGTCGACGCCGCCGAGGGTGATGGTGGCCTCGAACCGCCACAGCCGATCCTCGCCGAGCGCGGTGCTCCAGCGGCGGAGCAGCCCGAACGGAAGCGATCCCGTCGCCTCCGCGCGGTCGAGCAGGCGCTCGGCGTCCTGGCGCACCTCGGCGCTCGTGCGGGTGCGCAGACCGGCGTCGCGGGCGACCGCGTGGGGGAGTGCGTGGACGCGCGCGATCGCTGATCCGAGCGACCAGGCCGCGCCGCGACCCGGCGGGATGTGGCCGGCCTCGACACGGTACCCCGGGACGTATTCCTGCACGACGGCGGTGAAGCCTCCCATCCGGGCGGTGCCGAGCACCGTGGGCGCCTCGAACGGCAGCAGCCCGCGCACCCCGGGGGTCAGCGCACGGAGCGCACGGGTGTCGGCGACGAGCTCGAGGTCGGCGTCGACGTCGACCGGAACCCGTACGACGACGCGTCGTCCGTCCTCCAGCGTCACCAGCGCGCTGTCGTATCGCCCGTCCGCCCGCTCGGTCAATTCCGCCGCCGCCACGACTGCGGCGCCGGGAAGAGCCGAACTGACGGACGCGGCTAGAGTGAAGGGAGAGCGAGCCATGCCATCAGGGTAGGTCGGGCGGCCGCGCAGGCCGACGCGCCACGCCCGCGAGAGAGGTCCCCGAGATGCGAATGCAGCCGCCGGCGCTGGCCCGGTCCGTTTTCGAGCCGTCACCGGAAGAACGTTCCGACGAAACGCTCCTCGACCGTCTTCGCGCCGACCCGACGACGCGCGTGGTGACGGTACGGGGCGACCGAGCCCGGGTTCGGGGCGACCGCCTCGTCTGGGAAGCTCCCGAGTTCGTCGCGGACGAGGAGGGAACGACCGAATGGGCCTTCCTCGGGCGCGCCGCCGACGGCTCGGCCCGGCTCATCGCCGCGCAGGCGATCCCCGCCGACGGCGGCGACGACGGCGACGACAGCTGGGCCTCGTTGCGGATGTCGGGCGGCGACCTCGTCGACGAGGATGCGGGAGCATTCGTGACGGCGGTCGCCCTCGGCCGCTGGTTCTCCGACTTCCGCTTCTGCCCGCGCTGTGGAGCGCCCGCGCGGCTGCGGTCGGCCGGGTGGTCGCGCGTGTGCACGGGATGCGGCCGGGAACAGTTCCCGAGGACCGATCCCGCTGTGATCGTCGCCGTCAGTGACGCCGGCAACGAGCGCCTGCTTCTGGGGCAGAACGCCGCGTGGGCCGTGGACAACCGATTCTCGACCTTCGCCGGATTCGTCGAAGCGGGCGAATCCCTCGAGACCGCGATCCGTCGCGAGGTCGCCGAGGAAGCGGGCGTCGTCGTCGACGACCTCGTCTACCGCGGGTCGCAGGCGTGGCCGTACCCGCGCTCCCTGATGCTCGGCTTCCACGCTGTGGCGACCGACGCCTCGCGAGCACGTCCCGACGGCGACGAGATCGTCGCCGTCCGCTGGTTCGACCGCGCGGAGATCCGCAGTTCGCTCGCGGGCGCGGGGCCGGTGATGCTGCCCGGCTCCGCTTCGATCGCTCGTCGCCTGATCGTCGACTGGTGCGGGGACGACGCATGACAGATCCTCTCGCCGGACTCGACGAGCAGCAGCGCGAGGCGGCCTCCGCGCTGCGCGGTCCCGTGTGCGTGCTCGCGGGGGCCGGGTCGGGGAAGACTCGCGTCATCACCCACCGCATCGCGCACGGCGTCGAGACCGGCGCGTACTCGCCGAACCGGGTCATGGCGGTCACCTTCACGGCGAAAGCCGCGGGGGAGATGCGGGGTCGACTGCGCGCCCTGGGCGTCGGCGGCGTCGCCGCGCGCACGTTCCACTCCGCGGCTCTGGCACAGCTGAACTACTTCTGGCCGCAGCTCGCCGGCGACGCTGCGCCGACGATCCTGGGAAGCAAGGTGCGGCTGCTCGCGCAGGCGGCCGACGCGATCGGGCTGGACCCCGATCCGGCCGTCCTGCGCGATGTCGCGACGCGTATCGAGTGGCGGAAGATCACGATGCGTTCCATCGAGCGATACGCCCTCGACAGGCCCGAACCGGTCGGCTCGCTCTCGCTCGACGCGGTGGTCGCGCTGCAGCGCTCGTACGAGCAGGTGAAGGACGAGCGGCGGCAGCTCGACTTCGAGGACGTGCTGCTCGCGTGCGCGGGGATGCTCGAGGCCGAGCCGCGCGTCGTCGCTGAAGTGCGCGAGCAGTACCGCCACTTCACCGTGGACGAGTTCCAGGACGTCTCGCCCGTGCAGCACCGCCTGCTCGAGCTCTGGCTGGGCGAACGCCGTGATCTCTGCGTCGTCGGTGACGCCAGCCAGACGATCTATTCCTTCGCGGGCGCCGACCCGTCGTACCTGCTGGAATTCGGCACCCGGCATCCGGATGCGCGGATTCTGCGGCTCGAACGCAACTACCGCTCCGAGGCGGGCGTCGTCGCCGTGGCGAACGCTCTCATGCGGGGCCGCCCCGGGGCTCTCGAGCTCACGGCCGATCGCGCGACCCCCGATCATCCGCGCCCGACGATCCGTGCATTCGCCGACGACACCGCCGAAGCGGACGGCGTGGCCGAAGCGGTCGCAGAGCAGCTCGCGCGGGGGATCGATCCGCGCCACATCGCCGTCTTGTATCGGGTGAACGCCCAGTCGGCGCCGCTCCTGGCGGCGCTGGCGCGGCGCGGCATCGCCGCCGCGGTGCTCGGAGGCGCACGCTTCTTCGACATCCCCGAGGTGCGCCAGGCCGTGATGGCCCTGCGCGGCGCGTCCGTGGCGCCCTCGTCCGGCGACCTCGTCGCCGACGTCCGGTCGATCCTGCGCTCGCTCGGTCTGAGCGACGAGCCGCCCCCGGCGGGCGGTCCGCTCCGTGACGCCTGGGAGGCGCGCGCGGCGCTGCTCCGCCTCGCCGAGGAGGCGCCGGCGGGTACCACGATGCGGGCGTTCACCGATGAGCTGCAGGTGCGGGCGAAGGATCAGCACGAGATCGCCACGCGGACCGTGACGCTGTCGACCCTTCACGCCGCGAAGGGCCTCGAGTGGGATCACGTCCACCTCGTGGGCCTTGCGGAGGGACTGCTGCCGATCGCCTACGCCACGACGTTCGAGCAGATCGACGAGGAGCGCCGACTGGCCTACGTGGGTGTCACGCGAGCTGCGCGAACGTTGACGCTGTCGTGGGCTCGGACCTCGGGGCGCTACGAACGGCAGGTGTCTCGCTTCGTCCGGGAGATCGGCACCAGCACGCTGGATGAGGTTCGTGGTCGTGCCACGTCGGCTCGCCGAACGACGCCCGCAGCGTCATCGACCGGGTCCGCTCCGTCACCGGCGCGCTGATCAGCTGCAGCGACATCGCGCAGGCGGCAGAGATGAGCGCCGGATCGGTCGGAGGACACGGACGGCCCAGGAGCTGTGCGGCGAGCACCGGCCACGCGGCATCCCGGTCGCGTCGATGTTCATGCAGGCAGGCCAGGCAGCCCGTCCGGCCCGGTACGACGAGCGGCCCGACCGCGACACGGTCCCCGGCGAGCTCGAGGGCCAGGTGAGCGACGTCGTCGGCGACGAGGGCAGCGGCTCGCCGCGGCTCGACGAGGCGGGAGGCGACCAGGACGACGACCCGCTCCGGGACCCTGGCGACTGCGGCGGCCTGCGCCGCCCCGACCTGGGCTCCGGCCGCCGCGAACGCATGCTGCACCGTTCGCCGATCAGCGGGACCGACGTCGTCGCCGAAAGAGAGGGCGACGGACGGCCGCGGGCGCGGCTCTGCGAGCACCGGGCACAGCAGCCGGCGCAGCCGGGGAACCTCATCGGCAGGAGCGCCCGCGTCGCGGGCGATCGTGTCGAACAGATCATCCGGTATGCCGTTCACCAGGGCGTGGATCACGCGCTCGTGCCACGGCTCGACGGGGTCGAGCACCGCCGCTCCGGGCTCATCGCCCAGTTGCAGGGCCGAGGGAGAGCGCCACAGCGGCGCGGCGGACGCATCGAGACGGAGCATGACCCCGATTCTCGACAGCCCGCCCGCCGACGTGCCGGCGTCTCCACAGCCCGAGGGCGGGCCCGGTGGTCCCGCGCCGCTGGGGAGGAGCGGGACTCGGCGGCGCGGCTGGTCGGGACCCGGTCAGACGGGCGTAGGGCCCTCGGGGCCGTCCTCGTCCCGACGGCCGCGAGGATCGTCGGTCGCCTCGTCGCCCTCGGCTGTCCCGGCGTCGTCGCCGGCCGCGGCGGAGGCCAGTAGCGCGTCGAGCGCGTCGTCCATCTCATCGCGCTCGGGAGCCTCGCCCCGCGCGCGGGCCTGGAGCCGCCCGATCAGGGCTGCAGGGTCGTCGACGTCGGCGGGGGTGGGCATGAGGTCGGGATAGTCCCACAGGCTGTCGCGGGCATCGGTGCCGACGGCATCCGTGATGGCACGCCACATGGCTGCGGCCTCGCGCAGCCGCCGCGGTCTCAGCTCCAGCCCGACGAGAGAGGCCATGGCCTGCTCGGCAGGGCCGCCGACGGCCCGGCGGCGGCGTACCGCCTCGGAGATCCGGTCGGCCGCGGGCAGACGAGTCGTCGCATCGGCGGAGACGACGTCGACCCAGCCCTCGATCGTCGCGAGCAGGTGCTCCAGCCGGGTGAGCGCGGCGGCCTGCGCCTCGGAGCGTTGGGGAAGCAGCACGCCGCTCTCGAGCGCCTGGCGCAGCTCTTCGGGCTGGGAGGGATCGAAGCGCGACGCGAGCTCCTCGAGGGCGTCGGTGTCGACATGAATCCCCCGTGCGAAGTCGGTGACCTGCGAGATCACGTGGAGCCGCAGCCACCGGGCATGGCGGAACAGACGGGCATGGGCCAGTTCTCGCGTCGCGAGGGCCAGAGCGAGCTGCTCGTCATCGATGCCGAGATCGCGTCCGAAGTCGGCGAAGTTCTGCGGCAGGATCGCGGCCTCGCCGTCGGGCATGACGGGGATGCCCACATCACCGCCTGAGACGACCTCGAGCGAGAGCTTGCCGACGACAGCGCCCAGCTGCGCGGCGAAGAGTGAGCCCCCGACGGTCCGCATGAGCCGGCCGGCCCCGGCGATCATGCTCTGCATCTCCTCCGGAGCCTGCGACTCGAGCGCGGCGGTGAGGGCGTCGGCGACCGAGGTCGCGACCGGTTCGGCCAGCTCCTGCCACACCGGCAGCGTCGCCTCCACCCACGCGCCACGGGTCAGCGCGCGCGGCGGTGCGGGCAGGTCCGAGATCGTCGTGGCCTCACTCAGCCACAGCGTCGCCAGGGCGAACGCGTCGGAGAAGTCCTGCCGGTCGCCGGCGCTGATGCCGTGTCCGTCCTTATTGGCCAGGTGGAGGGCTTGTGTGCGGGTCGCGCTCCAGTCGACGCCGCCGTCGCCTCCGGCGGCGAAGGCGCCTTGGAGATGCTGCATCATCTGGTGCAGCATCGCCGGGTCGACCCCCATGGCCGACAGACGCTCGAGCTGCTCGGGCCCGAGCGTGCCGCCCTGGCCCAGCAGGTTGCGGAGCAGCTCCTGGAACTCGTCCTCGGGAGAGCGGTCGTCATCAGCCATGTCAGGCGCCTTTCAGCAGGGCGGTCAGCTCGCGTTCTACGCTAGCCGCACGACCTCGTCGCACGGCGCGAACGGACCTCGTTCGCTTTCGCCGGTCGCGAACGACCGGGATCAGAAAGCAGCACGTGTCACTTTTCGACGAGAACGCCCCCGTCCCCGCGCCCCGACGCCGCATGAGCCGGGCCTCCCTCGCGGGACTCTGGGCGGTGTCCTTCTCCCTGGTCGCGCTGTTGATCCTGACGATCGTGCCCACCTCCTTCGTGATCCAGCGGCCGGGACCCGTGTACGACACCCTCGGGTCCGTGGCCTCCGGCGACGGCGAGCAGCGCCCCCTCATCAGCATCTCGGGCGCCGAGACGTTCCCGACCTCCGGCACCCTGGACCTCCTGACCGTCGAGGTCCTCGGCAACCGCGAGCGCACGCCGTCGTGGCTCGAGCTCGCCGCCGCCTGGTTCGACCCGGCGCGCGCCGTCGTCCCCATCGACGAGATCTTCCCCGAGGGCGTCACGACTGAGCAGCGCAACGATGAGAACGCCGCGCTCATGGTCGACTCGCAGAAGGAAGCGACCGCCGCGGCCCTGTCCGAGCTCGGCTACGACGTCACCTCCCTCGTGCGCGTTCACCAGCTCGCAGACGACTCGCCCGCGGCAGGCATCCTCGAGCCGGACGACGTGATCCGCTCGGTCGACGGGCAGCCCGTCACGACCACGGCGGGTCTGCGAGACGCCGTCAATGCGGCGGGCGGACGCGCGCTCATGCTCGAGGTCGACCGGTCCGGTCAGCAGCGATCCGTCGAGGTCACCCCGAAGCAGATGACGACCGACGGCGAAACGCGGTGGGTCATCGGTGTCACGATCGCGCAGGACTTCGACTTCCCGATCGACGTCACCCTCCAGCTCGACAACGTCGGCGGCCCGAGCGCGGGGATGATGTTCGCCCTGGGGATCATCGACACGCTCACGCCCGGCGAGCTCACCGGCGGCGAGCGATTCGCGGGAACCGGCACGATCGACGCGACCGGCAACGTCGGGCCGATCGGCGGCATCCGACAGAAGCTCTACGGCGCCAAGGATGCGGGGGCGGCCTGGTTCCTCGCGCCTGAGCGCAACTGCAACGAGGTCGTGGGCCACATCCCGGACGGCCTCCGCGTGTTCTCGGTCGCGGATCTCGACGACGCGCTCTCGGTCGTCGAGACGGTCAGCGAGGGCGGCGATCTCGACGCCCTGCCGACCTGCACCGCGGGCTGAGGCTCGGCTTCCCCCCAGCGGGCGGCGCCTAGGATGGAGGGGTGACCACGACCTCAGTGCCGAATCCGGCCACACCCAGCAGATCCCGCCGCGCTGTCGGCATCACCCTCGCCGTCATCGCGGCTGTGGTGGTGGCGTTCTTCATCTTCGCGAGCCTGTACGCCGACTGGCTGTGGTTCCGTCAACTCGGCTTCGACGGCGTGCTGCTGACGCAGTGGGCGGCACGCGCGATCATGTTCGTCGTCGGATTCGTCGCGATGGCGGTGCCTGTCTGGCTCTCGATCCAGCTCGCCTATCGGCTGCGACCGGTCTACGCCCGCCTGAGCTCGCAGCTCGACCGTTATCAGGAGGTCGTCGAACCGCTGCGCCGGCTGGGCATGTGGGGCATCCCGACCTTCTTCGGGTTCTTCGCCGGCTTCGCCGCCTCGGCGCAGTGGGAGACCGTCGCCCTGTGGATCAACGGTGGGACGACCGGAACCACGGACCCGCAGTTCGGGCTCGACACGGGCTTCTACCTGTTCACCCTGCCGTTCCTCTCGGCGGCCGTGGGCTTCGTCTCGGCGATCGTCATCGTCTGCCTCCTGGTCACCGCCCTCGTGTCGTACCTCTACGGCTCGGTCCGTGTCGGCCAGCGCGAGCTGCGCATCTCGAAGTCCGCGCGCATCCAGCTCGCCGTCATCGCCGGCATCTACCTGCTGGTGCAGGGCGTGAGCATCTGGATCGACCGCTACCGCACCCTGGTCACCCCCAATGACCGCATCACGGGCGCCGGCTACGTCGACGTCAACGCCGTCATCCCCGGACAGACGATCCTCGCCATCGCCGCGGCCATCGTGGCCGTGCTCTTCTTCGTCACCGCCGTGATCGGCCGCTGGCGCTTCCCGCTCATCGGCACGGGCCTTTTGGTGGTGACCTCGCTCGTCGTCGGCGTCGCTTACCCGTGGTTCGTCAACAACGTTCAGGTGCGGCCGAACCAGCTGACGCTCGAGTCGCAGTACTACGAGCGCAACATCGAGGGCACCAAGGCGGCCTACGGCATCTCGGGGCTCGAGAAGACCGACTTCCAGGCCGTGACCGATGTCGAGCCGGGTCAGCTGCGCGCCGACGCCGACACGACGGCATCCATCCGCATCATGGATCCCGCGATCATCGGCCCGACAGTCCGTCAGATCGAGCAGTACCGCTCGTACTACCAGTTCGCCGAGCCCCTCGACGTCGACCGTTACGAGATCGACGGACAGTCGCAGGACACCGTCGTCTCGGTGCGCGAGCTCAACGTCAACCAGCTCGGTGACGCGGCATCCTGGTACAACACGACCCTCGTCTACACGCACGGTTACGGAATGGTCGCCGCCAAGGGCAACGAGCGCACCGCTGACGGCAACCCGGTCTTCGTCGAGCGCGGCATCCCGGCATCCGGTGAGCTGACGAACGGCCAGAAGTACGAGCCGCGCGTGTACTTCGGCGAGTTCTCGCCGACGTACTCGATCGTCGGGGCCCCCGAGGGCTCGTCGCCCATCGAGCTCGACTACCCGCGTGGCCAGGAGGGCGAGAGCCAGACCAAGACGACGTTCGAGGGCGACGGCGGTCCGTCGATCGGCGACGTCTTCCACCGTCTGATCTACTCGCTGAAATTCCAGTCGACCGACATCCTGTTCTCGGACGCGATCAACGAGGAGTCGCAGATC
Organism: Microbacterium sp. TS-1; assembly: GCF_000509385.1. Taxonomy (NCBI): domain Bacteria; kingdom Bacillati; phylum Actinomycetota; class Actinomycetes; order Micrococcales; family Microbacteriaceae; genus Microbacterium; species Microbacterium sp. TS-1. The sequence continues at coordinate 224,762 of NZ_BASQ01000001.1, forward strand.
CTGTACGACCGCGACCCCGCGACGCGCGTGCAGAAGGTCGCGCCGTACCTCGAGCTCGACAACGACCCCTACCCGTCGGTCGTCGACGGACGCATCGTGTGGATCGTGGACGGCTACACGCTCAGCGCGAACTACCCCTACTCGTCGATCGTCAGCCTCAGCGACGCGATCTCCGACTCGTCCAACCCGCAGCCGCGCGTCGCGCTGGACAACATCAACTACATCCGCAACTCGGTGAAGGCGACCGTCGACGCCTACTCGGGCGAGGTGACGCTCTATGCGTGGGATGAGACGGATCCGCTGCTGCAGGCATGGCAGAAGGTCTACCCGAACACGCTCAAGCCGATCAGCGAGATGAGTGGCGACCTCATGAGCCACGTGCGCTACCCGACCGACCTGTTCAAGGTGCAGCGGGCGATGCTCGGCACCTACCACGTCGACACCGCCCAGTCGTTCTACTCGCGCGACAACGCGTGGAAGACGCCGAACGACCCGCAGCAGGACACCCAGCTGCAGCCGCCGTATTACCTCACGATGAAGATGCCCGGTCAGGACGCGCCGTCGTACTCGATGTTCTCGTCGTTCATCCCCGGCGGTCAGGACACGCGCAACGTCCTGATGGGGTACCTCTCGGTCGACTCCGATGCGGGCTCCGAGGCCGGGGTCGTGAGCCCCGAGTACGGCAAGCTCCGGATGCTGGAGGTCAACGCCGAGACACCGGTTCCGGGCCCCGGCCAGGTGCAGAACACCTTCAACGCCGACCCCGTCGTGTCGTCGTTCTCGAACATCCTGCGCCAGGGCCAGTCGGAGGTCATCAACGGCAACCTCCTGACCCTTCCCGTGGGCGGCGGTCTGCTCTACGTTCAGCCCGTGTTCGTGCAGTCGTCGGGAGCGACCAAGCTCCCCACCCTGCAGAAGGTGCTCGTCGGCTTCGGCGATCAGGTCGCCTTCGAGGACACGCTGCAGGAAGCCCTCGACAAGCTGTTCGGCGGCGACTCGGGTGCGAGCACCGGTGACACCGACGTCGTTCCCGAGCCCAGCCCGGGCGACGAGGCGACCCCGGACTCCGGTGACGGCGGAACGGCGCCGACGACGCCGAGCTCGGATTACCAGACGGCGCTCAACCAGGCCCGTGACGCTCTCGCCGAGCGCAACACCGCGATGCAGAACGCGGACTGGGCCGCGTACGGCGCCGCCGACGCCAAGCTCACGGAAGCGATCTCGCGTCTGCTCGAGCTCGGCGAGCAGGGCCAGAACTGACCCCCGCCGCATGACAGAGGGCCCCGACTCCGGTCGGGGCCCTCTGTGCGTTCGGCCTGCATCCGCTCGGGCTCAGCGGCGAGAATGCACGAACGCACGGTGCCAGGGTTCTGGAACCGTGCGTTCGTGCGCTCTCGCGGAGCGAGCGCGGGTCAGTCGCGGGTGTAGCGGCGGGCGCGGCCGGAGAGTCCGGCGAAGTGGAAGGGGCCGGGGGAGTCGGGCGCGATCTCCACATCGACGGTGCTGTCGCGATGCGCCGCATCGTGCAGCTCGCGGTAAGTCGGCACGTCGACCGGGGTGCGGGCCGCGAGGATCGCCTCGGTCTCGGCGCCGCGCGTCGCCTCGCGGTAGCCCGGCTGGACGACGAGCGTGAAGAACTCGCTGACCGAGCCCGAGCCGTAGCTGAAGAGTCCGATGCGCGATCCGGTCAGGTCGTTCTCGCCCTCGAGGAGAGCCGCCAGGGCGATGTAGAGCGACGCCGTGTAGGAGTTGCCGATACGGCGGTTGTAACCGGTCGTGGCGGTCACCAGCTCGGGGGCGAGCTCGACACCCAGGTGCTGCCCGAGGGCGCGGTGCGCCTTGACCGCCATCTTCGTGAACGGCTGGTGGTGGCAGAACCAGTCGATCTGATCGATGTCGACGCCGCCGCGCGAACGGTAGTCGTCCCAGGCGCCTGCAACGCCGTCGAGATAGGCGCTGACCGAGAGCTTGCCGTCGACGACCGCGGTGACGCTGTCGTTCGGGCGCCAGAAGTCGTCGACCTCTGCGGTGTAGACACCGGCGGCGGTCTCGAGAACAGCGATCGCGGGGTCGGCGGACACGAGGAAGGCGACGGCCCCGGCACCCTGCGTGGGCTCGGCGGCGGTGTCGAGCTCGTAGCGGGCGACGTCGCTGGCGATCACCAGGACGCGCTCGTCGGGATTGCGCGCGATGAGTCCGGCAGCGGCTTGCAGCGCGGCGGTGGCCGAGTAGCACGCCTGCTTCAGCTCCACGACGCGGACGGAGCGCGGCAGTCCGAGGAGCTCGTGAACGTGCACCCCCGCCGCGCGCGACTGGTCGATCCCGGTCTCGGTGGCGAAGAACAGGGTGCGGATGCCGTCGACACCGTGGCGATCGATGATGCGCTGCGCGGCGGCGGCGCCCATCGTGACGATGTCCTCGTCCAGACCCGGGATGCTCATCTGCTCCTGACCGAGCCCGACGCGGAACTTCGCGGGGTCGATGTCGGCGCGCGACGCGAGATCATCGAGCTCGACGACGTGCGAGGCGGTGGCGACGGCGAGGTCGTGGATGCCGATGGTGGTCACTTCGTGGAATCCTTCCTGCGCTCGAGGAGCAGGTGCGACTGCATGAGCTCCCCGGGGTTGGTCTGGGCGGCGAGCAGGGACAGCTCGCCGCAGAGGACGGTGGCGGCGATCAGGCCGGCGAGGCGCCGGGCGTTCTCGCCGGAGGGGCGCTCGTCGCGGCAGCCGAGGCGGGCGAGCGCATCGTCGACGGCGGGCAGGTCTTTGCCGTTGCCGACGGTGCCGACGATGAGGTGGGGGAGCGTGCAGGAGAAGTAGAGGTCGCCCTCGCCGCGGACCTCGGCCCAGGTGAAGCCCTGCGAGCCTTCGACGATGTTCGCGGCGTCCTGACCGGTCGCCAGGTAGAACGCGAGCAGCATGTTGGCATAGTGGGCATTGGCCGAGCGCAGGGCCCCGGCGATCGTCGAGCCGACGAGGTTCTTCTGGACATTCAGGTCGACGATGCGCTGCGCGGAGGAGCGCAGCTGCTTCTCGACGAGGTCTGCGGGGATGAGGATCTCGGCGATGACGTTGCGCCCGCGTCCGAGGATGCCGTTGACGGCGGTCGCCTTCTTGTCGGTGCAGTAGTTTCCGGAGATCGAGCCGTAGGAGAGCTCCGGGTGCCACGAGAGCACACGCTCCATGAGCGTCTCGGCGGCGAAGGTGACCATGTTGTGGCCCGAGGCGTCGCCGGTCGTCAGGGCGAAGCGGAGGTAGAGCAGGTTGCCGACGACCTCGGTGTCGAGGTCGATGAGCTTGGCGTGCCGGCTGCGCTCCGATACACCGGCGGCCAGCTCGTCGAAGCGCGCGATGATGGCGCGGGATGCCGCGACGGCGGCGGCCGCGGTGTCGGCGACGAACAGCGACGAGCGCGTCATCCGCTCATCGACGACCGTGACGCGGATGCCGTCGTCGACGAGTCGCGAGATGCGCGCGCCGCGGCCGACGGACGGCCACAGCGGCGACTCATAGGTCGCGAGGGGCACCTCCTGCTCGGCTTCGACGTCTCCGGTCAGCCGAAGCGGTCCCACCCACCGGAGGGGGATCGGGGTGAACTCGGCGCTCATCGCGCGTCCTTCCCGCCGGCGCGGCGCGCCAGGCTGTCGATGTCGATGCCTCGGGCGCGGGCGTACTCGGCCGCGCGTCCGTGGATGATCAGGTCGGTTCGGCGGAGGTCGTCCGGACGGGTCGCCCCCACCAGAGAGTGCAACGCCGTCAGGTGGTCTGACCATTCCCGGATACGCGAGATCAGGGCATCCGCACCGCCGTCGAGCACGACGGAGAGGAATGATCCGGACGCGCCGACGGCGCGAGCGCCGAGGGCGAGGCCGCGCGCGACGTCGAGCGGTGTGCGGACTCCTCCCGAGGCGAGCAGGACGGGCGCGTCTGCCGGCGCCTCGAGCAGGCACTCCACCGCCGACTGCCCCCAACCGGCGAGGTAGGCGTAGTCACGGCCCGAGCGCCGGTCGTTCTCGATGCGCATGAAGTCGGTACCGCCGACCCCGGAGACGTCGGCGAGGCGGACCCCGATCGATCCGAGGCGGGAGAGCGTGTCGGCACTCAGACCGAATCCCACCTCTTTCACGACGACGGGAACCTCGACGGCGGCGACGATGGCCTCGAGCGAGGCCGGCCAGCTCGAGAAAGAGCGGCTGCCCTCCGGCATGACGGTCTCCTGCATCGCGTTCACGTGCACCTGGAGGGCGTTGGCCTCGAGCGCCTCGACCGCGCGTCGCGCGTCGTCCGGCGATCGTTCGATCCCGACGTTGGCCATGACGAAGCCGTCCGGGTTCTCGTCGCGGATCACGCGGAACGTGCCCATGAGCTCGGGGTTGTCGAGGGCGATGCTCAGCGAGCCGGAGGCGATCGCGACGCCGGTCTCGCGCGCGGCGATCGCGAGGTCGCGATTGATCGCGCCCGTCGAGGCGCTGCCGCCGGTCATGGCGTTGACGTAGAAGGGCAGCTCCCACCGAGCGCCGGCCACATCGACGGCGAGGTCGACGCGGTCGGCGTCGACTCCGGCGAGGGCGTGGTGCACGAAGCGCACGTCGTCCCAGCCGTTCGGCCGCGGCGTCTCCTTCTGCTGCGCAGCGGCGAGACGGACGTGGTCGTCCTTGCGCTCGGAAGCCTGTTCAGCCGGCATGGTGCTCTCCTTCCGGCGGATGCACGCCGATCGTGAGGTGTCGGATGTCGTTCGTCTCCCAGACGCGGAGCATGCCGGCGACGTCAGCGTCGGCCGGGGCGAGCACGATGCCGCAGTCGCCTCCGCCGGCGCCGGAGGGCTTGCCGGCGGCACCGATCGCTTCGGCCGCGTCGCACAGGATGCGCAGCCGGTCGGTCTCGATGGTCACGCCCGTGCGTGCGCCGAGGCCCTGCAGCAGGCGCCGGTTGCGGCGGATCGCGTCGAGGGCGAGATCGTCGTCCGACACCGCATGACCGGCAGCGTCGGCCCCGCGTCCCGCGAGGGCCCGCCACAGGTCGCTCACGCATTCGCGCGAGGCCTCCAGGAACCCGGTGTGGGCGTCGCCGGTGACGTTCGTGCCGCGCGAGACCCCGCTGACGAGTCGCTCGGTGGACGCCGGGTGCCCGGTCCAGCCGACGAGCAGGTCGAGACCCGACGGGGGAGTCAGGCGAATGATCTCGGCACCGTCCCAGGCCTCGGACCCCAGGACGTCCGCGACGCCGTGCTGCGTTCGGGCCGCGCGCAGCAGGTCGCGATCGGGCGAGCGGTAGCCGATCCACCCGCCGTACGTGCTGGCGGCGACGTCGCCGCCGGAAGCGTGAGGGGCGACGGCGATGGTCGCGAGCATCGCCAGCTCGTACCGGCCCCGGGTGCCCAGCTCGAAACCATAGAACTCGTCGATCGCGGCGATGGTCGCGACGGTGACCGCGGCGGACGAGCCGAGCCCGAACTTGCGTCCGCTGGGATCGTCGAGACCGCTTTCGATGTACAGGTCGAAGAAGCGCGGGCGCAGCCCCCGCTCGGCCCGGAGCCGCTCGCAGGCTTCGATCGCCGCGATGACGTAGTCGTAGGGGTGGTGCTCGCGGTCCAGGGTCAGCCCGTCTTGACCGCGGGTCCAGCGCACCGGCATCCGGCTGTATTCGGGGGAGTGGATGCTGCCCGCGTCGACGCTCTCGGTCAGCGACACCGTCAGGTAGCGGTCGACGGCGATCAGCACCGAGGGCTCGCCGGGAGAGACGACGGCGTACTCGCCGGCGACGAAGAGCTTTCCGGGCGCGTGCGCGACGATCGCGCCGGTGGTCTCGGCGTGCGTCATTCGCCTGCTCGCGTGACGAGGGCTGCGGCGGGGCCGGGGCGCGCGACGGCGAGCTCGGCGATGCCCTCGAGTGCGTCGGTGACGGCGGTGACCGATTCGGGTCGCGTCAGCACGACGACGTTGGGACCCGCGTCGGCGGTGGCCCACGCTCCGATACCCGCGTCGCGGAGGGCGGCGACGCGATCGAAGATCTCGACGCTGACCGGGCTCAGGTAGCGGATGGGCGGATCGCACGACTGGATGAGGGCGTGCATCCGCAGCGCGTTGACCTCGGTGATCCGCCCGAGGCGCTCGACGTCGCCGGCGCGGCATGCTTCGGCGGCGGCGTCGAGGCTCTCCGCGGTCGACGAGACCCACGCGGGGTAGAACGGCGAGGTCAGCACCGTGCGACGCATGGCTTCACGGCTGGAGACCGGCTTCTCGCGCTTCTCGACCATCGCGACGACCATCGCCAGGTCGGGCGCGTCGACGGCCTCGGCGAATGACGTCTCATCGCTGTCGCCGGCGTGCCAGATGGCGAAGCCGGGGATGATCGAACGGGATGCCGACCCCGACCCGCGGCGGGCGAGGCGGCTGAGGGCGCGGGCGTCGAGGTCGAGTCCGTAGGCGTGCGCGGCAGCGACGGCCAGTGCGGCGAATCCGGAGGCCGACGACGCGAGTCCGGCCGCCGACGGAACCGTGTTCACCGTCTCGACACGAGCGGCGACCGCGCTTCCCGAGAGCTCCCGGACGATGTCGAGGAATCGCGTGACGCGCTCCGCGGGTCCGTCGGCACGCTCGTCGCCGTTGAAGACGAGGATGTCGCCGGCGGCGTCCTCGTCGAGGCTCACGGTCGTGGTGGTCGGAAAGATGTCGAGTGTCATCGACAGGCTCCCCGTCGCGGGGAGGTTCAGCGTGCTGTCGCGCTTTCCCCAGTACTTCACGAGTGCGATGTTCGGGTGCGCGATGGCTGTCGCGGTGCTCATGCCACTCCTTCGACGGTGGTGGTCCAGACCGCGGCGGCGCCGGCGCGGGTGAGTCGTCCGCCGAGCTCCTCGGCGGACGCGGTGTCGCGGGCGAGCGCGAGGACGCAGCCGCCGCGACCCCCGCCGGTCAGCTTGGCTCCCAGCGCGCCGCCCGCCATGGCCGCGTGGACGAGGTGGTCGAGGGCGGGGTCTCCGACGCCCAGTCCGTTCAGCAGCTCGTGAGCGCGGTTCATCGCACTCCCGATCGCGTCGCGGTCGGCCGTCGAGACATCGCGACGCAACGCGGTCGCAAGCTCGCCGAGCTCGTCCAGAGCCGACTCCACGCCGCGGGGGTCCTCCTCGCGGCGGTGCGCGACGGCCGCAACGGCCTCGCGGGTGCGCCCGCGCACGCCCGTGTCGGCGATGACGAAGACGAGGTCGTCGCCCACCGAGACGGGCTCGATGCGACCTCGGTCGAACCACACGGCCTTACGGGCGCGGACCGTGCGGGCGTCGAGACCGCTCGGTGCGCCGTGCGCGGCGCGTTCGGCGGTCTGGATGAGATCGTGCATCGTCTCGTCATCGGCCGCGAACCCGCAGGCACCGAGCACGGCCTCGATGACCGCGGCCGAGACGGCGGCGCTCGAGCCGAGCCCGCGTTCGGCCGGGATGCTGCTCTCGATCGCGATGTCGAGTGCGGCGCCCGGCCGGCCGGCCGCGGCGAGCGCGGCCCGCATCGCTGTCAGGGTGACGCCGAGGCGGTCCGGCGCCTGGGCGATGGGCCCGTGGTAGAGGGTGCTCGACAGGTGGCCGCGGTCGTCGGCGGGACGTGCATGCGCCTCGACTCCGAGGGCGCGCACGGGGATCGCGATCGCCGGGCGGCCGTACACGACCGCGTGCTCGCCGAGGAGGATAGCCTTCGCACCGGCGCGACCCGTCGCTCCGGGCTCCGCGGCCGAGCCGTGCGTTGCCACGTGCAGACGGGCGTCCGGTGCGATGGGGACGTCGGTCGGTGCAGTCATGGAATTTCGTCGAGCGTAACAGCCTGCTCCCGGGCGGGGCCCGAGAGGACGACGATGTGCTCGGAGGCGGTCTGGACCGCTATCATGGCCCCCGCACCCAGCAACCTTTAACCCCGTCCTGTGAGGCGGAGAAGGGAGCGGCGGATGAGCACGCGCACCGTGCTGCATGAAGCCGACATCGCCCGGGCCCTGACGAGGATCTCCCACGAGATCCTCGAGTCGAACAGGGGACCCGCCGGCCTCGTCATCCTCGGCATCCCGCGGCGGGGCGTTCCCCTCGCCGCGCGCATCGGCTCTCTCCTCGCGGAGATCTCCGGGACGGTCGTCCCGGTCGGAGCCCTCGATGTGACGATGTACCGCGACGATCTGCACCGCAACCCGACGCGGGCACCTCAGCCGACGGAGATCCCCGAGGGCGGGATCGACGGCAAGGTCGTCGTGCTCGTCGACGACGTGCTGTTCTCGGGACGGTCGATCCGTGCGGCCCTCGACGCGCTGCAGGACATCGGCCGCCCGGCGGCCGTCAGACTCGCGACTCTCGTCGACCGCGGTCACCGCGAGCTCCCCATCCGCCCCGACTTCGTCGGCAAGAACCTCCCCAGCGCCCGCGATGAGCGGGTCAACGTGCGCCTGCGCGAGGTCGACGGCGTCGAGGAGGTGACGATCGGCTCATGAGGCACCTGCTCGACACCAAGGGTCTGGATCGGCGCGACGCCCTGCGCATTCTCGACGTCGCCGAAGACATGTCCGCCACGCAGCAGCGCGAGGTCCGCAAGCTTCCGACGCTGCGCGGCAAGACCGTGGTGAACCTGTTCTTCGAGGACTCCACGCGCACCCGGATCTCCTTCGAGGCGGCCGCCAAGCGCTTGTCCGCCGACGTCATCAACTTCTCGGCGAAGGGATCGTCGGTGTCCAAGGGGGAGTCCCTCCAGGACACCGCGCAGACGCTCCAGGCGATGGGGGCCGACGCGGTCGTGATCCGGCACGGCGCGTCGGGAGCTCCGCAGACGCTCGCCACCAGCGGGTGGATCAGTGCGGGAGTCGTCAACGCCGGCGACGGCACGCACGCGCATCCGACGCAGGCCCTGCTCGACGCGTTCACCATCCGCAAGCGATTCTTCGGCGATGCCAGTCGCGGCCGCGACCTCTCCGGCCTCCGGGTGACGATCGTCGGCGACATCCTCCATTCGCGCGTCGCGCGATCCAACGTCTGGCTCCTGACGACCCTCGGCGCCGAGGTGACCCTCGTCGCGCCCCCCACGCTCGTTCCCCAGGACGTCACGGCCTGGCCGGTCCGCGTCGCGTACGACCTCGACGAGGCCATCGCGGACGGGCCGGACGCGCTCATGATGCTGCGTATCCAGCTCGAGCGCATGAACGCGGCGTATTTCCCGACTGAACGGGAGTATTCGCGCACGTGGGGCCTCGACGCTGCGCGACTCGCGGCGCTTCCGGCCGATAGCATTGTCCTGCACCCCGGCCCGATGAACCGGGGGATGGAGATCTCCGCCGCCGCCGCCGACTCGCCGCGCTCGACCGTGCTCGAGCAGGTGGCGAACGGTGTCTCGGTGCGGATGGCCGTGCTCTACCTGCTGCTCGCGGGGGAGCGCACCGAAGCTGAGGAGGACGGACGATGAGCGAGAGCTTCCTCATCCGCGGGGCGCGCCGGGCCGGCGGCGACGCCATCGACATGGTGGTCTCCGACGGGATGATCACCGAGGTCGGCTCGAGCCTGAGCGCCGGCGGAGCGACCGTGGTCGACGCCGACGGACTCATCGCCCTGCCCGGGCTCGTCGACCTGCACACCCATCTGCGCGAACCGGGCTACGAGGCATCCGAGACGATCCTCACGGGCTCGCGCGCCGCGGCGGCGGGCGGGTTCACCACCGTCTTCGCGATGCCGAACACCTCGCCCGTCGCCGACACGGCGGGCGTCGTCGAGCAGGAGCTCGCCCTGGGCGAGGCCGCCGGCTACGTGCACGTGCAGCCGATCGGCGCCGTCACGATCGGGCAGAAGGGCGAGCGCTTGGCCGAGCTCGGCGCGATGGCCGCCTCCCGCGCGCGGGTGCGCGTCTTCAGCGACGACGGCTTCTGCGTGTTCGACCCGCTGATCATGCGCCGGGCCCTCGAGTACGTGAAATCGTTCGACGGGGTCGTGGCCCAGCACGCGCAGGACCCGCGGCTCACCGAGGGCGCTCAGATGAACGAGGGCACCGTGTCGGCCGAACTCGGCCTCACCGGCTGGCCGGCGGTGGCCGAGGAGTCGATCATCGCGCGCGATGTGCTGCTCGCCGAGCACGTCGGCTCGCGTCTGCATGTCTGCCACCTCTCGACGGCCGGTTCCGTCGACATCATCCGGTGGGCGAAGAAGCGCGGCGTGAACGTGACCGCCGAGGTGACACCGCATCACCTGCTGCTGTCCGAAGAGCTCGTCCGCGGCTACGACGCCCGCTTCAAGGTCAACCCGCCGCTCCGCCGCGACGAGGACGTGCGGGCGGTCCGCGAGGGCCTCGCCGACGGCACGATCGACATCGTCGCGACCGACCACGCGCCGCACCCCGCCGAGGCGAAGAGCTGTGAATGGGCGGCGGCGGCCAACGGCATGGTGGGTCTCGAGTCCGCGCTGCGTGTCGTGCAGCAGGCGGTCGTCGACACCGGACTGCTCGACTGGGACGACGTCGCCCGCGTGCTCTCGACGGCTCCCGCTCGGATCGGTCGCCTGGCCGATGCCGGCACGCCGCTCGAGGCGGGCCGCCCCGCCTCGTTCACGCTCTACGACCCGCGCCCGGTCCGCACCTTCACGGATGCCGATCTGCGCGGCCGCAGCGTCAACTCGCCCTACCTCGACCGCGAACTGCCGGGCGAGGTGCGCTGGACGTTCTTCCGCGGGACGGCGACGGTCGCCGACGGCGACCTGCTCGACCGTCCGGGAGCACGCCCGTGACCCGCGAGGGTGCGCTGCTCGTCATGGTGGCCGTCGCCCTGGCGCTGCTCGCGCTCGGGGTCTGGGCCTGGCGACGACGAACGAGGCGCGACAGCGGCCTCACGGCACCCGTCGGCGAACTCCCCGCCGACGCCGTGTCGACGGCGGTGATCTCGGGGCTCTACGTCGCGACGACCCGCCACGACGAGCCGCTCGAGCGCCTCGCCATCCGCGGGCTCGGATTCCGCTCTCGCGTCGACGTCATCGTCGCTGCGGGAGGCGCGGATGACGGCGTGGCCATCGACCTGACCGGTCAGCCGCGCCTGTTCATTTCGGCAGAACGCATCGTCTCCGTCGATCAGGCCACCGTCGCGATCGACCGTGTCGTCGAGAAGCAGGGCCTCACCCGCCTGAGCTGGCTGATCGACGACGAGACGATCGTCGACAGCTACTTCCGGCCCCAGACCGCTTCGGCCCGTGCGCTGGCCGAAGCCATTCAGACCATCGTGACCCCCACCCAGACCCCAGGAGGCGACGCGTGACACTGTTCACCCGTGACCCCGCCGTGCTCGTGCTCGAGGACGGATCCCGCCACATCGGCCGCGCCTACGGCGCGCGCGGCACCACCCTCGGAGAAGTCGTCTTCGCGACCGGCATGACCGGCTACCAGGAGACCCTCACCGACCCGTCCTACGCGGGCCAGATCGTGCTGCAGACCGCACCCCACATCGGGAACACCGGCATGAACGGCGAGGACGTCGAGTCCCGCCGCATCTGGGTCGCCGGCTACATCGTGCGCGACCCGTCGCGTGTCGTGTCGAACTGGCGCTCGGAGAACTCCCTCGACGAGTCGCTCGAGCGCGACGGCATCGTGGGCATCAGCGGGATCGACACGCGCGCCGTCACGCGCGTCCTGCGCTCGGCGGGCTCGATGCGCGGCGGCGTGTTCAGCGGCGACGCCGCCGACATCGATCCCGAGGAGCAGCTGCGCATCGTCCGCGAGGCGCCCGAGATGACCGGTCGCAACCTGTCCGCCGAGGTGTCGGTGCCCGCTGCTGAGGTGACCCCGGCGAGGGGCGTGCGGCTCGGGAACCTCGCGGTGCTCGACCTCGGCGTCAAGCAGGCCACGGTGAACAACCTCGCCGCGCGCGGGTTCGACGTCCATGTCCTGCCTCAGGACGTCACGCTCGAGCAGCTGCGTGCGATCGACCCGATCGCGGTGTTCTACTCCAACGGTCCGGGCGACCCGGCCGCGAGCGACCACCACGTCGAGCTCCTGCGCGGAGTCCTGTCCGAGAAGCTGCCGTTCTTCGGCATCTGCTTCGGCAACCAGCTCCTCGGCCGCGCCCTCGGCTTCGGCACGTACAAGCTGCCCTTCGGTCACCGTGGCATCAACCAGCCCGTGCTCGACAAGCAGACCGGCCGCGTGGAGATCACCGCGCACAACCACGGCTTCGCCGTCGACGCGCCGATCGAGGGCGTCGTCGACAGCCCCGCCGGCTTCGGCCGCGTCGAGGTCAGCCACGTCGGCCTCAACGACAACGTCGTGGAGGGGCTGCGCGCCCTCGACCTCCCGGCCTTCTCGGTGCAGTACCACCCCGAGGCCGCGGCCGGTCCGCACGACGCCAACTACCTCTTCGACCGCTTCCGCGACCTCGTGATCGCGACCCAGGAGAACAAGAACTGATGCCCAAGCGCGACGATATCCAGAGCGTCCTCGTCATCGGGTCGGGGCCGATCGTCATCGGCCAGGCCTGCGAATTCGACTACTCCGGTACCCAGGCGTGCCGTGTCCTGCGCGAGGAGGGCGTCCGCGTCATCCTCGTCAATTCGAACCCGGCGACGATCATGACCGATCCCGACTTCGCCGACGCCACGTACATCGAGCCGATCACGTGGCAGGTCATCGAGACGATCATCGCCAAGGAGCGCCCGGACGCGATCCTGCCGACCCTGGGCGGCCAGACCGCTCTGAACGCGGCGATCGACCTGCACAAGCACGGCATCCTCGAGAAATACGACATCGAGCTGATCGGCGCGAACTTCGAGGCGATCAACAAGGGTGAGGATCGGCAGATCTTCAAGCAGCTCGTCATCGACTCGGGAGCGGATGTCGCCGACAGCCGCATCTGCCACACGATGGACGAGGTGCTCGCGGGCGCCGCCGAGCTCGGGTACCCCCTCGTCGTGCGTCCCTCCTTCACGATGGGTGGTCTGGGCTCCGGCTTCGCGTACAACGAGGAGGATCTGCGCCGCATCGCGGGTGCGGGCCTCCGCGACTCGCCGACGACCGAGGTCCTGCTCGAGGAGTCGATCCTCGGGTGGAAGGAGTACGAGCTCGAGCTCATGCGCGACTCGGCCGACAACACCGTGGTCGTCTGCTCGATCGAGAACGTCGACCCGGTCGGCGTCCACACCGGCGACTCCATCACGGTCGCGCCGGCCCTGACGCTCACCGACCGCGAGTACCAGAAGATGCGCGACATCGGCATCGACATCATCCGCGCCGTCGGCGTCGACACCGGCGGCTGCAACATCCAGTTCGCCGTCGACCCGCAGACGGGCCGCATCATCGTCATCGAGATGAACCCGCGCGTGTCGCGTTCGTCGGCGCTGGCGTCGAAGGCGACCGGATTCCCGATCGCCAAGATCGCCGCGAAGCTCGCGATCGGCTACCGCCTCGACGAGATCCCGAACGACATCACGAAGGTCACCCCGGCGAGCTTCGAGCCGACGCTCGACTACGTCGTGGTCAAGGTGCCGCGGTTCAACTTCGAGAAGTTCCCGGCCGCTGACACCACGCTCACGACGACCATGAAGTCGGTGGGCGAGGCGATGGCGATCGGGCGCAACTACGCCACAGCTCTTCAGAAGGCGCTGCGCTCGCTCGAGAAGCGGGGGTCGAGCTTCCACTGGGGCGACGAGGAGCGCTCGGTCGACGAGCTGCTCGAGATCGCGAAGACCCCGACGGACGGGCGGATCGTGGTCCTGCAGCAGGCGATGCGCAAGGGCGCCACGGTCGAGCAGGCTTTCGAAGCCACCGCGATCGACCCGTGGTTCCTCGACCAGATCGAGCTCATCAACGAGGTCGCGGCCTTCGTGGCCGACGCCGGCGAGCTCGACGAGCACGTCATCCGCACGGCGAAGGACCACGGGTTCAGCGACGCGCAGATCGCGCAGCTCCGCGGGATCACCGAAGAAGAGGTGCGCGGCGTGCGCCACGGCCTCGGACTGCGGCCGGTCTTCAAGACGGTCGACACGTGCGCCGGAGAGTTCCCCGCGCTCACGCCGTACCACTATTCGTCCTACGACACCGAGACCGAGGTCACGCCCTCGGACCGCGCGAAGGTCGTCATCATCGGTTCGGGCCCCAACCGCATCGGGCAGGGCGTCGAGTTCGACTACTCGTGCGTTCACGCGAGCTTCGCGCTGGCGGATGCCGGGTACGAGACGATCATGGTCAACTGCAACCCCGAGACGGTCTCGACCGACTACGACACGAGCGACCGGCTCTACTTCGAGCCGCTGACGCTCGAGGACGTGCTCGAGGTGCTGCACGCGGAGTCGCAGTCGGGCACGATCCTCGGCGTCATCTGCCAGCTCGGCGGTCAGACGCCGCTCGGGCTTGCGAAGGGCATCGAGGCCGCCGGGTACAGCATCCTGGGCACCCAGCCCGCGGCGATCGACCTGGCGGAGGAGCGCGAGCTCTTCTCACGTCTGCTCGACGACGCCGGTCTCGTGGCTCCGCGCAACGGCACGGCGATCGACGTCGACGGGGCCGTCGAGGTCGCCGAGTCGATCGGCTACCCCGTCCTGGTCCGCCCGAGCTTCGTCCTCGGCGGCCGCGGCATGGAGATCGTCTACGACACCGAGAGCCTGCGCGACTACTTCGTGCGCGTCGCCGACCAGGCGATCATCGGCCCCGGGCTCCCGCTGCTGGTCGACCGCTTCCTCGATGACGCGGTCGAGCTCGACGTCGACGCGCTGTTCGACGGCGAAGAGCTGTACATCGGCGGCGTGATGGAGCACCTCGAGGAGGCCGGCATCCACTCCGGCGACTCGAGCTGCACCCTGCCCCCGATGTCGCTGGGCCGCACCGAGATCGACCGGGTGCGCGAGGCGACTCTCGCGATCGCACGGGGAGTCGGCGTTCGCGGCCTCCTCAACGTGCAGTTCGCCGTGTCGGCGGGCGTGCTCTACGTCATCGAGGCGAACCCGCGTGCGAGCCGCACCGTGCCGTTCGTGTCGAAGGCGCTCGGCATCCCGCTCGCCAAGGCCGCCTCGCGGATCATGGCCGGGTCGTCGATCGCCGAGCTGAAGGCCGAGGGGCTCCTGCCCGCCGAGGACGGCTCGCGCGTCCCGCTCGATGCGCCGGTCGCCGTCAAGGAGGCCGTGCTTCCCTTCAAGCGCTTCCGCACCGCGGACGGCCGCACGGTCGACTCCGTCCTCGGGCCCGAGATGCGCTCCACGGGCGAGGTCATGGGAATGGACCGCGACTTCCCGACCGCGTTCGCCAAGAGCCAGGCGGCCGCTTACGGCGGCATGCCGACCTCGGGCACCGTGTTCCTGTCGGTCGCCGACGATGACAAGCGCGCCGTCATCCTGCCGGCTCACCGGCTGCAGGAGCTCGGCTTCCGGCTGATCGCGACGGAGGGGACCGCCGAGATCCTCGCCCGCAACGGCATCCGCGTCGAGGTCGTCGGCAAGTACTCCGAGACGCAGGGGTCGGGCGAGCGCAACGTCGTCGACCTCATCAACGCCGGAGAGATCGACATGGTCGTGAACACGCCCTCGGGCGGCGTCGCACGAGCCGACGGCTACGAGATCCGGGCGGCGGCCGTGGCGGGTGACCGCGCGCTGTTCACCACGATGGCCGTTCTCGGCGCCGCCGTCAGCGCGCTGCCGGTCCTCCGGGAAGGCTTCGAGGTCAAGAGCCTGCAGGACTACGCCCTCGAGCGGGCGGGGCGCCGGTGACCGTATTCGGGGAGCGCCTGTCGGGCGCGCTCGAGACGTACGGGCCGCTCTGCGTCGGCATCGACCCGCACGCCGCACTGCTCGCGGACTGGGGCCTCCCGGCCTCAGCCGCGGGCGTGCGCGAATTCGGCCTGCGCGTGATCGAGGCCGCGCGCGGGCGCGTGGGCGTCGTCAAGCCGCAGGTCGCGTTCTTCGAACGCTACGGCTCGGCGGGATTCGCCGCCCTCGAGGACGTGCAGCTCGCCGCGCGTGACGCGGGCCTCGTCGTCATCGCGGATGCGAAGCGGGGCGACATCGGCAGCACGATGGACGGCTATGCCGCGGCGTGGCTCGAGCCGGGCGCCCCGCTGGAGGCGGATGCCGTCACGGTCAGCCCGTACCTCGGCCCCGGATCCCTTCGCGGCACGATCACCGCGGCCGCGCGCGCCGGCAAGGGCGTCTTCGTTCTCGCCGCGACCAGCAACCCCGAGGCGTTCGGGCTGCAGTCCGCGGAGGTCACCGCGGTCGACGCGCAGCGCGGCCAGACGGTCGCGGACTGGGTGGCTTCCGGCGTCGGCTGGGCGAACCGTGCAGCGGCGGACGCGGGAGGGCTCGGTCACGTCGGGCTGGTCGTGGGGGCGACCGTCGACCGCGACGAGCTCGGCCTCACCGAGGAATCGCTCCGCGGCGCGCCGATCCTCGCTCCGGGTTTCGGGGCACAGGGCGTCGCGCTCGGCGCCGTGCGTTCGGTGTTCGGGTCGCTCGCGGCCCAGGTGATCGCGAGCGCCAGTCGCAGCGTGCTCGCCGCCGGTCCCGACGGGATCGTCTCGGCCATCGAGGCGCATCGGCGGGAGCTGGCCGAGGCAGAGGAGGAAACCCGTGGCTGATCGTCCCCACCCGCCCGAGGTGGACCGCGCCGCCGCGTCGCGCCGTGCGGTCGAAGCGCGGCGCGAGCGGGCGGCGCTGAAGAAGGATGTCGCGATGCGCGTGATCTCGCCTCAGGAGCTCCTGCGGCGCGCTCTCGCCGACCCCGAGTCGCCGGCCGGCGCCATGCGGGTGACCGACTTCCTCACCGCCATCCCGGCGATCGGTGAGAACAAGCGCGACCGCATCCTCGCGGATCTCGACATCTCGCCCGTCAAGCGCCTCGGCGGGCTGGGCTCGCGCCAGCGGCTCGCACTGCAGCGATTCCTGGATGCCCGCCTGCCCGAGCCCCAGCCGCGCGCGGGCCGATCGCGGCTGCTCGTGCTCGCCGGACCCACTGCGGTGGGCAAGGGAACGGTCGCCGCGCACATCCGCGACAGCCATCCCGAGATCATGCTGTCGGTCTCGGCGACCACCCGGGCCCCGCGGCCGGGCGAGGTCGACGGCGAGCACTACTACTTCGTCAACGACGCCGAGTTCGATCGTCTCATCGCCGAGGGCGAGCTGCTCGAGTGGGCCACGGTGCACAACCGCCACCGCTACGGCACGCCGAAGGCGCCCATCGAGGCGGCGCTGGCCGCGGGGCGCACGGTGCTGTTGGAGATCGACTTGCAGGGAGCCCGTCAGGTGCGCGCGGCCGCGCCGGACGCGACCCTCGTCTTCCTCTTGCCGCCCAGCTGGGACGAACTGGTCGACCGGCTCGTCGGCCGGGGAACCGAGGATGCCGAGGAACGCGCCCGTCGCCTCCGCACGGCACGCGTCGAGCTCGCCTCGCAGGGTGAGTTCGACTACCGCGTCGTCAACGACACCGTCGCGCGCGCGGCCGACGAGGTCGCCGCGCTGGCCGACTGATCGCGTAGACTGGGGGGATGCCTGCGCCTGCGGCGCGGCAGCAGACTCTCCACCGACATCGATCCCGGAAGGATCCGCCATGGCCGGAAGCAACGAAGGCATCATCGACCCGCCCATCGACGCCCTGCTCGACAAGGTCGACTCGAAGTACCAGCTGGTCATCTACGCGTCCAAGCGTGCGCGCCAGATCAACGACTACTACTCCGACCTTCACGAGGGCAACCTGTTCGACAACGTCGGTCCGCTCGTCGACTCGTCGGTCGAGGACAAGCCGCTGACGATCGCGATGCACGAGATCCACGAGGACAAGCTGCGCCTGCGTTCGCTCGACTGATCCGGCGGTAGACCCGTCACATTTCTGCCCGCGGCAGCCGGATGTCGGCCGCCGCGGGCAGAATCGTCTCCGTCCCGATCCCGCCCCGTTCCATCACACAGGGAGCCCCGATGAGCCAGCTGCGCCTGTTCACGTCCGAGTCCGTCACCGAGGGGCATCCCGACAAGATCTGCGACCAGATCTCCGACAGCATTCTCGACGCTCTGCTGACGGTCGATCCCGGCTCGCGCGTCGCGGTCGAGACCCTCGTGACGACCGGGCTCGTGCACGTCGCCGGCGAGGTTCGCACCGACGGCTACGCCGACATCCCCGGCATCGTCCGCGGCGTGGTCAACCGCATCGGATACACCTCGAGTGAGACCGGGTTCGACGGCGACTCGTGCGGTGTGACGGTGTCGATCGGCGAGCAGTCCTCCGATATCGCCGCGGGTGTCGACAACGCCCTCGAGCACCGCGAGCAGGGATCGATCGACCCGACCGATGCGCTCGGCGCGGGCGACCAGGGAATCATGTTCGGCTACGCCACCAATGAGACCCCGCAGCTGATGCCGATGGCGATCTGGACGGCGCACCGCATCGCCGAGCGCCTGACGTCGGCCCGTCGCACGGGCGCGCTGCCGTTCCTGCGACCCGACGGCAAGACGCAGGTGACGCTCGGCTACGAAGGGGCCGTGCCCCGGACGGTCGAGACCGTGGTCCTCTCGACGCAGCATCAGCCCGATATCTCCCTCCCTGCGCTGCGCGCCGCCGTGCAGGCAGAGGTCATCGAGCCCGTCCTCGCAGAGACCGGCCTCGATATCTCGGACGTCGAGTACGTCATCAACCCGGCCGGTCCCTTCGTCGTCGGCGGGCCCAAGGGCGACGCGGGCCTGACCGGTCGCAAGATCATCATCGACACGTACGGCGGGGCCGCGCGGCACGGGGGAGGAGCTTTCAGCGGCAAAGACCCGTCCAAGGTCGACCGCTCCGCCGCCTACGCGATGCGCTGGGTCGCAAAGAACGCCGTCGCCGCAGGGCTCGCCGACCGCCTCGAGGTCCAGGTCGCGTATGCGATCGGGCGTGCCGCTCCCGTCGGTCTCTACGTCGAGTCGTTCGGAACGGGCCACGTCGCCGACGAGGTGATCTCCGCGGCGATCCGCGACGTGTTCGATCTCCGACCGCAGGCGATCATCGACCGTCTCGACCTGCTGCGGCCGATCTACGCGAAGACCGCCGCCTACGGCCACTTCGGCCGGGAGCTGCCCGAATTCACCTGGGAGCGCACCGACCGCGTCGAGGAGTTGCGCGCCGCAGCGGGGCTGTGAGCGACGCGCCCCGGCGGGTCGCTCGAGTGCTCATCGATTCGCCGCTGCCGCAGCTCGACCGTCTGTTCGACTACGTCGTGCCCGACCTCCTTCGCGAGGCAGCGATGCCCGGTGTGCGGGTGAAGGTGCCGCTTCGCACCGTCGGGCGCACCGTCGAGGGCTATCTCGTCGAGCTCGGCGACGAGACCGACGGCGATCGGCCGCTGTCGGAACTCGAGGAGGTCGTGTCGCCCGTCGAGGTGCTGCCCGAGCGGCTCTACGCCCACGCACGTCGCGTTGCCGACCGGGCCGCGGGGTCGGCGAGCGATGTCCTGCGGCTGGTGATCCCGAAACGGATGGTGCGGGCCGAGAAGGCGTGGGCCGCCGCCGGGCCGCCCGAAGCCCCCGTCGTGAGCGCCGACGCTCTCGCCTGGGCGCGCGAGACCGCTGCCGCGTATCCCGACCTCGAGAGCGCTGTCGCCGGCGGCGAGCGCGTGGCCGTCGACGCTCCGCCGCGCCCGGCCGACGATGTCCCGGCGTGGGCGGAGCTTCTGGCCGCGCTCGCGGTGCTCACGCTCGCGCAGGGCAGGAGCGCAATCGTCGTGGTTCCCGATCACCGCGACGAGGCTCACGTGCTGGCCGTCCTCGCCCGTCGCGTCGACGACGCCGCGGTGGTGCGGGACGACGCGCGCCGATCCGGCCCGGAGCGTTACGCCGGATATCTGCGTCTGCTGGCGGCGGTGCCGTGCATCGTGGTGGGCAATCGGTCGAGCGTGTACGCGCCCGCTCACGATGTCGGCGCGGTCCTCCTGTGGGACGACGGCGACCCGCTGCTTGCTGAGCCGCTGAGCCCGGGTGTGCACGCGCGCGACGCCGCGCTCGTCCGGCAGGAGCTCCAGGCATGCGCGCTGGTCTTCGCCGGGCTGACGCGCACGACCGACGTCGAGCGTCTCGTGGCACTGGGCTGGGTGCGCGACATTCCGGCTCGCCGCCGCGAGAGCCCCCGGGTCGTGCTGTCGGCGACGCGGGAGGGCGAGTCGCGGGGCACGCGCGTCCCCTCGGCTGCGTTCGCCGCGGCGCGCGAGGCGCTGACGCACGGCCCCGTCCTGGTGCAGGTCGCGCGCCCCGGGTACGCCCCGGTGCTGGTGTGCGCCGACTGCCGCACGCCGGCGCGCTGCGCCCAGTGCGCCGGACCGCTGCGCGCGCGTCGTCCGGGCGCCGTGCCCGAGTGCGCCTGGTGCGGACGAGCCGCTCCCGCGTGGGCCTGCTCCTCCTGCGCATCCCAGCGCCTGCGGATGGCGTCGTCGGGGAGCGAGCGGACCGCCGACGAACTCGGACGCGCGTTCCCGAACACCCGCGTCATCGTGTCCGACGGCGAGCATCAGGTCACCCACGTCGATGCGAGACCCGCCCTCGTGATCGCGACGCGCGGCGCGGAGCCGTTCGCCACCGGCGGGTACCGGGCCGTCATCCTGCTCGACGGCGATCGGATGCTGATGACCGAGCAGCTGAGGATCGCCGAGGCGTGTCTGCGCTGGTGGTCCGATGCCGCGGCTCTCGCGGCACCCGGCGCTCCCGTGCATCTCGTCGGTGTGGCCGGGCCCGCTGCGCGCGCGCTCGCGACCTGGACGCAACCGGCGTACGCCCGAACGGAGCTCGCCGAGCGGGCCCCGCTCCACATGCCGCCGACCGTCCGCGTCGCGGCGGTGGAAGGAACCGCGGCAGCCGTCGCCGAAGCGATCGCGCAGCTGCGGGCCGATGTGCCGGCGCTGACCGAGACATCGATTCTCGGGCCCGTGGCGCGCGAGGACTCGGTCCGCGCGCTCGTGCGGTTCGAGTACGCGCTGGGGCGCGCGGTGGCCGAGTCGCTTCGGGCGTCGGTCGTCGCTGCGGCGCTGCGGGGGCGGCGTCGGCGCGGGGCGCCGTCAGGACAGCGCAATACACTCAGAGTACGTCTCGACGTGCCCGATCTCGATCTGTGAGGAGCGCCATGCGCATCGTCTTCGCCGGGACCCCGGAACCCGCCCTGCCATCGCTCAGACGACTCGCCGCGTCGCGGCACGAGATCGTGGGCGTCGTCACGCGCCGCGATGCGCCGCTCGGGCGCAAGCGCGTGCTGACGCCGTCGCCGGTCGGATCTCTCGCGGCCGAGCTCGGCCTGCCGGTGCTGAAGACCGACCGGCTCGATGCCGAGGCGACCGAGACAATCACGTCATGGGGCGCCGACCTCGGCGTCATCGTCGCGTACGGCGGACTCGTGCGCGAGCCGCTGCTGTCGGCACCGCTTCACGGGTGGATCAACCTTCACTTCTCACTGCTGCCGGCCTGGCGAGGCGCCGCGCCCGTGCAGCATTCGCTCATCGCGGGCGACCGGGTCAGCGGCGTGAGCGTGTTCCAGCTCGTCCCCGAGCTGGACGCGGGCGATGTCTTCGCACAGACCCGACACCCGGTGGATCGCGGAGCCACCGCCGGTGACCTCCTGGCGGCGCTTGCCGACCTCGGCGCAGACACCCTCGCGGATGTCGTCGACGCCATTGCCGACGGCGCCGCGAATGCCGTCCCGCAAGCGGGCGAGGCGTCCCTCGCGCCCAAGCTGACGCTCGCCGACGGACTCCTCGATTTCGCGCTGCCCGCCGATACGGTGCTCGATCGCTTCCGCGG
This sequence comes from Microbacterium sp. TS-1, assembly GCF_000509385.1. Lineage (NCBI taxonomy): Bacteria > Bacillati > Actinomycetota > Actinomycetes > Micrococcales > Microbacteriaceae > Microbacterium > Microbacterium sp. TS-1. The sequence continues at coordinate 246,479 of NZ_BASQ01000001.1, forward strand.
TACGACCCCCGAGCCCGGTGCGCACACCACCATCGCCGGTCAGCGGCTGAAGGTGCTGGCGGCACGCCGCGGACCGGATGCCCCGCTCGCTCCGCGCGAGATCCGCCTCGTCGGCAAAGACGTGCTCGTCGGAACCGCGGACGGAACGATCTCGCTCCTGTCGGTGCAGCCCGCGGGCCGCGGCGCCATGCCGGCTCCCGACTGGTGGCGAGGGCTGCGCGTCGAGAGCATCGAGGCGGGTTCGTGAACCCCGCACGTCGCGTCGCGTTCGACGTGTTGCGCGCCGTGGCCGACTCCGACGCGTACGCGAACCTCCTCCTGCCGCAGGAGCTCCGGCGGGCGGGACTCAGCCCCGCCGACGCCGGCCTCGCCACCGAGCTGACGTACGGCACTCTGCGCCGCCAGGGAACCTACGATGCGATCATCGAGCAGGCATCGGGGCGCTCGATCGACACGATCGATCCGCCTGTGCGCGACGCGCTGCGCCTCGGCGTCCACCAGCTGCTCTCGACGAGGGTCGCGTCTCACGCCGCGGTGAACGAGAGCGTCGAGCTCGTACGGCGCGCGGGGGCGGCGAACGCGGCCGGCTTCGCCAACGCGGTCCTGCGGCGCATCGCCCGGGACAACCCGGGGGACTGGCTGCAGCGGGTGGATGCCGGTGCTCGATCCGACGACGAGCGGCTCGGCCTGCGCTTCTCCCACCCGGTGTGGGTCATCCGCGCGTTCCGTCGGGCGCTCGCGGCCGAGGGCCGTGCAGAGGAACTCGACGAGCTGCTGGCGGCCGACAACGTCTCGCCAAGTGTCACCATGACTGCGCTTCCGGGCCTCGCAGACCTCCCGGCCGACCGGACGCGGACCCCGTACTCACCGCTCGGCTTCCGCCTCGACGGCGGCGACCCCGAGCCGCTGGTGCGTCGCGCGGAGGGCCGCATCCGCGTCCAGGACGAGGGTTCCCAGCTCGCGGCGCTCGCGCTGTCGCGCGCGCTCCCGGTCCGCGGCGGTGAGCGCTGGCTCGATCTGTGCGCCGCGCCGGGCGGCAAGACCGCTGTCCTGGCCGCCGAGGCCCTGGCGGGCGGGGCCGTGCTCGAAGCCAACGAGATCTCGCCTGCGCGCGCACGTCTCGTTCGATCCTCGGTCGCCGGCGTTCCGCTCGAGGTGCCGGTGTCGGAGGAGGACGGGCGCGAGCGTGCCGGCCGAGGTCGTTATGACCGCATCCTCGTCGATGCGCCCTGCACGGGGCTCGGCGCGCTCCGTCGCCGGCCGGAGGCTCGCTGGCGCAAGAGCCCCGCGGATGTCCCCGATCTCAGCGCCCTCCAGCGCGAACTGCTCTCCGCCGCCGTCGCAGCGCTGGCCCCGGGCGGGCTCGTGGCTTATGTGACCTGTTCCCCGCACCTCGCCGAGACCGCGGTGGTCGTCGCCGACGTGCGAGCCGCCCACCCCGATCTCCGGGAGCTCGATGCCCGCGAGGTCGTCCGGGCGGTCAGCCGGGGAGACATCGACCTGCCCGACCAGCAGGACGGGTCGGGCCGCGCTCAGCTGTGGCCGCACCGGCACGGCACCGATGCGATGTCCATCACGCTCCTGCAGAAGCCGTGACCGGCGATAATGGGGGCGTGAGCGACGCCGACGCCCTGCGCATCAACCCCAGCATCCTGGCCGCCGACTTCGTGAACATGCAGACTGAGCTCGGCCGCATCCGGTCGGCCGACTTCGTGCACGTCGATGTCATGGACAACCACTTCGTCCCGAACCTGACGTTCGGGCCGCAGATGGTGGAACGGATCCAGGCCACGAGTCCCGTTCCGCTCGACGTCCACCTGATGATCTCGGATGTCGACCGCTGGGGTCCCGGCTACGCCGAGCTCGGGGCGGCGAGCGTCACCTTCCATCTCGAGGCCGCCACGGATCCCGTCGCGCTCGCCCGCCGGCTGCGGTCGATCGGCTCGCGTGCCGGCGTCGCCGTCAAGCCCGCGACGCCTGTCGAGGGACTCTTCGACGTCCTCGACGAGTTCGACCAGATCCTCGTGATGACGGTCGAACCGGGTTTCGGGGGGCAGAGCTTCATGGCCGACCAGATGCCGAAGCTCCGTCGACTCGCCGACGAGACGCGCCGGCGCGGGTCTTCGGTCTGGCTGCAGGTCGACGGCGGGATCTCCGAGTCGACGATCGCACAGGCGGCCGAGGCCGGAGCCGACACGTTCGTGGCCGGCTCGGCGGTGTTCGGCGCTGCCGATCCGGATGCCGCGATCGCGAGCCTGCGCGACCGGGCCCAGCGGGCGCACCGCCACTGATCCATCGGCCACTGCGGTCGGAGCGCCCGTCGCGGGCCGGTACCCTAGCTAGGTGAAGACGTTCGACGCGCTGTTCGCAGAGCTGACCTCTATCGCCGAAACGCGGCCCGAGGGCTCGGGCACGGTCGCGCAGCTCGACCGCGGTGTGCATGCCATCGGCAAGAAGATCGTCGAAGAGGCCGCCGAGGTCTGGATGGCGGCCGAGTACCAGTCCGACGCCGAGACGGCCGAGGAGATCTCGCAGCTGCTCTATCACCTGCAGGTGCTCATGATCAGCAAAGGTCTGAGCCCCGAAGACGTCTACCGACATCTCTGAGCGACGCCCCGCCCTCCCGCTCCGAGACAGAAAGACCCCCATGCTGCGCATCGCCGTCCCGAACAAGGGATCGCTCGCCGAGACCGCCGCCGAGATGCTGGCCGAGGCCGGCTACACCGGACGCCGCGACTCGAAGGACCTCCACGTCATCGACCCCGTCAACGAGGTCGAGTTCTTCTACCTGCGACCGAAGGACATCGCCACCTACGTCGGCTCGGGTGCCCTCGACGTCGGCATCACCGGTCGCGACCTGCTGCTGGACGCCCGCATGCCGGGCGCACGTGAGATCGAGCGGCTCGGCTTCGCCGGTTCGACCTTCCGCTTCGCTGCGCCGACGGGAACGTTCGCCGACGTCGCCGAGCTCGCGGGCAAGCGCATCGCCACGTCGTACCCCGGACTCGTCGATGCGTTCCTCGACGAGCGCGGGATCGCCGTCGACCTCGTGCCGCTCGACGGTGCCGTGGAGTCGGCGGTGCGCCTCGGCGTCGCCGACGCCGTCGCCGACGTCGTCGAAACCGGCACCACCCTCCGTCAGGCCGGGCTCGAGGTGTTCGGCCCCGAGATCCTGCGTTCCGAGGCCGTCCTCATCGCCGGCCCACACGATGCCGATGGCACCGAGCGGCTGCTGCGCCGGCTCCGCGGCGTGCTCGTGGCGCGACGCTATGTGCTGGTGGACTACGACCTGCCGGCCGCCCTCGTCGACGAGGCCGTCGCGATCGCCGGCGGCATCGAATCGCCCACGATCTCGCCGCTGCGCGACCCCGAGTGGGTCGCGGTGCGGGTGATGGTGCCACGCGCGAGCGTGAACACCACGATGGACGAGCTCTACGCGATCGGCGCACGTGCGATCCTCGTCACCGCGATCCACAACGCGAGGCTCTGACATGACGCTGGCACGCCGCGTCATCCCGTGCCTCGACGTCGCCGCGGGGCGCGTGGTCAAGGGAGTCAATTTCGAGAACCTGCGCGACATGGGCGATCCGGTAGAGCTCGCCCGGCTGTACTTCGAGCAGGGCGCCGATGAGCTGACCTTCCTCGACGTCACCGCGACCGTCGATGGCCGTGCGACGACGTATGACGTCGTCCGTCGCACGGCGGAGCAGGTGTTCATCCCGCTCACGGTGGGGGGCGGTGTGCGCTCGGTCGACGACGTCGCGCGACTGCTCTCGGTCGGTGCCGACAAGGTCGGCGTCAACTCCGCGGCCATCGCCCGCCCCGACCTCATCGGCGAGATCGCCGACCGCTTCGGCGCGCAGGTCCTGGTGCTCTCGCTCGACGTCAAGCGCGCGCCGGGCACGGAGTCGGGCTTCGTCGTCACGACCCACGGCGGGCGCTCCGCCACCGCCATAGACGCCCTCGCGTGGGCGCGCGAGGCGATCGAGCGGGGTGCGGGGGAGCTGCTCGTCAACTCCATCGACGCCGACGGCACCAAGGACGGGTTCGACCTCGAGCTCATCTCGCTGATGCGCGAGGCATCGTCCGTTCCCGTGATCGCCTCGGGCGGTGCCGGAGCGACCGAGCACTTCGTCCCGGCCATCGAAGCGGGCGCGGATGCCGTGCTCGCGGCATCCGTGTTCCACTCGGGCCAGCTCACGATCGGCGACGTGAAGGATGCGCTGACCGCTGAAGGCATCGAGGTGCGGCGATGACCGAGAGCATCGACGAACGCATCGCCCGGGTCTCGTTCGATGCGAACGGGCTCGTCGCGGCGATCGTGCAGCAGCACGACACGCGCGAGGTCCTCATGCTCGCGTGGATGGATGCCGAGGCGCTGCGCCGCACGCTCACGAGCGGGCGCGTGACGTACTGGTCGCGCTCGCGCCAGGAATACTGGCGCAAGGGCGACACCTCCGGCCACATCCAGCTCGTCCGCGGCGCGCGGCTCGACTGCGACGGCGACGCGGTGCTCCTGCTCGTCGAGCAGGTGGGTGCGGCATGCCACACCGGCACCCGGACGTGCTTCGACGCGGACGACCTCGACCCGGTCGTCGCGGTGTCATGAGACGCCGTTCCCGCATGATCGCCGTGCTCGCGGCCGTCGTCGGCGGCGGCCTCGCGGTCATCGGCGCGACGCAGCCGTGGCTCGAGGCGACGCTGCGCGACGGTGCTCAAGCGGTTCTCCCCGTGCCCGGCACCGAGGCGCTTCCGCTCGTCACCCCGCTCGGGCTGGCGGCCCTGGCTCTCGGCCTCGCGCTCTCGATCGTCGGCACGGTCCTCCGTTACGCCTTCGGGGTCATCGGGGTGCTCATCGGCGCTTCCCTCCTCGTCGAGTCACTGCGCATCGCCCTCACCGCACCGCCGGAGGCGGTAGTGAGCGTCGTCGCCGACGCGACGGGCCTGGCGGGGGTCGAGGCGGTCGGAACACTCGTGTCGGCGATCACCGTCACCGCCTGGCCGTGGATCACGGCGGTCGGCGCGGCGGCGGTGTGCGCAGGCGGCGTGCTCACCCTCGTGACGGCACGCTCGTGGCGCAGCACGGCGCGCCGCTACCGCACCGACGCCGCTGCCGAGGCCCGGCGCCCGGGCGGGTCGCGGCCGCATGATTCGCACGATCCGATCGATTCCTGGGATGACCTCAGCCGCGGGTCCGATCCAACCGTCTGAGCCCCGGTAGACTGACCTCAGCCCGAGAAATCCCGCGAAGGAGAACAATGAGCAACATCGGCGACCCCGGCCACGGACACTCCCCGGCGGCGTGGACCGCTGTGGTGATCATGCTCCTGGCGTTCGCGCTGGGCACCCTGTTCTTCTGGCTCGACATGCCGGTGCTCGTCTGGGCCTCCGCGGGTCTTCTCGTCGTCGGCCTGATCGTCGGCTGGGCCATGGCGAAGGCCGGCTACGGCGCGTACGGCGACAAGTACACCCCGAAAGCGCACTGACGTGCTGGCCGGTCTCACGGCCGGCGCCGTCGAGGATGCCGAGGCCCGTGCGGCCGAGCGGCCCCTCGCCGTCGTCGAGCGCGACGCGCTCGCTCAGGCTCCGGCCCGGGACGCCCTCGCGGCGCTCGCGCCCGCCGAGCGGGTCAAGATCATCGCCGAGGTCAAGCGGGCGAGCCCCTCTCGGGGCGATCTCGCCGCGATCCCGGATCCCGCCTTCCAAGCGGCGCGTTATCAAGAGGGCGGCGCTTCCGTCATCTCGGTGCTGACCGAGGGGCGGCGCTTCAAAGGAAGCCTGGCCGACCTCGAGGCCGTTCGGGCGGAGGTGTCGATCCCCGTTCTCCGCAAGGACTTCATCGCAGGCGCCTATCAGGTGTTCGAAGCGCGCGCGGCCGGCGCGGACCTGGTCCTCCTCATCGTCGCCGCGCTCGAGCAGCCGGTGCTGGCCGAGCTCCATGAGCTCGTGCTCGAACTCGGCATGACGCCGTTGGTCGAGACCCACTCGCTCGACGAGGTGCACCGCGCCGCCGACATCGGCGCGCGTCTGGTGGGCGTCAACGCGCGCAACCTCTCGACGTTCGAGCTCGACCGCGACCTCTTCGGCCGACTCGTCGAGCACCTTCCCGCTGACGCCGTGAAGATCGCGGAGTCCGCCGTCCTCACACCCGACGACGTGGCCCATTATCGTCGTGCCGGTGCTGACGCCGTCCTGATCGGCGAGGCGCTCGTGACCAACGACCCGGTGACCACCCTGCACGCATTCCTGGAGGCCGGCGCGTGAGCCTGCGAGAACAGCACGGTCCCTTCTTCGGCGAGTTCGGCGGCCGGTTCATGCCCGAGTCCCTCATCGCCGCGATCGACGAGCTCACGGCGGTCTACGAGTCGGCGATGGCCGACCCGGAGTTCGCGGCCGAGCTGGCGCGCACTCTCGCGACCTATGCGGGTCGTCCCTCGGCGCTGACCGAAGTGCCCCGCTTCGCGGAGCACGCGGGTGGCGCGCGGGTCTTCCTCAAGCGCGAGGACCTCAATCACACGGGCTCGCACAAGATCAACAACGTCATCGGCCAGGCGATGCTGACGAAGCGTCTCGGCAAGACCCGCGTCATCGCCGAGACCGGCGCCGGTCAGCACGGCGTCGCGACGGCGACGGCAGCCGCCCTGTTCGGGTTCGACTGCACGATCTACATGGGCGAGGTCGACACCGAGCGGCAGGCGCTGAACGTCGCGCGCATGCGCTTGCTCGGCGCCGAGGTCGTTCCGGTCACGACGGGGTCGCGCACCCTCAAGGATGCGATCAACGAGGCGTACCGCGACTGGGTCGCCTCGGTCGAGACCACCAACTACATCTTCGGCACGGCGGCGGGGCCGCATCCGTTCCCCGCGATGGTGCGCGATTTCCAGAAGATCATCTCCGAAGAGGCCCGCGAGCAGCTCCTCGCCGAGACCGGGCGGCTTCCGGATGCCGTCGTCGCGTGCGTCGGCGGCGGCTCGAACGCGATCGGCATGTTCGACGCGTTCCTCGACGACGAGGGCGTCGCCCTCTACGGTGTCGAGGCGGCCGGTGACGGCGTCGACACCGAGCGCCACGCCGCGTCGATCGAGCGGGGGCGCCCGGGCGTCCTGCACGGGGCGAAGACCTTCGTGCTTCAGGACGAGGACGGTCAGACGGTCGAGTCCCATTCGATCTCCGCGGGGCTGGACTACCCGGGCGTCGGGCCCGAGCACGCGTGGCTCGCCTCGATCGGCCGCGCGTCGTACATCCCGGCGACCGACACCGAGGCGATGGAGGCCCTGCGGCTGCTCAGCCGCACCGAGGGAATCATCCCCGCGATCGAGTCGGCTCACGCCCTCGCCGGCGCCCTGCGGATCGGGCGCGAGCTCGGTCCCGACGCCATCATCGCCGTCAACCTCTCCGGCCGTGGCGACAAGGACATGGACACCGCGGCGCGCTGGTTCGAGCTGTACGACGACGGCGCCGAGCCGGTGGTCGAGCCCGGACACGACGAAGCCGCATCGGGCGAGGGAGTGGAACTGTGACCTCCCGCGTCGCCGCCGCGATCGACGCCGCACACGCCGAGGGCCGTGGTGCGTTCGTGGGCTACCTCCCGTTGGGCTTCCCCGATCTCGGGACGAGCATCGAGGCGGCCGTGGCGCTGGCCGAGTCGGGCGCCGACGTGCTCGAGCTCGGACCCCCGTACTCCGACCCCGTGATGGACGGCGTCGTCATCCAGGAGGCGACGCAGGTCGCGCTGGCCGCGGGCTTCCGCCTGCGCGACACCTTCACCGCGGTGCGGGCGATCGCGGCGCGCGTCGACATCCCGATCCTCGTGATGACCTACTGGAACCCCGTGCTGCAGTACGGCGTCGACCGCTTCGCCGACGACCTCGCCGCCGCCGGCGGCGCCGGCCTGATCACGCCCGACATCACCCCGGATGCCGCGCCCGATTGGCTTGCGGCATCCGAGCGCACGGGGCTGGACCGCGTCTTCCTCGCGGCCCCCACGTCGACCGACGAACGACTGCGCATGATCGTCGAGGCTTCGACCGGATTCGTGTACACGGTCTCGACGATGGGCATCACGGGGGAGCGGACCGAGCTCGACGCGGCGGCCCGGACCCTGGTCGGCCGGCTCCGCGAGCTCGGCGCGGTCCACGCCTGCGTCGGCATCGGCATCTCCACGCCCGATCAGGTCGCAGGAGTCGTCGACTACGCCGACGGCGCGATCGTCGGAACCGCGCTCGTGCGCGCTCTGCGCGACGGGGGAGTCGCGGGGCTCGCCGACACCGCGCGCGCACTCGCGGCGGGCACCGCCCGCGCGCGCGTCTAGACTTTTCCGGTCGCACGACCGCCGAATTCCGAGGGACGATCCGATGATCCACGCCGCACACACGCTCGTCGCGAGCATCCCGAGTCCGTCGGTGAGCTACATCGACCTGGGTCCGCTGCGCATCCACTTCTACGCCCTGTGCATCATCGCCGGCATCATCGTCGCGACCCTGATGACCAACTACCGCCTCACGCGGCGCGGCGCCGAGCCGTGGGTCGTCATCGACATCGCACTGCTGGCCGTGCCACTGGCTCTGGTGGGAGCACGGGCGTTCCACGTGCTCACGCACCCGGGGTTCTACTTCGGCGCCGACAAGAACCCGTGGGCCGTCCTGTTCATCTGGGAGGGGGGCATCGCGATCTTCGGCGCCCTCATCGGCGGCGCGGTGGGCGCCTACCTCGGCTGCAAGTGGACCGGCATCCGGTTCTGGAGCTTCGCTGACGCTCTGGCTCCGGGCATCCTGCTGGCGCAGGCCATGGGGCGCTTCGGCAATTGGTTCAATCAGGAGCTCTTCGGGCTCCCCACCGACCTGCCGTGGGGCCTCGAGATCGATCGATCCAACCCGGCGTTCCCCGCCGGGCTGGCACCCGACACCCTCTTCCACCCCACCTTCCTCTACGAGGTGATCTGGAACGGCCTGGGCGTGCTCGTCCTGCTCTGGATCGGCCGCAAGACGTGGGCGCAGTGGGGCAAGCTCTTCGGTCTGTACCTCGTCTGGTACGGAGCGGGCCGTATCGTCTGGGAGTCGATCCGCATCGATCCGAGCGAGATCATCCTCGGCCTCCGTACGAACGTCTGGGCGGCGATCCTCGCCGTGGTCGTCGGAATCGCGATCATCGTGGTCCAGACGCGCCGCCACACCGGCGACGAGCCTTCGCCTTATCAGCTCGGTCGCGAGTGGGTCGCTCCGAGCGCGCTACAATCGCAGAGCACCGAAGACTTCGTGGATCTGAGCGCACCCCCGACGCCCGAAGCTCACGCAGACAGCGCCACAAGCGCAGTCACCTCGAAGCAGTAGTTCCCCAGGGCCGACGTCGTCCCGGTTCAGCACCAATGTGAGGACGGTCAGTATGGCCTCGAGCCCTCGACCCCAAAAGTCCGGATTCGCTTCCTTCCCTCCCCAGCAGGGCATGTACAACCCTGCCTTCGAGAAGGACGCTTGTGGTCTGGCGATGGTCGCCACGCTGCGCGGCGAGGCCGGGCACGACATCGTCGAGCTCGCCTTGACGGCGCTGCGCAACCTCGAGCACCGCGGCGCGATCGGCTCCGACGCGGGCACCGGCGACGGCGCCGGCATCCTGACGCAGATGCCCGACGCATTCCTCCGCGCGGTCGTCGACTTCGACCTGCCGCCCGCCGGCGAATACGCGGCGGGCATGGCTTTCCTGCCGCGCGACGCCGACGAGCGTCAGGCGCTCAAGGCCGACATCGAGACGCTCGCGGCATCCGAGGGCCTGACGGTCCTGGGCTGGCGCGAGGTGCCGACCGAGGACGAGAACCTCGGAAAGCTCGCCTTCGCCGCCCGTCCCGCCTTCGAGCAGCTCTTCGTATCGCGCCCCGCGGTGGGCGACGCGCCCGCGCTCGCGGGCATCGAGCTCGACCGACGCGTCTACCGGCTGCGCAAGCGCGCCCGTCACGAGCACGACGCGTACTTCGTCTCGCTCTCGAGCCGCACGCTCGGGTACAAGGGCATGGTCACGACGCTGCAGCTCGAGCCGTTCTACCCAGACCTGCAGGACGAGCGCTTCGCGTCGGAGCTGGCGGTCGTGCACTCCCGCTACTCCACGAACACGTTCCCGTCATGGCCCCTCGCACAGCCGCTGCGCATGCTCGCCCACAACGGCGAGATCAACACGGTCAAGGGGAACCGCAACTGGATGCGGGCCCGGCAGTCGCAGCTCGAGTCGGAGCTGCTCGGAGACGTGCAGCCGCTGCTGCCGATCTGCACCGACGGTGCGAGCGACTCCGCCTCGTTCGACGAGGTGCTCGAGCTGCTCACGCTCACCGGGCGCAGCCTGCCGCACGCCGTCATGATGATGGTGCCCGAGGCATACGAGAAGCAGACCGACATCGACCCGGATCTGCGGGCGTTCTACGACTACCACTCGATCCAGATGGAGCCGTGGGACGGGCCGGCGGCCCTCATCTTCACCGACGGCACGCTCGTCGGTGCCACCCTCGACCGCAACGGACTGCGTCCGGGACGGTGGACCGAGACCACCGACGGACTCGTCGTCATCGGCAGCGAGACCGGCGTGCTCGACTTCGCGCCCGAGCGGATCAAGCGCCGCGGGCGCCTGCAGCCCGGTCGCATGTTCGTCGTCGACACGTCCGCGGGCCGCATCGTCGAGGACGAGGAGATCAAGCGCGAGCTCGCCACGCTGCATCCCTGGCAGGAGTGGCTCGACGCCGGTCGCGTGCGACTGAAGGACCTCCCCGAGCGCGAGCACATCGTGCACCCGATCGCCTCGATCACGCGGCGTCAGCGCACCTTCGGCTACACCGAGGAGGAGGTGCGCATCCTGCTGACCCCGATGGGGCAGGTAGGCGCCGAGCCGCTCGGCGCCATGGGCAGCGACACCCCCGTTGCGGTGCTCAGCGAACGTCCGCGGCTGCTGTTCGACTACTTCACGCAGCAGTTCGCGCAGGTGACCAACCCGCCGCTCGACTCGATCCGCGAAGAGGTCGTCACCTCGCTGTCGCTCGGTCTCGGTCCCGAGGCCAACCTGCTCTCGTGGGGCCCGGAGCACACGCGCACCGTGACGCTCGACTTCCCGGTGATCGACAACGACGAGCTCGCGAAGATCCAGCACATCGACACCGCGCTCAAGGGCCGGTCGTCGGTGACCATCCGCGGCCTGTACCGCGTCGAAGCCGGCCACAAGGGCATGCAGAAGCGCCTCGCCCAGATGTGCGCCGAGGCGGACCAGGCCATCGAGGACGGCGCGGAGTTCCTCGTGCTCAGCGACCGCGACTCGAACAAGGACCTCGCGCCGATCCCGTCGCTGCTCATGCTCGCGGCGGTGCACCACCACCTCATCCGTCAGCAGACCCGCATGCGGGTGGGCCTGGTGGTCGAGGCCGGAGACGTCCGCGAGGTGCACCACGTCGCGACGCTCCTCGGCTACGGCGCCTCCGCGGTCAACCCCTATCTGGCGATGGAGACGGTCGAGTACCTCGTCCGGGCGGGATACATCACGGGTGTCTCGCCGGAGAAGGCCGTCAAGAACCTGATCTACGCGCTCGGCAAGGGCGTGCTGAAGATCATGTCCAAGATGGGCATCTCGACGGTGTCGTCGTACGCCGGGGCTCAGGTTTTCGAAGCGGTCGGTCTGTCGGACGAGTTCGTGTCGAAGTACTTCACCGGCACCGAGACGAAGCTCGGCGGTATCGGCATCGAGGTCATCGCGGCCGAGAACGCCGCGCGGCACGCCTACGCGTATCCGGAAGACGCCGCGGTCCGCGCCCACGAGCGGTTGTGGACGGGCGGCGAGTACCAGTGGCGCCGTGACGGTGCCCCCCACCTGTTCAATCCCGAGACGGTGTTCCGGCTGCAGCACGCGACGCGGACGCGCCGATACGACATCTTCCGCGAATACACCAAGCTCGTCGACGACCAGGCTGCGGAGCTGAAGACCCTGCGCGGCATGTTCAAGCTGCGCACGGGCGTTCGCCCGCCCGTGCCGATCGACGAGGTCGAGTCGGTGGCCTCGATCGTCAAGCGTTTCTCGACCGGGGCCATGAGCTACGGCTCGATCTCGAAGGAAGCGCACGAGACCCTGGCGATCGCCATGAACCGGCTGGGTGCGAAGTCCAACACCGGCGAGGGCGGTGAGGACGTCGAGCGGCTGCTGGACCCCGAGCGCCGGAGCGCGATCAAGCAGGTCGCGTCCGGACGCTTCGGTGTGACGAGCATGTACCTCACGCACGCCGATGACATCCAGATCAAGCTCGCTCAGGGCGCCAAGCCCGGCGAGGGCGGTCAGCTGCCGCCCGGCAAGGTCTACCCGTGGATCGCGCGCACCCGCGGCGGCACGCCCGGCGTCGGCCTCATCTCACCTCCGCCGCATCACGACATCTACTCGATCGAAGACCTGAAGCAGCTGATCTTCGACCTCAAGCGCGCGAACCCGGCTGCCCGCGTCCACGTCAAGCTCGTGAGCCAGTCGGGAATCGGGGCGGTCGCGGCGGGTACCGCCAAGGCCCTCGCCGACGTCATCCTCGTGTCGGGTCATGACGGCGGCACCGGTGCGAGCCCCCTGAACTCCCTCAAGCACGCGGGAACCCCCTGGGAGCTCGGCCTCGCCGAGACGCAGCAGACGCTCATGCTCAACGACATGCGCGACCGCGTCGTCGTGCAGGCCGACGGTCAGCTCAAGACCGGCCGTGATGTGGTCATCGCGGCGCTGCTCGGCGCCGAGGAGTTCGGCTTCGCCACGTCGGCACTGGTCGTGGAAGGCTGCATCATGATGCGGGTCTGCCACCTCGACACCTGCCCCGTGGGCGTCGCGACCCAGAACCCCGTCCTGCGCGAGCGCTTCACCGGCAAGCCCGAGTTCGTCGTCAACTTCATGGAGTTCATCGCCCAGGAGGTCCGCGAGTACCTCGCCGAGCTCGGTTTCCGCTCGCTCGACGAGGCGATCGGACGCAACGACGTCCTCGACGTCGATGGCGCGATCGAGCACTGGAAGGCGAGCGGCCTCGACCTCGGACCGATCCTCACCGGCCCGGCATTCGCCGACGACGCCCCGCGCCGTCACTACCGCGCGCAGGACCACGAGCTCGACGAGCACTTCGACGTCCAGCTCATCGAGCGGGCGCAGGACGTCGTCGCGCACGGCGGTCACGTCGAGATCGACCTGCCGATCCGCAACACCGAGCGTGCCGTGGGCACGATGCTGGGCAACCGGGTCACGCTGGCTCACGGCGAGAACGGCCTTCCGGCGGATTCGATCGTGGTGAACCTCACGGGCTCGGCCGGTCAGTCGTTCGGAGCGTTCCTCCCCGCGGGCATCACGCTGCGCCTCGAGGGCGACTCGAACGACTACGTGGGCAAGGGGCTCTCGGGCGGTCAGATCGTCGTGCGGCCGCCGCGCGACGCCGCGTTCGACGCTTCCGAGAACGTCATCGCGGGCAACGTCATCGGCTACGGCGCGACGCAGGGAACCATGTTCCTGCGTGGCGTGGTGGGGGAGCGGTTCCTCGTGCGCAACTCCGGCGCCACGGCGGTCGTCGAGGGCGTGGGCGACCACGCGCTCGAATACATGACCGGAGGCCTCGCGGTGATCCTCGGAGCCACCGGGCGCAATCTCGGCGCCGGGATGTCGGGTGGGAACGCCTACGTCTACCGCCTCGAGACGGCGAACGTGAACCGCGAGGCGATGGCCAGCGGCGAGCTCGTGCTCGAGGAGATGGGATCCGGCGACGCCGAGATCCTCCGCGATCTGCTCGAGCGCCACGTCGCCGAGACGGGGTCCGAGCTGGCAGCGCGCCTGCTCGAGGACTTCGAGACTGAGATCGCCAACTTCGTCCGTGTGGTGCCGCGCGACTACGCCGCGGTGCTCGAAACCCGACAGACGGCGGCCGCCGAGGGGCTCGACCCCGACGGCGACGAGGTCTGGAGCCGCATCCTGGAGGTGACCCGTGGCTGACCCCAAGGGCTTCCTGAAGATCACGGAGCGTGAGCTCCCCAAGCGCCGCCCGGTGCCGGTCCGCATCATGGACTGGCGCGAGGTCTACGAGCCCGGCGACAGTGCGGTGCTCCGCCGCCAGGCGGGACGCTGCATGGACTGCGGCGTGCCGTTCTGCCATCAGGGATGCCCGCTGGGCAACCTGATCCCCGAGTGGAACGACCTCATGTGGCGGGGCGAAGGACGTTCGGCCATCGAGCGTCTTCACGCCACGAACAACTTCCCGGAGTTCACCGGCCGGCTGTGCCCCGCCCCGTGCGAGAGCGCCTGCGTGCTGGGCATCAACCAGCCGCCGGTCACGATCAAGCAGATCGAGGTCTCGACGATCGACGAGGCCTTCGCGAACGGCTGGGTCGAGGCCGAGCCCCCCGGACGGCTGACCGGCAAGACGGTCGCCGTCGTCGGCTCGGGTCCGGCCGGACTGGCCGCGGCGCAACAGCTGACGCGCGCGGGCCACACCGTCGCCGTCTACGAGCGCGACGACCGTATCGGTGGCCTGCTGCGCTACGGCATCCCCGACTTCAAGATGGAGAAGCGCCACATCGAGGCACGTCTGCGTCAGATGCAGGACGAGGGCACGCGTTTCCGCGCCGGTGTCGAGATCGGCAAAGACATCTCCTGGGACGCGCTGCGCGCCCGCTACGACGCGGTCGTGGTGGCGACGGGATCGACGCTGCCGCGCGACCTCGCCATCCCGGGCCGCGACCTCGCCGGGGTGCACTTCGCCATGGAGTACCTCGTCGAGTCGAACAAGGCGGTCGCGGGCGACCAGGTCGCCAACCAGATCCATGCCGAGGGCAAGCACGTCGTCGTCATCGGCGGCGGCGACACCGGCGCCGACTGCATCGGCACCGCTCACCGGCAGGGTGCACTCAGCGTCACGAACCTCGCGATCGGCAAGCAGCCGCCGTCGGACCGGCCCGACACCCAGCCCTGGCCGATGATGCCGACCGTCTTCGAGGTCGCCTCCGCGCACGAGGAGGGCGGTGAGCGCAGCTACCTCGCGTCAACGGTCGAGTTCCTCGGGAACGAGGCGGGAGAGGTGCGCGCGCTCCGTGTGGCCGAGACCGAGTTCGTCGACGGCCGCCGCGTCCCCAAGAGCGGTACCGAGCGCGAGATCCCCGCCGACCTCGTCCTGATCGCGATGGGTTTCACCGGCCCGGAGCGCACCGAGCTGGAGGCCCAGCTGGGTACCGTGTTCACCGATCGCGGCAACGTCGAACGTGCCGACGACTACCAGACGACCGCGCCGGGCGTGTTCGTGGCCGGCGATGCCGGGCGCGGGCAGTCGCTCATCGTGTGGGCGATCGCGGAGGGCCGCGCTGCGGCAGCCGCCGTCGACCGCTACCTGATGGGCGACACCGACCTGCCGGCGCCGGTGCGTCCGACCGACGTCGCGATCGGGCTCCAGCGGGCATAGGCTGGACCCAACCCCCCTCCCGACCCGAGACCACCGGAGATTCAGTGAGACGCGCCAAGATCGTCGCCACCCTGGGACCGGCCACAGCCAGCTACGAGATGGTGCGAGCCATCATCGACGCCGGCGTGGACGTGACCCGATTCAACCTCAGCCACGGAGACTATTCGGAGCACGAGGTCCGCTGGGCCAACGTGCGCAAGGCCGCCGACGACGCGGGCCGTCCCGTGGCGATCCTGGTCGATCTCCAGGGGCCGAAGATCCGCCTCGGCAAGTTCGAGAACGGACCCCACCAGCTCGCGGTCGGCGACATCTTCAAGATCACCACCGATGACATCCTCGGCACCAAGGAGATCGTCTCGACGACCTTCAAGGGCCTGCCCGGGGACGTCAAGCCCGGCGACTTCCTTCTCATCGACGACGGCAAGGTCCGCGTCGAGGTCGTGTCGGTCGAGGGCTCGGTCGTCACGACGAAGGTCATCGTCGCCGGCCCCGTCTCGAACAACAAGGGCATCAACCTGCCCGGTGTCGCCGTGAGCGTCCCGGCGCTGTCGGACAAGGACGAGGCGGACCTGCGCTGGGGGCTGCAGCAGGGCGCCGACATCATCGCGCTCTCGTTCGTGCGCGACGCCGCGGACGTGACGCGGGTGCACGAGATCATGGCGGAGGAGGGCCGCAAGGTCCCCGTCATCGCGAAGATCGAGAAGCCGCAGGCGGTCGAGAACCTCGAGGAGATCATCGACGCCTTCGACGGCATCATGGTCGCGCGCGGCGACCTCGGCGTGGAGCTTCCGCTCGAGGCCGTGCCGATCGTCCAGAAGAAGGCTGTGGCGCTGTGCCGCCGCATGGCCAAGCCGGTCATCGTGGCGACGCAGATGCTCGAGTCGATGATCGAGAACCCCGTGCCCACGCGCGCCGAGACGAGCGACGTCGCCAACGCCGTCCTCGACGGTGCCGACGCGGTCATGCTCTCGGGCGAGACGAGCGTGGGCAAGTACCCCGTCGTCGTCGTCGAGACCATGGCCCGTATCGTCGACTCGACGGAGACCCACGGTCTCGAGCGCATCGCACCGCTGACGGCGAAGCCGCGCACGCAGGGCGGTGCGATCACGCTCGCCGCCATGGAGGTCGCACAGTTCATCGAGGCGAAGTTCCTCTGCATGTTCACCGAGTCCGGCGACACGGCGCGCCGCATGTCGCGGCTGCGCCCCGAGATCCCGATGATCGCGTTCACGCCGGACCCGGCGATCCGTCGTCGCATGGCCCTCACCTGGGGCATTCGCTCCAGCCTGGTCGAGCAGGTCGCTCACACCGACCTGATGTTCCACCAGGTCGACGACTACTTCCTCTCGAACGGCCTCGCCGAGGTCGGTGACAAGGTCGTCGTCATCTCCGGGTCCCCTCCCGGAATCCAGGGATCGACCAACGACATCCGCATCCACAAGATCGGCGACGCCGTCAACGGTCGCGCGCCGATCTACCAGGCGGTCCAGTGACCACCGCGTGAATGCCGAAGGGCGGGCACCTCTCCACGAGGTGCCCGCCCTTTCGTCGTGCCGGTGGTGGGAGTCGAACCCACACGTCCGAAGACAACCGAGTTTGAGTCGGTCGCGTCTGCCATTCCGCCACACCGGCGCACGCACATCGACAATACCGCCTCGTGCGACGTCGCCCGACGGAGACATGGCCGGAACGCCATACCGTAGGATCGAAAGGTGACAGAGCAAGAAGAGGCCCCCACGTCGGCCGCTCCCGCACCGCGTCGTGTCGTCGTGGCCGAAGACGAGTCGCTCATCCGACTCGACATCGTCGAGATCCTTCGCGACAACGGATACGACGTCGTCGGTGAAGCCGGAGATGGTGAGACCGCCGTCCAGCTCGCGACCGAGCTTCGTCCCGATCTCGTGATCATGGACGTCAAGATGCCCGTCCTCGATGGCATTTCGGCCGCCGAGCGGCTCGGCAAGGCGCACATCGCCCCCGTCGTCCTGCTGACCGCGTTCAGCCAGAAGGAGCTCGTCGAGCGGGCGACCGAGGCGGGTGCCCTCGCCTACGTCGTCAAGCCGTTCACGCCGAACGACCTGCTCCCCGCCATCGAGATCGCGCTGGCCCGCTACGAGCAGATCATCACCCTCGAGGCCGAGGTGGCCGACATGGTCGAGCGCTTCGAGACCCGCAAGCTGGTCGACCGGGCGAAGGGCCTGCTCAACGAGAAGATGGGTCTGAGCGAGCCCGAGGCGTTCCGCTGGATCCAGAAGGCGTCGATGGACCGCCGCCTGACGATGCAGGACGTGGCCAAGGCGATCATCGAGCAGCTCGCGCCCAAGAAGTAACCCGCGCCGACGCCGACGACGAGAAAGCCCCCTCCCGGATCGGGAGGGGGCTTCGTCGTCGCATCAGGATGCTGCCGGAGCGTCCTTGATGAGGTTCGTGATGCGGATGGTGGAGCAGCGGCGCCCTTGCTCGTCGGAGACGACGATCTCGTGGACCGTCATCGAGCGGCCGAGGTGCAGAGGAGTGCAGACCCCGGTGACGATCCCGCTCGTCGCCGAGCGGGTGTGCGTGGCGTTGATGTCGACACCCACGGCGAGCCGGCCCGGACCGGCGTGCATGTTGGCCGCCATGGATCCGAGAGACTCGCCCAGAACGACGTACGCACCGCCGTGGAGAAGGCCGACCGGCTGCGTGTTGCCCGCGACGGGCATGGTGGCGACGCAGCGCTCGGTGGTGAACTCCGTGAACTCGATTCCCATGCGCTCCGCGAGCGCGCCTTTGCCGCGGCCCTGCGCCCACGCGAGGCCGGTGTCGGTATCGGTGTTGTCGGGCATGCTCCACCCTCGGTCGCAGCGGGTCGTGGTGTCCGTGGTCGTCGTTAGGCTGGACGGGTGACGGACTCGCCAAAGCCTACCCTTCTCGTCGTCGACGGCCATTCGCTGGCCTACCGCGCGTTCTTCGCGCTGCCGGTCGACAACTTCACCACGAAGGACGGCCAGCACACCAACGGCATCTACGGCTTCCTGTCGATGTTCGTCAACCTGATCAAGGCGGAGAAGCCGACGCACCTGGCTGTCGCTTTCGACACCTCCCGGCAGTCGTTCCGCACCCGCGAGTACACGGAGTACAAAGCGAACCGATCCGAGTCGCCCGCCGAGTTCAAGGGGCAGATCCCGCTGCTGCAGGAGTGCCTCGCCGCCATGAACGTGACGGTGCTGACGAAGGAGGACTACGAGGCCGACGACATCCTCGCCACCCTCGCGACGCAGGGCGCCGCAGAGGGCTTCGACGTCCTCGTCTGCTCGGGCGACAGAGACACCATCCAGCTCGTCACCGACGACGTGACCCTGCTCTACCCGAGTGTCCAGGGTGTGTCTCAGCTCAAGCGCTACACCCCTGAGACAGTGGTCGAGAAGTACGGGCTGCCGCCGCAGAACTATCCCGACATCGCCGCTCTCGTGGGCGAGACGAGCGACAACCTTCCCGGGGTGCCGAAGGTCGGCGAGAAGACCGCGGTGAAGTGGCTCACGCAGTGGGGATCTCTCGACGCGCTGCTGGAGAACGCCGACAAGATCGGCGGTGTCGTGGGAGGCAACCTGCGCGAGCACCTCGACGACGTTCGGCGCAATCGTTCGCTGAACCGCCTGCTGCGCGACGTCGAGCTCGGAGTCACGCCCGCAGACCTCGCGGTCGGACCGATCGACGCCGAGGCGGTGCGCGACATCTTCGCCCGGCTCGAGTTCCGTACGCTGCTCCCGCGCGTCTTCGAGGCGGCGGGGGCCGATCCCGCGATGGCCGTCGAGACCGCCGCCCCGGCCGTTCCGGCGCCGACCGCCGCCGAGCTCTCCGCCGCCGACATCGGCGCCTGGGCCGCGGCCCGCACCGGTGACGTCGGCGTCACCGTCGTGGTCGCCGGTGGCTTCCCGCAGCGCATCGGCCTGGCCGATGCCGACGAAGCGGTCGAGGCCACGTGGAGCGACGACGTCGCCGAGGCCTTGCGCCCGTGGCTCGAGTCCAACGCGCCGAAGGTGCTCTCCGACGCGAAGCTGCAGGTCAAGGCGCTTCGGCGTGGGGGGGTGCGCCTGGGCGGTCTCGTCTTCGATCCGATCCTGGCGGGATGGCTCCTCCGGCCGAGCTTTCCCGACAAGACCCTCGCCGACCTCGTACACCGGTATCTCGACGAGAAACTGCCCGAAGCCGACCCGACCCAGCTCGTTCCCGAGACCGAGGGCGCGACGCCGGGCCAGCTGTCGTGGTTCGCACTGCGCGTCGCAGAGGCGGTGCGCACGGAGATGCCCGCTTCGGTGCTGTCGGTGCTCACCGGCATCGAGCTGCCCACGCTCGACGCCCTCGCCGATATGGAGCTCGCCGGCGTCGCGGTCTCGCACGAGAAGCTCTCCACCTTCTCCGCCGAGCTCGCAGCGCGCGCTGACGACATCGCGCAGCGTGCCTACGCGACGATCGAGCGCGAGGTCAACCTCGGTTCTCCCAAGCAGCTGCAGGAGGTGCTGTTCGAGCAGCTCCAGCTGCCGAAGACCCGCAAGACGAAGACGGGCTACTCCACGGATGCCGCCGTACTGGCAGACCTGCAGGAATCGAACCCCCACCCCTTCCTTGAGCTGCTCCTCCAGCACCGGGAGGCCACGAAGCTGCGCCAGATCATCGAGTCGCTCGACACCGCGATCGCCGCAGACGACCGCATCCACACGACCTACGTGCAGACGGGAAGCCAGACCGGGCGGCTTTCGAGCACCGATCCCAACCTGCAGAACATCCCGATCCGCAACGAAGAGAGCCGGCGCATCCGTGCCGCGTTCGAGGTCGGCGAGGGATACGAGACCCTGCTGACCGCCGACTACTCGCAGATCGAGATGCGCATCATGGCGCATCTCTCCGAAGACCCGGGGCTCATCGAGGCCTTCGTGTCGGGCGAAGATCTCCACCGCTTCGTCGGCGCGCGCGTCTTCGGCGTCGAGCCGGCCGACGTGACACCGGCCATGCGCACGAAGGTCAAAGCCATGTCGTACGGGCTCGTCTACGGGCTGTCGGCGTTCGGTCTCTCGAAGCAGCTGCGCATCGAGCAGTCCGAGGCCAAGCAGTTGATGCTCGAGTACTTCGCCCGTTTCGGGGCGGTGCGCGACTACCTGCGCTCGAGCGTCGAGCAGGCCCGCATCGACGGTTACACGGAGACGATCTTCGGCCGGCGCCGTCCGTTCCCCGACCTCGCGAGCCCGAACCGGGTCCTGCGCGAGAACGCGGAGCGTGCGGCTCTCAACGCTCCGATCCAGGGCAGCGCCGCCGACATCATGAAGATCGCGCTGTTCCGCATCGCTCGCGAGTTCCAGGCCGAAGGGCTCCGATCCCGCGTGCTGCTGCAGATTCACGACGAGCTCGTCGTCGAGGTCGCGCCGGGGGAGTGGGATGCTGCCGAGCGCATCGTCCGCGACCGCATGGGCGACGCCGCCGAACTGACCGTCCCTCTCGACGTGCAGATCGGTCGCGGCGGCGACTGGGACGTCGCCGGTCACTGATCTGATCGCGCGGGGGTGCCGCAGTAGGCTCGGAGGATGACCGAAGCACAGCGCACCCCCACGCCGATCGACCGGATCGCCGATGCGTGGGTCGACACTCTGGCAGAGCTCTCACCCGGGCTCGCGACGTACATCGGCCGTTTCGAGCACAACGCACGACTCGACGACTACTCGCCGGCCGGCACCGCCCGAGCCCTCGAGGCCGCTCGCGGCACTCTCGCCGCCCTTGAGGCAGCCGAGCCGACCGACGACGTCGATGTCGTCACGAAGGCCGACCTCTCCGGCGATCTGCGTCTGCAGATCGAGCTCGCCGAGGCCGGCGCGCACCTGCGCGACGTCAACGTCATCGCCTCGCCCGCTCAGGAGATCCGGAACACCTTCGACCTCATGCCCACGGCCACGGTCGACGACTGGAGCGTGATCGCCGCGCGTCTGGGTGCGGTTCCGGCCGCGATCGACGGCTACATCGAGACGCTCCGCGAAGGTATCTCCCGAGGCATCGTCCCGGCGCGCCGTCAGGTTTCCGAGGTAGCCACGCAGATCGGTCGTTACACGGCGGACACCGGCTTCTTCGCGACGTTCGCCGCTGAGGCCGCGCCTACCGAGGGGGGCCTGCCCGCGTCACTGGCCCGTGAGCTCGCCGACAACGCGAATGCGGCTCGCGTCGCCTACGACGCGCTCGCCTCGTTCTTCACCGGCGAGCTGCTCCCCGAGGCGGGCGAGAGCGACGCGGTCGGGCGCGAGCTGTACGCCCTGCACTCCCGCCGTTTCCTCGGGGCCACGATCGACCTCGACGAGACCTACGAGTGGGGCCTCCAGGAGCTGGCCCGCATGGTCGCCGAGCAGGAGTCCATCGCGAACGAGATCCTCCCGGGTGCGACCGTGGAAGAGGCGGTGACGCACCTCGAGAAGGACGAGTCGCGGAAGCTCTACGGCACCGAGGCTCTGCAGAAGTGGATGCAGGAGACGAGCGACCGGGCCGTCGAAGAACTGGGTCGTACCCACTTCGACATCCCCGAGCCCATCCGCACGCTGGAGTGCATGATCGCCCCGACCAACGAGGGCGGCATCTACTACACGGGCCCGACCGACGACTTCTCGCGCCCCGGTCGCATGTGGTGGTCGGTGCCGGAGGGCGTCGACTCGTTCGACACCTGGCGCGAACTCACGACGGTGTATCACGAGGGCGTCCCCGGTCACCATCTCCAGATCGCGCAGGCGGTGTACAACCGTTTCGAGCTCAACTCGTGGCGCCGCCTGCTCGCCGGATCGAGCGGCCACGCCGAGGGCTGGGCGCTGTACGCCGAGCGCCTGATGGAGCAGCTGGGCTACCTCGACGACCCGGCAGACCGGCTGGGCATGCTCGACGGCCAGCGCATGCGGGCCGCTCGCGTCGTCCTCGACATCGGCGTGCACCTGGGCAAGGAACGCCCCGACGGTGAGGGCGTGTGGGATGCGGACTACGCGCTGGAGTTCATGAAGCGCAACGTCAACATGCCCGAGGAGTTCATCCGCTTCGAGGTCAACCGGTATCTCGGCTGGCCGGGCCAGGCGCCGTCGTACAAGGTCGGTCAGCGCATCTGGGAGCAGATCCGCGACGACTTCGCGGCGCGGGCGGGCGACCAGTTCGACGTCAAGGCGTTCCACATGAAGGCGCTGCGGCTCGGCGGTGTCGGGCTCGACACGTTGCGCATGGCGCTCGCGCAGAACTGACAGCACCGACGACGGGGCGGGAATACTCTTCCCGCCCCGTCGTTGTATGCGGATGAATGAAAGGTGGGCCCCCATGACCGCGACATCCGTCCAGTTCGCCCTCGACACGTTCGGTGACGTCACCCGCGGCGCCGACGGCGAGCTGCTCTCCGACGCCCAGACCATCCGAAACGTCGTCGACCAGGCGGTGCTCGCCGACGAGGTCGGCCTGAGCTTCTTCGGGGTGGGGGAGCACCACCGGCGTGAATTCGCCGTCTCGAGTCCCGAGATCGTGCTCGCCGCCGCCGCGGCGCGCACGAAGGACATCCATCTGGGCACCGCGGTCACGGTCCTCTCGAGCGACGACCCGGTGCGCGTCTACGAGCGTTTCGCGACCCTCGACGCCGTCTCGAACGGCCGTGCCGAGATCATCCTCGGGCGGGGCTCGTTCACCGAGTCGTTCCCGCTGTTCGGGTTCGATCTCGCCGACTACGAGATCCTCTTCGAGGAGCGCCTCGACCTGTTCGGACGGCTGCGGTCCGAGCAGCCCGTCACCTGGCAGGGTCGGACTCGACCCGCGCTGACGGACGCGGATGTCTTCCCGAAGACCGAGAACGGCCTCCGTGCGTGGGTCGGCGTCGGCGGCTCGCCCGAATCGGTGCTGCGAACCGCCCACAACGGGTACAACCTGATGCTGGCGATCATCGGCGGCGGTGCGGCGCGGTTCCGGCCGTACGTCGATCTGTTCCACCGCACGCGGGACGCGATGGGCGCCGACCGGCTGCCCGTCGGGGTCCATTCTCCCGGCCACGTCGCCGACAGCGATGAGCAGGCCTGGGAGGAGCTCTTCCCGGCGATGAAGGTCAACCGTGACGCGATCGGTGCCGAGCGTGGCTGGCCGCCGTACTCGCGCCTGCAGTTCCAGCACGATCTCGGCCCCGACGGCGCCGTGTACGCGGGCTCGCCCGAGACGGTGGCGCGCAAGCTCGCCCAGACGATCCGCACGCTGGACCTCGACCGGTTCGATCTGAAGTTCTCGCACGGGACGCTCGCGCACGAGAGCATGATGCACTCGATCGAGCTCTACGGCACCAAGGTCGCTCCTCTCGTGCGAGAGATGCTCGCCGACGACTGACCGGGTGGCGCGCGAGGTCGTCGCGGATCAATAGCATGGTCGAATGACCGATACCGCGACGCCCTCGGTGGCGCGCCGCCTCGACGATCTGCCTTTCGGTCGTCGGCACCTGCGGATCCTGACCGGATCCGGACTGGGATGGGCCCTCGACGCGATGGACGTCGGGCTGATCTCGTTCATCATCACGGCGCTCATCGCGCAGTGGTCGCTCGACACCTCGCAGGCGTCGTGGATCGCATCGGCCGGGTTCGCGGGCATGGCGATCGGCGCGAGCGTCGGCGGGCTGCTGGCAGACAGATTCGGTCGGCGCTCCGTGTTCGCGGTCACGCTTCTCGTCTACGGAGTCGCCACCGGCGCGAGCGCTCTGGTCGGCGGGCTCGCGATGCTCCTCGTCCTGCGCTTCCTCGTGGGGCTCGGTCTCGGCGCCGAGCTGCCGGTCGCGAGCACGTATGTGAGCGAGTTCGCGCCCGCCCGCATCCGCGGCCGGGTCATCGTCATCCTCGAAGCCTTCTGGGCCGTCGGCTGGACCGCGGCCGCACTGATCGGCTACTTCGTGATCCCGCAGGTCGACGAAGGATGGCGCTGGGCATTCGTCGTGGGCGCGATCCCCGCGGTGTACGCGCTGGTCGTGCGCTGGGGGCTCCCCGAGTCGGCCCGGTGGCTCGAACGCCGCGGCCGGCACGCCGAGGCCGAGGCGGTCGTCCGGAGCTTCGAGACGACCAGCGCGACCGCGTCGCGCGAGGTCGGCGTCTCCGCCGGCCCGGAAACGATCGCCGCGCCCGCCGCCGTGTCGTCGACCGGCCGGCTCCGGGCGCTCTGGTCGCCGGAGTTCCGCGGCCGCACCGCGAGCCTGTGGCTGGTCTGGTTCTGCGTCAACTTCTCGTACTACGGCGCCTTCATCTGGATCCCGACGATCCTGTACACGCAGGGTTACGACCTCGTGCGTTCATTCGGGTTCACCCTGATCATCACCCTCGCTCAGCTCCCTGGCTACGCCGTCTCGGCCTGGTTGATCGAGGTGTGGGGCAGACGCCTGACCCTGTCGGTGTTCCTCATCGGCTCCGCGGCATCCGCCGTCGTGTTCGGCACGGCCGGGACCGAGGCCGTCATCATCGGCGCAGGTATGGCGCTGTCGTTCTTCAACCTCGGCGCCTGGGGTGCGCTCTACGCCGTGACGCCGGAGATGTACCCGACATCGCTGCGCGGCACCGGTGCCGGATGGGCCGCGGGCGTCGGCCGGATCGCATCCATCCTCGCTCCGCTGTCGGTGCCGCCCCTGCTGATGTGGGGTGGCGCGCCCATGCTCTTCGTCGTGTTCGCCATCTTCTTCGTCCTCGCCGCCGTCGGCGCGTGGGGACTCGTCGACCGCAGGGGAGTGTCGCTCGATGACCGCTGAATCACAGGTGCGCTACGTGGCCATCGGCGACTCGTTCACCGAGGGCGTGGGAGACGAGCTGCCCGACGGCGCCGTGCGCGGCTGGGCCGATCTCGTCGCCGCCGGCTGGGCGGACGCGACGGGGCGAGCCGTGCAGTACGCCAACCTCGCGATCCGCGGCAAGCTCGTGCGGCCCATCGTCGACGAACAGCTCGAAGCCGCCCTCGCGCTGCGCCCGACCCACCTGTCGTTCAACGGCGGCGGCAATGACATGCTGCGCCCGCGCACGTCCATCGCGCATATCGTCGACGCCTTCGTGCAGGTGCTGCGCCGGTGCGACGAAGAAGGCGTCAGCCTCATCCTGCTGTCGGGCGCGAACCCGTCCGCGCAGCTGCCGCTGGGAGGCCTCATCAATCGGCGCGGCGATGCGCTCTCGGATGCCGTCGTCGAGCGCATCGCGGATCGCGACGACGTCGTCCGCGCCTTGAACTGGTATGACCGGGCCCTGACCCATCCGTCGTACTGGTCGGCCGATCGGCTCCACATGAACGCCCGCGGTCACCACCGCGTCGCCGCTCGGGTTCTCGGTTCCCTGGGTCTCGAGGCGCCGGGGGAGTGGTGGTCGCTTCCCGTCGACGAGCAGCCGCCTGCGCTCGCGCGCGGCGAGTACTTCCGCGAGCACCTCGCTCCCTGGGTCCGTCGGCGACTCACCGGACGTTCATCCGGCGACAACCGGCAACCGAAGTTCGGCTCCTGGATCGAGGTCGCGCCGCGCTCGTGACACGCCGCGAGAGCCGGTGTCAAGCCGGTGCACGGTGCTGCGCCCACGCGCCAGGATCGACGGGTCCGCACACCCGAAGGGAACTGACATGAGCATTGGTGCCGGAATCGCTTTGTTCGTCATCGGCGCGATCCTCGCGTTCGCCGTGAACGTCGAGGTCGAGTGGGTGAACCTCGACCTCATCGGCTACATCCTGATGGGTGCAGGAGCCCTCGTCTTCCTCATCGGCCTCATTCTGATGGTGCGCCGCCGCCAGACCGAGACCGTCAGCCGCACCGCCGTCGATCCCGCCAGCGGCCAGCGCGTCACCCGCAACAGCACGAGCACGTCGGGCGACCCCATGCTCTGATGCATCTGCTGCGAAACGGCCGCGGTGGGCTTACGCCCGTCGCGGCCGTTTCGGTAGGTCCATCCCGATGTGGATACGGGTGCGCTTGCGCTCGATCGCGATGAACGTACCGCCGATGAGCCACAGCGGCACCTGGGTGAGGAACGCGACGCGGAACGCCTCGAGCGAGTACGTCGCCGGTGTTCCGGCGCCCTGCAG
The DNA here is from genome assembly GCF_000509385.1 of Microbacterium sp. TS-1. Taxonomy (NCBI): domain Bacteria; kingdom Bacillati; phylum Actinomycetota; class Actinomycetes; order Micrococcales; family Microbacteriaceae; genus Microbacterium; species Microbacterium sp. TS-1. The sequence goes on from NZ_BASQ01000001.1 coordinate 272,952, forward strand.
GTCGAGCGCCACCCCGATGCTGAACACGGCGATGAGTGCGGCGAGGAAGCCGCCGGCGTTCGTGAGCCCCGTCGCCGTGCTGAGGCGATGCGAGGGATTGTGCGTGCGGGCGTGGTCGAAAGCGATCATCGAGGCCGGCCCCCCGGTGGCGAGGGCGATCGCCAGAGCCACCAGCAGCCACGCCGGCGCGGTCCCGGGCCAGAGGATCACCGCCGTCCAGGCGACGAGCTGGACGCCCACGGCGGGAAGCACGAGCGCGCGCGATCGCAGGTTGGGGATGCGGCGAGAGAGCTCGCCCATGATCGGCCCGAGCGCCATACCGGCGAAGACGTAGAGCGTCGTGATGAGCGTCGCTTCGGACTGCGTGCGTCCCTCGCCGGCGGTGAGGAACGGAATGCCCCACAGCAGGATGAACGCCGTGCCGGCGAACGGCGTCGTGAAATGCGACCAGAACGCCAGCCGGGTACCCGGATGCGCCCAGGCCGCGCGGATGCCGACTCCCGTGTCGACGCTCGAGGTGACGACGCGGATGGCTCCGGTGTCGGTGTCGACGCTGACGTCGCGATCGACCTCCGGCGGGTGGTTGCGCACGAGCAGGAACACCAGGACGGCGAACAGGACACCCAGTCCCGCGACGCTGCCGAAGGTCACCGACCAGCTGGTGGCGTGCAGGAGAGCTGAGAGGGGGATGACGGCGACGAGCTGGCCGGCCTGACCGAGGATGCCGGTCATCTGCACCATCAGCGGCCCGCGCTGCGCCGGGAACCAGGTCGCGACGAGTCGGAGGACCGCCGGGAAGATGGCGGCGTCGCCGGCGCCGAGGAGCATGCGCGCGACGATGGCGACCCCGACGCTGGGGGAGAGGGCCATCGTCAGTTGGCCGACCGCCATGAGGATCATGCCGATGGTCATGATGGGGCGCGAACCGTATCGATCGAGCAGGACGCCGATGGGGATCTGCATCCCGCCGTAGACGGCCAGCTGGACGACGGCGAACATCGACAGCGTCGCGGCATCGGCCTGGAAGCGCTCGGCGGCGTCGACGCCCACGGCCGCGAGCGACGTCCGGTTCGTGATGGACAGGACGTACGCCGCCACACCGGTTCCCCAGACGAGCCACGCCCGGAGCCCGGGGCCGCTCATCCGTGCTGCGGCCGTCATCGGCCGATCCGTCGGAGCAGGGGAGGCGCCGGGAAGATCACCCTTCTACGCTACTCCGGCGTCTGCGTCTACCCGCACGGCCCGCGGTGTCCGGTGCCCCGGTCGTTCTGCCATGATGCGGAGCATGAGTGCTCCGGTGGTCCCGCGATGACCGCGCTGTCGGCTCTCGAGACCGACGCCGCGATCCTCGTCGAGCACGTCGCACGGCGTGAGCAGCCGGCCGACGGCGAGACGGTCGCGCGGCTTCGCGCGGAGTTCCCGAGATTGCACGGGCTGTTCCGCGCGCTCTACGGCGATCGCGCGACCTCACTCGAGTCGCTCCTGACGCTCATCGACGCCGTGCTCGATGCACGTGCCGATCGGCCCGCCGAACTGCGGCGACTCGACCGCGACCGCGCGGCGCGGCCGACCTGGTTCGAATCGGAGCGGATGCTCGGCGGTGTCTGCTACGTGGACCGGTTCGCCGGTGACCTCGACGGCGTGCGCAAGATGATCCCGTACTTCCGGGAGCTCGGTCTCACCTATCTGCACCTCATGCCGCTGTTCGCCAGCCCAGAAGGTGACAACGACGGCGGATACGCGGTCTCGGACTATCGCACCGTCGACCCGGCTCTGGGGACGATGGCCGACCTCCGCGCGTTGGCCGCTGATCTCCGCGACGCGGGGATCTCCCTCGTGCTCGACTTCATCTTCAATCACACCTCGAACGAGCACGAGTGGGCGACGCGCGCCCTCGCCGGCGACCCGGTGTACGAGAACTTCTATCTGATCTTCCCCGACCGCGAGCTTCCTGATGCGTACGAGCGGACCACGCGCGAGATCTTTCCGGACGACCATCCGGGCTCGTTCGTGCCGCTTCCCGATGGCCGGTGGATCTGGGCCACCTTCTACCGGTTCCAATGGGATCTCAACTACGCGAACCCCGACGTATTCACGGCGATGGCGAGGGAGATGCTGTTCCTCGCGAACCAGGGTGTCGAGATCCTCCGGATGGATGCGGTCGCCTTCATCTGGAAGCGTCTCGGGACGACGTGCGAGTCCCTGCCCGAGGCTCACCTGCTCCTGCAGGCGTTCAACGCGGTGCTGCGCATCGCGGCGCCGGCGGTGCTGTTCAAGTCCGAGGCGATCGTCCACCCCGACGAGGTGCAGGACTACATCTCGCCCGACGAGTGCCAGCTCTCCTACAACCCGCTGCAGATGGCGCTGACCTGGGAGGCGCTGGCGACCCGTGACGCCCGGCTACTTCAGCTCGCGCTCGACGAGCGCCACGAGCTTCCTCCCGGGACCGCGTGGGTCAACTACGTCCGAAGCCACGACGACATCGGTTGGACGTTCGCGGACGAGGATGCCGCGCGCTTCGGGATCGACGGCGGGCCGCATCGGCGCTTCCTCAACGACTTCTACATCGGCCGCTTCGCCGGCTCGTTCTCCCGGGGCTTCCCGTTCCAGGAGAACCCGCGCACCGGCGATGCCCGGATCGCAGGCACAACGGCCTCGCTGGCGGGGATCGCGGCGGGCGACGACGGCGGTGAGGACCGGGTGGTGCTCGCGCATGCGCTCGCGATGTCCACCGGCGGCATCCCGCTGCTGTACCTCGGCGACGAGGTGGCGCAGCTCAATGACGACACGTTCCAGGACGACCCGGCGCGGCGAGGAGACAGCCGGTGGGCGCACCGGCCCGAGCGACCCTCCGAGCGGTACGAGGAGCGGCGGGACGAGTCCACGGTTGCCGGACGGGTCTTCACGAGGCTCCGGCACCTGATCGACGTGCGCCGAGCCACGACGGAGTTCGCCGGGAACGAGCTCATCCCCTTCCGCACCCCCCACGCCGCGGTCGTGGGGTTCATACGTCCGGCGACGGATGAGCACGGGGGAGCGGTGCTCGTGCTCGCCAATGTCGCTGACGAGCCGGCGGCGATCCCCTCCGAGACCGTGAGCGGGCTGGATGAGTCGGCGTGGGACCTCATCCGGGACTCCGCGGTGGGGCTCGGGAGCGGCCTCGTGCTGCCGGCGCACGCGTTCGTGTGGTTGCGCGTCCGCCGGCTGTGAGGCGGGCTACACCGTCAGAGGACGTCCTCGAGTATCAGCTCGCGCAGAGTGACGCGTCGAAGGTCCCGGGCGGTGACGACCGTGCCGTCGCCGAGGTTGCTGCGGCCGCTGAGGTGCTCGGCGATACGGCGCGCCACGAGCGCGCGGTCCTGGTCGTCGTCCAGGACGATGCCGACAGCGGTCAGGTCGCGGCCCAGCGAATTGCTCGAGTGAACGCTCGCGTGGTCGATCAGCTCGCTCGCGAAGGCGCGGCCTTCGTTCAGTCGACTCGCGGCGTGGACGACGGCGACGAGGATGCGCGGTGACACGCGGCTCAGCTCGCGTTCCAGGAGTGCGTCGACGTCGGCGATGCACGCCGGGAGCTCGTCGGGGGAGTCGGGGAGCGACACCCCGATCGTGAGTGCATCGGGCCGGTGATCCGGCGTCGAGACCTGCGTCAGTGCGTCGATGATGTCGGCATCCAAGCCGGCGATGTGCATGGCCGTCTCCCTTCGTCGCGCTCCGTTCGAGCGAGGATGACCGATTACTGTACCAGCTGGACGGTACGAATGCAGGTCGGCGCGACGAGGCTCACCCGGAGGTGACCAGAATGCGACCCGGGCCGAGGGGAACCAGGGGGGAGCGATAGGAGAGGCCGGTGTCCGCGGGATGCAGCACCACTCGAGCCTCGCCGAACCGCCACAAGCGATTGAAGAGGAAGACGGTGATCTCCACGGCCTCGTCGTCGGGCACGAGCCAGGTGCCGACGCCCCATTGCGCGGGCTGTCCGCGGCCGTCGATCACGACCGTCGGTCGGACGCCGGGAATCAGGTGCAGCATCGGCCGGCGGAGATTCAGCGTGACGCGTCGTCCCTTCGATGCGGCGTCGCCGGTCACGCTCGTTCCGCGCGGGGGTGTGTCGGTGTCATCATCGCACCACGGTAACGGCAGGCGCGGCGGAGTCTGACAGACTGCGGAAATGTCGACGCGCGGCCCCGAGGAGATCCTGGAGACCCCTCGCCTCATCCTGCGGCGACGCGAGTCGTCGGATGCCGCGGTCTTCCGGAAGCTCTGGGCGGAGCGGGACCCGCGTGTGCCGAGCCATCGCCGCATCGGTGAGAACGGGCATCCGACGGAGGCGGACATCGCCGCCGAAATCCGCGCAGCGGGGGAAGCGCCAGGTCCGCAGCTCTTCACGATCGTGAGGCGCGCACCACGTGACGTGATCGGCTACTGCGGGTTGGTCCCAGCCGATTACGGAGCTGCCGATGAGCCCGAGCTCGCCTTCGAACTCTGCCGTGCTGCACAGGGTCTTGGCTTCGCGACGGAAGCTGCGGCAACAGTAATAGACAGGGCGGCGACAGCGGGCACCGAGCGTGTCTGGGCGGCGGTCTGGGAGTGGAACGGGGCGTCACGCCGTGTGCTCGAGAAGCTCGGCTTTCGCCACACCGACCGTATCGTGGGCGAGAGTGCCTACGGGCGGTCGCTTCTGACGGTGCGAGTCCTGTGATCGTGGGAGGTCTCGCGCCGTTGCGGGTGGGAGTCGGAGCTGCCTATTAAGGCCCTCTACTGTTCTGACTGCGTAGACTTACCGGCCTGCGCGTCGCATGCTGCCTTTGTAAAGCGTCGGTGCTGAAATCAGCCTTTTGAGGGCCAAGGATCACCCGGGGGCCACTCCGGGGGAAGACCGAAGAGCTCGTTCGCCGGGATGGCGCCGGAAGTCGTTGTCACTTGGTTGCCGTCGAGGTTGACGGTGTCACCCGGCATACCGAACGGGCTGATCGGTAGGGATGAACCTGGGTGGACCCAGAGCGTGGTCTCGGCTTTGTGCACATGGTAGGGCTGGAGCTGGTTGACGAGAAGGACACCGGAGACGTTTGTATGCTGCCAGTTTTGTGGGGCGCCGAAGTAGCCATCACCTTGCCGGACGCTGCGCGCGTCTTCGCCGTCGCTCAGGATGATCCGTTCAGGCCCGTAAAACGCGTTGGTGCTGTGCCACCGGTCGGTGTCTTGGATAAACAGCCCTACCGCGATGACAAACGGCTTATCGAGTGCGCCGTACTCACCGTGCTTTGCATCGAGTGCCTTCGTGATTGTTGTTGCGTCGTTAACCCACTCGGCCGGCTCGTGGGCATAGATTGCGATGGCTCGCCGCTCCGTGCCATCCACGCGGCGCCCGTCCTTACGGACCGGGATTGCGGAAAACTCCGCTGACCAGTCCTCGCGCGCCCATGTGAAGCGGGGTGCGTTCTCGCGGTCGGACATCGCGTCTGGGTCGATGCTTCGCAGCCACCGGCGCAGGTCCGTGCGGAGCCGCGCCGCTCGAGGTTCGCCTCTCCCGACTGTAAGAGAGCGCAGGGAGAGCAGGAAGTCCGGTTCATCCAAGCGGTTGACGACGTCAATGAATCTGTTCTTTCGTGCAATGTCCGACGCCTTCTCTTTTCCAACCCCCGGGGAGATTGCTTCGATGTAGAACCCAACACCGTCTTTCTCTGCGTAGAAGTCCGGCTGGCGTTCTGTGCTCTCGAGGTGCGGGTGGATCTCCACCGTATGCCCCGAGCGCAACAGTGCTTCGTGGAGATACAACTCAAGGAACGCGCTGTTGAACTGGCTGTCGTTCCGGGATCGAAGGCGTCCGCGCATGTCGGCATAGGCCACCTGGGTGGGCAGATGACTGCACCAGTTCTCAATGAGCTGTCGGGCGTGATGCCAGAAGTCGCCGGCGATACGGTTGAGGAACGTGAACGAGGATTCTTCGTGCGAGGCGGGGGAGGCGTCAGTGCGCTCACGTTCGTCGAACACGGGCAATCGGAGTTCGCTCACAGAGCTACCTTGCCAGAAAACACGGCTACCGCTCATCATCAGCCGAACCTGATTGGCGGCTTAGGAGTTCGCATGGTGTCCTCGGCGCGGGCGCCGGTTCGCTCGGGGGTGACTGACAGGAGATACCTCGGACAACAGATGTCTGAGGTATCTCGCTTATCTGGCGGTGTCCGCTGGAGTGATCATCGCGGCACTTACTGCCCAGGCATGGAAGCACTTTCCTCTGGCCGCTGTCGTCGCCATGGGACTCGCTGTGGCCGGTCTGTTGTGCGCAGCTGTTGCGCTTCGCCCCGGTCGACGGCAAGGCACAACCGGACGGTCCCTGGTGGACCGATTCCTCGATTCCACTGCTTCTGTTCAACAGATCGAGCCAATTCTCGTCCGCGAGAAAGCTGGTTACCTCACGGCCCGGGAAGAGGACCTTCGCGCTGGCTCCCTCTGGGTGTGGCGGGTTTTACTGCACTGGGCGGCTCCGCAATCCTGCTCGCCGTCACCTTCTCCGCTGAACTCCTAGGAGCCTGACATGGGACGCCCCGACTTTGACCCCGCCGCCGACGACGAGCCTCTCTACGCAGCGCGGGATCTGGGTGGTGAGTACCTCTATGCTTCTGGTGACCGACCCGAGCGTGTGACCGGCGCCTCGTGGGCTCCGAGCGTGCGATCTGGTGGCGCAGACGCCTTCGCGCCACATGACAGGCGGCAACATCAGTCGGGGAGAGCCGATGGCGAGGCTGCTGTGCGCGACCTGACATAATGTGCATTATCGGATCAACTGACACCGGAAGTGGGTCTGGTTGGATGACGGAATGCAGCCAAGACAGTCTGTGCTCGTCCCGGGTGATCGGGTCGCGGTGCTGTCCCCGTCATTCGCGGCGCCCGGTTTCGCCCCGGCGGTGCACGAGCAGGCGTTGAGCCGCATCCGTTCGGACCTGGGTCTCGTACCGGTCGAGTTCCCGACGACCCGTGAGCTCGGTGCCAGTCCTCAAGCACGCGCCCGTGACATCGGCGCGGCGTTCGCGGATCCGACGATCGCTGCGGTCTTCGCGACTCTGGGCGGAGACGATCAGATCACCGTTATCCCGTTCCTGGATGCAGGCGTGATCCGGGACAACCCTAAGCCCTTCTTCGGATACAGCGACAACACGAACCTTCTCAACTGGCTCTGGCAGTTGGGGGTATCCGGTTACTACGGCGGGTCGACGCAGGTTCACCTCGGCGCCGGACCCGGCATCGACGAAATTCATCTCAGGTCGCTTCGTGCGGCTCTGTTCACCGGAGGCGAGATCGAACTCACGAATCCCACCGAGTCCGAGGACTTCGGGCCGGACTGGCGATCGCCGGCGGCGCTCATCCAGTTCGGGACACGGGAACCCGCCGAGGACTGGACCTGGTCGGGTCCTCGGCGAACCGCGGAGGGAACCACCTGGGGCGGTTGTCTCGAAGTGATCGACCAGATCGCCGTAGCGGGCCGGATGCCCAGGCTCGAGGATCTCCGCGGGTCGATCCTCATGCTGGAAACCAGCGAAGAATCGCCGCCTGCGACTCTCGTCAAGCGATGGATCCGAGCCCTCGGCGAACGCGGCGTCCTCGGAGTGGTCGACGGGGTGATGGTGGCGCGTCCCCCGGTGAGCGCTCACGACAGGGTCCCTGTACGTGACGAGCGCCAACGGCTCCGGGCCGAGCAACGCGACGTCGTGCTCAGCGAGGTGACGCGCTACAGCGAAGACGCTGTCATCTGCATCGGCGTGCCGTTCGGACACACCCGCCCGCAGTGGGTCCTCCCCTACGGCGGCAGGGTGAGACTCGACGGACGCAGGCGTGCTGTGACGGCGCTCTACGGTTGAGCTCGGCGCAGGCGCCCGCAGGAAGACGGCACCAGCTCACACCCGTGGGACGAGCGCGCGACCGCGCGGCCGTCCTGACGGCAGCCCGCCGCTGACCGCGAGAGCGCCGAGGACCGTTGCCGTGATCGTCGACACCGTGAGAAGAGCCGACGCGAGCGTGCGCTCCGATCCCGATGCGTACGACGCGCACAGCGCGACGGCGGTGATCGCCGCCAGCAGGATCAGGACGGGTGTGAGTCCGCGCAGTCGGCGCTGCGCTGTCGTGAGCACGGCCGAGCCGCGTTCCCGGCGATGACGGGCTGCGCTGACCAGGAGCGCAGCGATCGTGCACCAGAAGCCCACGACGAGACTCGCCGTGACGACGTCGCTCGGTCGGTGCCAGCCGGCGGCGATGACGCCCATGCCGGCGACGGTGGCCCACACGACGAGCACAGGCGCGAGGACGAACTTCATCCGCGTCGGGGCGGCGAACAGCGCGGCGCAGGCTGCCGCGATCGCGATGGTCGCATGACCCGACGGCAGGGAGTTGTGGTAAGTGCCCCAGCCGCTGGCGAGATCGGGGCGCGCGATGATGTCGTGCTTGAGCACCTGCGTCACGATGCTCGCGCCGACGAAGACGACCGACGCTGCGCCCGCCTCCGCGAACCGGCGGGTGACGAGCGCCGTTGTGATGCTGACCACCATCGTCACGGCCGCCACGATGAGGATGTAGTTGGCGCTCACGTGCTGCGCCGCCAGCAGGATCGGGTTGCTCGACGATGTCGTGGCGACCATCGCCGCCTGATCGGCGTGCTGTCCGGAGGTCGTGAACACGCACACCGCGATCGTCACGGCGATAGCCGCCAGCTGGACGGCGGCCAGCGGGATGTAGCGCACGCTGCGTCTCATGTCGTCACCTCTTCCACGTCTGAACAACCGTACGAACCGGAGCCTGTGAGCGGGGTCAACGCCTACCCGCACTCCCCTAGGCTCGAAGGGTGCAGGTCGTGACCGGGTTCGTCGTCGTCGGGGTCGCGATCGTCGTCGGTTACGTCATCGGCCGCATCGATCTGCTCGGACCTCACGGCCGTCCCGTGCTCGCGCGCCTGATCTTCTTCGTGCTGTCGCCGTTCCTCATGTTCGTCGTGCTCTCGCAAGCCGACGTGTCGACCCTGTTTTCCGCGTTGCTGCCCGTCTCAGCGATCGCCGCCGTCTCGATGTTCGTCGTCTACGCGTTGATCGCGCGGCTCGTGTGGCGCCGCTCTGTCGGCGAGACGCTCATCGGCATGCTCTCGGCCGGGCAGGTCAACTCCAACAACATCGGCATCCCGCTGTCGCTCTATCTGTTGGGGTCGGCCGCGTTGCCGGCGCCCGTCATCCTGATGCAGCTGATCGTCTTCACCCCGATCACGATGGCGATCCTCGAGGCCGTCACGACCGGACAACGCAAACCGTTGCCGATTTTGAAACGGACCGTCGGCAACCCGATCGTCATCGCCTCGGTGGCGGGAGTGATCGTGTCCGTCTCGGGCCTGCGGTTGCCGCCGATCGTGCTCGACCCGCTGCAGCTGATCGCGGACGCCTGTGTGCCGGTGCTCCTGATCGCGTACGGGATGTCGCTCCACGGACAGCGCGTGCTGTCGGCATCCGGCCGTCGCCGCGACATCCTCCTGGCATCGGGGCTCAAGCTCATCGCGATGCCCCTCGTCGCCTGGGCGGTCGCCGCGCTCGCGTTCGGCCTCTCCCCCGCCGACACGTTGGCGGTCACGGTCCTCGCGGCCCTCCCGACCGCGCAGAACGTCTTCAACTTCGCCCAGCGCTACGACATCGGCGAGACGATCTCGCGCGACACCGTGTTCCTCACCACGCTCGGCTGCGTCCCCGTACTCCTCGCCGCGACCCTGCTCCTCGGCTGAGTGCCTCTCACCCCGCGCCACTCGCCCGGCGCTGCACCGCGCGCTCTGATGCCGCTTCGTCATGTCCAGTAGCGTGAGGCGAGACGGGAGCGTCCGACTTCCGTGAAGGAGGCCCTGTCATGACAACTGCGGAGAACATCGCCGGACGATTCATCCGATCGCTGCGGACATCGTTGATCCTGACCGGCGTCCTCACCCTGGTTCTCGGCCTGCTGATCCTCATCTGGCCCGGGCGGATTGCCCAGGTGCTGACGGGCATCATCGCGGCGTACGCGATCGTCGCGGGTGTCGTCTACGCCGCGCTCGGCGTCTTCTCGCGGACGAAGGACGGTTGGGCGCGCGTCGGACACATCGTGCTCGGCATCTTCTTCGTGGTCGTCGGCGTCGTGGCCTTTGCCAACCTCGCCGCGTTCACAGTGTCGTTCGCTGTGTTCCTCGGCGTCCTGGTGGGCATCATGTGGATCATCGAGGGCGCGGTGTCGTTGTCCGTCGTCGGTGAGTCGTCGTCGCGAGGCTGGACGATCGCGTTCGCGATCCTCTCGATCATCGCCGGCGTCATGCTGCTGTTCACGCCGCTGTGGGGCGTCATCGTGCTCTGGTGGCTGCTCGGCATCTCGGCTGTCGCCCTCGGAATCGTCAACATCATCCGAGGGCTCTCGCTGCGCCCCTGACAGGTGGGGGCGTCACACCGGGAGGTGGCGCCCCCACCAGTCGAGGATGGCCTCGAACCGTTCCACGCGGTGTCGGGGCCGTCCTGAGCGGGTGAGCTCGTGGTCCTCGCCGGGGAACACCAGCAGCTCGGCCTCCGTGCCCTGCCGGCGCAGGGCGGTGTAGTACCGCGTCGCCTGTTCGAGCGGGCATCGGAAGTCCAGCTCGGAATGGATGACGAGCGTGGGGGTGGCTACGCGGCCGACCATGGCCATCGGGCTCTGCGCCCGGATCGCGGCAGGATCGGTGCCGACGTACTCGTCGCCGAAGAACGAGCCGATGTCGCTCGTTCCCTGGAAGGTCTCCGGGTCGAGGAAACCGCGCTCGACGATCGCCGCGGCGAACCGGTGGTCGTGCGCGATCGTCCAGGCGGTCAGATAGCCGCCGTACGACCCGCCCATGATTCCGACCCGTCCACCATCGAGCCGTGCCTCAGAGGCGACTGCTCCGTCGAGGAACGCGAGGACGTCGACGAGGTCGTCGGTGCCCATGCGCCCGCGGATGCTGCGCCCGTGAGCGCGACCGTATCCGGCGCTGCCCCGCGGATTGCAGTACACGACGGCGTAGCCGGCATCGACCAGCACCTGCGTCTCGTCGAAGAGATGGATGCCGTACGAGGCATACGGGCCGCCGTGGATCTGCAGAAGCACGGGGAACGGGCCATCGCCCTCGGGTGTCGCGACCCATCCGTGCACGCGATAGCCGTCGGGTGCCGTCACCTCGAGCTCGCGCGGAACGACGAACCCCGCTCGGCTCGCGGCATCCCCGAAGGAGGTCAGCAACCGCGCGTCCACGCCGTCGGCGTCGAGGAGAAGGAGCTCGCCGGCCGACCGGTTGGTCGCGACGGCGCAGACGATTCGCCGGCCTGCAGCGTCAGCGCCGTGGCCGGTCACCTCCATGCCCCGGCGCAGGCGCACGGCGGCGCCGTCGCGCGAGACGCGGAGCAGGTGCACCTCTCCGCGGGTGCGGTTCTGCACCAGGAAGTCGTCGCCCACTGCCGTGATGTGCGAGCCCACTTCCCCGAGGTCGATCGTCTCGGGATCGGTCAGTCTCCGAGGGCCATTGCCCTCGAGGATCCACAGCGCGACGCCCGGCGCGACGAAGTCCGTGCCATCGGCGCCCGCGTCGGAGGCGAGGAGGGCGATGCTGCCATCGGCGGCGACGGCGACGTCGGCGATCGAGAGGGTCGCGGGCAGCACCACGCGCTCCCCCGTTCCATCGACGCTGATCGCGATCAGGGGCGAGCGGAGGTCGCGACGTTCGCGCTCGATCTCATCCGTGGTGGTGAGGATCTCCGAGCCGTCGGCGGTGAAGACGACACAGTCATGGGAGAGCTCGCCCGAGGTTAGCTGGCGCGCCTCCGCCGGCACGCGCGGTGCAGGCGCGGACGACCCTCCCTGCGGCTCGGGGGCGGGAGCGTACGCGGGCTCGGAACCGAGGTCCGGTGCGGCGACGACGAAGACCTGAGCGGGGCGGTCCGCGATGTAGCCGATGCCGTTCGCATGCCACCGGACGCCCGTGATCCGCCGAGGAGATTCTGCTTCGGCGGCGAGTCCTTCCACCGAGCCGTAGCGGCCCTGCTCGGGGATTCGCGCGGTGAAGGCGAGGAGATCGCCCGCGGGTGACCACGCGAACGCCCCGACACCGAGGGGGGCGTCGGTGACCTGGATGGGCTCCGAGCCGGCTGCCGCGATCACGTGGATCTGCGGCTTACCGCCGGCGTCGCCGCGGACGAAAGCGACACGACGGCCGTCCGGCGAGAGGCTCGGCGAGGAGTCGGCGACGCCTCGGGTGAGCCGGTGAGCCTCGCCCGAGGGCAGCTCGATACGCCAGAGCTGTCCCACGTTCCGGTTCGCCGAGATATCGGGCCGTGACGTCGCGAACACGGCGAACGAGCCGTCGGGGGCGACCGTCGGACGCCCCACGGCGATGAGAGCCTCGATGTCCGTGGGGCGCATGGTCACTCGCCGCCGAAGGACGAGATGTCCCCGACGAGACGGGTGTTGTCGGAGGGGATCGGCTCGACGGCGGCGAGGGCGATCTCGGCGGCGAACTCCGACACGTTGTACAGCTTGCCGGCCGACTCGCGCCGCGTGGCGATCGCCCCCGGATTCGCGCGCTCGAGCAGGGTCGCGGTGATCGTGCCCTCGATCATGTCTCCCGACACGACGACGAATCCGATGCCGCGCTCGGAGAGCTCGCCGATGCGCTCGCGCAGAGCGTCCTCGCCGGCCCGCTTCGACAGGGCGACGGCCTCGTACTCGGGCATCGTCGGGGTCGTGCGGATGAAGTGAGCCTGGTGACTCGTGACGAACACCACGCGCGACCCATCCTCGAGCAACGGCAGCGCCGCGTCGAGGGTGCCGAGCTGCGCGTCGCGGTTGAGGGTGAGGGCGTAGTCCTCGGCCATGCCTCCCTCCATGCCGCCGGATGCGTTCAGCACGAGCAGATCGAGGTGGCCGAACGTGTCGCGCACAGCGGCGAACATCTCGTCGACCGAGGCGCGATCGGTGAGATCGGCTCCGACGACGAGCACCTCGACGCCGAGGTCGCGGAGCTCGGCCGCGAGCTTCTCGGCGCGGGGCGCCTTGTTGCGGAAGTTGATGACGACGTTCGCCCCCGCCTGCGCGAGGTACCGCGCTGTGTCGGCGCCGATGCCACGCGACGATCCGGTCACCAGTGCCGTGCGACCGGTGAGGGTTCCGGCGGGAAGGGGCTGAGTCATGTGACGCTCCTGCGGGGAAGAAAGGCTCTCGGCACGGCGGGCCGCCGGCACCGCACGAGCCTATCAACCGGTCCGGATCGCACCCCCGACTGATAGGTTCGGGATGAGGGACGAAGGAGCGCCGATGTTGCCCGATCTCACGCAATACCTGTGGATAGCGTGGCTCGTGCTGGCCCTGATCTTCGTCATCGTCGAACTGCTCACTCTCGAGTTCACGTTCCTGATGCTCGCCGGCGGCACGCTCGTCGGCGGTCTGGGCACGAACCTCCTGTCCGCTCCGTGGTGGCTGCAGGTCGCCGCGGCGGCCGCCGTGTCGGCACTGCTGCTGTTCACCATCCGTCCGCTGCTCCTTCGCGCCCTGCATCGCAGCAGTCAGCACATACCGACCAACGTGGACGCTCTCGCGGGCCTCGGCGCTCGCGTCCTGGTCCCGTTCGTCGACGGGGCGGGCGCGGTCAAGCTCGACAACGGCGAGACGTGGACTGCTCGACTCGTCGACGACAGCGCAGACGTGTCCGTCGGCGCCCGCCTCGTCGTCCGCGCCGTGCGCGGCGCGACCGTCGAGGTCGGCATCCCCTCCCCCGACCCGAAGGAGAACACCCGTGGTTGACGTCGGCGCTTTCGTGGGGCAGATCTTCGTGATCGTCCTACTCGTCGTCCTGGCGATCTTCGTGATCGTCGTGCTTTTCCGCTCGATCCGGATCATCCCGCAGGCCTATGCGGGCGTCGTCGAACGGCTCGGCCGCTACCAGCGCACCCTCTCGCCCGGGCTGAACCTGCTGGTGCCGTTCATCGACCGGGTCCTGCCTCTCGTCGACATGCGTGAGCAGGTCGTGTCGTTCCCGCCGCAGCCGGTCATCACCGAAGACAACCTCGTCGTCTCGATCGACACCGTCGTGTACTTCCAGGTGACCGACGCCCGTGCCGCCACCTACGAGATCAACAACTACCTGGGCGCCGTCGAGCAGCTGACGACCACGACGCTGCGCAACGTCGTCGGCGGTCTGAACCTCGAGGAAGCCCTCACCAGTCGCGACAACATCAACGGGCAGCTGCGCATCGTGCTCGACGAGGCGACGGGAAAGTGGGGCATCCGAGTATCGCGCGTGGAGCTCAAGGCGATCGATCCGCCCACCTCGATCCAGGACTCGATGGAGAAGCAGATGCGCGCCGAGCGCGACCGTCGTGCCGCGATCCTCACGGCCGAAGGGTCCAAGCAGTCGCAGATCCTCGAGGCGGAGGGCCGTCGTCAGGCGGAGATCCTCAAAGCGGAGGGCGACAAGCAGGCCCAGATCCTGCGCGCCGAGGGCGAGTCCGCGGCGATCCAGTCGGTGTTCCAGGCGATCCACGAGGGCAATCCCGACGAGAAGCTCCTGGCGTATCAGTACCTGCAGACGCTGCCGAAGATCAGCGACAGCGCGTCGAGCAAGCTGTGGATCATTCCGAGTGAGTTCACCGAGGCGCTCAAGAGCATGAGCGCCGGGTTCGCGGGTCGCCGCGACGACCACCCGACCCCGTCGGCGGAGCGGTCGGCGCCGCCCGCACCGTGACGCACCCCTACTTCGCATCGGAGCGCCCGAGGATCCTGGCGCACCGCGGGTTCGTGCCGCCCGACTCCGAAGGCATCGTCGAGAACACCTTCGCCGCGTTCGCGGCCGCCCACGCCCTCGGCGTGCGCTACGTCGAGTCGGACTGCCACCTGAGCGCCGACGGCACGGTGATCCTCTTCCACGACGCCGACCTCTCGCGAGTGACGGGCGACCCCCGTCCCATCGCTGATGTCGGCGACCGAGAGCTGGAGGCGCTCATGGCCGACCGCGGGGGGCTGGTGACGCTCGCTCAGGCGCTCGACGCCTTCCCCTCGCTGCTGTTCAACCTCGATGTGAAGGCCGACGCGGCGGCGGAGAGGGTCGGCCAGCTGGTGGCTCCGTACGCGGATCGGGTTCTCCTCACGAGCTTCTCGGATCGAACGCGCGAACGTGCGCTCCGAGCCGCTCGCGCCGCCGGCGGACGACCGGCGACATCTGCGGGAACGATCCGGATCGCGGCGCTCGTCGCCGCCGTCGCGTCAGGTGTGCCATGGTTGATGAGTCGTGCGCTGCGCGGCATCGACGCGGTACAGGTTCCCGAGCGCCGGGGTCTTGTCCGCATCGTCTCCCCCCGAATGATCCGCGCGGTCCACCGTGCGGGTGTCGAGATGCACGTCTGGACGGTCAACGATGCGGACGGCATGAGACGCCTGCTGGCGGCCGGCGTCGACGGCATCGTCACGGACCGAGCCGACCGCGCCATGACCGTCGCGGCGGGAGAGCGCTGAATACCCCGACACGCTGAACATCAGCTGTGAAACCCCGATGACGAACCGTTGTTCGGATGATGCACACAGCTGCGCACGTTACAACTGATAGCCGACGAGAGGACCACACAATGGCAGACCGCAGCTTGCGCGGCATCCGACTCGGCGCCTCGAGCCTACAGAGCGAAGAGGGCGTCGTCTTTCACGACCGGGTCAACCACACGTATGTGTGTTCGCGCTGTGAGCACGAGACCGTCATGACGTTCGCCGCTGACGCGGAAGCGCCCGAGACCTGGGAGTGCCGCGCGTGCGGCGCCGAGGCTCTCCTGCGCGTGGGCGAGGGCGTCGTCGAGGTCGATCACTCGGGCGACAAGGCCGCCCGCACGCACTGGGACATGCTGCTCGAACGCCGCACGATCCCCGAGCTCGAGGAGCTGCTCGAGGAGCGTCTGGCCATGCTCCGCGAGCGCCGCGGCTCCCGTCTGAGCGCCTGAGCCTCCAGCTCTGAGCGAATGCCGTCGTCCCCTCGGGGCCGACGGCATTCTCATGTCCGGGACGCGCTGGTCGAGCGCCGCCTCGCGATCGCGACGGCGACGCCGCAGACGACGAGCGCCAGGATGCTCCCCCACCCGAGCACGACCTGCACCGCTCCGCCGATGATCACGGCGGGCGTCAAGCCCGTGCGCAGGGGCACGTCGGTGATCATCGCACCGGCTTCCGCCGCCGGTAGGCCGTCGATCTCCGTGCCATCGGGCGCGATGACCTGGCTCGTGCCGACCGTGGAGATGTTCACGACCGCCCGGCCGGTCTCGATCGCGCGCATGCGTGCGAAGGCGAGCTGCTGGAGGTTCTCATCGGTGTCCCGGAAATCGGCGTTGTTCGTTTGGAAGACGTAGACCTGGGCCCCGTCACGCGCGCCCGTCCAGATGACGTCGTCGTAGAGCACGTCGAAGCAGATCGCGAGTCCTACCCCGACTCCCGAGACATCCATGAACGGAGGATTCGTGCCCGGCGTGTACTCGCGCTGGATGAGACCGATGAGGTCGGGGACGATCAGCTCGAAGAACCACCGGTCGGGGACGTACTCCCCCATGGGTACGGGCCGTGATTTGTCGTGGATCGCGACGGGATTATCGGCGCCGGCCCGCCAGAGCATGGAGGTGTTGTAGATGTCGTCGCCGCGCTCCGTCGCGGCGTTGACCAGCAACGGCGCCCCGATGCGCTCTGACAGCCGATCGAGCGTGTCGGCGACGGACGCGTTCGACAGCGGGTCCGCGTCGATCCCGCCCTCGGGCCAGACGAGCAGATCCATGGGTTCGTCGATGATGGGCTGCGTGGCCTCCAGCTGCGACCGCAGAACGCCGTACGCCTCGCGGGAGTCGAAGTATCCGGCCGGACCGTCGCCCTGGACCGAACCGATGCGGTAGGTCCCGGCATCCGTGGTCGGGAAGGCGGGCACGGCGACGAGAACGACCGCGACGACGGCGGCGGGGACTGCCGTCCGGATGTCGCGCAGCCTGCCGAGCCGGAGCCACTCGATGCCGGCGGACGTGACGAAGACCATGAGGAACGTCAGGCCTGCCACCCCCGTCCAGGACGCGATGTGGGCGAGCGGGCTCTCGGACTGGCTCATCCCGATCCGGGCCCAGGGGAAGCCGGTGTAGGGCCACGACCCCATGAAGAGCTCGCGAGCCGTCCACAGCCCCGCCACGAGGGCGGGGAGGGCGACCAGTCGCCCTGCCATGCCGGGCAGCAGACGCGGGACCCAGCGGTACGCCAGGGCGATGGGGATCGAGCCGACCGCGAAGAAGAGCGTCTCGATGCCGGCGAGTCCGAACCACGGGATGGGTCCGAGATAACGGGTGATCCACGAGATGTGGATGAAGTAGAAGGACGCCCCGAAGACGGCTCCGACCGCGAGTGCACCCCACGACGAGCGCCCGATCAGACCGACGAGGGCGAACGCGACACCGACGAACGCCAGCGGCCACCACCCGATGTCGGGGAACGCGGCGTCCAGGACCGCACCGCCGACGATGGCGCCGATCAGTGCCAGCCACAGCGGTATCAGAGGCCGCGCGGCGGCCGGAGACGAGTCGGGCACGTGTTCGAGCCTAAACGGCGGAGTAGGCCACGATGCCGCGGCGGACGGCATCCAGCGCCGCACGCGCCGTCCGTGCCACGTCGGGGTCGGCGACGAGGGAGAGCTGATCCAGGAGATCGATCGTCTGCTTCGCCCAGCGCACGAAGTCGCCCGCGGCCATGTCGGCCTCGAGCAGGACGCGGTCGAGCATCACGCCGCGTGCCCACGAATGCATGGCTTTCGCGAGGCCCGTCGCCACCGGTTCGGTGCCGGGCAGGCGGTGGTCCTGTTCGAGGTCGTCGAGGACGGCCCACAGCTCCTGCGTTTCGGCCAGTGCTGTTCGGAAGGCGCCTCGCGGAAGCCCGTACTCGCCGGGACCGTCGCCCTCGCGGCGCGGCTCGTACACGAGACTGCACGCGAGGGCCGCCAGACCGGCCGGATCGAGGTCGCGCCACAGACCGCGGCGGAGCGCCTCGGCCACCAGGAGGTCGCGCTCACCGTAGATCCGACGCATCGTCGAACCCGCCGACGTCAGGACGGTGGTGCCATCGGCCCCGACGGTGACGTAATCGAGCGCCGTCAGGACGTCGACCACTCGGTCGAAAACGCGCGCGACCGTTCCGGTCCGGGTGTCGATCTGCTGCCGCACCTTCTGCACGTCACGGCGCAGCCGCCAGTAGCGTTCCGCCCACCGGGCGTGGTGCTCCCGATCCGGGCAGTCGTGGCAGGGATGCCGCTGCATCCGCTTACGCAGGCCCGCCAGCTCGTCCTGACGACGCTGTCGGATGCGGGCCGGCGCGGTGCGGTCGTTGCGGTTGAGCTTTTCGAGGTCGCTGAGCTCCCGACGGATGCCGGAGTACTCCGCGAAGTCCCCCCGATCGCACGTCATGGAGCGGGCGTAGCCGTCGAGCGTCTGTTCCTTCTCCTTGACCTGGCGCGCAAGCCCGACGACCGATCGGTCGGCCTGGAACTGGGCGAACGACGACTCGAGGATCTCCCGCGCCCGGTCGCGACCGAAGCGATCGATGAGATTGACGGCCATGTTGTAGGTGGGGCGGAAGCTCGAATTCAGCGGATATGTGCGACGCGATGCCAGCGCGGCGACCGCCTGCGGGTCGAGCCCATCGCTCCACTGGATGACCGCGTGCCCCTCGACGTCGATGCCCCGCCGGCCGGCGCGTCCGGTCAGTTGGGTGTACTCGCCCGAGGTGATCGCCACGCGCGCTTCCCCGTTGAACTTCTCGAGCTTCTCGAGGACGACGGTGCGGGCAGGCATGTTGATGCCCAGTGCCAGCGTCTCCGTCGCGAAGACGGCCTTCACCAGCTTGCGCTGGAAGAGCTCCTCGACGACCTCCTTGAACGCCGGAAGCAGACCGGCGTGGTGGGCCGCTACGCCGCGCTCGAGGTTGTCGCGCCATTCCCAGAAGCCCAGGACGGCGAGATCCTCCTGAGCGAGCGCGCGGGTGCGCCGGTCGACGATCGCCCGGATCTCGTCGCGTTCCTCGGCCGTCGTGAGTCGCAGGCCCGACCGGCGCACCTGCTGCACGGCACCGTCGCAACCGGCGCGGCTGAAGATGAAGAAGATCGCCGGAAGCAGGTTCGACCGGCCGAGAAGCTCGACGACAGCGGGACGATCGATGCGCTCGAGGCGCTGCAGCGCCGACGGGCGAGCCGGCGCGGTGCCCCCGCGGTGCTTGCGATGCGCTTCGCGGCCTCCTCCGCTGCGGTGAGCGTGCGCGCGGCGGTTGTTCTCGTAACGCTGGCCCTGGGGCGAACGCAGCCGCGTCAGCTCCCGGTTGACCTGCGCCGTCGCGACGCCGGCGCGATCATCGAAGAGCGGAAGGAGGTCGCCGCGCACCAGGACGTGCTGTTCGAGAGGAACGGGCCGGATCTCGGAGACCACGACCGCGGTGTCGCCTCGAACGGTGTCGAGCCAATCGCCGAACTCCTCGGCGTTGGAGACGGTCGCCGAGAGCGCCACCATCCGTACCGACGGGTGGAGGTGGATGATGACCTCCTCCCACACGGCCCCGCGGAAGCGATCGGCGAGATAGTGGACCTCGTCCATGACGACGTAACGGAGGCCGCGCAGGGCCGGCGAGTCGGCGTAGAGCATGTTCCGGAGCACCTCCGTGGTCATGACCACGATGCGAGCGCTGCCGTTGATGTTGGTGTCGCCGGTGAGGAGGCCGACCTCGTCCTCACCGTAGACGTCCACCAGCTCGCGGAACTTCTGGTTCGACAGAGCCTTCATAGGGGTCGTGTAGAACGCCTTGGTGCCGGGCTCGAGCATCGCGAGGTGCATGGCGAACTCGCCCACGATCGTCTTGCCGGCGCCCGTCGGGGCGGCGACGAGCACGCTCCTGCCGTCCTCGAGGGCGTGGCATCCGGCGACCTGGAAGGGGTCGAGGTCGAAGCGCTGCATGCCCGCGAAGGCGGTGGTCAGCGGATGCGCCCGCGCAGACTGCGCCGCCAGGAAGCGCTCGGCGGGACTGGAGTCGCTCACGCGAGCGGATCGGTCGTCGGAGGCGGACCGGGAACGGTCAGCTCGGGCGCGCGGCGCGACCGTCGCAGGTCGAGCAGGAGCGAGAGGGCCGCGGCGGCGAAGTAGAGGACGGTCAGGATCGAGGCCAGCATCAGCATGCTCACGATGTCGGCGGCCGGTGTTGCGAGGCCCGAGAATACGACGGCGATGAGGATGGCGACGCGCCACCCCTTGAGGATCGCCTTGCCGCTCATGATCCCCGCGAAGTTCAGGGCCACGAGGAACACGGGGATGATGAACGCGACACCGACGACGAGCAGCAGCTTGAAGACGAAGTCGTAGTAGTACTTGCCCTCGTAGAAGTTGGCGGAGGCCTCCGGCGAGAACGTTGCCATGATCTCGACGATGTGGGGCATCACGAGCCATCCGGTGTAGACGCCCGCGAAGAAGAGCGGAACAGCGGCGGAGACGAAGCCGACCGTGTACCGGACTTCTTTGCGCGTGAGCCCCGGCATGAGGAAGGCCCAGATCTGCCAGAGCCAGATCGGCGCGGAGAGGATGATGCCGACGGAGAACGAGATCCGCAGCCGCATGTCGAACGGGCCGGTGATCGTCGAGTACATCAGCTTGACGGCTTCGGTGTCGCCGCGCTGCTCAGCGACGACGCGGATCGGCTCGGTCATCGCCCAGATGATCCAGTCGGTGAGGAAGAACGACACCACCATCGACGCCACGAGCGCGAGCGCCGAGATAATGAGGCGTCGTCGAAGCTCGATGAGGTGCTGTCCGAGGGACATGCGCTTGTCGCGCCGGGGCGCGCCTTCCGCCCCTGAGCGCGTGCGCTCAGCCGTCACCACGCGCGACTACGGCGTGGGAGCTGCGGGACCGCTCTTCGGGTCCGCGGGCTTCTCGACGGGTGCGACGTCAGCGGTCGTCGAGGTGGCGGTGCCGGCCGTGGCATCGTCGTCCTTCATGGCCTTCATCTCACCCTTGAAGATGCGGGCCGACTGTCCCATGCTCTTCGCCAGCGCCGGCAGCTTCGCGGCACCGAAGAGCAGCAGGATGACGATGAGTAGGATCCACAGGTGCGGACCTGCGAACAGATTGCTCATTGAGTCTCCTCGTCGATCGTTTCGCACAGTCTAACCCGAGGATTTTGTGCCGGAGCCCGCGTCAGTCGTACTGGTCCAGGCCCGCCTGGGCCCAATCATGGGCGGCTCGCCGCGCGTCCGGCGGAGCGACGACTTCGATGCTGCCGCCGCTGCGAGCCACCAGCCGTTTCAGCGATCGAGGATCGGCGACGCGGATGAACGCCGTATGCGACACGCCCTCGTCCTGCACCTGCGCGTTGGCGAGGAATTCGCCGACCACGGATGCTGCGTGGGACGGGTAGCGGATCTCGGCGAGCACCTCGTCGTCGCCCGGTTGGAACAGCTCGGGAACCGGCTCGGACGAGTGTAGGGCCGGGATGTCGGTGAGCGCGGGCGCGGTGACGCGGTCGAGGTGAAAGGTCCGCATGGCACGGCGGGTATGGCACCAGCCCTGGAGGTACCACTGCCCGGCTGAGATCGTGACCTTGACCGGATCCACGGTGCGCGTCGTGGGCTGAGCATCGGGGGCGGTGTAGGTGAACGCGACGGCGACATGAGCGCGGAGCGCGCGCGCGACCGTCTCGCGCACGTCGTCGACGGGCGCGGGTGCGACGATGACATCGGCGGGAGTCTGGCCGGCGCCGCGCGCGAGCTTCGCGAGGAGACCCTGCACGATGCCGCTGTCGCCGACGCCGGGAACGGCCGCGGCGAGCTGGAGTCCGGCCAGCAGTGCGGCGGCTTCGCGCGCGGTGAGGCGGGGTGATCGCTCCAGACCCACCGTGTTGGTGATGACGATGCGGTCCTCCCTGTCGAGGAGGTCCCAGTCGATGTCGAACAGATCGTTCGCCATCTGCCAGAATCCGCCCTCGCCGGGGAGCCCGATGACGGTGAGCTTCTCGACCATTGCGCGCATCTGCTGCGGGTCGACGTCGAAATCGCGCGCGGCATCCGCCACGGTCACCTCGCCCTGGGCGATGAGGTACGGGACGAGCTGGAGGATCAGCGCGGCACGGTCGGTCGCCACGACGGGCTGCGCGCTCATGAGGGCGCAGCCGATCGATCGCGTGCCGCGCGCAGCCGCTGTACAACGGCATCCCGGAGCCCGACCGGCTCGAGGACCATCACCTCGGGCCCGTACGAAGCGAGTTCGTCGGCGAAGACCTCGAGGTCGACGAAGGGGACGTCCAGCTGTCGCCCCGTCGCCGTCCCGGCACGGGCTCGACGGCGCAGACGAAGCTCCGCCTCCGTTCCGGGCACCACCATGACCGTGCTGATCTGGCGGCGGGCGACGTCGCGAAGACCCGCCAGCGCGCGTTCGCCGGCGCCGGCTCGAAGCGTCTCGTCGAATCCCTGGCGGGTGACGACGACGTCGCCGAGGATCCGCGAGAGCAGGAACGTCCGCTCGGCTTCGACCCCGGTGTCCCACCCGAAGAGGTGCCACCGGGCCTCGTACTCCACGAGGGCGAAGGGGCGCACCCGGCGATGCCGTGGCCGTTCGGAGCCGGGACGCAGGTAGTCGAACTCCACCTCGCGAGCCTGCTCGATCGCCCGCTGCAAGGGCAGGAACGATGCATCGTGCAGGTCGAGCCGCGGTGCGAAGCCGATGATCGGCTCGTCGACCTCGATTCCGAGCGACCGGATCTTGCGCAGTCCCGAACGTGCACCGGTCGACAGTGTGTGCTCGCCCCACACTCCCCCGGCGAGCGTGAGGACCGCCAGCTCGGCGGGGGTGAAGGTGATGTCGGCGGGCAGCTCGTACTCGGTCGGCGGGATGCGGTAGCGCGCCTCGCGGAGATCGTCCGGGTCGGCGTAATCGCCGATGGTCTCGATCGGGACGCCGAGGCCGCGCAGGTTCTCCTTGTCGCGTTCGAACATCTTCTCGAGCGCTTCGCGACGCGCACCCGACTCGGCCTGCTCGCGATAACCCGACACGGACCCCAGGATCGTGTCCTTCGTCACCCCCTGCTCGGTCGCCATGAGCGCGACGACGAGGTTGACCAGGCGTTCCTCGGGAGGGACGCGAGTGGGCGTGATGGACATGCCTTCGATTCTAGGCGGGCGCGCCCGAGCCCGACTCAGGACGCGGCGTCGAGGCCGAGGATGTCGACGACGAAGACGAGCGTCGAGTTCGCGGGAATCGCGCCCTGCGCCGTGTCGCCGTAACCCTGGTCGGGCGGGATGACCACGAGGATCTGCGAGCCGACCGTCTGACCGCGGAGCGCATCCGCGAAGCCGGGGACCGTGCTGTCGAGTTCCATGGGCTGGGCGCCGCGACCCCACGTGCTGTCGAAGACCTTCTCGTCGGCCCACGTCACGCCGGTGTAGTGCACTCGAACCGGGACGTCTCCGGTCACCTCGGGGCCATCGCCCTTCTTCAGCACCTCGACGGCGAGGTCGCTCGGCGGAGCGTTATCGGGGATGACGATTCCGGGGCGCCCGTCGGGGGCCAGCACGACCGAGGGCATGCCGGGGCGGTCGTTGAACTGGTCCGCGCCGTCGGCGGCGGCGAGGTAGACCTTCTGCAGGTCGAGCACGACGACCGTCGTCGCATCCTCGGTCATTCCGAAGCGGGCGCGGGTGTCTGCCGTGACCTCGTCGGGACCGAGGGCCATCACCACGCGGGATCCCTCAGTCGCGCAGTGGAGGGCGTCGACGAGTCCCGGGAAGGTCGCCTCCCAGCTGTCGAGCGGGTACACCTCCGATAGCGTGCCGGTGTAACCGGATGCCGCGATCGGCGCGCCAGACGACCCGTCGAGGACGGTCAGGTCGAAGACGACGTCTTGAGCGTCGCTCGTGATCGCGCGACCGTCTCCCGTGACGGCGTCGCGTGCCGCGAGGCCGTCGACGTGGACCGGCGCCGACAGCGCGACGGCGGGCTTGGTGCCCACCTCCGTGTCGGTGACGTCGATGAGGTCGAGCGCCGTCGACCCGGATACGTCGCGCGTGCACGACTCCGAGCCCGAGGACGGCGTCGCACAGGCCGTCAGAGCGAGCACGGTCAGGGAGAGAGCGCCGGCGGCGGCGATGATCCTACGCACCGCGCCAGTCTACGCGGAGTCGCCCTCGTGCCCGTCCGACGTGGACACCGAGCTGCGCGCCGCGCGCTGGGCCTCCCGCACGCGCTTGCGCAGGTTCTTGTCCGTGATCTCGCGGTCTCCGACGGCGCCCGGGGTCCAGATCTCGACGTCCGCGTCGTCGTACGACGGCTTCTTCAATGCCCGCTTTCGGACATCGGGCGGGATCGCCCCGGGGGCGAGGCGGCGCGCGGTGATGAGGAAGCCCGTGTGGGCGACCATGCGATGATCGGGGCGCACGGCCAGACCCTCGACGTGCCAGCCGCGGATCATCGTCTCGGACGCGTCGGGATCGGTGAACAGGCCGGTGCCGCGGAGATACTCGGCAACACGGCTGAGCTGGGTGGCCGTCGCGACGTAGCAGAGCACGACGCCGCCCGGGGCCAGCGCGTCGGCGACGACGTCGATGCACTCCCACGGAGCGAGCATGTCGAGGACGACGCGGTCGACGGTCCCCGGCTCGACGGCGCCCGGCAGGCTTCCGACGAGATCCCCGACGACGACGGACCAGTTCGCGGGGGTGCCGCCCGTGAACGTGGCCACGTTCGCTTCGGCCACCTCGGCGAACTCGCCGCGGCGCTCGAACGACACGAGCCGCCCCTGGTCGCCGATCGCGCGAAGGAGCCAGAGCGACAGGGCACCCGAGCCGACTCCCGCCTCGACGACAGTGGCTCCGGGGAAGATGTCCGCTGCGGCCAGGATCTGGGCCGCGTCCTTCGGATAGACGATCGCGGCGCCGCGCGGCATCGACATGACGAAGTCGCGGAGCAGAGGCCGAAGCGCCAGATACTCGTGCCCGCCGCTGTTGGTCGCCACCGAACCGTCGGGCTGACCCACGAGCACCTCGTGCCGCAGGACGCCGTGGTGAGTGTGCAGCTCTCCTCCCTCGCGGAGGGTGATCGTGTGCATCCGTCCCTTGGGGCCGGTCAACTGGACGCGGTCGCCGTAGCGGAACGGGCCGCGCGGCTGGAGATCGTCGGTCATGCGGAGGCTCCGAGTCGGTGGAGGGAGAACAGGTCAGCCAGATCGGACACCGAGCGTCCCGCGAGTGAGTCCCAGAGCGCGTGTGCGCCGAGCCCGTGGAGGGGCACCATCAGCGGCACGCCCAGAGCGACGGCGCCCGAGGCGACCGCGGAGCGCAGGCCGTTGGGAGAATCCTCGATCGCGACGGTGTCGGCGACGTCGACCCCGAGCGCCTCGCACGCCTGCAGATACGGGTCGGGGTGCGGCTTGGGTCGCGTCGCCTCATCGCCGGCGATGACGACGTCGAACGCCTCGAACGGGATCGACGACACGACGGTGTCGGCCATGCTGCGCATCGACATCGTCACGAGGGCCGTCTTGATACCGGCTTCGCGAAGCCCCGAGAGCAGCTCGCGGGCGCCGGGGCGGAACGGCGTTCCGCCGATCCGCAGCTGCCCCGAGACGGTCTCGGTCAGATGGTCGATGATCTCGTGCGTGTGCATACGGACGCCGGCATCCTGCAGGATGCGGGCGGAGTCCTCGAGCCCCAGCCCCACGAGGCTGAGTGCCTGCTCGGGGGTCCACACTCCCCCGAAGCTCTCGACGAGGGGGCCCTCCGCGGCCATCCAGTACGGTTCGGTGTCGACGAGCGTGCCGTCCATGTCCCAAAGGACCGCGGCGGGGGAACGAGAAGTCATCCGCACCATGTTACCGACGCAGGGCTGAGACGCCGCGTGGCCCGACCCGCACGCGCCGGCCGCGGCGTATCGTGGAGCAGACCCGCTCGCGCAGAGCGAGCCGGCTCGGAACGGAGGACGGGTTGAACAGTCTGGGACGCCGCGTCCTCGTGGTCGCGTTCGACGGTTGGAACGACGCCGGCGAGGCCGCGACAGCGGCGGCGACGCAGCTGCGCGAGTCCCGTCCCTACGACCCCGTCTACTCGGTCGATCCCGAGCTCTACTTCGACTACATGTACACACGGCCGCACATCCAGGCCGACGCTGATGGCCGCCGCTCGCTGAAGTGGCCGGACGCGACGATCTGGCGTCCGCGCGCGACCGCGCGAGGGACGCGCCTGTGGGTCCTCAGCGGCGCCGAGCCGGCGCGGGCCTGGAAGTCGTTCGCGGCCGAGCTGGTGGATGCCGCGCTGAGTGAGGACATCACCGGTGTCGTCGCGCTCGGCTCGATGATGAGCGACGTCCCCCATACCCGTCCCATCACCGTCTTCAGCGGCAGCGATAACGACGAACTGCGCGCCGCGCTGGGGCTGGAGCGCTCGACCTATGAGGGGCCCGTCGGCATCCTGTCGGTCATCGCCGCGGCCGCGGAAGAGGCCGGCATACCCACCGCGGCGCTGTGGGCGAGCGTCCCGCACTATGTCGCCGGACACTCGCCGTCGCCCAAGGCGACTCTCGCGCTCCTCGACAAGCTCGAGAGCATCACGGGCGCCAAGGTCGCCCGCGGCTCCCTGCCCGGCGACGCGCTCGCATGGGAGGCGACGATCGACGCCGCCGCAGCGGACGACGAGGAGATGACGGAGTACATCCGTCAGCTCGAGCAGACCCGTGATACATGGGACTCGCCCGAGGCGTCGGGTGACGCCATCGCGCAGGAGTTCGAGAAGTATCTGCGGCACCGGGGTGACGGCAGCGACGGCCGTGGCCTCGGTCGCGGCCCGCATCGCTGAGACGCACGCCGCGACCCTCCGGCCAGGTCAGTACGCCTGCAGGACGCCGAGCGAGAGCAGGATGATGAGCAGCGCTCCCAGGCCCACCCGGTACAGCACGAAGGGCAGGAAGCTGCCGCGCTTGAGGTACTGCATGAGGAAGGCGATCACGGCGAGCCCGACTCCGAACGCGACGACGGTGGCCACGGCGGTGTCGACGAGCGAGAACACCGAAGCCCCCGGCTCGCGGATCGCCTGCAGCAGCTCGTAGAGTCCACTGCCGAAGACGGCGGGAACCGCGAGCAGGAAGGCCACTTCGGCGGCCGCCGGCCGGGTGTATCCCAGTGCGAGCCCCATCGTCGTGGTGGCGCCCGAGCGCGAGACGCCCGGGATGAGCGCGAGTGCCTGGGCGAACCCGAGCGCCAGGCCGTGACCGTACGTCAGGTCCTTCTCGGTCCGGACGCGTCGCCCGAGGGCGTCGGCCGCTCCGAGGATGAGGCCGAAGACGATGAGCACGATCGCCACGAGCCAGAGGTTGCGGAAGGTGTCGCGGATGACGTCCTGGAAGAGGAATCCGAGCACGCCGATCGGAAGCGTGCCGATGATGACGATCCACCCGAGCCGGACGTCGGCGTCGTCACGCGGAACCGAACCGCTGAACGAGCGGAACCAGCGACCGATGATGCGGGTGATCTTCTTCCAGAAATAGACCAGCACGGCCAGCTCGGTGCCGATCTGAGTGATCGCGGTGAAGGTCGCTCCGGGGTCCTGCGCCGACGGCAGGAACTCCCCCACGATGCGCAGGTGCGCGCTCGAGGAGATCGGCAGGAACTCGGTCAGGCCCTGGACGATGCCCAGGATGATGGCTTCGAGGAGCTGCATGAGCGGCCTTTCAGTACGTGCGGATCAGATCGGTGAGCACGCGCTGACCGAAGATGAGCGCGTCGATCGGGACGCGTTCGTCGACACCGTGGAACATACCCGTGAAGTCCATCTCTGCCGGGAGGCGCAGCGGCGCGAAGCCGAATCCCGCGATGCCGAGTTCCGAGAGCGCTTTGTTGTCGGTGCCGCCGCCCATCAGGTACGGCAGCACCGGCACGCCGGGATCGTGACGGCCGAGCGCACCGACCATCGCGTCGACGAGCGAGCCCGCAAAGGGGACCTCGAGGCCGATGTCGCGGTGCACGATGTCGATTCGGATGTCGTCGCCGACGATCCGCTGGATCTCGGCCAGCACGGCGTCCTCCTGTCCGGGAAGCGTGCGGACGTCGATAGCGGCCGACGCGGCATCGGGGATGACGTTGTGCTTGTAGCCGGCGGTCAGGCCCGTCGGGTTCGTCGTGGTGCGGAAGGTCGACGCGAGGAACGCCGACGTCGGCCCGGTCGCGTCGGCGACGGCATCCGGATCCGACGCGTCTCGGCCGCTGAGCGCCGCGAGGTCGTCGACGAGTCGCCGGGTCGTGTTCGTGAGCTCGATCGGCCAGCGCGCGCGCCCGAGCTTCGCCACGGCCTCGGACAGGCGAGTGATGGCGTTGTCCGGGTGCAGCCGGCTGCCGTGCCCGGCCCGTCCGGTGGCGTGGAGCCGAAGCCACACCAGAGCCTTCTCACCGACCTGCAGCAGGTAGGCGCGGTGCCCGTCGACGCCGATCGAGTAGCCGCCGACCTCGCTGATCGCCTCGGTCGCTCCGGCGAACCACTCGGGCCGGTCGCGCACCACGAGCTGCGAGCCCTCGACGCCGCCGTTCTCCTCGTCGGCGAAGAACGTCACGATCAGATCGCGCTCGGGCTGCTCCCCCGCGCGCAGGAGCTCGGCCACGGACGTGAGGATCATCGCGTCCATGTCCTTCATGTCCACGGCGCCGCGACCCCACAGCATCCCGTCGCGGACGACGCCCTCGAACGGGTCGACGCTCCAGTCCTCCGCCATCGCCGGCACGACGTCGAGGTGACCGTGCAGGACGAGAGCGGGCTTCGAGCTGTCGCGACCCGGGATGCGCACAGAGACGTTCGTGCGCCGCGGGATCGGCTCGTAGTACTCGGGTCGAAGTCCGAGGGCCTCGAGATACGCCCCCACGTACTCGGCCGCTTCGCGTTCGCCGCGCGAGCGCCCTTCGCCGAAGTTGGTCGTGTCGAAGCGGATGAGGTCCCGCGCGACGCGGGCGACCTCGGGCAGATCGTCGTACTCGGACATGCTCTCCACGCTAGTCGCGAACCGTCGCCGGAAATGACGAAGGGCTCCGTTTCCGGAGCCCTTCTCTCACTGTGCGCGAGGGGGGACTTGAACCCCCACGCCCTATACGGGCACTAGCACCTCAAGCTAGCGCGTCTACCTATTCCGCCACCCGCGCAGTGTTTTTCAGTTGTTCCCAACCGAGGAACAACACTAACACGTCACCGGCGCGGCGAAGAATCGTCGGCACGCCGGGCGTGGCGCGGTGACGAACTCACGATCTCACCCGGGAGCGCAGGACGGCGATGCGCGCCTGAAGCTGCGCCACCGTCGCATGTGACACGGCCGGCCCGCCGCACACACGGCGCAGCTCCGCGTGGATCTGCCCGTGCGGTTCACCGCTCTGGCGGGCGTAGAGACCCACGAGGCTGTTGAGCAGCTGCCGCTGTTCCTTCAGTGAGCGGTGAAGCGGCTCGGGCAGCGTCGTCTCTGCGGCTGCTGCGTCCTCGCCGGGCGCGCCGCCGGCCGACTTCTCGCGTGCCTCGCGGCTGTGCCGGTGCTTGGTCTGCCGCGACTGGCGCTGCATGAGGAGCTCGTGCACGTGCTCGGGCTCGAGGAGCCCCGGAATGCCCAGGAACTCCTCCTCCTCGGGTGTGCCCGGCACCGCGAGCTGGCCGAACTCAGCGCCGTCGAAGAGCACGCGGTCGAAGTGTGCGACCGAGCCGAGCGCCTGGTAGCTGAACTCCTGCGTGAGCTCGTCCGATGCTTTGTCTTCGCTCTCGGCTTCCGCGAGCAGCGTGTCTTCGAGACCGTCGTCGTCGCCGGCTTCGCGATCGAGCGCGTGGTCGCGCTGACGCTCCATCTCGGCGGCGAGGTTGAGCAGGACGGGCACGTTCGGCAGGAACACGCTCGCGGTCTCACCGCGGCGACGCGCTCGCACGAAGCGCCCGATCGCCTGTGCGAAGAACAACGGCGTCGAGGACGACGTGGCGTAGACGCCCACCGCGAGCCGGGGGACGTCGACGCCTTCGGACACCATGCGCACCGCGACCATCCACCGGGTGGTCGACTGGGCGAAGATCTCGATGTTGCCCGACGCCGCCTTGTCGTCGGAGAGCACGACGGTCGGGGCCTCGCCGGTGATCTGGTGGAGGATCTCCGCGTACGCCCGTGCGGCCGTCTGGTCGGTCGCGATGACGAGGCCGCCGGCGTCGGGCACGTCCTGGCGCACCTCGGTCAGGCGGCGGTCGGCCGACCTGAGGACCGCGGGGATCCAGTCGCCCTCGGGGTTCAGCGCGGTCCGCCAGGCCTGCGACGTGATGTCCTTCGTGTTGTCCTGGCCCAGGTGCGCCTCGAACTCGTCTCCTGTCTTGGTCCGCCACTTCATGTGGCCGGCGTAGACGAGGAAGAGCACGGGGCGCACGACGCCGTCGGCGAGGGCGCGCCCGTACCCGTAGTTGAAGTCCGTCTTCGACAGACGGATGCCCTTCTCGTTCGGGTGGTACTCCACGAACGGGATGGGAGCGGTGTCGCTGCGGAACGGCGTTCCCGAGAGCAGCAGTCGGCGCGTCGCCCGGCCGTACGCCTCGCGCAGCGCGTCGCCCCAGCTCAGCGCGTCGCCGCCGTGGTGGACCTCGTCGAGGATGACCAGGGTACGGGCATCCATCGTCAGCCGCTGGTGGACGGATGCTTTGACCGCGACCTGCGCATAGGTCACCGCGACGCCGTGGTACTGGCGCGAGGGCATCCCGTGGCGGTTGCTGAACCGCGGATCGAGACGGATGCCGACTCGGCCGGCGGCATCGGCCCACTGCGTCTTGAGGTGCTCGGTGGGGGCGACCACGACGATGCGATCGACGACGTCGCGGCGCAGCAGCTCCGACGCGAGGCGGAGGGCGAACGTCGTCTTACCGGCGCCGGGGGTCGCGGCGGCGAGGAAGTCGCGCGGTCCGCGCCCGACACCCTCCGGACCGTCGGCGCCGAAGTACTGGTCCAGCGCCTCGGCCTGCCATGCACGCAGGCGCTGAGCGGTACCCCACGGCGCACGCTGCGGGAACGAGGGTGACAGGTGCTCGGCGGCGAAGCTTCCGAAATGCTCCTGGGGGTCCTCTGTCACGATGGACCACCTTAAACGACCCCACCCACACGATCGCCCGGCAGGAGATAGCGTGGCAGGCACGAGCTTCAGGAGGGGCCATGAGGAACAACGAGCCATCCGAGGACGCGCGTCGCACGCCCTACGTGCCGAACGAGACCGCCCATCCCTGGCGTCGCATGGTGGCGATCGGCGATTCGTTCACCGAGGGAATCGGAGATCCCGAGCCCGGCAGTCCCGGCGGTCACCGTGGCTGGGCCGACCGCGTGGCCGAGGTGCTGAGCTCTCAGGTGCCCGACTTCGCGTACGCGAATCTCGCGGTCCGGGGAAAGCTCATCGGCCAGATCGTGGCCGACCAGATCGAGCCAGCGCTCGAGCTCAAGCCCGACCTGATCACGTTCTCGGCCGGCGGCAACGACGTCATCCGGCCGGGGTCCGACCCCGACGCCGTCGCGCAGCAGTTCGAGGATGCCGTCGTACGGCTGTCGTCGACAGGGGCGACGCTCGTGCTCTTCACCGGCATCGACACGAACTTCACGCCGGTCTTCCGCGGCATCCGCGGCCGGGTCGCGATCTACAACGAGAACATTCGGGCGATCGCCGACCGGTACGACGCGATCGTCGCCGATCAGTGGGCGCTGAAAGAGGTGCAGGACATGCGCTTCTTCGACGACGACCGGTTGCACTACAACTCGCTCGGTCACCACGAGGTCGCGCGCATGGTGCTGCGGGCTCTCAACGTGCCCAACGACCTGCAGCCGATGCAGCCCGACACGACGCCGGTTCTCACCTGGCGGGCTGCCCGCGCGAACGACCTCGTCTGGGCCCGCGAGTACCTCATGCCGTGGGTTCTGCGCCGGCTCCGGCATCAGTCGTCCGGCGACCACATCACCGCGAAGCGACCCGAACCGCTGCCTGTCCTGCGCCGCGCCGACGACGCCGACTGATCAGCGCAGCGCCCACAGCGACACCGCGGCGGCTGCCGCGACGTTGAGGGAGTCCACTCCCCCGGCCATCGGGATCGTGACGACGCTGTCCGCCACAGCGAGCGCACGCCTGCTCAGCCCGTCGCCCTCGGTGCCCATGAGCAGCGCCACCCGATCGGGCCGTGCCGCGGCGAACTCGTCGAGCGGCACAGCGCCCTCCGCGAGAGCGAGGGCAGCGAGGTGCAGGCCGGCCTCGCGGAGCAGCGGGGCCGCCTCCGGCCAGGCCGGCAGACGCGTCCACGGCACCTGGAACACCGTCCCCATGCTGACGCGGACACTGCGGCGGTAAAGAGGATCGGCGCAACGCTCGCTCACGAGGACCGCATCGGCTCCGAGGCCGGCGGCGGCCCGGAAGGCGGCGCCGACATTCGTGTGATCGACGATGTCCTCGAGCACCAGCACGAGCCGGGCGTCCGCGACGATGTCGCTGACCGGTGCGGCGACGGGCCGGTGCATGGCGGCGAGGGCGCCGCGGTGGACGGCGTAACCGGTCACCTCTTCGGCGACCTCGTCGGAGACGACGAAGACCGGTGCGTCGCCTGCCAGGTCGACCACGTCGGGAAGCCATTTCTCCTGCACGAGGAACGAGCGCGCCCGGTGCCCTGCCGCGTGCGCCCGCGCGATGACCTTCGCCGACTCGGCGATGTACAGCCCGCCGGCGGGCTCGAGCACCCGGCGCAGCGCGACATCGGTCAGGTCGCGGTAGTCCGAGAGGCGGGGGTCGGAGGCGTCGTCGATGCGGATCACGGGCACCCTCCCACCCTGGCATGTCGCCCGGGCGATGCGCGGACGCTCGTAGAGTGGAACTGTGACGAACGCCGACCTCGAGACGCCCGCGGGCGACGAGATCGAGAACGCCCTCGAGGTACTCGCGGGACGTCGCATCGCGGTTCTCACCGGAGCCGGCGTGTCGACCGACTCGGGCATCCCGGACTACCGCGGCGCTGGAGCGCCGGTGCGCACGCCTATGACGGCACAGCAGTTCCTCGCGAGCGCTGACGCGCGTCGGCGGTACTGGGTGGGCAGCCACCTCGGCTGGCAGGCCTTCGCGGCGGCGCGACCGAACGACGGGCATGCGGCGCTGGCGGATCTCGAGCGGTCCGGCGTCGTCACGGGCGTCATCACGCAGAACGTCGACGGTCTGCATCTGCGGGCCGGAAGCAGCCGGGTGGTCGAACTGCACGGAACGATGCGACGCGTCTTCTGCCTGCATTGCGGTCAGGTCTTCGACCGGCGCGATCTGGCCGAGCGCGTGGAACGGGACAATCCGTGGATCACGGTTCCCGAGAACGTCGAGCTGGGCCCCGACGGCGACGTCCTGCCCGCGACGAGCGACGGCTTCATCGTGCCCACGTGCACGGTCTGCGGGGGCATGCTGAAACCGGATGTCGTCTTCTTCGGCGAGTTCGTACCGCGAGAGAAGTTCGCGGAGGCCGAGCAGCTCGTGCGCACGAGCGAGGCCCTCATCGTCGCCGGGTCGTCGTTGGTGGTCAACTCCGGCGTCCGGCTCGTCGAGCGCGCCCGACGACGCAAGCTGCCGGTGGTGATCGTCAACCGCGGCGCTACGAGGTCGGACCCCAAAGCGACCGTCAAGATCGATGACGGCACGAGCCGTGTCCTGCGCGTCTTCGCCGACGCCCTCGCGTCGCGGCACTGAGGTCGAGGTCCGGCGCAGGCCCCCGTAGGGTCGAAGGGTGACCATTCTGACCCTCGTGCGCCACGGCGAGACCGACTGGAACCGCGAACGCCGGATCCAGGGCTCCACCGACATCCCGCTCAACGACACCGGCCGTGAGCAGGCCCGCGCGGTCGCGGTCTCCCTACGGGAGTCGATCGCCGGCGATGCGGTCGTGGCCTCGAGCGACCTGTCGCGAGCGGCCGAGACGGCGCGGATCATCGCTGACGGGCTGGGCGCCGCAGCGCCGCGCACCTATCCGGAGCTGCGGGAGCGCGGCTACGGAGATGCCGAGGGCGTGGGGGTCGAGGAGTTCCATGCACGCTGGGGCGAATGGGCCGTGGCCGACGTGCCGAACGCGGAGCCGTGGCCGGTGGTCCGCGCGCGGGCGCTGCGCGGGCTCGAGCGGGCCATCCGCGACGCGCGTGCCGCCACGGCGCCGACCGCGGTGCCGCTGATCGTCGTTGCCCACGGCGCGCTCATCCGCGAGGTCATCCGGCATGCCACCGCGGAGGAGTTCCCGTTGCAGGGAGTCCGGCTCGCCAACGGCTCGGCGCACACGTTCGTCATGGAGCGCGAGCGCCTGCGCCTCATCGACTCCCCCGCGCTCGCGCCGCTCTGAGCGCCCGCGCCCGCCGATTGCCGACCTGTTCCGGAGCCGGGCTCGGAGCGGTGTATCGTCCAGCATCATGACCATGCACGACCGCGTCGATCTCGCGCTGCTCGAAGCCCTTGCCGACGACCCCCGCGCGACCGTGGTCGCCCTCGCCGAGCGCCTGCGGATGTCACGCAACACGGTCCAGGCGCGCATGGCGCGGCTGGAGCAGTCGGGCGTGTTCCTCTCGTACGAGCGGTCGATCTCGATGCGCGCTCTCGGCTTCCCGATCGAGGCGCTCATCAGCGTCGTGCTCCGCCAACCCGAGCTCCCGCGTATCGCGCAGGAGCTCGCGACCATTCCCGAGGTGCTGCAGGCTCAGGGACTGAGCGGTCAGGTCGACCTGATGGTCCGCGTGGTCGCGCGCGACACGCAGCATCTGTTCGCCGTCGACGCGCGCATCCTCGCCATCGACGGGGTCGACCGCACGGAGACCTCGCTCATCATGGACGACGTGATCCCGCATCGGGTCAAGCCGCTGCTCGCTGAGGGGCGCGCGGGCTGACCTTCTCCGGCTCACGGTCGGCGTCGAGCCGCACGAGGACCACGCCGACGAGGATGAGCGCCCCACCGACGAACTGGACCGGTGCGGGCGCCTCGGCCAGGAGCAGCCACGCGAAGCCCAGTGCGAACAGCACCTCCGAGAGGCCGATGAACGAGGCCAGACGCGATCCCGTGCGCGGCACCGCGGAGACCCCCAGGGCGTAGGCGGTCCCGGTGGCGGCGCCGACCCAGAGCAGGACGACGAGGGGCGGCAGCTGCATCCCGACGACGTCTGCGAGCACGCCGCTCGTTGCGAAGGGCAGGAATCCTGTGATGAGGAGCGTGCCGATGATCGCGCTCGCGACCACCATTCCTCCCGCGGCCAGGACGAGGGGCGGCAGCGTGTCGCCGGTGCGCTCGGCCATGACGAAGTAGACGCACGTGCAGAGGGCTGCGCCGAGCGCGAGGAGCGTGCCCCAGAAATCGAAACGAGCCCCGGCGATGTCGACGACCAGCACCAGCCCCGCCATGGCGACGACGGAGCCGGCGATCACCGTCCGTGACGGTCGGCGGCGGGTGGTGAGCCAGACCCAGATCACCAGGAGCACGGGCGCGAGGTATTGGATGAGGAGGGCGACGGCGACCGGCATCCGCTGCATCGCCGAGAAGTAGAACAGCTGGCATCCGACGACGGACATCGCGCCGAACGCGAGCAAGGCGAGCGCGTGCCGCCGCAGGAAGTGTCGCTCACGCGCGATCGCGCGGATGAGGAACGGCGACAACACCAGGGCCGCCACGCCGATCCGGACGAACAGCGCGGCGCCCAGTGACCAGCCGTTCTCGAGCAGCGGCTTCACGAGCGGACCGCTCGACGAGAAGGCCAGCGCCGAGGCGACGGCCATGGCCATGCCCGCCGTTCGCCTGCCGG
Source organism: Microbacterium sp. TS-1 (assembly GCF_000509385.1). Lineage (NCBI taxonomy): Bacteria > Bacillati > Actinomycetota > Actinomycetes > Micrococcales > Microbacteriaceae > Microbacterium > Microbacterium sp. TS-1. The sequence continues at coordinate 308,786 of NZ_BASQ01000001.1, forward strand.
CCAGGCTGGCGGGCGCCGTCTCCGGTGTGCCTGCGATGATGGGCAGGGGCGCGGTGGGATTGGTCATCGGCAGCCTCGATGGTCAGGGGTGAAAGTTATCTACACTCGTGACAGTAATGCTCGCTATCGTCAGGAGTCAACGTGGTCTTCATCCATGACACGGAATTGTCGCTGCGCGCGACGGCTGCGCTGGTCAACACGCTCCCCCTCACGAGCGCAGATGCCGCCGACACGCTCACCGACGGAGACGATCTGGATGCCTTCCTCAGCGAGTTCGCCTTCACCGGCGCGATCGTGCGCGACGACGCCGAGCTGCAGGCGATGCGCGGCATCCGGTCGCGCCTGCACGAGCTCTGGGAGCTCGACCGAGACTCTGCCGTCCCCCACGTCAACGCGATGCTGCGAGATGGTCGCGCCCAACCGCAGCTGGTGATCCACGACGGCTACGACTGGCACATCCATGCGACTCCCGACGACGCACCGCTGGCGACGCGCGTACTCGTGGAAGCCGGTATGGCTTTCGTCGACGTCATCCGCGCCGACGCATACGACCGTGTGCGGATCTGCTCCGCCGACGACTGCGCCGCGGTCTACGTCGACTTCTCGAAGAACGGCTCGAAGCGCTACTGCGACACGGGCAACTGCGGCAACCGCATGAACGTCAACGCGTACCGTCGTCGGAAGGCGCGAGAAACCGCTTGATCGCTGCGGCAGCCTCGCGGGGCTTCTCGTAATGGATGAGATGGCCCACACCGTCGATCTCGACGAGTTCGGCCGCAGGGAACAGCTCGCGCAGCCGGCGTTCGGCCTCGATCGGGGTGATGTCGTCCTGAACGGCGGCGATGAGCAACGTCGGCTGCGGGATGCGCGGAGCGAACGCGCGGACGTCGTTGGAGACCGACGTCACGAACGCGTCGCGGAGGACGTCGCGATCGGCGAAGCTCGAGAAGTAGGTGTCGTGCTGCTCGTGGACGAACCGGCGCAGCGTCCGGTCGCGCGTCTTGACCATGGCCAGGCTCATCACTCGGACGATGAGGCGGTTGCGCAGCAGCGCCTCCCCCACTCGCCTCGGGAGGCGCGCCCCGACGTCGTAGTACCAGACGGCGAGTCGCGTGAAGACGCCGCGCGGCCCTTCGAGTGCGGGCGCGCCGATGGGGTTGATGAGAATCAGACGGGGAGCCGGGAGCCCGCCCGCCACCGCGGCGGAGGCGACGATGGAGCCGAATGAGTGGCCGACGACCACCGCGCCGGGAGCGGCCGCGGCCGCGAATTCAGTGAGCCAGTCGGCGTATGTCTCGAGGTCGTGTTCGCGTCCCGGTATCGCGGGTGTCTCTCCGAAGCCCGGCAGGTCGGGCATGATGACGCGCACGTCGCCGAGGTGCGCGACGACGGGCTCGAGCCCGTGGTGCTCCCCCCGGAAGCCGTGCACGGCCAGGAGTGTCTGAGGTGCATCGTCGCGCCCGTAGACCCAGTACGCGGTCGTTCCGCCGAGGACCTCGGTCTCGAGGCGGCGCACGGGGATGCGTGCGAGCAGGGAGTCGTACGGAGAGACGGTCGGCACCCGTCGAGTCTACGGATGCGGCGCGTCGGATCCTGCGTGTCCGACCCGGGCCGTAGCCTCGATTCCGTGGAGCCGGACCGCCCCCTCGTCGTCGCTACGCCCGAACTCGACCTGTGGCCTTGCACGGCACCTGAATGGTGCCAGGTCGTCGGGGTCTTCGATCTCGAGACGACGGGCGTCGACGTCGCGGCGGATCGCATCGTCACAGCGCACGTGGGCGTCCTCGACGCCGACGGCGCGCCCGTGCGGGCCGACAGCTGGCTGGCCGACCCGGGAATCGACATCCCCGATGGTGCGGCGGCGATCCACGGCATCACGACCGAGCACGCTCGCCGACACGGACGGCCCGCGTCAGACGTGATCACGGAGGTCGTCGCGGCCTTGCGCGGCCTGTTCGACGCCGGCATCCCGGTGGTGGCGTACAACGCGCCGTTCGACTTCTCGATGCTGAAGTACGAGGCCCTGCGCCACGGGATCGATCCGATCCTCTCGCCCTCCCCCGTCATCGACCCGCTCGTCATCGACAAACGGTACGACCGCTACCGCCGCGGGAAGCGCACCCTGTCTGTCGTCGCCGAGCACTACGCCGTCACGCTCACCGGGGCGCACGAGGCTTCCGCAGATGCGATCGCAGCGGGACGCGTCGCGCAGACTCTCGCCGAGCGGTTCGCCGACGGGATGCCGTCGACCGCGGCCGAGCTGCATACCCGCCAGATCGGCTGGGCCCGGGCTCAGGCGCAGAGTCTCACCGAATATTTCGTCAGCATCGGACGGATCGACGCCGACGTCGACGGGTCGTGGCCCATCCGCTGATAGGCAGGCGATCGGAGGCCCGATAGGCGAACGGCTGAGGCCGCCGCGAGGCGGCCCCGACCTGCGAGGCCGCCTCGCGGCGGGTGCGACGAGCCTCAGACCGCGGTCAGCTCCGCCGAGCGCTCGCGGGTGCGGATCGCGCGGTTGACGCATGACACGACGGCCTTGAGGCTCGCCGTCGAGATGTCGCCGTCGATACCGACGCCCCACAGGCGCTGGTCGTCGACCTGCAGCTCGACGTAGGCTGCCGCCTGGGCGTCGCCACCCGAGCTCAGCGTGTGCTCGACGTAGTCGTAGAGCGAGATGTCGAACCCGCGGTCGCGCAACACGGCGAGGAACGCCGCGATCGGGCCGTTGCCCACCCCCGACACTTCGTCGTGCTCGTCGCCGTCGCGAAGCGTCACGTCGAGGCGGACGTCGCCCGACATGTCGCTCTGGGTGCGGGTGCCCAGCAGCTCGAACCGGCCCCACTTGTCGTCGTCGGACGATGCCGGCAGGTACTCGTCGGTGAAGATCGACCAGATCTGCTCGCTCGTGACCTCGCCGCCCTCGGCATCCGTCTTCTCCTGCACGACTCCCGAGAACTCGATCTGCAGCTTCCGCGGCAGATCCAGAGCGTGGTCGGTCTTCAGCAGGTAGGCGACGCCGCCCTTGCCCGACTGCGAGTTCACCCGGATCACGGCCTCGTACGAGCGCCCGAGGTCCTTGGGGTCGACGGGCAGGTAGGGCACCGCCCATTCGATCTCGTCGACCGAGACGCCCTCGGCAGCCGCGCGCGCGGCCATGGCCTCGAACCCCTTCTTGATGGCGTCCTGGTGCGAGCCGCTGAACGCGGTGAAGACGAGGTCTCCGGCCCAGGGACTCCGCTCGGGTACGGGCAGCTGGTTGCAGTACTCGACCGTGCGCTTGATGCCGTCGACGTCGCTGAAGTCGATCTGCGGGTCGATGCCCTGCGTGAACAGGTTGATGCCCAGCGCGACGAGGTCGACGTTGCCGGTGCGCTCCCCGTTTCCGAAGAGGCAGCCCTCGATACGGTCGGCGCCGGCCATGTAGCCGAGCTCCGCCGCGGCGATCGCCGTGCCGCGGTCGTTGTGCGGATGCAGCGACAGCACGACGTTCTCGCGATGCGCGAGGTGACGGCTCATCCACTCGATCGAGTCGGCGTAGACGTTCGGCGTGGCCATCTCGACGGTGGCGGGCAGGTTGATGATGACCTTGCGGTCGGACGTCGGCTCGAAGATCTCGATGACCTGGTTGCAGACGTCGACGGCGAAGTCGAGCTCGGTGCCCGTGTAGCTCTCGGGCGAGTACTCGTAATAGACGGCCGTCTCGGGGATGGTCTGCTCGTACTGGCGGCACAGGCGCGCGCCCTCGAGGGCGATGTCGATGATGCCCTGGCGGTCGGTGCGGAAGACGACCTCGCGCTGCAGGATGCTCGTCGAGTTGTACAGGTGGACGATCGCCTGCTTCGCGCCGGCGATCGCTTCGTACGTGCGCTTGATGAGGTGTTCGCGAGCCTGCGTCAGCACCTGGATCGTCACGTCGTCGGGGATCAGGCCGTCGTCGATCAGCTGGCGCACGAAGTCGAAGTCGGTCTGGCTGGCGCTCGGGAACCCGACCTCGATCTCCTTGTAGCCCATCTTCACGAGCAACTCGAACATCACGCGCTTGCGCTCGGGACTCATCGGGTCGATCAGCGCCTGGTTGCCGTCACGCAGGTCGACGGCACACCAGCGCGGCGCGGTCTCGATGCGCTTCGCGGGCCAGGTGCGGTCGGGCAGATCGACGCGGATCTGCTCGTGGAACGGCCGGTACTTGTGAATCGGCATGCCCGAAGGCTTCTGGTTGTTCTCCATGGTCGTCTCGCTCTTCCTCTTCGGGTGTGGCGGGCCAACACGAAGCTCCGCGACGAGAGAGGCCCTAGAACGAGGACTCGTCGCGGCGACTAAGGAGGAGAAGTCGGCCGAAGCGCATGCGCCCAGGTTACACCCGCTCGCCGCCGGCGCGCACACGGGCGTGCCTCGCCTGAGACGAAGGCGTCGTGCGCGACACTGTGGGGATATGAGAACTGCGCGCGCGGGCTCGTCCGCCCTCCTGATGTGTGCGATCGCCCTGACGGCGGGCTGCGCCTCGACGCCCGCGGCTGGCCCGACCTCGCTCGACCCGGCGCCCCCGAGCAGCGAGGTCGTCGCTCAGGGGACGGTCCTCGACGATGGCGCCGGCGCCGAGCTCTGTCTCGGAGCGGTCGCGGAGTCGGCACCGCCGCAGTGCTCCGGGATCCCGCTCGAGGGGTGGGACTGGGCGTCGGTGACCGACGCGACCACGATGTCTGGCGCGACGTGGGGCGCCTACGCCGTCCAGGGACGTTACGACGGATCGTCGCTCACGGTGACCGCTTCGGCGGTTCCGCTGGCGCTGTACGACCCCATGCCGCTTCCCGATCCGACGGGCGGTGTGCCCGGCGCCGCGGACGACGCGACGCTGCGAGACGTCGAGCAGAGGGTGCACGACACCCTCGGTGACTCCGTGCTCGCCTCCGGGGCGTACGACGGCCGACTCTGGGTCACGGTCATCTGGGACGACGGCACCCTGCAGGACGCCGCCGACGCCGAGTTCGGCGCGGACGTCGTCGTGATCCAGTCGGCGATGCGCGAGATCGGTTAGAACCCGAGACGTCCGAGCTGCTTCGGGTCGCGCTGCCACTCCTTCGCGACGCGGACGCGCAGCGAGAGGAAGACCCGCGTTCCCACGAGGGGTTCGATCTGCGCGCGCGCACGCGCGCCGACATCCGCGAGCCGCGACCCCTTGCGACCGATGATGATCGCCTTCTGGCTGTCGCGTTCGACGACGATGTTGGCGTACACGTCGGTCAGGTCGGAGCCCTCGCGCGGCGCCACATCCTCGATCGTGACGGCGATCGAGTGGGGCAGCTCGTCGCGGACGCCTTCGAGCGCGGCTTCGCGGATGATCTCGGCGATGCGGTCTTCCGTCGACTCATCCGTCACCACGTCGTCGGGGTACAGCGCCGGCCCTTCGGGCATCAGCCCGAGCAGCTCGTCGGCGAGCACGTCGAGCTGGTCCTCGGTGACGGCGGAGAGCGGGATGACCGCGGCCCAGTCCTCGCGGAGGCTGTCGACCTCCATGAGGCGCTCCATGATCTCGTCACGGGAGGCCAGATCGGTCTTGGTCACGATGGCGACCTTCTTGGCGCGCGGGTACCCGTCGAGCGAGGCGGCGATACGGCGGTCGCCGGGCCCGACCTTGTCGACGGCGGGTACGAGGAAGCCGATGACATCGACGTCACCGAGCACCTGCTCGACGAGGTCGTTCAGGCGCTGACCGAGAAGGGTCCGGGGCTTGTGGATACCGGGCGTGTCGACGATGACGAGCTGCCCACCGGGCCGGTTCAGGATGCCGCGGATCGCGCGCCGCGTCGTCTGGGGCTTGTCGCTCGTGATCGCGACCTTCTCCCCCACCAGTGCGTTCGTCAGCGTGGACTTCCCGACGTTGGGGCGTCCGACGAAGGTCACGAACCCCGACCGGGTCTCTGCTGCGGTCATCTGCTGTCGTCTCCTCTTCGTGCCACGCGGACCTCTCCGGTCCGCGGGGGCGTCGTGTCGTCCGTCTCGTCGGCGGGGGCGCGTTCGACGAAGACGGTCGCGAGGCCCCGCCCGCGTCCGCGCGACACGCCGCCGGTGATGGTGATCCCGTCGACGGTCACGGTCGCGCCCGGCATCGGCACCCGCCCGAGCGTCTTTCCCAGCAGCCCGCCGACGGAGTCGACGTCGTCGTCGTCGAGCTCGATGCCGAACAGCTCGCCGACCTCATCCAGGCCCAGGCGCGCGCTCACGCGGTAGCGGCCGGGCTCGAGCTCGACGACCTCGGCTGCGCCACGGTCGTATTCGTCGGCGATCTCACCCACGAGCTCTTCGATGAGGTCCTCGAGGGTGATGAGACCGGCGACGCCGCCGTATTCGTCGACCACGAGGCACACGTGGACGGCATCCCGCTTCATCTGCTGCAGCAGCGATTCGGCCCGCATCGACTCCGGGACGAAGACCGCGGGGCGAGCGACTCTGCCGACGGGAACATCGCGCCACCCGGTGGCCTCGCCGTAGGAGAACTGCACGAGGTCCTTGAGGTAGACGACCCCCACGATGTCATCGCGCTCGTCGTCGGTGACGGGGACCCGCGACACGCCACGCTCGAGGAAGAGCGCGAGCGCTTCGTGGGTCGTCGCCGTCTGCGGCACCGTAACCATGTCGGTGCGAGGCACCATCACGGCACGCACGAGTGTGTCGGTGAAGTCGAATACCGAGTGGATGAGGTCGCGATCATCGGCTTCGATGAGGTCCTGCGACACCGCTTCGTCGACCATGCTCAAGAGCTGTTCCTCCGAGGCGAAAGACGTGCCGCGGGCTACCCCCGGCGTCACGCGATTGCCCACGATCACCAGGAGATGCGCGAGGGGGCCGAGCACGATCCGTGCGCCGCGCACGATCGGGGCGCACGCCATGAGGAGGCCCCGTGCGTGCTGACGGCCGACCGATCGCGGACTCGCACCGACCAGGACGAACGACACTGCCGTCATGAGGAGGGCGGCGACGAGGATCGCCCACCACAGGTTCTCGAGCGCCAGCGTCAGCGCGGCGGTGACGAAGACCGCTGCGGTCGACTCGGCGAGGATGCGGATGAACACGACGGCGTTGGCGTGGGCCGTGGTGTCGTCGGCGATGCGGCGGAGGGCCTGCTGTCGTCGGCTCGACTCGGCCCAGTCAGCGAGGTCCGCCCGTGAGGTGACACCCAGCGCGGCGTCGAGAGCGGCCATCAAGCCCCCGAGCGCGACGAGGAACACCGCGCCGAGGACGAGGAGGAAGACGGTCACGCGCGGCGGCGCTCGCTCGCGTGGAAGGCCGAGATCAGCTCGCGCTGAAGTCCGAACATCTCGCGCTCCTCTTCCGGCTCGGCGTGGTCGAATCCCAGCAGATGCAGCAGTCCGTGCGTCGTCAGGAGGATGAGCTCGTCGAGTGTGGTGTGACGCGCGGCCTGCGCCTGCGCCTCGGCGACCTGCGGGCACAGCACGATGTCGCCGAGGAGTCCCGGCGGGGTGGGTGCGTCCTCGGTCCCCGGGCGCAGCTCGTCCATGGGGAAGCTCAGCACGTCGGTGGGTCCGGGCTCGTCCATCCACTGCACGTGCAGAGACTCCATGGCGCCCTCGTCGACGAGGAGGATGGCGAGGTCGGCGTCCGGGCTGACGTTCAGCTGCGCGAGGTTGTGCTCGGTCAGCCGCAGCAGCACGGTCTCGTCGACGGAGACGCCGGATTCGTTGGTGATCTCGATGGTCATGAGCGTCCTCGTTTCGGGAGTCGGTCGCGCGGACCGGCGGGCCGTGTCGCGGTGCGCCGCTCGGCCCGGTTGGCGAACTCACTCGCCTCGTCGCGCTCACGGCGGGCGGCGAGACGCTGCTCGTCGTACTCGCTGTACGCGTCGACGATGCGGCCGACGAGCGTGTGTCGAACGACGTCGTCGCTCGTGAGGGTCGCGAAGTGGATGTCGTCGATGTTCTTCAGAACACGCGTCACGGTTCGGAGCCCCGATGTTCCCTGAGGAAGGTCCACCTGCGTGATGTCGCCGGTGACGACCATGCGCGTACCGAACCCGAGACGCGTGAGGAACATCTTCATCTGCTCGGGGGTGGTGTTCTGGGCCTCGTCGAGCACCACGAACGAGTCGTTCAGGGTGCGTCCGCGCATGTACGCCAGCGGGGCGACCTCGATCGTGCCCGTGGCCATGAGCTTGGGGACCAGCTCGGGATCGAGCATCTCGTTGAGGGCGTCGTAGAGCGGCCGCAGGTAGGGATCGATCTTGTCGGTGAGGGTGCCGGGAAGGAACCCCAGGCGCTCGCCCGCTTCGACGGCGGGACGCGTCAGGATGATGCGATTGACCTCCTTGCGCTGCAGGGCCTGCACCGCCTTGGCCATCGCGAGGTACGTCTTTCCGGTTCCGGCCGGACCGATGCCGAAGACGATCGTGTTCTCGTCGATCGCGTCGACGTAGGCCTTCTGACCGAGGGTCTTGGGGCGGATGACCTTGCCGCGCGAGGACAGAATCGCCTCGCCCAGCACCTCGGAAGGACGGGGCCCCTCATCGCCGCTCCGGCGCTGGAGGATGCGGCTGGACGTCGTGACATCGCTCGGGTCGAGCCCCTGCCCGGCGCGAGCCATGGCGATCAGCTCGTCGACGAGCGATCGGGCCGCGGCGACGGCATCCGCCGTTCCGGTGAGGGTGATCTCGTTGCCGCGAACCAGGACGTCGACGTCGGGGTGCTCCCGCTCGACGACGCGCAGGAGACGGTCTTGGGGTCCGAGCAGCTGGACCATGGCGACACCGTCGGCGAGGATCGTCGCGACGGCGGGTTCGGAAGCATCAGCCACCGAGGCTCCCTTCGGAGAGGCCACCGGCGAGGACGTGGGCGTGAACGTGGAACACGGTCTGTCCCGCTCCGGGGCCGGTGTTGAAGATCAGTCGGAAGTCGCCGTCGGAGTGTTCGGCGGCGACGGCGTTGGCGAGCCCCACGAGTTCGCTGAGGAGGTCGGGATCGCCTGCGGCGAGCTCGACGACCGTGCGGTAGCGCTCGGTCTTGGGGATCACGAGGAGGTGGACGGGCGCCTGCGGTGCGATGTCGCGGATGGCGAACGCGTTCTCTGTCTCCGCGATGATCTCGGAGGGGATCTCGCCGCGGAGGATGCGCGTGAAGACAGACGGTTCGCTCATGCGTTCAGTCTATCGACGGGGCCCGGCGACGGGACGGACGGCTCGGCGTCACCAGCGCCCGAGGGCGACGTTGACGACGCCGAGCGCGGCGGGACCGGCCGTGGAGGTCCGCAGGACCGTGTCGCCCAAGCGCACCGTGAGTGCACCGGCGGCGACGAGCGCGTCGAGCTCATCGGCTGCGATCCCACCCTCCGGACCGACGACGAGAGACACGTCGCCGTCGCTCAGCTCGACATCGCTCAGTCGCCGCGTCGCCGTCGGCTCGAGCACCAGCACCCGCTCGGAACCGCACCGCGCCGCGATGTCGGAGGTCGACACGGGGGCTGCGACGACGGGCAGCCAGGCGCGATGCGCCTGCTTCGCCGCCTCGCGCGCGATGGTCGCCCATCGCTGCACACCGCGCTCGACCTTCGGCCCGTTCCACCGCGAGACGCTTCGACCAGCCTGCCAGGGGATGATCGCATCGACACCCAGCTCGGTGCAGGCCTGTACCGCGAGCTCGTCGCGATCGCCCTTTGCGAGCGCCTGGATCAGCGTCACACGCCGTGCGGGCGCGGGGTGCTCGACGCGAGAGATCACGTCGATGCGCACCAGCTTGGGGTCGGCCGCCGTGACGCTTCCCTCCAGCCAGGCTCCCGCGCCGTCGCCGACGGTCACCGCCTCACCGACCCGCACGCGTCGCACGCCCGCCGCGTGGTGTGCTTCGGCGCCGGTGAGCTCGACGGACTCGCCCGGCCGTGCGATGAGGGGCGGGTCGACGAGGAAGTGCAGAGCCATGGGGTCAGCTGTTCCGGAAGCGATCGCGGAGCTTGGCGAAGAGACCCTGGTGGAACTCGGCGAGCTGCGGAGCCGGAGACTTCGTACGCTTCTTCAGCTCCTCGATGAGCGCCCGTTCCTTCGCGTCGAGGCGCGTCGGGGTGACGACGTGGACGCCGACACGCAGGTCTCCGCGCGTCGAGCCGCGAAGCGGGGTGATCCCGCGACCCTTGATGGTGAGGACATCGCCGGACTGGACGCCCGGACGCAGCTCGAGATCGACGGGACCGTCGAGCGAATCGATCGTCGTCGTGGCGCCCAGGACGGCGTCGGGCATCGACACCTCGAGCGTGGCGAGCAGGTCGTCGCCCTCGCGGCTGAACACGTCGTGCGGAGCGACCGTGACCTCGAGGTAGAGGTCGCCGTTGGGGCCGCCGGCCGGGCCGACCTCGCCGGATCCGGGAAGCTGCAGGCGCAGTCCCGTCTCGACGCCGGCGGGGATGTCGAGCGAGACGGTCCGGCGAGCCCGGACGCGTCCCTGCCCCTGGCAGGTCGTGCACGGGTACGGGATCGTCGTGCCGTAGCCCTGGCAGACGTTGCAGGGCTGCGACGTCACGACGTTGCCCAGGAGGCTGCGCACGGTGCGCTGCACGTTGCCCGCGCCGTGGCAGACGTCGCAGGTCACCGCCTGCGTTCCGGGCTGACAGCACGAGCCCTGGCACGTGTCGCAGAGCACCGCGGTGTCGACCTCGATGTCGCGATGCACGCCGAACACGACGTCGCCCAGCTCGAGCGTGACCCGGACGAGGGCGTCCTGCCCGCGTTCGCGTCGGGAGCGCGGGCGCCCGGCACGACCACCGCCTCCGGCGCCGCCGCCGAAGAAGGTCTCGAAGATGTCGCTGAATCCGCCGAAGCCCGCGGCTCCGCCGAAGCCCCCGGCGGAGTCGCCGCCCATGTCGTAGCGCTGACGCTGTTCGGGGTCGCTGAGGACGTCGTAAGCGTGTGTGACGAGCTTGAACCGCTCGGACGCATCCTCGCCCGGGTTCACGTCGGGGTGCAGTTCTCGTGCCAGGCGTCGGTACGCCTTCTTGATCTCGTCGGGCGACGCGTCGCGCGCGACGCCCAGGACCTCGTAGTGGTCAGCCACGGATCGCCTTTCCGCCCGGAGGGGCGTGGGTGGGTGGGGGTCAGCGGGACTTCTCGTCTTCGTCGAGGAGCCGGCTGAGGTAATGCGCGACGGCGCGGACCGTCGCGAGGTTCGTCGGGTAGTCCATACGGGTGGGGCCCATGAGCCCGACCCGGGCGCGCGAGCCCGGGACGTCGTAGTCGCTCGTGACGACCGACGCCTCGGACAGCCCGTACGGCTCGTTCTCGCGGCCGATACGGGCTGCGACGCCACGGTCGTCGGCGACCATCTCGCCCATGAGCCGGAGCAGAGTCACCTGCTCCTCGATGGCCTCGAGGAGCGGGTAGATGCTTCCGCGGAAGTCGGCCTCGCGGCGGGCGAGGGTGGCCGTTCCAGCCATCACGAGCCGGTCCTGGCGGAACGTCTCGAGCTCTTCGACGAGGATCCGAGCGATCTCCCGCACCGCGTCGCCGATCGGATCGCCGACCGAGTCACCCTCCGCGAGCGCCGAGACGGCGGTGACCGCATCGCGAACGGCCGCGCCGGTGACGGCCGCGCGCAGCGTCGCCTTGGCCACGGCGAACTGCCCTTCATCGAGCACGGTCCGCACGACTCCCACGCGCTGCGAGACGCGGCCGGTATCGGTCACGACGATGACGACGAGACGTCCGCCGCCGAGGTCGACCAGCTCGAGGTGCGACACCTGGGCGCGGGCGAACGACGGATACTGCACCATCGCGACCTGGCCGGTCAGCTGAGTGAGAGCGCGCACCGTGCGGACGAGAAGGTCGTCGAGGTCGGTCGGGCCGTCGAGGAAGGTCGTGATCGCCGCGCGCTGGGCCGCGCTCAGAGGACGCAGCCCCGCCAGGTGATCGACGAAGACGCGGTATCCCTTGTCGGTCGGGACGCGTCCGGATGACGTGTGGGGCGCTGCGATGAGCTCCTCGTCCTCGAGGAGCGCCATGTCGTTGCGGATCGTCGCGGCCGAGACGCCGAAGGCGTGGCGTTCGACGATCGACTTGCTTCCCACGGGCTCGCGGGTGTCGACATAGTCCTGCACGATCGCCCGCAGCACCTGCAGTCCGCGCTCTGAGACCATGTCCGTCACCTCCTGTTTGGCACTCGATGTCTGCGAGTGCCAATTCTACCGCGTGGGCGACGCAGGGCGTCTCCTCGCGATCACTCCGTGAGCGCGCGCACGACCGCATCGGCCATGAGGCGTCCGCGCCGGGTGAGGACGACGCGACCGCGTACGGCTGCGGCGCCTTCGATGAGACCGTCGGCGATGAGGGAGGCCACGGACGGGCGTGCGTCGGCGTCCAGATCGTCGATCGCGAGTCCGTCGACGATCCGCGAACGCAGGAGCACGGACTCCAGACGACGGGCATCGGCATCGGGGCGCTCGCGTCCGGCCGCGGGTGAATCGCCTGCTGCAAGACGCTGGGCGTATGCGGCCGGGTGCTTGACGTTCCACCATCGCAGGCCCGCGAGGTGGCTGTGGGCGCCCGGTCCGTATCCCCACCAGTCGGTTCCCCGCCAGTAGGCGAGATTGTGGCGCGAGCGCTGGTCGGCCGACCGGGCCCAGTTCGAGACCTCGTACCAGGAGAAGCCGGCGACGGCGAGTCGGTCATCGGCCAGTTCGTACATGTCGGCCTGCAGGTCGTCGTCGGGCGCGGCCACCTCGCCGCGGCGGATCTGCCGCTCGAGACGGGTGCCCTCCTCGATGATCAGCGCGTAGGCGGACACATGGTCGGGCTCGAGCGCTACCGCGGTGTCGACCGAGCGCCGCCAGTCGTCGAGGCTCTCCCCCGGCGCACCGTAGATCAGGTCGACCGAGACGTCGAGTCCGGCTCCCCGCGCGGCGGCGACAGCGGTGGACACGTTCGCGGGGTCATGCGTGCGATCGAGCGCGGCCAGCACGTGCGGTACGGCGGACTGCATGCCGATCGACAGGCGCGTCACACCGGCCGCGGCCAACTCGTCGGCGACCCGCGCGCTCATCGTGTCCGGGTTGGCCTCGACGGTGACCTCCGCCCCGGCGGCGATGCCGAAGGTGTCACGTACTCCCCGCAGCATCCGCGCGAGGTCGCCGGCGGGAAGCAGCGTGGGGGTGCCGCCGCCGAAGAACACCGTCTGCGCCGGACGGCGGGGGCCGCGCTCGTCGATCACGGACGCCGACAGCGCGATCTCGCGCAGCACCTCGTCGGCGTACGCGTCCTGCCGCGCGCCCCGCAGCTCGGTGGCCGTGTAGGTGTTGAAGTCGCAGTATCCGCACCGGACCCGGCAGAAGGGGACGTGCAGGTAGACCCCGAAGGGCACGTCGGGGTCGATGACGAGGTCGTCCGGCAGGGTGCCGCCAGCCGGCACCGGATCACCGATCGGCAGTGCCGCCCCCATCAGGCGCCGGGCGTCGCGTACAGCGGCGAGATCGCGCGGAGATATCCCTGGAAAAGCAGCCGGCGCCGACGGCGGACGAGCCCCTTCAGCATGCGGTAGGCCAAGGCGGTCGGGCGGTCGAACGCTCGCACGACGAACCAGACCTCGTCGTTGTCGCGCCACTCCAGGAGGAACGACTCCTCGCCGCTGACGACGGAACCGCCGACGGTTCCGAGGGCGAACGCCACCCGGCGCGGCTCTTCGTCGACGAAGATCACGCGCAGTTCGGCATCCGCGCTCTGGCCCGCGACCCGGCCGTGGACCTGGAGCGTGGTTCCGGCTCCGACGTACGGGGTGCCGTCCGCGGCGAAGCGCTGCTCGTGCTCCATGCTGCTGGGAGCGACGGCGTTGCCCTGATCGTCGAATGCAACGCCGGTGTACATCGGTCCCGAGGCGGGCCGCACGTCGGCCACGCGCAGACCCGCCCCGCGGAGCGCGGCCCACGACATGAGAAGGTCGGCGGCGGTGTCGAAGCGTGCCTGCCCGCTGCCGATCCGCCAGGCGTCTTCGGCCGGGATGCTGTGCTCCGGCGGATACGCCATGAGGTCGTGGGCGCGCGTGGCACCGACCGCCGCGTAGTCGACGGTCTCGTCTCGGAAGGTCCCGCGTCGCTGATGCATGGGTCTCCTCGTTGCTCCCGGAAGGGCTACTTCTTGTCCTTGCCCTCGACGTCACCCGACAGAGCGGCGATGAAGGCCTCCTGCGGAACCTCGACGCGACCGACCATCTTCATGCGCTTCTTGCCCTCTTTCTGCTTCTCGAGGAGCTTGCGCTTACGCGTGATGTCACCGCCGTAGCACTTGGCGAGGACGTCCTTGCGGATCGCCCGGATGTTCTCGCGGGCGATGATGCGCGCGCCGATGGCGGCCTGGATCGGCACTTCGAACTGCTGGCGCGGGATGAGTTTGCGCAGGCGCTCGGTCATCATCGTGCCGTAGGCGTAGGCCTTCTCGCGGTGCACGATCGAGCTGAACGCATCGACCTTCTCGCCCTGGAGGAGGATGTCGACCTTCACCAGGTCGGCGGTCTGCGATCCGGCGGGCTCGTAGTCGAGGCTCGCGTAGCCCTGCGTGCGCGACTTGAGGTGGTCGAAGAAGTCGAAGACGATCTCGCCCAGCGGCATGTTGTAGCGCAGCTCGACGCGGTCCTCGCTCAGGTAGTCCATGCCGAGGAGCGTGCCGCGACGCGACTGGCAGAGCTCCATGACCGTGCCCACGTAGTCCTTCGGGGCGAGGATGCCGACCTTCACGACCGGCTCGGACACCTCGGCGACGCGGCCGTCGGGGTATTCGCTCGGGTTGGTCACCACGACGGTCTCACCCGTGTCGGTCGCGACCTCGTAGGTCACCGACGGTGCCGTCGTGATGAGGTCGAGACCGAACTCGCGCGACAGGCGCTCGGTGATGATCTCGAGGTGAAGCAGCCCGAGGAAGCCGCAGCGGAATCCGAAACCGAGCGCGACCGAGGTCTCCGGCTCGTACTGGAGCGACGCGTCCGACAGCTTGAGCTTGTCGAGGGCCTCGCGGAGGTCGCCGTAGTCGCTGCCGTCGATCGGGTAGATGCCCGAGAACACCATCGGCTTGGGGTCGGTGTATCCGGGGAGCGCCTCGGATGCCGGCTTCCGGTGGTTGGTGATGGTGTCGCCGACCTTGGACTGGCGGACGTCCTTCACGCCGGTGATCAGGTAGCCGACCTCCCCGACGCCGAGCCCCTTCGTCGGGATCGGCTCGGGGCTCGACACGCCGATCTCGAGCAGCTCGTGCGTCGCGCGCGTGGACATCATCTGGATGCGCTCGCGCGGTTCGAGCTTGCCGTCGACCATGCGGACGTAGGTGACGACGCCGCGGTAGGCGTCGTAGACCGAGTCGAAGATCATCGCGCGCGCCGGCGCCTCGGGGTCGCCGACGGGTGCGGGGATGCGGTCGACGATGCGATCCAGCAGATCCTCGACGCCCATCCCGGTCTTGCCGCTGACGCGGAGCACGTCTTCGGGGTCGCCGCCGATCAGGTTCGCGAGCTCGGCCGCGTACTTCTCGGGGTCCGCCGCCGGCAGGTCGATCTTGTTGAGGACGGGGATGATCTGCAGGTCGTTCTCGAGGGCGAGATAGAGGTTGGCGAGGGTCTGCGCCTCGATGCCCTGTGCGGCGTCGACGAGCAGGATGGCTCCTTCGCACGCGGCGAGAGAGCGGCTGACCTCGTAGGTGAAGTCGACGTGCCCGGGCGTGTCGATCATGTTCAGCGCGAACGTGCCGGAGTCTTTCGACCACGGCATCCGCACCGCCTGGCTCTTGATCGTGATGCCGCGCTCGCGCTCGATGTCCATGCGGTCGAGGTACTGGGCGCGCATGTCGCGGTCGGCGACGACGCCGGTGATCTGCAGCATCCGGTCGGCCAGCGTCGACTTGCCGTGGTCGATGTGGGCGATGATGCAGAAGTTGCGGATGAGCTCGGGCGGCGTTGCGGCAGGCGCGAGCGGCTGGAGTGCGCGCGGAGACATGTCCCGGGAAGTCTACCCGGGGCGGCGCGAGGGCACTGCCGCCGACCCACGCGCGCGGGAGAATACGAGGTCGAAGCTCGGACACGCCAGCACTCGGTCCGGTGATAAACAATTAACCATTCCGCTACTTGCCGAACACATCGGTGACGTCGAATGCTCATTGCGGCGGCCGGTGGTTGCGCGATATCCCCCGCGCCCGGTCCGCCCCGGGAGAGCACCGTGATCACAGCAGCCCCTGTCGCGCCCGCGCGACGACCCTGGCACAGATGGGTGGCCTCCAGCGCCGCCCTCGCGATTGTGACGGGAGGTGTGGGGTGGGCAGCGATGCCCGCGAGTGCCGCGGTCAGCGCCGGCGCGCCCGTCGTGATCAACGAGGTCTACGGCGGTGGTGGCAACAACGGCGCACCGCTGAACCGCGACTTCATCGAACTGCGCAACACCTCGGATGCCGCCGTCTCGCTCGACGGCTGGAGCGTCCAGTACGCGTCGAGCACGGGCTCCAACTGGCAGGTGACCACTCTGGCGGGAGCCACCATCGAGCCCGGCGGGCACCTGCTGATCGGCCAGGCCGTCGGAGGCGACGCGGGGCTGACGGGCTTCACGGCCGACATCGAGGGATCCATCCCGATGAGCGGCACGCAGGGCAAGGTCGCGCTCGTGAACTCGACAGCCGCGCTCAGCGGCGGATCGGGCCTCGCGCAGAACGACACGGTCGTCGACTACGTCGGGTGGGGCAACGCCACTGATTTCGCCGGTTCCGGCGCGGCACCGGCGACGACCAACGCGACGAGCATCGCCCGTGACGACGTCGCCGGAAACACCGCCGACAACCGGACCGACTTCGCTGCCGGAGCGCCGACGCCCCAGGGCAAGGCCGGCACGACCCCCGAGCAGCCTGAAGAGCCCGCCGTGGTCTCGATCGGCGAGATCCAGGGCCCTGGCGACACCACCCCGCTCGCGGGCGCCACCGTGACGACTGAGGGTGTCGTCACCGCCCACTACGCCACGGGGGGCTACAACGGCTACGTCATTCAAACCGCCGGCAGCGGCGGAGCCTACGACCCGGAGCGTGCCTCCTCCGACGCCGTCTTCGTATACACGCGCACGGCCCAGGTGGCTGACGAGGTCGCACTCGGCGACAACGTGCGGGTCACGGGTGTGGCGGGCGAGTTCAACGGGCTCACGCAACTCGCTGTCTCTCCCGGCTCCGCGGAGCGGCTCGATACGGAGGCCGTGGCTCCCGTGCCGGTGACTCTCGCGGAATGGCCGCGTGCCGTCGCTGCGCGCGAGGCGCTCGAGTCGATGCTCGTCGAGGTCGACGAGCCGTTCACCATCAGCAACACCTACACCACCGGCCAGTACGGCGAGGTGGGTCTGGCGACCGGCGGCTCGCCGCTGCGCCAGCCGACGGATGCCGCCCGCCCGGGATCGGCCGAGGCCGCGGCGGTCGCGGCCGACAACCTCGCGCGTGGAGTCGTGCTCGACGACGGTGGCTCCATCAATTTCGCGGAGCGCAACCGCGACACCGGCCGACTGCTGAACGGCGACCTGATCCCCGCGTACCTGTCGCTCGATGAGCCGCCCGTGGTGGGTGGCAGCGCGACCCTGAGCGGCGCATATGTCCTGGATTACCGCAACAACACCTGGAAGCTCAACCCGACGCAGTTCCGCGTCGGCGACGCCACGGGCGCAGGCGACCAGGTCCTGTTCTCCATCGATCGCCCTGCTGCTCCGGCAGCGGTCGGCGGCGATCTCAGCGTGGCATCGTTCAACGTTCTGAACTACTTCACGACGCTGGGGGTCGACGACAGCGACTGCGCCGCCTACACGGATCGCACCGGTGAGGGCGTGAACGTGCAGGGCGGCTGCGATCAGCGCGGAGCATGGGACGCCGATGACCTCGAGCGTCAGCAGGCGAAGATCGTCGCCGCGATCAACGCCCTGGACGCCTCTGTGGTGGGTCTGATGGAGATCGAGGACTCCGCCGCGCTCGGCGAGACCGCCGATGAAGCGACGGCTTCGCTGGTCGCGGCGTTGAACGCGGCGTCGGAGCCGGGCAAATGGGCCTATGTTCCCTCGTCGACCGAGCTGCCCGCGGCATCCCTCCGGGACGTCATCACCAACGCGATCATCTACCAGCCTGCGCTCGTCGAGCGCGTCGGCGATGCTCGCGCTCTGGGCACGCTATCGGCCGACGGACAGGCCTTCGGAAACGCTCGCGAGCCGATCGCACAGACCTTCGTTCCGGTGAACGGCGGCGAGGCTTTCCTTTTCGTCGTCAACCACTTCAAGTCGAAGGGATCGGCTGGGCCGTGGCCGGGTGATGAGGAGGACCCGAACGGTCAGGGCCGGTCGAACGAGTCGCGAGTGCGCCAGGCGACGGCGCTGGCCGAGTGGGTGCCGAGCATCCAGGGTGACACTGACGCCGTGTTCCTCGTCGGTGACTTCAATTCCTACACCTACGAAGACCCCATCGAGGTGCTGCGCGGCGCCGGCTATGAGTCGGCCGAAGTTGCCCTCGGCATCGAGAAGTCGAGTTACTCGTTCTCGGGGCTCGCCGGCTCGCTCGATCACATCCTGATGAACGGTGCCGCGCGCGAGCGCGCGACCGGCGGCGACATCTGGAACATCAACTCCGGTGAGCCGCTCTCGTTCGAGTACAGCCGCTACAACAACCATGGCGCCCTGTTCTACGACGACGGCCCCTACCGCTCTTCCGACCACGATCCGGTGAAGGTCGGGCTCTCGGCGGAGGCGTCGGCTCCGGCCGAGCCGATCGATCTGACGCTGCTCGGAATCAACGACTTCCACGGGCGCATCACCGGCGTCACGCCGGCCAAGCCCGCCGAGGGCACGGTGGAGGCCCAGCCCGAGGTTCCGGGAACCGTCGGTTTCGCCGGAACGATCGAGGAACTGCGTGCCGCCGCACCCGACGCTGTGCTGCTGTCGGCCGGCGACAACATCGGGGCTTCCCTCCCGGCGTCCTCCCTGGCGCAGGACGAGCCGACGATCGACGTCCTGAACGCTCTCGATCTGCGGGCGAGCGCCGTGGGCAACCACGAGTTCGATCGCGGCTTCGCCGACCTGCGCGACCGCGTCATCCCGCGCGCCGACTTCTCGCACCTCGGGGCGAACGTCTACGCCGCCGGCACGACCGACCCGCAGTTCGACGAGTACGAGCTCGTCGAGTCGCAGGGCCTCACGATCGGCGTCATCGGCGTCGTGACGGAGGAGACCGCGTCGCTGGTGAGCGGCGCGGGCATCGCCGGTCTCGACTTCGGCGACCCTGTCGAAGCGGTCAACCGCGTCGCAGCCGACCTCACCGACGGCTCCGGCGACCAGGCCGACGTCATCGTCGCGCTCTATCACGAGGGCGCGGCCGACAGCGCCTCGGACGCCAGCCTCGATGAGGCCGTCGCCGACAGTGCGGTGTTCGCCCGCATCGTCAACGAGACCTCCCCCGAGGTGGACGCGATCTACACCGGTCACACGCACAAGCTCTACGCGTGGTCGGCGCCGATCCCGGGAACGGACCGGACTCGTCCGATCGTCCAGACCGGCTCGTACGGCGAGTTCGTCGGCAAGGTCGTCCTTTCTGTCGATCCCACGAGCGGCCAGGTCCTCTCGCACACGCAGGAGAACGTCGGACAGACCGAGACCCCCGCCGCCGACCTGATCGCGACGTACCCGCGCGTGGCCGAGGTCGACGAGATCGTCCGGCAGGCGCTCGCGGACTTCGCTGAGATCGGCAACACGCCGGTCGCGACGATCTCCGCCGACATCACCAGCGCGTACTCGGGCGGGTCGTACGCCGACGGCGCCTACGCCGGCGGCAAGCGCGACGATCGAGCGTCGGAGTCCTCGCTCGGAAACCTCGTCGCGGAGTCGATCCGATCGAACCTCGCCAACCTGCCGAACGGCGCGCAGATCGGCGTGACCAACTCGGGCGGTCTCCGGGCCGACCTGTTCGACACGCAGGCCGAATTCGGCGCCAACGCGGTCGCGGGCGTGTCGGACGGCACGATCACCTGGGGGCAGGCGTACGCCGTGCTGCCGTTCAACAACACGATGGCCCTCGTGACCCTGACGGGAGCCGACTTCGTGCGCGTTCTCGAGCAGCAGTGGCAGCGCGACAAGGACGGCAACGTGCCGTCGCGTCCCTACCTGCAGCTGGGCCTGTCCGACAACGTGACCTACACGTTCGACGACACCCGCCCGGAGGGCAGCCGGATCACCTCGGTCACGGTCGACGGGCAGCCGCTCGACCTCGACGCCGAGTACCGCATCGGCACGCTCTCGTTCCTCGCGTCCGGCTCGGGAGACAACTTCCGCGCCTTCGCCGCGGGCACCGACTACGTCGACACCGGGTTCCTCGACCACGAGGCCTGGATCGAGTACCTCGGCGCGAAGCAGCCCGTCGCGCCCTCGTTCACGAAGCACGCCGTGCGTGTCCAGGGCGTCCCCGAGACCGCGGCCGCGGGCTCGACACTCGAGCTGACCGTGTCGAACCTCGACATGACGAGCCTCGGTGCACCCCAGAACGGCGCGGTGGATGTGTCTCTCGGCGGCGAGGTCATCGCGACCGCACCGGTCGCGGGAGGAAGCGCGGTCGTGTCGGTGCCGCTTCCGGCCGACCTCCCGGACGGCGTCGCCGAGCTCGTCCTGACGACGGATGCCACGGAGACGACGGTCATGATCCCGGTCCGGATCGGCGAGCCGGGCACCGAGCCGGGTACCGACCCGGGCGCGGCGGCGTGGGCGCAGGTCGAGCTCTCCACGACCCGGGTGGAGCAGGGCGGGTTCATCGATGTGCGGGTCTCGGGCCTCGAGCCCGGCCAGCGGATCGGCGCGACCCTGTTCAGCGAGCCGATCGAGGTACGCGGCATCCCGGCCGCCGACAGCTCCGGTGTGACGTCCTTCCGGGTGTCCATTCCCGGGGACTTCGCGGTGGGAGCGCACACGCTGCGGATCTCCACGGCCGGCGAGGAGCCGCTGGAGTTCGCGATCACCGTCGTGCGCTCCGGGCAGCTCGCGGTGACCGGCGCGGAGACGCCGCTGGGCGTTCTGCTCGCAGGAGCGATGCTCCTCGTCGCGGGCGGCGTCACCGCGGTGACACGGCGACGGGGTGCCGCCTCGGAGCGATGAGTTCGCGGGCACGCTGATACGACGTGAGGGCGGCCGGGCTCACCGGTCGCCCTCACTCGTTCATGTGCGCGCCGAGCTGCTCCAGCGGCGCACGAGTCGGGTCCGTAGGGTGGGAGCATGACCGCGCAGGTGGTGCTCGTGCACGGGATCCGGACCTCGGCCACGATGTGGCGCGCTCAGGTGGCCCATCTTCAGGATCGCGGCATCCCCGTCACCGCGCTCGACCTGCCCGGCCACGGCACGCGCATGGCCGAGACCTTCACCCTCGACGGCGCGTTCGCGACGATCGACGATGCGGTTCGGGATGCCGCCGAGCGCGGCCCCGTCCTGCTGGTGGGCCACTCGATGGGTGGGCTGCTGAGCACCGCTTACGTCGGCCGTGAGGAACGTCCCCCGGTGTCCGCGTTCATCGCCGCATCCTGCACCGCGATCCCCCGTGGATTCGGCCTCGCGGTATATCGAGCGCTCGCCCTCGGGTTCGATCGCTTGCCCGGCCGCGGCCAGCGGATCACCGACTGGGTTCTCGACCGCACGCTTCCCGTCGAGACCCGGCCGGACTTCGGCGCCGGCGGATACGCATACGACGCTCAGGACGTCGCGCTGGCGAGCCTGTCGGTGCTCGACCTGCTCGCGGCGATCCGACGAATCGATGTGCCGACCTGGTTCGTCAACGGCCAGTACGACCAGTTGCGCGTCAATGAACGGCTGTTCGCGAAGCTGGCGCCCGAGGCGGAGTTGATCGTCGTCCCTCGCACCAGTCACCTCGTCACGGCCATGCGTCCGCGCGTGTTCAACGCGGTCATCGATCTCGCCCTCGCGACCCTCGCGAATACCGGCTCTCGCGACGCGACCTGATAGACTCTCAAGTCGGCTTGCCGTGTGGGTTCCTCCCTCACACGACCGCCGTGCGGCATCCCTCTACTGTCGCCCGGCACATCCACCGAAAACTCCGAACGAAAGATACGTCGAACGTGGCGAACATCAAGTCGCAGATCAAGCGCAACAAGACCAACGAGAAGGCGCGCGAGCGCAACAAGGCCGTCAAGAGCGCGCTGAAGACCGAGGTGCGTCGCACCCGCGAGGCCATCGCCGCCGGCGACAAGGCTGCTGCCGAGAAGGCGCTGGCCAAGGCTTCGAAGAAGCTTGACAAGGCCGTGAGCAAGGGCGTCATCCACGAGAACCAGGCTGCGAACCGCAAGTCGGCTATCGCGAAGCAGGTCGCCGCTCTCTGAGCCGCCGCTGTTGAAGGCCCGTCCCCGTGTGGGGCGGGCCTTTCGCTTTGTCGCTGAGCGGTCAGGACCCGTAGGGTGACCGTGTCGCGATGACGGTGACGAGCCGCTCGACGGCGAAGACGGGGTCGCGCGAGGCACCCTTGACCTCGGCATCCGCGCGGGCGGCCGCCTGGATCGCGGTCGCGAGGGCCGACTCGGTCCATCCGACGAGGTCGCGCTTGGCTCGGTCGACCTGCCAGTCCTTCATGCCGAGCCGGGCAGCGAGCGCGGCAGACGGCTCGCGCGTGCCGACGACGCGCGCCATGGTGCGCAGCTTCGAGGCGATCGCGGCGACGAGCGGCACGGGATCGGCCCCGCTGGCCAGAGCGTGCCGCAGCGTGATGAGCGCCTCGCCGTAGCGACCGGCGATCGCGGTATCCGCGACGGCGAAGGCTGTTATCTCGACCCGGCCCCCGTAGTACCTCTCGACGACCTGGTCGCCGATGTCACCGGGCACGTCCGAGATGAGCTGCTGACAGGCGGCCGCGAGCTCGGTCAGGTCGTCGGCGAAAGCGGAGACGAGGCTCCGGAGCGCCGACGGAGCGATCCGCTTGCCCGCAGCCTTGAACTCCCCCGCCGCGAAGTCGAAACGGTCGGAGTCGCGCTTGATCGCGGGAACTGAGATCTCGACCCCGCCCCCGATGCCCGAACGGATGGCCTCGAGCAGCTTCTTGCCCCGGACACTCGCACCCGTGTGCCGCAGGACGATCGTGGCGCCCTCCTGCGGATTCTCGAGATACGCGAGCGCCTCCGTGAGGAAGGCATCGGAGCACTTCTCGACGCCCGCCACTCGCACGAGCCGAGGTTCGCCGAAGAGCGAGGGTGACGCCATCCCGAGAAGGGCGCCTGCGGCGTAGTCGTCGGCGCGGATGTCGGAGACCTCGAGGCTCGGGTCCTCGGTCTTCAGATAGTCGCGGAGTCCGGCGATGGCGCGCTCCGCGCACACCTCTTCGGGGCCTGCCACGAGCACGATCGGCGCCGGTTCCGGCGCGCGCCACGACAGCTGCCGGATGGCCGATTTCGCGGCACCGCGGGCGGCAGGACGTCGGGGACTCGGCGGCATGCTCCCAGCCTAATCGGGACCACCGACCCCGAATAGTGGTCGCTACAGGCGGACGACGAGCTTTCGGGCGGAGACGCCTGCGTGAAGCAGATTCAGCGCGTGTTGAATGCTCTCCAGGCCTTCCCCAACGATTTCGGCCGCCGGGGCGCAGACATGCCGGCCCTCGGCGAGCGCCCCGGGCAGATACTGCTCCCACAGCATGGGTCCGACGCTGCTGGTCATGAGAGAGCTCCCCCACACGAACCTGGCGTTGATGCCGTGGCGGCGAGCCCGAGCCTGCGTCGCGAGCTGGGACAGCCCGATCGTCGTCATCGTCCGCAGGAACGCGATGCTCGGGCCACCGCGGCGGGGAAGCGTCGTGAAGGCGACCGGCGGGCTCAGGAGAGCGACGCGACGGGTACCGGCCGTGGCTGCGATCCTCACCGCGGCATCGCCCGAGCCCGCCCCGATCGCGACCACGCCGGCGAGGGGGCGGCCTCCGACGCCGGAGACGATGGCTGCGACGGCTCCGGGCTCGCGATAGTCCACGACGAGCTCCGCGCCGAGCTCGCGCATTCGGGACTCGTTATGCGGTGAGGCGGTGGTGATGACGCGATAGCCCGCCGCGACCGCCAGCTGGATCGCGTTGCTCCCCACGCTCGTCGAGCCGCCCCACACGACCAGGGTCTCCCGCGTCGGTGCTGCGTCAGCGGTCGGGGTGCGGAGTGCGAGCTGATCGTCCTGGAAGAGTGCCGTGGCCGCCGTCGAGACGGCGAGCGGCAGCACCGCGGCCTGCTCGAACGAAAGACCGTCGGGCAACGGCGTCGCGAGATCTTCTCGCACGACGACGTAGAGCTGGAACGCGCCCTCCGCCTCATGGCGTCGGCCGCGCTCCATCCCGACCGCGTAGGCGGCGACGCGGTCGCCCACCGCGAAGCGCGTCACGCCCTCCCCCACGGCGGCTACCTCGCCCGCGACATCCTCTCCGAGCACCGCGGGATAGCCCAGCCAGCGGTACATCAGATCGCCGGTCCATTGCTTGACGTCATCGAGCGGGTTCACCGCGACCGCCCGGCCGCGGATGAGGATCTCGCCCGGGCCCGGCTCGTGCAGCGCGGCGGGCCCGACGACGAGATCGGCTCGCGGAGACGGGAGCCAAGCGGCGGCGTTCGATGACATGGGGCGGGCTCCGTTCCGAGAGGTGATGACATTGGGTGTCATCAATGCGTCCGCTAATGATGACACACAATGTCATCGGGTAGGCTCGCCCCATGCCACGCTGGGCCCCCGACGCCGCACTGCGCCTGGAACAAGCCGCCATCGAGCTGTTCCGGTCGCAGGGGTATGCGGCCACCACGGCGCCGCAGATCGCGGAACGGGCGGGTCTGACCACGCGGACGTTCTTCCGTCACTTCCCCGACAAGCGCGACGTGCTGTTCCTCCGTGAGCGCGAGTTTCCGGATGTCGTTGCCGACCTGCTCGCCGCCGCGCCCGACGGGCTCGACCCGATGGCACTGGCCATGCATGGGTTGCTCGCCGTCATGCCTGAGCTCGAGGCCTGGCGCGACGCGATCCGCGAGCGCCGATCGATCATCGCGACCGATGCGCATCTCATCGAGCGCGAGCGATCGAAGTCCGCGGTTCTGGCGCAGGCGATCCGCGACGGGCTCCGGCGGCGCGGTGCCGATCACATCGACGCTCTGCTCGTCTCCCAGACAGTCGTGGGGCTCTTCGACACCGCGCTCGAGCTGTGGACCGCCGAGGACTGCACCGCGACGCTGACCGCGATCATCACCGACTCGTACGCGCGTCTGGCCCAGCTTGTCGCCCCGCCCGAGTAGCCGCTGGCCCGGGCGATGCGGACGGAATCCGCGTTTCATCCCGGTGGCGGGACGCGCTGGCGCCACACCCGGATGCCGCCATCGGTCGCGGTGAGTGCTGCTGCTCCGGTTTCGTCGGTGCGGACGATCTCGTGCCCGAGCGAGCGCAGGAGGGCGATGGTCTCTTCGCGCGGATGGCCGTAGGAATTCTTCCCCACCCCGATCAGCGCGACACGTGCGCCGAGCCGGCGGTACAGCGACTCGGCTTGGTCTGCGCTGCCATGGTGCGACACCTTGACGACGTCGTATGTCGACCGCAGCGCGGCGCCGAGGGTCAGCTGGGGCGTCTCCGAGAGATCGCCGAGAAGCAGGACGGCAGGAATCCCGCCGCCGCGGACATCGATCACGACGCTCGAATCGTTGCCGGGCGCGAACCCGCTCGCGCTCCTGCGCGGCCACAGTACTTCCCAGTCCGCGCCGCCCAGCGCCCCCGCCATGCCGGCGGAACCCGTGCGGACCGACGCTCCGGCTGCGGCGAGTCGCGCGAGCAGCTGATCCTCCTGCGAGTCCGTGACCGGGCCGTGGAGGACGGTGCCGACGCGCCCGATGACCGCGTCGGTGCCGCCGACGTGGTCGAGGTCGAAGTGGGTGAGAACGAGGAGATCGATGCGGCTGACCCCGAACCGGTTCAGACACGCACCGAGTGCCTCGGGGTCGGGGCCGGTGTCGACGAGCGCGACAGCGTCGCTCGAGCGCAGGAGAACCCCGTCACCCTGGCCCACGTCGCAGACAGCGATCGCCCAGTCATCGGGGGTTCGCGCCCGCTCGAGCGGTCCCGTCACGAGGCCCGAGCCGACCACCCCGCCCACGGCGAGAGCGACGAGCGCCGTCGAGGCGCGACGAACCCGGCGAGGGGTGCCGGGAAGCACAGCCAGCAGCAGGGCGGTGCAGAGGGCCGCCGCGAGCACGACACCCGGCGCGTCGGGGACCCAGGCGATCGAGTTGCCGGGGACGGCGTCGACCGCCTGTGCGGTGGCTGCGATCCAGGCGCACGGGACCCAGGCGATCGCGGTCAGGCCGTTCGCCAACAGCGGCGCCCCGACGCTCAGGCACGCCGCGAGCCCGGCGATGGTCGCCAGCGGTGCCGCGGGCGCGGTCAACGCGTTGGCGAGCACGGCGTACACCGGCAGTCGCGGATCGATCATCACCAGGATCGGAGTGCACGCGAGCTGCGCGGCGGCGGGTACGGCGATGGCGAGCGCGAGGGGGCGCGGCATGAAACGTCGTAGCGAGTCGCTCACGGGGCCGGCGAACAGGATCAACGCTGCGGTCGCGGCCGACGACAGCGCGAACCCGATGCTGCCTGCGAGCCAGGGATCGGCGATCAGGCAGATGACGATCGCGAGGCACAGAACGGACGCCCCCGCACCAGCGCGCCCGAGCAACGCTGCGAGCATCGCTATAGCGGCCATGGCGGCCGCCCGCACGACGCTCGGCTCTGGTGAGACGAGGATCACGAAGCCCGAGAGCGTCGCGAGCCCGATCGTGACGCGCCACGGACGGCGCAGCCCCAGCATCCCGGCGCCGAGGAACGCTATTCCGACGACGAGCGCGCAGTTCGCCCCGGAGACCGCGGTCAGATGCGAAAGCGACGCCGTCTTCATCTGCGCATCGAGCTCGGCAGTGACCCCGGCCGTGTCTCCGACCGCGAGGCATGCGACGAGGCCCGCGCCCGGCTGCGGCAGCGAAGAAGCCTGTGTGAGCAGCGCCGTCCGGAGCGTGGAAGCCAGTGCGAGAGGACCCCGCGGCTGCGCGACGACCTCCGGCGGATCGCTCGCCGTGATGATGAGGACCGCCCGCTCCCCCGACCGGGCGGGCGCGGCGGAGCCGGTGAGCAAGACGGTGGCACCCAGATCGAGACCGACGGAACGCTCGGCTGTGCGGACGACCACTGGCACCCGGGTCGCGGTGACGTCGCCGCCGGCGCGGACGCTGGTAGCCACGGCATCGAAACGCCAGCCCGTCGCAGAGCTCTCGATCTTTCCCGTGACATCGGCCTCGATGGCCACCACCCGCCCGCCGGTGAGGGGCAACGCGAGGACCCGATCTCGGTCGGGCACGCTCATCGCGGTGTGCGACACGGCAGCCGCCGCGAAGGCGAGCGTGACGGTGGCGATGGCGATGCCGGTCCGCCGTGGGCGTGAGCCGTCGCAGAACCGGCGACGGAGGATCGTCACCGCCAGCATCCCCGTCGCGGCCGTCCAGAGCGCGGCCGCCAGGATTCCCGCGACGTCGGGATCGTTCGTCGTCACGAGTGCGGCGACCCAGACACCGACCGCGACGGGCAGCAAGCGGAGGTCGCGACGGCGGATGCGGCCGCTCACACGCGCACCCGGTCCCGCAGTGACTCGAGCATCTTCTCGCCGATCCCCGACACCGCCAGCAGGTCTTCGACGCTCGTGAATCGCCCGTTCTCTTCGCGCCAGGCGATGATCCTCTCGGCGAGCGCAGGGCCGACCCGTGGGAGGGTGTCGAGCGCAGCGGCATCCGCGGTATTGAGATCGACGAGGCCGTCTGCACCGGCCCCGCCGGACGACCCACCGTCTGCCGATTCGGGCGGCGCTTGACCGGGCTCGGGGACGAAGAGCTGCTCGCCGTCGGTGACGGTGCGCGCGAGGTTCACTCCAGCCGGATCAGCGGTGTCGCTGAAACCGCCCGCCGCGGCGACGGCGTCGATCACGCGCGCGTCGGCTTCGAGGCGATACAACCCGGGGCTCACGACGGCGCCGTGGACGTGGACGTAGACGGCGGCGGTGCCGGTGTCGCCGTGAGCCTCGACCGTCGGGCTCACGGCCGGGGTCACCACCGACGCCGGCGCCGCGAGAGAGCGGATCATGCCGATCGCGACGGTGACCGCCGCCGCTGCGAGGACGAGGACGATCAGCGCCCCGACGCTCCAGCGGCGCCGGGCCGGAGCGGGGTCGGGAGCAGTCACGCCGTCAGGCTAGGCGGGATGCTCCCGACCGTTCCCTTCCCCGTCGCCGCTGCGGAACAACCTGCGCGTCACCCCGTATGGGGAGAGCCCGGCGACTCGTCCGGGCGCCGTCGACTTGTCGGCACAGATCCCGAATCCACTCCGGCGGGTGGATCCGCCTCATGGGTGACCGGAACGCTCTTGTCCTCCGCGGTGCGCATGTCCCACGACGGCTTGCGCACGGCGTAGAAGATGAGCGGCGGAGCCCCGAGGACGATGATCACCAGCCCGACGATCCAGGGATACAGCGCCGGAGAGAAGGCGCTGAACCCCGACGGCGGGATGAACGAGAACACGAACGCGGCGAGGCTCGCGAGGAACCCGACACCGGCGACCAGCCCCATGGCCGGTACCCGATACGTGCGCTTCACGCCCGGCTGCGTCCGTCGGAGCACGAGCGCAGCGGCGAACATCATCATGTACATGATCAGGTAGAGCGCCGCGGCCATGTCGATCAGTGCCACGAATGCCGCGCTCACGTTGGGAACGATGATGAAGATCGCCGCCAGGATCGTGACGATCGTGCCCTGCAGCATGAGGATGCCCGACTGCACGCCGGCCTTGTTCTTCTTCTGCAGCAGCGGCGGGAGCAGCCCGGTCTCCGCTGCTGCGAGCACGCCCTTGGACGGGCCCGCGATCCAGGTGATCACCGAGGCGAGCGCGCCCGCCGCGATGAGCGCCGACATCGCGGCCGTCGCCCACTGCCCCACGCCCCAGTGCTGGAAGTACTCCTGGAACGCGAGCATGATGCCATTCGTCAGCCCGAGCTCCTCCTGCGGCACCGCAACCGATATGGCGAGGGTCGGCAGGATGAACACCAGCAGGATCAGGATCGACGAGATGAGGATCGAACGCGGGAAGCCGCGGCCGGGGTCTTTCATCTGATTCACGTGGACCGCGTTGACCTCCATGCCGGCATAGGCGAGGAAGTTCGACACGATCAGCACGATCGATGCGATGCCGGTGAACGGCGGGATCACCGCGTCGGGCGTGAGCGGCACCTGGCTCTTCTCGCCGCCGAAGACCCAGATCGCTCCGAAGATGATGAGGATGGCCGCCGGGAGCAGCGTGCCGAGGATGCCGCCCCAGGAGCCCAGTTTTGCGAAGAGATTCCCGCCGCGGAGCGTCACCAGCGTCGAGCCCCAGTACAGCACGAGGATCACCACTGCCGTGAAGAAGCCCGAGCTCGACAGTGACGGATCGAGGAAGACGAACGCGAGCGCGGCCGCGATGAACGCCAGCTGCGTGGGGTACCACACGACGTTCTGGATCCATTGGAGCCAGACGGCGGTGAAGCCCCAGCGGTTGCCCATCGCTTCACGGATCCAGACGTAGATGCCACCTTTCCAGCCCGTTGCGAGCTCTGCCGCGACCAGTGCTGTCGGGATCAGGAAGAAGATCGCCGGGAGGATGTACAGGGTCACGCTGCCGAGGCCGAAGACCGCCATCGCCGGCAGCGAGCGAAGACTGGCGACGACCACGAGCGTCAGCAGCGCGAGTTGGCCGACACCGAGGTAGGTCGTGACGCTCGACCGAGGCGCGAGGGGATGGTTCGGCGTCGTGCGGGAGGATGGCTGAGACGTGGACATGACGACGCGCCTCAGTGGTGGAACGCCGAATTCGCGGCGGCCGTGGGCATGGGCGACTGCAGGCCGTCGAGGTACGCCACCTCACGCTGGATGTCGGCCAGCAGCGACTGAGCGAGATCCATGCTCAACCCATTGCGCACGACGATGCGCTGCACCGTGATGTCGGTGAGATCGTCCGGCATCGGATAGGCCGGCACCAGCCAGCCGCGCATCCGCAGTCGATCCTGCAGGTCGTACAGCGTCCAGTTGTCGGTGTGTCCCTTCTGCAAGCGCCACGCGAACACCGGGATGTCGCTTCCGTCGTTCCACAGCTCGAACGCATCGAGCGCGCCGATCCCGGCGGCGAGATACTTCGCGACGTCCTGCGACTCCTGTTGAACGGCACGGTATCCCTCGAAGCCGAGCCGGAGGAACAGGTAGTACTGGAGCAGCACCTGAGCGCCCGGCCGCGAGAAGTTCAGCGCGAACGTCGGCATCTCGCCACCGAGATAGCTCACCTGGAAGACGAGGTCTTGGGGCAGCCACCGCGCTTCGCGCCACACGACCCAGCCGAGGCCCGGATACACCAGGCCGTACTTGTGGCCCGAGGTGCTGATCGAGTGCACCCGCTCCAGCCGGAAGTCCCAGACCAGGTCGGGCTGCAGGAAGGGGGCGATCATCCCGCCCGATGCGCCGTCGACGTGAATAGGGATGTCGAGACCGGTGTGTTCCTGGATCGCGTCGAGCGCAGCAGCGATCTGCGCGACGGGCTCGTACATCCCGGTGTACGTCACGCCCATGATCGCGACGACGCCGATCGTGTTCTCGTCGACATATTTCTCCAGGTCGTGGCCGTCGAGCGTCTTGTGCTCCTCCGTGATCGGAACGAACCGGGGCTCGACGTCGAAGTAGTTGCAGAACTTCTCCCAGCACACCTGCACGGCGCTCGACATGACGAGGTTCGGAGTGGACGCGTCCTTGCCCTGCGCCCGGCGGAGCTGCTGCCAGCGGCGCTTGAACGCGAGCCCGCCGAGCATGCACGCCTCCGAAGAGCCGATGGTCGAGGTGCCGATGCTGTGCCCGGCATCCGGCGAGTTCCACAGATTGGCGAGCATCCGCCAGCAATTGTCCTCGATGGCCGCGGTCTGCGGGTACTCATCCTTGTCGATCATGTTCTTATCGAAAGACGAGGTGTAGACGTCCTTCGCCTCGTCATCCATCCACGTGCTCACGAACGTGGCGAGGTTCAGACGCGCATTCCCGTCGAGGATCGTTTCATCCTCGACGATCTGCTTCGCGGTCGCGGGAAGCGATTCGTTTTGGGGAATCACGTGCCGCGGCGCACCCTTCGCCTCCGTGGGCCTGGTGAACAGAGGGGCTGCGGGGCTGATCGTTTCGTCGTTCATTTCGTCTCCTCATTGCACGCCGAATAGAGGCGGCGAGGGGTCGACCGTGTCCCCGCGGTCGAAGCCGCCCCTGTGAATGCCACCCAAGCTAGGACGGGCCTCCAGGCGTCACAAGGGGGGTCGACGACACCGCGAATCGACCCCGAACCTGGAGTTCAGAAACCGGATCAGGCGCAGAAATCGGAGGAGGTACGGTCAGAGCGGGCTACGCCCGCGCACGCCCGAGAAGACCCGCCCGCTGCAGCAGCAGATACATCTGGCAGCCGAGGCAGAAGCCGAACGCGGCATTCAGGAATGCGGCTGCGAACGCGAGCGCAGCCGCGATGGGCAATGCCCACGGAACGCCTGCGAGATGCAGCAGCAGCCCTGCCGCGGTCACCGTGAGGCCCACACCCTGCGCGAAGCGCGGCGGACGCGCGTCCTCGAACTCTCGCGGGGGTGACAGGCGCGGCCGCACGACGCGGCGGAAGAGCACCGCCCAGGGCGCGGTCCGCGGTGACACGACGCCCCACAGGAACAGGAGCGCCGCGAGGAGCACGAGCAGGAAGCCCCCATCGACGACCCGATCGGCGAGTGGCGCGGCTCCGAGGCGCCACTCGGCACCCGTCGGCGCCGTCGCGATTCCGAGCAGCGATGCGAGGAAAGCCGCGAGCAGCAGGACGGCCGTGATGGATGCCGCGAAGCGTGGCGCACGGACGTCGAGACGTTCGATCGCGGTCATCTCACGCCTCCTGCAGCAGACGGGTGAGCTCGGTCTCGAGCGCGGACCGATCCGGGACTCCACCCGTGCGCTGACGCACCCTCCCGGTGCCGTCGAGCACGAGCACCGTGGGTGTCTGCATGACGTCGAACCGGCGAGTGAGGTCGGGACGATGCGTCAGGTCCACCTCGACGTGTCGGACGCCGTCGTGGTCCCCCGCGAGCGACGTCAGCACGCGCCGCGCCGCGGGGCACCGAGAGCACAGCTCGGTGCTGAACTGCAGCAGGGTCGCGGACTGGCCGAAGGCCGGCGTGCCGACCATCGAGGGAGTCAGGAGCTCACCGTCTGCGACGTCGTGCGTACGACCGCGCGAGCGCCGGGCGATCATGCCGATCGCTGCGACGAACGCGACGAGCACGATGGTCAGGACGACGGCGGGAAGCGGCTGCACGATCGCCACGGTAGTCCGCGGGTGACGGCGGCGGGGGAAGTGTGTCACCCTGTGACGACTCCCCCCGCCGTCGTCAGCGAGCGGTCGTGAAGCTGACCACCTTGGGAGCGCGAACCACGGCTCGGGCGATCTCGCGGCCGTTCAGGGCGCGGACCACCTTCTCGTCGGTGCGGGCGAGTGACTCCAGCTCATCCGAGGAGATCTTCGCCGACACGTTGAGCGTGCCCCGGACCTTTCCGTCGATCTGGACGACCGCGGTGACGGACTCCTCGACGAGAAGCGTCGGGTCGGGCTGGCGCCAGACGGCGAGGCCGACGAAGGGCTCGTGCCCGAGGGTCTCCCACATCTCCTCCGCTGTGTGCGGAGCGAACAGATCGAGGATGACGGCGACCGCCTCGGCCGCTTCGCGAACTGCCGGGTCGCTCGCGCCGGCGCCGCTGTCGATGACCTTGCGGGTGGCGTTCACGAGCTCCATGAGCCGCGCGACGACGACGTTGAACTTCGTCTGCTCGACGAGCCCCGGGGCGTCTGCCCACAGGCGGTGCGTGACCCGACGCAGCGCGGCATCCCCCTCGGCCCAGACGACGTCGATCTCGCTGTCCACGTCCGCGGCGACCCGCAGCGCACGGGCGAGGAACTTCGCCGCGCCCGTCGTGGAGACATCCGCCCAGTCCTTGTCGTCCTCGACCGGACCCGCGAACGCGAGGGCCACACGCAGGACGTCCGCGCCGTGCTGCTCGAGCTCCTCCTGGAAGAGCACGAGGTTGCCCTTGCTCTTCGACATCTTCGCGCCGTCGAGGATGACCATGCCCTGGTTGATGAGGCTCGAGAACGGCTCGGTGAACTCCACCTGGCCCATGTCGAACAGGGTCTTGGTGATGAACCGCGCGTAGAGCAGGTGCAGGATCGCGTGCTCGACGCCGCCGATGTAGAAGTCGACCGGGCCCCATTTGTCGGCCTCGCGAGGCGCGAAAGGCTGGCCGGCGTCGTTCGGCGACAGGAATCGCAGGAAATACCACGAGCTGTCGACGAAGGTGTCCATCGTGTCCGGGTCGCGGCGCGCGGGATCCCCCGTCTCCGGGTCGGTCGTGGTGACCCAGTCGGTCGCGGCACCGAGCGGCGACGCGCCCTTCGGCGTGAGATCGAGGCCAGCCACGGACGGGAGGCGAACCGGAAGCTCCTCGGCGGGCACCGGAACGATCCGGCCGTCCTCGGTGTGGATCATCGGGATCGGCGTACCCCAGAAGCGCTGACGCGAGATCAGCCAGTCGCGCAGGCGGTAGGTCTTGGCCGCACGGCCGGTTCCGCTCGCGGTCAGCTGCTCGATGGCGCGCCCGATCGCGTTGCGCTTGCTCAGGCCGTCCAGTGCACCCGAGTTGATCATGCGTCCGTCACCCGTGAGGGCGACACCGGTGCGGGCAGGGTCGAGGTCATCGATCGCGGGGGCGGAGTCGACGGGCACACCCTCGTCGTCGAGCTCGATGACGGGCATCGCACCCGTCACGGGGGCCGTCGTGTCGACGACGACCCGGACGGGCAGGTCGAACGCTCGCGCGAAGTCGAGGTCACGCTGATCGTGCGCCGGGACGGCCATGACCGCACCGTGGCCGTAGTCGGCGAGCACATAGTCGGCAGCCCAGATCGGCAGCCGCTCACCGTTGATGGGGTTGATGGCGAACCGGTCGAGGAACACGCCGGTCTTCGGACGGTCCGCGGTCTGCCGGTCGATCTCGCTCGTCTTCTGGACGGTCTGCAGGTACTCGCGGAAGCGCTGCTGCACCTCGTCGGAAGAACCGGCCGCGAGCTCCACTGCGAGGTCGGAGTCGGGTGCGACGACCATGAAGGTCGCACCGTGCAGCGTGTCCGGCCTGGTCGAGAAGACGGTGACCTTCTCGTCACGGCCCTCGATCTCGAAGTCGATGTCGGCGCCGACCGATCGACCGATCCAGTTGCGCTGCATCTGGATGACCTTCTGCGGCCAGAAGCCCTCGAGCTGGTTCAGGTCGTCGAGCAGGCGGTCGGCATATTCGGTGATCTTGAAGTACCACTGTGTGAGCTTCTTCTTGATCACCTCGGCACCGCAGCGCTCGCAGTGCCCGTCGACGACCTGCTCGTTGGCGAGCACCGTCTGGTCGTTCGGGCACCAGTTGACCGGGCTCTCCTTGCGGTAAGCCAGCCCCTTCTCATAGAGCTTCTGGAAGAGCCACTGGTTCCAGGTGTAGTACTCGGGGTCGCTCGTGTGAAGCACGCGGCTCCAGTCGAACGAGACGCCGTACTCGTGCAGGCTCTGCTTCTGCTGGGCGATGTTGTCGTACGTCCACGCTCGGGGGTCGGCGCCGCGCTTGATGGCGGCGTTCTCAGCGGGCAGACCGAAGCTGTCCCAGCCGATGGGATGCAGCACGTTGTAGCCGCGGTGCCGCCAGAAGCGGGCCACGATGTCGGAGTAGAGATAGTTCTCGGCGTGCCCCATGTGGAGGTCGCCCGAGGGGTACGGGAACATCGCCAGGACGTACTTGCGGGGACGCTTGTCGTCATCGCCGCCGGCACGGAAGGGATCGGCGTCTGCCCAGGCGCGCTGCCACTTCGCCTGAACGGCGTGGGCGTCGAATGCGGCGGAATCGGGCGTGTTGGCGCGATCAGTGGAGCTGTCGGTCACGGGTGAACCAATCTGGGAATGCGAAAAAGGCGCGAGAGCACCGCTTCCAGGCTACCGGACCCGCTCCCGCCACCGGGGCGGCAGGTCGGCGCCGAGCGCGGCGAGCGGTGCCTGCGCCTTCAGCGCCACCTCGTCGACCTCGGCGTCCGGCTCGGATCCCCATGTGATGCCACCGCCCGCCCCGACGTAGGCGGTGACGGCGTCGACGACGATCGACCGGATGATCATCGCCAGATCCGCATCGCCGTCGTGGCCGACCCAACCGAAGCACCCCGCGTACGTCCCGCGCGGGGCGCGCTCGAGAGCATGGAGGATCGTCATCGCCGAGAGCTTCGGCGCGCCGGTCATGCTCCCGGCCGGGAACGTCGCGGCGAGGACCTCCGACAGTCGCGTGCCCGGTCGTATCGATCCCGACACGCTGCTGACCAGCTGGTGCACGGTCGGATAGGTCTCGACCTCGAGCAGCCGCTCGACCACGACGGAGCCGGGCTCGCTCACGCGCTGGAGGTCGTTGCGCATGAGGTCGACGATCATGACGTTCTCCGCGCGCTCCTTCGGGCTCGTCAGGAGATCCCGGACGAGCCGGGCATCGGATGCCGCATCGCCGCCGCGACCCCGGGTTCCTTTGATCGGGCTCGTCAGGACGGTTCCATCGGCGAGTCCGAGGAATCGCTCCGGGCTCGCGCTGATCAGCGCCCGCTCCCCCGATCGGATCAGCGCGCCGTGATGCGACGACGACGCGCCCCGGAGCCTCCGGAACACCCCGAGCGCATCGATCGGGCGCTCGTCCCGCACCGTGAACCGGGTCGTGAGACAGAGCTGGTACGCGTCACCCCGGCGGATCGCGCTGCGGCAGTCCTCGACGAGTGCGGCGTAGCGTTCGGGCCCGACGCGAGCCGCGGCGACGAGGCGACGAGGGAGCGCCGATGGCTCGCCGACGCCGGCAGCGGCAGCGGCCGTACGCCAGCGGTCGACCTCTGCGGCGAAGTCCGCCACTGCGTCCGCCGGTGCCGCCACCCACACGCGCCGCTCCGCGTGGTCGAACGCCACGAACCGATCCACCCGCAGCCAGAGCGCGTCGGGTTCCTCGGCATCGCGCTGCGCCGGCGCTCCCGCTCGTGCGGCCGCAGCGTCGTAGCCCGTCCAGCCGACCCAGCCGCCGCCGAAGGGCCCGACGCGCTCCCCGCCGCTCCTCGCACACGTCGACGACCCGTCCACGATCGGGTCGGGAGCGTCGGCCGGCTCGCCGGAACCGAGCCAACTCCATCCCGAATCAGCGTCGACACCGGCGTCGAGCCAGAAGACGTGCTCGCCGGGCACCGTGCCGATGAGGTCGGCGGGATCGATCCACCCGTCGAGGCAGCGGAAGCTGGTCGTCTCGGGCACGATCACAGGTTATGTCTTAGGTCGCGCCCCTAGGCTCGGAGCGTGAACGAGATCCTCGACTGGATTCTGAACACTGTGCAGAGCATCGACCCGGTGCTGCGCACGGTTGTGGCGGGAATCGCGATCATGCTCGAGACCAGCGTGCTCATCGGCCTGGTGGTGCCCGGTGACACCGTGGTGATCGTGGCCGCGACCGCGGTCGGGAGTGTCGGCGAGGGCTTCATCCTCGGCGCGGCGGTCGTCGCCGGCTCGCTCGCAGGAGAGTCGATCGGGTTCGCGCTCGGGCGCTGGCTCGGCCCCCGCATCCGCTTCTCTCGGCTCGGCCGCCGCATCGGCGAGGACAACTGGGTGCGTTCGGAGCTGTATCTGCGCCGCCGTGGCGGGCCCGCGATCTTCCTCTCGCGGTTCCTGCCCGTCCTGCACTCGCTCGTGCCGCTGACGGTCGGCATGAGCGGCTTCTCGTATCGCCGCTTCATCGCGTGGACGGCCCCGGCCTGCGTCATCTGGACCTCGCTCTACGTGGGTGTCGTCGCCGCGGCGGCGAAGACCTATCGCGCCGTCTCGGACAACATCCAGTACGCCGGATACCTCTTCGTCGCCGTCATCGTCGTGTTCCTGGTTCTCGCGTACCTCGTGAAGCGTCTGATCACCCGGCGGGAGGCGCGTCATCTGCGGCTCGAGGAGGAGAAGACCCGACTCGCGGACGGGGACGTGAAAGACTGAAGCGATGGCTTCCTCACCCGCACCACGGAAGAAGATCCTGTGGTTGGCGCGCCTCGAGCGCCGCTTCCACTCGTGGCGCGAACGACGCGCCCGCGCGCGCGGTCAACGACCGACCGTCGCCGCATACGCGGGCTACGGCGGTGACGGGTGGGTCCGCGTCCTCGGGCGCGTGCTGATCGCACCCCAGAAAAGCCCTACGAAGGGCGGGGAGTACGCGTCGGTCCGTGGCTGGCGCAGCTTCGCGTCGGTGCCGGTGGCGTTCGCGCAGGTCGAGGTGACCGTCGCCGGCACGACGCACGCGATCGTGGCGGACCGCGGTGGCGTCATCGACGTCGAGCTGCCCGGGACGCTCGAACCCGGCTGGCAGACGATCACGATGACCGTCGAGGGCAGCGAGGTCATCGAGACACGGGTCTTCGTGATCGCCGGCGACACCGACTTCGGCATCATCTCCGATATCGACGACACCGTCATGGTGACCGCTCTGCCGCGCCCGTTCGTGGCGGCATGGAACTCCTTCGTCCTCGACGAGCACGCGCGTCAGCCGGTTCCCGGGATGGCCGTCATGCTCGAGCGCCTCACGCGTGACCGTCCCGGCAGCCCCGTCATCTATCTCTCGACGGGCGCCTGGAACGTCGCGCCGACCCTCATGCGGTTCCTCAGAAGGCACGTCTTCCCGTCGGGTCCGATGCTCCTGACCGATTGGGGACCGACACACGACCGCTGGTTCCGCAGCGGACGCGATCACAAGGCCGAGAATCTGCGGCGCCTCGCGAAGGAGTTCCCCAACGTCCGCTGGCTCCTCGTCGGCGATGACGGTCAGCACGACGACGCGCTGTACACGGCCTTCGCCAGCGAGAACCCCGACCGGGTGCGCGCGGTCGCGATCCGGCGGCTGTCGCCCGCTGAGGCCGTCCTCGCGGGTGGCCGCACCGCGGTCAACGATCACTCCGCGGCACAGGTGCCCTGGGTCACCGGGTCGGATGGAGCGGCGCTCCTGGACCGGCTCGCCGATGTCGGCGTCATCGAGCGCGACTGAGGGCGGCGCGGACGGATGTCGCACGCGCGCCCTACGCTGGAGACATGTGCGGTCGTTTCGTCGTAGCCCGCGTCGGTTCCGAGCTCGCGAGCGTTCTGCACGCCGAAATCGTTCCCGACGATCTGCCCTCTCCCTCGTTCAACATCGCGCCCACGTCCCAGGCGACGATCGTGCTCGACTCGGCCAAGACCGAGCCGCCGACGCGTCGCCTCGCCTCCGCCCGCTGGGGCCTCGTGCCCGCATGGGCCAAGGATCCGTCGGTCGGCGCACGCGCGTTCAACGCGCGGTCCGAAGAAGCAGCTGAGAAGCCGACGTTCCGTGATGCGCTGGTCTCGCGCCGTGCCGTCATCCCGGCCTCGGGCTACTACGAGTGGCAAGGCGCCACCGGGGACAAGACGCCTCACTTCATCCGGCCCGAGAACGGGGAGCCGCTCTTCTTCGCCGGGCTCTACGAGTGGTGGAAGGATCCGTCGCGTCCCGCCGACGATCCCGGCCGCTGGTTGCTGACCTTCACCATCCTGACCCGCTCCGCGGTCGGCGGTCTGGCGGAGATCCACGACCGGATGCCGCTGATGATCGACGCTGAGTACGCCGACGTGTGGCTCGATCCCACCACCGAGTACCCGGCCGATCTGCTCGACGCGGTGGCGGACGCGGCGCCGTCCGTCGTCGACACGCTCACCTGGTTCTCCGTCGGGTCTGCTGTGGGCAACGTGCGCAACGACGATCCATCGCTCATCGAGCCGGCATGACGCGGTCTCCCAGCGCACCGGTGTCTATCCTCGAGAGGTGACGCTCCGCCCCTTCGAACCCGTTCAGCTCGCGCCGGAGGTCTGGCGCGCGCTGTCCGATGCGCATGCGGAGCGCGCTGAGGCACTGACCGAGGCCCACCGGCGGCGCGCTTCGCGCGCTGAGAAGCATCCGGTCGAGGACTTCCTGTTCACGTATTACTCCTACAAGCCGGCCATCCTCCGGCGCTGGCACCCGGGCCCGCACGTTGTGCTCGAGGGCGCTGCGAAGGAGCGTGGCGGCTGGCGCTGGTACGAGACGGTCGGCGACGCCCACGCGCGCGTGGCCGACGAGCAGTTCCGGACCGAGCGCGCATCGCTCTACCGCGGCGTGACGGGCATCCTCCGTGCGACGCGCGATCGCCCGGCTGCTTTCGGGTGCTTCGGCCTGCACGAATGGGCGATGGTCTACCGCGCCGACGCCACGCGGCACGAGATCCCGCTCCGGCTCGGCGCGGCGGGAACGGATGCCGTTGTCGAGGCCCACGACCTACGCTGCACGCACTTCGACGCTTTCCGCTTCTTCACCCCCGAGGCGGTGCCGCGCAACCGCGAACCGCTCGACCGAGAAGGGGCGCCCGGACGCGAGCAACCGGGATGCCTGCACGCCGGCATGGACGTCTACAAGTGGATGCTGAAGCTCGGCCCCCTCGTTCCGGGGCACCTGCTCCTCGACGCATTCGTCCTGGCTCGCGACATCCGAGAACTCGATATGCGCGCCTCGCCCTACGACCTGCGTGACTGGGGCTACTCCCCCGTTGCGATCGAGACGGCCGACGGAAAGGCCGAGTATGTGCGCCAGCAGCGGCTGCTGAGCGCCCGCGGCCAGGCGTTGCGCGCCGCGGTGCTCGATGTCGTCGGATCAGAGCCCGAGCGGCGAGCCGCGCGTGCAGATCGATCCGCGGCCCCACCACGTGATGTGTGACCGTGCGGTCGGGCCGTGAACACCGTCGACGCCGATTACCACGACGCTCTGCGCATTCCTGAGGGTCTTATCGGTGCAGCACGGTCACCGCATTGCTGTTGTTCCCCGATTCGAGGATGCAGTCGTATGTGTTCCCGGCGCGGGGGATCGTGTACCACGCCCCGTTTCCCGAGGTGATGTTCTCGGAGCTGCAACAGTGAGCGGCGGCTGAGAACGTCATCGTCTGCCGCGGTGATTCCGGTGAATTCGATGAACGGATACAAATGATCCGCGGCGCGCATGAGGAAGCTGTGATGCGGACGACGACGCACACGAAAAAACCCCGCCGGAGGCGGGGCATTTCATATTGATCGGTGGACCTGAGGGGACTCGAACCCCTGACCCCCTGCATGCCATGCAGGTGCGCTACCAGCTGCGCCACAGGCCCGTGGTTTCCGCTCTCGCGGGAACTCATTTAGCTTACAACATCTCCGGGGGTGCTCGTGACCACGGTGGCCTCGATGGGGATCACCGGGCAGTCCTTCCACAGGCGCTCAAGCCCGTAGTAGACGCGCTCCTGCTCGTGGAACACATGCACGACGAGGTCGCCGAAGTCGAGCAGCACCCAGCGCGACTCCGTACGTCCCTCACGACGCAGGCGCTTGTGCCCGGCTTCGAGCATGCTCTCCTCGACCGCGTCGGCGATCGCGGCGACGTTGCGCTCGCTGTTGCCGCTGACGAGCAGGAAGGCGTCGACGAGCGGGAGAGGCTGCGACACGTCAAGGGCGACGAGATCTTCGCCGCCCTTCGATTCCGCGGCCGCCGCCGCGACGGCGACCATGTCGATGACTGCTTGTGAACTCATCCGAAGACTCCTGTGAAAAGCGAGACGAGCAGAACGCCCGCCAGAGCGAGAGCGAGCGCCCCCGCGGTGATAGCGAGGGCGACCGTCCAACGGCTGCCCTTCTCCGGCGCCGGCGGACGGATGACGT
Source organism: Microbacterium sp. TS-1 (assembly GCF_000509385.1). Classification (NCBI taxonomy): domain Bacteria; kingdom Bacillati; phylum Actinomycetota; class Actinomycetes; order Micrococcales; family Microbacteriaceae; genus Microbacterium; species Microbacterium sp. TS-1. The sequence goes on from NZ_BASQ01000001.1 coordinate 349,674, forward strand.
CCTCCGCGCTCTTGATGGTCGAAATGGCCGCGCTCGCGGCGATGGGCGTCGGAGACGATGAGGCCGGCAGCTCGCCGTCCACGAGGACCGCATCGACCTCCTTTCCGTCCGCAACACCCGGGACAACGCCGGTCGAACCGAAGTTCTCGGGCAGGGTGAACGTCCCGGTGATCAGGACCTCGCCGGTCGCGGTGACCGGTGCCACCAACGGCCCGCCGTCCGGGTTCTCCGCGAGGATCAACGCGTTCGGCGTCGTGAAAACGCCCGTCGCGGCGGCACTGCGCGAGAGCAGCTGATCGAAGGATGCCGGCACATCCGTTGCCGCGGACTCCCCCGCGAGCAGGTCAGCGCCGAGGTCGTTCGAAACGACGTGACGCTCGGGCTCCGCTTCGTCCGCGCTCTCGTGGTCCGCGCTCTCATCGTTCGCGCTCTCATCGTTCGCGCTCTCATCGTTCGCGACGATGTCGTCTTCGGCGACGTGATCCTCGGCGATGGTCTCGGAATCGACGGCGTCGGAGTCGGTGGGCTCGAACTCGGAGGCGATGACGTTCGGCGGGGCCGCCGTCGTCTCGGCATCCGTGCCGTCGGCACCCTCGGCCTCAGGAGCGTCGTGCTCGCGATCCGACTGGACGGCCTCGTCGGAGGCGTCGGGCTCGATCGCACGAGCCGCATCGTCGGCGTCGCTCTGACCGGGCGCATCCGCGTCGGGTTCGGCGACGACGGCCGCGTGCTCGCCGGTGGAGGTCACGACCGGGATCGAAGCCGTGCGAATCTTCTCCTGCAGTCGAGCCTGACGGCGGGTCAGCGCGGGCGATCCGAGATCGACCGAGGCCTGCGGCACCGGAGCCGGGGGAACCTCCACCGGCTCCGCCGCACGCGGCAGCGGCGCGGGGGCGGGCGTCTGCTCCGCTGCGGTCGCCGACGCGTCGTCGGCGGCTTCGGGGTCGACGATGATCGGATTGGAAGCCGTGTTGCGCAGCTCACGCAGTTGCCGGCGCGTCAGCTGCGGAGTCGGTGGCTGTTGCTCTTTGTCGCTCATGCCTTGCTCCGATAGAGATGATGCTTCGCAATGTATTGGACGACCCCGTCTGGAACGAGGTACCACACCGGATGTCCGCGTCCGACGCGTGCCCGGCAGTCGGTCGACGAGATGGCCAGCGCGGGGATCTCGAGCAGGCTCACGTCATCGCTGGGCAGTCCGGCACTCGAAAGCGTGTGGCCGGGACGCGAGACCGCGACGAAGTGGGCGAGCTCCCACAGTTCATCATGGTTCCTCCAGCTGAGAATCTGCGCGATGGCGTCAGCCCCGGTGATGAAGAAGAAGTCCGCCTCGGGACGTTGGGCCTTGAGATCACGCAGTGTGTCGATCGTGTACGTCGGGCCGTCGCGGTCGATGTCGACGCGACTCACGGTGAACATCGGGTTCGACGCCGTCGCGATCACCGTCATCAGATACCGGTGCTCCCCCGGTGACACGAACGACTTCTGCCACGGCGTGCCGGTCGGCACGAAGACGACCTCGTCGAGGTCGAACGACTGCGCGACCTCGCTCGCGGCCACGAGGTGCCCATGATGAATCGGGTCGAACGTGCCGCCCATCACGCCGATACGCGGCGCACGCGTTCCCGTCATCGGAGCAGCCTCAGTGGTGGCCGTTCTCCGACTGCGTCAGTTGGTTGCCGTGGGCCGCGGCGTAGGCCTCCGCCTTGCCGGCGTGGCGGTTCGCGACGTTGCGGTACGACAGCGTCACGAGACCGAGGGCGAGGAAGATGACCAGGGCGATGACGCCGAAGATCATCGTCTCCGCCTGCACATTGCCGTGGTGCTCGGTCTGCTCGGCGGCGAATGCGGTGATCGTGGCGAGGGTCATCGGGGCTCCGTTCGTTTCGCGCGGCGGCGCATCTCAAGTTTAGGTGGTCAGGCGCGTGTCTGCCCGGCGCCGCGCGCGAGCCACTTCGTGCTGGTCAGCTCGGGAAGTCCCATCGGACCGCGGGCGTGCAGTTTCTGGGTCGAGATGCCGACCTCGGCGCCGAAGCCGAACTCGCCGCCGTCGGTGAACCGCGTCGAGGCGTTGGCCATGACGACCGCGGCGTCCACCTCGGCGAGGAAGCGTTCGGCATGAGCGTCGTCGGCCGTCACGATCGCCTCGGTATGCATCGTCGAATAGCGGCGGATGTGCTCGAGGGCTTCGTCGAGGTCGTCGACCACCCGCATCGAGAGGTCGAGGCTCATGTGCTCGGTCGCCCAGTCGTCCTCGGTCGCCTCGACGGCCTCTGGCACCAGTCGACGCACCGCGTCGTCGCCGTGGATGGTGACGCCGGCTTCGACGAGCGCCTCCGACACCGGCGGGATGAGGCGGTCGGCTGCCGAACGCACGACGAGCACGGTCTCCACGGCGTTGCAGACGCTCGGTCGTTGCGCCTTCGCGTTCACGACGATGTCGCGAGCCCAGTCGAGCGGCGCGGACTCGTCGAGCACGATGTGCACGACGCCCGCGCCCGTCTCGATGACGGGAACCGTCGACTCCGTCACGACGGTCTCGATGAGCTGAGCGCTGCCGCGGGGAACGAGCACATCGACCAAGCCTCGCGCGCGCATGAGGAACCGAGCGCCGTCGCGGCCGAAATCATCGACGGTCTGGATGCCGTCGGCGTCTACTCCGGCACGATCGAGCGCATTCCGCATCGACGCGATGAGGGCGCCGTTCGTGGACTGCGCGGCCGATCCTCCGCGAAGCGCCACGGCGTTTCCGGAACGGAGCGCCAGGGCCGTGATGTCGACCGTGACGTTGGGCCGCGCCTCGTAGATCGAGGCGACCACGCCGAAGGGCACCGAGACTTTCTGCAGCCGCACGCCTCCGGGCAGTTCCCGCTCGTCGAGCACACGGCCGACGGGGTCGGGAAGCCGCGCCACATCGCGGACCGCGCTCGCGAGCGCGGCTATGCGCCCGTCGTCGAGGAGGAGCCGGTCGCGCAGGCCCGCAGAGATACCCGCCGCATCCCCGCGCTCGAGGTCATCGCGGTTGGCCGCGACGATGCGCGCGGTGTCGGCGATCAGCGCGTCGGCGATACCGTCGAGGAGGGCCGTCTTGGCGACATCGTCGAGGAGGCCGATCGATCGGCTCGCGCGCTTGGCGGCGCGGAGGCGCTCGGGGACGTCGGTAGCGACGGCGGTGGTCATCCCGTCAGTCTAGCGACGGGGACGGTGGCGAACCCGTCTCAGGCGACGCCGATGGCTCCGGTGCCCTGCGGGAGAACCGGCGCCGGATTCGCTTCGAACCACGTGCCGACATCGGCCCCGGCGAGCACGTCGCTCGCGAGGTCGATGCTCGTCACGAGCGCGGCTACGCCGCCTTCGGCAGCCAGCCGCGCCGCCGAGGCCTTCGTGGCCGCGCCGCCGGTGCCGACGCTGTTGACGACCGTCGCCCCGAACTCGTATGCGCTCAGGTCGTCGTCGAACGCGACCTTCTCGATGGGGCGTGCGCCCCGTTCGCTCGGGGGCCGGGTGTAGAGGCACGCGATGTCGCTCAGGAGCACGAGGGCATCGGCACCGATGAGGCGCGACACGAGCGCGGCGAGCCGATCGTTGTCGCCGAAGCGGATCTCGTGCGTGGCTACGGTGTCGTTCTCGTTCACGATCGGCAGGATCCGCAGTCCGAGCAGCCGCTCCATCGCGCGCCGTGCATTCGAGCGGTGCGTCGGATCGTCGAAGTCGCCGGCTGTCAGCAGAACCTGACCGGCGACGATGCCGTACTGCCGCAGCGCGTCCTGATAGCGGTAGACGAGGACGTTCTGGCCGACCGCGGCGGCGGCCTGCTGGGTCGCCAGGTCGGTCGGTCGCTCGTCGAGACGCAGATACGGCATACCGGTCGCGATCGCTCCCGACGACACGAGCACCACTTCGGTGCCCCGAGCGTGCGCCTGCGCGAGGGCGTCCACGAGCGAGTCGATCTTGCCCGCGTTCTCACCGCTGATGGACGACGAGCCCACTTTCACGACCACACGTCGGGCACCGTTGAGCTCGGCGCGCGAGAGCAGGCTCATGCGTCGTCCTCGTCGGCACCTCGCGACTTCTCCGCGCGGCGCTCCGCCTCGAGCTCGGCACGGGCCTCCGCCTTCGCATCCATACGCTCGTGATAGCGCTCGCGGCGCTGATTGGAGGTCCGGCGCGGGTTCAGATCGAGGCGCGGGTCGGTACCGCGCGGAGCGGACATCAGTTCGGCGGCAGACGAGAGTGACGGGTGCCAGTCGAAGACGATCCCGTCGCCCTCGCCGATGACCACCGTCGACCCCGGGGTCGCACCGAGGCGGAACAGTTCGTCTTCGATACCGAGCTTGTCGAGACGATCCGCGAGGAAGCCCACGGCCTCCTCGTTCTGGAAGTCGGTCTGCTGGACCCACCGAACCGGCTTCGCCCCCAGGATGCGGTAGACGTTGCCGTACGTCCCGCCTTCGACGCGGACGGTGAAGTCGCGCTCGGTGCCCTTGGGGCGGATGACGATCCGCTCGGCGGGCACCTCGGCCGCTGCCGAAACGCGGTGCTCGGCGACGAGCTCCGCCATGGCGAACGAGAGCTCGCGCAGGCCTTGCCGGCTCACGGTGGAGATCTCGAACACGCGGTAGCCGCGCGCTTCGAGATCCGGACGGACGAGGTCGGCCAGGTCGCGTGCCTCGGGGACGTCGGTCTTGTTCAGCGCGATCAGCTGCGGGCGCTGGAGCAGCGGAATCTGCCCCTCGGGCACCGGGTAGGCGCCGAGCTCGGCGAGGATCACGTCGAGATCGGTGATCGGGTCGCGTCCGGGCTCCAGCGTGGCGCAGTCGAGCACGTGGACGAGGGCCGAGCAGCGCTCGACGTGACGGAGGAACTCGAGCCCGAGCCCTCGGCCTTCGCTCGCACCCTCGATGAGGCCGGGCACGTCCGCGATCGTGTAGCGGATGTCGCCGGCCTGCACGACGCCGAGGTTCGGGTGCAGCGTCGTGAACGGGTAGTCGGCGATCTTGGGGCGCGCGGCGGACATCGCGGCGATGAGGCTCGACTTGCCCGCCGACGGGAATCCGACGAGCGCGATGTCGGCGACGGTCTTCAGCTCGAGCTGAACGTCGCCCTCCCAGCCGGGGGTGCCCAGGAGCGCGAAACCGGGAGCCTTGCGCTTCGGAGAGGCCAGCGCCGCGTTGCCGAGTCCGCCCTGGCCGCCGGGAGCCACGACGAACCGCATCCCCGGGGTGACCATGTCGACGAGCGTCTCGCCCTCGGGCGTCTTCACGACCGTGCCGACCGGCACCGGGAGCTCGAGGTGCTCCCCCGCCGCGCCCGAACGGTTGTCGCCCATGCCGAATCCGCCGTTGCCACCCGAGCGGTGCGGCGAGTGGTGATACGACAGCAGGGTCGTCACCTGGGGGTCGGCGACGAGGACGACGTCTCCGCCGTCACCGCCATTTCCCCCGTCGGGGCCGGCGAGCGGCTTGAACTTCTCACGGCGCACCGACACGCAGCCGTTGCCGCCCTTGCCGGCACGCAGATGCAGCGTGACCCGGTCGACGAACGTCACCATGCGGTGCCTCCTGGAAAACAGGGCGAGGGGCGAGCCGAAGCCCGCCCCTCGCCGCGAAGTGGTCTGGTCCGAATTACTCGGCTGCCGCCACGATGTTGACGACCTTGCGGCCACCCTTCGTGCCGAACTCGACGGCACCGGCCGCAAGTGCGAACAGGGTGTCGTCGCCGCCACGGCCGACGTTGGCGCCGGGGTGGAAGTGCGTGCCGCGCTGGCGGACGAGGATCTCGCCGGCGTTGACGGCCTGGCCGCCGAAGCGCTTCACGCCGAGGCGCTGTGCGTTGGAGTCACGACCGTTACGGGTGGAGCTTGCGCCCTTTTTGTGTGCCATCTCTGCGTCTCCCTGGCTTACTTGATGCCGGTGATCTTGACGCGCGTGAGGTCCTGACGGTGGCCCTGGCGCTTCTTGTAGCCGGTCTTGTTCTTGAACTTCTGGATCACGATCTTCGGGCCGCGCTCCTCACCGAGAACCTCGGCGGTGACCGTGACCTTCGCGAGCTTGTCAGCGTCGGTGGTCACGGCGTCGCCGTCGACGAGGAGAACGGCGGGAAGCTCGAGCTTGTCGCCGATCTGAGCCGCCTGACGATCGAGGACGACGATCGTGCCGACCTCGACCTTCTCCTGACGGCCGCCGGCGCGCACAACTGCGTAAACCACTTCACACCTGTTTCTTCTGTGGAGCGCACGGCTCCGATTGTCTTTGCGAGACTGGAAAGTCTTGGTGCGCGTGCCCCAGATGATCCTGTGGCTGAGCCGCGATAACGACGGGACGTCGACGGACTCGCTGCACCGAGGGTCCACTTTACCGGATGCCGGGAGATCCGGCAAAAGGACGGCCGGGTGTGTCGCGGCCCGGCGCCCCCGCGGCATCCGCTTCGTAGGATCGGAGGATGGCGATACTGATCGACGATCCGCGCTGGCCGGCGCACGGCAGCCTCTGGTCGCACCTCGTCAGCGACTCGGATCTCGATGAACTGCACGCGTTCGCCCGCCGTCATGAGGTGCCCGCCCGCGCCTTCGACCTCGATCACTACGACGTCCCCGACTCGGCGTTCGACCGCCTGGTCGCCGGCGGCGCACAGCACGTGTCCGGCCACGAACTGGTGCGTCGCCTCATCGCCTCCGGGCTGCGTGTCACCGCGCGCGAACGCCGCGGGATCTGAAGCGATCCCGCGGCGTTCGTCGTGACGATCGACCTCAGTCGTCCGAGGCCGGCGCCGCCGATACCGGGGTGCCGCTGAGGGCGGCGGTCGTCACGCGGCGACGTCCGCGGCCCTGACCGGGAGCCTTGGGTTCGGGGAGCGCGTTGAGCACCGAGTCGAGGAGCAGGTCCTTCTCGGTTCGCGGCGCCTTGGGCTCGGCCTTCTTGCGCCGTGGCTTCTTCGGGCGCTCGACGGGTGCGGACTCCGCCTCCACCGGGACGGTGATGATCTCGGCGTCCTCCTCCGCAGCAGTCGCCTGGATCGTCGACGCGGCGATCTGGGCGAGTGCCGACTTCGCGCCCTCGGTGATGACGTGGGTGCCGCCGTTCGCGGGCGCGGGAGCCGCGTTACCGCCGCCACGGCCGTTGCGGCGCGCCGAACCGTTGCCGTTGCCGTTCTGGGAGCCGGCGCCGCGGTGCTTGACCACCGGATCGTGGTGGACGATGACGCCGCGGCCGGCGCACACCTCGCACGCCTCGCTGAAGGTCTCCAGGAGCCCGAGGCCCAGCTTCTTGCGCGTCATCTGGACCAGACCCAGCGAGGTGACCTCGGCGACCTGGTGCTTCGTGCGGTCACGGCTCAGGCATTCGATCAGACGCCGCAGCACGAGATCGCGGTTGGACTCGAGCACCATGTCGATGAAGTCGACGACGATGATGCCGCCGATGTCCCGCAGGCGCAGCTGCCGGACGATCTCCTCGGCGGCCTCGAGGTTGTTCTTGGTGACGGTCTCCTCGAGATTGCCGCCCGATCCGACGAACTTCCCCGTGTTCACATCCACCACGGTCATCGCCTCGGTGCGGTCGATCACGAGCGAACCGCCCGAGGGCAGCCACACCTTGCGATCCAGCGCCTTCTCGATCTGCTCCGTGACCCGGAACGCGTCGAAGGGGTCCTGCTCGTCCTCGTACTTCTCGACGCGCTCGAGGAGATCGGGCGCGACTCCCGTGAGGTACGACGTGATCGTCGAGTAGGCCTCGTCGCCCTGGATCAGCATGCGCGAGAAGTCCTCGTTGAAGACGTCGCGGACGATCTTCACGAGAAGGTCGGGCTCGGAGTGCAGGAGCGCGGGAGCCTGGATCTTCTCGAGCTGCGAGCTGATGTGCTCCCACTGCGAGGTGAGCCGCTGCACGTCTCGCGTGAGCTGGTCTTCCGTCGCGCCCTCCGCGGCGGTGCGCACGATGACGCCCGACGACTCGGGGAGGACCTCCTTGAGGATGCGCTTGAGACGCGCCCGTTCGGTGTCGGGAAGCTTGCGCGAGATGCCATTCATCGCACCGCCCGGGACGTACACGAGGTAGCGGCCGGGGAGCGAGATCTGGCTCGTCAGGCGCGCACCCTTGTGCCCGACCGGATCCTTCGTGACCTGGACGAGGACGCGGTCGCCGGATTTGAGTGCGAGCTCGATGCGGCGCGGCTGGTTGCCCGTCTCGACGGCATCCCAGTCGACCTCGCCGGAGTAGAGCACGGCGTTGCGACCACGGCCGATGTCGACGAAGGCGGCCTCCATGCTCGGGAGCACGTTCTGCACGCGCCCGAGGTACACGTTGCCGATCAGCGAGGCATCCTGGTTGCGCGCGACGTAGTGCTCGACGAGCACGTTGTCCTCGAGGACGGCGATCTGGATGCGACCGTTCTTGGATCGAACGATCATGACCCGGTCGACCGCCTCGCGGCGGGCGAGGAACTCGGCTTCGGTCACGACGGTGCGCCGACGACCCGCTTCGCGGCCGTCGCGGCGGCGCTGCTTCTTCGCCTCGAGCCGGGTGGAGCCCTTGATGCGCTGCGGTTCGGTGATGAGCTCCACCGCGCGCTGGCGCGGAGCAGGCTCATTGCCCTCATCGCCGTTCGACCCGCCGCGGCGGCGGCCGCGACGGCGCGAGCTGCTCGAGCCCGATGAGGACGCGGAGTCGTCGTCCTCGACGTCGTCCGGCAGCGCCGGAAGCGGCGGGATCTCGGGAGCGTAGAAATGCAGCGCGGTGGATACCGCGGAGACGAACTCGGCGGGCAGGAGACCGAGCGAGACCGCGGTCGGAGGGCCGGCGTCCGCCGCCTCTTCGGCGGGGGCGGGTTCCTCTGCGGGGGCGGGTTCCTCGGCGGGGGCAGGCTCTTCTGCGGGGGCGGGTTCCTCCGCGGGCTCGGGCTGCGGAGCAGGAGCCTGCTCTTCCCCACGGACCTCCTCCTGCGCCGGGGAGGACTCCTCAGCAGGCACGGGCTCGTCGGGAGCGGCGGCCGACTCATCGGCGCCGGCAGCGGGCTCCGGGGCATCGTCCTCGGCTGCCCGTCCGCTGTCGATGTGCTCCTCGGTGGCGTCGATCGACGTCACGGCATCGGCCAGTTCGGCCGCGGCGGGGTCTACCGCGTTCTCGGACTCATCGGGGGTCGGGTTGTCATTGCGATCGTCGGCCATCACTGGCGTACTCCTCTTCGGGCGGCACCGCGCGCCACCCGGCACATCTCTGGCGGCGTCGCTCCCGGAAGGACGAGCCGCGAACTCACTCGGTGTGCAGCCGGCTCTCGGCGCGGCCTGCGTGGGCAGCCATTGCCCGAAGTCTCTCGTGACGCACTGTCGCAGCGCGGCTGCGTGCGTGCATCGACATCCATTATCGCACTACGCGCGTCCCTTCGTGGGACGCGGGCCCCGACGCTCACGGCCGGGCCATCGGCAGCGATGCGATAATCGCGATCATGCCCGCTTCCCGAAGCCATGCCCGCCCCGTCGCACTCGCCGTCTGGCTGATGATCGCGGGCGTGATCGGATGGATCGCCGCCTTCGCTCTGACGACCGAGCGACTGCACCTTCTCGAGGACGCGACAGCGACGGCATCCTGCGACTTCAACCTCGTCGTGCAGTGCGGTGCCAACCTGACATCGCCGCAGGGGTCGGTCTTCGGCTTCCCCAACCCGCTGCTCGGGCTCACCGGCTGGGTCGCGCCGATCGTGGTGGGCGCGGCGATCCTCGCCGGCGCACGCTTCGCGCGGTGGTTCTGGCTGTTGTTCTGGGCGGGCATGGCGTTCGCGTTCGGGTTCGTGATCTGGCTCATCTCGCAGAGCATCTTCGTGCTCGGCACCCTCTGCCCGTGGTGCATGGTCACCTGGTTCGTGACGATCCCGAGCTTCTACGCCGTGACTCTCCACGTCCTGCGCTCGGGCACCGTTCCGCTCCCGCGTCGAGGCCGCGCGGTCGCGGGCACGCTGTCGGGCTGGGTCCCGCTCCTGGCCGTCCTGAGCTACGTCGCGATCGCCGTCGTCGCGCAGCTCCGGCTGGACTGGATCGGCTTCCTCTGAAACGACGACGCCCGCGAGCCGACGTCGTGACATCGAGTCGCGGGCGGGATGCCGCTGTGCCGCTCAGCCGAACCAGATCTGCAGCTCGCGGGCTGCGGACTCGGGGCTGTCGGAACCGTGGACGAGGTTCTGCTGAACAGCCAGGCCCCAGTCGCGACCGAAGTCGCCGCGGATCGTTCCGGGGGCCGCCGTCGTCGGATCGGTGGTCCCGGCGAGGGACCGGAAGCCCTCGATGACACGATTGCCGGCGAGGCGGATGGCCACCGACGGTCCGCTCTGCATGAACTCGAGCAGCGGCTCGTAGAACGGCTTGCCCGCGTGCTCGGCGTAGTGCTGCTCGAGCAGCTCACGGTCGGCCTCGACCAGACGGATGTCGACGAGCGCGTATCCCTTGGCTTCGATACGAGCCAGGATCGCGCCGGTGAGGCCGCGAGCCACGCCGTCGGGCTTGACGAGAACGAGGGTCTCTTCGGTGGGCATGTCAGTCTCCGTTCGATTCGTCGGCTGCGAGGGCGGCGTTGCGCCGGTCGAGAGCAGCCCCCTTGATGGTCGCATACGCGTACATGCCGCCGAAAACCAGTGCGACGATTCCGAGCGCAGGTACGAGGAACACGCCGAGAGCCAGGATGACCTGGAGGGCCCAGCCCAGCACGATCCCCCACCGGTGGCGCAGGACGCCGGAGGTGACGATCATCGCGACGGCGAGCACCGCGCCCGCGACGACGCCCCACCAGTCCGGCACGCCGTCGGGCAGGACGCCGAGTCCGTACACCGTGAGGCCTCCGAGGAAGACGACGATCGACTCGAACCCGAGGACGACCGAGCCGAGGGACTCGGCGGCACCACGGCGCCGGCGTTCCCGGGGCCGACTCACGCCTGCCATCCCGACTTCCAGTCCTCCGCGGCGGCGAGGGCGATCGCCTCACCGGCGAGCACGACCGAGCCGGCGATGACAACCGCTCGCCGCTCCCCGTCCGCTGCCCACTCGCGCGCTGCCTCGGCCGCGTCGACGAGATCGCGGTGCTCGGTGACGCCGAGCCCGTGTTCCTCCGCGAGGTCGGCCACGAGGGTCGGATCCGAGGCGCGCTCCGAGTCGGGCGCGGTCGCGAAGACGTGAGCGGCGACCGGCGCCAGGGCGTCGACGATTCCGGCGGCATCCTTGTCGCCGAGGACACCCAGCACGACACCCCACTCGTCGAAGTCGAACGATTCGCGCAGCGCCGCGGCGAGGGCGGCGGCCCCGTGGGGGTTGTGGGCGCTGTCGACGAGCACCGTCGGACTGATCCCGAGCAGCTGCAGCCGGCCGGGAGAGGTGACCGCGCCGAGACCGTCCGCCACGACCTCCGGGTGAAGGGCCTGGTCCTCGGCCCCGATGAGAGCCTCGACGGCGGCGACCGCCAGTGCGGCGTTCTCCGCCTGATGGGATCCGTAGAGAGGCAGGTAGAGCTCGGGGTACTCCCCCGCCCGACCGCGCACGCTGATCTGCTGACCACCCACGGCGAGGCTGTGACCAGACAGGCCGAACTCATCGCCGGCGAAGCCGACGGTGGCCGCGACCTCCGCAGCGCGCGCCCGGATCTGCGCGGCCGCCTCGGGGGTCTGCACGGCCGAGACGACCGCCGCGCCCGGCTTGATGATGCCCGCCTTGACCGCGGCGATTTCGCCGATCGTCTCGCCGAGGCGGTCGGCGTGGTCCAGCGCCACGGGGCCGATGACCGCGACGTCGCCGTCGGCGGTGTTGGTCGAGTCCCACGACCCGCCCATGCCCACCTCGACGACGGCGACATCCACCGGAGCGTCGGAGAAGGCCACGAAGGCGAGCACCGTCAGCAGTTCGAAGAACGTCAGGGGGGCGTCGTCCGCAGCGGCCAGCTCGGCGTCGACGAGGTCGACGAAGGGCGCGATCTCCTCCCAGGCGTCGGCGACCGCGGCATCCGCGATCGGCTCGCCGTCGATGAGAATCCGCTCGGTGAACCGCTCGAGGTGGGGGCTCGTGAACAGCCCGGTGCGCAGTCCATGCGCCCGCACGAGGCTCTCGATCATGCGGCTCGTCGAGGTCTTCCCGTTGGTTCCCGTTACGTGCACGACGCGATAGGTGCGCTGCGGGTCGTCCAGCAGCTCGAGGACGCGCCGGGTGCGCTCGACGCGCGGCTGCACCCATTGCTCCCCCTGACGCTGCAGCAGCGCCGTGTAGACGGCATCCGCACGGGCCTGATCGGTCATGCGCTCTCTCCTGTCAGACGGGTGACGCTCACGGTGAGGTCGCCGCGGTTCGCGTAGGTCTTCGCGGCGACGACCGCCGCGAAGTCGGGCTCGTCCGCGGCGTCGAACTCCGCGGACGCGGCGAGGGTCTGCGCGGATGTCCGCACGATCCATTCGCGAGCCAGGGTCTCTCCCGCGACGTCGGCCGCGTCGAACGCCGATGCGACAGCGGCGGCGTCCTCGTCGGCATCGAACGCGAGCGCGAGACGGATGCGGTCGCTGACCTCGAAACCGGCGGCCTTGCGCGTGTCCTGCACGGCCCGGATGACGTCGCGTGCGAGGCCTTCGGCCTCGAGCTGCGCAGTGGTCGTCGTGTCGAGCAGCACGAATCCGCCCCCGGACAGGAGAGCGATGGCGGTGCCCTCCGCGACGCCGCCCGCCTCGAGGGTCAGGTCGTATTCGCCGGGCTCGAGGGCGACGCCGTCGACGGTCACGACGCCGTCCTGCTCGCTCCACAGGCCCGCCCGGGCACCCGCGATGACATGCTGCACCTGCTTGCCCAGTCGCGGACCGGCCGCGCGCGCATTGACGGAGAGGCGCTGGCTGATGCCGTACGAGGCCGCGAGGTCGTCGGAGAGCTCGGCGACGGCGACATCCTTCACGTTGAGCTCGTCGCGGAGGATGTCGGCGAACTGCTCCAGAGCCGCCGCATCGGTGATCGCGACGGTGAGCTGCGGCAAGGGCAGCCGGACGCGCTTGCCTTCCTTCTTCCGCAGCGCGTTGGCCACCGACGACACCTCGCGGACGGCATCCATCGCCGAGCGGATGTCGGCGGCCGGAGCGAACTCGGCGGCGTCGGGCCAGTCCTCCAGGTGGACGCTGCGTCCTCCGGTCAGGCCCTGCCAGACCCGCTCGCTCACGAGCGGGAGGAGCGGTGCGGCCACACGGGTCAGCGTCTCGAGCACCGTGTACAGGGTGTCGAAGGCTTCCGTCGACGAATCGTCGCCGGGAACGACGCCCACCCAGAAGCGATCGCGCGAGCGGCGGATGTACCAGTTCGTGAGCGCCTCGGCGAAGTCGCGGAGCTTCGCGGCGGCCATCGTGGAGTCGAGAGCCTCGAGGTCGGCGGCGACATCGCGCACGAGGTCGCCGGTCAGCGCCAGGATGTAGCGGTCGAGCACGTTGGTGGAGTCGGTGCGACGTCGCGCCTGGTAGCCCGTCCCGCCCTCGCCGCCGGCGGCGTTGGCGTAGGTGGCGAAGAAGTACCAGGTGTTCCACAGCGGAAGCAGGAACTCGCGCACGCCGGCGCGGATGCCCTCCTCGGTCACCACGAGGTTGCCGCCGCGCAGCACCGACGACCCCATGAGGAACCAGCGCATCGCGTCGGACCCATCGCGGTCGAAGACCTCGGACACGTCCGGGTAGTTGCGCAGCGACTTCGACATCTTCTGACCGTCGCTGCCGAGCACGATGCCGTGGCAGGCGACGCCCGAGAACGCGGGCCGGTCGAACAGGGCGCCCGAGAGCACGTGCATGACGTAGAACCAGCCGCGCGTCTGCCCGATGTACTCCACGATGAAGTCGGCCGGCGCGTGCTCGTCGAACCACTCGCGGTTCTCGAAGGGGTAGTGCACCTGTGCGTAGGGCATCGACCCCGAGTCGAACCACACGTCGAAGACGTCCTCGATGCGGCGCATCGTGGAGCGGCCCGTGGGGTCGTCGGGGTTCGGACGCGTCAGGTCGTCGATGAACGGCCGGTGCAGGTCGATCTCGCCGGCCTCGTTGCGCGGCAGACGCCCGAAGTCGCGTTCGATGTCCGCGAGCGAGCCGTACACATCGGTACGCGGGTACTCGGGGTCGTCGCTCTTCCAGACCGGGATCGGGGAGCCCCAGAAGCGGTTACGACTGATGGACCAGTCGCGCGCGCCCTCGAGCCACTTCCCGAACTGCCCGTGCTTGACGTTCTCGGGCGCCCAGGTGATCTGCTCGTTGAGCTCGAGCAGGCGGTCCTTGATCGCCGTGACGCGCACGAACCAGCTCGACACAGCCTTGTAGATGAGCGGGTTGCGGCAGCGCCAGCAATGCGGGTAGGAGTGCTCGTAGCTCGCCTCGCGAAGGAGGCGGCCATCGGCCTTCAGCAGGCGGATGAGGGGCCGGTTGGCGTCCATCCACAGCTCGCCCGCCACGTCGGTGACCTGCGGGAGGAAGCGCCCGCCGTCGTCGAGGCTCATGATCAGCGGGATACCGGCCGCGGCAGTCACGCGCTGGTCGTCCTCGCCGTAGGCCGGCGCCTGATGGACGATACCGGTTCCGTCCGTGGTGGTGACGTAGTCGTCGACGAGCACGCGCCATGCCGAACCGGTGCCCCAGGTCTCGGCATCCGCGTAGTAGTCGAAGAGCCGGTCGTACTGCACATCGGCGAGCTCGCTGCCCGGAAGCGTCCGCTCCACCGCCGCGCGCGCTTCTTCGGCGTCGGCGTACCCGAGGTCCTTCGCGTAGCCGCTGAGCAGTTCCTCGGCGAGGAGGTAGCGGTGCGCGTCGGCCTCGGCGCGGTCCTCGTGGACGTCGGCCGCGCCGGCCGGACCGCCGGGCAGCACGACGTAGCGGATGTCGGGGCCGACGGCGAGGGCGAGGTTTGTCGGCAGAGTCCACGGCGTCGTCGTCCACGCGAGAGCGCGCACACCGGTGAGTCCGAGCGACTCGGCCTTGGCGCCCACGAACGGGAAGGTGACGGTCACCGAGGGATCCTGGCGCATCTTGTAGACGTCGTCGTCCATGCGCAGCTCATGGTTCGACAGCGGCGTCTCGTCGCGCCAGCAGTAGGGCAGCACGCGGTGGCCCTCGTACGCGAGGTCCTTGTCCCACAGCTCCTTGAACGCCCAGAGCACCGACTCCATGAAGCCCGTGTCGAGCGTCTTGTATCCGCGCTCGAAGTCGACCCAGCGCGCCTGGCGGGTGACATAGTCCTCCCACTCGCGCGTGTACTCGAGCACGGAGGAACGCGCCTTGTCGTTGAAGGCGGCGATGCCCATCGCCTCGATCTCGCTCTTCTCGGTGATTCCGAGCTGCTTCATCGCTTCGAGCTCAGCCGGGAGACCGTGGGTGTCCCAGCCGAAGACGCGGTCGACCTTCTTTCCGCGCATCGTCTGGAAACGCGGGAAGACGTCCTTGGCGTACCCGGTGAGGAGGTGACCGTAGTGCGGCAGGCCGTTGGCGAAGGGCGGGCCGTCGTAGAAGACCCACTCGGGTGCCCCCTCCCGTCGCGCGATCGAGCTGCGGAAGGTGTCGTCGCGCTCCCAGAACGCGAGCACCTCCCGCTCGACGTCGGGGAAGCGGGGGCTGGGCACGACGCTGTCGGCGGCGGGGCCGAAAGCAGAGGACTTCGGATAGGTCATGGCTTCTCTCGCAGGGTCGGACTTCCTGCGAGGACGATCGTGCGACCGCGGTACCACCCCGCTTGCCCCGGAGGGCCACTCTCCCAGCGGCTGTCACGGGCCTGCCCCGCTCGGTTCTACTGGGCGGATGGCCGCCGTTCTTCCGAGAGCTCCCCGGTGATGGCCGGATCGGTGCTGATGACCCCATCATACCGTCGGCATACGCTGAAGGTATGGCCCGCCCGCGCTCCCGCCCCGCTCCGCCTCGCGCGAGCGACCCCGACCTCCCCCGTCACCTCGAACCTGCCGTCCTGTCTCGGCATGCGGATCTCGTCGGGTCCTCGATCACGGTCGGGGCCGGGCCCGTCGACGGTGCCCACGCACGCGTGAGCGAGAGCGTCGTCGGGCCGGGGACCCCCGACCGGCTCGATCTCACCGGTGCGGTGCTCGCCGACGTCGCGCTCATCGACCTCGCGACGGCCGAGTTCCGCTCGGGCGACGGCAGCTGGCGCACCGTGACACTCAACGGCGGGCGGATCGGCACCCTCGATGCTCAGCGTGCTCGCTGGGACGGCGTCATCCTCCGCGGCATCCGGATCGACTACCTCTCGGTGCCCGCCGCGACGCTGCGGGACGTCCTCATCGTCGATTGCCGCATCGGCACGCTCGACGCCCCGGGTGCGGTGCTCGAGCGCGTCGGTTTCATCGACACCACGGTGGATGAGTTCGACACACGTGCCCTGTCGAGCACGGATCTCGACCTGCGCGGCCTGGAAGCGCTCGCCTTCACCGACATCCGTGCGCTGGCCGGAGCGACGGCCTCCCGTCGGCAGGTCGAGGCGCATGCCCCCGCGTTCGCCGCTGCGCTCGGATGGGACGTGCGCGACGAGGCATCCGCCCCGGAGTCGAACCGATGATCGCCCGCACCGAACGCCTGGTCCTGCGGCTGATGACGGAGGATGACCTGGGCCCGCTCCGCGAGATACTGACCGACCCCATCGCGATGACCGCCTACGAGGGGGCCTTCGACGACGACGAAAGCGCGCAGTGGCTCGCGCGCAATCTTCGTCGCTACGAGGAGGACGGTTTCGGACTCTGGGCCGTCGACCTCCCCGGAGTGGGCATGATCGGGCAGTGCGGCATCACGCGACAGTTCGTCGGCGACGAACAGGTTCTCGAGGTCGGCTACCTGTTCCACAGGGCGCACTGGCATCGGGGATACGCGACAGAGGCCGCGACCGCGGCGCGGGACTGGGGGTTCCGCGAGCTCGGTGCCCCCGCCATCTGGGCCAAGGTCCGTGACACCAACATCGCGTCCATGAACGTTGCCATCCGGCTCGGCATGACCGTTCGCCGCCGATTCATGGTGCACTACCGAGGCGTGGACATGCCTCACCTCGGCTTCGCCGTCGATCGCTGAGCGGCCTCGTCAGATCGCCGACCAGGCCTCGCCACGCACCTCGGCCAGCGGCGAAGCCTGCAGCAGGCGCGAGATCGGGCAACGCGCGTGCGCAGCGACGGCGAGGTTCGAGGCTTCGCTCTCGTCCAGCCCCTCGCCCGAGACGAAGGCGGTCACGACGAACTCGTATCCCTCGCGGCCTTCGGCGTCGCGCAAGGCGACCTCGACGCGCACGGCGGTGCGATGCGCTCCCGACACGATCGCCTGCGCCGTGGCGTTCAGGCACGTCGCCCATGCCAGGGCGAGGAGCTGCTCCGGGTTGCTCGCGCGCGTGTCGTGCCCCGGCTGCAACGGGTTGGATACCGCGACCTCCAGACCATCCGGCACACGACTGACCCCCGTCCCGCCGTCGTCGTTCAGAGCTGAGGTGCGGTACCGGGTGGCCATGCGTCGACTATAGTTGAACGTCGTCCAACTATTGGAGGATGCGGCGTGCGCCCGACCGACGATCCGATCTCCCTGAGCGGGGTCGGCGTCACGTACCCTGGCGGCACCCGCGCCCTGTCGGGCGTCGATCTCACGGTCGCGCCGGGCGAGATCTTCGGAGTCATCGGCGAGAGCGGCGCGGGGAAGAGCACGCTTCTCGCCCTGCTCACGGGCGAGATCAGCGCGACGGCGGGCGCCGTCCGGGTGCTGGGACAGGACCCGCAGAGACTCAGCCGGGCGGCGCTGCGCACGCTTCGCCGGCGCATCGGAGTGGTGTTCCAGGGCGTGCACCTCCTGGCGAACCGGACCGTGCTTCAGAACGTCTCGATCGCTCTCGATCTGAGTGGCCGCGAACACGCGCGAGAGCGACGGGCCTCGGTCGACGAGGTGCTGCGCTTCGTCGGCCTGGGCGGCCGCGAACACGCGTACCCCGCCGAGCTGAGCGGAGGCCAGCGTCAGCGCGTCGGCATCGCCCGTGCGCTCGTCGCGCGCCCGGACATCCTGCTGTGCGACGAGCCGACCTCGTCTCTCGATGCCAGCACCACCGACGGCGTGCTCGCACTGCTCCGCGCGGCCCGCGACCGGTTCGGCACGACGGTGGTCGTCGTGACACATGATCTCGCCGTCGTCCGGCGGGTCTGCGACCGCGTCGCCCTGTTCGAGGACGGGCGAGTCCACGACATCCTGCGGGTGCAGCCCGAGCCCGACCTCGGCTCGGAGAGCTATCTCGACCGCGCCCGACGGGAGCTCGGCGCATGAGCGGTCTCGCCGATTCGCTCGGCCGCCGGGGCGAAGACCTGCTCGAGGCCCTCGGCGAGACCGGCTACATGCTTCTGGTCTCTCTCGCGGCGGCGGTGCTCCTCGGACTGCCGCTCGGCATGCTCGTATACCTGACCCGCCGGGGCGGCGCCGCACCGAATCGCGCGGTGTGGTGGACCGGGAACCTCTTCATCAACGTCGTCCGCTCGTTCCCGTTCCTGCTGCTCGTCGTGTTCCTCGTGCCGGTGACCCGGCTCGTCTACGGGACGACATTCGGCACGCCCGCGGCGACGTTCTCGCTCTGCTTCGTCGCCGTCGCGATCTACGCGCGTCTGGTGGAGCAGATCTTGCGCGAGATCAGCCCCGGAATCCCGCGGGTCGCTCGCACGATGGGAGCGACGCTTCCGCAGACGATCGTGCGTTTCCTCCTCCCGGAAGCCTTCCCCGGCCTCGTCTACGCCCTGACGTCGGCGACGATCAGTCTGCTGTCGTACTCCACCGTGCTCGGCGTGGTGGGCGGCGGCGGGATCGGCGACTTCGCCCTGCGCTACGGCTACCAGGAGTACGACTATCCGCTGATGTACTTCACGATCGCCGTCATCCTGGTCGTCGTCCTGGTCATCCAATCGATCGGTCACCGCCTGTCGATCCGTCTCGACCACCGTTGACTCCCGCCCACCGACTCTCACAAGGAGAACCCATGTCCTTCCGCTCCGTTCGCGCTCGCCTCGTCACGGCGGCGGTCGCCACGCTGGCGACCGCCGGGCTGCTCGCCGGCTGCGCCGGCTCACCGGGCGACGCCGAGTCCGGCGTCACGACACTGCGCGTGGGCGCAGTGACCGCCCCCGCGACCGACATCGTCGAGGCCGCCGGAGCGGCGATCTCCGACGGGTACGAGATCGAGCTCGTACCGGTGTCGGACTACGTCACGGTCAACAACATGCTCGCCGCCGGCGACATCGACGCGAACTTCTCGCAGCACGAGCCGTATATGCAGGAGTTCAACGAGAAGAACGGGGCGTCACTCGAGGCGGTCCAACCCATCTACAACTTCGTCATCGCGTTCTATTCGAAGACCCTGACCGACATCGATCAGCTCCCCGACGGTGCGACGGTCGCCATCCCGAACGACTCGTCGAACACCGCCCGAGCGCTCAAGCTCCTCGCCGACGCCGGCGTGATCGGACTGACCCCGGGCATCGACCCCTACACCGCGACGCTCGACGATGTCTCAGAGAACCCGAAGAACCTGCAGTTCCTCTCGCTCGAGATCAATCAGCTGAACACGGCGTACGACGAGGCGGACCTGGTCTTCCAGTGGCCGTCGCACATCGCCGCGCTCGGCCTGACCCCTCAGGACGACGGCCTGCTCACCGAGCTCGACGACCGCTTCGCGCTGCAGCTCGTGGTGCCCTCGGCCGAGGCGGACTCCCCCGCCACGAAGGCACTCATCGACGCGTTCACGAGCGACGAGGTGCGCAAGGTCATCGAGGGCAACGAGACCATCGAAGCCGCCTTCTGACCACACGGGTGGGGCACCGATGCGGCGCCCCACCCCCGGTAGACTCGGACGACGCACACTCAGGCACGCTCACACAGTGCCGCACATATCGTCGAGGAGTTCCCATGACAGCGCACATTCCCGAGAAGCCCGCTCTGGAAGGCCTCGAGCAGAAGTGGGACGCCGCCTGGGCCGAGCAGGGCACCTACTTGTTCGATCGCGCGCGCGCCGCTGAGACGGGCCGTGGCGGCGTCTTCTCCGTCGACACGCCTCCCCCGACGGCATCCGGCTCGCTGCACATCGGCCACGTGTTCTCGTTCACGCACACCGATCTGAAGGTGCGGTTCGAGCGCATGCGCGGCAAGAGCGTGTTCTACCCGATGGGCTGGGACGACAACGGTCTTCCCACCGAGCGCCGTGTTCAGAACTACTACGGCGTGCGCTGCGACCCGACCCTCCCGTACGACGAGTCGTTCGTCCCGCCGTTCGAGGGCGGCGACAACAAGTCGAGCCGCGCCGCCGACCAGGTGCCCATCAGCCGTCGCAACTTCATCGAGCTGTGCGAGAAGCTGACCATCGAGGACGAGAAGCAGTTCGAGTCGCTCTTCCGTCAGCTCGGGCTCTCCGTCGACTGGACCCAGACATACCGGACCATCTCCGACGAGACCATCCGCACCAGCCAGCTCGCGTTCCTGCGCAACCTCGAGCGGGGCGAGGCGTATCAGGCGCTCGCTCCCACGCTGTGGGACATCGACTTCCGCTCCGCGATCGCTCAGGCCGAGCTCGAGGATCGCGAGCAGCAGGCGTCGTACCACCGGATCGCGTTCCACAAGACCGACGGCAGCGGCGACATCCACATCGAGACGACGCGCCCGGAGCTGCTGCCGGCGTGCGTCGCCCTCGTCGCGAACCCGGACGACGAGCGCTATCAGCCGTACTTCGGCAAGACCGTGCGCACACCGCTCTTCGACGTCGAGGTGCCGGTTCTCCCGCACCACCTCGCTCAGCCCGACAAAGGCTCGGGAATCGCGATGATCTGCACCTTCGGTGACGTGACGGACATCATCTGGTGGCGCGAGCTCGACCTGCCCAACCGCACGATCCTCGGTCACGACGGCCGCATCGTCGCCGACGCGCCCGACGTCATCGTCGCGGATGCCGCGCGCGCCGCATACGCGGAACTCGCCGGAAAGACCGTCTTCAGCGCCAAGAAGCGCATCGTGGAACTCCTGCAGGAGTCCGGGGAGCTGCTCGAGGTGTCCAAGCCCTTCAGCCACCCGGTGAAGTTCTTCGAGAAGGGCGACCGTCCGCTCGAGATCGTCTCGACGCGCCAGTGGTACCTGCGCAACGGAGCCCGCGACGAAGAGCTGCGGTCGCGCCTCATCTCGCTCGGCCAGGAGATGTCGTGGCACCCCGACTTCATGCGGGTTCGCTACGAGAACTGGACGAACGGACTCACCGGCGACTGGCTCGTGTCGCGTCAGCGGTTCTTCGGCGTGCCCATTCCGATCTGGTACGGACTCGACGAGAACGGCGAACGCGATTACGAGCGCGTCATCACCCCCGATGCCGCTCAGCTCCCGATCGACCCGACCACCGATGTCCCCTCGGGCTACACCGCGGAGCAGCGCGGGGTGCCGGGCGGGTTCGACGCCGAGCGCGACATCTTCGACACCTGGGCGACGTCGTCGCTGACCCCGCAGCTGGCGGGCGGGTGGCAGCGCGACGACGAGCTGTGGCAGCTCGTCGCGCCGTTCGATCTGCGACCGCAGGGGCAGGACATCATCCGCACCTGGCTGTTCTCCACGATGCTCCGCAGCGCTCTCGAGGACGGCCGCGCGCCGTGGTCGGATGCCGCGATCTCCGGATTCATCGTCGACCCCGACCGCAAGAAGATGTCGAAGTCGAAGGGGAACGTGGTCACTCCGGCCGACATCCTCGCGCAGCACGGCACAGACGCGGTCCGCTACTGGGCAGCCTCGAGCCGCCTCGGCTCCGATGCCGCGTTCGACCCGCAGAACCCGACGCAGGTGAAGATCGGCCGCCGTCTGGCCATCAAGGTGCTCAACGCGGCGAAGTTCGTGCTCTCGTTCCCCGTGCCCGACGGCGCGGCCGTGACCCACGACCTCGACGCCGCCATGCTTGCGACGCTCGACCGGGTGATCGTCGACGCCACGCGCGCGTTCGAGGCGTACGATCACGCTCGCGCACTGGAGATCACCGAGGCCTTCTTCTGGACGTTCTGCGACGACTACCTCGAGCTCGTCAAGGAGCGCGCGTACGACCGCTCCGACGCGGGTCAGGCCTCGGCGGCCCTGGCACTGCGCCTCGCGCTGTCCTCGCTGCTGCGTCTGCTGGCCCCGGTCCTCGCCTTCGCTGCGGAGGAAGCATGGTCGTGGTTCGAGGAGGGCTCGGTGCACACCGCATCCTGGCCCGAGGCGAGCGGTATCGCCGGCGATCCCGACGTGCTGACCGCGGCCAGCGCCGCGCTCATCGGGATCCGACGGGCGAAGACCGAGGCGAAGGCCTCGCAGAAGACCCCCGTCTCGGTTCTCTCGCTTCGCGCGGATGCCGCGACGATCGAGCGCCTTCGCCGCGCCGAGGGCGACCTGAAGGCGGTCGGACGCATCACCGAGCTCGAGCTCCTCGACGGCGCGGGCGACCTCGTCGTGGAGCGCGTCGAGCTGGCCCCGCAGGAGGTCTGAGATGCGTCTGGGAACCCGGTGGACCAGCGGCGATGAGCCGCCGGCCTCTCTGCCGGCCGCATTCCGTGATCAGGTCCGCGCCGTGGATCGCGTGCTCGACGTCGATCCGCGTCCGAAGTGGACGCTGACCTGGCTCGAGGGGCGCCCCGTCGCCGAACTGGAGAACGGCGTCGTGGTCTCGCTCGATGCTGCCGGTGTTCCCGTCGTCGGCCAGATAGACGACGACACGTTCTGACGCCCCGCTCTCCCGCCGCTCAGTCCGGGGTGGCGGCGGGAGAGCCCTGTCCGGTCGCGGATCGGATGAGTCGCGTGCAGACCGCCGTCGCGACGATGCACACCGCCCCGGCGGCGATGAAGGGCAGTCGCAGGTCGACGGACGCGACCAGCCCGCCCAGGATCGTCGCCACCGGGAAGAGTCCCCAGGTCAGAGTGCGGATGATGCCGAGAGTGCGCCCGAACAGCGCCGGCGGGATGATCTGCTGCCGCAGCGCACCCCACGGAACGTTCCACAGCGACACCGCGAAAGCCATTCCCGCGTAGGCGATGATCGCGACGACGATGTTCGGCGCGAGCCCGACGGCGACCATGCATGCGGCCGCGGCCAGGTTCGCTCCCCACATCACGTTGCCGCGCCCCCATCGCGCGACGAGACGAGCAGCGACGAGCGAGCCGCCGAGTGCGCCGACTCCGACGCCCGCCGTGACGAACCCGATGGCGATCTCGGGTACCCCGTGGACATCCAGGAAGTAGAGCAGCGTCGGTGCCTGCGCGAAGGCGAAAGCGCATCCGACGACCGAGGTGAACACGACCAGCGCCCGCAGGAACCGGTGTCGCCAGAGGTACCGCAGCGCCTCGCCGGCGGGGACCGGGGCAACGGTCGGAGCGGGCAGTGGCTCCGGCACGGTGCCGGCGACGACCTCGCCCTGATCGGCGCCGACGACGGTCGAGGCTCGGGACCGCGCCGCCGCGAGCGGAAGGACGAGCGCGAGTGCGATCGGAACGATGTACCCGGCGGCGCCCAGCCACAGCGGGAGCGCGAGCGACACGGCGAACAGGACGCCGGCGACCGGCTGCGCGAGGAAGCTGTCGATAGTGATCTGCGCGGCCTGGATCCGTCCGTTGGCTCGATCCAACTGGTCTCGGCCGACGACGCTCGGGATGACCGCGTTGGTGGCGTTGTCGAAGAGCGTCTCGCCGAAGCCGAAGACCAGAGTGCCGATCAGCAGCCACACGACATCGAGCCCGCCCGTGACAGTGAGCACCGCCAATCCGACCGCGGCCGCCCCGCGCACGGTGTTCGCCAGGGCCATCACGCGACGCCGGTCGAACCGATCGACGATCATGCCGGCCGGCACGCCGAAGACGAGCCACGGGACGAAGGCCGCCGCACCGAGCAACGAGATCAGCAGCGGGTCGCGCGTGAGCGTCGTTGCGATGAGCGGAACCGCGGTGCGGCCCAGTCCGTCCGCCAGATTGCTGAAGGCGGCGGCGGACCACAGTCGGGTGAAGTCCCGCCCGAGGGGCCGCGGGCGCCCGGACCCGGGGGCTTGGGCCGGGGTGTCGGTGACGACGCTCATCATCAGTCGCTCTCTGTCGTGATCGGAAAAGCTTCGGCGCGCAGCGAGACGATGCGGCGGTCGACGGAGGGCGCCGCACCCGCGGCTTCGTCCACGCGGTACTCGTCGACCACATCGTCGATGACACGCTGGATCCTCGCGTTCACCTCGCCGAGCTGCGCGGCGGTCAACGAGACCGTGGCAGACGTGATGAGGGCGTTCTCCGCCCACGGATCGAGCTCATCGCGCAGTGTGGTCCCGACGAAACGCATGAGCTGCTCGTGACGGCGGTCGAGGAACTCGCCCATCACGACCTGCGTCGCGGCACGCCCCGCGGGCGTGCGCAAGGAGTCCGGTCCGGGGAACGAGACGCCCCCCGAGGGTCGCTCCCACCACCGCTCGCGCGCGGTGCCGCGATCCGGGATCTCGCGGATCAGGTCGTGCTTCGCGAGGGCGCGCAGGTGGTAGCTCGTGGAACCGGACGACTCCCCCGTCATGGCCGCCAGCGAGCTCGCCGTCTGAGGGCCTTGCTGACTGAGGATGTCGTACAGCCGCACGCGGACGGGATGCGCAAGGGCACGCAGCGCGCCGGAGTCGAGCGTGCGGACGTCGCGCCGCGTCTTCTCCTCGTCGTTGATCTCGGTCATGAGCACAAAGATAGCTTTGCAAATAGATCTTTGCAACTACTTCTTTGTGTTGCGCGTAGGCTGAGCACATGCCGGCATCATCGAATCCGCTCCTGACCGCTTCGGCCCTCCCCTGGGGCCTCCCCGACTACCGCGAGATCGAGCCGGATCACTATCTGCCCGCGTTTGAGAAAGCGTTCGCTCAGCAACGCGCCGAGATCGACGCGATCACCGCCGATCCCGAACCGCCCACCTTCGACAACACCGTTGCGGCATGGGAGAACAGCGGACGGCTCCTCGGTGACGTCGCGCGCACCTTCTTCACGATCAGCTCCGCCGACGCCACCCCGGCAGTCCAGGCAGTCGATGAGAGGCTCGCGCCGATGATGTCTGCGCACTCCGACGCCATCCTTCTCGATCAGCGCCTCTACAGCAGGATCGAGAGTCTGCATGCCGCACGGGAGGAACTCGGACTCACCGCCGAGCAGCGATATCTGCTGGAGCGGCGGTTCGTGCAGATGACGCACGCCGGCGCCGGGCTCGACGCCGACGCGAAGCGACGCCTGACCGAGCTCAACAGCCGCCTCTCCGTGCTCACCACGACGTTCGAGAAGAACCTCCTGGCGGACACGAACGATCTCGCCGTCGTCTTCGCATCGCGCGAGGAGCTCGACGGTCTGAGCGAGGGCGAGATCTCCGCCGCTGCGCGTGCGGCTGCCGATCGTGGACTGAACGGCGCCTACGTGGTCACGCTTACGCTGTTCACGGGCCACCCGTCGCTCGCTTCGCTCACCGACCCGCAGTCGCGTCGGCGGATCCTCGAGGCGTCGCGTGCGCGCGGTTCACGGCCCGGCCCGCACGACAACCGCCCCGTGCTGCTCGAGATCGTCCGGCTGCGTGCCGAGCGCGCCGAGCTGCTGGGCTTTCCGTCTCACGCGGCCTACGTCACCTCCGATCAGACGGCGGGCAACCCGGAAGCGGTGACGTCGCTGCTGCGCCGACTCGCCGCCCCCGCGGCCCACAACGCGCAGCAGGAGAAGCAGGCACTTCGGGCCGTCCTGGGCGACGAGGTGGGTCCCGCTGACTGGGCGTTCGCGACCGAGCGCGTGCGCGCGACCACGCTGGAGATCGACACGACGGCCCTGCGCCCGTGGTTCGAGGCCGAACGCGTGCTGCGCGACGGTGTCTTCTTCGCCGCGACACAGCTGTACGGCGTCACGTTCCGTGAGCGCGGGGACCTTCCGGCATACCACGAGGACGCACGAGTGTTCGAGGTGTCGAACGCGGACGGCTCGCACCTCGGGCTCTTCATCCTCGACCTCTACACCCGCGACACCAAGCGGGGCGGCGCCTGGATGAACTCCATCGCTTCGCAGTCGGAGCTGCGCGGCACGACGCCGATCGTCGTCAACAACCTCAACGTCCCCCAGCCGGCGCCGGGTACACCGACGCTGCTCACGCTCGATGAGGTGACGACCCTCTTCCACGAGTTCGGGCACGCACTGCACGGGTTGTTCGCCACCGTCACCTATCCGACCTTCGCCGGGACGAACGTGTTCCGAGACTTCGTCGAGTTCCCGAGCCAGGTCAACGAGATGTGGATCTACCGCCCCGAGGTGCTGGCGAACTACGCTCGCCATGTCGAGACCGGCGAGCCGATCGGATCCGACGTCGTCGACCGGCTCGAGGCCTCCGGAACGTTCAATCAGGGATTCGCGACGAGCGAGTATCTCGCCGCCGCGTGGCTCGACCTCGCCTGGCACTCGCTCAGCGCAGACGAAGCGGCGGCCGTCACCGACGTGGCCGCCTTCGAAGCCGCAGCGCTCGCGGACATCGGCCTCGACGACCCCGCGGTGCCGCCGCGCTACTCCTCGGCATACTTCGCGCACATCTTCTCGGGCGGGTACAGTGCCGGGTACTACTCCTACATCTGGAGCGAGGTCCTCGACGCCGACACCGTTGAGTGGTTCGCGGAGAACGGCGGCCTGACCCGCACGAACGGCGACCGGTTCCGTCAGCGCCTGCTGGGGGTCGGCGGGTCGAAGGACCCCCTGGAGGCATACCGAGACTTCCGTGGTCGCGATGCCCGCATCGAGCCGCTCCTCGTGCGCCGCGGCCTCAGCGTCTAGGACGCACCCTCCTGAGGGCCACCATCGGCGGGCGCTATGTCGTACACCAGACGCGCGAAAGCGCCCACCTGCTCCGCGGAACGCAGTGAGAGCCGGTCGGACTCGATGCGGCGCGGGAGCACGGGCGCTCCCCCGCCGAGGGTCGCGGGCGCGACCGATACCGCGATCTGATCGAGCGCGTCGGCGTCGAGAAATTGCCCGGCCAGATCTCCGCCGCCCACGACCCAGACGTCGCGATCACCGGCTGCCTGCCGGATGCGAGGGAGAACGGCCGGCACGGGCCCCGAGACGAACCTGACGTCCGCGCCGGCCGGCCGGGGCAGATCACGAGAGGTGAACACGAACGTCGGTCGATCACCGTGGAACTCCTGCCACCGCTCGGGGTGCGCGAGCAGATCCGACTCCGCGAGGAGCCATTCGTACGTCGTCGACCCCTCGACGAGAACGCCCGCGTCGGCCGGGATCAGACCCGCATCGGGCTCGTCGCCTCCGTCGACCGCGAACAGCCAGGAGAGCGAACCATCGGCGTCGGCGATGAAGCCGTCGAGCGAGGTCGCCGCGTCGTAGATGATGCGTTGCATGTCGGCAGGCTAGCCCGGGCCTCCGACATCACGGTGGACGGCGTCGCGCTGCCTCCGCGCGTCAGGCGCTCTTGCGCTTCTGCCGTAGTACCAGGGTCGGAGCGGCGCCATCGTCGACGGCCGCACGGGTCACGATGACCTTATCGACATCGTCGGCGGACGGGATCTCGAACATGATGGGCCCGAGGACGTCCTCGAGAATCGCGCGAAGGCCGCGGGCACCGGTCTTGCGAGCGACGGCGAGATCGGCGATCGCACGAAGTGCGTCTTCTTCGAACTCCAGCTCGACGCCGTCAAGCTCGAACATCCGCTGATACTGCTTCACGAATGCGTTCTTCGGGCCCGTGAGGATCTCGATGAGCGCCTTCTGGTCGAGCGGCGAGACCGAGGTCACGACGGGAAGACGGCCGATGAACTCGGGGATGAGACCGAACTTGTGCAGGTCTTCGGGTTCGACCTCACGGAAGAGGTCGAGCTCCTTGTCCTTCTCCTGCAGCGGAGCGCCGAAGCCGACGCCGTGCTTTCCGACGCGGGACGAGATGATCTCTTCGAGGCCCGCGAAGGCGCCGGCCACGATGAACAGGACGTTCGTCGTATCGATCTGGATGAACTCCTGGTGAGGGTGCTTGCGCCCTCCCTGCGGCGGAACCGACGCGACCGTGCCCTCGAGGATCTTCAGCAGTGCCTGCTGGACTCCTTCACCGGAGACGTCTCGCGTGATGGAGGGGTTCTCGGCCTTGCGGGCGATCTTGTCGACCTCGTCGATGTAGATGATGCCGGTCTCAGCACGCTTGACGTCGAAGTCGGCCGCCTGCAGCAGCTTGAGGAGGATGTTCTCGACGTCCTCGCCGACGTACCCGGCTTCCGTCAGCGCCGTCGCGTCGGCGACGGCGAAAGGCACGTTGAGTCGCTTTGCGAGCGTCTGCGCGAGATAGGTCTTGCCGCAGCCGGTGGGCCCGAGCAGCAGGATGTTGCTCTTGGCGATCTCGACGTCGTCGGCGCGCTGCTCGGCAGGCTGAAGCGTCGAGTGAGCGCGCACGCGCTTGTAGTGGTTGTACACCGCGACCGAGAGAGCGCGCTTGGCCGGGTCCTGCCCGACGACGTACTCCTCGAGGAAGGAGAAGATCTCTCGGGGCTTGGGAAGGTCGAACTCCGCCACCGACTCGTCGCCGGACTCGGCCATGCGCTCTTCGATGATCTCGTTGCACAGCTCGACGCACTCGTCGCAGATGTAGACGCCGGGTCCTGCGATCAGCTGCTGGACCTGCTTCTGACTCTTTCCGCAGAACGAGCACTTGAACAGGTCGGCACTCTCACCGATGCGAGCCATGTACCCCTCCTGGATGCCGGAAACCGTCGCTCACCTGAGAGCGTGGTGCTCCGAGCCTAACCTCTCCCGCAGACATCCCCGCGGATTTGCGCACGGTTCGGGTCGAACCGCCGCAGTGACGCGTATGGCCCCGGCTGCTCGCCGGGGCCATACGCGATGCACTCGCGCCCGTCAGGATGTGATCGCGGCGGGGGTGCGCTTGCGCGACGTCAGCACCTGGTCGACGATGCCGTACTCCATCGCCTCGTGGGCCGACAGGATCTTGTCGCGGTCGATGTCCTTGTTGACCTGCTCCTGCGTGCGATTGGTGTGGCGCGCCATGGTCTCCTCGAGCCACGTCCGCATGCGCAGGATCTCGGCGGCCTGGATCTCGATGTCCGACGCCTGACCGTGACCGGCCTCGCCCACGGCGGGCTGGTGGATCAGGATGCGGGCGTTCGGAAGGGCCAGGCGCTTGCCGGGAGCGCCCGCCGCAAGAAGCACGGACGCAGCCGACGCGGCCTGACCCAGCACGACCGTCTGGATCTGGGGCGACACGTACTGCATCGTGTCGTAGATCGCCGTCATGGCCGTGAACGAGCCGCCGGGCGAGTTGATGTACATGATGATGTCGCGGTCGGGGTCCTGCGACTCGAGCACGAGCAGCTGAGCCATCACGTCGTCGGCGGACGCGTCGTCGACCTGCACGCCGAGGAAGATCACGCGATCCTCGAACAGCTTGTTGTACGGGTCCTGACGCTTGTAGCCGTAGGCTGTGCGCTCCTCGAACTGCGGCAGGATGTAGCGGCTCGAGGGCATCGCTGCGCCGTGGGGAAGGCCGAAGGCGGGTGTGTTCATCGTTGTCTTTCTCCTTCGGTCGATCAGTTCTCGGTACCGCCGCCGCCGACCACGTCCGTGGCCGACTCGCGGATGTGGTCCACGAAGCCGTACTCGAGCGCCTCCTGAGCGGTGAACCAACGGTCGCGATCGCCGTCCGCGTTGATCTGCTCGACCGACTTGCCGGTCTGCGCCGCGGTGATCTCGGCGAGGCGGCGCTTCATGTCGAGGATCAGCTGCGCCTGCGTCTGGATGTCGCTGGCCGTGCCGCCGAACCCACCGTGCGGCTGGTGCAGAAGCACCCGCGCGTTGGGCGTGATGTAGCGCTTGCCCTTGGTGCCGGCGGTGAGCAGCAGCTGCCCCATCGAGGCCGCCATGCCGATGCCCACGGTGACGATGTCGTTCGGGACGAACTGCATCGTGTCGTAGATCGCCATGCCGGCGGTGATCGAGCCACCCGGCGAGTTGATGTAGAGGTAGATGTCCTTCTCGGAGTCCTCGGCGGCGAGCAGGAGGATCTTCGCGCAGATCTCGTTCGCGTTCTCGTCGCGCACCTCCGACCCGAGCCAGATGATGCGGTCCTTGAGCAGTCTGTCGAAGACGCTTGTTGCGATGAGGGGGTCAGCCATGTGTGCTCCTGATCCGAAGTTTCGTGACGTGTCGAATCTACCGACGCCGCCGCGCGCGTCCGGCCGTGTTCGCCGTGGGCATAGCCCGTGTCACCGCGCCCATCGAGACGGAGCGTCCTCGCCGATAACAGAAGGGGCGGATGCCGCAGCATCCGCCCCTTCATTCCGGTCAGGCGACCGTTGAGATCAGAAGATCACTCGGCGGCAGCCTCGTCGGCGGCCTTCTTCTTAGCCGGAGCCTTCTTGGCGGGGGCCTTCTTCGCGGGAGCCTTCTCCTCGCCGGCGGGAGCCGCGTCTGCCGCATCCGCCTTCTTCTTGGCGGGAGCCTTCTTCGCGGGAGCCTTCTTCGCCGGCTTCTCCTCCGCCTCGGCGGCGTCGGCGTCGGCGGCCTCGTCGGCGATCTCCTGCGCCTCCTCGACGACCTCGTCAGCGGCGGACTCCTCGCCCTCGACGGTGATGAAGCCGGTCAGGTCGACCGACTTGCCATCGGTGTCGACGACCGTGACCTTGCCCAGGGCGATAGCGAGCGCCTTGTTGCGGGCGACCTCGCCGACCATCACCGGGAGCTGCCCGTTCTGCTGGAGGGCGTTGACGAAGTCCTGCGGGGCCATGCCGTACTGCGCGGAGGCCTGGATCAGGTACTGGGTCAGCTCGTCCTGCGAGACCTGCACCTCGTGGGTCTCGGCGATCTTGTCGAGGACCATCTGCGTGCGGAACTGCTTCTCGCTCGCCTCGGTGACCTCGGCGCGGTGCACGTCATCCTCCAGACGGCCCTCGCCTTCGAGGTGTGCGTGGACCTCGTCCTCGACGAGTCCGGCCGGAACCGGGATCTCGACCTTCTCGAGGAGGGCGTCGACGAGCTTCTCGCGAGCAGCGGCGCCCTGCGTGAAGACGCTCTGCTGAGAGACCCGCTCGGCGAGGCTGTCGCGCAGCTCGGCGATGGTGTCGAACTCGCTCGCCATCTGGGCGAAGTCGTCGTCGGCCTCGGGAAGCTCGCGCTCCTTGACGGCCTTGACCGTGACGGCGACCTCGGCCTCTTCGCCGGCGTGATCGCCGCCGACCAGCTTCGAGCGGAAGGTGGTGTCCTCGCCGGCGGTGAGCGACTCGATGGCCTCATCGATGCCCTCGAGCAGCTCGCCCGAGCCGACCTCGTACGACACGCCCTCGGCGCGGTCGATCTCGTTGCCGTCGATCGTCGCGACGAGGTCGAGCTCGACGAAATCGCCCTTCGCAGCGGGACGGTCGACGGTGACGAGCGTGCCGAAACGACCGCGCAGGCGGTCGAGCTCTTCGTCGATCGCGGCGTCGTCGGTGGCGACGGGCTCGACCTCGATGGTGATGTCCTCGTAGGCGGGAAGCTCGAACTCGGGACGGACGTCGACCTCGACCTCGACCTTCAGGTCGCCGGAGAAGTCCTTGTCGCTGGGCCAGTCGACGACCTCGGCCGACGGGCGCCCGAGGACGCGCAGCTCGTTCGCGGTGACGGCTTCGCGGTAGAAGCCGTCGAGGCCCTCGCTGACCGCGTGCTCGATGACCGCACCGCGGCCGACACGCTGGTCGATGATGGGAGCGGGCACCTTGCCCTTGCGGAAGCCGGGGATCTGCACGTCCTGAGCGATGTGCTCGTACGCGTGGGTGATGCTCGGCTTCAGCTCGTCCGGGCTGACCGTGATGTGGAGCTTCACCCGCGTGGGGCTGAGCGTCTCGACGGTGCTGGTGACCATGCCTGTCGTTCTCCTTTATCCGGCCGCGCACACGCGCGTCCGTTCGGTGGTCTGGGTTCGTGGGGCCGTTGTCGGGGCGACAGGATTTGAACCTGCGGCCTCCCGCTCCCAAAGCGGGCGCTCTACCAAGCTGAGCTACGCCCCGGGCGCGCAGCACACGTGCGTCGGAAAACGGCCGTGGTCAGTCTAGCCGACGGAGTCCGCTAGACTGTTCGAGTTGCCAGCGCTGGACACCGTTCTCAGCGCAACGGCGATCCACATCCGATCCCGGTCGGATGCGGGGCTGTAGCTTAGTGGTAAAGCCTCTGTCTTCCAAACAGATGATGCGAGTTCGATTCTCGTCAGCCCCTCCCATACTCCTCCTCGTCTCAGGCGAGGAGGAGTTTCTTCATTCGGCCCTGGCGGCCCCGTGCTCGGCGGCCAGCTCCAGGTAGGTCGCAGCGTTCCGTCGGAGCCCGTCCCGCTCGTCCTCCGTCAGAGCACGGCGCACCTTCGCGGGCACGCCGGCCACGAGAGACCCCGGCGGGACGACCGTCCCCTCGAGGACGACGGCTCCCCCGGCGACGAGGGACCCGGCCCCGATCACGGCTCCGCTCAGCACTGTGCTGTTCATACCGATGAGGCAGCCGTCCTCCACCGTGCATCCGTGGACGACGGCGTTGTGACCGATGGAGACGTCATCACCGATCCGGGCGGGCGATCGCGCATCGACATGGATCACGACGCCGTCCTGAACATTGCTGCGGTCACCGATCGCGATGCGCGCGCGATCACCGCGGACGACGGCGTTGTACCAGATGCTCGACAGCTCGCCGACGGTCACATCGCCCACCAGCCGAGCTCCGTCCGCGACGAAGACCGTCGGATGCAGACGAGGCCGGGACTCGCCCAGCGGCAGGATCGTTGCGCTCGGTGAGACGACCATGGCCTCACGTTACCCCTGGTGAGCCCAGCCTTCTCTTGCTTGCGGAATGTTCCGGCGTGAGTAGCGTTTGGACAGATGCAGGCCACGACCTGCCAGAAGGAGCGCAGACATGACCGACACCAACATCACCACCCCCGCCCTCACCGCCGACCCCGAGGTCGCCGCGGCTGCCGCGCAGTTCCTCACCCCGGTCGTGCACAAGATGCAGGCGCTGGTCGTCAACGGCAAGCAGGCGCACTGGAACGTCCGCGGCTCGAACTTCATCGCGATCCACGAGCTGCTCGACTCGGTCGTCGCCCACGCGCAGGACTACGCCGACACCGCCGCCGAGCGCATCGTCGCCCTGGGCCTGCCGATCGACTCCCGAGTCTCGACCATGGCCGACAAGACCAGCACCGCCGTCCCCGCCGGTTTCGCGCAGTGGCAGGACGAGATCAAGGCCATCGTGTCCGACATCGACGCAGCTCTCGTCGACCTGCAGGCCGCGATCGACGGCCTCGACGAGGTCGACCTGTCGAGCCAGGATGTCGCGATCGAGATCAAGCGCGGCGTCGACAAGGACCGCTGGTTCCTGCTCGCGCACCTCGCCGAGTAATTCCCGGCGCCGACGGAACGGCGCGTCGATCGGACCCGGGCAGCACAGCGCGCCTCACCGATCGCCGCGCCGTTTCGTCGTTCTCGCGGTAGATCCGGTCGAGCCGGCGTCAGCCGATGTGCGTCACGCGACCGGCGAGCAGAGTCGCTTCCACGGCGGTCGCCCGCAAGGCGGCCGGGGTGGAAGCGGCGAGCGGGTCGCGGTCGACGACGACGAGATCGGCGACGGCACCGGGCTCGATCGCAGAGCCGGTCTCGGAGCCGCCCGCGGTGGAAGCCGCGAGAGCAACCGCGGCGGAGATCCGCTGGTGGGGTCGCCACGGCTCGCGTTCGTCTCGCGTGCGGAACACCGCGTCGGACATCGTGGTCCACGGGTCGAGGTGAGCGACCGGCGCGTCCGAGCCCAGCAGCAGATTCGCGCCCGCATCGACGAGCTCGCGCATCGGGTAGCCGACCGCGGTCTGCCCGGCCCAGAATTCCTCGGCCATCTCGCGGTCGTCCACAGCGTGCGAGGGCTGGATGCTGGCTCCGACACCGAGACGCGCGAAACGAGGCATATCGGCGTGGGCGACCAGCTGAGCGTGCTCGATCGTGCCGGTGGCGCCCGTCGTGGCGAAGGCGTCGAGGGCGTGGGAGTTCGCGACGTCGCCGATCGCGTGCACCGCGCAGGAGATGCCGGCGCCGGTCGCCCGCCGCATCAGCGCGACGAGATCGTCCGGAGGCACCGTCATGACCCCGAAGTCGGTCTCGGCTCCTGGGTAGTGATGGGAGCACGCCGCGGTCCGCGTGCCCAGCGAACCGTCGGTGATGACCTTGAACGGCCCCATCCGTACGAGCCCGGCCGGGTCGATCGTGTCGCCGGTCTCCAGGCCGGCGGAGATCGCCCTCTCGAGCATGCTGGCGTAGACGCCGAACGACACGCGCACGGCGTCGAATCCGCGTGCGAGGCGACGAGCCCAGGCCTCGGCGTTCCACGCCATGTCGAGGTCGACGATGCCGACCACGCCGCGGGCGGCCGCGGCGGACAACGCTTCCATCACCGCCGCGTCGGCAAGAGACGGGTCGAGGGCGTTCAACCGGCGTGAGATCTCGAACGCGGGTTCCTCGCGCAGCACACCGTCGGGTGCCGACATCCCCTCGCGTCGGAGCGCCGCGCTGTTGAGCCACACGCTGTGCACATCGGAGTTGATCAGATACGTCGGCGCGTCGCCGGTCACCGCGTCGAGCATCTCGAGGGAGGGCCGATCCGGCCAGAGTGCGTCGCGGAAGCCCGAGCCGATCCGCCGACCATCGTGGTCCGGGCCCGTGAGCCCCATCACGGCGGCCGCCTCGGCAGCGCTCGAGATGCCTTCGAGATCGACGCGCCGGGCCGCCAGCGCCCACTGAACGGTGTGGACATGGTGGTCCCAGAGCCCGGGAAGCAGCCATCCGCCGGACGCGTCGAGCACCACACCGCGCCTCGGCAGAGCACCGGCGGGCGCGATGTCGACGACGGTTCCTCGCGCGAGGTGCACGTCGACCGGGTCCGAGCCGAAGGGGTCTGTCCTGCCGGGTCCTGTCAGCCGGACATCCGCGATGACGTCGACCTCGTCACCGCGCGCGGGAGCGCTCACGATGACTTCTCCCGGCCCGCCCGAATCGCATCGTGCGCGCGGCGCATCTCGCCGGCCAGCCGCGGGTCCGCGTATGGCGTCGCGCCCTCCTCCAGCTGCGCGATGATGGTGTCGACCACGGCATCCGGCCGGTTCTGGCTCAGCTTGCGCTTGGCCTCGACGCGCGACGGCGAGAGGCGGAATCCGACCGTGCCGCGCTCGAGACGCCCGACGAAGTCGGCGTCGTTCGGAGCCGACCACATGCCGCGCGGTGTGCCGACGCCGGCCTCGAATCGGTCGACGAGACGCTCGAGCACGCGCAGGTTCTCCTCCGCTGTGAGGATCTCGGGCACGCCGGAGAGGTGAACCGATACGAAGTTCCAGGTCGGGACCGCCGGCACGTCGCCGTACCACTGCGGCGACACGTATCCGTGCGGCCCCTGGACCACGACCAGCATCTCGGTCTCGCCGAGCCCGAGAAGCGCGTCGTCCGGGCGGCCGACGTGCCCCACGATCGTGAGGTCGTCGCGTTCATCGTCGAGGAGGACGGCGTAGTGCGAGGCGACGAGCCCGCCGGCTGCCGCGCTGACGATCGTGACCCAAGGGTTCTCATCGATCACACGGCGCAGCTCGGCGACATCCGTCATCGCGAAACTCGGGTTCTGTCTCATGCGCTCATCTCTGGCAGTTGGGGCACCAGTACAGCTTGCGCGATGCCATCTCCTCGAGGACGATCGCCGTGCCGCAGATGCGGCACGGCAGGCCCGCGCGGTGGTAGACCCAGTGCCGATCGTCGCGGTGGGCCATCGCGCGGCGCCACGCCTCGGGGTCCAGATCATCCATCGTCATCATCTGGCCGGTCTCGACGCCGATCGCGAGCAGCCGGACCCAGTCGCGCCACAGCTGCCGGACGGTCTCCTCCGGAACGTCGCGCCCCGGTGTATGAGGATTCACACGGGCTCGGAAGAGCATCTCGGCGCGGTACACGTTCCCGATCCCGCTCACCACGCTCTGGTCCATGAGGAGCAGGCCGATCGGCGTCGGCTTCCGGCGGACCGTCGCGGTGAACCGCTCCTCGCCCTCGGCGAGGTCGTCGACCAAGGGATCGGGCCCGAGCTTCGCGATCGTCGCCTGCACTTCCTCGGGCGTCTGCAGCTGGCAGGCCGTCGGCCCCCGGAGGTCGGCGCAGGTCGCATCGGTGAGCAGGCGCAGGCGCACCTGGCCGACCACAGGCGGAGGCCACTCCTCGTCACCCGCTGCGGCGCCGTCGTCACCGAGACCCGTGGTCTGTTCGCTCATGCGGACCCGCCCGCGCGCTCGTCTCGGCGCTCCGATCGAGCTGAGGGAGTTCTCCCCCGCGCTGTCGAAGATCGGTGCGACCTCGGTGCCGCGCTGGTTCGTGTGCCCCATCCGCCCGTTCGCAGACGCGATCGTCGGGTCGACGACGATCTCGCCTGCGAAGTCCCACGCGCCGTACATGCCGAGGTGGACGCGCAGCCAGACGTCGTCCTCGAAGGCGAGGAACATCTGCTTGCCGACCGCTCGCGCCTCGATCGCCTCGCGACCGTCGAGGACCGCCGCGCCCTCCGCGAACCGGCCCTGCGGGCTCGACGCACTGACGACGCGTCCGACCACGTTGCGCTCGAACTGCCGGGCGATGCGGTGGACGGAGTGGCCCTCGGGCATCAGCCCGCTTCCGGATCGAACGAGTCGGTGGCCGGGAGGGGCGAGGTGGTGCCCTCCGCACCCGCTCGCGGGTCGGGCAGCAGGCTGCCGTCGGCCTCGTACGCCGCGAGCTGACCGATCCGGCGCGCGTGACGCTCCTCGCCGCTGAAGGGAGTCGCGATGAAGCGGTCGATGAAGGTCACCGCCTCGTCGAACGTGTGCTGGCGGGCGCCGATCGCGATCACGTTCGCGTCGTTGTGCTCTCGTGCGAGTTCTGCGGTCGGGATGTTCCACACGAGCGCGGCGCGGACCCCGTGCACCTTGTTCGCCGCGATCTGTTCGCCATTGCCCGAACCGCCGAACACGACGCCGAGAGC
Source organism: Microbacterium sp. TS-1 (assembly GCF_000509385.1). NCBI lineage: Bacteria > Bacillati > Actinomycetota > Actinomycetes > Micrococcales > Microbacteriaceae > Microbacterium > Microbacterium sp. TS-1. The sequence continues at coordinate 386,685 of NZ_BASQ01000001.1, forward strand.
CTCGACGCCGGCCTGCTGGTCGCGCACCACGGCCTGTGCCGCGCGAATGCAGAATGCCGGGTAGTCGTCGAGAGGGTCGTACTCGATCGGGCCATGGTCGACGACGTCGTGACCCGCCTCGGCGAGATGGTGCTGGAGCTGAGTGGAGAACTCGAGACCGGCGTGGTCGGTCGCGATGTGGATGCGCATGGCACCATCCTATGAATGTGCGAGCCCCGAAAGCGTAGGCTGGCACGGTTGCCGTCGGCGCCAGCAGCGCGCGGCCCCGAATCCTCACCCCGACCCTGGGAGCAGAACGCACGTGCCTGGAGAGAACCTCACCCGCAACGAGGCGCAGGAGCGCCGCGCGATCGTCGACACGCAGAGCTATGACGTCGCACTCGATCTGACCGTCGGCGCGGAGATCTTCCGCTCCCGCACCGTCATCCGCTTCGCCGCCGCCGAGGGCGCCTCGACCTTCGTCGATCTGATCGCGCGCGACGTCCGCGAGATCACGCTGAACGGGCGCGCGATCGACCTCGCGGCCTTCAGCGACTCGCGCATCGCGCTCGACGGCCTCGCGGCGCAGAACGAGCTCATCGTCGACGCGGACTGCCTCTACACCAACACCGGCGAGGGCCTGCACCGGTTCGTCGACCCCGTCGACGGCGAGGTCTATCTCTACTCGCAGTTCGAAGTCCCGGACTCGCGTCGTGTCTTCGCCGTCTTCGAGCAGCCCGACCTGAAGGCGGAGTTCCGCTTCACGATCACCGCCCCCGCCGAGTGGAAGGTCGTTTCCAACTCCCCCACGCCCGAGCCGGTTCCCGGCGACGGCGGGACGGCCACCTGGGCCTTCGAGCCCACTCCCCGGATCTCCTCGTACATCACCGCACTCGTCGCCGGTCCGTACGAGCAGGTCTTCTCCGAGCTCACCAGCGCGGACGGCCGCGTCATCCCGCTCGGCGTGTACGCGCGCAAGAGCCTGTGGCAGTACCTCGACGCCGACTACGTCTTCGACAAGACGCGTCAGGGCTTCGCGTACTTCGAGGAGAAGTTCGGCGTGCCCTATCCCTTCGCGAAGTACGACCAGCTCTTCGTACCGGAGTTCAACGCCGGCGCCATGGAGAACGCGGGTGCGGTGACCTTCACCGAGACCTACGTCTTCCGCTCCAAGGTCACCGACGCCGTCAAGGAGCGTCGTGTCGTGACGATCCTCCACGAGCTCGCGCACATGTGGTTCGGCGACCTCGTCACGATGAAGTGGTGGAACGACCTCTGGCTCAACGAGTCGTTCGCCGAGTGGGCGTCGACCATCGCGACGGCCGAGGCCACCGAGTGGACCGAGGCCTGGACGACGTTCAACGCGATGGAGAAGACCTGGGCCTATCGCCAGGACCAGCTTCCGTCGACGCACCCCGTCGTGGCCCGGATCAACGACCTCGAGGACGTGCAGGTCAACTTCGACGGCATCACATACGCCAAGGGCGGCTCGGTGCTCAAGCAGCTCGCGGCGTGGGTCGGTGTCGAAGCCTTCTTCGCCGGTGTCTCGGCGTACTTCCAGAAGCACGCGTGGGGCAACACCGAGCTGTCGGACCTGCTCGCCGAGCTCGAGGCCACCAGTGGCCGCGAGCTGGAGACCTGGTCGAAGAAGTGGCTCGAGACCGCGGGCGTGAACACGCTCGAGCCGGAGATCGCAACGGATGCCGACGGGGTCATCACCCGCTTCGCCATCGTCCAGACAGCACCGGCCGACTACCCCACCATCCGTCCGCACCGTCTCGGCGTAGGGTTCTACTCGCTCAAGGACGACGCACTCGTGCGCACGCACCACGTCGAGCTCGACGTGGACGGAGACCTCACCGAGGTGCCCGAGCTCAAGGGACGTGTGCAGCCCGACCTCGTGCTCTTGAACGACGAGGACCTCGCCTACGCGAAGATCCGCCTCGACGAGCGCTCGCTCCGCACCGCGGTGGAGCACCTCGCGAAGATCAGCGACCCGCTCGCGCGGTCCCTGGTCTGGGGTGCGGCATGGGACCAGACCCGCGACGCCGAGGCATCGGCGACCGATTACATCGACCTGGTGCTTCGCAACATCGGCACCGAGACCGAGTCCACCACGGTGCGCACCACGCTCGGACAGCTCCAGCTCGCCGCGAACTCGTACGTCGATCCGCGCACCCGCGATGCCGCCCGTGCGCGCGTCGCCGACGGGCTGTGGGAACTGGCTCAGCGGGCCGAGGCCGGAAGCGACAGCCAGCTGCAGTTCGTGACCGCCTTCGCGTCGGCCGCATCGACCGCCGCCCACGCGGACGTCGTCCGCGCGCTGCGCTCGGGCGACACTGTCCTGCCGGGGCTGGAGATCGACGCCGACCTGTCCTGGGCGCTTCTGGTCTCGCTCGCCGCGTCGGGCGCCGTCTCGGCGGCGGACATCGACGCCGCGCTGGCGGCCGACAACACCGCGAAGGGCGGGGAGTTCGCCGCGCAGGCCCGGGCCGCGCTCCCCACGGCCGAAGCGAAGAAGGCCGCGTGGGCCTCCCTCATCGAGAACGACGATCTGCCCAACACCGTCGTGCGCTCGGCGGCCGCCGGCTTCACCCACCCGGCGGGCGCGGCACACCTCGGGGACTTCGTCGACGAGTACTTCCGGATGCTGCTCCCGGTGTGGGAGTCGCGCACCTACCAGATCGCGCAGTACCTCATCGTCGGCCTGTACCCGGCGGCCCTCGCCAACACCGACCTGCGCGACGCGACCCGTGCGTGGCTCTCGCAGAACGCCGAGGCGCCTGCGGCCCTGCGCCGTCTCGTCGCCGAGAACCTCGCCGGTGTCGAACGGGCGCTCGCCGTGCAGGAGCGCGACGCCCAGGACTGACGTCATTCGCAATGCTGATGGGCGTCGTACTCCGGTACGACGCCCATCGTCGTTCTCGGCACTCCCGGCGGACGACGGCGGCGTGCGCCCGTCGATAGCGTGGGGCGCATGATCGTTGCAGAAGGCCTCACGAAGAGGTACGGAGACAAGACAGCCGTCGACGGGGTGAGCTTCACCGTGCAGTCGGGCAAGGTGACCGGCTTCCTCGGCCCCAACGGCGCAGGCAAGTCCACCACGATGCGGATGATCGTCGGGCTCGACCGGCCGACATCGGGCCGGGTCACGATCGACGGTCGCGACTACCGCTCGCTGCGCTCGCCCCTCACCGAGGTCGGCATCCTCCTCGACGCGAAGGCCGTGCACACCGGCCGGAGTGCACGCAACCATCTCCGCGCCATGGCCGCGACCCACGGCATCCCGCGTTCCCGTGTCGACGAAGTGATCGAGATCACCGGTCTCGCTTCGGTGGCGGGCAAGCGGGCCGGCAAGTTCTCCCTCGGGATGGGGCAGCGCCTCGGCATCGCCGCCGCGCTCCTCGGCGATCCGCAGACCCTCATCCTCGATGAGCCGGTGAACGGCCTCGACCCCGAAGGCGTCCGGTGGGTGCGGCAGTTCGTGCGCGGGCAGGCTGCGCAGGGGCGTACGGTCCTGCTCTCGAGCCACCTCATGAGCGAGATGGCCCTCACCGCCGACCACGTCATCGTCCTCGGCCGCGGCCAGGTGCTGGCCGACGCCGCCATCGACGACCTGGTCCGCTCGTGGACGAGCAACTCGGTCGTCGTCCGCACACCGCGCGCCGACGAGCTCACCCGCCTCATCGCCGGCCCCGACGTCGCCGTGACCACGGGCGAACCCGGGCTCCTGCAGGTCGCGGGGCTCAGCGCCGCAGCGATCGGCGACGCCGCTGCGGCACATGGGATCCCCCTCCATGAGCTCACGCCGCGCGCCGGATCGCTCGAAGACGCCTATCTCGCGCTGACCGAGGGCTCGGTCGAATACCAGACCAAGGGAGCCGTCCGATGACCGCCACCGCCGTGCAGACCCCGGCGCGCCCGCACGCCACGCAGCCGAACGTGCGTCTGTCGTTCGGCAGGCTTCTCCGCAGCGAGGCCATCAAGCTCCTCACCCTGCGCTCGACCTGGTGGTCTCTGGGCGTCACCGCTGTCCTGGCGATCGGGATGTCGCTGCTCATGGCATGGGCGTCGCAGGACTTCGCCGGAGACTTCCCGCCGGTGAACGCGATCGTCGCACCGATGCAGTTCACGATGCTCGTCGCGGGCATCCTCGGGGCCATGGCGATCACTGGGGAGTACTCCACCGGCATGATCCGGTCGACCCTGACAGCCGAACCGCGCCGTGGCGCCGTGCTGCTGGCGAAGGCGGCGGTGCTCGCGTTGCTCCTCGCGGCGACCACGGTCGTGACGACGATCATCTCCGTCATCGCGTCGGCGCCCATCTTCGGCGACCGGGCCATCGACTGGTCGGATGCTGACTCGTCGGTCATGCCCCTCGCATTCGGCGTCCTCGCGATGGCCACGTTCGCCCTGCTGGGGCTCGGCTGGGGCTTCATCATCCGCAGCGGCGCCGGCGCGATCGCAGCCACGGTCGGGCTCCTCTTCGTCGCGCCGATCGTGCTCAGCCTGTTCACCTTCGGCGGCGAGTCTTGGTCGTGGATCGTCGATCTCGCGCAGTACCTGCCCTCGAGTGCCGCACAGACGGTGACGTCGCCGGGAAGCGACGACTTCGCCACGGGGCTCATCACCCTGCTCGCCTGGCCCGCGGCGACGCTGCTCGGCGGCTGGGCGATCCTTCGCGCGACCGACGCGTAGGGTACGAGGGGTGTCCCCCGGAAGCCGCAGTCCGTCGTCTCCAGACGACGAGCTGCGGCTTCCGCGTCCGCCGGGGGTGCTTCGCAGGTTCTGGGCACGGCATCCCGTCTTCGCCGACATCCTCACGGCGCTGCTGTGTCTCGCGTTCTCCCTGGTCCCGGCCACGAGCTTCACCGACCATATCGACGACGCGGTCGGTGTCGGTCGCATGTGGCCGTTCACCGGGCCGGTCGTGATGGTGGTCGTCGTTCTGGCCTGCGCTTCCCTGCTCGTGCGCAGGCGCTTTCCGACCCTGGTGTTCCTCTGCGCGGTCGTCGTCGCCTTCGCGTACCTCCTGGCGCCCGCTCCGACCGGCGGGCCCATGCTCGGGGTCGCGGCGTACACCCTCGCCGTCCATCGCAGCACCCGAGCCTGTCTGATCGGCGTCAGCGTCGCGCTCGGCGCCCTCGCCGCGTCGGTCGCCGCCCTCGCGTTCACCGGCGTCATCGGCCCCACGATCGCGTGGAATGCGCTGGTCGGCGAGGGGCTGGCCGCCCTCATCGGGTCGCTCATCGGAACCAACGTCGGCAACCGCCATCGCTATGTCGCAGCCCTCATCGACAGATCGCGCCAGCTCGTCGTCGAGCGCGATCAGCAAGCCCGCCTCGCAGCGGCGGCCGAGCGCGACCGCATCGCCCGAGAGCTGCACGACATCGTCGCGCATTCGCTCACCGTGATGGTCGCCCTGGCCGAGGGCGTGGCCGCCTCGAGCGACATCGACCGGGCACGGCCCGGCGCCACCGCGATCGCTTCGACCGGTCGCGAGGCGCTGCGCGACATGCGCGCGACCCTCGGCATCCTGCGCGAGGACGATGCCGCTCCGCTCGCCCCGTTGGCCCGGGATACGACCGTCGAGACGGTCGACTCGGCCCGTGCAGCCGGGTTCGACGCCCGGCTGACCGTCTCAGGCGACCGGCCGGAGCTCAGCAGCGCGGTACAGCTGGCGATCTCGCGGATCGTCCAGGAAGGCGTCACCAACGCAATGCGCCACGCCCGTGGCGCCGAACGCATCGACGTCGGCGTCGGATACCGCCCGGATGCCGTCGAGGTCGACATCGTCGACGACGGCGAGCCCGTCGCGCCCGCGCAGACGTCGTCATCGGGGTATGGCCTGCGCGGCCTGCGGGAGCGCGTCGTCCTGGCGGGCGGCACGGTGACGGCCGGCCCAGGAACCGGCCGCGGCTGGCGCGTCCACGCCCGCATCCCTCTCGGACAGGAGAATCATGACCGCTGATCATCGCTCGCCCATCCGCGTGCTGATCGTCGACGACCAGCAGCTCATCCGGCTCGGGTTCCGGATGGTGCTCGAATCGGCTGAGGGCATCGAAGTCGTCGGCGAGGCCGCAGACGGAGCGGCCGCGCTCGCGGTCGTCGCCGCGTCTTCTCCCGATGTCGTGCTCATGGACGTCCGCATGCCCGGGGTGGACGGGATCGAAGCCACCGCGCGGATCCGGGCTGAGCACCCGCGCGTCGCCGTTCTCGTCCTGACGACGTTCGACCTCGACGAGTACGCGTTCGGAGCGCTCCGCGCCGGTGCCGGCGGCTTCCTTCTGAAGGATGCGCGCCGCGACGAGCTGGTGGCGGCGGTACGCGCAGTCGCCGCAGGCGAGGCCACCCTCGCCCCGCGGATCACTCGGCGGATGATCGAGCTCGTCACCGCGACCGGGCTCCCCGCTCCGGAGCCCACCACGCCTGCCGTGCTCACGGCGCGGGAGGCGGACGTCCTGGCAGCGATGGCCCGAGGGCTGACGAACCTCGAGATCGCCGCCGAGCTGTTCCTGAGCGAATCGACCGTGAAGACCCACGTCGGCCGCATCCTCACGAAGTTGCCCGCGCGGGACCGCGTGCACGCCGTGCTCATCGCGCACGGGCTCGCCGAGCCCGGCGTCGACGTCTGACGGCCTTCTCGGGAACGTCATGGCTGGGCTCGTTACTATCGGATCGATGACCACCGTGACCGCTGCCGTCCCGCTCGCCTGGGAGTTCCCCGTCGAAGAGTTCTGGAAGTTCCTCAGCGAGGCGGGATGGAACATCGTCGCGGTCGCCGGGATCGTCCTGGGTGCGTTCGCGCTGTCGTGGCTGATGCGTCGTCTGATCGCGCGCATCGTCGACCGCATCGTGCGCGGCGCGAAGACACGCGCCGAGGCAGAGGACACGAGAGCGATCGACATGTCGCCCCTGGCACAGGTGCGCATCGTTCAACGCACTCGAACGCTCGGGTCGATCCTGACCAACATCGTCAACGTGACGATCGTCATCGTCGCGTTGCTCATGGTGGTCGGGGTTCTCAGCCCCGGCATCCTCGGCTCGTTCACGCTCCTGTCAGCCGCCGTCGGCGCGGGTCTCGGTTTCGGAGCGCAGAACATCGTGAAGGACGTTCTCAACGGCATGTTCATCGTCGCCGAGGACCAGATCGGCATCGGTGACGTCGTCGACCTCGGCCTCGCGACCGGCATCGTCGAATACGTCAGCGTGCGCGTCACGCACGTCCGAGACGTCAACGGCACCCTGTGGTTCGTCCGAAACGGCGAGATCACCCGTATCGGCAACATGTCGCAGGGCTGGTCACGAGTCATCATCGACCTCGCCGTGCCGACGGACGCCGACGTGGAGGTGGTGGAGAAGACCGTGCTCGACGCCGCCAAGGACCTCGCTCGAGAGCCCAAGTGGCGCAGCCGCATCATCGAGAAGCCCGAGCTCTGGGGCCTCGAATCGATCAGCGGCGACGCCCTCGTCATCCGCGTCGTCGTCAAGACCCGGCCCAATGCGAAGGACGACGTCGCACGAGCCTTGCGCGTACGACTCAAGCAGGCGTTGGACGAACTGGGCGTGAAGATCCCTCAGTTGAACTCGACCATCCTGACGGGTTTCGAGGGCGCCCAGAGCGTCCGAGGCGCGAACCCGCCGCGGACGAAGCCGCAGCCCGTGGCGCCGCCGCAGGTGAAGGGGCGTCCGCAGTGGCGGCCGAAGCGCAGGGGCTCGACTGCGGCGACGGGGTCGCCCGACGCTCGCGACTCCCACGCCGAAGACGGCGATTCACCCGACCATCAGAAGGACACTCCGTGAACGACCCGGTCAGCTTCTACGACGAGGTCGGCGGGCACGACACCTTCGTCCGCCTCGTCGACGTCTTCTACCGGGAGGTCGCCGCAGACGACGTGCTGCGGCCGATGTACCCCGAGGCCGACCTCGCTCCCGCAGCGCGCCGGCTCACCATGTTCCTCGAGCAGTACTGGGGCGGTCCGAGCACCTACGGCGAGGAGCGGGGTCACCCGCGGCTGCGTATGCGTCACCGCCCGTTCCACGTCGATCCCGACGCCCGCGACCGTTGGCTGCGCCACATGCGCACCGCCCTCGACGAGCTCGCCCTCGCCCCGCTGCACGAAGCCACCCTGTGGGATTACCTCGAGCGTGCCGCGTACGCGATGGTGAACACGTTCGAGCCCGCCGGTATCGGTCCGCAGGGCTCCGAACGGCGGCCGACGTTCGATCTGAATCCGGCACCAGCCACGGACACGTCCCGGCCGGGCTGACTCACCGTGCCGGCCCGGTCGCGCGCACCGGGGTGAGTCCCATGGCGACGGGTCCCCGGGTCAGCACGTGGCCGCGGGCGAACGACACGCGCGTCCACACATCGGTCCGGCGGACGACCGGCTGCTCGGCGCCCGCGATGAAGCCCATCCCGACCGCTGCGAACGCCACGCCGAGCGGCAGCCCGGCGAGGTCCTCGTCGGGGGCGCCCCAGACCGACGACCGGACGCGGTGAACGACGTCGTCGCCGGCTCCCGTCGGCAGTTGGCGAGCGACGGCGGCGATCCCCCACTGGGCGCGCAGAGAGACCCGGGCCGAGTCGAGGCTTCCCGCCTCGCGCCACCCGGCGCGGGGAGGCGACACCCCGGCCCATGCCGCCGTGACGCCGCTGTCGGGGAGCCGGACGGCACGACCGTCGTCGGCATCCGGAGCCAGAGCGGCGGCATCGACGGTGAGGTCGCACTCGAGCTCGGGATCGACTCGGGCGGTCCGCAGCGCCAAGACGAACGGCGTCGGATCGGTGAGCGAGCGCGGCGACAGCGGTGCGCACGAGAGGGCCAGGAGACCGCCACGTGCCTGCAGCCGCACGATCCCGTCGCCGTGCCGGGCCGCGCGGCCGGCGAAGGTCAGGACGTCGCGGGCGACCTCGGGATGCGGGAACAGGAGACGCTCGGACATCCGTCCTAGACTACCGAGCGATGCCCGCACACAGCTCAGAGCCCCGGCCCGACAGCCCCGCAGAAGAGACGGATCCCGTCGCTGCGATGCTCAGGGTGCTCGATCTCTCGTCGAGCGAGGCGCGGACGACGGAGGACATCTTCACCGGCAGGTCGCAGGTGATGCCCCAGGGCCGTGTGTTCGGTGGACAGGTGCTCGCCCAGGCGACGATGGCCGCGATGCGCACCGTGCCCGCTGAACGGGTACCGCACTCGATGCACGGGTATTTCCTCCGTCCGGGCGACTCGTCACGGAACATCACGTTCTCCGTCGACCGGATCCACGACGGCCGATCCTTCTCGACCCGGAGGACCCAGGCGTTCCAGAACGGGATGCCGATCTTCTCGATGATCGCCTCATTCGAGGATGAGGATCCCGGCGTCGAGCACGCGGAGCCGATGCCCGACGGTATGCCGCAACCCGAGGACCTGCCCGCTCTGGAGGAACAGCTGAGCGGGATGCATCCGCTGAGCCGGCGCATCTTCTCGGCCAGTCCCATCGAGCTGCGTCACGTCACGAGGCCGATCTACCTGGAGCCCGACACTGCCAGGACACCGAACCAGGCGGTGTGGGCGCGCACGCGGTCCGCCCTGCCGGACGATCCCGCGGTGCACCGGGCGGCGCTCGCGTTCCTCAGCGACCTGACGATCCAGGAGCCGGTGCTCCGGGCGCACGGGCTGGCGTGGGCCACCCCGGGCCTCAAGGTCGCCAGCCTCGACCACGCGATGTGGTGGCACCGTTTCGCGCGGGTCGACGAATGGCTCCTCTACGTCCAGGAGTCGCCGAGCGCCCGGGCCGGCCGCGGCCTCTCGAGGGGACGCATCTACGACCGTGCGGGCACCCTGATCGCGAGCGTCGCGCAAGAGATCATGGTGCGCGTACCCGCTCCTGGCGATGCGGAAGACGATCAGCGTCGGTGAGCGTAGGCGATGGGCTCCCCGACGATCGGAGTCCAGGCCCGGCGCATGTCGTCCGTGAGCCGCACGGGTCGGCCGGTCTCCGTCGAGACCATCACCACGACGGCCGTCGAGCGGGCGTAGCACGTCTGCACGTCCTCGCCTCGAGGACTATAGACCTCGTAGCAGACGTCGATGCTCGAGCCGCCGATACGCCCGATCCACAGCTGCACGTCCAGCGGACGCTGACCGTACGGGACCGGTGCGAGGTACTCGATCTCCTGCCGGGCGATCAGCGTCATCGTCTCGGCCGACAGGCTGAGCGCGTTGAGGATCGCCGTTGACGGCCCGGGCAGCCCGATCTCGGGCTTCCAGAACGCGCGCAGGCGCGCTTCCTCCAGGAGCTTGAGCATCGAGGTGTTGTTGACGTGCCCGAGAGCGTCGAGGTCGCCCCAGCGAAGATGAATAGGGATCCGGACGCGGGTGGCCCCGGCGGTCGTCACCACCGAGGCCACCGTCTCCGACGTGAACTCAGTCACGTGTGAGCTTGCGGTACGTCGACTTGGCGGGGTTCGCGGCATCCGCGCCGAGCCGCTCGACCTTGTTGGCCTCGTACGCCTCGAAGTTGCCCTCGAACCAATACCACTGCGCAGGGTTCTCCTCGGTGCCCTCGTACGCGAGGATGTGCGTCGCGATGCGGTCGAGGAACCACCGGTCGTGGGTGATGACGACGGCGCAACCGGGGAACTCCAGCAGCGCGTTCTCCAGCGAGCTGAGGGTCTCGACGTCGAGGTCGTTGGTCGGCTCGTCGAGGAGCAGGAGGTTGCCGCCCTCCTTGAGCGTCAGCGCGAGGTTCAGGCGGTTGCGCTCACCGCCCGAGAGCACGCCGGCCTTCTTCTGCTGATCGGGTCCCTTGAACCCGAACTTCGACACGTAGGCACGCGAGGGGATCTCGGTCTTGCCCACCGTGATGATGTCGAGACCGTCCGAGACGACCTCCCACAGGGTCTTCTCGGGGTCGATGTTGCCGCGTGACTGGTCGACGTAGCTGATCTTGACGGTCTCGCCGATCTTCAGCTCTCCGCCGTCGAGCGGCTCCAGACCCACGATCGTCTTGAAGAGCGTGGTCTTGCCCACGCCGTTCGGACCAATGACGCCGACGATGCCGTTGGGCGGGAGGTTGAAGCTCAGTCCGTCGATCAGCACGCGGTCGCCGAACGCCTTGTGGAGCTTCTTCGCGTCGATGACGACGCTGCCCAGGCGCGGACCGGCCGGGATCTGGATCTCCTCGAAGTCGAGCTTGCGCGTGCGCTCGGCCTCGGCGGCCATCTCCTCGTAGCGCGCGAGACGTGCCTTCGATTTGGTCTGGCGGCCCTTCGCCGAGCTGCGCACCCACTCCAGCTCGTCCTTCAGACGCTTCGCGAGCTTGGCGTCCTTCTTGCCCTGGATGTCGAGGCGCTCGGCCTTCTTCTGGAGGTACGTCGAATAGTTGCCCTCGTAGCCGATGAGGCGACCGCGGTCGACCTCGGCGATCCACTCGGCCACGTTGTCGAGGAAGTACCGATCGTGGGTGATGGCGATCACGGCGCCCTTGTAGGCCTGGAGGTGCTGCTCGAGCCACAGGACGCTCTCGGCATCGAGGTGGTTCGTGGGCTCGTCGAGGAGCAGCAGGTCGGGCTTCTGCAGCAGCAGCCGCGCGAGCGCGACGCGCCGGCGCTCACCGCCCGAGAGGGGGGCGACGGAGGCATCCGCCGGCGGGGTTCGCAGCGCTTCCATCGCCTGATGCAGCTGGGAGTCGAGGTCCCACCCGTCAGCGGCGTCGATCTCTTCCTGGAGTGTGCCCATCTCGGCCAGCAGCGAATCGAAGTCCGCGTCGGGATCGGCCATCAGCGCCGAGATCTCGTTGAAGCGATCGAGCTTGGGCTTGATCGCGACGCCGGCCTCGATGTTCTCGAGCACGGTCTTGGTGTCGTCGAGCTCCGGCTCCTGCATCAGGATGCCGACCGAGTAGCCCGGCGTGAGCTTCGCCTCGCCGTTGGAGGGCTGATCAAGGCCCGCCATGATCTTCAGGATCGTCGACTTACCGGCGCCGTTGGGGCCGACCATTCCGATCTTGGCACCGGGAAGGAATGCCATCGTGACGTCGTCGAGGATGAGCTTCTCGCCGACGGCCTTGCGGGCGCGGACCATGGAGTAGATGTATTCGGCCATAACGCCTCGAGTCTAGTCCGGGAGGGCGAGGAGTCCGTCCGCTCGGAGGCCGCGATTCACCAGTCGATGGGGCGGGTCTGCCCGATCAGGCAGCCGCCGCTCGGCAGTTCGGGGAGGACCATCGCGGTGGGCGCGGGCGTCGAGGGACCGACCTGCCCGACGAGGCACTCCCCCGCCCAGAGCACCGAGAACTGCAGGCTGTCGACGGGATCGTCGACGGAGGTGCGGTCGGCCGTCACCTGCATCGCGGACTTGTCGAAGCCCGCCGCCACCAGCGCGTCGATGTAGGCGCGGCCCGCGACGCTGTCGGACGACTCCGCGACCTGATTCATCACCTGGGTGAACAGGGGCAGATTGTCGGCTGCCGTGCTCTCGGGCGACAGGGGCGCGGGCCCCGCCGTCGCCGTCGGCTCAGCCGTGGGCGCGGCGGGTGCGACGGGGGGCTCCTCCGGGAAGAGCATCGAGCATCCGGTGAGGGACGCCGCGACGACGACGGCGCCGACCGTTCCCACGACAGAGCGAGCCGACGGAGAACGGAGCAGGCGCATGCCCGAATTCTAGACGGCGGGGCCCGTCGCCCCTCGCGTCAGAACGGCGTCGACCCGGCGGTGTCCGAGGCGGCTACCGGCGCGACAGCCCACTCTCCCCCATCGGTCACGGGGTCGACCGCGGCCGGGAGGCTCGCCGTCGCGACCGCGGGTTCGGCACCGGCGGCATCCGCGCGCGGGTTGCGCTGGAACGTCGCCGTCCCCCACTTGAGATCGGGACCGATCGCGTCGGCGTCGATCTCGATCTCGATGCCCCGTTTCTCGCCCGCCTCCCATTCCTTCAGCCGCAGCCGCCCGTCGACGATGACGCGCTGCCCTTTGCGCAGGGATGCGAACGCATTCTCGCCGAGCGCGCGGAACACGCTGATCCGGTACCAGTTGGTCGTGCCGTCGACCCACTCGCCGGACTGCGCGTCTCGATAGCGCTGGCTGCTCGCGAGGCGGAAGCTCGTGACCGGGATGCCGGTCCCCGTGCGGCGCTGCTCGGGCTCGGTGGCGATGTTGCCGATGACGGTGATGCGATCTGACATGAGTGCTCCTCAGCAAGGCACGGAAGGGGACGCTTCGGCACCCGAGTGCCCGTCGAGTGCCGAAGCGCTTCCAGCTTCACCGCCGGTCCTGAAACGACGTGGGCGGTTCCGCACATCCGTGCAGAACCGCCCACGTGCGGCGCTGGGGAGGAGTCAGCTGCGGGCGTACTCCGCGAACCGAGCGCGCACCTTGTTCACCTTCGGAACGGCGACCGCGAGGCAGTATCCCTGCCCCGGGTTCTTCGCGAAGAAGTCCTGGTGGTACTCCTCGGCGGGGTAGAACGTGTCGGCGCGCTCCATGGTCGTCACGACACCACCGCCCCACATCTCGTCGGCCCGGTCGCGCGCGGCGGTGAACAGCTCGAGCTGAGCGTCATCGAGCGGGAACATCGCCGAACGGTACTGTGTGCCGACGTCCGCGCCCTGGCGGTTGAGCTGGCGCGGGTCGTGCATCGTGAAGAAGGCATCGAGGATGACGTCGGCCGGGATGACGTCGGGGTCGAACGTCACCGACACCGCCTCGGCATGACCGGTCGTTCCCGTGCAGACCGCCTCGTAGCTCGGGTTCGCAACGTGCCCGCCGATGTATCCCGACACGACCTCTGACACACCATCGAGCGCGCGATACGCCGCATCGAGGCACCAGAAGCAGCCGCCGGCGAGGATGAATGTGGTGGTCATGGAAAGCTCCGTTCTCCCGCTTGCGCGAGGTCTCACCCTAGCCAACCACTGCCACCGCCCGCGTGTTCCCGCAGATGTCGGACCCCCTTCTTAGCCTCGATCTCGAGGAGGAAGTCATGTCGTCGATGCAGGCGCAGATCGATCAGCCCCCGGCCGCCCGGGCGCAGCCGCGAAGCAGGCTCGTCGCGCTCAGCGCCGATCGCTGGCGCGTCGTCGCGGCCGACGGCCACGTGCACGGTCTCGTCGAGCGCGTGCAGACGCCTGCCGGAGACCGGTTCCGCGCCCTCCGCTTCCACGCGCCGTCTCGCGCTTTCCGAGCCATCGGTGAGTTCTGGCGAATGAGCGAGGCGTCCGACACCCTTCGCCTTTCCCGCTGACCGCCGCCGGCGCCCCTGATGACCGGGGCTCACACCAGGGCATCCACCGGCTCCGGGCCCGCCGTGCGAGCTCCGCTCGCCACGTGGTCCCAGACCGAGGCCAGGACCTCGACGGCACGCTCGAGATCGGCGGGCGACGCGGTGAACGGTACGCGCAAGCGGTTCTCGTGTCCGCCGTCGACGGCGAAACGCTGGCCGGCGCTGAGATAGACCCCCGCCGCGCGGGCTCCCAGAACCAACGGCCCGCTGAGCGGCGCCGGTAGACCCACCCACAGGGCGACGCCGCCGGACACCTCGGGGACGTCCCAGTCAGGCAGCCGGTCACGCAGGGCAGCTCGTGCTGCACGGTAACCCTGCGACAGCAGTTCGGCGCGCTGGGGCAGGATCTCCGTCATCCGTGGGATCAATCGCGCCGCGACTTCCTGCTCGAACTCCGGCGTTCCGAGGTCACGGGCCGGCCGCGCCGCGTGCAGCCGTCGGATCACCTCGGGCCGAGCGCGGACCCACCCGACGCGCAGGCCACCCCAGACGGTCTTGCCCAGCGAACCGATCCGAACGACATCGTCACCGCGCAGCGCCACGGGCGCCTGCGCGCCGAACGACAGCTCGGCGGTCGTCTCGTCGACGACGAGCGTGCAGCCCCGCTGAGCCACGTCCCGCAGCGCATCCTGCTCCGCGGTCGTCATGGAGCGACCCGTCGGGTTCTGCAGGGTCGGCATCAGGTATGCCAGCGCCGGTCGCGTCCGTCGCGCAGCTTCGTCCAGACGATCGAGGTCCCAGCCGCGCTCCGTCGTGACGGGCACGGCCACCAATCGCGCTCCCGCTGCCCGCAGGGCCTCGGCCGCATGCGGGTAGGTCGGAGTTTCGACCAGCACCCGATCCCCACGAGCCACGAGCACCTCCGCGATGAGGTGGATGGCGCTCTGCGCGCCCGCTGTGACGAGGATCTCCTCGCGCGACGTCGGGATGCCGCGCACGGTGTAGCGCTCGGCGATCGTGTCGCGCAGGCGACCCGACCCCAGCGTGTCGTATCCGGTCCGCGACACGAGCCGCGCGGCATCCGACGCCGTCTCCGCCATGACACCGGCCAGGCCGGGCCAGGCACTCGGGCTCGCCTGCTGCAGGTCGATCGACCCGGGTTCGGCGAACACCGTCCCGCCACCGCGCGACGGCTGGGCTGTGGTCACGCTGCCCGACCCCCGCAGGCTCTCGATGTGACCGCTCGCGCGCAGGCTCGCGTAAGCGCTCGCCACCGTCGTGCGACTCAGCCCGAGCGTCTGGGCCAGGGCGCGCTCGGCGGGCAGCAGCGTGCGCGCAGCGATGCGGTTGTCGAGGCACAGCAGTCGGATGCCGTCCGCGAGCGCTTCGTAGGCCGGTTCGCGAGTGCGCCATCCTCCGAGCGCCGCTTCCAATGACCTGGCGGAGATTCGCGAGTGCATATGGCCACAGTACGGGAATTGGCCTCTTTCGCTATGGCCAATCTCAGGATGCAATGGACGAGTGACCCTCCGCTTCTCGCAACTCGTCGTCGGCCTCATCCTGTTCGGCATCGGGTGCGCCGTCATGGTGGATGCCGGCATCGGCCTGGACCCGTGGACGGTCTTCGCCGAGGGAGTGAGCAAGAACACCGGCATCGGGATCGGCTGGGTCGTCAGCATCACCGGTTTCCTGGTGCTGCTCCTGTGGATCCCGCTGCGTCAGAAGCCGGGTGTCGGCACCGTCGCGAACATCCTCGTCGTGGGCGCCGCCATGCAGTTCGCCCTCCCGCTCATCAGCACACCCGATGCGTGGCCGGCACAGCTGGTCATGTTCATCGCCGGCACCATCCTGGTCGGCGTCGCATCGGGGATCTACATCGGGGCTCGCCTGGGTCCGGGCCCCCGCGACGGACTCATGACCGGCATCCACCGACGCTGGGGCTGGCCGATCTGGGCCGGCCGGCTGATTGTCGAGGCGACCGTGCTCGTGACCGGCTGGCTGCTCGGAGGAACGATCGGTCTCGGCACGGTGCTGTTCGCCGTGCTCATCGGGCCGATCGTGCATGTGAGCCTGCCGCTGTTCGACCGAGGCGCACGTGCCCGGATGCGTCGGGCACCCGACCCGCGTGCCAGCGACTCGACGGCGGCGGCCCGGCTCAGTGCTCCCGGAACGTAGGCCAGTCCGCCCCCGGCGGCATGTGGGCGTGCAATGCGTTCTTGGCGATCTCCATCGTGGGGTAGGTGCCGAGCTCGGCATCCGCACCCGCCATCGTCACGATGTACTCATCGCCGCGGTGGCGGATCATCCCCGCCACTCCGCCGGCGCCGTACGCCACCCACAGTGCTGTCGATCGTGTCTGCGCGTTCATCATCGAACCCCTTCCGACACCCGCAGGCTACGCTTCCGAGCGCCGCGGAGCCAGGGGTGTGCGGCAGCCGGACCGACACGGACCTCGGCGCGCGATAGCGTAGAAGCATCTGCCTCCGTAGCTCAGTGGATAGAGCAGCGGCCTTCTAATCCGTTGGTCACAGGTTCGAATCCTGTCGGGGGCGCTCGAATGCTGTTGCGGACCGGCGTGTGAACCTGCGCTCGGTGTCGGCCACCACGGGTCGCGCCATGAGCGCGAGCAGGCCGGCGAACGCCCACAGCAAGAGCAGCACGGCGGCCTCGCTCACCACGATCGCGAGGAACACCGCCACGATGAGCAGCGACAGGACACCCAGCGTGAAACGCCACTGGGAAGCGAGCTGCGCCACGGCGACGCGGATCGCATCGCGCGCGCGGAAATCGAATCCCGCCGTCAGGACGACCATGTGCCCACCCCAGACGAGGACGAGCAGTCCGAGAACGCTGTACAGCGGGCGAAGCGCCGCACCGCCGTCGACCCCGTCGAGATGGATGAGGTTGAAGGCGAGCACAGCGAGGGCTGCGGTCGCCGGCACCGCCCACCGGAGGGTCGGTACGAGGTCACGTCGGTAGGCGCGGAGGAAGTGCCGACCGGGCGACAGGTCGGTGTGCGGCGCCATCGCCGCCGCCACGCCCGCCACGAAGGCGGGAGCCAGCGGCAGGAGGGCGAGCACGAAGAGGGGGACGTTCGACGGATCCCGGTCGAGCAGCATCACCGCGACGACGGAGGGCAGTGAAGCGATCAGCAGTTGCGCCTCCAGAACCATCTGCCGGTAGACGAACGCGGCGCCTCGGGACAGCGGACCGCGTCCGACCTCGTCGGCGGGATCGCTTCGACGAATCGTGGTGGTGTCGACATCCATCTTCCTCGGCTCCTTCGCTCGGAGGGTGGGGGACGGGGCGGCCGGCCGCGGTGACGTGACCGGCCGCCTCTGCTCATCCCTGATTCTGCGTGCGCTCGAGCGCGGTGTTGAACGTCTCGATGAGCTGGCCGGATCCCAGGCCCTCGAGCTCGGCGACGTACGCGTCCCAGTCGTCCTCGATGGAGCGCTGGCCCGTGATGAACGACGCGGTCGCCGCGTGGACGGCATCCGTCAGCTGCGTCTGCAGCAAAGACGTCTGCTCGAGCTCGATCTCGTTGAGCAGCGGGGCCGGTGCGGTCGGCAGCTGCTCCTTCTTCTCGAGTTGCTCGGCGGTCCATTCGGCGATCTCGTCGGTCATCATCGAGAGCACCAGCTCTTGCGACGAGCCGTTCGCGAGCAGGAAGACCCCGTTGCTGTAGCCGTAGTCGGCGTTGAGGAGCTGGGGCGCGCCGGCGTTGATCGAACTCCATGCGATGTCGTCCATGAGCTTGCGCGTGCCGTCGGCTTCACGCGTGAACGTCTCGCCCTCCACGCCCCACTGAGCGAACTCGAGGCCCTCGTCGGAGTAGTAGAGCCAGTCGACGAACTGCAGCAGCGCCTTGAAGTACGGCTTCTCGGCCGCGCCGCTCGAGATCAGGATGCCGGAGGTGAAGCGACCGCTTGGCAGCTTGTCGCCTGCCGGCCCGCCGGGGAGCGAGAGCAGGCGGATCGGGACATCGCCCTGGCCCGAGTCGGCGAACTTCTGCCGGTATTCCGCGATCGTCTGGGTGTTCCCAGAGATGGCGGCCGACTTGCCCGAGATGAACTTCTGTACCGCCTGGTCATCGCTCTGGGTGATCTCGGGGTCGAGCACGCCGGCCTCGACGAGGGCGGCGGCATCCGACACGACCTGCTTGTATCCGTCCGAGGCACCTGTGAACACGTACGCGCCGGCGTCCTGGTCGTACCACGTGTTCGCGTAGCCCCAGCCCGCTGCCGTCGGATAGTTCGGCGCCATGATGCTCAGCAGCGAGCCGAGCGGCGTCGCGTCCGTCCAGCGATCCGACATCGCGTAGTCGAGCTCCGGATTCGCCTGCTTGACCTTCTGGAGCTGCTCGAGGTACTCGTCCCAGGTCGCGGGGTCCTCGGCAATACCCGCTTTCTGCCACAGGTCCTCGCGGATGGCTACCGAGTACTGGACGTCGGGCACTTCGCGCAGGCCCGGCAGGTGGTAGATCTTCCCATCCTGCTGCCGGCGGTTCTGCAGGTCTTCCTCGAGGTCCCAGTCGGCGATCTTCTGCTGGAAGTTCGGCATGTAGTCGAAGTAGTCCGAGACCGGAAGGATCGCGCCGCCCGAGACGAACTGCGTCTCGGAACCTGCGTACGTCGAGGAGATGATGTCGGTCGCCTCGCCGCTGCCGATGAGGAGCGACTTCTTCTGATCGAAATCGGCCATCGGGATGTCCGTGCGGGAGAACGTGACGTTGTGGTCGTTCTCGAGATGCTGGAAGAACGACCAGTCGTCCTTCACCGGATAGTTCGGGTGGTCCCGGTACATGAGCGAGAACTGCACCGGCTCGGTCGCGGCGAAGGTCACGCCGGCCTCGAAGTCCTCCATCGCGCCGACGGACTGCGCTTCTCCGATCGTGGCGGCGCCGTCGCCGGCGGGATCGTCGGTGGCGGGGCCGGAGCAGGCGGACAGCACGACGGCAACGGCTGCCAGTCCCGCGGCACCGGTGAGGGTCTGGCGAGTGATTTTCATTGTGTTTCTCCTCTGTGTGAACGTCGTCGTTCGACGTAGGGGATTCAGCCCTTGACCGACCCGAGCATCACGCCCGAGACGAAGTAGCGCTGGATGAAGGGATACAGGCAGATGATGGGGAGCACCGTGAGCAGCATCGTGACGGCCTGGATGTTCGAGGCGACCTGCGCGGACTCGCCGCCGATCGCCTCCTGCACGCCCGTCGCGGCTGCGATGAGATTCCGCAGATAGACCGTCACGGGGAACAGCGTCTTGTCGTCCAGGAAGAGGAACGCGTTGAACCACGAGTTCCAGATGCCGACGGCGTAGAACAGCGTCATCGTCGCGAGCACGGCCTTGGACAGCGGCAGCACGATCCGGAAGAAGATGCCGTAGGTCGTGAGGCCGTCGATCGCCGCGGCCTCTTCGAGTTCCTCGGGGAAGTTCTCGAAGAACGACTTCATGACGAGCAGGTTGAACACGCTCAGCGCTCCCGGCACCACGACGGCCCAGATGCTGTTGCGCCAACCCAGGTAGTTCGCGATGAGGATGTAGTTGGGGATGAGGCCGCCGCCGAAGAACATCGTGAACACCGCGATGCCGACGAAGAAGGTTCGTCCCTTGAGATACGGCTTGCTCAGCGCGTAGGCATACGTCGTGGTGATCGCCATCGCTATGACGGTTCCGACGATCGTGTAGAGGAACGTGTTCCCGTAGTTCGTCCAGAACGTTCCGTCGTTCATGACCACGCGGAAGGTGTCGATGTTGAAGCCTCGCGGGATCAGATTCACCTCGCCGGCGGCGATGTATCCCTCGGACGAGAACGCCTTCGCGACGAGGTTGATGAACGGGTACAACGTCACGACGCACACGAGTACGAGGGCGACGGCGTTGACCACCCGGAAGGCCCGGTATCCCGGCGACTCCCGGATGATGCCGGTCTCCCGGCGCACGCGTGCGCTGTCGGGTTTCGGGGGCAGGGCTTCGGTCACCACAGCGAGGTACCAACCAATCGACGAGAGAGGGCGTTCGCGCCGAGGACGAGCACGAGGCCGATGACCGCCTCGAACAGGCCGATGGCCGTTCCGTACGAGAACTGGGCCGACTGGATGCCGACGCGATAGAGATAGGTCGAGATGACGTCGGCCGTCGAGTAGATGAGCGGATTCTGCAGGAGCAGCACCTTCTCGAATCCGACAGCCATGAACGAGCCGATGTTGAGGATGAGGAGCACCATCATGGTCGGGCGGATCCCCGGCAGCGTGATGTGCCAGGTCTGCTGCCAACGATTCGCACCGTCGATCCGAGCGGCCTCGTAGAGCTGATCGTCGATCGTGGTCAGCGCGGCGAGGTAGAGGATCGTTCCCCACCCGACGGTCTGCCACACCTCCGAGGAGACGTAGATCGAGCGGAACCACTCGGGCCGTTGCATGAACGGGACGGGGTCGCCGCCCATCGCCTCGACGACCTGATTGACCGTCCCGTTGAGTGCCGTGAGCTGCAGCACGAGACCGGCGACGATGACCACCGACATGAAGTGCGGAAGGTACGAGATCGTCTGGACGATGCGCTTGAACCGACGCGAGCGCAGTTCGTTGAGCATGAGCGCGAGCACGATCGGAAGGGGGAACGTGATCAGCAGGGTGAGCCCGCCCAGGACCACCGTGTTCCAGAACACCGTCCAGAACTGCTGGTTGGAGATGAACGCCTCGAAGTAGTAGAAGCCCACCCACTCGTCGCCGAAGATCGAGCCGCCGGGACGGAACCGCCGGAAGGCGATCACGTTCCCGAGCATCGGGATGTAGCGGAAGACGAGCAGGAAGACGACCGGCGCGAGCAGGAAGGTGTACAGGCGCCAGTCGCGGGCGAGCGCCCGGCGCCAGGTCTGCTTCGCGCGGGGCGTGCGATCGCGCCGGAACGGGCGGCGCTTGGGCCGCGCTGTGGTGATCGCTCGCGTCGCGGTGCCGGCGGGTGGGGCATGCCCCAGCCGCACCGGCGTGTGAACGGATTGCGTCATTCGGAACTCCACATCCTCGTGGTTCTCGTGAGCGGGTCGCCGCTAGGGGGTCAGGAGGGGCACGCGGGCGTCCGAACCGATCACCGTCGCCCCCGCCTGTGCGTGCAGGCTGAGCTCCGCCGCCATCAGTGCGTGGTCCTGGCTCATCGCGGTCTCGGTGCCGTCGAGGCAGTCGCGGATCAGCTGCCCGAAGTACGGGAAGCCGGTCATGCCGTTGGCGTTGAAGCGGCGCTGTGTCTCCTGATTGACCAGGAGCACCTGACCGCCCCCGTTGTCGGTGGTGATGTCGATGTACTTCCGCAGCTCGATGTACCCGTCGGTACCGAGCAGCAGTGTGCGCCCGTCGCCGAAGACGCCCAAGCCGTCGGGCGTGAACCAGTCGACCCGGACGTAGCCTGTCGCACCGTTGTCCAGCACGACGTGCGCGTCGCCGAAGTCCTGCAGGCCAGGGGTGTCGGGATGCGCGTAGTTCGCGATCGTCGAGGTCGAGACGCGACCATTCGTCGCACGCGTGTAGTGGAGGATCTGATCGAAGTTGTGGCTTCCGATATCGCACAGGATGCCGCCGTACTGCGCCGGGTCGTAGAACCAGTCGGGCCGGCCGCCGCCGATACGATGCGGGCCGAAGCACACCACCTGGATGACCCGGCCGATCGCACCACGCTCGACGAGCTGGTCGGCGAGGATCGCCGCCTCGGAATGCACGCGCTCGCCGTAGTACACGGCATATCGCAGGCCGGTCCGCGCGGTCGCTTCCCGAACGGCATCCAGCTGGGCGAAGGTCGTGAGCGGGGCTTTGTCGACGAAGGCGTGCTTGCCCGCCTCCATGGCCCGGAGACCGATCGGAGCGCGCTGCGACGGAATCGCGGCCGTTGCGACGAGCCGAACCGCGGGGTCGTCCAGCACCTCCTGCTCGCTCGCGGCGATTCGCGCCGTCGGATACTGCTTCGCGAAGGCCGCCGCGCGTGCGGGGTCCTCGTCGAAGACCCAGGTCACGGTCGCGCCGGCGCCGATCAGGCCGTCGGTCATTCCGAAGATGTGGCCGTGATCGAGACCGACGGCGGCGAAGGCGAACTCGCCGGGCTCGACGACCGGACGCGGGAGGGGGTCGAACGTGTAGGAATGGCTCATCGGGGGATCTCCTGGTCTGTCAGGTCGTAGGCGCGGATGCGTCCGCACATGCCGAACGCGCGATCGCTGGCGGCTTCCGGGGCCTCGTGGGCCCGCGCACCGCGGAGGTGGCCGACATCGCCGCGGGCGATCGCTTCGGCGAGCCTCAGCGAGTCCTCGGCTTGGGCGAGGGCTCGCTCGCGCACGATCCGTCCCCAAGCGGCGGCGCGGTGCCGGACGAGTGCGCCCGCGCTCTCGTAGAAGTCGTTGAGGGGGGTGCGATCGCCCGCGACGACCGCAGCACGGAGCGCCTCGAATCCCGTGACGGCGAGGTCGCGACGCCGGGCGGCGCGGACCGCCCGGCCCTCCCCCTCGCCGAGGGCCACCGCGTCCGCATACGCGTCCGGGTCGCCGACGACGGACGGGGGGAAGGTCATCACCGCGTCGCCCGCCTCCGGCAGGCCCGCGTTGCTCATGAGCACGAGGACCTTCAGCCCGCCTCGGTTCACCGCCCGGTGGATCGTGCCCGGGGTGAACCAGACCACCGAGCCGGCCGACAGGCTCGTCTCCCGGTATCCGTCACGGTCGATCGTCTGAAGAGCTCCGTGCCCCTCGACGACGAGATACGCCTCGGTCGAGACGAGGTGGATGTGGGGACTTCCGCCGCAGACGCCGTCGGGAGCGGCATCGGGGTAGATGTCGAGGTGCGACAACGAGGTGCCGCCGGGGAACGATGACGCGGTCACGACGCCGCCTCCACGAGGGAGGTCTGCTTCTCGTAGAAGTGCGGCGCGCGCTCCACGAGGTGGCCGGAACGGTAGTAGGGGTCGTCGGCCGCGAGCGGAAGGTCCACGAAGGTGCGCTCGATGCCCGCCTTGTAGATGGCCGCGACGACCTCGATCGCGTTTCGGCCGTCCCGCCCTCCTGCGATGGGCTCACGGCCGTCCCGGATCGCGCTCAGTACATCGGCGATCTGCCCTGTGTGCCCGGCGTGCGCGAGAGGCTCTCGCGCGGCGACGACGCCTTCGATGGCCGCCACCAGATCGGCATCGCCGCCCTTCGCAGGGAATCCGCCGCCGTCGGCGCGCTCGGCGATCACCCGCCACGGCTGCGACACCCGCGCCTTCGCGCCCTGGATGACGATCTGCTGCTCCTCGCCGTGATGGACGACGGAGCTCGTGAGCTGCGCAAGACCGCGTTCGTAGCGCAACACCGCGACAGAAAGGTCTTCGACCTCGCTGTTGTCGTGCTGCGCGTTCGCGAGCATCGCCGTGATCTCCGTCGGCCGACCCAGGAGCCACAGGAGCAGGTCGATGTGGTGGATCGCATGGTTGAGGGTGCAGCCGCCCCCTTCCTTCTCCCACGTGCCACGCCACCAGAGGTCGTAGTACGGCAGCCCCCGCCACCACGCCGAGTCCACGCGCACGGACGAGATCGACCCCAGCAGCCCCGAGTCGACGACGGCTTTGAGCGTCGCGAGATCGTCGCGGAACCGGTTCTGCGCGACCACCGAGAGCACCTTGCCCGAACGCTCCTGAGCCGCGAGCATCGCGTCGCATTCCTCGAGCGAGGGCGCCATCGGCTTCTCGACGAGAACGTTCACGCCCGCATCCAGAGCCGCGATCGAGAGGGCGGCGTGGGTAGACGGAGGAGTCGCGATGCTGACGAGGTCCAGCTCGGCCTCCGCGATCATCCTGAGGGGGTCGTCGTACCCGACCGCGCCGGCGATGCCGAACTCCTCGGCCTTCTGCGCAGCCTTCCCCGGCGAGACGTCGGCGAGGGCGACGATCTCGCAGTCCTCGGGGAACGCGAGATACCCGCCGATGTGGGCACTGGCGATGCCGCCCGTGCCGATGATGCCGATTCTGAACATGCTTCCTCGCACTTCTACTACGTATTACTACGACGTAGTAGTCATGATGGTCGCATGTGCCGCGCGCGGTCAACGATTTTCTAAAACGACCGTGTCGCGGCCGCTCACTAGGATGGACGACATGGTGGGAACAGCCGAGAACGACCGTCTCGTATGGATCGATTGCGAGATGACGGGGCTGGATCTCAGCGTCGACGAGCTCGTCGAGGTGGCGGTCATCGTCACCGACTACGAACTCGTGCCGCTCGACCCGGGCTTCCAGCTCGTCATCCGGCCCAGCGAGGCCGCCCGCGCGAACATGGGCGACTTCGTCACCGCGATGCACGAGACCTCGGGCCTGATGTCCGAGCTCGACTCGGGCGCGCCCCTCGCCGACGCCGAAGCGGCGGTGCTCGAGTACATCCAGCGCTTCGTGCCGGAAGGCAAGGCCGCCCTCGCGGGCAACACGATCGGCACCGACCGGATGTTCCTCGCGAAGTACATGCCCCGGGTGGACTCCTGGCTGCACTACCGGAACGTCGACGTCTCCAGCATCAAGGAGCTGTCGCGACGGTGGTTCCCCCGCGCGTACTTCCAGGCGCCGGCCAAGGACGGCGGGCACCGTGCGCTGGCCGACATCCGGGAGTCGATTCGCGAGCTCGCCTACTACCGCTCCGCGGTGTTCGTGCCCGCGCCCGGCCCCACCAGCGACGAGGCCCGAGCAGCCGCCGAGGCCGCCGTGTCGTCGTATGCCCCATCCGTGTAATACAATCGTCTGGTTGCCCGGTTTCACCGGGAGACATGGTGGCTATAGCTCAGTTGGTAGAGCACCGCGTTGTGGTCGCGGGGGTCGCGGGTTCAAGTCCCGTTAGCCACCCCACGTAAACACCCCGGTCCGGGAGTGCAGATGATCGAGATGGATGTCGAGGAGTTCGAGCTCCTCGTGACCGCCGAACTCGATCGCCTCCCCGACGACATGGTCGACGGACTCCACAACGTCATCTTCGTCGTGGAAGACCGCCCGGAAGACGGCAGTCTCGACCTGCTCGGCCTCTACGACGGTTACGCCCTCACCGAGCGCGACCGCTACGGGCAGGGCGAGCTGCCGGACCGGATCATCGTGTACCGCGAGCCGCACCTGCACGCCTGCGATGATGTCGCGAGCCTGAGCGACGAGATCCACACCACCCTCGTCCATGAGATCGCCCACTTCTACGGCATCGACGATGACCGCCTGCACGAGCTCGGATGGGCGTGATGAGCACCGCCCTTCCCGACCTCGACCGCGAGCCCGATCTCCGCGCCGCCCCCGACGAACCGTGGCAGACCGTCGTGTGGAACGATCCCGTGAACCTCATGTCGTACGTCGTCCATGTCTTCCGGACCTACTTCGGATACTCGCGCGATCGCGCGACGCAGCTCATGCTCGCCGTCCATCACGACGGGCACGCGATCGTCGCCGAGGGGCCGCGCGAGGCGATGGAGGCCCACACCCGCGCGATGCACGAGTTCGGCCTCTGGGCGACCGTGCGGCGATCCGGCGCATGACCGCCTCCGTCGCGTTCGCGCTGCCCCCAGTCGAGGCGGATTATCTCCAGGAGCTGGTCGACCAGTACCTCGAGCTGGTCGCCGCGCCCGACGATCCCCGCGACCCTGCCGCCAAGCGCCTCTCCCCCGACGCGTACCCCGACGATGCGGATGCCGCGGCGGAGTTCCGCGCGCTCACTCGAGACGATGTCGCGGCGACGCGCGCCTCCGACGCGCGTCTCGTGCTCGCCACGCTCACGAGAGCTGCACAGGGCCGCTCGGTCGATCCGGCATCCGGCGATGGGCTCACACTCGGACCGCAGGAGCAGACCGCGTGGCTTCGGACGCTCGCCGGCCTCCGGCTCGTGCTGGCGGAACGCATCGGCATCAGCGACGAGAGCATCATGCCGGTGGGTGACCCGCGCTTCGACGTCTACGAGTGGCTGGGATACCGTCAGGAGATGCTGCTGCAGGCACTCGACGGCTGATCAGACGAGTTCGACGACGTGCGTCGCGAGACCTCGAGGATCGTTTCGAGCGATATGGTCCTCCTCCTGCGCGGCCCAGCGATCCCAATGCGGACGGTACGCCTCACCGTCGCGGTCCAGGGCACGCCGCTTACGCAGCTCGCTCGGGGCGTCCAACCAGATTCTGACCGTCGCGAAGGCTGCGGCCGTGGCGGTCAGCGCTCCGCTGCCTTCGAGGAGGATCGTCTCGTCAGCGCCGACGGCCCGTTCGGGTCCGTAGCGGTCCGCCGTCCAATCCCACTGCTGCCAGCGCGCCGTAGCGCCCGTGCGACGAGGGGCGAGCACACGCGCGACGGCGTACTCGGCGCCCGCCGCGAGGCCGTCCCAGCCGGGATACAGCTCGTCGAGTGCCACCAGCTGCGGCGTTCGCGGGCCGCTCCACTGCCGCTGCAGCTCGCGCGCGAGCGTGGACTTTCCCGCGCCGCTGCGCCCGTCGATGATCACGACATCGCCCGGCGAGGTTTCGCCGAGCACGGTACGGATGAGCGCCGCAGTGGTCAGACGCGCGGCGACCCTACTTCTTGAGGGCGCGGATGACACGGCTGAGAGCGCGTCCCACGACCCAGACGAACGGGATGCCGACGGCGACGAGAGAGACGAGGTTCGGCTCGAATCGCAGATCGTCGCCCTTGCGCACGTACGCCCCGACGGGGATGGCGTAACCGCCGCCACCGCCACCGCTGTTCCCCTCGTCGTCCTCGCCGGCCCCGAAGCCGCTCCACGTCAGCGCGACGGGGATGAGCCTGATGCCGTCGACATCCTGCTGTTCGCCGTAGACGCTGGTGACGCCGAGGTTCGCGGTCTGCTTGCCGAGTTCGAGTGCGAGGTTGGGCATGGACCCACCGTACCCTTCTCCGGGCGCCGCGGTACAGGTGTCAGTGTTCGTGGCCGGGGCGTGGATTGGTCGGCATGGCGCCGACGTCTCGGCGGGGTCCGAGCACGCTCGCTCGCGTCACCGCGCCCCGGCCGAAACGGGCCCGGGCTCCGTCGAGCGCATCGTCGACGCGCCGCCATTCCTCGTCGTCGTCCCAGAGCGTCAGGCCGCCGGTGCCGTCCGGACGCAGCTTCTCCGCGCGGACGCCGATGAGTCTCACCGGTTGCGACAGCTCGACCGTCGAGAGCAGCTCGATCGCCGCCGACCCGATGCGCTGCCCGACATTGGTCGCCAAGGGCAGGGTCTGCGAGCGGGAGTACGTCGAGAAGTCGCTCAGGCGGACCTTGATCGATACGGTCCCGGCCTCCCAGCCCCCCGCACGCAGTCGCGCGCCGACGCGGTCGGCCAGACGCCTCAGCTCGGACCGGAGCACCGTGAGGTCGGAGACGTCGCGCGAGAAGGTCTCCTCGTGCGAGACGCTCTTCTCCGCGCGCTCGGTCTGCACCTGGCGCGCGTCGTGTCCGCGCGAGAGGTGCCAGACGCGCTCACCCATGGCCGGCCCGAGCGCTCGATCGAGGACGGGCCTCGGAGTGTCCCAGACGTCGGCGACCGTCCGGATGCCGCGGGTGAGGAGCGCCTCGGCCGCCTTCGGTCCGACGCCCCACAACGCGCCGACCGGCCGGCCGCCGAGGAAGCGGAGCGTCTGGTGCTCGGCGACGACGAGCAGACCGTCGGGCTTGGAGATCGTCGACGCCATCTTCGCGACGTGCTTGGTCGCCGCGACCCCGACGCTGCACGTGAGGCCGGTCTCGCTCAGCACGCGGGCGCGGATGAGCTGCGCGATCTCGCGTGGACTCCCCCAGAGCCGACGAGCACCGCTCACGTCGAGAAACGCCTCGTCGATCGACAGCGGCTCGACCAACGGCGTGATCGATCGGAAGATCTCCATCACGCGCTGCGAGAGCTCGGCGTAGCGTTCGAACGTCGTCGGGACCACGATCGCCTGCGGGCACAGTTGCAGGGCGCGTGCAACCGGCATCGCCGACCGGACGCCGAAGCGCCTCGCTTCGTACGAGGCGCTCGACACGACGCCCCGGCGCTCGACGCCGCCGACGATGATCGGCTTTCCCGCGAGCGACGGATCGTCCAGCACCGCAACGGCCGCGTAGAAGGCGTCCATATCGACATGGAGGATTCGCGTGCCCGCGTCGTCCGCATCCGGCGGCGACACGATGCGTCCTGTCCCGTCGCCTCGTCCCATGCCTCTATTCTCGCCTCTGCCGCGGACACCGGAGCGGTCGTCCGACGACGAGGCGGCGCCGCCGGCCCTCGTCGCGCGAGGATGCCGGCGGCGCCGCCTGTGGTGCGCGCAGTGGCGCCGCCTACTGCGCCGCGCGCTCGAGGATCAGCTCGCGCACGCGCGCCGCGTCGGCCTGCCCCTTCATGGCCTTCATGACCGCGCCGATCACCGCTCCCGCGGCCTGCACCTTTCCGTCCTTGATCTTCGCCAGGACGTCGGGCTGGGCGGCGAGGGCGTCGTCGATCGCGGCGATCAGCGCGCCGTCGTCGGACACGACGGCCAGGCCGCGCGAATCCACGACCTCCTGCGGCGACCCTTCGCCGTCGATCACACCTTCGAGCACCTGACGCGCCAGCTTGTCGGTCAGCGTGCCGGCATCCACGAGCTTCTGCAGCGCAGCCACGTCGGCGGGCGACACCAGTGCCTGCGGCTCGGCGCCACGCGCGTTCGCGACGCGGGTGATCTCGCCGGTCCACCACTTGCGCGCCGAGGTCGGCGACGCCCCTGCTGCGACCGTCGCATCGACCTCAGCGAGCAGACCGCCGTTGACGACGTCCTGGAATTCGAGGTCGGTGAAGCCCCATTCGCCCTGCAGCCGGCGTCGCCGAGCGGCCGGCGGCTCGGGAAGGGCCGCGCGGAGCTCCTCGATCAGCTCGGGCGACGGCGCGACCGGCAGCAGATCGGGCTCGGGGAAGTACCGGTAGTCGTCGGCGTCCGACTTCGGACGACCCGGCGAGGTCGTCCCGGTGTCCTCGTGCCAGTGCCGGGTCTCCTGCGTGATGGTTCCACCCTCGGCCAGGATGGCGGCCTGACGCTGGATCTCGTAGCGCACCGCGCGCTCGACGGAGCGCATCGAGTTGACGTTCTTCGTCTCGGTACGCGTGCCGAGCTTGTGCTGACCCCGAGGACGAAGCGACACGTTCGCGTCGCAGCGCAGGTTGCCGCGCTCGAGGCGCGCCTCCGAGATGCCCAGGCCGATGACGATGTCGCGAATGGTGCGGACGTAGGCTTTCGCGATCTCCGGCGCACGGTGCTCGGCGCCGAAGATCGGCTTGGTCACGATTTCGACGAGCGGCACTCCTGCCCGGTTGTAGTCGACCAGCGAGAACTCGGCGCCCTGGATACGGCCGGCCGCGCCACCCATGTGGGTGAGCTTGCCGGCATCCTCCTCCATGTGCGCACGCTCGATGTCGACGGTCACGGTCGTGCCGTCGGAGAGCTCCACCTCGACCGCGCCCTCGAACGCGATCGGTTCGTCGTACTGTGAGATCTGGTAGTTCTTGCCGAGATCCGGGTAGAAGTAGTTCTTCCGCGCGAAGCGGCTCGACGGCGCGATCGAGCAGCCGAGCGCGAGGCCCAGGCTGATCGATGACCGGATAGCCGTCTCGTTGACGACCGGCAGCGCCCCGGGCAGGCCCATGTCGACGGGCGCGACGAGCGTGTTCGGAGCAGCGCCGTGGTTGTCGGGGTGAGCCGGGTTCGCGGCCGGCGAGAACATCTTCGTGCGCGTGTTGAGCTCGACGTGCACCTCGAAGCCGAGCACGGGCTCGAAGAGCTCCAGCGCCTTATCGAAGTCCATCAGTGCGACCTTGGCAGCCATCAGCGTGCCCCTCCCAGGATCGGTGCGCGGTCGAGCAGGGGGCCGCCCCAGCTGTCGACGAGCAGGGTCTCGAGCGCGGCGCCCACACGGTACAGCTGTGCGTCCTGGCGCGCAGGAGCGATGAACTGGATGCCGACCGGCAGCCCGTCGTCATCCGACAGTCCCGACGGGATGGAGATCCCCGGGACTCCGGCGAGGTTGACGGGAATGGTCGTCACGTCGTTCAGGTACATCTGCAGCGGATCGTCGATCTGCTCGCCGAGCCGGAACGCGGTGGTGGGCGCGGACGGAGTAGCGATGACGTCGACCTGCGCGAAGGCCTCGTCGAAGTCGCGCTGGATGAGCGTCCGCACCTTCTGGGCGCTGCCGTAGTAGGCGTCGTAGTAGCCCGCCGACAAAGCGTAGGTGCCGAGGATGATGCGGCGCTTGACCTCGTCGCCGAAGCCGGCTTCGCGGGTCGCCGACATGACGTCCTCGACGGTGCCGCCGGGCACGTCGACGCGAAGTCCGAAGCGCACCGAGTCGAACTTCGCGAGGTTGCTCGACGCCTCGGCCGGGAGGATCAGGTAGTACGCCGCGACCCCGTACTCGAAGTGCGGTGCGCTGATCTCGACGATCTCGGCGCCCTGCGCCTCCATCGCTGCCAGCGACGCACGGAACGACGCGCTGACGCCGGGCTGGAAGCCGACATCGGCGAGCTCGCGGATGACGCCGACCTTGAGTCCGCGCAGCACATCCCCGCGCGCGCCTTCGCGCGCTGCAGCGGCGAAGGAGGGCCACCGGTCCGCGAGCGACGTCGAGTCGTGCGGGTCGTGGCCGCCGATGACGTCGTGCAGCAGAGCCGCGTCGAGAACGGTGCGGGAGACAGGACCGACCTGGTCGAGGCTCGAGGCGAGGGCGATGGAACCGTAGCGGCTCACGCCGCCGTACGTCGGCTTGACTCCGACCGTGCCCGTCACGTGCGCGGGCTGGCGGATCGAACCGCCGGTGTCGGAACCGAGGGCGAGCGGCGCCTCGAACGCGGCGACAGCGGCGGCGGAACCGCCGCCGGAGCCCCCAGGGATGCGGTCGAGGTCCCACGGGTTGCGGGTCGGTCCATACGCGGAGTGCTCCGTCGAGGAGCCCATCGCGAACTCGTCCATGTTCGTCTTGCCGAGCGGGACCAGTCCCGCGGCACGGGCGCGCGAGACGACTGTCGCGTCGTACGGCGACATGAAGCCCTCGAGGATCTTCGACCCGCTCGTCGACGGCATGTCCGTGGTGACGAGCA
Organism: Microbacterium sp. TS-1; assembly: GCF_000509385.1. Classification (NCBI taxonomy): domain Bacteria; kingdom Bacillati; phylum Actinomycetota; class Actinomycetes; order Micrococcales; family Microbacteriaceae; genus Microbacterium; species Microbacterium sp. TS-1. The sequence continues at coordinate 417,937 of NZ_BASQ01000001.1, forward strand.
CGTCCTTGATCGCGAGGGGGACGCCCGCCAGCTCGCCGAGCTCCTCACCGGCAGCACGGCGAGCGTCGATCTCGCCCGCCACGTCCAGGGCGTGGTCGGAGACGTGCAGGAACGCATGCACGTCTCCATCGACCGCCGCGATGCGGTCGAGGTGCGCCTGCGTCACCTCGACACTGCTGACGCTGCCGTCGGCCAGGCGCGCGGCGAGCTCGGCCGCACTGAGGCGGATCATGTCGCTCACTGCTCCTCCCCCAGGATCGCGGTCACGCGGAAGCGGTCGTCAGCGCGTTCGGGCGCGTTCCGGAGCACCTGCTCGACCGAGAGCATCTCGCCGGGGACGTCCTCGCGGAAGACGTTCTCCAGAGCGATCGGGTGGCTCGTCGCCGGGACATCCGGCGTCGCCACCTCCGACACCTTCGCGATGTTGTCGACGATCGCGTCGAGCTGTCCCGTGAGACGCTCGACCTCCTCGTCGTTCAGCTGGATCCGGGCGAGCACGCCGAGGTGGCGCACGACATCGGGGGTGATTTCAGACACCCCACGATTCTAGTTGGGGGCCGATCGCCCGCGAGACCCGTAGGGTGTCAGCGTGACGACCTACGACCCGCCACGTCCCTGGATCGCCAGCTACGCCGACGGGGTGCCGGAGGATCTCCCGCCCATCGAGGGCTCGCTCGTCGACATCGTCGCGACGTCGGCACGGGAGCATCCCGACGCCCCGGCCCTGGAGTTCTTCGGCCGCACGGTCTCCTACCAGCAGCTGCAGGACCGGATCGAACGAGCGGCGGCGTACCTGCGGGATGCCGGAGTGCGCCGCGGCGACCGGGTCGCGATCGTTCTGCCCAACTGCCCGCAGCACATCGTGGCCTTCTACGCCGTTCTGCGTCTGGGAGCCGTCGTCATCGAGCACAACCCGCTCTACACGGCACGTGAGATGCGCAAGCAGTTCGAGGACCACGGCGCGAAGGTCGCCATCGTCTGGAGCAAGCTCGTGTCGGTGCTGCTCGACTTCCCCGACGATCTGGCGCTCAACGCCGTGATCGCCGTCGACATCACCACGGCTATGCCGTTCCACATGCGCGCGGCGCTGCGCCTGCCCATCGCCAAGGCGCGGGAGTCGCGCGAGGCGCTCACCTCTCCCGTGCCCCGCAATCGCGTGCACGGATTCTGGTCGGATGCCGAGCGCCACGATCCCCTGCCGGCAAGCCACGTGGGTCCGACCACGGGCGATCTCGCTCTCATCCAGTACACCAGCGGCACGACGGGCAACCCCAAGGGCGCGGCGCTCACCCATCGCAACCTCCTGGCGAACGCAGCTCAGGCGCAGGCCTGGACTCCGACGATCCAGCGAGGCGCGGGCTGCGTCGTCTACGCGGTGCTGCCCATGTTCCACGCTTACGGCCTGACCCTGTGCCTCACATTCGCGATGTCGATGGGTGCGCGGCTCGTCCTCTTCCCGAAGTTCGATCCGGCACTCGTGCTCGCGGTACACAAGCGCCATCCGGCCACTCTCCTGCCCCTGGTGCCGCCCATCGCCGAGCGCCTGCTCGCGGCGGCCGACGCCGCGGGAGTGTCGCTCGCGGGAACGCAGGTCGCGATCTCCGGCGCGATGGCCCTCCCTCACGAGCTCGTGGTCCCGTTCGAAGCATCGACGGGCGGATACCTCGTCGAGGGATACGGGCTGTCGGAATGCTCCCCCGTCCTGATGGCCAATCCCGTGGCCGAGAACCGCGTCCCCGGCACCGTCGGCCTGCCGCTTCCGGGCACGGAGTGCCGTGTCGTGGACCCGGACGAACCGACGCGCGACGTCGAGCCGGGCGGGCGGGGCGAACTGCTGGTCCGCGGCCCCCAGGTGTTCACCGGTTACTACGGCAAGCCCGAGGAGACGGAGAAGGTCTTCGTCGACGGCTGGTTCCGCACGGGCGACATCGTGACCATCGACGAGGCAGGATTCGTGCGGATCGTCGACCGGATCAAGGAACTCATCATCACCGGCGGCTTCAACGTCGCCCCGACCGAGGTCGAGATCGCGCTGCGTCAGCACCCGCAGATCGCCGATGCCGCCGTCGTCGGCCTCCCCAGCGAGCACTCCGGCGAGGAAGTGGTGGCCGCGGTGGTCGCCGCCCCGGGGGCGACGATCGACGAGGCCGACGTGAAGGACTTCTGCCGCGGCATCCTGACGCCCTACAAGGTGCCGCGCCGGGTGGTCGTCGTCGACGAGCTCCCGAAGTCGATGATCGGCAAGGTGCTGCGCCGCCAGGTCCGCGATCGGCTCCTCGCGGGCTGATCCCGGACCTCCGCTCAGGCGCGGAAGGTCCCCTTCACGCGATGCGCCCCAACCGGGGAACGACACCACCTCTCCGACCGTGAGGTCCGACCCGGCCCGCACGCGCGCCACGACGTCGTCGATGAGAGGCCCGCGTTCGCGTCATTCAGCCCGAAGACGAGCACCTCGGGGTGACCGAGCCCGAACAGCCCGATCGAGGAGGCGAAACTCGGCTGACGGCGCGGCGGTGCTCCCGATCAAGCCAGGCGATCTCCTGCGGGGTGAGCTGATCTGACAAGCGGCCTCCGTGAGATCGCCGTCACGGTAGGTCGGGCCGCGGACACCCGCGCTGAGTCATCCCCTGTTCAGGAATCGAGGGCGTCCGGTCCCTGCTCGACGAGGATGCGGAACTGCGCGGCATCGATGATCCGCACGCCGAGCTGCTCGGCCTTCGCGAGTTTGGATCCTGCGCCCGGCCCCGCCGCGACGAAGTCGGTCTTCTTCGAGACGGACGACCCGGCTTTGCCGCCGGCGGCGAGGATGGCCTCCTGTGCACCTTCGCGGGTGTATCCCTCGAGTGATCCCGTCGCCACGACGGTGATGCCCTCGAGGACTCCGCCCTCGACGACGGCTGCGCCGGGCCCGGGATGCCCCGGCACTTCGAGCCGCGCGCCGGCCGCTTCCCAGCGTTCCACGATCTCGCGGTGCCAGTCGACCTCGAACCAATCGATCAGAGAGTCCGCGATGATGCCGCCCACGCCCTCGACGGCCGCCAGCTCGTCCCGCGTCGCGGCGCGGATCGCTGCGATCGAGCCGAACCACTGCGCGAGGGCGCGCGCCGCCACCGGACCGACGTGGCGGATGCTGAGCGCGACGAGGAACCGCCAGAGCTCCTTGGTCTTGGCCTTCTCGAGTTCGTCGAGGAGCTTGAGTGCCTGCGCGGACGGTTGCGGGCCGGTCAGTCCCTCCTTCTTCTCGGCGGCCGAAAGGTTGCGCCGGAACGGAGCGCGCCGCACGGGCTCGCCCGTCTTGTCGTCGACGCGCGGCTCACCCGTCTCAGAGTCACGGACGATGACCTCGATCGGGACGAGCTGTTCGAGAGTCAACTCGAACAGGGCAGCCTCGGTGACCAGCGGCGGGGTGGCCTCGCCCAGCGGTTGCGTGAGGGCTGCTGCCGTGACCTCGCCGAGTGCTTCGATGTCGAGGGCGCCACGAGACCCGACGTGCTCGACGCGACCACGGACCTGCGCCGGGCAGGAGCGCGCGTTCGGACAGCGGAGGTCGATGTCGCCCTCTTTGGCGGGGCGCAGGGGCGCGCCGCACTCGGGGCAGTTCGTGGGCATGACGAACGCGCGCTCGGTCCCGTCGCGCAGCTCGACCACGGGTCCGAGCACCTCCGGGATGACGTCGCCCGCCTTCCGCAGCACGACGGTGTCGCCGATGAGAACGCCCTTGGCCCGGACGACGTCCTGATTGTGCAACGTCGCCTGCCGCACGACGCTGCCCGCGACGCGGGCCGGTGCCATGACGGCGAAGGGCGTGGCCCGGCCGGTACGGCCGACCGACACGACGATGTCGAGAAGCTTGGTGTTGACCTGTTCCGGCGGGTACTTGTACGCGATCGCCCACCGGGGTGCGCGGCTGGTCGCCCCCAGCTCGTCGTGCAGCGCCAGTTCGTCGATCTTGACGACGACACCGTCGAGCTCGTGCTCGACGCTATGGCGGTTCTCGCCGTAGTGCGCGACGTAGCCGAGGACACCCTCGATGCTCTCGTGGGTCTGCGAGTGCGGGCTGATGGGCAGACCCCACTCGGCCAGCAGCGCGTAGATCTCACTCTGCGACGACACCGGCGGGTTCTGCCACGCGCCGATGCCGTGCACGTAGAGCCGGAGCGAACGGACGCGGGCCTCGGACGCTTCGAGCTCGAGGCCCGTCTTCTTGTCGAGCTGCTGGCGCAGCCCCCCGCTCGCGGCGTTGCGCGGGTTGGCGAAGGCCGGGAATCGGCGCTCGGCACTGATGCGGGCGCGCTCCTTGTCGAACGCGCGGGAGCGGGACCGCGCCTCCTCGACCACACGATCGCGCATCTCGGCCTGGAGCGCGTTGAGCTGGGTGAACTCGGCGACGGGGATGAAGATCTCGCCGCGCACCTCGACGATCGCCGGGTGCCCGTCTCCTGCTAGTCGCTCCGGGATGCCGCTCACGCGGAGCGCGTTGACGGTGACGTCCTCGCCGACCCGCCCGTCGCCTCGCGTCGCGGCAGATGTCAGCACGCCGCGCTCGTAGCGCAGGCTGATCGCGAGTCCGTCGATCTTGAGCTCCGAGAGCCAGCGCACCGGGCGCCCCGCCGACGCCGCTGCTTTGACGCACCAATCTGTCAGCTCTTCGGGTGAGAAGACGTTGTCGAGGCTCAGCATGCGCTCGGCGTGCGTCACGGGCGCGAACAGCGTCGACTCGGCGGCGCCGACCGTCTGGGTGGGCGAGTCCTGCGACTGCAGTTGGGGATGCAGCCTCTCGAGCTCGTCGAGACGGCGCATCCACGCGTCGTACGTCGCATCGTCGACGACCTCGGCATCGCGACCGTAGTACGCGTCGCGTGCCGCGGTGATCCGCTCGATCAGGTCACGCGATTCTGCGCGTGCCTCGTCGAGGGTGATCTCGGGGAGTTCTCCGTCTGCCACCTCGTCAGTCTAGGCAGGGGGTACGACGCGCTGGACGGGGTTCCCGTGGCGCGGTTCGATGCGGTAAGTGAACGAGCCGCGGTACCGGAAGATCTCGCCCACGAGACACGCCCGCACCCTGACGTCCACCCATTGCACGGCGGCATCCGCGGGGTCGGCCGTCTCGACGACCGTGACCCCCGCCACGGTCGGAAGCGGCAGCCGCAGGGCGCCGCAGCGCACGGCGAGAGCCACGGACCGCAACCGCATGCCGGTGGAACCGGCCTCGGCACGCAGACGTACCTCCAACCCGCCGCGAGGGCCGAGGCGGTCGATGATCTCCCCCGACCTCGGACTGGTCATCGTGTCCACCATCCGGCGTCGTGCGCCGGCGAAGAAGAAGTCGCGCTCCCCACGGAGCGTGCCGTCGCGCTGGGGCGTGTTCGTGATCGCGAACGGTACGTCGGTGCCCGCCTCCGGGAACATCACGCCGCGCCGCGCGAACAGGCTCATCAGCGGCCGCAGCCAGTGGGGCCCGCGATAGCCCGCCTCGTCGTAGACACCCCGGCCACGGCCCACGCTCCCGGCGGGTACCGGGCCGAAGTAGGCGCGCAGCACGGAGGGCAGGCTCAGGAGATCCGCTCCGAGCGCTCGCTCGTAGATCGAGCGCGGGTCCTCGGGTGCCGCCACATTCCTGCTGAACATGTTCAAAAACTACTACGATGGCGTCATGATCGACACCCCACGCCGCGCCGTCGTCTCCGGCGCCTCCGGCTTCATCGGCGCCGCGGTCGTCGAGGCTCTGACCACCGACGGCTACACGGTCGACACGATCGGCCGTACCGCGGAGACCACGTGGGAGGACACCGGCGCCATCGAACGGCTGGTGGACGGCGCAGACCTCCTGGTCAACCTCGCGGGCAGATCGGTGGACTGCCGCTACACCGACCACAACCGCGACGAGATCCTGCACTCCCGCGTGGCGACGACGCAGACCCTCTCGGACGCCGTCCGCCGCGCCGCACTCCCCCCGCGGCTGTGGATCAACGCGTCGACGGCGACGATCTACCGTCATTCGGTCGACCGCCCGAACTCCGAATCCGCCGGGGAGCTCGGAACCGGGTTCTCGGTCGATGTCGCGCGGGCCTGGGAGGCCGCGTTCTTCGCCGAGGATCTTCCCGGAACACGCCGCGTCGCCCTCCGAATGGCCATCGTGCTGGGCGCGGGACCCGCCACCGCCATGTTGCTGACGCTCGCGCGCCTGGGACTCGGTGGCCCACAGATCGACGGTCCGATCATCCCGCACCGTCGCTATCGCGGCATCGGCGATCACCCGACCGGGAGCACCGCACCCTGGTATCGCACGCGTGGGCGACAGCGTTTCAGCTGGGTGCACATCGACGACGTCGTGGGCTCGCTCCGGTGGATCGACGCGCACGAGGACCTCCAGGGCGTCGTCAACGTCGCCAGTCCGCACGCGTCGGACAACCGCACCCTCATGCGAGAGCTGCGCTCGATCGTCGGGATGCCCTTCGGCATCCCCTCCTGGAGGTGGATGCTCGAACCCGCCATGTGGCTTCTGCGCACCGAACCGGAACTGGTGTTGAAGAGCCGCTGGGTCGTCCCCGAGCGCCTCGTCGACGCGGGGTATCGGTTCCGCTACACCGCGCTGCGCGACGCGCTCGGAGACGCCGCCGACTCCATCACGCGTCGACCGGGACGGCCGAGACGGTCCGGTCGATCGTGAACTGTCCGAGCACGCGCGATCCCTCATAGATCACGGCCGTCTGCCCCGGAGCCACACCGTCGAACGGCGTGTCGGGGATGACCACGATCTCGTTCTCGGTGATCTCGGCCCGCGCCGGGACCGGGTCGGCGTGCGCACGGATCTGTGCGTCACAGGCGAAGACCCGCTCGGACGGAGCCCGCCCTGCCCACGTGAACCGGCCGCCCGCGATCTCGGCGGTCGCCAGCGCCTCCTTCGGCCCCACCACGACGCGGTTGTCGACCGGCCGCACCTCGAGAACGAAACGCGGCTTGCCATCCGGCGCCGGAACTCCCAGCTGCAGCCCCCGGCGCTGACCCACGGTGAACGCGTGAGCGCCCTCGTGGCGCCCGACAACGGCTCCCGTGCGATCGACGATCTCGCCGGCCTCCGCCCCGACCTTCTCGGCGAGCCACCCGCGGGTGTCGCCGTCGGGGATGAAGCAGATGTCATGACTGTCGGGCTTCTGCGCCACCGTCAGACCGCGCTCGGCCGCCTCGGCGCGCACCTCCGCCTTCGAGGGCGTCGACCCGAGCGGGAAGTACGTGTGGGCGAGCTGCTCCGCGGTGAGCACGCCGAGCACATACGACTGATCCTTCGCGGCATCCGACGCGCGATGCAGCTCGCGCCCCTCGGGACCGTCGACCAGGAGAGCGTAGTGACCGGTGCACACCGCATCGAAGCCGAGCTCGATCGCGCGTTCGAGCAGCGCCGCGAACTTGATCTTCTCGTTGCATCGCATGCACGGGTTCGGCGTCCGGCCGGCGCGGTACTCCGAGACGAAGTCGTCGATGACATCGTCACGGAATCGCTCGGAGAAGTCCCAGACGTAGAAGGGGATGCCGAGCAGATCCGCGGCACGGCGCGCATCCATCGCGTCCTCGATCGTGCAGCAGCCGCGGCTGCCGGCGCGCAGGGTGCCGCCCGCGCGCGAGAGGGCGAGGTGCACGCCCACGACGTCGTGTCCGGCGTCGACGGCTCGGGCCGCGGCGACCGCCGAATCGACGCCGCCGCTCATCGCAGCCAGTACTCGCATCGCTCCAGTCTACGGGCGGCTCGCACGCCCGGCTCGGGCGGCGACCGCACGCCGGTGGACGTCGGGAAGGGCGGCCAGGAAGGCGTCGACATCCGCCTCTGTGCTCGTGCGACCGAGGGTCAGACGCAGCACGGCCCGCGCGTCGTCCGCCTCACGTCCCAGCGCGAGCACGACGTGCGACGGCTCGGTGACGCCCGCCTGGCACGCCGACCCCGTGGACACCGCGATCCCGACGGTGTCGAAGAGGAACAGCAGCGTCTCGCCGATCGTGCCCGGAAAGAGCACATGCACGTTCCCCGGCAGCCGGTCGTGACGGTCGCCCAGGATCTCGGCCGAGGGGACGAGCGAGCGGATGCCCTCGATGAGGCGCTCACGGAGGCCCTCGAGCCGGACGGCCTCGTGGACGCGCTCGGCCTCGGCGATCCCGAGCGCCGCGGCGAACGCCGCCGCACCGGCAACGTCCTGGGTGCCGGCGCGAAGCCCCCGCTGCTGCCCGCCCCCGTGGGCGAGGGGCGTCAGCTGCGCGTGGCGCGAAACGACCAGCGCGCCGGTGCCCACGGGAGCGCCGACCTTGTGGCCGGACACGGACATCGTCACCAGGCCATGCGACGCAGAGCCCCCACCCCGCCAGGCGGCGAAGTCGAGGGGAATGCTGCCGAGGGCCGCGACCGCGTCCAGGTGCAACGGCACCGCCGCGTCACGCGCCGCCCGGGCCAGAGCGGCCGCGTCGTTGCGCGTCCCCACCTCGTTGTTGGCGACGAGTGCGGTCGCCAGCGCGGCCCCGGGCAGCGCCGCGGCGAACACCGCGGGATCGATGCGGCCGACGCGATCGAGGCCGACGGGGCGCACCGCGGCGCCCCAGCGCGACGCGAGCCACGCGACGGCGTCGATCGTCGCGTGGTGCTCGCCGTCGGGCAGCACGATCGGCCCCGTGGCGGGACCGTCGGCGGCGAGCCAGAGGCCCTTGACGGCCAGATTGATCGCCTCGGTCCCGCCCGATGTGAAGACAACCTCGATCGGCTCGCACCCGAGCGCTGCGGCGACGGCATCCCGCGCGTCCTCCAGGAGGCGACGAGCAGCTTGACCCGCACCGTGCACCGACGAGGCGTTGCCGAGGGTCTCGTGCGCCGAGAGCCAGGCGTCGCGCGCTTCCGGCCGGAGCGCGGTCGTCGCAGCGTGATCGAGATAGACGACCATCCCACCTCCTCGGGCGTTCACCGTCGCTCATTACTGTAGAACGCATGCCCGACAGCACCAGCCCGGCCGGACTGCACGACCCCCGCCTCACCGACCTCGGCGTGACCCTCCATGATGACGGCGGCACCATCCGCGTCTGGTCCGAGCGGGCGACGTCGATCGACGTCGTGCTGTTCGACGACGACGACCTCGACTGGGCCGTGGACGAGCGGCCGCTCTCGCCCGTCGGCGGGGGCGTCTGGGAGGCCGAGATCGAGACGCTGCGCGCCGGCGTCCGGTACGCCCTGCGGGTCGACGGACCCCACGGACCGGGCGACGTCTTCAACCCGCAGACCCTGCTGCTCGACCCCTACGGACGGGGCATCGTCTCCGGAGCTCCGGGCGATCATCGCTCGGTCGTCGTCGATCCCGCATTCGATTGGGGCGGGATCCGCAAGCCCCGCGTGCCGCGCGACAGGACGGTCATCTACGAGGCCCACGTGAAGGGCCTCACCAAGCGGCATCCCGACATCCCGCCGGCGCTGCACGGCACCTATGCCGGTCTCGGTCACCCCGCCATCATCGACCACTTCCTCTCACTCGGCGTGACGAGCGTCGAACTGCTGCCGATCCACGCATTCGAGAGCGAGCCGCGTCTCCTCGCTCTCGGGCTGACCAACTACTGGGGCTACAACACCCTCGGATACTTCGCGCCGCACGCCGCGTATGCGACCCAGGACGCCCGCCGCAGCGGCCCTACCGCCGTCCTGAAAGAGTTGAAGCGCACGGTGCGGGCGCTCCACGCGGCCGGCATCGAGGTCATCCTGGACGTCGTCTACAACCACACCGCCGAACTGGAGCTGGGCGGGCCGCGCTCGAGCTTCCGGGGAATCGACAATCGTGCCTATTACCGGCAGCACGACGACGGCGCGTACATCGACGTGACCGGTTGCGGCAACGCGGTCGACACATCGACGGACGCCGCTGCCCGGCTCGTCCTCGACTCGCTGCGGTACTGGAGCGAGGACGTGCAGATCGACGGGTTCCGCTTCGACCTCGCCGTCACGCTCGGTCGGAACGCCCAGCACGTGTTCGACCCCCAGCATCCGTTGCTGCGCGCGATCGCCGAAGACCCCGTGCTGGGCGAAGACAAGATCATCGCCGAGCCCTGGGATGTCGGACTCGGCGGATGGCACACCGGCGGCTTCGGCGACGGATGGCAGGAGTGGAACGACCGGTACCGCGACGGCGTCCGCAACTTCTGGCTCAGCGACATCGACTATCTGCGACGCGCCGGCACCTCGCCGGCGGGCGTGGGAGGTCTCGCCACCCACCTCGCGGGCTCAGCGCCCTCGTTCGGCGCGGAGCGCGGTCCGCTGGCCGGGGTGAACTTCATCACGGCGCACGACGGCTTCACGCTGCGCGACCTCGTGTCGTACGACGTCAAGCACAACGACGCCAACGGCGAGGAGGGCAGGGACGGCGCCGAGACGAACCGGTCGTTCAACCACGGCGCGGAGGGCGAGACCTCGCTCGATCACATCGTTGCCGCGCGTCGCCGCGCCATGCGCAACCTCGTGGGAACCCTGCTGCTGTCGGCCGGGGTGCCGATGCTGACGGCGGGTGACGAGATGGGCCGCACCCAGCTCGGCAACAACAACGCCTACTGCCACGACAGCTCCCTGACCTGGCTCGACTGGCAGCTCGCGGACTGGCAGGTCGACCTCCTCGCCCACGTGGGGGCGTTGACCCGACTGCGCGCGGAGAACCCCGCGCTCCGCCCGGTGCGATACGCGGACCCGGACGACGAGGTGCCCGAGGCGTCGGTCATGCACTGGTTCGACGCTCAGGCAGAGCCGATGACGGAGGCGAGGTGGACCGATCCGGAGCAGCGCACCCTGCAGTACGTCGCGACCTCGACGCCGGCCCACGAACCCGGCAACCGCGTGCTGCTGGTCATCCACGGGCGGGAGGATGACGCCGAGGTCGTGCTGCCCGCCGTCGGATCGGCATCGTCGTTCCTGGCGCTGTGGTCGAGCGCCGACGAGCGACCGCTCGAGAACGGTGCTCGATTCGCCCCGGGCGACCGTCTGGCCGTGTCCGGACCGACGCTGCTTTTGCTCAGAGCCGAGTGAGGCGCAAGCCCGTTTTTCGAACTCGCGCACCGCGATAGGTTCGAGCCGTGGCATCAACGACGCGCACGACCTCACCCGCCCCGTTCCGCAGCACCGCCGAGATCCCCCGCCGGACCGTCGAGCCGCTTCCGTCTGCCGGCGACACGGTCACCGGACGCATCCCGCTCCAGCGACCGGCCCCCTCGGTTCCCGGCGACCGGTTCCGGCCCTCGGCCTTCAGCGGCGAAGCCGTGCCGTTCCGCGTCACGGCGTTCCGCGAAGGCCACGACTCGATCGGCGTGCATCTGCGACTGTTCTCGCCCGATGGACGAGAGTCGTTGCACCGCCTGACTCCCCTCAACGACGGGTTCGACCGATGGTCCGTCCTCATCGCCCCTCTCGCGGAAGGCGTGTGGCGGTTCCGCTACGAAGCGTTCGGCGACGACTTCGCCACGTGGCAGCACGCGGCCGCCATCAAGATCGCGGCCGGTGTCGACGTCGCCCTCATGCGCGAAGCCGGGGCTGTGCTGCTCTCGCGCGCCGCCGCTGACAAGACCCGTCCCGCGGCCGAGCGTCGCATCCTCGACAAGGCCGTCGCGCGACTCCGGGATGCCGCCGCCGATGCGGTCGATGCGCTCGCGGTCGTCCGCAGCGCGGATCTCGCGAACATCTTCGCCGACCGCCCGGTGCAGTCCCTCGTCACCGTCGGCGACGAGCACGAGCTGCTCGTCGAGCGCGAGCGCGCCGGAGTCGGCGCCTGGTACGAGTTCTTCCCGCGGTCGGAGGGCGCCGAGCGGCTCCCCGACGGCACCGTGCGCAGCGGCACCTTCGTCACCGCACGCGACCGGTTGCCCGCGGTCGCCGCGATGGGATTCGACGTCCTCTACCTCCCCCCGATCCACCCGATCGGGCGCACCCACCGCAAGGGCCCCAACAACACCCTGACGGCCGGTCCCGGCGACCCCGGGTCGCCCTGGGCCATCGGCGGCCCCGAGGGCGGTCACGACGCCGTGCATCCCGACCTGGGGACGCTCGAGGACTTCCGCGGCTTCCTCGCCGCGGCCTCCGAAGCCGGTCTGGAGGTCGCGCTCGACCTTGCGCTGCAGGCTTCCCCCGACCACCCCTGGGTCGCCGAGCACCCCGAGTGGTTCACGACCCTCCCCGACGGATCGATCGCGTACGCCGAGAACCCGCCGAAGAAGTACCAGGACATCTACCCGGTCAACTTCGACAACGACCCCGCGGGCATCCGCGCCGAGGTCCTGCGCGTCGTCCGGCACTGGATCGCCCAGGGCGTTCGGATCTTCCGCGTCGACAACCCGCACACCAAGCCGCTGCAGTTCTGGGAGTGGCTCATCGCGACCATCGCAGACGAGACCCCCGGGGTCGTCTTCCTCGCGGAGGCGTTCACCCGCCCCGCTCCCATGCAGGGCCTCGCGATGGCCGGATTCCAGCAGAGCTACTCGTACTTCACCTGGCGGAACACCAAGGAGGAGCTCGAGGAGTTCCTCACGTCCGTGGCTCACGACACGGCGGACTTCATGCGCCCGAACCTCTTCGTGAACACCCCCGACATCCTTACGGAGTACCTGCAGTACGGCGGACGCCCCGCCTACAAGATCCGCGCCGCCATCGCCGCGACCGCGGGCGCCTCGTACGGGGTGTACGCGGGATACGAACTCGTCGAGAACGTCGCCCGGCCCGGCTCGGAAGAGAACATCGACAACGAGAAGTACGAGTACAAGTTCCGCGACTGGGCGGATGCCGAAGCGCGCGGCGAATCGCTCGCGCCGTTCCTCACCCGCCTGAACGAGATCCGCCGGGCCCATCCTGCACTGCGGCAGCTGCGAAACCTCTCGTTCCACTGGTCCGACGACGACGCCGTGGTGGTCTTCTCGAAGCACCTGCCCGCCGCGCTGACGGCCGACGGTGCGGCCGACACGATCCTGGTCGTCGTCAACGTCGATCCTCACTCCGCGCGCGAGACGACCGTGCATCTCGACACCTCGGTCTGGGGCGTCGCGCCGGGCGATGAGTACGAGGTGGAAGACCTGCTCACCGGATCCGTCTGGACCTGGAACGACCACAACTATGTGCGCCTCGACGCCTTCGTCGAACCCGTGCACATCCTCCACGTGAAGGAACGCCGATGAACGCCCCCGCAGACCACGTCCTCGACTCGGTCGCCACCGGCTCGTACCACGCGCCCCACGATGTCCTCGGCGCCCATCAGGCGGCCGACGGCTGGGTGATCCGCGTCCGGCGTCCCCTTGCGCGCACGGTCACGGCCGTGTTCGCGAATCAGCCGGAGGCGTCGTTCCGCCACCTCCGCGGCGGAGTGTGGGAGGCGGCCCTCGACGCGCGCCCCGAGGCCTATCGCGTGGTCGCGACCTACGACGACGCGCCGGCGTGGGTGGCCGACGACCCGTACCGTCACCTCCCGACTATCGGCGAGCTCGATCTGCACCTCATCCGCGAGGGCCGTCACGAGGAGCTGTGGCGAGTGCTCGGCGCCCATGTGCGTCTGCACAACGGCGTCCCCGGCGTCTCGTTCACGGTCTGGGCGCCCAACGCACGCGCAGTCCGCGTGATCGGAGACTTCAACGGCTGGGACGGCCAGGGCCACGCGCTGCGATCGATGGGAGACTCCGGCGTCTGGGAGCTGTTCGTTCCGGGACTGCCGGCCGGCACGGTCTACAAGTTCCAGATCCTGACCGGTGACGGCGCGTGGATCGACAAGGCCGACCCGATGGCGCGGCAGTCGGAGGTCCCTCCCGCGACGGCCTCGATCGTCGCTGAGAGCGCATACGAGTGGGAGGATGCCGCGTGGCTCGAGCGCCGCGGCACCTCGACGCCCATCTCGCAGCCGATGTCCGTCTACGAGGTGCATCTCGGCTCCTGGCGGTCCGGCCTCGGCTACCGCGAGGCGGCCGATCAGCTCATCGACTACGTCCGCGCGCAGGGCTTCACCCATGTCGAGTTCCTCCCGCTGGCCGAGCATCCGTTCGGCGGCTCGTGGGGGTACCAGGTCTCGGGTTACTACTCCCCGACCAGCCGCTTCGGGTCGCCGGACGACCTGCGCTACCTCATCGACCGGCTGCACCAGGCGGACATCGGCGTCATCATGGACTGGGTCCCCGGCCACTTCCCGAAGGACGCCTTCGCCCTCGCGCGCTTCGACGGCCAGCCGCTCTACGAGCACCCGGATCCGCGCCGCGGCGAGCACCGCGACTGGGGAACGCTGATCTTCGACTACGGCCGCAACGAGGTGCGGAACTTCCTGGTCGCGAACGCGCTCTACTGGTTCGAGGAGTTCCACGTCGACGGCCTCCGGGTCGATGCGGTCGCCTCCATGCTCTACCTCGACTACTCGCGCGAGGAGGGCCAGTGGGAGCCGAACGTCCACGGCGGGCGCGAGAACCTCGAGGCGATCTCGTTCCTCCAAGAGGTCAATGCGACGGCCTACAAGCGCTATCCCGGCATCGCTATGATCGCCGAGGAATCCACGAGCTTCCCGGGCGTGACTGCCCCCACCGAGTGGGGCGGCCTCGGCTTCGGGTTCAAGTGGAACATGGGCTGGATGAACGACTCGCTCCAGTACATCAAGCGGGACCCGATGTATCGCGGGCACCACGAGGGCGAGCTGTCGTTCTCGTTCGTCTACGCCTTCAGCGAGAACTTCGTCCTGCCGATCAGCCACGACGAGGTCGTGCACGGGAAGGGCAGCCTGTTCACTCGCATGCCCGGCGATCACTGGCAGAAGCTCGCCAACATGCGCGCCTACCTGGCGTACATGTGGGGCCACCCGGGAAAGCAGCTGCTGTTCATGGGGCAGGAGTTCGGGCAGATGTCGGAATGGTCCGAGTCGCGCGAGCTCGACTGGTGGATGCTCGACCAGCCGGCTCATAGCGGCCTGCACGCGTTCGTCGCGGACATGAACCGCACCTACCGCGAGCAGTCGGCCCTGTGGTCACGCGATTCGGACGGCGAGGCCTTCTCTCGCCTGGGTGCGCCGAACTGGAACCCCAACGTCATGGCGTTCGCGCGCCGCGACCACCACGGCAACACCGTGGCCGTGATCTGCAACTTCTCGGGAGTCCCGCTGCACGACTACACGCTCGAGCTGCCCGCGGACGGCGCGTGGCGCGAGGTCCTCAACAGCGACGCCGAGGAGTACGGCGGCTCGGGTGTCGGCAACTTCGGAACCGTGCACGCGTCCGACGGACGCGCGACGATGGTCATTCCGCCACTCGGTGTGCTGTGGCTGCACCACGCCTCCGAAGAGGTGCCCGCAGTCTCGGAGAGCTGACACCAACGCAGCGGGCCCGGGGCATGTCACGATGGTGACGGCCCCGGGCCCGTGTCGTCGGCGTCAGAACATCAACGAGGTCAGACGGCGACGCGCGGCGAGAACGCGCGGGTCGCCGTCTCCCACGAGCCCGAAAAGCTCGAGAAGCCGATCGCGCACCGTCGCCCGAGCCTCACCGTCGACCGCTGCGAAGAGATCGAGCAGTCGCCCGAAGGCATCATCGACGTGCCCGCCGGCAACGTCGAGGTCGGCGACGCGAAGCTGCGCCTCGACGTCCAGCGGAGCGGATGCCGCGGCGGCGCGCGCCTCTCCGAGATCGAGCCCCTGCACGCGATCGAGCAGCTTCACCTGCCCGAGCCCGGCCTGAGCGTCGGCATCGCGGGGGTTCTCCGCGAGCGCGCGCTCGTAGGCGCTGATGGCGCGCGGGTAGTCGCCGGCCTCGATCGCGGCATAGGCCTCGGCGTGCAGCGGGGGCAGCGGGGCCTCGGCGTTCTCTTCAGCCGACTCCGTTCCCTCGTCCGCCGGAACGGTGCCGGTCACACCGTGCTGGGCGGCGAGCTGCAGCAGCTGCGCGAACACTTCGCGTACCTGCTGCTCGGGAACGGCGCCGGTGAACAGCGGCACGGGCTGGCCGGCGACGAGCGCGACGACCATGGGAATGGACTGGGCCCGGAACCCCTGCGCCAGCTGCGGGTTCGCGTCGACGTCCACCTTCGCCAGGACCACCCGGCCGGCGAGCTCCGTGACGACCTTCTCGAGGACCGGGCTCAGCTGCTTGCACGGCCCACACCACTCCGCCCAGAGATCGACGACGACCGGGACGGTCCGCGAGAGCTCCAGGACTTCGCCGAACGTCTGGTCGGTCACGTCGAAGATCAGACGCGAACCGCCGCCCGCCGGCTGCTCGGCGGCGGCGCCGGCCGGAGCAGGCGCCGCGGGACGATGACGCAGCGACGACAGATCGAGGGCTCCGCGGAGCACGGCACTGGGAGACGGATCGCTCATTCAGACAACCTTCGCTGAGAGGACATTGGAACGGTAACCGAGGAACTGGATCGGCTCGGACGAGCCCGCACCGGGCACGAAGAAGAACAGCTGGTCGGCGTAGGTCGTGGTGAAGCCGGTCGAGGACTGCGACACGCCGGTCAGGGCGCTGGCCACGGGGTTGGTGTCGGGGACGTTGATGACGGCGTCGGGATTGCTCGGCGTGAACGTGTGGTCCTCGGTGATCGTCACCGCGACGACCGCGCCGCTCTCGAGCGTCTGCAAGGCGATGGGCGCCTGCGTGCCGGCCTGCGTCGTGAAGGAGACCGTTCCCGTCTCGGCACCGGTCTGATTGAAGTCGTTGACGATCTGCTCGCGGTTCGACGCGACGCCCGAGCGGAAGGCATCCCCCTCCGCCTCGAAGAGTCGGGCGTACGGGCTCGCGTCACCGTTGGTGAGCAGGTCCGCATACGCCGCGGCGAGATCCTTCGGCGGCAGCACGAGGAACGGCGAATCGGGTGCGACTTGCGCAGCACCGAGGTAGGCCGGCGCGAGCTCCGGGAACGAGTCGGTTGCCAGCTCCGCGATGTAGCCGAGCTTGTAGTTGGACCACGGGTCCTGCTGGCTGACCGTCATGATCGTGTCCGACGCGCCTTCGCCGCCGTCGACGACCGCGAGGAAGGTCCGAGGCCACTTGTCGAAGGTCTCCGGCAAGAGGATCTCGAGCGGCTCGGCCGGAACGGCAGGCAATGGCGCCCGATCCGCGATCTTCGACCGCAGGGTGTAGTTGGTCTCGCGCTCCGCGAGAGCGGGTCCGGCGAGGCGCGTCGCCGCCAGCGCGGCGTCGGCGCTCGCGTCGGCCGTCGAGACGTCCTCGGCGATGCGGGTCAGAATGCGCTCCGCCTGCTGCTGGGTCACGGCGGGTGGCGCCTGGTCGGGATCCGCGACGACCGTCGCGGTGGGAGAGGGCGTCGGGCTCGGCGCGAGCTGGGGCCAGGCGTCGGCGGAACACCCGGACAGCGCGACGACCGACACGAGCGGAAGGGCGAGCAGCGCCTGCCGGCCGCGGGTGAGTCGTCGGCGCGGCGGCGTCGACGAGATGACGCCCTTCGCCTCGTCCTCCACGGTGAGGTCGATGGGCTGCGTGGCGGTCATGGGGAGGCCCTTCCGTCGCGGACCGCGCGACCGGCGCAGGTGACGCCAGCCGAGCGCGTACATGACGATGCCGAAGGCGAGGAGGATCCCGCCACCGACGATGAGCGGGCCGGCCCACGGCGTGTTCGACTCGATGGGCCAGGTCACCTGGATGTCGGCGGGCGCGGCGGCCGTACCGTCCGACGCGATGAGGACGCTCATGTCCTCCGGCAGCTGCAACGAGGTCGTCAGTGCGTCGTCGCGCTGGAACTCCTCGAGCCACAGGTCCGAACCGACGGGTGACGGCATCGCGGGGACGGTGCCGTCCGCACTCGGCGAGGGCGCGGAGGCGGCGGCGACCTCGGTCGTCGTGATGGCGCCCTCCTCGTCGACGCCGAGCCGCGTGTAGTCCGTGCGCGCGAGCCACGCGGTCACGTCGGAGGTCCGGCCGTACGCGGCGAAGACGGTGCCGGAACCCTGCACGCTCAGCGACTGGGCTCCCGGCCGCGATGTCAGGACAGACCCGTCGATGAGCGTGAACGGCGCGTCCGCGGCCACTGTCACCGACTCGGTCACGCTCTCGGGTCCGCGCAGGATCGTACGCTGCGCGATGCCCGCACCGATCATGACGGTCGCCAGGACGAACGCGACAACAGCCCACACGAAACGCACGAAGAAACACCTCTCCACATCCGGAACGGGACCACCGAACGCTTGATCGACGTTCCAGAGTATCGAAAACGACCTGAAAAGGTCGTGAAAGGGGCGCCTCCCGGCGAAACCCCGCACGGATCGTAAAGTGAGGTGATTCGACCCCGGAGGCGTTCGTGAAGATCCAGAACCCGTTTCGCACCGCGCTGATCGCCACCCTCGGCGTCGGCGTCGGCATCGTGATCATCGGGGGGATCCAGACCCTCTCGACGATCCTCCTCTATGTCGGCACCGCCCTCTTCCTCGCGCTGGGTCTCGATCCCGTGGTCTCCTGGCTCGAGCGACGACGACTGCCGCGCTGGGCCGCGCTCCTCATCACGTTCGCCGCGCTCCTCGCCGCCTTCGCCGGCATCATCCTGATGGTCGTGCCGATCATCGTGTCGCAGATCAGCCAGCTCGTCGCGGCCATCCAGGATCTCGTCACCAACGGCAACTGGGACCCGGTCAACGCCGTCAAGGACTGGCTGACCGTCACGTTCCCGCAGCTGAACGTCGACGAGCTCTTCCAGTACCTCTCCGACTGGTACAACTCGCTCGACATCGGGGCGATCGGCGGGTCCATCACCGGGTCGATCATCCTCATCGGCGGCGGGATCATCAGCGGCTTCACGGGCGCCGTCATCGTGCTGATCCTGACGATCTACTTCACGGCATCGACGCCCAACCTGAAGGCCGCGGTCTATCAGCTCGTCCCGGCATCGCGGCGTCCGCGTTTCATCGACCTCGCCGAGCAGATCACCGCATCCGTCGGCTTCTACGTCATGGGCCAGGTGTCCCTCGGCGTCATCAACGGTGTGCTCAGCGCGATCTTCCTGAGCGTGATCGGGGCGCCGTTCCCCGCCGTGCTCGCGGTCATCGCCTTCTTCTTCTCGCTCATCCCGCTCGTGGGAACCCTCACCGGCTCGGCGATCATCGTGCTGACCTGTCTGATCCCGGGGCTTTCCGAGCCCCAGACGGCGCTGTGGGCGGCGATCTGGTACCTCGTCTACATGCAGGTCGAGGCGTACTTCATCTCTCCGCGCATCATGAATCGGGCGGTCTCGATCCCCGGTGCCGTCGTGGTCATCGCGGCCTTGGCCGGAGCTGCGCTGGGGCAGCTCCTCGGAGCGCTCGTGGCGATCCCGGTGGCAGCCAGCATCCTGATCATCTACCGTCAGGTCGTCATCCCGCGGCAGAACGAACGCTGACGATCAGTCGTCGTCCCACTCCTCCGCGAGCGGCAGGGCGTCGGGGTTGACGGCGGCGACGATCTCGGTGAGGACGCGACGGGTCTGGTTCTCCCCCACCCACAGATGCTTCCCGCCCTCGACCGCGATGAGGGTGGCGTGCGGGATCGCCGCGAATCGCTCGCGCGCTTCGGCCGGCCTGAGGTAGTCGTCGAACTCGGGCACGACGATCACGACGTGTCGCTCATCGTCGGCCCAGGCAGCGACCTCGTCGGCGGTGGCGCGGTGCAACGGCGGCGAGAGCAGGATCACGCCCTCGATGTCATGGTCGCGCCCGTACTTGAGGGCGAGTTCCGTGCCGAACGACCAGCCGACGAGCCAGGGTCGGGGCAGTCCCCGCTCGCGCACGAAGGCCATCGCGGCGGCGACATCGAAGACCTCGCCGACGCCGCCCTCGAATGCACCCTCGCTCGTGCCACGCGGCGAGGTGGTCCCGCGCGTATTGAAACGCAGCACCGCCAGGTCGGCGAGGGCCGGGAGCCGGCCCGCAGCCTTGCGCAGGATGTGCGAGTCCATGAAGCCGCCCGCTGTCGGGAGCGGATGCAGCGTGACCAGCGTCGCGACCGGGTCGCGGTCCTGCGGCAGCGCGAGCTCACCCACCAGCGTCAGGTCGTCGAGCGTGTGCAGCTCGATGTCCTCGCGCCGCGCCGGGAGCTGAACGGGTCCACGGATCTCGAAGCTCATGCGATCCTCCAACATGCTGAATGCCAATGCCGACGCGCGGCCAGATCCGCGGCGTCGCCCAGGACGCCGTCCGCGCGCCAGGCGACCACGTGCGCCGTCCCCGGCGTGATGTCACGCCCGCAGCCGGGGCACGTGTAGGTCTTCTGCGCCTGCGCCGCCGACACGGGTTGGACGGTCCATTCGACGCCACGACGCGTCTCCGACCGCTTCCAGCCGCTCAGCAGCCGCTCGAGCGAGTCATCGCGCGGCTCCGGCCGTCGCCTGTTGGAACGGGGCATGGGGCGCCGTCACCACCAGTGGTTGCTGGACCAGAATGCGTACGCCTCGCTCCAGCTGCCGTAGCGCCCCACGGCGTAGCCGTTGGCCCACCTGAGGTTGTCGACGGGGTCGTATCCGCTGCCCGGGACCTTGCTGCAGGGATAGGCCTGCACCAGCCCGCACGCGCCCGACGAGGCGTTCGTGGCGTTCGGGTTCCAGCTGCTCTCGCGCGAGACGATGTAGTCGACGTATCCCCAGTCGCCCTCGGGGATGCCGGCGGCGCTCAGCCAGTCGGTCGACGATCCGCCACCGCTGTACATGACCGGCGCGGATCGCGACGTCCCCGCGCTCTCACCGTCGACCGGGGTCGGGGTCGGCGTCGGCGTCGGGGTGGGCTTGGGCGCCACGTAGACGGTGAATCCGCTGCGGTCGAGGTGCGCCGGGGCGGGAGCCACGGCGTCGGTTGCGAGCGCCTGAGCGTCACCGCGGGAATCGGCCCACAGCGAGACGACCTCGACCGGCTTCTCCTGCGCGGCCGCGAGCGCCGTCCCGAGCGGCGCGAGGGCTCCGCCGGCCATGCCGAGCGCTGCGACGGCCGCGAAGACGGCGGACACTCCGCGCCGGCGGGACCAGCGCGCGGGGGCCGACGACGACGGGACGCGCGCGAGCGGGGTACGCGTCGTGCGTCGGGTCACAGTCGAGCGAGAAGTCACAATGCCCTCGAGTTTAGCGAGGCGAGGGTCATCTCTCCATCAGACTCACCCGATGGCGAGGATGACGGACACGACCCCGTCGAGCACGGCGTCCACCTGCGCTTCGCGGTAGCCACCGCGCTGCATCCGGAAGGCCACCGAGCGCACCTGCTCCACGGTGAGGGGCTCGCCGGATTCGAGGTACCGCGCGATGCGGTCCGCGACGAGATCGACCTCATCCATCCGGTAGCCGTAAGACAGCACGCTCACGCGGTCGAACCGCCGGCGCTGGGGGCGAGACAGCCGGTCGAGGATCTCCTGAGCGAGATTCCGCGAGCGACCGACCCACGCGCGGGCACCGGCGCGCGACAGGGCGCGTTCCCGCTCCCGTGCGGCAAAGGCATCCTCGATCCGTCCGATCGCCGCATCGACGGGCGCGACGGCGTATCCCCCGCGCACGAGCGGAAATGCGGTCGCGCGGATCGCGGCGGAGTCGAGTTCATCCTCGTCCGACGATTCGAACGCCTCGCGAGCGCGACGCAGGAAAGCGTCGACGGCGGCCCGGTCGTATCCCTTCGCGCGCCCGTGCACCTCGGGGAACGGGCTCGCGGACAGGGAACTCTCGGTCGAAGTCATGACATCACCAGGGGGGACAGAGCGTGGAACAGGACGAGCGCGACGACGGTGGACGGCAGGATGGAATCGAGACGGTCGAGCACTCCCCCGTGGCCCGGCAGCCACGAGCTCATGTCTTTGATCCCGAGATCCCGTTTGATCATCGATTCGGCCAGGTCGCCCACCGTCGCGGAGCCGAGGATCACCAGACCGATGATCACCCCCGTCCAGGCGGGCAGTCCCAGAAGCAGCCAGGCGAAGCCGACCGCGACGAGCACGGCCACGACGCCCGCTCCCGCGAAGCCCTCCCAGGTCTTCTTCGGGCTGATCCGCGGGGCCATCGGATGCTTGCCGAACGCGAGGCCCGCCGCATAGGCGCCGGTGTCGGCACCGACCACCACCGCGATCATCGCGAGCACCCAGAACTCACCGCCGTCCTCACGCAGGAGGATCAGCAGCAGACTGCCGAGGAACGGCACGTAGAGCTGCACGAAGCCGCTGATGAGCACGTCGCTGAGCACCTGCCCGTAGCGGCGGCTCTCGACGCTCACCATCTGCGCCATGAGGCGCCAGACGATGACCGACACGACGGCGGCGAACACGACCACCCAGTGGGTGCCGGCATCGAGGAAGAAGCCGGCCGCCAGGACCGCGGCGCCGGCCACGAGCTGCGGCACGACATCGACCCGACGGCCCGCGGCCTGCAGGGCCCGGACCAGTTCGAACACGCCGAGAAGAGCGACAGGGATCGCGAAGAGGACGAAGACCCACTTCACGAAGATGAGCGAGCCGATGACCACGACGCCGATCGCGATGCCGATCAGGATCGCCACGAACAGATTGCGCCCCGTACGCGCGTTGATGCGCTCGTTGGCCTGCTCGAAATCAGCGCGAGCCTTGCCGATCTGGTGCTCGAACTCCGTCCGAGCGGCGCGCACCTGATTCTGGAACGTCGAATCACCGTGCTCGCGCGAACGGGAGCGCTCCCGCTCTGATCGAGACGGGGCGTCGTCGCCGGGTGCGCTCATCGGTCTCAGACCTCGAGGAGCTCGGCCTCTTTGCGCTTGAGCGCGTCGTCGATGAGGTCGACGTGAGCGCGCGTGAGCCCGTCGAGCTCCTTCTCTGCGCGCACGAGCTCGTCCTCGCCGACCTCGCTCTTGAGACCGTCGAGTTCGTCCTTCGACTTGCGCCGGATGCCGCGGAGGTGGACCTTGTGGTCCTCGCCCTTCGAGCGCACGAGCTTCACGTACTCCTTGCGGCGCTCCTCGGTGAGCTCGGGCAAGGTGACGCGGACGATGTTGCCGTCGTTCGTCGGGTTCACGCCCAGGTTCGGGGTGTCGCGGATGGCCTGCTCGATCGCCTTCAGCGCCGACTTGTCGTAGGGCGTGACGATGATCGTCCGCGCCTCGGGCGTGTTCAGCGAGGCGAGCTGAGCGAGCGGAGTCGGCGACCCGTAGTAGTCGACGAGGATCTTCTGGAACAGCGCCGTGTTGGCCCGCCCCGTTCGCACGGTGGAGAAGTCCTCCTTCGCCGCCTCGACGGCGCGTTCCATGCGGGCTTTCGTGTCAGCGAGGATCTCGGGGATCACGTCACTCCATTCGTCGGTACGTCCGGTCAAGTCTAGTCTGCGGGCGGATGCCGCTCACACGGTGACGAGCGTGCCGATGCGCTCGCCCAGCAGGGCGCGGGTGACGTTGCCGGCCGGCTCCATGCCGAACACGCGCATGTCGATGCGGTTGTCCATGCAGAGGCTGAAGGCGGTCGAATCCACGACCTTGAGCCCGCGCTGCAGCGCCTCGCCGTACGTGATGCTCTCGATCTTCTGCGCCGTCGGATCCTTCTTCGGGTCGGCGGTGTAGACCGCGTCGACGCCGTTCTTGGCGACGAGCACCTCGTCTGCCTTGATCTCGAGCGCGCGCTGGGCGGCGACGGTGTCGGTCGAGAAGTAGGGCAGGCCCGCGCCGGCTCCGAAGATCACGACGCGCCCCTTCTCCATGTGGCGCTCCGCGCGGCGTGGGATGTAGGGCTCGGCGACCTGCGTCATCGAGATGGCCGACTGCACACGCGTCGCAGCCCCCGCCTGCTCGAGGAAGTCCTGCAGCGCGAGGGCGTTCATGA
Organism: Microbacterium sp. TS-1; assembly: GCF_000509385.1. Taxonomy (NCBI): domain Bacteria; kingdom Bacillati; phylum Actinomycetota; class Actinomycetes; order Micrococcales; family Microbacteriaceae; genus Microbacterium; species Microbacterium sp. TS-1. The sequence continues at coordinate 441,682 of NZ_BASQ01000001.1, forward strand.
CGGTGCCGAGCATGCCCATGTAGTCGGCACGGCCGCGGTCCATGCCGCGCTGGCTCAGTTCGGCTCCGCGGAAGAAGTTCCCGCCGCCGACGACGATCGCGACCTCGACCCGGTCGACCGCCTCGGCGATCTCGCGGGCGATCTGACCGACGACGTCGGGGTTGACGCCCAGCTGGCCGCCCCCGAACGCCTCGCCCGAAAGCTTCAGCAGGACGCGACGGCGCCCGGTCTTCTCATCGTTCATCGTGTCCCTCTCGTCGCTGTGTTGCAGAGTATCGCCCGGATGGGCATGGAAAAGGCCCGCATCCGAGGATGCGGGCCTTTCGGGCAATTACGCGCCGACCTTGAACCGAGCGAAGTCGGTGATGGTGATGCCGGCATCCTTCGCGACCTGCGCGACGGACAGCTTGTTGTCCTTCGCGTAGTCCTGGTCGAGCAGGGCGACCTGCTTGAAGAACGCGCCCACGCGGCCCTCGACGATCTTGGGCAGAGCAGCCTCGGGCTTGCCCTCGTTGCGGGAGATCTCGGTGACGATCTCGCGCTCCTTCTCGACGTCGGCCTCGGGAACGTCCTCGCGCGACAGGTAGCTGGGGTTCGCGAACGAGATGTGCTGCGCGATCGAGCGAGCCGTCTCGGCGTCCGAGCCGGAGTACGCCACGACGACGCCGATCTGCGGGGGCAGGTCCTTGCTCGTCTTGTGGAGGTAGATCTCGAACGCGTCGCCGGTCAGCGTGCGCACGCGGCGCAGCTCGACCTTCTCGCCGATGATGGCGGCCTCATCGTTGATGAGCTGCTCGATCGTCTGACCCGAAGCGTCGGCGGCGAGGGCGGCCTCGACCGAGTCGGCGGATGCGGCGGCTGCAGCGTCGGCGACCTTGTCGGCCAGCGCGATGAAGCGGTCGTTCTTCGCGACGAAGTCGGTCTCGCAGGCGAGCTCGACGAGGGTGACCTTGCCGTCCTGCTCGCGCGCGACGACGAGGCCCTCGCTCGTGGAGCGGTCGGCACGCTTCGCGTTGCCCTTCGCGCCCTTGAGGCGGAGGATCTCGACGGCCTTCTCGACGTCGCCGTCGGCCTCTTCGAGGGCCTTCTTGGTGTCGACCATTCCGGTGCCGAGCTGCTCGCGAAGAGCCTTGATGTCGGCGATGGTGAAGTTTGCCATGAGTGGCGGCTCCTTCTGTCTGTGGGAGATCTCGTGGATGCCGATCGGCGCGGCCGGGCTCAGCCGCGGCCGCGCCGATCGTAGCGGGTCAGGAAGACGCGCTGATTACTTCTCGGTGGCCTCGGCGGCGACGGTCTCGCCCTGCGCCTCGGCGCCGGCCTCGTCGGCGGGCGTCTCGGTCGCGGCGACCTCGGCGGCAGCGCCCTCGACCACAGCGGTCTCAGCCGGAGCGCTCTCGAGCAGCTCGCGCTCCCAATCGGCGAGGGGCTCGGCCTCGGCCGACTCGTCGGACGGCTGGTGACGCTGGATGAGGCCCTCGGCCGCGGCGTCGGCGATGATGCGCGTGAGCAGGCTCACCGAGCGGATCGCGTCGTCGTTGCCGGGGATCGGGTACTGGAACTCGTCGGGGTCGGCGTTCGTGTCGAGGATGCCGATCACGGGGATGCCGAGCTTCTTGGCCTCGTCGATGGCGAGGTGCTCGCGCTTGGCGTCGACGACCCAGATGGCCGACGGAGTCTTCTGCAGGTTGCGGATACCGCCGAGCGACTTGTGCAGCTTGTCGAGCTCGCGCTTCTTGAGCAGCAGTTCCTTCTTGGTGAAGCCGCTGGCAGCCGGGTTCTCGAAGTCGAGCTCCTCGAGCTCCTTCATGCGGGCGAGCCGCTTCGAGACAGTCTGGAAGTTGGTCAGCAGACCACCGAGCCAGCGCTGGTTGACGTAGGGCTGCCCCACGCGGGTCGCCTGCTCGGCGATGACTTCCTGCGCCTGCTTCTTGGTGCCGACGAAGAGGATCGTGCCGCCGTGGGCGACCGTCTCCTTGACGTACTCGTAGGCGCGGTCGATGTACGACAGCGACTGCTGCAGGTCGATGATGTGGATGCCCGAGCGCTCGGTCAGGATGAAGCGCTTGACTTTCGGGTTCCAGCGGCGGGTCTGGTGCCCGAAGTGGACGCCGCTGTCGAGCAGCTGGCGAATGGTGACGACGGCCATGACCGTTCTCCTTCTGTTTCGGTTGATTCGCCGGGCCGACGGCCCGGTACTCCTGGCGCCCGACGCACTTCCGCTCGCCGCCGGAGCGGGAGACCTGGGGAAGATGCGCCACGATCGGAGAACCGATCGCTCAGGGCACGCGTAGTCACCTCGACGAGCGAGGTGCGGTGATCAGTGTAGCAGTGAGCCGCTCCTCCCCGAGGCGCGCGGCGGTCGGCTTCTCCACGTGTCGGCTCTCCGCACCGTCCGCGCTCGGCACGGGCTCGAGACTCGGCACATGATCCGCCGTGTCGTCCGAAGCCTCGCCGCAGCTCTCGTCGCGGTGAGCCTGCTCCTCCTCGGCGATCCCGGGTCCGACCCGGGTGCCCATGCGGATGCCGTTCCCGCCCCGCCGTCGGGGTGGACGATGCCACTCCGACAGCCCACGGTCGTCCGTGGATTCGAAGCCCCCGCGCACGAATACGCCCCCGGTCACCGCGGCGTCGACCTGTCGAGCCCGGACGCCGAGGTCCTCGCCCCGGCCGGCGGGACGATCGCCTTCGCCGGCCCGGTGGCGGGCCGGCCCGTCGTGACGATCGATCACGATGACGGCCTGGTGACCAGCCTCGAGCCGGTCGAGACGACGCTCGCGCCGGGAACCGCGGTGGCCCGCGGAGAGCCGGTGGGCACCGCGGCCACCGGTGGTCATGTCCGCGACCGCGGCATCCATTTCGGCATCCGCCGCCACGGGGAGTACATCAACCCGCTCATCATGGTCGCCGGCCTGGCCCGGCCGGTCCTCTTGCCGTGCTGCTGAGCGTCAGCCGATCGCGTTGCGGTCGCCGCTCTGCGTGACCGCCCCGAGACGGTCGGCTTCGACCCGGTTGTCGTTGCCCGACACCGACACGGCGCCGACCTCATCGGCCTCGACGGTGTTCCGGTCGCCCGCGACGGCGAGAGCGCCGACGACGACGGCATCGACGTCAGCGGACTGCCCCGTGACCTCGAGCGAGTCGACGGAGCCGAGGTCGATCTCGAGGCGATCGCCGCTCGCGACCACACGGCCGATACGCGCTCGTTCCAGGTCGACGTCGAGCGCGGTGCCTTCGATCCGGACCAGATCGCATTCGCCGGCGAAGGAGACGTCGAGGTCGTTTCCGCGGATCGTGAGCACGCCGTCGACACACGAGACTTCACCTGCCTCGGGCGCAGCGGGAGCCGTCGCGCCCGGCGACACGTCCGAGGTCGTCGGTGACACGGGAGAGGGGGCGGGTGCCGTCCGGGGCGCGGTGGGGCGGACGATACGGTCGGGCTGGTCCGAGGATGCCGGTGTGCACGATGCCAGCATCGCGACGAGCGCGATCGCCCCCACGACGACGGCGGGCGTTCTCATACGCGTCTCCTCACGGTGTTCCCGGTCCCTCACGGTGAGCCCGGCGGCTCCACGCTACGACGCTCCGGCACGGCGCACCATCAGGCCCGTGGATGAGCTTGGCGGTAGGCGGCGGCGAGCCGCTCCCCCGACACGTGCGTGTAGATCTGCGTCGTGCCGAGGCTTGCATGCCCGAGGATCTCCTGGACGGCGCGCAGGTCGGCGCCGCCATCCAGCAGATGCGTCGCGGCGGAATGTCGCAGGGTGTGCGGCCCGACCGCATCCACCCCGAGTGCCGGGCCGAGCTTCTCCGAGACCGTCGCGTACACGCCGCGCGGAGTCAGCCGGCCTCCGCGTGAGCCGAGAAACACCGCGCGGGCCGCCCCCGTGGCGCTCGCGGCGCGCGCCGCGAGCACCGGGCGCCCGCGCACCATGTATGCCTGCACGGCGTCGAACGCCGGACCGCCCACCGGAACGACCCGGTCTTTATCGCCCTTGCCGGTGACGCGCGCCGTGCGCCGTGCGCTGTCGACGTCGTCCAGGTCGAGCCCGCACAGCTCGGACACGCGGATGCCCGTCGCGTACAGCAGCTCGAGGATCGCGTGGTCGCGGAGGAGGACCGGGTCTCCGTCGGCCGCCCGCACCCGCAGATCGTCCAGGACCGCCGCCATCGTCTGGGCGGTCGCGACCTTGGGCAGGGTTCGCGCGCGCTTCGGCGACGCGAGGCGCAGCGCGGGATCGCTGGCGATCGCGCCGCGCTCGGTCGCCCACGCGAAGAAGCCGCGCGCGGTCGCGGTTCGGCGAGCCAGTGTCGAGCGCGCGTCGCCCCGTTCACTCGCGCGCCAGACCCAGTCACGCAGCACCTCGATGTCCACCTCTTCGAGCTCGATGTCTCCCGACGCCGCAGCCAGATCGACGAGATCGTTGCGGTAGGCCCGGACGGTGTTCTCCGACAGCCTGCGGACGCGCAGCAGATGCTCCGCATACGCCTCCGCCGCCTCCGAGATGAGCATGCAGCCAGCATGACCGATACGCCGGTGCCGCCGGGCCAGGCTCGCGGGCCGCCGACCTTCAGCTCGCCGTTCGACGCCACCCACGCTCGTCGGACACGACTCGACCGTCGAGCGCCAGGAGTCCCAGCCAGGCGCTCACTTCCGCGCCGGCCACGCCGGAGCGCCGAGCGATCTCCGCGACGTTGCGGGGCGTTCGTGTGCTCAACGCGTCGAGCACCCTCGTGGCATCGTCTGTACGGCCGTCGCCCTCGACAGCCACGGCAGGGCCGGCCTGATTCGACCATCCGAGCATCTCCCGCACGTCTTCCGCGCTCGTGATGCACCGGCCGTCGTATTCGCGAAGGATCCGGTGGCATCCTGCCGAAGCCGCCGAGGTCACCGGCCCCGGCACTGCCCCGAGGGCCCGCCCGAGCGCCGCTGCGTGGCCCGCGGTGTTCAACGAACCCGACCGCCACCCCGCCTCGACCACCACGGTGGCATCGGAGAGCGCGGCGATGAGCCGATTGCGCTGCAAGAAACGCCACTTCGTCGGCGCCGTGCCGCATGGCACCTCGCTCACGACCACGCCACGGCGCGACACGTCCGTCAGCAGGCCGGCGTGCCCCGACGGGTACGCCTTGTCGACGCCGCCGGCCAGCACGGCGATCGTGACGCCGTCGACCGCGAGGCACGCCCGGTGCGCCGCTGCGTCGATGCCGATGGCGGCACCCGAGACGATCGTCGCACCGCCGACGGCGAGGTCTCCCGCGATCTCCCCCGCGACCTGCACCCCGTATGGCGTCGCAGCACGGGCGCCCACGAGCGCGACAGCCGTCGAGCTCGTCGTCGCCTTCGCCGCCGTCGCGAGCTCGTCCGTGTGCCCGCGTGCCCACAGGGCGACAGGAGCATGGATGCCGAGCTCGTCGACGTGCGCCGGCCACGCCGCATCCTCCGGGACGACAAGCCTGACGCCCACCCGCCGGGCCCGCTCGATCGGATAGTGATGGTCATCCTGGCGCGGCCGCCAGCGGGCACACGCGCGGCGCCAGTCCCCCACGCTCAGGTCGAGTTCCGGCGGAGGCGCGTCATCGCGCAGGGCGCAGTCGAGCGCACGGGCAGCTCCCAGCCGTTGGATCGAGAGTCCGGCGACGCCGTCACCGGGTTCCGCGAGCACCGACCACCGGGCCCGGGCCCAGCGCTCCTCACGGCTCTCGGGGTCCTCGAGGTCATCGGCAGGCACGAGCCCCGCCAGCGCGACGCGCGCGTCGTCGCCGCTCACGGCTGCAGCCCCTTCTTGAGGAACAGCGCGCGCCCGACGTCACCCGCGGTCAGGCGCTCGCGACCGGCGAGGTCGGCGACCGACCACGCCACCCGCAGCACCCGGTCGTAGCCGCGCAGGGTGAGCGCGCCGCGCTGGAGCGCCGCATCGAGGGGAGCGCGGACGCGCGGCTCGGGTGCAAGCGGTCCATCGCGCAGCCAGGCTCCGGAGACAGCGGCGTTCGTCCGCCAGGGCGTCGCCGCCAGCCGCGCTGCAGCCCGCGCACGCGCGGCCGCGACCTGCTCCCGCGCTTCGGCCGTGGTCATGTGCGCAGGAGCGCGCGCCGTCAGGTCGGCCAGGGAAACCCGCGCGAGCGAGAGCTCGATGTCGATGCGGTCGAGCAACGGACCCGAGAGGCGACCCAGATAGCGGCGGATCGCGAGCGAGGGGCACGAGCACGTGCCGCCGCGGACGCCGTACTGTCCGCACGGGCAGGGGTTGGTGGCGAGGACCAGCTGGAACCTCGCCGGAAGCGTCGCCCGGAACCCCGCCCGGTGGATGTCGATCGATCCTGCCTCGAGCGGCTGACGGAGAGAGTCCAGCGCGTGGGCACTGTACTCCCCAGCCTCGTCGAGGAACAGCACGCCTCCACTCGCCCGAGCGATCGCTCCCGGCCGCAGCGACCTGCTGCCACCGCCAACGAGCGCCGCGACGCTCACGCTGTGATGCGGCGCCTCGAACGGAGGCACTCTGCTCAGGCTGTCGACGACCGTGCCCGACAGCGAGCGTATCGATGCCACCTGCAGGGCGGTCTCGTCATCGAGCGCGGGCAGGAGCCCGGGCAGGCGGCGTGCGAGCATGGTCTTCCCAGCACCGGGCGGACCGCTCATGAGCAGATGGTGGCCGCCGGCTGCCGCCACGACGAGCGCGTCGATCGCCTCCTCCTGCCCCCGGATGTCCGAGAGATCGTCGACAGGCAACCCATCCCCGCTCGCTGCGTCCGTGGCCGGTACCGGCACCTCGGGAACCGCCTCGTCGTCGCCATCGATCTCGAGCCCGTGCCAGCGCGCGACGCCCGCAAGGGTGCGGCATCCGACGACGCGAATCCCGTCGACGAGCGCGGCTTCGGCTCGGCAGGCCTCGGGAACGATCACCGTCCGTCGTCCCGCCCGTGCCGCGGCGATGACAGCGGGCAGCACGCCCGGAACCGGGCGGAGGCGCCCGTCGAGGCCCAGCTCGCCGATGTGGACGGTGTCGGCGAGCGACGCCGGGTCCATCGGCAGCTCTGTCGCCAGCGCAGCCGCCGCGATGGCGACGTCGAAACCCGCCCCCTGCTTCGGCAGGCTCGCCGGCGAGAGGTTGACCGTCACGCGACGCCGCGACAGCGGCAGCCCGCTGTTCTGGCAGGCGTTGTGCACGCGCTGCTGCGCCTCGGCGAGGGCCCGGTCGGCGAGACCGACGATGCGGAACGCGGGCGTCTGATTCGACAGGTCGGCCTCGACCTCGACGAGGTCGCCCACCAGACCCGTGAGCGAGACCGCCCACGTGCGGCCGAGGCTCACCGCAGATCCTCGACGTGCTCGAGCACCGCAGCCTCGACGTCGTCGCCGGTGATGCCGATGACGTCGAGGCGTATCCGGCGCCCGCGCACCTCCCCCGGATGCGCGGCGATCCACGCGCACGCGAGGCGCCACAACCGGTCCTTCTTGCGATCATCGACCGCCTCGAACGGGTGCCCGTACGCCGCGGTCCGCCGGGTCTTGACCTCGACGATGACGAGCTCGTCGCGCGACACCGCGACGATGTCGATCTCACCCTGCCGATCGCGCCAGTTGCGGTCGAGTATCTCGTAGCCGAGGCGGGTCAGGTGCCGCGCAGCCCGCTCTTCACCGGCGCGGCCCCGGTCGTCTTTCGCTGCCATACGAGAACTCTCGCGGGGCGGCGGAGAGCCTGGGGGCCATAGCCCCGCGACCGTGCAGAACGGGCTCGGAGACGGTCCTGGGGAGGAAGGTCAGCTGTCGAGCGAGAGCTCGTCGGGCAGCTCGAAGTCGCGACGCTGAAGCTCCTCGACGTTGACGTCCTTGAAGGTCAGCACCCGCACGGACTTCACGAAACGATCGGCCCGGTAGATGTCCCAGACCCACACGTCGTTCATCGTCAGTTCGAAGTAGAAGTCGTGCTCGGTGTCGCGCCGGACGACATTGACGTCGTTCGCGAGGTAGAAGCGACGCTCGGTCTCGATCACATACTGGAACTGCGAAACGACGTCGCGGTACTCCTTGTAGAGCGCCAGCTCCAGCTCGCGGTCATAGTCTTCGAAGACTTCGTCATCCATGGTGCTTCCATCCTAGGCGGCGGCAGCACGACGTTCTCGTCCGGGCGACCCAGGGCACCGAGGTCAGAAGAGCGTCGGCGCGTCGGCGATCGCCCACGACGCCCGGTGATGACGCGATAACCCGTGCTCACGGATCGCCGCGCGATGGAGCGCGCTGGCGTAACCCTTGTTCCGCGCCCACTCGTACATCGGCGTCTCATCGTGCAGGTCGGTCATATGGGTGTCGCGGTCCACCTTCGCGATGACCGATGCCGCCGCCGCACTGGCGCAGTCACGGTCGGCCTTGATGATCGTCTTCACGTTCAGGCCCGGTCCGGCCATCGGGCTCACGTAGTCGTGGTTGCCGTCCAGGATGACGACGGTCTCCGGGGCGAAGGGGTCGACAGCACCGAGACCCTGGATCGCTCGGACTGCAGCGAGTCCGAGCGCCCGCACGATCCCCATCTCGTCGATCTCTCCCGGCGTGGCCGACCCCACCGCCGACGCCATGACCCAGTCGGCTGCTCGCAGCGCCAGCTCGGGCCGGCGCAGCTCGGTCACGAGTTTCGAGTCGCGAAGCCCCTCGGGGATCCGGCGGCGCGCGCAGCGCGCGTCGAGCACGGCGGCACCGACCGAGACCGGGCCCGCCAACGCACCGCGCCCGACCTCGTCGAGAGCGATGACGAACTCGTGCTCGCGCAGCAGCCGCCGTTCGACGGTCAGCCGGGGCGCGACGACAGTCATCGTCCTTCGGGCGCGGGCACACCCGCGAAGACGTCGTGGTGGAAGTCGATGAGGCCGAAACGGTCGAGCGGCCAGGTGATGAGGAAGGCGCGCCCCACGACGTTGTCGAGCGGGACGAACCCCTGCGAAGGCTGGTCGCGGTTGTAGCGCGAGTCCCGCGAATGATCGCGGTTGTCGCCGAGCACCCACAGCGAGTTCTCGGGCACCGTCACGTCGAACGGCACCTCCTGCGGAGCCGATTGCCCGTCCGCGAGCGAGACGTACGAGGACTCGTCGATGGGAACGTCGTTCACCGTGATCTGGCCGACGGCATTGCAGCAGACGACATGATCGCCCGGCATCCCGATGATCCGCTTGATCAGGTGATCCTTGCTGTCGGGAGCCGACAGCCCGACGACGGAGAGCACCCAGTCCATGCCCTCCACGAGCGGCGGGCGGGCGGGCTCGACCGTGGCCGGGAGCCATCCACCGGGGTCGCGGAAGACGACGACGTCGCCGCGGGCATACCCGCCGAATCGCGGCGTGAGCTGGTCCACCAGGATCCGGTCGTCCTTCAGCAGCGTCCGCTCCATCGACCCGGATGGGATGTAGAACGAACGGACGAGGAACGTCTTGACCAGGAACGACACCGCGAGTGCGATGGCGACGATCACGAGGATGTCGCGAAGCAGCAGGCCGAGGCGACGTGATCGTGAACGCGCAGGCTTCGGCGCCTGCGCGGCAAGGTCATCGGTGGTCATTCATCGCCTCTCATCCGACTCTCCCGCCGGGGAGCCTTACCCAGGGTCGCACATTCCGCGACCATCACCGGTCACCGCGCAGCGGAGACGACGGATGCCCCGAGCCTGAGCCCGGGGCATCCAGAGAATGCGTCGCTGCGATCAGCGGTCGCGCTTCTCCTTGATCTTGGCCTTCTTGCCACGCAGGTTGCGCAGGTAGTACAGCTTGGCGCGACGCACGTCACCGCGCGTGACGACCTCGATGTGGTCGATCACGGGGCTGTGGACGGGGAACGTACGCTCGACGCCGACCTGGAAGCTGATCTTCCGGACGGTGAAGGTCTCGCGCACACCGTCGCCGGAGCGGCCGATGACGACGCCCTGGAAGACCTGGATACGCGAGCGGTTGCCCTCCGTGATGTTGACGTGCACCTTGACGGTGTCGCCGGGGGCGAATGCGGGGATGTCGCTGCGCAGCGATGCTGCGTCGACGGAGTCGAGGATCTGCATGATCTGTTCTTCCTGCGACCGCCTCAGGTCGACCACGAGAGAGTTGAATAAGGATGCGGTGCCCCGGGCACCCGCCGGGCGCCGCTCCCCTGAGGCAGAGATCCGTCAGGGCACAAGCGTTCATTCTGCCATGCCGGGCCCGGCCGACCAAAACGTCAGCTGTCGCTGCGTCGGACCTCTTCGATGATCACGACCTTCTCGTCGGCACGACGTTCGGTCGTGGGCCGCATCGCCTCACGCAGGTAGGCGGGATCGGTGGCGACGGAGAACAGCGAGACGGGACGCGCTTCGCGGAAGAGCTGCCAGAGCGACACCCAGAAGACGCCGAGGAAGGCGGCGACTGCGGCGAGAAGCAGCGGCCAGAAGGCACCCTCGGGGTAGAACCCGATGGCGATGATGAGTGCGTGCCACAGCGTGAACACGAGCACGTCCCACCACGACAGCATCCGCGAGTGTCGAACGGTGCCCCGGGCCCGCACCAGGAACGTCGTCACGAGCTGACCGACGAGAACGGCCGGCACCGCGATGAAGAGGACCCAGAGGAACACCCAGCCGCTCGCGCCCGAGATGGCCCAGCCCACCACGAGCCACAGCGGCAGCACCAGAGCCGCCGGAAGGAGCCAATGGAAGAGCGCGCGTCGCAGCCACATGCTCCCGATGCTACGCCGGTCCGGCAGGATAGAAGCTGAAGAGAGGATCACGATGATCGAGCTGCGCACCCCTGCCGAGATCGAAGCGATGCGCCCCGCGGGACGTTTCGTCGCCGAGACGCTGGCGACCCTCCGCGACGAGACGAAGGTCGGCACGAACCTCCTGGCGATCGACCGGCGCGCGCACGACCTGATCCGCCGCGCCGGGGCCGAGTCCTGCTACATCGACTACCACCCGTCGTTCGGCGCCAGCCCGTTCGGCAAGGTCATCTGCACGTCGATCAACGACGCCGTGCTGCACGGCCTGCCCCACGACTATGCCCTCCGCGACGGCGATCTCGTCACACTCGACTTCGCCGTCTCCGTCGACGGCTGGGTCGCCGACTCCGCGGTGTCGTTCGTCGTGGGAACCCCGCGCGACGAAGACCTCGCACTGATCGACACGACTGAGCGCGCTCTCGACGCGGCGATCGGCGCCGCCGTGGTCGGCAACAAGATCGGCGACATCTCCCACGCGGTCGCGACGGTCGCGCGCGCCGACGGCCTGTCGATCAACACGGACTTCGGCGGCCACGGCGTCGGACGCGAGATGCACGGCGACCCTCACGTGCCCAACGACGGCAAGCCGGGCCGCGGCTACCCGCTGCGTGCGGGTCTCGTCGTCGCGCTCGAGCCGTGGTTCCTGCAGAGCACCGACAAGCTGGTCACGGATGCCGACGGCTGGACGCTCCGCAGCGCCGACGGATCGCGGGGTGCGCACTCCGAGCACACCGTCGCCATCACCGCGGACGGTCCGGTCGTCCTCACCGACCGGTCGTTCCTCGGCGTCGACTGACGCGTCCCTCGACCCGACCGGCTTCCGGCTCAGGCTTCGGAGTCGTCCGCGGGAAGCAGGTCGGGACGGCGCTCGCGCGTCCGCTCGACCCGCTGGGCGTGCCGCCACTCCGCGACGCGCCCGTGATGCCCGCTGAGCAGGACGTCCGGCACATCGTGACCGCGCCACGATGCGGGCTTCGTGTACGAGGGGTACTCCAGCAGCCCGTCCTCGTGAGACTCCTCCACGAGGCTCTCGGGATTGCCGACGACGCCGGGGATCAGTCTCCCGATCGCCTCGATCATCGCCATCGAGGCGACCTCTCCCCCGTTGAGGACGTAGTCCCCGAGACTCATGAGCCGGACATCGCCGAGCGTCGCCGCGTAGGTGAAGACGCGTTCGTCGATTCCCTCGTAGCGGCCGCAGCCGAAGACCAGGTGCGACGCTTCGCTCAGCTCGCGCGCGGTGCTCTGCGAGAATCGCTCGCCGGCAGGCGAAGGGAAGATGAACGTCGGGCGATCGCCCGCGTCCGCCACGATCGCATCCAGTACGAGCCCCCACGGCTCGGGCTTCATCACCATCCCCGCACCGCCGCCATACGGGGTGTCGTCGACGGTGCGGTGCCGATCGGTGGTGTAGTCCCGCAGGTCGTGCACGCGGACGTCGAGGAGGCCGGCGCCGCGCGCCTTGCCGAGAAGGGAGACCTCGAGGACGTCGAAGAATGTGGGGAAGATCGTGACGACGTCTACGCGCACGTCAGTCCTCGGAGGGGGCGTCGTCGCCGTCCCGGTCGGATGCGGCGCCGGAGGCGTCGTCAGCTTCCTCGGCCGGAAGGTCTTCGAACAGCCCCGCCGGCGGGGTCACGATGACCCGGCCCGCAGCGACATCCACTTCGGGCACGATTGCCTTGACGAACGGCACGAGGATCTCGGTGTCGTCGCCGTCGCGCTGGACGATGAGGAGGTCCTGCGCGGGGAGATGATCGACGCGTGCGATGCGTCCGACCCGTTCGCCGTCGCGCACGACGTCGAGGCCGACGAGCTGGTGATCGAACCAGGCGTCATCCTCGACCGTGGCGTCGCCGTCCTGGTCGACCCAGAGGATGGCCTTGACGAGGCTCTCGGCAGCATCGCGGTCGTTGACGTCCTCGAGGAAGAGAACGGGGTGCGAGTTCATCCACCGGAACTCGCGGACGGTCACGGACTTGCCGTGCCAGGGAGACGCCTCGGGGACCTGCAACGTGAACGTCGCGCCCGGCACGAAGCGGCCGTCGGGATCATCGGTGTAGAGCTCGAGCTTGAGTGCGCCCTTGAGGCCGTGCGCCTTGACGAGGCGCCCGACGCGCAGCTGTGTGCGAGCGGGGTCGGCGGCCATGTCAGTCGTCCGCGACGTCGACGCGAACGCGCGTGCCGTCGGCAAGCGCGGAGATCAGCGCCCGCAGCGCCTTGGCGGTGCGTCCGCCGCGCCCGATCACCCGTCCCCGGTCGTCGGGGTGCACGCGCACCTCGAGGACCTCGCCGCGGGGCGACGAGGAGGAACGGATGACGACGTCATCAGGATGATCGACGATCCCCTTGACGACGTGCTCGAGCGCGGCGGACAGCAACGGATTACTCCGCGTCGGTCGCGTCGGCGGCGGGAGCCTCGTCGGCGGGAGCCTCAGCGGCGGGCTCCTCGGCCTTCTTGGCGGCCTGCGGCTTGATGACCGACTTCTTCGACGCGTCTGCGACGAATTCGCCCTTGGCCTCGGCCGTGCGGACGGTCGAGACGGCGTTCTTGTCGCCCTTGAACTTGCCCCAGTCGCCCGTGAGCTTCAGCAGCGCGGTGACCTGCTCGGTCGGCTGAGCGCCGACCGACAGCCAGTACTGGGCGCGGTCGGAGTCGACCTTGATGATCGAGGGCTCCTCGGTCGGGTGGTACTGACCGATCTCCTCGATCACGCGGCCGTCGCGCTTGGTGCGCGAGTCGGCGACGACGATGCGGTAGTAGGGCGCGCGGATCTTACCGAGGCGCTTGAGACGGATCTTGACAGCCACAATTCTCCTGAGTGGTGTGATGTGAAGTGAACGTCGCCTGGAGCGTGGGGTGCACACCCGGCGGGAGCTCTGAGGGTGGACCTTCCCGCCGGATAGAGGGTCGAGCGAGCGGTCCAACCGTCTATTTTGCCAGATGATGACGGTCGTCGCGAACCGCACCGCACCGCGTGTCAGACTGAGCGCATGACGGTCCCCTTCGCCACGTCTGCCCGCTCCTCCGTGGGCATCGAGTGGGAGTTGATGCTCGCCGACCGCGACACCGGGGATCTCGCGCCCCGGGCGCCCGAAGTGCTCGCCGAGGTGGAGGATTCCTCCGCACTCGAGCGCTACACGATCACCGGCGAGCTGCTGACGAACACCATCGAGGTGACCAGCGGGGTCGGCGACACGGTCGCCGCGGCTGTTGACGACATCGATGACGCCATCCAGCGGGTGCGCGAATTCGCCGCACCGCGCGGCCTCGAGATGCTCTGCGCCGGAAGTCACCCCTTCGCCCGATGGTACGAGCAGCAGATCACCGACAAGACCCGCTACCACAAGCTCATCGAGCGGACCCAGTGGTGGGGCCGGAACATGATGATCTGGGGCATCCACATCCACGTCGGCGTCGAGGACGTCAACAAGGTGTTCCCCCTCATCAACGCACTGTCGCTCTACCTCCCCCACCTGCAGGCCCTGTCGGCGTCGAGCCCGTTCTGGGCCGGCGACCGCACCGGATACGCGTCCAACCGGGCCCTCGTCTTCCAGCAGCTGCCGACCGCCGGCCTGCCGTGGAGCTTCACACAGTGGAGCGACTTCGAGAGCTACCTCGACGGCATGGTCCGCACGGGCGTCATGGAGGACGCCTCGGAGGTGCGCTGGGACATCCGCCCCGCTCCCAAGTGGGGAACGATCGAGATCCGCGCCTGCGACGGGATGTCGACCCTCCCCGAGCTGGCGGCCGTGGCATCCCTCGTCCAGGTCCTCACCGAGCATCTCTCACGGCAGCTCGATGAGGGCCGCGAGCTCCCGACGATCCCGCCGTGGTTCGTCCGCGAGAACAAGTGGCGGGCAGCTCGGTACGGGCTGGACGCGCGTCTGATCGTCGATGCCGACGGCACTCAGCGCCACGTCGCCGACCACCTCCGCGACACGATGGCCGAACTCGAGCCGATCGCCGAAGAGCTGCACTGCGCGCGCGAGTTCCGTGGATTGAACACGATTCTCGATCAGGGGGCCAGCTACCTCCGTCAGACGCGCGTCGCGGATGCCGCCGACGGCGACCTTCGCGAGGTCGTCCAGCACCTGATCCGCGAGTTCCGCGACGGCCCCACGCTGCGCCAGCATTTGGCGAAGCCGGACGTCGGCCGCTGAGCCGGGCCCGCTCGACTCAGCCCTTGCCGAAGAGCTTCTGGATCTCGGCGAGGTCGGCCTCGCTCGGCTGAGCCTGCCCGGCTGCCCCCAGACCGAAGCCCGAGCCGGTCGGCGCGGCCGCGGTCGCCAGGCCCGCGTTCTCGGCGGCGCGCTTCGCGGGGTTGCCCGAACGGGAACCGCCCTTGTTCTTGGCCTGCTTGCCACGCTTGCTCGAGGCGCCGGGCTTGCCGCCCATCGGCCCCATCCCCGGGATGTTGGGAACGCCCCCGCGCGCGACCGTCTTCATCATCTTGGCCGCCTGCTCGAACCGCTGGACCAGCTGATTGACGTCGGTCACCGTCATCCCCGATCCGCGCGCGATGCGCAGGCGACGCGAGCCGTTGAGGACCTTCGGGTTGCGGCGCTCCGCGGGGGTCATCGACCGGATGATCGCCTCGGTGCGGTCGATCTCGCGCTCGTCGAACTGCTCGAGCTGCTGCTTCATCTGCCCCATGCCCGGCAGCATGCCGAGCATCTTCTTCATCGACCCCATCTTCTTCATCTGCTGAAGCTGGTCGAGGAAGTCTTCGAGCGTGAACTGCTCCTTCGCGAGCTTCTCGGCGACCGCGAGGGCCTCCTGCTCGTCGAACGCCTGCTGCGCCTGCTCGATCAGGGTGAGGATGTCACCCAGGTCGAGGATGCGGCTGGCCATGCGATCGGGGTGGAAGGGCTCGAGGTCGTCGAGGCCCTCGCCCGTGGAAGCGAAGATGATCGGGCGCTGAGTCACAGAGGCGACCGACAGAGCGGCACCGCCTCGGGCGTCGCCGTCGAGCTTGGAGAGGACGACGCCGGTGAAGTCGACACCCTCCTGGAACGCCTTGGCGGTGTTGACCGCGTCCTGACCGATCATCGCGTCGATGACGAAGAGTACCTCGTCGGGATCGGTGGCCTTGCGGATCGAGGCGGCCTGCTTCATCAGCTCCGCGTCGACGCCCAGGCGTCCCGCCGTGTCGATGATGACGACGTCGTGCTGCTGGCGGCGTGCATGCTCGACACCGTCGCGTGCGACGCGCACGGGGTCGCCGACGCCGTTGCCGGGTTCGGGAGCGTAGATGGCGGCACCGGCACGCTCGGCCACGACCTGGAGCTGGTTCACGGCGTTCGGACGCTGGAGGTCGCACGCGACGAGGAGCGGCGTGTGACCGTCCTTCTCGAGCTGCTTGGCGAGCTTGCCGGCGAACGTTGTCTTTCCCGAGCCCTGGAGACCCGCGAGCATGATCACGGTCGGCGGGTTCTTCGCGAACTGCAGGCGGCGCTGCTCGCCGCCGAGGATGCCGACGAGCTCCTCGTTGACGATCTGGACGACCTGCTGCGCCGGGTTCAGCGCGCGATTGACCTCGTCGCCGAGCGCGCGCTCGCGCACCTTGGCGGTGAACTCCTTGACCACCGCGAGAGCGACGTCGGCGTCGAGAAGCGCACGGCGGATCTCACGGACGGTCTGGTCGACGTCAGCCGCCGAGAGCTTTCCCTTGGTGCGGAGATTCCGGAAGGTCTCGGTAAGACGGTCGGAGAGCGTGCCGAAAGTTGCCATGATCCCTCGATTCTATGCGAGAGGGCGACCCGGTCAGCGCCCCCGGACGATGGCGATAGCTCGCCCCATCTCCTGAGCCAGGTCGGCGCGCCCCGCTCCCCCGCGGGCCCACGAGCGGACGGCGCCGAGCACCGCACCGCCCCAGGCCGCGCCGAGGATGTCGGCTTCGAGTGCCGCCATCCCCGAGCGGTGAAGGGCCGCGGCGACGGCACGCGCGACGCGGGCGGCCCGCAACGCGGCATCCCGCGCGAGCTCGTCCGACAGTCCCATCGCGACGTCGTTGACGATCGCCAGCGCCAGGGCGTCGGGGGCGAAGCCTCGGGCGAGGTCGCCGATCGCAGACGCGACCTCATCGGCACCGCCGGCGCCCCGCAGAGCGAGCTCGAGCGCCCCGATGCGCTCGTCGAGCCCCGACCACAGGACCGCCGACTTCGATGAGAAGTAGTTGAAGAAGCTCGACCGGCTGACACCGGCACGCCGGGTGATGTCGGCGACCGTCGTCGCCTCGTAGCCGCGCTCGAGGAACAGCTCGCAGGCGGCCTCCGCAAGGGTTTCGCGGGACGACACGCGAGGCCGGCCCGCGCGGGTGGATGACGTCACCATCACAGCCTAGGCGTGTCGTATTGTTGGACGCAGTCCAGTATCTCGAGGAGGATCCGTGCTCGATGTCCGCGTCGTGGGGCTCGCCCCCGCCGTCGTCCCCTATGCAGAAGGCTGGGAGCTGCAGCGCCGCGTCCACGACGCCGTGGTCGCCGGCAGCCCGGACACGCTGCTCCTCCTCGAGCACGAAGCGGTGTTCACCGCGGGCGCGCGTACCGAGCCCGCGGAGCGACCGACCGACGGGACCGCCGTCGTCGATGTCGATCGCGGCGGAAAGATCACCTGGCACGGCCCGGGACAGCTGGTGGGGTACCCGATCCTGCGCCTGCCCGAGCCCGTCGACGTCGTCTCGCACGTGCGGAGGCTCGAGCGGGTCCTCATCTCAGCCGTCGCGGACCTGGGCGTCTCAGCCCGGCAGGTGGCGGGCCGAAGCGGCGTGTGGGTGAGCCAGGACGGCCGCGACGCCAAGATCGCGGCGATCGGCGTCCGGGTTCAGCGCGGCGTGACGATGCACGGCTTCGCGCTCAACTGCGACAACGATCTCGCGCCGTTCGAGCAGATCATCCCGTGCGGCATCACCGATGCCGGCGTCGCCTCACTCTCCACGGTCCTGGCCCGGAGGGTCTCGCCCGCCGACGTGGTGGACACCGTCACGAGTCGCTTCCGCGCCGAGTTCGAGACGGCGGTCGCGGCATGAGCGGCGGCTGCGCCGTGCCCGCCGCTCCCGCCGCGGGCGGGCCGGAGGGACGCAAACTCCTTCGCCTGGAGGTCCGCAACGCGCAGACGCCGATCGAGCGCAAGCCGGAGTGGATCAAGACGAAGGCCCGGATGGGCGAGGAGTATCGCGCGCTCCACGACCTCGTGCGCGAGGAAGGCCTGCACACCGTCTGCCAGGAGGCGGGATGTCCCAACATCTACGAATGCTGGGAAGACCGAGAGGCGACCTTCCTCATCGGCGGCTCGCAGTGCACACGACGATGCGACTTCTGTCAGATCGACACGGGTAAACCGGCCGAGTACGACACCGACGAGCCGCGGCGCGTCGCCGAAAGCGTCAGCCGGATGCAGCTGCGCTACGCCACGGTCACCGGGGTGGCGCGCGACGACCTCGCCGATGGCGGAGCCTGGCTGCACGCGGAGACGGTGCGACGGATCCACGCGGAGAACCCGGGCACGGGCGTCGAGATCCTCGCGACCGACTTCAACGGCGACCCGGCGCAGCTCGACGAGGTCTTCGCGTCGCGACCGGAGGTCTTCGCGCACAACGTGGAGACGGTCCCCCGCATCTTCAAGCGGATCCGACCCGCGTTCCGTTACGAGCGCTCGCTCGGCGTGATCACGCGCGCCCGTGACGCCGGACTCATCACCAAGTCGAACCTCATCCTCGGAATGGGCGAGACCCCCGAGGAGGTCGTGCAGGCGCTCCAGGACCTCCACGACGCCGGCACCGACATCATCACGATCACGCAGTATCTGCGGCCGACGCCTCGTCATCTGCCGGTCGACCGGTGGGTCAAGCCGGAGGAGTTCGTCGGCTTCCGCGAAGAGGCGGAGCGCATCGGCTTCCTCGGGGTTCTCGCCGGACCACTCGTGCGGTCCTCCTACCGGGCCGGGCGGCTGTGGGCGCAATCGATGACCGCCAAGGGCCGGGAGATCCCCCCGCACCTCGCGCACCTCGCCGACTCCGCGCAGTCCGGGTTCGCGCAGGCCGTCTGACGAGTCGCCGACCCGTCCGCGTGCGACTCAGGCCGCGGTCGGGTCCGGCGGCCAGATGTACGGGAGGTCGTCGGGGACATCGCCGAAACGCGGGCGGTAGAACGCGGCATCCTTGCGCACGAGGTTGGAGCGGTGAGACAGGTGGAACGCCTCATCGCCCAGCCACGGCGGCATCTCGAGCTCGCTCTCGGGCATCCCGTCGACATCGGGAGCGAACCGCAGCAGTTGCGGCCGGACCGTATCCGGGCGACCGGCGGCGATCCACGCGTCCGTCATCGCCAGGCCGTACGCCGTGAGGGCCGGCAGATGGCCGCGCCACATCTTGGCGGCCGGGTGGTTGCGCCATCCGTATCCCGGGACGGTGTTGGCCCGCAGCAGCTGCAGCGTCTCGACGCGCTGCTTGCCCAGTCGAGCCGTGTCGAGCGCAGCCGCCGACTCGGCGAACGATGGGTAGGGCAGGAAGGTCTGCACGTCAGTCGGCGCTGGTGACCGACTGGATGCTGCCGTCGCTCGTGAGGTTGACCAGGAGCACCTCTTCGGTCGAGTCGGGGTCGAGCGCGTACTCCAGCACCGCGAACGGGTCCGATCCCCCGTGCTCGTCGGCCAGGATCGTCATGCTGATCAGCTGCAGCGACCGGATGACGTCCATGTGGACGTCGCCGGAGATATCCACCAGGTACGACTCGATGTCCTCTCCGAGCTCCTCCTGCTGCTGGAGGATGAACTCGGTCACCTCGCTCGTGCGGTCGTTGAGCTCCGACACCATCGCGTTTCGGGCGGAGAGGTCGATCGACTCGATCGCCGAGATCATCGCGGCAGCGACGTCGAGCGCGGCGGCGGACACGTCGTCCTGATCCGGGGCCGTGAGATCGACGGTGACCGTCTGGTCGCCGATCTCGACGTGATCCGACCAGAAGATCGATCCGTCCGGACCCGACTCGAGGAGTCCGAAGTAGTCGTGCTCGATCGCCATGTGTTTATGAAACCAGCCGTGAGGGTGCGGGGGAAGTGGAGATGCGGCGCGGCGCTCAGTCGACGAGAGCGGCTGCGAACACGTGCGGGGTGAAACCGGTGAGGTCGTTGATGCCCTCGCCCTGACCGAGCAGCTTGACCGGGATGCCGGTGCGCTCCTGGACCGCGAGCACGAAACCGCCCCGCGCGGACCCGTCGAGCTTGGTCAGGACGAGACCCGTCACGCCTGCGTGTTCGAGGAACGCCTCGGCTTGCATCACGCCGTTCTGGCCCGTCGTCGCATCCAGCACCAGCAGCACTTCGCTGATAGGCGCCTGCTTCTCGATGACGCGCCGGATCTTGGTGAGCTCGTCCATCAGGCCGCCCTTGGTGTGCAGGCGGCCCGCGGTGTCGACGAGCACGATCTCCGTGCCCGTCCGCTTGGCGTAATCGATCGTCTGGAACGCGACGGAAGCCGGGTCCTGGCCCTCCTGCTGCGGCCGGACGATCTGTGCACCGCCGCGTTCGGCCCACGTCGCGAGCTGGTCGACGGCTGCGGCACGGAACGTATCGGCGGCACCGACGACGACCGACCGGCCGTATCGCTGCAGGAACTTCGCGAACTTCCCGATCGTCGTGGTCTTCCCCACGCCGTTCACACCGACAACGAGGACGACGGCGGGACGCTCGGTCAGGCGCAGGGTCGAGTCGAAGGCTGCGAACCGCTCCTCGAGCGTCTCCTTCAGCATGCGCTGGAGATCACGGGGGTCGGTGGTGCGGTACCGCTCGACCTTGTCCCGCAGGTCGTCGACGAGACGCTCGGTGATGTCGGGCCCGAAGTCGGCGGTCAGCAGCGCCGTCTCGAGGTCGTCCCACGTGTTCTCGTCGATGGTCGGCTTGACGAAGAGCCCGCGCAGCGCGCGCGAGAGCGACCAGGGATTGTCGGCCATGCCCTCAGCCTACGGCGCCTGCGCGCTCGCGTACGCGCTGACCGACGACCGCCGACACGCCGTCCTGCCGCATCGAGACGCCGTAGAGGGCGTCGGCGATCTCCATCGTGCGCTTCTGGTGCGTGATCACGATGAGCTGGCTCGACTCGCGGAGCTGTTCGAACACGCCGAGCAGGCGACCGAGGTTCGCGTCGTCGAGCGCCGCCTCGACCTCGTCGAGGATGTAGAACGGGCTCGGGCGAGCCTTGAAGATCGCCGTCAGGAGCGCGACGGCGGCGAGGGACCGCTCGCCGCCGGACAGCAGCGACAACCTCTCGATCTTCTTGCCCACGGGTCGCACCGCGACCTCGATGCCGGTCGTCAGCGGATTGTCGGGGTCGGTGAGCGAGATGCTGCCCGTGCCGCCCGGGAACAGGATCGGGAAGACCTCGCCGAACGCGATCTTGGTGTCTTCGAACGCGGCCAGGAAGATCGACTGCATCCGTTCGTCCAGCTCCCCAATGATGGTCAGCAGATCGGCCCGTGTCTGCGTCAGATCCGCAAGCTGTTCGGTGAGGAATGCGTGGCGCTGCTCGAGCGCGGCGTACTCCTCGAGCGCCAGAGGATTGACCCGCCCGAGCTGCGCGAGCTTTCGCTCCGCTTCGGCGAGGCGACGCCGCTGCGCGTTCCGATCGAAAGGCACCGGCTCGCCCGAATCATCGAGGACGGGCTGGTCCGGCCCATATTCCGAAACAAGAATGTCCTCGTCGAACCCGAGTTCCGAGGCGACACGCTCGAGCAGGCTCGTCACGTGCAGCTTCTTCTCGTGCATCTGCATCTCGAGTCCGTGGACCGACTCGGTGAGGGCTGCGAGCCGGCTGCGCGCCGATTGATCCTGACGGCGCAGCTCTGCGAGCTCGCTCGTGATCTCGCTCCGCGCCTGCTCGGCGCGACCCAGCTCCACGCGGGCGGCCGCGACCGACCGGTCGATCGACTCGAGCAGCGGGGGCAGCTGTGCGGCGACGGCGTCCGCGATCGCACGCTGCCGCCTCCGGATGACGGCGCGCCGGGCGGCTTCGGCGGCGGCTGCCCGCTCGCGCTCGCGCTGGCGTTCGAGCTGGACCACACGTGCCTCTCCGGCTCGCACGCGCTCCCGCAGGGTCTCGACGTCGAGCCGGGCGCGCATCTCGCGTTCGCGTGCCTGTTCGAGGGCTTCGAGGAGCCCCTCGCGCGCCGATGCGTCGAGGATCGGCCTCGGTGCCGCAGCCGCTGCCGCGAGCGCTTCCTCAGCCTCGCGAGCCGCCGATTCGGCCTCGGTCACGGCGGACACAGCGGGGGCGATACCCGCTTCGAGCCGATCGCACTCCGCGACGGCCGCCTCGTACCGCACGGTAGCCCGGTTGAACTTCTCCGCGTCGGCCGCGAGCGCCGCATCGTGCGCCCGGAGGGTCTCGAGCGCCGTCCTCGTGCGGGCGCGCGCCTCGGACCACGCCGCCTGCGCTTCGGCCAGCGACTCGCGCAGCGCGTCGGCGACCACCCTCATCTCGCTGAGCCGCTCGGCCGCCGCATCGCGCTCGGCCGCGAGTTCGAGACGCGATCGCCCTTCGCCGGAGCCGGCCCGGACGGTGCGCCACGAGACGAGCTCACCCTGCTTCGTCACGACCACGGCACGCTCGCGCTCGTTCGCGACCCAGCCGTCACGGATGCGCACAGCGGCGTCGAGGTCATCCGCGACGAGCACATTCTCGAGTTGCCCGACGACACCGTCGGGACCGCTGACGATGTCGGTGGCGCGAACAGCACCCGGTGGAGCGGCGACAGCCTCTCCCCGCGCGGCGTCCGCCAGGACGATGTCGACCACGCCGAGGTCATCCGCGGAGGCGGTGGCCGCCGCCCGCAGCGCTGCCGCCACATCGACCGCGAGCACGCCTTCAGCGAGAGCCCCCAGAGCGGCGGCCACCGGGGCCTCGTAGCCCGGCTCGACCTTCAGGGCGTCGGCGACGAGGGATCGCAGCCCCTCGTCACCGCGCGAGAGGAGATCGGCAGCGGCATTGCGGACCTCGAGCGCGCGCCCGAGTGCCGCGGTCTGCGCCGTGAGCGACTCGACCTCGCGCTCGGCCGCGTGCAGCCTCTCGCGGATCCCCGCCAGCTCGGTCTCGGCGTCCGTGGCATCGCGCTGAGCCCGCTCGTAGGCGGCAGTGTGCTCGGCGGAGCTGATCTCGGGAGCCGCATCCGCCTGGACCTGCTCGAGGGCTGCCTCCGCCTCGGCGCGGCGCGCGCGAGCGGCATCGAGGCCCCGCTGCTGCCGTTCCACCGTCGCTCGAAGGGCCTCCAGCCGGGATGCCGCGGCCTCGGCCCGGCCGCGAAGCTTGGTCAGGCGCATGTCGTGCTCGGAGACGAGAGCGCTTTGGGCGGCGATGTCGGCGTCGAGCGCATCGAGTTCGGCGCGTGCCCGGATGACGTCGCGGGATGCCGCAGCAGCCGCATCCTGCGCATCACCGACGCCCGACGCGATGTCGTCGACCTCCTGCCGAGCCTCGTCGATGGCCGACTGCCCGACCGTGGCGACCTCTATCGAGAGCTGGCCGTCGTCTTCGAGGAGCGCTCGGCGCTGCGCTGCGAGCGTGTGCAACCCGCGTACCCGCTCCTGGACCTGTTCGAGCGCGAAAGCGGTGGCGCGTGCACGGTCGACGGCTTCGGACCGCTGCTCGGCCTCGAGCTCGTCGATGCGTCGTTTCACACCGTCGAGCCGGTCCTGCAGCACCAGCCGCTCGGCGTGCCGCTCATGCTCGTCCCGGGCGTGGTCGGCGAGCTGGGCACGCAGGGCGACGAGGTCATCGGCGAACAGCCTCGCCTTCGCGTCGCGGACGACGGCGGCGATCGTCGCCGCTTCGCGGGCGATCTCGGCCTGCTTGCCGAGCGGCTTCAGCTGCCGTCGCAGCTCGCCCGCGAGGTCGCTCAGCCGGGTGAGGTTCGTCTCCATCGCCTCGAGCTTGCGAACCGTCTTCTCCTTGCGGCGCCGGTGCTTGAGGATGCCCGCCGCCTCTTCGATGAAGCCGCGGCGGTCCTCCGCGCTCGCCTGCAGCACGGTGTCGAGACGACCCTGGCCGACGATGACGTGCATCTCGCGGCCCAGACCGGAGTCGCTCAGCAGCTCCTGCACGTCGAGCAACCGGCACGTCTCGCCGTTGATCGCGTACTCGCTCGACCCGTTCCGGAACAGCGTTCGGCTGATCGTGACCTCGGCGTACTCGATCGGAAGCACGCCGTCGTGGTTGTCGATCGTCAGCTGCACCTCGGCACGACCGAGCGGACCGCGCGTCGCGGTGCCCGCGAAGATGACGTCCTCCATCTTGCCGCCGCGGAGGGTCTTGGCTCCCTGTTCTCCCATGACCCAGGCGAGGGCGTCGACGACGTTCGACTTGCCGGAGCCGTTCGGTCCGACGATGCAGGTGACCCCCGGTTCGAGCACGAACGTGGTCGGTTGGGCGAACGACTTGAAGCCCTTGAGCGTGACGCTCTTCAGGTGCATGTCGAACCCTCCCGGCGCTCGGTCAACGTCCACACGCTACCGGAGGATGACGCGCCGGACTTGACGCCGCACCGGACGGACCGCTAGCGTCACTTTCCGCATCCCTGACGAAAGGAGGTTCCCCGATGTTGATTTCTGTCACCGCGTTTAACGCTGTTGCTGTTCGTTCCGAGCACCGCGACCGTTTCGTCTGCGTTATCGGTGGAGCCGCCGTCGTCGGTGCTCCGCTGAACGTCTGAGTCTGCGAGTCCCTCGCCCCGTTCCGCCTTTCCGCCCCGCGTGATCTCCGCGCGCCGGGCAGCAGCCCCTGGCTGCCCCCGCGACGCACGTCGTGTCGTCGTCATCGCACATCCGCCCTCTTCGAACGAGGACACCATGAACACCGTCGTACAACGACGTCCCGAGGTCGCGCCTGCGCGGCCTGTCATCCCCGAGCAGACTCTCGTCGGCCGTCCAACCCTCGCTCAGCGCGTTGCGCTGCGGATCGCACTGCGCCTCATCGTGTGGAGCGCGAACCGCGGCGCTAGCTCTGCGCCAGAGGTCGCGTACCGCCGCGAGCAGCTCGCCGCTCGAGAGGCACGCGAGCGCCACTGGGAGCGCGCGTACCTGCTCACTCCCTACCGTTGATCCGCGTGGGGTCTCGGCGACGAGACCCCACGCCATCGAAAGAGAACCATGAACGACATCACCGCGCAGCTCGAGCTGCGCTCTCTCCACATTCCCGACCGCATCGATGCGCCGGACGCCGCGGACTTCTGCGAGATGGTCCGCGTGCGCAATCTCGTGTACCGCGAGATCACCGGCAGCGATGACGACGCCGCCCGCCCCGACGAGCTGCTCCCCCACTATCGCCCGAGTCCGGACGAGACGCGGTTCAGCTGGCTCGCGGTCTGGGACGGCACAGTCGTCGGGCGCGTGGGGCTCGACGTCCCCCACGAGGCCGGATCCGATACGGCGTACTGGCTCATCGAACTGTTGCGTGACGTCCACGGCCGCGGGATCGGGTCGCACGCGCACGCTCTCATCGAGCGCACGGCCCGCGAGCACGGACGGCACGTTCTGCAGACGTACGCCGAGCATCCCGACCAGCCGGGCGACAGGATGGCCGCACCGACGGGGTACGGCGACATTCCGCGCGACCATGCCGCGCGGTTCCTCCTGCGGCACGGCTACACGCTCGAGCAGATCAACCGGAAGAGCGTGCTGGATCTGCCCGGCTCCGCCGCCGTCGTCGATGAGCACCTGGCGCGAGCCGCAGTCGCGGCCGCCGGGTATCGCGTGGTGCGATGGACTGTGCCGACGCCGCCGGAGTTCGTCGAAGGGTACGCCTGGCTCAAATCGCGCATGTCGACCGACGCCCCCGCCGCCGGCCTCGAGGTGGACGAGGAAGAGTGGGATGCCGCGCGCCTGGCCCGCCACGATGCGCGCTACGTCGAAGCGGACCAGACACTGCTCGTGACCGCTGCCCAGCACATCGAGACCGGTGAGCTCGCAGCCTTCAACGAGCTCATGATCAGCTCGGACCGCACCGGAGCGACCCACCAGCACGACACCCTCGTGGCGGCGACGCACCGCGGCCACCGGCTCGGGATGCTCGTGAAGTGCGCAGGGCTCGTGGCGTGGCGCGAGATCGCCCCCGGCTCGCCCCGCGTCATCACCTACAACGCCGAGGAGAATCGGCCGATGCTCGACATCAACGAGGCCCTCGGCTTCCGGCCGCTCTCGTACGAGGGGGCCTGGAAGAAGCGGCTCAGTAGCGGCGACGCTGGCAGCGCGGACAGTAGTGCGATGACCGATTGGTGAACGCGACCCGGACGATGGCCGAGCCGCATCGCGAGCACTCCGCTCCGGTGCGGCCGTAGGCCTCCAGAGAGTGGGCGAAGTAGCCGGCCTGGCCGTTGACGTTCACATACTGCGCGTCGAAGCTCGTGCCGCCCTCGGCGAGAGCCTTCGTCATGACCGCGACGACCGCTTCCAGGAGGCGTTCGCGCGCGGGGCGCGAGAGGAGAGATGCCGCGGTCTCCGGGTGGATGCGGGCCGCCCACAGCGCCTCGTCGGCGTAGATGTTGCCGATAC
This sequence comes from Microbacterium sp. TS-1, assembly GCF_000509385.1. Taxonomy (NCBI): domain Bacteria; kingdom Bacillati; phylum Actinomycetota; class Actinomycetes; order Micrococcales; family Microbacteriaceae; genus Microbacterium; species Microbacterium sp. TS-1. Next base: position 467,943 of record NZ_BASQ01000001.1, read on the forward strand.
CGCTGACCACGCCCTGATCGAGCAGAACGCGCTTGATGCCCGACGACCGCCGCGCCAGCTCTCGATGGAAGCGCGCGGCGTCGAACGCGGGGTCGAGGGGATCACGGGCGATGTGCCGCACCTGTCCCGGGATCAGGGCAGCATCCGTTCCGCGCCCGCCCGCGGCGCCATCCGCGGTCGGCTCGAGGTCGTCGACGGCCAGGGATCCGAAAGTCCGCTGATCGACGAAGAGCACGGACAGCTCGCCGTGCGCGGGGTGCACGATGTCCCAGCGGATCCGTTCATGACGCTCGGAGGGGGCGCCCGGCTCGCGCAGGAGCATCTGCCCGCTCATCCCCAGGTGGGCGACCACCGCGCGATCCGTGTCCGCCACGGGGAACCACAGGAACTTGCCGCGGCGCGCGGCCGCGGCAAGCGAGCGGCCGATCAGCTCCCGCTCGAAAGACTCCGGCGTCCCGGCGTGGCGCGTGAGCGCGCGCGCATCGAGGACCGTGCAGGCCTCGATGCGCGCGCCGACGACGGCCGGCTCGAGACCGGCACGGACGACCTCGACTTCGGGAAGCTCAGGCACGGGCCGACAGCACGTGCCACACAGCGAGGGCGGCGGCCATCTCGGCCTGCTTCTTGCTGCTTCCCACTCCCTCGCGTGACACGTCGCCGACGGTGACGGTCGCGGTGAAGACGCGGTGGTGGTCCGGCCCCGAGGCCTCGATGCCGTAGACGGGCGGCGCGACGCCCAGATGCGCGGCGAGCTCTTGCAGCGAGGTCTTCGGGTCCATCGCCGCCCCGTACCGCGCGGGGTCGGCCAGAAGCGGCGCCACCAGCCGAAGGACGAGTTCCTGCGCACGGTCCGGGCCCGCCGAGAGGAACGCCGCACCGATCACGGCCTCCATGGCGTCGGCGAGGATCGAGTCTTTATCGCGACCGCCGGTCTGCGTCTCGCCGCGCCCCAGCATGATGTGGTCGCCCAGCCCGATCGTCCGCGCGACCTCGGCCAGGGCGACGGTCGAGACCACACTCGCTCGCCGCTTCGCCAGGGCGCCCTCGTCGAGATCCGGATGCGTGCGGAAGAGGTGCACGGTGACGGCCTGACCCAGGATCGAGTCGCCGAGGAACTCCAGGCGCTCGTTGTGAGGCGTCCCGCCGTTCTCGTACGCGTACGAGCGATGGGTGAGGGCGAGCGACAGAAGCTCGGGGTCGATATCGACCCCGAGCTTGTCGGTGAGCGCCGAGCGCTCGGTGATGTTCTCAGTCACGCCGCTCGTCGTCAGACGTCAGCGACCTTGCGACCCTTGTACTCGAGGAACAGCTCGGTGCCCTGCGAGTCGGTGACGACCTTCGCCTGGTGGGGACGGCTGTAGACGACCTTGCCGTTCTCGATGGTCTTGACGAGGGCGGGAGCCTCGGCCTTCCACTGCGCGCGACGCGAACGCGTGTTGGAGCGGGAGACCTTCCGCTTCGGGGGGTTACCTGCCATGGCTAGCTCTTCTCTGTGTCGGGCGCGACGCGATGGTCTGCGTCGTCGTGGTCTGGGGTGTAGGCCGTCAGCGCGGCCCAGCGCGGGTCGATCTGCACCTGCTCCGCAGGCTCCGCTCCGGGCGTCAGCTTCTCACCCGTGACCGGGTCGAGCCCGGGGCAATCCGGCTGACACACCGGCTGGAACGGAAGCGCCAGGACGATCGAATCCCTGACCGGAGTTTCAAGATCCACGTGGTCGTCTTGAACCTCGAAGTCGGACGCTTCGTCCCCAGAATACCCGAAGAGCTCCTGAAACTCGATTCGGAGGGGGCGTGTCAGCTCCATGAGGCACCGACCGCAGACCCCTTCGTAGACAGTGTCCGCCTCCGCGGTCGCCAGGATGCCCTCGTGGACCGACTCGAGGCGCACCTCGAGTTCGATCGGCTGACCCGACGGGACGAACACGAGGCCCTCACCCCATTTATCGGGCGCGGGCACGCTGAACGCGAACTCCCGCATCTCCCCCGGCTGGCGCACGATGTCGTGCACGGGGATGACGAATGGTCCGGTGACGTGCTTTCTACCCACGATCGACCATGGTAGTCGCCGTGGCGACGAGCGGACTCAGATGCCGCGGGATCCGGTGTCGAGGAAGCGCGCGACGGGCCCCGGGACGAACGGCGAGACGTCGCCACCGAGCGAGGCGACCTGCCGCACGAGCGAGCTCGAGACGAGCGCGTGCGCGGGGTCGGGAAGGAGGAACACGGTCTCGATCTGTGCGAGGTGCCGGTTGACGATCGCCATCGGCGTCTCGTAGGCGACGTCGACCTGCGAACGGATCCCCTTGACGAGGATCCCGGCGCCGACGTCGGTCGCGTAATCGACGAGCAGCCCCATGCTCCACGCGGCGACCACGATCTCGCCCTCGATCCCGGCGTCGTCGATCGACTGCTCGAGCAGCGCCTGCCGCTGCGCGATGGGGAGCATCGCTTCTTTGCCCGGGTTGTGCACGACCAGGACGTGAAGCTGGTCGTAGAGGGCCGCGGCACGACGGATGACGTCGAGATGGCCGAGGGTCGGCGGATCGAAGGAGCCGGGCACGACCGCGATCCGGTTGCTCATGCTCCGAGCCTAGTTCCTATGGAGCGCGCCGCGCTCGTCCTCGCCGAGCCGCCGCGCGATCGCAGCAGCCAGTCCCGGATGGCGGGAGAGGTCGGGGTCGTCGCCCAGCACCTCGGCTGCTTCCTCGCGCGCCTGCGCGATCAAGTCGGCATCGGCGACGACGCGAAGCAGGCGGAGCGAAGACCGGGCGCCCGACTGCGCATCGCCGAGAACGTCTCCCTCGCCGCGGAGCTCGAGGTCGACCTCGGCGAGGGAGAAGCCGTCGGTCGTCGCCGCGACGGCCTCGACCCGCGAACGCGCCGCCGTGTCGGGATCGGCCTCGGTGACCAGGAGGCAGAGACCGGGAACGCTTCCGCGACCGACCCGGCCGCGAAGCTGGTGCAGCTGCGAGACGCCGAACCGCTCGGCTTCGAGGATCACCATCGTCGAGGCGTTGGGCACATCGACGCCGACCTCGACGACCGTCGTGGCCACGAGCACGTCGATCTCACCGCGGGCAAAGGCCTGCATCACGGCATCCTTCTCGTCCGCAGGCATCTTGCCGTGCAGCGTGGCCACCGTCAGATCGGCGAAGGAGGGATGCTGCGCGAGCATTGCGCTCGCCTGCACGACACCCCACCGCGTGCGTGTGCGCGTACCGTCTTCGAGCATGCCCGCGTCGTCGGTGTCGTCGACGACGGCCTTCTCGGCGTCGATCGCCGCACAGACGACGAAGGCCTGGCGCCCGGCGGCCACCTCTTCGGCCACACGCTCCCACACACGGCCGAACCACCCGGGCTTCTCGGCCAGGGGCGCGACGAAGGTCGAGATGCCCGCACGCCCCGTCGGCATCGTGCGGATGGTCGACACGTCGAGGTCTCCGAAGACGGTCATCGCCACGGTGCGCGGAATCGGCGTCGCCGTGAGGACGAGCACGTGGGGCGAGGTTCCCTTGGCGCGCAGGGCCTCGCGCTGCTCGACCCCGAATCGGTGCTGCTCGTCGACGACGACGAGGCCGAGGTCGGCGAACGTCGTCGAGGCGCTCAGCAGGGCGTGGGTGCCGACGACGATCCGTGCCTGGCCGGATGCCGCACGCAGCGCTGCCTTGCGCCGCTCGGCGGCCGGCTGCGCCCCGGTGAGCAGAGTGGGCATCAGCTCGGGTGCCAGCCGCGGCCCGAGCATCTTCGCGATGGATCGCACGTGCTGCGCAGCGAGCACCTCGGTCGGCGCGATCAGCGCGGCCTGCCCGCCCGATTGCGCGACCTGCAGCATCGCGCGCAGGGCGACGAGGGTCTTGCCCGACCCCACTTCCCCCTGCACGAGACGATTCATCGGCCATTCGTTCACGAGGTCTGCGGCGATCGCGTCGCCTACCGTGATCTGGTCCGGCGTGCGCTCGAAGGGCAGGGAAGCGTCGAACTGCTCGAGCAGGTCGCCCGCGGGCCGGGAGGTCGCGGCGAGCTGGCGGACCTGGATGCGGTGCTGGAGGAGTGCTGCTTGCAGTACGAATGCTTCGTGCATCCGCAGGGCCGCGAACCCCGGCCGCACCTGTTCGGGAACCGTGGGCGTGTGGACCTGGACGAGCGCGGTGCGAGCGTCGAGGAGCTGATGACGTGCGCGCACCTCATCGGGGAGCGGATCGGGTACCTCGCCGAGCCGGGCGATGACGTCGGCGATGATCTTGCGCAGCTGCCAGCTGGTGATCGTACTCGTGGCGGAGTAGATGGGGATCGGTTCGAGGCTGCGCGCGACCGCCGTCACGCGCGCCTCGACCTCGTCGTCGAAAAGCTCGTAGTCGGGATGCGCGAACTGCTGCTTCCCCTTGAACACGCCGACCTTGCCCGAGAAGATGCCCTGCCGCCCGACCCGGAGCTCTTGGAGACGCCACTTCTGCCCGAAGAAGGTCAGCGTCGCCTCGCCGACGCCGTCGCTGATCACGACTTCGAGGAGCGAGCCGCGACGCTGACGCATCGGGCGCTCGGAGACCGACTTCACCTCGGCGACGATCGTCGCCATCTCGCCGACGGGCAGTGAGGAGATGGGCGTCAGCTCGCCACGACGGGCATAACGACGCGGATAGTGTGCGAGGAGGTCGCCGACGGTGGACATCCCGAAAGCACGCGAGAGGGTCGCCGCGACCTTCTCGCCCACGGCCTGCGGCAGCGGTGTATCGAGGTCGACCTGCGGCATGGACACGAGTCTAGGCAGGAGGTCGGACACGGTGCCGCCAGGCTCTACGGTAAGAGGATGCTCCGACGCGCGATCGCCCGCCTCTTCTGGACGTTCAGCCGCTGGCGCCTCGTCAGCACACCCGCCCCGACGAGGCCCACGATCCTCATCGGGGCGCCCCACACCTCCAACTGGGACTTCGTGCTCATGCTCGCCATCGCGTGGCGCCTGCAGATCCCCATCCGCTGGCTCGGGAAGAAGAGCCTCTTCCACGGGTGGCGGAGCGGTCCGATGCGGCGGCTGGGCGGCATCCCCGTCGACCGGGACGACCCGTCGCGCGTCGTGGACGACGTCCTCGCGCAGATCGCGGCGGGCGACGTCTTCGGGCTCGTCATCACCCCCGACGGAACCCGGACCTCGCGCACCGGATGGAAGTCGGGCTTCTACCGCATCGCACGCGCGTCGGGTCTGCCCGTCACGCTGGGCTACGTCGACCGCACCACGATGACCACGGGCCTGGGACCGACCATCGAGCTCACCGGCGACGTCGCCGCCGACATGTCGGTCATCCGCGCCTTCTACGCCGACAAGGCCGGCTTCCGCCCCGAGCTCCGCAGCGAGCCACGGCTGCGTGACGAAGAGGGCGGCGGCTTCCCGAAGGGTGATGCCGGAAAGGCGGGACCCGCATGACACGCATCATCGCCGGCGCCGCAGGATCTCTCGCGCTGCGTGTACCCGATCGCGGCACGCGTCCGACGAGCGATCGCGTCCGCGAGTCCCTCTTCGGCGGACTCGACGCATCGGGCATCCTCGACGGCGCGCGTGTGCTCGACCTGTACGCGGGCTCGGGCGCGCTCGGCCTGGAGGCGCTCAGCCGAGGGGCCGCATCCGTCGACCTCGTGGAGAAGTCGGCCCCGGCCGCCGCCGTGACCGAACAGAACGCACGGACAGTCGCGCGAGCAGTCGCCTCGTCGCCGGTCAGGGTCCACCGCAGCAGCGCCGACACGTTCCTCGGGTCGGCGACCGGTCCGTTCGACCTCGTCTTCCTGGATCCGCCCTACGACCTCGACGACGACGCGCTCGCCGTCACGCTCGCGTTGCTCGCAGACCTCTGCGCGCCCGGAGCGGTCGTCATCGTCGAACGCGCCAGCCGCTCCCCCGAGCCGCGTGTTCCGGCGCGACTCGAGCCGTTGCGCACCAAGCGCTACGGCGACACGACCCTGTGGTGGTTCGAACGCGCGGTCGACGCGGATCAGCCCCCGGCACCGTCCCAGTCGCGGTAGGGGTCCCACCCGCCGGCCGAACGCTCCGGCAGCCCGTCGACGGTGAGCGGGTCGGGGCCCGCCGCGCCGACCGAGCCGATCGCACGGAAGCCCGCCGGGAGGATGGTGTTGGCCGGGAAGGTCGCGAGGAGCGCATGATCCTCCCCGCCGCGGAGCGCACGATCGCTGTCCGGGCCCAGCGCGAGACGTGCGATGTCGAGCGTGACCCCCGAGGCGCGCGCGAGCCGACGGGCATCGCGCACCAGGCCGTCCGAGACGTCCATCATCGCTGTCGCGCCCGCTCTCGCCGCCGCCGCGCCGGAGCCGATCGGCGGGCGGGGACGCAGCTGCCCCGCCACAGCAGTGCGCTCGGGCGCGGTGAGGATTTCGGCGTCCACCGCGACCGCCTGACCGTCCTCGTCGCGGAACCGCTCGAACAGGATGTCGAGCCCGGCCGCCGCAAGCCCGACCTCGCCGCAGATCGCCAGGATGTCGCCGGGCCGGGCGCCTGAGCGGAGCACCGGAGAGTGCCCCGGCTCCATCTCGCCGATCGCGGTCACCGCGATCGTCAGAGTGTCCGAGCTCGTGAGGTCGCCGCCCGCGACACGGCAGCCCGGTGCGAGCTCGTCGCAGGCCTCGCGCAGACCGGTCGCGAGCTCCCGGACGAACCCGATGGTCGTCTCGGGAGGCATCGCGAGAGCGACGAACAGGGCCACGGGCCGGGCGCCCATCGCGGCGACGTCCGCCAGGTTGACCGCCGCGGCCTTCGCGCCGAGGTCCCTGCCGGACGACCATGCGAGACGGAAGTCGGGCCCGTGGATGAGGGTGTCGGTCGTCACGACGACGCGCGCATCGGCGAGCTGGAGCACCGCCGCGTCATCACCGGGTCCGACGAGCGAATCGGAAGGACCGAGGCGCTCGAGGATCGCGGCGAGCACCGCCTCCTCCGAGAGCGAGCCGACGGGGGTGGCGGGGGCGGCGTCGGGCATGGCTCCACGCTACCGCCGCGGTCGACCGGCTCGCGGCGCAGTACCCTGGAGAGGTGCTCCGCCGCCGATCCATCCCCGCTCTCGTCCTGGCCTCGGCGACCCTCGTTCTCGCCGGCTGCGCGGGAACCGTGAACGTTCCGGCGGCGCCGCAGGCGAACGCTCCCGAGTGCGCGGACGTGATGGTCCGCCTCCCGCAGACGGTCGCCGGAGCGGAGCGTCGCTGGACCGACAGTCAGGCCACCGCTGCCTGGGGCGACCCCGCCACCATCATCTTCTCGTGCGGCGTAGCCTCGCCCGGCCCGACGACGCTGCGCTGCGAGTCCGTCGCGGGAGTCGACTGGGTGATCGACGAATCCGAGGCTCCCCGGTTCCGCGTCGTCACCTTCGGGCGCACTCCCGCCGTCGAGCTCTTCTTCGACACCGAGAGCTCCGAGGACGTCCAGGGCGTGTCGAGCCGAGAGGTTCTCGACGAGCTCTCGCGAGTCGTCTCTCGGCTTCCCCGCGACGGCGGCGAATGCGTCGAACGCTCGGAGGCTACCCCGGTCCCGTCGCCCGTCGAACCCTGAGCGCGGGTCGCATCTCCGCCGTCGGAACCCGTCAGACGCGGTCGGCGACGCGGGAGAGCGCGATCTCGATCAGCTCGGAGATGAGATCGCCGTAGCTGAGGCCGGAGGCGATCCAGCACTTGGGGAACATCGAGATGGGCGTGAACCCCGGCATGGTGTTCAGCTCGTTGACGTACAGCCCGTCGGGCGTCCGGAAGAAGTCGACGCGCGCGAGACCGCGGCCGTCGACAGCGGCGAAGGCCGCCACCGCCATCCGCTTGAGCGCGTCGATCTCATCCTCGGTGACGTCGGCGGGGCAGACGACCTCCGCGCCGTCACCGCCGAGGTACTTACCCTCGAAGTCGTAGAACTCACGCGTCGTCAGCACGATCTCCCCCGGCAGCGACGCACGGGCGGGCCCGCCGCCGCGTCCCTCCAGGACCGCGACTTCGACCTCACGGCCGACGATCGCGGGCTCGATCAGCACCTTGCCGTCTTCCGCGAAAGCGAGTTCGAGGGCGGCGTCGAGCTCACCGGGTTCGTGGACCTTCGACACGCCGACGCTCGAGCCGGCGCGCGCCGGCTTGACGAAGCTCGGGATGCCGAGAGCCGCGGCATCGGAGCGGACGCCTTCGGGATCCCGACGCCACCGGGCCTCGTCGACGGTGACCCAGGGCGCGACGGGGATACCGGCCGCCTGCAGCACGATCTTCATGAAGTGCTTGTCCATGCACAGCGCCGAGTCGAGGACGCCACCACCGGCGTAGGGCAGCTGCAGGGTGTCGAAGAAGCCCTGTATCGTGCCGTCCTCACCGTGCGGGCCGTGCAGGATCGGCAGCACGACGTCGACCTCGCCGAGGACATCGATGTCGCCGTCGACGCGGCGGACACGCAGCTCGCGCGGTCCGCCCGGCTCCGGCCACAGCACGCGAGTGCCGTTGTCGACGACCTCCGGCATCCGCTCCGGGTTCAGCGCGAACTTATCGGCGTCGTCGTCCTCGAGGACGAAGGCCCCCTCGCGCGTGATCCCGACGGGGATCACGCGGTAACGCTCACGATCGATCGCGCGCAGGACCCCGGCCGCCGTTGCGGAACTGATCGAATGCTCGCTGGAACGCCCGCCGAAGAGCACCGCTACTGTTGTCGTCGCCATGGGGGGTCCTCTCGCCGGTCGGCTTATCGTCGTCGGTGGTCAGGTGGGGCGCGATGTCGCGCGGGTTCATGGTGCCGTCCAGGACCATCTTGACCTGTTCGACGATGGGCATCTGCACTCCCGCGGCGCGCGCCAGCGTCAGGACGGGCGCCACGGACGCCAGGCCTTCGGCGGTCTGGTCCATCTGCTTCACGACGTCCTGGAACGAGAAGCCCTGTCCGAGCAGGCGCCCGGCCGTGTTGTTCCGGCTCAGGGGCGACTGGCAGGTCGCGATGAGGTCGCCGAGGCCCGCAAGGCCCTGGAGCGTCTCGGGGTGAGCTCCCTGTGCCACGGCGAAGTCCGTCATCTCGACCAGACCGCGCGTGATGATCGAGGCCTTCGTGTTCTCGCCGTACCCGACACCGTCCACGATGCCGATCGCGACGGCGATCAGGTTCTTCAGCACACCGCCGAACTCGGTCCCGATGACGTCGGTGTTGACGAACGAGCGGAAGTACCCGTTGCGGGCACGCAGAGCGACCGCCTCGGCGGTGTCCTGACTCGCCGAGGCGATGACGGCGGCGGTCGGCTGCTCTCGCGCGATCTCGAGCGCGAGGTTGGGGCCCGATGCCACCGCGATGCGGTTGGGGTCGCAGTCCAGTCCCTGCTCGATCACCTGGCTCATCCGCAGGCCGGTGCGCTTCTCGACGCCTTTCATGAGCGACACCACCGGCATGGTTCCGCCGGCGATGAGCGGGCGGATGGCGGTGAGGTTCTCGCGCAGCGCCTGGCTCGAGACCGCGAGGTACACCTGCTCAGCACCGTCGAGCGCCTCGGAGAGATGATGGGTGGCCGTCATCGAGCGCGGGAGGTTGATGCCCGGCAGATAGCGGCTGTTGCGCTTGCCTTCGCGGATCTCGTGCGCAAGCTCGGTGCGGCGCGCCCACATCGTGACCTGGGCCCCGCCGTCGGCGAGAACCTTTCCGAACGTCGTTCCCCAGCTGCCCGAACCGATGACGGTGACGCGGGGTCCGGTGGTCTCGGTCCTACGGCTCAAGGCGACCCGTCTCCTTCTGGCCGTGCTGTCCCGGATTCCAGCGCTCGGCGGGCGGCTCCTCGCCGCGGAGCTGCCCCAGCAGGCCCGCGATACGCGCCATGACGGTATCCGTGGCCGCCACCAGCTGGGCCGGCGACGGCGTGACGCCCGGCTCCAGCGCGAGATCCACCCGCGGCCCGAACCGCACGCGGATGCGCTTGCGGAGCGGCCAGGCGCTGAACTTGCCGTAGCGGGGCAGGATCGACTGCACGCCCCACGTCGCGACCGGGATGATCGGGATGTCGCCGGCGGTTGCGACGCGCACCGCGCCCGACTTGCCGCGCATCGGCCACAGCTCGGGCTCGCGGGTCAGCGATCCCTCGGGATACACGATGACGCCGCGGCCGTCGGCCACGAGCTCGGCGGCCTGGGCGATCGCCTGACCGGCGGCGGAGGCCGACGTCGTCCGGGAGACCGGGATCATGCCGAGGCCCTTCAGGACCGCGCCCACGACCGGTACCCGGAAGAGGCTCTCCTTCGCCATGAAGCGCGGTGCCCGCCCGAGCCGCCAGGTCGCGACCGCGATCACGATCGGATCGAACTCGCTGTAGTGGTTCGGGGCGAGGACGTACGGTCCCTCCTCGGGGAGATGCTCACCGCCCTCGATCTCGATCCGGGCGAGCAGTCCGACGGCAGGCACGACCACGGCTGCCGCCAGCCAGAACGGTGTCGGCTTGGTCTTCTCCGCTGACGCGCGACGGCGGTTCTCGGACATCGGTCAGCCGATGACGTCGAAGTCGGCGCCGAGCGCCTCGAGCTTGTCGAAGAACTTCTCGTAACCGCGACGGATGATCCCGACGTTGCGAACGACCGAGACGCCCTCGGCCGCCAGAGCCGCGATGACGTAGCTGTAGCCCCCGCGGAGGTCGGGCACGACGACATCCGCCCCGTGCAACGGGGTCGGACCGGTGATGACCGCGGCCTGCTCGAGCGCACGACGGGGAACGCGGCGATCCGGGCTTGCGATGCCTTCGGGGTGCACCACGATCTGAGCACCCATCTTGTTGAGGGCCTGCGTGAAGCCCAGACGGTTCTCGTACACCGTCTCGTGCACCGTCGAGACGCCTTCAGCCTGAGTGAGTGCGACGATGAGCGGCTGCTGCCAGTCGGTCATGAACCCCGGGTGGACGTCGGTCTCGACCGAGACGGGACGCAGTGCGCCGTCACGACGGAACCGGATGCCGTCCTCCTGGATGTCGAAGTCGCCGCCGGCCTTGCGGAAGACGTTGAGGAACGTCAGCATCTCCTGCTGCTTGGCGCCGCCGACGAAGATGTCGCCGTCGGTCGCCAGCGCAGCGCATGCCCACGACGCGGCCTCGTTGCGGTCGAAGATCGACCGGTGGTCGTATCCCCGGAGCCGGTCGACGCCCTCGATGAAGATGACGCGGTTCGGCTCGTAGGAGATGATCGCGCCCATCTTCTGCAGGACCGCGATCAGATCCATGATCTCGGGCTCGATGGCGGCGTTGCGCAGCTCCGTCGTGCCCTTAGCCCGTACCGCGGTCAGCAGGACCTGCTCGGTGGCCCCGACACTCGGGTAGGGCAGTTCGATGTCGGCCCCGTGAAGGCCCTCCGGCGCCGAGAGACGGATGCCGCTGGGCTGCTTGTCCACGATCGCGCCGAACTTGCGCAGCGCGTCGAGGTGGAAGTCGATCGGGCGGTCGCCGATACGGCAGCCGCCGAGGTCGGGGATGAACGCCTGGCCGAGCAGGTGCAGCAGCGGTCCGCAGAAGAGGATCGGGATTCGCGAAGCACCGGCGTGCGCGTCGATCTCCTCGAACCCGGCCGACTCGGCGCCGCTCGGGTCGAGCCGGTACGTGCCCTCGCCGTCGTCGGCGACCGTCACCCCGTGCACCTCGAGAAGCGAGCGCACCACGGCGACGTCGCTAATGTCGGGGACGTCGCGCAAGACGCTCTCGCTCTCACCGAGCAGCGAGGCGACCATGGCCTTGGTCGCGAAGTTCTTCGCTCCCTTGACGTCGACACGTCCGACGAGGGGCCGTCCGCCCCGGATCTCGAGGATCTCGCCGTCTTCGCGACGGCTGCCGTTCTCCGATGCGATCGGCTCACTCGGCGGAGTGCTCATGCAGGACTTCCTCACTTGGTGATCGAGGGCGGGGCGGATCTTCGCCCCACGGGTCAGGGGCGTGATCCGGGGCTACGCGACGGGGAGTGTCCGAGGTCGCCACGCCTCACGGCGCGCCTCGAACTGCGCGATCGCCTCTTCATTGCGCAGCGTGAGCCCGATGTCGTCGAGTCCCTCGAGGAGCCTCCAACGAGTGTAATCGTCGATCTCGAAGGGGACTCGGAGGTCGCCCAGAGCGGCGACGCGCGCCTCGAGGTCGACCGTCATCCGCACTCCGGGCTGCGCATCCACGGCAGCCCAGATCGCCTCACGGTCCGACTCGGAGATGACGCCGGCGAGGAGTCCCTGCTTACCGGCGTTGCCGCGGAAGATGTCGGCGAACTTGGGGGCCAGCACCACGCGGAATCCGAAGTCGCGCAACGCCCAGACGGCATGCTCACGGCTCGAGCCGGTACCGAAATCCGGACCCGCGACGAGGATCGACGCCCCCGCGAAGGCCGGCTGGTTGAGGACGAACTCGGGATCCTGACGCCAGTTGGCGAAGAGGGCGTCTTCGAAGCCGGTCTTGGTGACGCGCTTGAGGTAGACGGCGGGGATGATCTGGTCGGTGTCGACGGCGGAGCGCTTGAGCGGGGCGACGACACCGGTGTGGGTCTCGAACTTCTCCATGGTCAGGCCTCGACCTTCTCGCGTGCGGGCAGATCGCTCGGTGACGCGAGGCGCCCGAGCACGGCGGTGGCGGCGGCGACGAGCGGCGAGACCAGGTGCGTACGGCCGCCCTTGCCCTGGCGTCCCTCGAAGTTGCGGTTGCTGGTCGACGCGCATCGCTCACCGGGAGCGAGCTGATCGGGGTTCATCCCCAGGCACATCGAGCAGCCGGCGAAGCGCCACTCGGCGCCGAACTCGGTGAAGACGCGGTCCAGGCCCTCGGCCTCCGCCTCGAGCCGCACGCGGGCCGAGCCCGGAACGACCATGACGCGGACGCCGTCCGCCTTCGTGCGTCCCTCGATGATCGACGCGAACGCGCGGAGGTCTTCGATGCGGCTGTTCGTGCACGAGCCCATGAACACGGCGTCGACCGGGATCTCCTTGAGCGGCGTGCCCGGCTGCAGGTCCATGTACTCGAGCGCACGCTCGGCCGCGGCCTTCTCGTTCGGATCGCTGAAGTCGTCGGGCGAGGGAACCGTCGCACTGAGCGACACACCCTGGCCGGGGTTGGTGCCCCATGTGACGAACGGCTCGAGCTCGCCCGCGTCGATGAAGATCTCGGCGTCGTAGACGGCGCCCTCGTCGCTGGGGAGCGTGCGCCAGTAGGCGACGGCGTCTTCCCAGTCCTGCCCGGTCGGCGCGTGCGGACGGCCCTTGACGTACTCGAAGGTGATCTCGTCGGGGGCCACCATGCCGGCGCGGGCGCCGGCCTCGATCGACATGTTGCACATGGTCATGCGCCCCTCCATCGAGAGGGAGCGGATGGCGCTGCCGCGGTACTCGAGCACGTAGCCCTGACCGCCGTTGGTGCCGATCTTGGCGATCACGGCGAGGATGATGTCCTTCGCCGTCACACCTTCCTTCAGCTCGCCCTCGACGGTGATCGCCATCGTCTTGAAGGGCTTCAGCGGCAGCGTCTGCGTCGCCATGACGTGCTCGACCTCGCTCGTGCCGATCCCGAACGCCATCGCGCCGAACGCGCCGTGCGTCGAGGTGTGGCTGTCACCGCACACGACCGTGATGCCGGGCATCGTGAGGCCCAGCTGGGGCCCGACGACGTGGACGATCCCCTGCTCAGCGTCGCCGAGGGAGTGGAGGCGGACGCCGAACTCCTCGGCGTTGCGCCGCAGCGTCTCGATCTGCGTCCGGCTCGTCAGGTCTGCGATCGGCTTGTCGATGTCGAGCGTCGGGGTGTTGTGGTCCTCGGTCGCGATCGTGAGGTCGAGGCGCCGCAGCGGGCGGCCTTCGGCGCGCAGACCGTCGAAGGCCTGCGGACTGGTGACCTCGTGGACGAGGTGCAGGTCGATGTAGATGAGGTCGGGCTGCCCGTCTTCACCCTTGACGACGAGGTGGTCGTCCCAGACCTTCTCGGCCAGGGTGCGCGGGCGCTCGGGAGGGGTGGGAATGCTCATGGGGTTTCGTTCTCCTTGCGAACCGGGATCAAGCCCACGACGGACTCCGCGGCGAGGAGGGGCTCAGAACGAGACCTCGCCGCGGCCGCTAAGGAGAAGGCGAGCGATCCGCATGCGGTCAGAATACCACCGGGCGCGGCGGGGGCGTCCGGTCACGAGCGCTCGTCGTCGCGCACGGACGGCTGCTCGACCGTCGGAGGCGTGCCCTGCTCGTCGGCGACCGCGGCAGCAGCCTGAGTCGGGTCGGCAGCGTCGCGGTCGTGACGCGCGGCGATCAGGCTCGCGACGGTCGCGACGAGCATCGCGCCGACGATGACCCCGAGGGAGACCCACGTCGAGATCTCGGGCGCCCAGGCGATACCGTCGCCGCCGTTGATGAACGCGAGCTCGTTCTCGTGCATGGCGTGGAGGATCAGCTTCACGCCGATGAACGCGAGGATGAATGCGATGCCGTAATGCAGGTACTTGAGCCGGTCGAGCAGGTCGCCCAGCAGGAAGTAGAGCTGCCGCAGGCCCATCAGGGCGAAGATGTTGGCGGTGAACACCAGGAACGGATCCTGCGTGATGCCGAAGATCGCCGGGATCGAGTCGAGGGCGAACAGCAGATCGGTGACGCCGATCGCGACGAAGACGATGATCATCGGGGTGAACATCCGCTTGCCGTCCACGACGGTCCGCACCTTGGGGCCGTCGTACTCGTCGGAGATGTCGACGGTTCGACGGATGATGCGGACGAGGAAGTTCTCCTTCTTCACGTCGTCGTCGTGGTCGCCCTCGGGAAGCGCCTGCTTGATCGCCGTGTAGATGAGGAAGGCCCCGAAGATGTAGAACACCCAGCTGAACTGCTCGATGATCGCCGCCCCCGCGAGGATGAAGAGACCTCGAAGCACCAGCGCGATGATGATGCCCACCATCAGCACCTTCTGCTGATATCGCCGAGGAACCGAGAACTGGCTCATGATCAGGACGAACACGAACAGGTTGTCGATCGACAGGCTGTACTCCGTCAGCCATCCCGCGACGAACTGGCCGGCATGCTCGACGTCGGCGACGGCCCACAGGATGCCGGCGAACACGAGCGCCAGCGACACGTAGAACAGCACCCACAGCGTCGATTCCTTCGGGGACGGGATGTGGGGTCGCTTGACGATGATGAGCAGGTCGGCGACGAGCACGAGCACCAGGACGACGAGCGCGACGATCTGGAACGGCACGGGGAGGTCCATGCGAGCCTTTCGGGGAGGAAGCCTCCCGAGACTACACCCCGGCTCCCCCGCGGCCCGGGTGTGAGACGGTTCGCGACGACGCGACACTGATGGGGTGAGGGAAGGAACTCGGACGCATGGTCGACACGATCGCACGCGGTGATGCCGAACTCGTCGAAGCGGCGGCATCCGGAAGCGAACACGCCTTCCGCACGCTCTACCGGGCTTACGTCCG
Source organism: Microbacterium sp. TS-1 (assembly GCF_000509385.1). Classification (NCBI taxonomy): domain Bacteria; kingdom Bacillati; phylum Actinomycetota; class Actinomycetes; order Micrococcales; family Microbacteriaceae; genus Microbacterium; species Microbacterium sp. TS-1. Next base: position 483,341 of record NZ_BASQ01000001.1, read on the forward strand.
GCCGGTGTACTGGCTCGCGCACGGCCTTCTCGGCGATTCCGCCGAGGCCGAGGACGTGGCCCAGGAGACGTTTCTCGTCGCCTGGCGCAAGCTCCCGGACCTTCAGCTGGCAGGCGAGTCGCTTCTGCCGTGGCTGATCACGATCTGCCGATTCCAGAGCGCGAACCGCATCCGAAGACGCCAACGCGAACGCCGGCACACGACCGAGGCGGACACCGCCGACGTCGCCGACACCGTCGATGTCGAGCGACAGGTCGTGGAAAGCGACCTGGTCGAGCGCATTCTCGCCGCCGTCGGCTCCCTGAGCCCGCTCGACCAGGACATCTTCCGACTCTGCGCCGCGGAGGGGTTCGCGTACCAAGCGGCAGCCGATCGCCTCGGCGTCAGCCATGGGACCGTCCGGAACCGGCTTTCCCGCATCCGCACTTTCGTCCGCTCGAGCGTTGAACCGGAGCAGTCATGAACGATCTACCCACCCTCGACGACCGCCGCATCGACGCGATCGAGGAGGCGTTGTTCGCGGACATCGCCCGCGAACGGGCGGAGGCACGGGCCCGCGACGACCTTTCCGTGTCGCAGCGACGGCGTCGGCGCCGCACCTGGTGGGGCGCGACAGGAGCGGCCGCAGCCGTCATCGTCGTCGCCGCGGCCATCGCTCCGCAGCTGACCAGCAGCAGCGGCGGCGCGTCATCGGTCTCCCCCGCCGGCGAACCGGGCTGGACGATCGGCTCGCTCGAGGACGGTGGCGTCTCGTCGGACGGCGGCAGCTCTGAGGCTGCTCCTGAGCCTTTCGTCCTCGACGACTCCGGCGCCGCGATCTCCGGGAGCCGCGCCGAGACCGGTGCCGCGGTAAACGGGCGCGAGGTCGTCGCGACGGCATCGGCCTCGGTGGTCGTCAGCGATCCCCGCGCCGCAGCGGAGTCGATCGCCGATGCAGCGGTCGCAGCCGGCGGGTACGTCGAATCGATGAGTCTCGGTGACGGCGCTCCGGCGCCCCTCGACGGGGTGGCGACGTGGCCGCGCCCCTCGGGAACGGCATGGGTGAGCGTGCGCGTCCCCGCGACGGGTCTGGAGGATGCGATCGCGGGCCTCTCGGACGTCGGCGAGGTCGAGAGCTCCCAGGTCTCGCGCGACGACGTGACGACTCAGACCACAGACCTGCGTGCGCGGGTAGCCGCCGGTCAGGCCTCGGTCGAGCGGCTGACGGAGCTCATGGGGCAAGCGGGCTCGGTCGCGGATCTCATCGCAGCCGAGTCCGCGCTCGCTGAGCGACAGGCCGACCTCGACTCGCTGCAGCAGCAGCTCACCGCGCTCGAGTCGCAGGTCGCCCTGTCGTCGCTCACGGTTCAGCTGCAGGTTCCGGCCGAGAAGGTGGACGCCGATCCCGCGGGCTTCGGCGACGGACTCGCGACGGGATGGAACGGGCTCATCGCCACGTTCAACGGGATCGTCGTGGGGCTCGGATTCCTGCTCCCCTGGCTCGCCGTGATCGGGCTCACGGCTGCGCTGATCTGGCTCGTCGTCTCGACGACTCGCCGGCGTCGGGCGCGTCGGGAATCGCCCGAGTCCTGAACGCGCAGCGGGGAGATCCCGGGCGGGAATGCGAAACGCCCATCCGAGAGGATGGGCGTTTCGCGGTGGTGACCCCAGCGGGATTCGAACCCGCGTTACCGCCGTGAGAGGGCGGCGTACTAGGCCGCTATACGATGGGGCCGTACTTTTCTGTCTTCCCCGGGGCTCCGGAGGCAACCGTTAAAGTATGCCACGGCCTCGCGCATCCGGCAAAATCGAGGCCCCCATTGCCGTCTCGGGCGTGTCGGGCGTTGACTGAGGACATGCATGTCACCAAGCACGAACACGCCTGCCTGCGCCTCGAGCGCGAGGGCAAGACCCTGATCATCGATCCCGGCACGTTCACCTCACCTCTCGAGGATCTGCACGACGTCGTGGCTGTCGTCGTCACCCACGAGCATCCCGATCACTGGACGTCCCAGCACCTCTCGTCGATCCTCGACCAGTTCCCGAACATCCCCGTGTACGGCCCCGAGGGTGTCGTGCGGGCGGCCGCGGGGTTCGACATCCGCGAGGTCTCCCCCGGTGACAAGCTGGAGGCGGGCCCGTTCAGCCTCGAGTTCTTCGGCGGACGCCACGCGGTGATCCACGAGTCGATCCCCGTGATCGACAACGTCGGCGTCCTCGTCGACGACGAGTTCTACTACCCCGGCGACTCCTACGCCGTGCCCGAGGGAGCGCATGTGAAGCTCCTCGCGGCGCCCGTCGGCGCCCCCTGGCTGAAGATCGGCGACGCGATGGACTTCGTGCTCGAGATCAAGCCGCAACGGGTCTTCGCGACCCACGACATGACGCTGTCTGCGGCCGGCCTGTCGATGGGCCGCGAGCGGCTCTCGTGGGCGGCCCAGCAGAATGGCGGCGACTTCGTGGCGCTGGACCCGGGCGACTCCACCGACATCTGACCCCCGGAAACGACGGATGCCGTGGACCCGAAGGTCCACGGCATCCGTGCTTCGCGGGCGGATCAGGCCGCGTCGTGGTCGATCTCGAGGAAGGCGACGAGCTCGTCGAGCGCCTTCTCGGCACCCTCACCCTCGGCCTTGAGCGTCACGACCGAGCCCTGCGAGGCGCCCAGGCCCATGATGCTCAGGATGCTGCCGGCGTTCAGGTCGGGGCCGCCCTCGACGGCGATCGTGACGGGGACGCCCTTCGACTGCACCTCCTGCACGAAGAGCTTCGCGGGGCGGGCGTGCAGTCCGGAGCTGCTCGCGATGGTGGCGGTGCGTTCTGCCATGGTGGTGTCTCCTCAGACTGTCGCGGTCGCCGCGGCCGGGGCCGGGGCGGTGGAGCTCTTGCGGACGTACTTCTTGAGCACGACGAGCAACAGCGCAGAAACGACGGTACCTGTCAGAAGCGCGACGAAGAAACCCCACACCGGCGAGATGGCGAACAGCACGAACACGCCGCCGTGCGGAGCGAAGCTCTGGACCCCGAACCACATGCTCAGCGCACCGGTGATCGCCCCGCCGACGAGGGATGCCGGGATGACGCGCAGCGGGTCCGCCGCCGCGAACGGGATCGCACCCTCACTGATGAACGATGCGCCCAGCAGCCATGCCGCCTTGCCGTTCTCGCGCTCGACCGGCGTGAAGAGCGGACGGGCGAGCACCGTCGACGCGAGCGCAAGAGCCAGCGGCGGCACCATTCCCGCCGTCATGACCGCAGCCATGATGAGGTACGGGGCTGTGTTCTCCGTCGACGCGGCCGCGAGGCCGGTGGTGGCGAAGACGTAGGCGACCTTGTTGATCGGACCGCCGAGGTCGAAGCACATCATGAGGCCCAGGATCACGCCGACGACGATGAGGCCCGCACCGCTCTGGGTGAGGTTCGTGAGTCCGTCGGTCAGGAGCGCCATGAGCGCGGCGATGGGGCGGCCCAGGAACAGGATCATGAGACCCGAGGCGACGATCGAACCGAGCAGCGGGATGATGACGACGGGCATCAGACCGCGCAGCCAGCGCGGGGCGGGGAGGCGTCCGAGCCACCAGGCCACGAAGCCGGCGAGGAAACCTCCGATGATGCCGCCGATGAAGCCGGCGCTCATCGCGACGGCGATCGCACCGGCGACGAATCCGGGAGCGATGCCCGGGCGGTCCGCGATCGCGTAGGCGATGTAGCCCGCGAGGGCGGCCACCAGGAAGCCCATGGATGTCGAGCCGATCATGAACGCCACCGACCCGAGGTACTGGCCGAGCGGGCCGAACGGCGACGTGATGTCGGTGGTCGGCAGGTTCCACAGCGCGTTGTCGATGATGACCTTCGACGCATTCGCCGTGACCTCGTAGCCGCCGAGGGCGAAACCGAGGGCGATCAGGAGACCGCCGCCGGCGACGAAGGGGATCATGTAGCTGACGCCCGTGAGCAGGATGCGCTGGATCTTCGCACCCCACGACAGGTTCTGCGACGCGGTTCCCGCACCGGAACCGGCATCCGCTGCGGCACCGCTGACGCGGGCGGCGTTCGGGTTGGACGCGGCGGCGACGGCTTCGCGGATCATCTGCGCGGGCTGCTCGATGCCGCGCTTGACGCCCGAGCGGATGACCGGCTTGCCGGCGAACCGCGACATCTCGCGGACGTCGACGTCGGTGGCGAAGATCACGGCGTCGGCGTTGTCGATGACGGATGCCGGCAGCGCCTGGTATCCGCTCGAGCCCTGGGGTTCGACGACGAGGTCGACCCCCGCTTCCTTACCCGCGGCCGTCAGGGCGTCGGCGGCCATGAAGGTGTGGGCGATGCCCGTCGCGCACGAGGTCACGGCGACGATGCGCGCGGGCCGACCGTCGATCGTCAGGTCGCCGGAGGCTGCTGCAGCCGGGGCAGCGGAGGTGGCCGGCGGCGCGGCGGTTGCGGAAGCCGGAGCGGCCTCACCCTCGCCGATCGCCGCGCGAACCGTACGCACGACGTCGTCGGCAGTCGCCGCCGCGCGGAGGTCGCTCGTGAACGTGTCCTGCATCAGGCTGCGGGCGAGACGCGAGAGCACGGCGAGGTGCTCCTCGGCGGCGTTCTCGGGCGCGGCGATGAGGAAGACGAGGTCGGCCGGTCCGTCGGGCGCCCCGAAGGCCACGCCCGGCTTCAGCCGTGCGAAGGCGAGGGAGGCCTGCGTCACCGCAGCGCTCTTCGCGTGCGGGATCGCGATGCCACCGGGAAGCCCGGTCTCGTCCTTCTCCTCGCGAGCGATCGCGTCATTCGCGAGGGCGTCGGCGTCCGTGGCGCGGCCCTGCGCTGCGACGAGGCGAGCGAGAGCGCGGATGACGTCCTTCTTGTCGGTCCCGAGGGGCGCGTCGAGGCTGACGAGCTCCGGGGTGATGGTGTCGGACACGGTGTCCTCCTGGTTCGAGTGTTGCGGGTCGTTCGGATCAGTGATGGAGCTCGCGGACGGGGACGTCCGCGGTGGGGAGATCGGTCGGAGTCGGGGCTTGTGTGCCGTCGAGCGCCGCGGCCGCCGAACCGTAACGGATGGCGGAGACGAGGGATGCAGCGGGGTCCGCGCCGCGCGAGTCGGCGAGCAGGAAGCCCGCGAGCGAGCTGTCACCTGCGCCGACCGTGCTGCGAACGCGGGTGGGAGGCGGAGTGGCCGCCCACGCGCCTCGGTCGGAGACGAAGACGGCACCGTCGCCACCGAGAGTCACGAGCGCGGCCCCCACCGTCGCGGGGACGAGCCCGCGAGCGGCGAGGTGTACCGCCTCGGCGAGGGTGTCGGCTGCGGGCAGCGCTGCGCCGAGAAGATCGGCGAGCTCTTCATCGTTCGGCTTGATGAGGTCGGGACGTCCATCCGCGACGACCGCGCGCAGTGCGGCGCCCGACGTGTCGACGGCGATCCGCGGCGCCTCATGGCCCAGCCGCTCGCGAACCGCGCGGATGACGCGGACGTAGGCGTCATCCGGCAGGCCGGGCGCGAGCGAGCCGGCGAGCACGAGCCATCGGGCGCCGCGCGCGCACTCGGCGACGACGTCGATGACGTCGTCGAGGTCGTCCGCGCTCAGAGCCACACCGGGGAGATTGATCTTCGTCGTCTCGCCGGTGGGGTCGGTGACCGCGATGTTCGCGCGGGTTCGGCCGCGCACCGCGACCGTACGCACGTCGACATCCCCCTCCGCCAGCACTGCAGCGAACGGGTCGGCGGGGTCCAGGGGCAGCACGGCCAGACTGTCGGCCCCCGACGCGCGCAGAACGCGCGCGACGTTGATGCCCTTGCCTCCGGCATCCTCGCGGACAGCGGACGCCGTCTGAACCTCGCCGACACGCAGCGGAGCGTCGATCGAGATGGTCCGGTCGAGCGACGGGTGCACCGTCAGGGTCACGATCATGCGATCCATACCTCCACGTCGGCCTCGCGCAAGGCGCGGGCGAGGTCTTCGTCCGGCTCCCGGTCGGTCACGACGACGTCGAGGTCCGAGAGGTCGGCGAACGACACGAGCAATTCGGAGTCGAACTTGTCGGCGTCGACGAGCAGAATGACCCGCCGGGCGCCGGCGACGACGGCGCGCTTGACCGCGGCCTCATCCGGGTCGGGCGTCGTCAGCCCCGCGTCGCGGGCGATGCCGTTCGTGCCGAGGAAGGCCACGTCGGGGCGCAGCCGTGAGATGGCCGCCACGGTGTCGGATCCGACGGCGGCCGCGGTCAGTCCTCGGACGCGCCCGCCGATGGCGGTCAGCCCGATGCCGCTCGCGCCGGCGAGCGAGTGAGCGATCGTCATCGAATGCGTGACGACCTCGAGGCCGCTGGGCGCGCTGCGGGCGATCAGCGCCTCGGCGAAGGCGGCGGTCGTCGTGCCCGCATCGACATAGACCGATCCGGCCCCGCCCGGAAGGGCAGCCAACGCACGACGGGCGATGCGCTCCTTGGCCGCCGAGTGACGCTGGGAGCGTTCCGCGACGGAGGGCTCGGCCGTGCTCACGCGTTCTGCCGAGACGGCGCCTCCGTGGACTCGGCGCAGGACGCCGGTCTCCTCGAGGACGGCGAGGTCGCGGCGCACTGTCTCGGTCGTGACGTCGAACCGCGACGCGAGGTCGACCACGGCGACGCGGCCGTGGGCGGCGAGCATTCGTTCGATGAGCTGCTGGCGCTCCATTGCGTACACGACATCCTCCTTCGGATGCCCACACGATACAACGCGATCAAACGCAAAGCAACAGAATGCAACACCGACTTCGGTCCCGAGGCCGGAAACGACGGAGGGAGGCGCCGGCCGCGGCCGACACCTCCCTCCGGGGCGATCCGAGGCTCAGGCCTCGCTCATCGCGATGACCTCCTGCTGGCCACGCGCTGCGAGCGCGGCCGCACGAGCTGCAATTCGGCGCTCCTGCTCGATCTGACCGGCGTCGAGGGTCTCCTGGTCGACCGGGTAGCTCTCCACCTTGTTCACGCCGTTGTACTTGGCGATGTAGGCGTCGAGCTCGGGGCCCGACTCCCACGACGTGATGAGGCAGTAGCGCGGCTCGTCGCCGTAATGGGCGGCCGCGTGCCACAGGCGCTGGGTGTCGACGATGAGCTGCGCACCGGCGGGCAGCGCGATACGCGTCTCCTCGCTGGGGTCGGTGCGGTTCTCGCGGAGCACGAAGTAGCTCGTCTTGTCGTCCGTCAGGTTGAAGAAGCCTCGGACGACCCAGCCCGTGCCGTCGGGGTTGAGGCGGTTGTTGTCGTCCTGGTGCAGGTTGTAGAGGCAGTCGGCGTACGTGTTCGGCTGCAGCTCGATGATGCGGCAGCGGCCGACGTTCGCGCCGGGCTCCTGCGCACGCGCGGTCAGCGTCGGCGCGATCGCGGTCTGCGAGTCGATCCACACGCCGTCCTTGTCGGTACGCGGCGGCTTGTGGTTCCAGAAACCGTTGCACTCGATCTCGCCCTTGGCCGAGGCGAGCGGGGCGAAACGGGTGTCACCCGAGGACTTCCAGTCGACGTACTCGACGTCGAGCCATTCCTTCGGATCGATCTCCTTGTTGTAGCGGTCGAGGACGACGTAACCGGTCTCCTCGAGGGCAGCGGACTTGATGTAACCCATGACGGATCATGACCTTTCTGTCGGACAAGCGAAGTTTTTACAGGCCCGACTTAGGTCAGCCTACCTAGGGCTCCTGAACGCGCCGGTAGACTCGTCCGGGGTTTTCGAGGAGCGATTTCGGAGAACATGAGCACTGCCACGAATGTCGAAGCGACCGCCGTCAACACGATCGGCTGGCTCTCGGCATCCGACACCACCATCGTCGTCCCGGTGTACCAACGGCAGTACCGCTGGGACATCGGCGGCTGCGAGCAGCTGCTCGGCGACATCCGGTCGGTGTCCGCGTCCGACGACACGCACACCCACTTCATCGGATCGATCCTCTCCACCGCGAGCACCTCGTCCGACGACGACGCACAGCTCGTGCTCATCGACGGGCAGCAGCGCATCACCACCCTGATGCTGCTCGTCGCGGCCCTGCACCACACGTTGCGCGACGACGATCCGGAGCTCGCGCGCGAGCTGGAGGCGGTCCTCGTCCGGGCCGACGACCCTACGCGCACGAAGCTGCGTCCGCACCGGGCCTGGGCCGACGTCTTCGAGAGCGTCGTCCTCGATCGGCGCACCCCCGAGGACGAGCTCCGCGTCTCGCGCTTCGAGGACAATTACGCGTTCTTCCGCAGTCAGATCCGGCCCGGCGAGGCGGCGGCGCTGTGGCGCGGCCTGCAGAAGCTCGAGCACGTGGCGATCACCCTGGGGCCGCAGGCCAACGCGCAGCAGATCTTCGAGAGCCTCAACTCCACCGGCGAGCCGCTGCGCGACCACGAACTCATCCACAACTACGTGCTGATGGGACTCACGCACGGCGAGCAGAACGAGATCGAGCAGGAGTACTGGCTCGCGATCGAGCAGAACACCGGCGATGCCATCGGATCGTTCTGGAACCACTACCTCGTCATGCTCACGGGGCGCGAGGTGCTCATCACCGGTGGACGCGGCGTCTACGACGTCTTCCGGCAGCAGTTCCCCCGACTCGACATCGACAGCCTGCGGGAGCACGCGACGAGCTGGCGGACATTCTCGGAGATCTATCGCGAGTTGCTCGACCCGGCCACGAGCGACGACCCCGAGGTCGGCCGGCAGCTCGGCTTCCTCGCGGTGCTCGGACGTCAGATGTTCCCGCTCGCGATGCGACTCGTGCATGACCAGCGCGCCGGCATCCTGCCCCGCGAGGAGCTCATCGCGCGTCTGGAGGACATCCAGTCGCTCCTGCTGCGCCGCGTCGTCGTCGGCATCGCGACCGAGCGGCTCGTCGCACGCCTCTGCCGCGCGTACGCCGAAGGCCCCGACGCGCTGACCCGCGCGATCGCGCGCATCACCCCCTCGGACGAGCGGGTGCGCGTCGGTCTCAAGTACAGCGAACTCCCCCATCCGCGTTATGTCCTGGGCCGTCTCGCCGACGCCGACCCCGCCGACCTCCTCGACGTCTCGCCGGTCTTCCCTGCCGGCGCCGGCGACGACTGGTCGGGAGACGGCACGCGACGCTTCGCCGATTACAGCGAGGACGAGCAGAACAGCCATCGTGCCCTGGCGCACACGATCGGCAACCTCACGCTGCTCGAGCAGGACCGCGCGGAGCGCGCGCTCGACGCGACCTTCCCGCAGCTGCGCCCGCTCCTCGCGGGCAGCGCGGTGACGATGTCGCGAGAGATCGCAGAGATCGCCAGCTGGGACACCGCGGCGATCAGCGCCCGCACGGAGACGCTGGCCGCGCGATTCGTCGACCTGTGGCGGCGGCCGTCCCTGACGCGCATCGATGACGACAACCTCACCCCGATCCTGGATGCGAAGCTGCGCCGCGGCTGGCCCCGCGGCTGGCAGCGGGAGTTCGACTACGTCGAGTTCCGCGGCGAGCACTGGGAAGTCCCCGACGTCCGCTACCTGTTCAACCGGGTCTTCAAGCGCCTCTGGGTCGACTCCCGCCAGAGCGTCGTCGATTTCAGCGCGCGCCGTGGCGGCCCCGTGTACCCGGCGATGGCGTGGAACGGCCAGTGGGACGAGCTCGGTGAGGGCAGCTACCTCTACATGGGCTGGGACTCCCGTTACATGCTCACGGCGGTCCAGGGCGTTCTCGAAGAGGCCGGCTGGGCGTCGGAGGTCTTCCTGAAGTACTCCTACATCGGCGAGGCGATGCGCTGATCGCCTAGCAGAGTCGAGAGCATGGCGTCAACGACCCCGCGATCCGGTTCTCGACCGCGTAGCTTCGCTGTTGTACGTGAGCGGCTCGGTAGAGACGGTGTTCGGGTCACTTTCTCCCAGGGCTCACTGACGGCCCCGCCGTGAGATCTCATCTCCGGCGGGGCCGTCCCCTTCTCCGGGGTCGCCCAGGTGTCGTGACGTAGAATTCCGTGTGCTTCCCGACACGATCTCCCCCTCTTCCCTCGCGCCCAGCGGCATCGATCCGGCCGACCTCGCCGCGACGCTCCGCGTTCTGGACCAGCTCGCCGACATCGACCACGCCCACCCGGACTACGTCACGGTGCGACGCGCGACGGCGGCGATGTTCAAGGCTGCGAAGAAGGTTCGGCGCCGCGAGATCCGGGATGCCGTCGCCTCCGCCGACCGCGCCGTGGTGCACGCCACCGCGACCGGCGCCCCCGACCGCATCGACGACGAGACCCGCGGCATCCCGATCTCGTCGTCGACGACCGCTCCGATCGCCGGCACCCTCATCAAGGCGCGCGCCTGCTACATCTGCAAGCAGCCCTACACGATCGTGGATGCCTTCTACCACCAGCTGTGCCCCGACTGCGCGGCGCTGAGCCACGCCAAGCGCGACGCCCGCACCGATCTGACGGGTCGCCGGGCTCTGCTCACCGGCGGGCGGGCCAAGATCGGGATGTACATCGCCCTGCGGCTGCTGCGCGACGGCGCACACACCACCATCACCACGCGCTTCCCTCGCGATGCGGTGCGCCGGTTCACGAGCCTTCCCGACTCCGCGGAATGGATCGACCGGCTCAAGGTCGTCGGCATCGACCTGCGCGATCCCGCTCAGGTCGTCGGGCTCGCGGATGACGTCGCCGCGGCCGGTCCGCTCGACATCCTGATCAACAACGCGACGCAGACGGTGCGGCGCTCCCCCGGCGCCTACCAGCCCCTCGTCGACGCCGAGCTCTCACCGCTGCCGGACGGACCGCTGCCCGAGCTGGTCACCTTCGGCCACACCAACGACATGCACCCGCAAGCGCTCGAGCGCTCGGTGAACGCGCACCCGATCCTCGCCGCCGCGGCCTCGCGCGCCGACGAACTCACCGAGCAGGCGATGGCCGCGGGCTCGAGCTCGCTCGAACGACTCGCTGCCGGGACGGCGATCGACGCCGGCGGGCTCATTCCCGATCTCGACAGCGTCAACTCGTGGACGCAGCGCGTCGGCGACGTCGACCCGCTCGAGATGCTCGAGGTGCAGCTCGCCAACACCACGGCCCCCTTCCTCCTGGTCTCGAAGCTGCGCGCCTCGCTGGCTGCGAGCCCGGCTCGCCGCACCTACGTCGTCAACGTCAGCGCCATGGAGGGCGTGTTCAACCGCGGTTACAAGGGGCCCGGCCACCCGCACACGAACATGGCCAAGGCCGCCGTCAACATGCTCACGCGCACGAGCGCCCGCGAGATGTTCGAGACCGACGGCATCCTGATGACGAGCGTCGACACCGGATGGATCACCGACGAACGTCCCCACCCGACCAAGGTGCGTCTCGCCGAGGAAGGCTTCCACGCCCCGCTCGACCTCGTCGACGGCGCGGCACGCGTCTACGACCCGATCGTCCGCGGCGAGGCCGGCGAGGATCTGTTCGGAGTCTTCCTCAAGGACTACTCCCCCGGCGCATGGTGAGGCTCCCTGCCCCCGGCAACCGCGTGGTCGTCCGCTACCTGCTACCGACGGGACAGGCCACGGATGCGCTCGGCGAGCTGCTGAGCGCGGACGACGAGCTGGTCGTGGTCGACGGCAAGCGCGGTGTGGAGCGCATCCGCCGCTCGGACATCATCGCGGCGAAGCCCGTGCCTCCGCCGCCCGCGCCGCGGCCACGCCGCGCCTGACGCTCGCTCCTGCGGCGCGCGAACGCAAGAGCCCGCGAGCCGATGACTCGGACTCGCGGGCTCTCGGTTGCGGGAGTCGTCCGCACTCAGGCGTCCGCGCGCACCAGGATCTTCGCCCCGGCCCCACCGCGGAGCTTCTCGATGGCGCCGACCACACCGTCGATCGGGACCTCCTCGACCCATCCCGTCGTGTCGTAGACGCCGCGCGACATCGCGTCGATGACGGCGTCGAAGTCGGCCGGAAGGTACGCCAGCGCACCGGCGATCTCGGTCTCGGCCATGACCAGTTGCGTCGGCGAGAACTCCATCGCGCGCTCGTGGATCGCCACGACGACGAGGCGCCCGCCGGGCACGAGGCTCGCGAGTCCCGACGTGATAGCCGGTCCGGCGCCGGCGGCATCGAACGCGACGTCGGCACCTCGTCCGCCCGTGAGCTCGGCCACAGCGGCGGCGAGGTCGCCCGACACGGGGTCGACGACCGTCGCACCGAGCGCGGCGATCGTCTCACGCCGCGATGCGCTGGGCTCCGACACGAGGACCCTCTCGACGCCGTGCGCCTTGAGAGCGAACCAGACGCCGATGCCGATGGGGCCGGCGCCCGCGACGATTGCGGTCTGTCCCGCTTTCACGAAGGAGCGCTCGACCGCGTGCCACGCGACGGCCATGGGCTCGACGAGGGCGCCCATGCGCAGGTCGACGTTCTCGGGGAGCTTGTGCAGCATCGAGGCCGGAACCGTCGTGTACTCCGCCATCCCGCCGCCGTGCGAGCTGAGTCCGTGGAAGCCGATCTTCTGGCAGGCGTTGAACATGCCCTTCTCGCACGCGGGGCACTCGCCGCAGTAGTAGACGGGCCAGACTGCGGCACGATCGCCCACAGAGACTCCCTCGACGCCCTCGCCGACCTCGACGACGGTTCCCGCGAACTCGTGGCCGAGGATCTGCGGAAGCTGCGCACCGGTCACCGGGTGCGGCTCGTCGAGCGTGAGGCCCGCGGCTTCCGGAGCGTAGTAGACGTGCAGATCCGACCCGCAGATGCCCGCGAAAGCGTTCTTCAGCTTCACCTGGCCTGCGCTCACCGTGGGTTCGTCGACGTTCTCCACACGGAGGTCTTCCTTCGCGTGGAACACTGCTGCCTTCATCGTGATCTCCTCTCGTTCGGCTGCATCACCGCAGCCACCATTCCGGTGAGGCGGCGAGGATCGCCCTCGTCGCCCACGCCACGTCGTCCGCGCCCGAGCGCAACCAGACTTCGATCGCCGCCACCGTCCCGCCGGCCGCGTAGGCGACGGCGATCTCTCGCATCGACTGGTCGTCGATCGCGGGCGGCTCGATCTCGGGATGCCGCTCCAGCCATTCCTCCAGCCCCCGGGCGATGACGCGCTCGAGCACGTCACGGATGGGCGCGGCGAGAGACGGATGCAGCGCACCGCGGTACACGTCGGCTCGCGCTCTGACGTGTGCGAGCAGGCGATCCTCGGCGGTGGTCAGCGAGTCGAGCTCGCCGACATCGGCCAGCACATCGGCGAGCTCGACGCTCAGCGCGTCGGCGACGAGCGACACGGGCGCGTCGGCATGCCGGTAGAACGTGTCGCGAGTCACGCCGGCCGCGCGGCAGATCTCCGAGACCGACAGATCCGTGAGCGGACGGACAGCAGCCAGATCGAGGGCCGCCCGGCGCAGTGCCTCTCGGCTGCGCAGCGACCGCGGGTCCATGACCCCAGCCTATCCGACACCTGTCAGACAGTGGGCGGCTCGCTGCCTGATTCCGCCTCACCCGCAGCGCCCATGCCGGAGTCCTCCACCTCCGCCGCGATCGGGACCGCGAGGGGAATCGAGATCGACGCGATACCGCCCCCGCCGAGCAGGTCGCCCGCAGGGTCGGCGGGCGGTGGTTCGTCGGGCAGCAGCTCGGCGTTCGACTTGCGGCGCGCGGGCTCGGAGGGCAGCCCCGCCCACTCGCTCGGTTCCTCGGGTCGCTGCATGAAGAGTCCCATGTGCCCATTCTCGCTCGATGGGCACGGCTCGACCGCTCTCACGGCGAACGCAGATCAAACGGAAAAGCCCCGCCGAAGCGGGGCTTTTCTCGAAGCTGGGGTACCTGGACTCGAACCAAGAACAACTGAACCAGAATCAGCCGTGTTGCCAATTACACCATACCCCATGGTCGGTTTGACCTCAGTCGCACCGAGGATCAACTATACCCGACGGATGCGGTGGGGCCTAACCGAGCGCCGCCCGGGCGCGTCAGCCGACGCGCTGGACGAGCGCGTCGAGCCTGCGGATGGTCTCGGCCTTGCCGAGCAGCTCCATCGACTCGAACAGCGGCGGCGACACGCGACGTCCGCTGAGGGCGACACGCAGCGGGCCGTAGGCGACACGCGGCTTGAGCCCGAGCCCCTCGATGAGCGCGGGGGCGAGGGCATCCTGCACCGCGGCGGCGGTGAAGCCCTGCTCGGGGACGAGCTCGAGGGCGCCGACCGACGCGACGAGCACCTCCCCCGCGTTCGCCGGCAGCCCCGAGAGGGCATCGTCGTCGTACGCGACCTCGGAGCGGAACAGGAAGCCGAGCAGACCCGGTGCGTCACCGAGCAGCTGCATCCGCTCCTGGACGAGGGGCGCCGCGGCCTCGAGGATCTCGCGCTGTGCCGCCGTGGGAGGGTTCTCGATCAGGCCGGCGCCGGAGAGGTAGGGCACGAGGCGCTCGGCGAAGTCGTCGGGCGCGAGCATCCGCACGTGGTCGCCGTTGATCGACTCGGCCTTCTTCTGGTCGAAGCGCGCCGGGTTCGGGTTCACGTCGGCGATGTCGAACGCGGCGATCAGCTCGTCGCGCGTGAAGACGTCGCGGTCGGGCGCGATCGACCAGCCGAGGAGCGACAGGTAGTTCAGCAGCCCCTCGTGGATGAAGCCCTTCTCGCGCTGCAGGAAGAGATCGGCCTTCGGGTCGCGCTTCGACAGCTTCTTGTTGCCGGTCTCGCCGAGGACGAGGGGCATGTGGCCGAACCGCGGGACGAAGTCGGTGACGCCCGCCTCGATGAGCGCTGCGTACAGCGCGAGCTGACGGGCCGTCGACGGCATGAGGTCCTCGCCGCGCAGGACGTGCGTGATTCCCATGAGCGCGTCGTCGACGGGGTTCACGAACGTGTAGAGCGGGACGCCGCCGGCGCGAACGATGACGAAGTCGGGGAACGATCCCGCGGGGAAGGTCACCTCGCCGCGGATGAGGTCGACGAAGGTGAGGTCGTGGTCAGGCACGCGCAGGCGCCACGCGGGCTCGCGGCCCTCGGCGCGGAAGGCGGCCTTCTGCTCGTCGGTGAGGTCACGGTCGAAGTTGTCGTAGCCGAGCTGCTTCGCGCGGCCGTTCGCCTCGTTGCGGGCGTCGATCTCCTCGGCGGTCGAGTACGACTCGTAGACGACCCCGGCGGCGATGAGCTTGTCGAGCACCTCGCGGTAGATCTCGTGGCGCTGCGACTGGCGGTACGGCGCGTGAGGGCCGCCCTTCTCGACGCCCTCGTCCCAGTCGATCTCGAGCCACCGCAGCGCTTCGAGCAGCTGCTGGTAGCTCTCCTCGCTGTCGCGCGCGGCGTCGGTGTCTTCGATGCGGAAGACCATCTTGCCGCCGTTGTGGCGCGCGTAGGCCCAGTTGAACAGGGCCGTGCGGATGAGGCCGACGTGCGGCAGACCGGTCGGCGACGGGCAGAACCGCACGCGGACATCGGTTCCGGTGGCGGTCGTGGTGGCGGGGTGAGGTGCGGTGGACATCCCCTCCAGCTTAGTTCTCGTGAGAGTCGCCGCCGGTGAGCTCGGCGACGACGGCCCGCAGGTGCCCCAGGACCGATGCCACCGCGGGAACCCGGCCCGCACCGCCCGCAGACACCGCGTGTATGGCGCGGCGTTCGCTCGCGGGAAGCGGTCGCGTCACCACACCGGGGAGGAGGGGGAACGACGCGACCGCGAGTCCGGGAAGCGTCGCGACGCCGATTCCCTGTGCCACGAGCTGCTCGACCGCGACGAAATTGTCGGTCTCGAAACGGATCTCGGGGTCGAACCCGGCTCGGCCGCACACCTCGAGCAGATGGCCGCGGCAGCGGGGGCATCCGGCGATCCAGGCCTCGAGCGCAAGAGGGGCGATCTCCATCGCACCCACGCCGTGGGCGGCGGGGTGGCCAGCAGGCAGAACCGCCAGCAGGTCGTCGTACCCGATGACCTCCGCGTCGAGTCCCCGAGCGTTCTCGCCATGCGGGTCGCTCCGATCGCCCGGGTAGCCGAAGGTCAACGCGATGTCGGCTCGATCCGCGCGAACATCGGCGATCGCCTCGGGCGGCTCCGCTTCGACGTACGTCAAGGTCAGCCCTGGTTCCGCGTGGGCCAGCCGATCCATGAGGCGCGGCAGCACCGTCGGCGAGGCGGAAGGGAAGCCGACCATGCGCACCGTGCCCGACCGCAATCCGGCGAGCTCGGCCAGTTCGCCCGAGGCCGCCTCGATGACCGTCGCGACCGCCGCGGCATGCCGGGCGATCACGCGACCGGCTTCGGTGAGCCGCATCCGCCGCCCGACCCGCTCGACGACCGGCACGCCGAGACGCTGTTCGAGTCGCTTGATCTGCTGGCTCACGGCCGGCTGGCTGTAGCCCAGAGCCGACGCCGCCGCAGTGATCGACCCGCCGTCGGCGATGGCTCGCACGACGCGCAACTCGGTGACGTCGAGACGATAGTCCGGGGTGTCCATGTAAAAAGATAACTAGCTGTGATGGTTTGCATGCAAATCCTGCCGTAGACCAATAGATAGCGATCGCCCAGCCTGGATGCATGGAGAAAATGACCCTCGCACCCGAAGCGCTCCACGCCGCGTTCACCGGGTCGCGCGGATATCTCGCCGCGTGCAGCACGGGTGTGCCGACCACCGCGACACGGGCGGCGGTCATCGCCGACCTCGACGCCCGACCCGACCTGGTTCACTACGCTGACGTGGCCGAGCGCTGCCGCGCACATTTCGCCCGATTGGTGTCGACGGTGCCCGACTGCGTGGCCATCGGGTCGCAGACGTCGGTCCTGGTCGGCATGATCGCGGCATCCCTCCCGGACGGCGCGACGGTGCTGTGCCCCGAGGGCGAGTTCTCCTCGCTCGTTCTCCCGTTCGCCCACGCCGGGCGCGGCATCCGGGTTCGCGCCGTCGCGCTCGCCGACCTCGCCGGCGCCATCACTCCCGACGTCGACCTCGTCGCATTCTCGATCGTGCAATCGGCCACGGGAGAGGTCGCCGACGCGGCGGCGATCGTCGCGGCCGCGCGGCGGCACAACACCCGCACGCTCTGCGACGCGACACAGGCGGCCGGTTGGCTCCCCCTCGACGCCGAGCAGTTCGACGCCCTCGTCTGTCACACGTACAAGTGGCTGTGCGCGCCCCGCGGCGTCGCCTTCCTCGCGCTCTCCGACGGTTTCGCAGCGACGCTCATGCCCCTCCACGCCGGGTGGTACGCCGGCGAAGACCCCTGGGCTGCGTGCTACGGGACCGACGCGACCCTCGCCCGCTCCGCCCGACGCTTCGACGTGTCACCCGCCTGGCAGGCGATGGTGGGCGCGGAACCGGCCCTGGCGATGTTCGCGGATGCCGACCCTGCGGCCCTGCACGCACGGGTCACCGGTCTCGCCGCGGCGTTCCGCACGCGACTCGGACTGCCCGAGCCGCTGCACGCGAGCCCCATCGTCACGTGGCCCGACCCCGCCGGCGCGGATCTCACACGGCTCACAAGCGCCGGCGTGGCGGCATCCGGTCGTCGCGGCAATGCGCGCGTCGCCTTCCACGTCTTCAACGACGAGGCCGACGTCGAACTGGCTGCGAACGCTCTCCTCGCCTGATCAGCCGAGGAGAGCGATGGGCGGCCTCGTCAGGCGGTCAGCACCCATGCGGTGGTGCCGATCGCGTCGGCGATGTGGGGATCGCCCGCGAAGTCGATGCCGTCGGTGAAGAAGCTGATGATCACCAGCGCGAACATCAGCGCGATGGAGAGGAAGAGGATCGCGCTCGAGACGAGGGCGATGATCAACTGTGCGCGGTGACTCATGACTCCACGGTGCCAGCCTTCCGCCCCGGAGCAAAATGCTTGCCGCAGGGCGGCCAGGCGGCTAGAGCTCGACCGGGCCGGTGGCGGCGTTAGCCGAGTGCGTCGATCGGGCCGCGCGAACGCCACCGATCACGACGACCGCGACGACAGCGAGAGCGCACGCAGCCAACCCCGCGAAGCCGATCAGGCCCAGCACTCCCCCGGCGACGGCAGCCCCCGCGGCGCCGACGACGTTCATGATCGCGTCGCTGCGTCCCTGACGCGTCGTTCGCCGCTCCGGCGACGACGCCTCGGTGAGCAACGCCGATCCCGCCACAGTGGCGCCGCTCCAGCCGAGGCCGAGCAGGATCAGCGAGAGGGTGACGGCCAACGTCGAGTCGGCTCCCATCGCGGCGACGACGAGCGAGGCGGCGAGCAGAGCCTGACCGATCAGGATCGTCGCCACACGCCCGAGGCGGTCGGCGAGGATGCCGAAGACGGGTGACAGCGCGTACATGCCGGCGATGTGCAGGCTGATGGTGAGCCCGACGACCGTCAGCTCCGCGCCGTGGTGGACCAGATGCAGGGGCGTCATCGCCATGACCGACACCATGACCCCGTGCGATCCGGCGATGGCGAGCACGGCGTAACGGGCGGCACCGGGGCGGTCGGCCTGCGCCCGGCGCGTCGCCGACGCGTGGGGTGCCCCGGCGCTCGATGTGCGCGCGAGCAACAGCGGGTCGGGCCGCAGAGCGACGAAGTACAGGGCGATGGCCAGCAGCTGCGCGACCGCCGTGAAGAGGTACGGCCCGGTCAAAGGAGGCATCCCCACCGCCTCACCGATCGCCTCGCCGGCACCGATCAGGTTCGGCCCCAGCACAGCACCGATGGTGGTCGCCCACACGACGATCGAGAGGTCGCGCCCGCGCGTGCGGTCGGTCGCCAGATCGGTGGCGGCGAACCGGGATTGCAGATTGGCGGCCTGACCGGCGCCGATCATCGCGAAGGCGATGAGCAGCACGGGGAACAGCCCCGACGCGGTGCCGACGACGACGAGGACCACCCCGACGAGAGCCAGCAGCATGCCGAGGGCCAGTGCCGGTCGGCGACCCGCCCGCGACGCGAGCGAGGCCAGCGGCATCGCGAGCAGCGCGGCGCCGAGGGTCACCGCCGCGGTCGGAAGACCCGCGAGCGCGTCGTCACCCGTCAGCCGTTCGGTGATGACCGCTCCCAGCGAGATGGTCGAGCCGAAACCGATGCCGCCGAGCACCTGACCGAGCGAGAGCACGACCAGCGCACGCCGACGGACCGCGTCGCGCGCGTCGACCGAGGCGGCCGCGGTCGGAACCGGGAGACTCTCCCTGTCAGGCATCCCGGACGATGTTGCGCAGGATGCCGAGACCGTCGATCTCGACCTCGACCACATCACCCGCGACGAGGGGGCCGACGCCCGCGGGCGTCCCCGTCAGGATGACGTCGCCCGGCAGCAGCGTGAACGCTGCGGACGCGTAGGCGATGAGATCGGCGATGCCGTGGACCATGTCGGTCAGCGGAGCACGCTGCTTCTCGTCGCCGTTGACTCGCGCCACCAGCTGCGCCTGCGCCGGGTCGAACTCGGTCTCGATGGCCGGTCCGAGCGGGCAGAACGTGTCGAAGCCCTTCGCGCGGGTCCATTGCCCGTCGCTGCGCTGCAGGTCGCGCGCGGTGACGTCGTTGGCGATCGAGTAGCCGAACACGTGGCTCAGCGCGTCGGCGGCTGAGACGTTGCGCGTGACCTTGCCGATGACGACGGCCAGCTCTCCCTCGAAATCGACCTGCTGCGACTGCGTCGGCCGGACGATGGCGTCACCGGGACCGATCACCGAGGTGTTCGGCTTGAAGAACAGCAGCGGCTCGGCGGGGACCTCGTTGCCGAACTCGGCGGCGTGCTCGCGGTAGTTGCGGCCGACGGCGATGATCTTCGATCGCGGGATGACCGGAGCGAGCAGCACGGCGTCGCTGAGCGCCACGCGCTCGCCCGTCGTGTCATAGCCCGCGTACATCGGGTCGCCCGCGAGCGTGACCAGATCAGTGCCGTCGAGGATGCCGTAGCGGATGGCCTCGTTGTGCGAGAAACGTACGATCTTCATCTCAGGCGTCCAGCCGCACGAGCCAGCCGTGCTTGTCTTCGCGACGTCCGTACTGGATGTCGGTGAGCTCCTCGCGCAGCGACAGGGCGAGCTCGCCGACCGGCTGCTCGTCGAAGAAGTCGCGGCCCTTGAGAACGCCGATGGGGGTCACGACGGCAGCCGTACCGCAGGCGAATACCTCGACGATGTCTCCGGATGCCACGCCCTGGCGCCATTCGTCCAGCGAGACGGCACGGCCCTCGACCTTGTGCCCGCGGTCGCGCGCGAGCTGCAGGATCGAGTCGCGGGTGATCCCCTCGAGGATCGAGTCGGACTGCGGCGTGACGATCGTGCCGTCCTTGTAGACGAACACGACGTTCATGCCGCCGAGCTCCTCGACGTTGCGGTCCTGGTCGAGGAAGACGACCTGGTCGCACTCGTTCTCGTACGCCTCGGCCTGCGGGAGCAGGCTCGACGCGTAGTTGCCGCCGGTCTTGGCAGCACCCGTGCCGCCCTTGCCTGCGCGGGCGTAGTCCTCGCTGAGCCAGATCGACACGGGCTTCACGCCGCCGGTGAAGTACGCGCCCGCCGGGCTCGCGATGAGGTAATACGCGACCTTGTTCGCGGGGCGCACGCCGAGGAACGCCTCCTTGGCGAACATGAACGGACGCAGGTACAGCGACTGATCGGCACCCGAGGGGACCCAGTCGCCGTCGACGGCGATGAGCTCGCGGAGCGACTGGATGAACCACTCGACCGGCAGCTCGGGCAGTGCGAGGCGGCGCGCAGAGCGCTGCAGCCGTCGGCCGTTCTGATCGGGTCGGAAGGTGTGCACCGATCCGTCCGCGTGACGATAGGCCTTGATGCCCTCGAAGATCTCCTGGCCGTAGTGCAGCACCGCCGCAGCCGGATCGAGGGTGATCGGCCCGTAGGGCTGGACGCGCGGGCGGTGCCAGCCGCCGCGCACCGACCAGCAGATGTCCACCATGTGGTCGGTGAAATGGGTGCCGAACCCGGGGTTCGCGAGAATCTCGTCGCGTCGGGCGGCCGGGGCCGCAGCGAGGTTTCGGGTAACGGTGAACTCGAGGGGTTCGAGTCCGGCGTCGGGATCGTTTTCGAGGAGGGTCATCTGTCTTCCAAGCGGATGTCGGGCGGCGGGCGGATTCCAGGCTACGCCTGGAGGCGAGCCGCGATCGCGTCGCCGATCTGCGTCGTGGTGCGTGGCTCCGAGCTGCGGTCGGCGATGTCGGCCTCGACGGCGTGGGTGACGCGTCGGGCGGCTTCCGTGAGCCCGAGATGATCGAGCAGCAGCGAGACGGAGAGGATCGCGGCCGTGGGGTCGGCCTTCTGCTGGCCCGCGATGTCGGGCGCCGATCCGTGGACGGGCTCGAACATCGAGGGGAACGCGCCGTCGGGGTTGATGTTCCCCGAAGCGGCGAGGCCGATGCCTCCGGTGACGGCGCCGGCCAAGTCGGTCAGGATGTCGCCGAAGAGGTTGTCGGTGACGATCACATCGAAGCGGCCCGGGTTCGTGACCAGGAAGATCGTCGCCGCGTCGACGTGGAGATAGTCTACGGCGACGTCGGGGTGCTCGGCGGCCACCTCGTCCACGATGCGCTTCCAGATCCCGCCCGCGTGCACGAGAACGTTCGTCTTGTGCACGAGCGTCAGCTTCTGTCGCCGGCGCTCGGCCAGATCGAACGCATAGCGCACGACACGCTCCACACCGAAGGCGGTGTTGACCGAGGTCTCATTCGCGACCTCGTGCGGGGTGCCGCGGCGGATGCTGCCGCCGTTGCCGACGTACGGCCCCTCCGTGCCCTCGCGCACCACGACGAAGTCGATCTCGCCGGGCTCGGCGAGGGGGCCGGGCACGCTCGGGTACAGCTTCGACGGCCGGAGGTTGACGTAGTGGTCGAGCTCGAAGCGAAGCTTCAGCAGGAGCCCGCGCTCGATGTTGGCGTCACGCAGCCGCGGATCGCCCGGTACTCCCCCGACGGCGCCGAGGAGGATCGCGTCATGGTCCGCGATCGCCCGCAGGTCTTCGTCGGTGAGGGTGTCGCCGGTCTCGAGGTACCGGGCCGCGCCGAGCGAGAAGCGCGTCTTGTCGATGACGACATCGGTTCCCGCTACCGCCGCGTCGAGCACCTTCTCGGCCTCGGCGACGACCTCGGGGCCGATTCCGTCGCCCGGAATCACGGCAAGTTTCACGACGCGCGACATCGCTCTCCTCGTTCTCGGCGGCGCGGCACGCCGATCGCTCAGTGCTCGGCGGGCCGCGAGTGGGCTCCCTTCAGCGTAGTGGCCGCGATGATCCCCGCGCAGACGACCAGCACGGCGCCGATCGTCGCCGTCACGCCGACACCGGAATCGAAGGCGTGCGCCGCGGCATCCAGCAGCTGACGGCCGACGGAATCGGGCAGATCCTGTGCGACGTTGACGGCGCCCGCGAGCGTCTCCCGCGCCGCGTCGGCCGCCTCGGCGGGCACACCCTCGGGCACGGCCATGCCGAGCCGGTACATCGCCGTCAGGATGCCCCCGAGCACGGCCGTTCCGAGGACTGCGCCCACTTCGTAGGCGGTCTCCGAGACCGCGCTCGCCGCACCGGCCTTGGCGGGAGGAGCGCTCGCGAGCACGAGCTCGTTCGAGACCGTCTCCGCAGCTCCGATGCCCATGCCCAGCAGCGCGAAGGCCAGCACGAGCTCGATCATGCTGTCGGGCTCGGTGAGCAGAGCGATCATGACGTAACCGGCGGCCGAGAGCGTCAGTGCCGCGGGGACGACGATGCGAGGCGACACCCGACGCGAGATCGGCACGACGCCCAGGCCCGCGACGATCATCATGGCCAGACCGGGCACGAGCGCGAGCCCCGCCTGCAGCGGCGACAGGCCGACGATGAGCTGCAGGTGCTGCGTGACGAAGTACAGGAAGCCCACGAGAGCGACGACGCTGAGCAGGTTGACCAGGAGCGCGCCGCTGAAGGTGCCGCGCGAGAACAGCCGCATGTCGAGCATCGGCTCGTTCACGCGGAGCTGGCGCCGCACGAAGAGCCAGCCGAACACCAGTCCGAGCGCGAACAGCACCGGCGGCGTGATGCCCCAGCCCTTCACCGCGAAGTCCTTGATGGCGTAGACGATCGGCACCATCGTCAGCATCGACAGAGCGATGCTGACGGGATCGATGCGCCCCGGCCGTGGATCGCGGCTCTCGGGAACGAGGAAGGGCGCGAGCACGAGCAGCGGCACGAGAACCGGTACCGCCATGAGGAACACCGATCCCCAGCTGAAGTGCTCGAGCAGCACACCGCCGACGATCGGACCGAGCGCGGCGCCCGCCGAGAACATCGAGGCCCAGACCGCGATGGCGAGGCGGCGCTGGTCCCGGTCGGTGAAGATGCTGCGCAGCAATGAGAGGGTCGAGGGCATCAGCATGGCGCCGAACACGCCCATCGCGGCCCGAGCGGCGATCAGGAGTTCGGCGCTCGGGGCGAAGGCCGCCAGCGCGGAGACCGTCGCGAACCCGGTCGCACCGATCAGCAGCATCCGACGACGACCGAACCGGTCTCCGAGCGATCCCATCGTCACGAGGAGACCCGCGAGGATGAGCGGGTACACGTCGATGATCCAGAGCTGCTGGGCACTCGTCGGGCTCAGCGCGCGAGCGATCTCGGGCAGCGCGAAGCTGAGCACCGTGTTGTCCACCGACACGAGCAGGACCGGAAGCATGAGCACGCCGAGTGCGGCCCACCCCCGCCAGCCGACGCGCCGGCCCTGTCCGTCTGCGATTGCGATCTCTTCTGTCAACGTCATTAGTTCACCGTCCAGCCGGTATAGTAACAGGACCGAACGCCGAAACGCGAGAGGATCGAAGACATGAGTCGTCCCCCACGTGCGCGCGAGAGCGTGCTCGACGCGTACGAGAACCTCCTGATATCCGACGGGGCGCGTGGCGCCACGATGGATGCCGTCGCCGCGGCAGCCGGCGTCTCCAAGGGCGGGTTGCTCTACCACTACGCCTCGAAGGAGGCGCTCGAGACGGCCCTTCTGGATCGGATGATGGAGCTCGCCCGCCTCGATGTCGATGACATGGCGCGGCACCCCGAAGGCATCGTCGCCGCCTACCTGCGCACCTCCGTCATGGAGGACAGCGCGCTCGATCGCGCACCCCTCGCGGGATCGCGACTCGCGCAGAGCGGACACCCCGCTGCGAGCGCGGCGCTGCGCGACGTACGGACGCTCTGGGAGGAAGCACTGCGCGGTCACACACGTGACGAGACGGCGCTGCAGCTCGTCCTACTCGTGGGCGACGGCCTCTACTTCAACAACGCCCTCGGCGCGGGGGCGGTCGTCGGCCCCGTCCCTCAGGGCGAAGACTTCGACGCGCTCATCCGGCTCGTCCTCGGCGTCGCCCAGCGATGACGATGCCCGGGGCGGAAGCACCCCGGGCATCGTTTCGCGTCGTCAGACCTCGGTCAGCTCGATCTGGCGGAACAGGTCGGCGGCGACCGCCTCGCGCATCTCGTCGAGAAGGTTGTCGGGCACCGGCGAGTCGACCGTCAGCACCGAGAGAGCGCGGCCGGACGCGTCGGGTCGGGCGACCTGCAGGCCCGCGATGTTGATGCCGGCCTCGCCCAGCTTCTGTCCGTAGATCGCGACGATCCCGGGACGGTCGGCGTAGCGCATCACGACGTGGTGGCGCTCGATCGGCACCTCCACCTCGTAACCGTTGATCCCGACGACCTTGGGCACCATGCGCGTACCCGCCAGCGTGCCCTCGACGGTCAGAACCGACCCGTCGGAGAGCGTTCCGCGCAGGATCGTGATGTTGCGATAGAGCGGGCTCTCGGACTCCACGATGAGGCGCGTCTCGATGCCGCGCTGCTCCGCGAAGAGCGGGGCGTTCACGTACGAGACGTTCTCGCTGACGATGTTGGTGAAGATCCCCTTCAGCGCCGCGAGCCGGTAGACGCTGACGTCGTAGTCCGCCAGTTCACCGCGGACCTCGATGTCGAGGCTCGTGAGCGCGCTCGGCGCAAGCCCGGTGAAGATCTGACCGAGCTGCTCGACCAGGGCGATACCGGGCCGGACGAACGGGTCGATGACACCACCGGCGACGTTGACGGCATCCGGCACGAGATCCCCCTCGAGAGCCAGCTTGACCGACTTCGCCACCGAGACGCCGGCCTTCTCCTGCGCTTCGTCGGTCGAGGCGCCGAGGTGGGGCGTGACGACGACGTTGGGCAGCGACAGGAGGGGGAAGGCGGTGCCGTCCTCCTTCGGCGGCTCGGTCGTGAACACGTCGAGACCGGCGCCCGCGATCTCGCCGGTGGTGAGAGCGGTGTAGAGCGCTTCCTCATCGATGAGGCCGCCGCGAGCGACGTTGACCACGTAGGCCGACTTCTTCATGCGTGCGAACTGCTCCGCACCGATCATGCCGGTCGTCTCGGGGGTCTTCGGCATGTGGATCGTGACGAAGTCGCTCTGCGCGAGCAGCTCGTCGAGGGTCAGCAGCGTCACACCGAGCTGCTGAGCCCGGGTGGGCGTGACGTACGGGTCGTACGCCACGACACTCACGCCGAACGCCTGCAGCCGCGCGGCGATCAGCGCGCCGATGCGGCCCAGACCGATGATGCCCACCGTCTTCTCGAACAGCTCCGTGCCGGTGAACGACGAGCGCTTCCAGGCGCCGGCAGCGAGGGAGGCGTGAGCTGCGGGGATGTGACGCGCGAGACTCAGGATGTGTCCGACCGTCAGCTCGGCCGCCGAGATGATGTTGGAGGTCGGGGCGTTGACGACCATGACGCCGGCGGCCGTCGCGGCCTTGATGTCGACGTTGTCGAGTCCGACGCCGGCACGCGCGATGACCTTGAGCGACGGCGCGGCGGCGATCGCTTCGGCATCCATCTTCGTCGCCGACCGGATCAGGACGGCATGCGCGTCGGCGAGGGCCGGGAGCAGCGCGGCGCGGTCGGCGCCGTCAACCGACCGGATCTCGAAATCAGGACCGAGGGCATCGATCGTTGCGGGCGAGAGTTCTTCGGCGATGAGCACGACGGGCTGGGGCACGGACGATCCTCTGGAGCATGCGCAGAAGCGCGGAACGGGTGGTCGCCACGACAGCCGACGGCGGTGCGGCGGGTCGTCTCAGCCTAGCGCGGTGCCGACAGCGCCCACGACCGTGTGACGTTCTGCCGACTCAGACAGCGCCCGAGGTCAGGGCGAAGGACAGGACGTTGAGGAAGAACACCGCTGCGAGCCCGAGCCCCGCGAGGAGAATCATCGCGAAGGCGCCCGAACGTCGGCGCCACCCCAGCGCGAATGCTCCCGCGAAGATGAGGATCGGCAGCGCCACGGCAGCGATCACAGCGACCCACCCGACTGCGGTCCGCGCCGGCGACGGGGTGATCAGCAGCGGGACCGCGGCCCAGACCGCGTATGCGTAGAAGAGACCGAAGGCACCGGCGACGGTGGCCACCTTCCAGACCGCGGGCGTCCGCCGGGCTTCTTGCGTGTCGCGCATCGCGTTCAACTCCCGGCTCCAAGGGTGGCGAACGGCCACGGCACGAGCAGCAGCGCCCCCGCGACGAGCCAGGCGAACCGGATCCAGGCGCGCGACCCACGCGTGAGCACGTAGGTCGCGATGAACCAGATCGCCGGGGCGGCGACGGCCAGCACGAGGACGGGAACCGAGACGGCCGTATCGATGCCGAGCAGACCGCTCAGGTTGTGGACGCGGATACCTCCGACGAACCAGCCGATCGAATACAGCAGATAGATGCCACCGAGAACCCCCAGCGAGATCAGCGCGGCGTTGCTCAGGCCCTCGGGCGCAGCCTCGGTCGAGATCTCACCCGGCTGCTCGGTCTCTGCTTCCGCCAGCTCGTCGCTCTGGCGCCGCGAGGACGCGGGCCCTCCCACGGGCGTGGGCGCAGGCGCGGACACGAGGGTCGGGTCGTCGTCGCCGGCCCAGCTCAGGGCGTCGTCATCACGGCTCGTCACCTCCTCAGAGTAGCGCCGGCCACCGGCGACTGGGAGGAACGAGCGCGCTCCGACGAGGTCAGCGACCGATCTGGCGGCCGCCACGCAGCACGAGCACGGCGACAGCAGCACCGGCGACCGCCAGAGCACCGCCCCACGGGGCCCAGACGGCGGGTTGCGCGAGCTCGGCGCCCGAACCGTCGTGCAGCGAACCGACACGGACGGCATCGGTTCGTCCCGTGGGATCTTCCGCGGGGACCGAGGCACCGAGCTGGGCCGATCCGCCCACATCGGGTCCGCCGTCGACATGGACGACATCGCTCGGCTCGGGCGTCGGCGAGGCCGGGACGGCGTTCCGCGGCGTCAGGCGCAGCAGAGCGCCGAGGCGAACGGCGGTCGGCGCGCGCAGTTCGATGCCGGCCTCGCCTTCGACGCGCGGCGGGACCGGCGCCGGAGCCGGCGGCACCGGAGCGGGAGGAGAGGGCTCCGATGTCGGCTGACTCGGCGACGGGCTGGAGCTGGGCGACGGCGTGGGCTGCGCGTCGGTCGGGGAGGGCTCCGGCGTCGGCTCGGGAGAGGGCGTGCCGCTCTCCCCCGGCGCCGGGGTCACGACATCCTCGTTCGTCTCTCCGTCCTCAGGCTCCGTCGGTGTGACCGGAGCGTCCGACCGCGGAACGATCTCGATCTCATCGGTCGCGACCGACCAGGCGGACGGAGCGGTGATCGCCCCCGCGATCACAGAAGCTGCGACGCACACCGCCCCCAGGCGCGCGCGAGCGAACTGCTTCTTACGGACGGGCATGCATCCATCGTAAAAGGTCGGGGCGATGCAAGCACGCCGAAAGCCCGGCCCCTGATGGGGACCGGGCTTCCGTGGCACGAGGCCGGGCTCGACGGGGTGCCGCCGAGGGTCACAGAACGGACGGAGCCGTCCGTCACGGGTCAGCGCGCGGCGCTGCCCTCGATGTAGTCGCTGTCCTGCTGCTTCCAGGCGAAGAGGCCACGCAGCTCCTTGCCGGTCGCCTCGATGGGGTGACCCTGCTCCTTCTCGCGGAGGCCGAGGAACTCGGTGGCGCCGTTGTCCTGGTCGGCGATGAAACGCTGCGCGAACGCACCCGACTGGATGTCGGCGAGCACGGCCTTCATGTTCTCCTTGACCTCGGGCGAGATGACGCGGGGGCCGGAGACGTAGTCGCCGTACTCTGCCGTGTCGGAGATCGACCAGCGCTGCTTGGCGATGCCGCCCTCCCACATGAGGTCGACGATGAGCTTGAGCTCGTGGAGCACCTCGAAGTAGGCGATCTGCGGCTGGTAGCCGGCCTCGATGAGGGTCTCGAAGCCGTACTGCACGAGGTGGCTCATGCCACCGCAGAGCACGGCCTGCTCGCCGAAGAGATCGGTCTCGGTCTCTTCCGTGAAGGTGGTCTTGATGACGCCGGCGCGCGTGCCGCCGATGGCCTTGGCGTACGACAGCGCGGTGTCCCAGGCCGAACCCGACGCGTCGCGCTCGACGGCGATGATGTCGGGGATGCCGCGGCCGGCGACGAACTCGCGGCGCACGGTGTGGCCCGGCGCCTTCGGAGCGACGAGGATGACGTCGACGCCCTCGGGAGCGTCGATGTAGCCGAAGCGGATGTTGAAGCCGTGCGCGAACGCGAGGGTCTTGCCCGCCGTCAGCTTGTCCTTGATGGAGTCGGCGTAGATCGAGCGCTGGTGCTGATCGGGAGCCAGGATCATGATGAGATCGGCCCACTCCGCGGCATCCGCGACGTTCTTGACCTCGAAGCCCTCGTCCTGCGCCTTCGCGGCCGACTTCGAGCCGTCCTTGAGCGCGATGACGACCTCGACGCCGGAGTCTCGGAGGTTCTGGGCGTGGGCGTGTCCCTGCGAGCCGTAGCCGACGATCGCGACCTTCTTGCCCTGGATGATGGACAGGTCGGCGTGGTCGTCGTAGAAGATCTCGGCCATGTTCGTGTGTTTCTCCTTGATTCGTGGTTCGGAAGGTCAGCCGCGCAGAACGCGCTCGGTGATGCTCTTGCCGCCGCGCCCGATGGCGAGCAGACCCGACTGGGCGAGCTCCTTGATGCCGAAGGGCTCGAAGGCGCGGAGGATCGCGTCGATCTTGCCGCGATCTCCGGTCACTTCGACGACCAGGGCATCGGGTGCGTAGTCGACGATCGACGCCCGGAACAGGTTCGCGACCTCGATGACGTTGGAGCGGGTCTGGTTGTCGGCCCGCACCTTGATGAGGATATGCTCGCGCTGCACCGACGACGAGAAGTCGAGCTCGACGATCTTGATGACGTTCACGAGCTTGTTGAGCTGCTTGGTCACCTGCTCGAGCGGCAGCTCCTCGACGTCGACGACGACCGTGATGCGCGAGAGACCCGGCACCTCGGTGACGCCGACCGCGAGCGATTCGATGTTGAAGCCGCGTCGGGCGAACAGCCCGGCGACTCGGGTCAGCAGACCCGGCTTGTCCTCCACCAGGAGGCTCAGCACGTGGCGCGACATCTCAGGCCTCCTCGTCGAATGCGGGCGCGTGCTCGCGGGCGTACTGGATGTAGCTGTTGCTGACACCCTGCGGGACCATCGGCCACACCATCGCGTCCGCGCTCACGACGAAATCGATCACGACGGGGCGATCGTTCGTCTCGAGTGCGAGCTTGATGGCGTCGTCGATCTGGTCCTCCGTCTCGACCCGGATGGCGAGGCAGCCGTACGCCTCGCCGAGCTTGACGAAGTCGGGGATGCGCGCCGTGCCGTGCCCGGTGTTCAGATCGGTGTTCGAGTGACGGCCGTCGAAGAACAGCGTCTGCCACTGCCGGACCATGCCGAGCGACGAGTTGTTGATGATCGCGACCTTGATCGGGATCTGGTTGATGACGCAGGTCGCGAGCTCCTGATTGGTCATCTGGAAGCAGCCGTCGCCGTCGATCGCCCAGACCACACGGTCGGGCTCGGCGACCTTCGCGCCCATGGCCGCGGGGACCGCGTACCCCATGGTGCCGGCGCCCCCGGAGTTGAGCCACGAATTGGGGCGCTCGTACTTGATGAACTGCGCAGCCCACATCTGGTGCTGACCGACGCCGGAGGCGTACAAGCCCTCGGGACCGGTGAGCTCGCCGATGCGTTGGATCACGTGCTGCGGCGACAGCAGACCGTCGGTGGTCGGGGCGTAGCCGAGGGGGAATTCCTCGCGCAGCCCGTCGAGGTACGCCCACCACTCGGTCGTGTCGGGCTTTCCGTCGCCGATTACGCCACGGAACGCCGACTCGAGGTCGACGAGCACGTCGCGCACATCACCCACGATGGGCACATCCGCGAAGCGGATCTTCGAGATCTCTGCGGGGTCGATGTCGACGTGCACGACTTTCGCGTGCGGGGCGAACAGCGACGCCTTGCCGGTGACACGGTCGTCGAACCGCGCGCCCAGCGCGACGATCAGGTCGGACTCCTGCAGCGCGAGCACAGCGGGAACCGTGCCGTGCATGCCGGGCATGCCGAGGTGCTGGGGGTGCGAGTCGGGGAACGCGCCACGAGCCATGAGGGTCGTCACGACCGGCGCACCCGTCGCCTCGGCGAGAGTGAGCAGCTCGTCCGAGGCACGCCCCCGGATGACGCCGCCGCCGACGTAGAGCACGGGCTTCTGCGACTCGGCCAGCAGCTGCGCGGCGGCCTGGATCTGCTTGCCGTGCGCCTTGGTCACCGGGCGGTAGCCCGGCAGGTCGACCTTCGGCGGCCACACGAACGGCGCCGTGTTCTGCTGAGCGTCCTTCGTGATGTCGACGAGCACGGGGCCGGGACGCCCGGTGCCGGCGATCTCGAAGGCTGCGGCGATGGCGCCGGGAATCTCCTCGGCGGTCTTCACGAGGAACGAGTGCTTCGTGATCGGCATCGTGATGCCGACGATGTCGGCCTCCTGGAAGGCGTCCGTTCCCATCAGGGTCGAGAACACCTGGCCCGTGATGCACACGAGCGGGACGGAGTCCATGTAGGCGTCGGCGATCGCCGTCACGAGGTTCGTCGCTCCGGGACCCGAGGTGGCGATCGCCACCCCGACCCGGCCGGATGCCGCGGCGTAGCCCTCGGCGGCGTGACCGGCGCCCTGCTCGTGCCGGACGAGGATGTGGCGGACCGCCTCATCGTCCATGAGCGGGTCGTAGACGGGCATGATCGCGCCGCCCGGGAGCCCGAAGACCTCGGTGACGCCGAGGTTGTCGAGCGAGCGGACGACGGCCTCTGCGCCCGTGATCACGGGAGCCGAGGGCGTGCGGGACGGCGGCCGGGGAATGGCCGCGGAGATGTCGGTGGACATGGTGATGAACCTCGCTGGAGAAGAGGAGACGATGTCGGAGCCGAAGTCAGCCGGTGGTCGCGCCCTCCGCGGCGGAGCGCACGAGCTTGGAGTACTTGGCAAGAACGCCACGGGTATAGCGCGGGGGAAGAGGAGCCCAGCCGTCACGGCGAGCGTTCAGCTCAGCCTCGTCGACGAGTAGGTCGAGGGAGCGAGCCGCGATATCGACCCGTATCAGATCACCATCGCGCACGAATGCGATGGGACCTGCGTCCACCGCTTCGGGTGCTATGTGGCCGATGCACAGGCCGGTTGTGCCGCCTGAGAATCGTCCGTCCGTCAAGAGTAGTACATCTTTGCCGAGGCCGGCGCCCTTGATGGCGGCCGTGATGGCGAGCATCTCGCGCATGCCGGGTCCGCCCTTCGGGCCCTCGTAGCGGATGACGATGACCGAGCCCGGCTCGATCTCGCCGTTCGCGACGGCATCCATCGCAGCCCGCTCGCGCTCGAAGACGCGCGCAGGTCCCTCGAACACGGCCGCGTCGAATCCGGCGGTCTTGACGACGGCGCCCTCGGGGGCGAGCGAACCGTGCAGGATCGTGATCCCGCCGCTGGCGTGGATCGGGTTGTCGAACGTGTGGATGACCTTGCCGTCGATGGGCTCCGGGTCGAGCTCGCGCAGGTTCTCGGCGAGCGTCTTGCCGGTCACCGTCAGAGCGTCGCCGTGCAGCAGGCCCTCGTCGAGCATCGCCTTCATGACGACCGGGATGCCGCCGTGACGGTCGACGTCGTTCATGACGTACTGGCCGAAGGGCTTCATGTCCGCGACGTGGGGCGTCTTGTCCCCGATGCGGTTGAAGTCGTGCAGGCTGAGGTCGACCTCCGCCTCGCGGGCGATCGCGAGGAGGTGGAGGACGGCGTTCGTCGAGCCGCCGAGGGCCATGACAAGCGCGATCGCGTTCTCGAAGGCCTCCTTCGTCAGGATGTCCTTCGTCGTGATGCCCTGGCGCAGCAGGTTGACGACGGCCTCGCCCGAGCGGTGGGCGTAGTAGTCGCGGCGACGGTCGGCCGACGGCGGCGCGGCGGAGCCCGGCAGGCTCAGGCCCAGGGCCTCGCCGACGGAGGCCATCGTGTTGGCGGTGTACATTCCGCCGCACGCGCCCTCGCCGGGAACGATGGCGCATTCGATGCGCTTGAGGTCGGCCTCGCTCATCTTGCCGGCGCGACAGGCACCGACGCCCTCGAACGAGTCGATGATCGTGACGTCCTTCTCCGTGCCGTCGCTGAGCTTGACCCATCCGGGCATCGTCGATCCGGCGTACAGGAAGACGCTCGAGAGGCCGAGGCGGGCGCTGGCCATCATCATGCCCGGGATCGACTTGTCGCAGCCGGCGAGAAGGACGGTGCCGTCGAGCCGTTCGGCCATGATGACGGCCTCGACGGAGTCGGCGATGACCTCGCGCGAGACGAGTGAGAAGTGCATGCCCTCGTGGCCCATCGAGATGCCGTCCGAGACGGAGATGGTGCCGAACTGCAACGGGTAGCCGCCGCCGGAGTGCACGCCCTCCTTGGCGCCCTGCGCGAGGCGGTCGAGGCTCAGGTTGCAGGGCGTGATCTCGTTCCAGCTCGAGGCGATGCCGATCTGGGGCTTGTCCCAGTCCTCATCGCCCATACCGACGGCACGCAGCATGCCTCGGGAGGTCGTGGCTTCGATGCCGTCGGTGACGGCACGACTGCGGGGCTTGATGTCGATGGTCTCGGAGCTGTCGGGCATTCTCGAATTCTATGCCCGCGGGCCGAGGCTCATTCTCCGGCGCGCGCCTCGGCGAGCCGGCCGAGCACCTCCGCGAGCGCGGCGGCATCCGGCACCCGAAACGCGGCGACGCTCTCTCCCCCGCCGACCCGGATGCCGACGTCACCGGCGCCGAGCGATCGCAGCGCGTCCTCATCGGTCACATCGTCGCCCGCGAACACGACGACGTCGGCACCGACCCGCTCGCGGAGGCTGCGCACTGCCGAGTCCTTGCCCTCGTGCCGCGATGCGAACTCGAGGATGTCCTGGCCGGTACGGCGTCGCCACGTCGGGGCTTCCGCGCGGACGAGTTCGTCGATACGCGCCGCGGCGTCGGCCGCGCTCGTCCGATCGGCGAGGCGCGTGTGCAGGCCGAATCCGAATCGCTTGTGCTCGATCCACGCGCCCGCGATGCCCTCGACCATCTGCTCCGCCCGCGCCGTCAGGTCGTCGCGGAGGGCGGCGTCGTCATCGGATTCGGAATCGGCCCGGGCACCCGGATGCCAGAACTCGGCACCGTGCGAACCGGCGAGATGGATCCGCGAATCGGGTTCGCGCTCGGAGATCTCCGCCAGATGCTCGAGCGTTCGGCCCGATACGAGAGCGACGGTCGTCTCGGGTGCCTGCGCGAGCCGCGTGAGCGCTTCGCGTGCCGCGGGCAGCATCCGGGCCGACATGGGCTCGTCGACCAGCGGGGCGAGAGTGCCGTCGAAATCGAGGGCGACGAGGAGATGCCGCGCGCTCGCGGCGCGTTCGACGGCTTCTGCGATGCCGTCGGGCGTCGTGTACGCCACAGCGCTCATGCGCGGTGCTCCGCCTCGGTGGCCGCGGTCGAGATCGCGCGTGCGCCGGCAGCGGAATGGGCCGGGCTGTTGGAGCGAGCCGCTGACGCGAGCGCATCGAGGAATGCTCGCGACCAGTCCTCGACGTCGTGTTCGCGCACGCGTTTGCGCAGAGCGCGCATGCGCCTTCCCTGCTCGGCCGCGGGCATCTCGATCGCCCGCACAATGGCATCCTTCATCCCGTCGATGTCGTGCGGGTTGATACGAACGGCGCTCGCGAGCTCATCGGCGGCCCCGGCGAACTCGCTCAGCACGAGCACGCCCCGGTTGTCGATGCGACTCGCGACATACTCTTTCGCGACCAGGTTCATGCCGTCGCGGAGCGCGGTGACGAGCATGATGTCGGCAGCGAGGTAGAGAGCGACCATCTCTTCGCGCGGGAAGGCCTGGTGCATGTAGCGGATCGCGCTGTGACCCCATGTGTCGTGATCGCCGTTGATACGCGCGACCGTCAGCTCGATCTCGTCCCGCAGCTGCACATACGACTCGACGCGCTCGCGGCTCGGGCTCGCGACCTGCACGAGCGTCGCATCCTCGACCGAGACGCGCCCGTCTTCGATCAGCTCGCCGAACGCCTTCAGCCGGTGCCGGATGCCCTTGGTGTAGTCGAGCCGGTCGACCCCGAGCAGCACCGTCTTCGGGTTGCCGAGGTCTTCGCGGATCTCCGCGGCTCGCGCCTGGATGTCGGGGCGCTGCGCGAGCTCGATGTAATCGTCGGTCGAGATCGAGATCGGAAAGGCCTTCGCGAGAGCCGTACGGTGTCCGCCGCCCTCCGCCGGGACGCGGATGCCGCTCGCCTTCGTCTCGTACCGCAGCTGGCGCCGCACGGCGCGGGCGAAGTTGCCGGCATCGGCGATCCGCTGGAAACCGATCACGTCGGCGCCGAGCAGCCCCTCCAGAACCTGCTTGCGCCACGGAAGCTGCGAGTACAGTCCGTACGCCGGGAACGGGATGTGGTGAAAGTAGCCGATCGTCAGATCGGGCCGCATGTCGCGGAGCATCTTCGGAACCAGCTGAAGCTGGTAGTCCTGCACCCACACGGTGCCGCCGTCCGCCGCGACAGCCGCCGCGGCTTCGGCGAAGCGACGGTTCACACGCTGGTAGGCCTCCCACCAGTTGCGTCGGTACCGTGGCGCGGCGATGACGTCGTGATACAGCGGCCAGATCGTGTCGTTGGAGAAGCCCTCGTAGTAGTCCTCGACGTCAGCGGCGCTGAGAGCGACGGGCACGAGGTGCATACCGTCGAAGTCGAACGGTTCGAACTCGAGGTCGGGCTTGCCCGGCCAGCCGACCCAGGCCCCCTCGGTGCGGCGCATGACGGGCTCGAGGGCCGTGACGAGCCCTCCGGGCGAACGGCGCCATTCCCCGTCCCCACCACCATCCGTGTTCCGGTCAACCGGAAGCCGGTTGGCGACGACGACGAAATCAGCGGTGCTCATGCATGCCTCCAGGCTGCGATCGGCGGTGATCCCAGCGTACCCGCGCGCCCGGCGACCCTCAGGGCCAGCTACGTTTGTGGTATGCGCAAGTACCTCTTCGGCACCGGCCTCTTCTCCGCGATCACCGGCGGCGTCACGCTGCTCCGCTCGGCCCGCAGCGACGAGCCGTTCACGTGGCGCACCGCCCTCGCCTGGCTCAGCTGGGGCATCACGATGGCGCTCGCGATCGGCGCCGTGGTCGACAGCTACCGCGGGGCGCGCGGACGTCTCGTCGCGGACGACTCCAACGTCGACCGCGACAAGCTCTTCGCCGAGCGGGTCAAGCGCAACCGCCGCTGACCGCGACCCGTCGCCGTACCGGGTCAGCGGGTCAGCGGGTCAGAATGAGGGCCTCGCCCTGACCGCCGCCCCCGCACAGGCCTGCTGCGGCCGTGCCCGAGCCGCGGCGCGCGAGCTCATGGGCTAGATGCACGACGAGCCGCGCCCCGGATGCGCCGATGGGGTGGCCGAGAGCGATTCCCCCGCCGTCGATGTTGACGATGTCGGGCGAGACGCCCAGGCGGCGCTCCGAGGCTGCCACGACGGCACCGAACGCCTCGTTGATCTCGATGAGGTCGAGGTCGGATGCCGTCATTCCCTGCTTCACCAGTGCGCGCTCGATCGCGGCGGCCGGCTGCTCGTGGAGTGAGTTGTCGGGTCCAGCCACCTGACCGCTGGCGCCGAGCACGGCCAGAACCGGCCATCCCTCGCGCTCCGCGCGCTCGCGGGTGGTGAGGAGCACCGCGGCTGCGCCGTCGGAGATCTGCGAGGCGTTGCCCGCCGTGATCGAGCCGTCCTTCGCGAAGGCGGGGCGCAGGCCGGCGAGAGTGTCGACGGTCGTGTCGGCGCGGATACCCTCGTCGGTGTCGACGACGACAGGCTCGCCTCGTCGCTGCGGAACGGTCACCGGCGCGATCTCAGCCGCGAAGCGGCCCGCGTCGCGGGCGGCCGCGGCACGCTGGTGCGAGCGCGCGGCCACGGCATCCTGCTCCTGGCGGGTGACGTCGAAGCGCGGGTTCAGACGCTCGGTCGAGGCGCCCATGCTCTCGCGATCGTACGCATCGGTCAGACCGTCGAACGCGGCGTGGTCGAGCACCTCGATCGATCCGTACGACCATCCCGAGCGAGAGCCGGGAAGGAGGTGTGGCGCTCGGCTCATCGACTCCATGCCGCCCGCGACGACCACCTCGGCGTCACCCAGCGCGATCATGCGCGACGCGTCGATGATCGCGGTGAGGCCGGACAAGCAGACCTTGTTGACGCTGGAGGCCGGGACAGCCCACCCGATCCCGCCCGACAGCGCCGCCTGACGAGCCGGGTTCTGCCCGTTTCCGGCGGGGAGCACCTGCCCCATGATGACCGCGTCGACGGCATCCGCGGGAACGCCCGAGGCCGCGAGCGCCGCGGCGATGGCCGCCCCACCGAGCTCGGGCGCGGGAAGAGACGAAAGACTCCCCTGTAAGCGCCCCTGCGGGGTGCGAGAGGCTGCGACGATGACGATCTCGGGCGGGGTCATGCTCCCAGCCTAAGAGCGGACCCGACATCAACGGGCGACGCCGCACGCGCTCGGGGTGACCGCGAGCGCGTGCCCGCTGTGGATCGCTCCGGGGCGATGTCGGAGGTGCGTGACATGATTCGAACATGCATTCGAACGACGGGCTCGGTGGCGGGATGGGCAGCGACGGCGACGTCGCCGCGCTGGCTGCGCTCGTCGCGGATGCCGAGGGCGTTTCGGATGCCGCGCGGGCGGTGCAGATTCGGGAGGTTCGGGTGCTCGCGGCGGCTGGTGCGCTGGCCGAGAAGCAGGCCGCTGGGGCGTCGGAGAATGTCAAGGCGCGAGAGATGGCGCTTCGCGGGATCGCCGCCGAGCTCGCCGGGGTGTTCGTGGCGACCGACCGGACGCTG
The DNA here is from genome assembly GCF_000509385.1 of Microbacterium sp. TS-1. Lineage (NCBI taxonomy): Bacteria > Bacillati > Actinomycetota > Actinomycetes > Micrococcales > Microbacteriaceae > Microbacterium > Microbacterium sp. TS-1. The sequence continues at coordinate 520,389 of NZ_BASQ01000001.1, forward strand.
CAGCGGCGCATCGACGAGGCGCGGGACCTGGTGGAGAACTACCCGGTGACGATGGCGGCGTGGGAGGCCGGACGAATCGTCCGCGGGCACGTGCGGGTCATTCAAGAGGTCGGGTGCCTGGTGCCTTCGGAGGAGCGGGCGGAGTTCGAACGGGTCGCGGTCGAGCGGTGCGAGGGCGAGACCCCGAACCGAGTGCGGGACGCGTTGCGGATGCTGGCTGAGCGGATGCACCCGCGGAGTTTCACGGAGCGGCACGAGGAGGCCGCGGCGGGGCGGTGCGTCCGGGTGCAGGCAGGCGCGGATGGGATGTCGGATCTCATCGCGACCCTGCCGACGGTGATCGCGGATGGGATTGTCGACCGGCTGACGCGACAGGCCCGGGAGATCATCAACGTGCGGCATCAGGCCGATGCGGCGTCCGGTGGCACTGGCGCTGGCGCTGGCGCTGGCGCTCGAGCCGACGCGGCGTCCGGTGGCGCTGGCGCTCGAGCCGACGCGCGTGGCGCGCGAGCCGACGCCAACGGTGGCGGCCGCGATGCCGATGCGACGATTTGCGACGGGTCGTCGTTCGTCGACGATGCGCGAAGCATCGATCAGGTCCGCGCCGACGTGCTCAGCGACCTCCTCCTCGCCGGCACACCCGCCCTCGACCCCACCGCGACCGGCGACGGCGACGGAACCCTCGGAGCCATCCGGGCACACGTGCAGGTCGCGGTCTCCGCGCTCACCCTCATGGGGCAAGACGACGGGCCCGCGGATCTCGCTGGCCGCTCCCCCATCGACGCCGCAACCGCACGGGAGCTGGCGGGCAACGCCACCTCGTGGGACCGGCTCCTCACCCACCCCGTCACCGGAACCGTCCTCGAATGCGACACCTACCGGCCCACGAGCGCGATGGTCCGGCTGCTGCGGGCACGTGACCGGCACTGCCGGTTCCCCGGATGCCGGCAACCCGCGATCCGATGCGAGCTCGACCACACCGTCGCCGCCTCAGCCGGCGGCCCAACGCACGTGTGCAACCTCGCCAACCTCTGCAAACGACACCACGACGTCAAACACCACACCCGCTGGCGAGTCCGACAACTCCCCGGCGGAAGGCTCGTCTGGACCTCACCCACCGGACGGGTCTACCGGGAAGACGCACCACCACCACTGGTGGCATTCGCGATCGCTGCGCCACCCGGCGGTGACAGACCGCATTCCTTCGTGAACGCGACGCCGACCGAGTTGGGCACTGCCGTGCGGGCCGTCACTGCCGTGCGGGCCGTCAGCGGCGCCCCGCCGTTCTGAGGCGCTCGATCGCATCCTGAAGGCAACACACGAAGGCCCCGCAACTGGCGAGAGTTGCGGGGCCTTCGTGCTGGTGCACCCCCTGGGACTCGAACCCAGAACCCACTGATTAAGAGTCAGTTGCTCTGCCGATTGAGCTAGAGGTGCAGGCTGTTCGCAGTGAAGCGAACCGAGGAGAAACGTTACCCCACTTCGCGTCATCGCGCCAATCGAGGGCTCCGGCGCGTCGTATCCTGGAGCCGTGACCCCCACCACACCGGATCCGACAGCGCCGTTCGCAGGCGCCCTGGCCGACGACCTGGCTCTCGCGCTCCGCCTGGCCGATGCCGCCGACGCGGTGAGCATGGCCAGGTTCGACGCGGCCGACCTCGACGTGCAGCTGAAGGCGGATGCGTCGCACGTGACCGAGGCCGACCTCGCCACAGAACGCGCGATCCGCGAGCTCCTGGGCGCGGAGCGACCCGACGACAGCGTGCTGGGTGAGGAGTACGGCGCCACCGGAGACGCGCGTCGCCAGTGGATCATCGACCCCATCGACGGCACCGCGAACTACCTCAAGGGCATCCCGATGTGGGCGACCCTGATCGCGCTGGCTGTGGACGGCGTGCCGCGGGTCGGTGTCGTCAGCCAGCCGGCGATCGGCCGCCGGTGGTGGGCCGCGACCGGACACGGCGCATGGACGAACGTCCCGGGCGACACGACCCCCCGGCGCATCGCGGTGTCGCCGATCGACGACCTCGCGCAGTCGAGCATCAGCTTCCAGAGCATCCATCAGTGGGACGAGGTCGGTCGCGGCGAGCAGCTGCTCGCTCTGTCGCGGCGCGTCTGGCGTGACCGCGGCTACGGTGACGCGTGGCCGTACATGCTCCTGGCGGAAGGGCGACTGGAGTTCGTAGCGGAGTTCGGCGTGAAAGAATACGACCTGGCCGCGCACGTCCCGATCGTGAGCGAGGCGGGCGGACGCTTCACCGACATCGACGGGGCCGAAACCCTGTCGACCCGCTCATCTCTCGCCACCAACGGCGTCCTCCACGACACCTTCCTCGAACTGCTCTCTCGCAAGGACGGCGACGCATGACCCGGCGGCACACACCCCTGGCCCTTGCGACCGGCTCGGCGATGATCCTGATGCTGCTCGCCGGGTGCTCCGCCCCCGAACCCGCCGAGACCGCTCCGCCCGAAGCCGTACCATCGTCGCCCGTCGCGACGCCCGAGGCCACCGCTTCCGAGCCCGCCCTGCCCGATCCGACCTGCGAGAACATCATCCGAGAGGCGAGCCTCGAAGAACTGCAGTCGCAGGGCTGGGAGTATCAGCAGGGGCCGTTCATGATCGGCGAGATGCAGATCGACGCGGGCGTCTCGTGCACCTGGACCAACGCTGCCGAGCCCGGCGGCAACATCCTCCAGTTCGGATGGGCGCCGCTCACCGCCGCCGAGACGACGGATGCCGAGCGCACCCTCGAGTCTCAGGGGTGGATCCGCGAAGAGGGCGACGGCGGGGTCTACCTGACCGAAGACCCGTCCTTCGCGCTCAACATCGACGCCGACGGTTACGGCGTCACCTACTTCTTCGGTGACGGCTATGCTCAGGTCGCCGACGTGAAGCAGGGCCTCGTCGTCATCGAGCGACGTTGATGAACGAGCTCGAAGCCGTCGGCGTAGCCGACGACCTGGCCGGCCGTATCCGCGACGCCGAGCGCGACCTGCTCACGAGTGCCGTCCGCCAGGACGCGCGACGCCTGCGACAGCTCATCCACCCGGACTTCACCGAGATCGGTCGATCCGGTCGCCTGTGGACGCGGTCCGATCTCCTCGTCGAACTCGTCGAGGAAGCGACCCGAGACACTCCGCAGACGGACGAGTGGGTCATCCAGCGCCTCGACGTCGACACGGTGCTCGTCACGTATCGTCTCATCGCCGGCACGCGGATCAGCCGGCATTCGTCCGTCTGGGCCACGTCGGGTGACACCCTGGCGCTGCGCTTCCATCAAGGCACCGAACAGTCATCGGCCGACGCACGTCCGTAGGCGTCGTCTCCATAGAGTCTGCGCGGCGCGAGGTCAAGGACCTGCGCCGAAGCCCGGTGCGCGTCACAATCGAGACATGCCTGCACTTGCGATCATCCTCATCATCATCGGCATCGCGTTGCTGTTCACGGGAATCTTCGTCGAAGCGGTGAAGTTCCTGCTGTTCGTTGGCATCGCGCTCATCCTCATCGCGGTCATCGCCTGGCTCATGCGCTCGATTCGCAACAAGACCTGATCACCCGAACGGCGAAGGCCCCCGCCCAGCTGAGGGCGGGGGCCTTCGCCGTACCTTCCGCTGAGCTCCGCCCCTCTGGGCACGGACTCCAGAAGCTGGAAAGCCGGCACCCGCCCATGCGGATGGCGATGGCGAATCGGAGTCGCAGCAATCCGACCCTCGCGCTGCTCCGAAAGGAGACACGTGCGCCGGGTGCATTTGGGGGGGTACGCGGTGCGCGTGCCCCGCCTGATTCGGGTCAGGACGGGGCAACCTCAGCCCGGGAACGCCGAAGCCCCCGGATCTCCTGAGGTCAGGGATGCGGGGGCTTCGTGCTGTGACAGCGGCAGTGGTGGAGATGGGGGGAATCGAACCCCCGTCCATCGCTGAGATACGGCGTCTTCTCCGGGCGCAGTCTGTAGAGGCGTTCTGCTCGGCCCCGACTTTCAGTACAGACACATAAGTCGACGGGCCCAGTCCGGGAAGAGTCCCGCGTGACGTCCGGACGCCGTCACGCAGCAAGATCCCTAGATGACGCCAGGGTCCGTGGCGGGATCACACACGGTCTGACGGACTATCGGGCTCGCTTATGCAGCGAGGGCGAAGTCAGTGCGCTTGGATTCGGCACTTATTGGTTTGCAGAGATCGTTAACGAGATAACCCTGCATCCTCGGCCCGCTTCTCGCCGACACACAGGCGATGTCGAAACCGATCATCCCCATGAGCCTTCGGACGAAGGGCCGCTGTCACACTGTGGAGTTACCAAACCGGATGCCGCAGCACCCGAGCACTACAGACTACAACCGATCGGCATCCTGCGCCATTCCCGACCACCGCGCCTAGAGTCAGACCATGGCAGACATCCTCATCTCCGTCCGCGGCGAGGCCGAGCGGCGCGTCTCGCCCGAGGTCGCGATCGTCTCGGCCGCCGCCTCCGCCGATGGTCCCGAGCGAACCGCCGTCGTCGCCCGGGCCACCGCGACGATCGCACCGCTGCGCACCCGCCTCGAAGAGCTCACTCGGGCCGGGGTGGTCTCGAACTGGTCGAGCGGGTCGGTGTCGACCTGGTCGGACCGGCCGTGGACCCCCGCAGGGAACCAGCTCGCGCCGGTGCACCACGCCACGATCGACCTCCTGGCCACCTTCGATGACTTCGTGGCGTTGGCCGAATGGGTAGCGCTGCTCTCGGACGACGCGGGGATGCGCGTCTCGAACGTCGAATGGCAGCTCTCCCCCGCCACGCGAGCGACGATCGAACGCGAGGTCGCCACCTCGGCAGTCGGCGTCGCTGTGGCGCGGGCATCCGCCTATGCGACCGCGCTCGGGCACGGAGCCGTCGAGCCCGTCGAGATCGCCGACGTCGGCCTGCTCAGCGGCGCCGACACCCCGCCCGCAGCCCCGATGTTCGCGCGCGCCGCCACGATGTCGGCCGATGCGTCATCCGGAGGCGTCGAGCTCCGCCCGGCGGAGATCGTCGTGACGGCCGCGGTGGAGGCCCGTTTCCGGGCTCGATGACGAGGCCAGGCCGAACCGCACGGCGGTCAGCCTCGGGCCATCGCGGATGCCGTCACTCCCCGAGGCGGTTACGGGTGCGCATGGCGCGCTCGGCCTCGCGCTTGTCCTCGCGTTCGCGGATGGTCTGGCGCTTCTCGAACTCGCGCTTTCCCTTCGCGACGGCGATCTCGACCTTCGCGCGGCCGTCCGAGAAGTACAGTCGCAGCGGCACGAGCGTGTAGCCCCCCGCGCTGACAGCATGGGAGAGCTTGACGATCTCCTCCTTGTGCAGCAGGAGCTTGCGCGTCCGCTTGGCCGCGTGGTTCGTCCAGTGGCCCTGCGAGTACTCGGGGATGTGCACGGCGTCCAGGTAGGCCTGACCGTTGTCGATGTAGGCGTAGCCATCGGTGAGGTTGGCCCGGCCCTGCCGCAGCGACTTCACTTCGGTGCCGGTCAGCACGAGACCGGCCTCGTACGTCTTCTCGATGGCGTAGTCGTGACGGGCGCGCTTGTTGCTCGCGACGAGCTTCTCGCCCTGTTCCTTCGGCATGACGCGCCTCCTTCCTGGTGCACTGGCGCAGCCCTACAGTCTAAGGGCACGCCGGCCGGGTGCTCGACCCGACCGCGACCTGATGTCAGGCGCGCAACCACCGCCGGATGGCGAATCCGGCCGAGACGGCCGCCAGCACGACACCGATCACGATGACCGCGGGCACGACCAACGCGACGTCCCCCAGGTTCACCCAGCTCGTGACGAAGTCGATCTGCGACGACAGATAGTCGCCGACGCCGACCTGAACCATCGCGATGATCGCGACGCTCGCGAGCGCCGATCCGATGAGCGCCGCGAACACGCCCTCGAGGATGAACGGTGTCTGGATGAAACGGTTGGAGGCTCCGACGAGGCGCATGATGCCGAGCTCTCTCCGACGCGCGTATGCCGACAGCCGAATGGTCGTCGCGATGAGGAGCACTGCGGCGATCAGCATCAAGCCGGCGATGCCCACCGCGATGTATGTGGCAACGGTGAGCGCCGAGAACAACGGGTCGAGGTACTGCAGCTGGTTCGCGACCTCCTCGACCCCGTCGAAGTCCTTGAACGCCTCGCTGATGACATCGCTCTGCGACGGGTCGGCGAGATTGACCCAGTAGGTGTTGTTCAGCTGCTCTGGGCTGACGAACTCGGCGTAATCCTGTCCCATGAGGGAGAGGACGTTGTCGTACGCCTCCTGACTTGTCTCGAAGCGGACGTCACGCACGACGCTCTGCAGCGCGGGCGATTCCAAACGCTCGGCGACGGCGGCGATCTGCTCGTCGGTCGCGGCGCCATCGGCGCAGTTCTGCACCGTGGCGTCCTCGCGGCACATGTAGACCGCGACCTGCGCCCGCTCGGACCAGTAGTCCTTCGTCTTGCTGATCTGCATCTGCATGAGCATCGCCGCGCCCACGAACGTGAGCGAGACGAAGGTGACGAGCACGACGGAGATGACCATCGACGCGTTGCGGCGCAGACCGGTCAGGGCCTCGCCGAGAATCAGGCCGACTCTCATGACGTGGGCCCCACTTCGTCGCTGCGGTCATCGCGATCGCCGAGCCCGAGTTTCTTGGCGACGTCGGGCAGCCCGAGGCCGGCGAGGTCGATGTCGGGGGCGACGATGGGGATGGCCCGCGTCTCCCCCACCGGTGGCGGCGGCTCGGCGGGCGCCTCGGGCTCGTCGGGAACGGGAACGTGCGCGGTCGGCGGCGTCTCGGCGATCTCGCGTTGCAGTTCGAGGACCGCTGTGAGCGCGGCGACGGCGGCGGCGCCGCGGACCGGTTCGGGGGCCAGGCTCGGGAGAGCCGACGTGTCGCCGTAACCGCCGCCGACCTCGTCACGGACCATCACGCCACCGCTCAGCTCGATCACGCGGCGCTGCATCTGGTCGACGAAGCCGGCCTCGTGGGTGGCCATCACGACCGTCGTGCCGTTGGCGTTGATCCGCGCGAGCAACTGCATGATGTCGACGGATGTCGCCGGGTCGAGGTTTCCCGTCGGCTCGTCGGCCAGCAGCACCTGCGGACGGTTGACGATCGCGCGCGCGATGGCGACGCGCTGCTGCTCACCGCCCGACAGCTCGTGCGGGAGTCGCTTCTCCTTGCCCGCGAGGCCGACGAGTGCGAGCGCCTCGGGGACCGCCTGGGAGATGAAGGCGCGCGACGACCCGATCACCTGCAGGGTGAACGCGACGTTCTGGAAGACGGTCTTGTTCGGCAACAGCCGGAAGTCCTGGAAGACGGCGCCGATGTGGCGACGGAAGTAGGGCACCTTGCGCGTCGAGAGACCGCGGAGGTCGCGGCCGAGCACGACGACACGCCCCTCGGAAGCGACATCCTCGCGCAGGATCATCCGCAGGCACGACGACTTGCCCGATCCGGAAGCGCCGACGAGGAAGACGAACTCGCCGCGCTGGATCTCGAAGTCGACGTCGCTGAGCGCGGGCTTCGAGGTGCCGCGATACCGCTTGCTGACGTGTTCGAACCGGATCATGACTCGATGAGCCTAAGCGGCTCCCCCGCGCAACCACGCCGCGACACCCGCGCGCCGCGGCATCCGCGCCTCAGCACTCGATCAGGCGTCGTCGTCCTTGCGCTTGCGCCACCGGATGCCCGCAGCGATGAACCCGTCGAGATCGCCGTCGAAGACGGTCGAGGGGTTGCCGACCTCGTGGCCGGTGCGCAGATCCTTTACGAGCTGCTGGCCGTAGAGGAAGTAGGAGCGCATCTGATCGCCCCAGCTTGCGGTGATGGTGCCCGCCAGCTCCTTCTTCTTCGCAGCCTCTTCCTCGCGCTGCAGGAGCATGAGTCGGGTCTGCAGGACGCGCATGGCCGCGGCACGGTTCTGGATCTGCGACTTCTCGTTCTGCATCGACACGACGATGCCGGTGGGGATGTGCGTGATGCGCACAGCCGAGTCGGTGGTGTTGACCGACTGCCCGCCGGGGCCCGACGATCGGAATACGTCGACGCGGATGTCGTTCTCGGGGACGTCGACCTCGACGGCCTCCTCCATCACCGGGATCACCTCGACGGCGGCGAAGCTCGTCTGGCGCTTGTCAGCCGACCCGAAGGGGCTGATGCGCGCGAGGCGGTGCGTTCCGGCCTCGACCGACAGCGTGCCGTATGCGTAGGGGGCGTCGACCTCGAACGTGGCCGACTTGATGCCTGCGCCCTCGGCGTACGACGTGTCCATGACCTTCACGGGGTACTTGTGGCGCTCGGCCCAGCGCAGGTACATGCGCAGCAGCATGTCGGCGAAATCGGTGGCGTCGTCGCCACCCGCGCCCGAGCGGATCGTCACGACGGCCGCGCGGTCGTCGTATTCGCCGTCCAGGAGCGTCTGCACCTCGAGTTGACCGATGACCTCTTCGAGCTGCTTGAGCTCCTTGCGCGCCTCTTCGGCCGACTCCTCGTCGTCCATCTCGATCGCGAGCTCCACGAGCACGTCGAGGTCGTCGAGTCGGCGCTCGACCTCGGTGACGCGCTTGAGTTCGGCCTGGCGGTGACTGAGCGCGCTGGTGACCTTCTGCGCCTTCTCGACGTCATCCCAGAGATCCGGCGCGCCGGCCTCCTCGGAGAGGCGGGCGATCTCGGCCCGAAGAGCCTCGACGTCGACCACCGCCTGGATGTCGGCGAACGTGGAGCGCAGGGCCTGGATGTCGGCGGAGATATCGAATTCGAGCATGGCACTCCAGAGTATCGTGGAAGCAATGGGAGCCAGCGACGAGAACGAACCGATCCGCCGCGTTCTCTGGCGCCTCGCCCCGATGATCTACGGACCGACGACCCTGTTCGGGCTCGGTGAAGGCGCCGTCATCCCCCTCATCCCGGTCATCGCCACCGAACTGGGCGCTGACGTCGCCACCTCGGCACTCGTCGCCGCCGCACTCGTGGTGGGCCAGCTGTGCGGCAATCTGCCCGCTGGGTGGGCCGTGGCCCGCATCGGCGAGCGGGCGACCATGATCATCGCGGGGCTGCTCGCGCTCGTCGGTGTCGCTGCGATGGCCTTCGCTCCCGTGCTGGGGGTGTTCGCGGCATCCGTCTTCGTCATCGGCATCTGCGCGGCGGCCTTCGGCGTCGCCCGTCACGCGTTCATGACCACTCGGGTGCCCCTCACCTTCCGCGCTCGGGCGCTGTCGCTGCTCGGCGGCAGCTTCCGCCTCGGCATGTTCGTCGGGCCTTTCATCGCCGCTGCGCTCCTGTGGGCGTTCGGCGACGAGCACGCCACGATCTGGTTCTTCGGGGTGTGCCTCGTCGCGATGATCGCTCTGGTCGCCTTCGGACCCGAACCCGAGAAGCGGCTGGGTCCGCCGCCCGCCATCGCACGGACCGTCGAGGGCGAAGCGATCACGACGGCGCCTGTCCGGACGCGCCGCGCCCCCGGCACCGGCGTCGTCCGCACCGCCTGGCGCAACCGCGACGTGCTGGCGCGCCTCGGTGTCGCGGCGGCGTCGCTGTCGGCGCTGCGGTCCACGCGTCAGGTCCTGCTCCCCTTGTGGGGCGTGGCGATCGGGCTGGACGGCTCGACGATCGCACTGGTCGTCGGCGTCTCGGGTGCGATCGACTTCGCGCTGTTCTACGCCAGCGGCCAGGTCATGGACCGCTTCGGTCGCCTGTGGGCGGCCCTCCCCGCGATGCTCCTCATGAGTGCGGGCCTCATCGCCCTCGCGCTCACCGCGGCCAGCGCGCAGCCCGAGCTCTGGTTCGCCCTCTTCGCCGCCGTGCTGGGGGTCGGGAACGGACTTTCGAGCGGCATCCTCCTCACGCTCGGCGCGGATGTGGCGCCGACGGCGAACCCGGCGCCGTTCCTCGGTTCCTGGCGCACGCTCACGGATGCGGGCGGTGCCGCCGCCCCGCTGCTGGTCTCCGGGATCACCGCCGTCGCCTCGTTGCCGGCCGCCGCCGCCGTCATGGGGGCGTTCGGTCTCGTCGGCGCTCTGGGGTTCATCCGGTGGGTCCCCCGTTTCGTCCCGCGCACCCGGATCAACCGTGATCCCGAGGGCCCGGACGGCGGCCCCGACGACCGTGACGACCCCGCGTAGCATGCTCGTCGTGCGCCGATTCGCGGCCGCCGGCTCGGCCATCCTGGTCGCCGGCGTCCTGTCCGGCTGCGCCGTCGGCATCCCCGGGCACGGGGATGCGAAGGGGGCGGTCGCCGAGTCCGCGCGCGCCGTCGACGTCATACTGCCGCCGGTCGGCGGAAAGCCGGACTACCAGCTGGGCGGAGAGTACCCGCCCGGCGAGGACGTGGAGATCGTCGGCCGCGACCGCACAGCGGAGCCCGCACCGGACCGTTACTCGATCTGCTACGTGAACGGGTTCCAGACGCAGCCGGCAGAACGCGACCTGTGGGATGACGATCTGCTCGTGACAGTCGACGGCGAGCCCCTCATCGATCCGGACTGGCCCGACGAGGTGCTGATCGATTCATCGACGGCCGACAAACGCGAGCGCATCCTCGCCCTGGTCTCCCCCTGGATCCGCGGCTGCGCCGAGTCCGGGTTCGACGCGGTCGAGTTCGACAACCTCGATTCCTTCACGCGCTCCGAGGGCATGCTCGACATCGACGGCAATCTGGCGCTCGCCGCCGCCTACGTCGACGTAGCCCACGACGCGGGTCTCGCCGCAGGTCAGAAGAATGCGGCGGAGTTCGCTCGGCAGCTCCGCGACGAGGCGGGCTTCGACTTCGCCGTCGTCGAGGAATGCGCCGCCTACCTCGAGTGCTCCCGCTACACCGAGGTCTATGGCGAGGCCGTCGTCGACATCGAGTACACCGACAATCTTCCACGCACCTGGGACGAGATGTGCGCCGATCCGGAGACCCCGCCTTCCGTCGTGCTGCGCGACAGGGACCTGACCGTGCGAGGTTATCCTGAGCATGTAGCGATGCATTGCTGAGGCGAATCTTGGTCTGAACGTCGTTCATGGCGCAACCCGTTTCACGCCGCGACACGGTGCTGACAGCGTTGCTTTCGACCGAGGGAGATCGATGGTCTTCGAGACGACGCTGGGCCGCGAGGGCACACGGCGCGAGGTGGCGCGCCAGTCGAAGCGGACGGCGAGGCGCCTCGCGCTGATCCGGCTCGTCGTGCTGCTCGCCGCGATCTCCGGCGTGAACTACATCGTCTGGCGCTGGCTCGCCTCCGTGAATTGGGAGGCGTGGTGGATCGCCCTGCCCCTCGTCCTCGCCGAGACATACAGCCTCATCGACTCGCTCATCTTCGCCGTCGGCGCCTGGCGGCTGCGCGAGCGCCACGATGCGCCGCCCCTGACGCGCGACGTCACGGTCGACGTCCTCGTCACCACCTACAACGAACCGCTCGACCTCGTCATGCGCACGGCGCGTGCGGCCCAAGCGATCGACTACCCGCACGAGACCTGGATCCTCGACGACGGCGACCGGCCCGAGCTCCGCCGTCTCGCGGAGGCCGAGGGCATCGGCGTCGTCACCCGGTCGCAGGCATGGCGCGACCGCCCACGCCATGCGAAGGCCGGCAACATCAACAACGCCCTCATGGTCACCGAGGGCGAGTTCCTGCTCATCCTCGACGCCGATCAGGTGCCCTCGCCGAAGATCCTCGACCGTACGCTCGGCTGGTTCATGGACGACAAGGTCGCTCTCGTCCAGACGCCGCAGTGGTTCGTCAACGTTCCGCCGAGCGATCCGCTCGGCAGCCAGGCTCCGCTCTTCTACGGCCCGATCCAGCAGTCGAAGGACGGGTGGAACGCGGCATTCTTCTGCGGCTCGAATGCGATCCTGCGCCGCGAGGCCCTGATGCAGCTCGGCGTCTCGCGGTACGTCGACGAAGTCACGCTCGCCGTCAACCGCGGCGTCCGCTCCTCCCGTCGCGTGCTCGCCCGCGCGCGCCGGGACCACGGCGCCGACCCGCGCATCGCGGCCGCGCTCGACACCGTCGCCGCAGCGCTCGACGACGTCAAGGCGGAGATCGCGCGTGGTGACGCACTGGCCGATGTCACCTACGCCTTCCAGAGTCGGATCGACCGCGTCCGCCGCGAGCTCGCCGACCAGGACATGTCCGATGTCCGCGAAGAGCTGCGCGCCCTCGCCGAGCTGACCGCGGACACCGAGGCCCTCGCCGTCATCGACGAGGTCACCCTCGATGCTTTGGGCGACCGGAGCCTGTCGCCGTTGGCCGCGCTCGAGTCGATCAGCATGCTCGTCTCGGCGTTCGATGTCGGACGAGATGAAGAGGCCCAGGCGATCATGCCTCTCGCGACCATCTCGGTCACGGAGGACATGGCGACCTCGATGCGGCTGCACGGCCTCGGCTGGAAGTCGGTGTATCACGACGAGGTGCTCGCCGAGGGACTCGCGCCCGAAGACCTGCCGACGATGCTGACGCAGCGGCTGCGGTGGGCGCAGGGCACCATGCAGGTGATGTTCCGCGAGAACCCTCTCGTGCAACGCAGCCTCAGCTGGGGGCAGCGGATCATGTACTTCGGCACGATGTGGAGCTACCTGGCGGGCTTCGCCGGGATCGTCTACATCGCCGCGCCGGTGCTCTACCTGACGTTCGGCGTCATGCCGGTTCAGGCTTGGAGCGTCGACTTCTTCGCGCGATTCATCCCCTTCTTCCTCCTCAATCAGCTGCTCTTCCTCGTCGTCGCCAACGGACGCCCCACCTGGCGCGGCGCGCAGTACTCGCTCGCTCTCTTCCCCGTCTGGATCCGCTCCGTGACCACGGCATTCGCGAACGTCTACCGCGGTCGTGCCCTCGGGTTCGCGGTCACCCCGAAGACGCGCGCCACCGAGGACAGCCCACGGTGGGATCTCGTGAAGCCGCAGCTGATCGCGATGGCAGCGCTCGTCCTGTCGCTCGTCGCCGTCGCCATCCGCTATGCCGTCGGGCAGGCCCAGGGCATCGCGCCGCTCATCAACATCGTCTGGGTGCTGTACGACCTGATGGTCTTCAGCATCATCATCCGCGCCGTGCTCTACCGGCCACCGGCACATCTGGAACTGAAGGAGACATGACCATGCTGGACCTCGATATCGACGTACGCGAGAACGGTCGAGTCGTCCGCCCCCACGGTCGACTCACGATGGTCTCGGCCCGCCCCTTCCGCGAGCGGGTGAGCGAGGAGATCGCCGCGGCGGGCGAATCGCCCGTGATCGTGGATCTGTCGGACGTCGCCTTCATCGACTCATCGGGCCTCGGCGCCCTCGTGGCCTGCCTCAAGACCGCTCGGCAAGGTGGTGGCGATCTCCGACTCGCCGCGCCGAGCGAACAGGTCACCATGGTGCTCGGCCTGACGAACCTCGACCGCGTGCTCCGGCCGCGCGCCACCGTGCAGGACGCCCTCGATGGCTGAGGTCGCGCACCGGTCGCTCGTCGCCGATGTCTCTCTCGAGAGTGTGGAGGCGGTCCACGATCTGCTCGCATCCTGGTGGGAGGAGGCGGGCGACGTCGACCCGCGCACGCGTTTCGCCTTCGAAATCGCCGTCATCGAGATCGCGGGCAACATCGTCGAGCATTCCGTCGCCGCGCACGGTGCCGAGGGGCGGCATTTCACGCTCGACCTGCGCGCCACCCCCGAGGCACTGACGGCGACCTTCCAGGATGACGCGCAGCCCGCCGAACTCGACCTCAGCGCGGTGACGATGGCCGACGCCGACTCCGAGGATGGCCGCGGGCTCGCTCTCGCGCTCGCGAGCGTCGACTCCGTCGACTACCGCTACGAGAACGGGCGCAACGTGTGGAGTCTCGAGTGCCGCCGCGAGTGACGCGGCACCTGAGGCGGACGCTCGCCGCCCTGATCCTCGCCGCCGCCGGCGCTCTCCTCGCGGCGCCCGCGGCCGTCGCCGACACCTCCGTGCCCGCGCCCGTCACGCAGGACGGGCTCTGGTTCGGCCCGGAGCTCGATTGGGGCTCCGACGGTCCGGACGGATACGCCGACCGGCTCGGCGAGACGCCCGCGACCTACGCCATCCGCCTGGCGTACCCGCTCGATGACAGAGCCCGCCAGGACTGGTCTCGCGCAGCCACGGCGGCCGCTGCCCAGGGCGCCGTCCTCGTCCTGAGCATGGAGCCGCGCGTTCCCCTCGCGGACCTGACGCGCGACGATGCCGCGGCGTTCAACGCGATGCTCGAGAAGGTGCAGGGCGACTACGACACGCACCACCTCGTCCGCTTCGCCCCGGAGATGAACGGTTCGTGGACCTCGTGGGGGCAGCAGCCGCGTGAGTTCGTGCGCGCCTTCGAGGCCGTGGCCGACGTCGTCCACGACGGCGGTTCGGGCGCCGAGATGGTCTGGGCCCCCTCGTACGGTGCGGGCTACCCGTTCGAGCGCGCGGACGGTCGCCTCGACGATCTCTCCCCCGGTGACCTTCGGGCGCTCGACACCGACGCGGACGGTCTGCTGACCGAGGCCGACGACCCGTACGGCCCCTACTTCCCCGACGCGGATGCCGTCGACCGGGTGGGTCTGACGATGTTCTACTTCGGCAAGGGCGAGTCGGGTGCTGCCGCGGGTCGCGACGTGCCGCTCGTGTCGAACAGCGCTCCCGATGAGGGTGAGGTGGCCGCGCGCCTGGACGAGCAGTGGGGCTACACCGTGCCGCAGGCGGAGGCCTTCTACGACAGGTTCGCGTCGGGCGAGAGCCGGGACCTTCTGCTCGACACCGGCGCGCTCTACGACTTCTCACTCGACGGAGACACCGAGCTCGCCGTCAAGCAGGGCTGGTGGCGCCAGGTGCTCGCCGAGCTGCCCGATCATCCGCGGATCACCGCGGTCACCTGGCTCGAGGCGGTGCGCGAAGAGGCCGAGGCCGGCGCGCAGGAGGTCGACTGGCGCCTGACCGCCTCGGGTGAGCTCGCGAGCGCGTTCCGCGCCGACCTCGCGGCATCCGGGCAGGTGCAGTGGAGTCCGATCACTGACGTGATCACCCCCGAGCAGGCCTCGGCCAGCACTGTGCAGGTGCGCGAGGGCAACGACGAGATGAACTGGATCACCGCCGCGGCCGCCGTGCTCGCCATCGCATTCCTCGTATCGGGGATCGTGGGCCGGATGCTGCCGTCGTGGCGCTATCCCGATGATTCCGCGACTCGCGACCTGCGCATCGACATGATGCGGGGCTTCGTCATCATCGTGGTCGTCGTCACCCACATCGAGGTGCTGAGCCCCTACTCGTTCGCTTCGCTGAACATCATCGGCGCCATCACGGGCGCCGAGCTCTTCGTCCTGCTGAGCGGCGTCGTCCTCGGCATGGTCTTCCCCGCCGCAGTGAAACGCAGCGGGGAATGGGGCGCAGCTCTCGCTGCGTGGGCGCGAGCACGGAAGCAGTACCTGGTCGCTCTCGCCGTCATCCTGCTGATCTTCATCGTCAGCTTCGTGCCATTCATCGACGCCTCGGCGATCATGACGTTCACCGACCGCGGCACCGGCGAGGACGGTCAAGCGACGACCGGCCGCGTGTACGACCTCTACCCGAACGCCGACCGCCTGCTCGACTACCCGCCGCCCTGGTACGCGGTGAGACAGCTGCTGCTGCTCGAGATGGGACCGTGGCCCTTCAACATCATGGGGCTGTTCGTCGTGCTGAGCCTGGCCTATCCCGGGCTCATGTGGCTCATCCGCCGGCGCCTGTGGTGGCTCGTGCTGGCGGGCAGCTGGGGTCTCTACGCTCTCCACATCACGATGCCGGAGCTGTCACCCCTGCCGTCGCAGTTCAACGCGGTCTTCCCGCTGCTGGCCTGGCAGGTGCTCTTCACACACGGACTCGTGATCGGGTACTACCGGCGCCAGATCATCGGGGCGCTCACCTCGACACCGGGGAAGATCCTCGTCGGGCTCTTCGTCGTCGGCTATGCCGGGTTCCTGGTCTATCTCTGGGCGGGCGACAGCTTCGGGTTCGAGCCGGCCCCTTTCCCTGCCGGCCTCTACGGGATGCTGTACGACTCGGGCTACCCGCGGATCGATCTGCACTGGGGGCGTCTGCTCGACCTCGTTCTCGTGATCACCTGCAGCTACGCCGTGCTCACGGTGGCCTGGAAGCCGATCAACGCGGTCATGGGGTGGCTCTGGATCCCGCTGGGGCAGGCGAGCCTGTACGTCTTCATCGTGCACGTGTTCTTCGTGCTCGCCGTGGCGAACATCCCCGGGCTCGATCGGCAGAGCTTCTGGCAGGGAACGCTGATCCATACCGCGGTCATCGCGGTGATCTACCTGATGGTGCGGAAACGGTTCCTGTTCTCGGTGATCCCCCGCTGACGACGTCCGGACGGCCGTGGTCAGCGCACCGAGACGACCACGGCCGTCACGTCATCGTCGACGACGTGCTCGGAGACGCGGATCGAGAGCTCGTCGAAGAAGGCGTCGGGCTCCGTGGCGCGGCGGAGGTCTTCGCCGATGAGACGCAGGCTGTCGAGTGTCGAGTCGTAGGCATCGAGGGCACCGTCCGAGACGGAGACGATGAGGTCGCCGTGACCGACCACCGTCTCGCCGGCCTCCCACTCGGCGTCGGATGGGCGCAGGCCGAGCGGAAGGTTGCGTGAAGTCAGACGCTCGCTCGTGCCGTCGGCACGGAGAAGCAACGTGAGCCCATGCCCCGCATCGACGTAGGCCACCCGGCCGCTCCGGGTCTCGATGACCGCGTGGAACAGGGTGGCGAAGGTCTCGCGATAGCGCTTGTCGTGCCGGGCATAGTCCTCGACCGAGAGCATCGCCTCGACCGGGTCGAGGTGAGCGCGCTGCTGGAGCGCACCGATCAGCTCCTCCGCGAACCCGCCGGCCTCCTCGCCCTTGCCCATGACGTCGGCGAGGGTGACGATGATGCGGTCTCCGACCTGCTGCCAGCTGCTCCGGTCGCCGCTGACCTGCCCGTACGGGATCGCCAGGGCTGCGAGCCGGACCTCTCCCGCTGCGAGACGGTCGTCGCGCTTGGCCGGGGCGCTGGACGCGGCGGGCACGGGCACGGCTCCGGACGCACCGGGATCGTCCATGCGCATCTCGGCCTGAGCCCACAGGCCGAAGCGCTCGAACGCTTCGCGGTCGGCGTCGCTGAGATCACGGGGCGCGGTGTCGAGCAGGCAGAGTGTGCCGACCGTCTCTCCCGCGTCGGTGTGGATCGGGAAGCCCGCGTAGAAGCGGATGCCGTGCTCGGCGACGATCGCGCGGTCGGCGAACCGCGGGTCGGCGCGGCCGTCGCGCACCTCGAGTACGGCGGGCTGCTTGACGGCCTCGCCGCAGAACGAGTCCTCGATCGGGGTGTGCCGGAAGTCGGACTCCGCCGGCTGCGACTTGGTGAACACGGTCTCGGAGTTCACGACGTTCACGACGGCGTAGTCGACATCGAACATCTCGCGAGCGAGCCGCGTGATGCGGTCGAAGCGCTCCTCCGGGGCCGTGTCCATCAGACCGAGGCGCGTCACCGCGTCGTCGTTGACATCGAGCTGCTGGGTCATGAGCGGGCTCCCCCTCCACGCATAGCCGGTCATCCGACCCTAGCCAGCGCCGATTCCTCCGGGAAGGAGGTTGCGCGATCGCTGCGCGTCGCGGACTCAGCGCAGCACGGTCCGGCTCGTAGCAGTCGCCTCGACCCGCACGCCGTCGGGCACGAACATCGATGACACGGGCGGATGCCACACCGTCGCCACGGTGACTCGCGCCGACACCCCGTCGGGAGTGGCAGCGTCGACCAGCGTGACGTCACCGGATGCCGCGACGACCTGGGCGGCGAGGTCACGGACACCAGCCGGGTCGAGGAGCGCGCGCGGCGAGCCCTGTTCGACCGAGAACTCGAACCCGTCGGAGGCGGCCAGAGCCGCGGCGTCCGCGACGGTGTCTGCCCGCTTATGGGCGAGATACAGGCTCATAGCGTCGGCGCTGAGGAGGACGAGCACGATGGCGAGCAGAGCGTATCCGAGTGTGAGCGGCAGCACGCTCCCCTCGTCGCCCAGCCGGTGGTGTCGCCTCATGGCGCGCCCCACAGCCGCGGCATCCGTTGCACCGCGGTCGCCTCGATCGGAACACGGGCGAGCCGGTCGAGGCCGAGCACGGGAGGCACGAGCGGAAGCGTCGCCTCGGTCTCCGCGGTGACGCGGAACGTCTCCCCCGGACGCGGACACGGACCAGCCCCGTCGCACGAGACGGCGAGCGCGAGATCGTCCGTCGCCATCCCGTACTCGGCGGCGATCGCCTGCGTGATGTCATCGGCGCGCGCGTCGGCCTGAGCGACGTCGCTCGCTGTCGCGATCGCGCGAGCCACGTGCCGCGCCGCCGCCTGGGCGGCGAACGTGTGAGTCTGCACGATGCCGAGCGACACGATCAGGTATACGACGGGGACGAGCAGGATGAGCCCGGCAGTCAGGAACTCGAGCGACGCCGATCCGTCCTCAGCGCGGTGCTGCTCACTCCCCGTCGTCCGCAGGCGCATGCGCGGTCACCTCCCACGCTGCCGGGATGCCCGTCAATCCGACGAGCGGCAGAGTGAGCCGCATCGTCACCTGGACCATCACCGCGTCATCGACTGCAGTGCGCCGCGTCTGGACATCCTGCACGACCCCCGGCCCAAGCGTCCGATCGACGATCTCCCGGGCGCGCGCGGCTCCCTCTCCGTCGGTCACGTCGGCGAGCGCAGCGTCATACGCGCCTTCGACCGCCGCGTCGTGAGCGACCCCCCGGACGTAGACGGCGAGAGCGAGCTGCATGACCCCCAGGGTCAGCAGGGTCAGCAGCGCTCCGACCATCACGAACTCCGCCGGACTCGACCCGCGGTCGTCGAGAGCGAACGCCATGTCAGAGTCCGGACACTCGCGCGATGGCCTGCTCGAACAGGTTCGACAGCGCGGGCCCGGCGAGCGCCCAGATGACGACGACGAGCCCCGCCGTCATGAGGGTGACGAGCACCCAACCGGGAACATCGCCCTGCTCGTCATCCCGGAGATCTCGTGCAGCGCCTCGGACCATCGTGACGGTTCGTCTCATCGCTTTTCCTTTCTTCGTTCTGAATGTGGTTCACAGCCCTAGGCGCAGCATCACGATGCCGGGGAACACCGCGAACAGGACCGAGAGAGGCAGCACGAGGAAGACCAGGGGAAGCAGCATGAGGATCTCCTTGCGCCCGGCCTGCTCGATCAGAACCCGCTTCGCGTCCTCGCGCGCATCGGCAGCCTGGGTCTGCAGGACCTGCGCCAACGGGGCGCCACGTTCGATGGCTCCCACGAGCTGGTCGACCGCGCGATCGATACTCGCCACGTCGAGGGAGCGTGCCATGTCGCGCAGGGCATCGATCAGGGTCGACCCGGTGCTGGCCGAGAGCACCGCCGCACGGAGGTGACGCGTCAGTTCGCCGGCTCCCACATCACTGACGCGGCGGAGCGCATCGTTGAGGCTCTCGCCCGCAGAGAGGCAGAGCGCGAGGAACTCCAGCACCGTGGGCACCTCTTCTCGCACCTGCCGCATCCTCTTCTCCGCGGCCTGCGCGAGCATCGTGTGGGCCGCGAGCGTTCCGGCGCCGGCGAAGACGATCGGCAGCAGCAGCGTCGCTCCGTTCGCATCGCCGCGAATCGCCACGACGATCGTGATCGCGGTTCCCATCGCGAGACCTCCGAGGCCGGCGAAGAGTTGCCGCAGGCGGAACGCCTCGGCAGAGACGGACCAGCCGGCCCGCAGGAGCCGCCGTCGCACCGTGTCTGATCCGCCGACTCGCGCGCCCAGCCGAGAGACCCAGGTGAGAAGGCGCCTCTGCCACGAGGATCCCGGATGCAATGGAGTCAGGCCCATCGGGTCGGCGATGTCGCGCAGGTAGGGCGCGATGCGTCGCTCCAGCGGAGGTCCCGCCCAACGCGGCATCCCCGCGACGGTGAGGAGAACCCCGGTTGCCAGAACAGTCCCCCAGATGATGGCGAGGGCGAGGTCGGAGAAGGCGGTCATCGCACCCACCTCCGCGGTTCCGGCAGCCGACCGATCCGCAGCATGAGCCGGTACGCGACGAAGGACACCGCGGCCCCAGCCACGATGAGGACCGCTCCCTCACCCGAGGCATACGCGCGTGCCCCTTCCGGTCTGAGGGCCAGGAGCGTCAGCACCACCCAGGGCGCGACCAAGCCGAGCACGGCCGCGCCGCGGATCCACGACTGCCGCGCCTCCACCTCCGCGCGCAGGGCCGCATCGGCGCGGACGGAGGTCGACAGCGCCCTCAGTACCGGGACGAGCTCGGTCCCGCCCACCTGCCGGGCCATCCGGAGCGTCTCCACGATGCGGTCGGCCACAGGGTCGGCGAGCATCGCCTGCAGACGCGCCGCACTGGTGTCGAAGTGACCGGAGGCAGCGAGATCTCGTGCGAACCCGTGGAACGCGGGCCGAAGGGGTGGTGGCCCGTTCTCCGCTATCGATGCGACGGCGTCACCGAGAGGCATCCCGGCTCGAACGGATGCGACGAGGAGGTCGCAGACGTCGGGCCAGAGTCCTCGGCGAGCTCTCCGCAGTCGCCGCGCGCGGGATCGTAGCCAGGCCGCCGGCAGGAGCGCCCCGGCGCCCCCGGCGACGATGGCCACCACAGGCAGCGATGTCACGAGCCATGCAGCCGCGGCGGCGAGCACCGCGACCCCGACCGATACGGCGGCGAGCCCGCTCACCGGCGCGTGCGCGAAACCGGAGGATTCGAGGAGGACGCGACCGAATCGCCGGGACGGACCGGGTGTCGCCGCAGTCTTGGCCGTCAGAGGCGACAGCCACGGCGAGACGATCAGCAGAAGTCCCGCGCCGAGGCTGGCACCCCACAGCAGGATCACGTCCGGCTCCGGTAGACCGAGCGCGTCGCGATAACGCCCTCGACCACCGCCCCGGTGGGAGACACGATCTCGGCGACGCGGCGGCGGCCCGAGCTCAAGAGCTCGCAGTGGACCACGAGGTCGACGGACGCCGCGAGCGCGTCGCGCACGAACTCGATGTCGATGTTCCGGCCGGCCAGAAGTGGGAGGACCGAGAGCTTCCGCAACGCATCCGCCGCGGAGTTGGCGTGGACGGTCGCGGCTGCCGGAACGCCGGTGTTGAGTGCGAGGATCAAGTCGAGAGCTTCCGCGTCGCGCACCTCGCCCACGATGAGACGGTCCGGTCGCATACGCAACGCCTCCTTCACGAGGCGCCGCAGCGTCACTTCTCCCCCGCCTTCGAGGCTCGGCTGACGGGCCTGCAGGGCGACGACATCGGGCAGATCGACGGCGAGCTCGAACGTCTCCTCCACCGTGACGACACGCTGCTCGGGCGGACTCGTCGCCATCAAAGCGCTGAGCATTGTCGTCTTACCCGCGTGAGTGGCACCGGACACGATGATGTTCCGTCCGCTCGCGATCGCGGTGCGCAAGATGTCCGCCGCCTCCACCGTCACCGACCCGACCGCCACGAGGTCGTCGAGCGTGTGGAACGTGCGGAGGAATTTGCGGACATTCACGGACCAATGGCGGGTGATGTCGGGGATGACGACGTGAAGCCGCGAGCCGTCCGGAAGCGAGGCATCGGCGAACGGCTGACTCAAGTCGACGCGGCGCCCAGTCGCGTGCAGCATCCGCTCGACCAGGTCGCGCACCTGCCCCTCGGTCAGAGTCAGAGCGACCCTCTCGCTTCGGCCGCCGCGCGCGACGAAGATGCGGTCGGGAGCGTTTACCCACAGCTCCTCGACGCTCGGATCGTCCAGGAGAGCCTGCAAAGGGCCGTAACCGGCCACGGATGCCAGCACGCGGCGCACCGCAGCGGACTCGTCGTCGACGGCTTCGAGCCCGCGTGCCAGAGCGAAGTCGTTGTGTCGCTGCACCTCCGCGGCCGCGACGCGCTCGACCTCGTCCGGGCGCTCCGCAGGATCGATGCCCTCCGACCGCAGCCGATCGCGCAGACGGCACGCGATCCGCGTCTCGGGAGGCAGATCAGGCGGCTCGGACCCGGATGCGGAAGAGAGGGAAATGCTCACCCGCAGCATCGTGGTCGCTATCTCGTCAGCCCGTCGTGACTTTCCACAGGGCCGGCTTGACTACGTAACCTGGCGACGGCGAGCGAGCGCTACTCTTCCTGATCCCGGACCTCGTGAAGCGTCCGCGCGAGCGACAGCACTGCCGTCCTGTACAGCTCGGGTCTCACGTTCTCCGGGTCGAAAAGGGCCAGCGCAGACAAGCCCAGGTCGATGGCCGTCAGGATGCGGAACTGATCCGCAGGAGCTATTCGCGCGAACCTGCTATCGGCCGGGATCGGAGACGCATCGGCCGGGATGTCGTCTGGCGGCGATATGAACTCGAGGAACCCCGCCGTCAGTCGGTCATCCCGCAGCGCATATGGGATGAAGTCGAAGACCAACCGCGCGTAGCTGGCGCGATCGCCGCTTCTCGCCGTGCGAATCCAGATATCGCACCACGCTTCGAGTCGTTCATCGTCATTCGTCGCCCGATCGAGCGTGGCACGAAATTCCTGTGCCTCCGGCGAGAGCGCCTGGCGGTATCGGATGACCTCCAGGATCAGTTGACCCTTGTCGCGGAAGTTGGAGTAGACCGCCCCCTTCGTCAGTCCGGCTTCCAGCGCCACGTCGTCGAGAGAGGCGCCTGCGACGCCGCGCGCGGCGAAGATCCGCTCTGCCGCCTCGAGCAACAGCGTCCTGTTCCGCTGCCGCCGCTCATCGCGGGTCGTCCGTGTCATGCGTCGAATCCTAGAGCAGCGCGATCAGCCGCCTTCGATACCGTCGACCCGTTGATCCGGATTTCAAATACTGCCAGTATCTGAATATGAGACGCATGGCAGCTGGCACCGACGCCCTCTCGCTGGAGCAGATCACCAAGATCTACAAGCGAGGGGGTACCGCGGCGAATCAGGCCGTCAGTCTGACCTTCCGTCCGGGTGAGCTCGTCGCGCTGGTCGGTCACAACGGGGCAGGGAAGACCACGCTGCTCAACCAGATCATCGGGGCGGTGAAACCCACCTCCGGCGACATCCGGTACGGAGCAACCTCGCTCATTGCGTCACCGGACACCGCACGCCGGGTCGCGTCGATGATGCCGCAGATGCACGCTCCGCTGACTGGCGTGACACCGTGGCAGGCGATAACGTCAATCGCCCGATTGAGGGGCCTCTCTGGATCAGATGCGAAGACCGCGGCGCTCGGCTTGATCGATTCGCTCGACATCGAGCCCTGGAAGAACACCGGCGGTGAGAAGCTCTCGGGCGGCCTGCGTCGACTGACGTCCTTCGCGATGGCGGTGATCGCGCCCCCACCCGTGCTGTTGATCGATGAGCCCACAAACGACGTCGACCCGATCCGGCGCCCGCTGATCTGGCGGCATCTGCGCCGGCTCGCCGATGACGGACATACCGTCGTGGTGGTCACGCACAACCTGGTCGAAGTCCAGCGCGCCGCCGACCGGTACGTGTTGCTCCAGAACGGCACGGTCCTCGTCGACAGCACGCCGAGCCAACTGCGTCAACAGGCGCGCACCGCAACCCTCACCGTTTCTCTCCATCCCGGTTGCGAGGTCACGACGACTCCCCCGGTCGCAGCGCACATGGTCGACGACGACGGGCAGCTCACACTCGACCTGGAGCCGGCGCAGATCCCCGCCGCAATCGAATGGGTTCTCCACCTGGTCGATACCGGCACCGCTGACACCTATGCGCTCGCGCCGGCATCGCTCGAAACCCTCTACGAAGGAATCACCCATGGCCGTTGACGTTCTCACGACCCCGACGATCAGCGTGCCGCGCCGGCGCGCGTGGCTCGGTAGCTGGTGGGGTCTCGTCCGGTGGAGCTTGACTCGGCACAAGTATCTCTTGCCGGCATTCACCGTGGTGCAAGCCCTGTTCGCCATCGCAATTGTCTACGGCCTCGCGCTGATGATCCCGAACATCGGCGCCGAGGCGGCCCGCTATCTCTCCTCTGGCGCCTGGACGCTGGGAATCATTGCCGTCGGGTGCGTGCTCGCCCCGCAGATCATGAGCACCTCGAAGCAGGAGGGCCTGCTCGACTATCAGAGAACCCTTCCGGTTCCGCGCTCCGCGATCCTCCTCGCTGACGCCGTCGTCTGGAGCTTCGCCGCGTTGCCCGGGATCGCGGTCGGAATGCTCGCCGCGTTCCTGCGCTTCGGGCTCGACATCCACATCGACCTGCTCGCCGTGGCCGCGATCCTCTCTGCGCAATTCACCGCGGTGAGCATCGGCTATGCGATCGCGCTCTGGTTGCCGCTGGGTGCCACGTCTCTCGTGACGCAGGTCATCATGATCGGAGGCTTGCTGTTCTCACCGATCACCTACCCCGCGGAGCGCCTTCCCGAGTGGGCCGTCACACTCCACCAGTTCCTTCCGTTCGCGCCGATGGCAGACATCATCCGCGAAGCGACGTTCTGGACCGGCGAGAGCCAGGTGGTGAACATCATCGTCGTGGCCGCATGGGCAACGGCGGCATACTCGACGGCTTATCTCGCGCTCCGCAGGAGAAAGTAATAGCCGCGGCGCTGGGCAGCGCCTAGTCCGCCGCCGATCCCGTGGCACGCCGCCGCAATCCCGTTGCGTCGGCGACGCCGGAATCGTGAACAATCCGTAACACTAACGAAACACACCGTTTCGTATCGTTGTGGCCATGACGTCGCAGACCGAGAAGCCGGGCCGACCCACCGACGAGGATCTGACCCGCCGCATCCTCGTCACCGCCGCCGACCTCCTCGGCGCGCACGGGTATCAGCAGCTCAGCGTCGAACGGGTCGCCAAGGCCGTCGGCTGCGGGAAGACGGCGATCTACCGCCGCTACTCCGACAAGGGAGCGCTCGTCGCCGCCGTGTTGCGGTCGCAGGTCGCGGTCGGCGCCATGCCCGACCACGACGACGTGCGCGCCGACCTGCTCGAGCACGCACGTCAGAACCAGCGCAACCAAGAGCTCTCGCCGGAACAGAGCAACGGGCTCCGCGCGATGTTCGAGCCCGAGGTCTTCCCGCTGCTGTGGGACACCTTCTTCCAGCACCGTCGCCAACAGGGCATCGAGATCATCGATCGCGCCATCGCCCGGGGCGAGCTTCCCGAGGACGTCGACCACGACATCCTCCTCGACACGATCGCCGGGCTCACCCTGTACCGGCAGTCCGTCAAGCGCATCCACATCGATGAGCGCCACTACGTCGACATCATCGACGCCCTCGTGACACACCCTCCCCGTCGACTGCCCGACGCCGATGAACAGGTTCCCGATGCCTCCTGAATCCCCGCCCCTCACCCAGTCCCTGCCGAAGGTCAGCGTCCGCGCCGTCGTCGGCTTCCTCGTCTTCTGCGAGCTCGCCAGCGGCTTCGTCCAGGGGTTCTACGCCCCGCTCCTCGGCGAGATCGCCGGCCATCTTCGCGTATCCGATGCCGACATCACGTGGTTCCTGACCGTTCAGACGCTGGCGGCCGCCGTCTGCGTGCCACTCCTGTCGAAGCTGGGCGACATCTTCGGGCACCGGCGGATGCTGCGCATCGCTGTCGTCGCGGTGCTGATCGGCACCCTCGTCACGGCGTTCCTGCCGAGCTACCCGATCGTGCTCGCCGCGCGGATCCTCGTCGGCCCGCTCGCCGTCTGGCTGCCGCTCGAGATCGCGCTCGTCCACAACCGCATCAAGGGCGAGACGGCTCGTACCTCGATCGGTCTGCTCGTGTCGTGCCTGACCGGTGGCGCGATCCTCGGGACCCTTGCGGCCGGTCTGTTCTCCGCAGTGCTGCCGAGCCTCACCCTCACCCTCCTCGTGCCGGTCGTCTTCGTCGCGGTCAGCGCTTACGCGGTGTTCTTCAAGGTGCCCGAATCGACCACCCGCACGGCGGCGAAGGTCGACGTGCTCGGCTTCGTCGGCATCGGCCTCGCCATGGTCCTCCTGCTGTTCGGGCTGCGCCTCGCCTCCACGTCCGGCTTCGCGTCGCCCCTGACGATCGCGACTCTCGCCGCAGCGCTCGTCGTCTTCGCGGTCTGGGTCGTATGGGAGCTGCGGACGACGTCGCCTGCGATCGACCTCCGTCTCGTCGTCTCTCCCGGGCTCGGGCCCGTCTACCTCACGGCCTTCCTCTTCGGCATGGTGATGTTCGGCGCGCAGTCGCCGACGACGACATTCCTCACCGCCGATCCCGCGCAGACGGGCTACGGATTCGCCGCGTCGGCGAGCACCGCCTCCGCCGTCACCGCGGTGGTCACGATCCTCGCCACCCTCGGGGCGGCCACATTCGCACCGCTGGCCCGGCGGGTCGGCATCCGAGCCGTCTTGATCGCGGGGGCGCTCGCGGCAGCATCCGGTTCGCTCGTCCAGATCGCGTTCCACGACCACCTCTGGCAGATCTTCGTGGTCTCGGCGATCAACGGCATCGGGATGGGTCTGCTGCTCGGCGCTCTGCCCGCGCTCGTCGCAGAGCTCGCTCCCACCGATTCGACGGGCATCGCAGCGGGCGTCTACAACTCGCTCCGCACGCTCGGCGGCTCGACCGCCGGCGCCGTGTTCGCCGTCGTGCTCGCGGGCTTCACGACCACGGGCGCATTGCACTCGTCGATCCAGGGCTACATCACGATCTGGGGAGTCTGCGCCGCGGCGTTCCTCATCGCCGCCGTCGCCCTCGCCACCATGCGCATGCCGCGCTCCGTCACCCCGGCAACGAAAGGCTGACATGACCACCCCCGATTTCACCGCCGATGCGGCCGCGATCGTTCCCGATCTCGTCGCCCTGCGCCGCGCGCTCCACGCCGACCCCGAGCTCGGGCTCGACCTGCCCCGCACACAACAGCGCGTGCTCGACTCCCTCGAGGGGCTGCCGCTCGAGATCACGACGGGAACGGCGACGACGTCGATCGTCGCCGTCCTCCGCGGCGCGCTGCCCGGCCCGGCCGTGCTGCTGCGCGGCGACATGGACGCGTTGCCGATCGACGAGGCGACGGGACTCGACTACGCCGCGACGAACGGCACCATGCATGCGTGCGGCCACGACCTGCACACCGCGGGACTCGTGGGCGCGGCGAAGCTGCTCTCTGCTCGACGCGACGAACTGCACGGGTCGGTCGTCTTCATGTTCCAGCCCGGCGAGGAGGGCCACGGCGGCGCCAAGATCATGCTCGACGAGGGGCTGCTGGATGCCGCGGGCGAGCGCCCCATCGCCGCCTATGCCATCCACGTCGCACCGGGGCCACGGGGCATGTTCGCGACGAGGACGGGCGCCGTGGCAGCCGGCTCGAACCAGCTATTCATCACGGTCAACGGTCGCGGCGGGCACGGCTCGCAGCCGCACCAGACGCTCGATCCGGTGCCGGCCGCCGCCGAGATCGTGCTCGCGCTCCAGAGCTTCGTGACGCGCAGCTTCGACGCCTTCGACCCCGTGGTGCTGTCGGTCACCCGCCTGTCGACGGGAGACGGGGCCGTCAACGTGATCCCCGAGAAGGTCGAGATCGCCGCGACCGTGCGGAACATGTCGCCGACGTCGCTGGCGATCCTGCAGAGCGGACTGCCGCGGGTCGTCGACGGCGTCGCCTCGGCGCACGGTCTCACCGCCGACACCCGCTTCGAGACCATGTACCCCGTGACCGTGAACGACGTCGCCGAGACCGAGGCGACCCTCGCCGAGCTTCGCCGGACATTCGGCGAGCAGCGCGTCATGGTGCTGCCCTCCCCGATGATGGGCTCCGAGGACTTCGCGTTCGTCCTGGCGGAAGTGCCCGGGACCTTCATCGCGCTCCTGACGTCACCCGAGGGAACCGATCTGAGCACCGTCGAGTGGAATCACTCCCCTCGCGTGGTGTTCGACGATTCGGTGCTGGGCGACCAGGCCGCGGCGTTGGCATCGGTCGCCTTCGCGCGCACGTCACGGTAGCCGACGAGTCGTCGCCGCACCCAGCTCGTGCGGCCTGCGGCGACGACTCCGGCTCAGCCGAGCAGCTCGATGCCGAACCCCGCGACGACGGCGCGGACTTCCTCGAGATAGCGCTGCGCCTGCTCGGTGAGCGGGACGGCCGTGCGGCCGATCCACCCGATCTCGATGCGTTCGTCGACATCGAGCGGCACGGCGACGATCTCAGGATCCAGGTCATCGCTGATGATGCCCGTCGAGATCGTGTAGCCGTCGAGGCCGATCATGAGGTTGAAGATCGTCGCGCGATCCGACACCCGGATCTCCTGCTTGCTTGAGAGCGTCGAGAGGATCTCCTCGGCGAAGTAGAACGAGTTGTTCGCGCCCTGGTCGAAGGTCAGGCGCGGCAGGTCGGCGAGATCGTCGAGGGTCGCGCGGGCACGAGCCGCGAGCGGGTTCCGGCGCGAGACGAAGATGTGCGGTTCGGCAACGAACAACGGGTGGAACGCGAGCCCCGAATCCCGCAGCAGCTTGTCGATCACGTTCCGGTTGAAGTCGTTGCGGAAGAGGATGCCCAGCTCGCTTCGCAGCGTCCGGACGTCCTCGATGATGTCCCACGTCCGGGTCTCGCGCAGCGAGAACTCGTATTCGGGCGCCCCGGTGCTCCTGACCATCCGAACGAACGCGTCGACGGCGAACGAGTAGTGCTGCGTCGAGACGCCGAGCAGCCGCCGCGACGGCGGCCGCCCGAGGTAGCGCTGCTCGAGCAGCTCGGCCTGCTCGACGACCTGACGGGCGTACCCCAGGAACTCCACGCCGTCGGTGGTCAGGGTCACGCCTCGGGCCGACCGGACCAGCAGATCGCGGCCGACCCGCGCCTCGAGATCCTTCATCGCCGCAGACATCGTGGGCTGCGCGACGTAGAGCAGATCGGATGCCGCCGAGATCGAGCCCTCGGCGGCGACCTCGATGAAGTACTGAAGCTGCTGCAGGGTGATCCCGCTTCGACGCACGGCCATAGCCCCAGGCTATGGCACTGGATAGCGAGCGGGAATTACCCGATGACTACCGCCAGAGCGCACGATAGAGCCGACATCTTCCGCACGGCTCTCCGGAGCTCCGCTTGATTGGCTGATCATGGCGAACGACTTCACGTTCCGCATCTCGACGACGCGTTTCGACGAGGACTACACCCCCTCCGACTCGTCGCGCATCACCACGAACTTCGCCAACCTCGCCCGCGGCGAGCGCCGCCGGGAGAACCTCCGCGGCGCGCTCGCGATGATCGACGCTCGACTCAACGACCTCGCCCGCACCGGCAACCCGGAGGGCGACCGGTACACCGCCGAGCTCGACATCGTCTCGGCGCACCTGCGGTTCGACGACGACACCGACTCCGACACCGAGGGCGCATCGACGGATGCCCCCGCCGACCGCGAGTTCCCGCTGCTCGAGGTGCTCGACATCCACATCGTCGACCGGCAGACCGGCGAGCGCCACCACGGCATCGTCGGCAACAACTTCTCGTCGTATCTGCGCGACTACGACTTCAGCATCCTGTTGCCGTCCGCGCAGCAGACGCCCGGCGCGTTCACGGTGCCGGATGGGTTCGGCGACCTGCACGGCAAGCTCTTCCGCCACTTCCTCGATTCCGACGCCTATCGCGAGCGGTTCCCCCAATCCCCCGTCGTGTGCATCAGCGTGTCGACGAGCCGGACCTACCGGCGTAACGGCAACCGGCATCCGGTCCTCGGCGTCGAGTACGAGCAGGACTCGTTCTCTCTGACGGACGAGTACTTCGCGAAGATGGGGCTGCAGGTGCGGTACTTCATGCCGCGCGGAAGCGTCGCGCCGCTGGCGTTCTACCACCGCGGCGACCTGCTCGCCGACTACACCGATCTGCAGCTGATCGGCACGATCAGCACGATGGAGACGTTCCAGAAGATCTACCGGCCCGAGATCTACAACGCCACCGAGCCCGCCGGCGAGGTCTACCGGCCCACCCTCGAGAGTGACCACTTCGTGCGGACCGACATCACCTACGACCGGGTCGAGCGCAGCCAGCTCGCCACGACGCAGGGCAGGTACGCCGAGGAGCACTTCGTCACCCCGCACCGCCAGGTCCTCAGCCGCTGGGCCGCCCGCTGGGCCGCCCCGAGCGCGCTCACCCGCTGACCCGCTCACCCGAAGGACCATCCGTGTCTCACACCGTTCTGCCCACCTCGACCGTCGGCAGTCTGCCCAAGCCGTCGTGGCTCGCCAAACCCGAGGTGCTGTGGTCACCGTGGGAACTGACCGGCGACACGCTGACGGAAGGCAGACGAGACGCCCTGCGCGTCGCGGTGCACGAGCAGGAGCGCCGCGGACTCGACATCATCAGCGACGGGGAACAGACCCGCCAGCACTTCGTCACGACCTTCATCGAGCACCTCGACGGCGTCGACTTCGAACGGCGCGAGACCGTGCGCATCCGCGATCGATACGACGCGAGCGTGCCCACCGTCGTCGGCGCCGTCAGTCGCCGGCGGCCGGTCTTCGTCGATGACGCGGCCTTCCTCCGGCAGCAGACCGACCGTCGCATCAAGTGGGCGCTCCCGGGACCGATGACCATGATCGACACGTTGGCCGATCATCACTATCGGAGCCGCGAGAAGCTCGCGTGGGAGTTCGCGACGATCCTCAACCAGGAGGCCCGAGAGCTCGAGGCCGCCGGCGTCGACATCATCCAGTTCGACGAGCCCGCGTTCAACGTGTTCTTCGACGAGATGAAGGACTGGGGTATCGCCGCACTCGAACGAGCCGCCGAGGGCCTGCGCGCCGAGACGGTGGTGCACATCTGCTACGGCTACGGCATTGCGGCGAACAACGAGTGGAAGGCGACGCTCGGTCCGGAGTGGCGGCAGTACGAGGAGTCGTTCCCGCTTCTCCAGCGCTCGAGCATCGACGTCATCTCGCTCGAGAGCCACCACTCGCACGTTCCGGTGGAGCTGATCGAGCTCATCCGAGGCAAGAAGGTGATGCTCGGCGCCATCGACGTCGCCAGCCACGAGGTCGAGACGCCGGACGAGGTCGCCGAGACCCTCCGCCGTGCCCTCGAGTTCGTCGACGCCGGCAACCTGATCCCGAGCACCAACTGCGGCATGGCACCGCTGCCCCGCGCCGTGGCGTACGACAAGATCAGCGCTCTGGTGGCGGGCGCTACCCTCGTCCGCGCCGAGGTTTCCACGCCCAGCGCTCTCGCCGCGCGCTGACGCGGGTTATCCCCGGCCCGTCGCCCTCTCCCCGCCCGCGCCGCGAGCGCACACTGGCGGCGGAAGGACGGTGATCCCGTGCTCACGATCCCCGAGGCGCTCGGCGCACAAGCCGACAACGGCCGCCACAAGGCCGACGGGATGCGCTCCCCCGCTCGCTTCACCGTCGCGGGCATGCTCGCGGGCGCGTACATCGGTGTCGGGGTCGTGCTCATGGTCACTGCCGCCGGCCCCCTCTTCGCGGTGGGCTCGGGTTGGGGCAAGCTCGTGTCGGGAGTGGTGTTCGGGGTCGCGCTGACGATCGTCGTCATCGCCGGGGGCGAGCTCGTGACGTCCTCGATGATGACGATCCCCCAGGCCGCGCTCATGAGGGCCGTGCCGCCGGGACGCGCGGCCGGGGCGATCGCATGGACGTTCACCGCCAACCTCGTCGGGTCCGTCGTGTTCGGAGCGCTGATCGTCGCGTCGGGGGTGCTGCACAGCAATGCCGCGGCCGGCGCGATGATCTCCGACATGCTCGCCGCGAAGGCACACGAGTCGCCGGTCGAGCTGTTCGTCCGCGGCATCCTGTGCAACGTGCTCGTCTGCATCGCGATCTGGATGACGGTGCGGCTGCGCAGCGAGACCGCCCGCATCCTGGTCGTCTTCGCGGCGATCCTCGCGTTCATCACCTCCGGCTTCGAGCACGTCGTGGCGAACATGACCACGTTCACGATCGGCCTGCTCTCCGGCGACCCGTCGGCGACCCTGGGCGGCTTCGCCCTCAATCTGGTGCTCGTGGGCGCCGGGAACCTCGTCGGCGGCGGCCTCGTCGTCGGCACCGGATACTGGTTCGTCGGCGGCTCCCCGCGGATCGCTGAGGCCCCCGCGAACATCCCGGGCTCAGGGCGCGAGAGCTCGGTCGCGCGATAGGTGCGATGGGGCGGCCATGCGTGCGCCGTGACCGCCACATCATCTCGGCGGATTCGGGGGTTATCCGGACGATTCTGGCTATCCCGCCCGCCTAGACTGAACCCGTCAGCGGGAGTGGTGGAATTGGCAGACACGCAGGATTTAGGTTCCTGTGCCTCACGGCGTGTGGGTTCAAGTCCCACCTTCCGCACGGATCGGGCGTTCGCCCGTCCTCGCGTCATCCTCTCCCGACGGGAAACTCGTGCATCAGATCGCCCTCATCCCCTGGCTCGACCCCGCCACCATCATCAGCGCGGCGGGCCCCTGGGCTCTGCTCGTGGTGTGCTTCATCATCTTCGCCGAGACCGGACTGCTCGTCGGCTTCCTGCTTCCCGGCGACACGCTGCTGATCATGGCGGGCCTGCTGTCGAACCCGGTCACGCACGCACCCCACGGGGTCTTCGGGATCAACGTCTGGATCGTCGGTCTCCTGATCGGATTCTCGGCCTTCCTCGGCGGTGAGGTGGGCTATGTGATCGGTCGCAAGGGCGGCCCCGCCGTCTTCGAGCGCAAGGAATCGGGCCTGTTCAGTCGCCGCAACGTCGAGCGCACGAACGCGTTCTTCGAGCGATACGGCGGTGTCACCGTGATCCTCGCCCGCTTCGTCCCCATCGTCCGCACGTTCGCGCCTGTCGCCGCAGGTGTCGGCAAGATGCCGTGGCATCGGTACTCGCTCTACAACCTCATCGGGGCCGTCATCTGGGGCTTCGGCCTGACCGTGATCGGCTACCTCGTGAGCCTGATTCCGGGCGTCGGCGAGTTCGTCGCGAAGTACATCGACGTCATCCTGCTCGCGGCCGTCGTCGGCACCGTCTTCTTCATCGTGTGGCACTACTTCGCCGAGAAGCGGAAGGCGAAGAAGGAGATGGCCGCCGGACCCGACGAGTACACCGACTCCGAAGAGGCGCGCGAGCTCGTGCTCGACCCGGAGGTCTTCCGTGAGCACGGCCACCCGCACGTGCACCGCCCCGGGGCGCCGGCGGCTGAGCCCGACGGCGGTCACGAACCGCCGCGGAGCTGATCAGGAGGCTTTCGCGCTCTTCTTCGTGGGAGTCTTCTTCGCGGCCGTCTTCTTCTTAGCGGGCGCTTTCTTCGCGGGCGACTTCTCGTCGGCATCCGGCTTCGCCGCCGCACTCTTCCCGGCGCGCTTCTTCGCGGGCGTCTCGGTGTCGCCGTCTCCGGCATCGTCGCTGGATGTCTTCGAGCCCCCGCCGCGCGCCGCACGGCTGCGCTCGACACTCGCCCGCAGCGCCTCCATCAGGTCGATGACCTCGCCGCCCTCCTTCTCGGCCTTCTCACCGAAGGTCTCGGAGGTGTCGAGGGCGTCGCCCTTCTCGAGCTTGGCGTCGATGAGGGTCCGCAGCTCCTCCTGATACTCGTCCGTGAACGCCTCGGGGTCGAAGTCGCTCGAGAAGCTCTCGACGAGGGATGCCGACATCTCGAGCTCCTTCGCCGAGATGCGCACCGACTCATCGAGGGCCGGGAACGCCGCCTCACGGACCTCGTCGGCCCACAGCAGCGTCTGCAGCACGAGGACATCGCCCCGCACGCGCAGCGCCGCGAGCCGCGTCTTCTGTCGCAGGGAGAACCGCACGATCGCGGTCCGATCCGTCTGCTCCAGGGTCTTGCGGAGCAGGACGTACGACTTGGGCGACGACGAGTCGGGCTCGAGGTAGTACGCCTTGTCGAGCGTCAGCAGATCGATCTGGTCGCTCGGCACGAACTCGACGACGTCGATCTCGCGGCTCCGCTCGGAGGGCAACGACGCCAGATCCTCCTTCGTGAGCACGACGGTCTGCTCGCCGTCGTCGTAGGCGCGATCGATATCGGCGTAGGGCACGACCTCACCGTCGATCTCGCAGATGCGCTGGTAGCGGATGCGCCCGCCGTCGGCGTTGTGTACCTGGTGCAGGGGCACGTCGTGGTCCTCGGTCGCCGAGTAGACCTTCACCGGCACATTGACGAGCCCGAAGGTGAGGGCGCCTTTCCAGATCGATCTCATGCACGAAGTACACACCGCAACCCCTCGGCGACGCCAGCGGGTGGCGCAATAACCTGTCGGCATGGCAGGAGAGCAGACGGTCCAGGTCGACGGCCGACGTCTGCGGCTGTCGAACCTCGACAAGGTGCTGTACCCCAGAACGGGCACCACCAAGGGCGAGGTGATCGACTACTTCTCGCGCATCGCGCCCCTGATGCTCCCCCACCTCGACCGGCGCCCGGTGACGCGCAAACGCTGGCCCGAGGGCGTCGAACAGCCCGATTTCTTCGCGAAAGCCCTCGAGCCCGGCGCTCCCTCATGGCTCCCCCGCATGCCGATCGACCATTCCAGCGGATCGAAGGACTACCCCCTCGTCGAAGAGGTGGCCTCGCTCGTCTACCTCGCGCAGGTCGCGAGCCTCGAACTGCACGTCCCGCAGTGGCGCTTCACCGACGCCGGCGAGCGCGGCTCTCCCGACCGGCTCGTCCTCGACCTCGATCCGGGCCCCGGTGTCGGGCTGGCCGAGTGCGCCGAGGTGGCGCGGTGGGTGCGCAGCATCCTCTCGGACATGGGAATGGAGTTGTTTCCCGTCACGAGCGGAAGCAAGGGCATCCATCTGTACGCTCCGCTCGCCGGCGCGAAGACGAGCGATCAGGCCTCGGCGTTCGCGAAAGAGCTCGCCCGCGCTCTCGAGGCCGACCACCCCGACCTCGTCATCAGTCAGATGACCCGGAGCGCCCGCACCGGCAAGGTCTTCCTCGACTGGAGCCAGAACAACGGTTCGAAGACCACCATCGCGCCCTATTCGCTGCGCGGCCGCGATGAGCCGACCGTCGCTGCACCGCGAACGTGGGACGAGCTCGACGATCCGGACCTCCGCCACCTCCGCTTCGACGAGATGCTCGAGCGCGCAGACGACGTCGGCGACCTGCTCGCGGCGCTCGCACCCCGGCGAACGGCGCCGCTGGCGCCGTACCTCGCGAAGCGGTCCGCGGACCGCACGCCCGAGCCCATGCCCGACGCCGTGTCGGGTGCTGCGGCGGGCGTTGCGGGTACCGCACCAGCGGGCAAGCCCCGCTTCGTCGTGCAGGAGCACCATGCCCGGCGGCTGCACTACGACCTGCGCCTGGAGCGGGACGGAGTGCTGGTCAGCTGGGCTGTGCCCCGCGGCATCCCCGAGACGACCGACCGCAACCATCTCGCCGTGATGACCGAGCCGCATCCGCTGGAGTACCTGACCTTCCACGGCGAGATCCCCGTCGGCGAGTACGGTGCGGGCACCATGACGATCTGGGACACCGGCGTCTACGACCTCGAGAAGTGGCGCGAGGACGAGATCATCTTCACCCTCCGGGGCACCACCGGCGGAACCGCGCACGACGCGCGCCTCGTGCTCATCCGCACCGGCGGGTCGGGCGAGAAGTCGCAGTGGCTCCTGCACCGGATGAAGACCGAGGCTCCGGGGTCGGCCCCCTCCGCACCCGCGGGGTCTGCGCGGCCGGAGGCATCCGCGCGGCCGGCGCCGTCCGCGCGGCCGCCGGCATCTGCTCATCCCGACGCCGAGACGGGCGCATCGACGATCGCGGCGGGACCGGTGTCGCCCATGCTGGCCGTCTCATCGTCGCGCGGAGCCGCCCGCGCGACGGCGGAACGCTGGGGGCCGTGGGTCGAGTTCAAGTGGGATGGCGTCCGGGCGATCGCGTACTGGGACGGCGAGCGGATGCGGTTGCACGCCCGCAGCGGCACCGACATCACGGCCCGCTAC
The DNA here is from genome assembly GCF_000509385.1 of Microbacterium sp. TS-1. Lineage (NCBI taxonomy): Bacteria > Bacillati > Actinomycetota > Actinomycetes > Micrococcales > Microbacteriaceae > Microbacterium > Microbacterium sp. TS-1. Next base: position 556,177 of record NZ_BASQ01000001.1, read on the forward strand.
CCCGAGCTCACGGGCGAGGATGCGGATCTGGGACTCGGCGAGACCCCCCTGGTGCTCGACGGAGAGATCGTCGCGCTCGACGGGGCGGGACGCCCGAGCTTCCCGCTCCTGCAGAACCGGATGCACCTCACGAAGGCCCGCGACATCGCGCGGGAGCGCGACCGCACGCCCGCCGATCTCTTCTTGTTTGACATGCTGCGGCACGGCGACCGCGACGTCACGACCCTGCCGTTGCGCGAGCGCCGACGACTGCTCGAGTCCGCGACGGCGCACGCAAAACCGCCGCTCACGGTGCCGCCCGTCACCGACGACCTCGACGCCGCGCTGACCGTGGCTCGGGAGCTCGATCTCGAGGGTGCCGTCGTGAAAGATCCGTCATCCCGTTACCGCCCCGGCGTTCGATCGGAGGAATGGCTCAAGGTCAAGCTCACCCGCACGCAGGACGTCGTCGTCGGCGCGATCCGGCCGGGCAAGGGCGAGCGGCGCGGGGGCATCGGGTCGCTGCTGCTCGGCATTCCCGACGACGACGGCGCTCTGCACTACGCCGGGCGCGTCGGATCCGGGTTCTCCGATGCCGAACTCGCGCGGCTGACCGCCGCCCTCGAGCCTCTCCGCTCGAACGAGAACCCGTTCGTGGGCATCCCCGCAGCCGACGCCTCCGACGCCCGGTGGGTTCGACCCGAGCTCGTCGGCGAGGTCGAGTTCGCCGAGTTCACGCCGGGCGGCATCCTGCGCCACGCTCGCTGGCGGGGCCTGCGGCCGGACCGGACCCCCGGCGACGTCCGCCGAGAGGAGAGCTAGGGTCGCCGGTCGGGGTTGTGCCGTCGGGGTGTGCCGACGACAGGCTGAACCGCTGCACTCGGCCGCGGCGTGCGGGGTGCGTCGGCGACCGGCCCGCGCGGCGCGGTGGGCCTGCCGGACGAAGGTCAGAGCGAGCGCAGCAGCTCGGTGAGCGCGACGAAGGCTCGCGCGCGGTGCGACGCGGCGTTCTTCTCCGCTGCCGACCACTCCGCGACGGTGCGAGCCGGCTCCGGCTGCCCGTCGGGCACGAACACCGGGTCGTATCCGAAACCGCCCTCGCCGGCCGCCTCGGTCGCCAGCCGGCCCGGCCAGACGCCCTCGACGACATGTTCGGTCTCACCGTCGACGAGCGCGATCACCGAGACGAACTGAGCCGTGCGACGCGGATCGGCGATGTCGGAGAGCTGATCGAGCAGCAGGGCCGTGTTGGCGGCGGCATCCTTCTGGTGACCGGCCCAGTACGCCGAGAAGGCACCCGGGGCTCCCCCGAGCGCGTCGACGCAGATCCCCGAGTCGTCGGCGAGGGCCGGGAGCCCCGTGTGCGCCGCGGCAGCCCGGGCCTTGATGAGCGCGTTCTCCGTGAAGGTGACGCCGTCCTCGATCGGTTCCGGCCCGTCGTACCCGATGACCTCCAGGTCGGGGCGGACCGCCGCGACGATCGCGTGGAACTCCTCGACCTTGTGGGGGTTGTGGGTCGCCAGGACGATGCGGCCGGTCATGCCAGCGTCGCCGTCTGGATGTCGCGCAGCTGCGCGCACCCGTTCACGCCGAGCTCGAGCAGCGCATCGAGCTCGCGCTTGTCGAAGGGAGCGCCCTCAGCGGTGCCCTGCACCTCGACGAAGAGCCCGCGGCCGGTGACGACGACGTTCATGTCGGTCTCGGCCCGCACGTCCTCGACGTAGGCGAGGTCGAGCATCGGCGTTCCGTCGATGATCCCGACCGACACCGCCGACACGGAGTCCACCAGCGGCGCCGAGCGCTGCGCGATGAACTTCTGCGACCGCCCCCACTCGATGGCGTCGGCCAGGGCGACGTAGGCCCCGGTGATCGCGGCGGTGCGGGTGCCGCCGTCGGCCTGCAGCACGTCGCAGTCGATGACGATCGTGTTCTCGCCCAGCGCCTTCGTGTCGACGACGGCCCGCAGGGCGCGGCCGATCAGTCGCGAGATCTCGTGCGTCCGTCCGCCGACCTTGCCCTTGATCGACTCGCGGTCGTTGCGGCTGTTGGTCGCTCGCGGCAGCATGGCGTACTCCGCCGTGACCCATCCCTTGCCCTTGCCGGTCAGCCAGCGCGGGACGCCGTTGGTGAACGAGGCGGTGCAGAGCACCTTCGTGCCCCCGAAGCTCACGAGAGCCGATCCTTCGGCGTGTGCGCTCCAGCCGCGCTCGATCGTCACGGTGCGGAGCTGGTCGGCAGTGCGCCCGTCGGCGCGCAGGGAATCGGTCATGAAGGTGTCTCCGATCGGACGGCGGATGGGGGTCAGGATGCGGGCGGGGCGAGCTTGGGCAGCACGATCGCCCCCGTCTGGACCATGCGCACCGAGGGCACGCCCCGGCCCATGAGCCGGTCCGCGAGGTCCAGGAAGTCGTCGCCGGAGTCGCCCGTGGCCTCGTAGACGTGACGGGGCACCGCCGAATCGTGCGCGAGCAGGCCCCGGGAGACGAGCTGACGGTACACGTCCTTCGCCGTCTCGGAGTCGCTCGAGACGAGCGCGACGTCGGGGCCCATGACGTAACTGATCGCGCCCTCGAGGAACGGGTAGTGGGTGCAGCCGAGCACGAGGGTGTCGACCCCCGCTTCGCGCAGCGGCGCGAGATAGTCCTCGGCGACGGCGAGCACCTCGGGCGACTGCGTGATGCCCGCCTCGACGAACTCCACGAAACGGGGGCAGGATGCCGCGAAGACCTCCAGCCGCTCGTTGACCTCGAGCATGTCCTGGTAGGCGCGGGAAGCGATGGTGCCGACTGTCCCGATCACGCCGATGCGCCCGTTGCGGGTGGTGGAGATCGCTGCCCGCACGGCGGGGTTGATGACCTCGACCACCGGCACGTCGTAACGCTCACGCGCGTCGCGGAGCAAGGCGGCGGAAGCGGTGTTGCACGCGATGACGAGCATCTTCACGCCCTCGTCGACGAGGGTGTCGAGCACCTCGAGCCCATAGCGCCGAACGTCGGCTATGGGCTTCGGACCGTACGGCGAGTGCGCGGTGTCACCGATGTACAGCAGAGACTCCCGCGGCAGCAGCTGCGAGATCGCCCGCGCCACCGTGAGCCCCCCGACACCCGAGTCGAAGATTCCGATGGGCGCGTCGTTCACGATCATCGAGCCTACCTGGCCTCGCCGCCGCGGCATCCCGTGTCGTCGGTGCGCAATGCAGCGTCGCTACAGTGGCAGTCATGGCCTCCAGCGCTCTGCTCACCGACCGTTACGAGATCACGATGCTGCAGGCGGCCCTGCGCGACGGCACGGCCGATCGACGCTGCGTGTTCGAGGTCTTCGCGCGGCGGCTCCCGGGCGGGCGGCGGTTCGGCGTCGTCGCCGGCACCGGACGACTGCTCGAGGAGATCGAGCGCTTCCGCTTCGGCGACGAGGAGCTGACGTTCCTGCGCGAGCACGCGGGTCTCGATGAGACCACCCTCGCGTGGCTCGCCGACTATCGCTTCACCGGCACCATCACCGGATACCGCGAGGGCGAGCTCTACTTCCCCGGTTCACCGGTCCTGACCGTCGAGGGGACCTTCGCCGAGGCGGTCGTCCTCGAGACCCTCGTGCTCAGCATCCTCAACTACGACTCCGCCGTTGCCACGGCGGCGGCGCGCATGGCGATCGCCGCCGGGGACCGCCCTCTCGCCGAGATGGGGTCGCGCCGTGCGCACGAACGCAGCGCGGTCGCGGCCGCTCGGGCAGCCCACATCGCCGGCTTCGGGGCCACGAGCAACCTCGAGGCGGGTCACACGTGGGGCATTCCGACCATGGGCACCGCGGCACACGCCTGGACGCTGCTGCACGACAGCGAGGAGGCTGCCTTCCGCAGCCAGATCGACGCGCTCGGCGCCGACACGACGCTCCTGATCGACACCTACGACATCACCGAGGGCGTCGCAACGGCCATCCGGGTCGCGGGCACCGGACTCGGCGGCGTTCGGATCGACTCGGGCGACCTCCCGACCGTCGCAGCGGACGTCCGAGCGCAGCTCGACGAGCTCGGCGCCCACGCCACGCGCATCACCGTCACGAGCGACCTCGACGAGTACGCGATCGCGGCCCTGGCGGCATCCCCCGTCGACGCCTACGGGGTGGGAACGTCGCTCGTCACCGGCTCGGGCACTCCGACCGCAGGCATGGTCTACAAGCTCGTGGCGCGTCAGAACGACGACGGGTCCTGGCTCTCGGTCGCGAAGGCCTCGGCGGACAAGGTGTCGCACGGCGGACGCAAGACGGCGTTCCGAGCGCTCGACAACGGCACGGCTCTTGAAGAGATCGTCGTCGTATCCGACGGGTTCGAGCCCCTCGACACTCCCGCCGAGCATCCCGATGCCCGCGCACTGCAGACGGTGTTGTTCGCCGACGGCCGGGCCGTCGTGGATTGGGTCGGTGCCGCCGGCGTTCGGGCCGCCCGAGCCCACCACGCGAGCGTGATCGAGGAGATGCCGGTTCGCGCTCTGGCACTGAGCCGCTCCGAGCCCGCCATCCCGACGATCTACCGCGACGCGGACTGAGGCGAATCGCTTCGCCGAAAACGCACCGCCCCGCTCAGAACGCACCCATGACGGTGCACTCTCGGCGGGGCGGTGCGTTTTCGCGAGTTCAGCAGCGACGCGTCAACGCGTCATCGACTCGTAGATCTCCTTGCAGGTCGGGCAGACCGGGAACTTCTCGGGGTCGCGACCGGGCGTCCACTTCTTGCCGCACAGCGCGCGCACGGGCTTACCGGTGATCGCGGACTCGAGGATCTTGTCCTTCTTGACGTAGTGCGAGAACCGCTCGTGGTCGCCCGGCTCGATCGTCTCCTCGCGGATGAGCTCTTCGAGCTCACGGTCGAGGGTCGCGAGACCGCCCTGGTCGGGAGAATCGAGAGGAGTGCTCATGCGGGAATTCTATCGGCGAACGGTCAGGTCGTCTCGGCGAATGCCATCAGCCGGTCCCCGCGCCGGTCGAACAGCAGACCGCCGATGAGGATACCGGCCACGAGCACGACGAGCCCGACCCCGACTCCGGTGCCGAGAGCCCACCACTGCGCGTGCGATTCGCCCAGCAGGAACCGCCACGACCACCACAGCGCCGGTGCTGCCGCGAGCAGCGCCCCCACCAGCACCGCTCCCTGAGCGAGCCCGCCGCCGGTGCGCTGCGGCTGCTGGAAGGGGCTATCACCGTGTCGTGCGACCGCGTAGGGCGCGAGCACGGACGAGACCGACGAGAGACCGAGACCGCCGAGGAGCAGCGCGGAACAGACTCCGACCATGACCGGCAGGACGCCCCAATCACCGTGGATGCCGATGCCGACGGGGATCGCGATGGCGAGCAGCGGCAACGCCACGAGAAGCAGCGGCACCAGTCGACCGACCCGGTCGGACGCACCGCGCACCGCGCTCGAGATGTGCAGCCAGACGGCCGAACCGTCGTACGCGAGGTCGTTGTGGACGACCCAGCCGAGCAGGAGCGCGATGAGCGGCGCGGGGATCAGCGCGGCGATCTCGTGCGGCACGCCCACGATGACGAGCGGTACGACCGCGACGACAGACGCCACCGGGATGATCGCGATGTCGACGAGGTAACGGGGATCGCGCAGCCAGTAGACGAGAGAGCGCGCCGCGACAGCGCCCCCGGGCGTTCCGGGGGTCACGGTGAACCAGCCGAGCCCGCGGCGCTCGCGCACGGAAACGGGCCGTTCGGTGTGGGTGAGCATCCGCCGCACGATCAGGATCCATGCCACGGCCAACGCCGCCGCCGTGAGGACCGCGACGATGACGACGGTCGGCCGGGGGTCGAGCGGGAGAACCCAAGCCGCCCCGATGGGGGTGACCGCGAGCGTCCCCACGGCCGCGAGCAGCGGGCCGGGGACGCCGTCCTCCCAGTTGAGCGAGGCCAGGAAGACCGCGACCGGAATCGCGACCACGCCGATGCCGAGCAGCAGCAGGGTCGTGAGCTCCCGCGATCGACGCTCCGCGAGCACGAGAGCGGCTACTCCGAGCGCGACCCGCGCGAGGAGGAGCTGAGTGACGACGATCAGCGCCGCGCCGAAGACGGCGGCCACCGGGTCGACGCCGTGGGCGATCCAGGTGAGCGCGACAGCGACCGACACGACGATCACAGCCGCCGACGGCAGACTCAGCGGACTTGCCGCAGCCGTCGACGCGGCGACGAGCCGCCAGTCACGACCCGTCACGATGAAGGCACGCGGATCGAGCGGGTCGCGAACGGGCGTGACCAGCGGCACGAGGGCGAAGCATGCCGAGACGGCCGCACCGCCGACGGCGAGCACCACGAGAGCGCTGGCGTAGGGCGCATCCTGCAGACGCAGGAGCGCGAGGACGATCGCGCCGACGAGAACCACGGTCGCTGCGAGCGCTGCGAGCGCGCGGGCACGGTGGAACCGCAGTGCCCCGACGAGGACGTCGAACCTCAGTCGGAGAACGTGTGCAACCATTCGAGGCCCTCCACCGCGCTCGTCCCGCCGGCAAGTTCGAGGAACCGCTGTTCGAGCGTGCGTCCGTCACGTACCTCGTCGACGGTGCCCGCAGCCAGGATGCGGCCGCCCACGAGGACCGCGACGCCGGAGCAGGCGCGCTGGACGAGCTCCATCCCATGACTCGACAGGATGACGGTGCCGCCGTGATCGACGTACTTCTGCAGGATGTCGAGGATGACGGCGCTCGACACCGGATCCACCGACTCGAAGGGCTCGTCCAGGACGAGCAGTCGCGGCGCGTGGATCATCGCGCCTGCGAGCATGACCTTCTTCGTCATGCCGGCCGAGTAGTCCGAGACGCTCCGTCCGAGTGCGTCGGTCAGATCGAATGCCGCAGCCAGGTCGGCGATGCGGTTCTCGACGACGGCGGGCTTCAGTCCGCGCAGGACCCCGTAGTAGTAGAGGAGCTGGCGGCCGGAGAGACGGTCGAAGGTGCGCAGCCGGTCGGGGAGAACGCCCATCTGCCGCTTCGCCCCGGCCGGGTCGCGACGGATGTCGATCCCCGCGATCTCGACCGCTCCCTCATCGGGGCGGAGAAGGCCCGCGATCATCGAGAGCGTCGTCGTCTTTCCCGCGCCGTTGGGACCGACGAGCCCGTAGAAGGATCCTGCGGGGATCTCGAGGTCGATGCGATCGACCGCGCGTGCCTCACCGTAGGCCTTCGTGACGCTCCGCAGGCGCAACGCCGGAGCGCTCGGGGCGACGTCCTCGGAATCGTGCGCCGAGGTGACGCCGCTTGCAGCCACCGTCGCGATGACGACCTCTTCGGAGGGCTCGGCGTCATCGTCGGAAGCGGCCGCCTCGGGCTCCGGTTCCCCTCCCTCGTCCGGAGCCACGACGCCCTCCGGCTCCGGGTCCGGCTCCGGCTCGGGCGCAGGCTCCGGGTCCGGCTCAGGCTCAGGCTCCGGCTCCGGCTCCGGCTCAGGCTCAGGCTCAGGCTCCGGCTCCGGCTCAGGCTCAGGCTCAGGCTCAGGCTCAGGCTCAGGCTCCGGCTCAGGCTCCGGCTCAGGCTCAGGCTCAGGCTCAGGTTCGGCGTCGGGCTCCGGTTCGGGTGCGACGTCCGCGGAAGCCACGGCTTCCGCAACGGCATCCTCATCAGGTGCGGTCTGGGTGGCACCATCCGCAGACGTCTCGCCGGCGGACTCACCGGCCGAGGCCGCCTCCGACGGGGTCGCATCGGCTGCGACGGCCTCGTCGACCGCCTCGGGAACGATCTCCACGGCCTTCGGGCCCGCGTCCTCCGCAGACGCCACGAACGACGCCGCCGCCACGGCGGCGGGAATCTCCGGCTTCGGCGGTGTCGCCCCCGCCTCCGGCGCCGCGTCCGTGGAGCGCGGCTTCCGCGGGGCCTTCTTCGCGCCAGTCGAGCCCGATGCACGCGGCTTGCGTGGCTTCGTCGTCCGGGGAGAGCCCTTCTTGGTCGCCGTCGTGGCTCGCTCGGACGAGCCCGCGGAGGGTGCTGCCGCAACCGCGAGCTCGGCGGCCGCGACCTCCGCGGGGATGTCGGGCAGAGGCGGCGCGGACGTACCGACAGGCGACGCGCCACGCTGTTCGTGCTGAGGGGTGGCTGAGTCGTCTGTCACGCCTCAAACCTATCAAGCGGGCCGTCTGCGCCGAGGCTCCACGTCATGGGGGAACACCGAGAATCGCGCTACCAGCAAGGTCACGAAAGCGCAACGGCTGCGGGTGTTCGGGCGACCTCCCAGATCGGGTCGCTAGCATGAAAAACGCTGTCCCGGGGTGTCGCTCCGGTGAATGCTGATCTAACTCGTAACTTCAGGAGATACTCGTGGCCCTTCAGATCGTGATCCTCGCCGCAGGGATGGGCTCCCGCCTGGGCCGCTCTCTCCCCAAGCCGCTCACCGAGCTGAACGACGGCCGCAGCATCATGCAGCAGCAGCACGACAACATCCGCGCGGCGTTCGGCGACGATGCCCGGATCACCACCGTGGTCGGCTACCGCGCCGAGACGATCGTCGACGCTTTCCCGGATGTCGACTACGTCTACAACGCGCGCTATGACGAGACGAACACGTCGCAGAGCCTGCTGCGCGCGCTCAAGGCGTCGGGGCGCGGGGGCGTCCTGTGGATGAACGGCGACGTCGTCTTCGATCCGCGTGTCCTCGGCCGTGCCGTCGCGCTCATCGAGCGCGACCAGTCGTTCGTGACGGTCAACACCGCGAAGGTCAGCGACGAGGAAGTGAAGTACACCGTCGGTGCCGACGGCTTCATCGCCGCGCTCTCCAAGACCGTCCGCGGCGGCATCGGCGAGGCGGTCGGCATCAACTACATCTCCTCGCGCGACAAGAAGGCGCTCATCGCGCAGCTCGGCCGCGTCGACGACCAGGACTACTTCGAGCGCGGTCTCGAGCTCGCCGTCGCCGAGAACGGCCTCCGGCTCGAGCCGATGGACATCTCCGACCTGTACGCCGTCGAGGTCGACTTCGCCGAGGACCTCGAGCGCGCGAACCTGTACGTCTGACGGCGCCGCCGCGCCGCAGGCGCGAGAGGATGGGTGCCATGGCCCGTAAGGTGCACCGCATCGACTCCCTTCCCGACGACGCTCCGCGCCGCGACGCGGGCGAGGCCGGCGCCGGGCAGCATCCGCTGAGCGTCCGGACACTCGACCGGCTCCTCGCAGTCCAGCGTCCGGTCGTCCTGGCGCACCTGCGGGGCATCCACCACCGGCATCCCGAGGCGACGACCGCACAGGTCGTGCAGATGCTCGAGCGCCGCTATCTGACCGCCGTCACCACGGGCGGCGCGGCAGTCGGCGCGACGGCCGTGATCCCGGGCATCGGCACGGCGACGACCCTCGCGCTCAGCGGCGTGGAGACGGCGGGGTTCCTCGAGGCGACGGCGCTGTTCGCCCAGTCGCTCGCGGAACTGCACGGCATCCCCGTCGACAACCCCGACCGCGCGCGGGCGCTCGTGCTCGCACTCATGCTCGGCCGTGAGGGCGCCGACCTGGTGGGGCAGTTCGCCAAGCAGGCGAGCGGAAAAGGCGGCCCCCGCAGTTCCTACTGGGGTGAACTCGTCACGTCCTCGCTCCCCCGCACCGCCGTCGGCCCGGTCCTCGACCGGCTGAAGCACGCGTTCGTGCGCCGATTCGCCGCCGCCGGCGGGGCGTCCGTCGTGGGCAAGGCCCTCCCGTTCGGCATCGGTGCCGCGATCGGCGGAACCGGCAACCACGTTCTCGGCCGCCGTGTGATCTCCGGCGCCCGCCGCGCGTTCGGGGTGGTTCCCGCGAGCTTCCCTGCGGCGCTCGAATCACGCGACGAAGATCAACCGATCGGACGAGGCGCCGGGCTCGTGGCGCGGCGGATCAGCGGCGTCTTCGCCGAGGGAGGCCGTCAGATCGGCACGCTCGCCTCTCGTCCGTTCCGGCGTGGCGAACGCAGCGGCGCGATCGCAGACGACCGCGGCACTGATGAACCCGCCGCCGGCGCCGAGCACGATCTCGACGGCGGGAAGGAATCATGACCGCTTTCCTGATGTCGATCCTCATCGTCGGGGCGCTGTTCAACGTCGTCACCTGGCCGACGTTCCTGCGGCGGGTAGCGCGCGATCCGCGCGCGACGGATGCCGCGGGCCGGCGCACCCGGTTCTTCACCGTGCACCTCGTTCTCGTCGTCATCGCCCTCGTGCTGGCGGCGCTGTTCGTGGTGGGCGCGGTGATGATCGGCGCCGCCGCGCTCTGAGCCTCGGGCGGGGCCGCGGGTCAGGCGTCGTCGAGCTCGGCCTCGTCGCGTTCGTCTGCGACCGTCACCGTGCGCGCGTCCCACTCCGCCCACCGCTGCATGAGCAGCTCGATGGCAGCGTGGAATCGTGCCGTCGCCGCGCCGGGCGATGTGTCGCCGAAGTAGTGGTGCGACCACACGCGGAGCTGCTGCGTGGCCTCCGGGTCGTCGGCGACGCGGTCGGCGATCTCGACGATCGACGCGGCGGAGTCCGCATCGAGCCACGCGGCGTCGGCGAGGTAGCCGCCCCTGTCGACGAGCGCCGCAGGGTCGACCGGACGGGTCACCAGCAGGGGCTTCGCCACCGCCAGCCGGTCGTAGATCATGGCCGAGATGTCGACGACGGCGAGGTCGGCGGCGGCCAGCTGCCAGCCCAGCTCCGGCCCGTCGTCATAGACGTGATGCGCGAGCGGGTCGGCGGCGTTGGCCGCGGCGATGGCGGCGACGATGCGTCGGTGCGCGTCGCCGTACGCCGCATCCACGACGCCGGAGCGAGGGTGCGGGCGATAGATCAGCCGATGCCGCGGTGAGGCGAGGACGGCCGAGACGAGCGATTCGCCGTGCGAGGCGATCGAGCCGTAGTGCGCGGCGGGCCGGTCGCCCTCCCACGTCGGGGCGTAGAGGATGACGCGGCGTCCGTCGTCGGGGTACGGCAGCGCACCCGAGAAGTGATCCGCTTGCGGCCGTCCGATCGCTATCGTGCGCGCGTCGAGGTCGTAGTCCCACAGGACGCGGCCGAGCCGTTCGCGGGCCGCGTCACCGGCGATCAGGGCGTAGTCGTACGCCTTGAACTGGTTGGTGGTCATGTACATCTTGTCGGACTCGCCGTGGTTGATGAAGACGTGCCACCGGTGCCCGTACCGGAACATCTGGAAGTTGCGGGTGTTCTGGTTGACGTAGAGGACGATGCGGATGTCCTGGGCCGCGACCACCGATTCGAGCGCCCGGACGGTCGGAGCGAAGACGACGGGCAGCGCGCCGTCGGAGAGAAGCGCCTGCGCACCCGTCGCGCTGCGGCTGATGACGACGACCGGCCAGGTCTCGGCGAGGAGCTGCAGCGGCTTGTACCACTGCCGCATCTGGTACATGTTCACCTCGCCGTCGGCGAAGTAGACGGCGATGCGGAAGTGGTCGGTCGCCGGCTTCGGCAGTAGCGCGAGGGAGCGCCGCACGTCGACGTACGCCGCTCGGTTCGATACCGCCCGCCGCACGAGGGCTACGGCTTTGCGCACGTCAGCGATGATTCCCACCCCTCCAGGGTACCGAGGGTGCGAGCCAGGACCGGGACGCGTGACATGATCGACGGATGCATGACGACGCGCACCGCTGGCGTCCCGCGCCTGTCCCGGCCCCGGACGCGGGCGTGTCCTTCGTCATGCCCGTCCTCAACGAGCGCGCCTACCTCGAACGTGCGGTGCGCAGCGTGCTCGCCCAAGAGCTCGACGCCCCGATCGAGGTCATCCTCGCCCTCGGCCCATCGTCCGACGGCACGGAGTCCGTCGCCCGCCGACTGGCCGACGAAGACGCGCGGATCCGCCTGGTGCGCAACCCCGCCGCCCATATCCCCGTCGGCCTGAACATCGCGATCCGCAGCTCCCGCTATCCGACGATCGTCCGGGTCGATGCCCACTCCGAGCTCGAGCCCGGCTACACCAGAGCGGCGCTGGAGACGCTCGCCCGGGTGCAGGCGGCGAACGTCGGCGGAGTCATGCGCGCCGAGGGGCGGAGCCCGTTCCAGCGAGCCGTCGCCCGGGCATACAACTCGCGCATCGGACTCGGCGGCGGCGCCTACCACGGCGGAACCGACGAAGGCCCGGCGGAATCGGCCTACCTGGGCGTGATGCGGCGCAGCGTGCTCGACGAGGTCGGGCTGTTCGACGAAGGCATCCGCCGCGGCGAGGACTGGGAGCTCAATCTCCGCATCCGACGCGCCGGGTACCGCGTATGGTTCGACCCCGACCTCCACGTCACCTACTGGCCTCGCGAGAGCTGGGCTCGCCTGGTGCGGCAGTTCCGGGCCACCGGCTCCTGGCGAGGAGAGCTCGTGCGGCGTTTCGGCCGGCGGAACGGCCTGCGCTTCTTCGCTCCCCCGCTGCTGGTCATCGCCGCCGCGGCGTCGCTCGTCGTGGGTGCGGTCCAGCTGTCGGGAGCGTTGTCGGGGCGCACCGGCATCCTGCTGTCCTTGTTGCACCTTCCGATCGCGGCCTACGCCGCGCTCGTCGCCGTCGTCGCGGCGGGGCGCGGTGGGGGCCGGAGTCTGCGCGACCGGCTGTGGACGCTCGCGGTCCTGCCGTCGATGCATCTCTCCTGGGGCGTCGGCTTCCTGCAGGGCGCCGCGCGCGGTGCCCGGGGCACTGTCGACACATCGCGCCTGGCGCGCAACACGCCGCTGCCCTGACTCCGCTTTGCCCGCTCTCGCTCGGTCCTGCTCAGTCGCGCGAGACGAGCCCCTGGTCGAGGATGCGCGCAACGACGCGTTCCGCAGCACTCCCGTCGTCGCGAGGGTTGAAACGCGCACGCCAGCGTGCGTAGCGCTCGGGGTCACCGGCCTCGTCCGCCGCGATTGCTCGGACCAGATCATCCTGCGTGCGCACGATCGGGCCTGGTGCCCACTCGGCGAGATCGAAGTAGAAGCCGCGCAGCTTGCCGCGGTAGTGCTCGAGGTCGGGCACGAAGAAGTAGATGGGACGGCCGGTGACCGAGTAGTCGAACATCACCGAGGAGTAATCGGTGATGAGGGCGTCCGAGGCGAGCTGCAGGGCGGCGAGATCGGGGTGCGACGTCACGTCGATGACGCGCGCGCCGCGCTCGTCGGTTCCCGGGGCGAGTGTGCGCGAGTGTCCGCGCACGAGCACGACCGCGCCCGTCGACGCGGCGAGGGCAGGCAGGTCGAGGAAATCGACGATCGTCTGTCGGTCATCCCGCCAGGTCGGCGCGTAGAGCAGGACCTTCTCGTTCGCCTCGATGCCGAGTGCCGCGCGCGCGGCATCCCGGTCGCCGGAGTGGAGGTCGTCGGTGCGCGGATACCCTTCCACCCACACGGGCTTGCGACGGAAGGCGTAGGCGGCACGGAGCACGCGTGCGCTGTACGGGTTCTGTGCCAGCAGGATGTCCCAGCGCCGGCTCTCGCGGAACACCGCCAGCGCCCGGCGAGGGTCGAAGCCGGGTCGATGCAGGGCCAGTCGCTTCAGCGGTGTGCCGTGCCAGGTCTGCAGCACAGCCTGCCCCGGCTTGCGGACGAACGGTCGGCGCAGCCAGTCATTGACCACGAGCAGGCGTGCCACCGCGCGGGCTCGCCACCACTCGGGGCTGCCGTCGACGACGGCGATCGCCCCCTCGGGCACGGCGACCGAGAGGTCGACGACGCTCCAATAGCGGGTGACCCCTGGGGCTGCCCGCGCCAGCTCGCGGTCGATGGCACGCGGGTTGTCGCTCGCGCTCCGGCCGTAGAAGCTCTCGAAGAACACGGCGTTCTCGAGGGGGCCGCGGTGTGCGGCGTAGCGCTGTTCGAGAGCGCGGCGCCCCTCGCCCGAATCCAGTGCCGGGTCGACGGGAGGGGCGATCGCGAGCCGTGCTCCGTCCCAACTCGCGCGGAGCAGGGGCGTTCTCAGTTCCGCGCCCGCGCCGTCGGCCTGATCCTCGCCCTGTGCCGGGACGCCGTCCACGACGAGGGCGTAGCTGCCGGACGGCAGCGGGAGCTCGGGGCCTCCCCAGCGCGCGGCGTGCAGGGGAAGGCGCGCGGTCCAGCCGCCGTCGCCGGCGGTCACCTCGCCGCGCGCTCCGGCGCGCGGACCGACGATCTCGATCCGGGCGGGAACATCCCCGGTACCGGTCACCGTCATCACCGGCAGCTCCTCGCCGCCGAAACCGATGCGCATCACGACCGCTCCCCCGCTGATTCCGGCACCGCCGCGACGATGGCTTCGTGCACGCGCCGCGCGTTCCGTCCGTCTCGCCACGCATGCATCCGGCGGCTCAGTCGGTCCGCACGGGACCGCCGACGGTCCGCCTCGGATTCATCCCCCAGCACAGCGTCCAGCTGTGCGCACAAGACCGCCCACGACCGTGCCGCGTCGTCGCCGGCGACCTCGGCATAGGTCCCGTAGAAGCCGCGGGTGCGCGCGTAACGCTCGACGTCCGGCGCGAGGAAGAGCGTCGGCAGGGGCACGAGCCCCGCGTCGTATGCGAGAGACGAGTAGTCGGTGACGAGCACGTCCACGGCGGCCAGCAACGGCGTGACATCAGGAACGAGGTCGCTTCCCAGCATGCGCACGCGACGCGTCGCCGCGGGAGGCGTATAGTCCCCGCCACCCAACGGGTGCGATCGCACGAGGAGAACGGCGTCATGGGTCTCCAAGACGCTCAGGATCCCCTGCCAGTCCGCCGAGTCGGGCGTCGCCGGGTCGGGCTCGCCGTCGCGCCACGTCGGCGCGTAGAGGACGACACGCGCGTCCGACAGCCCCGGGAGGACGTCATCGAGCAGCCGCCGTGCCTCGCGCCGCGCGGCGGGCGGGTCGGGCGGCGAGAGGACGTCCACGCGGGGCTCGCCCAGGACGGGAACACGGGCGTCGTCGAGTCCGAAGGCGCTCTCCAGCCGGCCGCGGACACGATGGGATGCTGCGGGCAGCAGATCGATCTGCGCCTGCGCCCGCCGGTACGCCAGCGCGAGGAGCCACCGGATGCCGGGAACGGCGGCCAGCCGCCCGGGTTCCGTCGTCACCGGAGAATCCAGGCCGATCCGCTTGAGCGGGATGCCGTGCCAGAGCTGCACGAGGAACGCACCGCCGACGCCGTATCGGTTGACATCGCCGAGGCCGTGGGTGACGACTACGACACCCGCGCGGGCAGTGCGCCAGAAACCGGCGAACGAGTCGCGCTGCACGGTCGGGATGCCCCGTCGTCTCGCCTCCTCTTCCTGGCGCGGCGAAGACACCACCCAGACGGCCCGACGGCGGGGCGCGGCCTGCCAAAGAGCGAGCGCTCCGTCCGCGATCCCCACGGCGCACCCGAAGACCCACGCGGATCGGTCCCGCGGGATGACGAAGGTGGCGAGGCGTCCCGCGAGATACACGGGGATGCGCAGGACCTTGCGTACGTTGCCCGCGCCGAACGAGAAGGACGCCACCCCGCGAGCCTATCGCGGGGTGGCGTCCGGGCCGGTACGGCGTTTACTGCTGCAACTGGCCGAGGGTGACGGTCGCCGTCTGCTCGCGGCCGTCGCGGACGTACGTCAGCTTCGCCTCGCTGCCGGCGGCCAGCGCCCGCACCTGAGCGGTCAGGTCGACCTGGTCGGTGATGGCGATGCCGTTGAACTGCGTGACGATGTCGCCGTTGCGCAGACCCGCGGATGCCGCGGCGCCCCCGGCGGTGACCTCGTTGATGAGGGCGCCGGCACGGGTCGCTCCCGGGGCGGAGGCGGCATCACCGACGGTCGCGCCGAGCAGGCCGTGGGTGGCCGAGCCGTTGTCGATGATCTCGTTGGCGACGCGCTCGGCGACCGTCGAGGGGATCGCGAATCCGACGCCGATGGAGCCGGCCTCCGTGGATGCACCGCCGGCGCTCGCGATGGCGACGTTGATGCCGATCAGGCGGCCCTTGCCATCGACGAGGGCGCCACCGGAGTTGCCCGGGTTGATGGCGGCGTCCGTCTGGATGACCGAGATCGCGATCGAGGACTTCGGCTGCGAGGGGGTCTGCTGCCCCTGGCCGAAGTCGAACTCGAACGGCGTCCGACCGCCGGGAGTCTCCTCCTGCTGCGTCCCGCCCTCGGACTCGGGCGCTGCGGACGACGCGATCTGGATGGAGCGGTTCAGCGCGCTGACGATACCCGTCGTCACCGTGTTCGACAGCCCCAGGGGGGCACCCACGGCGACCGTCTGGTCGCCGACGTTGAGCTTGCTCGAGTCGGCGAACTCGATCGGGGTCAGCCCGGAGGCATCGGTCAGCTTGATGACCGCGAGGTCGTAGGTCGGGTCGGTTCCCACGATGGTGGCGGCGTACACCCGGCCGTCCGACGTGGTGACCGACAGCTCCGGGTCTCCCGTGGCACCGTCGAGGGTGACGACGTGGGTGTTCGTGAGCACGTAGCCGTCGTCGCTCAGGATGACGCCGGAACCGGTGCCGCCGGAGGTGCCCGCCGACGCGGAGATGGTCACGACGCTCGGCAGCACCTTGGTCGCGATGGCCGTGGTGGCGTTGACCGAGTCGGGGTTGTTGACGGTGATCGACGACGGGCCCGAGCTCTGCGACGCGGGCGCGGACACGAAGGACGAGCCCACCGCCGCGGCTCCTCCGACCCCGGCCGCTCCGCCGACGAGCGCGGCGGCCACGAGGATGGCCGCGATCTTGCCGCCGCCGACCCTGGTGCGGTCATGCGGTTCGGGGGCGGTGGCGGTGGCGGGCTGACCGAAAGCCGCACCGGCGTGCGGCGCGGGCTGGCCGTAGGGCTGGGTCGGCTGCGTGTGGAACGTCGACCCGCTGTCTGCCGGGGCGCCGGGCAGGGGCGGGCGGGGCGGGATGGTCGCATCTGTGCGCGGCGCCGCTGCCGCATCAGGTGCCGACACGGGCGATGTACGGGCGTGGTCGGCAGGCTGCTCGGCGTCGCTTCGCGCGTCGGGAGTGCGGTCGTCGGGGAAGTTCTGGTCGCTCATCGAGGTTGCTCCTTTGTCCAAGCAAGAACAGGTTGCCGCGCGATGCTGTGGTTTGCCTATGCCGAGGTTGGGACACGCCTATGCGTGTAGCGTGAACCGGATGCACGAGGTTCCCGGCGCCTGGCGCCGCGCCGCACGCGGCGCCGGCCTGCTCACCGATGAAGGCTCCCCCGTTCCCACCATCTTCGCGGAGATGACAGCGCTCGCGGCTCGGACGGGCGCGATCAACCTGGGCCAGGGCTTCCCCGACGAGGACGGTCCCGTGGAGGTGCTCGAAGCCGCTCGGGCGGCTATCTCCGACGGACGCAACCAATACCCGCCGGGGCGCGGCGAGCCGGAGCTGCTGGCTGCCATCGCCGATCACCAGTCGCACTGGTACGGCATCGAGCTCGACGCCGACACGCAGGTGCTGGTGACCGCCGGTGCGACCGAGGCGCTCGCCGCCACGGTGCTCGCACTGGTCGACGGCCCGGACGACGAGATCGTCGTCTTCGAGCCTTACTACGACGCGTACGCGGCCCTGGTCGCCCTATCCGGTGCCCGGCTCGTGGGCGTGCCGCTGCGGTGGCCCGACTTCCAACCCGATCTCGACGAGCTCGCGGCAGCCGTCACCGATCGCACCCGCCTCATCCTGGTGAACGATCCGCATAATCCGACGGGTACGGTCTTCTCGCCCGAGACGATCGAGGAGATCGTGCGCCTGGCGCATCGCCACGACGCCGTGATCGTCACCGACGAGGTGTACGAGCATCTGACCTTCGACGCGCCGCACGTTCCGATCGCGACCGTGCCCGGTGCCGCAGAGCGGACACTGTCGATCTCGTCCGCGGGCAAGACGTTCTCGGTGACCGGCTGGAAGGTCGGGTGGGTCACGGGTCCCGCCGACCTCGTCCGCGCCGTTCTCGCCGTCAAGCAGTGGCTCACGTATGTCAACGCCGGCCCGTTCCAGCCTGCCGTCGCCGCCGGACTGCGGCTCCCCGACGCCGTCTTCTCGGGCATCGCCGACCGCCTGCGCGCGGGTCGCGACCTCCTGGGCGCCGGTCTGCGCGAGGCCGGCTTCGCGGTGTCGACTCCCGCGGGTTCGTACTTCACCGTCGCGGACACCGCACCCCTCGGGGCATCCGACGCCGATGCCTTCTGCCGGGAGCTGCCGGACCGTGCGGGGGTCGTGGCGATCCCGTTGACGGCTTTCGCCTCGCCGGCGCACCGGGGCGAGTACGCGACGCTGGTGCGGTTCGCCGCCTGCAAGCGCCCGGACGTCCTTGCCGAGGCGTCAGCTCGACTCGCGCGGGCCTTCTGAGCGCGGGACGACCTCGAAGCGACGCAGCCGCAGCGCGGGGTTGACGCGTCGCACGCGCTCGACCGCATGGACGTCGACGTGCGCGACGGCGACGTCGCTCGATGTTCCCACCGCGGCGATCTCCACGCCCTGCGGATCGAACACGCCGGAGTTGCCGACCCCCAGCGGCGGTGGATGGTCCGCTGCCGCGACGAAGAGGGTGTTCTCGATCGCGCGAGCCCGCAGAAGCGTGTTCCACTGCAGTTCCTTGAGCGGACCGCGCACCCACTGCGCCGGAACGAGGACGACGTGCGCGCCGGTGTCGGCGAGGACGCGGCCGATCTCGGGGAACCGCAGGTCGTAACAGGTCATCAGAGCGAAGCGCACACCGTCGATCTCGAAGGTCTCCGGGGGCGCGATCTCACCGGCCTCGACCCAGTCGGACTCGCGTTGCCCGAAGGCGTCGTAGAGGTGCAGTTTGCGATACGACGCGACGAGCCCGTCGGGGCCGACGGCCACGACCGTGTTGCGCACGCGTTCGGCGTCCGACGCCCGCTCCAGAAGGCCTGCGACGATGTACACGCCGTGGAGACGTGCGAGCTTGTGCAGCCCCTCGACGAACGGGCCCTGGAGGTCCTGGGCGTTCTCGCGGAGCGTCTGGTCGAACGGGTCGACGAAATAGCTCGAGTACTCCGGGAAGAGCACGACCCGGGCTCCGCGCGACCGAGCCCGTTCGACGAACCCGGCGATCGCGCGGAGGTTGTCGTCGACATCGGCGGCGGGTGCGAACTGAGCGACGGCGAGAGCTGTCATCGGTCCTCCGAACGGCGGTGGCGGTAGATGAGCGGCGAGACCACCCACAGCGCGGCGATGAGGAACGCCAGCGCGCCCCCCACTATCCAGGATGCCGCAGTACTGACGACGACGTCGAAGACGAAGACGACCACGCCCACCAGCAGGACCGACACCGTCACAAGCGCGAAAAGCAGAGCCGTGTGGCCGAAGGCGACCACGGCAGGCTTGGCCCGGCGTCGGAACAGGCCGCGGTGAAGTGCGACCGGGGAGAGGGCGACGATCGCGCTGAGGGCCGCCAGCACGATGAGGGTCAGATAGAACACCCGCTGCGGTCCATTCAGGTCGCGGAACGCGGGTTGGAAGGCGAGGGCCAGGAGGAACCCCGTCAATATCTGGGTGCCCGTCTGCAGCACGCGGAGCTCCTGCAGCAGTTCGTTCCAGTTGCGGTCGGCACGCTCATCCGCCGACTCGGCACGGCCGTCGTCTGCGACGTCATCGCCTCGGTCGGCGACCGGGGTCGCGGGGCTCATGTCGGTATCCTCCTCGCCCCGGGTCGCGGACGCCAATACCCGGATGCCGTTTGCGATGCGACACGCCCGAGTGCGCTTCGGATGGCGCCCCGATTGGACGACCCGCGGAGCCCGTGCTAGTGTTATCTCTTGTGCCGCGGGGTGGAGCAGCTCGGTAGCTCGCTGGGCTCATAACCCAGAGGTCGCAGGTTCAAATCCTGTCCCCGCAACAGAAAACACGAAGGCCCCGTCGAAAGACGGGGCCTTCGTCGTGTGCGCTCCTCGCGCGGCGCAAGCCCGCCGAACGCGGAACATCAGCCCGAGCGGAGCTCGGCGGCACCGGAATCAGTCGGCCAGCATCGCCTCGCTCATGCCGTCGAGGAATCGCGTGACCGCCCCGAGCTCTTCGGAGCTGAAGGGCCCCATCGCCTCCCGCATGCGCATCAGCCGGGCAGCGAAGTGGCGACCGAAGTCCCGACGTGACGACTCCGTGAGCGTGATGATCAGCGCGCGCCGGTCGTTCGGATGCGGCGCGCGCTCGATGAACCCTTCCTTCGCCAGGCGGTCGAGCATCTTCGTCGTGGACGCGCTCGATATGCCGAGATGACGAGCGAGGTCGTGCGGCTTCACCAGCTCGCCGCGCTGCTCCCGGATGCTGAGCATGCGCAGCGCCGAGAGGTCGGTGGCGTTCATATCCATGTCGGAACGCAGCCCCGTGTGCATGCGATCCATGGCGTCGCTGAAGGCTCTGACGGCCTCCAGAGCCGATCGCTCTACACGATTTCTCGAGACCTCGGCATTCGGGTCAGCCATGTGGACACCACCTCTCGAGCCTGGTTATCATCGGCTCAAACGCTAGTTAAGCTAGCAAAAACGCCTTGCAAACGGCATATCCAGGACGGTGAACGTGATCTCCTTGCCCGATGACAGCCGAGCCGCTGTCGATCGCGCGCTCGACGAGGTCCTCACCCGGCTCACGGAGCGGGCCATCCCGCGGGGCTCGTCGGCGCTCGCCCTCATCCGCGCCGCCGCCGCGGCGACAGCCGGCGGCAAGCGGTTCCGCCCGGCGCTGGTCGTCGCGGCGTTCGACGCGTTCAGCGGCGACCGCGGGAGCGCGCCCGGGCTCTGGGATGTCGCGGCAGCGTTCGAACTGCTCCACAGCGCGTTCGTCATCCACGACGATCTGATCGACCGCGACATCGAGCGTCGCGGTGTTCCCAACGTCGGCGGGACCTTCCGGTCGCACGCGCGGTCACTGGGCGTCAGCGCTGACGACGCCGAGCGGGTAGGCGATGCCGCGGCCGTCCTCGCCGGCGACATCCTTCTCTACGAGGCGGCGCGTCTCGTCGCCACCGCCGACGTCGCGTCGGCTCAGCGGGTACCCCTGTTCGACCTGCTCGACGACGCCGTGCTCGTGTCAGCGATCGGCGAGCTCGCCGATGTGGAGCAGGCGGTCGTGCCCACCGAGCCCGAGACCGCACAGCTGCTCAGCACGGCGCACGACAAGACCGCGGTCTACTCGTTCTGCGCTCCCCTCGCTGCGGGCGCCGTGCTCGCCGATGCCGACGACGGCGATCGCGCCGTACTGATGTCGGTCGGAGCAGACCTGGGCCTGGCTTTCCAGCTGGTGGACGACCTGATCGGCACCTTCGGCGACGAAGCTCAGGCCGGCCGCGGCGCGGGCGCGGATCTCCGCGAGGCCAAGCGGACACCGCTGATCTCGTTCGCGCGCGAGTCGGCGTCGTGGCCTCAGGTGTCGTCGGCGCTCGCGATGGCGCCGACCGGACCCATCGCGGTGCAGGCGGCACAGCGCGAGCTCGACGCGAGCGGTGCCCGAGAGCAGCTCGTGACGCTCATCGGCCAGACGCTCGCCTCGGTACGGCGTCGGGCGACCGAGCTGCCGCCCGCCCCGCGCGCCCTCATCGAGCAGCTTGCAGACGGCATCGAAGGACGGATCCCGTGAACCCCGACCACTCGGCCATCGCGCTGTACGACCGCACGGCGCGCGACGCGGCCGCCGTGGTCATCTCGGCCTATTCGACCTCGTTCGGCCTCGCAGCCCGCCTGCTGGGGCCGCGCGTGCGCCCGCACGTCCGCAACATCTACGCCCTCGTCCGTATCGCCGACGAGATCGTCGACGGCTCCGCCGAACAGGCAGGCATGCCCCTATCGGCTCAACGCCGCGTCCTCGACGCCCTCGAGACGGAGACGCTGGTCGCCGTCGATGAAGGGTTCAGTGCGAACCTCATCGTCCACGCATTCGCGTCGACGGCCCGGGAGTGCGGGATCGGCGCCGATCTCGTCCGCCCGTTCTTCGCGTCCATGCGCACCGATCTCGAGGTGACGTCCCACGACGCGGGCTCGCACGACTCCTACGTCTACGGCTCGGCGGAGGTCGTCGGGCTGATGTGCCTCCAGACCTTCGTCAACGCCGGCGGTTCGCACCCGCGTCCCGCCGACCCCGCCCTCGTCGACGGCGCACGCCGCCTCGGCGCAGCCTTTCAGGACGTGAACTTCTTGCGCGATCTCCCCCACGACGTCGGATCCCTCGGACGCGACTACCTCGGCGTCGACGGCGCCGGCGGCACCTCGTCACGCGTCGACGTCCTCGACCGCATCGACGCCGACCTCGACGCGGCGGGCGCCATCATCCCCCTCCTGCCGGCCGACTGTCGCCGAGCGGTGACCGCGGCCCATGATCTCTTCACCGCGCTTTCGCGTCGCCTGAGGCGTGCCGGTGACACCGACCAGCGGGTGCGCGTACCCAACACCGTCAAGCTCGGGCTCGCGGCCCGCGCGACGGTGGGCGCCGCTCCCCTGCGGGCCGGCGCATGAGCCGGGCACGTGCCGGCGAGGCGGCCCCGGGATCGCGCGCCGTCGTGATCGGCGGCGGCATCGCCGGGCTCTCCACGGCCGCTCTGCTGGCCCACGAGGGATACGCCGTGACCGTCGTCGAGGCGCGAGACGAGACGGGAGGGCGCGCGGGCTCGTGGGAGCGCGACGGCTTCCGGTTCGACACCGGCCCGAGCTGGTACCTCATGCCCGAGGTCTTCGACCACTTCTTCGCGCTCCTCGGGACGAGCGCTGCGGCCGAACTCGACCTGGTGCCTCTCGTGCCGGCATACCGCGTGTACGCCGAGCCGGAGGGCGATGGCGCCGGCGAGCACATCGACGTCGTGTCGGGACGTGCCGAGGCGACCGCACTGTTCGAGAGCCGCGAGCCGGGGGCGGGCGCTCGGCTCGACGAGTACCTCGATTCCGCCGCCGACGCCTACGACCTGGCCGTGTCGAAGTTCCTGTACGACACCTACGCCACGTCGGAGGGACTCCGCGACCCCGACATCCTCAAGCGGGCGCCGATGCTCGCGCCGCTGCTCACCCGATCGCTCAACCGCTTCGTCGAGAGCCGATTCGACGACCCGATGCTCCGCCAGGTGCTGGGTTACCCGGCGGTCTTCCTCGGCTCGTCACCGTATGACGTGCCGAGCCTGTACCACCTGATGAGCCACCTCGATCTCGATGACGCGGTGCTCTACCCGCGCGGCGGCTTCACCGAGATCATCGCGGCGATCGAACGTCTCGCCCGCGAGCGCGGCGTAGACGTGCGCACGGGTACCCCGGTGGCCCAGATCCTCACCGCCGACGATGGCTCGGCGACGGGCGTCCGTCTCGCCGATACGACGGAGATCCCGGCCGACATCGTCGTCTCGACCGCCGACCTGCACCACACCGAGACCGTGCTGCTGCCGCCCGACCGGCAGTCCTACCCGGAGCGCTGGTGGCGCAAGCGCACCCCGAGCTTCGGTGCGCTCCTGATCCTCCTCGGGGTCGAGGGAGAGATCCCGGAGCTGTCGCACCATACGCTGCTGTTCACGCGCGGCTGGCGCGAGAACTTCGACGCGATCTCGGGCCGCGACACCCACATCCCCGATCCCGCGTCGCTGTACGTATGCCGGCCGAGCGCGACGGACGACACAGTCGCACCCGACGGCTCGGAGAATCTGTTCGTCCTCGTCCCGATCCCCGCAGACCCGGAGCTCGGGCACGGGGGCGTGGACGGCGGCGGCGATCCCGCGATCGAGGCGGCTGCCGACCGCGCGATCGCCCAGATCGCGCAGTGGACGGGCGTGACCGACCTCGCGTCGCGAGTGACGGTCCGACGCACGATCGCTCCCGCCGACTTCGCCCGCGATCTCGGGGCGTGGCGCGGCAACTCCCTGGGTCTCGCGCACACGCTCGGGCAGAGTGCGCTCTTCCGTCCCGGCAACGCCTCGAAGAAAGTGCCCGGTCTGTACTACGCCGGCAGTTCCGTGCTGCCGGGGATCGGACTGCCGATGTGCCTCATCTCGGCGGAGCTGGTGGTCAAGCGCCTCCGCGGCGACACGACCGCCGGACCGCTTCCCGAGCCCGCGACGCCCGCCGGTTGAGCGGTGCCGGGGTCGTACCTGATCGCCCTGCTCGTGTCGCTCTGCGGCGTCGGGCTGCTCGACCGGCGGTTCCGGCTCGCGTTCTGGCGAGACCGACGACGGACGGTGATCGCCGCGTTGCTGGGGACGGTGTTCTTCCTGCTGTGGGATGCCGTGGGCATCACCACGGGCGTCTTCGTGAAGGGCACCAGTGCCGCGCTGCTCGGCATCGACCTCGCCCCGCATCTTCCGCTCGAGGAGCCGGTGTTCCTGCTGTTCCTCAGCTACCTCGCTCTCGTCGCCTACGGCGGAGCGCGGCGGTGGCGGGAGCGGACGGGCCGCGAGAGACGCCGAACGGATGCCGCGCCGTGACCTATCCCCTCATCGTCATCCCGTTCGTCGTCGCGACCGTCGTCGTGACCGCGCTATCGGCCCGGCGGCCGCGCTTCCGCGCGCGCATGGTCTGGTCCACAGCCGCCGCCGTCGTGCTCATCCTGCTGACGGCCGTCTTCGATAACGTGATGATCGCCGCCGGCTTGTTCACCTACCCGGAGGAGCACCTCAGCGGCATCCGGATCGGTCTCGCACCGCTCGAGGACTTCGCATACCCGCTGTGCGCAGCCTTCCTGGTGCCGGCCGTCGCGACCCTCTTGGAGAAGCCGAACCGATGACCGCCACCGCGCTCGCACGTCAGCTCCTCGTCGCCTCACGTCCCGTGAGCTGGATCAACACGGCCTATCCGTTCGCCGCGGCCTACCTCCTCACGACGCGCCAGATCGACGCGACGCTCGTCATCGGCACGCTCTTCTTCCTCGTTCCGTACAACCTCGCGATGTACGGCATCAACGACGTCTTCGACTACGAGTCCGACCTGCGGAACCCGCGCAAGGGCGGGGCGCACGGCGCGATCCTCGATCGCAGCGTGCACCGGGCGACGCTGTGGACAGCAGGTTTGTCGTGCCTGCCCTTCGTCGCCTACCTCGTCGCTGTGGGCTCGCCGCTGTCGTGGCTCGTCCTGGCTGCGAGCCTCTTCTTCGTCGTCTTCTACAGCGCTCCGCCGCTGCGACTGAAGGAGAGGCCGTTCGCCGACTCGATCACCAGCAGCATCCACTTCTTCTCCCCGGCGGCGTACGGGCTCGTGCTGTCGGGCGCCACCTGGACCTGGCAGCTCGCCGTCATCCTGCTGGCCTTCGCCGCATGGGGCATCGCCTCGCACGCCTTCGGCGCGGTCCAGGACGTCGGCGCCGACCGCGAGGCGGGCATCGCCTCCATCGCGACCGTGCGCGGAGCCCGGTGGACCGTGCGGTTCGCCCTGGCCTGCTACGCCCTGGCCGGCGCGCTCATGCTCGCGACGACGTGGCCGGGGCCGCTCGCGGCGCTCGTCGCCGTCCCATACCTCATCACGCTGTGGCCGTTCCGGAACATCACCGACGAGACGTGCGAGCGTGCGACCGCGGGCTGGGACCGTTTCCTCTGGCTCAACCAGCTCGGCGGCTTCCTCGTGACGCTGCTGCTCGTGTGGTGGTGGCTGATCACGACGTGATCGGCCACCACCCGTTGCGCATCGACGAGATCAGGCGGCGGAGTCGGTCGCGCTCGCGGTCTCGATGATGCGACTCGCGCGAATCGGGTGCCCCTGTGTGGTCAGGCAGCGCCCGGTCGCGAGATCCCACTTCCAGTCGTGCAGCGAGCAGGTGAGCACACCG
Organism: Microbacterium sp. TS-1; assembly: GCF_000509385.1. Taxonomy (NCBI): domain Bacteria; kingdom Bacillati; phylum Actinomycetota; class Actinomycetes; order Micrococcales; family Microbacteriaceae; genus Microbacterium; species Microbacterium sp. TS-1. The sequence continues at coordinate 581,752 of NZ_BASQ01000001.1, forward strand.
TCCTCGATCTTGCCCGTCTTCGTGAGGTCTGCCCGCAGATGCGGGCAGCGCCGCTGCACCGTCCAGTCGCCCAGTTCGGCATCCTCGGTCTGATCCGACTGCTCGGCGTACCAGTTCTCGACGTACTCGATGCGATCGCGCGAAAGGCACTTGAGGAAGGTCGTCAGGAACTCGTTGAACTTGCCGCTGCGACCGACCTCGAACTGCATCGAGAGGAAGATCGAGTTCGACCAATCGATCTCATGGTCGCGGATGTTCGTCGAGACGAGGTCAGCGGGGATGGTGTACCAGTAGATGCACTCCTCCCCCGCGTACTCGCGCACCTTCGCCTTCGGGAAATCGACCACCATGTCCAGCTCGCCGATGCGGAAGCGAACCATGCCGCCGACCCCGTTGCGGATGGTCCGGGCGCGCCGCAGGAGCGGCTCCCACCACTGCTTGATCGCGGCCAGCATCTCCTCCGGCGGCAGGATCGGGGCGCGGCGCTCGACCTCGGCACGGATCTCCTCCTGGCGGCTGTCGCGCTGCTCGGCGAGGTAGCTCCACTTGTCCGAGAAGATGCGCTCGATCTCGGCATCCGTGTAGAGCGTCTGCGTCACCTGGAGGGCGCCGTCGTTCAGGTCGACCTGCGTCCCGGGAACGAACAGATATCCCTTCTGGTCGGGTCGCTCTTCGGCCATGTGCGCCAGGAACTGCGCCTGGTCGGTGAAGATCGAGTCGTTCTGCTCGCCCCAGCCGTTGTACCGGAAGAGCTCCTCGCGCAGGAACATCGGCGGCCCGGCCATGGGGAAGACGTGAGGCGCGTCGACCTTGTCGATGTAGTACATGGCGCGCTTGTTCTGCGCATCGCGCTTGAGCTGTGCGAAGTTCTGCTTGGCGTCCTGCGGCAGGTCGTAGACCATCGGCCACCAGATGGCGCCCGACACCTGCGTGAAGTAGGCGTCGGGCTTTCCGAACGACATCAGCTTCTCGAGGTCGAGCGGGTGCGAGTCGTTCTGGTTCAGCACCGACCCCGTGCCGTCGTCGACCGAGAGCGACGAGTCGCCGATCGGTCCGTCGCTCGGCGCCCGCAGCGGCGTGACCATGACCTTCAGGTCGCCGAACTCGAGAGGCACGCCCGCCTGCGTGTAGATGATGTTGTCGTACCCCAGCTCACGCAGATCCCGTTCGAGATCGTCGGTCGGGTAATCCGGCAGCAGTACACGGATGTCGGTGGGAACGTGCGCTCGCAGCAGTGCCGGGTCGAAGTGATCGCGGTGCCGGTGCGAGATGTACAGGAAGTCGGCGCGGCCGAAGCGTTCCCAGTCGAGCCCCCGGTTGTCGGGGAACGGGAACCACGAGCCGAAGAAGCTCGGTCCGACGACCGGGTCGCAGAGGATGCTGCCCCCTGCCGTCTCGATGAACATTCCGGCGTGTCCCAGGCCTGTGATGCGCATGACGATGACCTCCTGTTGCGACTGGTCGAGTCTACGTGAGGCCCCGGCGGAGGCCGGCCGCGGGGAACCGTGTCATTGCCGGGACGGATGCCGCCGGATCAGGCGAGCAGGTGCCGGATGTCGTCCGCGGTCAGCGCGTTCGAGAAGGCACCGTCCGCGTCGAGGACAGCGCTGATGAGACGCGCTTTGCGTCGCTGCAGCTCGACGACCTTCTCCTCGATCGTGCCTGCGGCGATGAGGCGGTACACGCTCACGGGTCGTTCCTGCCCGATGCGGTGGGTTCGGTCGATCGCCTGCTGCTCCGCCGCCGGGTTCCACCAGGGATCGAGGAGGAAGACGTAGTCGGCCTCGGTGAGCGTGAGACCGACACCGCCGGCCTTGAGGCTGATGAGGAAGACCGGGTCGTCACCCTTCCGGAACGCGTCGACGACCGCCGCCCGCCGGGTGGTGGAGCCGTCGAGACGGACGACCCCGATGCCGTGCGCGCGCAGATCGGCCTCGACGATGTCGAGGAAGGACGTGAACTGGCTGAATACGAGAGCGCGGTGCCCCTCCGCGATGAGCTCGTCGAGACGGCCGCGCAACGCGTCGAGTTTGCTGGGAACGAGCCCCGGGCCGGCCGCATCCACGAGCGCGGGAGCGAGCGCGAGCATCCGCAGGAGCGTCAGCGAGCGGAAGACGATGAATCGCTGACTGTCGAGATCGTCGAGCAGCCCCAGCACCTTGCGTCGCTCCCGCTGGAGCACGCGCTCGTAGACCGCACGGTGTCCGCTGGACAGCTCCACACGCACGTCCTGCTCCTGCCGTGGCGGAAGGTCGGCCGCCACGACGTCCTTGGTGCGCCGCAGCAGGAAGGGCTGGACACGCCGGCGCAGGCGCGCGAGCCGTCGCTCGCGCGCGGCACCGCCCTCGGCGTTCTCCTCGACGCGTCCGCGCTCGATCGGTGTGACGTACTCCTCGCGGAAGCGCCGGGCGGAGGGGAACAATCCCGGACTCGTCAGCGAGAGGATCGCCCAGAGGTCGGTCAGGCTGTTCTCCAGAGGCGTCCCGGTGGCCGCGAGGACGACGTCGGCGCGCAGGCCGAGCGCGGCGCGATGCACGCGCGTCCGAGGATTCTTGACGTACTGCGCCTCGTCGAGGACGACCGTCGACCACTCCTGCTCGGCATACGCGTGCGCGTCGAGACGCAGGAGCGCGTACGAGGTCACGACGACGTCCACCGCGGGCCGATCGAGCCGGACTCCCGCGCCCTCCACCACCGCGATGCGCAGCCCGGGCGCGTGACGGGCCGCTTCGTCGCGCCAGGCCGATACGACCGACGTCGGAGCCACGACGAGCGCTGGACGGCTCTCGCCGCGCTCACGCTCGCGCTGGAGCAGCGCCAGCAGCTGCAGGGTCTTCCCGAGACCCATGTCGTCGGCGAGGATGCCGCCCAGCCGAGCATCGCGGAGCGCCGCGAGCCACGCGAAGCCCTCGTGCTGATACGGCCGCAGGGTCGTCGCGATCCCCTCGGGGACCTCGGGGAGGGCGCGCCGCGGGCCCGCTGATACCGATTCGCGCAGACGATCGACCGCATCCCGCCAGCGCGACGCGGGCTCGGCTTCGTCGGCGAGATCCTCGAAGTCGGTCCACAGCTGCAGCTGATAGCGGTTGAGCCGGGCACCGCCGGTCTCCCACTCCACCAGGTCGCGCGAGTCCTCGATGAGCTCACGGAGGCGGTCGAGCGCCGGGTGCGAGAGCGAGAAGTAGGCGCCGTCCGAGAGCAGCATCTTCTTGCGGCGCTGGGCGAGCGCGATGAACAGCGGCCGGAACGGCACGCGGCGCCCCTCGACCTCGACGTGCACGCCGAGCTCGAACCAATCGGCATCCGCCGTCTCGACCGTTCGCACCCGGATGCGAGGATCGCCCGACAGCTCGCGGTAGGACCGCGTCACGCCCGAGATCTCGACCCGGACCCCGTCCACGGCCTGCAGCGCGGGCAGGAGCTCGTTCGTGAACTCGGCCGCGTCGACGCCGGTCCGGGTTCCGCTGGGCGAGAACGGTCGCTCGGTAGCGCTCGCCCACGCTGCCTCCAGCGAGGTGCGAAGCTCGGGGTCGACCGATGACGAACCAGCGGCGCTCTCCCACGGCACCTGACCGACTCCGGGCACCTGCCACGCCATCGCATACGCCAGCTCGTCGCGCGGGCGCTGGTTCACCGTGACGACGATCGTCGTCCGCTCCGGTGCCGGCAGCCGCACACCGCGGCCCCCGATGACGGCCGTCTCGCGGGCCAGCTGCGGATAGGCCTCGCGCAGGAAGTCGGCGCGCTCCGCTTCCGGCACGGTGACCGGTCCGCCCGCAGCCAGCAGCGAACGCACGCCCGGACCGACGCCGGCCGGCGCGAAGACGATCTGGAGCGAACCGCCTGCCTGGTCGATTCCGTAGACCCCGACGTGGCCGATGGGACGCGCGTGCGCGGCGGCATCCCCTCCGTCGAAGCGCACGACGGGGCTGAGGCGCAGGCCGCCGTCGACGCCGTCGACGCGCACCTCCACCGACGCCGCATCGCCGAGTCGTACGTCCTGATCTGGCCGGGTCGACACGATCGGGATCCCGAGAGCGGACGCCGCGCGAAGATGCGGCCAGAGCAGCTCGGAGTCGGCGCCGTCGAGGGTCAGCCACTCCGAATCGCCGTAGCCGCCCAGCAGCCGGGCGTCGTGCGCGATGCCGTACAGCGTCGAGAACCAGCGGGCGCGCGCCGGATCGACCCGCCAGGCGCCGCGGCGAAGCGACTCCCAGGTCTCGTCGCCCTGCACCCATCGCCCGCTCGTCGCGCTCCGCGAGAGCGGGCGCGCCGCCAGTCGGAGTTCGCCGTCGGACGTGGCGACGCTGCGTGCGGTGGCCGGGAGCACCCGCCGCGGGCCCCAGTGCGCCGTGCCCGCGCTCTCTCGCTGTCGCAGCTGCACGCCGAGGGCGACCGGGTTCTCCCCCGTCGTCGCGGGCGCGAGGACGGTACGCCACGACGGCGTCGTCCTCCCGATCACGGGTCAGGCCTCATAGGAGGATCCTCGCGCGTGCCTCCGACGTCGGTCAGCCCAGGCGCGCGACCCGGCCGAGCACGCCGTGCACGAAGGCACTCGACCCGTCGGTCGAGAACTCCTTCGCGAGCTCGACGGCCTCGTCGATCGCAACGGCCGCGGGGACGGCGTCGTTGTACACGATCTCCCAGACCCCGAGCCGCAGGATGGCCCGGTCGACCGCAGGCATCCGCGCGAGCGACCAGTCCTTCGCGAAGGTGGTGATCTGCTCGTCGATGTCGTCGCGGTTGTCGATGATCCCGTCGATGATCTCGCGCGCGTACAGCCACGACGCCTCGCGTGCGGGCTCGAGCGCCGCGCGCTTGGCCTCGGCGGCGAGGGTCACCCCGAGGTCGTCGCCGCGGATGTCGGACTGATAGAGGATGTCGAGGGCGCGCTTGCGCGCCTTGGAGCGAGCGCTCATCGGACGAAGGCCGGCGTCAGTTCACGCGGCCGAGGTAGTCACCCGTGCGGGTGTCGACCTTGACCTTCGTGCCCTGCTCGACGAACAGCGGGACCTGGATCTCGTAGCCGGTCTCGACCGTCGCCGACTTCGTGCCGGCCGACGAGCGGTCGCCCTGGAGGCCGGGCTCGGTGTACGTGATCTCGAGGACGACCGAGGCGGGGAGCTCGATGTAGAGCGGGTTGCCGTTGTTGAGCGCGATCTGCACCTGCTGGTTCTCGAGCAGGTAGTTCTTGGCGTCGCCGACGGTGACGGCCGGGACGGTGATCTGGTCGTAGTCGTCGACGTCCATGAAGACGAAGTTGTCGCCGTCGTTGTAGAGGTAGGTGAAGTCGCGGCGGTCGACGTTCTCGATCTCGATCTTCGCGCCCGCGTTGTAGGTGCGGTCGACGGTCTTGCCCGACACGACGTTCTTCAGCTTGGTGCGCACGAAGGCGCCACCCTTGCCGGGCTTGACGTGCTGGAACTCGATGACGTTCCAGAGCTGACCGTCGATGCTGAGGACGACGCCGTTCTTGATGTCTGCGGTCGATGCCATGAGTGTGGAGTTCCGTTCGTGTGGTCGGGCGGCCGACGGGCCGAGGATCGATTCTACGCGAGGATGTCGAGCAGCTGTCGCGTCGCGCGCGCGTAACCGCCGACGCCCTCACCGATGACGTGCACCGAGGCGACGTCGGCGACGTAGGAGTGGTGGCGGAAGCTCTCGCGGTCGTAGACGTTGGAGATGTGGACTTCGGCCACCGGCAGGGAGACTCCCGCGAGGGCGTCTCGGAGGACGACGGAGGTGTGCGTCAGTCCGCCGGGGTTGATCACGATGCCGGCGCAGTCCGCGCGGGCCGCGTGGATGGCGTCGATGAGGACGCCCTCGTGATTGCTCTGCACGCAGCGCACGTCGACGCCGCGTTCCGCCGCCGTCGCGATGACGAGCGCCTCGACGTCGGCGAGGGTCTCACGTCCGTAGATCTCGGGCTCGCGGGTGCCGAGAAGGTTGAGGTTCGGCCCGTTGACCAGCAGCAGGCGGCGGGGGGTGTTCACGCGCCCACCCTACCGACGACGCCCGGGCTCAGGCGCCGACCTCCTGGTAAGCGGCGAAGAGCAGCGACTCGTCGGGCGCCTGCAGCACGGTCGGCTTCGCGATGTCGTCGAGCACGATGAACCGCAGCATCGAACCCCGCGTCTTCTTGTCGCGCTGCATCGTCGCGAGCAGCTGACGCCAGGCACCCGCCCGGTACGACGTCGGCAGCCCGAGGGTCTCGAGGATGTCGCGGTGACGCTGGGCCGCGGCATCCGGAAGCCGCCCCGCCAGCCGCGACAGCTCGGCCGCGAACATCATCCCCACGGAGATCGCGGCCCCGTGACGCCACTGGTAGCGCTCCGCGTGCTCGATGGCATGCCCGAGCGTGTGCCCGTAGTTGAGGACTTCGCGTAGCCCCGCTTCGCGCAGGTCCTCCCCCACGACTTTCGCCTTCATGTCGATCGCGAGCTCGATGCTGCGCCGGAACGCGTCGCTGTGAGGGTCGACGGCCGACTCGGGATCCGCCTCGATCAGGTCGAGGATCTCGGGGTGCCAGATGAAACCGGCCTTGACGACCTCCGCGAAGCCGGCGACGCGCTCGTTGCGCGAGAGCCCGTCGAGCAGGTCGAGGTCGCAGACCACGGCGACGGGGGGCCAGAAGGCACCCACGAGGTTCTTGCCCTCCGCGGTGTTGATCCCCGTCTTCCCGCCGACGGCCGCGTCGACCATGCCGAGCACCGTCGTGGGCACCTGGACGACCGCGATGCCGCGCAGCCACGTCGCGGCCACGAAGCCGGCGAGGTCGGTCACCGCCCCGCCGCCGAATCCGACGACGGCATCCGTCCGCGTGAAGTCCGCCTGCCCCATGACCTGCCAGCAGAAGGCGGCGACCTCGACGCGCTTGCCCTGCTCGGCGTCGGGGATCTCCGCCAGCAGCACCTGACGGTCGCCGCCGAGGGTCTCGCGTAGGCGCTCGGCCTGCGCCGACAGGGTCGGGGCGTGCACGATGAGGACCTTGCGCGCGGCCTCGGGCAACACCGAGCCGACGAGCGGGAGGATGCCGCGCCCGATGGTGACGTCGTAGGGCGCGGCGCCCCCGACGGTGATGACGGTGGTGTCTGTCATGACGTCCCCTCCTGCGCCCACGCCGCGACGGCGTCGACGATGTCCTGAATCCGGCCGGTGGATGTGTCGAAGCGTGCGTCGGCGAGCTGCTCGTAGAGTTCGCGCCGGCCCTCGGCGACCTCCCGCCAGCGCTTCACCGGGTCTTCGCCCTGGAGCAGCGGGCGCGTGGTGCCGGCCAGGCGGGAGGCGATCGTCTGCTCCGAGACGGTGAGCAGCACGACGCGGTGCGAAGCGACGTCGCTCCGTGTGTCGGGGTGCAGCACCGCTCCGCCGCCGAGGGCGACGACGCCACCACGCGCGAGCGCCTCGGCGACCGCGAGACGCTCCAGCTCGCGGAAGCGCTCTTCGCCGTGCTCCGCGAACAGCCGCTCGATAGGGCCGTGGTCGCGGACGACGAGAGCGTCGCTGTCGGTGAACGTCGTGCCGAGGACGCGCGCCAGCTTCTTGCCGATGCTCGACTTGCCCGCGCCCATCGGCCCGATCAGGACGATCGCCGGGGCGGTCATCCGATCGCGTCGTCGCTCAGCGCCGCCGAGCGCAGCGTCTCGGGGATCGCCGCGAGGTACCCCTCGAGATTGCGGCGGGTCTCCGCGACGTTGTCGCCCCCGAACTTCTCGAGCACGGACTCGGCGAGCACGATCGCCACCATGGCCTCGGCGACGACGCCCGCCGCCGGCACGGCGCACACGTCGGACCGCTGGTGGTGGGCCGTGGCCGCATCGCCCGAGGCGACGTCGACGGTGCGCAGCGCCTTCGGCACGGTCGCGATCGGCTTCATGCCCGCACGGACGCGGAGGACGGTGCCCGTCGACATCCCGCCCTCGGTGCCGCCTGCCTTGTCACTGGAACGCGCGATGCCCGCGTCGGTCGCGAACAGCTCGTCGTGCGCCGCCGAGCCACGACGACGCGTGGTCTCGAAGCCGTCGCCGACCTCGACGCCCTTGATCGCCTGGATGCCCATGAGCGCCTGCGCGAGCTTCGCGTCGAGACGGCGGTCCCACTGCACGTGCGAGCCGAGCCCCGGCGGCAGCCCGTACGCAAGGACCTCGACGATCCCGCCCAGCGTGTCGCCGTCCTTCTTCGCAGCGTCGACCTCGGCGACCATCGCGGCAGAGGTCTCGGCGTGGAAGCACCGCAGCGGGTCCGCGTCCAGCGCGTCGACGTCGTCGGGCGTCGGCAGCGCCGAGCCGTCGGGAACCCGCACGGGACCGATCGAGAGCGTGTGGCTGACGAGCCGGATGCCGAGCTCGTTCAGGAACGACCGGGCCACCGCCCCCAGAGCCACGCGCGCGGCCGTCTCGCGCGCGCTCGCACGCTCGAGGATCGGGCGGGCTTCGTCGAACCCGTACTTCTGCATCCCGACGAGGTCGGCGTGGCCGGGGCGGGGGCGCGTCAGGGCGGCGCCCCGTCCGCGTGAGCGTTCCGTGAGCTCGATCGGCTCGGGGCTCATCACCTCGACCCACTTCGGCCACTCGGTGTTGCCGATGCGCAGGGCGATCGGGCTGCCGAGGCTGAAGCCGTGTCGGACGCCCGTCGAGATGGTGAGTTCGTCCTCCTCGAACTTCATGCGCGAGCCACGGCCATAGCCGAGCTTGCGCCGAGCGAGGTCGGCCTGGATCGCGGCGCGCGAGACGGGCACGCCGGCGGGGAGGCCCTCCATGAGGGCGACGAGTTCGGGGCCGTGCGATTCGCCGGCCGTGAGCACGCGGAGCATTCGTCTATCCTCCCATGAGCGACCGGCGCATGACGGCGACGACGTCCTCCTCGCCGGTCAGCGGGTCGTCGGGCGAGCCCGAGGCGAAGATGCGGATCTGGAGCACCGCCTGATGGAGCAGCATGGTCGCGCCCGGATGGGCCGGCTGTCCCGCCGCGAGCCAGGCGTGTCCGAGTGCGGTGGGCCACGTGCCGTAGACGACGTCGTAGAGCGTTCCGCCGGTCGCGGCGAGCCGCTCGGCGTCGGGGTCGGAGAGCGGAGCATCGCCCGGCAGGGTCGATACGGTCAGCTCGACCTCCCCCGCGGGAGCATCGAGCGGCGACACGGTCGTCGGAATGCCCCGGCTCGCCGCGAGCGCGAGCAACGGGTCGGCCGCGGCGGGGCGTCGTGCCGCGATGTCGATCCGGCCGACGCCGATGCGCTCGAGGGCGAGGAGCGCCGACGTCGCCGTCGCGCCGGCACCGACGATGCGGGCACGGGGCGCAGCGGCGGACCCGATCTCCGTCAGTGCGGCCGCCAACCCGCCCACGTCGGTGTTGAACGCCGCCCAGCCGTCGCCGGAGCGGACGAGCGTGTTCGCCGCGCCGGTCGCGGTCGCCGCGGCATCCCGCGTCCGAGCCGCGTCGTGCGCGAGCGTCTTCAACGGCATCGTCAGCGACAGTCCCCGCCACTCCGGCCCGAGCGCCGCCAGCTCCCGAGCGAACGACGACTCGTCGACGCGCCGCCGCCCGTACCGCCATGGCAGACCGAGCCGGTCGTACGCCGCGGTGTGGAGAGCCGGCGACAGGCTGTGACCGATCGGCGAGCCCCACACCTCGAAGCGGCGCGGCTCTCCCGCAGACGGCTCAGCAGCCGCGGTTGTCATTCGCGTCGCACCATGCGTGCCACTGCTCGATGCCGGCCTGGTGCTCCTCGTAGGTCGCAGAGAAGATCGTCTCGCCGGTGTCCATGTTCCAGGTGACGAAGTAGAGCCACGGCCCGTCCGCGGGATGCATGGCGGCGTCGATCGCCTCGTCGCCGGGATTGGCGATCGGCCCGGCCGGCAGCCCGGCGCGGACGTAGGTGTTCCACGGGTTGTCGTCCTCGAGCGCCTCCGCCGACGAACTGACCGTGCCGTCGTGCATCTCGTTGTAGCCGTACTGCGCCGTCGAGTCCATCTGCAGGGGCATGCCGTCCGCGAGACGGTTGGCGATGACGCGCGAGACCTTGTAGAAGTCGTCAGACAGACGCGCCTCGCGCTGGATGATGGACGCCGTCGTGAGGATCTCCTCGCGGCGCTCCTGCGGCACTCCCGCGGCGTCGAGCGACTCGATCGTCCGGTCCACCATCGTCCGCACGATGTCGGTGGCCGACAGGCCCGGATCGAACTGATAGGTCGCCGGGAAGAGCCAGCCCTCGAGCGAGGCGGCAGCGACACCGTAGGCAGAGGGGTCGGCGACCGCGGCGGTGAAGTCCGCCGCCGGCATCCCCGTCCCCTGGGCGAGCACCTCGACGGTCTGGTCCAGCGTCAGCCCCTCCCGCAGCTGCGCCGCGTTCTGGCGCTTGCTGGTCGGGTCGAGGATAAGGGCGAGGGCCGCCTCCGAGGTCATCCGCTGCTGCAGCGCGTACACGCCGGGCTGGAAGGTCGGGTTCTGGGCGGTCGCGATGAGGTGGTCGTAGAACGCCGTCGGCGTCTTGGTGACGCCCTGGTCGAAGAGCGTCTGAGAGATCGTGGATCCGGTGTCACCGTCGACCACGGTGACCAGCACCTCGCCCGTCGCCTCGCCGGGCTCGAAGTCCTTCGGCTCTTCCCAGCCCATCACGGAGCGGATCTGCGTCTCGTAGGTGCTCCAGACCCACGCGGCGCCGGCACCGATACCTCCGATGATCGCGAGGATCACGATCAGCACGACCCACTTCGCGATGCGGCTCTTCTTCCGGTCGCGGTCGTGGCGGCTGGGAACAGCCCCCACCTCGTGCGTGCTCACTTCTCCCGTGAACAGGGCGTCGAGCGTGCCGACCGCAGGCGCAGCGGCCCTCGGCGCCTGCGCATACGACGGCTGCTCGCCCTGAGCCCGATCGCGGGACGCCGTCGCGTGCACCGATCCGCGGTGCTCGGCAGCGGAGGTCGGGACGTGCTCCGGGCGCGGAGCCTCCCCGGTGCGCGGGGATTGCTCGGGACGCGCTGCACCACCCGGCGAGGATGCCGGACTCTGGGCGGCCGCACGCGCGGCGCGTCGGCTCGTCGGGACGGCGTTGTCGTGCGGCGGGCGATCAGTCATGTCAGGGGTGCTCCTGCGAGGATGCGACGGAAGCGCCGGGCGGGTTACCGGTGCTCTTCTCGACGTCGAGTGCCTGCTGGAGGAGCACTACGGCGGCGACCTGGTCAACAATGCTACGAGACGATCGCTGCGATCGGCCCGAACCGCGCAATGCGCTGTGCGCGCTGACGGTGCTCAGCCGCTCGTCGACGAGACGGACGGGGTGCCCCGCAGCGGCCAGAGCCTCGGCGAATCCGCGAGCGTCGGCCGTCGAAGCCGTCTCCCGTCCGCTGAGGGCGACCGGCAGGCCGACGACGAGCTCCACCGCGTCGTACTCCGCCGCGAGCGCGCTGATGCGCGCCACGTCGCCCTCACCGCGCGGCACCGTCTCGACCGGTACCGCGAGCAGTCCGTCTCGGTCGCACCGTGCGACGCCGATGCGGGCGGTGCCCACGTCGACGCCGAGGCGCACGCCCGGGCGGAATCCGCTCACAGGCCGCTCGCCGCGTCGCGGACGGCGCGGAGGGCCGCGGGCAGCGCCGCGGCGTCCGTTCCGCCGCCCTGCGCCACATCGTCACGTCCGCCACCGCCGCCACCGAGAGCGGATGCCGCGGCCTTGGCGAGCACGCCGGCCTTGGCACCGGCAGCGCGTGCGACGTCATTGGTCGCGACGACCACCACCGGCCGCTCCCCCACGACCGCGCCGAGCGCGACGATCGCCGCCGCGTCGGCCCCGAGCCGATCGCGTACCTGCAGCGCGAGGGTGCGCACGTCGTCCGCCGACCCCGCTGACCCCAGCGACTCGGCGACGATCTGGAACGGCCCCGCAGCAGCGGCCGCCGACACGAGCTGCGGCAGCCGGTCGGCGAGGGCGCGGGCCTCGAACTGTGCGATCCGCTTCTCGGCGGCCTTCAGGCTCGCGGCCAGCTCGGCCACGCGCGCGGCGAGCTGGTCGCGCGGCGTCTTCAGCGAGCTCGTGAGCTGCGAGACGATGGCACGTTCGGCGGCGAGCTCGCGGAAGGCATCCTGGCCGACGAGGGCCTCGACGCGCCGGTTCGACGCACCCACCGACGACTCGCCGATGAGGTTGATGAGACCGACCTCGGCGCTCGACGACACGTGCGTCCCCGCGCAGAGCTCGCGAGACCACGGGCCACCGATGTCGACCATGCGGACGGTCTCGCCGTACTTCTCGCCGAACAGCGCCATCGCGCCCGCGGCCTTCGCCTCGTCGAGCGACATGATCCGGGTCGTGACCTCGAGGTTGTCGCGGACGGCGTTGTTGGCGATCTCCTCGATCTCGGTACGCGTCTCGGGCGAGAGGGCCTGACCCCACGAGAAGTCGAAGCGCAGGTAGCCGGCGCGGTTGAGCGAGCCGGCCTGTGTCGCGCTCTTGCCGAGCGTGTCACGCAGTGCCGCGTGCACGAGGTGCGTCGCGGAGTGGGCCTGCTGCGCAGCGCGGCGGTTCGCGGCATCCACCACCGTCGTGGCGGCTTCACCCACGGCCACTTCGCCGGTCGTGACCTCGACGGTGTGGCTGACGAGACCGGGCACCGGCTTCTGCACGTCGAGGACCTCGAGCTCGTAGCCCGGGCCCACGATGACGCCCTTGTCGGCGACCTGGCCGCCGGATTCGGCGTACAGGGCCGTCTCGGCCAGGATGACCTCCGCGATCTGGCCCTGACTCGCGCGGTCGACGGAGACACCGCCGACCAGGATGCCGAGCACCCGGCTGCCGGTCTCGAGCTCGGTGTAGCCCGTGAACACCGTCTCACCCTGAGCGCGGAAGTCGCGGTAGACGCTCGTGTCGGCGAGCTGTCCCTTGCGGGACCGCGCGTCGGCCTTGGCACGCTCGCGCTGCTCCTGCATGAGCGAGTCGAAGGCCCCCCGGTCGACGCTGAGACCCGCCTCCTCGACGATCTCGAGCGTCAGGTCGATGGGGAACCCGTAGGTGTCGTGCAGCAGGAACGCCTGTGCACCGCTCAGCTCTCCCGCGCCGGCCTGCTTGGCCTGTGCGACGGACTCGTCGAGCAGCTCGGACCCCGCGGCCAGCGTGCGCAGGAAGGTCGCCTCCTCGGCGAGGGCGTACTGCGAGAGTCGCGCGTAGTCGGTCTCGACGATCGGGTAGGCCTCTTTCATCGCGTCGCGGGACGCGGCGAAGAGCTCGGCGAAGCTCGGTCCCTCGACGCCCAGCAGGCGCATCGATCGGATGGCCCGACGCATCAGACGACGCAGGATGTAGCCCCGGCCGTCGTTCGACGGGGTGACGCCGTCGGAGAGCAGCATGAGCGACGACCGCACGTGATCCGCGATGACACGGAAGCGCACGTCGTCCTCGTGGTCGGCGCCGTACGTCTTGCCCGACAGCTCGACCGCCTTGTCGAGCACGGGACGCACCTGATCGGTCTCGTACATGTTGTCGACGCCCTGCTTGATGAAGGCGACCCGCTCGAGTCCCATGCCGGTGTCGATGTTCTTGTTCGGCAGCTCGCCGACGATCGTGAAGTCGTACTTCGAGCGCACGTCGGCGATCTCGTACTGCATGAACACGAGGTTCCAGATCTCGACGTACCGGTCGTCGTCGGTCGCCGGGCCGCCGTCGATGCCGTACGCGGGGCCGCGGTCGAAGAAGATCTCGGAGCACGGACCCGCGGGACCGGGCAGCCCGGTGCTCCAGTAGTTGGTGTCCTTGCCGAGACGCTGGATGCGCTCATCGGGCAGCGTCGAGTGCTTCAACCACAGCTCCCGGGCCTCGTCGTCCTCTTCGTAGACCGTGACCCAGAGATCCTTCGGATCGAACCCGAGGCCGCCCTCCGACTCGGGGCTGGTCAGCAGTTCCCACGCGAACGAGATGGCGCCCTCTTTGAAGTAGTCGCCGAAGGACCAGTTGCCGAGCATCTGGAAGAACGTGCCGTGACGAGGGGTCTTGCCGACCTCCTCGATGTCGTTGGTGCGGATGCACTTCTGCACGTCCGCGGCGCGCGGGTAGGGAGCAGGCACATCGCCCGAGAGGTACGGGATGAAGGGGACCATGCCCGCGACGGTGAACAGCAGCGCGGGGTCATCGGTGACGAGCGATGCGGAGGGCACGATCGTGTGCCCCTTCTTCTCGAAGTAGTCCAGGTAGCGCTGGGCGATCTCGGCGGTCTTCATCGGGTTCCTTCGGCAGGCAGGCATCGGCGTCGCGCCCCGGGGCGCGACGCCGCAATCGGGTCGGGTATCAGTCTGAGGAGTCGGCGGCGCTCTTGGCCTTGGCGACGGCGTCCCGCGCCGCGTCCGCGACGTCGGAGGCGGCGTCTGCGGCCGAGTCGAGGGCGTCGGATGCCGCGCCCTTCACGTCCGCCGCGAGACCCTCGATGCGGGCCTCCTGCTCGCGGTAGGCATCGCCGATCCGGTCGGCGAACTCGGAGATCCGCGCATCGACTTCGGCGAGCATCTCGTGACCGCGCGGATCCTTGTTGACCACGTGCGCGGCGACGAAACCGCCGGCGACGCCCAAAACGAACCACAGCGCGTTCTTCATGGCATCCATGTTAGGTGCAAAGCACGAAGGGCGCCGGGAGAACCCGACGCCCTTCGCGGCAGTGCTGAGACTCAGCGAGCCGTGCGACTCAGCGCGCGGCGTAGTACTCGACGACGAGCTGGACGTCACACGTGACGGGCACCTCGGCGCGCTTCGGGCGACGCACGAGGCGCGCCTGCAGCTTGTCGAGCTCGACCTCGAGGTAGCCCGGGACCGGGGGCAGGACGTCGGCGTGACCACCGGCGGCTGCAACCTGGAAGGGCTCGAGCGACTCGCTCTTCTCCTTGACGTGGATGAGCTGACCCGGCTTCACGCGGAACGACGGGCGGTCGACGAGCTGGCCGTCGACGAGGATGTGACGGTGCACGACCAGCTGGCGGGCCTGTGCGGTCGTGCGGGCGAAACCGGCACGAACGACGAGCGCGTCCAGACGCATCTCGAGCTGCTCGACCAGGTTCTCACCGGTCAGACCGTCCTTGCGGCGGGCCTCGTTGAACTGGATGCGCAGCTGCTTCTCGCGAATGCCGTACTGCTCGCGCAGACGCTGCTTCTCGCGCAGACGGACGGCGTAGTCGCTGTCGGCCTTGCGCTTGGTGCGGCCGTGCTCGCCCGGAGCGTAGGGACGCTTCTCGAGGTAGCGGGCGGCCTTCGGGGTCAGCGCGACGCCGAGGGCGCGCGACAGACGGACCTTGCGGCGGTCCTGAGACTTCGTGGTCACGAAGCTCTCCTTCCGATGACGTGGTCGCGACGTTCACGACTCACGGACGTATCTCCGCCTCCTCGCCCGTCTCGGACTGCACGCCGGGGCACGCCGAGAGGTCTTGATCAGAAGAGAGGGATGCCCGAAAACTGGGCTTCGAGCCGGTCGAGTCTATCAGACAGTGCCCGCGTCGACCGCGGTGACGAGATCGAGGATGCCGGCCGGATAGAACGGGGTCGCATCCCGTCGCAGGTCGTCGATGCGATACCAGCCGACCGTGGTGTCGCCGTCGAGCACGGGGAGACGCTCTCCGTGCGGCAGAGCCTCGAGCGAGGCGCTGCGGACGGCGAAGACATGAGCGATCTCGTGGCCGCTCTTGCGGCCGTCGTCGAAGATGTTCTCGCTCACCGTGAGCAGCCGCAGCTGCTCGACGTCGGCGGCCAGTTCCTCGCGCAGCTCCCGGCGCATGGCCGCAGCCGCGGTCTCGCCGTACTCGATGCCGCCGCCGGGAGCCCGGAGGAAGGGCCCTGACCCGGGTGCGCCGGGGTACTCCTCAGCCAGGACGTACCCGTCGGAGACGACGAGGGCCACGGAGATCGCCCGGATGCGGTGCGGCGAAGCCAGCTCGTCCGCGTAGGCGGTCACCGCACGCCCGTAGGCGGGCAGGTGCGGGGCGAGGGCGCGCAACGCGGTCCGGAGCGCGGGCGCGGGCTTCTGATCGCTGAACAGTGCGAGCGCCTCGAACGCCCGGGCGGCGTCGGCGAGCGCATCGGTGTCGGGAAAGCGATGCAGCAGTGCCAGAGCACCCGAGGGATCGCCGATGTTGCGAAGCGAGCTCGCCAACTGGATGACGCACGCCGAGCGCCGCTCACCGGTCAACCCCGCCTCGAGCGCCGCCCGATACAGCGGGATCGCCTCGGCCTCCTCGCCGAGGAAATCGTGCAGCGAGCCCCGCTCGTAGCTGCGGACCGCCTCGTCTGCGTCCGCCGCGAGCTCGTCGAGCTCGGCCCACAGAGCTGCGGTGCTCTTGCCTGCGGCAGCACCCCAGAACGCATCGAACGGATCGGCGCTGTGGGCGTCGGTGGCGCCGGCTGCTGTGCTGTGGGCGACGCTGTCACCGGCGACGAATGCAGCGAGGAGGTGACGTACGCGCGACTGCAGGTCGCGGAGCTCGGGGTCGACTTCCCGGCTCGCCGCGAATCGGACCAGCCCGCGCAGGGCCGGGCCGGCATCGCTGGTCTCCCCCGCCATCAGATGATCGACGAGATCGGATGCCGCCATGGTCCGCACCCGCCCGGTCTCGTGTTCGCCCCACGCGGGCTCGGCGACGCGGGTGCAGTCCGCCGCGATGATCACGTGCCGGCGGCGGCGGGCGTTCGCCGCCGCCCATTCGGCGCCGGCGTCGAAGACGGCCCCGGCGCGATACCCGGTCTCCTCCAGCAGCTCGCGCACGCCCGCGGCGACGGCGTCCTCACCGGGATCGATGAGGCCGCCGGGGAGTTCGCCCAGCACGCGCTGCGGGCCCACCCGATACTGATCGAACAGCACGACCGTGTCATCGGCCGTGACCGCGACCACCGTGACGGTGTCGCCGACCTCGACGACGTCCCAGTCGCTCTCGCTTCCGTCGGGCAGCCGGTAGCGGTCGCGACGCACGCGCACGTATCCGTCGAAGGCGGGCGAGGAGCCCAGCAGCGTCCACGGGGGCACAGGGTCGGCCACGGGTCAGTCCCCCAGGATCTTCCGCAGCTTCTCGACGCGCGCACCGATCTCGCGCTCGACGCCGCGATTGGTCGGCTCGTAGTACCGCTTGCCGCGGAGCTCGTCGGGAAGGTACTGCTGCGTGGCGACTCCGACCTCGAGGTCGTGGGGGTAGACGTACCCCTTGCCGTGTCCGAGCCGCTTCGCTCCCGCGTAGTGGGCGTCGCGCAGGTGCTTGGGCACGCGACCGAAGCCGCCGGCGCGGACGTCGGAGATCGCAGCGTTGATGGCGTTGTAGGCGGCGTTCGACTTGGCGGTGGTGGCGAGATACGCCGTCGCCTCGGCGAGCGGGATACGGCCTTCGGGCATCCCGATGAAGGCGACCGCGTCGGCGGCGGCGACGGCGATCGTCAGCGCCTGCGGGTCGGCCAGGCCGATGTCCTCGGAGGCCGAGATGACGAGACGCCGGGCGATGAAGCGCGGGTCCTCGCCCGCCTCGATCATCCGGGCGAGGTAGTGCATCGCGGCGTCGACATCCGACCCGCGTATCGACTTGATGAAGGCGCTGATGACGTCGTAGTGCTCATCGCCCTGCCGGTCGTAGCGCAGGAGCGCACGGTCGACCGCCTGCGCGACGTGGTCCGCCGTGATCACCGGCGCGTCGTCGTCATCGCCGGGCTCGGCCATCGTGGCCGCGGCCTCGAGCGAGGTCAGCGCGCGCCGGGCATCGCCCGAGGCCAGCCGGATGAGGGCGGTCCGCGCGTCGTCGGCGAGGACGATCGAGCCGGCGAGTCCGCGGGCATCGGTGACGGCGCGGTCGATGAGCCCGCCGAGGTCGTCATCGCTGAGCGGCTGGAGAGTGAGCAGCAGTGAACGCGACAGCAGCGGCGCGACGACGGAGAACGACGGGTTCTCCGTCGTCGCCGCGATGAGCAGCACCCAGCCGTTCTCGACGCCCGGGAGAAGAGCGTCCTGCTGCGCCTTGGTGAAGCGGTGGATCTCGTCGAGGAACAGGATCGTCGAGATGCCGTAGAGGTCGCGCTGCGTCATCGCCTCCTGCATGACCTCGCGGACATCCTTGACCCCGGCGGTCACGGCCGAGAGCTCGACGAACCGGCGCCCCGACGAGCGCGCGATCGCCTGAGCGAGCGTCGTCTTGCCCGTCCCCGGCGGCCCCCAGAGGATGACGGAGACCGCTCCCGCTCGGTTGCCGTCGGGCGAGGCGAGGGCGACCAGGGGCGAGCCGGGCCGCAGCAGATGCCCTTGGCCGGCGACCTCGTCGAGCGAGGTGGGTCGCATCCGCACGGCGAGCGGCGTCTGCCCGGAGAAGAGCGCGCTCGAATCGGTCATCCCCTCAGGCTAGTCGCGCGCGGGGACACCGGGATTTTGTCGCGGTACCGACGCGCGCCGTAGGCTTGAGCGGCCCGGAACGGGGCACGGAGGAGGCAACGTGGCAGGTCGCGGCAAGAACCGGGACGATCGCGCGGCGCAGGAACGCGCCCGCCTGTACGCTGCGCGGCGCGAGTACCACGAGGGTCTGGCGGGGCGCCGGACCCGCGACAACATCGTCGCCGCCGTCGCCGGCGGCGTCCTGATCCTCGCCGCGATCGGTGCTCAGGTCGCGTATTTCACCGCCGGCCCCGGAGCCCCGGCACCCGCCGAGACCCCGGCCCCGACTCCGACCGAGACGATGCCGGGATCGCCGACGCCGACACCGTCGGATTCCACTCCGGCAACGATCCCGACTCCCTGACCCCCTCCGTACTAGGCTGTCCCCCGACCTGACCCCCATGCGGCGCGAGCCGCGACGAGGTGCCTTCCGTGACTTCCACCCCTGACTCCACGATCACCCCCGCCGACGACGCCCCGTGGGGTCGCGTCGATGACGACGGCACCGTCTCGGTGCGCGAGGGGGATCAGTGGCGCGTCGTCGGCCAGTATCCCGACGGCACGCCGGAAGAGGCGCTCGCCTACTTCCAGCGCAAGTTCTCCGACCTCGCCGGCGAGGTGACGCTCATCGAGGTGCGTCACCGCCGTGGCGGAGCCTCCGCCGCCGATCTCCGCTCGACCGTCAGCACGCTCCGCTCGCGCATCGCGGGGGCAGCGGCCGTCGGCAACCTGGCCGCGCTCGAGGCGCGCCTGGTCGCCCTCGAGGGCGAGCTCGACGCGGCTTCCGAGTCGGAGGCCGCCGAAGCGAAGCAGGCTCTCGACGCCGCGATCACCGAGCGCACGGGGCTCGTCGAGGCGATCGAGGCGATCGCCGCACGCGACCCGAAGTCGATCCAGTGGAAGCAGACGTCCGCCGAGGTGAACGATCTCTTCGAGCGATGGCAGCGCCATCAGGCCGACGGCCCGCGCCTGCCCCGCGGCACCGGCCAGCAGCTGTGGAAGCGGTTCCGCGACGCCCGCTCGACCATCGACAAGCACCGCCGCGAGTTCTACGCGAGCCTCGACGAGACCCACAAGAGCGCACGCGACGCCAAGCAGCGGCTCATCGAGCGCGCCGAGGCCCTCGCCCCGCGCGGCGAGGACGGCATCGGCGCGTACCGCGACCTGCTGGAGCAGTGGAAGCAGTCGGGCCGCGCGGGCAAGAAGGCCGACGACGCGCTCTGGGCACGCTTCAAGGCCGCGGGCGACGCCCTCTACGGTGCCCGCGCCGAGCGGGAGCAGGCCGACGCCGAGGCATCCCAGGAGAAGATCGTCGCCAAGCGCGCGCTGCTCGACGAAGCCGCTGCCGTCAACGCCGAGAAGGACACGGCGGCCGCGCGGGCGCTGCTGACCGGCATCCAGCGCCGCTGGGACGAGATCGGTCGCATCTTCCCCCGCGACAAGGAGCGCGCCCTCGACGACGAGCTCCGCAAGGTCGAGCAGGCGGTGCGCGCACGCGAAGACGCCGACTGGAAGAACAACAACCCCGAGACCAAGGCACGCCAGGGCGACATGCTGTCGCAGCTCCACGACGCGATCGCCAAGCTCGAGGCCGAGGTCGCCGAGGCCGAGGCTTCGGGTGACAAGCGCGCCATCGCACAGGCGAAGGAAGCGCTCAGCGCACGCAAGGCCTGGCTCAGCGCTCTCGGAGGCTGACTCTCGTCTCCGGCTAAGGGCCTGTGGAGGCGACGCTCTCCACAGGCCCTTAGCTCGTTAGCACCGCCGTTCCCACGTTGGCGCGAGACTGACGCAATGGTCTCACCATACGTCTACGCCCCGGGCACTCGCCTCTCTCTCGCCGAGCTGGGCGCCGCCCGACTGGACGGCGACGTCGTCGAGGTCGGCGAAGCCTTCATGCCCGCCGATGCCGTCGAAAGCCCTGAGATCCGGGCCGCGTCGCTCCGCCCCCTCGTCGCGCAGGGTCTCGCTCTCACACACGAGTCCGCCGCGTGGGTTCACGGCGCGCTGTCCGAACCTCCGCTGCGGCACAGCGTGCAGCGATGCACCGAGCGCCGCCGGAATCACGTGCTCGATCCTCGGCTCCGCTACCGCGACCTTCAGCTCCCCGCGAGCGAGACGGTTCGCCTCGGCGGCATGCCGGTGTCGAACCGCGTTCGCACCCTGTGCGACCTCCTGCGCGCCGACGCAGCGGCAGGCGATGGACCGCGTGCCGGCGCCGTCGCGATGATCGGGATGTTCCCCGACATCCTCGCCGACGCCCGGGTGGCGTTGGCGTGCGGCGGGCCGCTGCCGCACAAGCGCCGGGCGCTCGCGTGGTTGGAGAGCTGGCCGGTTAGGACGACGTGACGCGGTAGACGTCGTAGACCGCGTCGATGCGCCGCACCGCGTTCAGCACACGGTCGAGATGCACGGTGTCACCCATCTCGAACACGAACCTGCTGAGTGCGAGCCGATCATTGTTGGTCTGAACCGACGCCGAGAGGATGTTGACGTGGTGCTCGCTGAGCACGCGCGTCACGTCGCTGAGGAGCCCGGCGCGATCCAACGCCTCGACCTGGATCTGGACGAGGAAGAGACTCTTCGTCGTCGGCGCCCACGACACCTCGATGAGGCGCTCCGGATCGCGCATGAGCGACTCGACGTTCGTGCAGTCGGAGCGGTGCACGGACACGCCGCTTCCCCGCGTGACGAAGCCGACGATCTCATCGCCCGGAACGGGTGTGCAGCATTTGGCCAGCTTGACGAGGATGTCGGGCGCGCCGCGGACGAGGACTCCGGAGTCGCTGTCTCGCTTCTGCCGGGATCGTCCCACGGCCGGCAGCTGGATCGGCCCGGTGGAGGTGTCCTCCTCCGCTCGGACGAGCGCGGTGACCTTCTCGATCACCGACTGCGTCGAGACATGCCCCTCGCCCACCGCCGCGTACAGCGCCGTGACGTCCTCGTAGCGGAGCTGGTGGGCGACCTCGCTGAACGCGTCCTGCCCCATGAGGCGCTGGAGCGGCAGATTCTGACGCCGCATCGCCCGCGCGATCGCGTCCTTGCCCTGCTCGACGGCCTCCTCACGCCGCTCCTTGGTGAACCAGCCGCGGATCTTGTTGCGCGCTCGTGTGCTCTTGACGAAGGTGAGCCAGTCCTGGCTCGGGCCGGCATCGGGGTTCTTCGAGGTGAAGACCTCGACGACGTCGCCGCTGGAGAGCGTCGACTCGAGCGGCACGAGACGCCCGTTGACCTTGGCGCCCATCGTGCGGTGGCCGATCTCGGTGTGCACGGCGTAGGCGAAGTCGACCGGGGTGGCACCCGCGGGCAGGCCGATGACCCGCCCCTTCGGAGTGAAGACGTAGACCTCTTTCGCACCGATCTCGAAACGCAGCGAGTCGAGGAACTCCCCCGGGTCGGCCGTCTCGGCCTGCCAGTCGGAGATGTGGGCGAGCCACGCCATGTCGTTGTCGACCGCTTTGGCGTCGGCCTTGCCGCCCGCCATCCGCTCCTTGTACTTCCAGTGCGCCGCGACACCGAACTCGGCCTGCTGGTGCATCTCGTGGGTGCGGATCTGGATCTCGACCGTGCGCCCGCCCGGACCGATGACGGTCGTGTGGAGGGACTGGTAGAGATTGAACTTCGGCGTCGCGATGTAGTCCTTGAAACGCCCGGGAAGGGGCGTCCACCGCGCGTGGATCGAACCGAGCACCGCGTAGCAGTCGCGGACCGTCGTCACCAGAACGCGGATGCCGATCAGGTCGTAGATGTCGTCGAACTCGCGACCCCGGACGACCATCTTCTGGTACACCGAGTACAGCTGCTTCGGACGGCCCATCACGCGGCCGCGGATCCGCAGTTCACGGAGGTCGCTCTCGACCGCATCGATGACCGTCTGCAGATACTGCTCGCGCTGGGGCGTGCGCTGGGTGACCAGGCTGTCGATCTCGGCGTAGAGCTTCGGGTGGAGCACCGCGAACGACAGGTCTTCGAGCTCGCTCTTGATGGCCTGGATGCCGAGCCGGTGTGCGAGCGGGGCGTAGATCTCGAGCGTCTCCGTCGCCTTCTTCGCCGCTTTCTCGGGCGGAACGAAACCCCACGTCCGGGCGTTGTGCAACCGGTCGGCGAGCTTGATCAGGAGCACGCGGATGTCGCGCGACATCGCGACGATCATCTTGCGGACCGTCTCGGCCTGCGCGGCGTCGCCGTACTTGACCTTATCGAGCTTCGTCACGCCGTCGACGAGCATCGCGACCTCGTCGCCGAACTCGGCTGTCAGCTGGTCGAGACCGTACGAGGTGTCTTCGACGGTGTCGTGCAGGAGCGCGGCCGCGATGGCCCGGGGGCCGAGGCCGAGCTCCGCCAGGATCTGCGCGACGGCGAGCGGGTGCGTGATGTACGGCTCGCCGCTCTGGCGCTTCTGCTGCGCGTGGGCCCGCGAGGCGGTCTGGTAGGCGCGATCGATGATCGCGATGTCGCCTTTGGGGTGGTGCGCGCGCACCGTTCGAACGAGCTGCTCGAGCCCTTCGCGGGGGGCCGCTCGCGAGAAGATGCGCGGGACGAGGCGGCGGAGCGAACTCTGGGCAGGGGGCGGGGTGATCTCGGTCATGCCCTCACCTCCGCCATGCAGACATCGATTCTACGCGCCCTCGCGGCGCTCAGGCCTCGACCGAGGCTCGCTCGCGCGACTCGCGCACCCGAGCGTCGTTCGCCTTGATACCGGGCTCGCCCTCGCGCAGCAGCGCGAACAGCGGCACGGCGACGAACAGCGTCGAGTAGGCGGCGACCAGCGTGCCGACGAAGATCGACAGCGAGATGTCGGTGAGCGTCTGGGCACCGAGCCAAAGCGCGCCGATGAAGAGGATCGCTCCGGTCGGGAGGGCCGCGACGATCGTGGTGTTGATCGAGCGCACGAGCGTCTGGTTGGCCGCCAGGTTGACCGATTCGCCGAACGTCCGCCCCGACTTCTCGCCGTCCTCGAACGTGTTCTCGCGGACCTTGTCGAAGACGACCGTGGTGTCGTACAGCGAGTACGACAGGATCGTCAGGAAGCCGATCACGGCGGCGGGAGAGATCTCGAATCCGAAGAGCGAGTAGACGCCCACGGTGACCACGAGCACGTCGACGAGGCCGATGATCGCGGCGACGGACATCTTCCAGGTGCGGAAGTACAGCGCGAGGATCAGGAACGTCAGGGCGAGGAAGATCGCCAGGCCCCACAGCGACTGACGGGTGACGTCCTGACCCCAGCTCGGCCCGATGAACGACGAGCTCACCTCGGCGGCGGGGACGTCGTAGGCCTCGGCGAGGCGCGCGGTCACATCACGGGTCTCGGCATCCGACATCTGGTCGGTCTGCACGCGCACGGCGTCCTCGCCGATCGTGGTGACCTTCGTCGTCGCTCCGGGAACGACGTCCTGGACGGCGGCGGTCGCCAACAGCTGGTCGGTGTTCGAGACGTTCGTCACCGTGAACTGCGACCCGCCCGTGAACTCGATGGAGAACTGCGGGGGCTTCACGACGAGGACGAGGACCGAGCCGAGCACGAGGGCTGCGGCGATGATGAACCACAGCGTGCGACGGGCGACGAAGGGGAACGACAGCTTGCCCGTGTAGAGGTCGTTTCCGAACCGGTTGAAGAATCGCATCAGTGCTTGTCCCCCGTCGCGTCGCGCTTCTCGCCTGCGGCCTGCTCGGCGCGCTTGCGTTCCGCGATCGTCTGTCGCCGTTCGGCCTCGCCGCGCGACTTGGCGGCTCGGCGACCGGCCGCGGTCTTCGCGCCGGCAGCGACCGGAGCGCGGAACTGCGCACGCCCACGGTAGACCGCGCCGAGCGCATCGGGGTCGAGACCCGACAGCTTGTGACCCGACCCGAAGAACCGCGTGCGCACGAGCAGCTGCAGCACGGGGTGGGTGAAGAGGATGAAGATCAGGATGTCGATCGCGGTCGTCAGTCCCAGCGTGAACGCGAAGCCCTTCACCGTCGAGTCGGCGAGGATGTACAGCACCACGGCGGCGAGGATGTTGATCGACTTCGAGATGAAGATCGTCCGCTTCGCGCGGGACCAGCCGTCCTCGACGGCACCGGTGATCGACTTGCCGTCACGCAGCTCGTCTCTGATCCGCTCGAAGTACACGATGAACGAGTCGGCTGTGAAGCCGATCGTGACGATCAGGCCGGCCACACCCGCCAACGACAGGCGGAAGCCCATGCGCCACGCGAGAATCGTCAGTGCCGCGTAGGTGAGCACAGCCATGACGACCAGCGAGGCGATGATGACCGTTCCGAGTGCCCGGTAGACGACGAGTGAGTACACCGCGACCAGCGCGAGACCGATGAGACCCGCGATGAGTCCGATCTGCAGCTGCTGCGAACCGAGGGTCGCGGAGATCGTGTTCGTGCTCTGCACCTCGAAGCTCAGCGGCAGAGCGCCGAACTTGAGCTGGTCGGCGAGGATCTTCGAGCTGTCCTGGTCGAACGAGCCCGTGATCGACGGCTTGCCGGTGAGGATGACGGCGTCCATCGAGGGCGCCGAGAGCACGTCGCCGTCGAGGACGAAGGCGAACTGGTTGAGCGGCGACTGCTGCCCGTAGAGCCGCTGGCTGATCTTGCCGAATGTCTCGGTGCCCTGCTGGTCGAACGTGATGTTCACGGCCCAGCGACCGGTGCTCTGCTCGAGGCCGTTGGTGGCGTTGTCGATCGACGACCCGTCGAGCTCGACCGGCCCGAGGATGTACTTCGCCGTCCCCGTGCGATCGCACGTGATCAGCGGCTGATCGGCCGGCGCGTCGGCCGGGTCGTTCGCCGGATCTGTGCAGTCGTAGGCGAGGAACTGCGCCTGCAGCGCCTCGGTGATCCACGCGGGATCGCTGCCGTTGGAGGGCGTCGTCGATGGCGTGGCCGGCAGGTTGGGGTCGGGCGTGGGATACGGCGTCTCGTTGCCGTCGTCACCGACGAAGCTGGTTGCGGGAGTGCCGGTGTAGAGCACGGCGCGCAGCTGGAGCTGTGCCGAGGCGTCGATGCGCTCCCGCGTCTCGTCGTCGACCTCGCCCGGCAGCTGCACCACGATCTGGTTGCCGGCCTGCGTGGCGATGTCCGCCTCGACCAGTCCCGACGCGTCGACGCGCTGGCGGATGATGGAGGCAGCCTGCTGCATCTGCTCACTCGAGGGCACCGCCCCGTCGGACTGCGCCTGGAGGACGATCTGCGTCCCGCCCTGGAGATCCAGCGCGAGCTCGGGAGCCCACGAGCTCGCCTTGAACACATAGACGCCGAGGGCGTTGATGCCGAACAGGAGCGCCGTCAGGACCACGAGTCCGGTCAGCGCGCGCCAGGCACGGCGCACAGGTGTGGAAGTCGCCACGGGGAGGTCAGCTTTCGTCGAGCGAGCGCCGGGTCAGCGGCGGTTCAGGCGCGGGGCTTGTCGTCGCGGTCGGCCGCACCCTCGGAGGCGGCGTCGGCGCGATCGCGCGCGGCGTCGTCGCTGACCGAGGTGATGAGCCCCTGCTCGACGTCGGCGACGTACTCCTCGTGGTGCTCTTCGGCCTCGATGTACTCGTCCTCGGTGAGCGTGCCCTCGGCGGGGTCGACGACGCGGAGGATCGCCTGGCTGTGGACCTCGACCTCGACGCCGGGCGCGAGCTCGACGCGGGCCGACTTCGAGAGGTCTTCGCCGTCGTACTCGACGATCGTCCCGTAGAACCCGCCCTGCAGCAGCACCTTCGCGCCGGGGAGGAGCTGACGCGACTTCTCGGCCTGCTCCGCCTTCATCCGCTGGGCGCGACGACGCTGGCTCCAGAACATGAAGACGATGAGCAGCGCGAGGATGATCAGCAGCCCGTACTCGGCGAAGAACTGCACCGCCGGGTTCGCGGGAGGAGCGTCGGCCGGGGTGGTGGCGAAGAAGAGCATGGAGGTGGGAGCACCTTTCACGGGTAGGCACGCGAAGAATGCGCACCCTCGGGATTCGTCGGCGAGAAGCCTTCAGCGATTATAGGTTATCGATCTCCAGCGCCCCGTCGGCACGGGGAACGCCGAGATGGCGGTAGGCCGAGGGCATGGCCACGCGGCCACGCGGCGAGCGGCCCACGAAGCCGATGCGGACGAGGTACGGCTCGACGACCGACTCGATCGTCTCCGCTTCCTCCCCCACGGTCACCGCGAGGGTGTTCAGCCCGACCGGTCCCCCGCCGAAGCGGCGGACGAGGGCGTCCAGCACGGCGCGGTCCAGGCGATCGAGCCCGATGGCGTCGACGTCGTAGAGGTCGAGCGCGGCCGCGACATCCGCCTCCGTCGCGCCCGCCGCCGTGTTGCCGTGCACGACCACGAAATCTCGGACGCGGCGCAGCAGGCGGTTCGCGATACGAGGCGTGCCGCGGGAGCGGCGCGCGATCTCGGACCGCGCGATGGGCGGGACGTCGACGGCGAGGACGCTCGCCGACCGCTGGATGACGCGTTCGAGCTCTTCGGGCTCGTAGTACTCCATGTGGGCGGTGAAACCGAAACGGTCGCGAAGCGGATTCGGCAGCAGTCCCGACCGGGTGGTCGCACCCACGAGCGTGAAGGGGGCGAGTTCGAGCGGGATGCTGGTGGCACCGGCTCCCTTGCCGACCATGATGTCGATGCGGAAGTCCTCCATCGCGAGGTACAGCATCTCCTCGGCCGAGCGCGCCATTCGATGGATCTCGTCGATGAAGAGCACCTCGCCGGGCACGAGGCTCGACAAGAGGGCTGCGAGGTCGCCCGCGTGCTGGATGGCGGGACCGCTCGACATACGCAGGGGACGGCCGCTCTCGTGGGCGACGATCATCGCGAGCGTCGTCTTGCCGAGCCCGGGAGGGCCCGACAGCAGGATGTGGTCGGCGGGTCGGTCCTGCATCGCGGCGGCCTGCAGCAGGAGCTCGAGCTGCCCGCGCACCTTCTGCTGCCCGACGAATTCGGCGAGCGACGTCGGCCGCAGGGCCCCCTCGACCGCGAGCTCGGTCTCGTCCGCGGCCAGCTCGTGCGCGTCAGACACCGGTCTGCTCCGGTCGCGCGGGGCCGAGCTGCGCCAGCGCGAGCTTCAGCAGGGCGGGCACGGTCGCCGGGGCGGCGGCATCCGCCGTCACCTGCGCGACGGCCTCCGCCGCGACGCGCTCGCTCCAGCCGAGGGCGACCAGCGCCGCCACGACCTGACCGCTGAGCGTTCCGGCGCCGGCGGGAACGGATGCCGGCTGCCCGGAGGGCACCGCCTGGAGCTTGCCCGCGAGCTGCACCACGATGAGCTTCGCGGTCTTGGGTCCGATCCCCGAGACACGGCGGAAGGGAGCGTCGTCCTCGGCGGTGACGGCCTCGGCGATCTGCGCGACGCTGAGCGCCGACAGGACGCCGAGCGCGGACTTCGGGCCGACGCCGGTCACCCCGATGAGCAGGAGGAAGACCCCGAGCTGCTCGCGCGTCTCGAAACCGAAGAGCGAGAGGGCGTCTTCGCGGACGACGAGGTTCGTGTGCAGCACGATCTCATCACCGACATGGAACGAGCGCGGGATGTCGGGGGTCACGGCGACCGAGAACCCGACCCCGCCGACGTCGATGACGACGCTGTCGGACTCGAGGTGCAGCACGCTGCCGCGCAGGGAGGAGATCATGATCCGAGCCTAGGCGGCGCTTCGCAGGTATGTTCGAGCGACACGCGTGACGCCCGGCCGCACGGCCGCCTCAGCGGCGTGACAGGCGTTCCGCATCCGCCCAGGCCCGCTGGGCGGGAGTGAGCGCTGCGGCGCCGGTCCCGGTCCCGGTGCCACCGGGACCGCGGCGCCAGGCATGACAGATCGCGAGGGCCAGGGCGTCGGCGGCATCCGCCGGCTGCGGCAGGGAGTCCAGACGCAGCACGCGGGCGACCATCGTCTGCACCTGCAGCTTCTCGGCCGAGCCGTATCCGGTGATGGCCGCCTTCACCTCGGAGGGGGTGTGGGTCGCCGCATCGAGGCCGCTCTCGGCGGCGACGAGGAGGGCGATGCCGCTGGCTTGCGCGGTTCCCATCACGCTGGTGCGGTTGTGCTGCGCGAAGACGCGCTCGACCGCGACGACGTGCGGCCGATGCTCCGCGATGACGGCCCGGAGCCCCGCGGCGATCGTCGCGAGCCGGCGTTCGATGGGCAGATCGACGGCCGAGCGGACGACTCCGACGTGCACGAGGGCAGCGGATCGGTCGCGAGCGACGTCGACGACACCGACACCGCATCGGGTGAGGCCCGGGTCGACACCGAGAACGCGCAGAGAGGTCACTCCCCCACGCTACGTCCGTCGCGGCGACCCGGCGCGACGACAGCCCGCGAAACGCGCAGTTCCCGACACCCCACGCAGAACGAGCTGCGGTGGATGCCGGGAACTGCGCGCGATGCCGGAACTCTTACTCGTCGTCGTTCTCGAGCTCGGCCTGCACCTCGGGCGTCAGGTCGAAGTTCGTGTAGACGTTCTGCACGTCGTCGCTGTCTTCGAGGGCGTCGATGAGACGGAACACCTTGCGGGCGGTGTCGGCGTCGACCTCCACCTTGAGCGAGGGCACGAACTCGACGTCGGCGGAGTCGTACTCGATGCCGGCGTCCTGCAGGGCGCTGCGCACCGACACGAGGTCGGAGGCCTCGGTGATGACGCCGAAGCCGTCGCCGTGCGGCTCGACCTCTTCCGCTCCCGCCTCGAGCACCGCGAGCATGACGTCGTCCTCGGTCGTGCCCTCGGACGGCACGACGATGACGCCCTTGCGGCTGAAGTTGTACGCGACGCTGCCCGGGTCGGCCAGCGTTCCGCCGTTACGGCTGAGAGCGGTGCGAACCTCGGCGGCGGCACGGTTCTTGTTGTCGGTCAGACACTCGATGAGGAACGCGACGCCGTTGGGCCCGTAGCCCTCGTACATGATCGAGGAGTACTCGACGGCTTCGCCGCCGATCCCGGCGCCGCGCTTGATCGCGCGGTC
Organism: Microbacterium sp. TS-1; assembly: GCF_000509385.1. NCBI lineage: Bacteria > Bacillati > Actinomycetota > Actinomycetes > Micrococcales > Microbacteriaceae > Microbacterium > Microbacterium sp. TS-1. The sequence goes on from NZ_BASQ01000001.1 coordinate 611,047, forward strand.
GATGTTGTCTTTCGGGACCGAGGTCTTCTTGGCCTTCAGGACGGCGTCGAAGAGCGTGGGGTTGCCCTGCAGATCGGGACCGCCGAGCTTGGCAGCGACCTCGATGTTCTTGATGAGCTTGGCCCACGACTTGGCACGGCGCGCGTCGACGACGGCTTTCTTGTGCTTGGTCGTGGCCCATTTGGAGTGACCGGACATGCGCTCGATCTTACCGGGCGGATGCGCGCGCCTCGCGGACGCGCGCGAGGAACCTCTCGTGGAAGCGACGCTCGCCCGAGACCTCCGGGTGGAACGCGGTGGCGAGCAGTCGCCCCTGCTCGACCGCGACGACCCCGCCCTCCGGCAGGGTCGCGAGCGGCCGCACCCCCGGCCCGAGTTCGGTGACGAGAGGCGCTCGGATGAAAGCCGCGCGCACCGGCGCGTCCCAGCCGGCGACGGCGAGCGCCGTCTCGAACGATTCGGTCTGACCGCCGAAGGCGTTCCGTCGCACGGTCACGTCGAGCCCGCCGAAGGTCTCCTGCCCGGCGATCGCCCCGTCGACGCGGTCGGCGAGCAGGATGAGCCCGGCGCACGTGCCGTAGACCGGCATGCCCGCCGTGATCGCGTCGCGGATGGGCTGCTGCATCCCGAACGCGCGTGCCAGCTTGTCGATGACGCTCGACTCGCCGCCCGGCAGGACGAGTCCCTCGATCGTCGCGAGGTCGTCCGGGCGGCGGACGAGGGATGCCGCCGCACCGAGCCCCTCGAGCACGCGCAGGTGTTCGCGGACGTCCCCCTGCAGGGCGAGGACTCCGACGCGCGGCGGCGTTCCCTCGCTCACCGGATCACCAGCCGCGGTCGGCGAGACGGTGCGGAGCAGGCAGATCGGAGACGTTGATGCCGACCATCGCCTCACCCAGGCCGCGCGAGGCCTCGGCGACGATGGCGGGGTCATCGTGGAAGGTCGTCGCCTTCACGATCGCCGCGGCACGGCGAGCGGGGTCGCCCGACTTGAAGATGCCCGATCCGACGAAGACGCCGTCGGCGCCGAGCTGCATCATCATGGCGGCGTCGGCGGGGGTGGCGACACCGCCCGCGGTGAAGAGCACGACGGGCAGGGCGCCGCTGGCCGCGACCTCGGCGACGAGGTCGTACGGCGCCTGGAGCTCCTTCGCCGCGACGTACAGCTCGTCGGGGCTCTTCGCCTGCAGAGCCCGGATCTCGGCGGTGATCGTGCGGATGTGCCGCGTCGCCTCCGAGACGTCGCCCGTGCCGGCCTCGCCCTTGGACCGGATCATCGCCGCGCCCTCCGTGATGCGGCGCAGCGCCTCGCCGAGATTGGTCGCACCGCAGACGAACGGGACGGTGAATCCCCACTTGTCGATGTGATGGGTGTAGTCGGCCGGCGAGAGCACCTCGGACTCGTCGATGTAGTCGACGCCGAGCTCCTGCAGCACGCGCGCCTCGACGAAGTGTCCAATGCGGGCCTTGGCCATCACGGGGATCGACACCGATGCGATGATCTCGTCGATCAGGTCGGGGTCGCTCATGCGGGCGACGCCGCCCTGGGCCCGGATGTCGGCGGGGACACGCTCGAGCGCCATGACGGCCACCGCGCCGGCATCCTCGGCGATCCGCGCTTGATCGGCCGTGACGACGTCCATGATGACGCCGCCCTTCAGCATCTCGGCGAGCCCGCGCTTGACGCGCGAGGATCCGGTGACGGTCTGGTCGTTCGACACGATGGAGCTCCGATCTGGGCCGCCTGGTCGGGGATCTCGTTCGGCCTAGGCCAAAAGTTAGCATGGCATCCGACATAAGATCGTCCCGATGACTTCCCGCGACACGATCTCCGGGCACACGGCGGGCGACATCGCCGACAGCGTCCGGATGCTGCTCGAGCGCGGCGCCCTGCGCGCTGACGACGTCCTGCCGCCCGTGCGCGCACTGGCCGAGCAGCTCGGCGTCAACCGCAACACCGTCGTCGCCGCATACCGGCTGCTGGCGCAGGCCGGGGTCGTCGTGGCTCGCGGCCGCGGCGGAACGCGCATCGCCGAGGTCTCCCCCGTCGCCGCCGAGGGGGTCGCCGCCGACACAGTGCTGCGCGACGTCGGGTCGGGAAATCCCGATCCCGCTCTCATCCCCGACCCGAGCGGCGTGCTCGCCCGGGTCGCCGGGCGCCCCGTCCTGTACGGCGAGCCGGTCATCGACGCCGGCCTCGCCGAGTGGGCCACACGCTGGTTCGCCGCGGACTCGGCGAGCGAGGCCGACATCCACCTCACCGTCACGGGCGGCGCCGTCGACGCCGTCGAACGACTCCTGGCGCAGGCGCTCACCCGCGATGATGCGGTCGCGCTCGAAGACCCCTGCTTCCTCGCCAGCATCCATACCGTCCGGCTCGCCGGCTATCGTGCGGTCCCCGTTCCCGTCGACAGCGAGGGCATGACGGTGGACGGTCTGCACGCGGCCCTGGACGCCGGTGCCCGAGCCGTCGTCATCACCCCGCGAGCCCAGAACCCCACCGGCTCGAGCCTGTCGGCCGAGCGCGCCGCGGCGCTGCGCGAGGTGCTGGCCGATCACCCCTACGTCCTGGTGATCGAGGACGACCACTTCTCGCTCTTGTCGACCCAGCCCTATCGCTCGGTCATCGGCGAGAACCACGAGCGCTGGGCGCGCGTGCGCTCGGTGTCGAAGTTCCTCGGGCCCGACATGTGTCTCGCGGTCACGGCATCCGATCCCACGACGGCCGAACGTCTCTCGCTGCGCCTCGGCTCGGGCACCACGTGGGTCAGCCATCTGCTGCAGCGACTGGCCCACGCTCTCCTCTCCGACGGCACCGCCGCGGCTGAGATCGCCGCCGCTCGAACCCACTACGCCGACCGCAACGCCGCCTTCGCCGCGGAGCTCACGCGCGCGGGCCTGCCCTGCGCACCCGGCGACGGGCTCAGTCTCTGGGTCGAGGTGCCCGGCACTGCTCGTTCCGTCGCCGACGCCCTGATGCGCCGCGGGTGGCTGGCGCGCACCGGCGACGAGTTCCGGCTGGCCGAGGACGCCCCGTCGCGGCACCTGCGCCTGACCGTGCACGATCTGAACGACGCCGACGCCGCGCAGCTCGCGCGGGACCTCGTCGCATCCGCCCTCCCCTCTCGAAAGGCATGACCCCATGAAGGTGCTCTCGATCCAGTCGGCCGTCGCATACGGACACGTCGGCAACTCCGCCGCGGTGTTCCCGCTGCAGCGCATCGGCGTGGAGGTGATGCCGGTCTACACGGTGAACTTCTCCAACCACACCGGCTACGGCGTCTGGGGCGGTCCGATGATCAGTCCCGACGATGTCCGCGCCGTCATCGCGGGCGTCGAGGATCGCGGCGCCTTCCCGCAGATCGACGTCGTCCTGTCGGGGTACCAGGGCGGCGAAGGAATAGCCGACGTCATCCTCGACACCGTCGCGCGCGTCAAGGCGGCGAACCCGGATGCCGTCTACGCGTGCGACCCGGTCATGGGCAACGCGAAGTCGGGATGCTTCGTGGCACCGGCCATCCCCGTTCTGCTGCGCGAGCGCGTCGTGCCGGCCGCCGACATCATCACGCCGAACCAATTCGAGCTCGGCTTCCTGACCGAGACCGAGCCCACCGATCTCGACTCGACGCTCGCATCCGTCGACGCCGCCCGCGCGATGGGGCCGCGCACGGTGCTCGTGACGAGCGTCGAGCGCCCGGAACGCCCCGAGGGAACGATCGAGATGCTCGCCGCGGACGACGCCGGAGCCTGGATCGTCCGCACTCCCCACATCCCCATGAAGGCGAACGGATCGGGTGACGTGACGGCGGCCCTGTTCACGGCTCACTACCGCAGCACCGGCTCCGCAGCCGAGGCGCTGGCCCGTACGACCTCGAGCGTGTTCGACCTGCTCACGCGCACACACGAGTCGGGCGAGCGCGAGCTCCAGCTCGTAGAGAGCCAGGAGGCCTACGCGCACCCGCGGATGCAGTTCACGGTCGAGCAGGTGCGCTGACCGGCGCCGTTACTGTCCGCTGGACTCGGTCCACGCCTGCTCCCACTGCGGAGCGTCATCGGGGCAGAGGAACCGGGTGCCGAAGACCATGATGCTCACAGCACCCTCGCGGGACGCGTCGTCGATGGCGAGACTCTGGATGAGCGGGGACGACGCGACGTGCACCTGGTAGACGTCCTGATCGACCTGGTGACCGTTGAGGATGGAGGTCTCGCACGCGTCCAGAGCGAGGGCGAGCGTCACGGTCTCGGCCTGCTCCGACCACTGACCGCCGTTCGCCTCGACGTGCGCGCGCTGCTGCGCGACGAGCTCCTGCTGCTCGAGCGTCTTCGCGGTGAGCGTGGTCTGACCCACGGGCTGCTGCTGCGCCGCGATGAACGCGTCGCGCTCGGCCAGGGCATCGGCGGTCGCGGATCCGTCGCCACCGGCGTCGGGGGTCGCCGCTGCGCTCTCGTCCGGCACTGCCGTCGTCGTCGGAGTCGCCTCGGTCGGGTTCGCGTCTCCCGCGGGCGTGCACCCCGTCAAGGCGAGGGCCCCGACAACAGCCAGTGCGGCGAGAGTCGCGGTGCGGGGACGGGCGGTGATCGACATGGTGCCTCCTCAGTGAGCGCTCAGGCTATCGTCATCGCGCCACCCGGCACCCGGGCTTGCGTTCGAGGCCGAGCGTGAGGAAGTGTGCGGTCAGCTCGCCGGCCACGCGGCGGCGACGGCCTCGCGGACTTCGCCGAGCAGCTGCGGGAGCGCCTTCGTCTTCGCGATGATCGGGAAGAAGTTGGCATCGGTCGCCCACCGTGGCACGACGTGCTGGTGCAGGTGCCCGTCGACCCCGGCCCCCGCGACAGCGCCCTGATTCATTCCGAGGTTGAAACCGTCGCACCGCGACACCTCTCGGAGCACCCGCATGGCCGTCTGCGTCAGCGCGCCGATCTCGGCGACCTCCTCGGGCGTCGCGAGATCGTACGTCGGGATGTGCCGGTACGGGCAGACGAGCAGGTGACCGGAGTTGTACGGGAAGAGGTTCAGCAGCACGTAGGCCGTGCGGCCGCGCGCGACGATGAGCCCGTCGGCATCCGATTTGCCGGGCGCGGCGCAGAACGGGCATTCGTCACGAAGTGGTTCGGGGCCCGCCTGGATGTACGCCATCCGGTGAGGGGTCCACAGGCGCTGGAACTCGTCGGGCACCCCGGCCAGGTGCGCGGCGTCCTCGACCGGGCGCGGGGCGTCCGACGAGCCGGTCACGCGAGCTGCTCCGCCGTGTCGCTCAGGTGCTCCGCGGTGTCGACGAGTGTGCGGTTGCCGATGGCCGCGAGGATGCGCTCGACGGCCTCGTCCACGGGCACGCCGTTGGTCTGCGATCCGTCACGGAAGCGGAACGAGACCGTGCCTGCTGCGCGGTCCTGCTCGCCGGCGATGAGCTGGAGCGGCACCTTCTGCGTGGTGTGGGTGCGGATCTTCTTCTGCATGCGGTCGTCGGAGCGATCGAGCTCGGCGCGGACGCCGGCCTTGCGCAGCCGCGAGACGATCTCCTGCAGGTACGGCGCGTAATCGTCGGCGACCGGGATCGCCACGACCTGCACCGGCGCGAGCCAGACGGGGAAGGCACCCGCGTAGTGCTCGAGGAGGATCGCGAAGAACCGCTCGATCGACCCGAAGAGTGCGCGGTGGATCATGACGGGGCGATGCTTCTCGCCGTCGGGACCGGTGTACTCGAGCTCGAAGCGCTCGGGCTGGTTGAAGTCGAGCTGGATTGTCGACATCTGCCAGGTTCGCCCGATCGCGTCGCGCGCCTGAACCGAGATCTTCGGGCCGTAGAACGCCGCGCCGCCCGGATCCGGGACGAGCTCGAGGCCGGAGCCCTCGGCGACGCGGCGCAGGGTCTCCGTCGCCTGCTGCCAGAGGGCATCGTCGCCGATGAACTTCGGGTTGCCCTCCTCCTTCGTCGACAGCTCGAGATAGAAGTCGTTGAGTCCGTAGTCGCGCAGCGTCTGCAGCACGAACTCGAGGCTGCGGACGAGCTCGTCCTCGACCTGATCGGGGGTGACGTAGATGTGGGTGTCGTCCTGGGTCATCCCCCGCACGCGGGTGAGGCCCGAGAGGGTGCCGCTCTTCTCGTAGCGGTAGACCGAACCGAACTCGCTCAGGCGCAGCGGCAGCTCACGGTAACTGCGCCCCCGCGAGCGGAAGATCAGGTTGTGGAACGGACAGTTCATGGGCTTGAGGTAGTACTCCTGCCCCTGGCGGGTCACGTTGCCCTCGGCGTCGACGATCTCATCGAGCTTCATCGGCGGGTACATGCCGTCGGCGTACCACTGCAGGTGCCCGCTCGTCATGAACAGGTCGCCCTTGGTGATGTGCGGGGTGTTGACGACCTCGTAGTCGTTGGCGAGCAGCTGCTCGCGCATGTAGCGCTCGATCTCGTACCGGATGATGCCGCCCTTGGGGTGGAACACCGACAGACCGGGTCCGATCTCATCCGGGAACGAGAACAGGTCGAGCTCGACCCCGAGCTTCCGGTGATCGCGGCGAGCCGCCTCGGCAAGCCGCTCCTGGTAGGCGCGAAGCTCGTCCTTCGACGGCCATGCGGTGCCGTAGATGCGCTGCAGCTGGGGGTTCTTCTCGGAGCCGCGCCAGTAGGCGGCGGCGACGCGGGTGAGGTCCCAGCCGTTGCCGACCATCCGGGTGCCGGGCACGTGGGGTCCGCGGCACAGGTCCTTCCAGGCGGTCGAGCCGTCGCGGGTGACGTTGTCGTAGATCGTCAGTTCGCCGGCGCCGATCTCGGCCGAGGCCCCTTCGGCCGCGTCGGCGCCCGAGCCGGGACCACCGGCGAGGTCGACGAGCTCGAGCTTGAACGGCTCGTCGGCGAGCTCGGCGCGCGCCTCGTCGGCGGTGACGACCCGCCGGACGAACCGCTGGTTCTCGCGGACGATCCGCTCCATCTCCTTCTTGATCGACTTGAGGTCCTCCGGAGTGAAGGGCTCGTCGACGCCGAAGTCGTAGTAGAAGCCGTCCTCGATGGGCGGCCCGATGCCCAGGTTCGACTGCGGCCGGATACGCTGCACGGCCTGGGCCAGCACGTGCGCGGTCGAGTGGCGGAGGATCGCGAGGCCGTCGGGGCTCGACACGGTGACCGGCTCGACGGCATCCGTCTCGCTGACCACGGTGGCGAGATCCTTCAGCTCTCCGTTCACGCGCAAGGCGACGACGGAGCGGTCGGGGAAGAGGGCGAAGCCGTCGGCGGGGTACGACACGTCCGACGGGGAAACGACGTCAGTCAAGGGAACATCTCCAGATGGGTGGCTCGGATCAAGGCTACTCAGCTTCGGACGCTCGCCGCGTCCCGCCCGCTCAGGCCGAGAGCGTTCGGCCGGCGGCGACGAAGCGTATGAGCACGCGGGCTCCGATCCGGCGACGTTCCATGCGTCGATCCTAGTCGTGGGCGTCGATGGCTTCGGGGCGACGCACGAGGGCGCATGATGGATGCCGTGAAGCTCGCCATCGCCGGAGCCGCACTGCTGCTCGTGGCGGCGGGCGCGGTGGTCGGCGGCATCCTGCCTCCCGACGATCTCGCCGGCATCGCCGAGCGTGTCGCGCCGATCCTCGCCTTCGTCGTAGCCGTCACGATCGTGGCGGAGCTGGCGGCGAAGGCCGGCGTGTTCGACGTCGCTGCGGGGTGGCTCGCCCGCGCCTCACGGGGCCGGACGACGCTGTTGTGGCTCCTCGTCGTGGCGCTGGCCGTCGTTGCGACGGCTTTCCTGTCGCTCGATACGACCGCCGTGCTGCTCACGCCGGTCGTCGTCGCCGTCGCGCGCGCCAACGGGCTGCCGCCGCTCCCCTTCGCTTTCACGACGGTGTGGCTCGCGAACACCGCGTCACTCGTGCTGCCGGTCTCCAACCTGACGAACCTGTTGGCTCTCGGCCGGCTGCCCGAGGGCGGGCCCGTCGCGTTCCTCGCGCTCATGGGGCCTTCGGCGGCCGTCGCGATCGCGGTGACGGTGAGCCTGCTGTTCGCCATCCACCGGCGCTCGCTCGTCGGGCGGTTCGACCCGGCCCCGGTGCCGCGCGTCACCGACCGGATGCAGCTGGCCGTCGCATCCGTCGTCGTCGTCGCACTCATGCCGGCCCTCGTCAGCGGGCTGGAGCCGTGGATTCCGGCGACGATCGCCGCGGTTCTGCTCATCGGCCTCTTCGCATGGCGCTCGCCCCGCGGACTGTCGCTTCGGCTCATCCCCTGGCAGTTGCTCGTGTTCGCCGCGGGGCTGTTCACCGCGATGGCTGCGCTCGAGTCGCTCGGGTCGGCGGCGGTGGTCTCGGTGATCGCCGGCGAGGCCGGCGGCCCCTTCGAGCTGTGGCGGATGGCGGGCACCGCCCTGGTCGCGGCGAACACCGTCGACAACCTGCCCGCGTACCTGCTGCTCGAGTCGGCGGCGGGAACCCCGGATCGCCTCGGCGCGCTGCTCGTCGGCGTCAATGCGGGACCGCTCATCACCCCCTGGGCGTCGCTCGCGACGCTGCTCTGGCACGAGCGGCTGCACGCCGTGGGCGTCGACGTCCCCTGGCGGCGTTTCGTTCTCTGGGGACTCGTCGCCGCGCCCCTCGTCGTCGGGCTGTCGGTCCTCCCGCTCGCTCTTCGGTGAGCCTCCCGCACCGGCGGCACCGGTCAGACGTGCTTGAGCGCCTCGCGCCTGCTCAGGCCGGCCACGCCCCGCTCATCGACGAACCATCGCACCCACGCGGCATCGACGCGCGCCCGATCGCGCAGCGCCCATCCGATCGCCTTGCGGATGAAGAAGTCCGCATCGCCGAGGTTCGGGACGACGACATCCGTGAAGAGCTGCTCGTCGAACTCCGAGCGACGGGTCAGTTGCGACAGGATCGCGATCCTGCGTATCCAGAGGTTCTCGTCCCGAGCCCACGCGCGGACGACGGGCGCCATCTCGTCGGCGTGCTCGATGAGCAGCTCGCGCACGCGCCCGCTGAGCTCGTCGGTGATGTCCCACCACCGCCCGGTGCGCACCATGTGCTCGATGAGCGGCACCGTCGGCAGGGTTCCCGACAGCGGTGGCAGCGCGAGGAGCGCCATCGCCGCATAGCGCTCCTCGCGGTGGCGGGCCTCGTCCCAGAGCTGCAGCGAGGCAGCGCGCAGCACCGCGGCATCCTGCTCTCCGGCGCCGAGCGTACGGGTGACCCGGCGCACCTCGGGGAGGCGGATCCCGAGGAACGGTATCGCAGACTTCATGTACGCCTGCTGCGCGGCGGCTCGTTCCGGCTGCGCCGCAGCGCGGAGCGCGGCGCGGATGTCGTCGACGAGGGTCACGTCAGGGTGAGGTCGACCTGGATCTCACCGGCGAGGCGCTCGAGGTCCGCCACGATGTCGGCCGCGTCGAACTCGGCGGGCAGGCGCACGACCAGGGTCGCCTCGAAGAGCGTGCCACCGGCCATCGGAGCGTCGAGGGTACGGGTGGTCAGGGCGTCGATGCTCAGCGCATGAGCGCCGATCGCGTCGCTGACTTCGCGGACGATGCCGGGACGGTCGTTGCCCAGCACCGTGAATCGAAGTACCTGGCCGCTCGCGACGACCGGCGGCAGCGGCTGGTGGGTCGTGATGCGCAGCAGCCCGTCCAGCCGCTCGAGGGCGTCGACGAGGCCGGCCTCACGGTCAGCGGGAACGTCCACCAGCACGATGCCCGCGAAGGCCCCGGCAAGCTCCGCGAGTTCGCTGCGCTCCCAGTTGCCGCCGTGCGCGGCGACGGTGTCGGCGAGTGTGCGGACGAGTCCGACCCGATCGTCTCCGACGACCGTGAGCACGAGCTGAGTCATGGCGCCGAGCCTAACCGGCAGCGCTGACCAGCGTCCCTCGAAACGACAAAACCCCCGGTGAGACCGGGGGTTTTACTCGGTGCGCGATACTGGGATCGAACCAGTGACCTCTTCCGTGTCAGGGAAGCGCGCTACCGCTGCGCCAATCGCGCCTATACAGGCTGTTCAGTTATGAGGCGAGGTGGCGACGGGATTCGAACCCGTGTAAACGGCTTTGCAGGCCGGTGCCTAGCCGCTCGGCCACGCCACCGTGTGTGGTTCTGACCCACGTGCCGGATCTCCCTCACGGGAGATCCTCGCACTCGAGCGGATGACGAGATTCGAACTCGCGACCCTCACCTTGGCAAGGTGATGCGCTACCACTGCGCTACATCCGCATTTCGTTCCGGATCGCTCCGGCACTTGTTAAACATTAGCCGACGATCGCACGAGTGCAAAACCGGCGACGCCCCGCGCGTGTCTCGCCTCCGCGTTCGGGAACCGTCGCGGCATCCGGTATGCTCGTGTCTCGGCCCTCACGGGCCAGATGGGCGATTGGCGCAGTTGGTTAGCGCGCTTCCTTCACACGGAAGAGGTCGTGGGTTCGAGTCCCGCATCGCCCACCATCCCCCGCCCCGGTCGCCACGACCGGGGCGCTTTTCGTTGTCGTGTGCTCTGCGCCCGCCGAGCACGCACGGTCACGACGAGAACGCACCGCACATGGTGCGCGCTCGCCGCAGCGGTGCGTCCTCGCGGTGCACGAGATCCGCGCCGGGTCAGACGGCGCCGGAGACGCCCAGCAGCGAGCCCACCGTGAAGGTCGCGATCAGCGCGAGAGCCCCGCCGGCGACGACGCGCGCAACGGGACGCAACGGCGGACTGTCGCCCAGGCGCGCGCTCAGATACCCGGTGAGAGCGAGAGCGATGAGCACCGCCACGAAGGTGACGGGAACCCGGATGTCGGCGGGCGGCAGGAGGATCGCGAGAAGCGGCAGCAGCGCACCGACGGTGAACGCGAGCGCGCTGGCGCCGGCCGCCGCCCACGGGCTCACGACCTCGTCCTCGGTCAGCCCCAGCTCGGCCTCGAGGTGCGCGGCGACGACATCGTGCTCCGTCAGTTCCTCCGCAACCCGCCGCGCAGTCTCGGGCGAGAGCCCGCGCTGTTCGTACAGCCCCGCGAGCTCGACGAGCTCAGCCGCGGGGTCTTCGGCGAGCTCGCGGCGCTCCTTGGTGATCATGGCGCGCTGGCTGTCGCTCTGACTGCTGACCGATACGTACTCACCGAGCGCCATCGAGATCGCGCCGCCCACGAGTCCCGCAACGCCGGCGGCGAAGATCGGCGCCGTCTCCGTCGTCGCCCCCGCGACGCCGACGACCAGGGCGGCGGTCGACACGATGCCGTCGTTCGCGCCCAGGACGCCCGCGCGCAGCCAGTTCAGCCGCCCCGACATGGATGACGCGTGAGGCTCGCCCGGGTGCGCCCCCGGTACCTCCGGGAACGATTCGCTCATGTCGCCATGAAACCATCCCCGCCTCGATCACGGCAGGCCCCCACGCACCGAGGACGCACTGCCGCTGCGAGAGCGCATGGTTCCCGGTACGTTCTCGCCGAGAGGGTGCACTCTCGGCGCGGGACTAGCGCAGGTCAGCGGGCGGTGCGCCACCCGTAGCGCTGCGAGAGCGATTGGGCGACCCGAGCGTAGGTGGTGCGGTCGAGGGCTCCGGCGGTGCGGCGGATCCCGCTCGCGGGGACGAGGTAGATCTGGTCGACGTCGAGCCACGACGGGCGCCGCTCGCGGTCCCAATCCCCCGTCCCGAGCGGGATGTGGTCGCGCTCGCCGTCGTGCGGCTTGCTCGTGAGCTTCATCGCCCAGCTCTGGCGGCCGTCGGCGCGCGCGAGCACGAGCAGCGGGCGATCCTTGCCGCGCGCGGCATCCTCCGCATACGGAACCCACGCCCAGACGATCTCGCCGGGATCGGGCTGCCCGTCGGGCGTCGGCTCGTAGGCGAGCCGCAAGCCGACGGCATCGGGGAGAGCGACCTCGACGACGGATGCCGCGCCGGCGACCCCGCCGCCCGGCGCGGAGGGCCTGCTCGGGCGAGCCGGTGCGACGGTCGCCGACCGCGGACGCGCTGTGGCCGGCCGACCCGAGCCACCCGCCGTCCGACGCGGTCGCAGCAGATCCCACACACGCGAAAGCACACCCATGCGCCCAAACCTACCCAGCCCGCGAGGCGCGCCCCGCCTCATCCTCCGCCTCACCTGGCAGCTCGCGCCCCTTCACCTCCCGCGAAGCGGCGGCGCCTGCCAACCGAGCGCCCACGAGAAACAGGGCGGGGCACCGCGGAGTGATCCGCGATGCCCCGCCCGAGTCAGAGCCGAGGCCTGATCAGACCTTGGCGTCGGAGAGGGTGTACCCGACCTCGCCGTGCATGACCGTGTCGATGCCGGCGATCTCGTCCTCGTTCTTCACGCGGAAGCCGATCGTCTTCTCGATCGCGAACCCGATGATGAAGGCCAGCACGAAGGAGTAGACGAGAACGGCGAGGGCCGCGATCGCCTGGACGATCAGCTGGCTGGCGTCGCCGCCCATGAACAGGCCCGTGCCGTTGGCGAAGAAGCCGAGGTAGAGCGTTCCGATGAGGCCGCCGACGAGGTGGATGCCCACGACGTCGAGCGAGTCGTCGAAGCCGAGCTTGTACTTGAGCTCGATGGCCAGCGCGCAGGCGGCACCGGCGATGAGGCCCAGCACGATCGCCCAGATGGGGTCGACCGAGGCGCACGCGGGGGTGATGGCGACGAGACCCGCGACCGCACCCGATGCGGCGCCGACGGAGGTGGGCTTGCCGTCCTTGATCTTCTCGACGAGGAGCCAGGCCAGCAGAGCGGCGGCGGGAGCAGCGATCGTGTTGATGAAGGCGAGCGCGGCGGTGCCGTCGGCGGCGAGCTCGGAGCCCGCGTTGAAGCCGAACCAGCCGAACCACAGCAGACCGGCGCCGAGGAGCACGAACGGCGGGTTGTGGGGAACGTGGACGCCCTTCTGGAAGCCGACGCGCTTGCCGAGGACCAGAGCGAGGGCGAGAGCGGCAGCACCGGCGTTGATGTGCACCGCGGTGCCACCGGCGAAGTCGATCGCTCCGACACCGAAGACGTCCTGCAGCCCCTTGGTGATCCAGCCGCCGTATTCGAACGAGCCGTCATCGGCGAGGCCGAAGTTGAAGACCCAGCTCGCGACCGGGAAGTAGACCACGGTCGCCCAGACACCGGCGAACAGCATCCACGCGCCGAACTTGGCACGGTCGGCGATCGCTCCGGAGACGAGCGCGACGGTGAGGATCGCGAAGGTGGCCTGGAAGCACACGAATGCCATGGGCGGGAAGGCGGCGTCGTCGGGGGTCTCGAGCAGGCTGCTCAGACCGATCGCGCTCCAGTCGATCGACCACGGGGCGACGGTTCCCTCAGCGCCGGGGAAGGCGATGGCGTAGCCGAAGAGCACCCAGAGGACGCCGATGAGTCCGAGGGCGCCGAAGCTCATCATCATCATGCTGATGACGCTCTTGGCCTTGACGAGACCGCCGTAGAAGAATGCGAGTCCTGGCGTCATCAGCAGGACGAATGCGGCCGCGATGAGTATGAATGCGGTGTTGCCTTGATCCATCTCGAAGGGAACCTCTCTGCAGGGACGCAGGTGTAGCGTCGGGTCCCCTCAGTGTCGAGGCACCCAGTTTCCCCCGACGGCGCAGTCGTGTTTCCGGACGGTTACGCGAGCGCTCCCCCGGTAAACATCAGGTTTCCTGGCGCCGCGCGAGCCCTGCGCAGGTGCTCAGGAGTGGGTGAGAGCCACGAGGCGCGAGATGGCGCGCAGGTACTTCTTGCGGTATCCGCCGCCGAGCATCTCGTCGCCGAAGACCTCGTCGAGAGGCCGGCCCGTGGCGCGGATCGGGATCTGCGCGTCGTAGGCGCGGTCGACGAACGCGACGAAGCGGAGGGCGGCCGACTGATCGGTCAACTGCGTGACGTCGCGCAGACCGATCGTGGAGATGTCGTCGACGAGGCGGATGTAACGCGACGGGTGGACGGTCGCGAGGTGCGCGATGACGTCGGCGAAGGGGTCGTCCGAGACGAGACCGGATGCCGCGGCTTCCGCGATCGCCGCCTCGTATTTCTCGGGCGCGAGCGCGACGGCGTGCCCGTCGACGGCACGCTGCCGGTAGTCGGTGCCGTCGATCCGGATGGTCTGGAAGCTCGCCGACATCGCGTGGATCTCGCGCAGGAAGTCCTGAGCGGCGAAACGCCCCTCGCCGAGCGCGTTGGGCGGCGTGTTCGAGGTCGCCGCCAGGCGCGTGCCCGATGCGACGAGCTCGCCGAGGAGCCGGGTCATCACCATCGTGTCGCCCGGGTCGTCGAGCTCGAACTCGTCGATGCACAGCAGGTCGGCGCCGCGCAGCAGCTGCACCGTGTTCTGGTACCCGACGGCTCCCACGAGGGCGGTGTACTCGATGAACGAGCCGAAGTACTTCCGGCGTGCCGGCATCGCGTGGTAGATCGCGGCGAGCAGGTGGGTCTTGCCGACGCCGAAGCCGCCGTCGAGGTACACCCCGGGCTTCGTCTCGGGCGCCTTCTTCGCGCGGCGGAACAGTCCCCCGCGGGCGGCCGGCGCCCCACCGCCGGCGAAGGTCTCGAGGAGGTCTTTCGCCTCCTGCTGCGACGGGTACTGCGGGTCGGCCCGGTACGAATCGAACGTCGCCTCGTCGAACTGCGGCGGCGGCACCAGGGCGGCGAGCATCTCGGTGCCGCTCACCTCGGGACGGCGGTCGCTGAGGCGCAGGATTCCGGCGGATGTGCTCGTCACGGATCAACCCTAACCGCGTGAAAGGATGACGCCGTGCGTGTGACCGAGATGCTTCCGGAAACCGGCGAGAGCGCAGATTCCACGACGGATGCCGGACGGGTGTGGCTCGCAGGGCGCTACCGGCGAGCGCCCGGCGGATACGTCCGCGTGAACATGGTCACTACCCTGACCGGGTCGGCCTCCGGCGGCGACGGGACGAGCGAGACGATCACGAGCCCGACCGATCGCAGCATCCTCGGCATCATCCGCCGGGACGCCGACGTCGTCGTCGTGGGCGCGGAGACCGTCCGCGCGGAGGGCTATGTCGTTCCGCGTACGGCGGCCCTCGCCATCGTCTCGCGGTCGGGGCGTCTCGACGGCCACCGCCTGACCGACGCCGAGGCGGGGCGGGTCGTCCTGGTCGTTCCCGACGGCGCCCGTCCCGAAGCGCCCGCCGGCGTCACCGTTGTCACCGCCGGCAGCGGGCCCGACCTGTCCCCCGCCGACGTGCTCGCCGTCCTGTCGGCCCGCGGGTGGGAGCGCGTGGTCTGCGAGGGCGGACCGACCCTTGCTGCGCAGTTCATCGCCGCGGGCGTGGCCGACGAGATCTGCCTCACGGTCGCGCCGCGCATCGGACCGGTCCGGCATCCCGTCCTGCCGGTTGCGGACGAGGTGCCGACCGCCGTCGCGGGTGCGCTGATGGATGCCGCGGGCTTCAGCTATCTGCGGCTGAGCGTCGGCGCTCGAGCCAGTCGCGGATGACCGAGGTCCAACGCTCCGGATCGTAGTTCCACAGCTTCGTGTGCCGGGCCGTCCGGAACACCTCCAGCTCGACCAGATCGGGACGCGCCTCTGCCAGCTGATACGACGCGTCCGCCGGGACGAAGCCGTCGTCGTCGCTGTGCAGGATGAGGATCGGATGCCGAAGCTCGGCCGCACGGGCGACCACATCGAGCCGGTCGAACGGGATCGGGGTGTTCAACCCGACGACCCGCGACCCCCACGCGCTGTCGAGCGCGCGCACGGCGGTGCTCGCGACGGGGGCGGGGATGCGCAGCAGGTGCGCCTGGTAGTCGAGCACGATGCGCCAGTCGATCGCCGGCGACTCGAGCAAGACTCCGGCGATGATGTCGCGATGGGCCGAGTTCAGGGCGACCTGGAGGGCGATCGCGCCGCCCATCGACCACCCCATGAGGAAGATGCGGCGCGCGCCGCGGCGGCGGGCCGCTCCGATCGCGGCATCAACATCGCGCCATTCGGTTGCACCGAGCATGTACGTGCCCGATCGGCTGCGCGGCGCCTCGCCGTCGTTGCGGTACGACACCAGCAGGGACGACACACCGGCGGCGTGGAACACCGGCACCGCACGCAGCGTCTCGGCCCGTGTCGTGCCGCGCCCGTGAATCTGGATGACCCACGTGTCGCTCGGCTCCCCCGCCGCGTCCGCGGCCGGGAAGAACCATGCGGGGCAGGGTCCGAGCGGAGACCCGACGAGCTCGGAGTGGTAGGGCAGGTGCAGCTCTGCCGGATCGGAGTAGTACCACCCGCTGAATGCCGCGGCGGCTGACAGCCGGTCGTCCGTTCCGATCTGCGTGAGCAGCTTGCGCTTGACCGACGTCTCGTCGAGCGCCAGCACGGCACCGACCTTCACGTACGAGGCGGTGCCCGTCGTGAACAGTCCGTACCGCCCCGGCAGCTCGGTGTCGGGAGTGCGCGAGAGGGTGAGCGTCTGCGCGGCGACGTCGACCGCGAGCAGCCGCGTGTCGGGCACCCGCCCGGCGGGCGTCACGACCTTACGGGCTACGCGCATCGAAACGGTGCCGAGCGCGGCCAACGAGATCCCGAGGGCTCCGGCCAATGCCGCGATCGTCGTCTTCGCGGCGGTGGCTGCTGCGGGAGATGCGCCCGCAGCCCCGGCGCGCCTGGAACCCATCATCGAGGCCTCACTCTAGTCTGTCGACGTGGCCGATTCCCGTCCTCCCGCCGACGCGACGGCATTCGTCGTCGCACGCGAGGCGGTGCTGGCGATGACCTTCCGCGACGACCTCGTGGTCCGCGAGATCCCTGCCCCGACCGGCCTCGCGCCCGACGCCCTCGCGCTTGCGGGCGATGTGCGACCCGAGGATCACGCCGTCGACTCCCCCTACGGCACCGGCCGCATCGTCGTCCTCCACGACGACGACGAGCCGGATGCCTGGGGTGGGGCGTGGCGCATCGTCGCATTCGCCCAGGCGCCGCTCGAACCCGAGATCGGCGTCGATCCGCTTCTCGCCGAGGTCGCCTGGTCGTGGCTCATCGACGCGCTCGATCATCGCGGCGCCTCGTTCCACTCCATCTCGGGGACCGCGACGAAGACGCTCTCGCGCGGTTTCGGAAGTCTCGCCGACGAGGGCGACGGTGCGCAGATCGAACTGCGCGCTTCGTGGACCCCCGTCGGCGACATCACCGCCCACATCGACGCCTGGGCGGAACTGACCTGCATGCTGGCCGGCCTTCCTCCGGGGTCGGAGGGCGTCGCCGTCTTCGGAGCACGCCGGGGGAACCGTGGCTGAATACACCGTCATCGCCGATGACGCCGGACTCGAACGCGCCGCGCAGCTGCTCGCGGCCGGCGACGGACCCGTCGCCGTAGACGTCGAGCGAGCGTCGGGCTTCCGCTACTCGCAACGGGCCTATCTCATCCAGGTCTTCCGCCGCGGAGCCGGCGTGCACCTGTTCGATCCCCCGGCGATCACGACCTTCGCCCCTCTCCAGTCCGCCATCGGCGACGTCGAGTGGGTGCTGCATGCCGCGAGCCAGGACCTGCCTTCGCTCCGCGAGGCCGGGCTCGACCCGACGTCGATCTTCGACACCGAGCTCGCCGCACGCCTGCTCGGGCACGCCCGCGTCGGGCTCGGCGCCGTCGTCGAGGACACCCTGGGCATCGTCCTCGCCAAGGCGCACTCGGCGGCCGATTGGTCGACGCGCCCGCTGCCGCAGTCGTGGCTCGAGTATGCAGCCCTCGACGTGGAGCACCTCATCGACGTGCGCGATGCGCTCGCAGGCGAGCTCGAGGCGCAGGGCAAGGTCGAGTTCGCCGCACAGGAGTTCCAAGCCGTGCTCGACCGGCCGGTCAAGCCGCCGCGCGAAGACCCCTGGCGCCGGCTCAGCGGCCTGCACACGATTCGGGGCCGCCGCGCGCTCGCGGTGGCGCGAGCACTGTGGACCGCGCGCGAGGAGTACGCCCGCGAGCAGGACATCGCCCCCGGTCGGCTCGTCCCCGACCGCGCGCTCGTCGCGGCGCTCGCCGCCGACCCCAAGACGAAGCAGGACCTGGCGAAGGTCAAGGACTTCACGGGCCGCGCGAGCCGCTCGCAGCTCGACCGCTGGTGGGCGGCCTTCGAGGCCGGCCGGGCCGAGCAGTCGCTGCCGCCGGACCGGCTGCCGGGCGACGGCCTGCCGCCCGTGCGGGCCTGGGTCGACCGCAACCCTCCCGCCGACGCCCGCCTGAAGGCTGCCAAGCCGCTCGTCGAGCAGCGCGCGGAGGAGTTGTCGATGCCGACGGAGAACCTGCTCACTCCTGAGCTGCTGCGCCGCGTGGCATGGGCACCGCCCGCGGAGATCTCGGCGGAGACGGTCGGGACGGCACTCGCGGAGCTCGGCGCGCGGCCGTGGCAGATTGAGCAGACTGCACAGCTGATCGCTCAAGCCTTTGTGGATTCCGTGAACGGGGATGCCGCACCTTCCTCGGCCGGTTCGTAGGTTCGACCCAACCGATTTTCCCGGCCTCCGCGGCTCTCTAGGCTGGGGAGGATCCCATCTTCTGGAGGCAAAGTGGCCGAGATCTCGGACGTCTACTTCATCGACGGCATGCGCACCCCGTTCGGGCGCGCCGGCGAGAAGGGCATGTACTGGAACACCCGAGCGGACGACCTCGTCGTCAAAGCGATCCGGGGCGTGATCGAACGCAACCCCGATGTGCCGCTCGACCGGATCGACGACGTGGCGATCGCCGCGACGACCCAGCAGGGCGACCAGGGCCTGACCCTCGGCCGCACCGCAGCGATCCTCGCCGGCCTCCCGCAGAGCGTGCCGGGCTTCGCGATCGACCGCATGTGCGCGGGTGCGATGACGAGCGTCACCACGATGGCCGGGTCGATCGGCATCGGCATGTACGACCTCGCCCTCGCGGGCGGCGTCGAGCACATGGGTCGCCACCCCCTCGGCGGCGGCGACACCGATCCCAACCCGCGCTTCCTCACCGAGAAGCTCGTCAGCGCAGACGCCCTGAACATGGGTATCACCGCCGAGCGGCTGCACGACCGCTTCCCGGTCCTCACGAAGGAGCGCGCCGACCGGTTCGGCATGCGCAGCCAGCATAAGGCTCAGGCCGCGTACGAGGCGGGCAAGCTGCAGCCTGATCTCGTTCCCGTCGCGGTGAAGTCCGCGGACGGCGCCTGGGGCCTCGCGACCGAGGACGAGGGCCGCCGGCCCGAGACCACGATGGAGGGCCTCGCTCAGCTGAAGACGCCCTTCCGCCCGCACGGGCGCGTCACCGCGGGCACCTCCTCACCTCTCACCGACGGCGCGACCATCAGCCTCCTCGCCGGCTCGCGCGCGGTGAAGGAGCTCGGCCTCACTCCGAAGATGCGGATGGTCTCGTTCGGCTTCGCCGGCGTCCAGCCCGAGGTGATGGGCATCGGCCCCATCCCCTCGACCGAGAAGGCGCTCGCCAAGGCCGGCCTGACGATCGACGACATCGGCCTGTTCGAGCTCAACGAGGCGTTCGCGGTGCAGGTGCTGTCGCTTCTCGACCACTTCGGCATCGACGACGACGATCCGCGCGTCAACCCGTGGGGCGGCGCCATCGCGGTCGGTCACCCCCTGGCGGCATCCGGTGTGCGTCTGATGATCCAGCTCGCCGCTCAGTTCGCCGAGCGTCCGGACGTCCGCTACGGACTGACGGCCATGTGCGTCGGCCTCGGCCAGGGCGGTTCCGTGATCTGGGAGAACCCGCACTACACCGGCAAGAAGAAGACCGCGAAGAAGTGAGGCGCGCCGACATGACCTACGACGACATCGACTTCTCCCCTCTCGACGCCCTGACCGGCGACGAGGTCGTCACCCACTCGCTCGTGCGTGATGTCCGGCTCCCCTCGGGCCGCACGCTCGCGCTCATCACCCTCGACAACGGCCGCGACCACACCCGACCGAACACGCTCGGTCCGGCGACGCTCGCCGAGCTGGGCGGCGTCCTCGATACGCTCGCCGCGCGTGCGGCAGCGGGCGAGATCGACGCCGTCGGCATCACCGGCAAGCAGTACATCCTGGCCGCGGGAGCCGACCTCTCCGATGTCTCACGGTTGCCCTCGAAGGAGATCGCGAAGCTCGTCGCGCAGCGCGGGCACCAGGTGCTCGGGCGCCTGTCGCAGCTGGGTGTCCCCTCCTTCGCTTTCGTGAACGGCCTCGCCCTCGGCGGCGGTCTCGAGATCGCGCTGAACAGCACCTACCGGACCGTGGATGCCTCCGCGGCGGCCATCGCCCTGCCCGAGGTCTTCCTCGGTCTCATCCCGGGCTGGGGCGGCGCCTACCTGCTGCCGAACCTCATCGGCATCGAGAACGCGCTCGAAGTGGTCATCAGCAATCCGCTCAAGCAGAACCGCGTGCTCAAGCCTCAGCAGGCGTTCGACCTGGGCATCATGGACGCGATCTTCCCCGCGGTGAGCTACCTCGAGGACTCCCTCGCCTGGGCTGACCGCGTACTGTCGGGTGCCGTCTCGGTCACGCGCAAGAACGAGCCCGGCAAGCTCGAGCGCCTGACGAAGTGGCCGATCGCCGTCAAGGTCGCTCGCGGGATGCTCGAGTCCAAGATCGGCACCGTGCCGAAGGCGCCCTACCTGGCGCTCGAGCTGCTCGAGAAGGCCCGTAGCGGATCGCGCGAAGAAGGCTTCGCCCGCGAGGACGACGCTCTCGCCGAGCTCATCTCGGGCGACCAGTTCGCCGCGTCGATGTACGCCTTCGACCTCGTGCAGAAGCGCGCGAAGCGGCCCGTCGGCGCTCCCGACAAGTCGCTGGCGAAGAAGGTGACGAAGGTCGGCGTCATCGGTGCGGGCCTCATGGCCAGCCAGTTCGCGCTGCTCTTCGTCCGCAGGCTCCAGGTGCCCGTGCTCATCACCGACCTCGATCAGGCGCGCGTCGACAAGGGGCTCGCCTACATCCGCGAGGAGATCGGCAAGCTCGAGGCGAAGGGCCGCATCGATTCCGACACGGCGGGCAAGCTCCGCTCGCTCGTTCACGGCACCGTCGACAAGAGCGAGTACGCCGACTGCGACTTCGTCATCGAGGCGGTCTTCGAGGAGGTCGGCGTCAAGCAGCAGGTCTTCGGCGAGATCGAGAAGATCATCGCCGACGACGCGATCCTCGCGACGAACACCTCGTCACTGTCGGTGGCGGAGATCGGCGCGAAGCTCGCTCACCCCGAGCGTCTGGTCGGTTTCCACTTCTTCAACCCCGTCGCGGTCATGCCGCTGATCGAGGTCGTGAAGACGCCGCAGACGACGGATGCTGCCCTGTCGACCGCCTTCGTGGTCGCGAAGGGGCTCGGAAAGAACGCCGTCCTGACGGCCGACGCGCCCGGCTTCGTCGTGAACCGACTGCTGGCGAAGGTCATGGGCGAGGCGGCGCGCGCCGTCTACGAGGGCACGCCGGTCGCCGATGTCGAGAAGGCATTCTCGCCGCTCGGGCTGCCGATGGGGCCCTTCCAGCTCATCGACCTCGTCGGCTGGAAGGTCGCCGCACACGTGCAGGACACGATGACCTCGGCGTTCCCCGACCGCTTCTACGCGAACGAGAACTTCCATCAGCTCGCGGAGCTCTCCGAGGTCGTCGAGAAGGACAAGGGAGGGCGCGTCACCGGATTCACCAAGGCCGCGGAGAAGATCGCGAAGAAGGCGACGGGTTCGTCGCCGGTCGCGGCCGAGACGATCCTTCAGCGCGTGCAGGACGGCCTGGCACAGGAGATCAAGCTCATGCTCGACGAAGGCGTCGTCCCCGAGGTGCAGGACATCGACCTGTGCCTCATCCTGGGCGCCGGCTGGCCGTTCATCGATGGCGGGGCCTCGCCCTACCTCGATCGGGAGGGCGCGTCGGAGCGCGCGTTCGGCGACACGTTCCACCACCCGCCCATCCGCGGGATCGCGAATCGCTGACACCTCGCGCCGCATCACGACGAGGACCCCGTGGCACGAAGCCGCGGGGTCCTCGTCGTGTCACGCCGGCAAGCCGCCCTGCGCGCTCTGCACGCGAAGGTCTCGCTCGAGGATGTCGCGCTGCTCGATCACGATGCGCCGCAACGAGGCCGGCGCTTCGGGATGCGAGTCGAGCCACGCCGTCGCTTCCGTGAGGTCATCCGCCGCGGGGAACAGCCCGCGCACGAGGCGCCGCGCGATCTCGATGCTGCGGGTCGCCCAGACCCGTTCGATGCGCGAGAAGTAGTCCGCGTCGAAGGCCGCGATGAGATCGCGTCGCCCTCCGGCGCGGACACCCGCGATCGTGGCGTCGAGCTCGTCGTTCGACAGGGTCTCGTCCGTCCAGGCCTCGACCCAGGCGGCCTCGCGCACCGCCGCCTCCGGCAGTGCCGCGCGGGCAGCGCGGTGGGCTCGTCTCCCCTTCGCGGTGTCGTCTCGCATCAGCTCGGCGTCGATCTCGGCGGGGCTGGCCTCGCCCGTCGCGGCGAGCGCGAAGAGCCAGCTCCACCGCAGGTCGGCATCGAGAACGAGACCGTCGGGGATTCGCCCCGCGCCGGCGAGCAGCTGGCGCAGCGACGCCGCACGCCCCGCATCCACCGCGGCGGAGGCCCCCAGGGCACGTGCCCACACCAGTTGCGCATCGCTGCCGGGGCGGGCTTCGTGCAGGGACTGCCAGACGGTTTCCAGCCAGCGCGCGGCGAGCGTCTCCCGCTGCGCGGGCGCTGCGTAGTGGGCGATCGCGTAGTCGGCATGAGCGACCGCGTCGCCGAGCAGACCGATGTGGGTGTCGGCTGCAGCGTGCACTCTGACGATCTCGAGGTAGCGCGCGACGTCGAGACGACCGTCGCGCACCGCGTTCCAGAGCGCACCCCATGCGACCGACCGAGCGAGGGGGTCGCCGATCGTCGACAGCGATCGCTCGAGCGCGGCCGTCGTCTCTTCGTCGAGGCGGACCTTCGCATAGGTTCGGTCGTCGTCGTTCGGGATGATCAGGCTTCGGGTATCCCCGGGCAGCGGCGTCCGAGCGTCGACGAGATCGAGGTCGACTCCATCCTCGCGCCGCAGCGCCCCCTCCGTCTCCACGTAGCGTCCCATCGTCACGCGATGGGGTCGTGGATCTGTCTGGACGACGGTGACGCCGTCCGGCCCATCGCGTTCGACCGACAGATCCGACATCCCGGTGGTCTCGAGCCAAGCGCGGCTCCACGCGCGCAGATCGCGTCCGGAGGTGTGCTCGAGCGCGTCCAGCAGATCAGCGAGCGTGGTGTTCCCGTAGGCGTTGGCGGCGAAGTACTGACGCGCACCGGCGAAGAACGCCTCCTCCCCCACGTACGCGACGAGCTGCTTGAGCACGGACGCTCCCTTGGCGTACGTGATCCCGTCGAAGTTGAGCTTGGCGGCCTGCAGGTCGGGGATGTCGGCCACGATCGGATGCGTCGTCGGCAGC
Source organism: Microbacterium sp. TS-1 (assembly GCF_000509385.1). Taxonomy (NCBI): domain Bacteria; kingdom Bacillati; phylum Actinomycetota; class Actinomycetes; order Micrococcales; family Microbacteriaceae; genus Microbacterium; species Microbacterium sp. TS-1. Next base: position 634,342 of record NZ_BASQ01000001.1, read on the forward strand.
TGGTCCTGCTCGTACGCCCAGCCTTTGCGCCTGCTCGCGAAGCTCACCCAGGCATCCGGATAGAGCCCGGTCGCGACCGACGCGTGCGAACCCATGAAGTCGGCGAAGGATTCCTTCAGCCACAGGTCGTCCCACCAGCGCATGGTCACGAGGTCGCCGAACCACATGTGCGCCATCTCGTGGAGGATCGTGTTGGCGCGCGCCTCGCGCTGCGCCGACGTCGCCGCCCCGCGGAAGACGTAGGCCTCGGTGAAAGTGACGAGCCCCGGGTTCTCCATCGCGCCGAGGTTGTACTCGGGAACGAAGATCTGGTCGTACTTGCCCCACGGGTAACCGAGCCCGAACGCCTCCCCGAAGTATGCGAGCCCGCGGCGAGTGATGTCGATGACTTCCTCAGCGTCGAGGTGAGGCGCAAGCGAGGCGCGGCAGAGCACGCCCAGCTCGACGGGCCCCTCCGGCCCGTCCCACACGGCGTCGACGCGGTGGTACGGCCCCGCGGCGACGGCGGTGATGTAGCTGGAGATCGGGAGGGTCTCGGCGAAGGCGACCTCGACGCCGCCGTCGATGTCGCGGCGGACGGCCTCCGCACCGTTGGACAGCACCCGCCACCCCCGCGGCGCCGCGACCCGCATCCGCCAGCGCGCCTTCAGATCGGGCTGCTCGAAGCACGGGTAGACACGCCTGGCGTCGGCCGGTTCGTACTGCGTGTACAGGTAGACGCCACCGTCGACCGGGTCGACGAAACGGTGCAGGCCCTCGCCCGAGCGACTGTAGAGGCCGCGTGCCTCGATCGAGACCGTGTTCCGTTCGGCGAGGCGGTCGATGCGGATGCGGGCGCCGTCCCAGTCCACGGGCCGGCTCTCTCCGTTCACGGTGACCGCGTCGACGCTCGAACCGAGGAAGTCGACCCAGGTCTCTCCCCCGACGGTCGCATCGAACGAGAGGACCGCGCGGGTGCCGAAGGTCGTCTCGTCGGCCCGCGGCGCGTCGCGGACATCGAGGAGAACGTCGACGGTGTGGAGCCGGATCTCGGCTGCACGCCGCTGAGCATCGGAACGGGAGAGGTTGTCGCCGGTCATCCCTCCATGCTTTCACGCGAGCGTGGGCCGGACGGCCTGAGAAGTCGCGCTGTAGAGTCTGAACATGTTCAGCACACCGTCGCCGACCGGATCGAAACGAGACCGCACGCGTGCCCTGATCGTCGAGACCGCGCTCCGTTCGTTCCGCGAGCGTGGCTACGACGCGACCACCATCCGTCATATCGCCTCGGAGGCCGGCGTCTCGGTCGGCACGACGAACTACCACTTCGCGTCGAAGAACGAGCTCGTGCAGGAGTTCTACCTCCAGGTGCAGCAGGCGCACCGAGCTGCCGCCCTCCCCCGACTCGCGTCCGAGCGTGACCTCACGACCCGACTCGCGATCGTCTTCCACACGGGCCTCGATCAGTTGACGCCGACTCATGGCCATGCGCCCGAGTTCCTGACGGCCGCGGTGTCCCCCCGCTCGTCGATCAACCCGCTGTCGCCCGAGTCGGATGCCTCGCTCACGATCGTGGAGGAACTGTTCCGCACCGCCGTCGACGGCGCCGACCACAAGCTCCCGAAGGACATCGCCGAGGCGCTGCCCGGGGCGCTCGTTCTCGCGCATCTGCTGCTTGCGATGTACTGGGTATACGACCAGTCCGACGACCAGGCGAAGACGCGGCGCTTGCTCGACAGGGGCTTGGCGTTTCTCGCGATGGCGCTCCCGCTCGTCCGCCTCCCGATGCTGCGACGGCCGCTGCGGGAGCTCCTCGACCTCATCGCGGAGACACGATCGTGACGGGCACCGACCCCGAACCGCCGCTCGCGTCCCGTCGAGACTCGCCGCGCACGGATGCCGAACCTCTCGCGTTCACCCGCGCCGAGTTCCTGACGGGCGCCGCCCGCGCGTGGGGCGCGACGACGCTGCTGCTCATCGTCTCGTGGGCGGTGGTGACGGGCGGCTTCAGCTTGGTCGTGGGCACCGTGATGATCGTGATCGCCTCCGTCCCCGCCGTCGTGATCGGTTCGCCCGGCGCATACGCGCTCGGCCGCTTCCTGCGACGTTCGCCGCGTATCGGCGTACACCTGATCGCTTTCGCGGCGTACGGCGCGTTGGTCGGCGTCGTCACCACGGCGGGCGCCCTCATCACGTTGATGGGCGGATCGGCCGACGGCTGGGCGGGATCGATCGCTCTCCTCGTCAACGTGCCTCTCAGCGCGATGGGGCTGGCAGGAGCATGGTTCATCACCGCGCGGCGAGCACTGCGCCTCGACTCCGAGGGATTCGGCGACGGTGTGCCGGCGTCGGATGCGGATGCCGCGACCGAGGACGCTCTCGACGAGCGCTACCGCATCATCGACCCCGATCGGAGACGACGTCAGCGGCCTCGAGACTGACGCTCGCCGTCCGCGGCCTCCGCACGGTCCGGTGCGTCAGCGGAATCCGACCAGTCCGACTCCGCGTCCGCGCTGGGGCGAGCGATCGGGATGCGGGTGCCGAGGACCTGCGCGACGACGTCGTGCGCGATCTTCGCGGCCGTGATGCCCGCGTCTTCGAGGATCTCGTCGCGCTCCGCGTGGTCGATGAACTCGTCGGGCAGCCCCAGCTCGTCGACGGCGGTGTCGATGCCGGCCTCGCGCAGCACCTGGCGGATGCGGGTGCCGATGCCGCCGACACGGATCCCGTCCTCGATCGTGATGACGAGCCGGTGTTCGGCGGCGAGGTCGACGACCGAGCGCGCGACCGGCACCACCCAGCGCGGATCGATGACGGTCGCGCCGATTCCCTGTGCTCGCAGGCGCTCGGCGACATCGACGCCGAGACGCGCCATCGGACCGATACCGACGATGAGCACGTCGTCGGACTCGCCCCGCACCAGCACGTCGGTCCCGTCGTCCAGACGCTCCACGGCCGGCAGCTCGTCACCGACCGAGCCCTTCGGGTAGCGGACGACCGTGGGGGCGTCTTCGATCTGGATCGCTTCGCGGAACACCTCGCGCAGACGCTCGGCGTCGCGGGGCGCGGCGATGCGGACGCCGGGCACGAGCTGGAGCATCGCGAGGTCCCAGATACCGTGGTGACTGGGACCGTCGGGCCCGGTGACGCCGGCCCGGTCGAGCACGAATGTCACGCCGGCACGGTGCAGCGCGACATCCATCATCATCTGGTCGAACGCGCGGTTCATGAACGTGGCGTAGATCGCGACGACCGGATGCAGGCCGCCGAAGGCGAGGCCGGCGGATGCCGCGACGGCGTGCTGCTCGGCGATGCCGACGTCGAGGACGCGATCGGGGAACCGTTGCGCGAACGGCAGAAGTCCGGTCGGACGCAGCATCGCGGCGGTGATCGCCACGACATCAGAGCGGCGTTCCCCCGCCGACACGAGCTCTTCGGCGAACACGTCGGTCCAGCTGATCGTGCTGCCCGAGGAGACCGGCCGGCCCGTCGCGGGGTCGATCTTCCCGACCGCGTGGAACTGATCCGCTTCATCGAGGCGCGCGGGCGCGTAGCCGCGGCCCTTCTCGGTGATCGCGTGCACGATGACCGGCGCGCCGTACGACTTCGCGAGCCGCAGCGTCTCGATCATGGCCTCGAGATCGTGCCCGTCGACGGGCCCGAGGTACTTGATGTCGAGGTTCGAGTACAGCGCCTCGTTGTTCACGAAGCGGGACAGGAACCCGTGAGTACCCCCGCGGAGTCCGCGGTAGACGGCCCGCGCCGCCGGCCCGAGGCGGCCGAACAGCGACGCCGAACCCTCGTGGAGCGACCGGTACCCCTCGGTCGTGCGCACCTTGTTCAGGAAGCGCGCCATCCCGCCGATCGTGGGGGCGTACGAGCGACCGTTGTCGTTGACGACGATCACCAGGTTGCGATCGTTGTCGTCGGAGATGTTGTTGAGCGCCTCCCACGTCATGCCGCCGGTCAGCGACCCGTCGCCCACGACTGCGACGACGTGCCGGTCGGTGCGACCGGTGCGGGCGAAGGCTCGCGAGATGCCGTCCGCCCAGCTGAGCGAGCTCGACGCGTGCGACGACTCGACGACGTCGTGCTCGCTCTCACTGCGCTGCGGGTACCCCGCCAGGCCGCCGCGTGAGCGCAGCCGCGAGAAGTCCTGCCGCCCGGTCACGAGCTTATGGACGTAGGACTGGTGTCCGGTGTCGAACACCACCGGATCGTTGGGAGAGTCGAAGACCCGGTGGATCGCGAGCGTGAGCTCGACGACGCCGAGGTTGGGGCCGAGGTGCCCGCCGCTGCGCGCGACGTTCTCGACGAGGAACGAGCGGATCTCGCTCGCGAGAGCCTCGAGCTGCGGAAGCGAGAGGGCGTCCAGATCGCGCGGGTGCGAGATCGAGGAGAGCAGCGACATCGCGCTCCTCCTTCCATCGGTGCCGGTAAGTCTAACGAGCAGGATGCACGAGAGGCCGGAGCTGGACGCTCCGGCCTCTCGTGGACTACTGCAGCTCGGCGTCTCAGACGAGCGAGCGCAGCACGTACTGCAGGATGCCGCCGTTGCGGTAGTAGTCCGCCTCACCGGGGGTGTCGATGCGCACGACCGCGTCGAACTCGACCGTCTCCTTGCCCTCGGGCGAGAACTCGCTCGGCTCGGCGACGACCTTGACGGTCTTGGGGGTGACGCCCTCGTTCAGCTGCTCGAGACCCGTGATCGAGATGATCTCGGTGCCGTCGAGTCCGAGCGACTTCCAGCTCTCGCCAGCGGGGAACTGCAGCGGCACGACGCCCATACCGATCAGGTTCGAGCGGTGGATGCGCTCGAAGCTCTCCGTGATGACGGCCTTCACGCCGAGCAGGTTCGTGCCCTTCGCGGCCCAGTCACGCGACGATCCCGAGCCGTACTCCTTGCCGCCGAAGATGACGAGCGGCGTGCCCTGCGCCTGGTAGTTCTGGCTCGCGTCGTAGATGAACGACTGCGGGCCGCCCTCCTGGGTGAAGTCACGCGTGTAGCCGCCCTCGACGACCTTGCCGTCGTTGACCGCCGCCGTGAGCTCGTTCTTCAGGCGGATGTTGGCAAAGGTTCCGCGGATCATGACCTCGTGGTTGCCTCGACGCGAGCCGTAGGAGTTGAAGTCCTTCTGCGCGACACCGTGCTCGGTGAGGTACTGCGCGGCGGGGGTGCCGGCCTTGATGTTTCCGGCCGGGCTGATGTGGTCGGTCGTGACCGAGTCGCCCAACGTGGCCATGACGCGCGCACCGGTGATGTCGCTGACCGGGGTCAGCTCCATCTGCATGCCGTCGAAGTACGGCGCCTTGCGGACGTAGGTCGAGTTCTCGTCCCACTCGAACACCGGACCGGTCGGCGTGGGCAGGTTCTTCCAGCGCTCGTCACCGTCGAACACGGTGGCGTACTGCTTGATGAACTGCTCGCGCGAGATCGACGAGTCGATGATCTCCTGGACCTCGTCCGGGGCGGGCCAGATGTCCTTCAGGAAGACGTCGTTGCCGTCGGAGTCCTTGCCGAGCGGGTCGGTCTCGAAGTCGAAGTTCATCGACCCGGCCAGGGCGTACGCGACGACCAGGGGCGGCGAGGCGAGGTAGTTCATCTTGACGTCGGGGCTGATGCGGCCCTCGAAGTTGCGGTTGCCCGAGAGCACTGCCGTGACCGCGAGGTCGTTGTCGTTGATCGCGGCCGAGACCTCTTCGATCAGCGGGCCCGAGTTTCCGATGCAGATCGTGCAACCGTATCCGACGGTGTAGAAGCCGAGGCTCTCGAGGTCCTTGTCGAGGCCCGACTTCTCGTAGTAGTCGGTGACGACCTTCGAGCCCGGTCCCAGCGTCGTCTTGACCCACGGCTTGCGCGTGAGACCGCGCTCCGAGGCCTTGCGCGCCAGCAGACCCGCCGCGATCATGACCGACGGGTTCGAGGTGTTGGTGCACGAGGTGATCGCCGCGAGGGTGACGGCGCCGTTGTCGAGCATGTAGCTCTCGCCCGACGGCTGCGTGACCTTGACGGGGTTGGACGCCGCGTGCGGCGCGCCGCTGGACAGCAGGCCCGCGTGGGCGTGGTCGTGCTGGTGCGAGACGGTGTCGTCGGAAAGCGTCTCGTGCTCGACACCGGGAGCGGTGCCCGGGTCGGACGCCGGGAAGGTGCCCTCGACCTCGACGGGCTCGTCGGCTGCGGTCGCGTAGTTGAGGATGTCCTTCGCGAACTGCTCCTTCGACTCCGACAGGAGGATGCGGTCCTGCGGACGCTTCGGGCCGGCGATCGAGGGGACGACCGTCGAGAGGTCGAGCTCCATGTACTCGCTGTAGCTCGGCTCGTTCGCGGGGTCGTGCCAGAGCGACTGCTCCTTCGCGTACGCCTCGACGAGCGCGACGGTCTGCTCGTCGCGGCCGGTCAGACGCAGGTAGTCGAGCGTGACGTCGTCGATGGGGAACATCGCAGCGGTCGAGCCGAACTCCGGGCTCATGTTGCCGATCGTGGCGCGGTTGGCGAGCGGGACAGACCCGACGCCGGCGCCGTAGAACTCGACGAACTTGCCGACCACGCCGTGCTTGCGCAACATGTCGGTGATCGTCAGCACGACGTCGGTCGCGGTGACGCCCGCGGGGATCTCGCCGGTGAGCTTGAAACCGACGACGCGCGGGATGAGCATCGACACGGGCTGACCGAGCATCGCGGCCTCGGCCTCGATGCCGCCGACGCCCCAGCCCAGGACGCCGAGGCCGTTGACCATCGTGGTGTGGGAGTCGGTGCCGACGCAGGTGTCGGGGTATGCGCGGAGCACGCCGTCGACGTTGCGGTCGTAGATGACCTTCGCGAGGTGCTCGATGTTCACCTGGTGGACGATGCCGGTGCCCGGGGGGACGACCTTGAAGTCGTCGAATGCACCCTGACCCCAACGGAGGAACTGGTAACGCTCGCCGTTGCGCTCGTACTCGATCTCGACGTTGCGCTCGAGGGCGTTCTCGCTGCCGAACAGGTCGGCGATGACCGAGTGGTCGATGACCATCTCGGCGGGCGAGAGCGGGTTGATGCGGTTCGGGTCACCGCCGAGCGCGGTCACCGCCTCGCGCATGGTGGCGAGGTCGACGATGCAGGGCACGCCCGTGAAGTCCTGCATCACGACGCGGGCGGGCGTGAACTGGATCTCGGTGTCGGGCTCCGCCGATGCGTCCCACGAGCCCAGCGCACGGATCTGCTCCCGCGTCACGTTCGCGCCGTCCTCGGTGCGCAGGAGGTTCTCGAGCAGCACCTTGAGGCTGAAGGGAAGACGGTCGTAACCCTCGACCGTGGCGATCCGGAAGATCTCGTAGTCGGTACTGCCGACCGTCAGGGTGCTCTTGGCTCCGAAGCTGTCAACAGTGGACACGTCTGCTCTCCTTCATCGGCGGGCCGCGCGCTTGCGCGCACTGTCCCATCATCCCCTCGCCGCACCGGTCGATCTAGTGAGGCGACCCTTAGTCGGATCGGGGGAAATTTATCTTGACGTCAAGATAAATATATCACTCGGCGGGCCTCTTATAGAGCGCCCGCACGGCGAGCCAGGTGACAGCCGCGAGCGGGGCGAACAACGGAAGCCCCATGACGAGCTTCAGGGTTCCGAGGGCGGCGACCTCGTCAGCGAAGTACAGCGGCAGCTGCACCGCGAGCCTCAGGTAGAACAGGGCCGCCCATGCGATCGCGAGCCAGAAGTAGACGCGACGCTTGCGCTTATCGCGACGCCACGCGATTCCCTCGTTCATCAGGAATCCCGCCGCGAGCCCGATGAGCGACCACCCGATGAGAGCAGAGACGAGGAAGGCCGTGCCGTACGCGGCGTTGGTGATCAGCCCGGGGATGAAGTTGTCCTGACCGCGCCCTGTCCACAGCGCGAGGCCCGCGGCGACGGCGGTTGCGATGAGGCCGCCGAAAGCCGCCCCGGCAGGCCCCCGCTGGATCAGGCGGAGCAGCGTGAAGACGGCGGCGACCCCGACCGAGAGTCCGAGCGACAACCAGAGGTTCGCTTCGCGCGTCTCGGGGTCCGTCGTCAGCGTGAACACCACGATGAAGACCAGACCGGGCAGGACGGCTTCGACGATTCCGCGGAATCCGCCCATCGCCCGCCAGACGACTCCCCCGGTCGAGGCGTTCGTCTCCGGATCGAAGCCCGCCCTGCGCGCGGCCTCGCCGAGGGCGGCGCCCAGCACACCCGACGTCGATCCCGCCGGCTCCGGCGGAGTCAGGTCGTCGCGACGCTCGGTCGCCGCCTCGGGACGCTCGTCGCCGTTCACGCTGAGCCGGGGGTCGCCGGCATCTTCAGCGGGATGAGGTCGCGCGGCGGCATGGGCGACCCGCCGCGCACGACCACGAGCGACCGGAACAGATCCTCGACCTGCGCGGCCGCCTCGACGTCGTTGGTGGCGGCCCCGCCGATGACACCGCGAAGGAACCAGCGCGGACCGTCGACGCCAACGAATCGCGCGAGACGCTTGCCGCTGCCGTCAGCTCCCGCGATCACGGGAACCTCTGCGAGCAGCTCCGGCCCGAGGGGGCCCTCGCGCTCTTCGACGCGGCCGCCCTGCTGTCGCACCTGCTGACGGATCTGCTCGCGTGTCTCGTCCCACAGCCCCGTCGAGCGGGGCGCCGCGAACGGCTGCACCTGCAGCGTGGACCCGGCGTAATCCAGACCGACCGCCACGATGCGCTTGGTCTGTTCCTCGACCTCGAGGCGCAGGTTGAGACCCTCGCGGGGCAGCACCTTGATGCCGCCGAGGTCGATGTAGGGACGGACCGGGTTGGCCTCGGACTCGTCGAACGGTCCGGCTGTGGCGCGGTCGGCGGGCGCGGACTTCGCGTCGTCGCTCATGCGGATACTCCTGTCTGCTGGTAGCCGGTCGAGCCGAACCCACCTTCGCCGCGAACGCTCTCGGGCAGCGTGTCGACGGGGATGAAGCGGGCGCGGGTCACCGGCATGACGATCACCTGTGCGATGCGGTCACCGGGCGCGATGTCGTACGTCTCGGACGTGTCGGTGTTCAGGAGGGTGACCTTGATCTCGCCGCGGTAGCCGGCGTCGACCGTTCCGGGAGAATTCACCACGGTGATGCCGTGCTTCGCGGCGAGGCCGCTGCGCGGGACGACGAAGGCGGCGAAGCCTTCGGGCAGGGCGATGCGAACGCCGGTGCCCACAAGTGCGCGTTGTCCGGGCTCGAGATGCACCGTCTCGGTGGAGACGAGATCTGCTCCGGCATCCCCCGGGTGGGCATACACGGGAACGTCGACGGCGATAATGGGGACGTCCACGGATTCGGTCACCCCACGAGGCTAATGCACAGTTCCGCCCCCGCCACCCCGCCCGCTACGAGCTATCGCGAGCGCCTGAGCCCATCGCTCTGGCTGCTGGTGAGCGCGGCCGTCTGCGGCCCGATGGTCGCCCTCGTGCTCGCCCCGCTCGACTCGATCGTCGGGCTCGTCGCGGGGATCGTCGTCGGCGCACTCGTCGTCGCGGGCCTCATCGCCCTGTCGCCGGTCGTCGAGGTGTCCGGCGGACGCCTGCGCGTCGGCCGCGCGAGCATCGAGCTCGAGTATCTCGGTCAGATGGAGGCGCTGACGGGCGACGATGCACGGCAGGCGCGCGGACCGGGTCTATCACCGAGCTCGTGGCACCTGCTGCGGGGCGGCATCGACGGTGTGGTCCGCGTCGCGATCGACGACGATGACGATCCGGTCACGCACTGGGTGTTCTCCTCCCGGACGCCGTCCCGGGTCGTCGCGGTGGTCGAGAGCGCTCGCGCCGACGCCGCCTCACGCGCCCGACGCTCCTAGGCCGTCACACCGCTTCGCGCAAAAGACAGACCCTCGACGCCGGGGCGTCGAGGGTCAGCGAGAGTCGTGACGGTCAGGCGGCGCACTCGGTGCAGATCGCGCCGACCTTGGTCTCGTGGTCGATCTGAGTGCGGTGCTTCACGAGGAAGCACTCCATGCACGTGAACTCGTCCTCCTGCGGGGGAAGGACGACGACATCCAGCTCGAGGTCCGAGAGGTCAGCCCCGGGCAGCTCGAAGCCCGACGGGTTGTCGGCGTCCTCGTTGTCGATCGAGCCCGACGACTTGTCGGGCACGCGCTCCTTCAGGGCCTCGATCGACTCGCTGTCGTCCTCGGTCTTGCGGGGTGCGTCGTAATCCGTAGCCATGTCGAAAGGCCTCTACTTCCAGGTGTTGCCGGTTGCCGCGCCGAGTGGGGCGGCGATAGTTTGCATGACCGGCGCGTATTTCGCAAAACGTCGCGGAAGATCCTTCCGGGAACGGCTGCTGACGACCGGTTCGCCCCCCGAAACCGACGGCGCGCCCCGGATATTCCCACGGTCCCCGGATGCCTGTGACACCATGACGGCACACGTATCGCTGGGAGGGTTCTGCGCATGGAACAGCTCAAGGTCATCGGGACCGAGGAGGGCATCCTCGTCCTCGCAACCGAGTCCGGGGAGCGCTTCGCGTTGCCGGTGAACGAGACGCTGCGCGCCCAGTTGCGCCGCGCCCGTCCGGCTGACGAACCGCGGGCTCCCCGCCCCAGCCCTCGCGAGATCCAGTCGCACATCCGCGCCGGCATGAGCGCCGCGGATGTCGCCACGCTCCTCGGCATCCGGGTCGAGGACGTCGCCCGATACGAGCGGCCGATCATCGCGGAGCGCGAGCACATCGTCGGACAGGCCCTCGCGGTGCCGGTCCTCATCGCGGGCGAGCTCGAACCGGACGCCCAGCCGACCTTCGGCACCGCGGTTCGCACGAAGCTCGCCGAGGCGGGCGCGACCGGTGAGCGCTGGAGCAGCTGGCGCGAGCCCGACGGCTGGATCGTCAAGCTCGAGTTCACCGTGGGCGAGGTCGAGCACGACGCCCGGTGGTCTTTCGACCCGCGACGCTCGTCGCTCGCGCCCCTCAACTCCGACGCGACCCAGCTGTCGCGGCAGGGATCGCTGCCCGAGGGGCTGATCCCGCGGTTGCGAGCCCTCGACACGCCGCAGGCCAAGGACGAGTCGCGGTTCGACAGCGGAGCGTTCGGCCCCCGGCATCATCCCGCCGCCGAGCCGGAGGCGGCCACGTCCGCCCCGCTCCGCAGCACGACCGCGAAGGACGCGGCGATCAAGCGCGCTCCCGAGCCGGTCGTGACGTCGTCCGAGACCGCCGACCTCCTCGAGGCACTCCGCCGCCGTCGCGGACAGCGCGAGCCCATGCCCGGCGAGGACCGCGGGCAGGACACGCGCGAACGGACACCGGTCGCGCTCTTCGACGCCCTCGAGCCCGGCTACCGCGAACCCGCTGAGCCCACCCCCGAGCCCGAGGCGCCCCAGGCGGAGCCGGCGAGCGAGGACACGACCCCGGAGACCCGCCGCCGCGGCGGCCGCACCTCAATGCCGTCGTGGGACGAGATCGTCTTCGGCGCGCGCAGCGAAGACGCCTGAACACTCACGCGGCGCGCCGCACGCGGGCTCTCAGGCGAACACGCCGAAACGGATGAGGGGAACGATCCGCTCCTGGTCGGTGAGCGACCCGTGCTGTCCGACCATCCGCTGCGGCTTCTTGTCGGCCAGCCGGTCGTCGTAGTACGCCACACTCGACCGAGCGGCGACGAGAACGTCTCCGATGCGCGGCGCCACCTCGGGGTGAACCGTCCCGAAGAGTCCGGCGTCGACGGCTTCGGCCCGGGTCATCACCCACGAACGATCCGATTCCGACTCGCGCCAGCGGGAGGCCACGCGTTCGGCGGCGCCGGCTGACGCGTAGAGGTGAAGCATCCGCGGTTCGCCGCCGATGACATCGACCTCATCGAGCAGGTCGTCGCCTTCCCGCAGCAGGACGTGCCGGTGCGCGGGGACGTCGATCATGCCGTGATCCGCCGTCAGCACAGCACCGATGCCCGGCCCCAGCTGACGATCCCACCGGCGCAGCTCGGCGTCGAGCGACTCCAGCTCCGCCGCCCACCGGTCGCCCTCCCAGCCGTGCCCGTGGCCGATGACGTCGAGCTCCGGGATGTAGACGTAGACGAGAGCTCCCTCGTGGGCTCCGGCGAGGGCCTCGGCCCGCGCAAGCCGTTCACCGATCCCCGAAGCCGACACGAATTCCGCCCCCCGCACGGTCGCCGTGGTGAACCCGGTCGCGGCGTACTGAGCACGGCTCACGACGAAGCAGCGTCGGCCCGCTGCGGCCTCTCGCTCGAACACGGGCTGCGAACGCTGCCAGGAGAGCGGGTCGAGGCCATCGTCCTCCCAGCCGGTGAGCTGGTTCGGGGTCGAGGCCGTGCCGGGCACCCTCACCCGGTATCCGACGATGCCGTGCTCCCCCGGCGACACAGCTGTGAAAAGACTGCTCAGGGCGGCGGCCGTCGTCGCGGGGAACACCGTGCGGGCGGCATCCCGCTTGGTCATGCGCTCGGAGAGGAAGCGAGCGTAGGCGGCGCGCTGCGCGAGGTTGCCGCGTCCCAGCCCGTCGGCGACGATGACGATGGCCGACCGTGCCGGAGCGAACCAGTCGGACCGGCCCGACAACGAGGTCAGCAGCTGCGGCAGCACACCGGTGAGGCTCCGGGCCGTGGGCGGGTCGGTCGGTAGGCTTGAGGGCATCGCGGACAGTCTGACACAGACCGCATCCGCCCTCCCATCCCCGATCGAGGTCCGAACAGCTTCATGGCCGCATCCCGCACCGCTTCACCCGTCCCCGACCAGCCGGAGCGCATCGAGGACGTCGACGTCTCAGCGGAGATGCAGGGATCGTTCCTCGAATACGCCTACTCGGTCATCTACTCGCGCGCTCTCCCCGACGCTCGCGACGGCCTGAAGCCGGTGCAGCGGCGCATCCTCTTCCAGATGGCCGACATGGGCCTTCGCCCCGACAAGGGCCACGTCAAGAGCGCCCGTGTCGTCGGTGAAGTGATGGGAAAGCTGCACCCGCACGGCGATTCGGCGATCTACGACGCGCTCGTCCGCCTCGCGCAGGACTTCGCTCTGCGGGTGCCCCTGGTCGACGGTCACGGCAACTTCGGCTCGCTCGACGACGGCCCCGCGGCAGCGCGGTACACCGAGGCGCGGCTCGCGCCGTCTGCTCTCGCCCTCACCGAGAACCTCGACGAGGACGTCGTCGACTTCATCCCGAACTACGACGGTCAGTTCCAGCAGCCGGCGGTCCTGCCCGCCGCATACCCCAACCTGCTGGTCAACGGCACGACCGGCATCGCGGTCGGTATGGCGACGAACATGGCGCCGCACAATCTCATCGAGGTCGTCGCGGCAGCCGTGCACCTTCTCGAGAATCCCGATGCGACGCTCGACGAGCTCATGGAGTTCGTTCCGGGCCCCGACCTGCCCGGCGGCGGCGTGATCGTGGGTCTGGACGGCATCAAGGATGCCTACACCAACGGGCGCGGCACCTTCCGCACCCGCGCGAAGGTGTCGGTGGAGTCGCTGGGTCCGCGCCGCACCGGCCTCGTCGTCACCGAGCTGCCCTACATGGTCGGTCCCGAGCGGATCATCGAGAAGATCAAAGATGCGGTCAACGCCAAGAAGTTGACCGGCATCTCTGATGTACAGGACTTCACCGATCGCAACCACGGGCTGCGTCTCGTCATCACGATCAAGACCGGATTCGACCCCAACGCGGTGCTCGAGCAGCTCTACCGGTTGACCCCGCTGGAGGACTCCTTCGGCATCAACAACGTCGCGCTCGTCGAGGGACAGCCCCAGACCCTCGGGCTCAAGGAGCTCCTCCGGGTGTATCTCGACCACCGCATCGAGGTGGTCACGCGACGCAGCCGTTACCGGCTGGCCCGGAAGCAGGAGCGCCTGCACCTCGTCGAGGGACTGCTGATCGCGATTCTCGACATCGACGAGGTCATCCAGGTCATCCGCACCTCGGATGACGGCGAGCAGGCGAGGACGCGACTGATCGACGTCTTCGATCTCTCGCAGCCGCAAGCCGAGTACATCCTCGAACTGCGTCTGCGCCGCCTGACGAAGTTCTCCCGTATCGAGCTGGAGACCGAGCGCGACCAGCTGAAGGCCGAGATCGCACACCTCGAGGAGCTCCTCGCGAGCGACGTGCTACTGCGAGCCCAGGTGGCCCGCGAACTCGAGGCGGCGGCCGAGACCTACGGCACGCCCCGTCGCACGCTGCTGCTCAACGGCGGCCCCGTGACCGCGCGCTCGGGCAAGAAGGCCGCCGCCGACCTGCAGATCGCCGACGCGCCCTGCCGCGTCTTCCTCTCGGCGACCGGCCGGATGGTCCGAGCAGAGCTCGGCGAAGACCTGCTCAGCAGCGGCATCGTTCCGCCCGCCCGGCGCAGCAAGCACGACGCCATCCGCTCCGCCGTCGACGCGACGGTCCGCGGTGACCTCGGCGCCGTCACCAGCACCGGACGCCTCGTGCGCTTCTCCCCCGTCGACCTGCCGTCGGTCCCGGGCAACAGCGTTCAGCTCGCGGCGGGCTCGAAGGCCGACCAGTATCTCGGGCTCGGAGCCGGTGAGCACGTCGTGGCGATCGTGCCGTTGACCGGCGAACCGCCCATCGCCCTCGGCACGGCGCAGGGCGTCGTCAAGCGCGTCGCGGCGACCGAGCTGGCGGCGGGCAAGCCCGACGCCGAGATCATCTCGCTCAAGCCCGGCGACCGCGTCGTCGGCGCCGCCCCGGCACCCGACGGCTCCGAACTGGTCTTCGTCACCTCCGACGCCCAGCTGCTGCGATTCGATGCGGCGGCGGTGCGTCCGCAGGGCCGCGCAGCCGGCGGAATGGCGGGGGTCCGTGTCGCGGACGGTGAGCGCGTCATCGCGTTCACCGCGGTCGCGGCATCCGATGACACGGTCGTCGTGACGATCGCGGGCTCGACGCAGTCCCTCGCCGGGGCCGATGCCGGCAGCGGCAAGGTGTCGGCGTTCTCGGAGTTCCCCGCGAAGGGACGAGCGACCGGCGGAGTCCGGGCTCAGCGGTTCCTGCGCGGCGAGGACACGCTGACCGTCGCGTGGGTGGGCGACTCCCCGCGCGCGGTCGGCCCCGACGGTGCGACGCGGAGCCTGCCCGAGGCCGGGGCCAAGCGCGACGCCTCCGGCCAGCCGCTCGACGGCGTCATCGGCGCGATCGGCACCGTCGTCGCCTGAGCCTGCCGCCCCCGAGCCTCGGAGAATGACGTAGACCTCGGACGGTTGACCGGAATTCCTCCGAGGCTCGCGTCGTCCTCCGAGTTTCGGAGGGGCAGCCGCGACGCGGGTCAGGCGTCGATGGACTCGCGCGAGAGCCGATCGCTCGAGGTGACGATGAAGTCGCGGCGCGGGGCGACCTCGTTGCCCATGAGCAGCTCGAAGACCGCGTTGGCGGCATCTGCATCCTCGACGCGGACACGGCGCAGCGTGCGGCCGGCGCGATCCATCGTGGTCGTCGCCAGCTGATCGGCATCCATCTCGCCGAGGCCCTTGTAGCGCTGCACCGGCTCCTGCCACTTGCGCCCCGACTTGCGGAGCTTTGCGAGCAGTCCGTGCAGTTCGGCCTCCGAATAGGTGTAGATCGTCTCGTTCGGCTTCGAGCCGGGATTCACGACGACCACACGATGCAGCGGAGGCACGGCGGCGAACACGCGGCCCTCCTCGATCAGCGGTCGCATGTAGCGGAAGAAAAGGGTCAGCAGCAGCGTGCGGATGTGCGCGCCGTCGACGTCGGCATCGCTCATCAGGATGACCTTGCCGTAGCGGGCCGCGCTCAGGTCGAACGAGCGCCCGGAACCGGCACCGATCACCTGGATGATCGCGGCGCACTCGGCATTGGAGAGCATGTCGCTCACCGAGGCCTTCTGGACGTTCAGGATCTTGCCGCGGATCGGGAGGAGCGCCTGATACTCGCTGTTGCGGGCGTGCTTGGCCGTACCGAGGGCCGAGTCGCCCTCGACGATGAACAACTCGGATTCGGCCACGTCGTTGCTGCGGCAGTCCGCCAGCTTCGCCGGCAGCGACGACGACTCGAGGGCCGTCTTGCGGCGCTGCGTCTCTTTGTGCGTGCGCGCCGAGATGCGCGCCTTCATCTCGGAGACGACCTTCTCGAGCAGCTGCCCGGTCTGCGCCTTGTCGTCGCGCTTCGTGGAGGAGAAGAGCGCCCCCATCTCGCGATTGACCACCGAGGCGACGATCTGGCGCACGGCCGGTGTTCCGAGGATCTCCTTGGTCTGGCCCTCGAACTGGGGCTCGGGGAGCCGGACCGTCAGCACGGCCGTGAGGCCGGCGAGGATGTCGTCCTTCTCGAGCTTGTCGTTTCCGACCTTCAGCCGTCGCGCGTTCTGCTCGACCTGGCTGCGGATGACCTTCATGAGCCCCTGCTCGAAGCCCTGCTGGTGCGTTCCGCCCTTCGGGGTGGCGATGATGTTCACGAACGACCGGGTGACGGTCTCATAGCTCGTCCCCCACCGCAGCGCGATGTCGACCTCGCAGGAGCGCTCGACTTCGGTCGGCACCATGGCGCCGTTGGCCTGCAGCACGGGCACGGTCTCGGTGAACGTTCCCGAGCCGGTCAGGCGCCACGTGTCGGTGATCGGCGCGTCGGGGGCCAGGAACTCCGCGAACTCCGAGATGCCGCCGTCGAAGCGGTAGCTCGTCTCGACCCGCTCCTCGCCGCGCTCGTCGACGATGACGATCTCGAGGCCGGGGACGAGGAAGGCGGTCTGACGTGCACGCTGCACGAGCTCTTCGAGGTGGAACGCGGCATCCTTCGTGAAGATCTGCCGGTCGGCCCAGTAGCGGATGCGGGTTCCGGTGGTGCCTCGGGGCGCCTTGCCGACCACGCGCAGCTCTGAGGAACGCTCGAACGGCGTGAACTCCGAGTCGGGAGCGTCGCCCGCGAACAGACCGGGCTCGCCGCGGTGGAACGACATCGCGTAGGTCTTGCCCCCACGGTCGACCTCGACGTCGAGACGCTCGGAGAGGGCGTTGACGACGGAGGCTCCGACGCCGTGGAGTCCACCCGACGCGGCGTACGAGCCGCCACCGAACTTTCCGCCGGCGTGCAGCTTGGTGAAAACGACCTCGACACCGGTCAGACCGGTGCGGGGCTCGACATCGACGGGGATGCCGCGCGCGCGGTCGCGAACCTCGACGCTGCCGTCGGCGTGGAGGACGATGTCGATGCGCGAGCCGTAACCGCCCAGGGCCTCGTCGACGGAATTGTCGATGATCTCCCAGAGGCAGTGCATGAGGCCGCGCGAGTCGGTCGAGCCGATGTACATGCCAGGGCGCTTGCGGACGGCCTCCAGCCCTTCGAGCACCTGGAGGTGATGGGCGGAATACTCAGCAGTCACGATCTCCAAGCGTATCCGCGCGCACCGACACGAAGGGGAGGACACACGCCCTCGGGAGCGACTCGGGCCCGAGTGCGGGCGGTGAGCGTACGCGCTGAGCGAAATGATCGTCAAATGGGGCATACCCCCGGCTGGTCGTGGTTGTATCGAGGGACTCAGTTGCACGACCCGATCGACCGAGGAGGCACCCATCATGACCACGAACACTTCCGAGAGCACCGCCGTCCTCGACCACCGCCTGACCGCGGCCGATCGCTGCGACTCGTGCGGCGCCCAGGCTTACATCGCCGCAGAGGTGAACGGCAGCGAACTGCTCTTCTGCGCCCACCACGGACGCAAGTACGAAGAGAAGCTGCGCGCCGTCGCCACCAGCTGGCACGACGAGACCTCGCGCCTCGTCGCCGCCGGCTGAGGACGGCTCCACGACGAAAGCCCCGAGCATCGCGCTCGGGGCTTTCGCGTTCCCCGGCACCGCGGGGTGCCGGGTCGCGGGTCAGAAGCCGACGGCTGCCTGATAGACGGGGAGCAGACCGGTACGCACGCCCGAGGCGGACGGCTTGGGCTGGAACACGCTCGAGTTGTGGTTCCCCTCGATCACGACGGGGCCGTTCGGCGTGATCGCCAGATCCCACCCGACGTAGGGTGCTTCCGGCGTCCGGCGCGCCAGCTGCTCGGTGAGGGCGAGCACCTGGTCGAACAACGGCACCGTGAAGCCGACGATAGGGGTGCCGGTGACCGGGTGCTCACGATAGACGTTCGAGTTCTTGTCGACGCCCGGATACAGCGCGACGCCGTGCTCGTCGAGCATCGTGAACATGCCGCCCGAGGCGAAGTTGTCGATGACGTCGCCGTTCCCGATGCGCAGGACGCCGGCCAGAAGGCGGACGTGGCCGTCGGGGGTGAGGAACGTGATCATCCTCACCGTGTTGACGCTGTCGGGGTAGAGCGAGGCCATCTCGGGGTGCTGGACGATGAACTCGTCGACGATCGACTGGCCGGCCGCGGTCGCCTCGGCCCGGAACGCGGCGGCATCCGTCACGTTCTCGTGCAGGGTGATCCCCCCACCGCCGTGCCCGTCGAGCGGCTTGGCCAGCACCTTCGGGTGACGCGCCAGGAACGCGCCGAGCTCGGCGTCGTCGACATCCCGGAGGTCGAGCGTCTCGCGGCCGAGCAGATCGGCGTACTCGCGCGCGAAGCGCCGCTTGTCTTCGAGCTTCGCGCGCCCCTCGGGCGTATTGTGCATGCGGGTGATCCGGAACGACTTCGGGTGCGTCATCCAGGTCGCGCGCTCGCGGGCGTTCAGCAGACGGATGTCCCACACCGCGTAATCGCGGAAGCCCATGTCGTACTTGACCGAGCACCACAGCATGTCGGCGATGATGAGCGGCAGCGGTGCTCTCGACACCTTCTGCACCTGGCGCCCGAACTCGATGAGATTGCCGACCCGGATGTTGCGGGCTCGGTCCAGGAGGTAGCCCAGCCGGACGCGTGATCGACCCATTGCTCGTTCTCTCCGTGTTCTCGGTGTTGCGGTTGCGGATCCGCGGGCGCTCAGAAGCGCATCGCGGCGCGGTAGCGCGGCAGCAGCCCGCGCCGGATGCCCGACACCGACGGCTTGGACTGGAACACGCCCGTGTTGTGGTTGCCCTCGATCACCACCGGGCGCTCCGGCGTGATGGCGATGTCCCAGCCGATGTACGGCATCTCGGGAACACGGCGGGCAAGGCTATCGACGAGCTCGAGGACCTGCGGGTACAGCGGGACCTGGTACCCCGTGATCGCGACTCCCGTGATCGGGTGCGTCTCGAAGGGACGGCCCTCTTCGTCGCTGGCGGCGTGGAGCGCCCGGCCCTCATCGTCGAGCATGGTGTACATGCCACCGTTGGAGAAGTTGTCGATGACGCCGCCGTTGCCGACCTTCAGAACCGCGGCGAGGACGTGCACGACGTCGTCGGGATCGCGATAGGTCACGACTCGCAGCGAGTTGACGCTGCCGGGATACAGGCGCGCCATCTCGGGATGCTGCACCAGCACCTCCTCGACCAGCGTCTCGCCCGACGCGAGGAGTTCCTCGCGGAGGCTCGCGACGTCGCCGATCGACGCGACCTCCCGCATCGTGATGCCGTTGCCGCCGACTCCCCCGGGGTTCTTCGTGATGACGCGCTCGCGCCCGTCGAGGAAGGCTGCCAGCGCCGCGGTGTCGGATGAGGCGACATCGAGCCACGCGCGCCCGAGCTCGTCGCCGAACCGGCGCGCGAACTGGAGCTTGTCGTCGAAGACGCCGCGCACGGAGTTGTCGTTGAGGCGTCGTGAGAGGTGGAACGACTTGGGGTCGGTCATGTAGGTGCGGCGCTCGCGAGCCTTGAGGATCCGGAAGTCCCACTCGGAGTAGTTCTCGAACGTCGTCTCGTAGCGGACGGCGCACCATGCCATGTCGGCCGCGACCCACCAGACCGGCGCCTTCGAGAGGGCGGCGGACTGCCGGGCGAACTGCAGCACCCGCTCGCGATCGAACGAGACGACGCGGCGGACGAAGAAACGCGCGCGCCGGTAGACCCGGTTCACCGCTCCCACGTCAGACCTCGCGGATGACGCCGAGCGGCGTCGACTCGTGACCCTGGCCCAGCGGGTTGTCGCGCAGGATCCGCACGAGCCGCTGCTCTCCGGCCTTGTCGAGCGTCGAGCCGAGGATGTTGCCGCCGATGTCGTTGATGTCGACGACCGCCACCTCGGCGATGCCGCCCAACCGGGACTTGATCCGCGCGGCGACGCCCTTCGGATCGGTCGGCCCCAGGACGACCGCCTTGTTGTACGGCGGGATGGTGCCCGACGTCGGGCCGTCGATCGCGCGCGCCTTGTCTCCCGCGACGCGGTAGAAGTCGCCGCGTCGACCGAAGATCTTCGTCACGGCGCTGACAGCCGCGGCGAACAGGATGCGCGGTGTACCGCACTCGCGGAGGGCCATCTCCATCGTCTCCGGCATCCCCAGACCGATTCCGTAGGGCGTGCGGGTGACGTACTTCGACAGGAACCTCGCGAGCGGGCGGACGCGGATCTCGTCGAGCGTGTACGAACGGCCCTGCGTGATCGCGACGATCTTCTCGGTGACGAACAGCAGGTCCCCCGGCTGGACGGCCGAGGCGGCGTACTCCGAGATGACGGCGTCGAGATCGTCGCCGGGCATCACCACGCGGGTACGGATCGGGATCCGCGCGTAGGACGTGCCGTCGACGACGACCTCGAGAGCCTTGCCCTCGTTCGCGGCGCCGGTCACTCGAGGTAGTCCCGGAGCGACTGCGACCGCGACGGGTGGCGCAGCTTGGCCATCGTCTTCGATTCGATCTGACGGATGCGCTCGCGCGTGACACCGAACGTGTCGCCGATCTGGTCGAGGGTCTTCGGCTGACCGTCGCCGAGGCCGAAGCGCATGCGGATGACGCCTGCCTCGCGCTCGCTGAGCGAGTCCAGAAGCGACTCGAGCTGGCGCTGCAGCATCGTGAAGCCGACGGCGTCGGCCGGGACGACCGCCTCGGTGTCTTCGATGAGGTCTCCGAACTCGCTGTCGCCGTCCTCGCCGAGCGGGGTGTGCAGCGAGATCGGTTCGCGGCCGTACTTCTGGACCTCGATGACCTTCTCGGGGGTCATGTCGAGCTCGCGGCTGAGCTCCTCGGGCGTGGGCTCGCGGCCCAGGTCCTGCAGCATCTGACGCTGCACGCGGGCGAGCTTGTTGATGACCTCGACCATGTGCACCGGGATGCGGATCGTGCGGGCCTGGTCGGCCATGGCGCGCGTGATCGCCTGGCGGATCCACCAGGTCGCGTAGGTCGAGAACTTGAAGCCCTTGGTGTAGTCGAACTTCTCAACGGCGCGGATCAGACCGAGGTTGCCCTCCTGGATAAGGTCCAGGAACTGCATGCCACGGCCCGTGTAGCGCTTGGCGAGCGAGACGACGAGTCGCAGGTTGGCGCCGAGCAGGTGACTCTTGGCACGCTGTCCGTCACGCGCGACCCACTGCAGGTCGAGCCCCAGCTGGTTGGACTTCTCGGCGGCCGACATGTGCGACAGCTTCTCTTCGGCGAAGAGTCCGGCTTCGATGCGCATCGCCAGCTCGACCTCTTCGGCCGCGTTGAGCAGAGGCACCTTGCCGATCTGCTTGAGGTAGTCCTTGACCGGGTCGGCCGTGGCGCCGGTGATCTGCGTCGAGTAGACGGGGACGTCTTCCTCGTCGCTCGAGGAGATGACGATCGCGCCGGTGGGCAGAGCCTCGGTGACGGCCGGCTTCTTCGGCTCGTCGTCGTCCTCGTCGTCGTCGGCCTTGGCAGCGTCGCCCGCGGGGGCGGCGTCGTCGTCCGAGGCGTCGTCGGCGTCGACCTCGACGTCGACCTCGACGTCCTCGTCGTCCATCTCTTCGTCGTCGTCGGCCTTGGCCTTGGAGGCCTTCGCGGGCGCGGCCTTCTTGGTCGCGGCCTTCTTGGCGGGCGCCTTCTTCGCAGCGCTCTTCGGCGCAGCCTTCGCGGCGGTGGCGGGCGCGTCCTCGACGAGTTCGGTGTCCTCGCTCGCGCGGGTGCGGGTGGTCTTCGTGCCTGACGTCACGGTTAGCCTCTCACCGGTGCGAACGCACCGGGTTCTCGGACACTAGTAAGACCCTTGTCAAGTCCCCCGCCACTCGAGCGAACGAGGAGCACAGGATCGACAACGGGTCAGGTCCTTCATTGTCTCATATCTCGTGCGCTGTTCCTGCGCAAGCATTCATTCCTATGAGAACGCCGACCGGGCGTGACGCATTCCCTCCATCGGGAATCGCGGTGCGCAACGGGCCGATGTCAGGAGCGTCCGCGCTTGTCGTCGTCGCCCGGTGGGCGCGAGGCGAGGAATCGTTCGAGCTCGGCGGCCAGCTCATCCGCGCTCGGAAGATCACCCGTATGGATGATGGGCTGCCCGAGAGCCGACGCCGCCATGTAGGAGTCGTACCGCTCCTCGAGCGTGTGCAGCATCGTCGTCAGCTCTTCGCTGCCCGAGACCTGGTCCTCGACCTTCTCGAGGTAGTCGCGGTTCTCGTTGCGGAGCGTGTCGCTGTCGAAGACGAGCCCGGTCGCGACACTCAGACTGTCGAGGCCGGCGATGGCCGCAGCGGGGTACTCGGTGTCACCGAGGTAATGAGGAACCAGCAGCGCGAAGCCCGCAACGCGCGCATCCGCCTCGGCGAGACGGAGCTCGAGCAGATGTCCCGCGGTGGCGGGGATCTGCGTGCGCGGCTGCCAGACCGAGTGAGCCGCGGTCAGCTCCGATCGGGTACCGCTGACCGTCGCCCCGATGGGACGGGTGTGCGGCACCGGCATCGGAATGGCATGCACCCACGTGATCGAGGCGACCTGCATGCCCTCTGCCAGCCCCACGACCGTCTCAGCGAAGGCTTCCCAGGCGAAGTCCGGCTCGTAGCCCGCGAGCAGCACGAACGGCTGACCCAGCGAGTCGTGCGCGAGCGACAGCTCGAGGCGCGGCGCACGGTAGTCGGTCAGGTGGTCCTCGTCGAAGGTCACGATCGGCCGACGCGCGCGGTAGTCGAACAGGACGTCGTTGTCGAAGGCGACGATCGGCGTCGGGTCGAGCTCTCCGCGGAAGTACTCCACGATGCGGGAGACCGCGCCGCCGGCATCCGTGAACCCGGTCAGCGCGATGACGAGCGGCAGCCCCGCGGGGACGGGCGGGGACCCGGCGGCACGTGCGTAGAGCGGTCCGGACAGCGGCATGCTTCAACTCTACGAGGCGCTTCATGCCCCGGAGGCGGCTCGCCCCTCGCTGACAGCGAACGCCGCCGGCTCGCGAACCTAGGATGGGAGGATGCCGTTCCCCGAGATCGCGCACACCAGCGCGCCCGTCACCGAGTCCGACGCCGACGCCCTGGTCCTCGCTCTGCCACCGCTCGACGAGCACGCAGACGTCGCCGGCTGGCCGGGCATCGCCGAGATGCTGGCAGCCGTCGGATTCACCGGCGCACGAGGATCGGTGCACCGCGTGTTCCTGCCCGCCGTGTCGTCGACGCCCGTCGTCGTCGTCGGAACCGGAAGCGACCCCGACGTCCACGCGCTGCGTGATGCCGTCGGCACCGCGGTTCGCGTGACCACCGGGTTCGCCTCGCTCGCCGTCGCCGCACCGCTCGCGCCCGCCGAGACCTGGGGCGCCCTCGCCGAGGGCGCCGTCATGGGCGGTTACCGCTTCGCGGGATACAAGGGCGGCACGCCGAAGTCGCGAGCAGAGCGCGTCACGATCCACTCGTCCGCCTCGCCCTCCGCCGAGGAGATCGCCGGGGTCAACGCGCTCGGACGATCGCTCGCGCTGGTGAAGGACCTGGTCAGCACGCCCGCCGAGTGGCTCTCTCCCGCCGACTTGGCGGAGCGCGCGATCGAGGCCGTCGCCGGCCTGCCCGTCGAGGTCGAGGTGCTCGACGAGGCGGAGCTCGAACGGCAGGGCTTCGGCGGAGTGCTCGGTGTCGGGCAGGGCTCGGACCGGCCGCCGCGCGTCGTGCGGGTGGAGTACTCCCCCGCCGATGCCGCGCGCCACGTCGCTCTGGTCGGCAAGGGCATCACGTTCGACACGGGAGGCCTCTCGCTGAAGCCAGCCGCGAGCATGGTCGGGATGAAGTACGACATGGCCGGTGCCGCGACGGTGCTCGCCGTCGTCCAGGCCGCGGCTGCGCTCGCTCTCCCTGTGCGGGTCTCGGCATGGCTGTGCGTGGCCGACAACATGCCTTCCGGCCGCGCGACGCGTCCGGGTGATGTGCTCCGGATGCTGGATGGGACGACCGTCGAGGTCCTGAACACCGACGCGGAAGGTCGCCTCGTCCTCGCGGACGGCCTCGTCGCCGCCAGCCGGACACGACCCGACGCGATCGTCGACGTGGCGACCCTGACGGGGGCGATCATCGTCGCGCTCGGAAACCGTCACACCGGCGTCATGGGAGACGACCACGCCGTCGCCGACTACCTGGCGGCCGCCGAGCGCGCGGGCGAAGCCGCCTGGCAGCTGCCTTTGCCGGCGCACATGGAGGACGAGCTCGACTCCCCCATCGCCGACATGCAGAACGCGAAGATCGGCGACCCCTCCGGCGGCTCGCTCTTCGCCGGGCTGTTCCTCCAGCGCTTCGTCGGTCGCGCCGGCGACGAGGACGACGCGCCCCGCATCCCCTGGATCCACCTCGACATCGCGGGGTCCGGCACGACCAAGGCCGCGTTCGGCGGCACCGACAAGGGGCCGACCGCAGCCACCGTCCGCTCACTCGTCGAGTACCTGCGGGGTTCGCAGCGATGACCGATCACAGCGTCGATCTCGTCGTCCTCGGCGGCGGCAGCGGAGGCTACGCGGCCGCGCTCCGCGCGGCTGAGCTCGGTTCCTCGGTGGTGCTCGTCGAGAAGGACAAGGTCGGCGGAACCTGCCTGCACCGGGGCTGCATCCCGACCAAGGCACTCCTGCACTCCGCGGAGGTCGCGGACAACGTCCGCGGCTCGGAGCACGTCGGCGTCCGCGCTGCGTTCGAGGGCATCGACGTCGCGGGGGTCCATGCGTATCGCGACGGCATCGTCGCCAAGAAGCACAAGGGTCTCGAGGGTCTGATCGCGGCACGGAAGATCACCGTCGTGCACGGCGAGGGCAGGCTCGAGGCGGACGGTGGCGTGACCGTGGGCGGCGACCGTTACCGCGGCACCGACGTCGTGCTGGCAACCGGTTCGTACAGCCGCTCGCTGCCGGGGCTCGAGCTCGACGACCGGATCATCACGAGCGAGGGCGCCCTGGCGCTCCCCACTGTGCCGCGTCACGCCGTCATCCTCGGTGGTGGTGTCATCGGCGTCGAGTTCGCGAGCATCTGGCGCTCCTTCGGCGCGGACGTGACGATCATCGAGGCGCTCGATCGATTGCTGCCGGCGGAGGATGCCGCGATGAGCAAGACGATCCAGCGCGCGTTCCGCAAGCGCGGGATCGACGCGCGCACGGGAGTCCGCTTCAGCGCCGCGGAGTCGCACGCGGACGGCGTCCGGGTGTCGCTCGAAGACGGCACCACGCTGGAGGCCGACGTACTGCTCGTCGCGGTCGGCCGCGGTCCCGCGACGGCGGGCCTCGGCTTCGAGGACGCCGGTGTCGAGCTCGATCGCGGCTTCGTCCGCGTCGACGAGCGGCTGCGCACCACGCGCGACCGCGTGTGGGCCGTCGGCGACATCGTTCCCGGCCTGCAGCTCGCCCATCGCAGCTTCCAGCAGGGCATCTTCGTCGCCGAGGAGATCGCAGGCCTGCGCCCCACCGTCGTTCCCGACAGTCTCGTTCCGCGCGTGACCTACAGCAGTCCCGAGGTCGCCTCCGTCGGGCTGACCGAGGAGCAGGCCCGCGCCGCGCACGGCGACGCGATCGTCGTGCGTGAGTACAACCTCGCCGGAAACGGGAAGAGCGAGATCCTCGGGACGGCCGGGCTGGTCAAGGTCGTCCGACGCCTCGACGGCCCGATCCTCGGTGTGCATCTCGCGGGCGACCGCGTCGGCGAGCTCATCACCGAAGGCCAACTCGCCGTGGGCTGGGAAGCCCACCCCGAGGACATCGCACCATTCATCCACGCCCATCCGACTCAGAGCGAAGCTCTCGGAGAAGCATTCCTGGCGCTGGCGGGCAAACCGCTGCATGCGCTCTGACCGGTCGACCGATGCAGATCAGTAAGCTAGAAGGACATCGGCATTTCTTGAAGGAGACAGATTCATGAGCACTTCCGTGGTCCTCCCCGCGCTCGGAGAGAGCGTCACCGAGGGAACGGTCACCCGCTGGCTCAAGAAGGTCGGTGACACCATCCAGGAAGACGAGGGTCTTCTCGAGATCTCCACCGACAAGGTGGACACCGAGATTCCGTCGCCCGTGAGCGGCGTCATCGAAGAGATCCTCGTGCAGGAGGACGAGACCGTCGAGGTCGGCGCCATCCTGGCGAAGATCGGCGATGGCTCGGGTGCGCCCTCCAGCGACGCCCCCACCGAGCAGGCGCCGGCCGAAGAGGCCCCCGCCCCCGCGCAGGAGGCCCCGGCCGCCGAGGCGCCCGCGGAGTCCGCGCCGCAGCAGTCCGAGCCCGCGCCCGCAGCAGCCGGCGACGCGAAGGATGTCGTCCTCCCCGAGCTCGGCGAGAGCGTCACCGAGGGAACCGTCACCCGCTGGCTCAAGCAGATCGGCGACGACGTCGCCGTCGATGAGCCGCTCCTCGAGATCTCGACCGACAAGGTCGACACCGAGATCCCCGCTCCCTTCGCGGGCACTCTCGTCGAGATCCTCGTCCAGGAGGACGAGACCGTCGAGGTCGGCTCCGCGCTCGCGCGCATCGGTTCGGGTGTTCCCGCTCCGGCTGCCGAGGCGCCCGCCGCTCCCGAGCCGGCTGCCGAGAAGCCGGCCGCACCGGCCGAGGCCCCCGCGCAGCAGTCCGCGCCTGTCCCCGCCCAGCAGTCCGCTCCTGCCCCCGCGCAGCAGTCCGCGCCCGCTCCCGCGCAGCAGTCCGCTCCCGCCGCCGCACCGGCAGCTGAGGCCGCCCCCGCAGCCGACAACGACGGCGTCACGTACGTGACCCCGCTCGTGCGCCGCCTCGCGCAGCAGCAGGGTGTCGACCTCTCGTCGATCAAGGGCAGCGGCGTCGGCGGTCGCATCCGCAAGGAGGACGTCCTCAAGGCCGCGGAAGCCGCGTCGGCGAAGCCCGCCGCAGCGGAGGCACCCGCCGCGCCCGCTCAGGTCGAGGTCTCGGAGCTCCGCGGCACGCGGGCACCGATGTCGCGCCTGCGCAAGGTGCTCGCCAAGCGCGCCGTCGAGTCGATGCAGCAGACCGCTCAGCTGACGACCGTCGTCGAGGTGGACGTCACCAAGCTGTCGGCGTTCCGCGACAAGGTGAAGGTCGACTTCAACGAGAAGACCGGGGCCAAGCTGTCGTTCCTGCCCTTCTTCGCTCTCGCCGCGGCGGAGGCGCTCCAGACCTTCCCGATCGTGAACTCGACGGTCGACGGAGAAGAGATCGTCTACCCGGCCACGGAGAACATCTCGATCGCGGTCGACACCGAGCGCGGACTGCTCACGCCCGTGCTGCGCGACGCCGGTTCGAAGAACCTCGCCCAGATCGCACAGGACATCGCTGACCTCGCCGCACGCACGCGCGACAACAAGCTGAAGCCCGACGAGCTCGCCGGCGGCACGTTCACGATCACCAACACCGGTTCGCGCGGAGCGCTCTTCGACACCCCCGTGGTGTTCCTCCCGCAGTCGGCGATCCTCGGCACCGGCATCGTCTACAAGCGCCCCGGCGTCGTGACGGTGGACGGCAAGGACGCGATCTCGGTGCGCTCGTACGTCTACCTCGCGCTTTCGTACGACCACCGCACGATCGACGGCGCCGACGCGGCGCGCTTCCTGAGCGCCATGAAGGCACGCCTCGAGGGTGCCCAGTTCGAGGGGAACCTCGGCTACTGATCAGCTGAGTCCACCGCATCACGGCTGGTCCGCGACGTCGTATACGTCGCGGACCAGCCGTTTCTCGTCATGGGTGACGACGACCACGATCTGAGAGGGGCGTTCCCCCGAGGGGTCGTCGACGCGCACCACTTCCACTCCGCCGAGATCGTCGAGCAGGCGCACCTCACGCGGCGCGTCGGCGGTCGCGATGCCTTCCGGCAAGGCTGCATCCGGTCGTTCGAGAACCGCGGCGCGGCACGCCGGATCGTCGCTGCGCAAGCAATCCGCAAGGTCGTCGACGACCCGGAGATCAGGGTCGGTCGGCGGTGTCTCGACACGCGACGACGGCGACGACCGATCATCCCCCGGGGCGTCCCCGCCGGCCGACGGATCCGGGGAGCCGGCTTCCGCCCGGGGCTGCTCCTCCGCTTCCGAGGCCGGCACGTCCGCAGCGGATCCTTCATCGCCGCCCGCGCCATATGGCAGAGAGAGGCCGATGGCGACTGTCGCACCGACCGCGGCCAGCGCGACCCACATCACGCGTCGCCGGCCGGCGGACGGGACCGCGCCACTCCGCTCGGGTCGTCGTCGCTGCCGCGAGAGAAGACCGGTCGCATGCTGCAGTGCCGCACGGGTCCCGGCGATCGCGGTGCTCACGCGCCCCATCAGCTCGCCGTCGACGAGCCCCGCCGCCGCGCTTCGCGCCACGACCGCGGCATCCGCCGAGGGGCTCTCTCCGGCAGCACCGCCCGACGGGCGATGTAGGCCCATCGGCGGCGCGATGACGAACGGCTCCGGAGAGGCCACCGCGAACAGGTCGTCCTCGAGACCGGGCGCCGCGAACGGCAGTGTGATCCGGTCCGCCAGGGCGTCACCGACCCGCTGGCGGATATCGGGGGACAGCGTCGCGTCGGGGATGCGACCGAGCACGGTGCGCGACGACATCTCCCATCCCCGCGCTCCCGTGGGGACGAGCACAGGGCGTCCATCGCTCGTCGACCACCACTCCCCCGTGCGCCATTCCGACCGCGCCGCATCCACCGCGCCGCGCAGGACGCTGACGACCAGGGTCACCGCTTGACCGGATGTGAGGTCGAACGCTGCGTCTGCGCCGCACAGGCGCGCACGGAGGAGCGGCAGGATCACGAGCGTCTCGTCCGCGACCCGATCGACGTCGTCGGGAGCGAGAAGGTGACCGCCGGAGCGCGCTGACCACATCTCGTGAGGCACGCGCGTCGCTGCGACCCGGTACACAGCTCCGTGGGGCGACGCCAGGATCTCACCGGGGAAGGGAGCGTCAGGGGGCGCCACACGCCGCAGCGGCGCGGGAACATCGGCGGACGGCGTGTGATTCATCGTGTCAGCGTCGCTCCCGCTCGTCCCCCTCTCACCGGCATCGAGTCGATCTGTGCACGGTCACCGCGCAGGGGCGGTTGTGGAGGCGGAACGACGCGGCCGAAAAGGTAGGCTGTGAGCATGTCGTCCCGCAGCACCGCACCCGAGAAGCGCCCCGGATTCTTCTCCCAGCTCCGCTCCCTCTTCACCTTCACGAAGGAGTACTACAGCTGGCTGCCGTGGCTGCTCATCGGCATCGTGGTCGCCGGTGTGGGCCTGGGCGTGCTCGTCGGGTTCCTGATTCCGCCGGGAGCGATCTGGAGCGTCATCCTGTGGGGCGTCACGGGCCTGCTCTTCGGCATCCTCGGCGCCATGATCACGATGACGCGTCTGGCGACGCGGGCGATGTACAAGCGCATCGACGGGATGCCGGGCGCGACGGGACACATCATCTCGACCAACCTGGGGCGCAAGTGGCAGGCCTCGGAGATGCCGGTCGGCGTCAACCCGAAGACGCAGGAGGCTGTGTACCGCGCGGTGGGTCGTGGCGGTGTCGTCATCATCGGCGAGGGCGCCCGCGGGCGTCTGACGCGACTGATCAACGACGAGCGCAGCAAGGTCAAGCGCGTCGCTTCGGGTGTTCCGATCCATGTCCTCTACGTCGGCCACGGCGAGGACGACGTTCCCATCGCCAAGCTCGCCCCGACGATCAAGGCTCTGCCGAAGGCGATCGACCGCACCACGATGGCAGCCGTCATCAAGCGCATCGAGTCGGTCTCGCAGTCGGTGACGTCGCTGCCGATCCCGAAGGGCGTCGACCCCATGAAGACCCGCGCTCAGCGACCCCGCTGATCCGTCCGGAGGCGCGGACCCGCTCCGTCAGACGCGGACGAGGATCGTGCCCGCTGCCTTGTCGTGCAGCCCCCGCTGATCGGGATCGAACACGACGGCGGGGATGACGAGGATGAGGAGCAGCGTCCGGACGATCGGACGCCAGAGGCCGGTCCAGCCACCGTGCAGGAGCTCGAGGCGCAAGCCGACGATGCGGTGTCCCGGGCTTCCACCGATCAGGGGGATGAAGATGACCTGCAGCGCCGCGAAGACCGTGAGCGGCGCGAACTGCGTCACCCCCGCCTCTCCGGGAAGAGCGAACTGGTCGAACCCGAGGAACGCGGTCGCGAGCAGGGTCGCCGCCGCGTAGTCGATAGCGAGCGCCGCGAGACGCCGTCCCAGGCGGCCGACGCTGCCGGGCCCGTGCTCGGGACGCCCCAGCCGCTCGCCGGGATAGGTGTTCTCGCGCAGGGATTCGGGCACCCGTCCAGCCTAAACGGGGCCGGCCGCGTAACATCCCGGAAACATCCGAGATACTGCCGGGCAACTGGATGCCGATAGGTTCGAAGAGGTCTGGATGACTCCAGGCTGTTCCTCACCCGATCTTGGAGACTCCATGTTCAAAGATTCTTCCGAGGTGCTCAAGTTCATCCAGGACGAGGACGTCAAGTTCCTCGACATCCGTTTCACGGACCTTCCTGGCGTGCAGCAGCACTTCAACATCCCGGCCTCGACCGTCGACGAGGAGTTCTTCACGGTCGGTCAGCTGTTCGACGGCTCGTCGATCCGCGGCTTCGCGAACATCCACGAGTCGGACATGCAGCTGATCCCGGACGTGTCGACGGCCTACGTCGACCCGTTCCGCGAGGCGAAGACGCTGATCATGATCTTCGACATCTACAACCCGCGCAACGGCGAGATCTACGCCAAGGACCCGCGGCAGGTCGCGAAGAAGGCTGAGAAGTACCTCGCCTCGACCGGCATCGCCGACACCGCGTTCTTCGCCCCCGAGGCCGAGTTCTACATCTTCGACGACGTCCGCTACGAGGTGAAGCAGAACTCGAGCTTCTACTCCGTCGACTCCGAAGAGGGCGCGTGGAACACGGGCCGTGTCGAAGAGGGCGGCAACCTCGCCAACAAGACCGCTTACAAGGGCGGCTACTTCCCCGTCTCGCCGGTCGACAAGACGGCCGACCTGCGCGACGACATCTCGCTGAAGCTCATCGAGTCGGGCCTCGTGCTCGAGCGCGCGCACCACGAGGTCGGCACCGGTGGACAGCAGGAGATCAACTACCGCTTCGACACCATGGTGCACTCGGCGGACGACATCCTGAAGTTCAAGTACATCGTCAAGAACACCGCCGAGATGTGGGGCAAGGTCGCGACCTTCATGCCCAAGCCGCTCTTCGGCGACAACGGCTCGGGCATGCACACCCACCAGTCGCTGTGGCTGAACGGCGAGCCCCTCTTCTACGACGAGAAGGGCTACGGCGGTCTCTCCGACATCGCCCGCTGGTACATCGGCGGCCTGCTCAAGCACGCTCCCGCGGTCCTGGCGTTCACCAACCCGACGCTCAACTCGTACAAGCGTCTGGTCAAGGGCTACGAGGCTCCGGTCAACCTGGTGTACTCGGCCGGCAACCGTTCGGCGGCCGTCCGCATCCCGATCACGGGTACCAACCCCAAGGCCAAGCGCATCGAGTTCCGAGCCCCCGACGCCTCGGGCAACCCGTACCTCGCGTTCGCCGCGCAGATGATGGCGGGCCTCGACGGCATCAAGAACCGCATCGAGCCCCACGAGCCCGTCGACAAGGACCTCTACGAGCTGCCGCCCGAGGAGGCCAAGAACATCCCGCAGGTTCCGAACTCGCTGCTCGACTCCCTCGAGGCGCTGCGCAACGACCACGAGTTCCTGCTGGCCGGCGGCGTCTTCACGCCCGAGCTGATCGAGACCTGGATCGAGTACAAGATCGAGAACGAGATCCAGCCGATCAACGCCCGTCCTCACCCCTACGAGTACGAGCTGTACTTCGGCGTCTGACGCCTCGGCTGCGACGAGCCCCGTCGCCCACTCTGCACGAGTCGGGCGGCGGGGCTCCGTCGTCGGTGCGTGGTTGCATCACGGGCATCGCCGGGGCGATCCTGATCGGGTGAATCTCACCGACATCCCCGGACCGTTCTTCCACGGTACGAAGGCCTCGCTTCGCGTCGGCGACCTGCTCACCCCGGGCTTCCCATCGAATTACCGCCCGGAGATCACGATGAACCACGTCTACTTCACAGCGGTGAAAGACGGCGCCGGTCTCGCGGCCGAGATCGCCCCGGTCCCGGGTGAGCCGCATGTCTACGTCGTCGAGCCCACCGGCGAGTTCGAGGATGACCCGAACGTCACCGACAAGAAGTTCCCCGGCAACCCCACGCGGTCGTACCGCTCCGCCGCTCCCCTGCGCGTCGTCGGCGAAGTCACCGACTGGACCCGCCTGTCGGCCGAGGCGCTGCAGACGTGGCGGGAGCGCATCGATCGGATGGCGGCCGAACGCGCCGAGATCATCAACTGACGAGCCTCACTCGGCCAACCGCACGACCTCGGCGATGACCCGCGGGTGCGCGAGGATCCGGAAATGTCCTCCGGTCTCCAGTCGGACGTTGCGCGCGCCGTCGAGCTCGCTTCCGCCCGGGATGTGAGGGTCGAACTCGCCGTAGACCGACACGATGCGCGCGTTGGGTGCGACTTCGCGCGCCAGCGCCAGGATTCCGGGCGCGCTCGGCGAGAACGCACGCAGCGCGGGCACGAGCATGAGCCGACCGTACACAGACCCCGCAAACGGGCTCGCGACGGCCACCATGCCCCGGACGCGGCTGCCGACAGCGGCATCCACCATGACCTGCTTGCCGACGAGCCCGCCCTTGCTGTGCGCGACGATCACGACGTCGTCGAGTGCGTGCCGCTGCAGGTACTCCGCGACGTGGCGGGCAGCACGCGGCACCGGCCAGCGGTTCCGCCCCAACGCGGTGATGACGTGCACCGGATGCCCGCGATCGTGCAGCTCGGTGATGAGCGGCTGGAGGAACCGCCACGTCTCGTAGACGCCGGGCAGCACTACGATGGGTCTACCTTCTCCCGACACGAAGTCGCCGGGATCCGTCCGCGAGAAGAAGGCTCGAACCTGCCACACGGCGGCGTAGGCGTAGTCCGCGACCCACCAGACGGCATTCCTCACGGGGCGGAAGGTCACGGGCCCTCCCCCGGCTCGCTCGACGCGGCGACGGCGAGGATGCCGCGAGCGACGGGCTCCGCCGCGGTGCGCTCCACGTGGTGGCCTTTCCCCGGCACGACCAGGACGCTGCCCCGTGCCGCTCGGCCGGCGAGGCGCTCGACCCACGCGTCCCCGGCGATCGGGTCGCGGCCGCCGCGCACGAGAAGCGTCGGGACGTCGACCTCCGCCACGCGGTCCTCGATGGGATAGGCGAGCATATGGCGGACCTGCGCGAAGAACCAGCGCGGGCGGGTGCGGAAGTAGTCGAGCGTGACGCGGGCGTTCACCCGGGGCGGCTCGAGCAGTCCATCGCGGGAGAGTGCCAGGGCCTGCGCGCCGAGCGTGCGGTGGTGATCATCGACGACCGGGCCGATCAGGGCGAGCCCACTCACCAGATCCGGATGCCGCGACGCCGTCTCCACCGCCCACTGCGCTCCCATCGAGTGCCCGACGATCACGGCCGGTCGGCCGACCACGCGGCGGAGCAGTTCCGCAAGCGCATCGGCCATCATGGCGACCGGCACGTTCCGGTCCGGCACCGGCAGGCCCGCGAAGCCGGGCAGATCGATGCTGTGCACGGCTGCGGTCTGCGCGAGCAGCGGGTGCAGCCGCAGGAACGACCGATGCGACATCCCCACACCGTGGAGAAGCACGATAGCCGGGAAGGACGCCACCGCGTCCGAGCTCCAGACGCGGAACTCCAGTCCATCGACGCAGAAGCGACGTTGCGAAGGTTCGACACGCGCCGCGCGGGGCAGCGTCGCGGTCGTCATCACTCCGTCAGGCTATGAGACGCATCGACCGTGAGCAGGCGGCTTGACTTCGTGTCAACCACCGTGACCGGATGCCGCCGCCACGGTGGACTGCTGTCATGACCGACGCATCCCGTGACCAGCAGCCCATCGCCGACCCCGCCGCGCAGGACACCGATCGCGATGACACTTCGATCGTGCCCGACCTCGACGCCGATCCCGTCGAGGCGGAGGAGGACCGGATTCCGGACGCCGAGCACTGACGCTCAGTGCGCGCCGGCGCCTCCGGCGTGCTGCGGTTCGCCGTTGCGGAGGCGCCGGAGCACGGTCAGCACCCCGACGATGACGAGGCCGACGAGCAGCCCGGCGACGGCCGAGACGGCGGTCTCACCGATCCAGACGACGACACCGCCCGCAGCTTCGAGAAGGTGCTCCACCCCGTGCAGAAGGTCGAGGGTGAAAGTCACACCCACCTCGCCGAGGTTCGCGAGCACGAGGTGTCCGCCGACCCACAGCATCGCGACCGTTCCCACGACGCTGATCACGCGGAACACGGCGGGCATCGACCGGACGATCCGCATGCCGGTGTGCCGGACGCGTGACGACGGGTTCTTCGCCATCCGCAGGCCGATGTCGTCGATCTTCACCAACAGGGCGACGGCGCCGTAGACGATCCCCGTCATGAGCAGGGCGATCACCGCGAGGACCGCCAGGGTCTGCCAGATACCCATCCCCTCGTCGAGATTCGACAATGAGATGAGCATGATCTCGGCCGACAGGATGAGGTCGGTGCGAACGGCGCCGAGCACGAGCTTCTTCTCGTCGCGCGGACCGTCGTCGTCCGCTCCGTGGTGCACACCGAACCACTCCAGCATCTTCTCGGCTCCCTCGTAGCAGAGGAACATCCCGCCGAGGATGAGGAGGAAGGGCAGCACGGCCGGCGCGAACGCGGTCAGCAGCAGCGCCACCGGGATGATGATGAGGAACTTGTTCGCGATCGACCCGAGCGCGATCTTCGCCACGACGGGCAGCTCTCTGGCGGGGGTGATCCCCTGGACGTACTGCGGCGTCACGGCGGCATCGTCGATCACGACACCCGCCGACTTCGCGGAGGCGCGCAGAGCCGCGCTCAGGATGTCGTCGACGACAGCCAGCAGACCAACCGACATGTTTCCCCTTAGCCGTAGAAGAGCTTCTCGAACACGCGGCGGGCTTGACGCGCAGCGCGCATCCAATCCTCCTCCACGATGGTCGCCGATCGCGCCGGATACTCCAGCAAACGACCGATTCCGTCCAGTCGTCCGCGATCGGTCGGCAGGACGTCGCTCGTCTGTCCCGACAGCAGGGTGTTCGCCGACCGGAGCCGACTGGCCAGCCGCCACGCCGCCGCGAGCTTCTCCGCGGCATCGCGCGGGATGAGCTCGGCTTCGACGGCCGCCTCGAGGGCCGCGATGGTCGAGGTCGTGCGCAGGCCCGGCACCCGGTGGGCGTGCTCGAGCTGGATGAGCTGCACGAGCCACTCGACGTCGCTCAGACCGCCGGGACCGAGCTTGAGATGCCGAGAGCGGTCCTGTCCCTGCGGCAGTCGCTCGCTCTCGACCCGGGCCTTGATGCGCCGGATCTCACGGAGACCTTGAGGATCGGGGGCCACCGGATAGCGCAGGTCATCGGCCAGCGCGAGGAAGCGATCGATGAGCGTCACGCTGCCCGCGACGCCACGTGCGCGCAGAAGGGCCTGCGCCTCCCACGACAGGGACCAGCGCCGGTAATACTCCGCGTACGACTCCAGCGAACGCACGAGCGGGCCGTTCCGCCCTTCGGGTCGCAGCCCCGCGTCGAGCTCGAGCGGCAGGCGATGATCCTCGGAGTATCGGCGCACACCCTGAACGAGCTGGAGGGCGAGTTCCTGAGCGCGCTGCGCCGGCACGCCGTTCGCGTCGAAGACGTAGATGATGTCGGCGTCCGAGCCGAACCCGAGCTCGGAACCCCCGAAACGCCCCATCGCGATGACGGAGAAATCGAGGCGGTCGTCTTCGGCCGGTACCACCTCGCGCCGCACGGCGCGCAGTGTCGCCTGGATCGTGACCTCCGTGACGGTGGTCAGGCCTTCGGCGAGCTCTTCGATCGACAGCTCGCCGACGACGGCCGCCATCGCGAGGCGCAGCAGCTCTCGCCGGCGGAGGGCCCGGACCGCCGACATCGCGTCGTCGATCGAGGCATGCCGGGTCTGAATGGCCCGCGCCTCTTCCTGAAGCACGAATCCGGGTCGGGGCCGCAGTTGATCGGGCGAATCGAGCCAGGCGATCGACTCGGGGATCCACTCCATCAGTTCACCGACGTAGCGCGAGCCCGAGAGCAGCCGGGTGAGACTCTCGGCGGCTCCCGACGAGTCGCGCAGCATCCGAAGGAACCACGGCGTGTTCCCCAACCGCTCGCTGATGCGCCGGAACGCCAGCAGCCCGTAGTCGGGATCGACTCCGTCGGCGAACCAGCGGATCATGACCGGCATGAGGTGCCGCTGGATGACGGCCTTCCGGCTGAGGCCGCTCGTCAGCGCCCCGATGTGCCGCAGCGCGCCCGCGGGGTCACGGAACCCGATGGCGGCGAGCCGCGCCCTCGCCGCCTCGGGCGAGAGCGTCTGCTCGTCAGCGGGCAGCGCCGCGACCGCCGAGAGCAGCGGCCGGTAGAACAGCCGCACGTGGATCTCGCGCACCTCGCGCTTGATCTCCTCCCACACCGCGACGACCCGGTCGCCGCCGTCACCGATACGCGACGACCGAGCGAGTGTGCGCAGCGCCGCCCCGTCTTCGGGCATGAGGTGGGTCCGGCGCAGTTCGCGCAGCTGCAGCCTGTGCTCCATGACGCGCAGACGCCGGTAGTCGAGCGCGAAGCGCGACGCATCTTCGCGTCCGATGTATCCCTCCGACACGAGCGCGTCCAGCGCGTCGAGAGTCGAGCGCTCCCGGATACGGTCATCGGTCGCGCCGTGCACGAGCTGCAGCAGCTGGACGGTGAACTCGACATCGCGGATGCCGCCCGGCCCGAGCTTGAGCTGCCGCGCGACCTCGGCCGGAGGGATGTGGTCGGTCACCCGCTCCCGCATCTTCTGCACGCTCTCGACGAAGTTCTCGCGGGCCGCGCTCGCCCACACCATCGGTTGCACGGCGTCGACGTACTGCTCGCCGAGCTGCACGTCGCCGGCCAGCGGGCGGGCTTTGAGCAGGGCCTGGAACTCCCAGCTCTTGGCCCAGCGGTCGTAGTAGGCGATGTGCGAGTCGAGGGTGCGCACGAGTGCGCCCTGCTTCCCTTCCGGGCGCAGGTTCGGATCGACCTCCCACAGCGGCGGCTCGATCTCCACTTCCGAGATGCCGCGCATCGTCTGGATCGCCAGCCGCGTGGCGATCTCCACGGCCTGCGACTCCGAGACGGTGTCTTCGTCAGCCGATCCTCCGACGAAGATGACGTCGACGTCGCTGACGTAGTTCAGCTCGCGCGCCCCGGACTTGCCCATCCCGATGATGGCGAGGCGTGTCGCGGCGACCGCGTCGCGCTCGAAACGACCGGCACCCGGGACACCCGCGACGAGCCTGCTGCGTGCCACGGCGAGGGAGGCCTCGAGGGCCGCACCGGCGGCGTCCGCGAGCGCGGCGGCGACCGCGTGCAGGATGATCGTCGGATCGGATGCCGCGAGGTCGAACCGGGCGATGCGCGCCAGCATCCGGCGGTACCGCACCCGCAGTGCGACCCAGGCGTCATCACCCGAGGACGCCGCGAAGCCGTCCTCGGCGCCGACGGCATCCAGCATCTGCACGATCAACTCGTCGCGTGTCGGGAGCCCGTCGCCCTCGGAGGCGAGGTCGGCGAGCTCTTCCGGATGCCGCAGGTAGAAGTCGGCCAGCCCGAGCGACGCGCCGAGCACCGACCACACCACGGCGGGCCGGCCTCGCAACGAGTCGGTCACGATCGATGCGTCCCGCCGAGCGATGCGCAACAGCGCAGACACCGCCGAATCGGGGTCCGCGGCGGCCTCGGCCGACGCGATCAGCTCGTCCCGGTCGACCCCCGTCAGGTCGGCGAGTTCGGCGAGGTCGGCGTCAGCCCGTCCGAGATCGTCGAAACCCGCGCGGGCCAGCCCCGTCAGCCCGGTCGAACGAGGTGACCGGGTCATGGCCTCAGAGCATCTCCAGGTTGCTCTTGAGCTCGAACGGCGTCACCTGGGCGCGGTAGTTCTGCCACTCGCGACGCTTGTTCAGCAGCACGTAGTTGAACACCTGCTCGCCGAGCGTCTCGGCGACGAGCTCGGACTCCTCCATGTATTCGAGGGCGTGATCGAGGCTCGCCGGCAGCGGCGCGTAACCGAGGGCCCGACGCTCCGAATCGGTGAGCGACCACACGTTGTCCTCGGCCTCGGCGGGAAGCTCGTAGCCCTCTTCGATGCCCTTCAGGCCCGCTGCGAGCAGCAGTGCATAGGCGAGGTACGGGTTCGCAGCCGAGTCCAGCGCCCGGTACTCCACACGCGACGACTGGCTCTTGTTCGGCTTGTACATGGGCACGCGCACGAGCGCCGAGCGGTTGTTGTGGCCCCATGTGATGAAGCTCGGGGCCTCGTCGCCGCCCCACAGACGCTTGTACGAGTTCACGAACTGGTTGGTGACCGCCGAGATCTCGTTGGCGTGACGGAGAAGGCCGGCGATGAACTGTCGACCGGTCTGCGAGAGCTGGTACTGCGCGCCCTCCTCGTAGAACGCGTTCACGTCACCCTCGAAGAGCGACATGTGGGTGTGCATACCGCTGCCAGGGTGGCCGCCGAGGGGCTTCGGCATGAAGGTCGCGTAGACGCCCTGCTCGATCGCCACCTCCTTGATGACGGTCCGGAAGGTCATGATGTTGTCGGCCGTCGCGAGGGCGTCGGCGTAGCGCAGGTCGATCTCGTTCTGGCCCGGGCCGCCCTCGTGGTGGCTGTACTCGACCGAGATGCCGAGGTCTTCCAGCATCCGCACCGAGCGCCGGCGGAAGTCGTGGGCCGTGCCGCCGGGGACGTTGTCGAAGTAGCCGGCGGAATCGACCGGCTCGGGACCGTCCGGCCCGTACGACGACGACTTCAGCAGGTAGAACTCGATCTCGGGGTGCGTGTAGAACGTGAATCCGGAATCGGCGGCCTTCGCGAGGGTTCGCTTGAGAACGTTGCGAGGGTCGGCGACCGCGGGCTGGCCGTCGGGCGTCGTGATGTCGCAGAACATCCGAGCGGTGGGGTCGATCTCACCGCGCCAGGGCAGAAGCTGGAACGTCGTCGGATCCGGGTGGGCGAGCAGGTCGGACTCGTAGCTGCGCGTCAGCCCCTCGATGGCCGAACCGTCGAACCCGAGCCCCTCGGCGAACGCGCCCTCGACCTCGGCCGGCGCGATCGCCACCGACTTCAGGGTGCCGATCACATCGGTGAACCAGAGCCGCACGAACTTGACGCCGCGCTCCTCGATCGTTCGCAGTACGAAGTCCCGCTGCTTGTCCATCGCGTCCTCTCCGAGACAGGGTCGGATCCCAGACTACTGGCGGCGAGCGCCCTCCGACGGCGGCGTGCCCCAGTCGTCTTCCTGAGCCTCGTCCTCGCGCCACGCCTGCGCCCGCTGCGCCATGATCTGCGGCGCCCGGGCCGCCTCTTCTGCCGAGGCGAACGGACCGGCACGATCGGCGCCGGGCGACTGCTTGCCGCGCTCGACCTCGTGCGTCGTGAGGTTGTACCAGTACTCGCCGTCGCTCTCGGGCATGGTCGCTCCAGACTGCGCCTGCGGTGGCGCTCGGTCCGAGCCTAATCCGCGCGGCTCGTGCTCGATAGGCTGAGCCGTATGAGTGCGAGTGCGACGCGGGCCGTCGGAGTGGACATCGGGGGAACCGGGATCAAGGGAGCCGTCGTCGACCTGTCGACCGGCGAGCTCCTGACCGACCGCATCAAGGTCGCCACCCCGAAGGGCGCCGAGCCCGAAGACGTCCTGGATGCCGTCAAGGTCGTGCTCGACCGCCTCGAGGTGACCGACGCGGGTGACGTTCCGCTCGGCGTGGCTTTCCCCGCGATCGTGAAGAACGGCCGCACCCTGTCGGCGGCCAACGTCGCCGACACCTGGATCGATTTCGAGGCCGAGAGCTTCTTCGAGAAGGGGCTCGGCCGTCAGATCCACTTCGCCAACGACGCGGATGTCGCCGGGGTCGCCGAGCTGCGTTACGGCGCCGCACGCGGCCAGGACGGGCTCGTCATCCTGACGACCCTCGGCACCGGCATCGGCTCGGCCATGATCTACAACGGCGTCCTGATCCCCAATTCCGAGCTCGGCCACGTCCACCGGGCGAAGCACGGCAAGGACGCCGAGGCGTGGGCCGCATACTCCGCGATGGAGCGCGACCAGCTCGACTGGCCCGAGTGGGCCGAGCGGCTGCAGTGGTACTACAGCCACATCGAGTTCCTCTTCTCCCCCGACCTGTTCGTCGTGGGCGGCGGAGTGTCCAAGCACGCCGACAAGTTCCTGCCGCTGCTCGACCTGAAGACGCCGATCGTGCCTGCCGTGCACCGCAACAACGCCGGCATCATCGGCGCAGCGGCTCTCGCGCTCGCGGGCGAACGCCCCGGTGTCCTCGACGAGACGACGGAAGACCTCGCCGGCACGACCGCCCACTGACCGTCGCACGGTCGGTTTGCGGCGGCCACTCGGGCGTCAGGCGCACTTCTGCGGATCGGGCGCGCTTCAAGCCGCGCCCGATCCGTGGAAGGGCGCCTGACGCGGGCGGGGCGAGGCGGTCAGGCGAATGGGCCGGCCTGACGCCGGGTCTGCGACATAACTTGTAGGCCATGAAGGGCTTTTACGGCTGAGTGATGTTCTTCCCGGTCAGCGGCCAGAATCTGACGATGGGCGTACCAGTGCGCTGACGGGTGCTCCTGCCCCGAGTCGGCGATAGCCTCCCAGTGGGTGCCGAGCGTTTGCGCTGACGCACACCTAGCCTTTCGTAGACTCGCGGGATGAACCGCATCCTTCTCGCGTCGACAGCGACGCTCACACTGCTGCTCGCCGGATGCGCCGTCTCGTCGCCCGAGGTGGAAGCCACTCGCGCCGCCACCCCACCCCCAGCACCCACTGCTCTCCCCACCCCGACCGAGATCGTTGGAACGCCCGTCGCTGACGAGGTCGACGCGATGAAGGATGTTTGGGAGGATGCGACACCGGAGCAGCAGACGTGGGCGCTGCAGCAGATCGAGGCCGCGGCCGCCGAAGGCGACCCCACCACAGCCATCGTGGAACGGGCCGCCGAGATGGGCTTCACCGTCACACCTGAAGCCGTCGACGAGTTCCTCGCATGGCTCGCGACGCACCCGACAAACTAGACGGAGACGACCCACCCTCTTAGCTCAGCCCCCGCGGGGGCCGGGCAGCTCATCAGCTGCTGAGGCACGCTCGACCACGGGATGTCGATCTCGTAGCCGCATCCGCCGCAGACGTACCCGCCGTCGACCTTCCCGGACCGCGACGGCGAAGGTGTTGCTGTTCTGACCGATGCGGGCGAAGTCCGGGGTCTGCCCGCTCTGCCCTGCGCGGGTTGAGGTGCAGATCAGGGCCAGTTAGGCGAATGGGCCGGCCTGTACGCCGGGTTCTGTCCGGGGGCGTGAGCCCCGTGGACGGCCATCTCTCTCGGCGACACGTTGCCGTGCCGCTCCAGCGGTCTACCCGGGGACTCGGCGGACCGCGTCAACATCCCCTGTCTGACCTTGCTCCGGACGAGGTTTACCGTGCGAGTCGTGTCACCACGACCCCGGTGGTCTCTTACACCACCCTTTCACCCTTACCGGCGCGAACGCCGGCGGTCTGCTTTCTGTGGCACTGTCTCGCGGATCACTCCGGGTGGGTGTTACCCACCGTCCTGTCCTGTGGAGCCCGGACGTTCCTCGGTGCGGTTGCCCGCCACGCGACCGTCCAGCCGACCCATTCGCCCGTCGAGTCTACCGGCGGGCCGCCTTCGCCCGTCGTCAGCTCTTGTCGGCGGATGCCGCGATGCGCACGTCCAGCAGGAAGTCGAGGGGGAACGAGCCGAAGAGCAGCCGCCCGGCGGCATCTGCGGCCTCGCGAACGGCTGCCGCAGCGGCCTCGGCGTGTTCAACCGGGGTGTGCACGATGATCTCGTCGTGCAGGAAGAACGCCAGGTGCGCCCGCCCCGTCACGGGGTGGTCTCCGACGCTCGGAAACGACACCAGGCGCTGCCGCAGGTCGGCGAGCCAGGCGAGCGCCCACTCGGCGGCGGTTCCTTGGACGACGAAATTGCGCGTGAAGCGGCCGCGCTCGCGGGCCCGTGACCGGGCGAGCGTCTTGATGGCGTCGGATGCCTCGGGCTCGGCGGCATCCGCTTGAAGGTCTCGCCACCCGGCTGACGGGGCCGGGCTGGTGCGCCCGAGGAGCGTGCGCACCGAGCCGCCCTCCTCACCCACGCGCGCCGCGTCGTCGACGAGAGCCATCGCCCGCGGGTAGGCGCGGCGCAGCGACGGGACGAGCCGGCCGCTGTCACCCGTCGTCGCCCCGTACATCGCACCGAGCAGCGCCATCTTCGCCTCCTGGCGCGTCGGGACCGTACCGCGTGCCACGATGCCCTCGTACAGGTCGCGCCCCCGCGCGGCATCGGCGAGAGCGAGGTCTCCGGACATCGCCGCAAGGATGCGCGGCTCGAGCTGAGCGACGTCCGCGACCACCAGCTGCCACCCCGGGTCGGCTCGTACCGCCGGTCGCAGCATCCGCGGCAGCTGCAGCGCTCCCCCGCCCGATGACGCCCAGCGCCCCGTGACGACTCCTCCCGGCACGTAGACCGGACGGAACCGATCGGTCGCGATCCACTCGTCCATCCACGCCCAGCCGTTGGCGCTCAGCAGCCGCATCGCGCGCTTGTAGGCCAGGAGCGGCTCGATGACCGGGTGGTCGTGACGTCGGAGTTCCCACTTGCTCGTCGACTCGACGAGCACACCCACCCGGTGCAGCGAGCGCAGCAGTCGCGGCTGCGAGTCGAGGCTCGCCGTCGGATCGCCGAGGGCGGCCCGCAC
This sequence comes from Microbacterium sp. TS-1, assembly GCF_000509385.1. Classification (NCBI taxonomy): domain Bacteria; kingdom Bacillati; phylum Actinomycetota; class Actinomycetes; order Micrococcales; family Microbacteriaceae; genus Microbacterium; species Microbacterium sp. TS-1. The sequence goes on from NZ_BASQ01000001.1 coordinate 677,320, forward strand.
CTGTTCGGCCAGGTCGCGTACGAGACTCGGCAGCTCACCCGGTCGCGGACGTGGACCGAGCGCGTCGGCGAGGATCGCGTCGTGCACCTCGCGGCTCCACGGGACGCCGGCGGTATGCAGTTCGACGGCGACGAGCGCTCCAGCGGACTCCGCAGCCGTCAGCAGGCGCAGTCGGCCGGGGTCGGTCGCGCTCTCGACCGCCCGGGTCTGACGCGCGAACTCCGCCAGCGTCGCGTCGAGGTCGTGCGGGAGCGCGTCGGCGGCCGGCTCGAGCGAGAAGAGGACGTCGCGGTCAGACACCGGGTCGTCCGGCGCAGCATCCCAGACGGTCGCCGCCCGCAGCTTCGCGCCGTCCGTGACGAGCGAGCTGTCGCGAAGAATCGCATGGCACAGGCGCACATCGTGGCACCGCGCGACACGCACCCCCGCGGCGAGGATGTCGTGGTACCAGGCCGTCGTATCCGACCAGATCCATCGTGCGTCGGGATCGGCTGCGATCTCACCCGCCAGCTCGCCAGCGTTGACACGACCGCGCTCGATCACCGCGCCGGCGGCATCCACGACCGCGATGTCGATGTCGCCGTCACCGCGGCGGCCGACCGCGCGCCAGCGGGCGCGCGCGGCCGTCATCGACGGATCACAGACCGGATTCGTCGGTGCGGACGAGGATGCAGCCGCACTCGGGGCACGTGACGACCTCGTCGGCAGCAGCCTGTCCGATCGCCTTGAGGTCGGTTCCGGAGAGCTCCATGTGACATCCGCCGCACGTGCGGCGCTGCAGGAGACCGGCGCCCGGCGTCCGCTGGGCGAGCGATTCGTAGCGCGCGAGGAGATCTGCCGGGACCTTGGCAGCGACCGCGGCGCGGTCACGGGTGGCGGCGTCGAGGCGCGCCTGGGCGTCCGCGACAGCGGCCTTGCCCTCGGCGCTCAACCGACCCCCCTCGTCGTTCACCTCGGCGATCAGGGCCTGCTGCGCGGACACCGCGGCCTCTGCGGCCTCCAGGCGCTCCATGGCCTCGAGCTGCGCGTCTTCGAGCTCGCTCTTGCGACGTGAGAGCGAAGCGATCTCGTGCTCCAGGCCCTGGGCATCTTTCGGGTTCGACGTCGCGGCCAGCCGCTCGGCGTCGCGCGCGGCCCGCGCGTCGACCACTGCGACGTCCGAGGCGATGCGCTTGAGCTCGGCCTCGATGTCGTCGCGCTTGCCGAGAAGGCCCGTCAGCTCGACGGAGAGCTCCTGGCGGCGTACGAGCAGCTCGTTGACACGCGCAGCCTGAGCCGGATTGCGCTTCGCGGCCTCCGCTCCGCGCGCCTGCGCGTCGAGGCGGGCGATGTCCAGCAGCAGCAGCTGATCTGCGGGGGTGGCTTTCATGTGGGCCCAGAGAGACTCGAACTCCCGACTCCCTCGGTGTAAACGAGGTGCTCTAACCAACTGAGCTATAGGCCCCTGGTCTCAGTGTACGAGAGCGCCGACCCCTCCGAGCGTGAGTAGGCTGTCGTGCGGTGCTTGTGCGCGCCCGACAACGCCCGCGCCCTGCCCGTGGTGATTACCTGGCACGATCTGCCATACGAGAAAGGTCGCCCGTGACTGTCAACGATCAAGACCCCTACTCCCAGGACGCCCTGGACAGCGACCCGGAAGAGACCGGTGAATGGCAGGAGTCGCTGCGCCAGCTGGTCGATGCGAAGGGCTCGGGTCGCGGTCGCGAGATCATGCTGAGCCTCCTGCAGGCATCGCACGAGCTGCAGCTGAACGTCCCGCAGGTGCCGGTGACGGACTACATCAACACCATCGCGCCCGAGAACGAGCCGGAGTTCCCCGGTGACGAAGAACTCGAGCGTCGCTACCGTCGCTGGATCCGCTGGAACGCCGCCGTCACCGTGCACCGCGCTCAGCGCCCCGGCATCGGTGTGGGCGGACACATCTCCACCTACGCATCGTCGGCCTCGCTCTACGAAGTCGGCTTCAACCACTTCTTCCGCGGCCCGGACCACCCGTCCGGCGGCGACCAGATCTTCATCCAGGGCCACGCCTCCCCCGGCATCTACGCCCGCTCGTACCTCGAGGGACGCCTCAGCGAGAGCCAGCTCGACGGCTTCCGTCAGGAGGCGTCGAAGGCGCCCGACGGCATCCCGTCGTACCCGCACCCGCGTCTCATGCCGGACTACTGGCAGTTCCCGACGGTCTCGATGGGTCTCGGCCCGATCAACGCCATCTACCAGGCGATGAACAACAAGTACCTCACCAACCGGGGCATCAAGGACCTGTCCGATTCGCACGTCTGGGCCTTCCTCGGCGACGGCGAGATGGACGAGGTCGAGAGCCGCGGTCAGCTGCAGGTCGCTGCCAACGAGGGTCTCGACAACCTCACGTTCGTCATCAACTGCAACCTCCAGCGCCTCGACGGCCCGGTCCGCGGAAACGGCAAGATCGTCCAGGAGCTCGAGGCGTACTTCCGCGGCGCGGGCTGGAACGTCATCAAGGTCGTCTGGGGTCGCGGCTGGGACGAGCTGCTGTCGCAGGATGACGAGGGCGCGCTCGTGCGTCTGATGAACACCACGCCCGACGGCGACTTCCAGACCTACCGCGCCGAGGACGGCGCGTTCATCCGCGAGCACTTCTTCGGTCGCGACGAGCGCACCGCGGCTCTCGTGAAGGACTGGTCGGACGACGACATCTGGGGCAAGCTGCGCCGCGGTGGTCTGGATTACCAGAAGGTCTACGCCGCCTACAAGCAGGCGATGGAGCACAAGGGCCAGCCGACCGTCATCCTCGCGAAGACGATCAAGGGCTACGGTCTCGGTCACCACTTCGAGGGCCGCAACGCGACCCACCAGATGAAGAAGATGACGCTCGAGAACCTGAAGCACTTCCGCGACTCGATGCGCATCCCGATCACCGACGCGCAGCTCGAGGAGAACCCGTACCTCCCGCCCTACTACCACCCGGGCGCCGAGGACGAGACGATCCGCTACATGCTCGAGCGTCGCCGCGAGCTCGGTGGGTTCCTGCCCCAGCGCCGCACGAACCACGCGCCGCTGACGCTGCCCGGCGACGAGTCGTACGCTCTGCCGAAGAAGGGCTCGGGCACGCAGGAGATCGCCACCACGATGGCGTTCGTCCGCCTGCTCAAGGACCTGCTGCGTGCGAAGGACTTCGGTCACCGCATCGTGCCGATCATCCCCGACGAGGCGCGCACGTTCGGCATGGACGCGTACTTCCCGACGGCGAAGATCTACAACCCGCACGGGCAGAACTACACCTCGGTCGACCGCGAGCTGCTGCTGGCGTACAAGGAGAGCCCGCAGGGCCAGATCCTGCACGTCGGCATCAACGAGGCCGGCGCCGTCGCGGCCTTCACCGCGATCGGAACGTCGTACGCGACGCACGGCGAGCCGCTCATCCCGGTGTACGTCTTCTACTCGATGTTCGGATTCCAGCGCACCGGCGACGCCCAGTGGGCGGCGGGCGACCAGATGGCCCGCGGGTTCATCATGGGCGCGACCGCCGGCCGCACGACGCTGACCGGTGAGGGCCTGCAGCACGCCGACGGTCACTCGCACCTGCTCGCGTCGACCAACCCTGCCACCGTGTCGTACGACCCGGCCTACGGGTACGAGATCGCCCACATCGTGCGTTCGGGTCTCGAGCGCATGTACGGCGGGAACCACCCCGACCCGAACGTCATGTACTACATCACGCTCTACAACGAGCCGCTGGTGCAGCCGAAGGAGCCCGAGGATGTCGACGTCGACGGCATCATCCGCGGCATCCACCGCGTGAGCGTCGGCGAGGGCGAGGGGCCGCGCGCCCAGCTGCTCGCGTCGGGCGTCGGCGTGCCGTGGGCCTACGAGGCGCAGAAGCTCCTCAAGGACGACTGGGGCGTGATCGCCGACGTCTGGTCGGTCACGAGCTGGACCGAGCTGCGTCGTGACGGTCTCGCCGTCGACGAGCACAACTTCCTGCACCCGACCGACGAGCCCCGCACGGCCTTCGTCACGCAGAAGCTCAACGACTCCGAGGGTCCGGTCGTCGCGGTCAGCGACTTCATGCACGCCGTGCAGGACCAGATCCGCCCGTGGGTGCCGCGTCGCTTCGCGACGCTGGGCGCGGAGGGTTTCGGCTTCTCCGACACCCGCCCGGCCGCTCGACGGTTCTTCAAGATCGACGGGCCGTCGATCGTGGTGCGGACGCTCCAGGCTCTGGCCGAGGACGGCGTGGTGGACCGCGGCCTGTCGGCGCAGGCGATCGAGCGTTACCGCCTGCACGACGTGACGGCGGGCACGAGCGGAAACGCGGGCGGCGAGAGCTGACCCTTCGGTGACCGACGACAGCTCGAAGGCGGAGACACTCGCGTGGCTCCGCCGGATCTCGGGTGATCTGGCCACGGCCACGATCAATCGGCTCGAGGAGACGCTGCCCTGGTACGCCGAGATGCCGCCTGCGCGCCGGTCCTCTGTGGGACTGGTCGCGCAGGCGGGCATCACCTCGTTCATCCAGTGGTACGAGGACCCCACCTCGACCCCACGCATCGCGGCCGACATCTTCGCCGCCGCTCCGCGCGAGCTGTTGCGCAGCGTCAGCCTGACGCAGACGCTGCAGCTCGTGCGGGTGACCGTCGAGGTCACCGAGGAGCGCGTGGCCCATCGCGGCGACGATGTGCGCGAAGCGATCCTGAAGTACTCGCGCGACGTCGCCTTCGCCGCTGCGGACGTGTACGCGCGCGCGGCCGAGGCGCGCGGGCTCTGGGACGCCCGTCTCGAGGCCCTCGTCGTCGACTCGATCCTCACGGGCGAGACCGACGAGGAGCTGCCGAGCCGGATCGCCGCGCTCGGCTGGCACGGTCACGGCGCCGTCGCGGTCCTCGTCGGCACGGCTCCCCCGCAGTTCGACGTCGATCAGCTGCGTCGCGCCGCCCGGAAGATGGGCGTCGACGTCCTCGTCGGGGTTCAGGGCCTGCGCCTGGTGCTCGTGATCGGGCGCGCCGACCTGCCGGGCCGGGTCGAGCCGGTGCCCGAGCTGACCTTCCTCGAGATCGCGGCGCGGCTCGAACCCGGGTTCGGCCCTGGCCACCTGGTACTCGGCCCCACCGTGCCCGCCCTAGTCGACGCGAGCCAGAGCGCCCGCGCGGCGCTCGCAGGGTTCGCGGTCGCCGGCGCCTGGCGTCACGCACCGCGCCCCGTCGAGGCCGACGACCTGCTCCCCGAACGCGCGCTGGCCGGCGATCCGGTCGCCAAGGCGACCCTGGTCGAGCGGATCTACCGCCCGCTCCTCGCCCACTCGGCGGATCTCGTCGCCACCCTGTGGAGCTATCTCGACAACGGTCGTTCCCTCGAGGCGACCGCCCGCGAGCTCTTCGTGCATCCGAACACCGTCCGGTACCGACTGAAGCGCGTCTCCGACGTCATCGGATGGGATGCCACGGGGCCGCGCGAGGCGCTCATTCTGCAGACCGCGCTCATTCTCGGCTCGATCGGCAACGACCTCACGAGGCGCCGCGCGCCGCAGTCGCGCCGGAGCTGACGACGACGCGCTGCCGCTGACCGCTACTCACGACCCGTCGACTGTACGGTCGACACAAAGGTTCGCCGCATTGTTGTGACATCGTCGCCAGCGGTCGGCCGACTGAACTTGGAAGGATGTAACAGTGATCATCGCCGTGTTCCCCGGGCAGGGGTCGCAGTCCCCCGGCTTCCTCGCCCCGTGGCTCGAGCTGGACGGCGCGCGCGAGCGCCTCGAGCGCTTCTCCGAGCTCGCCGAGGTCGACCTCGTCGCAGCCGGCACCGAGTGGGATGCCGACCGCATCCGCGACACCGCCGTGGCGCAGCCGCTCATCGTCGCCGCGAGCCTGCTGTCGTACGACGCACTCGTGCGCGACGGCGCTCGCCCGGCGGGCGTCGCCGGTCACTCGGTCGGCGAGATCGCGGCACTCGCCGCTGGCGGCGTGCTCGGAGACGACGACGCGATGCGTCTGGTCGGACTCCGCGGCCGCGCCATGGCGGATGCCGCGACTCGGGCGCAGACCGGCATGAGCGCCGTCCTCGGCGGCGACCAGGATGCCGTGGTGGCGCGTCTCGACGAGCTCGATCTGACTCCCGCCAACTACAACGGCGGCGGTCAGATCGTCGCCGCCGGCGCGCTGGACGGCCTCGCAGCCCTGGCCGCTGAGCCCGTGTCCGCGACCCGGGTCATCCCCCTGCAGGTCGCCGGCGCGTTCCACACGCGGTACATGGCCCCGGCCGTCGACACGCTCGCCGCAGCGGCATCCGCCACCTCGGTGAACGACCCCGACCTCACGCTGTGGTCGAACCGCGACGGCGCCGTCGTGACCGCAGGCCGCGACGCGCTCGACCGCCTGGTCGCCCAGGTCGCGTCCCCTGTGCGCTGGGACCTGTGTATGGCGTCGTTCGCCGAGCACGGCGTGAGCGGCATCATCGAGTTCGCTCCCGCCGGCACCCTCGTGGGTCTCGCGAAGCGCGCTCTGCGCGGTGTGCCCTCGGTCGCCGTGAAGACCCCCGACGACCTCGTCGCCGCATCCGCTCTCATCTCCGGAGGTGCCGCATGACCGCCGCCATTCGCCAGGCCACCGGCCCCGCTCACACGCGTATCTACGCCTACGGGGCGGCTCGCGGCCAGAACGCGGTGCCGAACGACGATCTCGTCGGTCCGATCGATTCGAGCGACGAGTGGATCCGCCAGCGCACCGGCATCGTCACGCGCGTCCGCGCCGATAAGGACACCACCGTGATCGACCTCGCCGCGGATGCGGTCGCCGAGGCGATCCAGCGCAGCGGGGTGCCCGCCGACCAGGTCGACGCCGTCATCGTCTCGACGATCTCGAACCCGAAGCAGACGCCGTCGGTCTCGGCGATCGTCGCCGACCGCGTCGGGGCGAACCCCGCGGCGGCCTACGACGTCAACGCGGCGTGCGCCGGCTTCTCGTACGGGGTGACCCAGGCCGACGCGCTCGTGCGCGCGGGGGCAGCACGCTACGTCGCCGTCGTCGGCGCCGAGAAGCTCAGCGACATCGTCGATCCCACCGACCGCACGATCTCGTTCCTCCTCGGCGACGGCGCCGGTGCCGCCATCATCGGCCCGAGCGACACCCCGGGCATCGGCCCGACGGTGTGGGGCTCGGACGGCTCGAAAGCCGACGCTGTGGGGATGAACCACACGCTCGTGGAGTTCCGCGACGGGACCGCGCCGTGGCCCACCCTCCGCCAGGAGGGCCCGACGGTCTTCCGTTGGGCGGTCTGGGAGATGGTCAAGGTCGCACGGCGCGCGATCGAGGAGGCCGGCATCCAGGCGGGCGACCTCGCCGCGTTCATCCCGCACCAGGCCAACATGCGCATCATCGACGAGTTCGCCAAGCAGCTCGGCCTGCCCGAGACCGTCGCGATCGGCCGCGACATCGAGACCACCGGCAACACGTCGGCGGCGTCGATCCCTCTCGCGACCCACCGCCTGCTCGAGGAGAACCCCGAGCTCAGCGGCGGTCTGGCCCTCCAGATCGGCTTCGGAGCGGGACTCGTCTTCGGCGCGCAGGTGGTCGTCCTTCCCTGATCGGGAGGGCCCCCGCACCTAGACTGAACAGCGGCCCGCGTCCGGGTCGGTCCAGAGATAACAAGGAGAAACCCCATGGCATTCAGCAACGACGAGGTCCTCGCAGGACTCGCCGAGCTCATCACCGACGAGACCGGCATCTCGGCCGACGAGGTCGCCCTCGAGAAGTCGTTCACCGACGACCTCGACATCGACTCGATCTCGATGATGACGATCGTCGTCAACGCCGAGGAGAAGTTCGGCGTCACCATCCCCGACGAAGAGGTCAAGAACCTCAAGACCGTCGGCGACGCCGTCACCTACATCACGTCCAACCAGGCGTAACCCCCACCGGCGGGGGCACACGCCCCCGCCGGGGTTCCACCGAGGAGATCCATGAGCACCCCGCGTATCGTCGTCACCGGAATCGGAGCGTCGTCGCCCCTGGGCGGCACCGCACCCGAGAGCTGGGATGGCCTGCTGGCCGGCCGTTCCGGCTCGCGCACACTCGAGCACGAGTGGGTCGAGAAGTACCAGATCCCGGTCCACTTCGCCGCCGAGGCGATCGTGCGCCCCGATACGGTGCTGGAGCGCCCCGTTTCCAAGCGCCTCGATCCCGCATCGCAGTTCGCGATGGTCGCCGCGATGGAGGCATGGGCGGATGCCGGTAGCCCCGACGTCGACCCCGAGCGTCTCGGTGTCGACTTCGCGACCGGCATCGGCGGCGTGTGGACCCTGCTCGACGCGTGGGACACGCTCCGCGAGAAGGGACCGCGGCGCGTCCTGCCGATGACGGTTCCGATGCTGATGCCGAACGCGGCCGCCGGCAACCTTTCGCTGCACTTCCGTGCCCGCGCCTTCGCGCGGACCGTGGCCAGCGCCTGCGCCTCGAGCACCGAGTCGATCGTCAACGCGATCGAGCACCTGCAGGACGGTCTGGCCGACATCGTCATCGCGGGCGGCACCGAGTCGGCGATCCACCCCATCACGATGGCGTCGTTCGCGTCGATGCAGGCCCTGTCGCGTCGCAACGACGACCCGGCGACGGCCTCGCGACCGACGAGCGTCGACCGTGACGGCTTCGTCATGGGTGAGGGCGCCGGTGTGCTGATCCTCGAGACCGAGGAGCACGCTAAGGCTCGCGGCGCGAAGATCTACGCGTACGCCGTGGGCGGCGGCGTCACAGCCGACTCGTACCACATCACGGCCAACGACCCCGAGGGTGCCGGCGCATCGCGCGCGGTGCGCGCGGCTCTCGAGCAGGCCGATGCCTCCCCCGACGACGTCGCGCACATCAACGCGCATGCGACCTCGACCCCGGTCGGCGATCCCAACGAGTACCAGGCCCTGCGCAGCGTGTTCGGCGACCGCATCGACGAGATCCCGGTCTCAGCGACGAAGGCGTCCACCGGCCACCTGCTCGGCGGCACCGGAGCGCTCGAGGCGATCTTCACGATCCTCGCCCTGCGCGAGCGCATCGCGCCGCCGACGATCAACATCACCGAGCAGGATCCCGCCGTGCCGTTCCGAGTCTCGGGCGAGACCCAGAGCCTCGGCGACGGTGATCTGCTGGCGATCAGCAACTCGTTCGGCTTCGGCGGTCACAACGCCGTCGTCGCGTTCCGATCGGCCTGAGCGGCCGTAGACGACGAAACAGACCCCCACGGACGGCGTTCCGCGGGGGTCTGTTCTTCTTTCGGGTCAGCCGTCCCGTACGTGCTCCCGTTCCCCGGGACCGTTCCACCGGGGCTCGGTACGAACGCACGGGCCGGCTGGGTCTGTGTGCGACTCGGGATCAGCCCACCTTGTGCAGCCACACCACGGCGGCATCGTCGCCGGCGTGACGGAAGGGCTCGAGCTCCTCGTCCCAGGCTGCGCCCAACGCGACGTCGAGCTCGCGCTGCAGCTCGCGCACATCGCCCGCCGCGATCTCCATCGCGTAGCGGATGCGGTCCTCGCCGATCACGACGTTGCCCGATGCATCGGTCTGGGCGTAGTGGATGCCGAGACTCGGGGTATGCATCCACCGACCCCCGTCGCTGCGCGGCGTCGGGTCCTCCGACACCTCGAATCGCAGGTGCTCCCAGCCGCGTATGGCCGTCGCGAGGGCCGCGCCGGTTCCGGCGGGTCCCTCCCAATAGAACTCCGCGCGACGGCTGCCGTCGAGCACCGGCTGGTCTTCCCAGTCGAAGCTGACCGCGCGTCCGAGCGCACGTCCTGCCGCCCACTCGAGGTGCGGGCACAACGCGCGTGGCGCGGAGTGGATGAAGATCACTCCACGCGCCTGTGGTGTCGCCATGACTTCTCCGTTTCATCAGGTACGTCTTCCCCTACGACCTGAGTCCGGATGCCGGCGAGTGTTCGGTTATGGCGTCGATTATGGCGCACGAACCTGAAGAATCACAACCGTGTCACGATTTCGCGCATCATCCGATGTCAAGCGCCTTCCTCGCGTCGTGTCCGGCCGTCAGGGTGGATGTCACACATCGAGGAAAGGATGCCGCATGTCCGACAGCACTCCCCACCACCGCGACGCCGATGACGCTCACGCCGACAGCGCCGCGCCGACGGATGCCGCCAGCGATGAGGTGAAGGCCGACGCCGCTCGCGCGGGCTCCGACCTCGGCGACACCGATCTCACGGCGGGCGATGACAACACCGACTTCCCGCAGGATCCCGCGATCACGCACCCCTGACGTCACACGCCTCTGTGCATGCGAATGGCCGCCCGCGGGCGGCCATTCGTGCGTAGGGCGGGTGGGACTTGAACCCACGATCGTCGGGTTATGAGCCCGCTGCCTTGACCAGCTTGGCCACCGCCCCTCGTCGTATCGAGCCTAGCGCGCGCCGCCTCGGCCGACGCGATCGCTCAGTCGTCGAGGCGCTTGCCCTTGCTCCCGCGCGGGATCGGCAGCTGCTGACTGTCGAGCACGACCTGGGGATGGTTGCGCGCCAGCGAGGTCACGCCGTAGACCGCGATAGCTCCGGCCACGACGAATCCGACGAAAGCGGGCCAAGGCGCGGTCGCGGCCTCACGCAGGATGGCGATGCCGATGATGACGGCGACGATCGGGTCGATGACCGTGAGCCCGGCGATGACGAGATCGGGAGGCCCGACGGAGTAAGCGGTTTGGACGAAGTACGCACCGACCGCGGTCGCGGTGATCAGGCCGACGAGGCACAGGAGCGTCAACCACTCGAAGTCGCCGTTCTGGATGCGCGAGATCACGACCTTCGCGAGCGTCGCGACGAAGCCGTAGATGATTCCCGAGGCCGCGATGTAGAAAAGCGGCTTCGCGCCCTTGCGCACCAGCATCCACACGGCCCCCGAGATCAGGAGCACCCCCGCGAGCAGAGCCAGGATGGTGATGAGCTGGGCCTGATCGATCGGCTCCTCGGTCGCGACGAGCGCGGCCACCGTGACGAAGGCGAGGATGCCTCCGACGCACAGGATGATGGAGCGGACCGAGCGCTTGGTCGGCTTGACGCCGGTGATGCGCGCATTCAGGAGGGTCGTGATGACGAGAGATATCGCACCGAGCGGCTGAACGAGGATGAGCGGCGCGAAAGTCAGCGCTGCGAGCTGACACACGATGGCGAGCCCGAGCATGATCGTTCCCGCCACCCACGACGGACGCTTGAGCAGACTCAGCAGCTGCGAGCCGTTGAGACCCGAGCTACCAGACGAGTTCGTGAGACGCTCGACCTTCTGCACACCCCGGTGCTGGTAGAGCGCTCCGAAGGACATGAACACGGCACCGAGCAGCGCGAGCGGGATTCCGATGAGGATTCTGGGTTCGCGGAAGACTCCGATCAGCTGATCGGTGACGTCATCGAGGGACGCGACAAACGGAATCACCATTCGACCATAACCGCGAAGCGCGCTCGATTAGGCTCGCAACGTGCCCGTTCTTCCGATTCGCATCATGGGCGACCCCGTGCTGCACGCCCCCGCCGAACCCGTCGCCGAGATCACGGACGAGATCCGCCAGCTCGTCGCCGACATGTACGACACCATGGACGCCGCCCCCGGAGTGGGGCTGGCGGCTCCCCAGGTCGGCGTCGGCCTGCGCATCTACGTCTACACGTATCAGGACGATGACGGCCAGCCGTGGCGTGGTGAGATCATCAACCCCGAGCTCTGGATGCGTCCGCTCGAGCCCGGTGCGCCCGACCCCGACGACGAGTCGGAAGGGTGCCTCTCCTTCCCCGGCGAACGCTTCCCGCTGCGCCGTTCCGACGAGGTGCTCGTCACGGGCACCGACCTCTCCGGCTCCCCCGTCGAGATCCGCGTCGACGGCTGGCGAGCGCGCATCATGCAGCACGAGTTCGACCATCTCGACGGCATCCTCTACATCGATCGCCTCGACGACTCCGACTGGAAGACGACGCAGAAGATCGCGAAGAAGCGCGGCTGGGGCCGTCCGGGCAACGCCTGGACGCCGGGCGTGGACGAACTGGACGCCTGATCTCGTGAGGCAGGCCGCCGACCCCCGGGGGTACGACATCGACGCTCTGCGCCGGCGGCTCGTCCCCGAGCGCGACGGCGAACGCTCGACGAGCATCCCCGAGCTCGCCGACGCCGACCCCGACCTGTGCGCGATAGCCCTGGCTCTGCCGGACGGCTCGGTCCGCTCGTCGGTCGACGGGGACGTCCCGTTCAGCATCCAGTCGGCCGTCAAGCCGTTCCTGTTCGCGCTCGCGCTGGCTGACACCGACGGCGCAGCCCTGGACCGGGTCGGCATCGAGCCGACGGGCGAGGCGTTCGACGCGATCAAGCTCGAAAGCGGCACGGGACGCCCGCCCAATCCGATGGTGAACGCCGGCGCCATCCTGACCTGCGCACTCGTCGATGGAGATGATCCCGACGAGCGCACAGCTCGCATCATCGGCGGGCTCTCAGCGTTCGCCGGTCGCCCACTCGAGGTGGACGACGGCGTCGCGCACAGCGAGCATCTGCTCGGAGACCGCAATCACGCCCTCGCCCACCTGATGCGCGATGAGGGCACACTGACGATCACAGCGGACGAGGCTGTTGCCGTCTACGCGCGCGCATGCGCTGTCCTCGTCGATGCCGAGAGCCTCGCCGTGATGGGCGCGACGCTCGCCCTGGGCGGCGTCAATCCCGCGACCGGCCAACGCGTGGTCTCCTCCCGGATCGCGCGCGACGTCGTCGCCGTGATGGCCACGTGCGGTGTCTACGACGGATCGGGACGGTGGATGCGTGGAGTCGGGGTCCCCGCGAAATCGAGTGTCTCCGGCGCCATCGTCCTGTCAGCACCGGGCACCCTGGGCGCCGCGATCGTGAGCCCGCCTCTCGATGAGCGCGGGACGAGCGTGCGCGGTCGCATCGGCGCCGAGGCCCTGAGCGCAGACCTCGGGCTGCACGTCTTCGGCTGATCCATCGCCCGCGCACGTCTTCGGATGGCACACCGCGCCGCGTGATTTCCGAGGACCGGGCACCGACTGCCGGGGGAGCCGACGCGCGGGCACATGAGTAAAGGCCCGGGGTGGAAGCCCGGGCCTTCGGTGAGAGCCGCGGTAGATAACGCGGGTCTCTCGCTCCCCGGCTTGGACTCGAACCAAGAACCTATCGGTTAACAGCCGATTGCTCTGCCAATTGAGCTACCGAGGATCAGTCGCCCGCTCGCGCTGGGCAACCCGTCTATATTAGCAAAGCTCCGGGGGTGCTCACGACATGAACCGACCCCCGGGCGGGTCGCGCTGCTCAGGAAGCCCGAGACCGGCCGTCCGGCGTCCACACGACGTCCGACGCCGTGGGCCCGTAGCCCACCGGACGTCCCCCGTGGAGAACGAGAGCCGCGGCATCCAGCTCGTCCGCGGTCTCGACGTCGTTCGTCGCGATGACGATCGCCATCCCCGTGTCGTCACGGCGCGACAGCAACGCCTCGCGAGCCGCGATCCGCACCTCGATGTCGAGGTTGGCGTACGGGTCGTCGCCGATGAAGACCTTCGGGTCGAGCACGAGGGCGCGAGCCAGTGCGACGCGCTGGCGCATCCCGGCGCTCAGCTCGTACGGGTACTGCGACGCCGCCCCGAGCGGCAGGTGCAGCTCGTCGAGGAGAGAGGCGACTCGAAGGGAGAGCGCGCGCTGACTGACGCGACGGTCGCGCGACGTGATCGGCTCGGCGATCACCTCGGCCACCGTCAGCCGAGCCGGGAGCGATGCGCCCGCGGCCTGGGGCATGTGCCCGGCGTAGTAGGTCAGCATGCGCCGGGAACGGCCGCCCTTGCGCACCGAGAGGCCCGCGACCTCCGCGGCGCCACCGACGACGCCGACATCCGACGGCGCGGTGCCGGCGAGGATCGACAGGAGCGTCGATTTACCCGACCCGGTCGCGCCCATCACAGCGAGGGCCTCCCCGGCCCGCACCGTGACGCTGACGCCCTCGACGACACGATCGGAATCACCCGTCCGCGCGATCGAGAGATCGTCGCAGCGCACCGCGATTTCCGCGTCGGGTCGTCGGGACATGCGCATCATCCTGCCGTTTTCATCGTTCGACCGCTACTCGCCGCCGACGGCGGCTACTCCGATTCCATGAGCTGCCGCAGCCGCAGGTCGAGGTCGCGGATGGCGACGCCGATCGAACGGAACTCGGGTGAGCCCGGTTCGAGACGCTGCTGCGCGCTCCTGAGCTCGGCCTTCTCGCGCTCGAGTGCCCGCTGACGCAGCTTGCGCAGCGACTCCATCGCCGTCGTCTGCGCGATGCGCTCCGTGCCCGCGGGGAAGTCCGCCGTGAGCAGCTCGATGGCGAGTGTGCGGTACGGCTCGCGAGTGGCGTCCACTGCAGCCGAGGTCCAGCCGGGCCGTGTGAGGTCGGGCTGCATCGACACGGCCTGCCGGACGGCCTCGAGAGCCGGATGCGGCATGGGCAGGCCGAGCGCGATGTCGACTGCCTGCTTGTCGAGCAGGTGCCCGTACTGCAGCACGCCCATCAGAGCGCGCTTCTCGAGCTCGAGCGCAGGCGGCAGGGAGGCGAGGGTGACCCGGACCGACGCGGGCGGAGCTTCGGCGCCCCGGCCGGGCGGGTCCGCGGGGGCGGCGCGTCCCGCGGGCGCCTCCCCGCGGGCACGCTCCCCCGGACCCGCGGGGGCGGCAGCACGACGCGCGGCGCGCTCGACTTCCGGCTGCACTTCGGAGAGGTCGAGCCCGAGTTTTCCGGCCAGCACGCGCGTGTATCCCGGGCGCAGGGCGGTGTCGCGGATGTCGGCGACGATGGGCGCCGCCGCGCGCAGGGCGCCGATGCGTCCCTCGACGGTGGACAGGTCGAACGTCGACAGACGCTGATCCATGACGAACTCGAACATCGGCGCTTTGGCTTCGACGAGAGCGCGAACGGCCGCATCGCCGCGGTTCAGCCGAAGGTCGCAGGGGTCCAGCCCCTCGGGGGCGACCGCGACATACGTCTGCGCCGCGAAGCGCTTCTCGTCGCCGAAAGCCCGCAGCGCGGCCTTCTGACCGGCGGCATCCGGGTCGAATGTGAAGACCACCTCACCCGAGCTGCCCTCGCTGTCGCCCATGACGCGACGCAGCACCGTGATGTGGTCGGTGCCGAACGCGGTGCCGCACGATGCGATGGCTCCGGTCACCCCGGCGAGGTGGCAGGCCATGACGTCGGTGTAGCCCTCGACGACGACGACGCGGTGCTCCCTCGAGATCGACTTCTTGGCCAGGTCGAGGCCGTAGAGGACCTGCGCCTTCTTGTAGATGGGCGTCTCGGGCGTGTTGAGGTACTTCGGTCCCTGGTCGTCGTCGTACAGACGGCGAGCGCCGAAACCGATCGTCTGACCGGCGACGTCGCGGATGGGCCAGACCACCCGACCCCGGAACCGGTCGTAGACGCCGCGCTGACCCTTCGAGACCAGTCCCCCGGTGACCAGCTCCTCGTCGGTGAACCCCTGCGACCGCAGGGCGTCGCGGAGCGCCGACCAGCCCTGGGGCGCGTATCCGACCCCGAAGTGCGCAGCGGCACCGGCGTCGAAGCCTCGTTCGCCGAGGAACTGCCGGGCCGCCTGCGCGTCGGGGGCCGCCAGCTGCGACCGGTAGAACTCGGCAGCCGCGGTGTGGGCGGCGTAGAGCCGGGAACGACCGCTCGTCTCGGGGGCGGCCGCGCCGTCCTCGTAGTGCAGCTGGTACCCGATGCGCGCAGCCAGACGCTCGACGGCCTCGGTGAACGACAAGTGGTCCATCGCCCGCAGGAACGAGTAGACATCGCCCGACTCGCCGCATCCGAAGCAGTGGTAATACCCGACCTGGGGCCGCACGTGGAAGCTCGGGCTGCGCTCGTCGTGGAACGGGCACAGGCCCTTCAGCGAGCCGACGCCGGCGGACTTCAGGGCGACACGTTCGCCGACGATGTCGCCGATGTTCGTGCGCGCCTTGACCTCTTCGATGTCGGTCTGCCGGATCCGTGCCATCAGAGCCCTTCGATGGGCTCGGGCAGCGCGAAGTGGCTGGGCGCCGTCGCGCGCGGATCGGACGACCACAGACCCAGCTCGCGAAGGTCGACCGGACCCACCAGGCGGCCGTGCCACTCGATCGCGAAGCGGTCGGTGAGCGTCGCCACCTGGTCGACGATGACACGTCGGCGGGCCGCGTCCGTCACCGCGGCGGCGAAGTCCTCGGCGTGCAGTGCGTCGAGGTGCTCGGGACGCTCCCAGAGGGCGTCGGCGAGCCGGCGCAGCACGCGACGCTGCTCCTTGTAGAGGCCCTTGCGCCCCTCGATAGAGACGACGAACGCACCGATGACGCCCTTGAGCACGGCCATCTCGACCTCGATGACGCGCGGGACGATGACACGACCGCGGAAGCGCGTCAGGACGGGGATGTCGTAGTGCTCACGCGTGGCAGCGGTGGCCGCACGCGCGAAGCGACCGATGAGATCGGATGTCAGGTTCTTGAGCCGGGCCATCGCCGCCCGCGAACCGTCGTACGAGTCCAGCCACTCGGGAAGTAGCGTCAGGCGATACAGCGCGTCGCCGAGCTCGTCCTTCGTGAAGCCGTAGCCGACCCAGCTCTGGATCGCGGTGAGCAGTGCCTCGCGCTCTCGGGGGTCGGCGAGTCGCGCCGGGTCGAGGTAGCCGTTCAGCACCGCGTCCTCGAAATCGTGCACCGAGTACGCGATGTCGTCGGAAAGGTCCATCACCTCGGCCTCGATGCAGCGCAGGCGACCGGGGGCGCCCTCGCGCATCCACTGGAACACCGCCTCGTCCTCGGGGTATACGCCGAACTTCTGCCGTCCGCCCGGGTCCGGGATGGCGTGCTCGACGGTCCACGGGTACTTGCAGGTCGCGTCGAGACTCGCCCGCGTGAGGTTGAGGCCCGCGCTCTGCCCGAACGCGTCGACCACCTTCGGCTCGAGACGCGAGAGGATGCGCAGCGACTGCGCGTTGCCCTCGAAGCCGCCGATGTCCTCGGCCCAGTCGTTGAGGGCCCGCTCACCGTTGTGGCCGAAGGGCGGGTGGCCGAGGTCGTGGCAGAGGCAGGCGGTGTCGACGACGTCGGGCGAGAGCTCCAGCGCGATCGCGAGCTCGCGTCCGACCTGCGCGACCTCGAGCGAGTGCGTCAATCGATTGCGGGCGAAGTCGGCGGGGCTCGCCGGGCTCAGCACCTGTGTCTTCGCGGCGAGCCGGCGCAGGGCACCCGAATGCAGCACGCGAGCGCGATCGCGCGCGAAGCTGTCGCGGCGGGAGCGGTGCTCCTCCCGGTGGAAGCGGGCGGCATCGTGGTCGTCGTAGCCGGAGGGACGTCCCGCCGAGACGCCGACGCCGCTCGTGACCTCAGCCCCCACTGTTCTCGATCTCCGCTGCGGCGATGGCCGACGACTCCGCCGCGTC
Organism: Microbacterium sp. TS-1; assembly: GCF_000509385.1. Lineage (NCBI taxonomy): Bacteria > Bacillati > Actinomycetota > Actinomycetes > Micrococcales > Microbacteriaceae > Microbacterium > Microbacterium sp. TS-1. The sequence continues at coordinate 694,721 of NZ_BASQ01000001.1, forward strand.
GACGTCGCGCGAATCGAGCCAGCGGTCCGGTAGCGCCGGACGCTTCGGTGTTCCCGCTCGCCCGCGCTGGCCTTCCGCAGCCGAGCCGGGGTAGGGCGCCGACCAGTCGAGCGTCTCGAGGATGTCGTCGATCTCGGCGAGACTCGACGCGGTCGCCAGGCGCGCACGCGTGTCGCCGCCCACCGGGTAGCCCTTGAAGTACCACGCGACGTGCTTGCGGATGTCGCGGCATCCGCGGCCCTCGTCCTCGAAGAACTCCACCAGCAGCTCGGCGTGGCGTCGGAACGCCGTCGCGACGAACCCGAGGGTGGCATCGACCTCGGGGCCGGCCGAGCCGGGCTCGCCCAGAGCGCGCGCGAGGTCACCGAAGAGCCAGGGACGCCCGAGGCACCCGCGTCCGACGACGACGCCGTCGCAGCCGGTCTCCGCCATCATCCGGACGGCGTCCTCGGCGGACCAGATGTCGCCGTTGCCGAGGACGGGAACGCTGGTGACCGCCTCTTTCAGCGCGGCGATGGCCGACCAATCGGCGTGGCCGGAGTAGAACTCCGCAGCCGTGCGGGCGTGGAGCGCGACGGTGGACACACCGGCATCCTCGGCGATGCGGCCGGCGTCGAGGTAGGTCAGGTGGTCGGAGTCGATGCCCTTTCGCATCTTGACCGTCAGCGGGACGTCACCGGCCGCGCGGGCGGCGCGCGTGACGATGTCGCGGAAGAGATCGAGCTTCCAGGGCAGTGCCGCTCCCCCGCCCTTGCGGGTCACCTTGGGGACGGGGCACCCGAAGTTCAGGTCGATGTGATCGGCACGGTCCTCTTCGACCAGAAGCCGCACGGCGGCCTCGGTCGTCGCGGGGTCCACGCCGTAGAGCTGGATGGAGCGCGGCTTCTCGGACTCGTGATGCGTGATCAGCCGCATCGTGGTGGCGTTGCGCTCGACGAGTGCGCGGGTCGTGATCATCTCGCTGACGTAGAGACCCGCGCCGTATTCGCGGCAGAGCCGACGGAAGGCGGTGTTCGTGATCCCGGCCATCGGGGCCAGGACGACGGGCGCATCCAGGGCGATCGGGCCGATCCGCAGGCGCGGGGAGGCGGACAGGACGGTACTCACCAGATCATTCTCCCAGAAGGACGGATGCCGGAAGGCGGCCGGGCGTAGCCTGGGGACGTGACCGAAGCGACCACCGACATCCGTTCGATTCCGTTCTCCTCCGCCGACGGCACCCCCACCACGCTCGACGACCTCGGCGACGGCGTTCTGCTCGTCGTCAACGTCGCCTCCAAGTGCGGTCTCACGCCCCAGTACGAGCAGCTCGAGCAGCTGCAGCGCACGTACGGCGAGCGCGGCCTGCAGGTGATCGGATTCCCCTGCAACCAGTTCATGGGTCAGGAGCCCGGCTCGATGGACGAGATCCTCGACTACTGCGCGATGACCTGGGGAGTGAGCTTCCCCATCATGGACAAGATCCGGGTCAACGGCTCGCACGCCGCACCGCTCTACAAGGCGCTGAAGAAGATCCGCAACGAGGAGGGCGCACGCGGCCCGGTGATGTGGAACTTCGAGAAGTTCGTGATCACGCCCGGCGGCGAGGTGCACCGCTTTCGGCCGCAGACCAAGCCCGACGCGCCGGAGATCGTCGCGGTGATCGAGGCGAACCTGCCGCGCTGACTCGCCGGCGCTCGCGGACGGGGCTCAGCTCGGGGTCTCGACGCCGTTGCGCTCCGCCCACACCTGTCGGGCGATCTGGGCGAAAGCCTCGGCGGGCTGCGCCCCCGAGACGCCGTAGCGGCCATCGATGACGAAGAACGGCACCCCGTTGATGCCGTACGCGCGCGCCTGATCCTGGTCGGCGCGGACGGCAGGCAGGTGCTCCCCCGATTCGAGCGCCGCCCGGATGGCGTCGCGGTCGAGACCGACCTCAGCCGCGAGCTCGACCAGCTCGTCGATGCGGCCCACATGGCGACCCTCGGTGAAGTAGGCCGCCATCAGGCGCTCGGCCATCTCGTGCTGACGCCCCTCCGCCTTCGCGGCGTGCAGCAGCTCGTGCGCCTTGACGGTGTTCGTGTGCTGGAGGATGTCGAAGTGGTAGTCCAGGCCCGCATCCTTCGCGACGCCGGTGACGTTCTCGAGCATCTGCTCCACCTGCTCGCGCGGCATCCCCTTGTGGCTCGACAGGAAGTCGAGCTCGTCGCCTTCGAAGTCGACGGGGGTGTCGGGCGAGAGCTCGAACGAATGGAAGGTCACCTCCACGCGCGGAGCGTCTTCGTCATCCGCCGTGGCCGCCAGGCCCGACTCGAGGTTGCGCTTGCCGATGTAGCACCACGGGCAGGCGATGTCGCTCCACACGTCGATCTTGATTGCGTCCGTCACACCGGGTGCAACGTCCCGGCGCGCGCGAGCTATTCCCGCGACCGCGTCACGCGGTCGGAGCATCGACGGCGCCGCCGAAGCGGCGGTCGCGCGAGAGATAGAGCTGGATCGCGCCCCACAGGTCCGATCGCGAGAAGTCGGGCCACAGGGTGTCGAGGAACACCATCTCGGCGTACGCCGCCTCCCACAGGAGGAAGTTCGAGGTCCGCTGCTCCCCGCTCGAGCGGATGAACAGATCGACGTCGGGCATGTCGGGCACGTAGAGGTGCCGGCGCAGGGTCTTCTCCGTGATCGCGGAGGGCTTCATCCGGCCCGCGGCGATCTGCTCGCCCATCGCGCGCATGGCGTCGATGATCTCGTGACGCCCGCCGTAGTTGACGCACATCGTGAGCGTGAGCACGTCGTTATCGCGAGTGAGCTGCTCGGCGTACTGGAGCTCGGAGATGACCGATCCCCACAGGCGCGGCTTTCGCCCTGCCCACCGCACGCGCACGCCCCATTCGTTGAGCTGGTCGCGGCGGCGATGGAGGACGTCGCGGTTGTACCCCATCAGGAAGCGCACCTCGTCGGGCGACCGAGACCAGTTCTCGGTCGAGAAAGCGTACACGCTCAAGTGTTTGACCCCGGCTTGGATGGCGCCGGCGACGACGTCGAGCAGCACCTCCTCGCCGGCGCGGTGGCCCTCGATGCGCGTGAGGCCACGGCGATTGGCCCAGCGTCCGTTGCCGTCCATGACGATCGCGACGTGATTCGGAACGCCGCCCCGCGGGAACGCCGGCGGGTACACCCCGGTCCAGTCGAGGGGGCGATAGGGAACCGCGTCGCGGTGCGTGTACGGCTTGGGACTCATCGGTTCGAGCCTAGGCGGTCGAGCCGTACGGCATCACAGGTGTCAGCGCGCCGCGCCGATGTGGCCGAGCGATCGGATGCCGCGTTCGAGGTGCCACTGGGCATAGGCCGCGATCAGCCCCGACGCGGCGTTGGCTGTGCCGGGGCTGCCCGCATCGACGGTCTCCCACTCTCCGGCGATGAGGGCGCGCAGGCGCGCTCCGGTTTCGGGGGCGATGCGGGCCGACCCCGCGGGCGCGCACGCGTCGCACACCGATCCGCCGAGGGGCGCGACGAAACCGTCGTGGGGGCCTGGACGCCCGCAACGCGCGCAGGCGTCGAGCGACGGCGCCCAGCCCGAGAGCGCCATGGCTCTGAGGAGGTACGAGTCGAGCACGGCGCGGCTGTCGTGGTCGCCGCGCGCGAGGGCGCGAAGCCCCCCGACGAGAAGCAGATACTGCTGCGGCGTGGTCTCGGCCTCGTTCAGACGATCGGCGGCCTCGACCATCGCGGACGCCGAGGTGTAGCGGTCGTAGTCCGTCGCGATGTCGGCACCGTAGGAGCCGAGCGACTCGGCCTGCTGCACGATGTCGAGCGAGCGCCCTTTGTACATCTGGACGTCGGCGACCATGAACGGCTCCAGTCGCGCACCGAACCGGGACGACGTGCGCCGCACGCCTTTCGCGACGCCGCGCAGCTTGCCGTGCCGCCGGCTGAGCATCGTGACGATGCGATCCGCCTCGCCCAGCTTGTGGGTGCGCAGGATCACGACCTCGTCGCGGTAGGTGGGCACTCTTCAATTATCGCGCCGACCGACGACAATGGTTCCGTGGCGCAGTCTCAGTTCGTGATCCCGCTCTGGGCGGATCTGACCGCCGTCGGGCTCGGCGGGGTCCAGGGCGCCCTTTTCGCTTCCGGATTCGTCGGCAAACAGCGGCTCGATCCACTCGGGGTCGTGATCATCGGCATCCTGATCGGGATGGGCGGCGGTCTCATTCGCGATCTGCTCCTGGGCGTGCAGCCTGTCACGCTGCAGAGCAACTGGTATCTCATCACCGCGACCTCGGCCGCGCTGGTCGGCATGCTGCTGTCGAACCTGTTCCAACGGCTCAACGCCGTCATCATCGGTCTCGACGCCGTCGTCATCGGCATGTTCGGGGCGTTCGGGACGAGCAAGGCCCTCGTGCTCGGGCTGCCGATCGTCCCCGCGATCTTCATCGGCTCCTGCGCCGCCGTCGGCGGCAGCATGCTGCGCGACGTCATCCTCGGACTCCCCGTCGCCATCATGCACGTCGGCTCGCTCTATGCGATCGCGGCCGCCGCCGGGTGCGCGGTGCTCGCCGGAGCGTCGGCGCTGGGCGCGCCCATCGTGGCCGCTGCCATCGTGGGCATTGCGGTGACCACCGTCATCCGCCTGCTCGCGGTCGTCTTCGACATCTCTCTGCCCGAGCAGCGCGCCCTGCACCGGCGCAAGGTCGCGGCGGAGACGGCGTCGATCCCGATCGTCAAGCCGTGAGACCGCGGGGGCGGCGAACGCACCCCGCGAAACGACGAAGGCCCCGCCGAAGCGGGGCCTTGATCGAAGAACGGCTTACTTGGAGCCGAAGTTCTTGAAGCGCTGGTTGAACTTCTCGACGCGGCCGGCCGAGTCCATGATGCGCTGCTTGCCCGTGTAGAACGGGTGCGAGGCGGACGAGATCTCGACGTCGATGACCGGGTAGGTCTCGCCGTCCAGCTCGATCGTCTTGTCGCTCGAGACCGTCGAACGGGTCAGGAACGTCTCGCCGGAGCCGAGGTCGCGGAAAACGACGGCGCGGTACTCGGGGTGAATGTCAGTCTTCATGGGATTCCTTACGTGGTGCCCTGGATTTTGCCAGGGCGAGGGAAGTCTGCGATGCGTCTGCACCAAAGAGCGATCCTACCAGGTTCAGGATGAGGCCCGAGCCGCGTAGCGTCCGCGCTCCTCGCTGAGCGCGATGGACAGCCCGAACGTCTCGGTGAGGTTCTCGGCGGTGAGCGTCTCGGCCAGCGGACCGGCGGCGACGACGCCGCCCTCGCGCAACAGGAGCACGTGGGTGAACCCGACCGGGATCTCCTCGACGTGGTGCGTCACCATGATCATCGCGGGCGTGGTGGGCGCCTGGGCGTAACCGCCGAGGAGAGCGAGCAGTTCCTCGCGGGCGCCGAGGTCGAGGCTCGCCGTCGGCTCGTCGAGGAGCAGCAGCTCGGGGTCGGTCATGACGGCGCGGGCGATCTGGACGCGCTTCTGCTCGCCGTCCGAGAGCGTGCCGAACGTCCGCTCGGCGAGTCCGTCGAGCTTCCACTCGGCGAGCACGCGCATCGCGCGTCGCTCGTCGATGTCCTCGTACTCCTCACGCCACCGCCCGGTCACGGCGTACGCCGCCGTGAGGACCACGTCGAGCACGGTCTCTTCGGCCGGGATGCGCCGGGCCATCGCCGACGAGGCGAATCCGATGCGCGGGCGCAGCTCGAACACGTCGGTCCGCCCGAGGCGCTCCCCCAGGATCTCGACGCTTCCCGAGGTGGGGTGGAGGAGGCTCGCCGCGAGCTGCAGCACCGTCGTCTTGCCCGCGCCGTTGGGCCCGAGCACCACCCATCGCTGATCATCGGAAACCGACCAGTCGACCCGGTCGATGATGTTCCGGGCGTTTCGGCGGACGACGACGTCGGAGAACTCCAGGACCTGCGGCATGGGTTCAGCCTAGCGGCCGAGCCCCGCCACTCTCGCGTACAACGCGGCGGTCTCGTCGGCGATCGCCGACCAGCTGAACGAGCTGGCGGCACGCTCGCGGCCCGCGGCGCCGTAGCGTCGCGCCGTGTCGGGATCCGAGACGACCTCGGTGAGCGTGGCCGCCAGATCGGCGACGAACTTCTCGGGATCCAGCGGGGTACCGGTGCCGTCGTCGGACTGCTCGATCGGCACGAGGCGCCCGGTCTCGCCGTCGACGACGACTTCCGGGATGCCGCCGGTCGCGGTCCCGACGACGGCGGCCCCGCACGCCATCGCCTCGAGGTTGACGATGCCGAGCGGCTCGTAGACCGACGGGCAGACGAAGGTCGTGGCTGCCGTCAGGATCGCGCAGAGCTCGTCGCGCGGGAGGAACTCCTCGATCCAGACGACCCCGGAGCGCTCGGCCTGCAGCTCGCGCACGAGGCCCTGCACCTCGGCCATGATCTCCGGCGTGTCGGGCGCTCCCGCGCAGAGGACGACCTGCACGTCGGCGGGAAGCAGGCGCGCGGCCCGCAGAAAGTACGGCAGGCCCTTCTGCCGCGTGATGCGTCCGACGAAGACCACGGAGGGGCGGGTGGGGTCGATGCCGTGGCGTTCGAGGACGGCGGGATCGTCGACCGGCCGCCACGACTCGACGTCGATGCCGTTGTAGATCACCGACACCTTCTCGGGATCGAGATCGGGATAGCTGCGCAGGATGTCGCGGCGCATTCCGTCGCTCACGGCGATGACGGCCGCCGCGTTCTCGTAAGCGGTCTTCTCGATGTAGCTCGACACGGCGTAGCCCCCGCCGAGCTGCTCGGCCTTCCACGGCCGCAGCGGCTCGAGCGAGTGAGCCGTGACGACGTGCGGGATGCCGTGGAGGAGCGAGGCGAGGTGCCCGGCGAAGTTGGCGTACCAGGTGTGGCTGTGCACGACGTCCGCGCCGGCGACGTCTCCGACGATCTCGAGATCGGTCCCGAGCGTCTGGAGCGCGGCGTTGGCGTCGCCCAGCCCGACGGGGGTCGCGTAGGAGGTCGTGTCCGGCTCGTCCCGGTCCGCTCCGAAGGCCCGGACCTGCACCTCCATCGTCTCGCGCAGGGCGCGGACGAGCTCGGTGACGTGCACCCCCGCTCCGCCATAGATCGCGGGAGGATACTCCTTCGAGACGATGTCTACACGCATGGGTCGAACGCTAGTACAGGAGCGTTCGACGGGCCTAGTGTGGTGCCATGCCAGCAGCGCCCAAGGTCTTCGGAATCGTTCTCGCGGGCGGGGAGGGTAAGCGCCTGATGCCGTTGACGGTGGATCGCGCCAAGCCCGCGGTCCCGTTCGGCGGCCAGTACCGCCTGATCGACTTCGCGATCTCGAACCTCATCAACTCGGGCCTGCGCCAGGTCGTCGTCCTGACCCAGTACAAGTCGCACAGCCTCGACCGTCACGTCTCGCAGACCTGGCGGATGTCGGCGCTGCTCGACTCGTACGTCGCCTCGGTTCCCGCCCAGCAGCGCCTGGGCAAGCGGTGGTTCTCGGGCTCGGCCGATGCGATCCTCCAGTCGCTGAACCTCATCAACGATGAGAAGCCCGACATCGTCGTCGTGATCGGAGCCGATCACGTCTACCGCATGGACTTCCGTCAGATGCTCGACGCCCACCTCGCCTCGGGCGCCCGGGCGACGGTGGCCGGCATCCGCCAGCCGATCGGCCTGGCCAACCAGTTCGGCGTCATCGACGTCGACCCCGCCGACGAGACCCGGATCCGCGCCTTCCTCGAGAAGCCCCAGGACCCCACCGGGCTGCCCGACTCGCCGCACGAGGTGCTGGCCTCGATGGGCAACTACATCTTCGACACCGACGCCCTCATCGAGGCGGTCGAGGCCGACGGCGAGCTGCCGACGTCGAACCACGACATGGGCGGCGACATCGTCCCCTACTTCGTCGACCGCGGCGAAGCCGCCGTCTACGACTTCAAGCGCAACGACGTGCCCGGGTCGACCCCGCGCGACCGCAATTACTGGCGCGACGTCGGCACGATCGAGTCGTTCTTCGACGCCCACATGGACCTCATCTCGACGTTGCCGATCTTCAACCTGTACAACACCGACTGGCAGATCCACTCGCAGGCAGTGAACTCGCCGCCCGCGAAGTTCGTGCGCGACAGCGTCGGGCGCATGGGCAACGCGATCGACTCGATCGTCTCTCTCGGCTCCGTGCTGTCGGGCACCCATCTCGAGCGCAGCGTCGTCGGCCCGTGGACGCTCTCCGGAGGCGGTGCGACGATCACCGACTCGGTGCTGTTCGACTACGTCAGCGTCGGCGCCGGGGCGCGTGTGCACCGGGCGATCCTCGACAAGAACGTCGTGCTCGAAGACGGCGCCACGGTCGGTGTCGACCGCGAACGCGACCTCGCCCGCGGCTTCACCGTGACCGACACCGGCATCACCGTCGTCGGCAAGAACGCGCGCGTCGAACGCTGACGCGCGTTCCCGCTAGCGTGGTGGTCATGCCCCACGCGCGTTTCCTCGTCGTCTTCGATGCCGACTCGACCCTCTTGCGCAACGAGGTCATCGAACTCATCGCCGACGAAGCGGGACGCGGGGCGGAGGTCGCCGCCGCGACGGAGGCGGCGATGCGCGGCGAGGTCGATTTCGCGTCGAGTCTGCGTTCACGCGTCGCGCAGCTCGCGGGTGTTCCGCTCACGGCCTTCGAGCGGGTGCGGTCGCGCGTCGAGCCGACACCGGGCGCGCGTGAGCTCATCGCGGCGATCCACGAGCGCGGCGGCGCGGCCGCCGTCGTCTCCGGGGGCTTCCACGAGGTGCTCGACCACATCGCTCCCGGTCTGGGGGTCGACCTGTGGCGCGCCAATCGGCTCGGCTCCGACGGCGCGACGCTCGACGGCACGGTCGCGGGCGACATCGTCGACGCGGAGGCCAAAGCGGCGTCGCTGCGCGAATGGGCACGCGGTCACGACGTCCCCCTCGCCCGGACCATCGCCATCGGCGACGGGGCGAACGACCTGCGGATGATGGCGGCTGCCGGCCTCGGCATCGCCTTCAACGCCAAGCCCGCGGTGCGCCGCCAGGCGGACCTCGTGGTCGGCCCGGTCGACCTGCGAGAGGTCATCGCGCTCCTCCCCTGACGCGAGGCTGTCGCCTGTCTAGGCCGAGCGCTACGGTCGGGTCATGCACGTGATCCTCATCCCGGGCCTCTGGCTCGACGCCTCGTCCTGGGACGACGTCGTCCCCGCCCTCCGCGATGCGGGGCATCACCCGAACGCCCTCACGATGCCCGGCGTCGGCGACACCGCCGGAGCGGTCTCGGCGACCCTCCGCGACTGGGTCGACGCGGTGGTCGCCCGCATCGACGACCTTCCCGGCCAGCTCGCCCTCGTGGGGCACAGCGGCGGCGGGAACGTCGCGTGGGCGGCCGCCGACCGGCGCCCCGATCGCATCGCGCGGGTCGTCCTCGTCGACACCCTCCCGCCCGCGCCCGGCGCTGAGATCTCGGCGTTCCCGGTCGTCGACGGCGTCGTGCCGTTTCCCGGTTGGGAGTTCTTCGACGAGCCGGATGTCGCCGACCTCGACGACGGCACGCGCTCCCGGTGGGCGGCCCGCACGCACCCGGTTCCGGCAGCGGTGCCGACCGATGCGGTCGATCTCGACGACGCACGCCGTCACGGCATCCCAGTGACCGTCCTGTCGGGCTCGGCCGACGAACCCGGAATCCGCGAGATGCTGGCGGCCTGGCCACCCTTCCTCGCCGAGTTCGAGGCGCTCGAGGACGTCACGGTCATCGAGCTCGGCTCAGGCCACTGGCCCCAGTTCTCGCAGCCCGATCGACTCGCGCGCGAGATCGTCGCCGCGCTCTCCTGACGCTCGGCGCCGCGTCAGTGCCCCATTCCGAGACCGCCGTCGACCGGGATGACGGCACCGGAGATATAGGCCGCGTCATCCGAGGCGAGCCAGGCCACGGCCCCGGCGACCTCGGCGGATGAGCCGTAACGACCCGCCGGAATGCTGCGCTTGTACTCCGCCTGCGTCTCTTCGGGAAGAGCCGCAGTCATGTCCGTCTCGATGAATCCCGGGGCGACGACGTTCGCCGTGATGCCGCGGGCGCCGAGCTCGCGGGTGAGTGAACGGGCGAATCCCACGAGTGCCGCCTTCGACGACGAGTAGTTGATCTGTCCTGCTGAGCCGAACAGGCCGACGACGCTCGAGATGAGGATGACGCGACCCCATTTGGCCCGCAGCATGCCCTTCGATGCCCGCTTGACGACGCGGAAGGCGCCGCCGAGGTTGGTCGCGACGACCGAGTCGAAGTCATCCTCGGTCATACGGAGCAGGAGCGTGTCCTTCGTGATGCCGGCATTCGCGACGACGACCTCGACCGGACCGAGCTCGTTCTCGACCTGAGTGAACGCGGCGTCGATCGATGCAGCGTCCGTCACGTCCGCCCGGACGGTCAGCGCACCCTCGGGTCCCTCACCCGAACGGGCCGTCACCGCGACGCGGTGGCCGTCGGCGATGAAGCGCTCCGCGATCGCGCGGCCGATGCCGCGATTGCCTCCGGTGACGAGAACGACTCGGGACGTGGACATACGACTCTCCTGTGTCTGCGGCGGGAACCTCGCAAGCCTAACCGCAGCGCGCCCGACGGCCGCGAACGATAAGCTGGCGGCCCGACGTCGACGAGGAGCAGATGTGAGCGACCAGCCCCAGCCGCAGCAGCCGTACCCCGCGCCCGGGCAGCCCGCCTCCGGCGCACCCACCCCGCCCCCGGCGCCGCCGTACGCCAACCCGCCGCAGCAGGCTTACCAGCCCGCGGGCTACCCCGCGCCCGCCTACGGCTACGGCGGCGGCTACCCCCAGCAGAAGACGAACACGCTCGCGATCGTGTCGATGATCGCCTCGATCGTGGGCTTCATCTGGCTCCTGCCCGTCATCGGGTCGATCGCGGGCGTCATCATGGGCCACATCTCGCTGTCCCAGATCAAGCGGACGAACGAGAAGGGCCGCGGCATGGCGATCGCGGGCCTCATCGTCGGCTACGCCGGGCTCGCCCTGGCGGTCATCGGCATCATCGCCTTCGCCGCCTTCATCGGCTGGGCCATCGAGCAGGACAGCTACAGCACCTACTCGTCGAGCTTCTGAGACCGGCCTCCCCCGGCCCCGCGGGCGTATCCTTGATGCACCGTGAAGCATCAGCCCGCCACCCCGTCGGCGACCTCGCTCCCGCGAGCCCCGCACGACGACTCGAACCGTCGCATGACGAAGTACTTCATCATGATGGCGGTACGCGTGGTGTGCTTCGTCCTCATGGTCGTCATCACCCCCTACGGCTGGCACACGGCGGCCTTCGCGGTCGGAGCGGTGTTCCTGCCGTACATCGCCGTCGTGATCGCGAACGTGGGAGACGATGTGCGGGAGCCCGCTGCCGTCTCGCCCCTCGCAGCGCTGCCCGAGCACCCCGACGAAACCACGCGCGAGCCGCAGGCGCCTGCGAAACCGACCGTCATCGAGATCCGGGAGTCACGGCCGGAGTGAACGACATCGAGTGCTCCCGCGCCGGATGCCGCGCGTCGGCACGGTGGCGGGTCATCTGGCGCAACCCCCGCATCCACGCCGCCGACCGGCGGAAGATCTGGGTGGCGTGCGACGACCACGTCGCATACCTGCGCGAGTTCGTCGCGGCGCGGGACTTCCCCGTCAGCGTGGAGCGTCTCGTCGTGGACACGACCGAGGCGGGCGCATCATGAGAGGTAAGACCGCCCTGCGTTGGACCGGCTATGTCGCCGTCGCCATCGCCTTCGCGATCGCCTGCGCCTACCTGTCGAACTGGCAGTTCACGCGCAACGAGGAGCGGAGCGCGCAGCTCGAGCTCGTCGAGCGCAACTACGACGCCGATCCCGCGGCACTGTCGGAGATCCTCCCGTCCGGGACCGAGTTCGATCCGGCCGACGAGTGGCACCCCGTGGAGCTCATCGGCGAGTACCGGGCCGACGACCAGGTGCTGGTGCGCAACCGCCCCCACGGAGGCACCTCCGCCTTCGAGGTGCTCGTGCCGTTCGAGACGACGGACGGACGGATCTTCATCGTCGATCGCGGCTGGGTACCCCCGGCATCCGACAGCCCCGAACCCGCCGCGATCGCCGCACCGCCCTCGGGCACGGTGACAGTGGTCGCTCGCCTCAAGCCCGCCGAGGCGGCGCCCACCTCGGGGCGGTCGGCCCCCGACGGTCAGGTCCCGACGATCAACGTCGACCTCGTCGCCGACGAAGCCCGCCTGACCGGCGATGTCGTGACATCGGCATACGGGCTCCTCGTCTCGGAGGATCCCGCGCCGGCCGACGGTCTCGGTGCCATGCCGATCCCGTCCGAGGACCCGGGACCGCACCTGTCGTACGCGATCCAGTGGATCCTGTTCGCGATCATGGGCTTCGTCTTCATCTGGTACATGATCCGCACCGAGCGCCGGCACCGACGTGAGGACGAAGAGGATGCTGCGGCCGCCGCGCTCGCAGCGCCCAAGGCAGCCGAATCACCGGCGCCCGCGGCCACGGCATCCGGCTCGTCCGTCGTCCCGGCGAGCCTCCGGCGCCGCCGCGACGTGAAGCGCGACCGCGACATGGAGGACGAGGACGCGATCCTCGACTCGACGCGCAGCTGATCGCGCCCCGGGCCGTCAGGCCAGGGTGATGAGCTCGAGGTAGTCGCGTCCCCAGATGTCCTCGACGCCGTCGGGAAGGATCAGCACACGCTCGGGATTGAGCGCCTCGACGGCTCCCTCATCGTGCGACACCAAGACGACGGCGCCCTCGTAGTGAGCGAGCGCGCCGAGGATCTCGTCGCGTGACGCGGGATCGAGGTTGTTGGTCGGCTCGTCGAGCAGCAGCATGTTGGCCGACGAGACGACGAGGGTCGCCAGCGACAGACGGGTCTTCTCGCCGCCGGAGAGCACCCCGGCGGGCTTGAGCACGTCGTCCCCGGTGAACAGGAACGATCCGAGCACCTTGCGCGCCTCGGTCTCGGTGATGTCGGGCGCGGCAGACATCATGTTCTGGAGCACCGACCGCGCCACATCGAGGTTCTCGTGCTCCTGCGCGTAATAGCCGATGCGAAGGCCGTGCCCGGGCTCGAGCACGCCCGTGTCGGGCTGGTCCACGCCCGCGAGGATGCGCAGCAGCGTCGTCTTGCCGGCACCGTTGAGACCGAGGACGACGACCTTCGACCCGCGGTCGATGGCGAGATCGACGTCGGTGAAGATCTCCAGCGAACCGTACGACTTCGACAGCCCCGACGCCATGAGGGGCGTCTTCCCGCAGGGGGCGGGCTTGGGGAAGCGCAGCTTCGCGACGCGATCTTCCTGGCGAACCTCGTCGAGACCCGAGAGGAGCTTCTCGGCGCGCGCCACCATCTGATGCGCGGCTGCTGCCTTGCTCGCCTTCGCGCCGAAGCGGGCCGCCTGCTGCTGCAGGGCGGTCGCCTTCTTCTCGGCGTTGGCGCGCTCCTTCTTGCGACGCTCCTCATCCGCGACGCGCTGGCGCAGATAGTTCTTCCAGTTCATGTTGTAGACGTCGATGACCTGACGCATGGCGTCGAGGTAGAAGACGCGATTCACGGTCTCGCCGACGAGTTCGACGTCGTGGCTGATGACGATCAGGCCGCCCTTGTACCCCTTGAGGAACTCCCGCAGCCACACGACGCTGTCGGCATCGAGGTGGTTCGTCGGCTCGTCGAGGATCATCGTCTGCGCGTCCGAGAACAGGATGCGGGCCAGCTCGATGCGCCGCCGCTGCCCACCGGAGAGTGTCTTCAGCGGCTGATCGAGGATGCGGTCGGGCAGCGACAGATTATGGGCGATCGATGCGGCCTCGGCCTCGGCCGCGTAACCGCCGAGCGCTTCGAACCGCTCCATGAGATTGCCGTACCGGCGCATGGCCTTGGCCGCCGCGGCTTCGTCATCCGAACCCATCTCGAGCGACGCGCTCTGCATCTCCACCGCGATCGTGCCGAGGCCGCGGGCGTCGAGGATGCGCGTGCGTGCGAGCATCTCCGGGTCACCCGAGCGCGGGTCCTGCGGCAGGTAGCCGAGCTCGCCCGAGCGTTCGACCTTGCCGTCGCTGGGCAGCAGGTCGCCGGCGAGCACCTTGGTCAGAGTGGTCTTGCCGGCGCCGTTGCGACCGACGAGTCCGATCTTGTCTCCGTCGGAGACGCGGAAGGACACGTCCGACATCAGCGTGCGCGCGCCCACGCGGATTTCGAGGTCGTGCACGGCGAGCACAGCGATCGTCCAATCGTCAGGAACAGGGAGGGGCGGCCGAACGGCCAGCCTCTCATCCTACTCGGTGTCGACGCGGCCGTTCCTCGAGCTGCCGAGAACCACGCGGTGCGGCACCTTCAGTCCGGCTGCAGCGGATTGGCGGGATGCGCGCCGCGGACGTAAAGTAAGCCTGCCCTTACTCACCTCTCCTCTGGAGGACACTGTGCCCCGCATCCGCACAGCCGCCGCAGCCCTCATCGCAGCCACGCTGCTCCTCGCCGGCTGCGGTTCCACCGCGGCTCCCGACTCGGCGCCCGCCGCTTCGAGCGACGCGTCGTCCGACGCTTTCCCCGTCACCATCGATCACGCGTTCGGACAGACGACGATCGAGAGCAAGCCCACGAGGGTCGCGACCGTCTCGTGGGGAAACCAGGAGGCCGCGCTCGCTCTGGGCGTCGTGCCCGTCGGCATGCCCGCGGTGACCTGGGGCGACGATGACGGCGACGGCATCCTCCCCTGGGTGAAGGACAAGCTCGACGAGCTCGGCGGCGAGACGCCCGTCCTCTTCGACGAGGCCGAGGGCATCGACTTCGAGGCCGTCGCCGACACCCAGCCCGACGTCATCCTCGCCGCCTACTCGGGGCTGACGCAGGACGACTACGACACCCTGAGCAAGATCGCCCCGGTGGTGGCGTACCCCGACATCGCCTGGGGCACCAGCTGGCAGGAGCTCACCGTCATGAACGGCACGGCCCTCGGGCTCAAGGACGAGGCGGAGACCCTCGTCGACGACCTGACCGCACACCTGAACGATCTGACGGGCGCGTACCCCGACATCGCCGGCAAGACGACGCTGTTCAGCTCGTTCGACGCGACCGACCTGAGCCAGATCGGCTTCTACTCGACGGCCGACCCGCGCCCGCTCTTCCTCGAGGACCTGGGGCTGACCCCGGCGGCGACCGTCGCCGAGCAGTCGAAGGGCACCGACCAGTTCTGGATCACCAACAGCACCGAAGAGATCGAGCGATTCGCCGACCTGCAGGTGCTCGTGACCTACGGCGATGACACCACGCTCGCGGCGATGCAGGCCGACCCGCTGCTCTCGCGGATCCCCGCCGTCGCGTCGGGAGCCGTCGTCGTGCTGCCCGCGGCGAACGACCCGCTCGCTGCCGCCGCCAACCCCAGCCCCCTTTCGATGACCGATCCGCTGACCTCGGAGTACGTCGACATGATCGGTGCGGCTGCCGCGAAGGCGAGCTCGTGATCGCAGCCGACCTGCTCCGGATGCCGTGAGCGTTCCGACCATGACGACGGCCCCCGCCGCCGTGAACGCGCCCCTGCGGCGCGACTCGCGGCGGCGGCGGGTCGTCTGGCTCGTCATCCTGGCGCTGCTCGTCCTGGTGGCGGCCATCGTCTCGGTGACGTTCGGAACGCGTGCCGTCTCCTTCGACGACATCATCGCGGGCCTCACCGGGAGCATCGAGAGCACCTCGGCGGCCGCCGTCTCCAAGCGCGTTCCGCGCACGGTGCTCGCGTTGGTCGTGGGCGCGGCCCTCGCCGTGTCGGGCGCCGTCATGCAGGGTGTCACGCGCAACCCCCTCGCGGACCCGCAGATCCTCGGCATCAACGGCGGCGCATCGCTCGCCGTCGTCATCGGGCTCGCCTTCTTCGGCGTGTCCAGCGCGTTCGGCTACATCTGGCTCGCCATGCTGGGCGCGGCCATCGCAGCCGTCTTCGTCTACACGATCGGGTCCCTGGGCCGCGGCGGCGCGAGCCCTCTCAAACTCGCTCTCGCGGGGGCGGCGACGGCGGTCGCCTTCAGCTCGCTGATCAGCGCCATCCTCCTCCCCCGCATCGACGTGATGAGCGTCTTCCGGTTCTGGCAGATCGGCGGTGTCGGCGGTGCCACCGTCGAGAAGATCCTCCTCGTACTCCCCTTCCTCGCGGTCGGAATGGTCATCTGCCTCGCGGCCAGCGCCGCACTCAACTCGCTCGCGCTCGGAGACGAGCTCGCGGCGGGGCTCGGCGAGCGCGTTCGCACGGCGCGCCTGGTCGCCGCACTCGGTGCCGTCATCCTCTGCGGCGCCGCGACCGCCGTCGCCGGCCCCATCGGCTTCGTCGGGCTGATCGTGCCGCACATCTGCCGCCTGCTCGTCGGTCCCGACCACCGCTGGCTCCTCCCCGTCTCGGCGCTCGTCGGCGGGGGGCTTCTCATCGTCGCCGACGTCGTCGGCCGTGTCATCGCGCGCCCTCAGGAAGTCGAGGTCGGAATCGTGACCGCGCTCATCGGAGCCCCGTTCTTCATCGCGATCGTCCGCCGACAGAAGATGCGCGCCCTGTGACCGCCGCCGCCACCCGTGCGACCATCGACGTCGTCGTCGGCGGTCGCACGCGGCGCGCCTGGCGCAGACGGGTCGTCGTCGGCTCGCTGCTGACAGCTGTCGTCGTCATGTACGCGGTCTCGCTCATGGTCGGTCAGACCTTCTACACCCCCGCCGAGGTCTGGGGCGTCATCACCGGCCAGACCGTTCCCGGTGCCTCGTTCACCGTCGGCGAGCTACGACTGCCCCGGGCAACCGTCGCACTCCTCACGGGTCTCTGCTTCGGAATGGGCGGCGCCGTGTTCCAGACGATGCTGCGCAATCCGCTCGCCAGCCCCGACATCATCGGCGTCAACGCCGGCGCGAGTGCCGCGGCGGTCGTCGGTATCGTCTTCCTCTCGCTCAGCGAGGCGGGCATCTCGCTGCTGGCCACCGTCGCCGCACTGGCGACTGCGCTGATGATCTACCTGCTCGCGTTCAAAGACGGGGGTGCCGGGGCTCGCTTCATCCTCATCGGGATCGGTGTCGCGGCGATCTTCAACAGCGTCGTGTCCTACGTGCTCTCGCGCGCGGCGGAATGGGATCTTCAGGCCGCGATGCGGTGGATCACGGGCAACCTCAACGGAGCGTCGTGGGATCAGGCGGTCCCGCTGGCGCTCACGATGGTCGTGGTCGTTCCCGTTCTGCTGTGGCTGACTCGCGACCTCGAGCTCATGCGCCTCGGCGACGACACGGCGGCAGCTCTCGGTGTCCCCGTCGAACGCCGCCGCGTCCTGCTCATCGTCGCCGCCGTCGCGCTCCTGGCCTTCGCCACCGCAGCGGCCGGCCCGATCTCGTTCGTCGCGTTCCTCTCGGGCCCGATCGCCGCACGGATGATGGGGCCCGTCGGATCCCCGGTTCTCGCCGCGGGTCTGTTCGGGTCGCTCCTCGTGCTGGTCGCCGACCTCACGGCGCAGTATCTGCTGGGCATCCGCCTGCCCGTCGGCGTCGTCACCGGGGTGTTGGGTGCTCCCTATCTCATCTTCCTGCTCATCCGCAGCAGCCGCTCAGGAGGCTCACTATGACCGCGGACCGCTCTCTCGAAGCGCGTGGCGTCCGTCTCGGCTACGGTGACCGCGTCATCGTCGACGAGCTCGACCTCACGGTCCCCGGGGGCCGTATCACCGCGATCGTCGGCGCCAACGCATGCGGCAAATCGACGCTGCTGAAATCGATGGCCCGGCTCCTCACCCCGCGGTCCGGAAGCGTGCTGCTCGACGGGAAGGACATCCACCGGCTGCCGACGAAGCGGGTGGCTCGTGATCTCGGTCTGCTGCCGCAGTCGCCGATCGCTCCCGAGGGCATCACGGTCTCCGATCTCGTGAGCCGCGGCCGGACGCCCCACCATGGCCCGCTGGCCCGCTGGACCCGGGCCGACGACGAGGCGGTAGCCCAGGCGCTCGATGCGACCGACACGGCCGCCATCGCCGATCGCTCCGTCGACGAGCTGTCGGGCGGCCAGCGGCAGCGTGTGTGGATCGCCATGGCGCTGGCCCAGCAGACCGATGTGCTCCTGCTCGACGAACCGACGACGTTCCTCGACGTGAGTCACCAGATCGACGTGCTCGACCTGCTCACCGACCTCAATCGCGATCGCGGCACGACGATCGTCATGGTTCTGCACGACCTGAACCTCGCGGCGCGGTACGCCGACTACCTCGTCGCGATGGCCGGCGGGCACCTCTACGGCGCCGGCGACCCCGGAGAGGTCCTGACCGCCGAGACCGTGCGCGCGGTGTTCGGGCTCGACAGCCGCGTCATCCCCGACCCGCTCACGGGGCGGCCGCTCGTGCTCCCCATCGGGCGTCACCATGTGCCCGCAGAGCTGATTGGAAAACCATGACTCGCCCCGCACTCGACTTCTTCCGCGTCTCCGTCGCGGCCATCACCGACCTGACCCCCAGCTTCCGGCGCTTCACCTTCCGCAGCGACGACCTGGCGGAGTACGGCGACCCCGGCTTCGACCAGCGCGTGAAGATCCTGTTCCCCACCGAGACCGCGTCCATCGACACCATGCCGACGGGCCCGGACTGGTACGAGGGCTGGCGCGCACTCGCCCCCGACGCCCGCCCCGTGATGCGGACGTACACGACGCGCGCTGTCCGGCCCGAGCTGCGCGAAGTCGACATCGACATGGTCGCGCACGATGTCATCGGCCCGGCCTCGGCATGGATCGCGGATGCGCGCGTCGGCGACGAAGTGCTCATCCTGGCGCCGACGACCGCGCACACCGGGGTGAGCTACGGAATCGATTTCGTTCCGCCCGCCGACACCGACGCTATCCTGCTCGCTGGCGACGAGACGGCCGCCCCGGCGATCGCGGTGATCCTCGAACAGCTCCCGGCCGACGCGCGCGGCACTGTCGTGCTCGAGCTCCCGACGAGCGGCGACCTCGACTATCTGCCGCACCACCCCGGGTTCGAGCGCCGGATCGCGGCGCGGGCCGACGAGGGCCAGCGCCACAGCCACCTGATCTCGACGGTGGAGCAGACCGCCGCACGGCTGGCACCGGCCGGCATTGGCGCCGAGGTCGAGGAGATCGACATCGACGCCGACATCCTCTGGGAGGTGCCCCGCACGGCCAAGGGAGGGGCCGCCCTCAAGCGCGCTCCCCTCTACGCCTGGCTCGCCGGCGAGGCGTCGGCGATCAAGACGCTTCGACGCCACCTGGTCGGCACCGTCGGCGTGGATCGCCGCGCCGTCGCGTTCATGGGCTACTGGCGGCTCGGGCGCTCCGAGAACTGACGACGCACGCAGGACGACTCGCCAGTATCTGCGGGTGCGAGGCGCCCGGCATCCGCATTCCCTGGCGAGTCGACGGCGGGGCGGACGCCTCAGCCGCGGGCCAGCACCGTCTGACGCGCGAACGCGCCGACGCGGCCGACGGCGTCACGCAGGACGTCGGGCGCGCAGCCGAAATTGAGCCGCACGTGCCCGACGCCCTCCGCTCCGAAGAACGGGCCATGGTGAAGGGCGACCCGGGCGCCTTCTCGGATCGGGTCGGCCGGGTCATCGCCCCAGCCGTACGCCGACACGTCGATCCACGCGAGGAACCCCGCGTCGGGGATGCGATAGCGCGCAAGCGGAAGGTGCTCGGCCAACAGCTCCCCCAGCAGCCGCCGGTTCTGATCCAGGCGCACGAGGAGGCTGTCGAGCCACGCATCCGATTCGGGCGAGAACGCGGCGATCGTCGACAGCGCGCCGAACAGGCCGGTGCGCCATTCGACCTCCCAGGGCAACCCGCGTACGACGTCTGCATTCCCCTCGGACGCGGTGACGATCACCGCACACTTCAGTCCGGCGAGGTTGTACGCCTTCGATGCGCTCGTCACCGCGTATCCGACGGCGGCGGCCTCGGGCGACGCTGTGAGGAAGGGGACGAAGGCGACCTCGCCGCCCGTGAGGGGTCCGTGGATCTCGTCGCTGATCACGACGGCGCCGTATCGGTGCGCCAGAGCAGCGAGTGCTCGTAGGGACTCGACCGAGTGCACGGTTCCCGTCGGGTTGTGGGGGTTGCAGAGCAGAACAGCTCGCGCGCCGCCGATGAGGGCCCGCTCGATGCCGTGGAGATCGAGCTCCCAGCCCGAGCCGGTGTCGGTCAGCGGCACCTCTTCGACGATGGCCCCCGCCTCGGCGACCGTATCGAAGAACGGCGGGTACACCGGGGGGTTGACCACGACCCGGTCTCCGGGAGCGACCGTGGCGCGCAGGAGCTCGACGACGCCCATCATGACGTCCCCGGTCCAGCGGACCCGGCTCGGGTCGACCGTCCATCCCCATCGGCGGTGGGCGAACCCGACGAAGGCCTCGGCGATACCGGGCTGCGGCGGCGTGTAGCCGGTGTCGCCGATCTCCACGGCTTCGCGCAGCGCACTCGTGATCGGCTCCGCGAGCGCGAAATCGGTCTCGGCGACGAACATCGGGATGACGTCGTGCGGGTACGATCGCCATTTCGTGCTCGACCGTCGCCGCAGCGTCTCGAGCGGGAGGGCGTCGAGGGGCTGGGTGCTCATCCGGCGAGCCTAGCTGCGCCGTCAGGCGTCGCGCCGGTAGGTGTCGCCGCATGACGAAAGCCCCCGTATCCGCCGTCGGGCGGTCACGGGGGCTCGTCTTCAGGAGTCGTCAGATCGCGAAGCCCAGAGCGCGCATCATGTCGCGGCCATCGTCCGTGATCCGCTCGGGACCCCACGGCGGCATCCACACCCAGTTGATGCGGAAGCGATCCACGACGTTGTCGAGAGCCTGAGCCGTCTGCTCCTCCAGGACGTCGGTCAGCGGGCAGCCCGCCGACGTCAGCGTCATGTGGATGATGAGAGCGTCGTTCTCGTCGTCCCACGCGAGGTCGTAGATGAGACCCAGGTCGACGACGTTGATCCCCAACTCGGGATCCATGACGTCCTTGAGAGCCTCGGTGACCTCGTCGTATTTCTCGGGCGCGAGTGTTGCGGTCATGTAACGATCCTACGCGTCGACGGGGGTGTCGGCGTCGAGGAAGCGGTCGTAGCCCTCTTCCTCGAGTCGGTCGGCGAGCTCGGGCCCGCCCTCTTCGACGATCCGGCCCTTGACCATGACGTGAACGAACTGCGGCTGGATGTACCGCAGGATGCGCGTGTAGTGCGTGATCAGCAGCACACCCAGGTCGGTGTCGGCCTTCG
The DNA here is from genome assembly GCF_000509385.1 of Microbacterium sp. TS-1. Taxonomy (NCBI): domain Bacteria; kingdom Bacillati; phylum Actinomycetota; class Actinomycetes; order Micrococcales; family Microbacteriaceae; genus Microbacterium; species Microbacterium sp. TS-1. The sequence goes on from NZ_BASQ01000001.1 coordinate 715,921, forward strand.
CACGGTTCACGCCTTCGGAGACGATCTTCAGCGCGTCCACGTCGAGGCCGGAATCGGTCTCGTCGAGCACCGCGATCTTCGGCTTGAGAAGCTCGAGCTGGAGGATCTCGTGACGCTTCTTCTCACCGCCCGAGAATCCCTCGTTGACGTTGCGCTGCGCGAACTTCGGGTCCATGCGCAGGTTGGCCATCGCCTGCTTGACGTCCTTGGTCCACGAGCGGATCGCGGGCGCCTCGCCCGCGACGGCCGTCTTGGCCGTGCGGAGGAAGTTGGTGACCGTGATGCCGGGCACCTCGACCGGGTACTGCATGGCGAGGAAGAGGCCGGCACGGGCCCGCTCGTCGACCGACATCTCGAGGACATCTTCGCCGTCGAGCGTGATCGAGCCGCCGGTCACGGTGTACTTGGGGTGTCCGGCGATCGCGTAGGCGAGCGTCGACTTGCCGGAGCCGTTGGGCCCCATGATCGCGTGGGTCTCGCCGGTGCGCACCGTGAGGGTGACGCCGTTGAGGATCGGGGTGGCCCCCGCCTCGGTCTCGACCGTCACGTGCAGGTCGCGGATCTCGAGAACAGACATGTCGGGTTCCTTACTTCACTTCACATCGCGGGTCACGGCGGGATCGATGAGGATGTCGTCCCCCTCGATCGTGACCTCGTAAACGGGGACCGGCTCGTACGCCGGAAGATTCAGGGGCTGACCGGTGCGCAGGGAGAACGCCGAGCCGTGCGCCCAGCACTCCAGTGTGTCGCCCTCCACGAAGCCCTCGGCGAGCGAGATGTCGCCGTGCGTGCAGGTGTCTCCGATCGCGTGCACCTCGCCGTTGGCGTCGAGGACGACCGCCATCGGCACCTTGTCGACGACGACGCGCACCGCGGTGTCCTGCTCCAGCTCGCTGAGCTTGAGCACCTTCTGAGCGGTCACGCGTCGGCTCCCGCCGCCAGCTCGGCCTCGATGGCCTCCAGCAGCTCGTCCGCGAGCTCGTCGACGCCCATCTTCTGGACGATCTCGGCGAGGAATCCGAGCACGACCAGGCGGCGAGCCTCGGACTCGGGGATGCCCCGCGCCTGTAGGTAGAACAGCTGCTGATCGTCGAACCGGCCGGTCGCGCTGGCGTGGCCTGCACCCTGGATGTCGCCCGTCTCGATCTCGAGGTTCGGGATCGAGTCGGCACGCGCACCGTCGGTGAGGACCAGGTTGCGGTTCGCCTCGTAGGAGTCGGTCCCCACGGCGTCGGGGCCGATGAGCACATCGCCGATCCAGACACTGTGGGCGCTCTCGCCCTGCAGCGCGCCCTTGTACAACACATCGCCCACCGTCTGCGGGCCCTTGTGGTGCAGGTACACCTGGCTCTCGAGGTGCTGGCCGGAGTCGGCGAACGACAGACCGTACATCCGCCCCTCGGCCCCTGCGCCGGCAAGCTCGAGCGACGGGTTGACGCGGACCACCGCGCCGCCGAGGCTCACCACGACGTGCGTGAGCGAGGCGTCGCGGTCGACGCGGGCCTGATGCGCCGCGGCATGGACCGCGTCGTCGTCCCAGCGCTGCAGCGAGACCACGGTCAGGGCCGAGCCGTCGCGAGCGATGATCTCGACGTTCTGCGCGTGAGCAGCGGTCCCCTCGTGGCGGAGGATGACGGTGCCCCGCGCGTTCGGCATGGCCTCGATCACGACGTGAGCGTGCGCCAGGCCGCCGTTGCCGCGAAGGCTGACCACGACCGGCTCGGCCAGCTCGACGCCCGCGGGGATCCGCAACAGCGGCGCCTCGGCCTCCTGCGACCACGCGATGGCGCTCGGCAGGTCCTCGGGACGGAAGACCTCGCCGCGGGGCGCATCGCCCACGCGGAGCCGGGCCTGCTCGACCTCGGCCGGCGCGGTGACCTCTACCGAGACGACACCGGTCGGGCCGGCCTCGTCGACCAGCAGCGGAGCCAACCGGTCGATGGGGGTGTGCTTCCAATTGACCTCGCGACCCGTCGGGGCGCCGAAATCGGCCGGGTCGTACGACGACGGCCGCTCGGACCGCGTCTGGACGGGAACGAATGCCGCTGCAGGGTCGATGTGGCCCTTCTCGCCGGTGGCGGGGGCCTGGGTGACGCTCGTCATATCAGCCGACGCTGCCTTCCATGCCCATCTCGATGAGCTTGTTGAGTTCGAGGGCGTATTCCATCGGGAGCTCGCGCGCGATCGGCTCGATGAAGCCGCGCACGATCATGGCCATCGCCTCGTCCTCGGGCATACCGCGGCTCATGAGGTAGAACAGCTGCTCCTCGGACACCTTCGAGACGGTGGCCTCATGCCCGAGCTGCACGTCGTCGACGCGGATGTCGATCGCAGGGTACGTGTCGGACCGCGAGATGGTGTCGACGAGCAGGGCGTCGCAGCGCACGGTGTTCGCCGAGTGATGCGCGTTCGCGTCGACCCGGACCTCTCCGCGGTAGCCGGCTCGGCCGCCGCCGCGCGCGATCGACTTCGAGACGATCGACGACTGCGTGTAGGGCGCCATGTGGATCATCTTCGCGCCGGCGTCCTGGTGCTGACCGGGACCGGCGAAGGCGACCGACAGGGTCTCGCCCTTCGCGTGCTCGCCCATGAGGTAGATCGACGGGTACTTCATCGTCACCTTGGAGCCGATGTTGCCGTCGACCCACTCCATGGTCGCGCCCTCGTGAGCGACGGCGCGCTTGGTAACGAGGTTGTACACGTTGTTGGACCAGTTCTGGATCGTCGTGTAGCGAACGCGGGCGTTCTTCTTCACGATGATCTCCACGACCGCCGAGTGGAGCGAGTCGCTCTTGTAGATCGGCGCGGTGCACCCCTCGATGTAGTGGACGTAGCTGTCCTCATCGGCGATGATCAGGGTCCGCTCGAACTGCCCCATGTTCTCGGTGTTGATGCGGAAGTAGGCCTGCAGCGGGATCTCGACGTGGACGCCCTTGGGAACGTAGACGAACGAGCCGCCCGACCACACCGCCGTGTTCAGCGCCGCGAACTTGTTGTCGCCCGCCGGGATGACGGTGCCGAAGTACTCCTCGAAGAACTCGGGGTGCTCGCGGAGAGCCGTGTCGGTGTCCATGAAGATGACGCCCTGCGCCTCGAGATCCTCACGGATCTGGTGGTACACGACCTCGGACTCGTACTGGGCCGCGACACCGGCGACGAGACGCTGACGCTCGGCCTCGGGGATGCCGAGCTTCTCGTAGGTCTCGCGGATCTCCTCGGGGAGGTCCTCCCACGACTGCGCCTGCTTCTCGGTCGAGCGCACGAAGTACTTGATGTTGTCGAAGTCGATATCGCTGAGGTCAGCACCCCACGTGGGCATCGGCTTGCGGCCGAACAGCTGGTAGCCCTTCAGACGGGTCTTCAGCATCCACTCCGGCTCGTTCTTGAGGGCCGAGATCCCGCGGACGACGTCCTCGTTGATGCCGCGCTGCGCGACAGCGCCCGCGGCATCCGTGTCGTGCCAGCCGAACTCGTACACCCCCAGGCCTTCGAGTTCCGGTCGGTCGATCAGCACATCCGACATGACTTTCCTCCTCTTCGCACCGCAACGGTGTCATCCGTCCCGGCATTCCCGACTCCGACGGGAGTCACGTGGACGGGGATGCCGATTCGCGGGCCTGATGGACGCGGATGCCGCGCCTAGACTATGAGGGACGACGTGCACACGCGCCGCCATCCCGAACACAGCCGATTCTACAGGCAACGCCCCCATCCGCGGGCCTGCCCGGAACGTACGAGGCGCGAATCGAGCGCCCCCGGAGGAGTCCGATGTCACTGGTCCGAACCCGCCCCGGACTCGTCGCGACGATCATGCCCACCGCCATCACGCGATGGACGCGCGTCATGGGATGGCTTCTCGTCATCACGAACATCGGCATCGTCGGCACCGGCGGCCTCGTCCGGCTGACCGGATCGGGCATGGGTTGCGAGACGTGGCCCTACTGCACGGAGGGATCGCTCACGCCGACGCCCGAGATGGGCATCCACGGTCTCATCGAGTTCGGCAACCGCACCCTGACCGGCGTGCTCGTCATCGTCGCGCTCCTGGCCTTCCTGTCCGTCATCCGCCTGCGCGCCACGCGACGCGAGCTGCCGGTGCTGAGCTTCCTCGTCGGCCTCGGGATCATCGTGCAGGCCGTCGTCGGCGGCATCACGGTGTGGCTGCACCTGCACCCGAGCATCGTGGGGCTCCACTACCTCATCTCCGCGGCCCTCGTCGCCCTCGCGACCGCCTTCCTCGTGCGCGTCTACGCCACTCCCGGCCCGCGCGTGCGCATCGTGCCCCGCGCGTACGCCATCACGACGCACGTGACGACTCTCGCGGTGACCGTGACGGTCGTCGTCGGCATCCTCCTCACCGGGGCCGGACCGCATGCCGGCGACGACGCGGCCGCCCGCAACGGTCTCGACCCGATCTTCTGGCAGCACGTGCACAGCTGGCCCGCCTACATCACCCTCGTGCTCACGCTCGTGCTGGTCTCCGGCGCGGTGCGCCTCCCCCGCACGACCGGGCTGCAGCGATGGACGGGCCTCCTGCTCGGCGTCGAGCTGCTGCAGATCGCGGTCGGCCTCTGGCAGGCGCGTACGGGCCTGCCGATCGCGCTCGTGAACATCCACATGGTGCTCGCCGTGGCCCTCGTGGCCGCGATGGTCGCCGTCGTGATGTCTCTCAAGGCCCCGCTGGCCAGCGCGGCGCCCGCGGCCGCCCGAGAGGTCGCGCACACAGAAGCCTCATAGGCTTCGGAAGGGGCACGCAGAGGTCGATCCCCCAGAGTGTTCGAGGCCGCCGACAGCGGTCGCGACACGAAGGAGCACCATGAGCGTTCACCCCCGCATTGTCCGCAGCATCCCGTTCTGGATTCTCGTTGCCGGATCGGTTGCCGCGATCGGCGGTGGCACCTATGTCCTGGTCGAGAAGCTCAGCCACATGGAGGCGACCATTCTCGACAACACCGCCACGGGCGTCGACGTCTACGTCGGCCAGATCTGGGGCGTCTTCGGCGGCATCCTGCTGGGTGCCGGTGTCGTCGGTCTGGCCCTCGCCCTCGCCACCGCGGCGCTGAGCTCGGTCCTCTCCGCTGCTGCGCGCGGTGCCGGCGCGCAGCAGGAGCACCACGCCGCGGTGCCCGCCGCAGCGGAGCCCGTCGTCGCGGCGCCCGTGGCGTCGGAGACCGCCATCTCGGAGCCCGCGGCCTCGGAGACGCCCCTCTCGACAGAGACGACCGCGGTTCGCGCCGCCGACACCTCGGCGCCCGACCCGGCGACGACCTCGACGCTGGAATCGCCGGCCAGCGACGCGCAGCAGCGCTGACCACCGCCGCACTCGTTCAGGACGGCCGTCCTCCTCACCGCCCGGGCTCACCGGGAGTCAGGAGGGCGGCCGTTCTGCACGCTCTGCTCAGTTCTCAGCGCACCCCTGCTGGCCCCCGAAGACGCTGCCGTGCCCCCGGTCCGGGCAACGTCACCTGGCAGCGGACGCCCCAACCCACGCCCCGAAGAGGCACCAACTGCCCAGCGACCCCAACCCAGCGAGCTCACCCGGCAGCAGACGCCCCAACCCACTCCCCGAAGGGGCACCAACTGCCCAGCGAGCCCAACCCAGCGAGCTCACCTGGCAGCACACGCCCCAACCCACTCCCCGAAGGGGCACCAACTGCCCAGCGAGCCCCGCAGGGCGGGCGGGCGCCGGTGTCAGAAGGGCAGCAGCGGGTCGACCGCGATGGCGACGAAGACGAGCGTCAGGTAGGTGATCGACGCGTGGAACACGCGCATCGGGCGAGCCTGCTCGCCACGGACGGCGCGGTTGTACAGGCGGTGCGACTCGTACAGGAACCACCCGCCGAAGACGATCGCCGACACGCTGTAGACGAGCCCCATGGGCGCGACCGGGATGAGCAGCAGCGAGCACGCCACTGTTGCCCACGCGTAGAGGATGACCTGCAGACCGACCTGAGAGCCGTTGCGGGTGGCGCCGAGCATGGGGACGTCGACCTCGTCGTAGTCGTTCTTGTACTTCATCGACAGCGGCCAGTAGTGCGGCGGCGTCCAGAGGAAGACGAGGACGAAGAGGATCAGCGCCGCCCAGGAGAGCGAGCCGGTCACGGCGGACCAGCCGATCACGACCGGGAAGCACCCCGCAATGCCGCCCCAGACGATGTTCTGCTCGGTGCGGCGCTTGAGGATCATCGTGTAGATCACGACGTAGAAGAAGATCGCGAAGACGCTGAGGGATGCCGCGACCCAGTTCGTCGTGACGGCGAGCCAGACGGTGGATGCCACGGCGAGGGTCCACGCGAAGATGAGCGCACCCCGAGCCGACACCTCGCCCGTCACGATGGGGCGATTCTCCGTGCGCTTCATGTGCGCATCGATGTCGCGATCGAGGTACATGTTGAACGCGGCAGCGGATCCCGCGCTCATCGCTCCCCCGACCACGGTCGCCAGGACCAGCCACAGGTTCGGCAGGCCACCGGCGGCGAGGATCATGACCGGGACGGTCGTCACGAGCAGCAGCTCGAGCACGCGGGGCTTCGTCAGCGCGACGTAGGCGCGCACCGTGGCACCGAAGGACGTGCCGCGAGAAGTGTCGACAGAGGCCGAACCCGCAGTCGTCGTGATGTCCATCGCTCCCCGCATCTCACCCGCTGTGAACCTGTCCAGTCTAGGGCATCCCCCGAGCGGGGCCTCCGGGAGGCGGCTGCTGCACGCCGTCACAAGACGACGTCCGCGCCCCCGGCGCCTGACGTGATCGCTATGCTGAAGACATACGCGCGCCGGCGCCGAAACCCTCCCTTCCTGACTGCGGAGCGGCATGCGCAGGCGCTGCCTCTCGAGAAAGGCGACCGAGTGTCGGAACTTCGTTGGGACGAGATCGATCGGCGCGCGGTGGACACCGCCCGCGTCCTGGCCGCGGATGCGGTGGAGAAGGTGGGCAACGGCCACCCGGGGACGGCCATGAGCCTCGCCCCGGCCGCCTACCTGCTGTATCAGCGCGTGCTGCGGCACGACCCCACCGACACCGACTGGCTCGGGCGCGACCGCTTCATCCTGTCGGCGGGTCACTCGTCGCTCACGCAGTACGTCCAGCTCTACCTGGGCGGGTTCGGGCTCGAGCTCGACGACCTGAAGGCGCTGCGCACGTGGGGCTCGCTGACTCCGGGACACCCCGAGTACGGCCACACCAAGGGCGTTGAAATCACGACCGGTCCCCTCGGTCAGGGTCTGGCGACGTCCGTCGGCTTCGCCTACGCGGCTCGTTACGAACGCGGCCTCTTCGACCCGGAGGCGCCGGCCGGCACCTCCCCCTTCGATCACTTCATCTACGTCATCGCCAGCGACGGCGACATCCAGGAGGGCATCACGGCCGAGGCCGGCTCGCTCGCCGGACACCAGCAGCTCGGCAACCTGATCGCGATCTACGACGCGAACCAGATCTCGATCGAGGACGACACGAACGTCGCCTTCACCGAGGACGTCGCCGCACGGTACGAGGCCTACGGCTGGCACGTCCAGACGGTCGACTGGAAGAGCACCGGCGAGTACGTCGAGGACGTCGCCGCGCTCTACGACGCGATCGAGGCCGCGAAGGGCGAGACCGACAAGCCCTCGCTCATCGTCCTCAAGACGATCATCGGCTGGCCGGCGCCCGGCAAGCAGAACACCGGCAAGATCCACGGCTCGGCGCTCGGCGCCGATGAGCTCGCCGCCACCAAGAAGGTCCTCGGGTTCGATCCCGAGAAGAGCTTCGAGGTCGCCGACGACGTCATCGCCCACACCCGCGCCCTCGCCGAGCGCGCCGCCGCGGAGCGCGCCGAATGGCAGAAGTCGTTCGACGCGTGGGCCGAGGCCAACCCCGAGCGCAAGGCCCTGCTCGACCGCCTCGAATCGGGCGAGCTTCCGGCCGACGTCAGCGTCCCCGCATTCGAAGCGGGCAAGGCGGTCTCGACCCGCGCGGCGAGTGGACAGGTCATCAACGCCCTCGCCGACCAGCTCCCCGAGCTCTGGGGCGGCTCCGCCGACCTCGCCGAGTCGAACCTGACGACGATCAAGTCGGGCAAGAGCTTCATCCCCACCGAGTGGTCCACGCACGAGTGGTCGGGCGACCCCTACGGTCGTGTCCTGCACTTCGGCATCCGCGAGCACGCGATGGGCGCCATCGTCAACGGCATCGTCCTGCACGGCAAGACGCGCGCCTTCGGGGGCACGTTCCTCATCTTCAGCGACTACATGCGCCCCGCGGTGCGTCTGGCCGCCCTGATGAACATCCCCTCGATCTACGTGTGGACGCACGACTCGATCGCCCTCGGTGAGGACGGCCCCACCCACCAGCCGATCGAGCAGATCTCGTCGCTGCGCCTGATCCCCAACTTCACCGTGGTCCGTCCGGCCGACGCGAACGAGACCGCCGCGGCGTGGCACGAGCTGCTGCGTCGTCAGGCCGGACCCGCCGGAATCGCCCTGACCCGTCAGAACATCCCGGTCTTCCCCCGCGGCGAAGACGGCTTCGCGACCACCGACGGCGTGGCGAAGGGCGCTTACGTGCTCGTCGACGCCGAGGGCGGCCAGCCGGACGTCATCATCGTCGCCACCGGTTCCGAGGTTCAGCTGGCCGTGGAGGCTCGCGAGGCTCTCGCGGCGGACGGCATCCAGGCGCGCGTCGTCTCCGCCCCGTCGCTGGAGTGGTTCGCCGAGCAGGACGAGGCTTACCGCGAGTCTGTCCTGCCCTCCGCCGTTCGAGCGCGCGTGTCGGTCGAGGCCGGCGCCACCCCGCTGTGGCGCTCGATCGTCGGCGACACGGGACGCTCGGTCGGCATCGACCACTTCGGTGCATCGGCCGACTACCAGACCCTGTTCGAGAAGTTCGGAATCACCACCGAGGCCGTCGTCGCGGCCGCCCGCGCAACCGTTGAGGAGAACAACGCATGAGCACGCCCACCCAGGACCTCTCCGACGCCGGCGTCAGCATCTGGCTCGACGACCTGTCGCGCCAGCGCATCACGACCGGCAACCTGCAGGAACTCATCGACACGCGCAACGTCGTCGGCGTGACCACGAACCCCTCGATCTTCCAGGCCGCCATCAGCGCCGGCGTCGGATACGAGGAGGCCATCGAAGCCCAGGCCAAGGCCGGAGCATCGACCGACGACACGATCTTCGAGCTGACGACGACGGACGTCCGCAACGCGTCCGACATCTTCCGCCCGATCTTCGACAAGACCGGCGGCGTCGACGGCCGCGTGTCGATCGAGGTCTCCCCCGACCTCGCCCACGACACCGACGCGACGATCGCCGAGGCGAAGAAGCTCGCCGCCGCGGTCGACCGACCGAACGTCCTGATCAAGATCCCCGCGACCAAGGCGGGCCTGCCCGCGATCACCGAGGTGATCGCGGCCGGCATCAGCGTCAACGTCACGCTGATCTTCTCGCTCGAGCGCTACAGCGAGGTCATCGACGCCTACCTCGCCGGTCTCGAACGAGCCCGCGAGGCGGGCATCGACCTCGGCGGCATCCACTCCGTCGCGTCGTTCTTCGTCTCCCGCGTGGACACCGAGGTCGACAAGCGTCTCTCCGCGATCGGATCGGATGCCGCCAACGAGCTGAAGTCGCTCGCCGGTGTCGCCAATGCGCGCCTGGCGTACGAGCTGTTCGAGAAGAAGTTCGCCGAGCAGCGCGCGCAGGACCTCGTCGCCGCCGGCGCGAACCTGCAGCGTCCGCTGTGGGCGTCCACCGGCGTGAAGGATCCCGCACTGCCGGACACCCTCTACGTCACCGAGCTCGTCGCTCCCGGCACGGTCAACACGATGCCCGAGAAGACCCTCGAGGCGACCTTCGACCACGGCGTGATCTCGGGCGACACCGTCACCGGCGCGTACGAAGCGGCTCACAAGGTGTTCGACGACCTCGCGGCCGTCGGCATCGACCTCGACGACGTCACGCAGCTGCTCGAGGACGAGGGCGTCGAGAAGTTCATCGCGTCCTGGCACGACCTGCAGGGCACGGTGACGGCGGCTCTGGAGAGCGCCCGTTGAGCTTCGAGATCCACGTCTCGGGGCACGTCTCCGACGTCGTCGAGCAGACGCTGCCCCGGCTCGTGGCCGATCTGGTGGCGAGCGGCATCACCGCGGGTGACGCGACCCTCTGGGGTCCGGATGCCGCCGACGAGGCGTCTCGTCGACTCGGCTGGGTGCAGGCCGTAGCGGTGTCGCGCCCCCTGGTCGCCGAGATCGAGGCGCTGCGCGCGGAGCTGCTCTCCCGCGGCATCACGCGCGTCGTGCTCGCCGGGATGGGCGGTTCGTCGCTCGCGCCCGAGGTGATCGCGCGCACTCATGGGGTGCCGCTCACGATCCTCGACTCCACCGCCCCCGGGCAGGTCCTGGCGGCCATCGATGGTGACGCCGAGACGGGTGGTCTCGCCGAGACCGTCCTCGTCGTCTCGTCCAAGTCCGGATCGACCGTCGAGACCGACGCTGCCCGGCGGGCCTTCGCCGCGGCGTGGAGCGACCTCGGCATCGACCCCGCCGACCGGATCGTCGTCGTCACCGACCCGGGCTCGCCGCTCGAGGCCGAGGCGCGCGCGGCGGGACACCGCGTGTTCACCGCCGACCCGACGGTGGGAGGGCGGTACTCCGCGCTCACCGCGTTCGGGCTCGTGCCGGCCGGCCTGGCCGGAGCCGACATCGGTCAGCTGCTCGACGAAGCCGACGCGACCCTGCTCGAAGTGGCGGTCGACGACCGTCGCAACCCCGCTCTCGTGCTCGCTGCGGCGATCGCGGGTGGAGAACCGCGCCGCGACAAGCTGGCTCTCATCAGCGACGGAACCCACATCGTGGGACTCCCCGACTGGATCGAGCAGCTGGTCGCCGAGTCGACCGGGAAGGCCGGCACCGGCATCCTGCCCGTCGTCGCCACCCCGCTCTCCCCCGAGCTCGACCTCCTGCCTAATGACCTGCAGGTCGTGCGGCTCGTCGGCGACGCGGTCCATTTCCAGATCCTCGAGCAGCACCCGGGCGAGGTGCTCGTCAGCGGCTCGCTCGGCGCCCAGTTCCTGGTCTGGGAATACGCCACGGCGATCGCCGGTCGCCTGCTCGGGATCAACCCGTTCGACCAGCCCGACGTCGAAGCGGCGAAGTCCGCCGCGCGCGCTCTGCTCGACGACGCCCAGCCCACCGCCTCCGCGCCGCTGTTCGTCGAGAACGGCGTCGAGGTGCGGGTGTCCGATCCGTCGCTCGCTGCGGATCACACGCTCGCCGGCGTTCTCGCGAACCTGTGGCGGAGCGTGCCGGCCGACGGTTACGTCGCCGTTCAGGCCTACGTCGATCGCACGGCGGTGCCGCAGCTGGCCGGCGTGCGCGAACTGATCGCGGCGGACTCCGGCCGCCCGACCACGTTCGGATGGGGACCACGGTTCCTGCACTCCACCGGCCAGTATCACAAGGGAGGCCCCGCCAACGGCGTCTTCCTCCAGATCACCGAACGCACCGACGTCGACCTCGAGATCCCGGGGCGCCCGTTCACGTTCGGACGACTGATCGAGGCGCAGGCCTCCGGCGACGCCGCAGTCCTCGCCGGGCGCGGCCGGCCGGTCGTGACACTCACCCTGACGGACCCCGCGACCGAGGTCCTCACCCTTTTCGAAGCCGCCCAGTAGGAAGACCCCTCCCATGACCGTGGAGATCTCGCGCGCCCACAACCCCCTGCGCGATCCCGACGACCGCCGCATGAACCGCATCGCCGGGCCGAGCGCCCTGGTGATCTTCGGTGTCACCGGCGACCTGTCGCGCAAGAAGCTCATGCCCGCCGTGTACGACCTCGCCAATCGCGGATTGCTTCCCCCGGGGTTCGCCCTCGTCGGGTTCGCCCGCCGCGACTGGGAGGACCAGGACTTCGCCGAGGTCGTGCACGCCGCGGTGAAGCAGCACGCCCGTACCCCGTTCCGGGAGGAGACGTGGAAGCAGCTCCTCCAGGGCATCCGCTTCGTCTCGGGCGAGTTCGGCGACGCCGACGCCTTCCGCCGGTTGCGCGAGACGGTCGAGAAGCTCGACGTCGATCGCGGGACGATGGGGAACCACGCGTTCTACCTGTCGATCCCTCCGAAGGACTTCCCGATCGTCGCGAAGCAGCTGAAGGACTCAGGTCTGGTCGACGAGCACGCCGACGCCGACACCTGGCGACGCGTCGTCATCGAGAAGCCGTTCGGCAGCGACCTGAAGACGGCCCGCGAGCTCAATGCGGCGCTGGAGGTGGCCTTCCCGGCGGATTCGATCTTCCGGATCGACCACTACCTCGGCAAGGAGACGGTGCAGAACATCCTCGCGCTGCGCTTCGCGAACGAGATGTTCGAGCCGATCTGGAACGCGAACTACGTCGACCACGTGCAGATCACGATGGCCGAGGACATCGGCGTCGGCGGTCGTGCGGGGTACTACGACGGCATCGGCGCAGCGCGTGACGTCATCCAGAACCACCTCCTCCAGCTCCTCGCCCTCACCGCGATGGAGGAGCCCATCTCGATGGAGGCGAACCACCTCCGCGCAGAGAAGGAGAAGGTGCTCGCCGCCGTCCAGCTCCCCGACGACCTGTCGACGGCGACCGCCCGCGGGCAGTACGCCGGCGGCTGGCAGGGCGGCGAAGAGGTGACTGGCTTCCTCGACGAGGACGGGATGGACCCCGAGTCGACGACCGAGACGTACGCCGCCATCAAGGTCGACATCGCCACGCGTCGCTGGGCCGGTGTGCCGTTCTATCTACGGACGGGCAAGCGTCTGGGTCGCCGCGTGACCGAGATCGCCGTCGTGTTCAAGCGTGCTCCGCAGCACCTGTTCCTGCGCAATCAGACGACCGAGCTCGGGCAGAACGCCCTCGTCATCCGAGTTCAGCCGGACGAAGGCGTCACGATCCGGTTCGGGTCGAAGGTGCCCGGCGCGGCCACCGAGGTGCGCGACGTCACGATGGACTTCGGCTACGGTCACGCGTTCACCGAGTCGAGCCCGGAGGCGTACGAGCGCCTCATCCTCGACGTCCTCCTCGGCGACCCGCCGCTGTTCCCCCGCCACGAAGAGGTGGAGCTGTCGTGGCGCATCCTCGACCCCGTGGAGGAGTTCTGGGCGAAGCAGGGCGGTCCGCTCGAGCAGTACGCCCCCGGCTCCTGGGGTCCCACTTCCGCAGATGAACTGCTGGCCCGCGACGGCCGCGTCTGGAGGCGTCCATGATCGTCGATCTGCCCGACACGACGGTGTCGAAGATCGCCCGCGAACTCGTCAACGTGCGCGAGGAGGGTGGCGCCGTCGCTCTCGGGCGAGTGCTGACCCTCGTCATCGCCACCTCGCACGGACTCGAAGAGGACGCGATCGAGGCGGCCAATGATGCATCGCGCGAGCACCCGATGCGCGTGATCGTGCTGATCACCAATCGCGAGGGTGAATCGAAGCTCGATGCGCAGATCCGGGTCGGCGGAGACGCCGGGGCGAGTGAGGTCATCGTCCTGCGCGCCAGTGGCGGAGCCGCGAGCAACGACGAGGCGCTCGTGACGGGCCTGCTGCTCCCCGACGCCCCCGTCGTGGCATGGTGGCCCGACCACCCGCCGGCAGACCCCTCGCAGTCTCCCATCGGCCGCATCGCGCAGCGCCGCATCACCGACGCCGCCACCCTGCCGTATGACAGCGGACGGCTCGCCGCCCTCGGCACCGGCTACGCCCCCGGCGACACCGACCTCGCCTGGACCCGCCTCACCCATTGGCGCGAGCAGCTCGCCGCCGTGCTCGACCAGCCGCCCTACGACCCCGTCACCGAGGTCGAGGTCGTCGGAAGCGGCAGCTCTCCGTCGACGGGGCTGCTCGCGGCGTGGCTGTGCCTCATGCTGGACGTGCCGGTGAACTGGCAGTACGCCCCCCGCGAGGAGTGGGAGCACGGCATTCGCAGCGTGCGGCTGAAGCGTCCGAGCGGCGACGTCCTGCTCGAGCGCACCACGACCATCGACGCGACCCTGACGCAGCCGGGCCAGCCCTCGCACGACCTCGTCCTCCCCCGTCGGACGCTTCGCGAGTGCCTCGCCGAGGAGCTTCGCCGCCTGGGGCCCGACGTCCTCTACGGGCGCGTCATCACCGACGGTTGGGCGAGACTCCACCGATCGCCGGCGGGAGACGCCTGACATGCCCACCGCCGAGAAACGCGTCGTCATCAGTCCTGACGTCGACACCCTGACCGGCTCCATCGCGTCACGCTTCCTCGATCGCGTGGCGAAGTGGGGCGCGGACGGGCGGACCGTCAACGTCGGGCTCGCGGGCGGCGGGATCATCGGCGATGTGCTCGAGCGGCTGGGTTCCCACCCGGATCGTGACGGCGTCGACTGGTCGCGCGTGCACTTCTGGTGGGTCGACGAACGCTTCGTTCCGCGCGACAGCGACGACCGGAACGAAGCCGTCGCCCGCCGGGCGTTCCTCGATGCGATCGCCGTGCCCGCCGAGAACGTGCACCCCATCGCCGCATCCGACGAGGTCCCGGATGCCGAGGCCGCGGCTACGGCGTACGCGGCAGAGCTCGCCTCAGCCGGTTCGGACGAGGCGGCCTGGCCCGTGTTCGACATCTGCTTCCTCGGCGTCGGCCCCGACGGCCATATCGCCTCGCTGTTCCCGGACCGCGGTGAGATACGCATCACCGACAGCCCTGTGTCAGCCGTACACGACTCCCCCAAGCCGCCGTCCGACCGTGTCACCGTCACACGTCCCGTGATCAACGGGTCCAAGCGTGTGTGGATGGTGCTGGCCGGGCCCGACAAGTCGGCGGCACTCGGGCTCGCCCTCGCCGGCGCCAGCTATCACAGCGTGCCCGCCGCAGGCGCCAAGGGTACTCGTCGCACGATCCTGTTCACCGACGAGGCGACCGCCGCCCAGGTGCCGCCGGAGCTGATCGACGACCAGTACTAACGTCGCCGACCCGGATGAACGAAGAAGAGAGCGGATGCCGCGGCATCCGCTCTCTTCTTCGTTCGTCGCGTCGTGCGTCTCGCGTCAGTTCAGCCCACGACGCTCGCGAAGCTGCTGCAGGGCCTCATCGAGGAGCTGCTCGGCTTCTTCGTCAGTGCGACGCTCCTTCACGTAGGCGAGGTGCGTCTTGTACGGCTCGGTCTTGGCGACAGCCGGCGGGTTCGCCTTGTCGCGGCCGGCCGGCAGCCCCGAGTGGGGCGAGTCGATCGTCTCGGGGATCTCTTCCTCGGCGATACCGGCAGCGAAATAGCGCACGGTTTCGTTACCGAGAGCATCCCAGTACGAAATCGCCACGCGATCAGCGTGGTGACCGTGGTCCTGCTCGCCCATGGGCCCCGCGCCGACGCGGGTGCCGCGGATCGCGTTCCCTCCCGTGGCCATCAGAGCACCGTGAACTTCGTGATGAGGCCGAGGGCGACGATGGAGAGGAACCACGCCAGCGCGAGCACGATCGTGAAACGGTTGAGGTTGCGCTCGGCGAGCCCCGACGAGCCCATAGCGGAACTCATCCCGCCGCCGAACATGTCGGACAGGCCGCCGCCACGCCCCTTGTGGAGCAGGATCAGCAACGTCAGGAGCAGGCTGGTGATGCCCAGAAGCACCTGCAGCACGAACTCGAGGATCTGCACGGTGGTCGTCACCTTTCCGGCGATCGTTCCGATCGCACGAGGATCAAGTATATCCAGCAGCCGCGCGGATACGCGTACGGCCCGGCGACCGGTAGGTCGCCGGGCCGTACGACGTCACACGCCGACGTGCTTCTGGTAGCGGATGATCGCGGCGAACTCGTCCGCGACCAGGCTCGCGCCGCCGACGAGGGCGCCGTCGACATCGGGCTCGCGCATGAATCCGGCGATGTTCGCCGACTTCACCGAACCGCCGTACAGGATGCGGGTGCGTGCCGCCGCGTCAGCCCCGAGCACGGAGCCGACGACCTCACGCAGCTTCGCGCATACGTCCTGCGCCTGCTGCGGCGTCGCCGCCTGCCCCGAGCCGATGGCCCACACCGGCTCGTAGGCGACCACGATGTCGGCATCCGCCGCCACGCCCGCGAGGGCCGCTTCGAGCTGCGCCACCGGAACAGCCGAAGCGCCGTGCTCCTCGAGGTCTTCCGCCGTCTCCCCCACGCAGATGACCGGTGAGAGGCCGTGACGGAGTGCCGCCTGGACCTTCGCCGCGACGACCTCATCGGTCTCGGCGTGGTACTCGCGACGCTCGGAGTGACCGATGATCACATACCGGCAGTCGAGCTGCTTGAGGAACGCTCCCGAGATCTCACCGGTGTACGCACCGGAGTCCTTCGTCGAGAGGTCCTGAGCGCCGAGCGCGAACGCGATCTTGTCGGCGTCGAGCAGCGTCTGCACCGTCCGCAGATCGGTGAAGGGCGGGAAGACCGCCACCTCGACCGAGTCGTCGTCGTGCTTGGCGTCCTTCAGCGTCCAGTGGAGCTTCTGCACGAACGCGACCGCCTGCAGGTGGTCGAGATTCATCTTCCAGTTGCCCGCGATGAGGGGCATACGGTTCATGCCCATCCGAGCACCTCCAGACCGGGCAGCTTCTTGCCCTCCAGGAACTCCAGCGACGCACCGCCACCGGTCGAAATGTGGCCGAACGACGAGTCGGAGAATCCGAGCTGGCGCACCGCCGCCGCGGAGTCTCCGCCGCCGACGACCGACAGGCCGTCGACTTCGGTGAGCGCCTGGGCGACAGCGCGGGTGCCCGCGGCGAACGCCGGCATCTCGAACACGCCCATGGGCCCGTTCCAGAAGACGGTACGGGAGCTGCGGATCGCGTCTGCGAAAAGCTCCGCCGTCTTCGGGCCGATGTCCAGGCCCATGCCGTCGGCACCGAAGGCGGTGTCCTCCAGAGCATCGGCCGCGGCGACGACGTGGTCGGCGTCGGCGGCGAAACCGGAGGCCATGACGGCGTCGACGGGGAGAACGAGCTCGACGCCGCGCTCCTTCGCCGTGGCGATGTAGCCCTTCACGGTTTCGAGCTGGTCGCTCTCGAGCAGGCTCTTGCCGACCTCGTGCCCGAGCGCAGCGAGGAACGTGAACAGCATCCCGCCGCCGACGAGGATCTTGTCGGCGCGCGGAAGCAGGTGCTCGATGACACCCAGCTTGTCACTCACCTTCGAACCGCCGAGCACCACCGCGTACGGACGCTCCGGGTTCTCAGTGAGGCGGTCGAGGACGTCGACCTCCTTCTCGATGAGGAACCCGGCCGCCGAGGGCAGGATCTCGGCGAGATCGTAGACCGACGCCTGCTTGCGGTGCACGACACCGAAGCCGTCCGAGACGAGCACGTCGCCGAGGGAGGCGAGCTGCTCGGCGAAGGCGCGACGCTGGGTCTCGTCCTTCGCGGTCTCCCCTGCGTTGAAGCGGAGGTTCTCGATCACCGCCACGTCGCCGTCGCCGAGGGACGACACGACCTGCTGCGCCGACTCGCCCACGGTGTCGCCGGCGAAGGCGACGGGCTTGCCGAGCAGCTCGGACAGCCGCTGCGCGACGGGCTCGAGCGAGTACTTCGGGTCGGGGGAACCGTCGGGACGACCGAGGTGCGAGCAGGCGATGACGCGCGCGCCCTGGCCGATGAGGTGGTCGATGGTGGGCAGCGCCGCACGCACACGGCCATCGTCCGTGATGACTCCGTCCTTCAGGGGGACGTTGAAGTCAACACGGACGATGACGCGCTTGCCTGCGAGCGGGCCCAGCGAATCGAGGGTTCGCAGAGCCATGGTCGTCAGAGCTTGCTGGCGACGAGCTCGGTGAGGTCGACGAGGCGGTTGGAGTAGCCCCACTCGTTGTCGTACCAGCCGACGACCTTGACCTGGTTGCCGATGACGCGGGTCAGGCCTGCGTCGAAGATGCAGGAGTGGTCGTCGGTGACGATGTCGCTCGAGACGATCTCGTCCTCGGTGTACTTCAGGATGCCCTTGAGCGGTCCCTCGGCAGCAGCCTTGTATGCGGCCTTGATCTCGTCGACCGTGACCTCGCGCTCGAGCTCGACCGTGAGGTCGGTGGCCGAACCGGTGGGAACGGGCACGCGCAGGGCGAAGCCGTCGAGCTTGCCCTTGAGCTCGGGGAGGACGAGGCCGATGGCCTTGGCCGCACCCGTCGAGGTGGGGACGATGTTCAGGGCGGCGGCGCGTGCGCGGCGGAGGTCGCTGTGCGGGCCGTCCTGCAGGTTCTGGTCGGCGGTGTACGCGTGGACCGTCGTCATGAGGCCCTTGACGATGCCGAATTCGTCGTTGAGAACCTTCGCCAGCGGCGCGAGGCAGTTGGTGGTGCACGACGCGTTCGAGATGACGTTGTGGTTCTCGGGGTCGTACAGGTCCTCGTTGGCGCCGATGACGAACGTGCCGTCCTCGCCCTTCGCGGGAGCCGAGATCAGAACCTTCTTGGCGCCGCCCGCGATGTGCTTCTTGGCGTCCTCGGCGTTCGTGAAGCGACCCGTCGACTCGATGACGATGTCGACGCCCAGCTCACCCCAGGGCAGGTTGGCGGGGTCGCGCTCTTCGAAGACCTTGATGGTCTTGCCGCCGACCGTGATCGAGTCCTCCGAGTACGTGACCTCGGCGTCCAGGCGACCCAGGATCGAGTCGTACTTGAGCAGGTGGGCGAGAGTCTTGTTGTCGGTGAGGTCGTTCACCGCCACGATCTCGAGGTCCGCGCCCTGAGCGAGGGCGGCGCGGAGGTAGTTGCGTCCGATGCGGCCGAAGCCGTTGATGCCGATCTTGACAGACACGATGTCTCCCGTTTCTTGTCGCGCCGGAAAAGCCCGTGCTGGCTGACCGAAACGCGATCTGATGAAAAAGAAGAGGATGCCGGGTTCGGCTCCCGTTGCCGGGAGGAGCCCGGCATCCTCACCTGTTTATGACCCTACTACGCGAGCAGGCCGGCCGTCTTCTCCCGAGCCGTCACAAAGCGCTCGGCGACGTTCTGCCAGTTCGCGATGTTCCACGCCGCCTTGACGTAGTCCGCCTTGACGTTGAGGTAGTCGAGGTAGAAGGCGTGCTCCCACATGTCGAGCTGGAAGATGGGGATGGTTCCCTGGGCGGTGTTCGACTGCTGGTCGAACAGCTGCTGGATGATCAGCTGGGCGCCGATCGGGTCCCAGCTGAGCACGGCCCAGCCGGAGCCCTGGATGCCGGTGGCGGCAGCCGTGAAGTGCGCCTGGAACTTGTCGAAGCCCCCGAAGAACTCGTCGATCGCCGCACGGAGCTCGCCCTCGGGCTCGCCACCGCCCTCGGGCGAGAGGTTCGTCCAGAAGATGGAGTGGTTGACGTGCCCGCCGAGGTTGAACGCGAGGTCCTTCTCGAGCTTGTTGACGTTCGCGAGGTTGCCGGTCTCACGGGCCTCCGCGAGCTGCTCGAGAGCGGTGTTGGCGCCGTTCACGTACGTCTGGTGGTGCTTGGAGTGATGAAGCTCCATGATCTTGCCGCTGATGTGCGGCTCGAGAGCCGCGTAATCATAGGGGAGCTCGGGAAGGGTGTACTTCGTCATTCTCTATCTCCTGTCAGCACCGCGCAGCGCGCGGCTCGTGCTGTCGAAGGCGCGCGACCGCACGCCTCGTGGACGTTTCTCATCCTATTGAGGGGCAACGCGTCGCACACCCCGTTGCTTCCCGTTCGGAACGCGGTGTAACGCGGAAGAGGTCGCTCAGTCGGAAAGACCCGCGGGGACGGCCGACTCGGTGTCGGGCAGACCCTCGGCGGCGGCCTTCTTGTCGGCCATCGCGAGAAGGCGGCGGATGCGGCCCGCGACGGCGTCTTTGGTGAGGGGCGGATCGGCGTGGTGCCCGAGCTCGTCGAGGCTCGCGTCCCGGTGCGCGAGGCGCAGGTCTCCGGCCTGCTTGAGGTGGTCGGGCACCTCGTCCCCCAGGATCTCGAGAGCGCGCTCGACCCGGGCACAGGCTGCGACGGCCGCCTGGGCCGAACGACGCAGGTTCGCATCGTCGAAGTTCACGAGACGGTTCACGCCGGCGCGCACCTCGCGGCGCTGACGCATCTGATCCCAGGTGTCGGCCGTGCGCGTGGCGCCCATCTCGGCCAGCGTCTGACGAATCGCCTCGCCGTCGCGGACGACGACGCGCGGGATCCCGCGCACCTCGCGTGCCTTGGCGGCGATGCCCAGACGGTGGGCGGCGCCGACGAGGGCCATGGCGGCTTCCGGCGACGGGCACGAGATCTCGAGAGCCGCCGAACGCCCGGGGTCCGACAGCGAGCCGGCCGCGAGGAACGCTCCGCGCCACAGCGCGGCCAGATCGGGACGCGATCCCGTCGTCAGCCGGTTGGGAAGGCCGCGGACGGGACGTCGACGCTGGTCGAGCAGGCCCGTCTGGCGAGCCAGGGTCTCCCCGCCCTCGCGGACACGAACGGCGAACGTCGCGCCGTCGCGTCCGCCGGATGCCTGGATGCGGGCGAGCTCGGGGCGCACACCGTAGATCTCGACGAGCTCGCGGGCGACGCGGCGCGCCAGAATCTCCGAGTCGACCTCGGCCTCGACGGCCACACGGCCCGCGATGGAGTGCAGACCGCCCGCAAAGCGCAGGATCGCGGTCACCTCGGCCACCCGGGCGGCGGGTCGAGGGTCGCGCATCGCAGCCAACTCGGTCTTGACGTCAGCGGTCAGCGGCACGGCGCTCCTTCGGGAGGGGGTTCGGGGGACGAAGGGATAGCCTACTCGCGACCGAGGTCGCGGTGCTTGAGTCGCACCGCCACACCCGGGAGGCCCGACAACCGCTGAGCGAGTTCGCGTGCTGTCACGACGGAGCGGTGCTTGCCGCCGGTGCACCCCACGGCGACCACCGAATGACGCTTGTTCTCCTCCTGGTACCCGCGCAGAACCGGGGCGAGGGCCGCAGCGTACGCGTCGATGAACTCGCGCGCATTATCGTGCGAGAGCACCTCCTCGCGCACCGCGTCGTCCTCGCCGGTGAGTGCCTTGAGCTCGGGGTTCCAGAAGGGGTTCGGGAGGAAGCGCATGTCGGCCACGAGGTCCGCGTCCGGCGGCAGCCCGTACTTGAACCCGAAGCTCATGACGGTGACCGTGTGCCGCGCCGCGCCGTCGTCGGCGAAGAGATCGGCGATGTAGGTGGCGAGCTGGTGGATGTTGTCGCGAGAGGTGTCGACGATCACGTCCGCACTCTCGCGAATGGGGGCGAGTCGCTCGCGCTCGCGGCGGATGCCGTCGACGAGTGTGCCGTCGCCCTGCAGCGGGTGCGGCCGCCGCACGGACTCGAACCGGCGCACGAGCACCTCGTCGGCGGCATCCAGGAACAGGATCCGCAGAGCGCGGCCGTGTCGCAGCGCGCGGGTGATGTCGGGCAGCGCCGCGAACAGCTCGCCACCGCGCACGTCGACGACCGCCGCGACTCGCGGCAGCGCGTTGCCCGCGAGCTCACTGAGCTCCAGCAGCGGGCGCAGCATCTGCGGCGGAAGGTTGTCGACGACGTACCAGCCGAGGTCTTCGAGGGCGTTGGCGGCCGTCGTGCGTCCGGCCCCGGACATACCCGTGACGATGAGAATCTCGCCCGCCGGAACCTCGTCGGTCACCGTCACCACCCCTGTCTTTTCGCCGGTGTCCAGCCTATCCGTCCGCGAGGTGCCGGTGGATCGCCTCCGCGAGGCGGGGACCGATTCCCGGCAGCTCCTGGATCTCCTCGGGGGTGGCCTGCTTGAGCTTCGACACGGACCCGAAATGGCGCAGCAGCGCCTTGATGCGGGCCGCTCCCAGGCCGGGGACTTCGGAGAGCACCGAGGTGATGTCGCGTTTGCGCCGCTTGCGCTGGTGGACGATCGCGAAGCGATGCGCCTCGTCACGCAGTCGCTGCAGCAGATAGAGCGATTCCGAGGTACGAGGCAGGATGACCGGGTACTCCTCCCCCGGCAGCCAGATCTCCTCGAGCCGCTTGGCGATGCCGCAGAGCGCGATCTCCGTGTGCCCGGCGTCTGCGAGCGCCCGGGCTGCGGCCTCGACCTGAGGCTTGCCGCCGTCGACCACGAGCAGCTGCGGACGGTAGGCGAACCGCGGACGCTTGCGTGCCGTGACGACCTCACCGTCGGCCGTCGCGTCGGGAACCGGCTCGTCCTCCTCGTCGGGCCGGTCGAGGTAGGCGAGACGTCGCGTGAGCACCTGATACATCGAGTCGGTGTCGTCGGTGGTCTCGTTGACGCCGAAGATCCGGTACTGATCCTTGCGCGGCAGGCCGTCCTCGAACACCACCAGCGAAGCGACCACGTTCGTGCCCGACAGATGAGACACGTCGTAGCACTCGATCCGCAGCGGAGCCTCGTCCAGGCCCAGCGCTTCCTGCAGATCCGTCAGCGCTTGACTGCGGGCGACGTAGTCGCTCGTGCGACGCGTCTTGTGGAGCATCAACGCCTGCTGGGCATTGATGCTGGCGGTCTTCATGAGGTCGGCCTTCCGCCCGCGCTGTGCGACCTGGATCGTCACGCGCCTCCCGCGGCGCGTCTGGAGCCACTGCTCCAGCTCCCCGGCGTCGCCCGGGAGGGTCGGGACGAACACATGGCGCGGGATGTCGGCGGCAGCGGCATCCCCGTACGTCCGCTGCAGCACCTGATCGACCAGATCGGCACCCGAGATGTCGATCTCCTTCTCGATGGTCGTCGCCCGGACACCGCGGATGCGGCCGCCACGCACGACGAAGTGCTGGACGGCGGCGGCGAGCTCGTCCTCGGCGATGCCGAAGAGGTCGGCATCCATGTCGTCCTCGAGCACGAGCGCGCTCTTGTTCAGGACGGCATCGATCGCCTGCAGCTTGTCGCGGTAGACGGCGGCCGACTCGTAGTCCATCGCGGCGGCCGACTCGCGCATGCGCGTCGTGAGCTCGCGGGCGAACCGCTGATCGCCGCCCGACATGAAGGCGACGAAATCGTCGACCATCGCGCGGTGCTCTTCGATCGTGACCTTCATCGAGCAGGGACCGCCGCACCGGCCGATCTGACCGGGGAAGCACGGACGCCCCGACGCCATGGCCTTCTTGTACGACGAATCGCTGCAGGTGCGGATCGGGAAGACCTTGATCATCAGGTCGATGGTCTCGTGCACCGCCCAGACCTTGGGGTACGGGCCGAAGTACTTCGCACCGGGGATCCGGCGGTTGCGCGTCACGATCACGCGGGGCGCTTCATCGGCGAGGGTGATCGCCATGAACGGATAGGACTTGTCGTCGCGGTAGCGGACGTTGAACGGCGGATCGAACTCCTTGATCCACATGTACTCCAGCTGGAGCGAGTCGACGTCGGTCGCCACCACCGTCCACTCGACGGATGCCGCTGTCGTGACCATGCGCCGCGTGCGCTCGTGGAGCGTGTGCAGCGGCGCGAAGTAGTTCGACAGGCGCGCCCGCAGGTTCTTCGCCTTGCCGACGTACAGCACCCGCCCCTCCGCGTCGCGGAAGCGGTAGACGCCGGGATCGGTCGGGATCTCGCCCGCTTTGGGCCGGTAGGGAAGGACGTTCGCCACGTCAGCCCGCCTTGCGCGCCGCCGGGGCCCCCAGGATCTCGGCGAGGAACTGGCCGGTGTGACTCTCGGCAACACCCGCGACCTGCTCGGGCGTGCCGGTCGCCACGATCGTGCCGCCGCCGGCTCCACCTTCGGGACCGAGGTCGATGATCCAGTCGGACGCCTTGATCACGTCGAGGTTGTGCTCGATCGTGATGACGGTGTTGCCCTTGTCGACGAGGCCGTTGAGGACCTCGAGGAGCTTGCGGACGTCTTCGAAATGCAGACCGGTCGTGGGCTCGTCGAGCACGTAGATGCTTCGGCCGTTCGAGCGGCGCTGGAGCTCCGTCGCGAGCTTGACACGCTGCGCCTCCCCGCCCGACAGCGTCGTGGCCGACTGACCGAGCCGGACGTAACCGAGCCCGACGTCGACGAGAGTCTTCAGGTAGCGGTGGATCGCCTGGATCGGCTCGAAGAACTCTGCCGCCTCCGAGATGGGCATCTCGAGGACCTCGGCGATGTTCTTGCCCTTGTAATGCACGGCCAGGGTGTCGCGGTTGTAGCGCTTGCCGTGGCACACCTCGCAGTCGACGTAGACGTCGGGCAGGAAGTTCATCTCGATCTTCAGCGTGCCGTCGCCCGAGCACGCCTCGCAGCGGCCCCCCTTGACGTTGAACGAGAAACGGCCGGGCAGGTACCCGCGCACCTTCGCCTCGGGCGTCTCGCTGAACAGGGTGCGGATGCGGTCGAAGACGCCCGTATAGGTGGCCGGGTTCGAGCGCGGTGTCCGGCCGATCGGCGCCTGGTCGACGTGGACGACCTTGTCGAGGTTGTCGAGTCCGGTGACACGCGTGTGCTTGCCCGCGACGCGGCGCGCGCCGTTCAGACGAGTCGCGAGCACTTCGTAGAGGATGCCGTTGACCAGCGTGGACTTGCCCGAGCCGCTCACACCCGTGACGGAGGTCAGCACGCCGAGCGGGAACTCGGCCGTGACGTTCTTCAGGTTGTTGGCACGAGCGCCGACGACGGTCAGCATCCGCTTCTTGTCGATCTTGCGACGCTTGGTCGGCGTCTCGAGCGAGCGCCGCCCCGACAGGTAGTCGCCGGTCATCGAGTTCTCGTCGGCGAGCAGAGCATCATAGGGGCCGGAGTGCACGACGTTGCCGCCCTCGACACCGGCGCGCGGGCCGATGTCGACCACCCAGTCGGCTGCGGCGATCGTCTCTTCGTCGTGCTCGACGACGATGAGCGTATTGCCGAGGTTCTTGAGCTTGACGAGGGTGTCGATCAATCGCCGGTTGTCGCGCTGGTGGAGTCCGATCGACGGCTCATCGAGGACGTAGAGCACCCCGGTGAGGCCCGAACCGATCTGCGTCGCGAGTCGGATGCGCTGCGCCTCGCCGCCCGAGAGCGACCCGGCTGCGCGGCCCAGGCTCAGGTAGTTCAGCCCGACCTCGATGAGGAAGTCGAGGCGAGCGCGGATCTCACGCAGCACCGCTGCGGCGATCTTGGCCTCGCGCTCCGTGAGCTCGAGCTGGTTGAAGTACGTCTGCGCCTCGGCGAGGCTCAGCCGAGCGACGTCGGCGATGGAGCGCTCGTGGACGAGGACGGCGAGCACCTCCGGCTTGAGCCGGTCGCCGTCGCATGCGGGGCACGGGACCTCGCGCAGGTACTCGGCCCAGCGCTGACGCTGCGTGTCGGTCTCGGCCTGAAGATACTGACGCTCGATGTACGGGATGACGCCCTCGAACCCGGAGGCGTAACGCATCTCGCGCCCGTAGCGGTTCTTCCACTTGACGGTGACCTTGTAGTTCTCTCCGCGGAGCACCGCATCCTGCACGTCGCCGGGGAGGTCGCGCCACGGAGTCTTGAGCGAGAACTTCAGGTCGGATGCGAGCCCCTCGAGGAGGCGCTCGTAGTACTGGAAGAGCCCCTTGCCCTGCGTCGTCCACGGCAGCAGGACGCCCTCGGCGATGGAGAGCTCCTCGTCGCCCAGCATGAGCTCCGGGTCGACCGACATCCGGGTGCCGAGACCGGAGCACGTGGGGCACGCACCGAAGGGTGCGTTGAACGAGAACGTGCGCGGCTCGATCTCGGTGAGCTGCAGGGCGTGCCCGTTGGGGCAGGCGAGCTTCTCACTGAAGCTCTGCCACGCGGCGTCGCCCTCTTCGTCGACGAAGTTGATCTTGATGACGCCGCCGGCCAGCGCGAGCGCGGTCTCGACGGAGTCGGTGACGCGTCCGAGCAGGTCGGGGCCGGCCACGAGCCGGTCGACCACCACCGCGATGTCGTGCTTGTAGCTCTTCTTCAGCGTCGGCGGCTCGGCGAGCGAGACGACGTCGCCGTCGACGACGGCGCGGGCGTAGCCCTTTGCGCTCAGCTCCTTGAAGAGGTCGACGAACTCGCCCTTCTTCTGCGTCACCACGGGCGCCACGACCTGGTAACGGGTGCGCTCGGGGAGCTCCATCAGCTGGTCGGCGATCTGCTGGACCGTCTGACGCTGGATCCGCTCACCGCACTCGGGGCAGTGCGGAACGCCGATGCGAGCCCAGAGCAGGCGCATGTAGTCGTGGATCTCGGTGATCGTGCCGACGGTCGACCGGGGGTTGCGGTTCGTCGACTTCTGATCGATCGAGACCGCCGGGCTGAGGCCCTCGATGAAGTCGACGTCGGGACGGTCGACCTGACCGAGGAACTGGCGTGCGTAAGCGCTCAGCGACTCGACGTAGCGGCGCTGACCCTCGGCGAAGATCGTGTCGAAGGCGAGGCTCGACTTTCCCGAGCCGGAGAGGCCGGTGAAGACGACGAGACTGTCGCGCGGAATGTCGAGATCGACGTCCTTGAGGTTGTGGACGCGGGCTCCGCGGACACTGAGTTTCGATGAGGAAGCGACGGGGACGATGGGCACCGCACAAGTCTAGGTGGGGCCTCCGACACTGGCTCCGAGGTTCGCCCTGGGCTCACTCGCGACGGAGAGAAGCGGGCTCTCGAGGGACCCGCCGCCCCGCGAAGGGCCGGAGACCGTCCCGCAGAGCGGTCACGTCGTCGACGGTCATCCCGACCGCCGCCATGACCTGTTCGGGTACGCGCACGGCATCCGCCCGCAGCGCGCGGCCGTCGGCGGTGAGGCCGATCTCGAGCACACGCTCGTCGCCTCTGCGTCGCTCACGCGTGACGAGCCCCTGGGCTTCGAGGCGTTTGACGAGCGGGGACAGCGTCGCCGGCTCCATCGCGAGGTCGGCCGCGAGCTCACCCAACGCCTGCGGAGACGCCTCCCAGAGGGCGAGCATGACGAGGTACTGCGGATGGGTCAGACCGAGGGGCTCGAGGATCGGGCGATAGATGGCCACGACGTTGCGGGCGGCGGTGACCAGCGCGAAGCAGAGCTGGTTGTCGAGCTTCAACATGTCGTCGGCGGAGTCCACACTCGCATCCTATACGTCCTAATCGTTAGTACACTGATGATCATGACCGACCACGACCACCGCCCTCCCCTCCGCACCCGCGTCCGCGAGGCGGGCGGCTGGTACGCCTACGTCAACTCGCGCCTCATCCGCGCGGCCGGCCCCGCGTCGGTCGGCCCCTACGACACCGAACCCGAACCGGAGCGCACCGGACGCGCGTGCCCGCTGTGCGGCCACCCCATGACCGAGCACGATGTCGATCGGACCGGCCCGAAGCCGCTTCTGCACTGCCCCCGCTGAGACCCAGACACGGCCGAGGCGTCAGGCGTGCCCGGCGCGCTCCATCGCGCGCAGTTCTTTCTTCAGATCCTGAACCTCGTCGCGGAGGCGCCCGGCCAGCTCGAACTTGAGTTCCGCTGCGGCGGCGAGCATCTGCTGCGACAGGTCTTCGATCGTCGCCTCGAGCTGCTGAGCCCCTTCTGCGGCGATTCCCTCACGTCGCAGCTGCGGTGTCGGGCTCTTGCCCTTGCCCGACTTGTTGCGAGCAGTCGCCTTGCCGTTCAGCAGATCGCGGGTATCGGACGCCTCGCGAGCGAGCGCATCGGTGATGTCGGCGATCTTCTTGCGCAGCGGCTGCGGATCGATGCCGTTCTCGAGGTTGTAGGCGATCTGCTTCTCACGTCGGCGCTCGGTCTCCTCGATGGCCGCGGCCATCGAGTCGGTGATCTTGTCGGCGTACATGTGCACCTGACCCGAGACGTTTCGTGCCGCACGTCCGATGGTCTGGATCAGCGAGGTTCCTGAGCGCAGGAACCCCTCCTTGTCGGCGTCGAGGATCGCGACGAGGGACACCTCCGGCAGGTCGAGTCCCTCGCGCAGCAGGTTGATGCCGACGAGGACGTCGTAGGCACCCTGGCGCAGCTCGGTCAGGAGCTCGACGCGCCGCAGCGTGTCGACGTCGGAGTGCAGGTAACGCACGCGCACGCCGTGCTCGCCGAGGAAGTCGGTCAGCTCCTCGGCCATCTTCTTCGTGAGCGTTGTGACGAGCACCCGCTCGTCGCGCTCCACCCGGAGTCGGATCTCCTCGAGCAGATCGTCGATCTGACCCTTCGACGGCTTGATGATGATCTCGGGGTCGACGAGGCCCGTCGGACGGATGATCTGCTCGACGACGCCGTCGGCGATGCCCATCTCGTAGCGCCCCGGCGTCGCGGAGAGGTAGACGGTCTGCCCGACGCGCTCCTTGAACTCGTCGAAGCGGAGCGGGCGGTTGTCCATCGCACTCGGCAGACGGAAACCGTGGTCGACGAGGGTGCGCTTACGGGAGGCATCCCCCTCGTACATCGCTCCGATCTGGGGAACGGTCACGTGCGACTCGTCGATCACGAGAAGGAAGTCGTCGGGGAAGAAGTCGAGCAGCGTGTGCGGTGGCTCTCCGGGGGAACGACCGTCGAGATGCCGCGAGTAGTTCTCGATGCCCGAGCAGAACCCGAGCTGCTGCAACATCTCGAGATCGAACGTCGTCCGCATCCGCAGTCGCTGCGCCTCGAGCAGCTTTCCCTGGCTCTCGAACTCCTTCAGGCGCTCAGCCAGCTCGTGCTCGATGGTGCCGATGGCGCGCTGCACCGTATCGGTGCCCGCGACGTAGTGGGAGGCCGGGAACACCGGAACGCTGTCCATCTTCTGCACGATGTCGCCCGTCAGAGGATGCAGCATGTAGAGCGCTTCGATCTCGTCGCCGAAGAGTTCGATGCGGATCGCGTATTCCTCGTACACGGGGATGATCTCGATGGTGTCGCCCCGCACCCGGAAGTTGCCGCGCGAGAAGTCCACGTCGTTGCGGTTGTACTGCATTGCGATGAACTTGCGGATCAGGGCGTCGCGGTCGTAACGCTCCCCCACCTGCAGCGCGACCATGGCGCGCAGGTACTCCTCCGGCGCGCCGAGGCCGTAGATGCACGAGACGGTGCTGACGACGACGACGTCGCGGCGGCTCAGCAGCGAGTTGGTGGTCGAGTGGCGCAACCGCTCGACTTCGGCGTTGATCGAGGAGTCCTTCTCGATGAAGGTGTCGGTCTGCGGGACGTAGGCCTCGGGCTGGTAGTAGTCGTAGTAGCTGACGAAGTACTCGACCGCGTTGTTCGGCATGAGATCGCGGAACTCGTTCGCCAGCTGCGCGGCGAGCGTCTTGTTGTGCGCCATGACGAGCGTCGGCCGTTGCACCTGCTCGATGAGCCACGCCGTCGTCGCGGACTTCCCCGTACCGGTGGCGCCCAGCAGCACGACGTCGGTCTCACCCGCGTTGATCCTGCCCGCGAGCTCGGCGATCGCCTGGGGCTGGTCACCGCTCGGGACGTATTCGCTGATGACCTCGAAGGGCCTCACTGAGCGCGTGGTCTGCATGATTCCAGCGTAGGCGGGGCCACCGACACCGGGCCCGGTCTTCGCTCAGAGCGTGCGCTCGTGCTAGCCGGTGGCCTCCGCCGTCAGCCGGTCCCACAGGGCGTCGACCTGCCGGAGCGTTTCGTCGAGGTCGCCCGCGGTGTCGATGACGACGTCCGCGATCGCGAGGCGCTCGTCATCCGGCACCTGAGCCGCGATCCTGCGGTCGGCCTCCTCGGCCGTCATCCCCCGCAGGTGCTGCAGCCGCTCGCGGCGCACGGGGGCGGGCGCGTGCGCGACGACGATCGCGTCCCACGGGTCGTCGACGCGGGCCTCGACGAGCAGCGGCACGTCGTACACGACGACTCTCCTGCGCTCCTGCCCGAGCGCCTCGTCGAAGCGACGCTGCGATTCCGCGCGCACCGCCGGATGCACGATCTCGTTCAGCGTCGTCCGCGCCTCCGAGTCGGCGAAGACGATGGACGCCAGCGCGGCGCGGTCGAGCTCACCATCCGCCGTGATCACTGCCGGCCCGAACGCCGCGCGAATGGCCTCCAGGACGGGCGAACCCGCTCGCTGGACGTCTCGGACGATCGCATCGGCATCGACGACGACGGCACCGTGCTCCGTCAGTCGCCGTGCGATCGTGCTCTTGCCGGATGCGATCCCGCCGGTCAATGCGATCAGAGGCATACACCCGAGGATGCCATGGGCGCTAGACCCGGCGCGAGGTCGCGCGATCGATACGATGGAACCCTGACAACCCGCAGAAGGTGGGATCACCGTGGAACGTACCGCCGTCATCGTCGAAGACCAGGCCGACATCCGCAGCCTGCTTTCGGCGATCCTCGAGTCGAGCGGGTTCACCGTGCACGCCACCGAGAACGGGCTCGACGCGGTCGAGCTGATCCGAACCGTCGCCCCCGACGTCACGACGCTCGACGTCAACATCCCGGGGATCGACGGGTTCGAGGTCGCGCGCCGCGTCCGCGCGTTCAGCGACACCTACATCATCTTCATCTCGGCGTTCGTCGAGCCCGGCGATGCGGAACGAGGGCGAGCAGCCGGTGGCGACGAGTACCTCGGCAAGCCCTTCCGCCCGCGAGACCTCAAGGCACGCCTCGCCGCGATTCCGTCTCGACGGCGCCGCGAAGAGGCGCCCGTCGACGACATCGTCCCCGCCGGGCTGGCGACGTCCGCGCCGGCCGGGTCCGCTTACGGTGACCTCTCCGTCGACGAAGGCGGATTCCGCGTCGCCGGCGCACCCGTCGACCTCGCGCCCACCGAATCGGCGGTGCTGCGCGACCTGGTCGTCGCGCATGGGCGCACACGGACCAAGCACGAGCTCGCCCTCTCCCTGCGCTCCCGCTCGCGCGCCGATGCCCCCGATGCCGATGAGGTCCGGGCGGTAGAGCGCAGCGTCGAGTCGCTGCGGCAGACGCTCGCCGCCGCGGCCGCCTCCACGCTGATCCTCTCGGACCAGGGCATCGGTTATCGCCTCGCGCCTTCCTGAGCCGACCCGTTCACGCGATCAGGAAGGCTCCGCGAGAAGCACGGCCGACGCCACCCCGGATGACGCGCGGGTCGCCGTCGTCGCGGCGACCTCGATGAGAGCGTCCCCGTCGTAGCCCACGACGTCGCTCAGGGCGACTCCGATCCCGATCGCGGGCAGCACTCCCCCCTCGACCGATGCGAGCGCCTCGAAAAGCGAGCGGTACAGCGCCATGGCCTGTCGCCGCGCGTCGGCCGCCGAGCTCACGACCGTGACGACGCCGATCCGCTCGGAGCCGACCTCGCCGACGACAGCGAGCGTCGGCGCGTTGGTCGTCATGGTGTCGCGCCACGTCTGCACGACCTCGTCGCCGACATCGAGGCCGAAAGCCGTCGCGATGTATTCGAGCCCGTCGAGCTCGATCACCCAGACCGCCATCAGCTCCCGCCGGGCTCGCGCGCGTTGGACGCTCACGGCGACAGCGCGGCGGAAGCCGGCGACCGAGACGATCTCGCCGGGGCCGGTATCCCGCCCCTCCGGCGAATCGGAGCCGCGGACACCGGCCCGGCCGGCACGCAGCACGGACGCACTCACGACTGCCGTGATGGAGAGGACGACGGTGAGGATGCTGGTCGGCACAGAGCCCACCCACAGCTGAAACGTCTCGCCGTAGCCGAACATCGACACGACGACGATGCGCGCGAGATAGAACGCGGCCTGCACACCGAACACGAGACCCAGCGGGAGCGCCGTGCGGGATGCCCCGAGCGCGCCGCGGAAGCACTCCACCGAGGCAGCGGCCGCGGCGGCGCTCAGGGCGGCGAACATCACGAGGGAGCCGGACCAGTCGTCGCCGCCCAGTGCGAACTCGACGGACGCGGCGATCGCGGCGACGATGCCGGCGACCGCCACCAGCACACCGGCCCCGCGTACCGTCCGCCGATTGTAGGCACGGCATCCGAGCCACATGAGCCCCGTGCCCACCACCGAAGCCGTGTTGCCGCACACGACGGCCCACGCGGTCTCAGGAGCGCTGGCCCACACGACATAGAACATCGTCGTCAGCACGGCGCAGAGGAACCCGACCGCCCAGAAGCGGCCGCTCTGCTCGGGACGCCGCACCAGCGTGTCGAAGACGAAGAGCACCGCGCACGCCAAGACCACGATCGCGGTGATCACGGATACGGAGAACTGGTCGATCATGACGGCGCCGCCCCCGGTCGACGGGCCGGAAGCGTCACCGAGAACGTCGACCCCACCCCCAGGACGCTGCTCACCGTGATGTCGCCGCCGTGCCTGCGGACGATGTCGCGGCTGATGGCGAGCCCGAGTCCGTTTCCGGTGACGGCGGAGTCCCGCACAGCGGCTCCACGGTAGTAGCGCTGGAACACCGAACCGAGGTCCTCCTCGTTGAGGCCCACACCCGAGTCCTGGACTGCGATGAGCGCCCACTGATCGCCCACCGAGGTCGCCACTGACACGCGTCCGCGCGGGCGGTTGTACTTCACAGCGTTGGAGAGCAGGTTGTCGAGCACCTGACGGATGCGGACCGGGTCGGCGTACGCGCGGGCGGGTTCGACGCGGGACACATCGATCGTGATCCCGCGCTCGCCCGCGCTGACGAGGATGGACTCCACCGCGGCGTTGACGATCTCGACGAGATCGATGTCGGCCGGAGACACCGTCAGCTGGGCAGCGGACTTGTGCTGGCTCGACGCAGCGAGCACGTCGCCCACGAGACGCAGCAGCTGATCCGCATTCCGGTCGGCCACGCGCAGGTTCTCGAGCGCCGCCTCGGGCACCCCAGGAGTGTCGATCGCGAGTTCGAGGTACCCGAGGATCGAGGTGAGGGGCGTGCGCAGCTCGTGCGACACCGACGAGACCAATGCGTCCCGTTCTCGCAGCGCGTCGGTCTCGGCGGTGACGTCACGCGTGACGACGACGGCTCCGGAGTCGCGTCCGTCCGGCTCGATGATGCGCCGTGCCGACACGCTCAGGACGCGGCGGTCATCGTCGCGTCCGACCTGGATGCGCGCGTCGGTGAACGCCTCGCCGCGCCGCACTCGGGCGAGCGGATGATCCTGCGGGTCGAGGGGCGTCGAGCCGTCCGCCGCATACACGTCGGGCTGTCCGCTCGTGCGGGATCCCCGTTGCAGCCGGGCGTGCGCATCGTTGATGATCGAGGCCGAGCCGTCCGTTTCGATGCGAGCAACGCCGAAGTCCACGCGGTCGAGAGCCTCCGTGAGCACCTGCTCGTGCCGGCGAGCTCGCTCGAGGGATTGCGTCAGCACCGTCGCCTGACGGTCGAGGAGGAGACGCTGAGCAGCGGCCCGCCTGCTGCTGAGATACGTGGAGGTGCTCACCGCGATCAGCAGCAGCGGCAGCAGAAGAAACCCGAACGAGGACGGCGACGCATGGATGACGGCCTCCGTCACTCCGTACGCGGTCAGAGCGAGGACGATGCCCCCGATCCAGCCGACGGTGCCGAACCCGGCGGCGAGCCAGATCACGGGGAACACCCACAGCAGCCCGAATCCCCCGGTCGGTTCGGCGACCCGCATGACCCCGATCGCCGCGACGTCGCCGAGTGGGATCATCGCGAGCCACAGCGGACGGAGGTGACCCCAGGGGACGATGATCGCAGCGCCGGTGAGCATGAACACGGCGGTGACCGCGAGGAAGAAGAGAGCGGTGTCACCGCGGAATCCGATGACGAGACCGGCGATCGCGACGACGAGCACCACGGACGTGGTGACGATCTGACTGAGCATCGCCGATCGCGTGCGGTCGCCGTCGCCGAGGACGGCATCGACCCATCGCGGGGGCGCGGGGAGAACATATGTCGCCCGCGTGCGCTGCGGCGTGTCCGTCTCCATGATCTGAAACTATCGCGTCCCGGAGCAGCCCGGGCACGCGGCGGGCTGATGATCCCGACTGCGCATGAAACGGCGGAAGGGCCGGAGCACGAGGCTCCGACCCTTCCGTCGTGTCAGTGTGAACTCAGCGGCCCGACAGCTTCTCGCGCAGAGCGGCGAGAGCCTCGTCGTCGGCAAGGGTGCCACCGCCGGTGCTCGCGGACTGGACGTCCGACGAGAACGACGAGCCGTTGTCGGCGGGAGCCGCAGCCTCGG
Source organism: Microbacterium sp. TS-1 (assembly GCF_000509385.1). Taxonomy (NCBI): domain Bacteria; kingdom Bacillati; phylum Actinomycetota; class Actinomycetes; order Micrococcales; family Microbacteriaceae; genus Microbacterium; species Microbacterium sp. TS-1. The sequence continues at coordinate 749,779 of NZ_BASQ01000001.1, forward strand.
CCTCGAGAGCCTTGACGACGGCGGCCTTGTGAGCCTCCCAGCGACCCTGAGCTGCCGCGTACTCGGCCTCCCAGGCAAGACGCTGCTCGTCGAAGCCTTCCTTCCACTGGTTGGTCTCCGGGTCGAAGCCCTCGGGGTACTTGTACTCCCCGTTCTCGTCGTACTCGGTGACCATGCCGTAGAGGGCCGGGTCGAACTCGGTGCCGTAGGGGTCGACCGACTCGTTCGCCTGCTTGAGCGACAGCGAGATGCGGCGACGCTCGAGGTCGATGTCGATGATCTTGACGAAGACCTCTTCGCCGACCGACACGACCTGCTCGGCGAGCTCGACGTGCTTGCCCGACAGCTCGGAGATGTGCACGAGGCCCTCGATGCCGTCTGCGACGCGCACGAACGCACCGAACGGAACGAGCTTGGTGACCTTGCCCGGAGCGACCTGGCCGATCGCGTGGGTGCGGGCGAAGACCTGCCACGGGTCCTCCTGCGTCGCCTTCAGCGACAGCGAGACGCGCTCGCGGTCGAGGTCGACCTCGAGGATCTCGACGGTGACCTCCTGGCCCACCTCGACAACCTCGGAGGCGTGCTCGATGTGCTTCCACGAGAGCTCGGAGACGTGCACGAGGCCGTCCACGCCGCCGAGGTCGACGAACGCACCGAAGTTGACGATCGACGAGACGACGCCCTTGCGGACCTGGCCCTTGTGCAGGTTGTTGAGGAACGTGGTGCGCGACTCGGACTGCGTCTGCTCGAGCAGGGCGCGGCGCGAGAGCACGACGTTGTTGCGGTTCTTGTCGAGCTCGAGGATCTTGGCCTCGATCTCCTGGCCGAGGTACGGCGTGAGGTCGCGGACGCGACGCAGCTCGATGAGCGACGCCGGCAGGAAGCCGCGCAGGCCGATGTCGACGATCAGACCGCCCTTGACGACCTCGATCACGGAGCCGGTGACGACACCGTCGTTCTCCTTGATCTTCTCGACGTCGCCCCAAGCGCGCTCGTACTGCGCACGCTTCTTGGAGAGGATGAGGCGGCCTTCCTTGTCCTCCTTCTGGAGAACGAGGGCTTCGACCTCGTCGCCGACCTTGACGACCTCGTTGGGGTCGACGTCGTGCTTGATGGAAAGCTCGCGCGAGGGAATGACGCCCTCGGTCTTGTAGCCGACGTCGAGGAGGACCTCGTCGCGGTCGATCTTCACCACGGTGCCTTCGATGAGGTCACCGTCGTTGAAGAACTTCAGAGTCTTCTCGACCGCGGCCAGGAAGTCCTCAGCAGATCCGATGTCGTTGATAGCGACCTGCTTGGTGGCCGGGGCGGTCGTTGCGTTAGTCATGTAGTGGGTTGTCCTTGTTGGGTCAGGGTGTCGGGCCGCGGATCCGGGCGTCATCTCGACGATGACGGGCTCGACCGCGGCGGATGGTTGTGGATGATGCGTCGTGAACGCATGGCGACAAGGCCACACGAGTGACGATCCAGAGTATCAGAGCGCGCCCGCGCGATTCCAGTCCCCCAGCGCATCCCCGGCTCCCGGCGACATCCGGCCCGAGGCTCTGGTCGACGGTCAGCGCGAGGGATCGACGACGCCGCCGACGTAGAGCCACCGACCGCGTATCCGCGTGAACCGGCTGACCTCGTGGAGTTCTCCCGAGTCCGTGCCGGAGCGCCACCGCGCCGTGAACTCGACGGTGCCCTCGGTGTCGTCGGGGCCGCCGGCCGCGCGGACGACCGTGAGCCCGGTCCATTGCTCGGGCCCGTCCGACTCGATGTCGTCCGGGCGCGTCACGGGATGCCAGGTGCGCGCCAGGTGGGCGCCGTCGCGGACGGCGAACGCGGTGTAGCGCGAACGCATCAGCTGTTCCGCGGTCTGCGCCGTCCGACCGTCGAGAACGGGGCCGCAGCACGACCCGAACGACCCGCCGCCGCAAGGGCAGGGGTCTGTGGCAGCCGGCCGCCGTCTCAGCGCCGCTTCACCGAACGACATGTCCACCCCGGTTCCGCATGCCTCCAGGCTACGAGACCGCCCCTGTGGACAGTTCGCACGCCCGCCCGGCGGGCCTCGGTACGTTCGGGACATGTTCGTCCGACGCCGCCATGCTGTTGCCGCTCTCGTCGCCGCTTTCCTTCTGACGAGCGGATGCGGCTCCCCCGCGTCACCGCCCGCCTCACCGATGACCACGACGACCGCCTCCCCCGCCGACAGCGACGCCGCCGCTTTCGCCGCCGCCGAGGAGACCTACCGCACCTACGTCGAAGCCCTCAACGCTGTCGACCTCGCCGACCCGTCGACCTTCGAGCCCGTCTACGCCCTCACCACCGGTGAGGTGCAGGAAGCTGATCGGCGGAATCTCGACCGTTACAACGCCGAGAACGTGACCTTGAGCGGCGCTTCGATCATCACCAGCATGAAATATGACGCCGAGTCTCGACTATTGCAGGCATGTTTGGACGTATCGGCGGTCGAGCTCACTGCACCCGATGGCGCCAGCCTCGTAGATCCCGACCGTCGCGCCGTTCAGTCGTTGATAATCAGCTTCGATGACTCGGCCTCTCGGATCGCGCACATCGAAGCGGGCGAGGCCAGCAAATGCTGACGGCGGCCCTCCTGATGGCGAGTCTCGCGACGTTCGGAGGGGGCGACACAGGCGATCCCGTCGGCGGGACCTCCTTCTGGCAGTCAAACACCGACGGCCGCACCGTAGACGTAGGAGGACTCAGGACGACGGGCGGGCGCTTTTCCGGGCCGGCGGCGCACGTGGGGAGCAGCAACAAGCCTGCCCCGCCGCGAGACTGCGGAGCACTCAACCGATGCGACGACTTCACGGTGTCGCTCCTGCCGCAGGCGACGATCGCCGACGTCGCATCCTTCGCTCCGCAACCCGCTGCGCTCAGCAGCCAGCCGGCCGGCTTCGCCGTTGCCGGGCTTCCCGTGGACTTCGAGATCGCGGCACCGCAGCACATCGCCACCGGAACCCTCTTCGAGCTTCCGGTGACCGTTCGCTTCACGGCGGAGGACATCGTCATCGCGCCCGGCGACGGATCGACTCTCAGTGTCACGGGCAACGCTCGGACGCCTGCGAGCCACGTCTACCGCTCGCGCGGCAGCTTCGTCGCGACCGCCACGGTGCGCTATCGAGCGGAGGTCGATCTCGGCCGCGGATGGCGACTGGTCGCGGGTCTCCTCGACATTCCAACCGCGGGGTATCCGATCGAGGTGCTGGAGGCTCGTGGGACGCTCGTCGACCGCGCCTGCAACGAGCCCCCGTCGGGCCCCGGGTGCTGAAGCGGCAGGATGCTGCGAGGCGGGCATCCCGTGCCAGGATGATGCGATGAGCGACCGCCTCATGCTGCTCGACAGCGCATCCCTCTACTTCCGCGCGTTCTACGGCGTGCCCGACACCGTGAAGGATTCCGAGGGCCGGCCCGTCAACGCGGCCCGCGGCTTCCTCGACATGATCGCGAAGCTCGTGGCGGCCTACGAGCCGACCCACCTGATCGCCTGCTGGGACGACGACTGGCGCCCGCAATGGCGGGTCGACCTGATCCCGACCTACAAGACGCATCGCGTCGCGGAGGCGGTCGAGTCCGGCCCCGATGTCGAGGTCGTGCCCGACCCGCTCGAGGCGCAGATCCCCACGATCTGCGAGAGCCTCGGCGTGCTCGGCATCCCGGTCGTGGGCGCGCCTCGCCACGAGGCCGACGATGTCATCGGCACCCTCGCCACGCGGGCGACCATGCCCGCCGACGTCGTCACCGGCGACCGCGACCTCATCCAGCTGGTCGACGACGACCGCGGCGTCCGGGTCGTCTACACCGGACGCGGGATGAGCAACCTCGACGTGCTGACCGGAGAGAGCGTGCTGGCGAAGTACGCCGTGCGCCCCGAACAGTACGCCGACTTCGCGACGATGCGCGGCGACGCCTCCGACGGGCTTCCCGGCGTCGCGGGGGTGGGCGAGAAGACCGCGGCGACCTTGCTGGCCGCTCACGGCGACCTCGCCGGCATCCTGGCAGCTGCCGAAAGGGGTGAGGGTATGACGGCCGGCGTGCGGGCGAAGCTGGCCGCAGCGGCCGACTATCTCGCGGTGGCGCCTCAGGTCGTCCGGGTCGTGCGCGACCTGGACCTCGGCGCTGTCGACGGCCGCATCCGTGCCGCCGATCCCAACGCCGTCGCAGAGGTCGCCGAGCGCCGCGGGCTGGGCGGCTCGCTCGCACGCGCGGCATCCGCGCTGCGCAGCCGCGCCTGACCCCTCCACGCCCCTTCAGGAGCGGGGACGACCGGCCCACTCCCGCAGCCGGTCGAGCGACCAGGTCGTGACGATGCGGTCGGCGGGGACACCCAGCCGCTTCGCGCGCTCGGCCCCGTAGTCGATGAGCGACAGCTGCCCCGGCGCATGCGCATCCGAGTCGATCGAGAAGAGGCAGCCGGCGGCGATCGCCTGCTCGATGAGATCGTCGGGCGGATCCTGCCGCTCCGGCCGGGAGTTGATCTCGACGGCCACGCCATGCTCGGCGCACGCGTCGAAGACGGGCTCGGGATCGAACTCCGATTGCGGCCGCGTGCCGCGCTCCCCTTCGACGAGCCTGCCGGTCACATGACCGAGCACGTCGACGCGAGGATCGGATGCCGCCGCCACCAGCCGCCGGGTCATCGCCCCCCGGGCCATCCGCAGCTTCGAGTGCGCCGAGGCGACGACGATGTCGAGCCGCCGCAGCAGGGCGTCCTCCTGATCGAGGGAGCCGTCGTCGAGGATGTCGACTTCGATGCCGCTGAGCAGCGTGAACCCGTCGCCGCTCATCCCGGCGACGACGTCGAGCTGGTCGCGCAGGCGTTCCGGCGACAGGCCGCGGGCCACGCGCAGGCGAGGCGAGTGATCCGTCAGCGCGAGGTACTCGTGCCCGAGGGCGCGCGCCGCGGCCACCATCTCCGGGATCGGGGTGGAGCCATCGGACCAGTCCGAGTGGCAGTGCAGGTCGCCCCGCAGCCGGCGGCGCAGCTCGCCGGCGACGACGACACCCCGCCGTTCGCGCAGATCCGCGAGGTAGGCCGGCACGCCGCCTGCCCGCGCCTCGACGATGACCGCGAGGGTCCGTTCGCCGATGCCGGGGCGGCGGCGCAGCGCGGTGGTGTCGTCGAGCTGATCATCGGACAGGCTCCGGATCGCGTCGGCCGCAGCTCGGAACGCCTTGGATTTGTACTTCGACGAACGCTCGCGCTCGAGCAGCTCGGCGATCTCGGTCAAGGCGTCGATGGGATCCATGAGCATGTCTGGGGCCCGTGCCGGAGCACGGGCCCTTCGTCCTCCCCGTTCAGCCGGAGGTGACCGCCGCACGGCGGACGACCACCGGGGCCGAGGCCAGGCGGTGTACCGCGAAGCCGAAGATGATCGACAGGATACCGACGCCCATCGCGAAGGCGGCGACGCCGAACGAGACCACGGAGGTGAACAGAGATGCGCGAAGGAACGAGGCGTTCATCATCGTCGCGCGGACGGGGTCGTCCTTGTCCAGCTCGGCATAGGTCTTGCCGCCGGAGGCGTCGAGCGCGTGATGCTGGATGATGTCCGCCTGCACGTAGGCGGTCAACGGCCCGGCGACGGTCTGCCCCTGGAAAGCAGCGGCGTCGTCGGGGACGGTGATGTTCTCGGCGCGCAGCTGCCCCGACACGATCGACCAGACGACGATTCCGCCGATGATCAGGACGACTCCGCCGAGCATCCCCAGGATGCCTAGGAGCTTCACGAGACCGGTACGGCGGACGGGGGCCTCCACCGTATCGGCGGTGGGGGTGGTGTGGGACATCAGTTCCTCCTCGGGTGCGTTGCGCCTCACGCTATTCACCCGGCCTCACGGCGCCGCCCACACGGTGCCGTGAATAAAGGATGTGGTCTGACCTCAGCTCGCGGAGGCCGCGATCCACCGCTCGAGGGTCTTCGACGCATCCCCCGAATCGATGGCCCGCACCGCGGCCTCGGAGGCCTCGGCCAGTCGCTCGAGAATCGGACGCTGCACCTGAGCGGCATCCCGCCACAGCCGGTAGGCCACGATTCCCGCCGCCGCGTTCAGAACGACGATGTCGCGCACCGGGCCACTCTCCCCGTCGAGCACGCGCCGGACGACCGCGGCGTTGTGCTGCGGCTCACCGCCGATCAGATCCTCGATGCGCGCGAGGGGCAGGCCGAGATCGCGCGGGTCCAGATCGTGCTCGTGGATGTCGCCGAGACTGACCTCCCAGATCCGGCTGTGCCCCGTCGTGGTCAGCTCGTCGAGGCCGTCGTCGCCACGGAAGACCAGGGCAGTCGCACCGCGCGTTCGGAAGACGCCCGTGATGAGCGGCACCCGGTCGAGGTGCGCGACGCCCACGGCGTTCGCCTCAGCGCGAGCCGGGTTGCAGAGCGGCCCGAGGAAGTTGAAGACGGTGGGGATGCCGAGCTCCGCGCGCGCCGCCCCGGCGTGACGGAAGCCGGGGTGGAAGGCCGACGCGAAGGCGAAGGTGATCCCCGCCTCCTCCAGCACGCGTGCGACATGGTCGGGGTCGAGCGACAGGTCGATGCCGAGCGCGCCGAGCACGTCCGACGAGCCGGACTTCGAGCTCGCGGCTTTGTTGCCGTGCTTGACGACGGGCACGCCGGTGGCCGCCGCGACGATCGACGCCATCGTCGAGACGTTCACCGTGCCGAAGCGGTCGCCTCCGGTGCCGACGATGTCGAGCGCGTCGGTGGGGACCGCGAGCGGCAGGGCGGCCTCGAGGATCGCATCGCGGAACCCCACGATCTCGTCGACCGTCTCGCCCTTCGCGCGCAGCGCCACCAGGAAGCCTCCGAGCTGAGCGTCGGATGCCCGGCCGGCCATCACCTCGCGCATGGCCCACGTCGCCGCCGACACGCTGAGATCCCGCTTCTCGAGAAGATCGGTCAGGATGTCGCGCCACGCGTGCTGAGCCATGACACACGATCCTATCGGCCACTTGCCGGGCGACTTTGAGCTCATTCTTAGGTACCCCTAACCGCGACGCGATCCGATCAGACCTTCAGCGATGCAGAAACCACCCTGCAGATCGGCCATAATGGATGCCGTGACGACCACTCCAGCGACGTATTCCCAGGCCCTGCGCTCGGTCAAGCGGCCGGACCCGGTCGCTGTGGGCACCATCGTGTGGCTCGGCAGCGAGGTGATGTTCTTCGCGGGCCTCTTCGCGATCTACTTCACTCTGCGCAACACCTCTCCCGAGCTGTGGGCCGACCGCACCGAACTGCTGAACATCCCGTTCGCCGCGGTCAACACCCTCATCCTCGTGTTGTCGTCGGTGACGGCGCAGATCGGTGTCCACAACGCCGAACACTTCCGCCCCTACCGCTCGGGCTCCATCTGGAACCTCCGCAAGTGGGGAATGGTGGAGTGGTTCTTCCTGACCTTCCTCATGGGCGCGATCTTCGTCTCCGGCCAGGTGTGGGAGTACGCCACCCTCGTCGCGGAGGGCATGCCCATCCAGGCCGACTCCTACGCGTCAGCCTTCTACATCACCACCGGCTTCCACGCCCTCCACGTCACCGGTGGTCTCGTGGCGTTCCTCCTCGTCATCGGGCGCGCCTTCGCCGTCAAGAACTTCGGCCGGAAAGAGATGACGTCCGCCATCGTCGTGTCGTACTACTGGCACTTCGTCGACGTGGTGTGGCTCGTCCTGTTCGCCGTCATCTACTTCCTGAAGTAACCCGGAGCTGATTCACCCATGGCATCCAAGAACCCGCGCCGCAACGGCGGACGTCGCAGCAAGTGGGCTGCCGCCGCACTGATCGGCATCGGACTGCTCGTCACCGGCGGAGGCTACGCCGGCGCCACCGCCGCGATGGCCGCGGGAGACACGACGCAGACGACATCCACGCTCACGGTCGAGGACGGCAAGAAGCTGTTCCAGGCCAACTGCGCCACCTGCCACGGCCTCGACCTGCAGGGCACGAACGACGGCCCCTCGCTCTACGGCGTGGGCGAGCTGTCGGTCGAGTTCCAGGTCGCCACCGGCCGCATGCCGCTTCAGATGCAGGGCCCCCAGGCTCCGCAGAAGCCCGTGCAGTTCACGCAGGAGCAGATCGAGGCGATGGCCGCCTGGGTGCAGTCCGAGGCCCCCGGCCCGACCTACCCCGAGTCCGAGGTGCTCGACGGCGAAGGCGACGTCTCGCACGGTGCCGAGCTCTTCCGCATCAACTGCGCGATGTGCCACAACGTCGCCGGCGCCGGCGGCGCGCTCACGGAGGGCAAGTACGCCCCGCCGCTGACGACCACCTCGCCGCTGCACATGTACGCCGCCATGGTCACGGGCCCGCAGAACATGCCCGTCTTCAACGACATGACCCTCACCACCGAGGAGAAGCGCGACATCATCAGCTACCTGATGATGCGCCCGACCGAGAACTCGCCCGGCGGATTCTCGCTCGGTTCGCTCGGCCCCGTCTCGGAGGGTCTGTTCATCTGGATCTTCGGCATCGGCTCGCTCGTCGCTATCTCGGTGTGGATCACCGCGAAGTCGAACTGAGAACCGTGACGATCGAAGCAACGCACAAGGAGCAAAATGGCTGACGAGAAGGCGCCCGAGCAGGTTCCTGCTTCCCCGGTGCCCTCATCGGGGCTCGCCGTAGCGGTGTCCGACCCGGTGCACAACCCCGGGCTCGCACCTCACCGCAAGCGCATGACCGACAAGGACCCCGCGGCCATGACGCGCGCGGTCCGCACCGTGTACACCCTCTTCTACCTGTCCGCCGCGGCGAGCATCTGGGCCATCGCGGCGTACCTGCTCTTCCCGATCGAGAGCGGGCTGATCAGCGACATCCGCCGGAACAACCTGTTCATCGGTCTCGGCATCGCCACGGCTCTCCTCGCCATCGGTATCGGCGCGATCCACTGGTCGAAGGCCGTGATGAACGACACCGAGTTCATCGAGGAGCGTCACTCGACGCGCGGCAGTGAGAAGACCCGTGCCGCAGCAGTGCAGGTGTTCGCCGACGCGAACAACGAGTCCGGCTTCGGCCGCCGCACGATGGTGCGCAACTCGCTCTTCGTCGCACTCGCGGCATCCGTCCTGCCCGGCATCACGCTGTTCCGCGGCCTCGCGCCGCACAGCTCGCCCGAGCACCCGCACGCGGGTGACCCGGTGCACCTGCTCAAGCACACGATGTGGGAAGAGGGCATGCGCCTGGCGCACGACCCGACCGGCAAGCCCATCCGTGCCGCCGACCTCACGCTCGGCTCCGCCGTGCACGTCATCCCCGAGTCCCTCGCGACGCTCGCGCACCACGACGGCTACCTCGAGGAGAAGGCCAAGGCCATCGTCCTCCTCATGCGTCTGCTCCCCGAGCAGCTGAACGAGGCGGATGACCGCAAGGACTGGTCGTACGACGGCATCGTCGCGTACTCCAAGGTGTGCACGCACGTCGGATGCCCCGTCGCCCTCTACGAGCAGCAGACCCACCACCTGCTGTGCCCGTGCCACCAGTCGCAGTTCGACGTCACCAACGCGGCCGCCGTCATCTTCGGCCCCGCAGCACGTCCGCTGCCCCAGCTCCCGATCACCGTCGACGACGAGGGCTACCTGATCGCACGCAGCGACTTCACCGAACCCGTCGGCCCGAGCTTCTGGGAGCGTCATTGAGCACCTCCACCCACCCCACGGAGAACGTCACGACCGCGCCCGCGGTTCACGCTGACGGCCCTGCGCGTCCCTCGGACAAGCCGCTCGGCGGCAAGTTCGTCGGCGGCGTCGCGAACTACCTCGACGAGCGCACGAGCATCTCGGGCCTCGTCAAGGAGCTGGGCCGGAAGATCTTCCCCGACCACTGGTCGTTCATGCTCGGCGAGATCGCGCTGTGGTCGTTCGTCGTCGTCCTGCTCTCGGGAACGTTCCTGACGTTCTTCTTCGAGGCGTCGATGGCTGAGACGCACTACTACGGCGCCTACGCGCCGATGCGCGGCCTCGAGATGTCGGCCGCCATGGCGTCGACCCTCGAGATCTCGTTCGACATCCGCGGCGGCCTGCTCGTGCGCCAGCTCCACCACTGGGCCGCGCTCGTGTTCGTCGCCGGAATCGGCGTGCACATGCTGCGCGTGTTCTTCACCGGCGCGTTCCGCAAGCCGCGCGAGCTCAACTGGGTGATCGGCTTCATCCTCTTCATCCTCGCGATGGCGGAGGGCTTCACCGGCTACTCGCTCCCCGACGACGTTCTGTCGGGCAACGGTCTGCGCATCATCGACGGCATGATCAAGGGCATCCCGCTGATCGGCACCTGGACGTCGTTCCTGCTGTTCGGCGGAGAGTTCCCGGGCACCGAGATCGTCGGGCGCCTGTACGCGCTGCACATCCTGCTGCTGCCGGCGATCCTGGTCGCGCTCCTCGCCCTGCACCTCATGCTCATGATCGTGAACAAGCACACGCAGTTCGCCGGGCCCGCCCGGACGAACAACAACGTCGTGGGCTACCCGATGATGCCGGTCTACATGTCGAAGATGGGTGGCTTCTTCTTCATCACCTTCGGCGTCCTCGTGCTCATCGCCGCGCTGTTCACGATCAACCCGATCTGGAACTACGGCCCGTACGACCCCTCCCCCGTGTCGGCTGGTACGCAGCCCGACTGGTACATCGGCTTCGCCGACGGCGCGCTGCGCCTCGTCCCGCCGCACTGGGAGTTTGTCCTGTTCGACCGCACCTGGTCGTTCAACATCCTGGTTCCGCTGGTCGGACTCGGTCTGTTCATCGTCATCGTCATGCTCTACCCCTTCATCGAGGCGTGGGTCACCGGCGACAAGCGTGAGCACCACATCGCGGAGCGTCCTCGCAACGCGGCCACGCGCACCGCGATCGGTGCCGCCGGTGTGACCTTCTACGCCGTGCTGTGGGCTGCTGCTTCGTCCGACATCATCGCGACCCACTTCCATCTGACGATGGAGGGCGTGATCCACACGCTGCAGGCGCTTCTGATCCTCGGGCCGGTCATCGCGTACTTCGTCACGAAGCGCATCTGCATCGCGCTCCAGAAGAAGGACCGCGAGATCGCGCTGCACGGTTACGAGTCGGGTCGCATCGTGCGCCTGCCCGGTGGCGAGTACATCGAGGTGCACCAGCCTGTCGACGAGTACGAGCTCGTCAAGCTGGTCGACTACACCACGAACGCTCCCCTGGTTGTGCGTCCGAACGACAAGGGCCAGATCCCGTGGCACGAGAACCTGCGGGCCGGGCTCTCACGCTGGTTCTTCGAGGACCGCCTCGCACCGCTCACGCAGGCCGAGATCGAGGCTGCCCGGGCACACGCCCACCACGACCTCGAGCACATCGCTGAGGAAGAGGACGCCGAGATCCAGGGCGCCCACGAGCGCGCCGGCGTGCCGAACGCTCCGCACCAGCCGATCGACGAAGGCAAGGGTGTAGAGACGGCCAACCGCCCCTCGAACATCATCGTCCCCGACGAGGATGCCGAGGGCGGAGAGTCGCCCAAGAAGAGCTGACAACGGACCTGTCCGGATTACGGCGGGGTGTGACCGATCGGTCGCACCCCGCCGTTGTTCTGTCTGCGTAGCGTGATCACCATGACAGACGCGCTCTCCTATTTCACCGCCAAACTCGAGCATGAGACGGATGCCTCCGACGTGTACGCAGCGCAGCGAGGGGGCGACCGCTTCGTTCTCGTCGACGTCCGTAGCGATGAGGCGTGGGCTCAAGGCCACGCGGTCGGCGCCATACACCTCCCCCACCAGGAGATCACCGCGCGCGCGGCCGCCGAGCTCGATCGAGACGTCGACGTCGTCGTCTACTGCTGGAGTCCCGGATGCAACGGCGGAACCCGCGCCGCCATCGAGTTCGCCAAGCTCGGCTACCGCGTCCGGGAGATGATCGGCGGGTTCGAGTACTGGGCGCGCGAGGGCTACCCGGTGGAAAACGCTCACGGTCCCCTCACCCGCACCTACGACCCCCTGGTCGCCGTCGTACGCTCCTAAGGCTTCCTTGCGGCACCTGCCGACCTCCGCGCTGGGGGCCTGCTGGTCCGCCGCCGCAGCTGCGTGTACCGCGATGCAATGGATCGGAACAGACACCCCGCTCTGACTGTGCCCGACGTGGGGTGTCTGTCGTATTCCATTGCATCCCGGCGCTCCGGCCCGCAGAACCTGGAGCGAGAGGTTCGTACCAGGCGCAGCCCGCCCGCTCGTGATGCGGGGCCGCAATGCAAGAGATCAGCGGCCACGCGCCGAGCCCCGGAGCTCAGAGGCGGCGTGTTGCTGCAGAGACCTTGCATCCCGGCCCAATGATGAGCACCAGACGTCAATTGCACGGTTCGCCCGGACACGCGGGTCGACGGACAAGGCGCGCGGAACGCCTGCCTGGCGCACCGCCAGTGCCTCAACCGCCTCGCGTGCCCCGAAAGGCATTGATGTGCCCAGCCGTCAGGAGCACGCACAGTCCTCGGCCGACGCTACGGAGGCCTCAAGGGGCGGGTGCACATGACAGCGCGACCCACGGGCGGGCGCAGGGGGCGCACGAAGGATGCCGCCGCGACGGCGTCAACGACGACGGCCACCGCACCGGAGTGCGATGGCCGTCGTAGACGCTCGGGGTCAGCGCGCGAAGTAACCGCGGTAGTACTCGTACACCCATCCGACGATGGCGACGATGAAGATCGCGAATCCGATCGGCAGAAGGAACTGGCCGACCGCGAGTCCGATGATGAACACCGACGCCGCGAACGCCAGCACGAGCGGCCACCAAGACCACGGGCTGAACTCGCCGACCTCGGGGTCGCCGTCGTCGATATCAGCGGTGAGCGAGTCCTCGGGCAGCACGCCGCCCTGAGCCTTGTGCACGCGCGAGACGTAGAACGCGATCATCGCGCCCATGAAGCCGGTGAACAGGAGGGCGGTCGAGCCGACCCACTCGATACGGTGCCACCAGACACCCTGATCGGTGTGGGCGACGAGGTTCCACACGGTGTACGTGATGAACACCGCGAAGAAGAACCACGTGAGCACCCACCACAGGTTGATGTTGGTCTTCACGGCTTACTTCACCTCTCCATCAGCGACATCCACAACCGGTGCATCGGGCGCGTCCTTCGCGGGACCCACGCCGACCGGGATGGCGGCCTCGGGGTGGTTCAGGTCGAACGCCGGACGCTCGCTGCGGATGCGCGGGATCGACGTGAAGTTGTGCCGCGGCGGCGGGCAGCTCGTCGCCCACTCGAGCGACGCGCCGTAGCCCCACGGGTCGTTGACCGTGACCTTGGGAGCCGTGCGCGAAGTGATCCAGACGTTCAGGAAGAACGGGATCATAGACGCGCCCAGGATGATCGCACCGATTGTCGAGACCTGGTTCTGCCAGGTCCAGCCGTCCGCAGCCGAGTAGTCGGCGTAGCGACGCACCATGCCGTCGACGCCCAGCCAGTGCTGGATGAGGAAGGTCATGTGGAAGCCGATGAACAGCATCCAGAAGTGCACCATGCCGAGGCGCTCGTTGAGCATCCGTCCGGTCCACTTCGGCCACCAGAAGTAGAAGCCCGCGAACATCGCGAACACGACCGTGCCGAACACGACGTAGTGGAAGTGAGCAACCACGAAGTACGAGTCGGACAGGTGGAAGTCGAGCGGCGGCGACGCGAGGATCACACCGGTGAGACCACCGAAGACGAACGACACGAGGAAGCCGAGGGTGAAGACCATGGGCGTCTCGAACGTGACGGAACCCCGCCACATCGTGCCGATCCAGTTGAAGATCTTCACACCCGTCGGAACCGCGATGAGCATCGTCATCAACGCGAAGAAGGGCAGGAGCACTGCGCCCGTGACGTACATGTGGTGCGCCCAGACGGCCACCGAGAGCGCGGCGATCGCGATGGTCGCGTAGATCAGCGTCTTGTATCCGAAGATCGGCTTGCGGCTGAACACCGGAAGGATCTCCGAGACGATGCCGAAGAACGGCAGCGCGATGATGTACACCTCGGGGTGGCCGAAGAACCAGAACAGGTGCTGCCAGAGCAGCACTCCGCCGTTCGCCGGGTCGTAGATGTGCGAGCCGAGAACGCGGTCGGATGCCGCCGCGAAGATCGCCGCCGCGAGCACCGGGAACGCCATCAGGATCAGGATGCTCGTGACCAGCGTGTTCCACGAGAAGATCGACATCCGCCACATCGTGAGGCCGGGCGCACGCATCGTGATGATCGTGGTGATGAAGTTCACGGCGCCGAGAATGGTGCCGAAACCGCTCATGCCGAGGCCGAGCATCCAGAGGTTTCCGCCGGCACCCGGCGAGAATGTCGCGTTGGCCAACGGCTGATACGCGAACCATCCGAACGAGGCGGCACCCTGCGGGGTGAGGAAGCCCGAGATCGCGATGATCGATCCGAACAGGAACAGCCAGAAGGCGAACGCGTTCAGACGCGGGAAGGCGACGTCGGGCGCACCCAGCTGCAGGGGCAGGATCGCGTTGGCGAAGCCGGCGAACAGCGGCGTCGCGAACATCAGCAGCATGATCGTGCCGTGCATGGTGAAGAGCTGGTTGTACTGCTCCTTCGTCGGCACGATCTGCATGCCGGGCTCGAAGAGCTCAGCACGGATGATGAGCGCCATCACGCCGCCGAGGAGGAAGAACATCACCGAGGCGATGAGGTACATGTACCCGATCGTCTTGTGGTCGGTGGAGGTGATCCACTTGACGATGATGTTGCCCTTCTGCTCGACGCGAGATGCGCTGAGCAGTGCCGCCTGGCGCGGCGGCAGGGTCGTGGGGCGGCCTGCGGGCTGTTCGCCCTGGAGCGGAAGTGTCGTGGCCATCAGTGGCTTCCCTCGCCGGAGTCGTCGGTGACCGCGCCCGTTCCCGGAGCGTTCTGGAGGCGGTCGTATGCCTTGTTGATGTCACCGGTCTGGCCGCTGACGCGCAGCGACTCGAGGTAGTCCTCGTACTCCTGCTCGGAGACGACCTTGACGTTGAACAACATCATCGAGTGGTACTCACCGCACAGCTCGGCGCACTTGCCGGCGTACGTTCCCTCGCGGGTGGGGACGAAGGACCACGAGTTGGTGTCGCGGTGCGGGTACATGTCCTTCTTGTAGAGGAAGTCGATGACCCAGAACGAGTGGATGACGTCGCGCGACTGGAGGTTGATCTTGACCTCCTTGTTCACCGGCAGCACGAGCGTCGGCAGCGCTGCCTGGTCGACGTTGCCCTCGGCGTCGGGCTGCGCCTGCACGCCCATCGTCCAGACGGCGTCGGCGTTGTCGGAATCCTCGCCGTTGTACTGGAAGTCCCACGCCCACTGCTTGCCGATCGCGGTGATCGACACGTCGGGGTCGTCGTACTGCGTCTCGAGGATCGACTGGTCGCGCGCCGTGAAGGCGAAGAAGCCGATCACGAGGATCAGCGGCACGATCGTGTAGAAGATCTCGATCGGCATGTTGTAGCGCAGCTGGACCGGCAGGCCCGTCTGGCCGCGACGGCGGCGGTACGCGATGGCGGCGAAGGCCATGAGGCCCCACGTCAGAACACCGACGGCGAGGAGGACGATCCAGGAGTTCACCCAGAGCCCCGACACCATCTCGGTGCGGTTGGTCGCCTGCGTACCGTCATCGGTGAAGCCGGGAAGGTAGCCGTTCAGCTCCGTCGGTGTACAAGCTGCGAGGGAGACTGCCGTGACGATCCCGAGCGGGATCACGGCCCAGCGGAGGCGGCGTTTGAAGCGCACAGTGCACCTTTCCGGGACGAATGGTTCGACCTTCAGTCTAGGGCAAGCTTTCACCCTATTCAGGCCATCCATTCAGGATGTCGGAGACGGGGAGTGTCGCGGGCAGGGCTCAGTGGAAGCTGTCGCCGCACGCGCACGAGCCCGCCGCGTTGGGGTTGTCGATCGTGAAGCCCTGCTCCGAGATCGTGTCCTTGAAGTCGATCGTGGCTCCGTCGAGGTAGGGCACCGACATGTCGTCGACGATGACCTCGACCCCGTCGAAGTCGACGGCCTTGTCACCGTCGAGAAAGCGCTCGTCGAAGTAGAGCTGGTAGATCAGTCCGCTGCATCCGCCGGGCTGAACGGCGACGCGCAGTCGCAGGTCGTCGCGGTTCTCCTGCGAGAGGAGGCTCTTCACCTTGAGCGCCGCCTCATCGGTCAGCGAGACGCCGTGGGCACGGACGGTGTCGGACGTGGCGATGTCGGTCATGATTCTCCCGAGGTCTCGGGCCGCAGGACATGCGGCCGGTGCCACGATTCTACGCGTGAGCACCGGCCGCGGGTCGGCCCGAGACGACGTCGTGATCGTCAGCGCGAACCGGCATCCAACCGTTCGAGCAGCAGGGCCTCGGAGACGAGGGCGTGCCGGAAGGTGTCGAGGTGGAGCGATTCGTTCGGGCTGTGCGCACGCGCGTGCGGGTCCTCGACCCCGGTGACGAGGATCTGCGCCGCCGGGAACTCGCGCACCAGGTCGGCGATGAAAGGGATCGATCCGCCGACGCCGATGTCCACCGGATCGACGCCGTACCCCTCCGCGAGAGCTGCCCGCGCGTGCGCGACCGCCTCGCCCGTGGTGTCGACGAGGAAGGGATTGCCGGTCTCGATGTCTCGGAAGGTCAGTTCCGCGCCGAACGGCGCGTGGGCTCGCAGATGCGCCTCGATGGCCCGGTACGCGTCCTCAGCGGACTGTCCCGGCGCCACACGCGCAGAGAGGACGACCGAGACCTCGGGGCTGAGCGTGTTCGACGCGTTGCGAACGCTCGGGGCATCGATGCCCGTCACGGTGATGGAGGGCTTGTTCCAGATGCGCGAGAGGATCGTCCCCGATCCGATCGGCGAGACCCCGGACGGGAGACCGGCCTCGGAACGGAGCGTCTCCTCCGAGTACTCCGGCGTCTCCGCGTCGCGCGCGGTCAGACCCTCGACGGCGACGCCGCCCTCATCGTCCCAGAGCGTCGCGAGCAGCTTCACGGTCGCCAGCATGGCGTCGGGGACCGCTCCCCCGAACATGCCCGAGTGCGACGCGTGCTCGAGTGTGCGGACCGTCATGGTGAAGCGGGCGTTTCCACGCAGCGACACGGTGAGCGCGGGCGTCTTCGCATCCCAGTTGCCCGAGTCGGCCACGACGATGACGTCAGCGCGCAGCGCGTCGGCGTTCTGGGACAGGAACGCGGCGAAGGATGCCGAGCCGGCCTCCTCTTCGCCCTCGATGAAGAGGTTCACCCCGAGATCGAAGTCCTGGCCTGCCGCCTCGACGAGCGCGCGCAGGGCACCGATGTGCGCCATGACCCCGGCCTTGTCGTCGGCGGCACCGCGCCCGTAGAGCCGACCGTCTCGGACGGTGGGCTCGAAGGGAGCGGACTCCCACAGGGCCTCGTCGCCGACCGGCTGGACGTCATGGTGGGCGTAGAGCAGGATCGTCGGCCGTCCGTTCCGAGCGGCTCGGGTCGCCAGCACCGCCGGCATCCCCTCTTCGCCCGTCTCGGGCACCGTCGCGGTCGCGACCTCGACTCGATCGAAGATGCCGAGCCCGCGCGCCAGCTCGGCGACGGCCTCGGCGCTGCGCTCGACCTCGGCCCGGTCGAACCCGGGGAAGGCGACCGACGGGATCCGCACGAGGGCGCCGAGATCGGCGAGGGCGGCGGGGACGGCGGACAGGGCGGCGTCGCGCACAGCGGCGGACCGAGGAGATTCGGAGGTCATGCGGGTAATCTTAAGAGGCACGTTCGTCGCAGAACCCGAGGATCCCCGTGGCCAAAACTCCCGCTGCCCCCGCTCCGGACGACGCCGACCAGGCGTCGACGGGCACCGGCAAGAACCGTCCCACTCCCAGCCGCGCCGCCCAGGAGGCGGCTCGCAAGCGCCCGCTGGTGCCCGACACCAAGGAGGCGAAGGCGCGTGCCCGTGCCGAGCTCGCCGAGCGCCGCGACAAGGCGCGGATCGGCATGGCCAACGGCGACGAGCGGTACCTCCCGGTGCGCGACAAGGGTCCGCAGCGGCGATTCGTCCGCGACTACATCGATGCGGGCTGGCACCTCGGAGAGCTCGTGATGGGCGCGATGGTGCTGGTCATCATCGTCACTTTCCTCGGGTCGAACGCCGTGACCTTCTACGCGTTCATCGCGCTGTGGGCATTCATCCTGCTCGTCATCGGCGACATGGTCATCACCAGCATCCGGGTGAAGAAGGCCGCCCGCGCGAAGTTCGGTGCCGAGCGGATGGAGAAGGGGCTCGGCTGGTACGGCGCGATGCGTTCCATCCAGATGCGCTTCATGCGGCTTCCGAAGCCTCAGGTCAAGCGCGGTCAGCGCCCCGCCTGAGCTCGACGAGCCCGCGGTTGATCTGCCGCGCCCACAGCGGGCCGCGGTAGATGAACGCGGTGTACCCCTGAACCAAGTCGGCACCCGCCGCCAGCCGTTCCTGCACGTCGGCGGCGGTCTCGACTCCCCCGGCTGCGATGACGCAGAACTCCCGCGGCACCGCCGAACGCACCAGACGCAGGACCTCGAGAGCGCGGCGACGCAGCGGCGCACCCGAGAGCCCGCCGGCGCCGATCCGCTCGATCGTCGCCTCGTCGGCGAGGAGTCCGTCGCGCGAGATCGTCGTGTTCGTGGCGATGAGACCGGCCAGGCCGGCATCCACAGCCATCTCGGCGATGGCGGTCACTTCGTCGTCGGCCAGGTCGGGCGCGATCTTCACCAGCAGCGGCGTCGCTCCCGCCGCGTCGCGCACGGCCTCGAGCAGGGGACGCAGCGTCTCGACCGCCTGCAGCCCGCGCAGGCCGGGAGTGTTGGGTGACGAGACGTTGACCACGAGGTAGTCGGCCTCCGGCGCGACCAGCCGTGTGCTCTCGACGTAGTCGGCGGTCGCGTTCTCGACGTCGACGACGCGGCTCTTGCCGATGTTCGCGCCGACGACGGCGTGAGTGTTTCCGCGTCGAAGACGCCGCAGACGGGATGCCGCCGCGCTCGCGCCCCGGTTGTTGAAGCCCATCCGGTTGATGAGCGCGCGGTCCTGGATCAGACGGAACAGGCGGGGGCGGGGGTTGCCGTCCTGCGGCTTCGCGGTTACCGTGCCGACTTCGACGTGGCCGAAACCGAGCGCTCCGAGGCCGCGCACCATGACTGCGTTCTTGTCGAATCCGGCTGCGACACCGAACGGCGAGTCGAACACGAGACCGAGGGCTTCGGTGCGCAGAGACGGGTCAGGGCGGGTGAGCGCCCGGGCCACGATCGAGAACGGCGGGATGCCCAGCAGACGGATGACCGGCACCACGAGGTGGTGCGCGGTCTCGGGCTCCATGCGCGAGAAGACGGTGCGGAAGATGAACGGATACATCGCCGTCCAGCCTAGAGCGAGGTCGAGCCCTCCGATGTCCGCGCGGCGACGTGGTCGGCGCGCAGCTGTTCGATCGCGGCCTCGAAGTCCTCGAGGGTGTCGAACGCCTGGTAGACGCTCGCGAACCGCAGGTAGGCGATCTCGTCGAGGTTGCGGAGAGGTCCGAGGATCGCGAGGCCGATCTCGTTCGTGTCGATCTGCGACGAACCGGTCTGACGCACGGCCTCTTCGACCGCCTGTGCGAGCACGGCGAGGTCGGCCTCGGTCACCGGCCTGCCCTGGCAGGCCTTGCGTACGCCAGACATCACCTTCTCGCGGCTGAACGGCTCGATGACGCCCGACCGCTTGATGACGTTGAGGCTCGCCGTCTCGATCGTGGAGAAACGGCCGCCGCACTTCGGGCACTGACGCCGGCGGCGGATGCTGAGACCGTCATCACTCGTGCGGGAGTCGATGACGCGGGAATCGGGATTGCGGCAGAAAGGGCAATGCATGACGAGCCCAGATTACGCGTCGAACCGCGCCGACACGGCTTCGCCGTGCGCGGGAAGCTGCTCGGAGTCGGACAGGGCGAGGATGCCGTCGTGCACGGCACGCAGGGCTTCCCGGTCGTAGGAGATGACCTGCTGCGATCGTAGGAAGGTCGCCGCGCTCAGCCCTGCGGCATAACGCGCCTGTCCCCCGGTCGGCAGGACATGGTTGCTGCCGGCCAGGTAGTCGCCGAGACTCACCGGCGTGTGCGGGCCGACGAACACCGCACCCGCGTTGACGTACTCATCGGGGCGCGGGTCACGCAGGTGCAGCTCGAGGTGCTCGGGCGCGTAAGCGTTCGAGAACGCCGCTGCGGCCGGGATGTCGTCGACGAGGACGATGGCGGACTGCGGACCTTCCAGAGCGATCGCGACACGCTCGGCGTGGCGGGTCGCGGCTGCGCGGGCTGCGACCCGCTCCGCGACGGCCTCGGCCAGGCCGGGCGAGTCGGTGACCAGGACGGCGGCAGCCTGCTCGTCGTGCTCGGCCTGGCTGACGAGATCAGCGGCTACGAGGTCGGCGTCCGCCTCCCCGTCGGCGACGATGAGGATCTCAGTGGCACCCGCCTCCGAGTCGGTGCCGACCACACCGGCGACGACGCGTTTCGCGAGCGCTACGAAGTTGTTCCCCGGTCCCGAGATGACATCGACGGGGTCGAGCCCGAGCGAGCCGACGCCGTACGCGAAGGCGCCGATCGCCCCCGCGCCTCCCATCGCGTAGACCTCCGAGATGCCGAGAAGGCGCGCGGCCGCGAGGATCACGGGGTGGATGCGTCCGTCGTGGTCGCGCTGCGGTGGAGATGCCAGCGCGACCGTCTGCACGCCCGCGACCTGCGCGGGGACGACGTTCATCACGACACTGGAGGGATAGACCGCCTTGCCCCCGGGGACGTAGACCCCGACGCGACGCACGGGACGCCACCGCTGCTCGACCCGCGCCCCCGGACCGAGCTCGGTCACGCGGTCCGGCGGGATCTGGGCAGCGGAGGCCAGCCGCACGCGGCGGATGGACTCCTCGATCGCAGCCCTGACCGCCGGCGAGATGGCCGCCAGCGCCTCATCCAGGTGCTCGGCGGGAACCCGCACGGAGTGACCTTCCACACCGTCGAAGCGTGCCGCCTGCTCACGGAGCGATGCTTCTCCGCGAGCGGCGACGTCATGGACGATCTCGGCTGCGGTGGCCAGGGCGAGCCCACGGGCGGCCTCTGCCCGGGGAACGGCGGCGAGCAACTCGGCGGGCGTCAGACGACGGCCGCGAAGATCGATGGTGCGCATCGTTCCAGGCTAGCGCGCGGTCACGGCGGACTCAGCCGCGCGTGACATCGCTGGTGTCGTGGAGATAGCCGACGCGACCGTCCTCGTGACGGACCACGAAGACCTCGCCGCGGTCCTCGATGACGAGGGCCCACGCCGTCGGACCGATCCGGAAGAGCGGCGAACCCATCTCGTCGAGGACATCGCGCTCGTCCGGGGCGAGCGCCCAGAACGCCTGGGGTGCGGCGACGGGCTCGATGACCGTCGTCGCACCGGTGTCGAACGGCTCCGCGGCGTCGGCCGGTGCCGACTCGGACACACCGGAAGACACCGGAGCCTCTGCCGCAACGGCGTTGCCGGCCGGAGCGGCGTAGCCGGTGTACGCGGGGTTGCCGGCGCCAGCTGCATACGCCGATCCGCCGTGCGACGCACCGGTGTGCGGGGCGGGCCGGGCGGATGCCGGCCGGGCGACGACCGGACGCGTCGCGCGCGCCACCCGGTGCGCAGGCGATTCGGGCCGGTGCGCGAAATCGTCGCCGAGGACGGGAAGGTGGGGCGCGACGACGGTGAGCACGACACCCGCCAGAGCCAGGATCACCTCGACCCACACGACCCAGCTCGCGAGGAACACGCCCGACTGAGCGAGACCCGCGAACGAGCTCCAGATGATCCCGAGCCACACGGTGGCGGAGACCGAGAACGCGACCGACGCGAACTGGTCGATGCCGAGAGAGCCGACACGGCGGATGCCCTGCGGGGAGAAGCGGCGCAGCAGCACCAGGAAGACCGCGACCGTGGGCACGCCGATCGTGAGGATCCAGTCGATCCCCGCACCCCACACCGACACCCCGGCTCCGAACCGGCCGTACACGGGGAAGAACGAGCAGATGAACGCGACGGCCCAGACGCCGGCGAGGGCGACCTCGCGGATCGAGAGCGGACCCACCCCGTACTGCGGCGGCGCCTCCCCCGACGTGCCCGCGGCGGACTGCGCGCTGCGCTCGTCCGATCCGGGAGCAGCCGTGGTGTGTCCGGGCGCGGCGGAGGCGTGCTCGGACGATGCCGGCGTCTCCGCTGCGCCGTCGGCGGCAGCGTGCTCGGCAGGAGCGTCCTCCGCGGCGGTGTGCTCCGCGGCGGCGTGCTCGGCGGACTCGTCGATCACGACGGGCTCGACGGCGGACTCGTCGATCACGACCACCGCATCCGGTGCGGGCGCGAACGCGTCCGAAGCGGCGTCGGTCTGCGTGCCGTCGACCTCGTCGGCGGCCGTGGTCTCGTGTGCCGACTCGGCAGCGCCGGGCGCTGCGTCCTCGGGACGGCCGTCGTCGGAGTGGATGTTCTTCTCGTCGGTCACGATGTTCCCTTCGTCGCGGCGGTTGCGCTGCGGTGGAATCCTACCCGGCTCAACCCAGACACTGAGGTCCCAGAAGTCCCTTGAGTTCACCGTAGAGATCGGGGGTGACGCGCACCGGATGCGGTACCTCGAAGACCTTCGCGGTACCGGCTCTGTGAAGCTTGAGCGAGACCTCGGTCTCGCCACTGTGGCGCCGCAGGACGGCCGCCAGCTCGCCGATCGTCGATTCCGTCGCCCGCTGCTCCGGAAGCAGCAGCACGAGCGGCCCCGCGGCATCGAACGAACCGAGGTCGGGAGAGAAGGCCGACTGACCGTGGAGGTTCAGCCCATCGTCGCGACGCGACACCCGTCCTCGGACGACGAGGATCGAGTCGGCCACCAGCATGCTCTGGAACTCCGTGTAGGTCTTTCCCATGAACATCACGGTCACCTCACCGTCGAAGTCCTCGACGGTGATCATGCCGTAGGGATTGCCGCTCTGCTTCGCCACGCGATGCTGCACGCTCGTCACGAGCCCGGCGACGGTGACCTGATCGCCGTCCTGGACGTCTTCCGAAGCGAGCAGGTCGTGGATCGACGTCGACGCGTGCTTGGCCAGCGGTATCTCGAGTCCGGCCAACGGGTGGTCGGACACGTAGAGCCCGAGCATCTCGCGCTCGAAGGCGAGTTTGTCCTTCTTCGTCCACTCGGGGCGTTCGGGCACCTTGGCCGGCATCACCTCTTCGGCCTCGTCGTACAGGCTGTCGAAGTCGAATCCGATCGCACCGGTGGCGGCCTTGCGCTTGGCGTCGACCGCCGCTTCGACCGCATCCTCGTGGATCTCCATGAGTGCGCGGCGGGTCGATCCGAGCGAGTCGAAGGCCCCAGCCTTGATGAGGGACTCGACGGTGCGCTTGTTGGCGACGTGGAGCGGGACCTTCGTGAGGAAGTCGTGGAAGCTGACGTAGTTGTCGTCGGCGCGCGAGGCGATGATGCCGTCGACGACGTTCGCACCGACGTTGCGGACCGCGCCCAGGCCGAATCGGATGTCTTCACCGACGGCGGCGAAGTATCGGATCGACTCGCCGACGTCGGGCGGCAGTACCTTGATGCCCATGCGGCGGCACTCGTTCAGGTACACCGCCATCTTGTCTTTCGAGTCGCCGACGCTCGTGAGCAGGGCGGCCATGTACTCGGCGGGATAGTGAGCCTTGAGGTAGGCCGTCCAATACGAGACGAGCCCATAGGCGGCCGAGTGCGCTTTGTTGAAGGCGTAGTCGGAGAACGGGAGCAGGATGTCCCAGAGCGCCTGGATCGCGCCCTCGCCGAAGCCGCGCTCCTTCATACCGCCCGAGAAGCCCTCGTACTGCTTGTCGAGCTCGGACTTCTTCTTCTTACCCATCGCGCGGCGGAGGATGTCTGCTTGTCCGAGCGAGAAGCCAGCGACCTTCTGAGCGATCGCCATGACCTGCTCCTGGTAGATGATCAGGCCGTAGGTCGTGTCGAGGATGTCGCGCAGCGGCTCTTCGAGCTCGGGGTGGATCGGCGTGATCGGCTGCAGGCCGTTCTTCCGCAGCGCGTAGTTCGTGTGCGAGTTCGCGCCCATGGGTCCCGGGCGGTACAGCGCGATGACAGCCGAGATGTCCTCGAAGTTGTCGGGCTTCATCAGGCGGAGCAGCGATCGCATCGGCCCGCCATCGAGCTGGAACACCCCGAGCGTGTCGCCGCGGGTGAGCAGATCGTAGGCCGGGCGGTCGTCGAGGGCGAGATGCTCGAGGTCGAGCTCCTCACCCCGGTTCATGCGGATGTTGTCGAGCGCATCCGAGATGATCGTGAGGTTACGCAGCCCCAGGAAGTCCATCTTGATCAGACCGAGCGTCTCGCACGACGGGTAGTCGAACTGCGTGACGATCTGACCGTCCTGCTCGCGACGCATGATCGGGATGATGTCGAGGAGCGGTTCCGACGACATGATGACGCCGGCCGCATGCACGCCCCACTGCCGCTTCAGGCCTTCGAGCCCGAGAGCGCGGTCGAACACGGTCTTCGCCTCGGGATCGGTGTCGATCAGGGCGCGGAACTCGCTGGCCTCCTTGAACCGTGGGTGGTCCTTGTTGAACATGCCGTCGAGCGGCATGTCCTTGCCCATCACGGCCGGCGGCATCGCCTTGGTGAGCTTCTCGCCCATGCTGAAGGGGAAACCGAGCACGCGCCCGGCATCCTTCAGCGCCTGCTTCGACTTGATCGTGCCGTAGGTGACGATCTGCGCGACACGCTCGGAGCCGTACTTCTCGGTCACGTACTCGATGACCTCGCCGCGACGACGGTCGTCGAAGTCGACGTCGAAGTCGGGCATGCTGACGCGGTCGGGATTGAGGAATCGCTCGAAGATGAGACCGTGCTCGAGCGGATCGAGGTCGGTGATGCGCATCGCGTACGCCACCATCGAGCCGGCGCCCGACCCGCGCCCGGGGCCGACGCGGATGCCGTTGTCCTTCGCCCAGTTGATGAAGTCGGCGACGACGAGGAAGTAGCCCGGGAAGCCCATCTGCAGGATGATGCCCGTCTCGTACTCGGCCTGCTTGCGCACCTTGTCGGGGATGCCGCCGGGGTATCGGTAGTGCAGCCCGGCCTCGACCTCTTTGACGAGCCAGCTGTCTTCGGTCTCGCCGTCGGGCACCGGGAACCGCGGCATGTAGTTGGCCGAGGTGTTGAACTCGACCTCGCAACGCTCGGCGATGAGCAGGGTGTTGTCGCACGCCTCGGGGTGGTCGCGGAAGAGCTGCCGCATCTCCTGCGCGGTCTTGATGTAATAGCCGTCGCCGTCGAACTTGAAGCGGTTCGGGTCGTCGAGCGTCGATCCGGACTGCACGCAGAGCAGCGCGGCGTGAGCATCGGCCTCGTGCTGATGCGTGTAGTGGGAGTCGTTGGTCGCGACCAGCGGGATGTCGAGGTCTTTCGCCAGCCGCAGCAGGTCGGTCATCACCCGACGCTCGATCGACAGGCCGTGGTCCATGATCTCGGCGAAGTAGTTCTCCTTGCCGAAAATGTCCTGGAACTCCGCCGCCGCGGCGCGAGCGGCGTCGTACTGGCCGAGACGGAGCCGGGTCTGCACCTCCCCCGAGGGACATCCCGTCGTCGCGATGAGCCCCTTGCCATAGGTCTGCAGCAGCTCGCGGTCCATGCGCGGCTTGAAGTAGTAGCCCTCCATGCTCGACAGCGAGCTCAGCCGGAAGAGGTTGTGCATGCCCTCGGTGCTCTGGCTCCACATCGTCATGTGGGTGTAGGCGCCGGAACCCGACACATCGTCGCTCTTCTGCTCGGGCGACCCCCAGGCCACGCGCGACTTGTCGCTGCGGTGCGTTCCCGGAGTCACGTACGCCTCGAGACCGATGATCGGTTTGACCCCCGCCGCCTGGGCGGCGCGGTAGAACTCGAAGGCGGCGAACGTGTTGCCGTGGTCGGTCACCGCGATCGCCGGCATGCCGTAGTCGGCCGCCGCCTGGGTCATGGCCGCGATCTTGGCTGCACCGTCGAGCATCGAGTACTCGCTGTGCACGTGCAGATGAACAAAGGAGTCGGATGCCACCAGACGAGTCTACGTTCGGGCTCGGACACCGGTCCTAGGCTGGGCCCATGGCCACTCCCGACTTCGTCCTCGATCTGCGCGAGAAGATCGGCACCGCTCCGCTGCCGCTCGTAGGGGTGACCGCCGTGGTGTTCCGCGACGAGAAGGTGCTCTTGGGCAAGCGAGCCGACAACGGCAGCTGGCAACCCGTGTCGGGCATCGTCGATCCCGGCGAGGAGCCCGCCGACGCGGCGGTGCGTGAATGCCTCGAAGAGGCCGGGGTCGTCGTCCGCGCGGAACGGCTCGCGCTCGTGCACCAGGTCCCCCGCATCGTCTATGCCAACGGCGACCAGGTCGACTACCTCGACCTGGTGTTCCGCTGCTCATGGGTCTCGGGCGACCCGCATCCCGCCGACGGCGAGCTGACCGAGGTCGGGTTCTACGACCTCGGGCAGATGACCGACGTGGCGCCCGAGCACGTCCGTAAGATCGCCCTGGCGGTCGCGGAGGACGACCCGGCGACTTTCCGGGGCGGGCGGTGACCTCGCGCGTCGCCCTGGGCGACCTGCTCGACGCCCTCGCGCGCGATCAGGGCGATCCGGGCGGTGGCGCCGCCAGCGGCGTCATCACCGCCGTCGCGGCCGCGCTCGCGCAGATGGTCAGCCGCTACAGCTCCGCAGAACCCGCCGCCGCCGGTATCGACGCGCGGCTCGCCCGCCTTCGCGACGCGGCCGTCGCCGCAGCGGAACGCGACGGGCGGGCGTCGGGTGCCCTCGGCGCCGCGCTCCGTCCGGTCTCGGGTGACGACCGCGGCAACCGCGACCGGCGCATCGTCGAGGCGGCGGCCGGCGCCATCGAGACGTCCGCTGCTCTCGGCGAGATCGCTCTGGGCGTCTGGGCGGAGGTGCGCCTCCTCGCCGACGTGGGCAATCGCCACCTCATGTCGGATGTCGCGGTCGCCGCCGACGCCGTTGCGGCCGGACTCGGCGGCGCGGCGACGAACCTGATCGGCGGCCTCGCCCTCGTCGCGGCGCACGGCGACCCGGGACCCGTCGAAGCCGCTCACGGCGATCTGCGCGATCGGCTCCTCGCGGCACGCCGTGAGGCCCGCGGCCTCGCCGACCGCCTCGCCGAGGAGTGACCGCACGAGGGCCGGCGCACGCCAGCCGGCGGGTCAGTCGCCCCTGAGCGTCTCGAGAGCCCGCGCGAGGTCGGCCGGGTAAGGCGACGTGAAGCTCGACCACTCCCCCGACACCGGATGGTCGAAGGCGAGCCGATGCGCGTGCAGCCACTGGCGGGTCAGTCCGAGGCGAGCCGACAGCGTCGGGTCGCCTCCGTAGAGCGGGTCCCCGACGCACGGATGCCGGTGCGCGGCCATATGCACGCGGATCTGATGCGTACGTCCCGTCTCGAGGTGGATCTCGAGCAGCGAGGCACCCGGGAACGCTTCGAGCGTCTCGTAATGGGTGACCGAGTCCTTGCCCGCCGGGGTGACGGCGAACTTCCACGAGTGCGAGGGATGGCGTCCGATCGGAGCGTCGATCGTGCCGGCGAGCGGGTCGGGGTGCCCCTGGACCACGGCGTGGTAGATCTTCTCGACCTCGCGCTCCTTGAATGCGCGCTTGAGGGCGATGTAGGCCCGCTCGCTCTTCGCGACCACCATGAGCCCGCTCGTGCCGACATCGAGCCGGTGAACGACGCCCTGGCGCTCGGCGGCGCCGGTGGTGGCGATGCGGTAGCCGGCGGCGGCAAGCGCCCCGAGCACGGTCGGCCCGTCCCACCCCAGCGAGGGGTGTGCAGCGACACCGGCGGGCTTGTCGACGACGACGATGTCGTCATCGTCGTACACGATGCCGAGGTCCGGTACAGCGACCGGGACGATCTGCGCCTCGGCACGCTCTTCCCAGAACACATCGAGCCATGCGCCTGCGACGAGCTTGTCGGATTTCGCGAGCGTGCGTCCGTCGAGTGTCACCCCGCCCGCGGTCGCCACCTCTGCGGCGAAGGTGCGCGAGAATCCGAGCAGCTTGGCCAGTGCGGCGTCGACACGGACACCGTCGAGTCCATCGGGAACGGGCAGTGCGCGCTGGGGCATCTCAGCGATCCGTGACCGTGGCAGTCGGCTCGTCCGCCGCGTCGTCGGCGTTTCGGCGCTCGCGCGAACCGTCGAAGCGGATGCCGACGACGACGAGTACGGCGACGGAGATCATCATCGTCACGATGAACATGTCGGCGACGTTGTAGATCGCCGAGGGGAACCACAGCCACATCCACGGGGTATGGATGAAGTCGATGACGTGCCCGACGAGGAATCCGGGTTCACGCAGCAGGCGGTCGGTGAGGTTCCCGAGCACGCCTCCCAGGAGCAGACCGAGGACGATGGCCCACGACCGCGCACGGACCCGGCGGACCGTGAGCACGATCACGACGACGGCGACGGCCGCGAGCGCGAGCGTGAAGAGCCAGGTCACGCCTGTGCCGAGCGAGAACGCGGCGCCGGGGTTCTTCGTCAGATAGAGCTGGAAGAACTCGCCGAGGACGGGAACCTCCCGCTGATACGGCAGGTTCTCAAGGGCGAGGTACTTCGTGAACTGGTCGGCGGCCAGCACCACTGCCGCGAGAATCGCGACGAGGGCACCGGCCGCCGGACCGTTCAGACGCTTGCGCGACGCCAAGGATTACGCGCCGGCCGAGACGCCGGTCGTGTCGAGGTCGCGGAGCTTGCTCTCGATGAAGCCCCGGAGCTGACCACGGTAGTCCTTCTCGAACTGCTGCAGCTCGGAGATGCGACCCTCGAGCGACACGCGCTCGGCCTCGAGGCGCGCCACCTCATCGCGGCCACGGGCCTCTGCCTCGGAGATGATCGATGCGGCCTGGGCCTGCGCGTCGGCGATGAGCTTGTCGCGCTGGGCCTTGCCCTCGGCGACGTGCTCGTCGTGCAGGCGCTGCGCCAGCTCGATGATGCCGGCGGATGCGGCGGCCGGGGCCATGTCGCCGGCCGGGGCAGGCTGCTCGACGGCCGGAACCGGCGCGGGCACCTCCTCGACGACGGCGTCGTCGGTGGAAGCGGCGGCGGGGGTCTCACCCGACTCGTAAGCGGCGAGCTTCGCCTTGAGCTCTTCGTTCTCGGCGATCGTCTTGCGCCATTCCACGACGATCTCGTCGAGGAAGTCGTCGACCTCGTCGGGGTCGAATCCTTCCTTGAAACGCACGTGCTGGAACTGCTTGGTGACGACGTCTTCAGGGGTCAAAGCCATGGTGTTGTCCTCTTTCAGGGCTCACGACGCGGGCCGGTCAGCCGGCACCCGCCGCAGCGGGCCGTACCCACCCAGCATAGTCCGACGCCTTCGCGGCCGCGACGATCCCGCCGCGACCGCCTCAGGCGAAGGCGATCACGCGGGTGATCGACAGCAGGATGAAGCACGCCAGCATGGTGAGCGGGAATGCCAGATCGATTGCGATGACGCCGAGTCTGATCGGAGGGATGACGCGGCGCAGTGTCTTGATCGGGGGGTCCGTGATCGTGTAGACGACCTCGGCGAGCACGAGGGTGAATCCCCTCGGGCGCCACTCCCGGTTGAACAGGGGGATGTACTCCAGGATCAGTCGGACGAACAGAACGAGGATGTACAGCAGGAGAGCGAAGTAGACGAGTGCGGCGAGCAGCCGTACGACATCCACGTCAGGTCACTGCGCGAACGGCGCCGCCTCAGGCTCAGCCTGAGCCACAGCGCCGTCGCCGGAGACGGCGATGTTCTCGGGCGAGAGCAGGAACACCTTGCTCGTCACGCGCTCGATGCGGCCGTAGAGGCCGAGGGACAGACCGCTCGCGAAGTCGATGAGCCGGCGCGCGTCGGCGTCGCTCATCTGCGAGAGGTTGATGATCACCGGCACACCCTCGCGGAAGTTCTCGGCGATGACCTGCGCGTCGCGGTACTGCTTGGGGTGGACGGTCAGGATCTCACTGACGGTGCCCGTGGTGGGCTGACGCACGACCGCCGGCCGGTGCAGGGGGGTCACCGGCGCGGCCGGCTTCTCGACAGGCTTGTCACGGCGGGCCTGCTGCTCGGCCTGCGGCTCTTCGTACATTTCTTCCTCATCTGCGAGGCCCAGGTAAACCATGGTCTTCTTCAGCGGGTTCGACATCGCATCCTCCGTTTGCTCGTCTGTTCCGAGGCTATCCGCGGTCCGGGCGCGGTCCCGTGATTGCCGATCCGATCCGCAGGTGTGTCGCACCGGCGGAGATCGCTTCGACGAAATCGCCGGTCATCCCGGCGGAGATCCAGGTCGCGTCGGGCGCGACGGAGCGCAAGACGTCCGACGCCTGCGCGAGACGGGCGAAGGCCGATGCGGGCTCCTCGCCGAGCGGGGCGACGGCCATGACGCCGCGAACGCGCAGGCTCGGGCAGTGCTCCACGATGTGCGCTGTCAGGGACTCGACACCGGCAGGCGCGACGCCGCCACGACCGGGGTCGTCGGTCAGGTTCACCTGCACCAGCACGTCGAGCGGCTCCCCCTCGGGATCGGCGCTGTGCAGCGCGTCCGCGATGCGTGAGCGATCGACGGAATGGACGGCATCCGCCGCCGCTCGCACCGCGCGCGCCTTGTTGGTCTGCGCCTGACCGATGAAGTGCCAGCGCATCCCATCGAGCGCCGGAAGCGCTGCGCGCTTGGCGCTGAGCTCCTGCTGCCGGTTCTCCCCTACGTCGCGCACGCCGAGGTCATGGAGCTGAGAGATGAGCTCCGGCGGGTGGAACTTGGTCACGACAATGCGGGTCACCTCGTCGGGCGCGCGACCCGACGCCCGCATCGCAGCGGCGATGCGGGCGTCGACGTCGGCGAGCCGTTCGGCCAGGTCCGGCATGGGGCGATCGGCCTACTTCAGGAAGTCGGGGATGTCGAGGTCGTCATCGCCGAAGACCGAGTCGTATGACTCGCTCTTGGCCGACACCGGCACCGTCTCCTTGGCCTCGCGGCGCTCGGAGGGCTCGGATGCCGCGGCCTCCTCAGCCGGGATCTCGGGGAGGACCGGCGGCGCCGACGGACGCGCGGCCGCGATCGGCTCGATGCGAGCCTGCGGCTCGCCGCCGTCGAACCCTGCCGCGATGACCGTCACGCGCACCTCGTCGCCGAGCGTGTCGTCGATGACCGTACCGAAGATGATGTTCGCCTCGGGGTGCGCGGCCTCCTTGACGAGCTGAGCCGCATCGTTGATCTCGAAGATCCCGAGGTTCGAGCCACCCTGGATCGAGAGCAGCACACCGTGGGCTCCCTCGATCGAGGCTTCGAGCAGAGGCGATTCGACGGCGAGCTCGGCGGCCTTGATCGCGCGATCGGCGCCGCGGGCGGAGCCGATGCCCATGAGCGCCGAACCGGCTCCCTGCATGACCGACTTGACGTCGGCGAAGTCGAGGTTGATGAGACCCGGGGTCGTGATGAGGTCGGTGATGCCCTGGACACCGGCGAGGAGCACCTGGTCGGCGGTCGCGAAGGCCTCGACCATCGAGATGCCGCGATCGCTGATCTCGAGCAGGCGGTCGTTCGGGACGACGATGAGGGTGTCGACTTCTTCCTTGAGCTTCGACACGCCGGCCTCGGCCTGGCTCTGGCGCCGACGACCCTCGAAGGAGAAGGGCTTCGTGACGACACCGATCGTCAGCGCGCCGATCGACTTCGCGATGCGCGCCACGACGGGCGCGCCACCGGTGCCGGTTCCACCACCCTCGCCGGCGGTGACGAACACCATGTCGGCACCCGCGAGCGCCTCCTCGATCTCTTCGGCGTGGTCTTCAGCCGCGCGACGTCCGACCTCGGGGTCGGCGCCGGCACCGAGCCCGCGCGTCAGCTCACGGCCGACGTCGAGCTTGACGTCTGCGTCGCTCATGAGGAGCGCCTGCGCGTCGGTGTTCACCGCGATGAACTCGACACCCCGCAGCCCCAGCTCGATCATCCGGTTGACGGCATTGACGCCGCCACCGCCCACACCGACGACCTTGATCACCGCGAGGTAGTTCTGGTTCTGGCTCATGCCGGCCTCCATCTCGTCCCGAACCCTGCTCGTAAACCTTCAACCTCACGTAGAGGTTTAAAGAATTGCCGGGTATGCAATTCCTGAGTTGAAGCTACGCACTCATGGACTCACCCGGCGGACGTGAGCGGCGTGTCGCGACATCCCGCGTTTCTCGGCTTCGAACAAGGGCGCGCAGACCGTCGTGGCGCCTGGCCCGCGCGGAGCCGATCGGCGGCGGCTCAGCGGACGACGGCCGCCTGCGGCGACGAGACGTCGTAGCCGGAGGCATCCGCTCGCGCGTTCATCAGCGCTTCGAGTGCCTGGACCTTCTTGCCGGAATCAGACGGCCCGCCCCAGACGACCGAACGGCCGTCGGCGAGCGTCAGGGTCACGTCGTTGGGCGTTGTCGCCGACAGGACGGTCACCTGGGACCGCAGCGAATCCGGCAGGGATCGGAACACCTGGCCTGCAGCGGCGAAGGTGCTGGAGGACAGACCGCCCTCGACCTCGAGGAGCGGCTGTCCCGCGGGCGGCTCGGGGGTCGTCGAGAGGGCGACCCCGGCCGCGTCGACGAGCGTGTAGCCGGCCTCGCCCTGCACGGCGCCCACCGGCGTCCGCTCGACGATGCGCACCACCAGCTCATGCGGGGGCCTGGCCTCGAGACTGTAGGACTCGACCAACGGGAACGAGACCAGCGCCGCCTTGACGGCGCTCTCGTCGACGAGGGGCATCGGCGTGCCCACCTGACCCGCCAGCGCCGTCTCCACGGCCGCCGCATCGAGCTGCGAGGTGCCGACGATCGTGATGCGCTCGACGGCGAACAACGGGCTGTAGGCGGCACCGATCGACCCGAGGACGAGCGCGACCAGCACGCCCGCGGAGACCAGCCAGATGCGTCTGCGCCGGCGTTGGCGTGCCGTGAAGCGCCGCACCTCGCGGCGGAGCGCACGCCGACGCGCACGCGCGGCGCCCCAGAGGTCGCGCGCCGTGAGCGGGCGATCCGCGGCGTCGGCGTCCGCGGCATCCGGAGGCGGCGTCGTGGGCTCCGCTCGCGCCGGAGGGTCGAACGGGATGATCGGGGCGATTCCGTAGTCGCGGCCGCGCTGGTGCCACAGTTCCTCGACGGGCTCGGTCCGCGTCGAGTCCGGTGAGGCGACCGCGGTCCCGTCGCCCGCGTCCTGCCCCGCAGGGGCGCGACGCTTCGCGGATGCGCCTGCGCCGTCCTGACCGCCGACGGGCCGTGACGAGGGCGGCAGCGGACTCGGGCGGCGCACCGACTAGTCCTCCGCCCGGGCGAGCGCGTCGAGCACCTGCGGGATGATCAGGTTCACGTTCCCGCAGCCCAGAGTGACGATGAAGTCGCCGTCGCGCGCGACACCGGCCGTGTAGTCCGCCGCTTCCTGCCAGTCGGCGACGAAGTGCACGCGGCCGGCGTCGGCGAACGCGCCGCTGACGAGCTCGCCGGTGACGCCGGGAACCGGGTCTTCGCGGGCCCCGTAGACGTCGAGGACGACGGTGTGGTCGGCATGCGTCTCGAGGACGTCGGCGAACTCGCGGAACATCTCCTGGGTCCGCGAGTAGGTGTGCGGCTGGTGAAGGGCGATGATGCGCCCGTCCCCCACGACCGTCCGTGCTGCGGAGAGCGCCGCCGCCACCTCGGTCGGGTGATGGGCGTAGTCGTCGTACACACTGACACCGCGCGTGACCCCGTGGAGCTCGAAGCGCCGCGCCGTGCCCCCGAAGCCCTCGACAGCGCGCAGCGCGCGCTCGAGCTCGTACCCGAGGGCGGTCAGCACCGCCACGGCTCCCGCGGCGTTGATCGCGTTGTGGGCGCCCGGCACCGAGAGGCGCCCGTGGACCGTCTCGTCGCCTCCGGTGAGCGAGAACGACACCGGACCGTCGGTCACGATGTCCGAGACCCGCACGTCCGCGTCGGCAGCCTCCCCGAACGTGATGACCCGCCGGTGCGTGAGTGCCGCCGCGACGCGGCCCGCACCGGGGTCGTCGGCCGAGATGACGACGGCTTCGCGGGCACCGTCGGCGAAGCGGACGAACCCGTCGTAGAACGCGTCGCGCGTCTGCCAGTGGTCCAGGTGATCCGGATCGACGTTGGTGATGAGCGCGATCGAGGTGTCGTAGAGCAGGAAGGTGCCGTCGGACTCGTCCGCTTCGATCACGAAGACATCGTCGTCGCCGGTCGCGCTCGAGACGCCCAGATCAGCGATGACGCCGCCGTTGACGAAGGTCGGACGGGTGCCGAGACCGCGCAGCGCCGTGACGATCATGCCGGTGGAGGTCGTCTTGCCGTGTGCTCCGGCCACCGAGACGAGCCGGCGGCCGCCGATGAGCCAGTGCAGCGCCTGCGAACGGTGGATGACGTGCAGCCCGCGCTCCTTGGCGAGGAGAAACTCCGGGTTCTCGGGCCAAATCGCTCCCGTGTGGACGACCGTGTCGGCGTCGTCGGGCAGGTGTGCCGCGTCGTGTCCGACGTGGACATCGGCTCCGCGGGCCGCGAGCGCGCGCATCGCGGGGCTGTCGGCACGGTCGGAGCCCGAGACGCGGATGCCGCGGTCGAGGAACATCCCGGCGAGGCCGGACATGCCCGATCCACCGATGCCGATGAAGTGCGCGGCGGTGATGTCGGCGGGGATCGGGAGGCTCAAGTCGGGTCTGATCATGACCCGTCAAGTCTAGGTCGCCCGGCTGAGAGGACCGCCCGCCACGCCCTCAGCGTCGCTGCGCCGCGTCGA
This sequence comes from Microbacterium sp. TS-1, assembly GCF_000509385.1. Classification (NCBI taxonomy): domain Bacteria; kingdom Bacillati; phylum Actinomycetota; class Actinomycetes; order Micrococcales; family Microbacteriaceae; genus Microbacterium; species Microbacterium sp. TS-1. The sequence goes on from NZ_BASQ01000001.1 coordinate 784,522, forward strand.
GGAGTTCCACGACGTTGGCCGCCCCGTCGCGTATGCCGATCGACGCGGCAGCGCGCCGCATCCGGTCGAGCTCGTCACGGTCTCTCAGCAGGGGAACGACCTCCGAGCGCACGCGGTCGGGCGTGAAGTCGGCGTCGTCGATGGTGCGCGCAGCACCGGCTCGAACCGCTCCCGCGGCGTTCAGCGCCTGCTCGCCGTTGCCCACGGCATAGGGGACGTAAACCGCCGGTATGCCGAGCGCGCTGACCTCGCTCACGGTCGCCGCCCCCGAACGCGAGACCACGACGTCCGCGAGAGCGAACGCGAGATCCATCCGATCGAGGTACGGGACGACCCGGTAGTCGGGCGACGGCGCCTCGGACACCTCGTTGCGCTCCCCCGCGGCGTGCAGCACCTGCCAGCCGGCATCGACGATGTCCCGCCACGAACCCGTGAGCGCCTCGTTGAGCCGGCGTGCCCCCAGCGAGCCGCCGAAGACCAGGACGACCGGGCGCGCCGGGTCGAGACCGAAGGCGGCCGCGGCTTCGTCGCGCCGCGCTGAGCGATCGAGGTCGACGATCTCGCGGCGGAGCGGCATCCCGACCACCTGAGCACCGCGAAGCGGCGTCCCTTCGAACACGCTGCCGGTCGCGGCGGCCTTCCGCGCTCCGAGGACGTTGGCGAGGCCGGGACGCGCGTTCGCCTCGTGGACGACGTAGGGAACGCCCTCCCGGCGTGCGGCGACGTAGGCCGGGGCGGCCGCGTAGCCGCCGAATCCCGCGACGACATCGACGCCGCGTTCGCGGATGTAGGTGCGGACCTGCGCGACCGCCCGCAGCCAGCGAGCGGGGAACCGGACCGCGGCACCGTTCGGACGACGCGGGAACGGCACCTTATCGACGATGAGGAGTTCGTACCCGCGCTCGGGGACCAGACGCGACTCGAGGCCCTCGCGCGTACCCAGCACGAGAACGGTGTCGTCGGGACGTCGGGCGCGGAGTTCGTCGGCGACGGAGAGCAACGGGTTCACGTGTCCCGCTGTTCCGCCGCCCGCCAGAAGGTAGGTGGTCACCGGAACGAGCCTACCGGCGGGCGGACCCGGCCCGAGCGGGCACCGGCCGCGCCGGGCGCGCCCCCGAGGCCACGTCGAGCGCGGGCACGCGCACCGGCAGCGTTCGCGCGAACGACAGCAGCACTCCCGTGGCGAGCAGTCCGGAGACGAGCGAGGTGCCGCCCTGAGACATGAACGGCAGCGGGACGCCGAGGACCGGGAAGACGCGCAGCACGACGCCGATGTTGATGAGAGCCTGGCCCACGATCCAGATCGTGATGCCGCCCGCGACGATGCGCACGAACGGGTCGTTGGTCTTTCGGATGATGTGGAAGGCGCCGACGGCGTAGAGGGCGAACAGACCGAGCACGACGGCGCAGCCGATGAGCCCGAGCTCCTCCCCCACGATCGCGAAGATGTAGTCGTTCGCCGCGGCCGGCAGCCACTGGTACTTCTCGCGGGAGTTGCCCAGACCGAGCCCGAAGATCCCACCGCTCGCGAGGGCCCAGACGCCGTGGAGCGGCTGGTAGCACGAGCCCGCGTCGGCGAAGTAGCAGTCGGTCGAATCGACGTTGAGGAAGCTCATGATTCGAGCCATGCGGTTGGGGCTCGTCACCGCGAACACCGCGGCGGCCGCCACGACGAGGATCAGGGGGATCACGAACAGGCGCAGCTTGACGCCGGAGAAGAAGAGGCAGCCGAGAAGTATCGCCATGAGGATCATCGCCGTCCCCAGGTCGTGTCCGCCCATGACGGTGCCGATCACGAGCGTGCCGACGGGCACCACCGGTATGAACACGTGCTGCCACTTCGACAGGAGCGTCTGCTTGCGGTACAGCACGAACCCCAGCCAGATCGCGAGCGCGAGCTTGAGGAACTCCGACGGCTGCGCCTGGAACCCGAACAGGGAGATCCAGTTCGTGTTCCCGTCGTTGTGGACGCCCAGACCCGGGACGAAGACGAGCAGCTGCAGCGCGATGCCGAGGCCGAGCGCCGGCCACGCGATGCGCTTCCAGAACCGCAGCGGCATCCGGCCCGCGATGAACATGAGCGGGATGCCGAGGAGCGCGAAAACCGCCTGCTTGAGAACCGTCTCGAACGGACTCGCGTTCGCCGTCGCCATCGTGGCCGAGAGGACCATCACGAGACCGAAGCCGGTCAGGATGAGAGCGGTCGACGCGAGCAGCAGGAACTCGCTGGGTACCGGGGCGAAGACGCGCCCCAGTGACACGCGTGCGGCGAACCCGCTGCGCGCCGGGCCGTCGTCAGCGAGGTTCGTCGGTGGCGGCGTCGGGCGGCTCGGCGTCGTGGTCACCGTCTCCCCTTCCGATCCGTTCGCGCACGGCGTCCGCGAAGCGGCGACCGCGGTCTGCGTAGGAGGCGAACTGATCGAACGAGGCGGCTGCGGGAGCGAGGAGGACGACGTCTCCGGCACCCGCGACCTCGGCCGCCAGTTCGACGACCCGTGCCATGACATCCTCAGTCTGAGTCGCCTCGACCTCGATCACCGGAACCGCCGGGGCGTGTCGCGCGAACGCGGCGAGCACGGCCGTGCGGTCCTCACCGATGACGATGGCGGCCTTCGTCGCCGCGCCGCGCCCGGCGACGAGCGCGGAGATGTCGACACCCTTGAGAAGGCCGCCCACGACCCAGATCGCGCCCGGGAAGGCGGCAAGCGACGACGCCGCGGCGTGCGGGTTGGTCGCCTTGGAGTCGTCGACCCAGGTCACGCCCGCCACCCGGGCGACGACTTCGATCCGGTGGGGATCGAGGCGGAACGCCAGGACGGCGGCGCGGATGGCGGCCGGCTCGACGTCCAGGGATCGTGCGAGCGCGGCAGCGGCCAGGATGTTCGCGACGATGTGCGGAGCCGCGAGGTCTCGCGCCGCGAGCTCGGCGACCGTCGTCAGTTCGAGAGCCGAAGCGCGCCGATCCTCGTGGAAGGCGCGATCGACGAGGATGCCGTCGACGACGCCGAGATCGCTCGGGCCGGGCACGCCCAGGTCGAAGCCGATGGCGCGGCAGCCCTCGACGACCTCGGCCTCCTCGACCATCTCACGCGTGGCGACATCCGCCTTGTTGTAGACGCAGGCGACGCGGGTGTTCTCGTACACCACGGCCTTGGCGTCGCGATAGGCGGCGAACGAGCCGTGCCACTCGAGGTGGTCGTCCGCCAGGTTCAGGCAGACGCTCGCGTGCGGCGAGAGCCGATCGGGGCCTTCGGCCAGTCCCAGGTACCAGAGCTGGTGACTCGACACCTCGACGACCAGGACGTCGAAACCTCCCGGATCGCGGACCGCGTCGAGCACCGGCACGCCGATGTTGCCGCAGGGCGCGGCACGCAGTCCCCCGGCGGCGAGCATCGCGGCCGTGAGCTGCGTCGTGGTGGTCTTGCCGTTCGTGCCCGTGATGAGCACCCAGTCGGCTGGGCGTCCGTCGGGGCGGACGACCTTGTCGCGCACGCGCCATGCCAGTTCGATGTCGCCCCACACGGCGATGCCGCTCTCGCGCGCCCATCGGATGACGGGATGATGCGGCGGGAACCCGGGCGAGGCGACGATGACGTCGGGAGCGTGAGCCGCCACGGCGTCGGGGACGCTCTGCAGCGAGCCGTCATGCAGCGCGACGCCGATGACCGGCAGGAGCCGCACGTATTCGGCATCCGCTCCCTCTGTGGCCACGAGGACGTCAGCGCCGAGTTCGGCGAGGGTGTCGGCCACCGAGAAACCAGTGACCGAGAGTCCGAGGACCACGACGCGGAGGCCGCGCCAGTCGGCGTTCCAGCTCGTCAGGTCGTGCAGGCGCGCGGTCATACCGCCGCCAGCCAGGCCACGTAGAAGAGACCGACGCCGCCGACGGCGAGCATCCCGGCGATGATCCACATCCGCACGACGATCGTCACCTCGGGCCACCCGCGCATCTCGAGATGGTGGTGGAACGGGCTCATGAGGAAGAGGCGCTTACCGCCGGTCGCCTTGAAGTAGTACCGCTGGAGGATCACCGAGCCGGGGGCGATGATGAAGACGCCGGCGATGATGACCGCGAGCAGCTCGGTGCGCGAGAGCACGGCCATGGCGACGATGACGCCGCCGATTGCCATCGATCCGACGTCGCCCATGAAGATCTTGGCCTTCGGCGCGTTCCACCAGAGGAACCCGACGAGCGCGCCCACGAAGGACGCAGAGATGATCGTGAGGTCCATCGGATCGTTCGTCGTGTAGCACGCGGCCTCGTATGCCGGCACGAGCGCGCCGCTGGCGCACCGCTGCTGGAACTGCCAGAACGTCACGAGGCTGTACGCGGACACCGTGAAGATGCCCGCGCCGGTCGCGAGCCCGTCGAGACCATCGGTCAAGTTGGTGGCGTTGGACCACGCGACGGCTTGGAAGGAGATCCATGCGAGGTACAGGAGCCAGCCGGCGACACCGCCCAGCGCCATGAACGACAGCCAGTCGATGTCGCGGAACAGCGAGATGAAGGGGCGCCCGACCGGCTCACCGCCGTCGTTGGGCACGAGCAGGGCGAGGACTCCGAACGAGACGGCCACGATGACCTGTCCGGCGACCTTCCGCCATCCGGAGAGCCCGAGGCTTCGCTGCGAGCGGACCTTCATGTAGTCGTCGATGAATCCGACGATTCCCAGCCCGACCATCATCCAGATGACGAGCAGACCCGACATCGACGGCGGCGCGCCACCGGTCAGCGTGCCGACGAGGTAGCCGACGATCGTGCCGATGATGAAGATGATGCCGCCCATCGTGGGCGTCCCGCGCTTGGCGTGGTGGCTCGGGTTGGTCGCGTCGTCGGGCGTGCGGATGACCTGACCCCAGCCCAGCTTCTCGAAGAGCCGGATGAACAGGGGGGTCAGGAAGAGTGTGAACGCGAGGGAGATCGTCGCGGCCGTCAGCAGGGATCTCACGAGAAGAATTCTCCCAGACGATCACCGAGGTGCCGCAGTCCGGCGGAGTTCGACGACTTCACGAGCACGCGGTCACCGGCGCGCAGCTCCTCGATCAGGTAGTCGTAGGCGGCGTCGGCGTCCGCGAAGAACACCGCCTCGCCGTCCCAAGACCCCTCGCCGACGGCGGCGAGGTAGAGCCGACGCGCTTCGGCGCCGACGACGACGATCCGCTCGATCCGCAGACGGACCGCCTGCAGGCCGACCCGGTCGTGCTCATCGCCCGCGAACTCGCCGAGCTCGCTCATCGCGCCCAGCACCGCGACCTTGCGCTCGCCCGGCTGCGTGATCTGCGCGAGGGTGCGCAGCGCTGCGGCCATCGAGTCGGGGCTCGCGTTGTAGGCGTCGTTGATGATCCGCACCGAGTCCGACCCGAGCGGCTGCATCCGCCAGCGTTCGGCGATCTCGACGGTCTCGAGTCGCTCGACGGCATCCTCGAGCGCGACACCCAGCTCGAGAGCGGCGGTGATGGCAGCCAGCGCGTTCATGACGTGGTGCTCGCCGAGCACCCGGAGCCGCAACGGCATGCGCTGATCTCCGACGACGACGACGCAGGTCGTCCCCGACGCGTCCACCTCGACGTCGTCCGCTCGCACCTCGGCTGCGGCGCCCCGTCCGAACCAGCGGACGCGCACGCCGCGCGCTTCGGCGACTGCCGCCATCGTCGCGACGCGCGCGTCGTCGGCGTTGAGGACGGCCACGCCGCCGGGGCGGACCGCCTCGACCAGCTCGGTCTTGGCCTTCAGCGTCGCCTCGACGCCGCCGAAGCCGCCGGCGTGGGCCATGCCGACCATGAGCACCACTCCGACGTCCGGGGTCACGAGGCCCGCAAGACGCCTGATCTGACCCGAACCGTCGGCACCGAACTCGCTGACGAGGTAGCGGGTGTCGTCGGCGACGCGGAGCATGGTCAAGGGAGCACCCACGGAGTTGTTGAACGATGCCCGCGGCGCGACCGTCGGTCCCTCGCTCTCGAGGATGCGCGCGAGGAGGTTCTTCGTCGTGGTCTTGCCGTTGGAGCCGGTGATCCCCACGACACGGAGATCACCCGTCGCGCGCACGCGTCCGACCACCTCCCGAGCGAGGTCGGCCAGTGCCGTCACCGCGTCGGCGACGACGATCTGCGTGATGTCGGCATCGACGAGGTGCTCGACGATCGCGAGCGCGGCTCCGGCTTCGGCGGCCGCCGGCACGAAGAGGTGGCCGTCGGTGGCCTCGCCCGGCTTGGCCACGAAGAGGTCGCCCGGGCCGATGTTCCGCGAGTCCGTGTCGACCGTCCCCCCGACTCGGGTGTCGGGATAGTCGCCGCCGGCGACGTGGAGGGTGCCGGAGAGCACCCGGGCGATATCGGACAACGGAAGGGAGATCATGTTCAATCCTCGGACGCGCTCACGCGCATCACTGGGTCACGGGGAGCAGTGGCGTCTGCGAGTCGGACGGCATGATCCGGTAGTGCTTGAGCACCTGGGTCATGGCCTTCTGGAACGCCGGCCGGTTGGCTGCCGACAGACGCAGGGTCTTCGGCTCGTCGAATGCCGTCAGGACAACATACTTCGGATCGTCGGCGGGTGCGTAGCCGACCAGCGACGTGTAGTACAGGTTGTCCTTATATGCACCGGTGTTCGGGTCGACCTTCTGAGCGGTACCGGTCTTGCCCGCCATCCGGTATCCGGGGATCGCGATGTCATCGGCGAGCGTGCCCTGAGCGAAGACGTTCTCGAGCATCTCGCTGACCTGGGTCGCGGTGCTCTCTTTGATGACACGCACCGGCTCCGGCAGATCGGGCTTGGTGACCGTGCCGTCGGACGCCGTGCAGGACTCGACGAGGCTCAGCGGCTCACGCACACCGCCGTTGGCGATCGTCTGGTAGACCGATGCCACCTGCGGAGCCGTGACGGTGAACGCCTGACCGAACGTCGTCGTGTAGTAGGTCTGGTTGTCCCACTGGTCGGTCGGGATGTAGGTGCCCTTCGGCTCCCCCGACCAGTTGAGCGCCGTTCCCTCACCGACACCGAACTTCTTCAGGTACTCGAGCCGGGTCTCCGGGTCGACCTGCGAGCCGAACTGCGACAGAGCGACGTTCGACGAGGTGACGAGTCCCCCGGTGAGGGTCAGGTTCTGGGCCTCGTGGTGCTCCGAGTCGTTGACGACGGCGCCGTTGGGGAACTCCATCCGGTCGGGTGACCATGCGGTGGAGAGCGGCGTCAGGCCGGCCGCCTCGATCGCGGTCGCCGCCGTGACTGGCTTGAACGTCGAGCCCGGCTCGTACGAGTCGCGGAAGAGGCGGCTGCCCCGGTCCGCGGGATCGGATGCCGCGATGTCGTTGAGGTCGACGCTGGGATATTCGGCGGCGGCGCGGATCTTGCCGGTTGCGACCTCCACGACGAGGATCGACCCGCTCTCCGCCCCGAGGTTCTGGGTCTGCTCGGCGATCAGCTGCTGCATGTACCACTGCAGGTCGCGATCGATCGTGAGCTGCAGCGTCCCGCCGTTGACCGGTGCCGGGTCCTCGACCTCGGTGCCGGGGATGACGACGCCGTCGAGACCCCGCATGTAGCGGATCTTTCCGTCGCTGCTCTGCAGACACGAGTTCTGCAGGGCTTCCATCCCCTCGAGAGGCGTCTCGTCCGAGCCGACGAAGCCGATGACATTGCCCGCGACGGCACCGTCGGGGTAGGTGCGGTGCGGGTGAGGGTCGAAGCCGACGAAGGGCAGCTTGAGGTCGGCGAGGGCACGATACTGCTCGGTGGAGATCCCCCGCTCGAGGTAGGCGAAACGCGAGTCCGGGTCGGCGGCGACAGCGGTCGTGACGATGCTCTCGACCTCGGCGGCGTCCTGCCCGGTGACAGCGGCGATCTCGGCTGCCAGCTCGGGCCACGTGACCGTGATGGTCTGTCCGTCGTCGCTCTTGCGCTTGATTCCCTCGACCGCCAGCTTCGGGTCGATCTTCGCGTCGTAGACGGAGGTCGTCGTGGCCAGCGTCGCGCCGTTGGCGTCGGTGATGTCGCCGCGCGTGCCGAACAGGTCGGTCCCGGCCTCCATCGCGAGGTTGCGTGCGTCCGCCTCGTGCTCGTCGGCATTCACGACCTGGATGTCGACGAGCCGGACGATGAACGAGACGACGACGATCAGGACGACGAGGAGTGCGACGACCGTACGGCGGCGCGGACTGCGGGTGGCTCGTGTCGTCATGGTTCTCAGTGTGTGCTCGGGGCGGGCAATCCGTCTGCGATGGGCGGGGGTGTCGCATGATCGGCGCCCACCAGCTCGTCCGTGCTCGTGCCGCTCTCGAGGCTCGCGGCGGGGTCGGTCACCAGCGGAACCCCGGCGACGAGCGAGTTCGCCACGGCGGCGCGACCGAGGGCGTCGACGTTCGAGTGCGATCCGGCCGCACTCGCCGAGCCCAACACGGCGCCGTCGCTGAGCCGCAAGTAGCTCGGCGATTCGGCGATGACCATACCCAGTGCCGTCGCATTCGCCGCGAGGTACTGGGGCGAGGCGAGCCCGGCGAGGTCATCCTGGATGATCTGCTTCTGCCAGGTGAGCTGACGCTGCTGCTGCGAGAGCGCCGAGATCTCGTATGAGGTCTGCGTGGTGAGGATCGACAGCCCCATCTGGACTGCACCGATGAGAACGGCACCCGACACGGCGATGATGCCGTAGAGCATGCGGGGGCGGCGGCGGCGCGCGGCGCCGGTGACCAGCCGCAGATCGCGCTGGCGTTCGCGCTCACCCTCGCGCGGGAGCCGGCCGGGGACGCTCGCGAAGAAGTCGTCGCCGAGCGGTGAGGGGATGCGGGCGGTGTTGTCGGCGGTCACGAGGCCTCCCTCATCCGTTCCGCCGCGCGCAGCCGAACCGGCGTCGCGCGGGGATTGCGTTCACGTTCTTCCTCGGATGCCAGCTCCGCGCCTCGGACCAGCAGTCGGAACCGCGGCGCGTGCTCGGGCAGCTCGACCGGCAGACCGCTGGGCGCGGTCGAGGACGATGCCTCGGCCAGCACGCGCTTGACCGCGCGGTCCTCGAGCGACTGGTAGGACATCACGACGATGCGTCCGCCCACGGCGAGGGCCTCGAGCGCGGCGGGAAGCGCGCGCTCGAGCACCGCCAGCTCGGCGTTCACCTCGATGCGCAGCGCCTGGAACACGCGCTTGGCGGGGTGTCCCGCACGATCGCGCTGCACGGCGACCGGCGTCGCGGCGATGAGCACGTCGACGAGCTCGCCGGAACGGGTGAGCGGAGCACGGCCGCGGGCTTCGATGATCGCTCGCGCGTACCGCCCGGCCAGCTTCTCCTCGCCGTAGCGCTCGAAGATGCGACGCAGGTTGCCCTCGCTGTATGTCGCGAGGATGTCGGCTGCGGTCGTTCCCGCGGTCTGATCCATCCGCATGTCGAGGGGCGCGTCCTGCGCGTACGCGAATCCGCGGTCCGCTTCGTCGAGCTGCAGCGATGACACGCCCAGGTCGAACAGGATGCCGTCGACGCGGCGGATGCCGAGGGAGTCGAGCGCCTCGCGGATGCCGTCGTACACGGTGTGCACGAGGGCGACGCGGTCGCCGAACCGGGCGAGGCGCTCCCCCGCGATGCGGAGTGCGTCGGTGTCGCGGTCGAGCCCGACCAGCCGCACGCCCGGGAACCTCTCGAGAAGCGCCTCGGAGTGACCGCCCATGCCCTCGGTGGCATCGACGACGACGGCGCCCTCGCGCTGCAGGGCGGGGGCGAGCAGCTCGACGCAGCGGTCGAGCAGGACGGGGGTGTGGATGTCGTCGTTCGTCATGATCGTGGCGGGACGGCCCCGGAGCCCTGATCCCCCTCCGCTGCGACCTGACACCGGGGAAGTGCGTCAGGGCCAGCGGCTGAGGATCACGGCCACGGGTCAGAAGAGTCCGGGGATCACCTCCTGCTCCATGTCGGAGTAGGCGTCTTCGTTGCCGGCGGCGTAGGCGTTCCAGGCGTCGGCATCCCAGATCTCGGCGTGCGCGCCGACACCGGTCATCACCAGTTCGCGCCCCAGCCCGGCGTAGGTGCGCAGGTGCGGTGGGACGGTGATGCGGTTCTGGCTGTCGGGCTTCTCCGCGCTCGCGCCGGACAGGAACATGCGCTGGAAGTCACGGGCCTGCTTGTTCGTCAGGGGCGCTTCGCGGATGCGCTCGTACACGCGCTCGAACTCCACGGTGCTGAACACGTAGAGGCACCGCTCCTGGCCGCGCGTCACGACGACACCGGGGCCGAGGTCGTCGCGGAATTTGGCGGGGAGGATGACGCGGCCCTTCTCGTCGAGCTTGGGGGTGTGCGTGCCGAGAAGCATGGTGCTCCACCACCCCCTCCCGGCCCGTCGGTGCGCACCACTTTACTCCACTTTCCTCCACTTCACTATGGCAATGACGTCTGTTCCTCCCCCCGGAGCACAAAAAAGAGCACCGACCCGAAGGTCGGTGCTCTAAAGGTGAAGCGGGATACGTCAGCGTTCGCCGTTGCGACGATCCCATCGGTCGTTCATGCGATCCATGAAACTCGACGACCGGGCAGCAGGCTTTCGCGTGCCGGTCGTGGCAGTGGGACGGCTTGCGGTCCCGTTGCGAGAGGGCGTCAGCGCCAGGACGACGCCGCCGACCATCACGAGGAAGGCGACGACGCCGATTGCGATGATGCTGCTCGAGACACCGGCGATCAGCCCGCCGAGGCCGAGGAGGACGAGGACCGCTCCGTAGACGATGTTGCGGTAGCTGAGGGACTGACCTTCGCGCGGAGCACTGACGACGTCTGCTTCATTGCGCATGAGATGGCGTTCCATCTCGTCGAGCAGCCGCTGCTCCTGTTCTGACAGTGGCATGCATCCCCCTCTGTTCGGGTACCGGTGCGCCCGATTCTACGCGCGCTGATGAGAACTAGGCTAGGCCTGTGACGAGCTCCACCGACCCGATCTCGACCGTTTCCCAGCGACTGGAAAGCTTCGCATCGGATCGGCGGGCCGAGGTCGCCGATCTCGGGGCCGAAGCGGCCGATTTCGTCGACCGCGCCCTTGCCACCGTCGCCGGCGGCAAGCGATTGCGCGCCCGGTTCCTGACGGCGGGTCACGCGGCAGCCGGCGCCTCCGCCGTACGCACCGACATCGCGGGTGTCGCCGCTTCGCTCGAGATCTTCCACGCGGCAGCCCTGGTGCACGACGATCTCGTCGACAACTCCGACACGCGGCGCGGCCGCCCCGCCGCTCACCGGGCTCTCGAGGAGGGACACCGAGGTTCCGAATGGCAGGGCGACGCCGACGCCTTCGGGCGCGCCGCGGCGATCCTGCTCGGCGATCTGCTGATCGCCTGGAGCGATGACCTCCTCGAAGACGCCATCGACGGGCATCCCTACGCCTCGGACGTGCGCCGCCAATACGCGACGATGCGCCGTGACGTCACCGTCGGACAGTACCTGGACGTCGCCGAAGAGGCGGCCTGGGCCACGGCGCCCGACGCCGAGCACGCCGCGCGCGCTCTGCGCGTCGCCTCGTACAAGTCGGCCCGGTACAGCGTGCAGCAGCCGCTTCTGATCGGCGCGGCGCTCGGCGGCGCCACCCCGCCGCAACGCGAGGCCCTCGCCGATTTCGGTCATGCCGTCGGGCTCGCCTTCCAACTGCGCGACGACGTCCTCGGAGTCTTCGGCGACGCGGCGGTGACGGGAAAGCCTTCCGGCGATGATCTCCGCGAGGGCAAGCGGACCGTTCTCATCGCGTACGCCCGCGAAGCGATGGATGACGCCGGTCGGGCGGAACTCGACGAGGCACTCGGCGACCGGACGCTCGATGAGGCGACGATCGCGCGACTGCAGAAGGTCATCGAGGACAGCGGCGCGGTCCGGCGCCTCGAGAGCGAGATCGATCGCCTTTCCACCGCAGCCGATGCCGCGCTCGAGAACGCACCCATCGGGGAGCCGGAGATCGCCGCGCTCCGCGAGATCGCCGACGCGGCGATCCGGCGGTCTGCCTGACCCGCGCCTGAGCGGCGAACGCCGCGACGGCCTCAGGCGAGGGTCTGAGCGACCCTGCGCACCTCGCTCTTGCGTCCGGCGCGCAGCGCGGCGATGGGCGCTGCGCCGATCGAGTCCTCCGTGGCGAAGAGCCAGTCGATCGCCTCGTCGTCCGAGAACCCGGCGTCGTGAAGCACGGTGATGGTGCCGCGAAGCGACGAGAGCGGCGCGCCGTCGAGGAAGAACGCCTCCGGAATGCGGAGCGTGCCGTCGCGACGCGACCCGATGAGGTGATTCTCATCCAGGAGACGACGGACGCGGCTGAGCGTCTCGCCCGTCAGGTCGACCACCTCGGGCATCGTCAGCCAGGACAGGGGAACGACGGGGTATTCGGGAGTGCTCACCCCTTCACTATCTCACCTCCCACCGGAGCCGCGGGGCGTCTGTTCAGGCACTTTCACACCAGTCACAGTCGTCACTTCGGTTGACACCTCTCACAGCGACATGTCAGCGTTTCGGAGACCTCCGAGAAGGGACCCTCCGTGCGCCGCGACTCGATCTCTCCCCCGCACCGTCCGCGCCCCCGCCTGCGCGGCGCCGTCGCGCCCGCCGTCGTCGGGTCCATCGCCCTGAGCCTGACGGCGCAGCCTGCCGCCGCGGCGCCGATGGCCGAAACCGCGCATCGGGATGCTGCGCCCGGCGCCTCGTTCCGGGCCGTGCCCGCGACCGCCGGCGCGCCGCGTCCGCTTTCCGCTCGGCCGGCCGAGCACACGGTGGCCCTCGGCGACACCATCAGCCGGATCGCGTCCGCCTACGGGCTCCGCACGGTCGATCTCCTCGCGTGGAACGGCCTCGACTGGTCGTCCGTCATCCGCCCCGGTGACCGCATTCGACTCAGTGCGGACTCCCCCGGCTCCGCGGCACCCGCGGTGACGCCCGGCACGCAGAACGCATCCGAGGGAAGCACCCACACCGTCTCCGCCGGCGACACCCCGTGGTCGATCGCTCGGACGCACGGCATCGGCGTCGGTGCGCTGCTCGCCGCGAACGGGCTCGACGACGGCGCCGTGATCTTCCCCGGGCAGACGCTCGCGATCCCCTCGTCGGCCGGCGCGGCCCCGGCTGCCACCCCCGCAGCGGCGACTCCCGCGACCACGATCGCGGCCGCGGCCGCGGCCGCGGCCCACACCGTCGCCGCCGGCGACACCCTCTCGGCGATCGCGAGCGCTCACGGCCTGGGCCTCGATGCGCTGCTCGCCGCGAACGGGCTCGACCGCTCGTCGATCATCTACCCGGGACAGCAACTCGTGATCCCCGGGGCCGTGGCCACGCCGGCCGTCGCGACCGTCGCGCTCCCGGACCTCGGTCTCGACGCAGAGCAGATCGCGAATGCACGGCTCATCATCCAGGTCGGCCGAGAACGCGGCGTGCCCGATCGCGGGATCGCGATCGCCCTCGCGACGGCGATGGTCGAGTCGTGGATCCGCAACCTCGACTGGGGCGACCGGGATTCTCTCGGCCTCTTCCAGCAGCGTCCGAGCACCGGCTGGGGAACCCCCGATCAGGTCCGCGACCCGGCGCGATCGATCGCGGCCTTCTACGGCGGTGCCGCCGACCCCAACGGCACCGCGACCCGGGGGCTGCTTGATGTTCCGGGCTGGGAGGGCCTCTCCTTCACCGACGCCGCACAGGCGGTGCAGATCTCCGCGTACCCCGACCGCTACGGCGAATGGGAACAGCAGGCATACCGCTGGCTCGACGCGCTCGGCTGACTCCGAAGCATCGGGAAGCATGTCGCAGACGTCCGGGGGTGAGCCGTTGCCCGGGCTCGCAGCATCCGCTCCGTAGAATCGCTCCGTGAGCATGAGCCAGCAGACCGACCCGCTGATCGGCCGACTGGTCGACCAGCGGTACCGCGTCCGTGCTCGCATCGCCCGAGGGGGGATGGCGACGGTGTACGTCGCGACCGACCTCAGACTCGAGCGCCGCGTGGCCCTGAAGGTCATGCACGGGCATCTGTCGGACGACTCGGTCTTCCAGAGCCGGTTCATCCAGGAGGCGCGCTCCGCCGCCCGGCTCGCCGACCCGCATGTCGTGAACGTCTTCGACCAGGGTCAGGACGGCGAGATGGCCTACCTGGTCATGGAGTACCTGCCGGGCATCACCCTGCGCGAGCTGCTGCGCGAGCAGAGGCGGCTGACCATTCCCCAGACGATCACGATCATGGACGCGATCCTCTCGGGTCTCGCCGCCGCGCACCGCGCCGGGATCGTGCACCGCGACGTCAAGCCCGAGAACGTGCTGCTTGCCGAGGACGGGCGCATCAAGATCGGCGACTTCGGACTCGCGAGAGCGACGACGGCGAACACGGCGACCGGGCAGATGCTCCTGGGCACGATCGCCTACCTCGCGCCGGAGCTCGTGACACGGGGCACCGCCGATGCCCGCAGCGACATCTACGCCCTCGGCATCATGCTCTACGAGATGCTCGCCGGCGAGCAGCCCTACAAGGGCGAGCAGCCGATGCAGATCGCCTACCAGCACGCGACCGACTCGGTGCCCCGCCCGAGCGCGAAGAACCCCGGCGTCCCGGAACAGCTCGACGAGCTGGTGCTGTGGGCGACCGAGCGCGAACCCGACGAGCGTCCGCTCGACGCGAAGGTCATGCTCGAGCGTCTGCGCGAGATCGAGCGCGAGCTCGGCGTGTTCCCTCAGGTGGTGCGCACCGCCCCCTCCGGCGCGCCGGCGGTCGTCATCGACGACGACGGCGAAGGATCGGGCGAGCTCACGAAGGTCATGCCCGGCACCTTCACGGCACCTCCGGTGACCACCGACGTCGACAACGCGACGCGACTGCGCCGCCTCACCCGCCGAAACCGGGCGAAGGGCGCCTGGCTCGTCACCATCGTCCTGCTGCTCGCGGCTCTCGCCGGCGGCACCGGATGGTGGTTCGGCTCCGGGCCGGGATCGCTCGTCGCCGTACCCGACGTACGCGGCACGACCTTCGCCGAAGCGCAGAGCGCCATCGCGGCACAGGGCCTGCAGGCCCAGGAGGCCGGCGAGAACAGCCTCGACGTCGCAGAGGGTCTTGCGATCCGCACCGACCCCGACCCCGGCGCACGGCTCGACCGCGACGCGATCGTGACCGTGGTCATCTCGCGCGGACCGGCGGAGGTGTCGATCCCGGCCCTCGCCGGCCAGACCGAGCAGGCGGCTCGAGAGATCTTGCGGCAGAACATCGTCGCCGTGTCGAACGATGCCGATGCGGAATTCGATCCGGATGTCGCCGACGGCACCGTCATCCGCGTCTCGGCGACCCCGGCCGGAGGCGGCGATCCCGTGGACTGCTCAGACGGCTGCACGCTCCGCCAGGGAGACTCGGCCAGCCTGCTCGTGTCGCGCGGGGCCGTGCCGGACGTCTCGGGCCAGAGCGTCGACCGGGCGACCGCCACCCTCACCGACGTCGGCCTCGAGGTGTCGGGCGACACCCGCGCGCAGTCGAGCGATCGCATCGCCAAGGGCGATGTCATCGGCATCGACGACCGCGGCGAAGAAGGCAATTGGCGGCCGGGTGACACCGTGACCCTCATCGTCTCGAGCGGGCCCCCGCTTTTCGACGTGCCGAGCGTCGTCGGCCAGACGCGCGATGCAGCCGCCAAGACGCTGCGCGACGCGGGTTTCGAGGTCAGCTTCTCGGCCCTGTGGAACATCTGGCCTGACGGGCTGACCAAAGTCACCGCCCAGGACCCCGCCGGCGGTAGCAAGCACGTGCGCGGCACGACCATCACCCTGCAGATCACCGCGACCGGCTGAGCCTGTCGTCCTTTCCCGGGACCGCGACCGCGAGGACGCGCATCCGCACGGTGTCGACGGCTCCGAACCGTGCAGTTGCGCATCTTCGCCGTCGACGCCCCCTCAGGCGAGAGCTCTGCGGATGCGGGCGGCCAGCGCGCCGGCGCCGTCGTCGAGATCGGCGGACCCGACGAGGATGACGCGGTAGCCGGCATCCTCGAGAAGCTGCACGCGCGTGAGGTCCTCGAGCCAGCGTCGCCGCGACGAGCGATGCTCGTCCCCCTGGTACTCGAGCAGCACACGCTGCTCGGGCCAGCCGAGGTCGGCATGCCGCACGCCCGCAGCTGTGCGAACGGCGACCTGCACCTGCGGTTCGGGAATCCCCGCGTCGACCAGCGCGACACGCAGGAGCGTTTCCTGGGGCGAGTCCACCGGCGAGCGGGCGCGGTCGAGCGCCGATCGCAGCGACCGGGCTCCGCGCGCGCTTCCTCGGGCGACGACGGCCGCCTCCAGTTCGGCGCGCGTCGTGAGAGGACGCGTGCGACCTCGCTCGCCCCGCCGACCGCTGAGGAGGAAGTCGGCCGTCGCGACGAGCCATCGCCCGGCCAGGGGCTGCCGACCGGCCGCGACCCGGCACCACGTCTCGGTCGGCGACAGGACGGGCACGCCGTCGACGTCTCGGCGTTCGAGGATGAGTCCCGTTCGAGATCCGATCACGCCGGGTCGCCGCATCGCTGCTCCCCCGCCCGCCGAGATCACCTCGAGCATCGGCGGCGTCGAGGCCCGGGGCAACGGCATCCCCCACAAAGCCGCGGCCGTGCGCCCGGAGAACAGCTGCTCCGGACCGAGCGCGGGGAGGAGCAGGCGGCAGCGCCCGACCGTGTCGTCATCGTCCCCGGCATCGAGCGCCGCGTAGATCCCGTGATGCGGATGCCGCAGGTCGGCCGCCCGTAACCTGCCGCGGCTCACGCCGAACGCCCGCGCCTCGTTCGTGGCGAACGCTTGTCCGGCGATGTCTTGTGGCAGCGAAGCTCGACGGTTCACCCGCCCACGATCCCCCGTCGATCCCGCTGATCCCGCGCTCTCCACAGCCCGAAACGGCGAGAGCGCACATCCGCACGGTGGGGAGGTCCCCCAACCGTGCAGATGTGCGCTCTCGCGGGCTCCGGTGAGCCGGAGCTCAGCGCTTCTCGAGCTCCTCGGCGACCAGGAAGGCCAGTTCGAGGCTCTGCATGTGGTTCAAGCGCGGGTCGCACAGGCTCTCGTAGCGCGTGGCGAGCGTCGCCTCGTCGATCATCTCCGAGCCGCCGAGGCACTCGGTGACGTCGTCACCCGTGAGCTCGACGTGGATGCCGCCGGGGAACGTCCCCACGGCGCGGTGCGCCTCGAAGAAGCCGCGGACCTCGTCGACGACGTCGTCGAAGCGACGCGTCTTGTAGCCGGTGGGCGTCGTGATGCCGTTGCCGTGCATCGGGTCGGTGACCCACAGCGGCGTCGCGCCCGAGTCCTTCACGGCCTCGAGCAGCGGCGGCAGGGCGTCGCGGATCTTGCCGGCGCCCATGCGCGTGATGAAGGTCAGACGCCCCGGCTCGCGCTCGGGATCGAGCTTGTCGATCAGCGCGAGCGCGGTATCGGTCGACGTCGTGGGGCCGAGCTTCACGCCGATCGGGTTGCGGATCTTCGAGAAGTAGTCGACGTGGGCACCGTCGAGCTCGCGGGTACGCTCACCGATCCAGAGGAAGTGCGACGACGTGTTGTACGGCGTGTTCGTCCGCGAGTCGATGCGCGTCATCGGACGTTCGTAGTCCATCAGCAGGCCTTCGTGACCCGTGTAGAACTCCACGCCGCGCAGCTCGTCGAAGTTGGCCCCGGCCGCCTCCATGAACTTGATGGCGCGGTCGATCTCACCCGCGAGGCCCTCGTAGCGGGCGTTCGCCGGGTTGGATGCGAAGCCCTTGTTCCACGAGTGCACCTCGCGGAGGTCGGCGAACCCGCCCTGCGTGAACGCCCGGATGAGATTCAGCGTCGATGCAGCCGTATGGTAGCCCTTGAGCAGGCGAGCGGGGTCGGGCTGGCGCGAGGCGGCGGTGAAGTCGTAGCCGTTGACGATGTCGCCGCGGTAAGCGGGCAGCGTGACGTCGCCGCGCGTCTCGGTGTCGCTCGAGCGGGGCTTGGCGAACTGACCGGCCATACGGCCCATCTTCACGACGGGCATCGAGGCGCCATAGGTCAGCACGACCGCCATCTGCAGCACCGTCTTGATGCGGTTGCGAATCTTCTCCGCGGTCGCGCCGGCAAAGGTCTCGGCGCAGTCACCGCCCTGGAGGAGGAAGGCTTCCCCGGATGCCGCGCGCGCGAGGCGCTCGCGGAGGATGTCCACCTCACCGGCGAAGACGAGGGGCGGGAGCGTCGCGATCTCGGCCGACACCGCAGCCACGGCGTCGGGGTCGTTCCACGCCGGCTGCTGCTTGATGGGAAGATCGCGCCACGTGTCGAGTGAATCCAGCGTAGGCACGCGCCAAGTCTAGTGCTCGGCCGCGACCTCCCCGGCCGTATGACGCTCAGGCCTGCTGCTGCGCCGCGCGTTCCTTGACCGACGACGCGTAGACGTCCTCGTACTGCTGCTCACCCAGGCGCTGCAACGCCACCATGATCTCGTCCGTCACCGAGCGCAGCACGTAGCGGTCGCCTTCCATCCCCTGGAAGCGCGAGAAGTCGAGCGGTTCGCCGATGACCATTCCCACTCGTCCGACACGCGGGATGCTGCGTCCGATCGGCATGACCGCATCGGTGTCGACCATCACGACGGGGATGACGGGGACGCGGGCCTCGAGCGCCATACGCGCCAGGCCGGTGCGCCCGCGGTAGAGCTTGCCGTCCGGGCTCCGTGTGCCCTCCGGGTAGATCCCGAGCAGATCACCGCGGCCGAGCACCTGGAGTCCGGTGTTGAGCGAGGCCTCGGATGCCTTACCTCCCGTGCGGTCGATGGCGATCTGACCGGTCGCCTTCATGAACATCCGGGTGGCCCAGCCCTTGAGGCCCGTGCCGGTGAAGTAGTCGCTCTTTGCGAGGAACGACATCGGCCGGTCGATCATGAGCGGCAGGAAGATCGAGTCGCTGACCGACAGGTGGTTGCTGGCGAAGATCGCGGCACCGGATGCCGGGACGTTGCGGCGCCCCACGATCCACGGCCGGAAGATCGCCTTGACGACGGGTCCGATGAAGATGTACTTCATCAGCCAGTAGAACACCGGTCACCGCCCCCCGGCCAGGTCGGCCACGCCGATCAGACCCGCGTCGTTGCCGAGGGTGGCGATGGCGAAGTCGGCCGGAGCCGCGTTCTCACCGCCGGGAAGGGCTCCCCGGTAGGCGGTCCGGACCGGCGCCAGGAGCGTTTCGCCCAGCTGCGCGACACCCCCGCCGATGACGAAGATCTCGGGATCGAGCGTCGCCTGGAATCCACCCGCCGTCTCGCCGAGCGCCGTCGCGACCCGGTGGAGGGCCGCGAGCGCGCCGGGATCGTCGGCGAGGATCAGGCGGGAGATCGCGTCGCCCGGAATCGAGCCGTGCTCGTCTCGCACCTGCGCGAGACCGGCCCCGAGCTCGGGGTCGTCGGCGATCGCGATCGCCTCGCGCTGCAGTGCTCTTCCCGAGGCGTACTGCTCGAGGCATCCCTGCAGGCCGCAGCCGCACAGCCGGCCGCCGCGCTCGAATCGCACGTGACCCAGCTCTCCCGCCGCGCCGCGCCCGCCGATGAGGAGCTGCCCGTCGATGATGACCGCTCCCCCGACACCCGTGCCGAGCGTGAGCATGACCATGTTCGAGCTGCCGCGGCCGGCGCCGAAACGGTACTCGGCCCAGCCGGCTGCGTTCGCGTCGTTCTCGAGCACGACGGCGACACCGACGCGCGCCTCGAGCTCGGCACGCAACGGGTGCTCCACCCAGTCGATGTTGGGTGCGTGACGCATGATCGAACGCGTGCGATCGAGGAAGCCGGCCGCGGCGACCCCTACTGCGGTCACCTCGTGGGACGCGCGGAAATGCCGCACCATGTCGGCGACGGCGTCCGCCAGCGCGTCGGTGTCGGCGGGCGTGTCGACGCGGATGCGGTCGACGATCGTCCCGTCGGCGGAGACGACACCTCCGGCGATCTTGGTTCCGCCGATGTCGATGCCGATGTTGAGCACGCGTGGTCCTTTCCGTCGGCCGTCCGCCGGCGACCCGGAAAGTCTAATGGGGCGCCGCCTCGCCGCGCGGGCTCGGCGACCGGGTGGCAGATAGAGTGTGTTTACCCTGCCAGACGCTTCCGGTACCGAAGGAGTTGCCGCCCATGAGCGCCGTCCAGTTCGAAGTCCCCGCCGTCGTTCCAGCCGATCCTGACGCGAACATCACCGATCTCCTCGTCGACCGGGTCGCCGCCACCCCGTCGCGAGCCCTCTTCGCCGTGCCGCACGACGGCGCCTGGCGAGACATCTCCGCGGCCGAGTTCCAACGCGAGGTGATCGCGCTCGCGAAGGGGCTCGTCGCGGCGGGCGTCGAACCCGGCGACAAGGTCGCGTTCGTGGCGCGCACCACGTACGACTGGACGCTCGTCGACTTCGCGATCTTCTTCGCCGGCGCCGTGATGGTCCCCGTCTACGAGACGAGCTCGGCGTCGCAGATCGCCTGGATCCTCAGCGATTCGGGTGCGACCTTCGCGATCGCGGAGTCCGCCGACCACGCCGCACGCATCGACGAGATCCGTGCGACGGTCCCCCTCGTCCGCGAGGTGTGGGTCATGGCCTCGGGAGACCTCGACCGGCTGCGCTCGGGCGGTGCAGACGTGCCCGACGAGGAGATCGAGCGACGACGCAACCTCGCCGTGGGCTCGGACATCGCGACGCTCATCTACACCTCGGGATCGACCGGACGACCCAAGGGCTGCGTCCTGACGCACAGCAACTTCGTCGAGCTGGCCCGCAACTCCGGCGAAGCGCTCAAAGAGGTCGTCAACCACCCCGGTGGAGCATCGACGCTGCTGTTCATCACGACCGCCCACGTCTTCGCGCGCTTCATCTCGATCCTCAACGTGCACGCCGGGGTCAAGACCGGGCATCAGCCCGACACCAAGCAGCTGCTGCCCGCTCTCGGAACGTTCCAGCCGACCTTCCTGCTCGCCGTGCCCCGCGTGTTCGAGAAGGTCTACAACTCCGCCGAGCAGAAGGCCGAGGCCGGGGGCAAGGGCAAGATCTTCCGTGCCGCGGCACAGGTCGCGATCGACCACTCGCGCCTGCAGCAGGAGGGGAAGAGCATTCCGCTCCTGACCAAGCTGAAGTTCCGCCTCTTCGACAAGCTCGTCTACGGCAAACTCCGCGCCGCCATGGGCGGTCGCGTCACCTACGCCGTCTCGGGATCCGCTCCCCTGGGTCCGCGCCTCGGCCACTTCTTCCACAGCCTCGGGGTCACGATCCTCGAAGGGTACGGCCTCACCGAGACGACGGCTCCGGCTACGGTCAACCTCGCGACGAAGTCCAAGATCGGCACCGTCGGGCCGGTCCTGCCCGGTGTCGGCGTCCGCCTTGGCGAGGACGGCGAGGTCGAGGTGCGCGGCATCAACGTCTTCGCCGAGTACTGGCGCAACCCTGAGGCCACCGAGGCCGCGTTCAACGACGGCTGGTTCAAGACGGGCGACATCGGATCGTTCGACGATGACGGCTTCCTCACGATCACCGGCCGCAAGAAGGAGATCATCGTCACCGCCGGCGGCAAGAACGTCGCACCGGCCGTGCTCGAAGACCCCATCCGCGCCAACCCGATCGTCGGACAGGTGGTCGTCGTGGGCGATCAGAAGCCCTTCATCTCCGCGCTCGTCACGCTCGACCCGGAGATGCTGCCGACCTGGCTGACGAACAACGGCCTCTCGGGCGACATGTCGCTCGCCGACGCGGCGAAGAACAGCCAGGTCCGCGCGGAGGTCCAGCGCGCGATCGACGAGGCCAACCGCAACGTCTCTCGTGCCGAGTCGATCCGCAAGTTCACGATCCTCGACACCGAATGGACCGAGGCGAGCGGTCACCTGACGCCGAAGATGAGCATCAAGCGCAATGTCATCCTCACCGACTTCTCGGGTGAGATCTCGGCCATCTACGACGAGCCGGTCAAGACGAGCAACGTGCCGCTCGGATGACCGGATGACGCGGAAGCGGGGCCCGGCTGGTGGATCACCGGCCGGGCCCCGCTTCCGCGTGAGGGGTCAGAACCAGGACGACTCGCGTACCTCGCGCATCGCGATCCGCCGTTCGGCGGGCGAGAGCCGGTCGAGGTACAGGATGCCGTCGAGGTGGTCGCACTCGTGCTGCAGCGCCTGAGCCATGAGCCCTTCGCCCTCGAGGACGATCTCGTCGCCGTCGAGATCGATGCCCACGGCGCGCGCGTACGGGTGCCGGAGGGTGTCATGCCAGAGGTTGGGCACGGACAGGCAGCCCTCGCCGATGAGCGACGGCTCGCCGGAGACCTCGACCAGTCGCGGGTTGAGGATGTAGCCGATGACGCCGTCGACGTTGTAGCTGAACGCGCGCAGCCCGACCCCGATCTGCGGCGCCGCCACGCCGGCTCGGCCGGGCAGCTCCACCGTGTCGAGGAGATCCTGCACGAGCGAGCGCACACCGTCGTCGATCGCCTGGATGGGCGCCGCCGCCGACTTCAGGACGGGGTCGCCGAAGAACCGGATCGCGCGAACCGCCATGTCAGGCCGCCGCCCCGAGACGCAGCCCCTCGACCACGCTGGCGGCGAGCTTGCGCGCCGCCTCACGCGTCGCCGGGTCGAGGTCCCGGAACGACACCGCGCTTCCCGCTGCGAGGTGCGGGTCGTACGGCACGCGCAGCACCGAGCGGACGCGCGTGGCGAAGTGGGTCTCCAGCTCCTCCGCGCGGACCATCGGCGTGCCCGGACGCGACGTGTTGAGCACGACCACCGCGTTCTTCACTGCGTCGGCGAAACCGTTGGACTCGAGCCAGGTCAGTGTCTCGGAGGCCAGCCGCGCCTCGTCGACCGAGAGACCGGCGACGACGACGATCTGGTCGGAGAGCCCGAGCGTCGCCCCCATCACCGAGTGCACGATCCCCGTGCCCGTGTCGGTGAGCACGATCGAGTAGTAGTGCGCGGCGATCGCGGCGATTTCCTCGTAGTCGTGGTCGCTGAAGGCCTCCGAGATGTGCGGGTCGGCGTCGGACGCCAGAACGTCGAGCCGCGTCTCGTCGCGGGCCACGATGGCGGAGAGATCGTTGAAGCCGACGACCTCGCCACGCGCGCGCGCCAGATCGCGCACCGTCTTGCCGCTCGTACGGCCGATACGGTCGGCGAGCGTGCCGCGGTCGGGATTCGCGTCGATCGCGATCACGCGGTCGTCACGGGCATCGGCGAGCGCCATCCCGAGCAGGGTGGTCACGGTCGTCTTGCCGACGCCGCCCTTGCGCGAGAGAACCGGGACGAACTTGGCCCCGCCGGTGAGCGGCGCGGTGATCCGACGATCGAGCTCCTTGCGCGAGCGTGCCCGCTTGCCGTCGCCGAGGTTGATGCGATGACCCGAGACGCTGTACACGAGGCGCTGCCAGCGGCCTTCCGGCTCGGCCCGCACGATCTGCGCCGGGTCGAGCAGACGCTCGGCCGTCAGCAGGTCTGCCGATTCGCGCCCGGGCTCGAGATCGCCGAGGCGCCGCGACTGCAGGACCGGCTCGGTCGGACGCGCGACCTGCACCCGCTCGGCGGCATGACGAACCTGCTCGGCGACCTGGTGGGCCTGCCGGCGGGTGGTCGGCACGGTGCCGGTGATCGGCGTGGTCGTCGGCACGACCGTCGCGACGACGACACCGGTGTCGCGCGCTTCCGCGGCCCCGGACGTCGCGGTGTCGGCACCCCGGGCGTGATCGCTGTCGTCACCGGCCGTGACGTCCTCTGCGGCAGCATCCGTCACACCCTCGGACGTGGCCGGAGCGTCGGCGGTCGTCGTGTCGGCCTCCGCTGGGAAGTCGATCTCGGGGTCGTCTTCATCGTCGATCACGGCGGTGACCACCTCATCGACAGGCTCCTCGGCATCGTCGTCGCCGGACACGTCGCGGTCGTCGTCCTCATCAGCGAGCTCGGATGCCTCGGTGGAAGCAACCTCGTCCGCGCCGTCGCCCTCGAACTCTTCGTCTTCGGTGCCGGCATGGTCGCCCGGCTCTGCCCGGAGCGCGGGAGCTTCCTCGTTCTCCGGGTTCGCCTCACCGCCTGCATCCGCCTCGTCGTCGGCGGCGGCCGTCGCGGCATCCCTCGACTCGTCGTCGTCCGAATCGACCGGCGCGATGCCGAGGGGGATGTCGCCGGTCGTCAGCTGCTCGTCGCCGACCTCGCCGTCGATGACGTCGTCGTCATCGAGGTCGTCTTCCGCGACGGGGAGCGCGACGTCGACCTGTGCGG
Source organism: Microbacterium sp. TS-1 (assembly GCF_000509385.1). NCBI lineage: Bacteria > Bacillati > Actinomycetota > Actinomycetes > Micrococcales > Microbacteriaceae > Microbacterium > Microbacterium sp. TS-1. The sequence goes on from NZ_BASQ01000001.1 coordinate 808,690, forward strand.
TGCCGCCGATGATCCCGATGGCCGTCGTATGGATACTCTCGCTGTCGGCGAGGACCGCGGGATCGGTCTCGTCGGGCTGGTTCTCGTTGCGCTCAGGCATGTTGTGCTGCGTCCACTCCAAGGTCTCGAGCTCGCGCCCGACCCCTTAGGCTACCCGCCGGGCCGGACGACGACCAAAAGGTCGCCCGCCTCGACCACCGCCGTCGGCCCGACGACGAGCCGCTCGACCACGCCCGCGACCGGCGCCGTGATCGCCGCCTCCATCTTCATCGCTTCGATCGACGCGACGGGAGCTCCCGCCCCGACGGCATCGCCGACGGCGACCTTGAGCGTCACGACGCCCGAGAACGGGGCGGCGACCTGACCGGGGACCGAAGTGTCGGCCTTCTCGGCCTGACGAGCCTCGACGCTGATGCTGCGGTCGCGCACGAACACCGGCCGCAGCTGACCGTTGAGCGTGGCCATGACCGTGCGCATGCCTTTCTCGTCGGCCTCACCGATGGCCTCGAGTCCGACGTACAGCTGCACACCCTTCTCGATCTCGACGACGTGCTCGGCGCCGGGGACCAGCCCATACAGGTAGTCCGCCGTGTCGAGCACACTCAGGTCGCCGTAGGTGTCGCGCACCCGGTCGAACTCCTGTGTCGGCGCAGGGAAGAGCAACGAGTTCAGCGTGCGTCGCCGTGTCGCGGAATCGGCGTCGAGAGCCGCTTCCTGCGCCGCCGAGAGATCTGCAGCCGCGGGACGCACGGTGCGCCCTGCGAGGACCTTCGACCGGAACGGTTCGGGCCATCCTCCCGGCAGGTCGCCGAGTTCGCCTGCCATGAAGCCGACGACGGACTCCGGGATGTCGTATGCGCCCGGGTCGGCGGCGAAGGCGGCTGGATCGGCTTTCACCGCCGCCAGATGCAGCGCGAGGTCGCCCACGACCTTCGACGACGGGGTGACCTTGGGAACCCGGCCGAGGATCTCGTTCGCCGCGGCGTACATGTCCTCGATGAGTTCGAAATCGTCGGCGAGCCCCAGCGCGATGGCCTGCTGCCGCAGGTTCGAGAGCTGTCCGCCCGGGATCTCATGGCGGTAGACGCGTCCGGTGGGGCCGGGCAGACCCGACTCGAACGGACGGTACATGTGACGCACCGCCTCCCAGTAGGGCTCGAGGTCCGACACGGCGCCGAGATCGAGACCGGTGTCGCGCTCGGTGTGCGCGAGTGCTGCCACGAGCGCGGACAGCGAGGGCTGACTGGTCGTGCCCGCCATCGGCGCGGACGCCGCATCGACGGCATCCGCACCCGCGGCGCTCGCGGCCAGGAGCGTCGCGAGCTGTCCGCCCGCGGTGTCGTGCGTGTGCACGTGCACGGGCAGATCGAACCGTTCGCGCAGCGCCGCGACCAGGCGCGACGCCGCAGCCGGCCGCAGCAAGCCGGCCATGTCCTTGATGGCGAGCACGTGCGCGCCCGCATCGACGATCTCCTCGGCGAGACGGAGGTAGTAGTCGAGGGTGTAGAGGTCTTCGGCCGGGTCGAGCAGATCCCCCGTGTAGCAGAGCGCGACCTCGGCGATCGTCGTCCCGGTCTCGAGGACGGCGTCGATCGCCGGCCGCATCTGCGCGACGTCGTTGAGGGCGTCGAAGATCCGGAAGATGTCGACGCCGGCATCCGCCGCCTCCCGCACGAAGGCCTGCGTCACCGCCGTCGGGTACGGGGTGTAGCCGACGGTGTTGCGACCGCGCAGCAGCATCTGGAGAGCGACGTTGGGCAGGGCCTCTCGCAGCTTGTCGAGTCGTTCCCACGGGTCCTCGCCGAGGAAGCGCAGAGCCACGTCGTAGGTCGCCCCGCCCCACGCCTCCACGGACAGCAGCTGCGGGGTGAGCCGCGCGACGGCGGGAGCGACCGCGACGAGATCCTTCGTCCGGACGCGTGTGGCGAGAAGCGACTGGTGCGCGTCGCGGAAGGTCGTCTCGGTCACGGCGAGCGAGGTCTGCCCGCGCAGGGTCTGCGCGAACCCCGCGGGGCCGAGTTCGCGCAGGCGTTGGCGCGAGCCCGCGGGCGGCGGTGTAGCGAGGTCGAGCCGGGGCAGCTTGGTCCGCGGGTCGACGCTCGTCGGAGCAGAGCCGTGCGGGCGGTTGACGGTCGTGTCGGCGAGCCACCCGAGGATCTTCGATCCGCGGTCCTTCGACATCCGGCCCTCGAGCAGCTCGGGTCGCTCGTCGATGAAGGAGGTGCTGAGGTCGCCTCGCGCGAACGACGGGTCGTCGAGCACCTGCTGCAGGAACGGGATGTTGGTGGAGACGCCTCGGATGCGGAACTCCGCGAGGGCACGGCGCGAGCGCACGACCGCGGCACCGAAGTCGCGCCCCCGGCACGTGAGCTTGGCGAGCATCGAGTCGAAGTGCGGGCTCACCTGGGAGCCGGCGGCGGTCGTGCCGCCGTCGAGACGGATGCCGGCTCCGCCCGGCGACCGGTAGGTGGTGATCTTCCCCGTGTCGGGGCGGAACCCCTGAGCCGGATCCTCGGTCGTGATGCGGCACTGCAGGGCCGCGCCGCGCAGCTGGATGCGGTCTTGCGTGAGGCCGAGCTGCGCGAGGGTCTCCCCCGCCGCGATCCGCATCTGGGACTGGACCAGGTCGACGTCGGTGACCTCCTCGGTCACCGTGTGCTCGACCTGGATGCGCGGGTTCATCTCGATGAACACGATCTCGCCCGCCCGGGGCCCGTCCGTCTCGAGCAGGAACTCGACGGTGCCGGCGTTCACGTAGCCGATGGAGGTCGCGAAGGCGATCGCGTGCCGGTGCAGGTCTGCCCGCGTCTCGTCGTCGAGGTTGGGGGCCGGCGCGATCTCGATGACCTTCTGATGGCGTCGCTGCACCGAGCAGTCGCGTTCGAACAGGTGCACCGTCTCACCCGTGGCGTCGGCGAGCACCTGGACCTCGACGTGGCGCGGACGGCGGACGGCCTGTTCCAGGAAGACACGCGCGTCGCCGAACGCGCTGCCGGCCTCGCGCATCGCCTCCGACAGTGCCGGTGCGAGCTCGCCGGGTGCGCCGACGCGTCGCATCCCGCGTCCGCCGCCGCCGGCGACCGCCTTGACGAAGACCGGGAAGCCGATGTCCTCCGCCTGGGCGACGAGAGCGTCGATGTCGTCGGAGGCCTCGGTCGATCGCAGCACCGGCACTCCGGCGGCGACAGCATGGCTCTTGGCCGTGACCTTGTTGCCGGCCATCTCGAGCACGCGCGCCGACGGACCGATGAAGGCGATGCCCGCGTCGGCGGCGCGAGCGGCGAGCTCGGGGTTCTCGGACAGGAAGCCGTATCCCGGGTAGATCGCGTCCGCTCCGCTCTCGCGCGCGACGCGGATGATCTCGTCGACGTCGAGATAGGCCCGGACGGGGTGCCCTTTCACCCCGATCTCGTAGGCCTCGTCGGCCTTCAGACGGTGGAGCGAGTAGCGGTCCTCGTGCGGATAGACGGCCACGGTGCGCGCCCCCAGCTCGAAGGCGGCGCGGAAGGCGCGGATGGCGATCTCACCGCGATTCGCGACAAGGATCTTGCGGAACATGCTCACCTCGCTGGAATGAGTCGCACGGCGACGGCGCCGCGCGGGGGCTCGAATACCCTCACAGCCTAGGGGACGGTAACGTAGAGCCTCGTGCACGTACTTTCCGTCAGCTCGCTCAAGGGCGGGGTCGGCAAGACCACGGTCACCTTGGGGCTCGCATCCGCCGCGTTCGCCCGCGGTGTCCGGACGTTGGTCGTCGATCTCGATCCGCAGTCCGACGTGTCGACGGGGATGGACATCCAGGTCGCCGGCCGTCTCAACGTCGCCGACGTCCTCGCCAATCCCAAGGAGAAGGTGGTCCGTCAGGCCATCACCTCGAGCGGGTGGGCGAAGGTGCATCCCGGCACCATCGATGTCCTGATCGGCAGCCCGTCCGCCATCAACTTCGACGGTCCGCACCCGAGCGTGCGCGACGTCTGGAAGCTGGAAGAGGCCTTGGCGACCATCGAGGCCGACTACGACCTCGTCCTCATCGACTGCGCCCCCTCGCTCAACGCGCTCACCCGCACGGCGTGGGCGGCCAGCGATCGCGTCATCGTCGTGACCGAGCCCGGCCTGTTCTCCGTGGCTGCCGCCGACCGCGCGCTGCGCGCCATCGAAGAGATCCGCCGAGGACTCTCCCCCCGCCTGCAGCCCCTCGGCATCGTGGTCAATCGGGTGCGCCCGCAGTCGATCGAGCATCAGTTCCGCATCAAGGAACTGCGCGACATGTTCGGTCCCCTGGTGCTCTCGCCCCAGCTTCCCGAGCGCACGTCGCTGCAGCAGGCGCAGGGCGCCGCGAAGCCGCTGCACATCTGGCCCGGAGACTCCGCGCAGGAGCTCGCCTCCGACTTCGACGCGCTGCTGGACCGCGTGCTGCGCACCGGCCGGATCCCGGTCGCGGGCGAGGCCCCCACGGCCGCGCCGAGCTGACCGGCCGTCACCACACGAACGAAACCCCGGCCGCACCGCAGGTGCGCCGGGGTTCTGTGTATCTCGGGGACGGCTCAGGCGCTGCGTGCCGAGCGTCGCGCAGCGAGCTCGTCGACGGGGTCCGGCGCCTGGGGGTCGAACTCGACGAGTGTGGACTCGACCTCACGGAGGACCTTTCCGACCGCGATGCCGAACACCCCCTGACCGCGGCTGACGAGGTCGATGACCTCGTCGTTCGACGTGCAGAGGTAGACCGACGCGCCGTCGCTCATCAGCGTCGTCCCCGCGAGGTCGCGGATGCCCGCGGCGCGGAGCTGGTCGACCGCCACACGGATCTGCTGCAACGAGATGCCCGTGTCGAGCAGACGCTTGACGAGCTTCAGCACGAGGATGTCGCGGAAGCCGTAGAGACGCTGCGAACCCGAGCCGCTGGCGCCGCGGACGGTGGGGACGACCAGTTCGGTACGAGCCCAGTAGTCGAGCTGACGGTACGTGATGCCGGCGGCGCGAGCGGCCTGCGCTCCGCGATACCCGGCCTCGTCGTCCATCTCGGGGAGACCGTCGGTGAAGAGGAGGTCGGTCGTGAACCGCATCTCGCCGAGCGAATCATGCGCGGTCATCTGGTCCTCCTGCCGGACGGTCGGGTTTCTTCCACGCTAGATGAGGGATGCCGCCGCGGCAACGACATCCGCTCCGAGCCCGCGGCGTGTCGCGCGTGGCTCACCGGACCAGTCGGTCGATGGCCGTCTGGACGAACGCCGAACGGACGTCGTCGAGCCGACGTACCAGCTCGGGCGCGAGCTCATGGGCACGTCCGCGAGACGACGAATCGGTGCGGCGCAGCAGCGGCGCGAGCGCGGTCTCGACCAGCGCGACGTCGCGTTCAGCCGCCTGCCGCACGGTGCGGAGGTGGCGCGGGCCGATGCCGTGGCGATCGAGCGCGACGAGCGTGCGCAGCAGGACGAGCGCTCGCTCGTCGTACGTGTCGGCGGCCGGCAGCAGACCCGCTGACACCGCGTCGCCGAGCAGCGCTGCCGTGGCCTCGGCCTGATCGATCAGCTCGTCGCGTCGATAGCGCCGATGCTGGACGATCGACGCCGGCAGCGCGGGCGGGAGCCCCTCGGCCCCCGGCGTGTCGAGGTACTCGCGGATACGCGCCAGCGGCATGTAGTGATCGCGTTGCAGCGTCAGCGCGGTACGCAGCCGCTCGACGTCCGCCGGTGAGAACTTCCGGTACCCCGAGCCGGTGCGCGTGGGGGTGACGATCCCCTGGTCTTCGAGATACCGCAGCTTGCTCGAGCTCAGCGCCGGAAACTCCGGACTGAGCCGCGCAAGGACCTGGCCGATGCTCAGGTGACCCGCTGCCGTGGACCGACCGCGGGCTGCGGGGGCCGCACTCACGCGCCGGTCGCCGGAGCGCGGTCGAGCGGTGAGACGAAGAAGTTCAGGCGGAACTTGCCGACGCGCAGCTCGGCTCCATCGGAGAGCACGGCGCGGTCGACGCGCTCACCGTTGACGTAGGTGCCGTTGAGCGAGCGCTGGTCGACGATCTCGAAAGCCGACCCCGTACGGGTGATCTCCGCGTGCCGCCGCGAGACGGTGACGTCGTCGAAGAAGATGTCGGCCTCGGGGTGGCGGCCGACGGTCGTCACGTCGGTGTCCAGCAGATACCGTGCCCCCGCGGTGGGGCCGGAACGAACCAGAAGCAGGGCCGCCCGCTCGGGCAGCGCCTGGATGGCGTCACGCTCCACAGCGGTGAGGTCAGCCCCGAACGGCACGAACGACAGATCCAGGTCGTGCCCGAACGTCTGCGTCGTGTCCGAGGAACCGCTGTGCGGCGCGCGGTCGGGTCCGCGTCGGATGTCGTCGACGTCTCGATCCTTTTCGTCCACAGTGTCCTCCTCTTCCGGGCCAGCCTAACGGATCGACGACGAGTCGCGAACGCGAATACCCGGGCCTCTCACCACCTTCATATGGCCGACGATTAGGCTCGGGGCGATGTCTGCACGCACTCCTTCTCTTCGTATGCGCCTGCTCGTGGGCTTCGGCATCGTGCTCGGCCTCGCCGCGGCCTCCCCCGCGTCGCCCGCCCTCGCGCACGACGAGCTGCTGGCCTCCGATCCGGCCGCCGATTCGGCCGTGGCCGAGCTGCCCGACGAGGTGACGCTCACCTTCAGCGGCGTGCTCATCGACGAGGAGGGGGTCAACGCGATCTCGGTGACCGACGCGGCGGGAACGGAACTCGCCGAGGGGACGCCCGCGCTCGACGGTACGACGGCCACCCAGGCCATCGACGGAGACAGCCAGGGCCCGATCACCGTGCGCTGGCGGGTGGTCTCGAGCGACGGCCACCCGGTCTCGGGCGAGTTCTCGTTCACGGCGGGCGACCCGGCGGCCGCGCCGACGGCACCCGCCGGTGGAACCACCGAGACGGCACCGGCCGAGGGCCTGCCCGCGGTGTTCTGGATCGTCGTCGCGGTCGTCGTGGTCGCCGGTGTGATCGCCCTCGTCATCGCCCTCGTCGCGGCGTCTCGGCGGCGCACCGAGGACTAGGCTGGGAGCATGCCTCACTACAACGTCGTCATCCTCGGCGCGGGCCCCGGCGGGTATGTCGCAGCTGTCCGCGCTGCGCAGCTCGGACAGTCCGTCGCGATCATCGAAGAGAAGTACTGGGGAGGCGTCTGCCTCAACGTCGGCTGCATCCCCTCCAAGGCTCTGCTGAAGAACGCCGACCTCGCCCACACCTTCAAGCACAAGGCCGATCTCTTCGGGATCAGCGGGGATGTGAACTTCGACTTCGGCACCGCGTTCGACCGCAGCCGCAAGGTGGCCGAGACGCACGTCAAGGGCATCCACTTCCTGATGAAGAAGAACAAGGTCACCGAGTACGAGGGACGCGGGTCGTTCCTCGACGCGAAGTCGATCCAGGTGACCAAGGCCGACGGCTCGCAAGAGACCGTCACGTTCGACAACGTCATCATCGCCACCGGCTCGACCGTGCGACTCCTTCCCGGTGTGCAGCTCAGCGACAACGTCGTGACCTACGAGGAGCAGATCCTCACCCGTGACCTGCCGAACTCGATCGTCATCGTCGGCGCCGGCGCGATCGGCATGGAGTTCGCCTTCGTCATGTCGAACTACGGCGTGAAGGTCACGATCATCGAGTTCCTCGACCGCGCCCTCCCCAACGAGGACGTCGAGGTCTCGAAGGAGATCCAGAAGCAGTACAAGAAGTACGGCATCGACATCCTCACCTCGACCAAGGTCGAGCAGATCGTCGACTCGGGCGATAAGGTCACCGTCTCGTACTCGGCCAACGCCGACGGCGCGAAGGGGCAGATCGAGGCCGACAAGGTCCTCATGTCGATCGGCTTCGCTCCCCGGGTCGAGGGCTTCGGTCTCGAGAACACCGGCGTGAAGCTCACCGAGCGCGGCGCGATCGACATCGACGACCACATGCGGACGAACGTCGAGGGCATCTACGCGATCGGCGACGTCACCGCCAAGCTGCAGCTCGCGCACGTCGCCGAGGCGCAGGGTGTCGTCGCGGCGGAGACCATCGGCGGCGCCGAGACGCAGACGCTCGGCGACTACCGCAACATGCCGCGTGCGACGTTCTGCTCGCCGCAGGTGGCATCGTTCGGCCTGACCGAGCAGCAGGCGCGCGACGCGGGCTACGACGTCAAGGTCGCGAAGTTCCCGTTCTCGGCGAACGGCAAGGCCAACGGCCTGGGCGAGCCCGTCGGTTTCGTCAAGCTCATCGCCGACGCCGAGCACCTGGAGCTCCTCGGTGGGCACCTCATCGGCCCCGACGTCTCGGAGCTGCTGCCGGAGCTGACCCTGGCTCAGAAGTGGGACCTCACTGCGCTCGAGGCCGCGCGCAACGTCCACACGCACCCGACCCTGTCGGAAGGTCTTCAGGAGGCGTTCCACGGTCTCGCGGGTCACATGATCAACCTCTGACGCTCGCGTCGCCAGAAGACGAACGCACCGCTCGGCCTCGGCCGGCGGTGCGTTCGTCTTTGCGGCTGATCGAACCCGGGATGCTCAGCGTCCGAGGGCGCGTCCGAGCTTGGATTCGGATGCCGCGGGCGCTCCCCCGGCGGATGCGACCAGCTCGTCGGCAGCTGCGAAGAGCTCGGCGACACCGGCCGCGCTGGCGGGCGCCGCGGGGCCCAGCTCGAGCTCCCACTCCCGCCATGAGCTCGTTCGTCCCGACCGTTCGTCCGTGGCCGTCACCCGATCGTCGACGAACTCCGCGACCAGATCGCCCGCGGCGTCGAGCAGGGCGAAGGCGGTGCGCGAGTTCCGGATGCGGGCGATGACCTCGAAGGGCGGCTGCGCCACCTCGGCGAGCTCGGCGACGATGGCGTCCGGCACGTCGGGCGGGGCCGCCTCATCGGCGTCGTCGAGGGGCCAATGAGTCTCGAGCTTGCCCTCGGGCGTGGACCGCTTCACGTGCCACCCCTCGTCGGGGCCGCCCGTGCGTCGCCGCAGCGCGGTCAGCGCGGCGGCGAGTCGTCCGTCGGCAGTGTCGAGGTAGCGCGCGTCGAGTTCACGGGGCTCGGCTGCGCCGACGGTCGCGACGCCGGGGAGGAGCGACCAGTCGGGAACGCTCGCCTCGTCGCCGACGTCGTACTTCCGCTCGACCTCGAGCGAGCTGCGCGGCTCAGTCGTCACTGGTGACGCGGTCGTCGCGCTCGTCGGTCGAGGGGTCGATGTCGCCCTCGGCTTCGACGAAGTGGAACTCCGACGACGTCGGTCCGTCGCCCTCGCCGGTGTTCTCCGGCTCGCCGGAGCGTTCGTAGACCACCTGGGTCTCGCTGTAGGGAAGGATGAGCCGGTCTGACGCGTCGTCGTCCAGCGGAAGGGTCTGCCCGTCGAGGGGACCACCGTGCAGTCGTGCAATAGCCATGTTCTGACCTCCTGTCTCCCGACGATACCCGCGCCGTCCGGACCGGCCGATACGCTTGCGCCATGCGTGCTCGGCGACTACGAAAGCTCCCCTCGGCGTGAAGCCGTTCGTGCTGCTCGCCACCCGGGCCGAAGACGTGCCCGCCGACGAAGAGTACGAGCTCTTCCTACGCCACACCGGGCTCGAACCTGCCTCGCTCCGGCGCGTGCGACTCGAGTCGGAACCGATGCCCGAGATAGACCTCGACGACATCTCGGGCATCTTCGTCGGCGGTGGCCCGTTCAACGCGTCTGATCCGTATGAGCAGAAATCCGCCGTTCAGCGCCGGGTCGAGGCCGAGTTCGCCGACCTTCTGGCACGGGTCGTCGCACAGGACGCCGCGTTCCTCGGTGCGTGCTACGGAATCGGCACGGTGGGTGCGTTTCTCGGGGCGACGATCGACCGACGGTTCGGCGAGCCCATCAGCGTCGTCGACGTCGAGCTGACGGATGCCGGGCGGCGCGATCCGCTCCTGGCGGGGATGCCGCCGACGTTCGCCGGCTTCGTCGGACACAAGGAAGCGATCTCGGCCCTTCCTCCCCGTGCCGTCCTGCTTGCTTCCTCCGAGGCATGCCCCGTGCAGATGTTCCGGGTCGGCGAGAACGTCTACGCGACCCAGTTCCATCCAGAACTCGACCTCGCCGGCATCACGAATCGCATCCACGCCTACGCCGACTACGGCTACTTCGCGCCTGACGAGCTCGACCTCACCCTGAGCGCCGTGAGCCGCAGCCCGGTCACCCACACGGGGTCGATCCTCCGCGCGTTCGTCGAGCGCTACGCGCGCTAGGTCGCTAGTCTCATGCCGTGATCCATTTGGTGGCTCGGCGTCTTCGCCCCGATCATCGCGAGCGCGTCATCGAGTGGTTGCGCGAGATCGACGGCCCTCGGCGCGCGGAGGCGCTGGAGTCGCTCGCGGCTGAGGGGGTCGAGCACGAGACCGCGATGATCATCGATACGACGGATGGTCCGGTCATCGTCTACGCCATGCAGACCGACGACCTCGCGCGCTCGCATGCGGTCGCAGATGCGTCGCCTCGTGCGATCGACGCGGAGCACCGTGCGGTGATGCGCGCGGCATCGGGCGGGCGGGTTGAGAGCGAGGTCGTCCTGGACCTGCGCGCCGGACTGCGCCCTCCTCGGACGAGCTCCGTCGGCGACTGAGGCCGGCGAGTCAGCCGCCCGCTTTCGCGCGTTCCTCGGCCTCGAGCTCGCGCGCCTTCTCGAGCTCCCGGGCGGCGGCGGAGACGGCGTCCTCCGCGCGCTGCACGCGACGCTGCAGGAAGGTGGTGGCGCCGAAGCGCGCCCGAACGCGGTCTTCCTCTTCGCGCACGCCCGTGACGATATAGGCGGTCGCGATGAGGATGACCTGCGATGACAGGTTGAGCCACAGCAGCAGCGCGATCAGTGAGGCGAACGACGCCAGCAGCGGGTTCGAGGTGGCACCACCGACGAACAGGCCCGACAGTTGCTGCAGCACCGTCAGCCCGGCGGCGCCGAGCAGCGCGCCGCTCCACAGCGCACGCTTTCGCACCTTCACCCCGGACAGGACCCGGAAGAGCACGGCGACAGCGACCGCGTCGAGGGCGAACACCACCACCAGCGACACGGCCCAGCCGCCGAATTGCACGAGCGGGTTCTCGTCGGAGAAACCGAGGAGGTCGGCGAGAAGTCCGACCCCGGCCGTCCCGAGGAACGTCACCCCGGCAGCGGCGACGAGCGCCCCGCCGATACCGATCGCGAGTGCGAGGTTGCGCAGCAGCACCCAGACGAAAAGCACGTCATCGGTCAGTTGATCCGCGATCGCGCGCATGGCGGTACGGAGCGAACCGATCGCACCGATCGCCGCACCGACCAGACCGACGGTGGCGATGACACCCGCGATGGTCAGCCCGGCCGGGGCCTGGATGTCGTCGAGCTTGATCAGGCCGTTCTTTCCGACGAGTCCCGGGATGACACGGTTCACGGCGTCGAGGAGCGCCTGCCACGCGACGGGGTCACCGGCAAGCCAGAGCGCCGCGACGGAGAACCCCAACAGCACGCCGGCGAACACGCTGAACAGGGTGCGATAGGTGACGCTGTCGGCGAGCACCGGTCCACGGTGCTCGCTGTACAGCAGGAACGCGCGCACCGGTTTGCGCTGCAGCGCCCACGCGATCGAGCGGGAGATGAACGTGGACTCGGCCATGCCGCCACGATAGCGCGGCGCTCACCCTCGCCCCCGTGCACTTGACACGCCTCAGATCCCGGCCCAGACGCCCCCGACGACCGCCCATGCGCCGAGCAGCATGAAGGGGCCGAACGGTATCCGGGTATGCCGGTCGCCGCGGCGGGCGGCGATGATGACGACGGCGACAAGACCGCCGCAGAAGAACGCGAGCGCGGTCGCGACGAGCGGCGCCACCCAGTCGTGCGTGCCCGTGAGCAGCCCGATCGCCGCCGCGAGCTTGACGTCTCCCCCGCCCAGCGCCCGACCGCGCCGGTGCAGGAGGTAGTAGACGACGAACAGCACGACTCCGGCGCCCGCCGCCCCGACGATCGGCCGCATCGAAGCCTGTTCGATGGCGGAGAGCACCGCGAGGCTCGCGGCCGCGGCCGTCAATCCGAGGACGAGGCGGTTCGGAAGCCGGTGCGTCGCGATGTCGACCGCCGCCAGCGCGACACTCAGCGCGGCACAGGCAGCCACGACCACGATCGTCGCGATCGCCAGCGGCGTCACGCGTCGAGGACCTCGAGCATCACCCGGACGACGCCGTCGGGTCCGATCGATTCGGCGCGGCGGATCGCTTGCTTCAACGGGAGGACGTAACCGCCGCGTCCGGCATCCGGAAAGATCGAGGTCTCCCACGTGGAATCGCCGATCGTCGCCCGCACCCGAACGGACCCGAACCCGCGCGGCATCCGCGGGATCTCTCGGATGTCAGCGCTGGGCTCTTCCGGCACCGCCGCGAAGTACCAATCCTGGGTGCGGGCCTCCCAGCGGAACACCTCCGCGTCGAATTCCATCTTCACGCGATCAGCGTAGGCCGCCCCCGAAGCGAGCGTCGTGGGTGTCCACAGGAGACACCCCGCCACGCCGCTCGCACGGTCACCAGTGCGGGTGGATGTCTGCTCGGAGGAGCTCGTCGTAGACCTCCGCGACCGCGTCGGAGAAGCCGGTCAGATCGGTGCCGTCATCGAGCAGCGCCGCCGCGGCTGCGTTCGCGCGGGCCTGCTCGGTCGTCCGGGCTCCCGGGATGACGCTCGTGACGCCCGGACGCCTGGCGATCCACGCGAGCGTCGCCGCGGGCAGGGTGATGCCTTCGGGAAGGGCAGCCGCGAGCCGCCGGGCCGCCTTGACGCCGGTCTCGAAGTCCACCCCCGAGAAGGTCTCGCCGCGGTCGAAAGCCTCGCCGTTGCGGTTATACGACCGGTGGTCGTTCGCCGCGAACTCGGTGTGCTCGGTGTAACGGCCGCTCAGCAGCCCCGACGCGAGCGGGACGCGCGCGAAGATCGCGACGCCGGCGGCTCGGGCTGCCGGGAGCACCTCGTCGAGGGGCTTCAACCGGAACGGGTTGAGGATGATCTGGATGTTCGTGACGTTCGGCCGCGCGATCGCCGCGAGCGCCTGTGCCGCGGTCTCGACCGAGACCCCGTAAGCGGCGATCGCTCCGTCTTGAACCAACTCGTCGAGCGCGTCGTAGGTGTCGTCCGACTCGATGACGGCCGACGGCGGGCAGTGCAGCTGCACGAGGTCGAGCGTGTCGACGCCGAGGTTGCGGCGCGACCGCTCCGTCCAGGCACGGAAGTTCTCGCGGTTGTAGTTCTCGGGCACCTGCGCCTCGCGGCGCCCCATCTTGGTTGCGACGGTGATGCCGTGGCCGGGTCGGCCGGCGAGGAATCGGCCGATGGTCGTCTCGCTGCGGCCATCGCCGTAGACGTCGGCGGTGTCGAAGAGGGTCACGCCGGCATCGGCGGACGCTTCCAAGACGGCCAGAGCCTGGCCGTCGTCGACCTCGCCCCAGTCGGCACCGAGCTGCCAGGTGCCGAGGCCGATGGCCGAGACGGAACGGGAGGTCGAAGCGAGGCTGCGCTGCTGCATGGCTACAGCGTAGGTGCAGGGCCGGACACCTCGGTCCGGCCCTGCGCTCCGCGGATCGCCGTCAGGCGCCGTGCGCCGCCTTCGCCTTCCCGCTGCCCTTCTTCGCGGGTGCGTCGGGGGTCTGCGCATCGACGGGAGTCGCCGGGAGGGCGGCGTCCGCGGCGACGACGGCCGCGGCACGGGTGGCGCGCACATCGGCGAACGAGGTGCCGTAGTACGCGGCTTCCATGAGCGTCTTCATGTCGTCGATCATCGGCATCCGCGGGTTCGCGGGGGCGCACTGATCCTCGTAAGCGGCCATCGCGAGGCTGTGCAGGTTGTCGAGGAAGCGGGCCTCGTCGACGCCCTGCGCCTGGAACGAGCGCTCGATGCCGACGCGGTCACGCAGATCCTCCACCGCGCGGGCGTAGCTCTCGACACCTTCTTCCGGCGTCGCGGCGGGAAGCCCGAGGTGCTGCGCGATCTGCTGGAAGCGCTCAGGAGCGATGTACCGCTCGTACTTGGGCCAGCTCGTGAGCTTGGTCGGGACGGTGCCGTTGTACCGGATCACGTGCGGCAGGTAGACCGCGTTGGTCCGTCCGTGCACGAGCTTGTACGTGGCGCCGGTGACGTGCGCCATCGCGTGCACGATCCCGAGGAACGCGTTGCCGAAGGCCATACCGGCTATCGATGCAGCGTTGTGCATCTTCTCGCGAGCCTTCCGATCCGCGCTGTCGGTCGATCCCGGTTGCGCCTTCGTGCTGCGCTCGATGTTCTCGAAGATGAGCTTGATCGCGTGCAGGCAGAGCCCGTCGGTGTAGTCGTTGGCGTACACCGACACGTAGGCCTCGGTCGCGTGCGTCAGAGCGTCGAAGCCGGCGTCGGCCACGAGGAAACCCGGAAGCACGCGCGTCAGCTCAGGATCGATGATGGCGACGGACGGTGTCAGCGCGTAGTCGGCCAGCGGATACTTCATCCCGGTGGCGTCGTCGGTGATGACGGCGAATGGAGTCATCTCCGAGCCCGTTCCCGACGTGGTGGGGACGCAGACCAGCTTGGCCTTCTTGCCCATCTCGGGGAAGGTGAACGCGCGCTTGCGCACGTCGAAGAACTTCTCCCGCATGTCGGAGAATTCGATCTCGGGGTTCTCGTACAGCAGCCACATCACCTTCGCGGCATCCATCGGTGACCCGCCACCGAGCGCGATGATCGTGTCGGGCTGGAACTGGCGCAGCTGCTCCGCGCCAGCCACGACCTCCGAGACCTTCGGCTCGGGCCGGACCTGGTTCAGCAACTGCACCTGGACACGGTTCTCACGCCGGTTCAGGACATCGGTGATGCGGTCGACGTAGCCGAGCGAGGTCATGGTCTCATCGGTGATGATGCTGACCCGCTCGACTCCCCTCATATCGGCCAGGTACCGGATCGCGTGCGGCTCGAAGTAGGTCTTCGCCGGGATCTTGAACCACTGCAGGTTGTTGTTGCGCCGTCCGACGCGCTTGACGTTCACCAGGTTCACCGCCGAGACGTTGTTGGAGACGGAGTTGTGACCGTACGAGCCGCAGCCGAGGGTCAGCGAGGGCAGGAAGGCGTTGTAGATGTCGCCGATGCCGCCGAGAGCCGACGGCGAGTTCTCGATGATGCGGACCGCCTTGACGACCTCCGCGAAGCGGGCGATCACCTCCGCGTCGTTCGAGTGGATCGCGCCGGAGTGACCGAGCCCGTCGAACGCCACCATCTGCCGCGAGAGCTCGATTCCCTCATCCGGAGTCTCGGCACGGAGCACGGCGAGGACGGGGGCGAGCTTTTCGCGCGTGAGCGGCTCGTGCGGGCCGACGCCTGCAACGTCGGCCAGGAGGATGGACGTGTCCGCAGGGACCGTGAAGCCCGCCTGCTCGGCGATCCAGACCGGCGATTGACCGACGACCCGCGCATTGAGCTTCGCGTCGGCGCAGTTGGCGCTGTCGGCGGTGACACCGAAGATGAACTCCTCGAGCATCGCCTTCTCCTCGCGGCTCACCCGGTAGGCGTGCAGGCGGGCGAACTCCTCGAGCGCCTCTTCCGCGATGGGCCCATCCAGGACGACCGCCTGCTCGCTCGCGCACACCATGCCCATGTCGAACGACTTCGAGAGCACGATGTCGTTGACGGCGCGGCCGACGTCGGCGGTGCGTTCGATGAAGGCGGGAACGTTGCCCGCGCCGACACCGAGGGCGGGCTTGCCGCACGAGTACGCGGCTCGGACCATCGCGTTGCCGCCGGTGGCGAGGATGAGAGCGACGCCCGGGTGGTTCATCAGCTCGCCGGACGCCTCCATCGACGGCTCTTCGATCCACTGGATGCAGTCGGCGGGGGCACCGGCCGCGACCGCGGCGTCGCGGACGATGCGGGCGGCCTCCGACGAGCAGCGCTGCGCCGACGGGTGGAAGCCGAAGACGATCGGGTTGCGCGTCTTGAGTGCGATGAGCGACTTGAAGATCGCGGTCGAGGTCGGGTTCGTCACCGGAGTCAGCGCGCAGACCACTCCGACCGGATCGGCGATCTCGGTGATCCCCGTGAGCTCGTCGTGCGCGATGACGCCGACGGTCTTCTGATCGATGATCGAGTGGGTGACGTGTTCGCAGGCGAACATGTTCTTCACGGCCTTGTCCTCGAAGAGGCCGCGCCCGGTCTCCTCGACCGCCATGACAGCGAGCTCGCCGTGGTGGTGCAACGCCGCCACCGACGCCTTGCGGACGATGTGGTCGACCTGTTCCTGGGTGAAGTGCGCGTACTCGTCGAGGGCACGCTGTGCCCGGGTGACGAGGGCGTCGACGGTGATGGACATCGTGAGCCTTCCCGGCGCGGACGGTCTCCGCGTCTGTGTCCGAATCCGGGATGGAGGGACCTCGACCCCGTGTCCCCAGTGTGGCTCATGTGGTCTGACCACAAGAGTCCCCGGGCCGGAACAAATCGAGTACGGGTTTTCCCGCTGCCCCGCACTGCCTCGGGCGCTCTACCGGCGCAGACTGGGCCCCGTGGCGCAACTCCCGGTCTACTTCTTCTCCTCGACCTCGAACCTCATCCGCCGCTTCGCGCGTAACCTGCACGACTCGGACGGACGGCCGGTGCGGGACCTGTCCGAGCGGACGGTGCGTGCGAGCGAGGCACCGGGACCCTGGGTCCTGCTGACACCGTCGTACAAGGCGGGCAATGATGCTCACGCGACTCTGCCGGCAGCAGTCCGCGCCTTCCTCCGCTCCCCCGCCAACCGCCGGCGCCTCGTCGGGATCATCGGCTCCGGCAACCGCAACTTCGGAGACCACTACCAGGCGGCGGCCCGCGAGCTCGCCCGGGCGTCGGGACGTCCGGTCGTGTTCGAGTTCGAGCTCGCCGGCACCCCGGAGGACGTGCTGGAGTGCGCTCGTGTCCTCGCCGCTCTCGATGCGCGCTTCGGGAGCGACCCCACCGCGCAGCATCCATGAGTCGTATCGCGTCTTTCGACGACATTGCACGAAGCATCGCCCCACGGGCGTCCGAAATCGCGTAGCATTCGAGAGTCGGTGCGTCACGGCGCGCCTCTCCGTCGGTTCGCTCCGACGTGCACTTCGTTTCATTCCGCCGTCGATCTCACGCACCCGGGCCGTGCTCTCGGCCCCGCGACCGCACCTATCTGGACCGGTCGCCCACACCGGCGAGTATCTGCTCGCCCCCACACACTCCGCAGCGGCCAGGCCGCAGCGGTATCCGGATCATCACAGCGGTGGTCCCAGAACACAGAAGGAAAATGACGACATGGCCACTGGCACCGTCAAATGGTTCAACTCGGAGAAGGGGTTCGGCTTCATCGCTCCGGACGACGGCACCGCGGACGTGTTCGCGCACTTCAGCGCCATCGCCGGCACTGGACACCGCAACCTGTTCGAGAACCAGAAGGTCGAGTTCGACGTGGAGCAGGGCCAGAAGGGCCTGCAGGCGACGAACATCCGCGCTCTCTGAGCGTTCGACGCAGTGAAGGGGTCGGTCCGATCGGACCGGCCCCTTCCGCGTTTCTAGCGGGCTCCGCTGTCCGCGGGTCGATCGACTCGATGCGCGGCGCCGGCCACGAGTGACTCGAGGGGCCCGCGGCCGCGGCTGAGAGCCCAGGTCGTACACGCGGCGAGAAGGGCCGCGACGCATCCGATCCAGAACCAGCCGCTGGCGGCGGGGTCGCCGTCCCACGACGCGAGACCCGGCGCGAGCGCGAGCGGCGAGATCAGGACGGCGAAAGAGACGACGTGCGCCGTGTACGCCGTGAGGGGCATCGATCCGACGGCGGCCAGCGGCACGAGCAGCGCCCGGAACGGACGCGCGGCGAGCAGGCAGGCGCCGACGACGGCGAAGGCGAATCCGCCCGACCCGATGATCTCCCATGTCCCTCCCGAGTGCGGCGTCACACCCCACGCCTGAGACAGCGCGGCTCCCAGATCGACCTCGCTCAGCTGTTCGAGATAGCTGCGCGCGTCGGGACGCATCGACGAGGATGATCCCGGCAACAGCGACGACACTCCCGAAGACGACAGCGCGGATGACGACGAGACGCTCCCCGATCCCGTGAGCCACCCGCGGACAGTTCCGTTGAACGCGTCGCCCAGGCCGTAGCCGAAGGCGGCGAGCCCGACTCCGGACCCGAGCAGCACCGCCGCGGTCCGCGGCCGGTCGAGTCGCAGCCGCCCGAGCGCCATCCCAGCGAGGACCAGGGGCAGCCACACGGTCAGCGGATACGAGCCGCTGAGGAGGAAGTCGACCGCGGTGCCGCCGATTCCCTGCGGGATGCCGGCGCCCGAGAGCGTCACCGCACGCAGGAGCGCGACGACGGTCGGCCCCGCCACGGCGATCGCGGCCGCGGTGAGCGCGAGGGTTCGGCGACGCAGGCCCAGGAACGGGATGAGGATCAGGAAGAGGATGCCGTAGATGGGCAGGATGACGGCGATCCCGCTGCCGAGCATTTCCAGCGCCAGCCCGAGGGCGAGAACGACGAGGGCGCGGCCGGCCATGCGCAGACGCGCGGACCGCAGTGCCTCTCCCCGGGGACGCTGTCCGCGTCCGGTCGCGAGAGCGACGGAGATGCCGGCGACCACGGCGAAGAGGATGGAAGATCGTCCCTGGACGATCGCCGCGAGGTCGGGGCCGTCGGGACCGGCGACCATCCACACGATCCCGGTATGCGCGCCGATCATGCCGAAGATCGCGAGGCCGCGCGCCACATCGACGCCCATGAGACGGGGCGGGCGGCCGAAGTCGTGCCAACGGTCGCGGAAGGAACGGCGGGTCGACTCGAGGGCTCGAGCGATCGGGGTGGTCGGCAGGGACACGGCAGGCTCTCCTCGGCGACGGGCCGGATGATGACACGGGCGCGTGCGGCAGATACCGCGCGGCCGGTCGACGGTAGATCGTGGCCCTGTGCGCGAATTAAGCGCGCTGGTCGCGTGCGGCGATCAGGCGGTGCTCGTCGGAATCCGAATCCCGAATCGCGTGCCCGCGCTCGAGCTGGTGACCGAGACCTCGTAGCCCGAGGCTGTCGCGAGCGCCTGCACGATTGCGAGACCGAGCCCGACCGTGGTCCCGCGTGTCTGCGACCGACTCCCCGCCTGGGTGAAGCGATCGAAGATGGTGGGCAGCGCCTCGGGGTCGATTCCCGGTCCGTCGTCCTCGACGACCACTTCGACGGAGGTCGACGTCGTCTCGATGGACACGGTCACACTGGTTCCGTCCGGAGTGTGGTGCCCCGCGTTGGCGACGAGATTCAACAGCATCTGCCGGATCGCGCCCTCATCCCCGACCACCGTGACGTCCTCGTCGGGCAGAGCGATGCGCCAGACGTGCCCGGGATAGGCGAACCTCGCGTCGGAAGCGGTCTCCGCCACGATCATCGACAGTTCGACGTCGTCGCGCGCGACCACCGGGTCGGCGTCGAGACGCGCGAGCAAGAGCAGGTCGTCGATGAGCGCGCTCATCCGCGACGCCTCCGACCCGATGCGCTGGAGGACGCCCTGCGTCTCGAGGGGGTCGGCGCCGGCATCGGGTTGCGCGTAGAAGTCGGCGTAGCCGCGGATGGAGGCGAGGGGGTTGCGCAGCTCGTGGCTCGCCTCGGCGATGAAGCGACGCATCGACTCCTCGGCGCGGTGACGTGCGTTGAGCGAGAGCTCGACGTGGTCGAGGAGGCGATTGAGCGCGTCGGCGACGCGGTCGGTTTCGGACCCCAGATGCCGCACGTCACGGGGAACCCGGCGTTGCGGGGCGATCTCGCCGGATGAGAGCGGTGTGGCCGCCACCTCATCGGCGATCTCGGCGACCCGCTCGAGCGGGTCGAGCTGCTGCCGGGTCCACCGCCAGCCGAACACGGCGGCGAACGCCGCGATCGCGATCCCGACGACCGCGAGCCAGAGGGCGTAGGTGCGGACGACCGTCTCGGTGTCGGTGAGGCCCACACCGCTGACGATGGTGAGCTCCTGCCCGTCCGCCGCCTCGACATCGGAGGCCGTCACGAGGTACCCGCCGTCGTCGGCGACGTCCATCATCGTGGTGTAGCCGCTCTCCGCCATCCCGTCACGAACGTGGGTGAGTTCGCGCTCTGTCATCGGACGGTAGGTGTAGTCACGGGTGAAGAACGCCGACACCGCGACCTCCCCGTCCTGGATGACGAAGAAGAACCCGTCGGAGGGAACTGCGAGTGACACGTCGTCGAACGTCGGAACGCTTCCGCTCGCGTCCACGGCCGTGAGAGTCTGCCCGATGGCTGTGTCGTTCGCGAGGTACAGCGTCGACTCGGCCTGGGTGACGAGACTCTGCCGCAGGATGGCTACGGAGACGACGCCGAAGACGGTGACGGACGCCAGAAGGAGCCCGGAGATCATCGCGACCGAGCGCCCACGCAGGGTGCGCAGGCCTCCCAGCCGCGCAGGCGTCACGATGAAGCCGGAGCGGTCGGAGCTGCACGCAGGATGTAGCCGACGCGACGCAGCGTGTGGATCATGGGCTCACGCCCGTGATCGATCTTCTTGCGCAGATAAGAGATGTAGATCTCCACGATGTTCGACTCCCGTCCGAAGTCATACTCCCAGACGCGATCGAGGATCTGCTCCTTGCTGAGGACCCGGTCGGCGTTGAGCATCAGGAAGCGCAGCAGCGAGAACTCCGTCGCCGTCAGCCGGATCTGCTCCCCTGCCCGCGTGACCTCGTGGTTGTCCTCGTTCAGCCTCAAATCGCCGACCTCGAGCATCGGCGTCGGAGCGCCCTGCATGAGCATGGGGCTGCGCCGCAGCAGTCCGCGAAGGCGCACGACGACCTCTTCGACGCTGAAGGGCTTGGCCACGTAGTCGTCGCCACCGGCAGCGATGCCGGTGATGCGATTGGCGACGGTTCCGTTGGCCGTCAGGAAGAGGACCATGGTCTCGCTCAGCTCGCTCCGGAGCGTACGCAGCACCTCGACGCCGTCGATGTCGGGCAGCACGACATCGAGGACCATCAGATGCGGCCTCATGCGACGCGCGGTCTCGATGGCGCTCGCCCCCGTCGCGGCGACCTCCACCTGCCAGCCCTGCCGAGACAGCACCGCTCCGAGCAGATGGCGGAGGTTCGGCTCATCATCGACGACGAGCACGCGGATCGCGGGATCGGACAGCGGGGACGACGAGAGCGACATGTCTTCATGCTCCCGTGCGACGATATGCGCCCGTTAAGAGAACCCGCGACAAATCTCAGGCGAGCACGAGGTCGAGCTCGGGGTGGCCGGCGAACACGTCCAGCACCAGGTCGAAGTAGGTCTTCCCGGCGCCCCGATCGAGATCGTCCAGCGCGGCGCGTGCCGGCGCCGCCGCGTACACGTCTGGGCGCTCGAGCTTCGCGGCCAGGTAGGCCCGGGTGAGCGGGACGCCCAGTGCCTGCCGCGAGGCGGTCGCATCAGCCCACACGACGCGGGCGGACGACGCGCGGGCGAGGACGCCGAACCCGCCGTAGAGCAGGTCGTCGAGGGCGTCCAGGCTCTCCCCGAGATTCCAGTCCTCGTCGGGCATGAAGACGCGGTTGGGCTCCGCGTAGAGCGAGGGGATGTCGCGGACGCGCGCCCCTTCGATGCGCAGGTCGACGGCAGCGGACGGCGGACGATTCACACGCCGAGGCTAGCCGCCCATGACGATGACGCGCCCGCGAGGCGAGGCCGAAACAGGCGGGCCACGGCCAGGACCGTTCTGCTAGCGTGCGTGAGAGCGCTCCCTGGGAGCGCTCTCAGACGAGCGAAGGAGCTTGAATGGAAGCAATGAGACAGCGTCACAGGAGACGCGTGACGTCCGTGATCACGACGGGTTTGCTCGTGGGGGCAGCGATGACCACGGCCCCGCTGGCCGCTGCGGCGGCGCCGGCCGAGCTACTCCGGAACGGGGACTTCTCGACGGGTCATGAGCCCTGGTGGTCGGCCGGCGTCGATGGCTTCGACACCGCGACCGGCGCCTTCTGCGCCGGGGTGCCCGACACCGAGAACCCCTGGGATGTGCTGATCGGTCAGAGCGACCTCGCTCTGGTCGACGGGGCCGCCTACACGCTGACGGCGCGAGTCCGCGCTGATGCGACCGCCACGGTCGTCGCTCAGGTCGCCCCCACCGTCCCCGACGCCGCTTACACGACGTACCTCGCGCAGAGCACCCAGCTGACCGACGACTGGCAGCTGATCCGCGCGGAGTTCACAGCACGCGACCTGGGACAGGGCACCGTGTCGGAGCTGCAGTTCCGCCTCGGCGCGAACGGCGCCACGCGATTCTGCGTCGATGACGTGAGTCTCGTCGCCCACGACGCCTCGACTCCCCCGGTCACCCCGATCGGCGACGACGAGCTGCTCCCGAATCCTACGCTGGACGACAGCACGAACCCGTGGTGGACGAGCGGCCCCGTGTCGCTGTCGAACCCCGGCCAGCGGATGTGTGCGACGGTGACCGAGCAGACGCCGAATCTGTGGGACGTTCTCCTCGGCCACAACGACATCTTCCTGCCCGGTGAGACGGACTTTCGCCTGAGCTTCACCGCATCCGCTTCGTCCATCGCGACCGCCTCGGCGAAGGTCGGGACCTACACAGGCGCATCGCCGACCGACTGGCTCGAGCAGTCCTTCACACTGGACACCCAGCCGCAGTCGTTCGACATCGCGTTCACGACGACGCCCGCCGCCGACTACCACCTCGGCCAGGTGCAGTTCCGACTCGGCGCGGTGCCCGCCGGCACCGAGATCTGCTTCGACGAGATATCACTCCGGGGCACCGTCTACTCGTACACTGCCGATCCGGGCCCCGCCGTCAAGGTCAATCAGGTCGGGTATCTACCCCAGGGCCCCAAGCGCGCGACCGTCGTGTCCGACGCCGCCGCGCCGCTGCCGTGGACCCTCGAAGCGCCGGACGGATCCGTTCTCGCCATGGGCGAGACCGAGCCGGCCGGCTTCGACGCGAGCGCCGGGGCGTCCGTCCACCGGATCGACTTCAGCGACGTCACCGAGGAAGCGGTCGATGTGCGGCTCCGGGTCGGCACGGACATCAGCCATCCCTTCGCGATCTCCGCCGACCTCTTCCAGTCGTTGCGCGCCGACTCGATGCGCTTCTTTTACACGAACCGCTCCGGCATCGACATCGACGGCGACATCGCGGACGCGGAGTACGCTCGCCCCGCCGGTCATATCGGCGCCTCGCCCAATCAGGGTGACGACAATGTCGGGTGCCTCGAGCCGCAGCCGTGGTCGGACGGCTGGACCTGCAGCGATCGTCATGACGTCCGCGGCGGCTGGTACGACGCGGGCGACCACGGCAAGTACGTCGTCAACGGCGGCATCGCGGTAGCCCAGGTCCTCTCGACCTACGAGCGGGCCGTCGCCGCCGGCACGGCGGACGCGCTGGGCGATTCGACCCTCGCGGTTCCCGAGCGGGGCAACGGCGTCCCGGACATCCTCGACGAGGCGCGGTGGCAGATGGAGTTCCTGCTGCGGATGCAGGTGCCCTCCGGCGACCCGCTCGCCGGAATGGCCTGGCACAAGGTGCACGACCGAGCGTGGACGGGACTGCCGCTCATGCCGCACGACGACCCGCAGGAACGACTGCTGCACCGGCCGTCGACGGCGGCGACGCTGAACTTGGCAGCGACCGCAGCGCAGGCATCCCGCCTGTATGAGCCGTTCGACGCCTCGTTCGCGCAGCGGCTGCTCGAAGCGGCCGAGCGTGCGTACGACGCCGCCCTCGCACACCCCGACCTGCTCGCGCCGGAAGAGGACGGCACGGGCGGCGGCACCTACGCCGATGACGAGGTGACCGACGAGTTCTACTGGGCGGCGGCGGAGCTCTACATCACGACCGGCAGCGACCGCTACCGCGCAGAGGTGGAGGGCAACCCGCTGCATCAGGCCGACGTGTTCGAGCCCGGCGGCTTCTACTGGGGCGAAGTCGCGGCCCTCGGACGAATGCAGCTCGCTCGATTCGCAACGGACCTGCCCGACATCGACCGCATCCGCGCGTCGGTGATCGATGCGGCCGAGCGTCTGATCGCCGATCAGCGGGCACAGCCGTTCGGCCAGCCGTACGCGCCGGATGAGGGACTGTACGACTGGGGCTCGAACTCATCGGTGCTGAACAATCAGGTCGTCCTGGGGACGGCGTTCGATCTGACCCAGCGCCCGCGGTACGCCGATGCGGTCGTCGAGGGCTTCGACTACCTGCTCGGGCGCAACGTGCTCGGTCAGTCGTACATCACCGGGTACGGGACGAACGACGCACGCAACCAGCACAGCCGCTGGTACGCCAATGCCCTCGACCCGGCGCTCCCGAATCCTCCGGTGGGCACGGTCGCCGGCGGACCGAACTCGTCGATCCAGGACCCGGTGGCAGGAGCCTGGCTGAAGGGCTGCGCGCCGCAGGCGTGCTACGTCGACAACATCGGGGCCTGGTCGGTCAACGAGATCACCGTCAACTGGAACTCGGCCCTTGCCTGGGTCTCGTCCTTCGTCGCCGACCTCGGAGACGGCTTGGTCGCCGTCTCGCCGCGCGCCGTCGACGACGTCGCCTCGGGGCCCGCCGGTGGCAGGATCGCCGTGCATCCGCTCGCCAACGACGTCGCCGGCGATGCCGACATTCCGCTCGTGGCGGCGTCGCTCGCGCTCATCGATGCCGATGGCGCGCCGACGACGACCGTCGTCGTCGAAGGCCAGGGGCGATACGAGCTGAACGGGGACGTCGTGTCGTTCATCGCGGATGTCGCGTTCGAGCGAACGGCCGACCCGGTGAGCTACCGCGTCGCAGATGCCCGCGGCACCGAGGTGACCGCGACCATCACGGCGACCGTCACCGCGAGTCCGGCATCCGAAGAGCCCAGCGGCTCCGGTGCTGCGGGCTCCGCGGCACCGAGCGCGACCGGCGGCGTCCTTGCACGGTCGGGTATGGACCCGCTTCCGCTGTGGGTGCTGACCGGCGTCGCCGCGGCTCTCACGGCGGCGGGAGTCTGCTTGCTGCGGCGGCGGCTCGACTGACACCGCACGGGGCGCTCGGAGCCAGGTCGCGAGCGCCCCGTCGCGTCCGTGTTAGCTTTCGAGCAGCGCGACCATCATCCGGAACGAGGACATGACCGACACTCCCCCCGCCCGCCGGGCAGCCCGGGTGACGCTGCGGGAGGTCGCGGAGCGCGCCGGCGTCTCACGTTCCGCCGTCTCGTTCGTGATGAACGGTCGCACCGACCAGCGCCTCTCCGACGACGTCTTCGATCGGGTTCGACGCGCCGCAGACGAGCTCGGCTACCGCCCGAACATCACCGCGCAGACGCTGCGCACCGGGCGCTCAGGCACGGTCGCGCTGGTCTCCGATTTCGTCAGCAGCACCTCGTTCGCGAACTCGATGGTGCGCGGCGCGATGCAGGAGCTCCGGGAGCACGACACCCTGTTGTTCACCGTCGACACCCAGGGCGACGCCGACCTGGAGGACCAGCTGCTCCACAGTCTCCTCGGCCGCAACATCGACGGGGTCATCTACGCCTCGATGTTCACGCGGACCGTCACCTTGCCGCGAGTGCTGGAGGGCGTGCCGACGGTCCTGCTGAACTGCGTGACGGTGGACGGGTCGATCGACGCCGTCGTGCCCGACGAGATCGCCGCGGGCCGCGATGCCGCGCGGATGCTGCTGGATCACGGCCACCGCGAGGGGATCTGGTTCGTCGGAGACCTGCCGGCGGGCTCGCGAGGCGGAGCCGCCTGGCCCGAGTGGGACCCGATCGCGCTGACCGAGCGGCTGGCGGGGATCGACCAGGCGCTGACCGCGGCCGGAACGACCCTCGCCGGTGTCACCGCGATCGACGACGACTGGGATGTCGCGAACGGTCGACGAGCGGTGTCGCGGATGCTCGCGGAGGCCCGGGGCGCGCCGACCGCGCTCGTGTGCGCGAACGACGCGCTCGCCGTCGGTGCCTATCAGGCGCTGCATCACGCCGGGCTCAGCGTCCCCGCCGACGTGTCGGTGATCGGGTTCGACGGCAGCCCCTACGCCCGCGCCGTCGAGCCCGAGCTCACGTCGATCGCGCTCCCCCACATCGAGCTGGGGCGGCAGTCGGCGGCGATGCTCGCGGCCCCCGGCGATTCGCCGCGGATCGAACGCGTGCCGATGCCGATCCGGGTCGGCGGGTCGGTCGGGGTCGCACCCTCCCGGTAGCGGCTCAGCGCCGTCGCGTCAGCGGAACCCGCCCGGTCCGAACAGGTCGGGACGCTCGGCCTTCAGATGTGCCAGGAGCTGTCCGTAGCCCGTCATGGCCGAGGTCGCCGTGAAGGCCGTCCGCCGGCCGCACTTCGCGAGAACCCCGCTGTACCGATGAGCCACGTGCGGGCGCAGCCGGGTGATGTCCGCCAGCTCGACCCGGATCGGCGGCAGGAAACCCCGCGAGACGAAGACCACCTGGGGGGCGACCTCGAGCCGCATCCGGCTCATCCCGTGCGCCAGCCACACGAGCGCCGCGCCGATGAGCAGAGCGCCCAGCCCGACGATCCGCCTCGCGGGCGAGTCCTCCGGACGGGTGAGCGGACCGACGAGATTGATGACGCCGATGATCGCCATCATGCAACCCCCGACGCGCACCATGACCCGCCGCCAGCGCTCCGTCGATACGACGAAGAGCACCGTGGCGCGTTCTTGACGCCACGCCGCAGCGACGTCGGACGATCGCGCCAGTACGGCGCTCGCGCCCGCGATCGCCAGCATGACGACAGCGACGGCGAAGCCGATCACGGAGAACAGAGCATCCATGGGCGACGGGCCTCTCGTCAGGATCGGGCGACGCTCGACGGTATCGCATCAGCCGATCCGCTCGACGCGGACGTCGTCGATATTGAGCCAGGTACCGCCCGCAGCCTCGGAGTAGAACCCGAACTCGAGAGTTCCGTTGGTGACCGGCACCTCGAGCGACACCCGCGTCCAGTCGTTCGGGCTCACCGGCAGCGCTGCCTGGCGCTCGGGCACGGCGGAGTTCTTCGCGTACAAATAGGCGGAGGTCTGGCCGCCGCTGCTGAGCGTCCAGGCGGAGACGCGATAGAGCCCCGACGGGAGCCCGCCGAGCGTCTGATAGATCGACGCGGTATAGGCGGTCGACTTCCAGAACGTGAGCTTGAGCGCACCGACGACCGCCGGGTCCTGAGTGAAGACCGCGTTGGCGTGCGCGCCTCCTGGCGACCACACACCCCAGCCGGTCGGCTCGTTCGTGTAACCGTCCTGCTCGAAGCCGCCGTTGACGGCGAGGTTCGTCGGAGGCGTCTCGCCGAACACGTCGAGGGTCGGCAGAGCCGCGCCGCTCCAGTCGAACAGCGTCTGGTTGTCCCACGGGTTGGAGAGGACACCCGGGTCGTCGTTGTCAATCTTTCCGGCCTCGGTCCCCCAGTTGGCGCCCGGGACGGGAAGCCAGCCGGGCTCCCACCAGATGAGTCCGCGCCCCCGCCCGTCGGGCACCGCGCGCACGATATCGCGGAGGTCACGGAGGAAGGCGGTCTGACCGACGACGCTCGCGGGGTAGCCGCCGGTCGCCGCCTCTGCCGTGTAGAACGAGTTCCCGAGGCCGTCGCCGTCGCCGAGCGTCCAGCCGTACGCGGTCTCGACGATGAGGACGTCTTTGCCGTACCGCGCGCTGATGTCGTTGAGATTGACGGCGAGCTGCCCCATGGTGCCGTGCCAGAACGGGTAGTACGACAGCCCGATGATGTCGAACGGAACACCCTGCGCCGTGATCGCATCGAACCACCAGCGATACAGCGCGTTGTCGCCGCCGTGATCCAGGTGCAGGACGATCTCGATGTCCTCCCCCGTCCGGAGCGACGCATCGACGCCCGCGATCCCCGCTTTCAGCAGGCCCGCGAGCTGGGTGAAGTCCGAGACGCCATTGCCGACCCGCCCGTGATCCCAGAGGATGCCGCCGGGGATCTCGTTGCCCATCTGGACCATGTCGGGCAGCACCCCGGCCGCTCGCATCGCGTCGATGACGTCTTCGGTGTATGCGCGAACGGTCGACACCAGTTGCGAGTAGGTCAGACCGCGCCATGCCTTCGGTACGGTCTGCGTGCCGGGGTCGGCCCACCAGTCACTGAGGTGGAAGTCGAGCAGGATGTCCATCCCCGCGGCCTTCGCTCGCTGCGCCGTCGAGATCGTCGTGGCCAGGTCGTTCGTGCCGCCACCGTACGGTTCGCCCGTGACGGTGTACGGATCGACCCAGAGGCGCAGCCGAGCGAGATTCATGCCGGCATCGCCCATGATGTCGATCGGGTCGCCCACGACTCCGCCGCGGGAGAACGTTCCGCCGAGCGACTCGACCTCGTGGATCATCCCGAGATCTCCGCCCATCACGAAGCCGTCGGGTTCGACGGCCGCGGCCCTCGTCGCGGGCAACGCCGCCGCGACGAGGACGAGCGCCGCCGCCGTGATGAGCGCCGATGCTCGCCGCCGTGCTCTGTGCGTCATGTGTCTTCCTCTCTCATCGGTCGGAGCGGATCCGCAGTCGCCCCCAGTGCGCTCAACGAGGCGAGAGCGCATCCGCCCTCGTCGAACAGCGTCTGATTGGCCCACCCGTTGCCGGGCTCGGCCACGTCGTCGCCGTAAGCCATGCCCGCCGTCGACGCCCAGGATGTTCCCGGAACGGGCAGCCAGGCGGGCTCCCAGTACACGACTCCCCGGCCACGGCCACCGGGCACGTCGCGGACGACCCGGGCCAGGTCGTGGAGGTACCGCGACTGGCCCTCGACCGACGCCGGGTAGACCGCCGCCGGTGAGCTCGCATCGAACATCGACGTCCCCGCCGGGTTGTCAGGTCGGTACGCGTAGGCGGTCTCGACGACGATGACGTCCTTCTCGTAGCGTTGGACGAGCTGGTGCAGGTTACCGCTCAGGTCGGCGAGCGATCCGTGCCACAACGGGTAGTAGGACAGCCCGATCGCGTCGAAGTCGACGGCTCGCGCCGTGATCTCGTCGAACCATCGACGGTAGAGGTCGGCGGCGCCTCCCGCATCGAGGTGGAGCACGATGCGCGAACGGTCGTCGGCGGCACGAACGGCGCTCGAGCCCGCGTGCAGCAAGCAGGCGAGACGGTCGTACTGCTCTCGCGCCTCGTCGGTGGGCACCGCCTCGAAGGCTCGGTTCACGAGGTCGTACCGCGGTGTCCGGCCGAGCGGCCACAGCATCCCGTTCGTCGTCTCGTTGCCGACCTGGACCCACTCCGGGCTGCCGGCATTCGCGCTCACGGCCGAGATGACCTCGGTGGTGTGGGCAGCCACGGCCTCGCACAGGCCGTCGAAGTCGAGTCCCTGCCACGAGCGGGGAAGCGACTGCTTCTTCGGATCGGCCCAGAAGTCGCTGTAGTGGAGATCGATCATGAGGCCGAGGCCGGCGTCGCGCGCACGCTCGGCCAGGCGCACGGTCGTGGCGAGATCGTTCGTGCCGCCCTGATACGGGCGTCCCTCCGCGTCGGTCGGATCCACCCACACGCGAAGCCGCGCGAGATTGACCCCGTGGTCGGCGAGGATCCGGAAGAGGTCCCTCGCGCCCGCGGCATCCGAGAACCACCCCCCGAGCGCCTCGACCTCTGCGGTCATCGATACGTCGGCACCCCGGATCTGCGGTGGTGTCGTCATCATTCCTTCTCTCCTCCCTGAGCGAGCCCCGCGACCAGGTAGCGCTGGAGCACCATGTAAAGCACCGTGATCGGCACCGCGACGAGGATGGCCCCTGCCGCGAACGTCGTGAAGTCGTTCCGGGTCTGATCCGAGATCAGTTGGAACAGTCCTATCGCGACGGTGTAGTTCTGCGGGCTGCTTATCAACAGGCGCGGCAGGATGAAGTCCATCCAGGGGACCGCGAACTGGGTGACCGCGACGAACGTCAGCATCGGGGTCATCAGCGGCAGCAGGATGCGCGTGAAGATCTGCAGATGCGACGCGCCGTCGAGCACCGCCGCCTCGTCGAGGCTGGTCGAGATCCCGTCGAGATAACCCTTGAGAAGCCAGATGTTGTAGGGCACCGCGGCGGCGACGCTCGCGATGACCAGACCCGCGAGGCTGTCGAGCAGTCCGAAATTCAGGTACAGAATGTAGATCGCGATGGCGGTCATGAACGTCGGGAAGATCTGGATGACGAGCATGACCAGCAGGCCGGTGCGCCGGCCCGAGAATCGGAGTCGCGCGAAGACGTAGGCGGCGATCGCCGACAGCAGCACGCTGAGCACCATGTTCGATACCGCGACGATGAGGGAGTTGCCGTACCAGGTCGCGAACGGCGTCTCGGCGAACAACCGGATGTAGTTGGCGAACGTCGGATCGGCGGGGATCGCCGACGCCTGGGCGAGCGAGCGTCCCGAGCCGAGCGATGATCCGACGATCCACGCCAGCGGGTACAGCACGATGACCGCGACGACGACGAGCTCGACGTGGATGAGGACGGTGATGAGACGGCTTCGGGTTCTATGCATCGGTGAAGGCCTTCGAGCGACGCAGGCTCCAGACGGAGAAGCTCCCGACGATGACGAAGATCAGGATCGACATCACCGAAGCGATGTCGTACAGACCGTTGTCGAGGGTGAGTTTGTAGAGCCAGGTGATGAGGATGTCGGTGCTGCCGGCGTACCGGTAGTCGGGGTTGGCCGGACCACCCTGCGTGAGGAAGTAGATGACCCCGAAGTTGTTGAAGTTGGCGACGAATGACAGCACGATGAGCGGCGCCGTTGCCCGCAGGACGATCGGCAGGGTGATGTAGCGCACCTGCTGCGCGGCGGAGGCGCCGTCGATGCGGGCGGCTTCGTAGTAGCTCGGCGAGATGTTCGTCAGTGCACCGCTGACGAGTGCCATGAAGTACGGAAAGCCGAGCCAGAGGTTGACCAGCAGCGCGATGATCCGGGCGAGCCACGGATTGGCCGGGTCGGTCAGCCACATGACCCGCTCGGACGTCATGCCCCAGTCGACCAGGGCCTGACTGATCGGGCCGAACTGGCCGTTGAACATCGAGCGGAAGACGAGTGCCGAGATCATCGCCGGCACGGCCCACGGCAGGAAGAAGATGCTTCGCCACACGCGGGGGAAGCGGACGCGCCGACTCGAGACGAGGACCGCCTGCAAGAACCCGAACACGTAGGTCGTCGCCGTCGCCAGCGCCGCCCATGCGATCGTCCAGCCGAGCACGCCGAAGAACGTCGCTCCCCAGGCGCCGGCGCCGAGCAGCTGCCGGAAGTTCGCCAGCCCGACCCACTCCACGAGCTGCATCGGCGGCAGATTGTCTTTGCTGTAGTCCGTGAAGGCGATGAGGATGCCGAAGGCGACCGGGAGCGCGGTGACGAACAGCAGCAGCACGACGGTCGGCGCGAGCACGAGATACGGGAATGAGCGCTGCCGCGCGTCGCGGACCCAGGCCCGGACAGCCACGCGTTCGCCGGTCTCAAGGAAACGGCGTCGCGTCTTCGCGGCATCGCGCACCGCCCACACCGCGAGGGCGAGGAGCAGCGAGAGGACGAGCACCGCGATGATCCCGTTGATCATCAGGATGATCGAGTGGTCACCCGCGGACAGCCCGGCCACGGTCATGGCCCGCGGCTGCGTGCCCAGCGTCACAAGGCCCCAGAGACCGCGGACGAAGAATCCGCCGTGCGTCCGAGGCGTGTACTCACCGATATCCGCGTAATGCCCCGTCGTGAGCTCGACAGCGACGGCGAGCGCAGCCACGACGGCGAGCGCGATCCCTTTCACCCACTCGCGGTTGAGCACCTGCCCGAGACCGGGCACGAGGGCGGAGGCGAGTCCGATCGACCAGGGCGCCGTCGGGCTCGCTCCGCGATGATGCGGGGTCACTCCCCCAGCCCGGTCAGATCGGCGTACCCCGAGACGGCCTGCCGCTGGGCGGCGGGGGCGTCGAGCACGCCGTCCCACACGCTGGAGACGAGGGTGTTCCCGACGGTCCAGAGCTTGTCGCCGACATCGGAGACGAGGTCCGATCGCTCGGCCTGCGCGAGGATGCCACCGGCGTGCTCGTCGTCGGCGAGGCCGGGAATGGCCTCGGTGTTCTCGCTCGTCAGCGCGGGGATGCCACCCGTCGTCTCATAGAGGGCGGCGGCGGCCTCGTCCGAGGCGAGGAACGCGGCGAAGACCCGCGCGGCACCGGGGTGGGCTGAATAGCCCGACACGACACCCACGCCGAGCCCAGCGAGCGTCGCGGGCTCCTCGCCTCCCTCGACGGCGGGCAATGTTGTCACGCCGAACTCGAACCCCTCGGACTCTCCTGCCGCGGTGAAATCGCCGATCGACCAGGGTCCCGTGATCACGTACGGGGTCTCCCCCTTGGCGAACTCCATCTCGATCGAGTCCCAGGTCGCGTCGGCGGCGTTCACCTGCCAGAGGTCGCGAAGACCGCCGTAGTAGGCCAGCGCGGTGGTCAGTGCGGGGTCGTCGAGGCCGGGAGCCGCGGGGTCGCCCGTGAGATGCCACCCCAGCGAGGTCAGCACCGGATAGGCGTAGTAGAGCTCGCCGCTGAGCCAGCGCACGGTCCAGCGATTCGTCCGGGGGTCGTTGTAGCTCGCCGCGAGTTCGCGGATCTGCTCCCAGCTCTGCGCCGGTTCGCTCGAACCCGTGAGCTGTTCCAGGAGGGTCTTGTTGTAGAACAGCGCGATCGACTCGGTCGACACCGGCACGCCGTACAGGTCGCCGTCGCGGCTGACGACGCCGGCGAAGGTCTCGCCGACGCGCTGCGTGATCTCGCTGTCGTACTCACCCAGCGGCGCGGCGACACCCGAGTCGATCGCCCCCGGGAGATCGGTGAAGTTCGTGAAGTACACATCCGCGCCGGTGCCGGCCTCGCCGTCGAGTTCCATCTTGGCGACGGCATCGACCTTCGACACCGTCGTGAGCTCGATGCGAATGTCGGGATGTACCGCGGTGAAGGCCTCCACCAGCGCTTCGCCGTACTCGGGGTACTCCACCCAGACCTTCAGCGGCGCCTCTCCGCTGGCGACGTCGGGCTCGATCTCGTATGCCCGCGCCTCGGCATCCCAGGTCAGGGTCGCTTCCTCGTCGGGCGGCGCGCTGGAGCACCCGGCGGTGGCCGCGAGCGAAAGGACGATGGCCGCTCCCACCGTGGTACGGGCAGTGGCTGCTGTGCTTCGGATGGTCATGCAAACTCCCTCGTTGCCGTGACTGTGACCGGTCCCAGTCAACTGTCGCCGTCCATCTGAGTCCATGACAGTAGTGGCCGGATCGCCCCCGCGTGCGGTCTCTCCCTGGGGAGGAGTCGGTGTCCGACGGAGCTCGCGATCATCCGCCGCCATGTACGTGCTCGCCTGCGAACGCGACCCCTTCTCGGGTACTCCGCGACATGCTCCTGACCGAACCGGAGACGTTCACGGCGTTGAGCTACGCCGCGCTGAGCCACCGGTTCGGAGTGGAGCCGTGACGACTGCCCGACCCGACGCCGCTTGTGCCGGTCGCATCGACCGCAGTGCGGCTGGCACAGTGGGGGGATGAGCACGTTGGAAAGCGACATCATCGACGAGCGGGCGCTGAGGTCCGCGATCGCAGGTGCGCCGTTCTCCGGGGTCATCAGCGTCGACTCGGGCGATGCTCCGGTATGGCGGAGCGCGCACGGACTGGCTGACCGCGCGAACGGGACGCCGGCGAGCGAGGCCACACGATTTGCGATCGCATCCGGAAGCAAGGCGTTCACCGCGCTTGCGATCATGCGGCTCGTGGAAGAGGGCACCCTCGCGCTCGACACAGCGGTCCGAGACCTGCTCGGTGACGACCTTCCGCTCATCGACCACGCCGTCACCGTCGAGCATCTCCTCGGCCACACGTCGGGGATCGGCGACTACATCGATGAGGACGACGATCTCGATGTGTCGGAGTTCTTCCTCGGAGTGCCCGTGCACACGCTGACGACGGCGGAAGCGTTCCTTCCCCTGCTCGACGGCATCCCGCCCCGGGCCGCTCCCGGCGAGACCTTCTCGTACTGCAACAGCGGGTACGTCCTGCTGGCGATCATCATCGAGCGGGTGACGAGGCGCGGGTTCCACGAGGTCGTGCATGACCTCGTCATCGCCCCGGCCGGCCTCACCGACACCGATTTCCCCCGTACCGACGAGCTCGGCGCGGATCATGCCCGCGGCTACGTCTTCGACGAGGGACTGCGGGTCAACACGCTGCACCTGCCCGTCCGCGCCGGCGGCGACGGCGGCGCTTCGACCACGACCGCCGACGTGCACCGGTTCTGGCGAGCGTTCTTCGACGGACGCATCGTCTCCCCCGCGTCCGTGGCTCTCATGACGGCGCCACGTTCCCGGGTCGAAGACGAGGAGATGAGATACGGCCTGGGTTTCTGGCTGACCGAGACGGGGGCCGGCGTCGTGCTGGAGGGCTGCGACGTGGGAGCGTCGTTCCGTTCCGTGCATCACCCGCCGACCTCGACGACGGCGACCGTGATGAGCAACACGGCCGACGGCGCGTGGCCCGTCGCGCGCGTGCTGGCCGATGCGATGGCCGCGCTCGACGATCGGTAGGCCGCTCAGCCTGCCGGGACGGCTTCGTTCTCGTCGTCTTCGATGACCGGCGGTGCTGCCGCGATGTGCGTGATGGGACGCCACACCAACAAGAGGGTGAGCGCAGCACCCACGAACGCGAACCACCAAGGACCCGTCGGCCCCCAGACCTGCGCGATCACCCCGCCGAGCGCCTGACCGATGACGAGGCCGCCGAAGACACCGACCATGTTCACCGAGGCGATGCGTCCCTGCAGCTCGTGTGGAACCAGGCGCTGGCGGACCGTGGTCGAGATGGTCGCCCAGACGAACGCGTAGGCGCCGAACGCGATCATGATGACGAACGCCACGACGCCGGACGTCGTCAGGGCGAACGCGAGGTGCATGAGGACCTCCGCACTAAGGCACACCCTCATCAGCGCGGCGAACGAGAAGCGTCGTTCCAGCCTTCCGAACAGCAGCGTCGCCGCCAGTCCCCCGATGGCCGAGGCCGTGGTCAGCGCGCCGTACCCGACGGGACCCATTTGCAGGTAGTCGGTGGCGTACAGCACGAGCACACCCCAGGGCGCGGCCCACGTCACGTTGAAAGTGAGGATGATGATCACGAGCGTCCGCACAGGTGGGTTGCACCACAACCAGCGGATGCCGCTCAGGATGTCGGCGTGCACCGCGGTCCGCTCACGCGCTGCATCCACTGGTTCGACTCTCTTCGTCGCCGTGATTCGCGAGATGAGGACGATCGCGAGCGCGACGCACAGCCCCTGGACGGCGAACGGCCAGAACGACCCGATGGCGAACAGGAAGGCACCGAGGGGCGGGCCGCCGAGCTGGTTCGCCACGAGGAACCCGGCCTGCAGCCGCGCGTTGCCGATCCCGAGGTCGCTCTTGCGCACCATCATCGGCAGCAGGGTGCTGCTGGTCGTGTCGACGAACACCTCGGCGGTGCCGTAGAGGAAGGCCACGATCAGCACCATCCAGATGCTGGCGAGTCCGGTGATGAGGAAGACGCACAGACCGATCAGCACGAGAGCCCGGATGCCGTTGGCCACCATGATCAGGATGCGCCGGTCGACCCGGTCGGCGATCGCGCCGGCGTGGAGTCCGAACAGCAGCCACGGCAGGAACTGCATGACGGCACCGGAGGCCACCAGGATGGGCGAATCGGTCATCGACGCGATCAGGAGCGGCGCGGCTGCGAGGGCGATGCCGTCGCCGATGTTGCTCGTCAGCGACGAAGCGAACAGCCACCGGAAGTCACGGCCGAGGCGCCGCGGCGCGACCCACTCTGCGATACCCACCGCACGAGCCTAGAGCGCACCTCGGACACGTAGGCTTGCCCGATGTCCGGAGACCGCCGCACGACCCCCGATGCCTTCGTCCGTGTGCGCGGAGCGAACGAGAACAACCTCCGGAACGTCGACGTCGACGTTCCGCGCGACGCGATCGTCGCGTTCACCGGGGTGTCGGGCTCAGGCAAGTCGTCGCTCGCGTTCGGGACGATCTTCACTGAGGCGCAACGCAGGTATCTCGAGTCCGTGGCCCCTTACGCCCGGCGCTTGATCCAGCAGGGCCACAATCCGCACGTCGAGTCGATCACGGGGCTTCCGCCGGCCGTCGCCCTGCAGCAGCGTCGCGGTGCGCCCAGCTCGCGCTCGAGCGTCGGCACCGTGACGACGCTGTCGAACTCGCTGCGGATGCTGTTCTCGCGCGCCGGCACGTTCCCCGACGGGTTCACCGACCGGCTCGACTCCGACGCCTTCTCCCCCAACACCGCCGCCGGTGCGTGCCCGGAGTGCCACGGCATCGGCGTCGCGCACACGGTCACCGAGGAGACCCTCGTGCCCGATCCCTCCCTCAGCATCCGCGACGGCGCGATCGCCGCGTGGCCGGGCGCGTGGCAGGCGAAGAACCTCCGCGACATCACCATCGCCCTCGGCTACGACGTCGACCGCCCGTGGCGCGACCTCGACCCCGCCGACCGCGAGTGGATCCTGTTCACCGACGAGCAGCCCATCGTCGAGATCGCGCCGCAGCGCGACCGCGTGGCCAAGCCCTACAAG
This sequence comes from Microbacterium sp. TS-1, assembly GCF_000509385.1. Classification (NCBI taxonomy): domain Bacteria; kingdom Bacillati; phylum Actinomycetota; class Actinomycetes; order Micrococcales; family Microbacteriaceae; genus Microbacterium; species Microbacterium sp. TS-1. The sequence goes on from NZ_BASQ01000001.1 coordinate 845,243, forward strand.
GGCATGTTCTGGAGCGCGAAGAAGTACGTCTTCCACACCCTCGCCGATTCGAACAGCGCGAAGATGCGTGAGCGGGTGCTGCGGTTCGTCCGCACGGGCATCTGCCCGCTGTGCGGCGGGTCGGGTCTGCGGCGCGAGGCGCTCGCCGTCACCTTCGCCGGCCGCACCATCGCCGAGCTGAACGCCCTGCCGATGAGCGAGCTCGCCGACATCCTGCGTCCCACCACGGAGCTGACGGATGCCGCGCCCGCGCTCACGACGTCATCGTCGGGCGAGCGCACGGATGTCGCCGTCGCGATCACCACCGACCTCGTCGCCCGCATCGAGGTGCTCATCGACCTGGGGCTCGGCTACCTCGGGCTCGGTCGCGTGACCACCACCCTCTCCCCCGGCGAGATGCAGCGCCTGCGCCTGGCGACGCAGCTGCGCTCGGGCCTGTTCGGGGTGGTCTACGTGCTCGACGAGCCATCGGCCGGGCTGCATCCCGCCGACGCCGAGCCGCTGCTCGATGTGCTGGAGCAGCTGGCGGCATCGGGGAACTCGGTGTTCGTCGTCGAGCACAACATGGACGTCGTCCGAGGTGCGGACTGGATCGTCGATGTCGGCCCCGGAGCGGGCGAGGGCGGCGGCGAGGTGCTCTATAGCGGAGCCGTCGATGGGCTCGCCGAGGTCACCGCATCAGTGACGCGGCCCTTCTTGTTCCCGGGCACCGAGGGTGGCGCCGTGGAGTCGCGCTTCTTGCGCTCCCCCACCGACTGGCTGACGCTCGAGGGCGCGTCGCTGCACAACCTCGCGAACGTCGACGCGGCGTTCCCGCTCGGGACGTTCGTCGCGGTCACAGGGGTGTCGGGGTCGGGCAAGTCGTCGCTCGTCGGCGGAGTGCTCCACGACGTGGTGCGGCGTCATCTGCGCGGGGATGAGACGGCGGACCAGTCGCACGACGAGACGACGGATGCCACAGAGCCGGGCGAGGCGGGCCCGGTCGAGGCGCTGCCGGACGGGCAGGCCGAGGTCCCCGCGGTGCGAGCGGTCACCGGCCTCGATCACATCGACCGTCTGGTGCGCGTCGATCAGAAGCCGATCGGACGTACGCCGCGCTCGAACCTGGCGACGTACACGGGCCTGTTCGATGCGGTGCGCGCGGTCTTCGCCGGCACCGACCTCGCACACGAGCGCGGGTACACCGCCGGCCGCTTCTCGTTCAACGTCGCGGGAGGCCGCTGCGAGACCTGCCTCGGCGAGGGTTACGTCTCGGTCGAGCTGCTGTTCCTGCCCGGCAGCTACGGAAAGTGCCCGACGTGCGACGGCGCTCGGTACAACGCCGAGACGCTCGAGGTCACCTACCGCGGCAAGAACATCGCCGACGTGCTCGCCCTCACCGTCGATGACGCTGCCGGCTTCCTCGAGCCGGTGCCCGCGGCATCCCGGAGCCTGCGCACTCTGCGCGATGTCGGCCTCGGCTACCTGCGACTCGGTCAGCCGGCCACCGAGCTGTCGGGCGGCGAGGCCCAGCGCATCAAGCTCGCAACCGAGCTGCAGCGCGCCCGTCGCGGTCACACCCTCTACCTGCTCGACGAGCCCACCACCGGACTGCATCCCGCCGATGTGCGCCTGCTGCTCGCGCAGCTGCACACACTCGTGGACGCCGGCAACACGGTGGTCGCGGTCGAACACGACATGGATGTCGTCGCCTCAGCCGACTGGGTCATCGACCTCGGCCCGTCCGGCGGCGACGCCGGCGGGCGCATCATGGCTGCGGCCGCGCCCGCCGAGCTCGTCCGGCATCCCTCCAGCCGGACGGCGCCGTATCTCGCTCGGGTCCTCTCGAACGTCATTTCCGCACCAGCCGAATAGCACGCGGAAGCCGAAAAACGGAAACCGCTTGTAATTAAGGCGAACGCCCGTGTTACTATCGCCACGTATGTAGCCAGATGTGGCAATAGGCCGCACGTGGGGGGTCATCGGTTTCACCAAGCGTGGCAGTTTCGTCGAGTTCTGATGGCTCTTCGTAACCCGCTCGCACGCGTCTGATCGCCTGCATTGCCGCCGGGATCCCGGCCACGGAAAGGGGGTGGAATCGATGACTTTGGAACAGCTCGAAGCGCTTGACGCGAGTTCGGAGGCGGCGGAAATGGCCGCCAGCCTCGGCAGCCAGTCCTGCTGACAGATAAGCGGGCGGACGCGACCGCGTCCGCCCGCTCCGCTTCCCCTCGACGAGGAGGTCTTCGTGAACGCATTGACCCGCGTGCTCCATGCCCCGAACACCGCGGCATCGATCGGCGTCCCGGCATGGTTCGACGACGTGGCCGTCGATAACTTCCTGGACAGTGGGTTGGTGGCCGTCACGGACGACGACGCGTGCCACGTCGGCTTCTCGCTCGCGCCCGAGCACCCGACCGCCACATGCTTCGTCGCGATCCCCGACGGACATGACGCGCCCGGCTGGGTGGCATCCGCCTTGACGGAAGCCGCGGCCGGGGCCCGGATGCGCGGGGCCGACCGGTTCGAAGCCTGGGTTCCGGCGTGGAACGCGGCAATCGTGCACGCAGCCGCACAGTCGATGACCCGGGAGGGCGTCCTGGAGAAGGCCGTCTTCGCTTACGGCGAGCGCTGGGATCTGATCCTCTACTCCGTCCCCGGCGGTGGACGATGACGCTCGACGCGCTCGACGTTCCCGGCGATCTCGATGTCTCGGTGGAGCGCAGCTTCGAGCAGTCGCTGATCCGCAATGCGCCGCGACTGCTTCACCGGCTGACCGAGCAATGCACACTCCACAGCGCCGAGATCGAGTTGGCGCAGTCTCTCCGGCTCGCACGGAATCTCGAACGGCTCGCGAGCGTTCCGGCTCGGCGCCAGAGCCACCCCGCAACGGTGTACACCTTTCTGCCGCGCAACAATCTTCTGTATTCGATCGCCCTGCACTGCCTGATCCCTCTCTCCCTCGGGCTCCCGGTGCAGGCGCGACCGCCCGCGGCGCTCTCGGGTCTGGTCACCGAGCTCTGGCAGCTGACCGGGCTCGACCGCTTCGGAAGCGCCCACCTTCGCGACGAATCGCAGCGGGATTTCACCTCGCGTTCCTCAGCCGAGGACGTGCTGATCTTCACGGGACGGAGCGAGAACGGCCGCCGTGTCGAGGCGCAGACGTCGCATCGGGCCTTCATCGGATTCGGGTCCTCGCTGAATCCGGCCATCGTGATGCCCGGGGCGGATCTTTCGAAAGCCAGCGACGACCTCGTCTTCGCGCGCCTGTACAACTCCGGCGCCGACTGCCTGGCTCCGGACTCGGTCTTCGTACACGAGTCGGTGTACGCGGAGTTCCACGAGCGGCTGACCGCCCGGTTGACGCTGCTCGAGATAACCGATCGCAGATCCGCCGGCACGATCGCGCATGCTCCGAGCCCAGACGAACGAACCGCGACGCAGGGGCGACAGTTCCTCGCCGAGATGGCGGATCGGACGACATGGTCGGGTCCTGACTGCGACTCGCCCGATTTCGTTCCGACAACCGTGACGACGAGCGACCTCGCCGAGGCCTCGCATACCGAGCTCTTCTCCCCCGTCTTCAACGTCGTGACGTTCTCATCGTGGGAGCGTCTCCTCGAGACCTTCGCCGCTGCACCCTATGCGGGCAGTGAGATGTACCTCAGCCTCTACGGCGGCGCCGGGGGGCCGGTGCCGGACGCCTACCGGCTGTGCCCGTCGTCTACGCCGTTTCACCACGAGGCGGCATTGCGGCCCTTCGGCGGCTACGGTGCGGACGCGACCTGGCTCACGGTCGACGGGATGACGACAGGCAGACCCGTCAGTGTGTTCCACACGCTGAGGAGGGAACTGTGCGCGTGACCATGGTCGCCACGGGGGCTGTCTCCGCCGCGCACTTGCCGATGTACCTCTCCTGGCTACGTCGCCGGGAGGCGCACGGTCTCGAACGCATCGTGATGACCCGCTCCGCCTCGCAGTTCGTGAGTCCCCTGTCGCTGCGCAGCATCGCCCGGGTTCCGGTGATACAGGACGACTGGGAGTCGTTCTCGACCGCCGACCTGCACCATGTCGAACTGGGCGAGTCGAGCGATGTGATCCTCGTCTACCCGGCGACCGTGAACTATCTGATGCGCGTCAGCCTGCTCGCCTTCGACACCCCGTCGGTGGCCGCTATCGCGACGGGCGAATGCACGACGGTTCTCTGCCCGTCGCTACCACCGCGGATCGTCGCGCATCCGTTGTACACGGCAGCGCGGCAGCGCATCGAGTCCGTGCCTCGGTATCGGATGGTCGAGCCGGTCGTCGGGGAGAGCCTCGCGAGCGCGGCGCCCGGATCCGTGCCGCCGCCGCTGTGGGAGTTGTGGCCCGAACTGGAAGGGATGGTGACTCAGCCATGACATACCTCGACGACCTCGCAGACCCCGTGATGACCGCTCCCATCACTCTCTGGCGCCCCGAGGGGCAGGACTTCCCGATCGACCCGCGGTTCTTCGGCCCTCTGGGACAGCGATCGCCGGATCCGACGTCGGATTGGGGCATCTGGCGTGTCATACGCGGGCGCCGCCCGCTGCCCGCCCAGGGCTTCAAGATCCATCTCGCCCCGTGCTTCGACGAGTTCGACGAGGTCCTCGCCATCGCCGAGCGGGTCGCGCAGGAGTTCGAGCTCACACTGAAGCACGTCGCGCGACGCGAGTTCCTGTGGGCGCTGTACTCCAAGAACGCCCCACGGGCGAATGCCGGTAAGGCGATCGTGCTCTACCCGCGACCCGAGGACCTGGCCAGATGCCTCGTGTCGCTCCGGAGGGCGCTCGGTCCGCGTTCCGGGCCTCCTGTCGCCGGCGACCACTCCCTCAGCGACACGATCATCCACTGCAGATTCGGCGCGTTCGAGTTCTCGGATGCGACGGAGTTCAACGAATGGGGACAGGCGCTGATCGAGGGGCCCGACGGGACGCTGCGGCCTGATGCCCGCGCTGTGGTGCCGGTAGCGGCCGATAAGGACCAGCTGTTCGAGCTGACCGGTCTCCGCTTCGACGCTGAGCCTCATGCCCTCCCGGACAGGTATCGCGTGCGCGCTGCCGTCGCGGTGCACGCGGGCGGCGGGACCTACCTCGCCGACGACCTCGCAACGGGTGACAGGGTGGTCATCAAACGCGGCATCCGTTTCATCGGCCTCGACGGCCATGGCACCGACGCGGCGCAGCGGATCCGCGACGAGGCGGCGACTCTTCGGTCGATGGCCGACAGCCCCGAGCTGGATGGTCGCGTCCCGCGGCTCGTCGACACCTTCGAGATCGGCACGAGCAGTTTCCTGGTCGAGACCAGGGTCGACGGAGTCACGCTTTTCGAATGGGTGGCCTCGAACAGCCCGGTGTACGCGGGCATCGACCGGGGTACCGACGAGTACCAGGGTCTTGCCGCGACGTATTCCCTGCGCGTAGCGACGATCGGCGATCGATTGCGCGAACTCGTCGTCGATCTGTCGCGAGCAGGCATCACGCACAACGACCTCCAGCCCGCGAACGTGCTCGTCACGGATGCGGGAGTCGCTCTCGTCGACTTCGAAGCGGCGAGCCCCGGGGGGCCGTCGGGTGTCCGCGGAGTGCCGTGGGTGTACGGAACCCGGCGCGAATACTCGACCGGGAGCGATGTCGACGCAGTCGACCGGCTCATGGCCTATGCCTACTGGCCCCCGGTGGTCTCGGCGCACCTCGACCCCGACTGGAGATCGAGGTTCACGGCAGGCGTGCAACGTTACTTCTCCGGCCATGCGCCGACATCGCACGCGACCACCGGCGGTCACGCCGGGTCTCCGGCCACGCCGCCCGCGGCTGCGGACATCTATCGGGCTTACGCGAGAGCATGCTGCCATTACCTGGATACCGGAGTCGGTCTGCCGCATCCGCTGCGCTCGCCGCGAGGAAATCTCGACAACCGCCCCGTCGCAAGCCTCGGATCGGGCCTCCTCAGCCTGCTCTTCCTCCCCCGCGACGACGACGAGGTGCGCTCGGCGCAAGAACGGCTGATCGACGTCCTCGCAGGGGGCCCGTCTCGGCCGTTGCGTGTCTCCGACCTCGGACTCATCGGCGGAGTCGGCCTGCTCCCGGCAGCTCTCCGACGCCACGGCGAGAGAGACACCGCAGCGCAGTGGTCGGAGGCCTACCTGGACCGCCTCGAGGCCACTGAGGTGGATGCGCTCAGCTCGCGGTTGGACACGGGACTGTCGGGCATCCTGACCGCTATTCTCCTCGGCACCGAGGGGCGACCGTCGGGTCGTGCCGCGGCCGTCGCGGACCGCGTCGGGAAGGAGCTCGAGACCCGAGCCCGACATCTGCTGCGCAACGACCTCGGGCGGTCGCCCGACGCCGAGCAGCGTGGCTTGATGGGCGGTGGCCCGGGGATCGCCCTCGCGCTTTCCCTGTGGGCCCGGTCGCACGGGGGCGATGCCGGTCTCTCGTACGACCTCATCGACAGCGAGCGGCGCCGATATCAGGTCGTCAATCGTGCGCTCTACTTCGTGGACGGAGACAAGAAGTTCCGTCCGTACCTCGACCGGGGCAACGCCGGGCTGCTCGTCGCCGCGTCCGCGGTCCTCCCGGCGAACGAACTGGCGAATCCGCGTTGGCAGCGGATCGCCGCCGGGCTCAAGACAGCCCTGGGCGTCGCGCCGGGCCTCATGACCGGAGCCGCCGGGCTGCTGTTCGCCGCGAGCGTCGTCAACGCGCGTCTCGGACACCTTCCGGGCCGGATCGACTCGGCCGGGCTGTTCGCCGACCTCCGATCGATGCTCGTGCAGACGCCCCATGGTCCGTTGACACCGGGGGGCCTCGGCCGCCGGGTTGCCCTCGACGGGGCGACGGGAGCGGGCGGGGTCGCGGTCGCGGTCGCGACTCACCGCGGCGATCTCTCGCTCGCCGGTCTGATCGACAACCGAACCCACTATGGAGAGCGCGCACATGCCCCTGTCACTATCCACTGAGCGCCGACTCGATGGTCGCCGTGTGACCGCGATCGACCCGTCGCTCCCGGCACCCCAGCTGCTCGACTCGTTGAGGGAGCGGTGGGACCGACATGAGGTGATCCTCGTCGACTCCGCATCAGCGCCCGTCGGCGAGGCCCGGCTCGACGTCGACGGGTCGGATGTGGCGCTGCTCCAGCGCACCAGCGGAACCACGGGCGTGCCGAGGATGTTCGCATTCGCGCGTGCAGGCGTCCGAGAGCACGCCGCCGCTACGGCTCGCGCGATGGACGTGCGGCCGGGATGCCGCGTAGCCATGGCGATTCGCGCGGGGACGGCGTACTACACCAGCGTCGTGCTGATGTCGCTGTTCAACGACACCGCGCTGGTCGTCTTCGACCCGCTCGACATCGACTCGGCGATCCGGGCCATCCTGGAGCGTCGCATCGACACCTTCGACGCCGGTGTGCGCTTCTGGCAGACCATCGCGCTGAAAGCACGGCGCGACCCCGCCGTCCTCGATGCCCTCGCCGACCTCTCCGTGCGCGGGGTCGGCGGCGATCCGCTCCCTCGCTCCGTCGAAGCGCACTACCGAGACAACGGGATACCGCTGGCCAACGGGTACGGACTCACCCAGGCCGGTCCGAATGTCGCGATCGGGTTGCACGCCTCGGCGACGGAGGGCAGCTGCGGCCGACCGCTGGACGGCGTCGAGTGCACCATCCGCGACGGCGAGCTCGTGATCCGGTCACCGTTCGCCGCCCTCGGAGAGGTCGTGAATCACCGGATCGTGGATCCGCCCGAAAGGGACGACGACGGCTGGCTGCGCACGGGCGACGGAGCTCAGATCATCGACGGTGAGATCGTTCCCCTCGGACGGTTGCGCGATCAGGCGGGAACGGCGTCATGACATCCGCACCGGCACGGGCCGTCATCGCGGCGACCAGCGTGAGCTCGCCACGAAGCGAGCGGTTCGACGTCGGCCTTGCCGACGTGGGCGACGACGTCGCATGGGATCCGGATGCCGCCGCGCATGAGCTCCGCGACGCATGCATCAGCAACGCGCTCAACGCGGCTCAGGCCAAGGGCTACGTCATCGGTCGCAGGGTCGTCGTCATCGTCGGCGCGCAGTGCATCGGGGCGGACCCGGCCACCTCGCGCTACTACCCGGAGAGTCCCGAGCGGCACGTGAAGGCACTGCTCCCCGGGTCTGAGGTCACGTCGCTGGTGCTCTCGCATGCGTGCGCTTCGACCGGTGTCGCCGCCGGCGTGGCCGCCGATCTCTGCCGTGCGGGGGCAGCCGACACGGTCGTGGTGTGCTCATCCTCCATCGACGGGTCGCTCGAAGAGGACACATTCCGAGACGCACGGGCATGGGCGCCCGAGGTGCGCCCCTTCGATCAGGCCGCAGCCGGCACACGCGTCTACGGTTTCGCCGGCGCGTTGATCGTCCAGGCCGCCCCGACTCCTCTTGGTGATGACCCGGTCATCACCGGCTGGCACGCACGCAGCATCGGCGGCAAGACCGTCTCGGACCCCGACGAGGAATACCGCGTGATGAGCGAATCCGCACGAAAGGCGGGCCGAGCGCCCACCCTCGTGATCGCGCACGCGACGGGCACGAAGCAGGGCGATCAGGCCGAACTGCAGGCGATCGCACGGTATGCCGAGACGTACGGCCTGGCGGTCGACGTGCTCGCCAACAAAGGCGCCGTGGGTCACGCGGTGTTCGCCGCGGGTGTCGCGTCGATCGTCACCGCCGTGCGCGTTCTCTCCGGTGTACCTGTCGGGGGCAGTTTCGGACTTCGCGAGCCGCTCGCCGCTCCCGGCAGCATCCGGCTTCTCGCGGAGGCGGAGGGCGAAGCCCGCCTCGATCTGTCCGACCGGCACCGGGCGGCATTGGTCAACGGATTCGGATTCTCGGGCAGCAATGTCGCTTTGATCATCGAAACAGAAGGAGAGAACCATGACTGACTCGGAACTGTACGACTTCGTGCGCGTCGAGGCCGGCCGGATCAACGAGGAGAGCTACGCGGATGTCGTCGTCTCCGACGACACCGTCCTCGCCGACGACCTCGACATCGACTCGCTCGCGATGCTCGAGCTGTGCATCCGTGTCGAAGAGGTGTTCGGGGTGGCTGTGGCCGACGAAGTGGCCGCGGAGATCAAGACCGTGGGAGACCTGCGTCGGTTCCTCGACTCCGCCGAGACGGTCAGCGCTTAGCGGCAGCGGAGGAACCGACGTGGAGCCCGACACCAGCTGGCGAAGCCATCTGCACGGCAAGTGGACGTATCTGCGGCGATCTGCCGAGGCGGGATCGTCGCAGGACTACAGTAGATTCGACATCCACCGACTGTCCGACGGCGATCCGGTCGGACGCATCGATTCGCGGCAGACATTCCCCCGCGTGTTCCAGATCGGCATCGAGCTGGATGATCGGGCGCTCTCGAGCGGCGCGGGGCTGGACGCCGCCATCACGTTGGGTGCATGGCTGTTCGACTTCCGCGAGGCGTACGCGCTTGCGGTGATCACCTCGGTCGAGAACCGGCCGCTCGACGGTTTGTTCCGCCTGGGGGTCGCGCGCCAGACGGCAGTCTCGCCGTCGTATCTCGGTCAGGGGTCGCTGTCGCGCACCGCGCGATGGGGCATGGTCACGAGAGAGGATTTCGAGCCGGCCAACACTCTCCTGTCGCGCATTCGGGAGCGGTATCCCCCTCTCCCCTCCCGCGCGATGGCGAGCGAGCCGGCATGACGGTCCTCATCGTCGGCGGCGGCAGAGGCATCGGCGCGTCCCTCGTGAGTGCACTCGACCGCCGCGGCGTCGAGGGCGTGTTCACCTATCGATCGAGCAGAGCTCGCGCGACACGCCTGGCCGCAAGATGCTCGGGCTGGCAGGCGCGGCAGCTCGACCTCCTCGACGAGCCCGAGCCCAGGCCCGCCGGGATCCTGGCAGCGCTGGGCGGGAAGATCTCGACAGTGCTCCTGTGCGCTGCGGCGGGCCTCGAGAGCGAGCCCGATGCGACCGGAGCTCGGACCGTCAACGCCACGGCGCCCGCGAACCTGGTCCGCGGCATCGCGGACACGAACCGCGTTCCGTTCGGAGTGGTCTACGTGACATCCACGGACGCCCACAACCATCTGCCGAATCGACCCGACGACGAGGAGCCCGATATGTACGAGCTGACGGCACGCACCAAACGAGAGGGAGAGTCGTTGCTGGCTTCCGTCGCGGACGCATCGAGCACATGCCGTTCGTTCACCGCGGTCGTGGCCGACCTCGTCGTGCCTTCGACCGCCCACACCATCTACCGCCGGCGAGATCCCGACCTTGTCGATCGCTTGGTCTCGGCCGGCCGGTGGGTCGATCTCGCCGCGGTCACCGACCGGTTGGTCGACGCGACACTGATGTCCGAACGCGGCGAACGCCTGCCGCGCGTCATCCGGGTGCAGCATGACGCTTGATCTCGACGCACCGCGCACCGCGTTCCCCGGCACGCCTTCCGGACCGGGCGCCTACTTTCTGCCGTCGATCGGCGAGTACCCCATCTACGACGACGACGCCTATCAGTTCATGATGGACGATGAGCCTCGGGTGCGCGCTTTCGAGGAGACTCTGACCGACGCCGTCTCCGCAGACTCGGTCGTCGTCGAGCTGGGCTGCGGCCGGCAAGCCCCGTGGGCACGCCTCGCGGCACGGCTCGGCGCGCGCCGAGTGGTCGCCGTCGAGCAGCTGGACCACGTCCGCGAGGCCCTGACCGCCGAACTGGCGAACGACCCCCGATATGCATCGATCGATGTTCTCTCCTACGACGAATATGTCGAATCGGAGATCCGCCCCACGATCCTCGTGAGCGAGATCGTCGGTGCCATCGGCAGCTCCGAAGGGGCTGAGCAGGTGGTGGGCCGAGAGATCCGACGTATCGGCGACCCCGGGATGCTCGTCGTCCCGCAGGGCTGGATCACGAGCGTGAGCGCGTTCAGCTGGCGGCGGATGCTGAGGGGCGCCGAGCCCGTGTTCGCGCGCGAAGCCCATCGTTATCGCCGTGCGCTCGCGGAGACCGTCGGCTGCGGCGACGTGCGGCTGTGCGTCGTGGGGCGGCAGGTCCAGCTTGGCCTGCTGTCCCGCCCTACCACCGTGGAGACAGCGAATTTCAGCGGGAGCTTCTCGGAAGTCGCATCCGCTCCGGCCGAGGTGGCGGTGTCGCGTCCGGGGACGCTGGACTCACTGCTGTTGTCGGTGGCGGTGAAGATCGGGACGCACTCCGTCGACAGCCTGAGCTCTCGGTCGAGCTGGTTGCCCGTCGTGGTTCCCCTCGGCAGCACGGAGCTACCGGTACGTGAGGGCGACACGGTCGACGTGCGGATGCACCGGAGGCTCGAGACGAATCCGGTGTGCCCCGACTACATCGTCGACTGGCGTCTCCGACGCGACGGCGAAGAGATCGCTCACGGAACCGCCGAATTGCCCTGGCGACCCGACCCGCACGCCACGAGCAGCGCCCTGCACGTCAGCCTGACGAACAGCGACTCCCCTCTGATCGGAGACAGCCATGACCACTGAGCACACCGTCGCGGCGAATGTCTCGCTGGATTACCCGTCATGGCACGTGACGATGGGCGAGATCGTCCTCGCCGCGTGCCATCTGCACAGCCCCGACCTCGAAGACGATTTCGATGTCTGGTTCGACTGCGGCCCGCTCCTCGACTGGATCTCCGTCGAGTACCCGCGACGCCGATACAGCCCGGGCTACCGCGTCGTGCCCACCGAGCTCATGAACGCGGACGCGTGCCGGGCCTTCGGGCTGCTGGCGAAAGCGGGGTTCGACGGCAGTGCGTTCGCGGTGGGAGCCACCGACCCCACCCTCGTGCATGTCGCCGCCAGCGCCCACGACGGCGAGCGTACTGCGCTCATCATCCGCGTCCGGAGAACGCCCTCGGGCACCTGGGACGTCACTTCCTCGGCTTTGTCGGGACACCCCGCGTGACGTCGGAACTCGCTTGGGGTCCGGCGGCGGCGGCGCTGCGCGACCTGGGCGACCTGCACGTGTTCGGCCTGCCGCTCGACGCACCGGGCCTCCTCGACGCTTGCACTCGCGACGAGCGGTCGGTCTTCAGCGACGAGCGCACCGCCGCGTTCGCCGCGTTCGGGCGCGCGACTCTCCAGCCCGACGCGTTGACGGTGCTCAGCCTCGAGACCGGGCCCTCGTTCGTCAACGCGCTCCTCGGGCTATCCGAAGCAGCGTCAGGTCGCGTGCCCCTGCTGGTCGTCGTCGAGGCGGCCGCACCGGAGCGGCGAGGGTGGGGCGCGTTCCAGGATCTGCCGATAGAGGACATCTGCCGATCCCTGAAGATGCCGACGAGGACGATCGAGAACTCAGCCGATCTCATCGCGGGGATCACCGCCGCTTCGCGGCAGGCGTTCCGCCACCGCTCGCCGGCGGTCGCGGTGGTGCGCACGCGCACGGGGTCGGACGAGGAGCACGGAGACGGGACCCGGCGCCGGTGGTCTCGCGATCGGAGCGTTTCGATCCCGGCAACACGGGAATCGATGTCCGCTCTGCGGGCGGTCGACGAGCTTCGGGATGCCGCGGCCCAACGCGCGCGGATCGCGGTGATCGTCGGCGGGGGCGCGAAGCGGGCGCACGTCCGCGGCGGGGATCTCGACGCCTTCGCGGCTCAGCTCGGCGCGTCGACGCTGGTGACCGCTTCGGGCCGAGGCGCGATCGACGAGTCGAGCGAGAGCTTCGTCGGCCTGGCCGGGCTCTATGCGACGCCGGAAGGCCTCGATGCGCTCGCGGCGGCAGATGTCGTCGTGTCGCTCGGATCAGCGCTCGAGGAAACCGTGCGCGAGAGGTGGGCGCCGAAACAGGGCGCCACGCTCCTCGTGGTCGACGAGTCCGAGGTCAGCTGCCCGGCCCACGACGGCCGGAGGATCGACGTCACGTCCGACGCAGCGGCGTTCTTGGCGCTCGCCCGCGACGGGCTCGTGGCCTCCGCAGCTCCGCCCCCGCTCCGCGGGGCCCGGCCGATCAGGCAGCAGGGCGTGTCCGAGATGGCCGCGACATGGGCTCAGATCGAGGGCATCATGGTCGATGGACACTTCGACATCGTCTGCATCGAGAACGGTCTCACGGACATGTGGGGTTACGACCCGCGCTTCCTCACGGTTCCGCCGTCGACGTCACTCGTCGTCGCTGCCGAGCAAGCGGCCATGGGTGCCGCGCTCTGCGGCTCGCTCGGCGCGAAGCGCTCGCAGAAGGCCCTCGTGATCTGCGGCGATGCGACCCTCCGCATGCATCTGGCGGCCGTGACGGACGCGGTGGAGAACCACCGGCCCATCGCTTACGTCGTGTCGAGCAACTCCGGAATGGGCTGGCCTTCTCTGTCGAGGACCGACCCCGAGCTCACGACGTTCGCGTGGAACCGTCGTCTGCCCGCCGTGCTGTCGTCACTCGGCGTCGATGTGATCACACCCGCAGAACTCCGGTCACAGAAGCACCTCTCGGCACCCGCTGCGACATTTTTCGACGTCCATCCTGCGGCACCGCCCTGGGAGTCATGACGCTCCGGCGCCGATATCGACCCAGCCGAGATTCGCCACCGCGTTCACCGCGAGCAGGAACCCCACAATGCCGATGATCCAGGCTGTCGTCGCCTGAGCGTTGCGCGTGAGCCACCGATCGAGCCGCGTGAGCGGTCCTTCGAGCGCATCGTGCGCAACCATCCGCCCGACCAGGAGGACGAGGGCCGGCAGGATCATGACGACGCAGTATCCCGCGATCGTCACCACCGACAGGCCCGGGCCGACGCCTGTGGCCGCCACGATGCCGATCGCGGCGAGATAGGGAACCATCGTGGCGAGTTCGAGCACGACCGCTACGAGTGCCAGACTCACCAGACCGAGCGTCGCCCCGCGCGTGCGCCCGTCCTCCATGATCCGGTTCCGCCAGTTCAGAATCCTTCCGCCACCGGCCGCCGCGCGCTCCGCCGCGCGAGCACGCGCCTTCTTCGTGTCCATCAGCCAGCTCACCGCCATCAGCACGATGCCGAGCACGAGGACCGCGATCAGGAAGCCAGGCGAATCCCATACGGCTCGCGTTCGCGTGACGATCGCGGAGAGACCGAGATACAGGAGAACTCCCACGAGGAAGTAGGCCGCAGCGACGGTCGCGAGGTATCCGACGACGCGACCTGCGCGGACCCGTCCCGGAGCTGTGAGGAGCCACACGGGAATCAGCAGCGTGCCGAAGCTCGTCGAGTCGACGAACGCAAGGACGACGAGGGTTCCGAGGGTGCCGACATCCATCAGGACGGCCCGAGCTGGAGCCTGCGTTCGCACACCGCGGTCGAAGCGCCTCCCTCGGCACGGTGGGTCGCGACTTCTTCACCGTCGACGATGATGCGACATTCGATCCACGTGGCCCCCGGTCCCGCGTCGACCTCGATCCGACTTCCGCGGAACGGGAACGCCACATCCGTCGGCACGCTGAATTCGTGCTCGAACGGCAGCTCGACCGAGTCCTCCGCGAAGCTCTGACTGTCGCGGGGCGCGTCGACGGTCACCAAGATCTCGCCGGACTTCGCGGCGTCGCTCGTCACGATCGCGGTCACCACGATGTCGGTGCCGGTGCCCTCGGACCCATCGCCCCCGGCAGGCGGGGCGGGCGTCGCCGGACCGGTCGCCGTGAGTCCTTCGATGGTGTCGTCGATCACGCCGCATCCGGACGCTGCCACCGTCAGCCCGCCGACCATCGCAACCGCCAGGATCGTCTTCCGGAGTGCCTTCATCGCGTCGCTCCCCTGCCTTGGTCATCATCGCCGGCATTACTAAGTCGTTCGCACCAGTTAATCATGGCACGAACGGGCATCCATCTCGCTCTAGCGTTACCTGTGTGCCATAAATAAGCTGACCGCATGGCTTACTCGCATCGATCAGCTGCCATCTCAGGAGCGGTCGGCGCGAGTCTGGACGATCTGCTCGGTCCCGCATCCGAGCGCTACCTGGCGAGCCGATTCCGACACGTCGCGCGAGCATTCGCCGGCTCTGCGACGCGCTCCAGCGATCAGCAGCTCGCCCTCGAAGGCCGCGCCGCCCTCGAGTATCCCGAGACCTGGACGGTCAAAACGGGAAGATCACCCGCGCCGCATTTCAGCTCCATCGATGCGATCGTCCTGACTGCGGCACTGTGCTCGCACCCGGCACCGATCGACGGTTCCTCCTCGCCCACGCCCCCGCGCTTACGCAGCGTCAGTCTTCGTGCGGGGACGACGGCGGATGTCGAACTCGAGAGCGTTCCCGTCTCGGGCACGCTCGGCGCGCTGGGTTCCACGGCGGGCGTCGAAGCACGGCTCACCCTGGGCGCAATGCGCACCGTCGCGCACCTGGATCGTCCGCCTGCGCTGATTCAGGCGACACCGTCGGACGGAAGCCCCCTCTCCGTCGAGCTCGCCGCCGACTGCGCCGTGGAGCACGTGTGGAAGTCCCGGTTGACACGCATCGAGGCGGGGCGCTCGGTCGAGTTCCAGCACGAGATCGCGTCCGACTGTCCCCCCGCCCGAAGAGTCGTCACCGTGCTCGACCTCCTGCGCCTCTCCGCGCAGCAGGCGCAGGCGCTGATCTACTGCAGCGACGGACTGGATCGGGCGTCTGCCAACTCCATCTGGATGCGGAGCGCGTCGTTCGACGTCGGCGAGCGTCGACAGCTGCACGGACCGCTCTTTCTGGAGGTCAGCATCGCCCGAACCCAACGGATAGACCGCGCGTCCGTGCGGTGGAACGTGTTCGACGTCGTCGCGCGCGGCACCGGAGGCCTCCAGGCTGCAGCCTCGCTCGCCTACTCTCGTTAGGCGGGCCGGAATGCTGCCTCGACGGCGGCGACGGCGGCATCGCGATCCGCGGGGGGCACCATCGCGTCTACCGCAAAGAGCCACATATCGCGGAGACCGGCGAGCAGGTCGTCACGTGAACTCATCGCCTGCGACATGAGCTGCACACCGGTGAAGAAGCCGATGAGCGTCTTCGCGAGGGTCTCGGGAGACAGCCCGCTCGTGAGCTCGCCTCGTTCCAGCGCAGGTGCGAGCATCGCACTCGTCATCTCGACCCAGTTGAGGTAGAAGTTGCCGGCCGGCGCGCCGAGGGCGCCTTCTTCCATCGCGAGCCGGATTCCGGCCCGCACGACGGCATCGTGACGCAGCTGGTCCGCCATGGCGCGCGACACCGCGACCAGCCTCTCGAAGACGCCGGGCGAGGTGTCGACGGCATCCGTCAACAACGGGAGCGAGCGCGCGTGCTGCTCGTTGATGACCGCGAGCGCGATCTGCTCCTTCGATTTGAAGTGGAAGTACATCGACCCCTGGGAGATCCCCGATTCCTCGACGATCATCGAGAGACTGGCTTTGCCGTATCCCTCGCGGTCGAACACGTTCGCGGCCCCCTCGACCACCGCGCGCTGGGTCTCCTGCGACCGACTCTGCTGCGGCGTCCGCCGAACAGCCGTCGAGACCTCGCGGTTTGCTTCATCCTTGCGCACGAGAGCCCATTATCCTCTGGCCGATCCGCGGCCGGTGCTCACACGTTCAGCGCGCCGACCGCCCGTGCTGGACGTACCACGACAGCGCGGCATCGGTGAGGTGAACATCGCGGCTTCCCGCATCGGGCACGAGATCGCGGAGGCGCTCGGACGAGAGAAAGTAGTCGTGGGCGAACTGCACGACCTTGCGCGCTGGGATACCGCGCGCCTCGAGTGCCGCACCGGCATCGGCGGCGCTCAGCGACCGGGAGGGAAGTCTCCCCCACTCGGCGAGGATCGGCGAGAGGAGGTCTCTCACGGCGACGGGCCGATCCGGCACGACATGCACCACCGCACCCGCTCCACCTTCCAGGCGATGCCGCACGGCAGCGACGGCTGCCCGGGCGACGAGGCCGGCAGATGCCACCGACAACCGGGCGGCACCGTCTTCGATCCATGCTCCGAGCGCGGCGTGGGCGGAGAGCAGCCGCAGAAGAAAGTGCCCGTCCCCCACTCCGGTGATGAACAGGGGGCGCAGCACGGACGCGCCTGAAGCGGATGCGACCGCGTCGCCTCGCGCTCGCGTCGCGCTGAGCTCGGACTCCGGGTGAACCGGATACTGCCCCTCCCTGCCGCCTGAGAATGCGAGTGCACCGTAGATTCCCGCCGTGCTGACGTGCACGAGGGGGATGCCGAGCGACGTCGTCGCCTCGGCGGTATGCGTCACGCCGTCGACGTTCACGCGGCGCTGCTCCCGTGCATCATCTCCGACGTGACTCGCCGCATTGATCGCAGCGATCGACCCGGAGATCGCCTTGCGGAGAGATTCCGCCCCGTCGGCGATATCGACGACGCGACTCCTGTGATCGGATCGCAATTCGGCGTTCCGGCCTCGACTGAGGATGAGCGGGTCGAATCCCGCATGCGCGAGCTCTTCCGCCACATGACGACCGACGAATCCCGTCCCGCCGATGACCGCGACTGAATTCGCCATAGCTTCCCCCACCACGACTCGAACCCCCTCAGAACATACAAGCAGCTATCCGCTCAGTTCGGCGAGACCGTCATGAGGCGGCACGGTCACGTCCACGTTCTCGCGAGCGGTTCTGTCATCATCGGCGGCGCTCGAATATCCATGCACGGCGAAGATCACCTTCGAGTTCCTGCCGCCCCTGACCGTCGACGGATGCCGCCCACGCCGGCGTACCGGGCGCGCAGCGGCAAAGTTCACACCGGTAGCCGACTACGTAGCATGAACGGCCCTTCGCGTCCCGGCTCATGCCCCTGTCATATGCATCGTTGGCAGTGGTCATACATTCATCTCTGTACCATGTAGGCAGTTCTCACCAGGCCCTGCGACCCCACTCGCGGCGAGTGTCATGGTGGGGGAACCCAATTCCGGTCGGAGGTGTCAGCCCCCATATGGGCAAGCAACAGCGGAGCGGGGAGACCCGTGAAGCACTGCTCGAATCCGGGAGCCGGGTCTTCGCGACCATACCGTTCGATAAGGCCCGCATCGCGGATGTGATCGAACCACTCGGAGTCACGCAGGGTGCCTTCTACTTCCACTTCGAGAACAAGCACGAGCTCGCGCTCGAGATCATCCGACGTGAGCACGCGATGATGGTCGACCTGAGCGAGCGGGTCCTCAGCTCCGCGGGAGGCGGTCTCGCCGGCCTGCACGAGGTGTCGACAGGGCTGGCGGAACTGGTGCGCGCGGATGTCACGGTGCAGGCGGGGCTTCGCCTCACTTCCCACACTCCTGAGGAGTTCCCGGAGTTCCTGGGCGCGTCGTTCACCATGTGGAACGACGCCATCGGGAAGTTCCTTCTGCGCGCACAGGGGGCAGGCGAAGTCCGCTCCGACGTCGAGATCGAAGCCGCCTCCCGGTTCGTGGTGGCCACCTTCGTCGGCGTGCAGGAGATCTCCGCCATCGCCACGCGCTGGGCCGACCTCGACGAGCGTATTCGCGAGGTCAGCTCGCTTGCGATCCGGGGGATCGCCACCGACGAGGGATACGAGGCCTTCACTGCGTCGCTCTCGCCGACAGCCGCGCGATGATCTGACGGCGTTCATCGCTCTTTGAACAATCGGAACAGGTCCGCTTCGCGCACAGTGAGAGTCCCGAGGAAAACGCCCGCGAGCGCCGTACCGAAGCTCGCGACCAGCGACGGCAGCATGGCGGCCGGGACCCAGGCGACGTCCTCCGGGGCGAGAGCTCCTGCACTGAGGTAGATGACTGCTCCTGCGAAGACGGCGCCGGCCAGAGACCACACGACGGCTTCGAGGATCGCTGTCGAGGTCAGCGCGCCGCGTGACTGGCCGGCGTGCAGTGCCGAAGCGTGCTCCAGGCGACGGGCGCGTACGGCGGCGAACCCGATGAGCAGCCCCGCGGCCGCGGCGACCGCGGGCGCCCATCGGGTGAGGCGGTCGTCGAACATCGCTGTGCCTGTGAAGCTCGTACCCATGCTGCGGTTCAGCTGAGTCAGCGACACCTCGGTCCCGGTGCTTGCCTCGGACGCGAGCGCCTGGCGGAGGAGGCCATCGTCGTCGGGGCCCTGAGGCCAGGCGCGCATCCAGCACTCGTCGAAGACCCCGGCACCCTCGACGGGCATGACAATCGCGTACTCCAGGCGAGCGTCACGTCCGTCGTCGGGGTAGGCGAAGATGCCGGCGACTTTGAGGTCCCGGCCATCCGTGGCGAGGGTCGAACCGGTGGCGACCCCGAGGGACTCCGCGAGAGGCTCCGAGACCCAAGCACCCTCGGAGGCGGACTTCATGTCGAGCAGGCTTGCAAACCCGGCTGTCACCTCGTACACAGGGAACCCGGCGCCGGCGAGCGCGTCCAGTGGCAGGTCTTCGGCCTGACGCAATGCACCGGAGGCCTGCACGCTCCGGTACCAGTCGAGGGATTCGCAACGGGCGCGGTCGACGCTGTCCTCCGCGACCAGCATGCGGGTCGCCCCGCCGCCGGTGATGAACGTACGGGCCTGGTTCTGCAGCCCGTGGACGGCCGCGACGTCCGCCCCCGCGGCGAGCCCCGCCGTCAGCGCGAGCAGGAGACCGAGAAGCGGCACGTGCGCGGTCCCGGAGACGACGTTCCGCAGGACCTCGGAGGCGATGCTGCGCATCTTCATGCGGCCACCCCCCTCGTGGGGGCGTAGTCCTCGAGCTGGATGACGCGGTTGCACGCATCCCGTGTGCCCGGGTCGTGCGTGGCAATGAGGACGATGGCGCCCTCCTGCGCGACCGCACCGAGGGTCTGGTTCACGGTCTCCGAGGTTCGGAGGTCCAGCTGCGCCGTCGGCTCGTCGACAAGGAGCAGGGAGGGCCTGGTCGCGACGGCGCGGGCAAGCATCAGGCGCTGCGCCTCCCCTCCGGAGAGCTCTCGGAAGGAGCGGTCGGCGACGGCGGTCAGCTTGAACGACGCGAGTATCGGACGAGCGAGCTCGACGGCCTCGCCGCGCGTGCTTCCCGCGGCGAGGAACGGGAAGACGACATGGTCGATCGCCTTCCGGTGCGCGACGCCGTGCGGGTTCTGGAACACCCAGCTGGTGCGCGTGATGCGCACGCGTTCTACCCGACCCATCGATGGCGTCTCCCACCCGGCGAAGATGGATAGGAGCGTGGACTTGCCGCTCCCGGAAGGACCGCACAGTCCCACCACGTCGCCCGGGCGCGCCTCGAAATCGAGGCTCTCGAACAGCAGCGGTGTGCCGGGGAAGCCGTGCCCGAGCCCGATGGCGCGCACCGCACGCCCGTCATTCACAGTGCACCCCTTCCAGCGCGCTCCCGATCGCGACGCTCTCCGGCACTTCGCCTTCGAACGCGACCACGGCCGCGCCGAGGGAGGAGCCCAGAAGTTCTGTCCTCACGGTGCCGGCGCTTGTCTTGACGCAGCTGCTGTCACCGTCGTAGATCAGCGCGCCGGCGGGAATGGAATAGGCGTCGATCGGCGACGCGAGCGCGATGGTCGCGGTGACAGTCGCCCCGGGATCTTCGGCGAGGCCGGAGATCAGCCGCTCATCGCCGGCGAGCTGGGCGAGGAAGGCCGGGTCGGAGGCGGTTCCCTGCGCATCGAGAGGGCCCCGCACCGACCCGATCTTGATCGTCCGGTCGCCGGGCGTGAGGTTGTCGGGGACAGACTGCACCGTCACGCGTTCGAGGGCCCCGCGGGATGTTGCGATGGCACTCCCTTGCGAGACGGCGTCGCCGACTTTCACGGCGCATGCGATGCCGGTCAGCTGCGGCGACGGCAGCCAGATGAACTCCGCGCGCTCAGCGAACCGCTCGCCCTCCTCGACTCCGGCTCTTACCCTCAGGTGTTGCAGAGCCCGTCCGGTGCGGCTGCCGAACTCCCCATCCACGGTTTCCGCGTCGAGGTGGCCCAGGCGGATGAGCTCGGTCTGCAGCGCGGCCACGTCGGCGCCGTCGTCCCCGACGGACAGGTCGCGGTAGAGCGGGACCGTAGTGTGCAGTGCGATGAGGGGGCGCTCGTCGACGTGCGCGACGACGGTGCCCGAGGTAACCTCCCCCCCGTCGCGGCACCAGGACGCTGTCAGAGTGCCCGACGTCTGGATGGCGAGGGTCTGGTCGGCGCCGCTGACGAGCTTGACCTGCACGCGCCGACTGTCGTCGAAGGTCTGCGCGACCACCGGCGCCGATGTCTCTTCACTGCCTGCACGCAGCAGCTCGGGTTCCGGGACTGGTCGGAGCGCGTACCCGAGGGAACCTGCCGCGCCGATAACCACCAGTGTGGTCACAGCGATCAGTGAGGCCGTCCGGCGGGACGTCACTGCTCCTCCTCCTCGAATGCGACGGCGTAGCCGCCTGCTGAGAAGCACTCCTGCACGGTGGCGTCGTTCGGGTCGTACTCCGCTTCCTCGAAGCGGTTCTCGAGGTCCTCGGCGAGGTCGGTGGTCGTGTACGTGGCCTCGACGACCTGGTTGCGCTTGAAGCAGGCCACGACGATCTCCTCGCCGTTGCTGAGCAGGTCGGGGTTGCCCTGCTGCGCTCGGTACAGGGCCTCGATCGGCGCGAGCTCGTCGGCACACTCCCCGGCGGTGTCGATGTACTTCTGCGCTTCCTCAGCGGACATCTCCGGGGGCGTGATCTGGATGATGCCGGAGGCGAGGCGCTTGTGCTCCTCCTCGTAGCCGGCGTTGACCATGCACTCGGTGTACATGCGATGCGCCTCGTCATACTGAGCCTGCGTGATGCCGCCGGTGTCGATGGCGCTCGTGAGTACGTCGATGACGTACGGGTTCTCCTCGCCTTCGAGGTACTGCTCCAAGAGCTCCTCGAAGCTACCCGCCAGACGCTCGCCTTCCGGAGCAGCCTGACCTTCGCCGTCCACTCCGGAGGTACAGGCGACCAGCGCCGAGCCTGCGAGGACGAGTGCCACCATGCCGGTGACGACCCGCGTTGATGCTGTGGTTGTTCGCATGAGAACGCTCCGATTCCTCTGAATTGCCGTGGTGTTACCGGTCTATCCACGGCGGGTCTCGGTACGGTTAGCGCTCTCCTAACCTGGCCCTAACCGCCTCCGGGAAGACTGCGTATGTACCTGAGGAAGGGAGCACGCGATGCGAATACTGCTGGTCGAAGACAACGTCGACCTGTCCGCAGCGATCACCATGTCTCTCGCCCGCGACGGATATACGATCACCCCCGCGTACGACGGCGTCCAGGCACTGGACCGCCTCATCGACTACGAATTCGACGCCGTCATCCTCGACCGCGACCTCCCGCGCATGAGCGGAGACAGCGTCTGCCGCGAGATCCGCACCTCCGGTCAGGACATCTCCATCATCATGCTCACCGCGCTGACCACCGTGCGCGATCGCGTCACCGGGCTCGACCTCGGCGCAGACGACTACCTCACCAAGCCATTCGCGTACGAGGAGCTCGCCGCACGCCTGCGGGCGCTCCGCAGGCGCGGAACCGCGCCCATCTCGGATGAGATCACCGTCGGCGCGCTCACCGTCGATCGAGCCCGCGGTAACGTCATCTTCGACGGCCGGAGCATCCGTGTCTCCCCCAAGGAATTCGCCGTCATCGAGGCACTCGCCCGCGCCGAGGGACGGCACCTGACCGTCGAACGCCTACTCGACGTCGCCTGGGACGCCCCCGACGACATCTCCCGCAGCGTCGTGAAAGTGACGATGCACTCGCTGCGCCGCAAGCTCGCTCCCGACCTCATCGTCCATGACCCCGGTTTCGGGTATCGGCTGGAGACAAGCTGATGTCCCGCAGGAGCTCTCTCGCCGCGCGCATCGCCGTGCGGTCCGCAGCGATCTTCACCGCGATCTCGGTTCTGGTCTTCGTCGCGGTCTGGGCGTCCCTGACCTCTGTCGCCTCCTCGAGCATCACCGTCGTCCCCGAAAACGGAGCCTCCTCCGCCCCGGAGGTCGTGGAAGCCGTGTTCCGACTCACCAACCAGGCGAAGACGATGACCATGACCGTCACCGGCTCCGCACTCGCCCTGATCACCGCCCTCGGCACCTTCCTCACCTATCGCGCAGCGCGGGCCTCCCTGCGCCGCGTCTCCGACATCACCCAGCACACCCGGCGCATCACCGCCAGCACTTTGGACGAGCGTCTCGCCCTCCGCGGGCCTGATGACGAGATCAAGGACCTCGCCGACACGATCGACGACACCCTCAGCCAGCTCAGTGACGCCTTCGCCCAGCAGGAGCGGTTCGCCGCGAACGCCTCCCACGAGTTGCGCACCCCACTCGCCGTCGTACGGACGTCCCTGGAGTCGATCGGCGGCCGCATTGCCCATGACGAGGATGTCGACCGGTCCCTCCGGAACGTAACCCGCATGGACGAGACGATCGACGCCCTCCTTCTGCTCGCTCAGACCCGGCGCCTGCCCGAAGACAGGCGCTACCCGGTGGACGTCGCAGGGGTGGTCCGCATCCTCGCCGACGACCTCGCCCCGGCTTTCGCGGCCCGTGGCGTCAGCTTCGAGGTGAGAGCTGACCAGGTCGCCATCGTCGACGGGGATCAGA
Source organism: Microbacterium sp. TS-1 (assembly GCF_000509385.1). NCBI lineage: Bacteria > Bacillati > Actinomycetota > Actinomycetes > Micrococcales > Microbacteriaceae > Microbacterium > Microbacterium sp. TS-1. The sequence continues at coordinate 868,709 of NZ_BASQ01000001.1, forward strand.
CACTGCTCACCCAGGCCGTGCACAATCTGATGCGAAACGCCGCTCAGTACGCCCCAGCCGACGGGCATGCGACCTTCGAAGTCACCGCGTCGCCCACGGCCGTGACCGCCCGCTTCGCGAATGATGGATGCGCTTACACGGACGAAGAGGTCGCACAGTTGCTCGAGCCGTTCAGCCGCGGCGCCCAGACACGCGCTGGCGACGTCACCGGGCACGGACTCGGGCTGTCGATCGTTGCGAGCATCGCACGTCAGCATGGCGGTACCTTCGAACTGGAACCGCGCCAGGAAGGCGGCCTCGTCGGCACCCTTCGCCTCCCGCCGGCAACAGAGGAGGCCGGGGATGCGACCCCCGGCCTCCGTTCAGCTCAGCCCACTCAGGCGATCACCTGAACGAGTTGTAGGCGTAGCTACCCGTGTCCACGCCACAGGCTGCCCACGCGTATCCGCCGCTGGTCGTCCAGCCCGAGGTGGCCGTCTTGCAGCCGTGTTTGGCGAAGGACAGCCCCTGTGTGCCGCCCCACACATCGTGCTCCGCGCTGGCGTTGAAGGGACCGGCGAACCACGTGCCGCTCTGTCCTGCGTAAGCCGGGGCGGCGCTCAGCGCACCGCCGACGGCCAGAGACGCCGCGAGGACGACCGCCCCGAAACCCTTCTTGAACTTCGTCTTCATGTGAACCACTTCCTTGTGAGTGAGGTTGGGCCGGCACCCTGCCGGTGAGGTTCACCCTGGCAGAACCAAAACATACATACAAGCATGTATGTTTTTCGCGCACGCCCGAGGTCGGTTTAGCAGACCTCGTCTTCATTGAACGAGAAAGCGCCGAGCGCGAGGTCAAGCGGCGGGAGATGATGCGGTCAAGCCAGCTGTCGATCCCCTTGCCGGCCGTCGACTTCGCGCGGGACAGCTCCAGATAGACCATGCCGTCGCGCTCGTTGTAGAGCAGGATCCAGAGATACTTCATTTCGATCTCGGCGCCGTCGGCCGTCGGCTGGTCGAACAGTGCACCTCGGCCGTTCTCATCGACGCGCTTGCCGAACGCGCAGCCCTTCGGGTTCCTGGCATCAGCTGGTCGTGCATGAACACGACGGTTCGGGACCAGCACGAAACGACGAAAGGCCCGGATTTCTGCGATCCAGCAGGAATCCGGGCCTTTTTTGTCGGGATGACAGGATTTGAACCTGCGACCCCTTGACCCCCAGTCAAGTGCGCTACCAAGCTGCGCCACATCCCGGTCCGCTGTCCGCACGCGGACAACTCCCCTATCCTAACCGGTCCTGAGCCCGCTCGCGAACCGGCGCACCCGGGCGCGTTGCGGGGCTTCTGCGACGACCGATCGTTGCCCGGTGTCGGGGGCGGGCAGTACCGTCTGGCCATGAGCGAGACGACGATCGTGCCGGTGACGCCCGGCAGCTTCAGCGATGCCCAGCACGCGATGAGCGGCGGCGGCGATGGGCACGAGTGTCAGTGCCAGTGGTGGACGATGACGAACGCCGACTTCCAGCGCACCGATATCGACGGCCGTGCCTCAGCCTTCCGAAGCGAAGTGGATGCCGCGCCCTCCCCCGGACTCATCGCCTACGTCGACGGTGATGCCGCCGGCTGGGTGCGTGTCGGCCCGCGTACCCGTCAGATCCGGTTGAGCAAGACACGCGCCTACGCCGGCGCGACCGAAGAGCCCTGGGACGACGCGGATGTCTGGGCCGTCAGCTGCTTCGCGGTGCGCAAGGAGCATCGCGGCTCGGGCCTCAACGCGGCGCTTCTCCATGCCGCGATCGCCTTCGCCCGCGAGAACGGCGCACGCGTGGTCGAGGCGTACCCCGTTGACCCGGATGCGGGGCGAAAGGTGACGTCCAACGAGCTGTACCACGGCGCTCTGTCCACGTTCCTCAGCGCGGGCTTCCGCGAGGTCGCGCGCCCCAAGCCGCACGTCGCCGTCGTCTCGCTCGACCTCGCCGACACCCACGAGACGGGCACCGGAGAGCACCCGTGACGCTTCGGCGAGAATGGAACGCATGACCGCATCCGATGCCCCCGTCCGCGTGGACTCGTGGCTGTGGGCGGTCCGCATCTACAAGACCCGCTCAGCGGCGACCACGGCCTGCCGCGCCGGTCACGTCCGGGTCAACGGGGAGAAGGTCAAAGCGTCGCAGTCGGTGAAGCCCGGCGACGAGCTACGAGTGCGGATCGCGGGTTTCGACCGCATCCTCGTCGTCCGACAGACTCTCACCAAGCGCGTCGGTGCGCCCGTTGCCGCCACCGCGTTGGAAGACCGCACTCCCCCGCGCGAGCCGATGGCGATGCTCGCCGTCCGCGACCGCGGCGCCGGCCGACCGACGAAACGCGAACGCCGCGAGATCGACCGACTGCGCGGAGTCGACTGATCCACGCCTCGGGCACGCGATCACTGATCGCCTCGACAACTACCCCGCGTCACTCACCGCGCGGCGCGGCGGCGCGGCACCTGCACGACGACGCACAGCACGAGCGTCACCACTCCCCAGATGGCGCACGCGGGCGGCAGCACGCGGTACGCGAGGTGCTGCGCAGTCCACTCCGTCGTGAGCGGTCCGTACGCGGCAAGACCGATCAGCCACGCCGCGACAAGCGCGACCGGCAGCGACACCCACCAGACCACCCGCACGGCGCCGGGCAGCACCCGCCGCACCGGAGCCGACGACCGTTTCCGCAACCAGAACGCCCCCGCCACCGCGAGCCCGAGCAGGCCGAGCGCGCTCGATGCGTACTGGAACCACCGGTAGCCGTGGAACGGTCCCCAGCGTTCGGCCAGCGCGGGTAAGAGCTCGACGCCCCAGCGCCCCTCGTGGGTGAAGGCGTCCCAGGCGATGTGGCTCAGCACGCCGAGAGCGAGCGACACCACGACCAGCAGAACCGTGACCGCGACCGACCGGCCGCGCCCCGACCCCGGCACGACCGTTCGCAGCGCGTCGCCACCCCTGGAATCCCACGCCGGCGGCAGCCGTCTCGACAGCCAGTCCGGCGCGAGTTCACGCACCGCCGGGCGCAGCAGCAGCCACCACGCGAGCAGCAGCACGCCCGCGATCACGACCGTCAGCCACGGGTACGCGTGCGTCTGCGCATAGCTGATGCCGATCCCGCGCGCGAACAACGGCAGATCCGGAGCCATCGCCCCGACAGCCACCGCCGCCGGCACGAGCGGTGTGCGAACGACCGCCAGCGCGACGACGGCGTGGCTCGGGGTGAACGGCATCCGGTCGGGTCAGTCCTCGACGAAGACGCCCGCGAGCGTCTTCTTGCCTCGCCGCAACACGGCCACACCGCCCGGCAGGTCGCCGACGACGACGGCCGACTCGTCGTCGACCTTCGCACCGTTGATCGAGACGCCGCCCTGCGCGATGGCCCGACGGGCCTCCGACAGGCTGCCCACGAGCCCGGTGTCGACGAGCAGCTGCACGACCGAGGCACCGGCCGACGCCGTGGCGTGCGGAAGCTCCTGCAGAGCCGAGCGCAGCGTGGCAGCGTCGAGAGCGGTCAGGTCGCCCTGGCCGAACAGCGCATCGGATGCCGCGATGACCTTCGCCGTCGCATCCACTCCGTGCACCGTCGCGGTGACCTCGAACGCCAGACGCTTCTGAGCGGCACGGCGGAACGGCTCGTCGGCGACGAGGCGCTCGTACTCGGCGATCTCAGCGCTGCTGAGGAACGTGAACACCTTCAGGCGCTCGACGACATCGGCATCCGCGGTCGAGAGCCAGAACTGGTAGAACGCGTACGGGCTCGTGAGCTGGGCGTCGATCCAGATGGCGTTGCCCTCGCTCTTGCCGAACTTCGTGCCGTCGCTGTTGGTGATCAGCGGCGTGCCGAACGCGTGCACCGAGGTGCCCTCGACGCGGTGGATGAGGTCGGTGCCGCTGGTGAGGTTTCCCCACTGGTCCGATCCACCCGTCTGCAGCGTGCAGCCGTACTGGCGGTAGAGCTCGAGGAAGTCGAGACCCTGCAGGATCTGGTAGCTGAACTCGGTGTAGCTGATGCCGGCATCCGAGTTCAGACGGGCGGCGACGGCATCCTTCTTCAGCATCGTGCCGACGCGGTAGTGCTTGCCGATCTCGCGCAGGAAGTCGATGGCCGACAGCGGCGCCGTCCAGTCGAGGTTGTTGACCATGCGGGCGGCGTTCTCGCCCTCGAAGCTGAGGTACTTCTCGATCTGACCGCGCAGACGGTCGACCCACTCGGCGACGGTCTCGCGCGAGTTGAGCGTGCGCTCGGCAGTCGGACGCGGGTCGCCGATGAGGCCCGTCGAGCCGCCGACGAGACCGAGGGGCTTGTGACCGGCCAGCTGCAGACGGCGGAGCGTGAGCAGCTGCACGAGGTGACCGAGGTGCAGGGATGCCGCCGTCGGGTCGAAGCCGCAGTAATACGTGATCGGGTCTCCGCCGAGCGCCTCTCGCAGCGCTTCCTGGTCGGTGGACACATGCACGAGACCGCGCCACACCAGCTCGTCCCACACGTTCTCGAACGCGGGATCGAGCGCCATGGGGGCGGTCGTCAGGGCTTCATCAGACACGCGCTTCAGGTTATCAGCGGCGCACGGCGCGACCCGCCTCGACGGCGCTCAGGCGGCGGTGCCCCACCAGATGAGGAAGGCCGCGCCGAGGGCGACGACCCAGCTGACGAGGCTTCCGACGAGGAAGTACTCGGCGCGGTCTCCCCCGTCGTGGTCGCGCGAGATCTCGGGGAAGCGGACGATGCCCTTCGCCGCGAGCACGGCGGCCAGCAGCGTGAACGCCCCGGTGAGGGTGAGCGCGAAGACGAGCACGCGCTCGAGGGGGCCGATGATGCGCCCGCCCTTCAGCTCGTTCGCCGCTTCGGCGGCCACGACACCGCCCCGCAGCGACGCCCGCACTATGACGTTTCCCGACTCGACGAGGAACACCAACGCGCCCGCCAGCGCGATGGCGAGGTCGAGGCTCACGACGCCCAGCGGCGAGTCGATCGGCCAGATCCTCTCGAGCGGCCCCTGGCCATCGCGCACCCCGATGAGGGCGACCGCCACGGCCACGACGACCGCCAGGAGCGCCGCGGGCCACAGTCCCCACCGGGTGGGCTCGCGCGTCGAGGTGACCGCCGCCCATCCGGCTGCGACCGCGACGGCCGCGAACCACCAGGCCGCGGCGCCCGCCCAGGCGGCGAGGGGCAGCAGCGCGGCGCCGAGAACCACGAGCACGATCCCGAGCTTCGCGCCCGACAGCCGCTTGCGGGCGAGGTCGAGCGCGCCGACACCGAGGAGGATGAGCCCCGCGCCGATCACGACGAGCGCTCCGTCAGCGCCGCGTAGCCGGCGACGACCGCGGGGGCTCCCGACGAGGCGAGCAGTTGCGACACCGCCGACTGCGTGATGCCCTCCTCCTTCGCGAGGGCGCCCTGGGTGCGTCCGAGGCAGCGGCCGTAGGTCAGGCGCCGGGCGCGCTCCGACATGCCCCCGACGATCTCGTCGCGGGCGAGCGCGTAGGCGTTGGCGAAGCGGATGCGATCGGCCATGGCGACATCCTCGTCCTCCCCTCCGACAATGCGGGTGCGGGCGCGCGGAACCGCGCGGTCCTGCATCGCGTGCACCTGTTCGATCGCCTCTCGCGCGCGCCACCAGCCCGGCCCGTCGGAGATGTCCGCACTCTCGGATGCGACCGACCCCACGTCGCCGATGCCCAGCCCGAAGCGCAGCGACGCCTCATCGGGCAGGACCAGCTGGAGAAGCAGAAGCCAGGCCAGCGCGTCATCGAGCTCGTCGAAGACCGCCTGGAACTCGTCGGCGAACGTGGCACGCATCGGCGAAGCGGCGACGGGGAGCGCGCGATCGATCTCGGCCATCGCGGCTTCGATCCGCGTCTGGGTGCTGCTGCGATCCACGAGCAGGCGGGAACCGACGATGTCGGCGATCACGGCGATCGACATATCGATCAGGTTATCACTTATATTTCAGAGATATAAGTCATTCGCTCATGTTCGAGAGATATCAGTCTGAGGCTGATATCAGAGCTGCCACACCCGCACGGCCTGCTGAGCGCGAGCGATCAATGCAGCACGCTGCTCGTCGACCCGCACCGGAGCGGTTCCGCCGATACCGTCACGGCTCGCGACAGATCCCTCGGGCGAGAGAACCTCTCGAACCTCCGGAGCCAGGTGCTGTGACATCGAGGCGAGGTCGTCGTCGGTCGCCTCGTGGAGTTCGATGCCCCGCTCCTCGCAGAGCCGCACGAGCGAGCCCGAGATCTCGTGCGCCTCGCGGAACGGCACACCGCGCTTGACGAGCCACTCGGCGACATCGGTCGCGAGCGAGAACCCCTGCGGCGCGAGCTCGGCCATCCGGTCGACGTCGAAGCGAAGCGTCGCGACCATGCCGGCGAATGCGGGCAGGACGACCTCGAGCGTCTCGATCGAGTCGAAGACCGGCTCCTTGTCCTCCTGCAGGTCGCGGTTGTACGCGAGCGGCAGCGCCTTGAGGGTCGCGAGCAGACCCGAGAGGTTGCCGATCACGCGGCCGGCCTTGCCCCGGGCGAGCTCGGCGATGTCGGGGTTCTTCTTCTGCGGCATGATGCTCGACCCCGTCGAGTAGCCGTCGTCGAGCGTGACGAAGCCGAACTCGCGGGTGTTCCAGATGATGATGTCTTCGGCGAACCGCGAGATATCGACACCGATCATGGCTGCGATGAAGGCGAACTCGGCCACGACGTCCCGCGATGACGTGCCGTCGATCGAGTTGTCGGCTGGCCGGTCGAGCCCGAGCTCCGTGGCCACGAGCTGCGGGTCGAGCCCGAGGGTCGCGCCGGCGAGCGCTCCCCCGCCGTAGGGCGAGACCCGGGCGCGCGCCGACCAGTCGCGCAGGCGCTCGAGGTCGCGCAGCAGCGGCCAGGCGTGGGCCTGCAGGTGGTGGGCGAGCAGCACCGGCTGCGCGTGCTGCAGGTGGGTGCGGCCGGGCATGATCGCGCGGGAGTGGGTCTCGGCCTGGCCGACGATGGCGTCGATCACCCGCAGGATGTCGCGGGCGACGACCTCGGCGTGATCGAGCAGGTACAGGCGCACGAGCGTGGCGATCTGGTCGTTGCGGCTGCGTCCGGCGCGCAGCTTGCCGCCCAGCTCCGGCCCGACGGTCGCGATGAGGGCGGCTTCGAGAGCGCCGTGCACGTCTTCGTCGCCGGGGGCAGGCTGCAGCGAGCCGTCGCGCACGGCGGCGAGCACCGAGTCGAGCCCCGCGTGCATGCGGCTCTCCTCGTCGGGCGTGAGATACCCGGCCGCGGCGAGCGCCTTCGCGTGAGCGTGCGATCCGGCGATGTCGTACTCCGCGAGCGCCCAGTCGAAATGCGTCGATCGGCTCAGGCGGGCCAGCTCGGGCGCGGGGCCCGAGGCGAAGCGGGCTCCCCAGAGAGCCCCGGAGTTCGTGCCGCCTGACGTGTCTGCGCTCATCGCTCCAGCCTATCGGGGCGGCATCGCCGCGCTCGGCGCGTCCGCGCGACCGCGGACCGTTACCCGGGCGAGCGCGTCGATCCCGGCCTCGAGCGGACCGCGTCCCACGAGGAACGCCCAGACGGTGCACCCGAGGATGATGCCGAGGGTCATCGGCCAGAACGGCTCAAGGGCCCGGTATGCATCGAGTTCGAACACGCCGGGCTCGGCGGCAGGCCGGGTGAGCGCCCACACGACGATCTGCGCCGAGTAGGCGGTGAGCGGCATCGAGCCGACCGCCCGCAGTGGCAACGCGATCCATGTGAGAGGCGTGCGGCACACGAGGACGCACACACCGATGACGAGGAGGGCGAAGCCGCCGGATCCGATGACCTCGAACAGCCCGGATGAGTGGGCTTCCCCGGTCCACGGTGTCTCACCGAAGACCTCGGAGCGTCCCCACACGATGTCGAGGGCGGCGCCGACCGCCGTCAGGGCGAGCCCGGCGAGCGCGAGGAGCCACGGCGTCGCGCGCGAGCGCAGGTCGAGGCGCGCCGCCCCCATGCCCGCGAGGACGAACGCCATCCAGGTCAGGAACGGGTAGTGCCACCCGACGGCGTTCGAGACGTCGACGCCCTCGGGTGTCGACCAGAACGACAGGCCGTCGATCGCCGCTTGCGGGAACGGCGCGACGAGCCCGACGACCGCGGCGGCGATCAGCAACGTGCGCGCCCGCAGCGGCAGGACGGCGGCGGCGATCACGAACAGCAGCGCGTAGGCGGGAAGGATGACGTACACCGGCACCGCGAGGAACAGCAGCAGCACGCCGATCACCCAGATCGCCCCGGCGCGCACGAGCAGGCGCAGACGAGTCGTCTCGAGTCGAGGGCCGCGCAGCGGAACCGGGCCGCCACTGACGAGCCCGATCGAGACACCCGCGAGCGTCGCGAACAGGATGGACGACCGCCCGTGGACTATCCCCTCGTACGAGGAGGGGATCGTCCAGTCGAAGTCGGGGATGGCGAGCAGGTGCGCCGCGAGCATGCCGATCACGGCGAGCCCGCGAGCGAGGTCGATACCGTCGATGCGCGAGGGCGCGAACAGCGAGCGGCGCCGCAGCATCTCGCTCATCCCCGGCACCGGCCGCTCCTCACCGTGCCGTGGTCACTGCTGACGCAGCAGCCAGACCAGCAGCGCCTTCTGCGCGTGCAGGCGGTTTTCGGCCTCGTCCCAGACGACGCTGTGCGAACCGTCGATGACGTCGGCGTCGACCTCGTAGCCCCGGTCGGCGGGCAGGCAATGCATGAAGATCGCGCCGTCGGCGGCAGCATCCATCGTCTGCTGCGTCACCTTGTACGCACCCAGATCGCGGATGCGTGCGATCTTCTCCTCTTCCTTGCCCATCGACACCCAGGTGTCGGTCACGATGACGTCGGCGCCGGATGCCGCTTCGAGCGGGTCGACGAGGATCGTGACCGATCCGCCCGTCTGGGCCGCGATGCGCTGCGCGTCGGCCACGACGTCTTCACGGGGACCGTAGCCCTCGGGCGAGGCGACACGGACGTGCATGCCCGCGGTCACGCCGGCGAGCACGTACGAGTGGCCCATGTTCGACTGCCCGTCGCCGAAGAACGACAGGGTGAGCCCGGCGAGGTCGCCCTTGTGCTCACGGATGGTCAGCAGGTCGGCGAGCAGCTGGCAGGGGTGGAAGTCGTCGCTCAGCGCGTTGACGACCGGCACGCGGGTGCCGCGAGCCATCTCCTCGAGACCCGACTGCGCGTACGTGCGCCAGACGATCGCGGCGACCTGCCGCTCGAGCACGCGTGCGGTGTCGGAGGGGGTCTCCTTGCCGCCGAGCTGGCTGTTGGCCGTGGAGATGATCAGCGGCGAGCCACCGAGGTCGGCGATGCCGACGGCGAACGAGACGCGCGTGCGGGTCGACGACTTGTCGAAGATGACCGCAACGGTCTGCGGGCCCTCGAGGGGCTTGAGCTTCCAGCGGTCCTTCTTCAGCGACAGCGCGAGGTCGAGGACCTCGGCCTGCTCGGCCGGGCTCAGGTCGTCGTCGCGGAGCAGGTGGCGGGTCATGCGGATTCCTCCGTGGTCGTGGTCTCGAGAAGCAGGGCCGACTCGACGGTGCGCAGCGCGGCGGTGAACAGCTCGGCGAACTCGTCGATCTCGACGTCGCCGATGGTGAGCGGCGGAGCGATCCGCACGGTGCGGTCGTTCGCCGCATTGACGATCAGGCCGTGCTCCTGCGCCGCCGCGACGACGGCGCCGGCGACCGGATGCCGCAGCCCGACGCCCAGCAGCAGGCCCTGGCCGCGCACGCCCTCGATGAGCGACGATTCGATCGTCTCGAGCACCTGGCGCAGGCGTGCGCCGTGGGTCGCTGCGGCGTCGACGAGCCCGCCGTTCTCGATCTCGCCGAGGACGGCCGAGGCGACGGCGGTGCCCAGCGGGTTGCCACCGAAGGTCGAGCCGTGCGTGCCCGGGTAGAACAGGTCGCTCGCACTCGCGAAGGTGATGAGAGCGCCGATCGGGAACCCGCCGCCGATGCCCTTGGCGACCGTGATCGCGTCGGGCTCGATGCCGGCGTGCTGGAATGCGAACCATGCGCCGGTGCGTCCGGCGCCGGTCTGGATCTCGTCGATGATCAGCAGCGCACCGTGACGCTTCGTGATCTCACGCGCCGCCGCGAGGTAGCCCTCGGGCAGCGGGATGACCCCGGCCTCGCCCTTGATGGGCTCGACGAACAGCGCCGCGACACGATCGTCCATCGCGGCTTCGAGGGCCTCGACCGTCGAGTCGATGCTCTCGACACCGGGGACCATCGGCTCGAACGGTTGCTGCATCTGCGGCTTGCCGGTCAGGGCGAGGGTGCCCATCGTGCGGCCGTGGAACGCGTCCTTCAGCGCGAGGATGCGGGGGCGCTCGGCGCCGCCGTGCAGTCGCGCGAGCTTGAACGCCGCCTCGTTCGCCTCGGCGCCGGAGTTGCCGAAGTAGACGCGTCCGGCGTCGCCGGTGCCCGCGAGACGCTTCAGCTGCGCGGCGAGGGCGAGCTGCGGCGGTGTCGCGAAGTAGTTCGAGACGTGCGAGAGCGTCGCCGCCTGCCGCGAGACCGCCTCGACGAACACCGGGTGAGCGTGTCCGAGCGAGTTGACGGCGATGCCCGCGAGGAAGTCGAGGTAGCGCTTGCCGTCGACATCCCACACGTACGCTCCTTCGCCGCGCTCGAGCAGCGCGAGGCGCGCACCGGCGCTGCGGACGAGGTCGCGATCGACATCGTCCGCCCATGTGGGCGTTGTCTGCTGGATCGTCGGGTTCGTCATCCCGCCACCACTTCCGTACCGATTCCCTGTGCTGTGAAGACTTCGACCAGCACCGAGTGGGGCTGGCGTCCGTCGATGATGGCCGCCGTGTCCACTCCCCCGTCGACCGCGTCGAGGCATGCCTGCATCTTCGGGATCATCCCCGACTCGAGCTTCGGCAGCATCGCGCGCAGGTCGGTCGCCGTCAGGTGCGAGACGAGCGAGTCGCGGTTGGGCCAGTCGGCGTAGAGGCCCGGCACGTCGGTGAGGACGACGAGCTTCGTCGCGCCGAGCGCCGTCGCGAGCGCCGCGGCCGCGGCATCCGCGTTGACGTTGAGCGAGTGCCCGGGGTTGTCGAGGTCGGGCGCGATCGAGGAGATGACCGGGATGCGGCCGGCGTCGAGCTGGTCGTGCACCGGCTGCGGGTCGACCTCGACGACATCGCCGACGTGCCCGAGGTCGTGCTCGGTGCCGTCGATCACGACGCCGCGCCGGCGACCGCCGAACAGACCGGCATCCTCGCCCGACAGGCCCGTGGCGAACGGACCGTACGCGTTGATGCGGGCGACGAGCTGCGGGTTGATCTGCCCGGTCAGCACCATCCGGACGACGTCGATCGCCTCGGTGCTGGTGACCCGGTAGCCGCCCTTGAACTCGCTCTCGATCGAGAGCCGGTTGAGCATCTTCGAGATCTGCGGGCCACCGCCGTGCACGACGACGGGCTTCACGCCGACGAAGCGCAGGTAGGCGATGTCTTGCGCGAACGACTCCTGCAACTCCTCGGAAACCATCGCGTTGCCGCCGTACTTGATGACGATGATCTGATCGCGGAAGCGCTGCAGCCACGGCAGCGACTCGATGAGGACGCCCGCTTTGGCCGCCGCCTCTTCGGGGGTCGTGTACTGGAGGTCGATGTCGTTCATGAGGAGTAAGCGCTGTTCTCGTGGACGTAGTCGTGCGTGAGATCGTTCGTGAGGATCGTCGCCGTCGCGTCGCCCGACTTCAGGTCGATGAGAATGTGCGTCGCGCGGGGCGTCAGATCGACCTCCTCACGCGGGCGGTCGGGGCCGCCGGCCGTGCACACGCGCACGCCGTTGAACGAGACGTCGACGTCGTAGGGGTCGAAGGCCGCATCCGTCGTGCCGATCGCGGCCAGGACCCGGCCCCAGTTCGGGTCGTTGCCGAAGATCGCGGCCTTGAAGAGGTTGTTGCGGGCGACGGAGCGTCCGACGACGACAGCATCCTCTTCGGATGCGGCACCGACGACCTCGATCGTGATGTCGTGACTCGCCCCCTCGGCGTCGCCCTGCAGCTGCTCGGCGAGGTCGTGGCAGACCTCGGCGAGCGCGGCGGCGAAGTCGGCGGCATCCGGCGTCACGCCCGACGCGCCGCTGACCATGAGGGTCACCTGGTCGTTGGTCGACATGCACCCGTCGGAATCGAGCCGGTCGAAACTCGTTCGGGTGGCCGAGCGCAACGCGGCATCCGCCTCCGCCGCGTCGAGGACGGCGTCGGTGGTGATCACGACGAGCATCGTCGCGAGGCCGGGCGCGAGCATCCCCGCGCCCTTCGCCATAGCCCCGATGGTCCAGCCGCCGCGCGAGACGACGGCACGCTTGGGCCGGGAGTCGGTGGTCATGATCGCGAGCGAGGCGTCCTCGCCGCCCTCGGGGCTGAGCGAGCCGATCGCCACCGTGGTGCCCTCGAGCACCTTGGCGCGGAACACCTCGTCGCCCGTTCCGATGAGACCGGTCGAGCACACGAGCACGTCGCCGGCGCCGACATTCAGCAGCTCGCCCGCCTTCTCGGCGGTCTGGTGCGTCGTCTGGAAGCCGAAGCTGCCCGTGAAGCAGTTCGCTCCGCCGGAGTTGAGGACGACGGCTTCGACGACACCGTCGGCGATCGCCTGCTGCGACCACAGGATCGGGTTCGCCTTGGCGCGGTTCGAGGTGAACACCGCGGCACCGACCTTGAGGGGGCCACGGTTGACGACGACGGCGACGTCGGGCTTTCCGGTCGACTTCAGGCCCGCGGCGACACCGGCGGCTTCGAATCCCTGGGGGGCGGTGACGCTCACGGGGCGACTCCGTTCACGCTCAGGCCCGTGGTCTCGGCGAGACCGAGGGCGATGTTCATCGACTGGATGGCGGCACCCGCGGTGCCTTTGGCGAGGTTGTCGACCGCGGTCACGACGACCACGCGGCCCGCGGCCCGGTCGATCGCGAGACCCATGAGGGCGGTGTTCGCACCGGTGACGTCGGCTGTCCGGGGGAAGGAGCCTTCGGGCAGCAGCTGCACGAAGGGCTCGTCGGCGTAGGCGCTCTCCCACGCCTCGCGGATCTGAGCGTCCGAGACACCATCCGCGATCGGAGCGGTCGAGGTGGCCAGGATGCCGCGCGACATCGGCACCAGGACGGGGGTGAACGAGATGCGGATGTCGCCTGCCGCGCCCGTTCCCCGCAGCGCCTGCCGGATCTCGGGGATGTGGCGGTGCGATCCGCCGATCGCGTAGGGGTTCGCCGACCCGAGGATCTCGGCGGCGAGGAGGTTCGTCTTCAGGCTCTTGCCCGCGCCCGACGGACCGACGGCCAGCACGCTCACGATGTCACCCGGGTCGATGACGCCGGCTGCGACACCCGGGGCGAGGCTCAGCGCCACGGTCGAGGCGTTGCACCCGGGAGCGGCGATGCGCGAGGCTCCGACGAGCTTGTCGCGCTGCTTGACGGTGTCGCTCGCGCCTCCGACGAGGAGCTCGGGCACACCGTAGGTCCAGGGCTCGTGGAAGTCGCCGCCGTAGAAGGCATCCCAGTCGTCCGACGACGTCAGCCGGTGGTCGGCGCCCGCGTCGATCACGAGGGCGGTGTCGGCGAGCGCCTCGGTGTACTGGCCGGACTGGCCGTGCGGGAGGGCCAGGAACACGATGTCGTGCCCCGCCAGCACCTCCGGCGTCGAGGGCTGGAGCGTGAGATGACGCAGCGAGCGGAGGTGCGGCTGGTGATCGATGAGCGGCTGACCGGCGTTGGAGTGCGCGGTGACGGTGCGGATCTCGACCTCGGGGTGAGCGGCGAGCAGGCGCAGGATCTCGCCTCCCGCGTATCCGGATGCGCCGGAGACGGCGACGGAGAGGGGCATGACTTCCACCTTATTGTCTGGGATGACGTCGCCTTCGCGGCGACGGGGACCGGCGGCGGCGACACCACGCGCTCGACCGCGGATGCGGGAGCGTGCAGGGTCGCCTAGCGTCGGCGGTCGCCCAGACGTCGGCGCGCGCGAAGCACCGTGATGGTGCGCTGCGAAGCCGAAGACATGCGCCGACAGTAGCGCTCGCGCGCCGCATCCGCCAAATCCCCCGTATCCGAGTGGAGTTGACCCCATGCAGTTTGCGGTGCAAAGTGGTTTGCATGAAGCACGATTCGATGGATGACGAGCAGCAGGCCGACCCGGCGGCGATGCTCGCTCTCATGCAGGACCAGCGTCGGCGCACCGCGCACTGGGTCAACCGCAACTACGCGGTGATGCTCATCACGTGGGCGGCGGCGTGGATCATCGGGTTCGGAGCGATCTGGAGCGCGGCGGTCGGCGGCGGGAACCCCTGGTTCCGCATTCCGACCACACCCGCGTGGATCGTCTTCGGCGTGGTGCTCATCACGGGCATCGTGGTCTCCGCCGTCGCCGGCATCCGCTCCGGTGCAGGCGTGCGGGGGCCCTCACGCCTGGCCGGCGCGATGTACGGCTGGGCGTGGACGCTGTCGATGTTCGGGGCCGGGCTCCTCATCGGCGCTGTGCAGCGCACCGGCGCGGATGCCACCGTGATGGCGGTGCTCTCCCCCGCGATCTTCGTCCTGCTCGTCGGTGTGCTCTACCTGGCGGGCGGGGCGCTGTGGCGCTCCCCCGTGCAGTACGCGCTCGGCATCGTCATGATCGCCACCGCGATCGTCGCCTCGTACGCGGGCACGCCGACCAACTACCTCGTGTACGCGACCGTCGGCCCGCTCGCGATGCTCGTCGTCGCGACCCTGATGCTGCGCGGCGTCATTCCGGCGGAAGGCACCCGATGACCGAGCTCGACCCGGTCATCCACGCCCCGGCCCGCCTGCGCATCGTCACCGCGCTGAACGAGGCCCTCGCCGACGGCGACGAGGTGACGTTCCCCGTGCTGCAGAAACTGCTGGGGATGACCGCCGGCAACCTCACCACCCACCTCGCAAAGCTCGAGGCGGCGGGCTACGTCGAGACCGCGAAGGCGTTCGCCGGACGCAAGCCCGTGACCTACGTCGCCCTCACTCCCGCCGGGCGCGCGGCGTTCCGCACCTATCGCAGCCATCTGCTCGATCTCCTCGGAGGAGGATCATGACCGCCCTCATCAGCACCCGCGACCTCGTGAAGCGGTTCGGCGACGTCACCGCGCTGGCCGGAGTGACGCTCGACATCCACGCCGGCGAATGCGTCGGACTCCTCGGCCCGAACGGCGCGGGCAAGACCACGCTCCTGTCGCTCGTCGAGGGCCTGCGCACCCCGACCAGCGGCGAGGTGCGCCTGTTCGGCGGCGACCCGCGCGACGCGTCGTCGCGCGTGCGGCTCGGTTCGACTCCGCAGGCGACGGCGCTGCCGGACGCGCTCCGGGTGAGCGAGGTCCTCGATTTCGTCGCGTCGCACTTCCCGCATCCCGCGCCCCGCTCCCGCCTCGTCGACGAGTTCGACCTCGGCCCCCTGCTGCGTCAGCAGTGCGGCGGCCTGTCAGGCGGCCAGCAGCGGCGGGTCGCAGTCGCGCTGGCCTTCGCCGGCGACCCCGACCTCGTGCTGCTCGACGAGCCCACGACGGGTCTCGACGTCGACGCCCGGCGAGCGCTGTGGGATGCCGTCCGCGCCCGGCACGCCGCCGGGTGCGCCGTCGTGGTCACGAGCCACCACCTCGAGGAGATCGAACAGCTCGCACACCGCGTCGTCGTCATCGATGACGGCGTCGTCCGCACCGACGACACGCTCGCGGCCGTCGTGTCGAACGTCTCGCGACGCCGCGTCACCCTGCGCGGGGTCTCGGCCGACGACATCCGGCGCCTCGACCCCGAGGCATCCGTCACCACCGCGGACGACGCCGTGACGGCCGTCGTCGGCGACTCCGACGCTCTCGTCCGCTCGCTCGTCGCCGCCGATCTGCCGTTCCGAGATCTGGCGGTGCGCGGAGCGACCCTCGAAGAGGCGTTCCTCACCCTGACCGCCACGTCCGCGCACACCGAGAAAGCCGCCTGATGTCCTCGCTCTCGCTCACCCTCACCGCGACCAAGTACAACCTCATCGAGACCGCACGGGTTCCGATCGCGGTCATCGGGTCCGTCGTCTTCCCCACCCTCGCGTTCTGCCTCTTCGTGCTGCCGCAGCGCGCGATCGTGGCCGACAGCACCGTCGCGACGGCCGCGGTCTGCTCGATGGTGGTGTTCGCCTTCATGTCGTCCGGGCTGTTCTCCGTGGGCCTCGAACTCGCCGAGCAGCGCTCGAAGCCGTGGACCCCCTACCTGCGCACGCTCCCCGGCAGCCCGGTGGCCCGCATCGGCGCCCTGATCCTCGCGACCCTCGCGATCGCGACCGTGGCGATGCTGCCGCTGCTCATCGTCGGCGCGGTCTTCACGAGTGCGCGCCCCGAGCCGGTGAGACTGCTCGCGGCGATCGTCCTCGTCATCGCGACGGCGCTGCCGCCGATGCTCATCGGCGCGATCATCGGGATCACGACGGGCCCGAAGGCAGCCATCGCCGTCACGCAGGTCGCCCTGTTCCTGCTCGCCTTCGGCGGCGGCCTCTTCCTGCCTCCGGAGCTCTTCCCCTCCTGGCTCGACACCGCCTCGTCGGTCCTGCCGATCCGTCAGGCCCGCGAGATCGTCGTCGGGGTCGCGACGGGCACCGAGGTGCCGCTCTGGGCGATCCTCGGCATCATCGCGTGGACGGTCGCGCTGGGAGCCCTCGTCGTGTGGCTGTACCGACGCGACGAGGGCCGCCGTTACCGCTGAGCCGACCGGGACTCGCGTCCGCCCCGGGGCCGCTCAGGTGGGGAACGACTTGATGCGCACGAGCAAGTTGGGGCCGGTCCGCTCGAGCGTGCGTCCGCCGACCAGAACCCCGACGACCGCGACGACGGCGCCGAAGAGGACACCGACCGCCAGCGCGATCCAGCCCCACATCGCATCTCCCGTCACCGCGTTGACGATCGCCGGCACGATGGCCGGCAGCGACAGCGCGATCACCGCGGCCCACACGACGAAGACCAGCAGGCCCACGATGGAGTTCTGACCCGGCGTGCTCTTGAACGGGCTGTCACCGGGCGCGGGCACCGGGGTCACGATGAGCGCCGACGACACAGCGCAGGCGCCGTACCCGGCGAGCAGCACGCCGAGGGCCGCGCCGAGCACGGCGGGAAGGTGCGCCGCGTCACCGGAGACGAGCGCGGTCGCGACCGCGATGACCACGATGAGCGGGATGCCGACGCAGGCGGCACCGAGCAGACGGCCCAGCCGGTCGGCGCGCCCGGAGATGCCCGTGGCGAGGGTGGTCCCGAAAGCGGTGCCGTCGAACGACACATCGGCGTAGCCCACCGCCGCCATGACGAGTGCGGCGAGCACCGGCGAGATGAGGAACATGAAGCCGTCGGTTCCGCCCGTGAAGGCGAACAGCACCGGGAACAGCGGGATGACGATGAGCTGCCGCAGGTACCGGGGATCGCGCAGCCATCCCGAGAGGGATCGCGCCCACGTCGCGCCGACGCCACCGGTCGGCATGACGCCGAACAGGCCGAGCTTGCCGGCGGCGACGGCTCGGGTCGCGCGCTGGCGCGGCGACGACACGGCCGTCTCGATGACGCGCTCCCATACGATCCACAGCACGACGAGGGTCACGAGGGCGATCGCGGTGCTGGCGAGCGCCGGAAGCCATTGGCCTGCCGCGACGCTCGGCGCGACCGACCAGGCGGCACCCAGCGGTGTCCAGGCGAGGATGCCCGCCGCCTGCTGGATCCGCGCCCACAGGTCGCCGCCCGCCTGGTCGAGCAGAGCCACGATGCCGGTGAGGATGGGGCCGGTGAGGATGAGCACGACGAGCACGACAGTGCCGATGATCTCGCGTGAACGGCGACCGCCCATGCCACCGGACAGCTCGCCCATGAGGCGTGACGCCAGCACGCAGGTCAGGACGCCGAGCAGCACCGTCGGCACGGCGACGACCGCCGCGAGCGGCCAGCGCACCCACACGATGAGCGTCGCGAGGGCGGCGACGGTGGTGACGATTCCCGGGATGCCGGTGAGGCCGGTGCCCGCGAGAGCGAGCATGACCTGACGACGGGTCAGCGGGAACGGTGCGAGACGCACGGCGTCGACGGTGCTGTCGAGCCCGGCGATGAGGATCGGGCCGATGAGCCAGCCGAGGATCAGCGCCGAGCCGCCGAGGACGGCGACGACCGACGCGACCTCGAGATTCTCGAAGATCGACAGCGCGATGAGCGCGGCGACGAGCCCGCCGAGGATGCTGAGGCCCCAGAGCGATCCGAGGATGAAGCCGACGAGCTGCCAGGGTCGACGGGCGAGCGTGTTGCCGAGAACGCGGTAACGCAGCTTCAGGACTGTCGCAACCACTGCGGTCCCTCCGACTGGTGGCGTCCGCCGACGAGCGAGACGAAGCGGTCCTGCAGGCTCTCGCCGGCGCGCACCTCGTCGATCGTGCCGGCCGCGAGCACCCGGCCTGCGGCGATGACGGCGACGTGGTCGCACATGCGCTGGACGAGATCCATCGAGTGGCTCGAGACGATCACCGAGCCGCCCGAGCTGGTGTAGCTGCGCAGGACGTCCTCGATGTTCGCGGCCGACACCGGGTCGACCGACTCGAAGGGCTCATCGAGAACGAGCAGGCGCGGGGCGTGCACGAGGGCGCACGCGAGCGCGACCTTCTTGGTCATACCCGCGGAGTAGTCCGCGACGATCGTCCCGGCTGCGCCGCGCAGGTCCATGAGGTCGAGCAGGTCCGACACGCGTGGTGCGATCTCGGGCCGGGGCAGCCCGAACATCATCGCGGTATAGGTGATGAGCTGCTCCCCCGTCAGCCGGTCGAAGAGCCGCACGCCGTCGGCGAGGTTGCCGATCGTACGCTTGGCGGCCACCGGGTCGCGCCACACGTCGATCCCGTGGACGCGCGCGGTACCGGCATCCGGGCGCAGCAGTCCCGTGGCCATGGAGAGGCTCGTCGTCTTGCCCGCGCCGTTCGGCCCGACGAGACCGTAGAACGAGCCGGACGGGACGACGAGGTCGATGCCGTCGACGGCGACCTTCTCACCGAACCTCTTGACCAGGCCGAGCAGTTCGAGGGCGGGGGCGGCGCCGGCCGCCGGAGACGATGGGGTGACGCTGGCTGGGATCTCGCTCACGGCCCCGACACTATCGGCAAGCGGAGGGCGGTGTCAGACACGGATGCCAGAGTGAGGGGATGCTGCGCACTCTGGCCGTGTCGGGATACCGCTCGCTTCGCGACGTCGTCGTGCCGCTCGGCGACCTCACGGTCGTCACCGGCCCCAACGGCTCGGGCAAGTCGAACCTCTACCGGGCGCTGCGCCTGCTCGCCGCGGCGGCGCAGGGCGACATCGTCGGCGCGCTCGCCCGGGAAGGCGGGCTGCCGTCGGTGCTCTGGGCCGGGCCCGAGAACGGCGGAGACCAAGGAACCGTGCGCCGAGGGCCGATCGCGGTGCAGCTCGGCTACGCCTCGGATGAGCTGGGGTACCTCATCGATCTGGGCATCCCGCAGGGCGACCAGAACAGCCCGTTCGCTCGCGACCCCGAGATCAAGCGCGAACAGGTGTTCGCCGGCGTCGTCGCCAAGCCCTCGACCCTGCTGATCGACCGCACCCGGCAGCTCACCCGCGTGCGCGATGACTCCTGGACGATGCTCGGCCAGCAGCTCGCGCCGTACGAGAGCATCGTCACCGACCTCGCCGAGGGCGACACCGCCCCCGAGCTGTTGACACTCCGGCGCGGGATGACCGCCTGGCGCTTCTACGACCACTTCCGCGTCGACCTCGACGCCCCCGCCCGACAGCCGCAGGTCGGCACCCGCAGTCACACCCTCGCGCACGACGGGGCGAATCTCGCTGCGACCTGGGCGACGATCGTCGAGGCCGGGCACGGCGATGCCCTCGCCCGCGCGGTCGACCAGGCGTTCCCGGGCAGCCGGGTGCGTGTCGTGACCTCCGACGGCCTGTTCCGCCTGACGATCGAGCAGCCCGGGCTGCTGCGTCCGCTCGATGCGGCCGAGCTCTCCGACGGCACGCTCCGCTACCTCCTGCTGTGCGCCGCGCTGCTGCCGGCACGACCCGCACCGCTCCTGGTGCTGAACGAGCCCGAGGCGAGCCTGCATCCCTCGCTGCTGGCGCCCCTCGCGTCGCTCGTGCGAACGGCATCCGAGCGCACACAGGTCATCACGGTGTCGCACGCCGACGCGCTCGTCGACGCTCTGCCCGAACCGTCCCGCGTCGAACTGCAACGGTCGAACGCCGAGACGACCGTCCGCGGTCAGGGTCTGCTCGACGTTCCGGCCTGGAACTGGGGTTCGCGCTGAGCCCCTCGCTGTCGGTCGGCCGGCCGAGACGACGAGTCGGGCGCAGTTCCGGACGCGCGACACGGTGGGAGCCGCGCGCGACGCCCGGAACTGCGCCCGATACGCAGGTCAGTCGCGGATGACGGCGCCGAAGCGCTCGGCCGCGACGGCGACGCCCGCGAGCTTGGCCTCGCTCGCCTCGGCCGCGGTCAGGGTGCGGTCATCGGCGCGGAAGCGCAGCGCGAAGGTCAGACTCTTCGAGCCTTCGGGAACGCCCGAGCCGCGGTAGTCGTCGACGAGTCGGAGCGATTCGAGAAGCGAGCCGGCTCCCTCCGACAGCGCCGAGGCAAGAGCACCCGCTGTCACGGAGTCGGGGACGACGAGCGAGACGTCCTGCGTGGCCGCGGGGTAGCCCGACAGCGACGCGACGACGACCCGCTCTCCCGCGCTCGCCAGAACCGCGTCGAGGTCGACCTCGGCGACGAGGACCCGGCCCGACAGGTCGGCCGCGGCCGAGACCTCGGGATGCAGCTCCCCGGCGTAACCGACCTCGACACCGCCGACGGTGAGCGCGGCGGCGCGACCCGGATGCAGCGCGGCGCGCCGGGTCTGCGAGATCTCGATGTCGACGCCGGCGGCCGAGCCGATCGCTGCGACGGCGGCGAACACGTCGCTGAGATCGGCCGTGACGGCGGCCTGGCCCGGCTTCTTCGGCGACGCATTGCCGGCGACGAGCACCGCGACGTGACGCGGCTGCGGCGGGATCGACGCGTGGAGCTCCGCGAGTGTGGCGTCGTCGGGACGCACAGCGAGCGGCGGAACCGTCGCGGTGCCGTACTGCGTGCCGGGCTCGGGGAGGAAGACCGCGCCGACCTCGAAGAGGGCGAGATCCGTCAGGCCACGTGAGACGTTGCGGTGGGCGACCTGCAGCAGGCCCGGCACGAGCGAGCGGCGCAGGTAGGGGGCCTGCCCGTCGAGCGGGTTGGCGATCTTGACCGAGGGCAGTTCCTCGCCCGAGGCGGAGCCGTGCAGGTCGTTGCTGTCGCGCGTCGTGAACGGGAACGACGGGGTCTCGACGAAGCCCGCGGCCGCCAGTGCGTTCGACACGCGACGACGGCCCTTCTGGGCATCCGTCAGTCCGCGACCGGACGGTGCCGTTGGGAGGACCGAAGGAACGCGGTCGAGCCCGTGGATGCGCGCGACCTCTTCGGCCAGCGTCCATTTGTCGGTGAGGTCGGGACGCCACGACGGCGGAATGACCTCCCAACCGGCAGCCGTGCCCGACACCTCTGCGCCGATCGTCTCGAGGGCTGCGACGACCTCGTCGTCGGTGTAGTCGATGCCGATGAGGCCTGCGACGAAGCCGCGCGGCAGGTCGATCGCCTCGAGGAACACCTCTCCGAACAGAGCGCCGCCGACCGGCTCGAGCGTGCCGCCGGCGAGCTCGACCATGAGGTCGGCGACGCGGCGGGCGGCCACGAAGGGCAGCAGCGGGTCGACACCGCGCTCGAAGCGCCGCGAGGCCTCGCTCGGCAGCTTGTGACGACGAGCGGTGCGGGCGATCGTGACGGTGTCGAAGATCGCGGCCTCGATCAGCACGTTGCGCGTCGCATCCGTCATCTCGGTCGTGCCGCCGCCCATGACGCCGGCGAGGCCGATGGGGCCCGACTCGTCGGTGATGAGAAGGTCTTCGCCGTCGAGCGTGCGTTCCTTACCGTCGAGCGTCGTGAGCTTCTCCCCCGGCGTCGCGCGCCGCACCGTGATGCCGCCGCTGAGCTTGTCGAGGTCGTAGCCGTGGATCGGGTTGCCGAGCTCCACCATGACGTAGTTGGTGATGTCGATGAGGATGCCGAGCGAGCGGATGCCGGCGAGCGTGAGACGCGCGACCATCCACGGCGGCGTCGGCCGTGACGGGTCGACGCCCGAGACGACGCGCACCGCGAACTCGGTCGCACCGACGCGGCCGCGGATCGGCGCCCGGTCGTCGACCGCGACGTCGAAGCCCGTCGCGGGGTGCTCGAGCTCGTCGAACTCCCGCAGGCCGGGGTCGCGGAATGCCGCACCGGTCGCGTGCGAGTACTCGCGGGCGATGCCGCGCACCGACAGCGCGTAGCCGCGGTCGGGGGTGACGTTGACGTCGATGGCAGCGTCGTCGAGGCCGAGCAGCGCGATCGCGTCGGCACCGACCGGCGCATCCTCGTCACTGGCGAGACCGAGCTCGGTCAGGCGCAGGATGCCGGAGTGCTCGTCGCCGAGGCCCAGCTCCTTCGCCGAGGCGATCATGCCGTCCGAGACGTGGCCGTACGTCTTGCGGGCTGCGATCGGGAACGGGCCGGGCAGCACGGCGCCGGGAAGGGTGACGACGACCTTGTCGCCCTCGGAGAAGTTCGAGGCGCCGCAGACGATGCCGCGGATGCCGCCGTTGGCCTCCCCCACGTCGACCTGGCACCAGCGGATCGTCTTGCCGTTGGACTGCGGCTCGGGCTCGAACGAGACCACGCGGCCGACGACGATCGGACCGGTGAGGTCGAACCCGTGGACGTCCTCCTCTTCGAAGCCGACCGACACGAGTGCCGCGAGGATGTCCTCGGGCGCGGCATCCGCCGGCACATCGACGTACTCACGCAACCACGAGAGCGGAACGCGCATCAGACCACCATCCCGAACTGCTCGCTGAAACGCACATCACCCTCGGCCATGTCGCGCATGTCCTTCACGTCGGAGCGGAACATCAGCGTCCGCTCGATGCCCATGCCGAAGGCGAACCCGGAGTAGACCTCGGGGTCGATGCCTGCGGCGCGGAGCACATTGGGGTTCACCATGCCGCAGCCGCCCCACTCGATCCAGCGCGCACCGCCGGCGAACGTCGGGTGCCACAGGTCGAGCTCGGCGCTCGGCTCAGTGAACGGGAAGTAGTTGGTGCGGAAACGGGTCTTGGCCTCGGGGCCGAACAGCTCGCGTGCTGCGTGGTCGAGGGTGCCCTTGAGGTGGGCCATCGTGATGCCCTTGTCGACGACGAGGCCCTCGAACTGCGTGAACACGGGCAGGTGGGTCGCGTCGTACTCGTCGGTGCGGAACACCCGGCCCGGCGAGAGGACGTAGATGGGGATGTCGCGCTCGAGCATGGACCGCATCTGCACGGGGCTCGTCTGCGTGCGCATGACGAGGTGACGCGCGACGGGATCGACGAAGAACGTGTCCTGCATCTGGCGGGCGGGGTGGTCGACGTCGAAGTTGAGCGAGTCGAAGTTGAACCACTCGTGCTCGAGCTCGGGTCCCTCCGCGATCTCCCAGCCCATCCCGACGAAGAGATCGGCGACCTCCTCTTGCAGGAGCGAGATCGGATGCCGCGCCCCGACGCGTCCGCGCGGGGCGATGGCGGTGACATCGAGCGCCTCCGCCTCGAGCTTCGCGGCCGTCTCGGCGGCGGCGAGCTCGTCCTCGCGGGCAGCGAGCGCCTGGGTGACGCGACCGCGCGCCTGGCCAACGAGCTTGCCGAACTCGGCCTTCTTCTCGTTGGGCACCGACCGCAGCTGCGCGTTGAGTCGCGCAAGCGGCGACCCCTCGGCGGTGTGGGCGTTGCGGACGGACTTCAGCTCTGCGGTCGAGGTCGCGTCGGCGATGGCGGCGAGGGCCGCATCCACCGCCGCGGCGACCGCGTCAGGGGTGATCTCGGGTGCGTCGGACACGGGAGTCGAGTCTACCGGCGACGGGCCCCTCCGCTTTCGCGTGAGGGGCCCGTCGAGGTCGTGCTCGGTGCGTCAGGCGCTGCCCGGGCTGTTGGAGTCGTACTTGCCGATCCCCTTCTGCATCGCGATGAGCTCGGTGTCCGTCGTCGGAGGCACCGGGTGGTGCAGTGGATCGACGGCCGATGCCCCACCGCCCGCGGTGCCCGGGGTGCGAGGCGAACGCGAGAGCCGCTTCTCGAGGAAGCTCGCGAACCACGACAGCAGCAGGCACATCACGATGTAGATCGCGCCGATGACGATGCCGGCCTGCAGGATCGGGCGCCCCGGCTGCGAGGTCAGCTGCTTGGCGTAGTACAGCAGCTCGGGGTAGGTGATGATGAAGCCGAGCGCGGTGTCCTTCAGCGTCACGACGAGCTGCGCGACGATGACGGGCAGCATGGCGCGGACCGCCTGCGGCAGCAGGACGAGGCGCATGACGCCACTCTTGCGGAGCCCGATCGCGTAGCCGGCTTCCTTCTGCCCGCGTGGCAGCGACTCGATGCCGGCGCGCAGGGCCTCCGCCAGCACGGAGCCGTTGTACGCGACGAGGGCGATGACGACGGCCCAGTACGGCTCCATGCGGATGCCGAGCGTCGGCAGGCCGTAGTACATCAGCATCATGAAGATCAGCACCGGCACGGCCCGGAACGCCTCGATGACGACGCCGAAGGGAATCCGCACCCACGCGTGATCCGACAGGCGGCCGATCGCGAGGACGAAGCCGAGCGCCAGGGCACCGACGGCCGCGAGCCCGAAGGCGGCGAGCGTGTTGCCGAGCGCCTTGAGGATGCCGAGCCACACGTTGCTGAAGGTGAAGATGTACCACTTGTCGGCGGAGAACTGACCGCTCACCGCGAAGCGGAAGACCACGAATCCGATCGCCGCGGCGACCAGGAGGACGGTGACGATGCCGAGGATGCGGTTGCGCAGGATCGCGCGGGGCCCCGGAACGTCGTACAGGACGGAAGTCATCGCGCGATCCTCCACTTGTTCTCGAGTCGTCGCTGCACGGCGCTGAGGACCAGCACCAGGGCGACGAAGACGACGGCGACCCAGAGGAGCACGGTCAGGGCGTTCTCGCCGCGCTCGCTCAGATTGGCGCGGATGGCGCCGAGCTCGACCACGGAGAAGCCGGCGGCGACCGTGGTGTTCTTCAGCAGCGCGATGAACACGCTCATCATCGGCGGCACGACCGACCGGAAGGCCTGCGGCATGACCACGAGGGTCATGACCTGGCCGAACGTGAGGCCGATCGCGCGGGCCGCTTCGGCCTGGCCGACCGGCACGGTGTTGATGCCGGCACGGATGACCTCGGCGACGTAGGTCGCGGTGTAGATGCCCAGCGCCCATATGCCGAGCACCGTGAAGCCGGGGTTCGGCAGATCGAGCTGCGGGTAGCCGAACGCGAAGAAGAAGAAGACGAGCGTCAGCGGGGTGTTGCGGATGGTGTTGACGTAGACCGTGCCGAAAGCGCGCGCCACCGGAATCGGCGAGACGCGCATGGCGCCGATCAGCGTGCCGAGGACCAGGGCGATCGCTCCGCCGGCGAAGAACAGCAACAGGGTGTTGCCGAGCGCCTCGCCCCAGAGGTCGAGGTTGTCGGTGATGACGCCCACATCGTCTCCTTGGATGGTGCGGGGTGGGGACGCGTGCGCCCCCACCCCGTGGTCATGGTGTCAGTGCGAATCAGTACGCGTCGACCGCGGGCTGCTCGACCGTGATCCCGGACTGACCGAGGTTCTTGTCGAAGATGCCCTGCCACACGTCGCCGCCGTCGGTGAGCAGCTCGTTGATGTGCGCGCGGAACGCGTCGTCGCCCTTGCGCAGGCCGACGCCGTACTTCTCCTCGCTGAAGGGCTCGCCCACGACCTTGATCTCGTCGGGGTACTGCGCCGCGTAGCCGATCAGGATCGCCTGGTCGGTCGTGACGGCGTCGACGGTGCCGTTGATGAGCGCGTCGACGCATGCCGAGTAGAGGTCGAACTCCTCGGTGGGAACCTCGGGGTAGTTCGTCTTGATGTTCTGGATGGGCGTCGATCCGGTCGCCGAGCACACGCGCGTGTTCTCGTTCAGGTCGTCCTCGCTCGTGATGTCGCTGTCCGCGGCGACGAGCAGGCCCTGGCCCGTGATGAAGTACGGACCGGCGAAGTCGATCTGCTGCTTGCGCGAGTCGGTGATCGAGTACGTGCCGACGTAGTAGTCGACGTCGCCGTTGACGATGGCCTGCTCGCGGTTGGCCGAGGCGATCGCCTTGAACTCGATCTTGTCCTCGTCGTAGCCGAGGGATGCCGCGATCCAGCGTGCGATGTCGACGTCGAAGCCGCTGCGCTCGTTGGACGTCGCGTCGAGGAAGCCGAGACCGGGCTGGTCCTCCTTGACACCGACGATCACCTTGTCACGCGACTGGATCGCGTCGAACGTCGGGCTGCCCTCGAGCGAGACGTCGGAGGCGACCTCCCACAGGGCCTCGTTGCTGTCTCCGCCGTCACCGGTGGCGGCACCGCCGGGCGAGGTGGGCGAGCCGCTGTTGCAGCCGGTCAGAGCGATCGCAGCGATGGCGATACCGGCGAAAGCGCCGGTGATTCGTGTCTTGCGCATGTGGTCCTCCTGGTTGGGGCATCCGCGCCCGGTGCAGAGCGCGGAAGTCGGTGGTCTCAGTGGGTGATGAGCTTGGAGAGGAAGTCCTTCGCGCGGTCGCTCTTGGGCGCCGTGAAGAACTGCTCGGGAACGGCTTCTTCGACGATCTGCCCGTCGGCCATGAACACGACGCGATCGGCCGCCTTGCGGGCGAAGCCCATCTCGTGGGTGACGACGATCATCGTCATGCCGTCCTGCGCGAGACCGACCATGACGTCGAGGACCTCGTTGATCATCTCGGGGTCGAGCGCGCTGGTGGGCTCGTCGAAGAGCATCACCTTCGGCTTCATCGCGAGCGCACGGGCGATCGCGACGCGCTGCTGCTGACCGCCCGACAGCTGCGCCGGCAGCTTGTCGGCCTGGTGTCCCACGCCGACGCGATCGAGCAGCTCGCGGGCGAGTTTCTCGGCCTCGGCCTTCTTCACGCCCTTGACCTTGATCGGCCCGAGCGTGACGTTCTCGAGGATCGTCAGGTGAGCGAAGAGGTTGAACGACTGGAAGACCATCCCGACGTCGGCGCGGAGCGCCGCGAGAGCCTTGCCCTCGGACGGCAGCTTCTCGCCGTCGATGGTGATCGTGCCCTCGCTGATCGTCTCGAGGCGGTTGATCGTGCGGCAGAGCGTCGACTTGCCCGAGCCCGACGGACCGATGACCACGACGACCTCACCGCGGTTGACGGTCAGGTCGATGTCCTTGAGGGCCTGGAACGAGCCGTAGTGCTTCTGCACGCCCTCGATCACCACGAGCGGGTCGCCGCGGCGCACCGAGATGTTCGACGTCGGAGGCGCCGGGTTTTCGGGAGTCGTCATAAGAGTTCACACTAAGAGCACTCCCCCGCTCGGAGCAGCCGCGAACGGTCCGAGTCACCGATCTGTAACAGAATCGGAATACACGGCGCGTCTTGCCTGCCCCCGTCGACTCGCCACGACCTGCGGATGCTGCGGGGGCCGGACCCGCCGTTCCTGGCGAGTCGACCCAACAGAGACGGGGTTCAGCCGGCGCGCTGGGCGAACGCGGTCTCGTACAGGCACACGCTTGCGGCGGTCGCGAGGTTCAGCGACTCGGCGGCGCCGTAGATCGGCAGGCGCAGCGCGAGGTCGGCGCGCGCGAGGGCCTCGTCGGCGAGCCCGCGCGCCTCGTTGCCGAAGAGCCACGCCGTCGGCTCGGCGAGGGTAGCGCGGTGGTCGAGGAATTCCTCACCCTTCACGTCGGCCGCAACGACCCGCAGGCCCGCGCCGTGCGCCTGCTCGACGGCAGCGTCGAGCTCGACGCCGAGCGCGATCGGAAGGTGGAACAGCGACCCGGTGGTCGAGCGGACCACCTTCGGGTTGTACGGGTCGACGGTCCGCCCCGTCAGCACGACGGCGTCCGCGCCGGCGGCATCCGCGGCCCGGATGATCGTCCCGAGGTTGCCGGGATCGCGCACCTCCTCACAGATCGCGACGAGTCGGGGGCGTGCGGCGAAGATGTCGTGCAGTGACGACGGCGACTGATGGGCGACGGCCACGATGCCCTGCGGCGTGACGGTGTCGGCCATCGCCTCGAGCACGGCGTCGCTCGCCGAGACGACGGCCACGCCGGCCTTCTCAGCGCTCGCGGCCAGCTCGGGATGCCGATCGATCGCGTTCGGCGTCGCGAAGATCTCGACGAGAGTCTCGGCGCGGTAGGCCAAGGCCTCGCGCGCGGCCTGAGGGCCCTCGAGCAGGAACAGGCCGGTCTCCTGACGAGCGCTGCGCTTGGTCAGCTTGGCGACGGCGCGAACGCGGGGCGAGCGAGGGTTCTCGAGCACGTTTTCAGCATACGGCGAAGGGGCGCCCTCCTCTCGGAGGACGCCCCTTCGTGGATGCGTGGAACGCGAAGACCCGATCAGGCCTTGGGAGCGTTGACGTCGGCCGGCAGAGCGCCCTTGGCCGTCGCCACGAGCGACGCGAAGACGGCGGGCTCGTTCACGGCGAGCTCGGCGAGCATACGACGGTCGACCTGCACACCCGCGAGGCCGAGGCCCTGGATGAAGCGGTTGTACGTGATGCCGTTCTGACGGGCAGCGGCGTTGATGCGCTGGATCCACAGACGACGGAAGTCGCCCTTGCGCTTGCGACGGTCGCGGTACGCGTAGACGAGCGAGTGGGTGACCTGCTCCTTCGCCTTGCGGTACAGGCGCGAACGCTGTCCGCGGTAACCGGAGGCGCGCTCGAGGATGACGCGACGCTTCTTGTGGGCGTTTACTGCCCGCTTGACTCTAGCCATTTCGTTTGTTTCCTATTCGTGCGCAGCAGCGCTCAGATGCCGAGGAGCTTCTTGGCGACCTTCGCGTCGCCGGGAGCCAGGATCTTGTCGGCCGACAGACGGCGCGTGCGCTTGGTGGGCTTGCCTTCGAAGTTGTGGCGGAGGTTCGCCTGCTGCTTCTTGATCTTTCCGCTGCCGGTGACCTTGAAGCGCTTCTTGGCACCCGAGTGGGTCTTCTGCTTCGGCATGTCTCTTCCTTCGTTGTGTATCCCGCGAGGCGGGAGTCTGGGGGCTACTCCGCCGAGGCGGGAGCGGCGTCTTCGGTCTCGGGCGCGTCGCCGGAGCGGGCCTGACGTGCTGCCTCCTTGTTGGCGGCACGCTGGGCGTTCTGCTCGGTCTTCACCTCGGACTTGTTCTTGTGCGGCGCGATGACCATCACCATGTTGCGGCCGTCGATCGTCGGGTTCGACTCGACGGTGCCCAGCTCGGCGACATCCTCGGCGAACTTGCGGAGCAGGCGCACGCCCTGCTCGGGACGAGACTGCTCGCGGCCGCGGAACAGGATCATCGCCTTGACCTTGTCGCCCGCCTGGAGGAAGCCCTCGGCGCGCTTGAGCTTGGTGATGTAGTCGTGCGCCTCGATCTTCAGACGGAACCGGACCTCCTTGAGGACCGTGTTGGCCTGATTGCGACGCGCTTCCTTGGCCTTCTGAGCCGCTTCGTACTTGAACTTGCCGTAGTCCATGATCTTGACCACGGGCGGCTTCGAGTTCGGGGCGACCTCGACGAGGTCGAGTTCGGCCTCCTGCGCCAGACGCAGGGCGACCTCGATACGGACGACGCCGACCTGCTCTCCAGCGGGGCCGACGAGGCGAACCTCGGGGACGCGGATGCGGTCGTTGGTGCGGGGATCGCTGATGTGCGGAACTCCTGTTCGTGCGGTGGTGGCCACCGGGACGCGAGGACGCGACCCGGGCGGAAGAGCATCGCATCCACCCCGCACGACGCACGTGCGTCGGCATTCGTGTTCCGCACCCTGGCTACTCCGGCCGTTGCGACACGGACGGAGCGGAGTGCATGACCCGGTAGCCTGGAACGGCAAGCGCGGGTGGGATGTGATCCTCTTTCGATCCGGAGTAGAACACTCCGGTGCCCGCCCAGTCTAGCAGAGAGCGACACGTGGACACGAACCCCGCCGACAACAGCACCTTCACCGACGACGAGGCTCGTCGCCAGCGGTGGGAGGAGCAGGAGCGCGCCGCCTCCGCCGCGACCCGCGACATCGCCGATGTTCCCGCCGTCGAGGTCATCACCACCGCCGCCGTCCACCTCATGAGCGCCGCCGCGGTCAAGGTCGGACTCGCCGACGACCCGGCCACGCAGCTCGATCTCGACGAGGCCCGCAAGCTCATCAACGCCCTCGCCGGGCTCATCACCGCCGGCGCACCCGAGATCAGCGACATGCACGCGCGTTCGCTGCGCGACGGCCTGCGCTCGCTGCAGCTGGCCTTCCGCGAGGCGTCGACGATCCCCGACCCGATCGGCAAGGGCCCCGGCGAGAAGTTCACCGGCCCGGTCAACTGACGTCGTTCCGGGCTCGGGCCGCGCCCGGGTCCGGGACCTCCGTCAGGACGCGCGCACCAGCTTGACCGTCAGCGAGTCGACGAGCACCGCGATGCGATCGTCGGCAGCCCACCGCGAGGCGAGCCGCGACAGCACGGCGTCGAGCTCGGCGGCGTCCAGTCCGTCGATGAGATGGAGCCGAACGACCAGCTCGGGTCCGCGCATGCGCGCGTCGGGATCCCCCGCCGCGACCGAGAGGTCGAGCACCGCGAGTTCTCCCCCGATGCTCGCCTGCAGTGCGGTGAAGACCTCGGGTGAGGTCGGTGCGGGCTCCCACGGCAGACCCTGACCGATCGCCCAGACGGCAGGTCGCCGCAGCACGAACTCCGTCTCGGAGCCCGGATCGATCACGATCAGGTCGGTGTCATCGGATGCCGCGGCCATGGCCGTGCGCACACCGTCGGCCGGGACCGGCCGAGCGACGGAATCCCACCGCGCCAGCGCCGCGACCGAGGTGAAGACCGGCAGGACCCGACGGCCGTCGGGGGCCGCAACCGTGACGATCGACAGCTCCTGCGTCTTGTCGACACGGAGCCCGGTGGGTCCGATCCCCTCGTCGCCCTTCTCGGGGACGAGCGGGATCAGCAGCCGCGCCGTGCGGTACGCCTCGACGACCGCCACCGCGTCACCAGCGCCGACGCGGAACGCCTCCAGCGCGGCGAGCAGCGCGGGATCGGCGGAGCCATCGTCGCCGGCGTGCGGGTTCGACTCGAAGCTGCGCCCCTCCCAGGGGACGCCCGCCGAATCGGCGGCGTGGCCGCAGCCGTCCTCAGTCTCCGGCGACATCCAGCGCCTCGGCCAGCGTGAACGCGCCGGCGTAGAGTGCCTTGCCGACGATCGCGCCCTCGACACCGAGCGGCACGAGCTCGCGGAGCGCGGCGATGTCATCGAGGCTCGAGATCCCACCGGATGCGACCACGGGCTTGGGCGTCCGCGAGGTGATCTCGCGCAGCAGCTCGATGTTGGGCCCCTGCAGGGTGCCGTCCTTGGTCACGTCGGTGACGACGTAACGGCTGCAGCCGGCATCCTCGAGGCGCTCCAGGACGTCCCAGAGGTCGCCGCCGTCTCGCGTCCAGCCGCGGGCGGCGAGCGTCGTGCCGCGGACGTCGAGTCCCACCGCGATCGCGTCGCCGTAGCGTCCGATCACGTCGGCCGCCCACTCCGGGTTCTCGAGCGCCGCAGTGCCGAGGTTGATGCGGGTCGCTCCGCTCTCGAGGGCCGCCTCGAGCGTCGCGTCGTCGCGGATGCCACCCGAGAGCTCGATCTGCACGCCCCTGACCTGCTTGATGACCTTGCGCAGCACGGCGGCGTTGTTGCCGCGGCCGAAGGCGGCGTCGAGGTCGACGAGATGGATCCACTGCGCGCCCTGCTTGGCCCAGGCGAGGGCCGCGTCGACGGGGTCGCCATAGGTCGTCTCGCTGCCGGCTTCGCCCTGGGTCAGGCGCACGGCCTTCCCGTCGGCGACGTCGACCGCGGGCAGGAGGATCAGTTCGGGGGTGGACGCGAAGTCGTTCATCACATTCCAGGGGTGGGTCGGGATGCGCGCTCGTCCACGCGAGCGCACCAGAGGGAGACTAGTGGCGCGGCAGGGCGCCGATCCAATTGGCGAGGAGACGGATGCCGGCGGCCCCCGACTTCTCGGGGTGGAACTGCGTCGCAGACAGCGGCCCGTTCTCGACCGCGGCGAGGAACGGTGCGCCGTAGTCGCACCACGTCAGCACGGGCTCGGCGAAGGGCTTCATGACCTCGAGGCTCCAGTCCTGGGCGCCGTAGGAGTGCACGAAGTAGAAGCGCTCGTCCTCCAGCCCGTCGAACAGCGTCGACCCCGCCCCGGCACGGACGGTGTTCCAGCCCATGTGGGGCAGCACGGGCGCCTGCAGCTCGGTGACGGTGCCCGGCCACTGTCCGAGGCCCTCGGTGTCATCGCCGCGCTCCACGCCGTTGCCGAACATGATCTGCATCCCGACGCAGATGCCCAGCACCGGACGTCCCCCGGCCAGGCGCCGCTCGATGATCTCGTCGCCGCGGCTCTCGCGCAGGGCGGCCATGACGGCGCTGAAAGCACCGACTCCCGGAACGAGAAGCCCGTCGGCGTCGCGGATGAGGCCGCGGTCCGACGTCAACCGCGCATCTGCCCCCGCGGCGGCAAGAGCCTTGACCGCCGAGTGGACGTTGCCCGACCCGTAGTCGAGCACGGCGACGAGCGGCGCGCGTTCAGTCCGGTCACCCTCGGTCATAGGGCGCCCTTCGTGCTGGGGATGCCGTGCACGAGCGGATCGAGCGCCTTCGCCTGCCGGAAAGCTCGGGCGAACGCCTTGTACTCCGCTTCGGCGATGTGGTGCGGATCACGTCCGCCGAGGACGCGGACGTGCACCGTCAGCCCGGCGTTGAACGCGATGGCCTCGAACGTGTGCCGCACGAGCGAACCGGTGAAGTGCCCGCCGATGAGGTGGAACTCGTAACCGTCCGGCTCCCCCGAGTGCACGAGGTACGGACGCCCCGAGATGTCGACGACCGCCTGCGCGAGCGCCTCGTCGAGGGGGACGAGTGCATCACCGTAGCGGGAGATGCCCGACTTGTCGCCCAGCGCGGAACGCAGCGCCTGTCCGAGCACGATCGCCACATCCTCCACCGTGTGGTGCGCGTCGATGTGCGTATCGCCCGTCGCGCGCACGGTCAGGTCGGTGAGCGAGTGCTTCGCGAACGCCGTCAGCAGGTGGTCGAAGAACGGCACGGTCGTCTCGATCGTGCTGATCCCGGTGCCGTCGAGGTTGAGCTCGAGCTCGACGCTCGACTCGCTCGTGGCGCGACGGATGCTGGCCGTTCGGGGGCTGGTCATGCCTCCGAGTCTATCGAGGCCAGTGCTTCGAGGAACGCGGTCGTCTCGTCTTCCGTGCCGGCGCTCACACGCAGGCTGTGCGGGATGCCCACGTCGCGGACGAGGATGCCGCGGTCGTACAGAGCCTGCCAGGTCGCCCGCGGGTCGTCGACGCCGTCGAACAGCACGAAGTTCGTCCAGCTCTCGTACGCGTGATAGCCGAGGGCGTCGAGCGTCGCCGACATCCGGTCGCGCTGCGCGACGATCTCGTCGACCATCCGGAGCATCGTCGTCGAGTGGGAGAGGGCGGCTGTCGCCGCCGCCTGCGTCAGCGCGCTCAAGTGGTACGGCAGTCGGACGAGCCGGAGCGCGTCGATGAGCGTGGGGTCGGCGGCGAGGTAGCCCACGCGGGCGCCGGCGAAGGCGAAGGCCTTGCTCATCGTGCGCGACACGACGAGCCGGTTGCGCTCACCGAGAAGCGTCAGAGCGGAGGAGCTTTCGCGCGGTGCGAACTCCTGGTAGGCCTCGTCGACGATCACGATGCCGTCGGTGGCCCCGTACACCGCCTCGATGACGTCGAGCCCGAGGGGTGTGCCGGTGGGGTTGTTGGGCGCACACAGGAAGACGACGTCCGGGCGGAGCTCGGCGACCTGGGCTGCGGCGGAGGCGGGATCGAGCGTGAAGTCGGGTCCACGTGTCCCCGTGACGTACTGGGCGCCGGTCGCGCGCGTCAGCAGGGGGTACATCGAGTAGGTCGGACCGAAGCCCATCGCGGTGCGTCCCGGGCCTCCGAATGCCTGGAGGAGGTGCTGCAGGACCTCGTTCGATCCGTTCGCTGCCCAGATGCGATCGGGGGTCAGGCCGTGGCCGAGGTACTCGGCGAACGACTCGCGGAGGTGCGTGAACTCGCGGTCGGGATAGCGGTTGACGTCGCGCAGGGCGCGGGCTACGGCATCCAGGATGTCGTCGGCGACCTCTTCGGGAACGGGATGCGTGTTCTCGTTGACGTTCAGCGCGACCGGAAGCGGCGCCTGCGGGGCGCCGTACGGGGTGAGGCCTCGCAGATCGTCTCTGAGGGGCAGATCATCCAGACTCGGGCTCATCCCACCCATGCTAGGCCGCGCGCGCCGCTGTTGCCGCCGGAGTCAGCTCGCGGCGTACTCGGCCGGGATCGCAAGCGTCTGGCCGGCCTCGAGCTGGCCCGAGCCGAGAGCGTTCAGCCGGATGATCGCATCGACGACATCGCGGGGGTCGGCGGCGGGCGCCACCTCTTCGGCGATGGACCAGAGCGATTCGCCGGACATCACGGTCACGGTCGTGAACGAGCCGGCGGGGGCGCCGACCTCGCTTGAGGCGAGCGCACCTCCCCCCGAGAGCACGGCTGCTGTGATGGCGACGACCGCCGGAAGGGCGGCGATCGTGGCGACGACGCGGCGTCCGCGGCGCGTCAGACGCAGGCGGGTACGGGGGGCCGGTGCGAAGCGGGCATCGATCGTGGTCATGGCATCTCCTCGGGAGCGGTAGGAAGATTCGCCCCCGCCTCTCGGCCGGGAGAGACGGGTGCGAACTTCGGTTCCGAACGTATCTTCGATATTGTGTGGTGTCAACCACCCACCGAAATCGGAGACCGATCGAAGAGACACGCGGAGCGTTCCGCGATGTCGCCGTCGTATCGGGCTACCTTTTCGACAGCGAGAGCCCACCATGAACCTCCGACATCGGGTCGGGGACGGGGCGCGACGACAGGAGACCGGCGGTATGAGCGAGAAGCCGCAGACGCGACGACGCAAGAATCTGAGCGACAAGCAGCTCGCGATCCTCGAGGTGATCCAGAACGCGATCGCCCGCAACGGCTACCCGCCGAGCATGCGCGAGATCGGCGACGCGGTCGGCCTCAAGTCGCTGTCCAGCGTCACCCACCAGCTGAACCAGCTCGAGCTCAGCGGCTACCTGCGGCGCGACCCCGGCAAGACCCGCGCGATGGAGGTGCTCATCGATCTCCCGGGCACCGCCGGCGAGAACCCGGCCGACGCCGCGCCCGCCCTCGGCGACGCCGCCCTCGTGCCGCTCGTGGGCCGCATCGCGGCGGGCGTGCCGATCACCGCCGACCAGCAGGTCGAGGAGATCTTCCCGCTGCCGCGCCAGCTCGTCGGCAAGGGCGAGCTGTTCATGCTCAAGGTCGTCGGCGACTCGATGATCGACGCGGCCATCTGCGACGGCGACTGGGTCGTCGTGCGGGCGCAGGCAACCGCCGACAACGGCGAGATCGTCGCGGCCATGCTCGACGGCGAGGCGACGGTGAAGACGCTCCGCCAGCGCGACGGCCACACGTGGCTCCTCCCCCGCAACTCGGCGTTCGAGCCGATCCTCGGCGACGACGCGACGGTGCTCGGCAAGGTCGTGGCGGTTCTGCGCACGGTCTGAGGCGCCCCGGGACGGCATCCGCTCCCCACCGTCTCCCCGGTCGAGGTCGGGAAGCCAGGCCTCGCGTAGCGTGGCTGTATGTCGCAGCAGCTTCCC
Source organism: Microbacterium sp. TS-1 (assembly GCF_000509385.1). NCBI lineage: Bacteria > Bacillati > Actinomycetota > Actinomycetes > Micrococcales > Microbacteriaceae > Microbacterium > Microbacterium sp. TS-1. Next base: position 904,555 of record NZ_BASQ01000001.1, read on the forward strand.
TATGGTTCCTGGCCCTCTCCCCTGACGGCGGCATGGGCCAGCGCGTCATCATTGCGCCTCGACGGCGCGAGCTTCGTGGGTGATGAGATCTGGTGGGGCGAGTCGCTGCCCGACGAGGCCGGTCGCGTCGCGGTCATGCGCCGCCGCGGCGATGGCACCGTGCAGGTCGTCCTCCCCGCACCCTGGAACGCCCGGTCGCGCGTGCACGAGTACGGCGGCGGAGCCTGGACGGTGTCGGATGACGGCGAGCTGTTCTTCGTCGACAAGTCCGACCAGCGCATCCGGAGCCTTCGCCCGGGCGGCGATCCCCGACCGCTCACTCCGGAGGAGACCGGCACGCACTACGGGGGCCTCCGCTGGCAGCGCGGCGTCCTTCTCGCGGTTCGCGAACGCGAACGTCCCGGCGGCACGCCCGAGCGCCACATCGTCCGCATCGAGCGCGCTGACAGCGCCGAGGTTCCCGACGCCTCGAGCGTGACCGAGCTCGCCGGCGGTAGCGACTTCGTCGCCCAGCCGGCGCTGTCGCCCGATGGCTCGCGCCTCGCCTGGGTGGCCTGGGATCACCCCGACATGCCCTGGGACCGCACGCGCATCCGCGTCGCCGACCTGGACGCCCCCCGCGGCATCCGTGACGTCGCGGGCGGCGCCACCGCCGCGCTGCAGCCCGAGTGGACCGACGACGGCGCGCTGTTCTTCGCCGACGAGCCGACCGGACGCTGGAATGTCTACCGCGTCGACCCCGCGACCGACGCCCCGCCCACGGCCGTCTCGCCCGCCGACGCCGACACGGGTGGTGGCCTGTGGGTGCTCGGCACCCGCTGGTACGCGCCGCTCGATGACGGCCGCCTGGTGGCCGTGCGCACCCACGGATCGGACCAGCTCGTGATCGTGGACCGCGACGGCGGCGCCATCCCGCTTCCCTTCCCCGCCACCGCACGCGTGCAGATCGAAGACGTCCGCGGCAGCCGCGCCCTCGTCAGCGGGGCGATGCCGGGAGGGGCGGGCCTGTGGCTCGTCGACCTGGACACCGGCGAGACGAGCGCGGTCCGCGGCGGTGCTCCGGACGTCGACGCATCGTGGATCCCGCACGCCCGGCAGCTGACGACGGAGGGCCCGCACGGCCTGGTGCATGCCTTCGCCTACCCGCCGACCAACCCCGACGTCACCGCGCCGGCCGACGAACTGCCCCCGTACCTGGTCTGGGTGCACGGCGGGCCGACCTCGCACGTGGGCGGCGCAGCCGACAGCAAGGTGGCCTACTTCACGAGCCGCGGCATCGGCGTCCTCGACGTCAACTACGGCGGTTCGACGGGATACGGCCGTTCCTACCGCGAACGGCTGAAGGGACAGTGGGGTGTCGTCGACGTCGACGACGTCGCCGCGGCCGCACGCGGTCTCGCCGACGAGGGTCTCGCGGATCCGTCACGGCTGGCGATCGAGGGAGGATCCGCCGGCGGCTGGACCGTGCTCGCGGCGCTCGTCGGAACGGATGTCTTCGGGGCGGGCGTCTCGCGCTACGGTGTCGGCGATGCGCGTGCTCTGGCCGCCGAGACGCACGACTTCGAGGCGCGGTACCTCGACGGTCTCATCGGCCCCCTCCCCGAAGCCGAGCCGGTCTACATCGAGCGATCGCCGCTGAGCCGACCCGAGCGGTTCCGGGTGCCGCTGCTGCTCCTGCAGGGCGACGAGGACGCCGTCGTGCCGCCGGCGCAGGCCGAGGCCATCCGCGACGCGCTCGTGGCGCACGGTGTGCCCCACGCCTACGTGCTATACGCGGGCGAGGGACACGGGTTCCGGCGCACCGAGACGATCGTGAACGCGCTCGAGACCGAGCTGGCGTTCCTCGGCCGGGTCTTCGGCTTCGACACCCCCGGCGTCGCACCGCTCGCGCTCGATTGAGCCCCGCGACGGCCGGTGCTGATACATCCGTCAGGCCGGTGGTGTTGGTGAGGCCTTCCACGCGCGCGGAGGACTCGCCGGCACCACCGATCGTGCAGGTGTATCGCCGCGCGCCGATTCAGACGGCGTAGGGCGCAAGCTCGGCCGCGAGACGCTCCGAGACATGCGCGTGCACGGCGGTCCCGTCCTGCTCGTGCGACGTCGCGACGATGTGGCCGCTCTCGTGCACGGCCGAGATCAGGTCGCCGCGGTCGTACGGCACGAGCGCGCGCACCTCGACGGCCGGCAGCGGCAGCGCGTCCTCGATGGCGGCGCGGAGCTCATCGATGCCCTCGCCGGTGCGCGAGGACACGAAGTGCGCCGTCGGCTCGAGCCCGCGCAGCAGCAGCCGAGCATCGTCGTCGACGAGGTCGGCCTTGTTGAACACGACGAGCTCGCGCGTCGCACGAGCGCCCACGTCGCCCATCACATCGCGGACGGTCGCGAGCTGTGCCGCAGGATCGGGATGCGACCCGTCCACGACGTGCACGATGACGTCCGCACCCGACACCTCCTCGAGCGTCGACCGGAAGGCCTCGACGAGCTGATGAGGCAGATTGCGCACGAAGCCGACGGTGTCGGTGAGCGTGAAGACGCGGCCGTCGGCGGCCTCGGCCCGGCGCACGGTGGCATCCAGCGTCGCGAACAGGGCGTTCTCGACGAGGACGCCGGCGCTCGTCAGCCGGTTGAGCAGGCTCGACTTGCCGGCGTTGGTGTAGCCGGCGATCGCGACCGAGGGGATCGTGTTGCGCCGGCGCTCCGCCCGCTTGGCCTCGCGCGACGGCGCGAACTCGCGGATCTGCTTGCGCAGCTGCGCCATACGGGTGCGGATGCGGCGACGGTCGAGCTCGATCTTCGTCTCACCCGGTCCGCGCGAGCCCATGCCCGCGCCGCCGGCGCCGACCTGGCCACCGGCCTGACGGCTCATCGACTCGCCCCAGCCTCGCAGGCGCGGGAGCAGGTACTCGAGCTGGGCGAGCTCGACCTGGGCCTTGCCCTCACGGCTCTTCGCGTGCTGGCTGAAGATGTCGAGGATGACCGTCGTGCGGTCGATGACCTTGACCTTCGCGACGTCCTCGAGGGCACGCCGCTGACTCGGCGCCAGCTCGGTGTCGGCGATCACGGTGTCGGCTCCGACCGCGGCGACGAGGTCGCGCAGCTCGGCGGCCTTGCCGCGTCCGATGTAGGTCGCGGGGTCCGGATGCGGCCGCCGCTGGAGCACGCCGTCGAGCACGACCGCGCCGGCGGTCTCGGCCAGCGCCGCGAGCTCGCGCAGCGAGTTCTCCGCGTCCTCCTGCGACCCCTGGGGGTAGACGCCGACGAGCACGACGTTCTCGAGTCGCAGCTGGCGGTACTCGACCTCGGTGACATCCTCGAGCTCGGTGGACAGGCCGGGGACGCGACGCAGCGCGGCACGCTCCTCGCGGTCCCACTGGTCGCCGTCGGTGTCTCCGTACGCGACGGTCGCCTCGTCCTGCAGCGCCTGGGCGCCGCCGAAGACGCGGATCGACGAACGCGTCTCCGCGCTCGCGAGCACGCGCTCGACCGGGTCCACCGCGATGTCGTCGTCGCCGTCGGGGGTGGTGATATGCGTCATAACTCTCTTCCCGGGATGCCCGTGCCCGGGCATCCGTGAATTCTAGTCTCCCGCCGGTACGTCCGGCTCCGATACGCTCGGATGCATGGGGAGCGATCATTACTTCAGCGCGTCCCCGTCCAGCGAGCAGAACCTCCGCCGCATCCGCGTGACCCTCGCGGGCCGTGCCGTGGAGGTCACGACCGCGGGCGGGGTGTTCAGCCCTGACCACGTGGATTCGGGCACAGGGGTTCTTCTGGCCAATACTCCGCCGGCACCGTCCGGCGGGGATTTCCTCGACCTCGGCTGCGGCTGGGGGCCGATCTCGCTGTCGCTGGCTCTGGAGTCGCCTCACGCCACGGTGTGGGCCGTCGACGTGAACGAACGGGCACTCGACCTGGTGCGACGCAACGCCGCTGATCTGGGACTCGACAACGTCAACGCCGTCCTGCCCGACGATGTTCCCGACGACGTCGTATTCCGGACCATCCGCTCCAATCCGCCGATCCGCGTGGGCAAGAACGAGCTCCACGGGATGCTGCAGCGGTGGATCCCGCGTCTGGCCGAACGCAGCGACGCGTGGCTCGTCGTGCAGCGCAACCTCGGTTCCGACTCGCTGCAGCGGTGGCTCGCCGCCACGTTCGACGACGGCTACGGCGTCTCGCGCGCGGCGACCGGCCGCGGATTCCGCGTGCTTCGGGTGCGCCGGCACGGCACTCCCCCGACGGGCGCGATCGAACTGCCCTGATCACGGGCCGGGCGTCCGGACGCCGTGGCGCTCGGATCAGTCTGCGAGGGTGACCTGCCCCGAGAACACCAGCGTCGCGGGGCCCGAGAGCAGAACGTGCTCGCCATCGGCCTGCCGCACGATCCGCACGCCCAGCGTTCCGCCCGGCACGTCGACGGTCCAGCGGTCGGGCGCGGCCGCCCCGGCCCAGTGGCGCACCGCGAGAGCGGATGCCGCCACCCCTGTGCCGCACGACAGGGTCTCTCCCACGCCGCGCTCGTAGACGCGCATCCGGATGGCCCCGACTCCGTTCTGCACGAGCGGCTCGGCCGGGACGACGAACTCGACGTTCGCGCCGGCCGACGGACGGGGCTCGAGGGTCGGCTGCACCGTCAGGTCGAGCCCGTCGAGCTCATCCTCGCCCGCGAGCGCGACGACGACGTGCGGGTTGCCGACGTCGATCCCTTGACCGGGGCGGGCGACTCCGAGCCCGCGTGCCCGGACGAGCACGTCGCCGTCGTCGGCGCGCCAGAGCCCGAGGTCGACTTCGAAGCCGTTGTCGGCGCGAGTGATCGTCTTGACGCCCGCGCGCGTGCCGATACGGAGTCCGGCCTCGACCGACGCGAGACCCGCGTCGGCGAGGTAGCGGGCGAAGACCCGCGTTCCGTTGCCGCACATCTCGGCCTTCGACCCGTCGGCGTTGCGGTAGTCCATGAACCATTCGGCCCCGGCGGCAGCGGCATCCGCTCCCTCGGGGATCGCGGACGAGCGGACGACCCGCAGCAGCCCGTCGGCGCCGATACCGACGTGGCGGTCGCACAGGGCGGCGATCTGCGCGTCGCTGAGGTCGAGCGCACCGTCCGGGTCGGCCAGGATCACGAAGTCGTTGCCGGTGCCGTGGCCCTTGGTGAACGCGAGAGTCGCCATGAGCCCAGCTTAGGCGGGGCCGCCCGGGCCATCGACGACGAGGCGCTTGCCCGCCGACCACACGGTGAACGGCTCGTACCCGAGCTCGTCGTAGAAGCCGCGCACGGCCTCGTTCTCGGGCCGCACCATGAGCTGCACCTTCGGGCACCCCATGGCCTCCAGCAGGCGCTCGGCCTCCGCGACGAGCATGCGCCCGACGCCGAGTCCGCGGTGCGAGGGGGCCGAGGCCAGGTAGTAGAGCCAACCGCGGTGACCGTCGTACCCGGCCATCACGCTGCCGACGACGGCTTCGGTCGTCCCGTCGTCAGGCTGATCGACCGCTACGAGGAACAGCTCGGGCTGAACCGTCAGCTTGCGCCTGATGTCGGCGCGCGGGTCGTTCCACGGTCGCGTGAGACCGGCCGCGTGCCACAGCTGGACGACCGCGTCCTCGTCGGCGAGCGCGAATGCGCGCACGGTGATGCTCATCGTTCCTCCCCTGTCGACCGGGGCGCTCCGTCACCCGGCGCGGCCGCCCCGTCGACGACGGACGCCGCGTCGACCTCGCGGGCGTCGACCCACCGCACCTCGTCGTAGCGCTTGAACCAAGAGACCTGCCGGCGCGCGTAGCGCCGCGTGAGGGCCTGCGTCTGCGCGATGGCCTCTTCCTCGCTCAGGTCCCCGCGCAGCTGCGCGAGGGCCTGCGCGTAGCCGATCGCGCGCCCCGCCGTCACTCCGCGCTCGAGGCCCTGCCGCCGCAGCGCCTCGACCTCGTCGAGCAGCCCGGCGGCCCACATGCCCTCGACACGCGCGTCAAGCAACGGGACCAGCTCCTCGCGCGGCACCGCGGTGCCGATGATCCGGGTCCGGGGCGACCAGAACACCGGTGCCTCGGGCAGCGCTCCGCCGTGGGTACGTCCGCCTTGAGCCAGCACCTCGAGCGCGCGCACGACCCTGCGGCCGTTCCGCGGATCGATGCGATCGGCCGCGGCCGGGTCGGCGGCACGCAGGCGCGCGAACAGCGGCCCCGCGCCGAGGCGTTCGAGCTCGTCCTCAAGGCTCGCGCGCAGCCGTTCGTCGCGCGGAGGGAAACGGAAGTCGAACAGCACGCTCGATGCGTACAGGCCGGAGCCACCGACGAGGATCGCGTCCGCGCCCCGGCCGTGGATCGCATCGATCGTGCGTCGCGCGAGCTCCTGGTACCACGCGACCGCGGCCTCCTCCGCGACGGCGAGCGCATCGAACAGATGGTGCGGGATGCCGCGGCGATCCGCCTCGGGGATCTTCGCCGTGCCGATGTCCATGCCGCGATACAGCTGCATCGCATCGACGTTGACGATCTCGGCGCGGCGTCCGCGGGCGGCGAGCTCTTCGGCGAGATCGAGGGAGAGACCGGTCTTGCCGGTGCCGGTCGCACCGAGGATCGCCCACAGGGTCGGCGGCCCGGCATCCTCGCCGTCGCGGTGGCCGGGGGCCCGGCCCGGAGCTGCGGTCACACGCCGACGCGCAGGGACGGCAGACCCAGCGAGACGGAGCGCGGGCCGCCATCCGACGCGGCCGGAGCCGGCACACCGCACGACTCGGCCAGCGAACGGTCCCACGCGTCACCGGCCCGGGTACGGCGGACACGCAGCGGTGAGCCGTCGGTGCTGTCGGCGAGCAGATGGAACGGCGCGGCATGCGTGACGGTCACCGTCACGACATCCCCCGGCCGCGGCGTCTCGGAGCCGTCGGGCACCTCGAAGTGCACCAGGCGGTTGTCCTCCGCGCGCCCGGTGAGTCGGTGCGTCTCGGCACCCTTCTTGCCTTCGGCCGACGAGACCAGCACCTGGACCTCACGACCGAGCTGCTTCTGATTCTCCTCGAGGGCGATCCGGTCCTGCAGTGCGACGAGGCGTTCGTAGCGCTCCTGCACGACCGCCTTCGGCACCTGGTCAGGCATGGTCGCGGCGGGTGTCCCTTCTCGGATGGAGTACTGGAAGGTGAACGCGCTCGCGAAGCGGGACTGCTCGACAACCCGCAGGGTGTCTTCGAAGTCGGCGTCGGTCTCGCCGGGGAACCCGACGATGATGTCGGTCGAGATCGCCGCGTGCGGAATGCGCTCGCGCACACGATCGAGGATGCCGAGGAACTTCGAGCTGCGGTACGACCGGCGCATCGCTTTCAGGATGCTGTCGGAGCCCGACTGCAGCGGCATGTGCAGTTGCGGCATGACCGCCGGGGTCTCGGCCATCGCGTCGATGACGTCGTCGGTGAACGCCGCCGGATGCGGGCTGGTGAAGCGGATGCGCTCGAGACCGGGGATCTCGCCCGCCGCGCGCAGGAGCTTGCCGAACGCCTGGCGGTCGCCGAACTCGACGCCGTAGCTGTTCACGTTCTGGCCGAGGAGGGTGACCTCGATCGCCCCGTCGTCGACCAGCAGACGGATCTCGTTCAGGATGTCGCCGGGACGACGGTCCTTCTCCTTGCCGCGCAGGTGCGGCACGATGCAGAACGTGCACGTGTTGTTGCACCCGACCGAGATGGACACCCAGCCGCTGTAGACCGAGTCGCGCTTCGTCGGGAGAGTCGAGGGGAAGGTCTCGAGCGATTCGAGGATCTCGAGCTCGGCCTCGCCGTTGTGCCGCGCGCGCTCGAGCAGGCCCGGAAGAGCCCCCATGTTGTGGGTCCCGAACACGACATCGACCCAGGGCGCCTTCTGCTGCACCGCGGCCTGATCCATCTGCGCGAGGCAGCCTCCGACGGCGATCTGCATACCGTCGCGCTTGTCCTTGCGCGACTTCAGGTGCCCGAGGGTGCCGTACAGCTTGCCGGCCGCGTTGTCGCGCACCGCGCAGGTGTTGATGACGATGACGTCGGCCTCGGTACCGGGATCAGCCGGGAGGTATCCGGCGCTCTCGAGCGAACCCGACAGGCGCTCGGAGTCGTGGACGTTCATCTGGCAGCCGAAGGTGCGCACCTCGTACGTGCGCGCGCGGCCGTCGGCGGTGCGCGCCGCGAGCGACGGCGCGATGAGAGTGGGTGCGCTCGAGGGAGTCGACATGATTCCCTCATTCTACGATCGGCTGTCCGGAATCCCGCCGATTCACCTGTGCGCGCTCGTCCGCCCCCGGCCATCTGCACACCGCGGAGGCGAACTCAGAACCAGCTCAGTAGCCGCTCCGCGATTGCTCATTGGCACCGCTCTCACGGGCTGGCTAGGTTGAGCAGGGACAGCGTGAAACCGGGGGGAGCATCACGGGACCATGATGGACGATCGATTCGGATGGCCGACGTCGGGAAAGACGGGCAGAACGGCCTCCTCCACAGCGCAGCGCGACGTCCTCATCGGGGCAGGCAGAGATGCGCGCGCCTTGACGGACGCGTTGATCCGAGGCGCATCGACCGTGCTGGTCGGTCCTCTCGGGTCGGGCAAGACCTTCCTGATGCAACACGTCGCCGAGGCGCTCGCCGCCCGCTCGGTGTCGCCGGTGATCCTCCGAGGAGCAACCGCACTCGCAGACGTCGAGTACGGGGTCGTGAACGCCTCATCCGACCCCCGGGCGTCCGAGCTGCGGCAGGGCACGCTCGAGCGCAGGGTCGTGCTCATGGTCGACGACGCACAGCATCTCGATTCCGCGTCCGCCGAGGCCGTCGCGCGTGCGGTCCATCGCGGGCAGGCGGCGATGCTCGTGGCGCTCTCCGAGCCGCGGATCCCCTCTCTCGAGCTCGACACGGCGGGTCACCTTCTTGCCGATCTGTGGCTCGATGGGACGGCCGAACGGCTGGACCTCGGCGGTTTCACCCCGGAGGAGGGATCACGCCTGTTCGCCGAGTTCACGTCGAACCAGACTTTCGACGGTGTGACCCGCGCAGCGATCATCTGGCAGGCCGACGGTTCTCGCCTATTGCTTCGCGCCCTCGCCGATCACGCTGTCGACGCCGTCTCCCGCGGCGAAGATCCGATACGCGCGATCGACGACGCCCCGCCCAGCAGCAAACTCGCCGCAGCTCTGAGCGCACACATCCGCGGCGTCGATGACGCCGCCCTCCAAGCACTCGTCCTGGTCGGCCACGCGCCGGGCATCACCTTCGGCGACGCGGCGAGATTCGTCCCGACAACCGTCCTCCATCATCTGCGAAGCGCAGGCATAGTGCAGGACGACCGCAGCCTCGCACACCGCCTGACCGCCAATCGCGCGGTCGCGCGCGCAGCCGCGCGCGCGACCGGTGCGAGCCGAGCCGAGGCACTCGTCCGCGAAGCGACCGACCGCATGATCGAGGATGGCGGTCAATGGTGGAATGGACCGCTGGCGAGGCTGATCGCCGAGCGATGGATACGCGAGTCGGGCAGTCCCGCTCGCCTCGCCGACGTGTCCGCCGATCTGATCGTGCGCGTACTCGCCGATGCCGCACGCCTCGCCAACGACGAGGGTGATGCCGGGTCGGCCGCAGCATACGCCGCCTGGGCGGGCGAGCACGCCTCCACGCCGGTCCTCGCGCTCGAAGAGGATCTTGCTCACGTCGTGCTGGGGGCGAAGCGCACCAGTCACCTCAACCTGCACGCGCTCCCCTCCCATGGCCAACGGAGGACGCTCACCGCCGCGGTGACGCTCGCACTGCAATTCGACAGCTCCCCCCGCCCGCAGACCGACGCCGTCGTGGCGGCAGAGTTCACCGTCGACAGCGCGCTCGCCGATGCACGCGACGCCATCAGCAGGATGGAGATCGAACGAGCCGACGGCGTTCTCCGGTCCGTCCGGGAGCACCCGGATCTCGACCACGCCGACCGGATCGACATGGAGCTGCTGGCCGCGAGTGTGTCAGCGTACCTGGGCCGCGAACAGGACATGCGACGTCAGCTGCGGTCGGTCGAGTGGCTGCTGCGCAGCGGCGGACGCCGCGGCTCGGCCGCAGAACTGCTCGCTGCTCGCTGCCGGGACCTCGCCGCGCGAACGACGGCCGGGGTCGACGACACCGACGTGCTCGTGCAGCTGGACGCCGAGCGTCGCCTCGCAGTGCACACCGGTGACACGAGTCTCGCGCTGGCAGGCGTCGCCTCCGTGCTCACGCTCCTCCGGCGGGGGCACGTGCTGGAGGCACGCATCGAGCTTCTCGCGGCTCTCCGACGCAGCCCGATCAACGGGGGCGAGGGGCAGGGCCTCATCGTCCTCGAGACCGCGCTCGGACTCGCCTTGTACGGGCACGTCAGCGAGGCGCGACACCTCATGGACTCGTTGGCACCGCTCGAAACCCCGAGCCCGTTGTTCGCGCACATGGAGCACGCGACGCGCGCCACGATCGAGCTCGCCGAGGGCCGATGGGATGACGCTCGACGGTCGGCTGCCCAAGCGTGGGTCATCAGCGGCCGCACCGATGCCGTCATGCTTCAGACCCGGACGCTGCACCGCCTCGTCGTGGTCGGGCATCCGGACGCCGGCGCGGCGCTGCACGATCTGCGTGCGCTGGTCAGCGACATTCCGTCCGATGCTGCACGGATGATTCTGGCGAGCGCCGAGCAAGCTGCTCGGAGCAACGAGATGACAGTCCCGGCGGCGCTCCTTCACCTGCGACTCGACCTCTGCCCGCCGCAGCTCCTCCCCGACCTGGCCACGCACGGATTTCCCGATTCCGCGGAATCACAGAGCACACTCACCCCGCGCGAGCTCGAGATCGCCGAGCTCGTGCACCGGGGCCTCTCGAACCGGCAGATCGCGAACGCCCTCTTCCTGTCGGTGCGGACGGTCGAGTCCCACATCTATCAAGCGCGCTCCAAGATCGGGGCTCGAAGTCGCCAAGATCTCGCGGCCCTCATCGCTGCGGACGACCGGGACCACCAGAACTTCCGCCGAACGTGGGGGTGAACCGCCGAAACCACGATCCTCGCGCTTCCCGCCGAGCCGGACCCAGCTTCGTGTCGCCCTCAGGTCAGCTCTGACAGCGCCTGACGGGCGGCGTCGAGTGCCACCGAACCCCGAAAACCACGCCGGGCCAGCTGCCCGTGCAGGCGCCGCAGGGCGACATCGTGGTCGAGATCGGACATGCCGCGGGCGCGCTGCCGAGCGAAATCGAGCGCGCGCTCGGCCTCGTCGTCGGGTAGCGACGCCATGGCGATGTCGATGACCTCGCGGTCGAGGCCGCGGCGGGACAGAGTCTGGGCGATCGCGGTGGCGCCCTGCGCCTTGCGCCCGAGCGCCCCATCGAGCAGCTGCTCCGCCAGCCGACTGTCATCGAGATAGCCGTTGTCGAGGAAAGCGGCGATGACCGCCTCCGCCTCAGCGTCGGCGAGATCCGCCTCGCGCAAGACGTCGCGAGCTTCGCGCACGGACAGTGACCTGCCCCGCAGGCGTTTGAGCAGTGTGCGCTCGGCACGTGCGCGCACGTCGGATTCGTCAGCGGGCCTCACCGCTGCCGGCTCGCGAGGAGCCGATCGAGTTGCGGGCGACGGATCGGAGGCGACTGTTCGCGGCTCGGTGGTCCAGGTGGTGTGCCAGCTCTGGCCGCTCTCCGGGGCCGCCGCGCTACGCGGGCGAACCTCTGACCGAGCGGCATCCGCTTGCCCGAAGAGCGGGATGACGGGGGCGAGGCGCTCGGCCTCGCCCCCGCCGTGATCCGTCCTGCTCACGCCGGGCGGCGCGCCGCGAGCTCGTCGGCCTCGGGCGTCGCGGTCGCGGCGGGCTGACCGATGCCGAGCTTCTGCTTGATCTTGTTCTCGATGTCTGCGGCGATGTCGACGTTCTTGATCAGGAAGTTGCGCGCGTTCTCCTTGCCCTGACCGAGCTGCTCGCCGTCGTACGTGTACCAGGCACCCGACTTCTTGACGATGCCGTGTTCGACGCCGAAGTCGATCAGGCTGCCTTCACGGGAGATACCGACCCCATAGAGGATGTCGAACTCGGCCTGCTTGAACGGCGGCGCCATCTTGTTCTTCACGACCTTGACGCGCGTGCGGTTGCCGACGGCCTCGGTACCGTCCTTGAGCGTCTCGATACGGCGGATGTCGAGGCGGACGGAAGCGTAGAACTTCAGCGCCTTACCACCGGCCGTCGTCTCGGGCGAGCCGAAGAAGACGCCGATCTTCTCGCGCAGCTGGTTGATGAAGATGGCCGTCGTCTTGGTCTGGTTCAGGCCACCCGTGAGCTTGCGGAGGGCCTGCGACATGAGGCGCGCCTGCAGGCCGACGTGGGAGTCGCCCATCTCGCCCTTGATCTCGGCCTCGGGAACGAGCGCCGCGACGGAGTCGATGACCACAAGGTCGATCGCGCCGGACCGGATCAGCATGTCGGCGATCTCGAGCGCCTGCTCACCGGTGTCGGGCTGGGAGACCAGCAGCGCGTCGATGTCGACGCCCAGCTTCTGCGCGTAGGAGGGGTCGAGCGCGTGCTCGGCGTCGATGAACGCGGCGATACCGCCCGCGCGCTGCGCGTTGGCGATGGCGTGCAGGGTCAGCGTCGTCTTACCGGACGACTCCGGACCGTAGATCTCGATGATCCGGCCGCGCGGGAGCCCCCCGATGCCGAGGGCCACGTCGAGGGCGATCGATCCGGTGGGCACAACCTCGACGGGTGCGCGCTCGTCGGAGCCGAGGCGCATGACCGAGCCCTTTCCGAACTGACGGTCGATCTGGGCGAGGGCCGATTCGAGGGCCTTCTCGCGGTCAGCGGGTGATGGCATGGCGTGCTCCTTATGCTCGCGTTTCCGACGCCTGTAGGCTGTCGCGCTCCCGGCAGGGCGCCGGGATGCTGCGACAAGGCATGGTGTGTGTCTCTCGACGCTGTCCACGGTACGGAGGGCCTCCGACATCGGTCGACGACCGGCCCGTATCCGGGGAACCTCGACGGGAGGAACCACCTGTGCAGGACACTACGCTCGTTTCGAACAGATATTCGACGACACGCCGAAAGATCACGACCGACGTCGAACACACGAGGACCGAGATGCCCGCGACGGGGAGTCAGCGCTCTCGCGGATCCAATCGACCGACGCCGTAACGCCGGGACTCCGGCACGTCTGCCTCGACGCACAACGCCAACCAGACGGCACGCGGTGACTCGCCCGCATCGAGAGCCTGGCGCGCGGTGCGATCGCCGAGCGGTCCCAGAGCGAGGTCATCGATCAGCGCCGGACCGCGACCGCCGAACTCCGCCGCGACGGCGCGATCGAACTCACTGCGACGCATGGGAGGGAGCGCTGGTCAGTGCAGCGAGAGCTCGGGGGCGACGAGATCGCCGTCGAGCCCCGCGATGTCGTCGGGAACGACATCCGACAGAACCGGGAGTCCCTCGAGGACGGAGATGCGGTCGCCGACTTCGCGCATGATGCTCGAGATCGGAACGTCGAGCGCTTCGGCGACGGAAGCGAGGATCTCACTCGAGGCCTCTTTCTGGCCGCGCTCCACTTCGCTCAGGTACCCCAGTGCGACACTCGCACGGCTGGCGACCTGTCGCAGCGTACGACCCTTCTGCAGGCGGAGGTCACGCAGAACGTCGCCGATCTCCTGTCGAACCAAGATCATCTCGGACCCCCTCCTTCGTCGTGGTGCTCGCTCGTCCCGGGTGGACAACGGTATCTCATCAGCACGTCACCCTAGCCCGCTCCCGCTGTGGGTCGCATGAGAGTTGACACGCGCTGCTCACGATGACAAGAACGACGGCCGCGCCGTGCGTATTCCGTCACAACGCGTCGAGCGCCAATCGGATCGCACGAGCCGTGGCCTCCGCGCGGATCTGCGCCCGATCGCCTTCGAGCTGCAGGCTCTCGATGCGCACGCCCAGCGCGGTGGCGACAGCGATGTGCACCGTCCCGACAGGCTGTCCGTCCGGAGACCCCGGGCCCGCGATTCCAGTGGTCGCGATGCCGACATCCGCCGCCGCATCCCGGGGGCCGAGCGCCACCCGAGCCCCCTCGGCCATCTGGCGCGCGACCCGAGGGTGGACCGCACCGTGAGCTTCCAGAAGCGCGCCGTCGACATGCAGCAGCCGTTGCTTCAGCTCGGTCGCATAGGCCACCACTCCCCCGCGCAGCACAGCCGATGCCCCCGAGACGGCCACGAGCTCCGCGACGACGAGCCCGCCCGTCAGCGACTCGGCGACGGCGAGCGTCCAGCCGAGTTCGCCCAGTCGGTCGATGAGCCGCTCCGCATCCGTGCGCCGGCCGGTCGAGACGAGGGTCGACTCCAGTTCGTCGGGCAGGTCGTGCACGTGCTCGCGTGCCGTCACGATGCCGCTCCGCTTCGCCGAGCACCGCGGACGGCCGTGATGACGTAGTCGATCCCGCTCGCGACGGTCAGCAGTACCGCGATCCACATCGCGATCGTGTTGACGATGTGGACGCCGTCGCCGAAGACCGTCCACAGCGGAAGGAGGGCGAGCGCGAGAGCGACGGCCTGCGCGACCGTCTTGAGCTTGCCCATCCACGCGGCGGCCACGACATGGTCGCCTGCCACGATGAGCCGGTGCACGGTGATCCCGAGCTCCCGCACGAGCACGACGATCGTGACGGCCCAGGGCAGCTCTCCGAGCAGCGACAACCCGATGAACGCAAGGCCCGTGAGGACCTTGTCGGCGATCGGGTCGAGCAGCTTCCCGAGGTCGGTGACGATGCGGTACTTGCGTGCGAGGTACCCGTCGATGCCGTCCGTCGCGATCGCGACGATGAAGAGCACACCGGCCCACCACCGCAGGGCCCCGTCGGATCCGCCGTCGACGAGAAGCAGCCACAGGAAGACGGGCGCGCACAGAATGCGCACGATCGTGATCGCGTTGGGCAGTTGCCTGGGGATCGCCACGGAGCCGAGCCTATCCGTCAGTCGCGCCCGGTGAGACCCCAGGCGTCCTCGGAGGCGTCGTCACCGTCGACGACCTCGAGCCCCTCGAACTGCGCTTCGACCGGGTCGACGGGTGCAGCGGCCGAAGCCGCAGCCGGCGCGGGCGGGTCTTCTCCCCGCAGACGCGCGAGGACGGCCGGAAGCTGGTCGGGAGTGACGAGGACATCGCGCGCCTTCGACCCTTCCGAGGGGCCGACGATCTCGCGCGACTCGAGGAGGTCCATGAGGCGCCCGGCCTTGGCGAACCCAACGCGCAGCTTGCGCTGCAGCATCGAGGTCGAGCCGAACTGCGTCGACACGATCTGCTCGGCGGCGGCGAGCAGAAGCTCGAGGTCGTCGCCGATGTCGGCGTCGATCTCCTTCTTCTCGGCGACGGCGGCCACGTCGGAGCGGTACTCCGGCTGCGCCTGGCCCTTGACGTGGGCGACGACCTTCTCGATCTCGGACTCGGCGACCCAGGCCCCCTGAACGCGGATGGCTTTCGACGTCCCCATGGGCAGGAACAGGGCGTCGCCCTGACCGATCAGACGGTCGGCGCCCGGCTGGTCGAGGATGACTCGCGAGTCCGTGACGCTCGTGACGGCGAATGCCAGTCGCGACGGCACATTGGCCTTGATGAGCCCCGTCACGACGTCGACGGACGGCCGCTGGGTCGCGAGCACCAAGTGGATGCCGCTCGCTCGCGCGAGCTGGGTGATGCGGACGATCGAGTCCTCGACGTCGCGCGGAGCGACCATCATGAGGTCGGCGAGCTCGTCGACGACGACCAGGAGGTAGGGGTACGGCTTCAGCACGCGCTCGCTGCCGGCCGGCAGCTGGATCTCACCCGCGACGACCGCCTTGTTGAAGTCGTCGATGTGACGGAACCCGAACGACGCGAGGTCGTCGTACCGCATGTCCATCTCCTTCACGACCCACTGCAGCGCCTCGGCAGCCTTCTTGGGGTTCGTGATGATGGGGGTGATCAGGTGGGGAACGCCGGCGTAGCTCGTGAGTTCGACGCGCTTCGGGTCGATGAGGACCATCCGGACGTCGCTGGGCTTCGCCCGCATCAGCAGGCTCGTGATCATCGAGTTCACGAAGCTCGACTTACCCGACCCCGTCGAACCTGCCACCAGGAGGTGGGGCATCTTGGCGAGGTTGGCCACGACGAATCCGCCACCGACATCCTTGCCAACCCCGATCGTCATCGGGTGCGTCGACGAGGTCGCCGCATTGGAGCGCAGCACGTCGCCGAGCGTGACGATCTCGCGGTCGGTGTTGGGGATCTCGACGCCGATCGCGCTCTTCCCGGGGATGGGCGCGAGGATGCGCACCTCGTTCGAGGCGACGGCGTATGCGATGTTGTTCGTCAGCGCCGTGATCTTCTCGACCTTGGTGCCGGGCCCGACCTCGATCTCGTACTGCGTGACTGTCGGCCCACGTGAGAACCCGGTGACCTTGGCGTCGATCGAGAACTGCTCGAAGACGCCGGTGATGGCACGCACGATGGCGTCGTTCGCCTCAGACCGCGTCTTGGCGGGTGTGCCTGCGCCGAGCGCCGCGACGGCGGGCAAGCGGTACGGCGTCGCCGGGGGCTGGCCGTGGAAGTCGCCGCCGAGGCCGGTGAGCCCGGGCAGCTCGTCGATCTCACCGGTGTCGTGGTCGTCGCGCACGGCAGTGTCGGCCGGGCGCCCCGAACGCGCCGCGGTGGCGGCCCGCTCGATGACGCCGGGGTCGATGATCTCGGTCGGCGCATCGGGAAGCGGGGGCGGAGCGGCCACAGCCTGCTCGAACCCGCCGGCGACGGAGCCGGCTACCGATGGTCCGAGGAGCTCGGTGAGATCCTGCGATGCGCTGCTGTCGTCGGGATCCTCCTCGCGCCCGCTCTTGTTGCGACGCCACCAGGGCAGCGCGTCGTCGTCGTCGGCATCCTCGTCCGCAGCCGGCGCCGCCTTCTTGCCCTTCTTGGGCGAGAACGCAACCGTGGGGGCTTCGCCGTCGGGGTCGGCGACGGGACGCTCGGCCCCGAACATCCAGGCGTACAGGTCTCCGAGGCGACTGCCGATACGGTTCGGCGGCGTCTTGGTGAGGATGAGGATGCTGAGAACCGTCACGAGCCCCAGGACGGCAGCGGCGCCGTACGCCGTCAGGATGGTGAGCGGCTCACCGACGGCCCATCCGAACAGACCGCCTGACGCGCTCAGCTGAAGCGCGCCGGCCTTCGGCTCGGGACGCGCACCGAAGACGTGGCAGAAGCCCGCAACGGAGAGGATGAACAGCCCGAATCCGATGCCGATGCGCCCGTTGTCGTTGACCGAAGCGGGATGCCGGAACAGCCACCCCGCGAGGAAGAGAAGAAGCACCGGCATGATGAACGCCTCACGACCGATGAGGAAGCCCACCGTGTACGCGCTGACGAGCGTTCCGGCCTCGGTCCCGATGAGGAACCACTCGACCGCGGCGCCGGCGATCGCGAGGAGCACGAGCAGGAACGGCAGCCCGTCGCGGCGCTGGTCCTTCTCGAGCGTCTCGGGACCGAACGCGCGGAACATCCCGCCCGTCGCGTGGGCGAGGCCCATCCATGCGCGCGCGATGACCGGCGGCCGCTCGGACTCGTCCACGTACCGCTTGGGTGTCGGTTCGCTCTTCCGGGCGCGCGAGGTCGAGGTCTTCGCCGGTGCGCGGCGTCCGGAGGGCGCGTTCGTGCTCCTGGCCATTCCTCCACGGTACGCGGGGGTTCCCCCATTACCGCGGAACGACGCGGGTCAGGCCTCGATGACGACGGGCACGATCATGGGACGCCGACGCAGCGACTGGTTGACCCAGCGGCCGATCGTGCGGCGGACGACCTGCGACAGCGCGTGGTTGTCGCGCGTTCCCGACTGCACGGCCTCCGCGAGCGCCGCCGCGATCTTCGGTTTGACGCTCTCGAACACCGCATCGTCCTCGGCGACACCGCGAGCGTGGATGTCCGGGCCGCTCACGACGCGTCCCGTCTTGCCGTCCACGACGACGATGACCGAGATGAAGCCCTCTTCACCCAGAATCCGGCGGTCCTTCAGATCGGCGTCGGTGATCTCGCCCACGGTCGAGCCGTCGACGTACACGAATCCGATGTCGAGCTGGCCGACGACCTCCGCGACGCCGTCCTTCAGGTCGACGACGGTGCCGTTCTCGGCGAGGATCGTGCGCTCCTCCGGAACGCCGGTGTCCTGCGCGAGCTTGGCGTTGGCCATGAGGTGGCGGTATTCGCCGTGCACCGGCAGCACGTTGCGGGGCTTGAGGATGTTGTAGCAGTAGAGCAGCTCGCCGGCCGCGGCGTGACCCGAAACGTGCACCTTGGCGTTGCCCTTGTGCACGACGTTGGCGCCCAGCTTGGTCAGCCCGTCGATGACGCGGTAGATCGCGTTCTCGTTGCCGGGGATCTGGCTCGATGCGAGGATGACGGTGTCACCTGGCCCCGGCTCGATCGCGTGCTCGAGGTTGGCCATGCGCGAGAGCACCGCCATCGGCTCGCCCTGCGAACCGGTGGACATGTAGACGATGCGGTCGTCGGGCAGGTCCTTGGCCTTCTTGTAGTCGATGAGCACGCCGTCCGGGACGTTGAGGTACCCGAGGTTCTCGGCGATGGTCATGTTGCGGACCATGCTGCGGCCGAGGAAGGCGACGCGGCGACCGTTCGCGGCGGCGGCATCCACGACCTGCTGCACGCGGTGGACGTGGCTCGAGAAGCTCGCGACGATGACGCGGCGCGGCGACTTGCTGATGACCTGGTCGAGCACGGGCCCGATGCCGCGCTCGGTCGGCGTGAAGCCGGGGACGTCCGCGTTGGTGGAGTCGACGAGGAACAGGTCGACCCCCTCTTCTCCCAACCGGGCGAAAGCGCGCAGGTCGGTGATGCGGCCGTCGAGCGGGAGCTGGTCCATCTTGAAGTCGCCGGTGGCGAGGACGAGTCCCGCGGGGGTGCGGACTGCGACGGCGAGCGCATCGGGGATCGAATGGTTGACCGCGATGAACTCGAGGTCGAACGGGCCGACCTGCTCCTCCTGCCCCTCGGCGACCGTGAGGGTGAAGGGGCGGATGCGGTGCTCCTTGAGCTTCGCCTCGATGAGGGCGAGCGTCAGACCCGAGCCGATGAGGGGGATGTCGCCCTTGAGCTTGAGCAGGTAGGGAACGGCGCCGATGTGGTCCTCGTGGCCGTGGGTCAGCACGACGCCGACGATGTCGTCGAGGCGATGCCTGATCGGCTCGAAATCGGGCAGGATCAGGTCGACGCCGGGCTGGTGCTCCTCGGGGAAGAGCACGCCGCAGTCGACCACGAGGAGCTTGCCCTCGTACTCGAAGACGGTCATGTTGCGGCCGACCTCGCCGAGACCGCCGAGCGGGTAGACCCGCAGCGTTCCGGGTTCGAGAGCGGGCGGGCTGAAGACGTTCGTGGGCATTGGCACGCTTCCTCGGGACGCCGACGTGCGCGGCATCCTCATTGTTTTCGTCTAGCGGGTCGTCCCGTGCACCTTGGGCAGCGCACCGCCGGCGGCGGCATTACGGTCGGGACGGAAGTTGGAGAAGTCGGCGCCGGGGACACCCGAGACGAGGGCGAGCTCATCCTCGATGATCGCAGCCTCCCACTCTTCGGGGCCGACGAGGGGCAGGCGCACGCGCGGGCTCGAGATGCGTCCCAGGCCGTGCAGGATGTACTTCGCGCTCACGGTGCCGGGGACGTGCGTCATGACCGCGCGCACGAGCGGCTCGAGGCTCTTGTGCGCCTCGGTCGCGGCCGCGAGGTCTCCCCGGTTCACCGCGTCGACGATCGTGCGGTACGGCGTGGCGGTGATGTTCGCCGTGACGCCGATGAGGCCGCTCGCGCCGATCGAGAGGTGGGGCAGGACGTTGGCGTCGTCGCCGGAGAAGTACATGAGGTCGGTCTGATTGAGCACGCGGCTGACCTCGCTGAAGTCGCCCTTCGCGTCCTTGACGGCCAGGATGTTGGGGTGCTTCGCGAGGCGCAGGATCGTCTCGTACTTGATCGGCACGCCGGTGCGACCCGGGATGTCGTAGAGGATGACGGGCAGATCGGTCGCATCGGCGACGAGGCGGAAGTGCGTCAGGATGCCGGCCTGCGTGGGCTTGTTGTAGTACGGCGTGACGATCATGATGCCGTCGGCGCCGGCCTTCTCGCTGGCCTTGTAGAGCTCGATCGCGTGCGCGGTCTCGTTCGAGCCGCCTCCCGTGATGATCTTGGCGCGGCCGGCCGAGACCGACTTTCCGACCTCGACGAGGCGGAGCTTCTCGGGGTCGGTGAGCGTGCTCGTCTCCCCCGTCGTGCCCGTCACGACGATGCCGTCTGCGCCGGCCGTGATGACGTCGTCGATGTGCTTCTCGACGGCGGGCCAATCGACTTCACCGTCGGCGGTCATGGGAGTGACCAGCGCGACGAGGACCTGTCCGAAGGGATTGCCCGAGTGCGTCATGGTCTCAGGGTATCGGTTCCGCCTTTGCATCGCGTATGGCCGACGGACCGACTCCCGGTCGCCGATACGTTCGCAGGATCGGAGGTGCTGGTGGCGTTGCGGAGACGCTGCCGGGCAACACCAGCCCCGAGGATCCGACGAATGTATCGAACGTCCGTCAGCCGCGCCGGCGGATCGCGTCCAGACGGGCGAGGACGGCTCGCTCGACGCGGGGCCAGTCGAAGACGACCAGGGCATAGTCGAAGCGCAAGGTCTCGTAGCCGATCGCCGCCGCTTCCGCGTCGCGCACGAGATCCTTGTGACGCAGCGACGCACCCTCGTGGTTGACACGGCCGTCCACCTCGATGATGAGGCACCCCGCGACCAGGAAGTCGACCCGCCCCACACCCCGGATGAGCACCTGGCTCTCGACGGTGATGCCGAGCCGCGAGAGGCGCAGCCGCAGGAGGGACTCCAGCCCGCTGTCGGCATCGGGACGGGCGAGATCCACCAGGTATCGGAAGCGGGCCGGAAGCGTCGCGCGCACCTCGGCGCGGTCCGCGCGCGTGAGCAGCCCGAGCCGCCACGCCGACTCGAAGGCCACGAAGAACCCCTCCGCGCCGAGGCACGACGCCGCCTGCTCGAGCGCGTCGACGAGCGAGACGGCACCGAATGCCGCTGCCTCCCCATCGTGATGCGTGACGCAACGGCATCCGTCATGCGGGTGCACGCGGCCGGCCCGACCGACGCGAACGTGCAGGCGTTCCTCCGGCTCGAGCACCCACACGCCGCGCCGTCGCAACGCGGACGCACAGCACACCTCGCCGCCGTGCGCGGCGGCGACGACGACATCCGGCTCGGCATCGGGCGTCGCGTAGACGCCGTGACGAACCCTGACGAGCGCGCCCTTCTCCACGGCTCGCGTCAGCTGCAGTCGCGTGACCCCTCGCGTGGTCAACCACCGCGACCGTACGCATCCGCCCATCGCGCGGATCCTCGTGGCCAGCTCGTGCGCACTCATGCACCGACGTTCGCCGAGAATGCGATCTCATCAGCCCGGCCACCGGCCATCTGGGGACGAGCCAGACCCGCAGCGGCCTGGGGAGGAGCCCAGAGCATTCGCGAGCCCGATACAACCGTCGGATTTGCGGTGCACGATGCGCCTCCAACGCCGGCCCAGGCGACACCAGCCCCGTCGGTCCGACGGATGTATCGCCACCCGGGCCACCCGAGCCGCATGGGCCACCTCGGTCGGGCGCTCTAGGGTGGCGGCATGGCTTGGACGACCCGAAGCACCCGCACGACGTACGAGAACCGCTGGATTTCGGTGCGGGAGGACGAGGTCATCGGGCCGGCGGGCGACGGCATCTACGGCGTCGTCGAGATGCGGCATCCGGCCGTCTTCGTCGTGGCGATCGACGATCACGACCGGGTGTGCTTCGTGGAGGTCGACCGCTACACGACCGGGCTGTCGCTCGAGGTGCCGGCTGGCGCGAGCGACGGCGAAGACCTGCTCGACGCCGCGAAGCGGGAACTCCTCGAAGAGACGGGGCTCACCGCCGACGCGTGGGAGCCCATCGGCCGGATGAATGCGCTGAACGGCATCGCCGTGGCACCCGAGCACGTCTTTCTCGCGCGCGGCCTCGCGCCGGCCGAGGATGCCACGACGTCTCAGCTCGAAGAAGGCATCGAGCGTGTCGTCTGGATCGCGTTCGCCGAGGCGCTGCGCCAGGTCGCCGAGGGACGGATCGACGACGGCGAGACGGTCGCCGCCCTCGCCTACGCGGGCATCAGCCTGGGCAGATTCGTCTGAGTCGAGCTCGGGCCGCCGCCCTCCGAGGCCAGTGAGCGACGCGTCAGGGAGCGACGCGTCCGTTGGCGTTGAACGCGGCGTGCGTCAGCGGCATGAGCTCACGCCAGAAGGTCTCCATCTTCTCGGCGCACATCTCGATCTCGCGCTGCGGGAACGAGGGGAAGTGCGTTCCCTCGACCTTGGTCCGCAGCGACAGGAAGTTCATGAGCGAACGGGCGTTGACCGTGACGTACATCGACGAGTAGATGTTCAACGGCAGGACGATTCGTGCGACCTCGCGAGCGACGCCGGCGTCCAGCATGCGCCGGTAGGCCTCGTACGCCTGGATCGACGCCTGTCGCGTGCTCTCGTCCACCACCGCGAACTGCTCGTCGGTGCCGGGCAGGAACTCGTACGCGCCGGGCTTGCCGACCTGGTTGAGGTTGCGCTCGCGCCCGGGGACGTAGAACACCGGACGCAGCTCGCGGTAGCGGCCCGATTCCTCGTTGTACGAGGCCATGCGGTGCCGCATGAACTCGCGGAACACGAAGATGGGCGCCTGCACGTAGAAGGTCATCGAGTTGTGCTCGAAGGGCGAGCCGTGGCGGTCGCGCATGAGGTAGTTGATGAGGCCACGGTCGCGTCCGGATGCCTCGGTGCCTGCGGCGGCGGCATCCAGGGTCTGCTCCCCCTGCGTCGACACGCGAGCCGCGAACAAGACGTCCGAGTCGGCGGCGCTCGAGCGGATGAGCTCGACCGTCACATCGCTGCGGAACTCGATCTCGGGACTGGTCGGGGTCTGCTCGGCGTCGCTCACAGCTTCAGATTACCCCCGGCGCCCGAGTGCTCCCGGCCGCTCGCGACGGTCTACTGTGGGCTGTTGTGGAACTCATGGCGGTGGCGGTCGTCCTGGCCTGCCTGTTAGCGGTAACAGGTGGGATCGGAGTCTTCGTGCGGTGGCGCGCCTCGCGCCCCTACCCCATCCCCCGTTTCGATGTCGTCGACCCGCGTCGACTCGGCGCTGATCCCGACGCGCTGGGCCGGACCGCCACGCTCCTGCAGTTCAGCACCGAGACCTGTCATCGCTGCCCGGCCGTGCACCGCACACTCGCGGAGATGGCTCGCGACTGCGACGACGTCGTCCATCTCGACGTCGACGTGACCGATCGCCCCGACATCGCGCGTCGCTTCCGGATCGCGCAGACGCCCACCACGCTCATCCTCGACGGGCGAGGCGTCGTGCGCACGCGTTTCGGCGGTGCACCTCGACGGGATGTCGTGCAGCTCGAGATCCTGAGGCTGCGGGCCGACTCCGCCTCGGTCTGAGCTGGCGGGCGGAAACTGTCAAGACGTTCCGGCGAAGCCCCCGCCGACCTAGGCTCGACGCAAGCGCACCCCGCGCCGTCTCGAAGCGGCACGTCATCTGCCGCCTGTGAAGAGGAGAGTCATGAGCGTCACGAGCGAAGCAACCACCAGCTGGAAGGGCAGCCTCACGGAGGGATCCGGTCAGATCGCCCTGGAGAGCTCGAACCAGGGACCCTTCGAGGTCAACTGGAAGGCGCGCAGCGAAGGCTCGAGCGCGGTGACGACGCCCGAGGAGCTGATCGCCGCCGCGCACTCCTCGTGCTTCTCGATGGCCCTCTCCCACGCGCTGGCCGAGAACGGCACGCCGCCCGAGTCGGTCGAGACCACGGCATCGGTCACCTTCATCCCGGGCACGGGCATCACCGGTTCTCACCTCAATGTCAACGCCGTCGTCCCGGGACTGTCTGCCGAGGACTTCGATCGGCTGGCGCAGGAGGCCAAGAGCGGATGCCCCGTATCGGCCGCCCTCGCCGGCATCGAGATCACCCTCGAGGCCACGCTTGGCTGATCAGGGCTCCGCGGGCCGCGTCGTCGTCGCGGGCGCGTCCGGTCTGATCGGACGCGCCCTCGTCGACGCGCTGCACGAGGACGGGATCGAGGTCACGCGCCTCGTCCGCCGCTCCCCCATCGCGGCCGACGAAGTCCAGTGGTTCCCCGGGGAGCGTCCGCTCGATCCCGGCGTCCTCGACGGCGCTCGCGCCGTGGTGGGCCTCAACGGCGCGAGCATCGGCCGGTTCCCGTGGACGCGTTCCTACAAGCACGAGCTGGTGTGGTCGCGACTGCTTCCGACGGAGACCCTCGCGAGGGCCGTCCGCGCCCTCGGATCGGATGCTCCGGCGTTCCTGTCGTCCTCGGCCGTCGGCTACTACCCCACGCGTCCCGGCGTCCGGATGACCGAGACCGCACCCCGCGGCGATTCCTTCCTCGCGGACCTGTGCGGTGAGTGGGAGGCGGCCGCACTGACCGCTCGTGAGCAGGCGCGCGTGGTGCTGCTGCGTACGGCGCCGGTCGTGCATCCCGAAGGCGTGCTGAAGCCGCTCATGCTGCTGACCCGGGCGGGTCTGTCGGGTCCGATCGGTCGAGGCACGCAGGTGTGGCCCTGGATCTCGCTCGTCGACGAGGTCGCCGCCATCCGCCACCTCATCGACGCCGACGTCGCCGGTCCCGTCAACCTCACCGGACCGACGCGCGCGACGGCCAACGACCTGGGCTTCGCCCTCGCTATGAGGATGAACCGCCCGTATCTGGTCCGCGCTCCCGAGTGGGGGCTGCGGCTCGTGCTCGGGAGCGACGCCACCGAGGCGCTGCTGACCAACGACACCGACGTGGCTCCCGCCGTGCTGCAGAAGTCGGGCTTCGTGTTCACGCACGAGCGCGTCGAGGACGCCGTCCGCGCCGTCGTCCCGCCCCGCTGAGTCAGACGCGCCGCTCGGCGCGCTCGAGAGAGATCGCCGTGCGCACCGCCTGCCGGGCGCGGCGCCGGTCGCCGGCGCCGTCGTAGGCGAGCCCGAGCCGGAACCAGGCGCGCCAGTCCTCGGGCGCGTCCTCGACGGCCTCACGGTACCGCGGGAAGAGAGCGTCGGCCTCAGCGCGATCGGGCCGGCCGCTCGGCGACAGGTCGAGGCTCTCCTCCGGCAGCGCCGACTCCTGCTCGAGGCGTCGGCCGAGCCGGGACGCGCCCGCACCGAACGCCAACTCGCGCCAGAGCGCCCAGGCCGCGATGACCGGCAGCACGATGAGCGCGACGCCCATCACGACACCCACGGGCTCGCCGGTCATGACCAGGAGCACGGCGCGCTGCGCGACGAAGACGATGTACAGCGCGAGCAGCGCCGCCATGATCAGCGTCAGGATGCGGGTGCTCATGCTCCGGTGACGCGCGCGACCTGGCCGGGAACGTCGCCCTCGTCGGCCGGGCCCGTCGGCGCCGGTGCCGACGGCGGGCGGATGCCGATGTCGATGAAGCTGTCGAGACCGACGGTGATCCCCCGGGCCCCCCGCGTTGCGTCGAGCGCGATGCGGATACCGGGCTCGTACGCGCGCGCCGGATCGATCGTGTCGTGCACGATCGACAGCGCCTCACCCGGTCCCGAGAGGATGGTCTCCTGACGGGCGACGACGCCCGGCCGACGCAGCGAGTGGATCGGGACGCTCGCGACCTTCTGTCCGCGGGCGCGCTGATCGGCGTGCGGCGACTCGACCGGGCCGACCCCGGCGCGGGCCGCGGCGATGAGCTCGGCCGTGCGGACCGCGGTGCCACTGGGCGAGTCGACCTTCGTCTCGCGATGGGCCTCGATGATCTCGATCGACGGGAAGAGCGCAGCCGCTGCCGCGGCGAGAGCGCTGCCGACGACGGACCCGAGCGAGAAGTTGGGGATGAAGACCACACCGACACCGGCAGCTTCGACCGCGGGCCGGACCTGGGCGATGCGCTCCTGGGACCACCCCGATGTGCCGACGAGCACGTTGATGCCGCGCTCGACGGCCGCCCGGACCACATCCGTCGACACGGCGGGGGTCGACGCGTCGACGACGAGGTCGGCGCCGTCGAGCTCGTCGAGACTGCTGCGACTGGTCAGGACCGCGCAGATCTCGAAGCCATCGGATGCCTCGATGACGTCTCGGATGATGCCGCCGAGCTTTCCGGTGCCGCCCACGAGGGCCACGCGCGTGGTCATGACCACCAGCCTACGCGGGCGCGAACTGCACGAACGTGTCCCAGGCGAGCTTGACGACCAGGATCGACAGGACGACGAGGAACACGATGCGCACGAAACCGCTGCCGTTCTTCGTCGCCATGCGCGCGCCGATGAACCCGCCGGTCATGTTCGCCGCGGCCATCACGACGGCCAGGAGCAGCAGGATCTCACCATGCACCCCGTAGACGAGGAGCGCTGCGAGGTTCGTGGCGAGGTTGGCGATCTTCGCGTTGACGCTCGCCTGCAGGAAGCCGTACCCGAGCACGGCGACGAGGAGGATGACGAAGAACGAACCGGTGCCGGGACCGAGGATGCCGTCGTAGAAGCCCACGACGAGTCCGATGAGCGCCGAGCGCCACACGATCGCCGCCCGGGATTCGTGGCGCGGCTCGTGATGCAGGCCCATCTTGGGCTTGAGCAGCGTGTAGATCGCGACCGCGACGACGGCGACGAGAACGATCGGAGTCAGGAGCTCCCGCGGGACGTAGCGCGACAGCGCCGCCCCCACGGCCGATCCGCCGAAAGCTCCGGCCACGAGCGGCACGAGCAGCACGAGCTGCACCCGGATGCGCCGCAGGTAGACCCAGCTCGCCGAGAGCGTGCCCGCGAAGGACGACAGCTTGTTCGTTCCGAGGATGAACGGCGTGGCGACATCCTTCGGCACGCCGATCACGAGCGCGGGAAGCTGAATCAGCCCTCCCCCGCCGACGACCGCGTCGACCCATCCAGCCACCCCGGCCGCCACGACGAGGAAGATCAGCGCCGAGACGGAGACGGGGAGCCAGTCGGCGAGCAGAGGACCATCGAGCACCGATCGATTCTCCGGTTCGGTGAGCGCCAGGTCCAATCGGCGGGAGCCGGTCTCGCGCCGCGACTCAGCCGCGCATGTCGCTGAAGAACGCCGTCTTCGCTCGGGTGTAGTCGTCGTAATCGGCCTTGCCCGCGTTCGCGGCCGACAGCCGGCGCTTGAGATCCTGATAGCGAGCGCGGAGCACGGGGTCGGAGCACAGCGCGTCGCGGAATCGCACGGTCTCGCGCGCCCACGGCGAATCCGAGCGGCGCACGTGCAGGATCACGTCGGCGCCGGACGCGACGTAGAGCCGCTTCTCCCAGACGTCGGCGGGGATGTCATCGGCGCCCCGAGGGATGTCGCGGCTGACGCCCGGCGAGTCGGGGCGCGACCCCCACGCGCGGTGGAAGCCCGCAGGGACCAGTCGAGCGCTCAGGTCGTCCTCGGAGGGCAGCGGAAGGATGCTGACCTGGAGGTCGATGATCGGCTTGGCATCGAGTTCTGGAACCGCCGTCGACCCGATGTGGTCGAAGCGGGCGGCATCCGCTCCCGGCAGCCCGTCGAGCGCTGCCCGGACACGATCGAGAATCGTGCGGGCCTCGACGGCCCACACCGGATCGTGCGGCCGGAGCTGCGCGGGGTTGCCGGACTCGTCGGCCATCGGCTCAGACGGGCAGGATGTCGGGAAGGCCTGTGCGCAGCTCGACCGGGAGGTGCGAGAGGTCGTTGTGCGACACCATCGTCCAAGGGCGGCCGGGACGCTGCGCGAGCACAGTCAGCCCGCAGTGCGCCTGGTTGATCGTGAGCCAGCGCCAGTCGGGCGCCTGCAGCACCTCTCGGACGAACCAGGCGATGACGAAGTTGTGCGTGATCAGCAGCTCGTGGGTGTCGGGCTTGCGGGCAAGGAACTCGCCGACGGCATCCGCCATCTGCGCCGCGCCCGCCTCGGTCTCGGCCTCGGTGTACGACCCGAAGAACGGCTCGTAGACGGCAGGCGTTTCGGGCGTCATACCGGTCGGGACACAGTCGAACAGCAGCGAGGAGGCCTGCGGCGAGAGCGAGGGCAGGCGCTTGGCGACGGCGCGGGCGGTCTCTTGCGCGCGCTCGAGGGGCGAGTGCCACACCGCGTCGAGCGGCACGCCGGAGATGCGATCGGCCAGCAGCTCGGCTTGACGGCGCCCACGGGGAGACAGCGGACCGTCTTCGAGACCGTGCTCGGCGTCCTGATGCTCTCCGTGGCGCACGAGGTAGAGATACTGCGTCACAGAAGCTCGATTCGAAACGATGAACAGGGCGCCATCCACCCTACGTCACCCCTCCGACAGCCGGTCCGAGGGATCACGAATCGGCTCACTCCACGGCGCGCGCGATCTCGGCGAGATGCGAGCGGCCGAGCCGGGCGCCGACACCCTGCACGAGCTGGTCGACGTGCGCGGGCCGGCTCGCGTTGACGATCGGCGCGGTGACGACGCGCTGCGCGAGAAGCCACGAGACCGCGATCGCCGCCGTCGAGACCGACAGCTCCTCCGAGATGCGGTCGAGCGCCTTCAGCGTCCGGGCGCCGCGACGGTTCATCCATGCGGCGAGCTGCGAGCCGCGCACCGATGACGACAGACCGGCACGATCGCGATGACGCCCGGTGAGGTAACCGTGCTCGAGAGCCTGCGAGGGTGTGACGGCGAGCCCCTGCGCTCCGGCGATCAAGCGCAGGTCGCCGTCGAAATCGGAGCGGTGCAAGAGGTTGTACGCAACGTCGAGGGCGGCGAAACGCGGGTAGCCCGCGGACGACAGGATGCGGGCTTCGACGAGCTGCATCGCGGTGTAGCCGGCGGCTCCCAAAGAGCGGACCTTGCCGCTGTCGACGAGCCACTCCGCCGTCGCGAGCGTGTCTTCGAGCGCCGTGACGCCGTCGGTCGCGGCATCCAGGTAGAGCACATCGATGCGCTCGATGCCGAGGCGTCCGAGCGAAGCCTCCACCGACCGCACGAGATTGACCGGCCCGAGGCCGGGGTTGTCCGGGTTGCCCCCGACCCGCACCGTGACGACGATCTCGTCGCGGTTGCCCCGGCTGGCCAGCCAGCGCCCGATGATGTGCTCGCTGCGGCCCGACGCGTAGCCGTCCGAGGTGTGCAGAGCGTTTCCGCCACGCTGCACGTAGGCGTCGAGCACGGCATGGCTCGCCGCGAGATCGATGGTCCAGCCGAACTCGGAGCCGCCGAGGATCAGAGGGAAGATCCGCAGGCCGGTCTCGCCGAGATCGACGCGGATGTCTGCCCCGAGGGGCTTGCCGTGGACGGGGATCGGGCTGGAGGGATGCACGGCGGGTGCGGCGGGCACCGCGGTCTCGGCGGGCGCACCAGCGGGTGCCGCCTGAGCCACCCGGTCCCCCGACATCACACACCTCCGGTCGACACCGAGGAATCGCGGGGCGCGGCTCCTCGGCGCGCACTTCGAGAGTAGGACACCCGGCAGCAGTGGGCGCGCATTGCCGCGAACGGGCCGTGAATTCCACATAACTGTTTCATCACGGTCTCCCGGATACGACGGATGCCCGCCCCCGAGACGGGGACGGGCATCCGGGCGATCAGAGGATCAGCCTTCGGCGGAAGCCTCCGGGCCCTCGCTCGCTGCGGCCGAGCCGTCCTGGTCAGCGGTCTCTTCGAGAACGGGCTCGAGGGAGAGCTTGCCGCGGTCGTCGATCTTCGTGATGCGAACGAGGATCTTCTGGCCGACACCGAGGACATCCTCGACGTTCTCCACGCGCTTGCCGCCGGCGAGCTTGCGGACCTCGCTGACGTGCAGCAGTCCGTCCTTGCCGGGCAGGAGCGAGATGAACGCGCCGAACGTCGCGATCTTCACGACGGTTCCGAGGAACTGCTCGCCGACCTCCGGGTTGGTGGGGTTGGCGATCGCGTTCACGCGGGCACGGGCGGCCTCGGCCGAGGGGCCGTCGGTGGCGCCGATGTAGACGGTGCCGTCCTCCTCGATCGAGATGTCGGCGCCGGTCTCGTCCTGGATCGAGTTGATCGTCTTGCCCTTGGGGCCGATCAGCTCGCCGATCTTGTCGACCGGGATCTGGACGCTGATGACGCGCGGAGCGGTGGGCGCCATCTCGTCGGGGCTGTCGATCGCGGCGTTGAGGACACCGAGGATCGTCAGACGAGCCTCCTTGGCCTGGGTCAGCGCTGCCGAGAGCACCGACGACGGGATGCCGTCGAGCTTCGTGTCGAGCTGGATGGCCGTGACGAACTCGCTCGTGCCGGCGACCTTGAAGTCCATGTCGCCGAGCGCGTCCTCGGCGCCCAGGATGTCGGTCAGCGCCGCGTAGCGGGTCTCACCGTCGACCTGGTCGGAGACGAGACCCATCGCGATGCCCGCGACCGGGGCGCGCAGGGGCACACCGGCGTTCAGCAGCGACAGGGTCGAGGCGCACACCGAGCCCATCGAGGTCGAGCCGTTCGACCCGAGGGCCTCGGAGACCTGACGGATCGCGTACGGGAACTCCTCGCGGCTGGGCAGCACCGGCACGAGGGCGCGCTCGGCGAGGAAGCCGTGCCCGATCTCGCGACGCTTCGGGCTGCCGACGCGTCCGGTCTCACCGGTCGAGTAGGGCGGGAAGTTGTAGTGGTGCAGGTAGCGCTTGCTCGTCGTGGGCGACAGCGAGTCGATCTGCTGCTCCATCTTCAGCATGTTCAGCGTGGTGACACCCAGGATCTGGGTCTCGCCGCGCTGGAAGATCGCCGAGCCGTGGACGCGCGGGATGACCTGCACCTCGGCGTCGAGCGGACGGATGTCGGCCAGGCCGCGACCGTCGATGCGGACGCCCTCGCTGAGGATGCGGCCGCGGACGATCTTCTTGGTGACCGACTTGTACGCAGCGGAGAACTCCGCGAGCGCGGATGCCGGGAGCTGCTCGGCCTCGACGGCAGCGGCGACCTCGCCCTTGACGCGCTCCTTGATGGCGTCGTCGGCGTTCTGGCGCTCCTGCTTGTCGGCGATCTGGTAGACGCTCGTCAGCTCGCCGTAGGCACGCTCGGCGACGAAGTCGTAGACCTCGGGGGCGTACGGCGGGAAGACGGGGTAGACACCCGGCTCACGCGACGCGGAGGCCGCCATCGAAGCCTGCGCCTCGACGAGCTGCTTGATGAAGGGCTTCGCGGCCTCGAGGCCCTGTGCGACGACCTCTTCGCTCGGCTTGACGGCGCCGCCCTTGATGAGGTTCCAGCTGCCCTCGGTCGCCTCGGCCTCGACCATCATGATGGCCACTTCGCCGTCGGGGAGGACCCGGCCGGCGACGGTGAGGTCGAACACGGCCTCTTCGACGACCTTCTGGTTCGGGAAGACGACCCACTGGTCCTCGTGCTCCCCGTGACCGGGAACGAGTGCCAGGCGGACACCGGCGATCGGGCCGGAGAACGGCAGCCCCGAGATCTGCGTCGAAGCGGACGCCGCGTTGATCGCGAGCGCGTCGTAGTACTCGCCGGGCGCGATCGAGAGGACCGTGATGACGATCTGGACCTCGTTGCGCAGGCCGTCGACGAACGACGGGCGCAGCGGACGGTCGATCAGACGGCAGACGAGGATCGCCTCGGTCGAGGGGCGTCCCTCGCGACGGAAGAACGAGCCGGGGATCTTGCCGGCGGCGTACGAACGCTCTTCGACGTCGACGGTGAGTGGGAAGAAGTCGAAGCCTTCGCGCGGGTGCTTGCCGGCGCTGGTGGCCGAGAGGAGCATCGTCTCCTCGTCGAGGTAGGCGGCAACGGCGCCCTGCGCCTGCTGTGCCAGGCGTCCGGTCTCGAACCGGACGGTGCGGGTGCCGAAGCGGCCGTTATCGAGGACGGCTTCGGCTGCGGTGATTTCTGGACCTTCCAAGAGGTCCCTCCTTCTTTGTTTAGACTCGCACGCGCGTTTCGCGCACGAGATCGTGCGAAGGAGCGGGGCAGATATGGGCGCGCGGACGAAACCGCGAGAACCGCCTGCGCTGGTCACCAGTCGAAGATCACCATCTCCGCGACCGGGATTCGATCGGGATGGGAACCCACCACAGGGGACCAGCTTCCTGCCGGATCCGCTCCATGAGCTCAGTGTTGAATTGAGCGGGTGCCGGACGGCAACCTGCCCCAGCCTACCAGCGAGACCCTCGCCTGCGTATCGTGGCCTCATGAGCGAAGCAGACAAGCCCGCGGGCGCGGCATCCGACGATGTCAAGCGCAAGTTCCGCGAGGCGCTCGAGAAGAAGAACGCCCAGCACCGCACGGGAGAGGCGCACCTCGACGGCGATTCGTCGGTGCACGCGTCGCACGGTGCGATGACCAAGCGGGAGTTCCGCCGCAAGAGCGGGTGAGACCGAACGACCACCCGCGACGGGGCTCGGATGCTGACGCGTCCGGGCCCCGGGTGCGTTCTTCGAGCTCTTCGGGGGGCTGTGGAGAGTGACGTACCGATGTCGGAGGTCCGTGACATCATTCGAACATGTATTCGAATGGCGGGCTGAGCGGCGGGATGGGCACCGACGGCGACGTCACTGCGCTCGCGGCTTTGGTGGCGGATGCCGAGGTGGCGGCGGATGCTGCGCGGTCGGCGCAGATCCGGGAGGTTCGGGTGCTCGCGGCCGCTGGGGTTCTCGCGGAGAAGCAGGCCGCTGGGGCGTCGGAGAGGGTCAAGGCGCGTGAGATGGCGTTGCGCGGGATCGCCGCCGAGCTGGCTGGGGTGTTCGCGGCGACCGACCGGACCGTGCAGCGCCGCATCGACGAGGCGCGCGATCTGGTGGAGAACTACCCGGTGACGATGGCGGCGTGGGAGGACGGGCGGATCGTCCGCGGGCATGTGCGGGTCATCCAGGAGACGGGATGCCTGGTGCCCGCGGAGGAGCGGGCGGAGTTCGAACGGGTCGCGGTCAAGCGGTGCGAGGGCGAGACCCCGAACCGAGTGCGGGACGCGTTGCGGATGATCGCTGAACGGATGCACCCGCGGAGTTTCACGGAGCGGCATGAAGAGGCCGCGGCGGGGCGGTGCGTGCGGGTGCAGGCCGGCGCGGACGGGATGTCGGATCTCATCGCGACCCTGCCGACCGTCATCGCCGACGGGATCGTGGATCGGCTGACCCGGCAGGCGCGGGAGATCATCAACGTGCGGCATCAGGCCGACGCGGCGGGCGTTGACGCGAGCGGGGCTGACGCTCGAGCCGACGCGCTTGGCGCTCGAGCCGACGCGGCGTCCGGTGGCGCTGGCGCTCGAGCCGACGCGCTTGGCGCTCGAGCCGACGCCAATGGTGGCGGTCGCGATGCCGATGCGACGATTTGCGACGGGTCGTCGTTCGCCGACGATGCCCGCACGATCGACCAGGTCCGCGCCGACGTCTTCAGCGACCTCCTCCTTGCCGGCACACCCGCCCTCGACCCCACCGCGACCGGCGACGGCGACGGAACCCTCGGAGCCATCCGCGCGCACGTGCAGGTCGCCGTATCCGCACTGACACTCATGGGCCAAGACGACGGGCCGGCCGACCTCGCTGGCCGCTCCCCCATCGACGCCGCAACCGCGCGGGAGCTGGCGGGCAACGCCACCTCGTGGGACCGGCTCCTCACCCACCCGGTCACCGGGACCGTGCTGGAGTGCGACACCTACCGACCCACCGCCGCCATGGTGCGACTGCTGCGGGCACGCGACCGGCACTGCCGATTCCCCGGATGCCGGCAACCGGCGATCCGCTGCGAGCTCGACCACACCATCGCCGCATCCGAGGGCGGGCCAACGCACGTGTGCAACCTCGCCAACCTCTGCAAACGACACCACGACGTCAAACACCACACCCGCTGGCACGTCCGACAACTCCCCTGCGGAAGGCTCGTCTGGACCTCACCGACCGGACGGGTCTACCGCGACGACGCACCACCACCCCTCGTCGCCTTCACGACCACAGACCCACCCGACCCGGGGGCCGCGCCATTCTGAGCGGTCGAGTTCCAGCTTCTCCTCGCCGGGCGCGTTGCCCTGCGCGCCGCAGACCCGGTTTGTCCTGCCGTCGGGAACGCCGGTGGCCGCGGCATCCGATTGCTCGGATCCGCGGCCGCCGGATAAGGGGAACGGTCAGCGCGTCGCGGCCTCGCGACGGAGGCGAGCGCGCTCCTCCTTGGCCGCCGCCTCCTCGAGAGCGGCGTCACCGAGGCCCTGCGTGTTGACGGCACCGGTGTCGTCCGACATCCCGTCGTGACCATGACCGGAGAGCATCGCCTCGTCGAACGGGCGCTCTCCGCTGAGGACGGCGCGGGCCTGGTCGCGGTCGAACTCGCGGGTCCAGGTTCCGATGAGGATCGTGGCGACGGCGTTGCCCGTGAAGTTGGTCAGCGCGCGACCTTCCGACATGAAGCGGTCGATACCGACGATCACGCCGACGCCGTTGACGAGGTCGGGGCGGTACGCCTGCAGACCGCCGGCGAGGGTTGCCAGTCCCGCACCGGTGACTCCGGCCGCACCCTTCGAGGCGATGATCATGAAGACCAGCAGGCCGATCTGCTCGGGGATCGACATGGGAGCGCCCATACCCGCGGCGATGAACAGCGACGCCATCGTGAGGTAGATGGCCGTCCCATCGAGGTTGAAGGAGTATCCCGTGGGGACGGTGATGCCCACGACCGGCTTCGAGACGCCGACGTGCTCCATCTTCGCGATCAGGCGGGGCAGCGCCGACTCGCTCGACGACGTCCCGACGATCAGCAGGTACTCGCGTGCGAGGTACTTCATCAGGCTGAAGATGTTGATCCGCGCCACGGCGTAGAGCAGCGTGCCGAGCACCGCGACGATGAAGACGATGCACGTGATGTAGAACGCGATCATCAGCACGCCGAGGCTCACGATGGCGGCGACACCGGTCTTGCCCACCACAGCGGCGATCGCCCCGAAGGCGCCGATCGGAGCGAGCCACAGGATCATGCCGAGGATGCGGAAGACGAGCGTCTGCAGGTTCTTCACGGCGCTCATGATCGGCGCGCCCTTCTCACCGAGTCCCTGAAGCGCGAATCCGACCAGCAGCGCGATGAACAGCACCTGGAGCACGCTCTCACCGGTGAACGCCGAGAAGAACGTGGTGGGGATGATGCCGAGCAGGAAGTCGGTCGTCGACTTCGCCTCGGCCGCCGTCCCGGCGTCGTAGACCGCGCTCTGCATGTTGAGCCCCTCACCCGGGTGGATGATGTTGCCCACGATGAGACCGATCGCCAGGGCGAACGTCGACATCACCATGAAGTAGAGCAGCGCGAGACCACCGATGCGTCCGACCGTCGCGGCCTTGGCGATCGAGCCGACGCCCACCACGATCGTGCAGAAGATGATCGGCGCGATCATCATCTTGATGAGGTTGACGAAGCCCTTCCCGAGCGGTTCGAGGCCGACCGCGAAGGTGGGCCACACGAGCCCGACGATCGCGCCCAGCACGACCGCCAGGATGACCGAGACGTAGAGCCAGGTGTGCTTGTCCCAGGCCTGCTTGCCCTTCCGGGCGTTGTACCCCGGCAGGCGGAAAGATGATGTGAGAGCCATGGTCTCCTCCAGCTGAACAGTCGTTGTCCGATGCCGACGTCTCTGTCGGTGCGCTCTCAGCGTCGGACTGTTCCGCTCGCACGCCGATTTATGGTCGTATTGGTCGCGGCCCGCGACCCGGGCGCACCCGACGATGACGACGAGAGCGAGAGCGGCATGACGACGCGTACCCGCAGCGCCGCCTCGCTGGTGTTCGTGGCGATCGCCGTGGCCGTGGCCGTCCTCACCCTGGCCATCGCCGGCATCCTCATCGCCGACGGGCAGCGGTCCGCGCGGTCCGAGGCGGAGCGCGTCACCCAGGCCGTCGCGCAGACCGTCGCCGACTCGGCGCAGGTCGCCGACCTCCTCGCCACCGGCGACCGCGACCTCGCGTCCGCAGCACTGCAGCCCCAGGTCGAGCAGGTCATCGTCGATGCGCGCGTCGACTTCGTCACGATCATGGATCCCGGCGGCATCCGGATCACGCATCGCGACCCCGAGCGGATCGGCGAGCGCTATCTCGGCTCCATCCCCACCGCACCCCGGGCCCTCACCGAGGAGTTCACGGGCACCCTCGGCCCCTCGATCCGCACGATCGTGCCCGTGGAGAGCGACGGCTCCGTCGTCGGGTGGGTCTCGGTCGGCGTGACGATCGGCAGCATCGCGGCGACTCTGGGGCCTCGCATCCTCGTCGTCATCGGCATCGCGGCCGCGCTTCTCGCAGCCGGTCTCGTCGGAGCCGTCGTCGCACGTCGGGCGACGCGGCAGGTCACCGGAGACCTGCCCGCCGGCGCCATCCGCGACGCCGTCTCGTCGTTCGAGTCGCTCCGCACCCTCGGCGAAGCCCTGCGGGCGCAGACTCATGAGCACGGCAACCGCATGCACACCGCCATCGCCCTGCTCGAGCTGGGTCGCACCCCCGAAGCGATCGAGATCCTCGCCGAGACCTCGCGCCAGAGCCAGGTCCTGGTCGACGAGGTCGCCGCCCGCCGCGACGGCGACCCGACCGTCGGGGCGCTGCTGCTCGGCAAGGCCTCGCAGGCCAAGGAACGCGGCATCCGGTGGCGCTCCCGCATCGAACCCGACGCGCCTCGCTCGGTGCTCTCGCCGGTCGACGCCGTCTCGGTCGTCGGTAATCTCATCGACAATGCGCTCGACGCCGCCGCCGCCGGACCCGAACCGCGCTGGGTGGAGATCAGGATGACGCGCACCGAGGAGGACGAGCTCGAGATCGCCGTCTCCGACTCGGGAACCGGCGTTCCTTCCGAGCTTCGGCGCCGGATCTTCGAGCACGGCTTCTCGACCAAGCCCGCCGCCGCCGAGGGTCGCGGTGTAGGCCTCGCCCTCGTCGCGGCGATCGTCGACGACGCCGGCGGTACCCTCGCCCTCGACCACGACCCGACGACGTTCCGCGTCATCCTGCCGAGGAGGCAAGCATGATCGGCGTGCTGCTCGTCGACGACGAAGCCCTCACCCTCGACCTGCACCGTCACTACATCGACCGGCTCGACGGGTTCGGTGTCGTGGCCGAATGCAGCGGGGCGCGCGCGGCGCTGCGGGCACTCCTCGACAGTCCCACCGCCGACGAGATCGACCTCGTGCTGCTGGACATGACGATGCCGGACGGCTCAGGACTCGATGTCCTCCGTCATCTGCGAGCACGAGCGCGCGATGTCGACGTCATCGCGATCACCTCCGTGCGCGATGCGGACGTGGTGCGCCAGGTCGTCGGCCTCGGCGCGGTGCAGTACCTCGTGAAGCCGTTCACCTTCGC
This sequence comes from Microbacterium sp. TS-1, assembly GCF_000509385.1. NCBI lineage: Bacteria > Bacillati > Actinomycetota > Actinomycetes > Micrococcales > Microbacteriaceae > Microbacterium > Microbacterium sp. TS-1. Next base: position 941,876 of record NZ_BASQ01000001.1, read on the forward strand.
CGACTTCCAGGAACGGATGTCGCAGTACGCGCGATTCCGCGCACGCGCGAGCGAGACCACGGGCGCAGCGACCCAGGCCGAGATCGACGCACTGCTTGGAGCGCTGCGACCGGTCACCGCGCCGATCCCCAAGGGCCTGGCCCCCGAGACGCTCGAGCGCGTGTCGAACCGGCTCCGCGAGGCGGGCGCCCTGTCGGCCCGCGAGGCTGCGGAGGCGCTCGGGATGTCGCGGGTCGCCGCTCGTCGATACCTCGAACACCTCGCCGACGCCGGCCGCGCCGAGCGCGCTCAGCGCTACGGCACCCCCGGCCGTCCCGAGGCCGAGTACCGCTGGCGCGCGTGACCCCCTCCCGCTCCGCCGAGAACGCACCCTTGCCGTGAGCGCGTACCGGCGAAGGTGCGTTGTCGCGGGAACGGTACGCGCTCGTCGGGGCGGGGCGGCGCGGGCTACTGCTGCGGGGAGGGCGAGCGGCGCGAGTCCATGGGGCCGATGCGCACGTAGGCGGGGAGCTTGGGGGCGACACCGTCGCCGGCGGTACGGCCGCGCAGGCGCCGCCACACCCACGGCAGAGCATCGCGCCGCAGCCATGTCCCGGGCACAACCGGGTCGTCATCGAGGTGGAAGGCCTCGTCGAGACCGGCCAGCGCCTCGGCATGGGGCACCCCGAGCGCTTCCGCGGCGCGATAAGCCACGAGCCGGTGCCCGCGCGAGCGCAGGTGCACCTTGTCGTCGGCCCACAGTTCCAGGCGGGCGAGCTCCGGCACCGCCTCGAGATCGACCAGGATCGCGCCCGTCGTCGCTGCGATCGTCCGCAACCGCGCGTTGTAGGCGGCGAACCGGCGGGCGAAGATGCCCGCGGCGGCCCGGCCGGGAAGGAACACGGTGGCGAGCAGCACGTCGGCGCCGGACTCCCGCAACCGCCGGACGGCGATCTCGACCTCGTCTGCGACGCTCGCGACGTCGACCCGTGCCTGCACGAGATCATTGGCTCCGATGAGCACCGAGACGAGGTCGGGTCGCAGCGCCAGACACGCCGGCACCTGCTCGTCGACGAGGTGACGCACCCGTCTGCTGCGCACGGCGAGGTTCGCGTACTGGAAGGCGCCCGTTCCCCCGCCGACGCGCGGCGCCGCCGAGGCGAGCAGCTGCGCGAGGCGGTCGGCCCAGCCCCGGTGCATGCCCGCGGGCATTCGAGAGGTGTCGCAGAGCCCCTCCGTGATCGAATCGCCCAGCGCGACGTAGCGCCGCCAGAGCGGTGGTCCGTCTGCGGCGGCGGGCAGCTCGGCTCGCGGCCACACCCGCGCGCGCCGCGCGCGGTCGAGCGCATGCAGCTCACCCGCACGCTCGTAGTGGCCGAGCAGGGCGTCGCCGAGGCTCTCCCAGGTCCGCGCGGCGACGGCCTCCCGCGCGGCGGCACCGAACGCTCGCCGTTTGGCGGCGTCACCCGCCAGGTCGGCGACCCGGCTGCGGAGGTCGTCGGGGTCACCGGGCCGGTAGAGCCACCCGTCGACACTGCTGCGGACGAGATCCAGGGGTCCCCCGCGTCCGGTCGCGACGACCGGCACACCGCTCGCCTGCGCCTCCTGGATGGTCTGTCCGAACGTCTCGCTCTCACCCGGGTGCACGAACACGTCGAAGCTCGCCATCGCCGTCGCCAGCTCATCACCCTGCAGATGCCCGAGGAACACGGCATCAGGCAGCAGGCGCTCGAGCCCCGCCCGCGACGGACCGTCGCCCACGATGACCAGTCGCACTCCGGGCAGCGAGCTCAGCGCGGCGAGGTCCTCGATCTGCTTCTCGGGTGCGAGCCGCCCGACGTAGCCGACCACGACCTCGCCGCTCGTCGCCCCCGGCACGGTCCGGGCCCGCCACGCTTCGTCGCGCCGATGCGGTGCGAAGCGGATGCCGTCGACCCCGCGGCCCCAGATCGCCACACGATCCACCCCGAGGCCGACGAGCTGGCGTCGCGCCGCATCGGCGGGAGCGAGCGTCAGCGTCGCGCGGCGATGCAGTCGCCGCACGTGTGCCGCCGTGAGCGCGGTGGCGTGCGGCAGGCCGTAGCGCTCGGTGTAGGCGATGACGTCGGTCTGGTAGACGGCGACGCTCGGCACACCGAGACCGTCGGCTGCGAGCAGCCCCTGCCACCCGAGGAGGAACGGCGAAGCCAGGTGCACGATGTCGGGTCGGAACGAACGCAGGGCGCGGGTGACCGATGCCACCGGCGGAGCGGCGACGCGCACCGCCGGATAGCGGGGCATCGGGATCGACCTGACCGACCGGCCCGGAACAGCGAGCGGATGCCGGCGGCCCGCGCCCGGCGCGACGACGAAGGCTTCATGCCCGCGACGCTCGAGATGCTCGAGCACCCGCAGCACAGAACCGGTCACCCCGTTCATGTGGGGGAGGAAGGACTCGGTGACCACCGCGACTCTCACGAGACCAGGGTGTCGCCCGTGACGCCTCGGCGCGCGCGGATGCGGCAGGTATCGCGCACTGTTCACGCGTTCCTCGGCGGCCGGTCACCTCGCGGATGCCTGACCGTCGCCGTTCCCGCACCGTTCATCCCCGGCTGATAGAGATGCCACGTGCTGGCCGACCTGCTGAACGCGATCTCCGGCGGGCCGTGGCTCCTCGTCGCGGTCTTCGTGCTCGTCCTGCTCGACTCGGTGCTGGTCGTCGTTCCCGGGGAGATCGCGGTGACGGCGGCGGGAGCACTCGCGGCGTCGACCGGCGATCCCCCCGTGGCGGCCGTCGTCGGTGTCGCCGCGGCGGCGGCGTTCTGCGGGGATGCGCTCTGCTACGCCGTGGGGCGTCGGATCGGCCTCCGCCGCTGGCGGTGGATGCGGCATCCGCGCGTGCAGCGCGCGTTCGCGTGGGCGGGGGCTCGGCTGCAGCGGGGAACGGCGACGGTCGTCTTCACCGCCCGCTTCATCCCCTTCGCGCGCCTCGCGGTCAACCTCACCGCGGGCGCGACGCGCGTGTCTGCCGCGCGCTTCCTCACCGTCGCCGCGGTCGCGGCCACGACCTGGGCCGCCTATCAGAGCATCATCGGAGCGGCGATCGGCGCGCTTCTTCCCGATGCTCCGCTTCTCGCGGTCGTCCTGTCGGTCGTCGCGGCGCTCGCGCTGGGCGTCGTGATCGATCTGATCACGGCCGCCGTCGCGCGGCGCCGCGAGCGAGTCACTCCCCCGCGAGACCGCCCAGCAGATGACCGAACGACTTGCCCTCGCCCAGGTACGAGGCCGGGTCGAACGGATCCGCGTCGGTGACGGGCGTGCGTGCCACGACGGCCGCCGCCAGCTCACGCGCCCCGCGCTCGACCCTGGCGCTCAGCGGAGCGACCTCGTCGGCCTTGCTCCCCCAGTCGCTCGATGCCGCGAACACGCCGGTCGAGACCGGGGCCGCGTGCAGGTAGGCGAACAGCGGGCGGATGGCGTAGTCGATCGCCAGCGAGTGCCGTGCCGTACCCGCGTTGGCCCCGATGAGCACCGGCTTCCCGGTGAGCGAGTCGGGATCGAGTACGTCGATGAACGACTTGAACAGTCCCGAGTAGCTCGTCGAGAAGATCGGCGTCACGGCGATGAGCGCGTCGGCCGAGACGACCGAGTTGATCGCCGACTCGAGCGCGGGCGGCGCGAAGCCGGTCAGGAGGTTGTTGGTGATGTCGTGCGCGAGATCGCGCAGCTCGATGACGTCGGCGGTCGCGGTGATGTCGGATGCCGCGAGCTCCGCGATCGTGGCGGTCGCCAGCCGATCGGCCAGCATCCGCGTCGACGACGGGTTCGACAGCCCCGCCGACACGACGGCGATCCGGCGCGCGCTCATCGTGCCGCCGCCACGCCGAAGGCCGAACCTGCGGGCGCCGGGGCGTCCTGGTAGGGCGAAGGGCCGCTGAGGTTGTCGCCGCGGTTGGCGCGGGGCCGCGCCTCGCGAGCGGGGCCGTCACCGTACACCTCACGGACGCGCGCAGCGTGCGTCGGGGCGTCGGGCACCGCGGCGCCGCGGCCCTGCGCGAGCTCCTTGCGCAGCACGGGCACGACCTCGCCGCCCAGGATGTCGAGCTGCTCGAGGACCGTCTTCAGCGGCAGCCCCGCGTGGTCGATGAGGAACAGCTGACGCTGGTAGTCGCCGAACGTCTCGCGCATGGCGGCGTATCGGTCGATGACCTGCTGCGGCGATCCCACCGTCAGCGGGGTCATCTCGCTGAAGTCCTCGAGCGAGGGGCCGTGGCCGTAGACGGGCGCGTTGTCGAAGTACGGACGGAACTGCCGGACGGCATCCTGCGAGTTGGCGCTCATGAAAACCTGGCCGCCGAGACCGACGATCGCCTGCTCGGGCGTGCCGTGGCCGTAGTGAGCGAAGCGCTGACGGTACAGGTCGATCAGGCGCTGGTAGTGCTCCTTGGGCCAGAAGATGTTGTTCGCGAAGAAGCCGTCGCCGTAGTAGGCGGCCTGCTCGGCGATCTCGGGGGTGCGGATCGAGCCGTGCCAGACGAACGGCGCGACGCCGTCGAGCGGGCGGGGCGTCGAGGTGAAGCCCTGCAGCGGCGTGCGGAACTTGCCCTCCCAGTCGACGACGTCCTCCCGCCACAGCTTGTGCAGCAGGGCGTAGTTCTCGATCGCGAGCGGCAGACCCTGACGGATGTCCTTGCCGAACCACGGGTACACCGGGCCGGTGTTGCCACGGCCCATGATGAGGTCGACGCGGCCGCCGGACAGGTGCTGCAGCATCGCGTAGTCCTCGGCGATCTTCACCGGGTCGTTCGTCGTGATGAGCGTCGTGGCGGTGGAGAGGATGAGGCGCTCGGTCTGCGCCGCGATGTAGGCGAGCGTCGTGGTGGGCGAGGACGACCAGAACGGCGGGTTGTGGTGCTCTCCGATCGCGTAGACGTCGAGCCCGACCTCCTCGGCGTGCTTGGCGATGGTCACGGCTGCGCGGATCTTCTCCGCCTCGCTCGGGGTGTGGCCGGTCGTCGGGTCTGCCGTGATGTCGCTTACGGAGAAGATGCCGAACTGCATCCCCGACCAGCCGGTGTGTTCGCTCGTGTGCGTGTTCACGTCGGTCCGCCTTCCCGGATGCCGCGGCATCCGTTTCATGCAAATGAATATAAACCATGCAACGCCGTCGCGCTCGGACTATTCCCGCGGGATAGTGTTTCATCCACGATGACGCATCCCGCCACCGGCACGACCGGAACGCGCCCGAAGCGGCGCGTGCCCTTCTGGGACAACGCCCGCTTCGCCTGCATCGTGCTGGTGGTGCTGGGACACGCCGTCCAGCGCCTGACGTACGACTCCGACATCGCGATGGCGATGTACCTCGTGATCTACGCGTTCCACATGCCCGCGTTCGCGATCATCTCGGGCTACTTCTCGAAGTCCGATCCGCCGTCGCGGCGACAGATGGCCCGCGTCATCACCGACATCATCGTGCCGTACGCGATCTTCGAGGGCCTGTGGACGCTCACGAAGTTCCTCGTCGAAGGACACGCGAACCCCAACCCGACGCAGCCCTCGTGGACGCTGTGGTTCCTGCTGGCACTGGGCATCTTCCGCCTCGTGCTGCCCTACCTCGCGCTCCTGCGGTGGCCGCTGCTGTGGGCCGTCGCGATCTCGATCGTCTCGGGCTACCTCCCCAACATCGACTCGACCCTGTCGCTGTCGCGCACCCTCGGCTTCCTGCCCTTCTTCGTCCTGGGCTGGTGGCTGCGCGACCGCGACGTGGTCGACAGGTTCGACCTGCTGCGACGCAATGCCGCGACCGTGACGGCGGCCATCGCGACGCTCGGGCTCGCCGGCTGGGCGGCGTGGGCCTTCATCGGCACGTGGCGCGACATCAACCTCGGCAAGTGGATGTTCTACGACGCGAGCTACTCCGACGCGGGCAGCTCCGAGTGGTGGGCGGGAGCGGTGCGGATCGCCCTCGTCCTCGTGGCGCTGGCCCTCACGGCATCCTTCTTCGCCCTCATCCCCCGCGGCTCGCACCGCTGGACCCGCCTCGGGCAGTACACGATGTACGTCTACCTGCTGCACTCGTTCGTGCTGTACCCGTTCCGGGAATCGGGCGTGCTGCGCGATGCCGAGCCGACGTGGGTATGGCTGCCGCTCGTCGTCGTCGCGTCGGTTCTCATCGCGCTCGGACTCGCCACAGCGCCGGTGCGACGCGTGTTCCGACGGCTCGTCGAGCCGCGCCCCGCATGGCTGTTCCGCGACCCGGAGCTCGCCGGACGCGAGGGCCGGCGCAACGATCCGACGGGCTCGCGTCGTCCGCGAGAGCCCGGCGCGGTCATCCCGCGCAACAATCGAGCGGATGCCGCAGACGGCTCGTAACCTCGCTGCATGAGCGAGCTCTCCCTCCCCGTTCTCGACTTCTCGCAGCTCGACGGCGACGCCGACCACATCGCCCGCTTCCGCGACGAGCTGCGCGCCGCGACGCACGACGTCGGCTTCTTCTACCTCACCGGCACCGGCATCCCCGAGGGGCTCGAGGACCGCCTGCACCGCGTCGCGCGGGAGTTCTTCGCCCTGCCCGAGGACGACAAGCTCGCGATCGAGAACGTCAACAGCCCGCACTTCCGCGGCTACACGCGCGTGGGCGGCGAGCTCACCCAGGGCCGGGTCGACTGGCGCGAGCAGATCGACATCGGCCCCGAGCGGCCCGCGGTGACCGATCCCGAGGCCCCCGACTACGCGCGCCTCATCGGGCCGAACCTCTGGCCCGCGGCGCAGCCCGAGCTGCGTGAGGTCGCCGATGCGTGGGTCGCCCACCTCTCGGAGGTCGCGCGGCGCCTGCTCCGCGCCTGGGCCGAAGCGCTCGGCGCGCCCTCGACGTACTTCGACGACCACTTCGGCGAACCCCAGACGCTGCTGAAGATCGTCCGCTACCCCGGCAAGGACGACCCGACACCGCAGCAGGGCGTCGGGGCGCACAAGGACTCGGGCGCCCTGACGCTGCTGTGGGTCGAGCCCGGCAAGGGCGGGCTGCAGGTGCAGCGCGACGGCGAATGGGTCGACGCTCCACCGGTGCCGGGAGCCTTCGTCGTCAACATCGGCGAACTGCTCGAGTACGCGACCGACGGCTATCTCATCGCGACGAACCACCGCGTCGTGTCGCCGCGGTACCCCGACGACCGCATCTCGGTGCCGTTCTTCTTCAACCCCGCCCTCGACGCCCGATTCCCGCTCATCGAGCTGCCCGCAGAGCTCGCCGCCGAGGCGAAGGGCGTCACGAAGGACCCGAGCAACCCCATTCACGGGGTCCACGGCGAGAACGCACTGAAGTCGCGCCTGCGGGCCCACCCCGACGTCGCCGAGCGCTGGCACGCCGACCTGCTCGCCGCGGCCCGCCGCTGAGCACACCCCGCCGAACACCCGCCGCTGAGCACGCACCGTCTCCGCGACGACGTACCAGATGGCGTACGTTCTCGCGGTGAAGGTACGTTCTCGCGACGCCGGCTCGGGAAAAGCCGAAGGCCGCCCCACACCTGGGACGGCCTTCGCAAGAATGTTTTGCGCGATTGTGCGCGGAGTCGCTCTCCTTAGCGGCGGAGACCGAGGCGCTCGATCAGCGTACGGTAACGCTGGATGTCGAGCTCCTGGAGGTAGCCGAGCAGTCGACGGCGCTGACCGACGAGCAGGAAGAGCCCACGGCGCGAGTGGTGGTCGTGCTTGTGGGTCTTGAGGTGCTCGGTGAGGTCCTTGATGCGCTGCGACATGAGCGCGACCTGCACCTCGGGGGATCCGGTGTCACCGGGGTGCGTCGCGTACTCTTCGATGATCGCCTTCTTGACGTCTGCTTCGAGTGCCATAGATGGGATCCCCTTCCTTCTCATTGCGCGGCGCCCGTCACCCGATGTGCGAGCTCTCTTTATCCGCGGCCGATCGAACGGCAACCGCTCTACTGTACCAGTCATCTAGGCTCGTCTGATGCGCCTGCGTCGGGATCACCTCATCGATCTGCGGCCGTTGACCACCTCCCCCGCCTTCGCGCGCATGTGGGTCGGCTCGACCCTCGCGGGTCTCGGGGGGCAACTGACGATCGTCGCGATCATGCTCCACATGTACGACCTGACGGCGTCGACGTTCGCCGTCGCGATGATCGCTGTCGCCGGGCTCGTGCCGATGATCATCGCCGGCCTCTACGGGGGCATGCTCGCCGACGCGTTCGACCGGCGGCGGGTCGCCCTCATCGCGGCATCCGTGACGTTCGCCTCGACGGCCGTCCTGATGGTCCTGACCTGGAGCGGTGGCGAGACGGTCGCGTGGCTGTACGCCATCGCGGTCGTGAACTCCGCGGCCAATTCGGTCGTCATGGCGGCACGGCAGGCGATCGTGCCGCGGCTGATCCCCCGCGAGCTGCTGCCCGCAGCCTCGGCGCTCGGGGGCATCACGATGGGCATCATGGTCTCGGTCGGGCCGGCCGCGGCCGGGCTGCTCGTGGCCTTCACCGGCTACGGCTGGACCTACACGATCGACCTCGTGCTGATGAGCGCCCTCTTCCTCGGCCTCTGGTCGTTGCCCAGCATTCGCCCGGAGGGCGCCGTCGTGCGCCCGGGGCTGCGCTCGCTCGCCGACGGCTGGCGATTCATCAAGCGGGCGAAGAACATCCGGCTGCAGTTCATCCTCGACATCATCGCGATGACCTTCGGGCAGCCCACCGCGCTCTTCCCGGCCATCGGGGCCGTCCTCCTCGGTGGCGGCGCGATCACCACGGGCCTGCTGACGGCCGCCATCGCCGTCGGAGCGTTCTTCTCGAGCCTGTTCTCGGGACCGATCGCGCGCTACCCGATGCACGGGCGCGGAATCGAGCGGGCGATCATCGCCTACGGCATCACGATCGCCCTGTTCGGCGGCGTCCTGCTCGCGGGCTCGCTGGGCGTGCTCTCCCCCGGAAACGTGGGCGAGGACTCCGCGAACGTCGCGCTCATCGCCCTCGCGGCGATCGCCCTGGCCGGGTCGGGCGCTGCCGACAACGTCAGCTCGATCTACCGGAACACGATGGTGCAGGCCGCCGTCCCCGACGCGATCCGGGGCCGCCTGCAGGGCCTGTTCATCGTCGTCGTGGCGGGCGGTCCGCGTCTGGGCGCGCTGTACGCCGGCACCCTCGCGACGGTCACGGCGCTGTGGTTCCCGCCGCTGCTCGGCGGGTTCATCATCGTCGGGCTGGTGGCGCTGCTCGTGCGCCTGGCCCCCGCGTTCCGCTCCTACGATGCGGCACACCCGACGCCCTGAGCCGGCCGAACCGGGGCCGATGACACGACGAGGGGCGTATGCCGCGGCATCCGCCCCTCGTGGGTATCCGGGCGATCAGGCCTGGATGGAGCCCTGCAGGTCGAGCTCGATCGTGACGTCCTTGCCGACGAGCACGCCGCCGGTCTCGAGCGCGGCGTTCCAAGTGAGGCCGAACTCCTCGCGGTTGATGACGGTCTTCGCCGTCGCGCCGGCCTTGTAGTTGCCCCACGGGTCGGTGCCGAAGCCACCGAACTCGACCTCGAAGGTCACCGGCTTGGTGACGTCCTTGATGGTGAGGTCGCCGTCGACGAGGAAGTCGCCGCCCTGCTGACGCACACCGGTCGAGACGAACGTGATGTTCGGGTACTTCTCGACGTCGAAGAAGTCGGCGCTGCGGAGGTGGTTGTCACGCCCCTCGTCCTTGGTGTTGATCGAGGCGACGTCGACCTTGGCGTCGAGCGTCAGCTCGAGCGGGTTCTCGGGGGCGACGATGGTCGCCTCGGCGACGGCGAAGGTGCCGCGCACCTTCGAGATCATCATGTGGCGGACGCTGAAGCCCACCTCGCTGTGGGAGGCGTCGAGCACCCAGGTGCCAGCCTTGTAACCGGGGATGTCGGTGGTCGTGGTCATGATCGTCCTTCGTCGTAGGTGTCCGGGAGGGGTCCGGCGTACAGGGGCGGCAACGCGACCCTCGCACAGCCTATTCCCGCGAATGTAAATTTTCGGTGGCCGAACGGCGACGGGCGGATGCCGCGTCGCGCAGCATCCGCCCGTCGAGAGGTATTCGCCCGCTCAGCCGACCGCGAGCAGGTCGATGATGAAGATCAGGGTCTTGCCGCCGAGGAAGTGGCCGCCGGCGGGGCCGTACGCCAGGTGCGGCGGGATCACGAGCTCGCGGCGTCCGCCGACCTTCATGCCCGGGATGCCGTCCTGCCAGCCCTGGATGAGTCCGCGCAGCGGGAACTGGATGCTCTCACCGCGGTTCCACGACGAGTCGAACTCCTCGCCGGAGGTGTACTCGACGCCGACGTAGTGGACGGTGACGGTGTCGCCGGGCTTGGCCTCGGCGCCGTCGCCGACGATCAGGTCGCGAACGACGAGGTCATCGGGCGCGGGACCCTCGGGGGCGTCGATCTCGGGCTTGGTGCGGTCGTCAGTCATGATGTCCATCCAACCCGAGGGCGCGGGCCGGTGCAACGCGGGGCCCGTCCGAGCGCGCCTCTTGACGCGGCGCGGCGGCGGGAGGATCATGAGGGCAGGCCAACTCAGCGCCCGGGAGACATGCAGGCATCGCCGCAGCACCGGGCGCTGAGTCTTTCACCGGGCGGCGCCGTCCCGGTCCCGCGTCACGGGCGCAACAGCGTCTGGCGCAGGCGCGTGGCCCGGGCGAGATGCTCGCGCTCGTCGGCGAGGGCCCGATCGTCACGGCCGGTCAGCGCCCGCTGCCGCGCCGCAGCCAGACGCGTGGCCTCGGCGATGAAGGCGCGCATCGTCTCGCTGCGGTCACCGGGGAGGGTCCGCGCCCAGGCCAGCGCGCGCCGCCGGCCTCCCCCGGTGGCGAGGAGGTCGACCTCGACGGGGGTGAACCATCCCGCTGCCGCGTAGTCGTGGAGGCGCTCCCGCGTGAGCCGCGCCTCCTCGCGTCGCAGCAGCAGGACACCGAGCACGAATCCGATGAACAGGGGCACCTGCAGCGTGACGTAGAGAGCGAAGAAGTCGGCGAACGCGGCCGAACCGTTCCAGAGCGCGTGCAGCAGGATCGCGACGGCGAGACCGGTCGCCCACGGCCCGAAGACGGCGCTGCCGCGCGCGCCGCGGCGCACCGCGAGTCCGACCGCGAACCCCGTGGCGGCGGTGAACATGACGTGCGCGAAGGGCGAGAGGATGCCGCGCAGCACGAAGGTCACCGACACCTGCGCGATACCGCCGGTGATCAGGCTGTCGGCGAAGTAGAGGATGTTCTCGGTGAAGGCGAAGCCGGCACCGATCATCGCGCCGTAGACCACGCCGTCGACGGGGCCGTCGAAGTACCGGCGGCCGATGCGGAGCATGAGGAGGACGCCGAGCCCCTTCGCGATCTCCTCCACGATCGGCGCCTGCACGACACTCCCCATCGCCTGCGCGAGCGGGTCGCGCGCGGGACCGGCCACGATCGTCACCAGCAGGTCGACGCCCAGCGCGATGACCACCGAGGCGACGGCTCCCCACCCGAGGGCGAGCCACAGCAGCCGCGGCGGCTCGGGCTCCCAACGATCGACGATGCGGACGGCCCAGAGCACGCCGAGCAGCGGAAGCAGGGCCAGCACCGCACCCACGATCGCCGCGAACCACCCCAGAAAGGAGACCAGGTAGGCGACGAGTCCGAGCAGCAGCAGCACGAGGACGGCGCCCACCCAGAGGGCGGCCCATCCCCCGGGGCGTGCCCGCACCGGCACGACGGGCGGCGACGTCGGTGCGGCCGGGATGGGACCGGGATGACCGGGCTGCGGCTGCGACAGGGGCGACGGGAACGACACGCCCCCACCCTAGGGCGCGAGCGGGCTCCGCCCGATGATGAGCAGCCCGCGCCGCGACCGAGTCGCGAGCCGGGTAGCCTGACAGTATGCGCTTTGCCCACGTGATGACCGCGGGGGCCGACGATCCCCGCCTCGTGCTCGTCGACGACGACCGGGCCACCTTCGTCGGCGACCTGTTCGCCGGCGCACCCGAGCGTCTGCAGCAGCTCATCGAGCTCGGTGACGACGGGCTCGCCCGCGTCGCCGATGCCTCGACGGGCGACGACGTCGCGTGGCACGGCATCGACGGTTCGGCGTTCGCGTCGGCCGTCCTGGCCCCGCCGATCGTCCTCGCCGTCGGCCTGAACTACGCGGCGCACTCGAGCGAGCTGGGCCTGAAGGCCGACACCGCACCCACCGTCTTCACCCTGTGGCCGAACTCGCTCACCGCTCACGAGGCCATCACGTCGTGGCCGCGGAGCCTCAGCGAGTCCGTCGACTACGAGGCCGAGCTCGGCGTCATCATCGGAACGGCGGCGAAGGATGTCACCGCCGACGCCGCCCTCGACCACGTCTGGGGCTACACCGTGGTCAACGACATCACCGCGCGCGACATCCAGTTCTCCGAGGCGCAGTGGTCGCGCTGCAAGTCGTTCGACGGGTTCACCCCGACGGGGCCGTACGTGGTGACCGCCGATGAGATCGCCGACCCGCAGGACCTGCACATCTGGGCGGTCGTCGACGGACAGACGGTGCAGGACGCCTCGACGGGGCAGATGATTCGATCGGTGGCCACGCTCGTCGCGCACCTCTCGACCGCGGCGACGCTGCTGCCCGGCACGCTCATCTCGACCGGCAGCCCGGGCGGAGCAGGCTACTCGCGCGACCCGCAGATCTTCCTGCGCGACCGCTCCGTCGTGACCGTCGGGATCGACGGGATCGGCGAGCTGCGGACGCACTGCCGCATCACGGACTGACCGCGCACCCGCAGCTCCCGCCGACCCGGAGTCCCACCTCGACGCGCACGCTTCGGCGCGCTGACCCGTCGCCCGGATCGTTCAGCAGCAGGTGGGCGGCGATGCGCCCCATGAGTTCCATCGGCTGACGCACGGTGGTGAGCGGGGGCGACGACATCCCCGCCGCCTGGATGCCGTCGAAGCCCGCGAGCCGGACGTCGTGCGGCACCTGCACGCCGCGGGCGTGCAGCACATCGAGCGCAGCGAGCGCGATCTGATCGGTCGCGCACAGGACCGCGTCGGGCAGCGTGCCCGCGTGCGCCCGTGAGCTGAGCCCCGGGAAAACCGGCGCGCGCTCGAGCTCGACGGTGTCGATGATCTCCGCGCTCGCGCCGGGATGGGCCGCGACGGCCTCGAAGAAGGCAGCGCGGCGCTCGTCGGTGTCGAAGCCCGCGGGCGCGTCGATCCACCCGAAGGTGGAGACGCCGTGGACCTCGACGAAATGCTCGACGAGCATCCGCTCCCCACCCGCGTTGTCGGCGAGGACGTGGTGCGCGTCGCCGAGCGGCGAGCTGAGCACGGCGACCGGAAGCGTCGACGACACCGAGCCGAGGGATGCCGTCACCGTCGGCCCCGGGAGGATCGCGAGGCCGTCGACCTGGCCCGCCGTGTCGGCGATCTCGGATGCTCCCAGGCCCCCGGTGCTGAGCAGCACCGCGGTGCCGGCCCGTTTGCACTCGAGCACGAAGCCGCGCTGGATCTCGTCGACGTAGAGCGGGAAGGTGCGCGGAGCACTCCGGCGGACGTCCTCGTCGGCGTCCCAGGCGATCAGGTCGACGTCGAGGTCGAGCTCGGCGAGATCGGTGAGCCCGGGTGGCGGCGTCGGCCCGGCGGACGGCGCGCCCGCGGACAGCCCCGTCTCGACGGGCGGCGCCGATTCGACCAGCAGGTCGAACAGGTGCAGCCCGAGCACACCGGTGCGGCCGCGTGCGAGGTTCCGGGCCGATCCGCTCGGGACGTATCCGAGCTCGCGCGCGACACGCAGCACCGTGTCACGCGTCTCGGTGCGCACCTTGTCGGGGCGCCGGAACGCGAAGGAGACCGTCGCGATCGACACCCCGGCCCGTTCCGCGACGTCGTACACCGTGGGCCGTCCGACCACCATGACTACCTCGATTCCCCGGGGAGTCTACCGACGCGCCTCACGCCGGCACGATCGACAGCCCGGTCCCCCGCGGGAAGATCGGCTCGTCCGTGTCGCCCGGGACGTCGGTCCGGGAGCGGCGCACGGCCTCCATCGATCGCGGGATCTCGACCGGCAGCGTTCCCCGCGGCGGCACGGCGCCGGTGAGAGCGGCGAGCACCGCGGCGTCCGAGCTGCCGTAGTCGGCGACGATCGCCGAGGCGATGGGGACGAAGGGGGTGAGCACGGCGGGCCTGTCGAGACCGACGACCAGCACCAGCGGGGCGTGGGCGGCGACACGGCCCAACCGCGACACGAGCCCGGGCCCGAAGTCGAGAGAGCCCTGGTGGAACCACTTCTCGAGGAACAGGTCGTCGCGGGGCTCGAAGGGCGCTCCGACACGGACGATCGCGACGTCGGCATCCTCGGGCCGCTCGACGCGGTCGCCGTACGCGGCGAGTGCGCTGTCGCCGACGTTCTCGGCGTAGATCCTCGGCCGGGGCTCCGAGCGGATGGGCAGCACGTCGTCGCGATTCTGCAGGACGGTCAGCGACTCCGCCTGCGCACGGGTCCCGAGCTCGCGGAAATCGGCGTTGCCGACGATGCGCTCGGCCGCGTCCTCGTCGACGTACGGGTCGTCGAAGAGGCCCAGCCGGAACTTCACGAGCAGGATGCGGCGGGCGGACACGTCGATGCGCTCGAGGGGCACGGTGCCGGACTCGACGAGGTCGACCAGCAGCTCCGTGCACTCCTCGCCGCCGAACTGGTCGACACCGGCATCCAGCAGCCGCAGCATCCGCTCGGTGGGGTCGAGGTCCTCGACGCCCCACGCCCGCGCCGGCAGCACCTGATCGCCGACGTGATTGTCGTTGACGAGCTCCCAGTCCGTGACGACGACGCCGTCGTAGCCGAGCTCGTCGCGCAGGAGGTCCGTCACGATCTGACGGTTGTAGGCGAACCCCACCTCGGCGATCGGCACCCCGTTCCGCTCGAGTCCGACAGGCATGCCGTAGTACGGCATCATGCCGGCCGTGCCGCGCCGGATCGCCTCGCGGAAGGGCTCGAGGTGGTAGTCGAACATGCCGCCCGGGTACACCTGCTCGCGGCCGTACGGGAAGTGCGCGTCCTCGCCGTCGAGCTGAGGCCCGCCGCCCGGGAAGTGCTTCGTCGTGCAGGCGACGCTCTCGGTACCGAGCTCGTCGCCCTGGAAGCCCCGGAGGTAGGCGGCGGTGATCTGCGAGACCCGTTCGGCATCGAAGCCGAAGGTCTGCGCCTGCCGCCCCCATCGCGCCTCCGTGGGCAGGTCGATCTGCGGATGCAGCGCGGCTCGGATGCCGACCGCGCAGTACTCGCGTCGGGCGACGTCGGCGAACTGCTCGATGACCTCGAGGTCGTCGAGAGCGGCGAGACCCAGCGGCTCGGGCCACTGCGAGAACGGTCCCGCCGAGAAGGCGACCCCGGTGTTCTCGACGAAGGCGTGCCGCGGATCCGTGCTGATCGTGACCGGGATGCCGTGCGGCGTGCGCTCGGCGAGACGCTGGAGGTTGTTGTTCCAGCGCGCGCCCTCGCGGGCGGTCCGGATGGCGTGCACGTTGAAATGCGTCATGTTCTTGCCGACCACGACATCGGTCGTGGGCGACTTCGAGATGGCCCCCGGCGTCTCGAGGAGCTCGCCGTCGGGGCCGATCTCGATGACGGTCTGGAACATGAGGCCGATCTTCTCGGCCGGCGACATCCGGCCGAGAAGATCGTCGGTGCGTTCCTCGGGGGTCAGGCGCGGGTCCTCGTACGGGTCGAGGATGCCGTTGCCGTTGAGGTCGCGGAAGCGGGTTCCGTCGGGGGCGGTGTGGAATTCGGGTCGCATGAGGGACTTTCGATCGTGGGGGGACGGATGCGGCGACGCGGAGGTCCGCGCGAGGGTCACTTCAGGCCGGTGGTGGCAACGCCCCGGATGAACCAGCGCTGCAGGAACACGAACAGCACGATGATGGGCGCGATGACGAGCACCGAGCCGGCCAGGAGCAGTCCGTAGTTGGTCGCGTTCTGCCCCGTGGAGTAGAGCGACAGCGCCACGGGGAGCGTGTACATCTCCTCGGTCTGGGCGGCCACCAGGGGCCACAGGAAGTTGTTCCATGAGGCGAGGAACGTCAGGATGCCGAGGGTCGCGAGCGGCGGCCCGCACAGCGGCATCACGATGCGCGAGAAGATGCGCCACTCCCCCGCCCCGTCGAGGCGCGCCGCCTCGAGCAGCGCGTCGGGAATGCCCATGATGAACTGCCGCATGAGGAACACGCCGATGGGGGCGGTGATGAAGGGCAGGATGAGCGCGGGATAGGTGTTGACGAGCCCGAGCGAGGAGACCATCACGAACAGGGGCACGAAGGTGACGACTCCCGGCACCATGAGCGTCACCATGACGAGGACGAAGAGCGCCTTCTTGCCGGGGAACTCCATCTTCGCCAGGGCATAGCCCACCATCGAGCAGAACACGATGTTGCCGAGGACGGTGACGACCGCGACGATGAGGCTGTTGGCGAAGAAGTGGCCGAAGTCCAAAGGCCCGAACCACTGCGCGAAGTTCTCGCCCGTCGGGTTCTCCGGGAACCACGTGGGCGGACGGCGCAGGATCTCGCCCTGCGTCTTGACCGATCCCAGCACCATCCACAGGAACGGGATGAGCCAGAGGGCGAGTCCGACCGTCAGGACGGTGTAGGTGATCGCGCGCGGGCCGAACCGACGGCGGCGGCGCCGGGGAGCGGGCGGTGGCGTGACGGTGTCCACCACGGGAGCGGGGATGGTTGTCATCGGGTCAGTCCTTCGAACGGAGCAGCCGGAACTGCAGCAGGCTCAGCAGCGCGATGGCCAGGAACAGGACGTAGCTGGCGGCTGACGCCAGGCCGTATTCGCCGAAGCCGAACTGCTGGAAGGTGTAGTACGCGACCGACAGGGTGGAGTCGAGCGGCCCGCCCTTGGTCATGACGAACGCCTCCTCGAAGAACTGCAGGTAGCCGACGGAGATGAGCACCGCGCCGAGGAGGATCGTCGGCCGCAGCAGCGGAAGGGTGACCGAGGTCAGACGCCGCCAGGCTGATGCGCCGTCCATCGTCGCGGCCTCGTTGACGTCCTGAGGCACGGCCTGCAGGCCCGCGAGGAAGATGACCATGAGCGTGCCGACGTTGCGCCACACCGCCATCATGATCAGCGACGGCAGAGCGAAAGCGGGATCGTTCAGCCAGTTGGGACCGTCGATGCCGACGAGGGCGAGGGCCGAGTTGAGAAGGCCGTCGGGCTGGAGGATGTACCGCCAGACGACCGCGACCGCCACGATGCTCGTGACCACCGGTGCGTAGAAGCCGACCCGGAAGAACGCGACGATGCGCCCGCCGCCGCTGTTGAGTGCCAGGGCGAGGGCCAGGGCCAGCACCATCGTGACCGGGATGCCCACCACGACGAAGATCGCGGTGACCCCGAGGGAGGTGAGGAAGCGCGGGTCGCCGAAGAGCGTCGCGAACTGGTCGAACCAGACGAAGTTCACCGCGAAGGGCGAAGTGATGTCACGCGCCGTGAAGTCGGTGAACGACATCGCGAACGAGCCGACGATCGGGAACAGCATGAAGACGGCGAAGACCGCGACGAAGGGCAGGCAGAACGCCCAGGCGATGAGGGCCTGGCGCTTGCGCTGCCTCGCGTGCAGCCCGCCGGGGCGGGAGGCCCCGCGGCCGGAGTCGACTCCGGCCGCGGGGAGGGTGGTGGTGGACATCGAGGTCACTCGAGTCCGATCGCGTCGGCGTCGGCCTGCAGCTTCTGCAGCACCGCGGGAACGTCGGCGCCGCCGCGGCGCAGCTGCTCGAGGGCCTGGTCGCCCTTCGCGGCGACCTGCACCCAGCTGGTCGTCACGGGCGGAGCCTTGGCGGTCTGGAGCTGTTCGCCGAAGGTCGTCAGGCTCGCGTCGTCTGCCAGCGCAGGAGCGTCCCACGCCGCCTGGAGAGCGGGCAGGTCACCCGTCGTCTCGTAGAAGGCCGCCTGGGTCTCCGGCTCGCTGAGCCAACGGACGAGCTTCCACGCCGATTCGGCGTTCTTGCTCTGGTTGAACACGACGAGGTTGGCGCCGCCGCTGAACGAGACCGACCCGGTGTCGGCGGGCAGGACCGCTGTGGCGTACTTCGAGGCGAAGTCGGGGCCGCCCAGCAGCTCGAGCTGACCACGCAGGAACGGGCCCTCGACGACCATCGGGGTGGTCCCGGCCACGAACTCGGCCTCCGTGGCTCCGGCCGAGATGTCGGCGTTCGCGTCGGCGAGGCCCGTGTCGAAGAAGCTCTTGTAGTACTCCAGCCCCGTGGTCATCTCGGGGGTGTCGAGCGTCCAGGCGTCACCGTCGGTGAGCTCGGCACCGGCAGACCACGGCATCCACATCGCGCCCTGGAACGAGTCGTTGCCGCCCGGCATCCGGATGCCGTACTCGGCGCCGGCCTTGTCCTTCATGTCGGCGGCGAGCTGCTGCAGTTCGTCCCACGTGGTGGGAGCCTGCGTCCAGCCCGCCTGCTGCGCGAGATCGGTCCGGTAGTAGAGCACCCGCGTGTCGACGTACCAGGGCACGCCGGCGGCGCGGTCGTCGAACTCCGTCGTGCTGAGGGCACCCGGGAAGAAGCCGTCGGTCGCGATCTCGGCCGGGACGGTGGCGAACGCGTCGCCGAAGTCGGCCATCCACGTCGAGCCGACCATGGCGACATCGGGGGTGTTCCCGCCGGCGATCGCCGTCTGGAACTTGTTGTGCGCCGCGTCCCACGGAATGGCGGTGACGTCGATCTTCACGTCCGGGTTCGCTTCCTGGAACTTCTCGACGAACGCGGGCAGCGCTTCGCCCTCGGCACCCATCGCCCACACGCTGATCGTGCCCGTCGCCGGGCTGTCGTCGATCGTGGTGACCTCAGCAGGTCCGGCAGCCGACTCGTCCGCCCGGCCGCAGCCGGTCAGGATGAGCGACACCGCGGCCAGGGTGGCGATGCCACCTGCCACTGTCTTGAACTTCACGTCTTCCTCCTTGAATCGCGGGACCGCCGCGGCGATCAAAGCGCTTAACCTCTGCGCCGTCGTCGAGTTTAAGCGCTTTGAGCATCAAGACGCAATCGCGCCCGGGAGTCCTGAGCCGGGCATGAGGAAGCCCCCGCGGATCGGATCCGCGGGGGCTTTCGGTGTTGGCGTCGGCTCAGTACCGCGCGGACGAGCAGGGCTGGGTCTGACCCCAGACCGTCACGGTGTCGGCCCCTTCCACGACGCAGGTCTGGTAGATCTCGTTCGCCATGTTGCCGAAGACGGTGAACAGCACGATCGCCACGACGACGCCGATGACCATGAGCACGGAGCTGATGATGATCGCGGCGAGCGCGAACCCGTTCTTGTGCCCCGCCTTCTTGCTCTGGACGAGCGCGACGATGCCGAGGACGAGGGCGACGAGCTGCGCGAAGAACGACAGGACGAAGGCGACGATACCGAGGGTCTTGCCCGGGATCGGTGCGTTGGGGTTGCCGTACGAGGCGTCGGAGGATGACGTCGGGTACGCCGGTGGCTGGTAGGCCGGAGGCTGCGGCGCGGACGGGTTGTTCGGGTCGGTCATGGGATCCCCCGGTCGGTCGGTAAGAGGTGGACTTCTCGACGTTAGCGAGAGCCGACCCCCCGGCACAAAGGGGTGGTCAGCCCGACACGCTCTCCTCAGCGTCGGCGAGGACGATCGGGATGGCCGCCGTCACGGCCTGCAGCCCCGACAGCCGCGCGGGCGAGAGCTGCTTGTCGACCTCCTCGCGCGACATCAACCCCGCCTCGACGACGAGGTCGCCCACGTTGCGGTGGGTCAGCAGTGCCGTCTTGGCGAGGGCCGCCGCCGCCGCGTAGCCGATGAAGGGGGTGAGCGCCGTGACCACGCCGACCGACGAACCGACCATCGCGCCCAGCCGCTCGCGGTTGGCGGTGATGCCGTCGACGCAGTTGACGCGCAGTGTGCGCATGGCCCGCCGCATCCACGTGATCGACTGGAAGATCGAGTGGGCGATGATCGGTTCGAATGCGTTGAGCTGCAGCTGCCCACCCTCGACCGCCATCGTCACCGTCAGGTCGGCGCCGGCGACGGCGAACGCGACCTGGTTGACCACTTCCGGGATCACCGGGTTCACCTTGCCGGGCATGATGCTCGACCCCGCCTGGCGCGCCGGGAGATTGATCTCGCCCAGGCCCGCCTGGGGGCCGCTCGAGAGCAGGCGCAGGTCGTTGCTGATCTTCGAGAGCTTGATGGCGTTGCGCTTGAGCGACGAGGAGAACGACATGAACGCGCCGGTGTCGCTCGTCGATTCGACGAGGTCGACGGCGCTGGAGAGGTCGAGGCCGGTGATCTCGCGCAGGTGGCGGACGACCGCGGGACGGTATTCCGGATGCGTCGTGATGCCCGTGCCGATGGCGGTCGCACCCATGTTGATCTCGTAGAGGAGCGACGCGTTCTCGCCGAGGCGGGAGTGGTCCTCACCCAGGGTCGTCGCGAAGCCGTGGAACTCCTGTCCGAGCGTCATCGGAACGGCATCCTGGAGCTGCGTGCGCCCGACCTTGAGCACGTCGTGGAACTCGACGGCCTTCGCCAGGAACGATTCGCGCAGCAGCGCCAGCTCGTCGAGCAGTCCCTGCAGGTCGAGGGCGAGACCGACCTTGATCGCCGTCGGGTAGACGTCGTTGGTGGACTGGCTGCGGTTCGTATGGTCGATCGGCGAGAGGAAGCCGTAATCGCCCTTGGGGCGGCCCGCCAGCTCGAGGGCGATATTGGTGATGACCTCGTTGGCGTTCATGTTCGTCGAGGTGCCGGCACCGCCCTGGACGACGCCGACCACGAACTGGTCGTGGTACTCGCCGTCGATGACGAGCTGCGCGGCCCGGTCGATCAACTCGGCGCGCTCGGCGTCGAGCACGCCGATCTCCCGGTTCGCACGCGCCGAGGCCTGCTTGACCATCGCGAGGGCCCGGACCAGGTCGCGATAGACGGAGATCGGCCGCTGCGAGATCGGGAAGTTCTCGAGTGCGCGAGCGGTGTGCACGCCCCAGTAGGCGTCGGCGGGGATTTCGAGCGAACCGAGCGAATCTGTCTCGGTGCGGGTGGCGGGAGTGGACGACATCATGCACGGGTCCTTGTGGGTCTCACGGCGATGGGAGGGACGATCCCAGCCTAGTCAGCGCTTGCGGGAAAACGCCTCGAGACGCTCCTGCGGCGACAGCCGCGCCATCTCGGCGACCCACTCGGCGGAGAAGTAGTCGCCCGTCGGAGCGTCGACGACTGGCACGACGGTGTGGGTGATCACGTCGTCGTAGACGTGCACCAGCTGGAACGCCTGGCCGGCGTCCATTCCGTTGACCGCCTGCGGCGGGCGCTGGAGGTTCATCGTGTAGCAGGTGGCCGACGCGACCGAAACCGGAACGCCCGCGAATGTCCCGGAGGTGGAGTAGTGAAGGTGACCGGCAAGAATGCCGCGCACGTCGGTCCCCGCGATGGTCTCCGCCAGCGCCTCCTGATGACGCAGCTCGAGGATGTCGAAGAACGGCACGTGGCTCGGCAGCGGCGGATGGTGCATCGCGAGGATCGTGCCGTGGGGCGCCGGCTCGGACAGGATCCCGCGCAGCCAGTCGCGCTGATCCGCATCGATGTCACCGTGGTGCCAGCCCGGGACCGTGGAGTCGAGGGCGACGAGCCGCAGTCCCGACAGGTCCCACACCCCGGTCAGCGGTTCCCGGGACGACGGTCCGCCGAACAGGCCCATGCGCATCGCGTCGCGTTCGTCGTGATTGCCGGCCACCCACACGATCGGCGCCGCCAGCCGTTCCGCCACGGGTTCGACCGCGTCGCGGAGGCGGCGATACGCGTCCGGCTCGCCGAGGTCGGTGAGGTCACCGGTGAAGACCAGCGCGTCGGGTCGGACGCCGGTGCGCTCGACGGCCGCGAGGGTGGCGTCGAGGTTCGCCTCGACGTCGTAGCGCCCGCCGAGTGCAGCGCCACCCGCCAGCAGGTGCGTGTCGCTGATATGGACGAGGACGTGACCGGCGGGCTCATGACGACCGAAACGCACGGATGCCGCACGGTCGCGAGGCTGTGTGGAACCGTCCGACGGCGCTGCTGAAGTCATGGCCACAGCCTATGCCGGGGGTCCTACCGCCCCGCCACGATGAGGACGATGCCCCCGAGGACGGCGAGCCCGCAGAGTGCGAAGGCGCCGTAGGCGGCCACGAGCGCGACCCTCTTCTGGGCCGCCGTCAGCGGGTTCTTCTTCGCCGCCTTGGCCGCGGCCTTCGCGTGGCGGCGCGCCTGCTTCTCGCTGATGACCGCGATCGCGTCGGTGAACTCCGCGGGAGTCACGACCGGCACGCGGCCCGCACGAACCAGCATCCGCAAGCCGAACGCGTAGAAGCCGACGACGAGCACGGCGCCGGTGATGGCCGCCGCGAACACCTGGACGAAGGCGAACCAGTCGATCGAGACGTTCATCGCTCGCCCTCCGTCTGCTCCGAGCCCGACTTCCTCGCCGCGGCCGCCGCCTTCGCGCGCCGCTGCCGCCGCGTGGGCGGCGGATCGGCCGGCACCTCGACGGCGAGACCGGAATCGGCGACCTCGCTCATCGCGTTGCCCGCGTGCACCTCGTTGCGACGCGAGCGGAGGAACAGCGCGAGGACGATCGCGACGGCGGCGATCGCATCGGTGACGATGCCCACCGGCCCGAACCACACCACGAGCAGAGCGGCGACGGCGCCCACGGCCCCCGAGGCGGGAAGGGTCAGCAGCCAGCCGACTGCGATGCGGCCCACCGTGGCCCAGCGGACCGTCGAGCCGCGGCGTCCGAGTCCGGAGCCGATCACCGAGCCCGACGCGACCTGCGTCGTCGACAGCGCGAAGCCGAGGGCGCTCGAGGCGAGGATCGTCGACGCGGTCGACGCCTCGGCCGAGAACCCCTGGGCGGGCTTGACGTCGGTGAGCCCCTTGCCGAGGGTGCGGATGATGCGCCATCCCCCCATGTAGGTGCCGAGCGCGATCGTGACGGCGCACGCCACGATGACCCACAGCTGGGGCTCGGCGTGCTCGGCGCTCTGCCAGCCGGCCGCGATGAGGGCGAGGGTGATGACGCCCATGGTCTTCTGCGCGTCATTGGTGCCGTGCGCGAGCGCGACGAGAGAGGAGGTGAAGATCTGCCCCCAGCGGAAGCCGTCGCGACCATCGGGCTTGCCGTCGTGGCGACGGGTCACGGCGTAGGCGACCTTCGTCACGGTGAACGCGATGACACCGGCCGTCACGGGCGCGATCAGCGCGGGCAGGATGATCTTGCTCAGCACGACGCCGAAGTCGATCGCCATCGCCCCGACACCCACGAGGGTCGCGCCGATGAGGCCGCCGAAGAGGGCGTGGGACGAACTCGACGGGAGTCCCAGCAGCCACGTCAGCATGTTCCACGTGATCGCGCCGATCAGCCCCGCGAAGATCAGCGGCAGCAGCGCGGTGGCGGCGAGCTGATCCTCGTGGATGATCCCGTGCGAGACGGTCTTGGCGACCTCCGTCGACAGGAATGCTCCGACGAGATTGAGGCCGGCGGCCAGGAGGACGGCGACCTTGGGCTTGAGCGCCCCCGTCGCGATCGGCGTCGCCATCGCGTTGGCGGTGTCGTGGAAGCCGTTGGTGAAGTCGAAGAAGAGTGCCAGTCCGATGACCAGCAGAAGAATGAGTACAGCGGTTTCCACTGTGCGCTCTCTGTGCGTGCGGGCCCGCGAACACGGGTCCTCGAGTACGGATCGGGATGCCGCGGCAGCGGCGGGCGCGAACGAAGAGTTCACCGTCTGTTCAGGGTCCGGCAACCGGACCATCGAATCCTGCCACACCATCGCCGTCACCGTGAATCCGAGCGGCCGGATCGGGCGGTCACGGCGCTAGCGTGGAACGGTGACCGACACCCGCGACATCCTCAGCCCCTCTTCCTCCGACGCTCCCGCGGCCCCTGTCGCGGCCGTGCGCGAGCACCGCCGCACCCACCACGGCGACGAGTTCGTCGACCGGTACGAGTGGCTGCGCGAGAAGGACGACGCCGAGGTGATCGCGCACCTCGAGGCGGAGAACGCGTACACCGACGCCCGCACGGCGCACCTGAGCGGGCTGCGCGAGCGGATCTTCGAGGAGATCAAGGGCCGCACGCTCGAGACCGACCTCTCTGTTCCGAGCCGCCGCGGCGACTGGTGGTATTACAGCCGCACCGTCGAAGGCAGCCAGTACGGCATCCACTGCCGCGCTCCCCTCGCGTCGCCCGACGACTGGACGCCTCCGCAGCTCGAGCCCGGCGTCGATGTCGCCGGCGAGCAGGTGCTTCTCGACGGCAACGTCGAGGCCGAAGGCGCGGAGTTCTTCTCGCTCGGGAGCTTCGAGGTCTCCGCCGACGGTTCCCTGCTGCTCTACGGCGTCGACACCGAGGGCGACGAGCGATACACGCTGCGCCTTCGCGACATCGCCACCGGCGAGAACCTGCCCGACGAGATCACCGGGACCTTCGCGGGAGCCTCGCTGTCACCGGACGGCCGATTCGTCGTCTACTCCACGGTGGATGACGCGTGGCGACCGGACTCGGTCTGGCTGCACGAGATCGGCACCGACACGGCATCCGACGAGCGTCTGTTCCACGAGCCCGACGAGCGCTACTGGGTGGGTGCGGGCTTCACGCGCAGCGACCGCTACCTCGTGATCGAGGTCGGCTCGTCGATCACGAGCGAGGAGTTCCTCGTGCCGGCGGACGACCTGCGGGCCGAACCCCGGTCGGTGTGGCCGCGGCGCGAGGGCGTGGAGTACTCCGTCTCGCACGCGGTCGTGGCCGGCGAGGACGTGCTCTACGTTCTGCACAACGAGGACGCGCTCGACTTCGAGCTCGTCCGGGTCTCGGCCGCCGACCCGACGGGTGCGCGCGAGGTCGTGCTCCCCCACGAGCCGGGACGCCGCCTCGAAGGGCTCTCGACCTTCCGCGACTGGGCGCTGCTCGGCTACCGGCGCGACGGACTGCAGCGTCTGGGCATCTTCGACTACGGCTCGGGCTCGGTCACCGAGCTCGAGTTCGACGAGCCGCTCTACACCGTGGGCTCCGGCGGCAACCCCGAGTGGGCGCCGCCCGTGCTGCGTCTGGGCTACGGCTCGTTCGTCACCCCCGGCACCGTCTACGACTACGTCGTCGCCACCGGCGAGCTGCTGCTGCGCAAGCGCCAGCCGGTGCTGGGCGGATACGACCCCGCGGACTACGAGCAGCGACGGGTGTGGGCGACGGCCGACGACGGGACACTCATCCCGGTCTCGGTCGTGTGGAAGCGGTCGTTCGGCGACCCCGCCGAGAGCGAGGGCGAACAGCCGCGCGCGCTGCACCTGTACGGCTACGGATCGTACGAGCACTCGATCGACCCGGCGATGTCGGTGGCGCGCCTGTCGCTCCTCGACCGCGGCGTCGTGTTCGCCGTCGCCCACGTGCGAGGCGGCGGCGAGATGGGGCGCCAGTGGTACGAGGACGGCAAGCTGCTGCACAAGCGCAACACGTTCACCGACTTCGTCGCCGTCGCCCGCCACCTCGTCGAGACCGGCTACACCACACCCGATCGGATGACCGCCGAGGGCGGGTCGGCCGGCGGGCTCCTCATGGGCGCCGTCGCGAACCTCGCCCCCGAGCTGTTCTCGGGCGTCCTCGCCGCCGTGCCGTTCGTCGACGCGCTCACGACGATCCTCGACCCGTCGCTGCCCCTGACCGTCATCGAGTGGGACGAATGGGGCGACCCGCTGCACGACCCCGACGTGTATGCCTACATGAAGTCGTACTCGCCGTACGAGAACGTCCGCGAGGACGCCACCTACCCCCGCATCCTCGCGGTCACCTCACTCAATGACACTCGTGTGATGTACGTCGAGCCCGCGAAGTGGGTCGCCCGGCTGCGGGAGGTCGGGGCCGACGCGTTGCTGAAGTGCGAGATGGTGGCCGGCCACGGCGGGGTGAGCGGCCGGTACAACTCGTGGCGCGAGCGCGCGTTCGAGCTCGCGTGGCTGCTCGACGTCGTCGGCCTGGCCGACCAGCCGGCCTGACACCACCCGAGGGGCGCTGTCAGAGCTGGCGGCGCCCCTCGAACGCACGGCCGAGGGTGACCTCGTCGGCGTACTCGAGGTCGCCTCCGACGGGGAGGCCCGATGCCAGCCGCGTCACGCGGATCTCGAGAGCGGTCAGCAGGCGACTGAGGTAGGTCGCGGTGGCCTCTCCCTCGAGGTTCGGGTTGGTCGCGAGGATGACCTCCTGCACGGTGCCGTCGGCCAGACGCTGCATGAGCTGCGCGATGCGGAGGTCGTCGGGGCCGATGCCGCCGATGGGACTGATCGCGCCGCCGAGCACGTGGTACAGGCCTCGGAACTCGCGGGTGCGCTCGATCGCCGCGACGTCCTTGGCGTCTTCGACGACGCAGATGAACGTGCCGTCACGCCGCGGGTCTCGGCAGATCGCGCAGCGGTCGTGCTCGGACACGTTGCCGCAGACCTCGCAGAAGCGCACGCGCTCGCGCAGCTCGCCGAGCAGGTGCGAGAGCTTGGAGACGTCGAAGGTGGGAGTCTGCAGGATGTGGAACGCGATGCGCTGCGCCGACTTCGGTCCGATGCCGGGCAGGCGACCGAACTCGTCGATGAGGTCCTGGACGATGCCGTCGTACATGGCTTAGCCGAATCTCGTGGGTGAGGTGAAGGGTTCTTCGCGGACGAAGGTGGCCCCGAGCATCTGGCGGACGACCGCTTCGCCGTAGCGCTCGATACCGCCCCGCGCGGGCACGGCGTTCGAGCGGCCGTTCGACGGCGCGGAGGCGGCGACTGCGGACCCCGGCGATGTCTGTGCGGGGCCTGTCGTCGCCGGAGCGGGGGTCGTGGACCGTTCGACGGCGACCGGCGCCCGCGGGGGCAGCGGCGCATCGTCGTCGACGGGAGGCGGCGGGTAGTCGCGGTCCTCCTCGTCGATGGGTGGCAGGGGCTCGGGGTACGGGTCGACGTCACCGTCGTGGGGAGCCGTGAGCGTGCGCACGGGGGCGGCGACGGCATCCTCCGGCTCGTCGTCCACAGCGAACTGCGGTGCCGGGTCGCCCTGCGGGATCGGCGCGACGGCCCACTCGGTGACGGGGCCGGCGGAGGACGCGGAGCCGGAAGGTGACGCGGATGCGGCCGGACGGGCGCCCGCCGACGCCGAGGGAGCGCCCGCGGCGCGTTGACCGCCGGGGGCCGGCTGCGACGGCGGGCCAGCCGCGGGCTGCCGGTGATCCCCCGCGGGCTGCTGTCGCGGTGCGCCGCCCGACTGACCGCCCGGTTGCGGGGCCGGCGGGCCGCCCGGTGCCGGGCCGCCGCCGGGGTCGGAGTCGTGACGGGCGACGTACTTCACGCGGACGCCGAGGACGCCCAGGATCGCGCCCCGCAGGTCTTCGCTCGGTCCCTTGCCTGCGTTGAGCTTCTTGAACTGCAGGACGTCGGACTGGCTCTGGAACGACAGCGTCAGCACGCCCGTCTCGGAGAACGCGACAGGTGTGGCGACGGAGGCGATCATCCACGAGGTGCGGCTGATCGACTCGAGACGCTGCAGCACCTCGGGCCATGCGTCGCGCATCTGCGCGAGCGTGACG
The DNA here is from genome assembly GCF_000509385.1 of Microbacterium sp. TS-1. Classification (NCBI taxonomy): domain Bacteria; kingdom Bacillati; phylum Actinomycetota; class Actinomycetes; order Micrococcales; family Microbacteriaceae; genus Microbacterium; species Microbacterium sp. TS-1. The sequence goes on from NZ_BASQ01000001.1 coordinate 969,415, forward strand.
GTCGACGGATCGCGTGGTTCGGCGGAGCTCGCGGCCGCGGGACGCTGCGTATCGGGCGCGGGGGCTCCCGACGCGGCGGCCGGCGCGGTGGGGGCGGCGGACGGCGCGGACGCGGCGCGCTCGGGCTGCGCAGGGGCCGAAACCTGAGCCGGAGCGGGCGTGACGATGCGCGGCGGGGCTGCGGGCGCGGCCGCGGGAGACGAGGCGTGCGACGCGGGAGCGGCGGCGACCGGGGCCTGGTCGGCTGCCGGAACACTGTGCTGCGCGGCGGCGAGGACGCGCGCCACGAGCAGCTCGAGCTGAAGCCGCGGCGACGTCGCTCCCGACATCTCGTCGAGGGCGGTGACCACGAGGTCGGCCGTGCGCGAGAGGCGGTCGGTGCCGAAGAGCGAGGCCTGCCGCCCCATCCGCTCGAGCTCTTCCGCGGACACGCCGCGCAGCACGGCGGACGCGCCCTGGCCGGTGGCCGAGACGATGATGAGGTCGCGCAGCCGCTCGAGCAGGTCGTCGACGAACCGGCGAGGGTCCTGCCCCGTCTGGATCACCCGGTCGACCGCCGCGAAGGCCGCGGCGGCGTCGACGGCTCCGAACGCTCCGACGACCTCGTCGAGCAGCTCCGCGTGGGTGTAGCCGAGGAGGGCGACCGCGCGCTCGTAGGCGACCGCGCCGTCGTCGGAACCGGCGATCAGCTGGTCGAGCAACGAGAGCGTGTCGCGGGGCGACCCGCCCCCGGCTCGCACGACGAGCGGCAGCACGCCGGCCTCGACCTGCACGCCCTCCTGGGCGCACAGCTGCTCGACGTACTCGAGCATCGCGGCAGGCGCCACGAGCCGGAACGGGTAGTGGTGGGTGCGCGAGCGGATCGTGCCGATGACCTTCTCGGGCTCGGTCGTGGCGAAGATGAACTTCACGTGGGCCGGCGGTTCTTCGACGAGCTTGAGCAGGGCGTTGAAGCCCTGCGCCGTGACCATGTGCGCCTCATCGAGGATGAAGATCTTGAAGCGGTCGCGGGCCGGGGCGAAGACGGCGCGCTCACGAAGGTCGCGGGCGTCGTCGACACCGTTGTGGGAGGCCGCGTCGATCTCGACGACGTCGAGCGAGCCGCCCCCGCCTCGGCTCAGTTCGACGCAGCTGTCGCACGTGCCGCACGGCGTGTCGGTGGGGCCCTGAGCGCAGTTGAGGCAGCGGGCGAGGATGCGGGCCGAGGTCGTCTTGCCGCATCCGCGAGGACCCGAGAAGAGGTACGCGTGACCGACGCGGTCGGAGCGGAGCGCCGTCATCAGGGGTTCGGTCACCTGCGACTGGCCGATCATCTCGCCGAACGCTTCGGGACGGTAGCGGCGGTAGAGGGCGGTGGTCACCCAGACAGACTACGGCGTACCGCTGACACCGGCCCCGTCGGCATCCCCACGTCGGGAACAGCGCGCGCCAGCGCGCGGTTGCACGGGGCATGGAAGCAGCGCGCGTCGATGTCGTCGTCATCGGCGCGGGGCAAGCGGGGCTCTCCGCCGCCTACCATCTGCGGCGGCGCGGGTTCGTCCCTCTCTCCCCCGGCGAGACCCCCTCCGACGCGTCGGTGCGATCCTTCGTCGTCCTCGATGCCGAGGACGCTCCCGGCGGCGCCTGGCAGCATCGCTGGGAATCGCTGCGCATGCAGACCGTCAACGGCATCCACGAGCTGCCCGGTTTCGCGGTGCCGCCGGCCGACCCGGCAGCTCCGGCCCGCACCGTGCTGCCCGCATACTTCGACGACTACGAGCGACGCTTCGGCCTCGGGGTGCATCGCCCCGTGGAGGTGCGGCGCGTCGAACGCGAGGACGCCGATCCGCGCGGCCGGCTGCGCGTGGTCACCGGCACCGGCTCGTGGTCGGCCCGCTGGGTCGTCAACGCCACGGGGACGTGGCGCCGCCCGTTCTGGCCGCACTACCCGGGAGCCGAGACCTTCGCGGGGCGTCAGCTCCACGTGCACGACTACGTCTCGGCCCACGAGTTCGCGGGCCAGCGGGTCGTCATCGTCGGCGCCGGCATCTCGGCCATCCAGCTGCTCGACGAGATCTCCCGCGTCGCCGACACCTTCTGGGTGACGCGCGACGAGCTGCGGTGGGATGCCGGCGGGTTCGACACCGCCGCGCGCATCGCGGCCATCGCCGGGGTCGAGGAGCGCGTGCGGCAGGGGCTCCCGCCCGGCAGCGTCATCTCGGTCACCGGCCTGCACTGGAACCGCTGGGCCGAGTCGGCTCAGCAGCGCGGCGTGCTCGTGCGGCATCCGATGTTCGAGCGGATCGAGCCGACCGGGGTGCGCATGCCGGACGGCCGGGTCGAGCCCGCCGATGCGATCCTGTGGGCGACCGGCTTCCGCGCCGACATCCCGCACCTGACCCCGCTGGGCCTGCGGACCGCTGCAGGCGGCATCCGGGTCGCGAACGGGCGCGCGATCGACGAACCGCGGCTGTTCCTCATCGGCTATGGGCCGTCGCAGTCGACGGTCGGCGCCAACCGCGCGGGCCGCGACGCCGTGCGGGCGATCATGTCCGAGCTCGCGGCGGCCCCTGCTCCGGATCCCGAACCCGCCGCGGCGGCGGTTCCCTGAGCCGGCCGGCCAGGGCCCGCCGACTCCGACGTCGTCAGGAGTCGGAGCCCACCTGCTGGTCGGCGAAGGTCTGCGCGTAGTCCTCGACGACGGGAACCTCACCGGTGATGATCGGAACGTCCGTCGTCACCGTCGGAATCGACGTCGTCACCGTCGCGTCGGGGATCGAGGCCGACAGCAGCGAACCGTCCTCGCGTCGCGACTGAGCGAGCTGGCGCAGCGACGGGCGGCCGGACAGGAGCGGTCCCTGACCGGCGAGCGGGATGCGGACGGTGTCGCCGCCCGCGACCCGGAACTCTCGACCGCGCACCGAGAAGTCCACCGGGTCGCCCGGCCCCGCGGCGACGGTCATCGCGTCGGCGGTCAGCGTGATGTCCAGGCGCGTGCCCTGCCAGTGCAGGGTGTACTCCAGCGAGGGCCAGTCGCGCGGCAGGCGCGGGTCGAAGCTCAGGGCTCCGTAGTGATCGCGCATGCCGCCGAATCCGGACACGAGAGCGGTCCACACGCCACCGGCCGAGGCGACGTGCACGCCGTCCGAGGCGTTGCTGTGGAGGTCGCCGAGATCGACGTAGATCGACTCGAGGAAGTACTCCAGCGCGAGGTCCTGGTATCCGACCTCGGCCGCGAGAATCGACTGCACGACACCGGACAGGGTCGAGTCGCCGGTCGTGAGCGGGTCGTAGTACTCGAAGTCGGCCAGCTTCTCCTCGTCGGTGAAGTGGTTGCCCTGGAGGAACAGCGCCAGCACCACGTCGGCCTGCTTGAGCACCTGGTAGCGGTAGATCACAAGCGGGTGGAAGTGCAGCAGCAGGGGCCGCTGGCTGTCGGGGGTGTTCTCCAGGTCCCACACCTCGCGGTCGAGGAACACCGCGTCCTGCGGGTGGATGCGCAGCGATTCGCTGAACGGGATGAGCAGTGCCTCGGCAGCCCGCTCCCACCCGTCGGCCTCTGCGGGGTCGAGATCGAGACGCTCGATGAGCGCGCGGTACGCCTCGGGCGCCTCCTCGGCCATGTCGCGCACAGTCCGCGCGGCGAACCGCAGGTTGAACCGCGCCATGACGTTCGTGAAGAGGTTGTCGTTGACGACCGTCGTGTATTCGTCGGGTCCGGTGACGCCGTGGATGTGGAACGACTCTGCGGATCCGTCCTCGCCGAAGCGCCAGAACCCGAGCGTCGACCACAGTCGCGCGGTCTCGACGGCGATGTCGACGGCCTCGCGGTAGAGGAAGTCCACGTCACCCGTAGCCCGCACGTACTTCGCGAGGGCGAAGCTGACGTCGGCGTTGATGTGGTACTGGGCGGTGCCGGCGGCATAGTAGGCCGACGCTTCCTCGCCGTTGATCGTGCGCCACGGGAACAGGGCGCCGGCCTCGTTGAGCTGACGGGCCCGGCGGCGCGCGGCGGGGAGCATGAGGTAGCGCATGCGCAGCGCGTTCCGGGCCCACAGCGGGGTCGTGTAGGCCAGGAAGGGCAGGACGTAGACCTCGGTGTCCCAGAAGTAGTGGCCGCTGTATCCCGACCCGCTGACACCCTTGGCGGGCACGCCCTGTCCATCGGCTCGGGCGGCCGCCTGCGCGAGCTGGAACAGGCACCAGCGGGTCGCCTGCTGCAGGTCCTCGTGGCCGCCGATGCGCACGTCGGAACGACGCCAGAAGTCGGCGCACCACGCCGCCTGCCGCTCGAACTGAACGACCACGCCCTCCTCGCGGACCCGGTCGAGCACGCGGCGGCCCCGCTCGACGAGCTCGCGCGCCGGCACGCCGCGCGACGTGTGGTAGCTCACGAGCTTGGTGACGGTGATGGGGACGCCCTGCCGGGCGTTCACCCGGTAGACGTTCTTGGCGATGTCGGGCTCGATGAGCCGGCGAGACGAGTACTCGTTCTCGGTCTCGACGAGGTGGTCGGCGACGACCGACACCGTCATGCCCGAGTTGGTGGACTTGTACGACAGGACCGACCGGCCGTCCTCGTCCTGCCAGTACTCCTGCGGCTGGAGGACCCGCTCCTCGATCTTCTCGGTCTTGCGCGGATCGAAGCCCGCGGCGGCGCGGCCCGGCGCCGACCCCCCGTAGACGTCCTCGCCGTCCTGACGGTTGACGATCTGGCTGCTCACCGAGACCGGGGCGTCGGAGTTGAGCACCGTGATGGTCAGCCGCATGATCGCCAGGTGCCTCTGCTCGAACGAGACGAGGCGCTCGAAGTCGACCTGCACCTCCTTGCCGCTCGGGGTGACCCACAGCAGCTTCCGGGTGAGCACGCCGGTGCGCATGTCGAGAACCCGCTCGTAATCGCGGATGTCGGCGACGTCGAGCGAGAGAGGCTCGTCGTCGACGTAGACGCGCATCACCTTCGCGTCGGGCGCGTTGATGATCGTCTGCCCGACCTCGGCGAAGCCGAAGGCCTTCTCGGCGTGGCGGATCGGGAAGATCTCGTGGAAGCCGTTGATGAACGTGCCGTGCTCGTGCGCGTAGCGTCCCTCGGGGTGGTTGCCGCGCAGCCCGAGGTAGCCGTTGCCGACCGCGAAGAGCGTCTCGGTCACGCCGATGTCCTCGACCGAGAACCTCTTCTCGACGAGACGCCAGGGGTCGACGGGGAAGCGATCGCGATCGATCATGAGGGCCTTCCGGAGGACGGGCCCCGCCGCTGGAGGCGGGCGACGCGGGCAGGTGTTGACGTTGGGTCAGACGAACGCGTCGAGATCGTCGACGACGACGTGGGCTCCGAGCGCGCGGAGCGCGTCGGCGCCGGCGCCGCGATCGACGCCGACCACGAGAGCGTAGCCTGCCGCGACTGCCGACTCGACACCCGAGTGGGCGTCCTCGATCGCGACGGAACGGGCCGGATCGACGCCGAGCATGCGCGCGCCCTCCGCGAAGACGTCGGGCGCGGGCTTGGAGGGCAGGTGGCGCTCCTCGGCGATGACGCCGTCCATGACGACGGGGAACCTCTCCAGAAGCCCCGCGACGGCGAGGACCTCGCGCGCGTTCTTCGAGCTGGACACCACGGCGATCGGGACCCCGGCAGCCTGGAGCTTGTCGACCAGAGCCAGCGATCCGGGGTACGGCGCGATTCCCTCGGCTCGCAGGACGCGCTCGAACACGGCGTTCTTGCGGTTGCCGATGCCGCAGATCGTGTCGGCCGACGGGTCGTCGCCGGGGTCGCCCCACGGCACCTCGACGTCGCGCGAACGCAGCAGGCTCGCGACGCCGTCGTAGCGCTTCTTGCCGTCGAGATGGCGGAAGTAGTCGTCCGCGGTGTACTCCGGCGTGATCCCCCAGGCCGCGAACAGCTCGGTGAACATGGTCTGCCAGGCGTGCATGTGCACGTCGGCGGTCGGGGTGAGCACGCCGTCGAGGTCGAACAGGACGCCGTCGTAGGTGGTCAGGTCGGGAAGCTGAGCCGAGGTCACGGAACCAGCGTAATGAGGTCCGGCGGTCACGCCGTCACGGCGATGGTCTGCCGCGCGATCTCCAGCTCCTCGTTCGTCGGGACGACGAGCACCTCGACCCGGGAGGCATCCGTGGAGATCCGGCGGATGCCGCGCCCGCGCTGCTCGTTTCGGGCCGGATCGATCTCGACACCGGCGAACCCGAGCGTCTCGAGGGCTGCGGCGCGCACCAGCGGGGAGTTCTCCCCCACGCCGGCGGTGAAGGAGATGACGTCGACGCCGCCCAGCTCCGCGAGGTACGCACCGGCGTAGGCGCGCAGCCGGTGCGCGTAGACCTCGAACGCCAGTGTGGCCGCCTCGTCGCCGCGCTCGACCCCGTCCTCGATGTCGCGCATGTCGGAGACCCCCGCAAGGCCCAGCATGCCGCTCCGCTTGTTCAAGAGGTCGTCGAGCTGAGGGATGGTCATCTCGGCGCGGCGGGCCAAGTGGAAGATGACGGCCGGGTCGATGTCGCCCGACCGCGTGCCCATGACCAGGCCCTCCAGCGGCGTCATCCCCATCGACGTGTCGACCGAGCGACCGCCGTCGATCGCCGTGACGGATGCGCCGTTGCCCAGGTGGAAGACGATCTGGCGCAGCTCGGCGAGCGGACGGCCGAGGTGAGCCGCGGCCGCCTCCGAGACGAACTTGTGGGACGTGCCGTGGAACCCGTAGCGGCGGACGCGATGCGCCTCGGCGAGCGCAGCGTCGATCGCGTAGGTGTAGGCGGCGGGCGGCATCGTCTGGTGGAAGGCGGTGTCGAACACCGCGACGTGCGGCAGGTCGGCGAAGGCGGCCTTGGCCGCACGGATGCCCTGCAGCGCGCCGGGGTTGTGGAGGGGCGCGAGCACCGAGAGCTCGTCGATGTTGATCTCGACGAGGGGCGTGATGAGCGTCGGCTCGAAGAACCGCGCGCCGCCGTGGACGACGCGATGGCCGACGGCGACGGGCGCGTGCTGCTCGAGTGACGGGCCGTTCTCGGCGAACGCGTCGAGCATGAGCTGGAAGCCCGCGGTGTGGTCGGCGATCGGAAGCTCGCGCTCGAAGGTGGCGTCGGTGGCGGTGACCGCGGCCTCCCCGCCAGCGGCGGGCGGGAAGAACACGGTGTGCTTGACCCGGCCCTGCTCCTGCCCGATGCGCTCGACAAGACCCGACGCGTGAGGGAGCCCGGTCTCGGCGTCGATCAGCTGGTACTTGAACGACGACGAGCCGCTGTTGATGACGAGCACGATGCTCATGCGGATGCCCCTCCCTGGGCCTGGATCGCGGTGATGGCGATCGTGTTGACGATGTCTTCGACGAGGGCTCCGCGGGAGAGGTCGTTGATCGGCTTGTTCAGACCCTGCAGAACGGGACCGATCGCGACGGCGCCGGCGGAGCGCTGGACCGCCTTGTAGGTGTTGTTGCCGGTGTTCAGGTCGGGGAAGACGAACACCGTCGCCTTGCCCGCCACGGAGGATCCGGGCATCTTCTTGGCCGCGACGGCGGCGTCGGTCGCGGCGTCGTACTGGATCGGTCCTTCGACCAGCAGCTCGGGGGCGCGCTCGCGAACGAGCGTGGTGGCCGCGCGCACCTTGTCGACGTCGGCGCCCGACCCCGACTCCCCCGTCGAGTACGACAGCATCGCCACGCGCGGGTCGATGCCGAACTGGCGCGCCGTCTCGGCCGACGAGACGGCGATGTCGGCGAGCTGCTCGCTCGTGGGGTCGGGGATGACGGCGCAGTCGCCGTAGACGAGGACGCGGTCGGCGAGCGCCATGAGGAAGACGCTCGAGACGACCGAGACGCCGGGCTTGGTCTTGATGATCTCGAACGCGGGACGGATCGTGTGCGCCGTCGTGTGCGCGGCTCCCGAGACCATGCCGTCGGCGAGACCGAGGTGCACCATGAGCGTGCCGAAGTACGACACGTCGGTGACCGTGTCGGCCGCCTGGCCGTACGTCATCCCCTTGTGAGCGCGCAGGCGCTCGTATTCGCGGGCGAACTTGTCGACGTGGACGGCGTCGAAGGGCGAGAGGATCTCGGCTCCGCGCAGGTCGAGACCGAGCTCCAGCGCTCGCGAGCGCACCTCGATCTCCTCGCCCAGCAGCGTGATGTCGGCGATGCCACGGGCGAGGACGATCGACGCGGCGTGCAGCACGCGGTCGTCGTCGGCTTCGGGCAGGACGATCCGGCGGCGGTCCGTGCGCGCCCGCTCGACCAGGCCGTACGCGAACATCAGCGGGGTCACGACGGTGGACCGCGCGAGCCCGAGCGCCTCGGTCAGCTCATTGGTGTCGATGTGCCGCTCGAACAGGGCCGCGGCCGCCTCGTAGTGCCGGCGCGAATCGGCCGCGAGGCGCCCACGCGTGCCCATGATGCGGGCGGCGGTCTCGTAGGTGTCGAGATCGGTGGCGATGATCGGGAGCGTCTCGCCGACGCCGTCGATCAGCCGGTCGACCGCCTCGGGCAGCGGGAACCCGCCGTTGATGACGATCGCCGAGAGCGAGGGGAACGTACCCGACCCGTGCGCGAGCAGGGTCGCGAGCAGCACCTCGGCCCGGTCGGAGGGGATGACCACGACCGAGCGCTCGCTGAGCCGCGGGAGCACGTTGACCATCGACATCGCGCCGATGACGACCCCGAGCACCTCGCGCCCCAGGAGGTCGGCGTCGCCCTTGACGAGCGAGCCCTCGACCGCGGCCAGGACGGTGCTCACCGACGGCGAGACGAGGAAGCGGTCCTCCGGCACGGCCCAGACCGGGACGTTCTGCGGCACCGCGCCGCGCACGGCGTCGATGATCTCGTCGAGACGATCGCCGTCCGCACGGTTGGCGACGACGGCGAACAGCTCGGCGCGGTCGCCGCGCAGCTCCGACACCGCCAGCGAGGCGATCTGCCCCATCTCGTCAGGGGTGCGCGCGGGGGCGGACCCGAGCTTCTCGCCGCCGCCCTGTCCCGCCCGTCCGCCGAGGACCAGCAGCACCGGCGCGCCGAGGTTCACCGCGATGCGGCCGTTGTAGCTCAGCTCGGCGGGGGAACCGACATCCGTGTAGTCGCTGCCCATGATGACGACGGCGTCGCACTTGGCCTCGACCGACTTGTACCGCTCCACGATGCGAGAGAGCGCCCCGTCGGGGTCGCGCCGCATGTCGTCGTAGGTGACGCCGATGCACTCGTCGTACGCGAGGTCGACGCCGTCGTGGTCGAGCAGCATCTCGAGGACGTAGTCGCGTTCCTCCGTCGACCGGGCGATCGGCCGGAAGACGCCGACGCGCGGCGCGACGCGGCTGAACGCCTCGAGCACCCCCAGCGCGATGATCGACTTCGCGGAATGGCCTTCTGCGGACGTGATGTAGATGCTCTGAGCCACGGGTTCAGCCTAAGAGGGAGAGGCCTGACCACGAGCCGTGAATATCGCCACGGTCGTGGCGGCGGATGCCGCAGGCCACGACGGTGGGGAAAAATAAGACTCTCCGCGAACCCGGCAGAGCCCGGTTACCCTTGCTACGTTTCCGTCCTGGGGGAGTTGGCCTGGATGCCGCCTCGCGGAGAGCTGTCACCAGTCTAACCCGGAACCTGAGTCCTCCCGTCACCGGGGCCGGTTAGGCTCTCGCCAGACGGGCGCGACGCGACGGGGCACGCGACGCGGAGAACGAGGGGATCGCATGACCAACCACGGCACCCAGGCAGCTTTCGGTCCCGACCGGTTCGCCGCCACCACCGATGCCATCTCGGCGAGTATCGCCCGCGTCATCGACGGAAAGCCCGAGGCGGTGCGCTCCGCGCTCGTCTGCCTCCTGGCCGAGGGGCATCTCCTCATCGAGGACGTGCCCGGCGTCGGCAAGACGATGCTCGCGCGTGCGCTCGCCGCGACGGTGGACGCCACGGTGCGCCGCATCCAGTTCACCCCCGACCTGCTGCCCGGCGACGTCACGGGCGTGAGCGTCTTCAATCAGGCCGATCGCGAGTTCGAGTTCAAGCAGGGGGCGATCTTCGCCCACATCGTCATCGCCGACGAGATCAACCGCTCCTCCCCCAAGACGCAGTCCGCGCTGCTGGAGGCGATGGAGGAGCGCCAGGTGACGGTCGACGGGCGCACCCATGCGCTGCCCGCGCCGTTCCTGGTGGTCGCGACGCAGAACCCCCTCGAGATGGAGGGCACCTACGCCCTGCCGGAGGCGCAGCGCGACCGCTTCATGATGCGCATCTCGATGGGCTATCCCGACGCCGGATCCGAGGCTCGGATGCTGCGTGAGCGCGACACCGTCAACCCGTTGTCGTCGCTCGCCCCGGTCATCACGGCGCGCGAGGTGCAGGATCTCATCGCCTGGGCCCGCAGCCTGCATGTCTCGCCCTCCGTCGAGGAGTACGCGGTCGCGATCGCCCGCGCCACCCGCGATCACCGCGACCTGCGCCTGGGGGCCAGTCCCCGCGCCACTCTGCAGCTCGTCCGTGCCGCGAAGGTGTGGGCAGCCCTCGACGGCCGCCCCTTCGTCATCCCGGACGACATCGTCGCGCTGCTTCAGCCGGTCTTCGCCCACCGCCTCATCCCGGCGCGGACGACCGGCGCCTCCCGCGGCCGCAGCGGTGCCGAAGTCGTCGAAGCGGCGTTGGCCGACATCGCCGCGACGGTGCCGGTGCCGCTGCCGGTCCGCTGAGTCCGCCATGACCGGTTCTTCCCGTCCGGCTCACCGCCGGCACCGGCTGGGCCCCGCCCTCCGACGGGCCTGGCCGCTGACGGCCCGCGGTTCCGGCGCGCTGCTGATCGCCGTCGCCGCCATCGTCTGCGCGCACGCCTTCGGCGTCGTGGAGCTCGTATACGTCGGCGTGCTGCTGATCGCGGCCGTCGCACTGGGCTGGGTGTCGCTGTGGTTCGTCCACAGGTACGGCGACGTGTCGCGTTCGTTCTCCCCCGACGTCGCCGCCGTCGGGAGCGAGAGCGTCGTGACCGTGCACGCGACGGCCCGCGGCGGGGTCTCCGGCGCGATCGCCCGGTGGACCGACATGTTGCCGAACGGCGTGGAGGGAGACGCATCCGGCATCCTCACCGGTGCGGCCGCTCTCGACCGCATCCGGCTGACCTACCGCATCCGGGGCACCCGGCGCGGCATCCGCGACGTCGGCCCCTTCGCCCTCGTCGTGACCGATCCCTTCGGGTTCACCCGCCGGAGCGTCCGCATGGGCCGGGCTGAGCCGATCACCGTCGCGCCGGCGACCGTGATGCTTCCCCCGCTGACGGAATACCCCGGCGAGGCGGGCGGCAGCCTCCACACCGCGACGCACCAGCTGGGCGAGGGCGCCGACAACCTCATCCCGCGGGCCTATGCGCCGGGCGACTCGATGCGGCGGATCAACTGGCGCGCGAGCGCGCACCACGACGAGCTGATGGTGCGTCAGGAGGAGCAGGAGTCCACTCCCGAGGCCACCGTCGTGCTCGACCGGGCGGCGTCCCGCTGGGCCCCCGCCGCGTCGCGACCCGGCGAAGACCCGGCGTTCGAGGCCGCCGTGACGGCGGCGATCTCGGCCGTCGCACGCCTGGCCCGGGAGGGCTACGACGTCACGGTCATCGACTCGGAGGGACATCCGGTGGGCGCGCCCGTTCCGGCCGGCGATTCCGTCGCGGTCGAGCAGCTGGCCCTCGACCTGGCCACGATCGTCGCCGGCTCCGACGATCGACTGGCGGCGCTCCCCCGCCTGTTCGCAGGCACCGTCGCGGGACCGGTGGTCGTCGTCTCCGCACGCGTGACGACGGCCGACGCCGATGCGTTGGCGCCGCTCGTGGCGCACAGCGCGCTTCCCGTGCTGCTGGCGGCCGAATCCTCGGAACAGGCGCTCGCACGGGCATCCGCCGCCGGCTGGCGGGCCGGCGTCCTGACTCCCGACGGCGACCTCACCGAGAGCTGGCGAGCCGCGACCGAACGGGGGACCGCTCGTGCCGCGTACTGATCCGTCGCGCCGGTGGCGGCATCGTCCGACGATGCCCTCGCGAGCCGAGCTGAGCCGCACCGGCGACACGCCCCTGGCGGCCGTCCTCCTCCTCTCGATCGTCGCCGCGATCCTCCCGCTGCTGCGCGTGGTCGCCGCCGGCACGTGGCTCGTCGTCGCGGTCGCCGTGGCGGCCGCCCTGCTGCTCGTCGGCGTCGGACTGCGGCGGCTGCACACGCCCGCCGTCGTGGTCACCCTCGCCGAGCTGGTGACGGCGGGTGCACTCGTCACCGCCGTCTACTTCGGCGACACCGCGCTGCTCCTCGTCATCCCGACCCCCGGAACCTTCGCCGAGGTGCCGTCCCTCATCGCCGGCGCGAGCGGGCAGATCGTCAACGGAGTCGCGCCCCTCACCGCGGACCGCCCGCTCGCGGTCCTCGCCGTGACGGCGGTCGCAGCTCTCACGATCCTGCTCGACCACACCGTCATCACGGCACGGATGCCGCTGCTGGCGGCCATCGCCCTCGTCACGGTATGGCTGATTCCCGCACTGTCGGTGCCTGCGCCCGTCGACCTGATCGCGTTCGTCGTCTTCGCGGCCGCGGTGCTCCTGCTCATCCGGACCGAGACCCGCTCGCGCGAGCGTGCGCTGGCCCGATCGGCCGCAGCCGCCAGCGCCGCCGAGGCGCGACAGCGCGGCGAGGCCGAACCACGGCGCCGCCTGCCACGCTCGGGTGCCGTGCTCGCAGCGGGCCTCGCGGTGACGGCGATCGTGGCGACCGTCATCGTGGTGCCCGAGCTCCCCCGCCCCGCGCCGCGCGTCGGAATCGGAACGGGCCCCGCCACCACCATCAACGCCAGCCTCGAGCTCGGCGACGATCTGCGGCGCCCCACCGACGTCGAGGTGCTCACGACCCGCACCAACGCGCCCAGCATGCCCTACCTGCGTGCCGCGACGCTCTCGAGCTTCGACGGACGCGTCTGGGAACCCGACCGCGACGAGACCACCCCCCTCACTCCCGAGGCGCTCGGTCCGGTCGTCGCCGACCCCGACGTGCGGGTGACCGAGTACCAGACGACCGTCAGCATCACGCAGCTCTCGTCCGCATGGCTGCCGGTACCCGGCCCGGCCGTGCGCGTGGACGACCTCTCCGGCGGCTGGGAGGCGATGCCCTCCAACCGCACGGTGGTCGCCGCGGACACCGACACGCAGGGACAGGAGTACGTCACGACGACCCATGTCGTGCGTCCGACCCTCGAGCAGATCCAGGCGGCCGGGACGACCATCGACGGCCTCCCCGACACCGTCACCCAGCTGCCCGCCGACATGCCCGCCGCGATCGAGCGGACGGCGCGCGAGGTCACCGCGGGGGCCGAGAACGATTACGACCGGCTCGCCGCCCTCCAGCGCTGGTTCCGCAGCGCGGAGTTCACCTACTCGCTCGATGCTCCGGTCTCCGACGGGTTCGACGGATCGGGCGTCGACGCGATCGCGGACTTCCTCGAGGTGCGCAGCGGCTACTGCGTGCACTTCGCCTCCGCGTTCGCGGTGATGGCGCGGACGCTCGACATGCCGTCCCGCATCGTCGTCGGATACCTGCCCGGAACGCTGACCGGCCGCGTCGTCGATGGCGAGAGCGTCGCGACGGTGCTGAGCTCGCAGCTGCACGCCTGGCCCGAGGTGTACTTCGCCGGCATCGGCTGGGTGCCGTTCGAGCCGACGAACAGCCTCGGCACCCCCGCCAGCTATACGCGCTCGGCGCAGCCGCTGCCGGACGACGGCGGGCAGGACGTGCCCCCCGCGCCCGCGCCGCAGCAGACGGCGACGGTCGCGCCCGACGGCGGCCCCACTCCGACGCCGACCGCCTCGACGGGGACGAGCGCGGGCTCCGAAACCTCGCCCCTCGCGCTCGCGCTGCCCTACGGCGGAGTCGTCCTCGGCTTCGCGGCGCTCGTGCTGCTGCCCGCCCTCCTCGGTGCCGCGCGGCGGCGGTGGCAGACGACGGCTGCCGAACGCGGCGATGTGCTCGCGGCGTGGCGGATCGTCCGCGAGAGCGCCCGCGACATCGGCGTGCGCATCGACGACGCCGAGAGCCCCCGCGCGCTCGGCATCCGCCTGGCGGCCGTGCCGACGGTTCCCGTCGACCGCATCGACGCGCTCGTCGCGGCGGTCGAACGGACGAGCTACGACGTTCCCGACGGCGACCGCGACGCCGCGATCGGCCGCGCCGCGGCATCCGACGCCCTGGCCGTCCGCCGAGGGCTGCTCGCATCCGTCTCGACGCCGCGGCGCATCGGCGCCGTGCTGCTCCCCCGATTCCTCGTCCGCGCCTGATCTCCGCGGGCGCCACGCATGCCGATGGGGCGCACATCCCGACATCGAGCGCAGAAGAAGCTGCGCCGGATGCCGAGAAGTGCGCCCCGTCGCGGTGGGCGCGAGCGTCAGGCCCGGGCGGGGGCCTCTACCTCGTCGGCGCTGTCGTCGGCGAACGGGTCGCCCGAACGCTCGGCGTCGTACAGCTCGCGGTCGAGGATGCCCTCGCGCTTGGCCACGATCGTCGGCACGAGCGCCTGGCCCGCGACGTTGACGGCCGTGCGGCCCATGTCGAGGATCGGGTCGATCGCCAGCAGCAGGCCGACACCCTCGAGCGGCAGGCCCAGGGTCGTGAGGGTCAGCGTGAGCATGACGGTCGCACCCGTCGTGCCCGCCGTCGCGGCGGAACCGACGACAGAGACGACCACGATCAGCAGGTACTGCACCGCGTTCAGCTCGAGGCCGAAGAACTGCGCGACGAAGATCGCGGCGATCGCCGGGTAGATCGCAGCGCAGCCGTCCATCTTCGTCGTCGCCCCGAACGGCACGGCGAACGAGGCGTACTCGCGCGGAACGCCGAGGTTGCGCTCGGTGACCCGCTGCGTGAGCGGCAGGGTGCCGATCGAGGAGCGCGAGACGAAGGCGAGCTGCACGGCGGGCCACACGCCCGAGAAGTACTGCCGCACCGACAGGCCGTGGGTCTTCAGCAGCACGGGATAGACGACGAAGAGCACGAGAGCGAGGCCGATGTAGATGGCGACGGCGAACCAGAGGAGCGTCGTGAGCTTCTCCCAGCCGTAGGTAACGACGGCCGACCCGATCAGGCCGAGGGTGCCGATCGGAGCGATGCGGATGATCCACCAGAGCACCCGCTGGACGACCTTCAGCGCCGACTCGGTGAACGACACGAACGCCTCGGCGCGCTTGCCGAGCTTGAGGGCGGCGATGCCGATCGCGACCGAGATGACGATGATCTGGAGCACGTTGTAGCCGACGCTCGAGCTCGCGGCGCCCGTCTCGGGGTTGATCGAGGTCGACACCGACAGACCGAGGAAGTTCTGCGGGATGAGCCCCGTGAGGAAGCTCCACCAGGAGCCGACGCTCGAGGGGACGTCGGGCGTGAGCTGGCCGGCGTCGACGCGCGCGCCCGGCTGGATCGTGACACCCAGCACGATGCCGATCGTCACGGCGAACAGCGCGGTGATCCCGAACCACAGCAGGGTCTGCCCCGCCAGACGCGCGGCGTTGGTGACGTTGCGCAGCTGCGTGATCGAGGCGACGATCGCGAGGAAGATCAGCGGCACGACCGCCGTGCGCAGCAGTGTGACGTAGCCGCTGCCGATCGTCGACAGCGTTGCGGCGAGGCCGTTCGGGTTGCCCTCGGCATCGGGCCCGAGCTGGCGTGCCAGCAGGCCGAGGAGGACGCCCGCGACGAGCGCGATCGTGATCTGGAAGCCGAACGAGCGGTAGAAGGGCTTCTTCCGCTTCGCCGGCGCGGCGTTCTTCGAGGTGGCAGAACTCATGGTGGTGCTCCTGAGAGGGATGACGTCGCGATGGCGACCCACCGACGCTAAACCCGAATCGGGGTCGCCGGGGCCGTATGACCTTCCATGACACCCGCCGGCCTGCTCGCGCCGTCGCTTTCGGGACACGGGCGCTCTGATGTCTGCCGGAGTCGGCAGCGGGGCGGTCGGGTTTGCCGCCGCCACCCCAGAATGAGCGCATGATCCGTGATCTCGACCGCCTCCTCGCCCCGCCGACGCCCACCGCCGCGCTCGCCCTCGAGGCGGTGAGCCGGTGGTCGTCGGCCGTGCTCGTCGACCACGGCATCCGGTCGTGGGCCTGGGCGCGGCTGCGCGCCGAAGCGCTCGGGCTCGACCACGACCCCGAACTGCTGTTCGTCGCCGCGATGCTCCACGACCTCGGCGTGACACCCGCGTTCGACGCGCACGAGATGGCGTTCGAGTCGGCCGGCGGCGCGGCCGCGTGGCTCTTCGCGGCCGGTGCGGGGTGGCCCGCGGCGCGCCGCGAACGCGCGCGCGAGGTCATCGAGCGGCACATGTGGCTGAGCGTCGACCCGGCGCTCGACCCCGAGGGTCATCTGCTGGAGGTCGCGACGAGCCTCGACGTCTCGGGAGTCGCGCCGGAGCTATGGGATGCCGAGACCCTGCGGGCCGTCACGCGAAGGCATCCACGCCGGGACTTCGCCGCGCAGTTCGCGGGGTGCATCCACGCACAGGCGCGCCGCAAGCCCGGCACTCCTGCGGCCCGGCTCGACGCGTCACAGCGCATCGCCGAGGGCGGGCGGGTGTGGGACGACATCCTGGCATGACGAAGGGCGCCACCCTCGCGGAGTGGCGCCCTTCATTTCGGCGGAAGTGACAGGATTTGAACCTGCGAGGCGAGTTACCCCGCCTACATGGATTCCAGCCATGCTCCTTAGGCCGCTCGGACACACTTCCGTCGACGAGTTTATCAGTCCCCGGCGTGGACTCCCGCCGCGTCGGTCTCGGACCGCGGAGCTAGGCTCGTGGCGTGACTGATTCCTCTCTCGTCCTGGTCGCCAACGCGGGTGACAGCAGCATCAGCGTGTTCCGTCTCGATGGCGACGCCCTCGAACGGCTCTTCGTCGCCGACGGCCTCACCGGCACCGGCACCTTCGCGATCGACCGCGAGCGCGGCCTCGTCTACGCGGGAGTCAAGGGTGCGACCTCCGACGAGCCCGCGGCGATCGTCACGCTCTCCCTCGACCGCGCCACGGGCGAGCTCACCCCCCGCTCGCGCTTCGCGCTTCCGGACGGCTCGGTCAGCTACATCGCTCTCGCCCGCGGGGGCACGGCGCTCCTCGCCGCCTCGTACGGCGGTGACTACGGGTTCGTCGCCCCGATCTCCGACGGCGCGATCGGCGAGCCGACCGGCCGCGTCGAGTTCTCCAAGCTGCACTCGGTGCTGCCCTCCTCCGACGGGCGCTTCGCCTACTTCGTCTCACTCGGCGACGATCTCGTCGGGCAGTTCGAGCTCGGCGACGACCTGACGCTGACTCCGGTCGGCCCGGGCACCGCCGCGGCGCCCGCCGGCAGCGGACCCCGCCACCTGGTGCTCAACAGCGCCGAGGACGCCGTCTACGTCATGACCGAGTACTCCGGCGAGGTGCTGCACTACGTGCGCGACGCGGCGACGGGCGGCCTGGAGCTGCGCTCCCGGGCCAACGCAGTCGACCCCGCAGCCGGACTCGTGCGCGGTGAGATCGGCGGCGACCCGGTCGCCAACCACGCCGTCTGGGGCGCCGACATCCACTTCGGCGCGGACGAGCGGTACCTCTGGATCTCGGAGCGTTCGACGAGCACGCTGGGCGCCGCGCCCGTCGCCGAGGACGGCACCGTGCAGGACGTCGGGTCCTTCATCCCCACCGAGCCGCAGCCGCGCGGCTTCGCCCTCTCCCCCGCCGGCGACCGCCTGATCGCGGCGGGTGAGAAGTCGCGCACGGTCTCGCTCTACGCCGTCGACGGCGCCGAGCTGACGTTGCTCGAGCAGGCCGAGACCGGCGCGGGCGCGAACTGGGTCCGCTTCGCCTGACCCGCGGCGCCCCGGGTACCGTGGGTGAGGTGGCTCTCTCCTCTCGCACCGCTCCCCGTACCCCGCGCCCGAGCATCCAGCTCGAGGTCGTCGGAACCGAACGCCTCTCCGCGCACCTGGTGCGCGTGACCCTCGGCGGCGACGGCTTCGCGGGGTTCCAGAACCGGCCCGAGACCGACAAGTACGTCAAGCTGAAGTTCACGACTCCCGCTCCCGAATCCGCACCCGTCACGCGGACGTACACCGTCCGGCGGGTGGATGCTGTCGCCGGCACCCTCTCGATCGACTTCGTCGTGCACGGTGACGAGGGCCTCGCCGGGCCGTGGGCGGCGCGCGCGCAGGTCGGCGACCAGATCGAGCTGATGGGACCGGGCGGCGGCTACGCCCCGGATGCCGCCGCCGATTTCCATCTCTTCGCCGGAGACATCTCGGCCGTTCCGGCGATCGCCGCCGCACTGGAGGCGCTGCCGTCGGATGCGGCCGGACACGCGTTCGTCGAAGTGGAATCCGACGACGCGATCCTGCCCCTCGACGCGCCTGCGGGTGTCGAGGTGGAGTGGGTCGTCGACCCTGCCCACGACCCCGAGGCTCTCGCCGCCGTCGTGCGGCAGTACGACTGGCCGGCGGGCGACGTTCAGGTCTTCGCGCACGGTGAGCGCGAGTCGATGAAGGCTCTGCGACGCGTGCTCTTCGACGAGCGCGGACTCGAGCGCGGCCGTGTCTCCCTGTCGGGCTACTGGGCCCGGGGCCGCAACGAGGACCGGTTCCAGGCGGAGAAGCGCGAGCCCATCGGCCAGATCCTCTGACCTTCCCGGTCTCTGCAATCGTGCGGGAATGCCGGGACCGGCTCCGGCGGTTCACTCCCCCATGACAACTGTGGGAATCATCGGAGCAGGACACATCGGAAGCGCTCTCGCCGAGGGCCTGGTCGCACGCGGCTACGACGTCGTGATCGCCAACTCGCGCGGGCCGGAGACGCTCGGCGACCTCGTCGCGCGGCTCGGCGAGCGCGCACGGGCGGCGACCGCGCAGGAAGCGGCCGAGGCGGCGGATTGGGCCGTCGTGACGGTGCCGCTGAAGGCGCTCGAGGACGTCCCCGCCGAACCGCTCGCGGGCAAGATCGTGCTCGACACGAACAACTACTACTGGGAGCGCGACGGCCGCATCGCCGAGCTCGAGGAGAAGCGCACCACGACGTCCGAGATGGCGCAGCGTCATTTCGCCGAGTCGAAGGTCGTCAAGGCGTTCAACCACATCCCCGCCGCCGACATCAACACCGACGGCTCCCCCGCGGGAACCCCGGACCGGCGCGCGCTCGCGACGGCGAGCGACCACCCGGATGCCGTCGCCCACGTCACGGCGCTCTACGACGCGTTCGGCTTCGACACCGTCGACATCGGTTCGCTCGCTCAGAGCTGGCGCGTCGAGCGCGACCAGCCCGCTTACGTCGTGCGGCAGAACGCCGACGAGCTGCGCGCAAACCTCGCCCGCGCCCAGCGCTGAACGAAGCGCGGCAACGCCTCCGCGGGCCTGTTCGAGCGGGTCACCATCCCATCGAACCGGGAACCCCCTTGAACGGGCCTGCGAGGTTCGACGTCACCCAGCCGCCGTAGAACCCGCCGGGCTGTGGCACGACGACCTCGCCGTCGACCGTGCACCGGTCCATCCCGCCCGCGTAGACGGCCACGCGACCGACGAGCTCCTCATACCCCGGCGACGGGTTCGGATAACCCCACGCGGCGCGCTCGCGCACCGCCGTGCCGCGGACCACGTCGAAGTACTCGGCGGCACCCTTGAACTCGCAGAACGAGCTGCCGGCCGCAGGTATCAGCGAGCCGGGCACGAACGCCGCGGCCGGCAGGTAGTACACGGGCGGATGGCTCGTCTCGAGCACCCGCACGACGTCGTCGGTGTCGACGATCGTGACGGCGGCGAAATCGATCGTGACGCGCGCCTGGACGCGTTCGAGACGGGGCGGTCGCGGGTAGTCCCAGACGGACTCCTGTCCGGGACCGACGGGATCGGGGGTGGGGCGGCGCATGCCCGACAGGTTACGCGCGAGGAGCGACATCCCGGCTGCGAGGACGCCCATCGCCGCGCGACCGCAGCGAACGGATGCCGCGGGCGATGAGACGCCACCCGATGAGCAGGACGAGCAGCGTCAGCGTCGCGACGACCACGAACGGCAGTGCCGTCCCCTGGCCCGAGAGCGCGCGCAGCAGCATCCCGCCGACGACCGTGACCGCCCAGACGACCAGACCCGTCGGCACGATCCCGGTCGGCGATCGCCAGGCGCGCACGGCAACCCACGCCACCAGCAGGCCGGCGAGGAACGGCCACGAGGTGTGCCAGAGGCCCGCGAGCACATCGGAGTCATGGCTCGCCCGGCCGGTCGCCGCGAACGCCACCACGAGGACGGCATCGAGCAGGAAGGCGAGGACGGACGCACGGATCATCTCTCCATCCTCTCCCGCCACCACCGTGTCGGCCGTCCCCGATAGCGTGACGGGCGTGCGACTGCTCCTGCTCTCCCTGCATCCCGGCGCGCTGCGCCCGTTCCTCGACGACGGCGACCGCCCGGGCCCGATCGTGTACATCGACGACGCGCAGGCGGCGTTCCGCGATGCGCCCTTCGCCGCCGCCGAGCGCGAGGCGGTGCGCTCGTTCGGCCGCGACGTGATCGATGCGACGTTGCGAGACACCGCGCCCGAGGACGCGGACCGTCTGCTCTCGCGCGCGGGGGCGGTGTACGTCGCGGGCGGAAGCACCTTCGCGCTTCTCGAGGCCCTGCGACTCTCCGGCAACGACGACGTCCTCGTCGACCACGTCCGGCGCGGGCTCCCGTACATCGGACTCAGCGCCGGATCGATCGTCGCCGGACCCGACGTGACGCCCGCATCGCTGATGGACGATCCTGCCGACGGTCCCGCACTCGAGAACCACGACGGGCTTGGGCTGATCGACGTCACACCGATCCCGCACGCAGACGGACAGCTGCCGCAATACCCGCCCGAGCTGATCCGCCGCACCATCGACACGTACGGGTCGGACTTCGCACTCCTCCCGCTGCGCGACGATCAGGCACTGCTGGTCGAGGACGGCAGCGCCACGGTGATCGCCTCGCGCTGAATCCGTGCGTCCCATGCTTCGCCCAGCATCCGCTTCTTCCTAGACTCGGAAGGCGTCCGCCGCGCCTGCTCCGGACGAGAGAACAGATCCGAGGCCCATGTCTTCTCCCGATGCGACGGCGGCGACGGCCGCATTCCGCGCCGCCCGCGACTTCCTGCTCGACAACGCGCACTCACCCGAGGCGGCCCACGCCGGGTTCAGCTGGCCCGACGTCGGCGACCACTTCAACTGGGCCGTCGACTGGTTCGACGCCATCGCCACGGGCAACGACCGCATCGCCCTGCACGTCGTCGACGAGGACGGCAGCGAGACGCGGGTCACGTACGACGAGATGCGTCGTCGCTCGAACCGCGTCGCCAACTGGCTCACCGGCCTCGGCGTCGGGCACGGAGATGCCGTCATGCTCATGCTCGGCAACCGTGTCGAGCTGTGGGAGGCGATGCTGGCGATCCTCAAGATCGGTGCCGTCATCCTGCCGACCTCGGTCGTGCTGGGCGCCGACGACCTCCTCGAGCGCGTCGAACGCGCCGACATCCGCGCCGTCCTGGCCGACCCGGTCGACGCCGCCAAGTTCGACGGGATCGCGGGCGGCTTCGAGCGCGTCGTCGTGGGCGGCGAGCGTCCGGGATGGCACTCGTTCGCGGATGCGGCCGACGCCGACGACGCGGCACCCGGTGTCGTCGTGGCCTCCGATGATCCGGCCATCGTCTACTTCACCTCCGGCACCACGTCGCGGCCCAAGATGGTCGTGCACACGCACGTGAGCTATCCGGTGGGGCACCTCTCGACCACGTACTGGATCGGCGTGCGCCCCGGCGACGTGCACATGACGATCAGCGCTCCCGGGTGGGGCAAGCACGCGTGGAGCCTGTTCTTCGCGCCGTGGATCGCCGAGACGACGGTCTTCGTCTACAACTACGCCCGGTTCGACGCCGCGCGCCTCGTCGAGCAGCTCGACCGCAACGCGGTCAACACCTTCTGCGCCCCGCCGACGGTCTGGCGCATGCTCATCCAGGCCGACCTCGAGAAGCGGCCCCGCGCACTGCGCGAGCTGCTCTCGGCCGGCGAGCCCCTCAACCCCGAGGTGATCGACACGATCCAGCGCTGGTGGGGGCTGCAGATCCGCGACGGGTACGGGCAGACCGAACTGACGGCGGTCATCGGCAACACGCCGGGCGTCGCCGTCAAGCCCGGCGCGATGGGCAGACCGCTCCCGGGCAACGACATCGTGCTGATCGACCCGCTCACCGGGCGCATCGGAGACGAGGGCGAGATCTGCCTGCCGACCGCGCCGATCCGTCCGCTCAATCTCATGCCCGGCTACCTCGGCGAGCCCGAGCGCACCGCCCGGGTCGACCACGACGGCTACTACCACACGAGCGATGTCGCCGTCCGGGATGCCGCCGGACAGCTCACGTTCGTCGGGCGCACCGACGATGTGTTCAAGGCCAGCGACTTCAAGGTGTCGCCGTTCGAGGTCGAGTCGATCCTGCTGACGCACCCGGCCGTGGCCGAGGCGGGCGTCGTCGGGGCGCCCGACGCCGTGCGTCTCAACATCGTCAAGGCGTACGTGTCGCTCGCGGCATCCTGGGAGGCGTCGGCCGAGACCGCGCGGGCGATCCTCGCGCACGCCCGCGAGCACATGCCTCCGTACATGCGGGTGCGCCGCGTGGAGTTCTTCGAGCTGCCGAAGACGATCTCGGGCAAGATCCGCCGGGTCGAGCTGCGCGAGCGCGAAGTGGCCGCCGCGCATGCCGGCGAGCGCGTGACGACCGAGTGGCGCGAGTCGGACTTCCCCGACCTCAAAGGCTGAGGCGCGGCTCGCCTGCCGCTCAGGCGAGCCATCCGCAACCCCTGGCATGCGCACAGGCGGCGGGAGAAGACTGAGGGTGTCCGGACAGCCTCAGCAGAAGGAGCCCTCGTGCCGCAGAACGTCGCCGAACAGATCGTCGCCCAGCTGATGGATGCGGGGGTGAAGCGGATCTACGGCATCGTCGGCGACTCGCTCAACCCGATCGTCGACGCGGTACGACGAACCGGAGGTGCGGCGTCGGGCGGGATCGACTGGATCCACGTCCGCCACGAGGAGGCCGCCGCGTTCGCCGCCGCCGCGGACGCCGAGCTCACGGGCGAGCTGGCGGTGTGCGCGGGCAGCTGCGGCCCCGGCAATCTGCATCTGATCAACGGCCTGTTCGATGCGCAGCGGTCGGGTGTGCCGGTGCTCGCGATCGCCAGCCACATCCCGAGCCTGCAGATCGGTTCGGGGTACTTCCAGGAGACGCATCCCGAGCGCCTCTTCACCGAGTGCAGCGACTACTGCGAGATGATCCTGACGCCCGAGCAGTCGCCGCGCGTCGTGAACTCCGCGATCCGTCACGCCACCGCGGGGTCGTCCGTCTCGGTGATCGTGCTGCCCGGCGATCTCGCCGAGCTGCACTCGACGGGCGAGTTCCCGCCGTTCGTCGCCGCTCGCCCCGGTCGCATCGCGCCCGACGAGCGGAGCGTCGCCGAGCTCGCCGCCGCCATCGACAAGGCCGAGAAGATCGCGATCTTCGCCGGCGAGGGCGTCCGCGACGCGCGCGAGGAGGTCATCGCGTTCGCCGAGCACCTGCAGGCGCCGATGGGGCACTCGCTGCGCGGCAAGCAGTGGATCCAGTACGACAACCGCTTCGACGTCGGCATGTCGGGCCTGCTCGGCTACGGCGCGATCGACCACGCGATGCACGAGGTCGATCTCCTCCTGATGGTCGGCACCGACTTCCCGTACGAGCAGTTCCTCCCCGACGGCGCCAAGACGGTCATCGCGCAGATCGACATCGACGCGCAGCGGCTCGGGCGCCGAGCGGGGGTCACGCATCCCGTCCACGGCGATGTCGGCCTCACCCTCGCGGCGCTGCGCGCACGGACCGCCGCGAAGACCGACGACGCGTTCCTCCAGCACACGCTGAAGCGGTATCGGAAGGCGATGAAGGATTCGGTCGCGGCGTACACCGACTCGGATGCGCAGCCGATCCATCCCGAGCGTGCCATGTCGGTCATCGACCGGGTCGCGGCATCCGATGCGGTCTTCACCGCCGACACCGGCATGGGCAACGTCTGGCATGCCCGCTATGTCACTCCCGGGCCCGAGCGGCGTCTGCTGGCGTCGTGGCGGCACGGGTCGATGGCCAACGCCCTCCCCCACGCCTTCGGCGCGCAGATGGCGTACCCCGATCGGCAGGTCATCGCGATCGCGGGAGACGGCGGACTCTCGATGCTGCTCGGTGAGCTCATCACGGTGGCCGCCTACGACCTGCCGCTGAACGTGTTCGTGTTCAACAACTCCACGCTCGGGATGGTCAAGGCCGAGATGCTCGTCGCCGGCTTCCCCGACTTCGGCGTCGACGTGCCGATGGTCGACTTCGCCGCCGTCGGGCGGGCGCTCGGGTTCCACGCGCAGCGGGTGACCGATCCGGCCGATCTCGAGGCGGCCGCCGCCGCGGCGCTCGCGCACCGGGGGCCGTCCATCGTCGACATCGTCACCGACCCCGATGCCCTCTCGATGCCGGCATCGATCACGGCGGAGCAGGTCGCGGGCTTCGGGATGTCGATGGCGAAGATGGTGCTCGGGGCGAAGGACTCCGGCGGCATCGGCGCGGTGCTCGAGACGGCGAAGTCGAACATCAAGCACATCCGGAGTCTCTGACACCCCGTCGGCCCGCCTCCGGCGCGCCCGCCGATACAATCGTCGGACTCGCGGGGCTGGTGTGCCCTCGGCGCCCGCTCGAGACGACGCCAGCCCCGCCGGTCCGACGGGTGTATCGCCTCCATCACCGGATGGGTCAGGCGAGGAACTCCCACGGGTCGAACGACTCGATCGGGATGACGCGGACGCGCGGCAGCGGTGCATCGAATGCATGGACGTCGTACTCGAGGTCGAAGAACTCGACGCCCGGGATGGCCGTGAGCTCGCTGCTGCGGAACTCCGAGAACGCCAGCACGCCCACGCGACGACCGGGCCCGGTGAGCGCCGCCACCTCGCCGACGAAGTCGCGGTCGTGGCTGACGAGCACGACATCGTCCTCGCGTTCCTTCAGCGCCGCGAGCGTGCGCTGGATGGCGATGTCGACGACCTTCTCGTCGGCGTCGCCCGACAGCGGCACCGGCTTGTAGTCGAGGGCGAGCAGCGCCTGGACGAACGACATCGGCAGGTGGTTGCTGGCGTTGAGGAAGAACAGGCCGCGAGCGGGCTGCTGCCATTGATCGTCGACGAACTGCAGCAGGCGGTCCCAGCGGGGTCGTTCGTCCGGGAGCGGACGACGCCCGAGGATCGACTGACCGAGCGTCGCGTCGATGTTCTCGCCGTCGACGAGCAGCCATGTCACGCGTTCGGTCATGAGGTCCCCTGTCTGCGAATGTCTCCTGTGAACGCTATCAAGCCGGTTCAGTCCGCTGCCGCCAGGGGGACCCGCGTCAGGCGGTCGTCGCCGGCCGCCGCGTTCCCCCGGCCGTCGGTGTTGTTCGTGAGCAGCCAGAGCTCGTCACCCGCCACGACGGCATCGCGGACGCGGCCGAGCTCACCCTGCCAGAGCGCGACCGGCTCGCCGGTGAGCGCGCCTGCCTCGACGTCGATCTGCCATACGCGTTCGCCGCGCAGACCCGCGACGAAGAGGGTGTTCCCCCGCGCCGCGACGCCGCTCGGGCTCGCCTCCTCCGGCGTCCAGGTGATGAGGGGCGCGATGAAGCGCTCGTCGTCCGATGCGCCCTCGACGACCGGCCAGCCGTAGTTGCCGCCGGCTTCGATGCGGTTGATCTCGTCGAAGCGATCCTGTCCGAACTCGCTCGCCCACATCGTGCCGTCCTGCGTCCACGCGAGACCCTGCACGTTGCGGTGGCCGAGGGAGTACACCTCCGACCCGGAAGGGTTGCCCGGGGCGGGCTCCCCTTCCGGCGTCAGCCGCAGGATCTTCCCCGCCAGCGAACCGGGCTCCTGCGCCGCCTCGGGCCGTCCGGCGTCTCCCGTGGCGACGTAGAGCATGCCGTCGGGCCCGAAGGCGATGCGCCCGCCGTTGTGGACGCGATCACGCGGGATGCCGTCGATCACGACCTCCGCACCGCCGAGCCGGCGGTTCCCCGCCTCACCGTCGAGCCCCACGCGCACGACGCGATTGTCATCGGCCGTCGTCACGTAGGCGTACAGCAGCGTGCGGTCCTCGTCCGCGTCCTCATGCACCGCGATGCCGAGGAGGCCGCCCTCGCCGACCGCGGCCGTGAGGTCGATCTCGCCCACGACGCGCGCGAGCCCGTCCGCGTCGACCTCGAGGACAGCGCCGTCGTCGCGCTGGCTCACCAGCTGGGTCCCGTCGTCGAGGACGACGACCGACCACGGCACCTCCAGCTGAGTGACGACGTCGCGGGGCTCGCCCGCGGCGTGCCACCAGGCGACGGCATCCGCCTGTTCCGTCGGGGTCTCGCTCGGGGTCGGCGCGGTCGCGCCGCCGCTCGGGCGCGGTTCGGCCGCGCCGGTGCAGGCGGACAGCAGCAGCGTCGAGGCGAGGAGCGCCCCGGCCAGGGCCTTCGGCCCCCGAGGACGCGGATGGATGCCGTGGCTCGTCGAGCGCTTCATCGTTCCAGGCTACGGGCCGGCGAGGATGGCGGCGGCGTCCTGTGCCCACCCGAGCGCGGCTTCGGGGTGTGCGAGCGTCGTGGCGTCGTCGGCGCGCGCGAGCACCGTGATGACGACGGGCGCGCCGCCCTCCCGCTCGAGGTACCACGAGCCGGCGAGCACGCCGACCGAGCTCCCGCCCTTGAAGGCGACGTACGTCCATTCGTCGCCGAACGCGAGACCGGGATTGGCGGACAGGATCTCGCGCACCGGCGCCCCCGCCGGCGTCTGCGCCCGGTCCTGCAGCGCAACGTGTGCGACCGCGAGATCATCGGGCGCCGCGAACCAGTCGATCCCGTCGGGCCAGCCCGGCTGCGCATCGGAGGCGGACGCGACATCGGGGACGCCGGCGGGCAGCCGCTCCAGCACCGAGCGACGGGCATCGGGGTCGCCCGCAGCGGTCCACAGCGCCCGCAGATCGGCGTCGCCGAAGAGGAGCCAGAAGAACTCGCGCGTCGTGGCGAACGGGAGGTTCGCCTCGGGGTCGGCGTGCCCCATCGAGACCATCGCCGCTTCGACCGCATCGCGACCGACGGCGCGGGTGAGCATGTCGGTGGCGGTGTTGTCGCTGATGGCGATCATCTTGTCGGCGGCCTCCCGCACGGTCACCTTCGTGCCGTCGGGACGGTCCTGCAGCTCGCCGCTGGGGAGACTGCGCACCGCGGCGTCGACGACCAGCTCGTCGTCCCAGGCGAGCCGTCCGGCCGCGACGGCGTCGACGACGGCGCCGAGCACCCACAGCTTGAAGATGGAGCCGATGGGTCCGGCGGCCTGGTCACCGCCCTCGTAGAGCACCTCGCCCCCGACCTCCCGGACCTGCACGCCTGCGGTGAAGGCGGCGTCGTCGATCTGCCGGGTGAGCTCGTCCCAGGACGCCGCGGGCGTGCGTTCAGGCTGCGGCGGGCTGAACAGGAGCATCTGGATGCGAGCGTCGGGGGTGACCGAGATCGACATGTCGTAGGTCACCTGAGCGGACTCGATGGTCACGCGGGCCTGGGTCTCGACGCCGTCGTACCCGACCGCCGTCCACGGGGCCGCGGCCTGCATCTGCGCGAACACGTCCTGCAGCTGCGCGGGCGGGAGCTGCTCCAGAGCGGCGGCGTCGAAGTGCGTCTCGATGTCTTCGATGTCGGTGGCCGCGTCGGCGTTGATCTCGTCCATCACCCAGCGGACCTGGTCGCCGACCGGTGTGCCGGGAATCTCGACGGGTGCGGCCGGCGAGGCGGGCGTCCCCTCCGGCGCGGGCTCGGCAGAGCAGGAGGCGAGCGCTGCGGCGGTCGCCGCCGCGACGGCGACGGCGACCGGTCCGCGTCGGCGGGAGCGGGTGGATGGACGAGCAACATGCGTATCGATGGGGAGACTCACCTATCCAGCTTCTCGACGCACGGGTGTCACCGCCTCCCCCTGCGGGAGGAGATCGTGGCCACCCGAACCGGCTCGGCCCTGCGGGTAGCGTGAAAGGGTGGACCCGATCGTCGCGACCTTCCTGATCCTCGCCGCAGCGATCATCGCGTTCCTGTCGGCGCGGGTGCCGCTCGAGGTCGTGGCCGTGGGTGTCGCGCTCGGGCTGTGGGCCACGGGGGTGCTCACCCTCCCCCAGGCGTTCGCCGGTTTCGGCGATCCCACGGTGCTGTTCATCGCGAGCCTGTTCATCGTCGCGACGGCCCTCGAGACGAGCGGCGTCACCCGGATGGTCGGTGCCGTGATCCTCGCGCGCGCCGGTACGCGGCGTGGCCGCATCCTGATATGGGTCGGCGGGATCGTCGCGATCCTCACCGCGCTGATCAGCATCAACGGCGCCGTCGCCGCGCTCATCCCCGTCGCCGCCGTGATCGCCCGACGGTCGGGCCTGTCGCCGTCGCAGCTCATGCTGCCGATGGCCTTCATCGCGTCGTCTGCGTCGCTGCTCACCCTGACCGGAACACCCGTCAACGTCGTGGTGTCCGAGCTCGCGGCCGAGGCGGGCCGCCCGTTCGGCTTCTTCGAGTTCGCGCTCGTCGGGCTCCCGCTCGTCGCGGCCACGATCGCGATCGTCGTGCTGCTCGGCCCGCGGCTGCTGCCGCATCACGGACCGGACCCCGCCCCCGAACATCACACGGAGCGCGAGGCCGAGACTCTCTCGCTCGTCCCCGAGGCCGTGCGCACGGGGGCTGTGCGCACGCAGCGGCGCAGTCGCCTGCACCGCGGCTCGCGGCGCACGCTCGCCGTCACCGCCGTGATGGTCGCGCTGCTGGCCACGGGCGCGATCCCGCCCGCGGTCGCCGGCCTCCTCGCCGCCGGCTCCCTCATCGTGCTGCGGGTCGTGAAGCTGCCCGACCTCTATCACGGCGTCTCGTGGACGACCCTCGTCCTCATCGCGGGCATGATCCCCCTGTCCGTGGCGTTCCTCGAGACCGGCGCGGCCGACGTCGTGGCCGACGCCCTGCTCGCCGTCGTCGGCCAGGCCGACCCGCACCTGGCGCTCATCGTGGTCTGCGTCGTGGTCGTCGTGCTCGGACAGTTCATCTCGAACGTCGCCACCGTCCTGATCGTCGCGCCGGTCGCGACCTCGATCGCGCTCACCCTCGATGTCAGCGCGCTCCCGTTCCTCATGGCACTGACGGTCGCGGGGGCGTCGTCGTTCCTCACCCCGGTCGCCACTCCCGTCAACCTCATGGTGATGGCGCCGGGCGGGTACCGGTTCGGCGACTACTGGCGGCTCGGGCTGCCGCTCACCGTCCTGTTCCTCCTCGCGGCGGTGGTCTACGTCCCACTCATCTGGCGGTTCTGAGCGCGGGGCGGCCGTGGTCAGGACGGCGGCAGGACCAGCTCCCTGGCGGTGTCCCAGTCCTCGGTCCAGCCGAGCTCGGTGAACAGGCCGTCCAGGAGCATCGCGGTGAAGCCCCACACGAGGAACTCTCCGGCATCGTGGCGGACGACGAAGCCCGGTCCCCGCCATTCGGCGCCGTCTCGGCGCAGGACCGTGACGCCGCGGTTCGCCGGCGCGAGCAGATCAGCGACCGGGGCGCGGAACACGGCCGCGGATTCCGCCACATCGACCACGCGCACGGGTGATGGACGACGCCACCAGGCCAGGACGGGCGTCACGAGGTGGTGGGAGTACTCCAGCGGAACCGGCGGAAGGGCGCCGAGCACCTCGACCCCGTCGGTGTCGATGCCGGTCTCCTCGCGCGCCTCCCGCAGCGCCGCCGCAACCGTGTCGGCGTCACCGGGGTCCACCCGGCCGCCCGGCAGAGCCACCTGCCCGGGATGCGATCGGAGCGTCGCCGCGCGGGCGAGGAGCAGGACATCGAGATCGCGCGAGACAGCGGCATCGGGCGCATGATCGCTCGGATGGTCATCGAGCATGCCGAAGAGCACGAGCACGGCGGCGGCGCGTGCGCCGGGCGCGGCCGGGGTCCCCGTCACCCGGCCCGCACCGAACCCGGCCCGTCCGGCACGCGCGGCGAGCGCGGCGAGCTGTTCGCGCGCGCCCGTTCCCGGCGTCTCGAGGGGCATTCCTCCAGGCTACCCAGCCCTCAGTCGCGGCGGCCGAACACGCCGCCGAGCAGGACGTGCAGCAGCGGCAGTGCCGAGAGCCCCATGAGCACCGTGCCCGCCGTCTCGTCGTCGGGACGCATCAGGACTCCCGCCACGAGCAGACCGGCGAAGAGGATTCCCGAGACGGCGCGCCGTCCGAGCCGTTCCAGGCGCGACATCCGCCGTTCGAGCCGCCCGCTGTCGAAGCCGAGGTTGCCGTCTTCGAGATGCGTGATGAGGCCGTCGAGCCGCTGCGGGAGGCGCATCGTGATATCGGCGAACGCCATCGCGCGTCGCGCGGCGTCGCGCATGAGATCGCCGCGTTCCTCGCGGAGCAGCCGAGCCGCGTAGGGCTCCACCGCGTCCCAGAGGTTGAACGCGGGATCGATCGAGGTGCACACGCCCGACGTGAGCGAGGCCGCCCGGATGACGAGCAGGAAGTTCTCGGGCAGCTGGAACGGCAGCGCACGGGCGAGCTCGCCGAACTCCCCCGCGAAGTCGCGGAACTCCCGCGGGTCGACCTGCTTCAGCTCGGCGAATCCCATGCCTCCGAAGCGCGCGAACAGCTGGGTCATCGCGCGCTCGAGCTCGCGGACGTCGGCGGAGGGCAGCAGCGCGCCGACCTGCGACATCCCGGCGACGAGTCCGCGGCCGTCGCGAGCCGCGGCAGCGACGAGAACCGTGCGCAGCGCGTCGCGCGCCGAGGGTGAGATCTCGCCCATCATCCCGAAGTCGATGAACGTCAGCACCCAGTCCGGCTCGCCCTCGCGGCGCCGATCGGACGGCACCGGCGTGACGAAGACGTTGCCCGGGTGAGGGTCGGCGTGGAAGAAGCCGAAACCGAAGAACTGGTCGAACATCACGGAGGCGAACATGCTCGCCACCTCGTGAGGGTCGATGCCCGCGCGGCGAAGACCATCGACGTCGGTGACCTTGATCGCGGTGACGTCGGCGAGCGTCAGGACCCGCGCGGTCGACCGCTCCCACGCGATCTCGGGGACGGCGACTCGGGGGTTGCCGGCGAACTTCTCGCGGAAGCGCTCGGCGTTGGCCGCCTCGTGCCGATAGTCGATCTCCTCGAGGCTCGTGACGGCGAACTCCTCGACGAGAGCCGGCATGTCCGCTCGCCGCGAGACGATGCGGATGCGGCGCAGCCAGCGCGCGATACGGCGGAGCGCGGCGAGGTCGACGTCGACGATGGTCTGGATGCCGGGTCGCTGGACCTTCACGACGACGTCGGTGAAGCCGGCGTCGGCGGCCTGCTCGGCGGCGAGCCGGGCGCGATGGGCCTGACCGAGGGAGGCCGCGGCGACCGGCTGCTCGTCGAACGACGCGTAGGCGTCGCGCAGCGGCATCCCCAGCTCTGCTTCCGCCGCCGCGCGGATCTGGTCGAAGGGAACCGGGGGCACCTCGTCCTGCAGGCCGGCCAGTTCGGTCGTGATCTCCGGTGGCAGGACGTCGAGCCGGGATGACATGAACTGCCCGACCTTGATCATCAGCCCGCCGAGCTCGACGGCGAGCGCGTGGAAGCGGCGCGCGAGGCGGCGCAGACGGACCGTTCGCCCCCGTTCGGAGAGCCGCTCGAGACCGAAGCGCGGCAGGACGATCTCGAACCACCACGTCTGCACGAGCGCCCGCGCGGCGAAGCGCAGGATGCGGCGATAGCGCGCACGCGCGCGGGCATCACCCGGCACCGCGGGGGTGCCGGGTGATGCGACGCGATGCGGTTCGGCCGAGGCCACCCGCGTCAGGCCTGCGCGAGCAGGGCGTACAGCTTGCGGCGCGCGTCGTCGAGGATCTCCACGGCCTGCTGGACCTGCTCGGGCGAACCGCTGCGGCCGACCTGGGCGGCGGCCTGGGCGAGCTCGACGCCCGCCTTGGGCAGCGCGGTCACGCGGCTGTGGTCGCGGCTCGTGGACTCCCACGGAGCGGACTTCTCGCCCGCCTCGCCCGCCGCCTCGCGGCCGGCCTCGGTGAGCGAGTAGGTCTTGCGTCCGTTGGACTCCTGGGCGCTGACGAGGCCCTCGTCGGCGAGCAGCTGGAGGGTGGGGTACACCGATCCCGCGCTGGGCTTCCACGACCCGCCGCTGCGCTCTTCGATCTCGTGGATGATCTGGTAGCCGTGCATGGGCTGCTCGGCGAGGAGGGCGAGCACGGCGGCACGGACGTCGCCGCGTCCGACCCGGGTGTTCACCTTCTGCTCGAAGGTCGACTTCAACTGGTCGAATGCCTCGAACACGTTGTTCCCGAGATCGGAGACGTTGAACCCGCCTCGTCCCCCGAAGATGTTGTCACGGCCGCCGAAACCGCCGGTGGGGAATGTTCCGCTCATGCTGACCTCCCGGTCGTCGATACGTTAGCGATACCTGACGATATATCGTTATCGCCCCCGGCGACAGGGCTCGCACGGAACACTCAGCCTTCACGCGGGGCGGCCGACGATGTCGTCCGCGTTCGCGGCGATCCACTCCATGAGCGGCATCATGCGCTCCATCAGCTCGACACCGCGTTCGGTCAGCGCGTACTCCACGCGAGGCGGCACCTCGGGGTAGGCGGTGCGGCTCACGATGCCGTCGGCCTCGAGCGTACGCAGTGTGGACGCGAGCATCTTCTCGCTGATGCCCGCCACGGAGCGCCGGAGCTCACCCCATCGGGCGGTGCCGTCGGTCAGTGCGAGCAGCACGAGCACGCCCCATTTGCTCATGACATGGTCGAGCACGACCCGCGTCGGGCAGTTCTCGGTGAAGACCTGATCGGAGGACGCCCGGATCTGCGCGAAACTCACTGCCATGTAGGTAGCTTACCGAAAAGTGGGTACCCATCTGACGGAAT
The DNA here is from genome assembly GCF_000509385.1 of Microbacterium sp. TS-1. NCBI lineage: Bacteria > Bacillati > Actinomycetota > Actinomycetes > Micrococcales > Microbacteriaceae > Microbacterium > Microbacterium sp. TS-1. Next base: position 1,002,353 of record NZ_BASQ01000001.1, read on the forward strand.
GCAAGGATGCCCGGCGGCGGTTGTCACCGGCAACACCCGACCGAAAGGACCACCGATGACCATCCTCATCACCGGAGCGAGCGGACAGCTCGGCCACCTCGTCGTCGACGCGCTGCTCGCCCGCGGCGTCTCCCCCGACACCGTCGTCGCCGGGGCTCGCGACCTCGCCAAGCTCGCCGACCTCGCCGACCGCGGTGTCGCCACCGCCCGCGTCGACTACGACGACCCCGCCTCGCTGCGCGACGCGCTCGCGGGCGTCGACAGCGTGCTGCTGATCTCGGCGTCGGAGCCGGGCAAGCGGCTCGCGGGCCACAAGAACGTCATCGACGCGGCAGCGGCGGCAGGAGTGTCGAAGCTCGTCTACACCAGCGCCCCGAAGGCGACGACCTTCGAGTGGCCCTTGGGCGCCGAGCACAAGGCGACCGAGGAGGCGATCGCGGCGAGCGGCATTCCGGCTGTCGTGGTGCGCAACAACTGGTACATCGAGAACTACGTGCCCGACGTCCAGCGCGCCGCCGAGAGCGGTGTCATCGCGGCATCCGTCGGCGACGGGCTGATCGCACCGGCCTCGCGCGCCGACTTCGCCGAGGGCGCCGCCGTCGTGCTCATCGAGGACGGTCACCTCGGCGAGGTGTACGAGTTCGCGGGCGACACCCGCATCGGGTACGACGCCATCGCGGCCGCGGCATCCGAGGTGCTCGGTCGCGATGTCGCCTACGCGCGCGTGTCGACGGAGGATCACATCGCGGCCCTCGAGAGCGCCGGTCTCGACGCCGGGACCGCCCAGTTCGTCGCGGGGATCGACACCGGCATTCGCGAGGGCGTTCTCGATGTGGACGACCACACCCTCTCGCGCCTCATCGGACGACCGACGACGTCGTTCGCGGACGGGCTTCGCGCCGCACTCGCCTGACCCGCAAGATGCCGACGCACTCCGCCCCTCGGGGGCCGGGGCGCGTCGGCATCTGCTCCGCTCAGTTCAGAGGGCGCGTCGAGGGCGGGATGACACCGTTGGCGTATAGCTGCTGGGCCACATCCTGCAGCGCCGTGAGAGCGACCCGCTGGGTTGTCGGACCGTACGAGATGCGGGCGACGCCGAGATCCTCGTACTCCTTCGCGGTGAGCGCGCCGGGCAGCCCGATGACGCTGAGCTTGCGCTCTCCGAGCCCCTCGACGAGGCGCCGGGTGATGTCGGCGTCGAGGATCCCCGGGACGAAGACCAGATCGGCGCCGGCGTCGAGATACGCGCGACCGCGCTCGATGGCATCGGCGATCGATTCCTCGGTCGAACGGTCACCCGCGCGCACGAAGGCGTCGGTGCGGGCGTTGAGGGCGAACGGGACACCTTCGGCCTCCCCCGCCCGGACGATGGCCTCGACCGCGCGGACCGAGTCCGCGAGAGGCTGCAGGCGGTCTTCGACGTTGGCTCCCACGATGCCCACGCCGATGGCCCGGCGCGTCGTCTCACCGGGGTCGCCGAAGCCGGCGTCGAGGTCGGCCGACACCGGGACGTCGCCCGCTACCGAGACGATGCGGCCCACCATGTCCAGCACGATCTCGAGCGGGATGTCGGTGCCGTCCTCGTACCCGAACGACGCGGCGATCGAGTGACCGGCGGTGGCGATCGCGCGTGTCTCGGGCAGAGCCAGGATGGCTTCGGCCGACACCACGTCCCACACGTTCACCACCCGGAGGATCTCGGGCGCAGCATGGAGTGCGGACAGGGTCTGGGCTCGCTCAGCGGGGGTGCTCATGCCGATCACGCTAACCGCGCGCGGCGGGCACGGGGCACATGTTGCGCGATTCGACGACACGTGCCATCGGGCCGCGCCTCAGCCCTGGCGCCCTTTGAACCGCGGGTTGAGCTTGTTGATGACGTACACGCGGCCACGGCGACGCACGACCTGCGCGCCGGGCTGATTCTTCAGCGACTTGATGGATGCGCGAACCTTCACGACGACCTCCTATTGAGAACTCTTATCAACAACAAGGTACGGTGGAGGACCGATCGCCACAACTCGAGCCGGAGAGAACACCGTGACCACTCATCTCGCCGTCACCGGCGTCTGCAGCGCCGAACGCCGTCGTTACGCCCGTCTGTGCGCCATCGCCGGTCGCCACCGCGCCCTCCGCGTCGTCGACCTCGCCAGCGACGCCGACCCGGTCCACGTCCACGCCACCGTCCACGGCATGCCCTCGCTCTGCGTGCTGGATGCCCGCCATGCGATCGACGACCTGCGCGACGAGGCACCGCTGCGTCGGGCAGTCCCGCACGGAGACGGGCGAGCAGACGTCGGAGCACGCGCGCGGCTGGCGGCGCAGCTGATCGAGGCGGCGAGCGCCGTCGTGATCGTCAACTGGGAGCGGATGCCGACGGCCGACCTGTCGATCCTCATGGCACTCGCGTCGCACCTGGCACCGACCGCCCGCATCCGACTCAGCCGCGGCGTCGTCGACGACCTCTCCGCACTGGGCTTCGGCACCACCCTTCCACTGCGCGACGCGGGCGATCGCGCCGGATGGACGCGTGCCCTCAACGGCGAGCACGATCCGTTCCTCACCGATCGGCGCGTTGCGACGATGCGCTACGAGCAGTTGCGCCCGTTCCACCCCGGCCGGCTCGTGCTGGCTCTCGATCTGCTCGATTCCGGCTCGTGCGGACTGGTCCTGCGATCGGTCGGGGTCTGCCGTCTCGCGACGCGGCCGAATGTTCCCGCGCGGTGGGAGCAGGCCGGCTCGGCCATGTGGATCGACCCCATCGAGGCCGGCCACGGACTCGACGACGTCGGCCAGGACATCGCTCTGACCGGCATCGACCTCAACACCGTCGCCGTGCGGCACGTCCTGGATGCCGCCGTGCTCGACGACGCGGAGCTGTCGGCGGGTCCGACGGCCTGGCGACGGCTGTCCGACCCCCTGCCCGAATGGAACGTGGCGGTCGGGTCCGAAGACCCGACCGCCGACTGAGCCGCTGGGTGCGGTTCAGATCCGTCCGCGGCGGTGCGCGCGCCGGCGGATCGCCGTGAGAAGCGCGCCGCCCGCGAGGAGCGCGAGAGCGATCCCGGTCACCGTCGCGGTCATCGAGGCCTCGCCGCCCGTCGCAGCGAGATCGCGCCGCGCGCCGACCCCGGCCGCTGCGCCCGCCGCCTCGGGGCCGGTCGCGCCGGCGCCGCCGGACGGAGCACCGCCCGCACCCCCACCGGTGCCGCCGCCTGCTCCGCCTCCGGCGCCGGGGTCCGAGCCCCCGCCCGACCCCTCGCCGGGGTTCTCGGGCTCGACGGCGGCGGTCACGGTGAACAGCGACACGCGCGAGTCGTCGACGGCGCCGAAGGGATCGCTCGTGCGGACGTACCATCCGCGCTCGCCCTCCTCCGCGAGCGGCCAGGCGGCCGAGAGGATCGAGCCGCTCGCGACATCCGAGAACGTCGCGATCTCCGTGCCGCCGAGGACCTCCGCCGAGAAGGCGTCGGTGCCGAGGGTGCGCGTGCCCGGCTCGATGCGCAGCTGATCGTACGTGAGCGCGAACTCCTGCTGCGAGTAGTCGCCTGCTCCCGCCGGGCCGAGGAGGCTCGGCTCGTCGGAGTTGTAGACGTCGAGTGACGGCGAGTAGGTGCGCACGAGCATCTGCCGCCCCTCGTTGTCGAAGTGCAGGAGGCGGAGGAAGCCGAGACCGCCCTCCGGGAGGCCCTGGTAGTCGAACAGCATCGAGTACACGGTGCGGTCCGAGATGCCGTCGCCGTCGTCGTCGAACGCGTCCTCGCGCAGGAATGCGTCGTGGTAGTGCCCGGAGAAGACCATGCGGACGTTCGGGTTGGTCGCGACGACCTCGTCCATGACCCGCTGCGGGATCGCGCCGAGCCCGCCGGTGGTGAGGATGAACTCGTGCTGCGCGATGATCGCGACGCGATCGGGGTACTGCGCGAGCACCTCGTTCATCCACGCGATCGACTGATCGCCGGGGAGCCATCCGGTGTACAGCATCAGGAAGTCGATGCCGCCCGCCGAGATGAGGTCGTAGTGACCGCGGTTGTCCTCGAAGCTGCCGCCGTACCAGGGGTTGCCGGCGTAGCGGTCCTCGCCGAAGTACGCACCGTAGTTCGAGTAGTCCTCGAGGTGGTGTCCCACATCGTGGTTGCCGGCCAGGACGCCGTAGGGCAAGCCCGCCTCGTCGAGGCGGCGGTACTCGGGATCGGCCCGCTCCCACTGCTCCATCACGTCGTAATCGTCGATGATGTCGCCGGTGTGGAAGAGGTACTGCAGGTTCAGCTCGTCGCGCCGATCCAGCAGGTACGAGTGGATCGCCTGCTGGTGCCGGTACGGCTCGCCCGGGAGGGTGTTCTCGTTGTAGTACTGCGTGTCCGACTCCCACGCCAGGGTGAAGTCGTACTCGCTGCGCGCTACATCGGCGGCGTTGTGCGGTGCGACCGGAGTCGTCCGGTCCGAGCGGTCCGCGCCCGCGAAGCCTTCGGAGTGCTGCACGAGCATCCGCACCACCCGTCCCGCGCCGTCCGAGGCGGCGAACGCGTAGTCGTCGACCGCGACGACGGCATCGAGCGAGAACGACTCGTCGTCGGCCGCGCTCACGTGGCGGTCGACCTCGTCCCACCCCGACCCGTCGGCTCGCTGGACGTAGAGGATGACGGTCGCTCCCGCGTCGGCGTGACCCGACCAGGTCGAGCGGACGTCGGAACCGGCGTCGGCGTCGGTCACCGCGACGTCGAACGACTGGTACGGGAACGCCCGGTCGCTGGTGATCTCCTCCGAGAGGCCGTCGACGGCCGCGAGAGTGCGCAGCTCGTCGGTCGTCAGCTGTTCCGCCTCGGCGCGGTCGACGGCTCGTGCGTCCTGCACGGTGCCGGACTGCGCGCTGACGTCGCCGTCGGACAGATCGAGCCGGCGTCCCTCGAGGAAGCTCACGTCGAGGACGTCGCCCGTCGGATCCTCGACCTTCGCCTGCAGCGTCACGTCGCCCGCGGGCACCTCGGCCCCTTCGGCCGGCGCGAGAGCCCCGGCGCTCGGCTGCTCGTCGTACGTCGTGAAGGTCGCCGTCCACGAGTCGGTGTTGCCGGCCTGATCGGTCGCGGTGATCTCGACGCGGTGCTCCCCCGCGGCCAGGTCGACAGACGAGGTCTCGTGAGGCAGGGCGATCTCCGCGCCGTCGAGCCGGGCGACGGTGCTCGCGACGCCCGATCCCGCGTCGACGATCTCGGCATCGATGACGATCGGTCCCTGATAGGCGGTGCCGTCGACGATCTGCGAGGTGACGACGGGAGCGGTGTTGTCGACCGTCACCATCCGCGAGACGGTCGTCTCGCCGTCGGTGGCCGCCACCACGGCGGCACCGTCGGCGCCGGCGGTGGTGTCCCAGGAAGCCGAGAGCGCGGCGAACGCATCGTCGGGCAGCGCGAAGCGCGCCTCGTAGTAGTCGAGCTTCCCGGTGGCGGCTCCCGCCTCGGTGACGCTGTCGCCCATCCGCAGGACTGCGGCAGGATCGTCGTAGCCGAGGGGCGTGAGCGTCCGGCCGTCGGGGAGCACCAGGCGCAGGCCGCGGATCTCGAAGTCGTCGTTGTTCTCGGCGAGGTCGATCTCAGGCGCCTTCTTCGTACCCGCCCACACGCTCACGACGAGCTCGTCACCGCGGACGACGTACTCGAGCGGCACGGGCGTGACGATCGTCTCCCATCCCTGCGTGCCGATCTCGAAGATGTTGAGGACATCGTCACCGATGCGCACGCCGTTCTTGAAGTAGTAGTTGACGTTCGTCGTGTCGAAGACGAAACGCGGCTCGTCCTCGAGGGTGGGGGTGGTCTCCACGGCCGCGCCGTCGATCGTCAGCTCGATCGGGCTCGGGTACGCGTCGCCCGCGGCGACGATCTCCGTCGTTCCCGATACGAACCGCCCGTCCTCGAGATTGAGTCGGACCGGGTTGGTGTCGACCCCGGCCACAGGAACGCGACGAGTCTGCGTCGACGTGGTGTTCGTGCCGTCGCTCGCGGTGATCGTGTACTCGTACCAGCTCTTGCCGATGAGGTCGGCGGCGTTGACCACGAACGTCACCGATCCGTCGCCGGCGTCGAGGAGGTTGATGCGCGCCGGGGCGGGGTCGACGTCGTTGGCGAGCTGCAGTGTCACGGTCCGCGCCAGGACGTCATCGGTCACGGTCGCGGTGATGGCGAAGTCGGTGCCCGGCTGGATCTCGGCGGCGGTGCCGTCGACGATCGTCGGCGCCTGCGTGTCGGGCGCCACGATCATGAGCCCGCCGGGAACCTGGTCTGGCTGCACGGCACCCGGCGACGCCGGGGCGAGGTCGACGATCCGCTGCGTCGCGACATCCGCTCCGACGGTGTAACGGATCCCCTGGTCGGCGACGGTGTCATCGGCGCCGTCGAGGTTGTACAGCGCGGTGCTGACGTGACGGCCGCTGTTGGTCTCGATCGCGACGCCCCGAGGCGAGCCGTTCGCCATCCCGGCCGAGGAGATCTCGACGAGACTCTCCCCCGCGACGAGCCGCGAGCCGAAGTGGTCGTTGAAGTCGGCGGCGGTCAGGGCGTCGTTGGCGCCGTTCTTGATCCACAGCACGAGCGTCTCGCCGGCCGGGATCACGACGTCACCGGGAACGGCCGGCCAGACGCTCGACGAGCCCTCGACGGGGTAGAGGTAATCGATCGTGTAGTCGGAGAAGTCGATCGGATCACTCGAGGCGTTGTAGACCTCGATGAACTCGAAGGCGTCGGAGCCCGCGACGTTGGCCGAGTCGGGCATCAGCTCGGTGATCTGCAGCGGTGCGGTGACGACGCTCGGGTCGGGCTTCGGGTCGAACCCCGGCTGTCCCCCCGGCTCCTCTCCCGCGGGCGGGGTGACGGCTTCGGGCGCGACGACGCCGGGCGTCGCCGCAGCCGGCTCGGCGAGGATGTCCGTGCCGCCGTCGACGCGCTCAGCGGGCAGACGGAAGTGCGCCGACTGTCCGGCGGCGGCCGCCGTGCGGCCGTAGGTCGACCAGCCCACGATCCCGTCGTTCTGCAGGATGCGGATGCCGCGCGGCGCGCCGTTGGCCATTCCGGCCTGCCCCGTCACGCGCACGACGGTGGTGCCGGCATCGGCGCCCCAGTGCGCGCGGAACTCGTCGATCGAGCGGGCGAAGGAGTCGACGCTCCCCGCGGTGTAGCTGAGCCAGAACACGACGGTCCCCCCGGCGGGGATCACGACCGGGTCGGCCACGGCGAGCGGAACGTCGCGGGAGCGGTCGGCACCGTCGACATACGTGTACGCGAACGAGACGCCCGCAGCCGCCAGGTCGACGTCGGCGGCACCGCGGTTGTGGACCTCGAAGAACTCGTAGTCGTCGACGCCGACGTTGTCGGGGGCGATCTCGGTCACGACGAGCGAGCCGGATGCCGCGTCGGCCGCTGTCGGCACGAGAGCGGTGGGAGCCGCGAGCGCGGGCGCTGCGAGCGCGAGCGAGAGGGCTCCCGCGGCGAGCGTCGCCGTCGTCGCGATGGTGAGAAAACGGGCGCGTGGGCGCTCAGCGGGCATGACAAGCCACCTTCGGTGCAAGAGGGATGCCGCCGACGGTAGGGGCCGTGCGCGAGCACGAAGTGAACGCTCCCGTCCCGCGAGGTGTCCGCGCGGTGACACGCTGCGTCATCTTGGTGTGCTAATCGCGCGTGGCGTTCACCGCATGTTCACGGATCGGTGGTGCGCTGGACGCGTGTCGAATCTCGCCGCCGTGTTCGCGGTGTTCCTCCGCCTCGGGCTGACGTCCTTCGGCGGCCCGATCGCGCACCTCGGGTACTTCCGCGACGAGTTCGTGACCCGGCGGCGCTGGATCGGCGATCGGAGCTACGGCGAAATCGTGGCCCTGTGCCAGTTCCTGCCCGGACCCGCGTCGAGCCAGGTGGGGTTCGCGATCGGCCTGCGCCGCGCGGGACTCTCGGGCGCCGTCGCGGCCTTCGCCGCATTCACGCTGCCCTCCGCCGCGCTCATGGTCTGGGCGGCGAGCGGCATCGGGGCCGTGACCGGCCCCGTCGCGACCGGAGTCATCGACGGGCTCAAGGTGGTCGCGGTCGCCGTCGTCGCGCACGCCGTCTGGGGCATGGCGCGCAGCCTCGCGCCCGACCGGCCCCGCGGGACGATAGCGATCGCGGCGGCCGTCGGGGTCGCGCTGGTGGGCGGGCCCGTCGCGCAGCTCGGGGCGATCGCCCTCGGCGCACTCGCGGGGGTTCTGTGGCTCAGCGAGAGGTCCTCCGACTCGGATGACGCCGGCGGGGACGACGCGCTCCCGAGCGCGGGCACCCGCGTCGGGATCGCTGCGCTCGTGATCCTGGTCGCGCTCCTCGTCGTGAGCCCGATCGCCGCCCGGATCACGGGAGACGGCTCGATCGCGTTGTTCGACGCTTTCCTGCGCTCTGGCGCGCTCGTCTTCGGCGGCGGCCACGTCGTCCTCCCCCTCCTCGAGAGCGCCGTCGTCGGGCCAGGCTGGGTCGACGCCGAGACGTTCCTCGCCGGCTACGGCGCCGCGCAGGCGCTGCCGGGACCGCTTTTCGCCTTCGCCGCCTATCTCGGAGCGCTCGCGAGCGTCGGCCCGGGAGGCGTGGCCGGGGCGACGATCGCGCTCGTCGCCATCTTCCTGCCCGGCTTCCTGCTGCTCCTCGGGACGCTGCCCGTCTGGGCTGTCCTGCGGCGCCGGTCGTGGGCGCGTGGCGTGGTCCGGGGAGCGAGTGCCGCAGTAGTCGGCATCCTCGGCGCCGCCCTTTACGACCCGGTCTTCACGACGTCGATCACCCGGGTCGACCAGTTCGCACTCGCTCTGGTCTGCTTCGGGCTGCTGACGCTCTGGCGCTGCCCCGCCTGGGTGGTCGTGGCGCTGGGTGCCGGCGTCGGTGCGGCCGCCGGAGCGCTGATCAGCGGCTGACGAGCGACGGGGCGGAGCGGACTCCGCGCGGCGTTCCGGCACCATCGCCCGCGCGTTCGCGCCGCTCGATGGCGAGGTTGACGACACCGAACGCGAGCACGAGCACCGCCGCGATCGTCGGCAGCAGCATGGCGAGCCGCACCTCGCCGGCCTCGGCGATGGCGCCCGTCACGGCCGACGCGAGCGCCTGCGCCAGCGTCAGCGCCGATCCGAGGAGCGTCATCGTCGTCGCCGACCGGCCGACGGGGCTGCGGTGCCCCGCGATGCTGAACAGCGTCACGAGGGTCGGCCCGACCCCGAGCCCCATCAGCAGCAGCATCACGATGACCGCCCCGAGCGAGTCCGAGGCGGCGTAACCGCCGGCCGAGACCGCGAGGACGGCTGCGAAGACGAGCCAGCGGCGGCGCAGCGCGAACCGCGAGGGCAGGAGCACGACCGCGAGAGCGAGGGCCGCCGAGCCGATCCCCATCAGCCCGTACAGGAGTCCTGCCTCGACGTCGTCGCCCGCGGTCTGCGCGAACGCGGTGAGCGAGGTCAGTGTCGAGCCGAAGAAGAGCCCCACGCCGAACGTGGCCGCGACCAGCACGAGGATGCGTCCGCGCAGCACCTGCGAGATCGGCGCCCGCTCCTCGCTCTCGCCCGGATCGAGGGCCGTCGCCGCGATCTGCCCGCTGGGGTGAAGGGCGAAGGCGGTGACGAAGACGAGGCTGAGGGCTGCGGCGATCGCGATCGGGGCCCAGGGGGCGACGACGGCCGCGAGGATGCCGACGAGGAACGGACCGATGACGAAGGCCGTCTCGTCGGCCGCCGATTCGTACGACATCACGCGCGAGAGCGTCCGCGGTCGATGCTCGGCGTCGAGTCGCGCCCGGATGATGCCCATCAGCCGACTGCGCGACATGGCCGCGGCCTGCGGAGCGCTCAGTCCGATGGCCGCCGCGGCGGTCAGGATGAGCGGGTCGGCTGATCCGGCCGTGACGACGACGGGGAAGATCCCGAGCAGGATGCCGTTGAGGATCCCGAGCGGAACGAGCACCCGTCGCTGCCCGAACCGGTCGACGGCGTCGCCGATGACCGGACCGGCGATGACGACGCCGATGCCGACGGCGGCCGAGGTGAGCCCGCCGAGCCCGACCGAGCCGGTCGCGGAGACGACGAGGGTGAGGACGCCCACGACCATCATCGCGAAAGGAAGCCGGGCGATGAAGGCGATCGGGAAGAGCGCCCAGCCCGTGTGATGGATCAGGGAACGATCATTCGACGTCATACATGCCTCCGAGCAGTCAGCTCGTTCTCACGTGCCGCCTTGCTCCGTCAGCAGGTAGTTGCATCGCTTCATCCGGGCCGGCGCCGCGGACCCCTCGATTCTACCGGCGGAACAGCTCCTCGGCGACGAGTGAGATGTCATGCAGGTCGGAGACCCCCGCGAGCTCGCGCGCCGAGTGCATCGAGAGGATCGGGATTCCGACGTCGACGGTGCGGATGCCGAGCCGCGTGGCGGTGATCGGCCCGATGGTCGACCCGCAGGGCACGCCGTTGTTCGACACGAACTCCTGGCTGGCGACGCCCGCCGCCTCGCACCAGCCGTTCCATGCGGCCGCTCCGACGCCGTCGGTCGCGTACCGCTGGTTGGCGTTGATCTTCAGGATCGGCCCCGATCCCAGCACCGGCAGGACGACGGGGTCGTGCTTGTGGGCGTAGTTCGGGTGCACCGAGTGGCCGACGTCGCTCGAGACGCACCAGGATGCCGCCATCGCGCGCATCCCCTCTTCGCGATCGGCCCCGAGGCCGAGCTGGATGCGCTCGATGACGTCGGCGAGGAAGGGACCGGCAGCACCCGAGCGGGTGGCCGAACCGACCTCTTCGTGGTCGAAGACGGCGAGCATCGCGATGTGCCCGGCGTCGAAGCCTTCGGCGGCTCGCTCCAGGGCGACGACTCCGGCATGGACGGAGGCGAGGTCGTCGAGCCGTCCCGAGGCGAAGAAGACGTCGCCCGCGCCGAACACCGAGCCTCGGGCGGCATCGGCGGTCACGACGTCGTAGCCGCGGATGCGGGCGGCGTCCACGCCCGCCTCTCGGGCGAGCTCTCCCAGCAGGTCGGCGGACTCGGCGGACCCGAGTCCCCAGACCGGCTGGGTCTGCGTCTGCTTGTCGAGCGCGAGATGATCGTTCGCCTCGCGGTCGAGGTGGATCGCGAGCTGGGGAAGGCGGAGCAGCGGCCCCGTCGCGGTGAGCACCGAGGTGCCGTCGTCGAGCACGAGGCGCCCGGCCAGGCGCAGTTCGCGATCGAGCCACGAGTTGAGCAGCGGCCCGCCGTAGACCTCGACACCGGCCTGCAGCCAGCCGAGACGCCCGGTGGTGGGACGGGGCTTGAGTTTGAACGCCGGCGAGTCGCTGTGCGCGCCGAACACCCGGACGGGCGTCACCGCCGTCGCCGCTTCCGGCACGATCCACGCGAGCACGGCGCCGTCGCGCACCACGAGATAGCGCCCGCCCGGCTGATCGGGCCAGCGCTCGTCCTCGGCCAGCGCGGTGAAGCCCGCGGCGACGAGGCGACGGGCCACCTCGGCGGCGGCGTGGAAACTCGACGGCGACGACGCGACGAAGTCGGCGAGGTCGGCGGCGTGGGAGCGGGCGGCGGCGGTGACGGCGGACACGGTGACTCCTGGATCGTTGGGGGCCTCCGTCGATCGTAGGCGCACCCGCCGTCGCACCCGCGGCTCAGCCGTTGGCATCGGTGCGCATCGGCGGGCACTCCGCGCCCGGCGCGGTGGCCAGTTCGAAATGCCAGGGCTCGTTGCCGTAGGTCTGACAGATGCCGAACTCCGAGCCGTACGAGATGAGCCAGTACTGCGCGTCGACCGGCCCGATGTCGATGGCGTCCCCGCTGACGTGGCGCGACTGCTCGGGGGTGGCGACGTAGGCGCGCGCGGTCTCCTCCCCCACCGACGCGATGCGGTCGTCGAGGAGCCACTGCTGATACGCCGCGCTGCGCCATCCGCTCGTCACACCGAGGCGGATGCCCTCGTCCGCGGCACGCGCCTCGGCGGCGCGCATCGCCGCGAGCAGCTCCGGGTCGAGTCGCGAGATCGCCGGAAGGTCGTCGTCCCACAGGCTCACCTGCACGCCATCCTCGATGAACCCGTCGTCCGCCGACGGCGAGAACGCCGGCCCCGGGAACACCGGCGGCATCGGGGGCAGCTGCACGCCCGACGCACCGGCGAGCGCACCGATGGCGGACGCGCCGAGGGCGACCGCACCCGCGACCGCGACCACACCGAGCGCGAGACGGCGGCGGCGCACACGACGGGATGTCCGCGCTCGCGGGCGCGGCGGCACGAACGTCACCCGCCGTCCGGGCTCGGTCGTCGGCAGCGCGAGCGGGCGGGTCGGAACCGGGGCGGAGGAAGTGCTCATGCTCCCAGTGGACGAGAGCGGATGTTGCACCGGTGTCGCCGATTCCTCATACGCCCGCGATACCTGCGCCCGCCTATCCTGAGGCCATGCGTGTGCTGATCGTCGAGGACGAGCTCTTCCTCGCCGAGGCGATCCGCGACGGGCTGCGCCTCGAGGCCATCTCCGCCGACCTCGCCGCCGACGGCGACATCGCACTCGAGCAGCTGGCCATCACCGGGTACGACGTCGTCGTGCTCGACCGTGACATCCCCGGCCCGAACGGCGACGAGATCGCCCGCCTCCTCTCGCAGCGCCCCCTGGCTCCCCGCATCCTCATGCTGACGGCGGCCGACCGGCTGGACGACAAGGCGTCGGGCTTCGAATCCGGCGCCGACGACTACCTGACCAAGCCGTTCGCGATGCGCGAGCTCGTGCTGCGGCTGCGCGCGCTGGCTCGACGTTCGCCCAGCTCCGCTCCCCCGGTCCGCGAGTTCGGCGGCGTGCGACTCGATCCCTTTCGGCGCGAGGTCTACCGCGACGGAAGATACGTCGCGCTGACGCGGAAGCAGTTCGCCGTGCTCGAGGTTCTCGTCGGCGCCGCCGGCGGCGTCATCAGTGCCGAGACGCTGCTCGAACGGGCGTGGGACGAGAACGCCGACCCGTTCACGAACGCGGTCCGCATCACGATCTCGACGCTGCGCAAACGGCTCGGCGAGCCCTGGGTCATCGAGACCGTTCCCGGCGTCGGATACCGGATGTCGGACCCCGCGCCGTGATCGTCCGTCGCCGAGGACTCTCCTTACGGGTCTCGCTCACCCTCAGCTACGCCGGGTTCCTCGTCGTCGCCGGCGCGGTGCTCTTCGGCGTCGGCTTGCTGGCCCTGCGGTTCGTGCCGAGCGGCGACCTGTTCAGTCAGTCGACGGGCGGGTGGGCACCGGGTCGCGGTGACCTCACCGACGTCTTCGTGAAGTACGCCTGGTGGGCCCTCGCGGCGCTCGTCGTCGTCGGCCTCGTCGGCGGATGGTTCCTCTCGGGGTGGATGCTCGCCCCGCTCGGGCGGATCACCGAGGTCGTCGGCCTGGCAGATGCGGGAACGCTTCACCGCCGGATCGCGCTGCGCGGACGACGGAACGAGCTCACCGACCTCGCCGATGCCTTCGACGACATGCTCGACCGGATCGAGAGAGCGGTCGCGGAGGAATCGCGGTTCGCGGCGAACGCGTCGCACGAGCTGCGCACCCCGCACGCCGTCATCCGGACGATCGTCGAGGTCGCGCGAGCCGATCCGGAGGAGCGCGACGTCGACCTCGTCCTGAGCAGGATCGCCGAGACGAACGAGCGGGCGATCGCGACGACGGAGGCACTGCTCGACCTGGCACGCGCCGGCCGCACCGGCCTGGCCTTCGAGCCGGTCGACCTCGCCGCCGTGACGGAACGCGTCGCCGCGGACGCGCGAACCCCCGGCGCCCCGGCGACGCACCGGCCGTCGCCGACCATCCGGGTGGAGCCGGGGCCGGCGGTCGCCCACGGCAACGCGGCCCTGCTCGGGCAGCTCGTATCGAACCTCGTCACCAACGCGATGGTCCACAACCTCTCCGACGGCGGCGAGGTCGCGGTGCGGACGCGCACGGCGCCGGACGGGTGGGCGCTGCTCGAGATAGCGAACACCGGGCCCCACCTCGATCCCGCTCGCGTCTCGACGCTGACGGAGCCGTTCGTCCGGGCGGGCGACCGCACCCGCCCGGCATCCGACCGCGGCGTCGGTCTCGGCCTGACCATCGTCGCGACCATCGTCCGCAGCCACCGCGGCGATCTGCGCATCACGGCGCGCGAAGGCGGCGGCCTGCTCGTCCGGGTCGCGCTGCCGAGCGCGTGAGCGGCCTCAGGCCGTCTCGGCCCGGCTCTGGCACTCGATGCACGCGGGAGCGTAGGGGACCGCTTCCAGGCGTGCGGGCGCGATCGCACGACCGCATCCGACGCACTGACCGTACGAGCCCGCACGGACGCGGTCGAGCGCCTCGCTGATCAGCGTGATCGTCGCGCGGTGCGATGCGGCGGCCTGATAGGCCACCGGGTCTACCGAGGGAACGGCACGCGGCTCGATATCCGCCAGCAGCTCGCGGCGTTCCGCGAGGAGCGCTTCCAGGCGCGTCCGGACGTCGCTCGACGCCGCTTCGGCCGTTTTTTCCATTTTTCTTCCGTTCCGCTTTTTGTGGTGCACGAAAAGCCCCGATCTCGAGCCCGCAGGGGCGAGATGACGGGGCATTGACCACCCACCATAGCCAGTGCGCACAAAAAAGCAAGTCACTGCAAATCGCCCTCGACGGTCGATTTGACTTCTTTATTTTCCGGGCTATGGTCGGGAGTCACACGCCAGCCACAAGGGGAAGCGAGTTCTTATGTCGACCAAAACACCACGCTCACGCGGCGACAAAAAGGCGCCGCAATTGTCACTCAAGGAAAAACGCGCCGCCAAACGCGAGAAGCAGGAGGACGGCGCGTTCCTCAAACCGCGGAAGGGCTCGGCCCGCTGACGCCGCGCGTGCGCATGCGGGATAGCCCGTGGCACATCTCGAATCGATTCGATAGACTGACCGACGGCGGCGCTCCGGCGCCGCCGTTGTCGTGCCCGCATCTTCTCGAAGGCCCCCGCGATGTCCCGCAACCTCACCACCGGCAGCCCCTGGCGCGTCATCCTCGCGTTCTCGGTGCCCCTTCTGATCGGCAACGTGGTGCAGCAGATGTACCACATCGTCGACGCGGTCGTGGTGGGCCGCTGGCTCGGCGTCGACGCACTCGCTGCGGTCGGTGCCACCGGCTCGATGCTCTTCCTCCTCATCGGCTTCGCGTGGGGACTGACCTCGGGGTTCGCGATCCCCACGGCGCAGGCCTTCGGCGCCGGCGACCACGCCGCAGTGCGCCGCTCGGTCGCGGCCGGTGCCACGCTGACCGCCATCACGAGCGTCGCGCTCACCGTCGTGGCGCCGTTCCTCTCGCGCCCGCTGCTTCAGCTGCTGCAGACGCCCCCAGAACTGCTCGACGACGCGACGATGTTCGCGGTCGTCAGCTTCCTGGGTGCCGGGGCGACGATGTTCTTCAACTATCTCGCCGCCATCATCCGCGCGATCGGCGACTCACGCACCCCGCTGATCTTCCTGACGGTCGCGTGCGTCTTCAACGTCGTGCTCGTGGTGCTGATGGTCGGACCGCTCGGGTGGGGGGTCGGCGGGGCCGCCCTCGCGACGGTGGTGTCGCAGGCGCTCTCGGTGGTGCTGTGCCTCGATTACATCCGCCGGCGCATCCCCGTTCTGCGCATGCGGCGCTCCGACTGGCGCATCACGCGTGCCGATCTCGCCCTGCACCTGCGACTCGGGCTGCCGATGGGATTCCAGGCGTCGATCATCGCGATCGGCACGCTCGCGGTGCAGGTCCGTCTCAACGAGCTCGGTGCCGACGCCGTCGCCGCCTACACGACCGCCTCCCGCGTCGACGGCATCGCGGTCGCTCTGCTGCAGTCGCTCGGACTCGCCGTCTCGATGTTCGTCGCGCAGAACTACGGCGGCGGCCGTCCCGACCGCATCCGCCAAGGCGTCGCGCAGGCGACATGGATGGCAGTGATCGGCGCCGTCGCTCTCGGCGTGGTGCTGATCACCTCGGGGGCCTCGCTCGTGCGCCTGTTCGTCGGCGACGGCTCGGATGAGGTCGTCTCCCTCGCCGCGCTCATGCTGATCATCAACGGGGCGACCTACAGCGCCCTCGGCGTCCTGTTCGTCCTTCGCGGGGCCCTGCAGGGGCTCGGGCACACCCTCGTGCCGACCATCACCGGGATCGTCGAGCTGTTCATGCGCGCCGGAGCCGCCGTCGTGCTCGGCGCGCTGCTCGGGTTCGCGGGAGTGGCCTGGAGCAATCCCCTCGCGTGGCTCGGCGCAACCGTCATCCTGATCCCCGCTTACCTGCGGGCCCGGCGCGAACTCGCGGGCATGCCCGTCGCCCGCGCGGATCACATCACCGCAGCGACGACGCCGGTACCGGTCGTGGGCCCCGCGAGCGGATCGATGGTCGTCGACGCGGTGGTCACGCAGCCGGTGCCCGTCGTTCCGGTCGCGCGGCGCCGACGTCGTGCGCTCGTCTCGGCGTTGCGCCGCGGACGCGGCTGACCGGGCGCCGCCCCGCGATCAGCTCGCCGACGAGCCGGGCCGGGATGCCCGGCGGGGAGCCCGCTTGGCGGGCGCGGATGCCGCAGCTGAAGCCGGAGCCGAAACGGCCTCGGCCGGCGCCTCGACGGCGGGCTCGGCGGCAGTCCGACCAGTCGTCTTCGTCGCGGGCTCCGCGACGGGCTCGACAGCAGGGTCGACCGTCGGCTCGTTCGCGGGCTCAGCCGCGGCCTTTTGGTTGCGCGACGCGCGCTTCGGCCGGACAGGAGCCTCGGAGTCGGCATCGTCCGAGGCGGTCTTCGATGCGGTTGCTCGGCTGCGCGACGCGCGCTTCGGTCGCGCGGGCGTCTCGGCCTCGGTCTCCGTCTCGACCGTCGTCGGAGCGGCACCGTCGTCCGGGCCGGACACGGATGCCGCGCGGACGCTCGGCTCCGTCGGATCGGCGTCTTCGGCCGCAGGCTTCGCCGCGGCGCGAGCGGTCGTCGTCCGGGGGGCCCGGGTCTTCACCGCGGGAGCCTTCGCGGGGGTCTTCGCATCAGCCTTCGCGGTGGTCTTCTTCGCGGCTGTCCGCCTCTTCGCCGCTCCGCCGTCGGACACCGCCTCGTCCTCGGCCGGGGCGGCATCCACCGAGCCGGTCGCCTCGTCGGGTGTCGTGCGCTCCGTCGCGGCAGGCATCGGCGCGGGGTCGACCGCTCCCCCGCCGGCGCCTACAGCATCGGCATCCTCCGACGACGACGACGCGGCGTTGCCGCGCGCGGCCGACGAGACCGCGTCGAGCGCGGCATCCAGAGCTGCGCCCAGCGTCAGCTGCTCGATCATCGGACGACGGCCGCGGGATGTCGACCCGCTCGCGCTCTCCGACGGAGCGGTCGCCCGCGAGGTCTCGACGCGGGAGTCCGCACCGTCCTCCGGCCCGGTCGGCGCCTCCGGCGCGGTCGGTGTCGCCTGCGCGAACGACTCGGACTCCGAGCCTGCGCTCTTGGCACGCGACGGCTTGCGCCTCGAGCGTCCCGGTTCCGCATCGCCTCGGCCCTTCGCGGACGCGTCGGCAGCGGTGTCGTCCGAGCCCTTCGAGCCCCCCGCGGTCTTCGGGCGCAGCGACATCCCGCCCGGCTTCGACTCGATCGTGAACAGCCCCACCGCTCGCACGAGATCCGACAGCTTCGCGTAGCCCCAGTTGCGGGGGTCGAAGTCGGGCTGCTGCTTGCGCATGAGCTGACCCACCGTGCCGAGATCGGACCAGCCGTCGTCGGCGGAGGCGGTCTCGGCGGCGCTGCGCAGCAGGGCCACGAGGCGCGCGTCGCCGCGCAACGCCGCAGACGTCCAGCGCTCCGCGGTGGTCGAGCGTGCGGCATCCGGCTCGTCGACGACACCGAGCACCTCGAGGTAGGTGAACTGATCGCACGCGTTGCGGAAGGCCTCGGGAGTCTTCCGCTCACCGAAGCCGTAGACGGTGACCCCTTCCTCGCGGATGCGCGAGGCCAGACGCGTGAAGTCGCTGTCGCTCGAGACGATGCAGAACCCCTGGAACCGGCGCGTGTACAGCAGGTCCATCGCATCGATGATCAGCGCGCTGTCGGTCGCATTCTTGCCGGTCGTGTTGTCGAACTGCTGCATCGGCTGGATGACGTGCTCGCTCGCGGCATCCTTCCACCCGCGCAACTGCGACTTGGTCCAGTCGCCGTAGACGCGCTTGACCGAGGCGGTGCCGTAGGTCGCGATCTCGGCGAGCACACCGCCGATCCGCGATGGCGAGACGTTGTCGGCATCGACGAGGACGGCGAGGAGGTCGCTCTGCTGAGGCATACCCCCAGCATGTCATTGACGAGGCGGCGCAGCACTGTCAAGCCGCTGCCGGCGCTCTCCCGGCAGCCGTAGCGTGAGGTCTGATGACACGCGAAGCCCGGCCCCCGCTGCACCGTCCGACCGTCTCGGTCGTGATCCCGGTGAAGGACGACGCCGTGATGCTGCGGCGGTGTCTGCGCGCTCTCGCCGAGCAGTCCGACCTACCCGACGAGATCGTCGTCGTCGACAACGGCTCGCGCGATGATTCCGCCGACGTCGCCCGCGCCGCCGGTGCCCGCGTCGTCGAATGCGCCGCCGCCGGCATCCCCGCCGCCGCGGCGACGGGCTACGACCACGCGCTCGGCGATCTCGTGCTGCGCCTGGACGCCGACTCGCTGCCGTCGCCCACCTGGATCGCCGGCCTCTGCCGCGACTTCGCCCGCCGCCCCGATGTCGCCGTGCTCACGGGAGGCGCCCGTTTCATCGACGGACCGCGGATGCTGCGCCGCCCCCTCGCGGCGACCTACCTCGGTCTCTACGCGCTGCTGGGGTTCGCCGCGCTCGGCCACCTGCCGCTGTTCGGCTCCAACCTCGCCTTCCGGCGCACCGCATGGCGGAGCGTCAGTACAGAGGTGCACCGCGGCGACGCCGAGGTGCACGACGACTTCGACCTGGCGTTCCACCTGGGCGGACGGCACCGCATCGCGTACTCGCGACGCGCCGACATGGGGATCTCGATGCGGCCCTTCGACGACGGGCGCGCCTTCCGTACCCGGGTCGCCCGCGGCTTCCACACCGTCGTCGCGCACTGGCCCGACGAGCTGCCGCACCGCCGCGTCGCCCGCCGACTGCGGCGCACCAGACGCCGCCGCATGACCCGCGCCGCGGAGGCTCGACGATGACGCGCGCATCGCGCGGGAGCGCCGTCGCCCGCCTCTTCGACCCCGGCGAGATGCATCCGCACGACCTTCACGTCGCGACCTGGAACATCCGCCGACGCATCGACGGTCCGACGTGGCCGCCGAATGACCGCTGGACGGTGCGCGGTCGGCGACTGGCCACCGTGCTGCACGCCGACCCGCCCGCGATCCTCGGCACGCAGGAGGCGATGCCCGACCAGGCCGACCTCGTGCGCGCCTCGCTCGGCACGTCCTACCGCTTCGTCGGTCATGGCCGGAACGCCGACGGCCGCGGCGAGGGATGCCCGATCTTCTTCGACACCGAGCGTCTCGAACTGACCGGCCACGCTCAGCTCGCACTGTCGGAGACGCCCGCCGTCGCCGGATCGGCATCATGGGGCAATCCGGTGCCCCGGGTCGTCGTCCGGGCTTCGTTCCTCGATCGCGTCACGGGCAGCGTGCTGACCGTGTTCAACACGCACCTCGACGTCTTCTCGGCGCGATCGCGCCTGCGCTCGGCCTGGCTGCTGCACGACCTCGCCGCAAAGACGCCGGGTCCGGTCGTCGTCATGGGCGATCTGAACGCCGGGCCCGGCTCGGCGCCGGTGGCGGCGCTCCTCAGCGGAGACCTGGTCGACGCGTGGCACGCCGCCGAGATGCGCACGACTGCGCTCTGGGACACCTACGGCGGCTACCACCCGCCGCGCGTCCGCAAGGGGCCGATCGACTGGATCGCCGTCGACCGGGGCACCCGCGTCACCCGCGCCGCGATCGACACCCGGATGATCGACGGCGCGGCGCCGTCCGACCACCTCGGCGCGCATGTGCTCCTCCGGCTGGGAGAGGACGCCTCATGAGCCGCCCCGTCATGATCGAGAACTTCCTCCGCCCGCCTCGAACGATGAGCGCCGTGGTCGCGGACGCGGTGCGGCTCTGCGGGCTGCTCAGCATCGTCGTCGCCGCACTGTGGTTCGAGCTCACGGATGCCGGCATCCTCGCCTTCGCGCTTCCCGCGCTCGTCGCACCGCGTTTCGTCGGGGTCCGCCCCTCGTTCGACATCGCGTGCGGCGTCACGGTGCTCATCGCTGCGTGGAGCAACGTCGTCGATCTGTACCGCAGCGTCCCGTCGTGGGACATCCCGGTGCACCTCGTGTGCACGGGCGTGCTCGCGGCCCTCGCCTACATCGCGGCGGCTCGCGTCGGGATCGTGCCGCTCCCCGGCGCTGCGGGCTTCCGGCGGCGTACCGGCCTCATCGTCACGACGGCGTTCGGTCTCGCCTTCGCGGCGCTCTGGGAGATCGTGGAGTGGGTCGGGAAGGCCTTCGTCGACTCCATCCTCGTGACCTACGACGACACGATCGGCGACATGGCCGTGGGCGGGGTCGGTGCGCTGATCGCCGGCATCCTCGTGGCGCGCGTGCGGCTGACGGCCGAGCGTCCGCGCGGCACGGGCGGCGACGTCGACCGCGAGGATGCCGCCGGCGTCACACCCTCCCGGTGAGGATGAGGTTCCAGTACACCCACGGCAGCACGCGCCGGTCGAAGAACCACGACAGCGCGCTCTCGCGATACATCCGCCGGAAGAACGGGATCGTCGGCATGAGCTCGCCGGACGGACCGAACTCGGCCCATACGACGCTCGACCGCGACACCGTCATCGGGCACACGCCGTAGCCGTCGTACCGCGCGCGGGGCTCGCCTCCTCCGGCGACGGCCGCGAGGTTCTTCGCGAGCACCATGGTCTGCTTGCGAAGCGCTCCCCCGCTCTTCGAGTTCGTCGTCCCGGCGGCGTCGCCGATGGCCCACACGTTGCCGAAGCGAGTGTGGCGCAGCGTCTCGGGGTCGACGTCGACGAACCCGTCGGCGTCGCCGGCTGCTGCCAGCCCGGACTCCCGGATCCAGTCGGGAGCCGACTGCGGCGGTACGACGTTGACGAGATCGAACCGGATGCGTTCGATGCCGGAGGGCGAGGCGATCACGACCTCGGACGCCGCGGCATCCAGCTCGATCAACGCGCTCTCGGTGCGCAGCTCGATGCCGTAACGGTCGATCGCCCGCTGGATCTCGCGATCGAAGGCCGGGATGCCGAACACGGTGGTCTCGGGCACGACGAGGACCACCCGGATGTCGTCGAGCACACCCGTGCGCTGCCAGTAGTCGCACGCCTGGTACATCGGCTTCTGCGAGGCGCCCGCGCACGAGGCGGGACCCGCGGGCTGCGTGAAGACGACGGTGCCTCGCCGGAGGTCGCGCAGGCGCAACGAGGTGCGGGCCGCGAGATCGCCCTCGTAGTGAGTGGTCACGTCGCCCGTGCCGATCGATTCGGCCAGACCCGGCACGCTCGCCCAGTCCTTCTGCATCCCGGGGCTCAGCACGAGATGGTCGTAGCCGACCTCTCCGCCCGAGGCCAGGCGCACCGTCGACCGGTGCGGATCGACCGAGGTCACGGCATCCTGGATCCATCGGACACCGTCGGGGATGACACTGCCCTGCGGCCGAACCGTCTCGCTGATGCGCGCGGTGCCGCCGGCGACGTGCGAGAACAGCGGCTGGTACTCGTGGGTGCCCTTCGGCTCGATCAGCGCGATGTCATCGACACCCTGCCGTTGCAGTCGGGCTGCGGCCGAGACGCCGCCGTTGCCGCCGCCCACCACCACGACCCGGTGATGCACGGGGTGCCGTCGTGTCGCTCGAGGATCAGATGCTGGGTCTGCCGTCGCCATGCGACCACGCTAGGTGCCGCGCCCGGAACGGCGAGGGTGCTTGCGTCGCGCGACGGCGGGGTCTAGGCGTGGTGCGGATGCCGCCGAGAACGCACCCGCGACGCGAGCACGCTCACTGCATGGTGCGTGCTCGGAGCGGAGGAGCGTTCTCGGCGAGAGCAGGGCCGGGCTAGAGGGTCTCGGTGATGTAGATCAGGATGAAGATCGCGAGGATGCCGACGGCGAGGATCGCCATCGCGAGAGCCAGGCGCCGGTTGCGCACGGGCGCGTCGGCCGATGACCGGGCGGCGACGACCATCATCGCCCAGCCGATCACGGCGAAGAGGATGCCGATGGCGGGCAGCGCCGTCTGCAGCTGGAACGCCAGCACGTAGAGGACGATCGCTACCGCGGCCAGGACGCCCGCGGGCACGAGCCACCGCGAGGCCGATCCGTGTCGGAAGCTGGCCTGATTGGTCAGATCGGTGGGATCGGGCCGGGGGTGGCGGTCCGGCATCTGCTCTGGTCCGTGGGGCTCGTTGCGCTTGTCGACCATGTCGTCCTCCCGTTCGGCCCCACGGTACGTGCCCCCGCACGCCCCGCCCGACCCCCTTGCGCATCTCCCGCCGAGCACGCACCATCCCGGCGACAGTGCACGGTGTGCGGTGCGTGCTCGGCGCGACGGTGCGTGCTCGGCGCCGGCAGGTCAGCCGGCGAGGGCGACCATCTCGGCGCTGCGATCCCAGAGCTCGCGGGCGAGATCGGGGTCGGTCGCGTTGCGGTGCGACCGGGTCGGGCGGTCGTTCTCGTAGTACGCGCCGGGCACCCAATCGCGATTCGGGACTCCGTCGGCGAGGAAGACCAGGCGCGCGCCGCCCTCGTCGGTCGTGGTGAGCAGCCGCCGCGCGAGCGGGTTGTGGTAGACCCATCGGAGCGGACCGGGCACGTTCGCGGCGAACTGCGTCGCGACGACGCCGGGGTGGAAGGCGGCCGCCGAGATGCCCTGATCGCCGAAGCGGGTCTGCAGTTCGCGCGTGAACAGGATGTCGGCGAGCTTGGCGTTGCCGTAGGCGATGCGCCCGGAGTAGTGCTTCGCCGCGTTCAGGTCGGTCACGTCGAACCGCGAGAACAGGCGAGCCGCCACGCTGGCCGTCTGGATGACGGATGCTTCGCTCTCGATGAGCCGCTCCAGCAACAGGTTCGTCAGCAGGAAGCCCGCGAGGTGATTGACCTGGAAGGTCTGCTCGTAGCCGTCGACGGTGAGGGCGCGCGGACCGAAGATGCCGCCGGCGTTGTTGGCGAGCACGTCGATGCGCGGATAGGCCTCGAGCAGTTGGTCGGCCAGATGCCGCACCTGAGCGAGCTCGGCGTAGTCGGCCAGGTGGTACGGCGCGTCGAGCTCGCTCGCGAGAGCCCGGGTCTTCTCCGGCGAGCGTCCGACGAGCACGACGCGGTGCCCTTCTCGCGCGAGACGCCGCGCGGCGGCCGCCCCGATTCCGTCGCTGGCTCCCGTGATGACGATCGTGCGCATGCCCGCAGTCTCGCAGGCTGCGGGCGCCTGGCGGGAGTGCTGGCGCATCCGACCCCGGTGTGTCAACGACTTCTCGCCCGGCACCGCCGGGCGACAGTATCGCGGCAACCGAAGCACAACGGAAGGAGCCGGGATGGCTCAGGAACTGTCGAAGGGCGACCGCGTGAGCTGGGACACCTCTCAGGGGCGGACGCAGGGGAAGATCGTCGAGAAGAAGGAGAAGGACTTCCAGTTCGCGGGTCAGAAGTTCACGGCATCCGCCGACGAGCCGGCCTTCATCGTCGAATCGGAGAAGAGCGGCGATCAGGCGGCGCACAAGCGTTCGGCGCTGCGCAAGCTCAGCAGCTGAGCGGCAGCCACCCCGCATCCGCTCACGCATACGTTGAGAGGCCCCTCCGCCGAACGGAGGGGCCTCTCGTCGTATGCGTGAGCGCCGGGGTCAGTTCTCGATGTCGCCGCGCCAGGCACCGGTCTCGGTGCCGCGCGACTCGATGAACTCCTTGAAGCGCGTGAGGTCCTTCTTCACGGCGTGGTCGTCGATGCCGATGGCGGCACCGACCGATTCGACGAAGCCCTCGGGCTTCCAGTCCAGCTGGACCGTGACGCGCGTCTCGTTGTCGCTGAGCTTGTGGAAGGTCACGACGCCGGCGTGCTCGTCCTTGCCGCCGACGCTGTTCCAGGCGACGCGCTCGTCGGGGTGCTGTTCGGTGATCTTGGCGGTGAACTCGCGCTCGGCCCCGCCGATCTTCACCTTCCAGTGGGTCGTGCCGTCGTCGAGCTGGGTGACCGACTCGACGAAGCTCAGGAAGTGCGGGAACGACTCGAACTGCGTCCACTGGTTGTAGGCGACGGAGACGGGAACGTCGACGTCGATGGTCTCGATGATGCGAGCCATGGGCGGCTCCTTTCGTTTCGATTGCGGGGCTGCCTTTATGCTTCGCCGTCGCCGGCGCCGTCGCGACCGACTTGCGACCTCGGCGGTCGGCTGGTAGGCCCGGCGGTCGGGGTCAGTCGAGCCCGCGCACCGGCACGCCGAGCCACTCGGCGAGGTCGCGGATCTCCGCCTCGACCATCTCGCGCTCTTCGCTCTCCCAGGGCACGAGCTCGTGCAGCGCCGCGACGACGAGGTTCTCCTTCGCTTTGTCGAGGGCCGCGTCGAGAAGACCGATGAACCGGTCACCGCACAGGATCGGATGCGCGAAGTAGCCGTACACGCGCTGCGCCTTCGGCACGAACTGCTCGAGCTTGTAGGTGAAGTCGAACGCCTCGATCAGTCGCGGCCGGTCGAACAGCATCCCGTCGTACGGGTTGAGGATCGCCACCCTCCCGCCGGGGTCGTCGTCGATGGCCTCGAGCGCCCGCGGGTCGACCCGCCACTTCCACGCGCTCCCCTCGACGACGGCCGGCTCGCCGGCCAGCCCCACCCCCGACCACGACGACTTCTGCCGCGCGAGTCCCGCTCCCTGCAGCCGTCGCTCGTCGAGCATCGCGCCGGCCTCGTCGTAGGTCAGGTCGTCGGGCTCGGGGCCGCGTGCCCGCTCGGCGACGTCCCAGCGGCGCAGTCGGCCGGCACGCCCGACGACCGCGACCTCGCCGAGTCGTTCGAGCAGATCGAGCATCCGCGGCACCTGGTTGTCGCTGTACCAGCCGCTGTCGTTGCCGGCGGGCACAGCAGCCGTGTCGGGGATGTCGGCAGCCAGCAGCGGTCCGTCAGCGCGCAGGCGCGCCAGCACGTCGGCCCGGAAAGCGCTGTTGGCCTCGAGCCACGCCGCGGTGCTCTCGCGCACGGGACGCATCCGCATCCGCACCCGCATCGCCGGAAGCATGCTCGCGGGGTGGAACGAGCCGGCGTACTCGAAGAGCTGCCGGTCGTCTTCGACGGCTTTCGTCAGCTGCCCGGGCTCGTAGCCCCAGCCGATCCTCGTCCACGGGATCGCCTGCTCGCTGGGCGCGATGACGGCCGTCGGATCGATCTTGATCGCCCCGATCTGCTCGGCCACCTCGACGACGTCGCCGGGCCGGTCGGCCTCGAGCAGCTGCGCCCGCACGATGATGCGACGGGCTTGCTCACGGGTGAGCCGGTGCGGTTCCATGCCACGACGCTACCGCCGACCTCCGACGCGCCCGCGACCTCCGTCAGAAGCGGGCGACCCACTCGGGAACGGTCACCGTCGCCGGCCCGAGCACGACGTCGTCGAACAGGCGCAGGTCGTCATGGGCATCGAGGTTCAGCAGAGCGGTGCGAGCCCCGGCTTCCGCCGCAACCGCGACGAGGGATGCCGCGGGCGTGACCGCCCCCGACGTGCCGATCACCCAGAACTGCTCGCACAGCGCCACCGCGTCGAAGATGTCGTCGAGCCCGTACACCGCCTCGCCGAACCAGACCACGTCGGGGCGGAGCGCCCGGGCCCCGCATGAGGGACAGCGCGGCCCTCCGGCGAGGTCGCCGTGCCACGGCATCCGCTCTCCGCACGCCTCGCAGAGCGCCGACCCGAGCTCGCCGTGGATGTGGCTGACGCGCGTCGACCCGGCCCGCTCGTGCAGGTCGTCGATGTTCTGCGTGACGATGAGCACATCGCCCGGCCGCCGTGCTTCGAGGCCGGCGAGGGCGAGATGCGCCGCGTTGGGCTCCGCGGCGGCCACCGCGCGACGACGCTCGTCGTAGAACGCGTGGACGAGAGCCGGGTCGGCCGCATAGCCCTCGGGAGTCGCGACATCCTCGATGCGGTGGTCCTCCCAGAGCCCGTCGACGGCGCGGAACGTGCGGATGCCCGACTCGGCGGAGATGCCGGCCCCGGTGAGGACGACGATCCGCGCCACGGTCAGCGCCGCGCCGACAGGTCGGGGGCGAGGGCCTCGCGCTCATCGAAGACGAAGCACTCGCCGTTCCAGTGCGCGCCGCCCTCGTGCTCGAAGTAGCCGAGGATCCCGCCTTCGAGCTGGTAGGCGTCGACCCCCTCCTCGCGCAGGACGATCGCGGCCTTCTCGCAGCGGATGCCGCCCGTGCAGAAGCTGACGACCGTTTTGCCCTCGAGCTGATCGCGGTGCGCGGACGCGGCATCCGGGAACTGCGTGAAGCGCTCGATCCGCCAGTCGACGGCTCCCGCGAACGTGCCGTAGTCGACCTCGAAGGCGTTCCGGGTGTCGAGAAGAACGACCTCGCGCCCGGCGTCGTCGTGGCCCTGGTCGAGCCAGCGCCGCAGGTCATCGGGCGACACGCTGGGCGCGCGCTCGGCGGCGGGCCGGATGGCGGGACGGTCCATGCGGATGATCTCGCGTTTCACCTTCACCAGCATCCGGCCGAACGGCTGGTCGCCCGACCAGCTCTCCTTCGCCGTCAGCGCCGCGAAGCGCTCGTCGGCGCGCAGGTCGTCGAGGAAGCCCCGAACAGCGGTCTCGGCACCGGCGAGGAAGAGGTTGATGCCCTCCTCGGCCAGCAGGATCGTGCCCTTGAGTCCCGCTCCCAGGGCACGCTCGCGCAGCACGTCACGCAACTCGGCGGGGTCGGCGATGTGCGTGAACAGGTACGCCGAGACGTTGAGAACGGATGCCACGCCTCCAGCCTACGAAACCCGCGGCCGGGCGCGGATCGGGCGCAGTCCCCGGCATCCGCCACAGAACGATCTGCGCGGGATGCTGAGAACTGCGCCCGAAGCCGAACCCCGATCGGGGCCGAGGTCAGTTCACCTCGGAGGGGTGCGCGCTCACACGGCCCGACCCGTCGCCCGGGTCGAGGGCCGAGATCGCGTCGACCTGAGCCGTCGTGAGCTCGAAGTCGAACAGCGACGCGTTCTCGACCATGCGCTCGCGGCTGACCGTCTTGGGGAAGACGATGAAGCCACGCTGCAGGTGCCAGCGAAGCACGACCTGAGCGGGGCTCTTCCCGTGCGCGGCAGCCGCCTCGGCGACCGGCTCGGCGCCGAAGAGATCGTACTTGCCCTGGCCGAGGGGACCCCACGACTCGATGCGCACGCCCTTGTCGGTCGCCCAGTCGACGACCTCCTTCTGCTGGTAGGCCGGGTGCAGCTCGATCTGGTTCACAGCGGGGAGCACGCCGGTCTCGGCGTGGATCTTCTCGAGGTGCTCGACGAGGTGGTTCGAGACGCCGATCGAGCGGGTGTGGCCCGCGTCGCGCAGCTCGATGAGCTTCTGCCACGCATTGACGTAGTTGCCGTTGGCGGGAGCCGGCCAGTGCACGAGGTACAGGTCGACGTGATCGAGTCCGAGCTTCTCGAGGCTCTCCGAGAGGGCCTTGCGGGGCTCGTCCCCGCCCTGACGGTCGTTCCAGAGCTTCGTGGTGATGAACAGCTCGTCACGCGGGATGCCGCTGGCCGCGATGGCCCGGCCGACGCCCTCCTCGTTGCCGTAGATCGCAGCGGTGTCGATGTGGCGGTAGCCCGCCTCGAAGGCCTCGGAGACGAGACGCTCGGTCTCGGCCGGGTCGACCTTGAAGACGCCGTAGCCGAGCTGCGGGATCTCGAAGCCGGAGTTGAGGGACACGTTCGGAACGTGGATCTGATCTGCCATGCCTCCACCCTACGAGCGTGCTCCGACTGCGTCGTCGGGATTGACGCGGGGCGCCCCGAGGGGCAAGGAGGTACTCAGCCCGCGAGCGCGTGCAGCGCATCGCCGGTGAGGCGCTGCGTCGTCCACTCCGACATCGGCTCGGCACCGATCGAGCGGTAGAACGCGATAGAGGGGGCGTTCCAGTCGAGGACGGTCCACTCGAGCCGCGAGTATCCGCGCTCGACGCAGACTTCGGCGAGCGACGCGATCAGCGCCTTGCCGTAGCCGCTGCCCCGCTGCGATTCGTCGACGAAGAGGTCTTCGAGCCAGATGCCGTGGCGCCCCGTCCAGGTCGAATAGGTGAGGAACCAGATCGCGATCCCCACGATGTCGCCCTCGCGCTCGACCACGTGGCAGAAGGCGCGAGGCTCTGTCCCGAACAGCGTCTCG
This sequence comes from Microbacterium sp. TS-1, assembly GCF_000509385.1. Lineage (NCBI taxonomy): Bacteria > Bacillati > Actinomycetota > Actinomycetes > Micrococcales > Microbacteriaceae > Microbacterium > Microbacterium sp. TS-1. The sequence goes on from NZ_BASQ01000001.1 coordinate 1,030,687, forward strand.
GTCAGCATCTCGGCGGTGTTCTCGACGGCATCCGGCTCACGCTCGTAGACGGCGAGGGCGTGGATGCAGGCCAGGATGCCGGTCTCGTCACCGGGGCGGGCGGCGCGCAGCACGGCGCCGCCGGGAAGGTCGCGCGGGGTCATCCCGTCAGCGTATCGAGGGCGTCAGCCGACGAGCGGACCGCCGTGCCGCCAGTACCCGAGGAACGAGATGCGCTCCCTCGGGATGCCGACCTCGGTGGTGAGGAAGCGACGGATGCCGGTGACGACGCCCGATTCGCCGGCGAGCCACACCGCGAACCCCGGATCGGCGGCCGCGGTGGCGCCGTGTGTTTCGGCCCACGACCGCACAGCGAGGGCGAGGCCGTCGTCGCCGGCGCGGTGCTCGACACGCGTCACGAGCGCGCGATCGGCGAGCGCGTCGGTGACGAGGTCGTCGGCGGCGTCCGCCACGCCCGCGATCACGTGCGGCTGCGTCTCCTCGGGCAGCGAGTCGACGATGTTCCGCAGGGCGGGGAAGGCCGTCTCGTCGCCCACGAGGAGGAACCGGCTCGCCTCGCCGGGCGTCCAGTGGATGCCGTATCCCGTCCACCCCATCCGCACGTCGGGTCCCGTGATGACGAGGGGGTCGCCGGGTCGGGCGGCCAGGGCCCATGCCGAGGCGGGCCCGATGGGCTCGTGCAGGAAGAAGTCGACGTCGATCTCCCGCTGGGCGACGCGGATCGCCGACGGCGTATAGGTGCGCAGCACGTTGCGGTCGTCCTCGTCGAGCGCCTTCCACCGCGCATACCAGTCGGAGGGGTGCGGGGTCGGCTCGTCGAGCAGGCCGAACTCGGCGAGGCCCGGGTGCGGGCGCCCCGACATCGGCAACACGATCTTGATGCGCTGGTCGAGGCCCCACGGTGCGAAGTTCGCCAGTGCCTCGCCGCGAAGGGTGATGCGGATGAAGCCGGGGCTGAGCCGGGCCACGGCGGCGACCTCGACGACGAAGGCACTGTAGGCCCAGAGACGCTCGCCGCTCACGGCGTCTCCTCCCCCGTCACAGCCCCGGGCCGACGTGCGCGGAGCGGCACGACGAGCGGACCGCCCGTGACCGGATCGTCGACGACGATGTTCGCGAGGCCGAAGACCTCCTCCACCCGCTGGCTCGTGATCACCTCCGCCGGTGGTCCCTCCGCGAGGATGCGCCCGTCGCGCATCGCGACGATGCGGCTCGCATACCGGGCGGCATGGTTCAGATCGTGGAGCACCGCGACGATCGTCCGGCCCCGCTCGTTCAGCTCGGCGAACAGCTCCATCAGCTCGACCTGGTGGGCCACGTCGAGGAACGTCGTCGGCTCGTCGAGCAGCAGCAGGTCGGTCTGCTGTGCCAGGACCATCGCGACCCACACCCGCTGCCGCTGGCCCCCCGACAATGCCTCGACGGGGCGCGAGGCGAGCTGCGTCGTGCCGGTCGCCGCCAGCGCCTCGTCGACGGCCACGTCGTCGGCGGCGGACCACTGCCGGAACACGGTCTGGTACGGGTAGCGCCCGCGTCCGACCAGCTCGCGCACCGTGATGCCCTCCGGGGCGATCGCCGACTGCGGCAGCAGGCCCAGCCGCCGAGCGACCTCCTTCGCGGGCATCTCCGTGATCGCGCGGCCGTCGAGCACGATGCTCCCCGCGCGAGGGGCGAGCAGACGCGACAGGCCGCGCAGAAGCGTGGACTTGCCGCAGGCATTGGGACCGATGATGACGGTGAACGACCCGGGCTCGATCCGCACCGACAGATCGCGGACGATATCCGCACCGTCGTAGGCGAGGGTCACGGACTCGGCGGCGAGCGATGTCGCCGGGGGGAACGGGTCAGGCACGGCGGCGGACCTCCAGCACGATCATGAGGACGAGGTAGGCGCCGCCGAGCGAGACGGTGACGACGCCGACGGGAAGCGGTGCGGGCAGCAGATGCTGCGCGATGAGGTCGGAGGCGATCAGCAGCACGGCCCCCATGAGGGCCGAGAGTCCGAGCGACAGGTGGGGCGTGCGCGCGATGAGGCGCGCCACCTGCGGCGCCGCCAGAGCGACGAAGGCGATCGGACCGCCGACGGTCGTCGCCGCCGCGACCAGCACGACCCCGACCAGCAGGGCGAGCGTGCGGACGAGATGCGGCCGGGCGCCTGTCGCCGCCGCGAGGTCGTCGCCGAGCTCGAGCTGACGCAGCCGCGGCACGAGCGCGAAGGATGCGACGACGAACGGCGCTGCGCACGCCAGTGCGCCGGCCACCGCCGGAGCCGTGACGCCGTTGAGACTGCCTGCGCCCCAGGCGGAGGCGAACATCGCCGTCTCGAGCTCGATCTGCAGCAGCATCCAGGTGTTGAGCGACGCGAGCATCGCCGAGACGCCGATGCCGACGACGATGAGGCGGAACCCCTGCAGGCCGCCGCGCCAGGCGAGCGCCCAGATCGCCACGGCGGTGGCGAGGGCACCGATCAACGAGCCGCCCACGAGCACCGGCCAGCTCGACGACACCAGGACCAGCGCGGCGAGCATGCCCGTGAAGGCACCGCTGGAAAGCCCCAGGATGTCGGGACTCGCCAGCGGATTGCGCGTGACGGTCTGGAACAGCGCCCCGGCGATCCCGAGGATCGCCCCCACCCCGAGCGCCGCCAGTGCCCGTGGCAGCCGCCATTCGCGGACCACGGTCTGCACGAGCGCATCGTCACTCGCGCCCGCCAGCGCCGCGACGACATCGCCCGGCGCGACGGGGAAGGTGCCGGCGCCGAGGGCGACGACCAGCAGCACCGCCGCGACGACGAGGGCAGCGATCCCGACGACCACGCTGCGCAGGCGCAGCACCACGTGCAGGCCGCCGACTCGCGGGCTCAGCATCCGCGGCCCGCCGCTCACAGGGCGCTCGCCCGGCGTCGGCGCGCGAGCGCGATGAGGATGGGAGCCCCGACGAACGCCGTGACGATGCCGACCGGCAGTTCCGCGGGCGCGATGAGCACGCGCCCCACGACATCCGCCGCCAGCACGACGACGGGTGCCAGCAGTGCGCTGACGGCGAGGATCACCCGATGATCGGCACCGAACAGCCAGCGGGCGATGTGCGGCACCATGAGCCCGACGAACGAGATCGGTCCCGCGAGTGCTGTCGCCGCGCCTGCCAGCAGGGTCACCGCGATGATCACGCCGATCCGGATACCGGCGAGGTTCGCACCCTGCGCGCGAGCCACGTCGTCGCCCAGCGCGACGGCGTTGAGTCCCGCGCCGAGAACGAGGGCGAGCACGAGCCCGACGGCGATGAAGGGAGCGACCGCCACGATCGTGTCCCAGCCGCGACCCAGCAGCGACCCGGCGTTCCAGCTGCGCATCGCGTCGAACGCATCGGGGTCGCTCAGCACGATGCCCGTCGTGATGCCCGACAGCACCGCGCCGAGGGCGACGCCCGCGAGCGTGAGCCGGATCGGGCCCGCGGCTCCGCGTCCGCCCGAACCGATGACATAGACGGCGACGGTGACGGCGAGCGCTCCGATGAACGCGAACCACACCGTCCCCGACGCCGCGCGCACGCCGAGCACCGCCATCCCGAGCGCCACGGCGAGGGCCGCACCGGCGTTGACGCCGAGGATGCCGGGATCGGCGAGCGGATTACGCGTGAAGGCCTGCATCAGCGCACCGGCGACTCCGAGCGCCACGCCCGCGAGAAGTCCCACGACCGTCCGCGGGATCCGGAGCTCGGCCACGACGAACGTCGCCTCGGGTGAGCCCTCGCCCCGCAGCACCGCGGCGACGGTGCCCGGCGACAGCGGATTCGCCCCGACGGCGAGGGACGCCGCGACGACGAGCACCAGGGCCAGGGCGATCGCGGCGCCCGCCGCGGCGCGTCCGGCTCTCGAGGTCACCGCCCGTCGAGGAAGCGCTCGATGTCGGTCAGCACGCTCTGAGCGCCGCGGGGGCCGACGCCGGCCACCCAGGTGCTCGTGTCGACGAGGGTCACCGACGGGAAGGCATCCGCGTTCTGGGTGATCGCCGCCGGGATCGCCGACGCGTCGGTCGTGTCGGATGCCGTGACGAACACCGCGTCGGCGCGGGCGTCGAGGATGTTCTCGGGCGAGATGTCGGCCTGCAGGCCGTCGGCCCAGTCGTGCTCGGGCGTCGCGTAGCCGACGCACTCGAGCAGGCTGCCCGCGAACGACACGGGTCCGTACAGACTGAGGGTCGTCTCGTCGCGCGGCCGGATGACCTGTGCCGTCTTGCCTGCGAGGTCGTGCGCAGCCCCGATCTCGGTGCAGCGGTCGTCGACGGCCGCGATCTGCGCGGCGACCTCGTCCTCGCGTCCGAGCGCCTGGCCGATCAGCTCGGCGTTGTCACGCCACGGATCGGCCTGTGTCGCGATGAAGACCGTCGGAGCGATCGCCGACAGCTGGTCGTACAGCTTCGAGTGGCGCGCCTCGGTTCCGAGGATGAGGTCGGGCTTGAGCGCGGCGATCGCCTCGAGGTCGGGCTCGGGCACCGTGCCGACCGGTTCGACTCCGTCGACCTCGAGGTACGCCGGGATTCCCGCGACGTTGCTCGCGACCGCGGCCCCCACCGGCGTGATGCCGACGGAGACCGCGGTGTCGAGTTCGAGGGGCTCGAGGGTCACGACGCGCTGGGGCTGCTCGGGGACCTCGGTGACGCCGCGGGCATGCTCGACGGCGCGAGGGGCGACGCTGGCCTCCGAAGAGGTGTCGGCCGCGGAGGGCTGCGCCGCGCATCCGGCGACGACGAGGGCCGCGGCGGCCGAGATGGCGACGGCGCTCAGGGCGCGCCGAACAGGACGAGACAGCATGTGGGGCCTTTCCTCGGGTCGATCTCGCGGCGAGCGCGATGAGGCAAGGCAACCCTAACAAAGACGGTCAGTCGGCTGTGAGCGCCGCCTCGATCGGGGTGTCGCCGCCCGTGAACTCGATCATCCGCCCGACCGTCGCGGGCTCGGACAGGACGGCGGCGATGACCGCCGCCACATCGCCACGCGGAACGGACTCCTTGCCCGAACCACCGACGGTGATGCTGCCGGTCGGCTCGTCGAGCGTCAGAGCGCTCGGCGCGACGATCGTCCAGTCCAGTCCGCTCTCGCGCAGGTGGGCGTCGGCCTCCGCCTTCGCCTCGGCGTAGGCGTAGAAGGAGTCGTCCTCGGGCACGCCGTGATCCGGCCCCGCGCCGAAGTACGACACCATGACGTAGCGGCGGATGCCGGCCGCCGCGGCGGCGTCGATCGAGCGGATGGCCGCGTCGCGGTCGACCGCCCAGGTGCGGGCGGCATCCCCTCCCCCGGCTCCCGCGGCCCAGACGACCGCGTCGTTGCCGCTGAGCAGGTTCGTCAGCTGCTCGACGTCGAACGACTCGACGTCGGCGACGAGCGGCGTGGCGCCGGTCGCGGCGACATCCGCCTCGTGGTCGCGGTTGCGGATGACGGCCGTGACGGTGTCGCCGCGCTCGGCGAGGATCGGCTCCAGGCGCAGCGCGACCTTGCCGTGGCCTCCGATGATCAGGATGCGGGACATGGGTGTTCCTTTCGTCGGGGGATGTGGATCGGATGCGGCTGCGGCGGCCCCGTCGGCCGGCGCGTCAGCCGCGGAAGTCGTCGGGGTCGATGTCGTCGAGGAACTCGCGGAACTCCGCGACGCGCTGCTCGGCCGCCTCGGGAGTCTCGGCTCCCTCCGGCGCTTCGCTCACGGTGTCGGGGATGCCCGCCTCGGCGAGCACGTCATCGGCGACGAAGATCGGCGCCCCGGCGCGCGAGGCGAGTGCGATCGCGTCGGAGGGACGGGCATCGACGACCCGCGATCCGGTGAGGGCCGTGACCGTCACCTCCGCATAGAACGTGCCGTCGTCGATGCGGGTGACCTCGACCCGGTCGACGGTCGCATCGGTCGCGTCGAGCAGGCGGATCATGAGGTCGTGCGCGAGCGGCCGCGGCGGCGAGACCCCTTCGACAGCGACGAGGATCGATGTCGCCTCCTGCGAACCGATCCAGACCGGCAGCACCCGATCCGACAGGGCATCGACGGGCTTGAGCAGGATGACGTGCTGTTGAGCGGGATCGAGCGCGACCCCGAGAACGCGGACCTGGACCATGACACCTCCCGGGGTCGGTTTCGCCCAGCCTATGCACGAGGGAATGCGAACGGGGCCGCGGGCGTTGCGGCTTGACATGCAGCGTTTCGGCACTCTTTCGTTCGGTCACTACGGTCCCCTCGGCGGCGGTCGCGAGCTCACCGCCGGTGCCTCGCTGCGTCAGGCGATCGACCTCGCGCAGGGAATGGACGACCTCGGCGCCGTGGGCGCCTACTTCCGCGTGCACCACTTCGCACGGCAGCAGGCGTCGCCGATGCCGCTGCTGGCCGCGATCGCCGCGACGACGAAGAACATCGAGATCGGCACCGGCGTCATCGACATGCGATACGAGAACCCGCTGTATCTCGCCGAGGAGGCGGCGGCGGTCGACCTCATCTCCGACGGACGGCTCGCCCTCGGCGTCAGCCGCGGGTCACCCGAGACCGTCGTCCGCGGGTACGAGGCGTTCGGGTACACCGGCTCGCAGGATCCCCGCGGCGCCGACATCGCTCGCGATCACTTCGACACCTTCCTCCGCGCCATCGAGGGCGAGGGGCTCGCCGAGCGCGACCCGAATAGCCCGTTCGGAGGCGGGAACGGCAAGCAGCGGATCGAGCCGCACTCCCCCGGCCTGCGCTCGCGCATCTGGTGGGGCGCCGGAACGACCGAGACCGCGGAGTGGGCCGGCCGCATGGGCGTGAACCTGATGTCGTCGACACTCCTCACCGAGGCCGACGGCACGCCGTTCGACATCCTCCAGGCCCGACAGCTCGACGCGTTCCGCGCCGCGTGGCGCGAAGCCGGGCATCCCGGTGAGCCCCGCACGTCGGTCAGCCGATCGGTCTTCCCGATCACGACCGCCGAAGACGAGCTGTACTTCGGCGGCAGCAACGACCAGGACGGCATCGGCTACATCGACGGCATGCGCTCGACCTTCGGCAAGACCTACGCCGCGGCGCCCGACGTGCTCGTCGAGCAGTTGATGCAGGATGCCGCGGTCATGAGCGCCGACACCCTCATGCTGACGATCCCCTCGCAGCTGGGCGTCGAGTTCAACCTGCGCATCGTCGAGTCGTTCGCGAAGTACGTCGCTCCCGCCCTCGGCTGGAAGTCGGGCGCTCTGCAGCCGCGATGATCGCGGCGGAACACGGCTCGGGCGTCCCGCTCATCGCGGTGCACGGGTTCGGAGTCGATCACCGCATCTTGCTTCCCTTGGAGGACTGGGTAGCCGATCGCCCATGGCGGCGCATCTATCTCGACCTGCCCTGGGCGGAGGGCGCGACCGATCAGGGTGTCAGCACGCCTCGGGAGGTCGCCGACGCTGTCCGCGACGAGGTTGAAACCATCGCCGCGGGCGGGCCCTTCGCCATCGTCGGCAACTCGTTCGGCGCGATGGTCGCCCGTCACGTGGCGCATGCGCTTCGGCCTCAGTGCCGCGGGCTGGCGACCCTCGCCGGCGTGTTCGAGCTCGACCATGACAAGAGGCGACTGCCTCCGCGCGAGATCGTCATGGCGAACGCGTCCGTGCTCTCCCGAGCGGGTTCGTTTCGGGACGACTTCGCGGAGATGGCGGTGCTGCAGACCGCCGAAGCGCTGACCGCGTTCGAGAGGTTCGTGCTGCCCGGCATCCGGGGAGCCGACGCGGAGGTCCTCGAACGGATCAGCTCGTCGTACTCGGCTGGATACGCTCCCGAACGCACCGACCTCCCGTTCACGGCGCCGAGCCTGCACGTCTTCGGGCGTCAAGACCACGTCGTCGGTTTCGAGGACGGGCTCGGTACCGCCGGCCATTACGTCCGCGGCACCTTCGTCGTCGTCGACGGGGCGGGACACAACGTCCATCTCGAGCACCCGGACGCTGTCGCCCCGCTCGTTCGCGACTGGCTTCTGCGAGCGGAACACCACGCCCTCTGACTGCAGGCGCTCGCGCCCCGTCCGACTAGCGTGGATGGGGTGCACGATGAAGAGACACACAGCCTCGCGACTTCCCGGACCGCCCCTCGGGTGGACACCATCGAACTCGTCCGTATCGACCCGGCGGGAGCCGACCGCGAGGAACTGATCGCGTTCATGACCGGCGAGGTGTTCCCGTTCCACGTCGGAATCCGACCGACGCGCGCTCAGGTCGAGGAGGGCATCGCCGCGGGGCGGTTCCGCGACGACGACAACGACTCGTTCTGGATCGACCATGTCGAACACGGCCGCATCGGATTCTTCCGCCTCGAGGAGATCAGCGACGGCGCACCGCTGTTCGATCTCCGGCTGGCGTCGGTGTGGCGGGGCCGCGGCCTCGCGAAAGACGTGCTGGCGACGGCGGCAGACCACGTTTTCACGACCATGCCCGAGGTCGACCGCTTCGAGGGGCAGACCCGCGAAGACAACCGTGCGATGCGCCGGATCTTCGATGCGTGCGGCTGGGTGCAGGAGGCCTACTACCGCGAGGGGTGGCCCGTCGAGGGTTCCGAGCCGCTGGGGTCGGTGGCGTACAGCATCCTCCGCCGCGACTGGGAGACCGGCGAGGTCACGCCCCTGCGCTGGTCTTAGCTCGCGCCGAGTACGCACCATCGCGCCGAGAACGCACCGTGCGGGGTATGTTCTCGCGGCGACGGTGCGTTCTCGGTGATGTGCAGGGCGCCGCACCCGGACAATGGACGGATGACGCAACGCCGCCCCACGATCATCCACCGCGGCGGCGTCTCGCTCGCGGTGACCGAGACCGGAGGGACCGGCCCTGCGGTCCTGCTGCTGCACGGGCTGGCAGGCAGCTCGCGCGAGCTCATGCCCACGGCGGATGCGCTCACCGACGGGCACCGGGTGCTCCTGCTCGACCAGCGCGGTCACGGCCGCAGCACGCGGCGACCCGACGACCTCTCCCGCGACGCCTTCGTTGCGGATGTCGTCGCCGTGCTCGAGCGCTTCGCGCCGGGTGAGCGAGTGGCACTGGTCGGGCAGTCGATGGGCGCGCACACCGCGTTGCTCACCGCGAGCCGGCATCCCGACCTGGTCAGTCGGCTGATCCTGCTGGAGGGGCATCCGGCCGTGAGCACCGATCCACAGGATGCCGCCGACCTCGGCGCCTTCTTCGCCTCGTGGCCGATCCCGTTCGCCGATGCGGCCGCCGCGCGGGCCTTCCTCGGTGACTCGCCGCTCACCGAGGCCTGGGTCGCGGACCTTGAGCAGACGCCCTCGGGGTTGCGGCCCCGCTTCGACGCCGACGTCATGCAGGCCGTGATCGCCGCGGTGCACGAACCACGGTGGGCGGAGTGGGAGGACCTCGCGGTGCCGACGACGGCGGTGTTCGCCCATCGCGGCATGTTCTCCCCCGAGCAGCAGGCCGAGCTCGCCGCGCGGCGCCCGGGCACCCGCATCCTGCCGCTCCCCGACGGCAGCCACGACGCGCACCTCGATGCGTTCCCGTCGTGGCTCGCCGCGCTCCGGGACGCACTCGCCTGACGGATCCCGTGCGAGAACGCACCATCGCGCCGAAAGCACACCGTCGCGGGTGCGTTCTCGCGACGAGGGTGCGTGCTCGCGGCTCGCACGGGCCCGCAAGAGTACAACCACGGCGGGAGTGGGCGAAAGAGCCGCGGTGATCCCGACCGCGCAGTCATAACCTGTCGTCCGCCCCGGGTGCCCGACCGGCGCCTGTTCCTGCACAGAAAGAAGAAGCACCATGCTCTGGACGATCCTCGGCCTCATCCTCGTCGGACTGATCGCCGGCTTCATCGCGCGCGCCGTCATCCCCGGCAAGCAGAACATCGGCATCCTGATGACCATCGTGCTCGGCATCGTCGGCTCGTTCGTCGGCGGATTCCTCGGATTCCTCATCTTCAACCACAGCCCCGAGGGCGGCTTCCTGCAGCCGTCCGGCATCATCGGCTCGATCATCGGTGCCATCATCGTGCTCGGCATCTACGTCGCCGTCTCGCGCCGCGGCTCGACTCGTACGCGCTGACACAGCTGCACACAGGCACCGCGCCAACTCCTCAGATCCGAGCCTCAACGCCCCTCACGGGGCCCGAGACACCGCCTCACGTCGGATTCTGAGGAGTTGGCGCTTCGTCTCGTCACCGGGCCGGAATATCAGCCCGACCCCACCGCTTGAACCCACCATGAGCACGATCGGAAACAGCGACCTCTCCGTCTTCCCCCTCGCCCTCGGCGGCAACGTCTTCGGCTGGACCGCCGACCGCGACGCGTCGTTCGCGATCCTCGACGCGTTCGTCGAAGGCGGCGGCAACTTCATCGACACCGCCGATTCCTACAGCGCCTGGGCGCCCGGCCACAGCGGGGGCGAGAGCGAGACGATCATCGGCGAATGGCTCGCAGCACGCAGCCGCCCCGAGGTCGTCGTGGCGACGAAGGTCAGCCAGCATCCGGACTTCCGCGGGCTCTCCGCCTCGAACGTCCGCGCCGCCGCCGAGGCTTCGCTGAAGCGCCTGGGCGTCGACGCGATCGACCTCTACTACGCACACTTCGACGACGAGGAGACCCCTCTCGAAGAGACGGTCGGCGCGTTCGGCCAGCTCATCGCCGACGGCCTGGTTCGCCACATCGCCGTGTCGAACTACACCGCGGAGCGCATCGAGGAGTGGCTGCGCATCGCCGACGAGACCGGCGTCGCCCGCCCCGTCGCCATCCAGCCGCACTACAACCTCGTGCACCGCAACGAGGTCGAAGAGACCATCGTGCCGATCGCCGAGCGCGAGAACCTCAGCCTCATCCCCTACTTCGCCCTCGCGAAGGGCTTCCTGACCGGCAAGTACCGGTCGACGGATGCCTCGGCCCACAACACCCCGCGCGCCGAGGGCGCCGCCGTGTACGCGACGCCGCAGGGCCTGCAGATCATCGACACCCTCGAGCGCGTCGGCGCCGCACACGACGTCTCGATCGCCTCGGCCGCGCTCGCGTGGCTGCGTTCGCAGCCGACCGTGGTCGCGCCGATCGCGAGCGCCTCGCGCCTCGAGCAGGTGCAGGGCCTGCTCGACGGCGGGCGCGTCGAGCTCACGGCCGACGAGATCGCCGAGCTCACCCGCGTGTCGACCTGGACCCCGGAGGCCTGAGCCGCGGCATCCGCAAATCGGACAACCACGCGAACCTCGGAGCCCCGCGCAGGCAGGCTCCGAGGTTCGTCGTTTTCTCCGAGGTTTGCGCCACACACACCTAGGACGCGCCAGCAAACCCACAAAATTCACGGTGTGGTAAGACCACAGACGGTTTTCCGTGTTTAATGAGTCCTATGAGCACCGCGACCGTCGGATACAGCGCCATCTCGAGCTACTCCCGCGTGGAGATCCTGCACCTCATCCAGGAGCAGCCCCGCCGGACGATCCTCGAACTGCAAGAGGCCACCGACCTGCACCCGAACACCATCCGCGAGCACCTGGCCCGACTGATCTCCGACGGCTTCATCGTCGCCGAGAAGGAGCACCGCACCACCCGCGGACGCCCCCGCGTGCTCTACAGCGCCGCCGACGGAGACGCGACCCGCAGCGCCATCCAGCGCCGCAAGGTGCGGGATGCCGCGCAGCGCGGCGACCTCATGCGCCGCGTCCTCACCGTCGACGTCCCCGACGTGCTCGAGACCCGCGCACTGCACCAGCTCGACGCCCTCGTCGAGGAGCTCGAGGACGAAGGCTTCGACCCGATCATCGACGACTCCGCGCTGACGGTCGACCTGACCCCCTGCGCACACGCCACGGCGCAGGCCGATCATCGCGAGGTGCTCTGCAGCGTTCACCGGAGCCTGCTGCAGGGCGTGCTCACCGAGGCGGGCGGACCCCTCGCCGTCGACGGCATGCGGTCCTCGTGCGACCCGTCGGTGTGCATCATCCAGCTGCTGCACGCCGCGACCGCCCACGACTGAGCCCGGCGGAGTCGACACCCGGACCTCGTCCGGCCTCAGCCCCGGGCGGCCGCGATCACCAGCGCCGCGGTCGAGCGGGCCAGCTGGGTGTCGTGACCGCGCTCGCGCAGCCGCATCGCCAGGTCGCCGCTGACGACGAGGAGCAGCCGCTCCGCGAGCTCGGCCGCGGCGACCCCGGCGATCGGACGAGCGAGCTCGGTCAGCCGCGCCCGCATGCCCTCCGTGTCGGCGCGAACGGCGGATGCCACCTCCGGCGGCGGATCGGCGTATTCGGCGGCCGCGCCGAGGAAGGCGCACCAGCGCGACCCGCGCGGCTCGTCGCGGAACGCCGCGAGCGCGTCGAACACCGCGAGCAGCCGCTCCTCGTCGTCGGCGCCGCGCTCGACGGCGGCGTCCCACGTTTCGATCCAAGCCCGCTGCCGCCGCTCGAGCGCCGCCGCGAGCAGCGCCTCCTTGCTCGCGTACCCCCGGTAGAGCGTCGCCGCCGACACGCCCGCGCGGGCCAGCACGGCGTCGATCGGAGTCGCGGCGATGCCCTGAGTGAAGAAGAGATCCTCGGCGGCATCGAGGATCCGCTCCTGCGTCCGCGGCCGCATTCCCATGCCAGCACTCTATGCTCGGTAAAGTGAAACGGTCGTTTTTGTTTCGGCAGTGGGGTCTCGTCGCCTCCGGAGTCGCGCTGATCGCGGCGACCTACGGCCTCGTGCGCCTCGCCTTCGGACTCCACCTGCCCGAGATGAGCGCCGACCTCGGCATCGACACCGCCGCGGCCGGCCTCGTCTCGGCGGCGGGGTCGATCGTCTACGCCCTCGCCGCGCTCGTCGGCTTCCTCGCCGCCGAGCGACATCCACGCCTCCTCGTCGTCGCGGCGATCCTCACGGCGGGCGGCGGTGCCGTCGGGATCGCGGCGGCGACGGATGCGGCGACCTTCGCCCCCGCTGCGGCGATCTCCTCCGCCGGCGCTGGGCTCGCCTCGCCCGCCCTCGTGCGCCTGGTGGCAGGTACGTTCGCCGATCGCGAGTCGAGCACGCCGCAGGCGATCGTCAACGCCGGGACCGGCCCGGGCCTCGTCATCGCAGGTTTCATCGCCCTCGCCCTCACCCCCGACTGGCGCCTGTGCTGGCTGATCGCGGCAGTCGCGACCGTGGCGGCGGGGATCGCCGTCCTCATCGCCGATCGCCGACGGAACAGCGCTCCGGGAGACGATGGCGCGAGCCGGCCTCCCCTTCTTCCGCCGGGAGCGTGGTGGACGGCGCATCGCTCGGCGATCGCGGCATCCGTCCTTCTCGGAATCGGCGCGTCGGCGATCTGGAACTACGGCCGCACCGTTTTGGTCGACGCGGGCGGGTCGCAGACGCAGTCGGTGCTGGCGTGGATCGTGCTCGGATGCGGCGGCGCCGCCGTCATCGCGACATCGCGGCTCGTGTCCGGCCTGCACCCCCGGGCACTCTGGCTGATCGGCGCGGGGCTCATCGCCGGGTCGACACTCGCGGTGGGCGCCGCCCCGACGAACACGGCGCTCGCCCTCGGTGCGTGCGCCGTGTTCGGGTGGGCGTACGTCACCGCTTCAGGAGCGCTCATCGGGTGGACGACGCGGATCGATGCCCTACACGCGGCCGCCGGCACAGCACTGCTGTTCGTGACCTTCATGGCCGGACAGGCCATCGGCGCGGCAGCGATCGGCGCACTGCTCCCCCGCGGCGGACCGGCGCTCGTCTTCGCCGCAGCCGCCGCGACGTGCCTAACCGGTGGTGCGGTCCTGATCTCACCGCGCCACCGCGAAGCGACCCCACCCCGCGCCTGAGCGGCGATCTCGGCCTACCCGCCGATCGCGTTCATCCCGCGGGCGGGCTGCAGGAAGCCCGGGTCGTCGATCGCGTGACCGGCCTTCTTGCCGGCGATGCAGTTTCGGAGCACACGATCGATCCGCTCGGCTCGCGCCTCGGGCGGCGTCTCGGAGCGCAGCACCGGCAGCAGGTCGTACTCGTCGATCGAGAAGAGGCAGTTGCGCAGCTGGCCGTCGGCGGTCAGCCGCATCCGGTCGCACGCGCCGCAGAACGGGGCGGTCACCGATGCGATGACGCCGACCGTGTGCGGGCCGCCGTCGAGCCGCCAACGCTCCGCGGGCGCGCCGCCACGCCCCGGGACGGGCTCGAGGCTCCAGCGCGCCGCGAGCGCTTCGAGGATCTCCTCGCGCGTGACCATGCTCGACCGGTCCCACGTGTGGCCGGCATCCAGCGGCATCTGCTCGATGAATCGCATCTGCGCGTCGTGCGCCACGGCGAAGGCCACAAGGTCGGCGAGCTCGTCGTCGTTGACACCGCGCATCGCGACCGCGTTGATCTTCAGCGGCCGGAGCCCGGACGCCTGGGCCGCGCGCACCCCGTCGAGCACCTCGTCGAGGCGGTCACGACGGGTGAGGTTTCGGAACCGCTCCCGGTCGAGGGTGTCGAGCGAGATGTTCAGGCGAGCGAGCCCCGCGGCGACGAGGTCGGGCAGCACCTCGGGCAACCGGATGCCGTTCGTGGTCATGGCGATCTCGATCGGGCCGTCGGGCGACGCGATGGCCGCGAGCCGCCGCACGATCTCGACGATGTCGGTGCGCAGCAGCGGTTCCCCGCCGGTGAGACGGAAGGTCGTGATGCCCGCGGCTGCGGCGACGGTCGCGACCTCGACGATCTCATCCAGGGTGAGGATGCTCTGCCGCGCGAGCCATTCGTTGCCCTGCTCGGGCATGCAGTACGTGCAGCGCAGCGAGCAGCGGTCGGTCAGCGAGATGCGCAGGTCGCGGTGAACCCGGGCGAATCTGTCGACGAGCGGCTCCCCCATGGGTCGAGCGTAAGCGGCTCCGGAGCATCCGAGGGCCGGCCGCGACCGATCGGAGCCGCGTTTTGTGGTCTGACAGCACCTTGCTTAGTGGTCTGACCACGCGTAGCATTATTCCCGGCCGCCCCTGAGACCGGGGAAAACCACACTCGATACCTTCAGCCTGTCGAAACCCTCGCCTCCCGAAAGGCACGCCCCGATGGACTTCCTCGATCCGCTCCTGCTGGCACGCTGGCAGTTCGGTCTGACGACGCTGTACCACTACCTCTTCGTGCCGCTGACCCTCGGGATGGCTCTCGTGGTGGCGATCTTCCAGACGGTGTGGCACCGCACCGGCAACGTGAAGTGGCTGCACCTGACCCGCCTGTTCGGCAAGATCTTCCTCATCAACTTCGCCATGGGCGTCGTGACCGGCATCGTCCAGGAGTTCCAGTTCGGCATGAACTGGTCGGCCTACTCCCGTTTCGTCGGCGACATCTTCGGCGCACCGCTGGCCTTCGAGGGTCTCCTCGCCTTCTTCTTCGAGGCGACCTTCATCGGCTTGTGGATCTTCGGCTGGGACAAGCTGCCCAAGGCGCTGCACTTGTTCTCGATCTGGATGGTCGTGCTCGGGTCGACCCTGTCGGCCTACTTCATCCTCGCCGCCAACGCGTTCATGCAGAACCCGGTCGGATACCAGATCGCCGCCGACGGCGGCCGGGCCGAACTGATCGACTTCGGCGCGGTCCTGACCAACCCGATCGTGCTGGCCGCTTTCCCGCACACGATCTTCGCCGCCTGGATGTTCGCCGCTGCCGTGGTCATCGCGGTCGCCGCCTGGCACCTCTCGCGCGCGCAGCACGTCGAGACGATGCGTCCCGCCCTCCGCTTCGGCATGTGGGGCATGATCGTCTCGTTCGTCGGGGTCGCACTCTCGGGAGATCAGCTGAGCCTCGTGATGGTGGCGACGCAGCCCATGAAGATGGCCGCGGCCGAAGCCATGTTCAACAGTGCCTGCGGGGCTGACGCGTCCTTCTCGATCTTCTCCATCGGAACCCCCGACGGCACCGAAGAGGTCTGGTCGCTGCGCGTGCCGTACCTGCTGTCGTTCCTGTCGACCCATAGCTTCGACGGGTGCGTCGAAGGCCTCAATGACCTGCAGGCGCAGTACACCGAGACCTTCGGGGCGGGCGTCGACTACCGCCCCATCGTGTGGGTCACCTACTGGTCGTTCCGCTGGATGATCGGCCTCGGGGGCATCGCTACCCTCATCTCGGTCGCCGGCCTCTGGGTCACGCGCAAGAAGGCTCAGCGCCCCGTCGCCCGGTGGATGTGGAAGGTCGCCATCTGGTCCGCTCCCCTCCCCCTTCTCGGCAGCCTCGTCGGCTGGGTCTTCACCGAGATGGGCCGCCAGCCCTGGATCGTCTTCAGCCTCATGCTGACCGAGGACGGCGTCTCACCGAACGTGCCCGGTTGGACGGTCCTCATCTCGCTGATCGCGTTCACCGCGGTGTACGCCTCGCTCGCCGTCGTCGAGTTCGGCCTCATCCGCAAGGCCGCGCAGAAGGGCCCCGACCCGCTGCCCGAGCCGGGCTCGCCCGAAGCCGAAAACCCCTCGGCGTCCCACACCCAGACCACCGTCTACTGAGGAGCACGACATGGATCTCGCATACGTCTGGTTCTTCATCGTCGGAGTGCTCTTCGTGGGCTACTTCGTCCTCGACGGGTTCGACTTCGGTGTCGGGATGTCGCTGCCCTTCCTCGGGAAGGACAACGTCTCGCGGCGCCAGATCATCAACACCATCGGCCCGGTCTGGGACCTCAACGAGACCTGGGTGATCGTGGCGGGCGCGTGCCTGTTCGCAGCGTTCCCGGAGTGGTACGCGACCCTGTTCAGCGGGTTCTACCTGCCGCTGCTCCTGATCCTCATCGCCCTGATCCTGCGCGGGGTCTCGTTCGAGTACCGCCACCAGCGCGATGACGCCACCTGGCGCAAGCGCTTCGATCTCATGATCGTGGTGGGCTCGGCACTCCCCGCCTTCCTCTGGGGCGTCGCGGTCGCCAACATCGTGCAGGGCGTTCCGATCGACGCAGACAAGGAGTTCACCGGCACCCTGTTCACGCTGCTGAACCCCTACGGCCTGCTCGGCGGCGTCGTCACGCTGCTGCTGTTCTTCACCCACGGGGTCTACTTCGTCGCCCTCAAGACCGACGGGGACGTGCGCGCGCAGGCCCGTCGCCTCGCGACGAAGTCGGGACTGCTGACCCTGGTCGCCGCGGCCGTCTTCCTCGCCTGGACCGTGCTGTCGTCGATGCAGGCGCAGGCGCCGCTGCTGCCGCTCGTGTTCGTGACGGCCGCCCTGGCCGCCGTCATGCTGATCGGAGCCATCCTCGCCAATGCCCGGGGTCGCGAGGGGTGGGCCTTCGCGGGAGGCGCCGGCACCGTGATGTTCGCCGTGCTGACCCTCTGGCTCTCGCTCTTCCCGAACGTGATGCCGTCGTCGACCGACCCCGCGTGGAACCTGACGATCGAGAACGCGTCGTCGACCGACTACACGCTGACGATCATGACCTGGGCAGCCGTGATCTTCCTGCCCCTCGTGCTGCTCTACCAGGGCTGGACGTACTGGGTCTTCCGCAAGCGCGTCACGCGGGCCCGTATCGAAGAGGCCGAGCTCGTCGCCCACTGACCGGATGACGGGATGCCTCGGATCCGCGCGATCGCGCCGGGCCCGAGGCATCCCGGTCCCGGGGTAAGGCAGGATCGAAGGGTGAGCATGGACGACCCCGAGGCGCCCGCGCGCTCGAGCGGGCGGCCCGTCGATCCGCGGCTGCTGCGCTATGCCCGCGCCTCGCGCGTCTTCTTCGTCGCGATCGGGGCGATCGGCCTCGCCCAGACCATCGTGATCGTCGGCTTCGCGTGGCTGACCACGCAGGCCATCGTCGGCGCCATCGGCGGGATGCCGATCGCCGACCTCATGCGTACCCTCGCCGCTCTCGGGGCCGTCGTCGCCGCACGCGCCGGGCTCCTCTGGCTGCGCGAAGCCGTCTCTGCTCGCGCCGCTGCCCGGGTGCGCAGCGAGTTGCGCGGCGCACTCACCTCCGCCGTCGGTCGCCTCGGCCCCGGATGGCTCGCGAGCCGCAACTCCGCTCAACTCGCCGTCACGGCAGGCCGCGGCCTCGACGCGCTCGACGCCTACTTCGGCCGTTACCTGCCGCAGCTCGTCCTGACGGTCATCGCGACCCCGGTGCTCATCGCCGTCATCTGGTGGAGCGACTGGATCTCCGGGCTCACGGTCCTGCTGACGATGCCGCTGATCCCGCTGTTCATGGTGCTGATCGGCCTGGCGACCCGCGCCGTCCAGCGCGCGCAGTGGCAGACGCTCCGCCAGCTCGCCGCCCGCTTCGCCGACACCGTCCGGGGCCTGTCGACGCTCACCGTGTTCGGGCGGCAGCACCGGGCCGCGACGTCGATCGAACGCGTGACGGAGAACTACCGCATCGAGACGATGCGCGTCCTGCGGGTGTCGTTCCTGTCGGGCTTCGCGTTGGAGTTCCTCGCGTCGATCTCCGTCGCGATCGTGGCGGTGTCGATCGGCTTCCGGCTCATCGACGGCTCGCTCGGCCTATCGGTTGGGCTCTTCGTGCTGCTGCTCGCCCCCGAGGCGTATCTTCCGCTCCGTCAGGTCGGCGTGCAGTTCCACGCCGCCGCAGAGGGGGTCGCCGCCACCGACGACGTCTTCGAGGTCCTCGACGCCGCGAGGGCGCTGCCGCAGCAGGCTGCCGCGATCCCGGCGCCGACGGATGCCGCGACGACCGCGGCGGCGGAGCGCGGCGTCCTCCGCGCCCGTGAGCTTCGGGTGCAGCGCGGCGACTCGCTGCTCGCACCGGTGTCGTTCACGGCGAGGCCGGGCACGATCACGCTCCTGTCGGGGCCGAGCGGCGCCGGCAAGTCCAGCGTCTTCGCCGCACTGCGCGGCGTGGCCCCCTTCGAGGGCGAGCTGACGCTCGACGGAGCGCAGGTTCCGCCGCCGGCGTCGTGGCTCGCCTGGGCCGGACAGGATCCGGGCCTCATCGCCGGCACTGTCGCCGAGAACGTCACTCTCGGCGCTTCGGCAGACCGCACCGCGGGGGCCGCGGACGAGCGTGCCATCTCGCGCGCGCTGGTGGCTGCCGGCGCCGCCGACCTCGACCCGACGCTCGAGCTCGGTGTCCGCGGCGCGGGCCTCTCCGGCGGTCAGGCGCAGCGGGTCGCGGTCGCGCGCGCCCTCTTCCGGCACGAGAGCGTCGGCGCGCCGGTGATCGCCCTCGACGAGCCGAGCGCGGCTCTCGACGCCGAGACCGAGGCCGCCCTGTGGCAGAGCCTGCGCCGCGTCGCGGATGACGGCGCGACCGTCCTGCTCGTCTCGCACCGGGAGACGGCCCGCTCCATCGCCGACGTGCTGGTGGACGTGCGACCCCGATCCGAGGTGACGGCATGACGACGACCACCGACGTGCTCCGGGGCGCGATGCCGCCACCGAGCCGGTTCTGGCGCGCGCTCGCGACCGGCTTCGCGACGGAGGCCTCGGCCGTCGCGCTCCTCGCGTGCAGCGCATGGCTCATCGTCCGCGCGAGCGAGCAGCCCGCGGTGATGTACGTGATGGCCGCCGTGGTCGGGGTACGGGCGTTCGCGATCTCGCGGGCCGTCTTCCGCTACCTCGAGCGCCTCACGTCGCACGACGCGGCGCTGCGCCAGCTCGCCACGACGCGCACCGACCTCGTCCGGCGTCTCATTCCGCTGGCGCCCGACGGGCTCGGCCGCATCCGCCGGGGATCCGCCCTGTCCGCCCTCGTCGACGATGTCGATGACCTGCAGAATCTGCCGCTGCGGGTCGTCGAGCCGCTCGTGGCATCGGCCACGGTCGCCCTCGCCGCCGTGATCTTCGTCATGACCGTCTCGTGGCCCGCCGGGCTCACCCTGCTCGGCTGCCTCATCGTCGCCGCGGCGGCGGCCACCGGCTGGGGCTGGGTTGCAGGCGCCCGCGCGGAGCGCACGATCGCGCCGCTCCGCGCCCGGCTCGCCGACGCCGTCGCCGACCACCTCGGCAGCCTCGACGTCCTGCTGGCGTACGGAGCCGAGGCGCAGAGCCGGCGCCGTATCGAGGCAGCCGACGCCGACCTCCGCCGCGCCGTCGTCCGCCGCGCCGGCGCGCAGGCCGGCAGTGCGGCCATCGTCTCCCTCGCCGCCGGCGCCGCGTCGATCCTCGCGGTCATGGTCACCGCTCCGGATGTCGCCGCCCTCGGCGGTCCGTGGTTGGCCGTCGCCGTCCTCGTGCCGATGGCCGTGTTCGAGGTCTTCCAGACGGTTCCGCTCGCAGCGGCATCCTGGCGTCAGGTGCGCGCGTCGGCAGAACGCATCGCCGAGACCGTGCCGAGCGGCGTCCCCGCCGGCCTCGTTGACAGCAGCGTCGCTCCCACGGGTGTCGCGCCCGCGCTCGGCGACGGCCTGCACCTCCGCGACGTGTCGGTGACGTGGCCCGGCGCCGAGCGTCCCGCTCTTACGGGCGTCGACCTCGATGTCCGCCCGGGCGAGCGCCTGCTCGTCGTCGGCTCGAGCGGTGCGGGCAAGTCGACGCTCGCCCATGCCCTCGTCCGGTTCCTCGACGTCGACGGGAGCTACCGCGTCGGACGCACCGACGTGCGGGACCTCTCCCCCGACGACGTGCGTCTGACGGTCGGACTGTGCGAGCAGCAGCCGATGCTCTTCGACGAGGACATCCGCCAGAACCTCCTGTTCGCCCGCGACACCGCGACCGACGCCGAGCTGGAGGCCGTGCTCGAGCGCGTCGGGCTGGGCGGCTGGCTGCGCGAGCGCGGCGGTCTCGACGCTCGCGTCGGCGAGCACGGCGCCCTCGTCTCGGGCGGCCAGGCGCAGCGCATCGCGCTCGCTCGTGCACTGCTGCACGGCTTCCCCGTGCTCGTGCTCGACGAGCCGACGGCCGGGGTCGACCCCGCGGCATCCGACGCGCTGATGCGCGATCTGCTCTCGGCCGTCGACGAGGAACGTGCCGTCGTGCTCATCTCGCACGTGCGGGTGCCGAGCTCGCTCGTCGACCGCACGGTCCGCATCTCCGACGGGCGTCTGGTCACGGGCTGACGCGCGCCCCCACCCCGCGAGGTCCCAGTTCGGCCGGGAAACCTGCCGACAAACCCGGCCCGTGTGGGACTTCGCTCGCCGTGGCCCGCCGCGACCGCCCCTGCGCAACCCGAGGTCCCCATTGAGCCGGAAATCCAGCCGGCAAACCCGGCCCAACTGGGACCTCGGCGGCGCCGCGCGACCGGGCCTCAGCGCCCGAGATCGATGCCGAAGGCCTGTGCGCCGGGCGAGGAGGGCAGGCGCTCGAAGCCCAGGCGGTCGTAGAAGGCGAGCGCGCCGGCGTTGGCGGCCGACGCGACCAAGTGCAGACGGGTGATGCCCGACGCCCGCAGCTGCTCCGACACCCGGTCGATCAGCCGTCGCCCCCACCCCTGTCCCTGCGCCCCGGGCAGCAGGTCGATGTGCAGGTGCGCCGGATACGCCTCGGCGAGCGGCTCGGCTCCGAGACGTCGGCCGTAGGCGTACCGCAGCGTGCCCGCCTGCCGCGAGGTGTCGTCGGGCGCGGGCTCGGGCCAGCGACCGGCGAACCGCGGCCACCACTCGGCGCGGAACCACTCCTCGAAGGCATCGGTATCGGGCGTCGCGACGACATAACCGATCGCGCGGTCGTCGTCATCGGCCACGACGAAGGAGAGATCCGGATGCCGCTCGGCGTAGGGCAGCACGTAGATCGCTCCCCAGATGTCGTCGTCGTCGAAGATCCCCGCGGCATCGGAGCCGTGGTCGGCGGTTCGCAGACAGATCTCGCTCAGCGCGGCGTCATCGCCGGGCCGGACGGCACGCATGTGGGGCATGCCCCCATCGTGCCACTCAGCCCCACGTGATCGCGGCGGTCGGCAGTGAGAGCGTCACCGATGCACCCGCACGAAGGTCCGCGGCCAGATCCACCGGGATGTCGACCGCCAGCGGCGGATCGGCGACGAGCACCCGCACCCCGCCGACGGTGGGTTCGAGCCGGACCACGGGGGCCCGCCACGCGACACGGCCGTCGTCCGACGACGCGGCCTCCGGCCGCACGAGCCCGTCGCCGGCCCCGATCTCCTCGAGCCGGACGTCGCCCGGACGGAACAGCGCGGCGACCGATCCGCCGCCCTCACCGGGCCGCGCGATCGCGAGGGCACCGGCCCGCCAGACCGCTCCGTCGCCATGACCGACCACGTCCCCGACGACGCGGTTCACTCCCGCGATCGCCGCACCGAACACCGTCGCCGGGCTCCGCAGCACCTCTCGGACCGAGCCGCTCTGCGTCACGGTTCCCTCCTCGAGCACGACGAGCCGATCGGCCACCGCCGCGGCATCGAGGGCGTCGTGGCTGACGATGACGGCCGTCGTCCCGGCGGCCCGCAGCTGCTCGCCGAGCATCGTCCGCAGCGACGCGGCGGTCGCCGGGTCGAGCGCCGTGAACGGTTCGTCGAGCAGGACGACGCGGGGCCGCGCGGCGAGCGCGCGGGCGAGGGCGACCCGTTGCTGCTGACCGCCGGACAGCTCTCGGGGGTACCGGCCGCCGACGCCGGCGAGACCGACGCGTTCGAGCCAGTCGTCGGCGGTGACGCGCGCCCGGCGCGCCGGCTCGCCGCGAGAGCGGAGCCCGAAGGCGACGTTCTCGCGCACCGAGAGGTGCGGGAAGAGCCCCGGGTCCTGTCGCAGCAGCACGATGCCGCGACGCTGCGGCGCCACGCGGCGGCCGGGACCGGCGACCTCGTCGTCGTCGACACGGATCGACCCCTCGTCGAGCGGGACGAGGCCGGCGATCGCCTCGAGCACCGTCGTCTTGCCCGCGCCGCTCGGCCCCATGACCGCGACGACCTCGCCCGGTTCGGCGACGAGCTCGGCGGCCACGGTGATGCCCGGCCGCTGCACCCGGACGCGGGCGGTGAGCCGCGCGCTCATCGGGCGCCGCCCGGCCGCCAGGCGCGCACGAGCAGGAGCGCCGCGATCGCGGTGATCAGCAGCAGGAGCGACAGCGCGACAGCCGTTCCCTGCGACACCCCCGCACCGTTGAACGCCGTGTAGATCGCCAGCGGCATCGTCTGCGTGACGCCGGGCGCGTTGCCCGCGAAGAGGGCGGTGGCGCCGAACTCGCCGAGGGCGCGCGCGAAGCACAGCACGGTTCCTGCGATGAGGCCGGGGGCGGCGAGCGGCAGGGTGACCCGGAACAGGATGCGCCACCGTCCCGCACCGAGAGCGGCGGCGGTCTGCTCGTAACCGGCTCCCGTGGCCCGC
Organism: Microbacterium sp. TS-1; assembly: GCF_000509385.1. Lineage (NCBI taxonomy): Bacteria > Bacillati > Actinomycetota > Actinomycetes > Micrococcales > Microbacteriaceae > Microbacterium > Microbacterium sp. TS-1. Next base: position 1,053,800 of record NZ_BASQ01000001.1, read on the forward strand.
AGGGCGCCTTCGAGCGCGAGGACGAGGAAGGGCAGGGCGACGAAGGTCTGCGCGATGACGACGGCCGTGGTCGTGAAGGGGATGCGGATGCCGGCTTCGCCGAGCATCGCGCCCAGCCAGCCGGTCCGCCCGAACAGGAACAGCAGTGCGACGCCGCCGACCATGGGCGGCAGCACGAGCGGGACCGTCACGACGGCGCGCAGCACCGCCGCACCGCGGGCGCCTGCTCGGGCGATCGTCAGGGCGAGCGGAACGCCGAGCACGATGCACGCAGCGGTGGCCGCGAGCGCGGTCTGCAGCGAGAGCGCGAGCGCCGCGCCGGCCTCGGGCGAGGTGACGTCGGCCCACACCGTCGCGGGGTCGACGCGCCCCACCAGCGCGACGAGCGGGACCACGAGCAGCGCGAGCCCGACGACGGCCGGCACGAGCAGGACGCGCGGCACATACCCCGGCGCGTCGCGGCGCATCGACCGGTGACCGCCTGCCCGGCCGCCGCTCACGGCGCCCCGAACCCGAGACGGCGCAGCACCGCCTGGCCGTCCGCAGACAGCACGTAGGCGACGAACTGCTCGGCGGCCTCGGGCGCACGGGCGCCGGCCAGCGCGGCGATCGGATAGCGGTTGACCACCTCGTCGGCGCCGGGAGTGTCGACGATCTCGACGTCGTCGGTCAGGGCGGCATCCGTGACGTAGACGAGCCCCGCATCGGCTTCGCCGCCGGCGACCTTCGTCAATACGGCCGTGACGTTCTGCTCGTAGCTGTCGACGCTCGCCGTGACACCGGCGTCGCTGAGAAGCGTCTCCGACGCCGCCCCGCACGGCACCGCCTGTGCGCACAGCACGACGGTGCGGTCGGCGTCCGCGAGGTCGGCGAGGCCGGCGACCGCGCCGGGGTTGCCGGCGGGCACGACGAGGGTGAGGCGGTTCGTCGCGAAGATCTGCGGGTCGGCCGCGAGCCCGGCCGCGACGACCTTCTGCATGTTCGCCTCGTCGGCCGAGGCGAACACGTCGGCGGGGGCGCCCTCGGTCAGCTGCGTCGCGAGCGTCGACGACCCGTCGTAGCTGATGGGCGAGATGGCGACCGTCGGATGCCGCTGCTCGAACCGCACAGCCAGCTCGTCGAAGCCCGCCTTCAGCGACGCCGCGGCGAACACGGTGACCTCGCCTGAGATGTCGGGGGCCGCGGACCCGGACTCCGACTCCGCGACGCCGGGCGCGGCATCCGTCCCCGCGTCGGGGCCGCCGCCCGCGGCGCATCCGGCCAGGAGGAGCAGGGCGGCGGCGAGGGCGGCGAGGCTCGTTCGTCGGGTGCGCACGGCTCAGTCCTTCGGGGTCTCGACGACGACGGTGGTGGCCTTGACGACGGCGACGGCGAGAGACCCGGGCTCGAGCTCCAGCTCGCGCGCCGCCTCGGCCGACATCAGCGACACGATCCGGTGCGGTCCGGACTGCACGTCGACCTGCGCCATCACGCCGTCGATCTGCACGCGGGTGACGAGGCCGACGAATCGGTTGCGGGCGCTCGAAAGCCGGTCCGACGGGTCGGCTGCGGCCGAAGCCAGCTCGACCGCGTGGGCGGCGAGCGCGTCGCCCGGCACCCGCGCGGGGCTTTCATCGGTGACCGGGAGGACGCCGTGGTCGATCCAGCGGCGCACGGTGTCGTCACTGACGCCGAGCAGGCGCGCCGCCTCCGAGATTCGGTATGCCGTCATGCGCTGAACTTACCCGCATCTGCGGACCGACGGGGCCGAATCCGCCGCATTCACGGATGCGTGTGACGCCTCGCCTCCCGTCCGCCCGGGTTGCCCCCTCGCGCGTCTAGCCTGATCCCATGACCGTCCCGCCTCTTGTCGCCGCCACCGGGCCCCTGTCGGATCGCGAGCGCGAGCGCACCGCGAGGCACGCCGTCCTCGCGGGCCTCGGCGACCAGGGGCAGCGGCGACTCGCGGCCTCCCACGTCGCCGTCGTCGGCGCAGGAGGCCTCGGCTCGCCGGTGATCCTCGCCCTCGCAGCTGCCGGAGTCGGGACGATCACCGTCATCGACGACGACGAGGTCGAGTACGCCAACCTCCAGCGCCAGGTCATCCACCGGGTCGACGACGTCGGTTCGCCGAAGGTCGCCTCCGCCGTGCGCGCCGCCGCCGCGCTCTCCCCCGAGACCCGGATCGAGACGCGTCGGGAGCGGCTGGATGCCGCCAACGCGTCGCGGCTGCTGGCGGGGAGCGACCTCGTCATCGACGGCACCGACACGTTCGAGACCCGCACCGTCGTGGCCGCCGCGTGCGCTTCGCTCGGGCTGCCGCTCGTCTGGGGCGTGATCCAGGAGTTCCACGCGCAGGTCACCGTCTTCTGGACCGCGCCGCCCGAAGGCGTACCGGCGATCGGCCTCGACGATCTCTACCCGGCCGGCAGCGCCGACGACCTGCCGACGTGCGCCGAGGTCGGCGTGCTCGGCTCGCTCTGCATGACGGTGGGCGGGATGCTCGCGACCGAGGCGATCAAGCTCATCACCGGAGTGGGCGAGCCGCTCCTGGGCCGGCTCGTCGTCGTCGACGCCCTCACCGGCACCCAGAGCGAGGTGCCGCTGCGCGCGGCGTCGAGTGCGCTATCGCAGGCCCCCGTTCCGCCGACCCCACCCGAGCGGACGTGGACGGCGGCGCCCGAGGTCGATCTCGAGCAGCTCCGAGCGCAGCAGTCCGCCGGTGCGGTGGTGCTCGATGTACGCGAGCCCCACGAGACGGCGACCGGCGTGCTTCCCGGATCGGTGGTGTTGCCGCTGGGAGAACTGCTCGCGGCCCCTGACCGCGTCGACGCCGAGCGGGTCGTGGTCGTGTGCGCGCACGGCATCCGAGCCCATCGCGCGGCCGATGTCCTCCGGGGCCGCGGTGTCGCGGCATCCGTGCTCGCGGGCGGACTCGCGCGGTGGCAGTCGTGAGCGGCGGGCTGCGCACCGTCGAGGAGCAGCTCGCCGACGTCCTCGCCGCCGTCCGCCCGCTGCCGACCCGCACGGTCGGGCTCGCCGATGCCGCCGGCTGCGTCCTTCGCGAGGCCGCCGTCGCCCGCGGGGGCATCCCCGACTTCGACAACTCGGCGATGGACGGTTTCGCCGTGCGCTTCGACGACGTCGCGGGCGCGTCGCCCGAGCACCCCGTCGATCTGGCGGTCGTCGCCGACCTGCCGGCCGGCTCCGCCGACGATCCGTCCCTGAGCCCCGGGCAGGCCGCGCGCATCATGACGGGCGCCCCGGTGCCGACGGACGCCGACACGATCGTGCCGTTCGAAGACACCGCGGGGGGCCTCGACGATTCGCTGACGACCGCGCGCGTGCTCGCGGCCCCCGCCCGGCGGGGCGTGTTCCTCCGGCGCGCGCACGACGACATCCGCCCCGGCGATACGGTGCTGGACTCCGGTGTGCCGCTCGGCCCTCGGCAGCTCGCCGCCCTCGCTGCCGCCGACATAGCGCGGGTCACGGTCTCGGAGGCACCGCACGTCGTCGTCATCTCGACCGGCAGCGAACTGGTCGAGCCCGGTCTTTCCCGCTCCCGCGGGCAGATTCCCGAGTCCAACGGTCTGCTGCTCGAGACGCTCGTCCGTCAGGCGGGCGGCGACGTCGTCCGCCGTGTGCACGTCGACGACGGCGGCAGCGCGTTCCGTCGCGAGATCGCCGCAGCGACGACCGGAGGATCCCGCGCGGATGTCGTCATCACCTCGGGAGGGGTGAGCGCGGGCGCTTACGAGGTCGTCAAGACCGAGCTCGGCGACGCGCTGCGCTTCTCGCGGGTGGCGATGCAGCCGGGCAAGCCGCAGGCCTTCGGGGTCCTGCCGTCGGGAACCCTCGTCTTCGGCCTGCCGGGCAATCCGGTGAGCGCGGCGGTGTCATTCGACGTGTTCGTGCGCCCCGCCCTGCTCGCCCTCCAGGGCCGCTCAGACCTCCACCGGCCCGCGTTGCATCTTCCCGCTGCCGAATCCTGGCACACACCGCCGGGGCGCCGGCAGTACCTTCCCGCGGTCATCGACCGCAGCGATCCCGCACGGTGGCGCGTGCGCCCGGCGACACCGGGCGGCTCGGGCTCGCACCTGGCGGGCGCCCTCGCCCTCGCCGAGGCGTACGCGGTCGTCCCGGCCGAGACGGCCGTCGTCGAGCCCGGCGACCTCGTCGAGGTCCTGCTGCTGGAAGGATGAGGGCATGAGCTTCACTCACCTCGACGACGCCGGTCACGCTCGCATGGTCGACGTCACCGCGAAGCAGCCGACCGTCCGCGCTGCGACGGCTCGCGGGTTCGTCCGCTGCTCGCCCGAGGTCGTCGCATCCCTCCGCGACGGCACGGTGCCGAAGGGCGACGTCCTCGCCGTCGCGCGCATCGCCGGCATCCAGGCAGCCAAGCGCACGCCGGAGCTTCTCCCCCTCGCCCATGTGATCGGGGTGCACGGGGTCGTCGTCGACCTCGACATCACCGACGCGGGCATCGAGATCGAGGCGACCGCGCGCACCGCCGACCGCACCGGCGTCGAGATGGAGGCGCTCACCTCGGTCTCGGTCGCCGCCCTCGCCGTCGTCGACATGGTGAAGGGCATCGATAAGGCGACCTCGATCGAGAACATCCGCATCACCGCGAAGTCCGGCGGCCGCAGCGGCGACTGGCAGCGCCCCGGCGAGGGCGCCTGATGGCGCGCGTCCGCTACTTCGCCGCGGCTGCCGAGCGCGCGGGACGGAGCGAGGAGGTTCGCTCCGAGAACAGCCTCGGCGCTCTGCGCGACGCACTGTCGCGGGAGCATCCCGGGCTGGCGGCGATCCTGCCGAAATGCGCCGTCCTGGTCGACGGCGCACGCGCCGCCGACTCCAGCGAGATCGGCCCCGACGTCACCGTCGACATCCTCCCGCCCTTCGCCGGCGGCTGAGTCACCCGCCGTCTGAGAGGATCAGCCGCCGATCCCCTTCCACGCCGTCGTGCCGTCCGCCTCGATCTGCTGCTTCCAGATCGGCAGCTCGCGCTTGATCGCCTCGATCAGCTCGCGGCACACCTCGAATGCGTCGCCCCGGTGCGCCGTGCCCACCGCGATGACGACGGCGGCATCCCCCACCGCGAGGTCGCCGATGCGGTGACTGACCGCCACGATGCCGTCGCGGTCGCCGAGCACGGCCGCAGCGATGGCCCGCAGTGTCGTCTCGGCGTCGGGGTGAGCCTCGTAGTGCAGCGCCGAGACCGCGCCAGCGGCATCCGGGTCGTGATCGCGCACGGTCCCGACGAAGCTCGTCACGGCCCCGATAGCGGGGGAATCGACGGCCGCGAGATGCTGGGAGACGTCGAGGGGCTCCGCGGTGATGCGGGCGATGCGGATCTCGCCCATCAGTGATCGTGCCCGTCGAGCTGAGCGACGACGTGCCCGGCGATCCCCGTCACCACGTCGATACCGGATGCCACGGCGCGTGGCGACCCCGGCAGGTTCACGATGAGCGTTCGCCCGGCCACCCCTGCTCGCCCGCGTGAGAGGACGGCCGTGGGCGTCTCGGCTACACCGCGCCGGCGCAGCTCTTCGGCCACGCCGGGCAGCTCGCGCTCGATGACCTCGCCGGTGCCTTCGGGAGTCTCGTCGCGCGGCGCCACGCCGGTTCCGCCGGTCGTCACGATCAGACGCGCTCCGCCTGCGATCGCGGCCCGCAGCGCCCCGGCCACCGAGGCAGCACCGTCGGCGACGACGGCGGCGTCGGCGCAGTCCCATCCCGCGGCGCGCAAGGCCTCGACGGCGACGGGACCGGCCGCATCCGGACGCTCACCCCGGGCCGAGCGATCGGACACGGTGATGACGGCGGCGGAACGGCTCACGACCCCACCCTAGGGGCGTCCGCACCCGCTCGCGCGGTGTCGTCGTCGGCGTGGGTGTTCTCGACGGCGATCCGCCCTTCCTCGACCTTTCCTTCTGCCATCTCGGTGATGCGCGTCGCCATCGCGGTGAAGATGAGCCCGTGGAACGGCAGCACGCCGAGCCAGTACAGTCGCCCGGCCAGACCGCGCGGGAAGAAGATCGCGCGCTGCTCGTACCGGGCACCGCCCTCGCGCGGCGCGACCTTCAGCTCGAGCCAGGCCTCCCCCGGCACCCGCATCTCGGCACGCAGACGCAGCAGGCGCCCCTCCTCGACGGCCTCGACACGCCAGAAGTCGATCGCATCCCCCACCCGCACCTTGCCCCGGCTGCGGCGCCCGCGCGCGAGGCCGATGCCGCCGACCAGGCGGTCCATCCAGCCGCGGATCTCCCACAGCGCGCGCGCCGAGTACCAGCCGTTCGTGCCGCCGATGCCTGCGATGACCTCCCAGAGCCGCTCGGGCGAGGCGCTCGTGTCGGCGGAGCGCTCGTCGGTGAAGACGGTCCGGCCCGCCCACTCGGGGTCGCTCGGCAGCGGATCGCTCGGCGCGCCGAGCACGTCGGCGTCCTGCCAGCTCGTCTCGACCTCGTCGGCATCCACCCGGCCGAGCGCCAGCCGCACGCTCGTCCGGTACGACGTCAGGCCTCCCTCGGGCTGCGGGATGATGTCGTCGATGTCGTGGTCGTCCATGACGCACTCGTTCTGGAGCGACGCGATGAGCGGGCGTGCGATGGCGCGCGGCACGGGCGTCACGAGGTTCACCCAGTGCGAGGCGAGCCCGGGTGTGAGCACCGGCAGGGCCGCGATCGCCCGCTGCCGCAGGCCCGCCTCGAGGGCGTATCCGTTCATCATCTGCCCGTAGCGCAGCACGTCGGGACCGCCGATGTCGACGGCGCGGTTCAGCTCGGGATCCACGCGCGCCGCGCCGAGCAGGTAGTGCAGCACGTCGCGGACCGCGATCGGCTGGATGCGGTTTCGCACCCACTTGGGCGCCGGCATGTACGGCAGCACGTCGGTGAGGTGACGCACCATCTCGAACGACGCCGACCCCGACCCGATGACGACGCCCGCCTGCAGCACGAGGGTCGGCACGCCGGACTCCAGCAGGATCTCGCCGACCTCCACGCGCGAGCGCAGGTGCGGCGACAACTCGGCATCGGAGGGGTGGAGGCCGCCGAGATAGACGATGCGCTTCACGGATGCCGCCGCCGCGGCATCGGCGACCGTGCGGGCGGCCCGTTCGTCGGCCTCCTCGAAGCCTGCCCCCGCCCCCATCGAGTGGATCAGGTAGTAGACGACGTCCACGTCGGACACGGCCTCGGCGACGGCATCCGCGTCGTCGGCCGAGCCGCCCACGATCTCGACGGCGTCGCCCCACGGAAAGCTCGCGACGCGTTCGGGCGTGCGCGCCAGCACGCGCACGCGGTATCCCGCCGCGACGAGACGTGGCACGAGCCGTCCGCCGATGTATCCGGTGGCGCCGAGGACGAGGGCTCGCGGCGCCGATCCGTCCGGTCGGGGCTGCGCCTGCAGCTCGGGCTCGTGTCCGGTAGGTGCGGTCAGCTCGGTCATGATCAGACGGTAGGCGCGGACCGGTCCCGACCGACACGACTTGACATGCGACGGATCGCCCGTTGCCGCCCGGGCACTGTGCCCGCGTCGCCTCACGCGCGCGCGATAGGCGGCGATGCGCCGGATCGCAACGCCCCCGCGCGAGATTGCGCCCGCCCCGGCACCGGGGTCTACGCTCCCGTGAGCGAAGGACAGTCGTCTGGCGACCCGAGCCCGGCGACGCTGCCGGAGGAGAACCGAATATGTCACGCACGCGCACGAAGCGGCCCGCCCGCCGACGTCTCGAGGTCGACGACGTCATCGTCGTCGAACGCAAGAAGGTCCGAACCGCGATCTCGGGCACCGTCGTCGGCAACTTCATGGAATGGTTCGACTTCGGCATCTACGGCTACCTCGCCGTGACGCTCACCGTCGTCTTCGCCGAGGACATCCCCGACCCGTGGGGCCTGCTGGTGACCCTCCTCGGCTTCGCCGTGTCGTTCCTCGTGCGTCCCCTGGGCGGGATCGTGCTCGGCCCCCTCGGCGACCGGATCGGGCGACAGAAGGTCCTGTTCCTGACGATGGCGATGATGGCGACCGCGACCGCGCTCATCGGCCTGCTGCCGACCTCGGCGCAGATCGGCATCTGGGCGGTCGTGCCCCTGTATGTGCTGAAGATGGTGCAGGGCTTCTCGACCGGCGGCGAGTACGCCGGAGCCTCGACGTACGTGACCGAGTTCTCACCCGACCGCTCGCGGGGCTTCTGGGCCTCGTGGCTCGACGTCGGCTCGTACGTCGGCTTCGCCGCCGGCGCCACGGTCGTCGCGCTGACGACCCTCATCACGCAGGGACTCTGGGGCCCCGACGCGATGGTCGACGGCGGCTGGCGCATCCCGTTCCTCGTCGCCATCCCGCTCGGCATCGTCGCCATCTGGTTCCGCCTGCGCATCCCGGAGACCCCGGCGTTCGAGCAGGAGTCAGAGTCGGCCGCGGCGCCCAGCAAGGACGACCCGATGGCTCGTCACGGCATCGGCGGCATCCTGCGCCACCACTGGCGGACGATCCTCGTCGCCGTGGCGATCGTCGCGGCGACCAACACGGCCGGCTACGCGCTGACCAGCTACATGCCGACCTACCTCGAGAAGGAGGTCGGACTCTCGAACCTCTCCGCCGCGGTGGCGACGGTTCCCGTGCTCGTGGTGATGTCGGCGACCCTGCCCTTCGTCGGCCGGCTCAGCGACCGCTTCGGCCGGCGGCGCATCTACGCATTCGCGATCGGAGCGTCGCTCGTCCTGACGGTGCCGGCGTTCGCGATCATGCAGATCGGCGAGCTGTGGGCGGTCTTCATCGCGCTGGGCATCATCGCGGTGCCGGTGGCGCTGTTCGTCGCGATCTCGGCGAGCGCCCTGCCGGCACTGTTCCCCACCGCCACCCGCTTCGGCGCGATGGGCATCGCTTACAACCTGGCCGTGTCGCTCTTCGGCGGCACGACCCCGCTGTTCAGCCAGGCGCTCATCGAGTGGACGGGCAACACGTACATGCCGGCGTTCTACATCATGTTCTTCTCGGCTCTCGCCGCCGTCGCACTCTTCGCGATGCGCGAGACGGCCCAGCGGCCCCTCCTCGGCTCCGTGCCGACGGTCGAGACGATCGCCGAGGCCGAGGCTCTCGTCGCCGGGCAGGACGACGATCCGCGCATCGACACCTCGACGATGCCGCTCGACATCGTCCGCCCCTGAGGCGCCGTCGGCCCGGGCGCGTCCTCAGCGCCGCCCGGTGCCGAAGATGCCCCGGATGACGCCGGTCAGCACCTCCTGGGCCGCACGCGAGCCGAGGATCTGCTCCGCCGGCGTCTTCCGGCGCGACCGCGTGTTCGAGGTCATGCTGCGCAGCATCCGGTCGTATTCGCGACGCTCTTTCGCCTCGTCGGCCGCGGCCTGCTTGCGGATGGCTGCGAGCTGCTTCGCGTAGGCGGCGTCGGCCTTGGCGCGCAGCTTCGCGGCGTCCTGCTCGGCCTTGCGGCGCGCGGCCTCGGCCTCGGCCGCGTCGAGCGCCGCCTGGGCCGCGTTCATGCGGGCTGTGAGGATCTCGCGCGCCGACTCGCGGTCGATCGCCTCGGCGTAGCGCGGCCGGATCTCGGATGCCGACACGCGGGCCTCGACCTCCGCTGCCGTCGCCGGCGACATCGCGGCCTGCGGCGCGCGGAGCCGCGTCCAGGCGACGGGCGTGGGCGCGCCCTTCTCGTTCATCACCGTGACGATCGCCTCGCCGGTGCCGAGCTCCTGGAGGACCCGCTCGAGGTCGTAGCCCGAGCGCGGGTAGGTGCGCACGCTCGCGCGCAGGGCGGTGACGTCGTCGGGCGTGAAGGCCCGCAGCGCGTGCTGCACGCGCGAGCCCAGCTGCGCCAGAACGTCGGACGGCACGTCCTTGGGCGTCTGCGTGACGAAGAAGACGCCGACGCCCTTCGAGCGGATCAGGCGGACGGTCTGGACGACGGCGGCGAGGAAGTCCTTCGACGCGTCGCGAAACAGCAGATGCGCCTCGTCGAAGAAGAACACGAGCCCCGGTTTGTCGGCATCGCCGACCTCGGGGAGCACCTCGAACAGCTCGGCCAGCAGGTACATGAGGAACGTCGAGTAGAGCACCGGCCGGTCGGCCACACCGGGTACCTCCAGCAGGGTGATGACGCCCTCGCCCGCGTCGGTGGTGCGCAGAAGGTCGCGGACGTCGAACTCCGGTTCGCCGAAGAAGACGTCGGCCCCGGCATCGGCGAAGGTGATGAGCTCGCGGAGGATGACACCGGCCGTGGCTTTCGAGAGTCCGCCGAGCTCGGCGAGCTCGGCTTTGCCGTCATCGCTCGTGAGGTAGGTCAGCACCGCGCGCAGGTCGGCGAGGTCGACGAGCGCCAGGCCGTTGGCGTCGGCGTAGTGGAAGACGAGACCGAGGCTCGACTCCTGCGTCGCGTTGAGCCCGAGAACGCGGCTCAGCAGCAGCGGACCGAAGCCCGAGACGCTCGCGCGCACGGGCGTTCCCGCTGCGCGGTCGCCGAGCGCGAGGAACTCCGTCGCGAAAGAGCGCGGCGTCCACTCCTGCCCGATGGCGCCCGTCCGGAAGAGCAGCTTCTCGCTCGTCTCCCCCGGCTCGGCCAGTCCCGACAGGTCGCCCTTGACGTCGGCGGCGAACACCGGCACACCGTTCGCCGCGAGCTGCTCCGCGAGAACCTGCAGGGTGCGCGTCTTGCCCGTGCCGGTGGCGCCGGCCACGAGACCGTGACGGTTCGTCATCGCGAGCGGGATGCGGACCGGCGCATCGCGCAGCGGCTCGCCGTTCAGGAGAGCCCCGAGCTCGAGGGCGGGCCCATCGAACGCGTAGCCCCGGCGGATGTCGCCGACCTCGGATCCGTCGAGAGGACCCGCCGCATCGGCGGGCTCGGGTTCCCCCGCCGACTCCGACGGCTCGGGTGGCGGGACCGCAGCCGCCGGCTCGGCTTTCCCGTCCGGACCCGACGACTCGGGTCGCCCGGCCGCAGCACGGGCGGCATCCGCTTCGGCGGCGGCCAGGGCGGCGCGCGCCCGTGCGGCGACGAGGGCTGCCTCGGCGGCCTCCGCCTCGGCGCGCAGCCGGGCGAGATCGGCCGCAGCGACCGCGGCAGCGGAAGGAACGGCCGGATCGTCGGGCGAGACGCTCATGGCGGTGAGCCTAGCCCCGCCGCTCCTGAACCGCGCGTCGCTCCCGTTCGAGCTGCTCGGTGAACATCGCGGCCACCACGAGGGCAACGCCCGCCCCCACCAGCATCCCCCCGACCGTGTCGGAGAGCCAGTGCGCGTGCACGACCGTGCGGCTGAGCGCCATCAGCACCGTCCACACGACCCCGATGATCGCGACCCAGATGCGCGGAAAGAGGATGACGGCGACGACGCCGATCGTGGCCGCATTGGCTGTATGCCCGGACGGGAATGAGCCGGCATCCGTCGTGACGAGGATGTCTTCGGGTCGCGACCTGTCCACGAGGTTCTTGATCAGCTGCACTACGAGCGCGCTCAACGCCGATGCCACCAGGAAGTAACCCGCAGCCCAGGGCCGGCGCAGCACGATCAGCGCCACGGCGACCGCGATCGGGATCGCGAACACCCCCACCCACGTCCCGCCGATCCGGTTCATCACGAGCCCGAACACGAGTCCGACCGCCCCCGGATCGGCCGGCAGCGTCTCGTTCCACCACCGATCGACGGCGAAGGGCTGGCCCAGCTGCGTGAACAGCCACCACCCCAGCAGCGCTCCCGCCACCATCAGGACGATTCCGATGGCGGCACGGCGCGGCCAGAGTCGGCGGGGGTCGGTCGGCGGGACGTCGTTCATCGGTCCATTGTGTCGGCGGTGGCCGATTCGGCTCCGCCCCTTGCGCCGGAAGCGCCGATCAGGGAGAGAGCTGCGGAACGCTGCGCGGGCGCACGACGAGCCACAGCGAGAGGACCGCCACCACGGCGCACCCCGCCATCACCGAGGCCATCGTCGTGGCAGTGATGCCCGAGCCGCCCGAGATCCACGCCGCGAGCGGCGAGATGAAGCCGGCGACGCCGAAGTTGACGGCGCCGATCAGCGATGCCGCGGTTCCGGCGGCGCGGCCGTGACGGTCGAGAGCGAGCACCTGCACGCAGGGGAAGGTGAAGCCGCACGCCGTGATGAAGAAGAACAGCGGCACGACCGTGCCCCACAGGCCCAGCCCCAGCTGGTCGGTGACGATGATGGCGACCCCCGCGATGACGAGCACGGCGGTCGAGACCGCCATGACCCACTGCGGGCCGAAGCGGGCGGCGAGCCGCGACGCCGTCTGCACGCCCAGGACGACGCCGAGCGAGTTGACGGCGAACAGGACGCCGTACTGCTGCGGATCGAAGCCGTAGGTCTGCTGGAAGAGGAACGACGACGACGACAGGTACGAGAACAGTCCGCTGAAGGTCATGCCGCCGATGATCAGCACGCCGATGAAGATGCGATCGCTCAGGACGCTGCGGTAGCGCTGCCACACCGTGGCGGAACCGCTGTCGCGGCGGCGCGCCTTGGGCAGGGTCTCGGGCACGAGGAAGAGCGAGGCGATCAGCATCACCGCGCCGTACGCGGCGAGCACGACGAAGATGCCGCGCCAGGGCATGACCGTCAGCAGGCCCGAGCCGACGAGCGGGGCGGCGACCGGGGCGACACCGGAGACCAGGGCGAGTCGGCTCAGCATCACCACGAGCCGGCGTCCGCCGAACAGGTCGCGGACGATCGCCATCGCGACGACACCGCCCGCGGCCGCGCCGATGCCCATGAAGACCCGAGCCGCACTCAGCAGCTCGAGGGACGGGGCGATGGCGGCGGCCGTGCTCGAGAGCACGTGGAGCGCGGTCACGCACAGCAGCGGGACGCGGCGCCCCAGCTTGTCGCTGAGCGGGCCGACGATGAGCTGCCCCAGCGCGAAGCCGACCATCGTTCCGGTGAGCGTGAGCTGAATCGCCGCCGCCGTCGTCTGGAAGTCGGCTTCCAGCGCGGGGAAGGCGGGAAGGTAGAGATCGATCGTGAAGGGCCCGAGCGCCGTCAGCGCGCCGAGCAGGATGATGTAGGTGACGCGGCGCGAGGTCGGGATCGCGTCACCCGGATGCAGCATGATGGGCGCCGTGGCGGGGTTCGAGCCCAGCGTGCGGATCGCCCCGGTGGCGGAGGAGGAATGATGGGGAGGAGTTTCGGGCACGTCTTCTTCGTTTCGTGGCAGCAGCGTTTTCGAGCGACCTTCTATCGTAACCCGCGCCCGATTCGCGTCGTTCGCGCCTCTCAGCCGATTCACCATTCACGCGCATAGGCTGGCTCCGCGCCGCGCGCGCTCCGACACTCCCCTTGCCCCCGAACCGAGGTCACAGCAATGACTCCGTCCGCCGACAAGCGAACGAGCGGCAATCCTGCCGCCCAGGCCCAGATCAACCTCACCGTCAAGCAGCAGCGCGAGCAGCAGAAGCAGGCCAAGCTCGCCGAGTACCAGAAGCAGCTGGCGAAGCGACGTCGCAGCAAGCTGACCTGGTGGGTCGTCGGCTCGACCGCCGCGGTCGCCGTGGTGGGTCTCATCGCCGCGTCGGTGGTCCTCGCGCCTCGGCCCGTCACGTACGAGGCGGGCAACAGCACGGGTCGCGAGATCCCCGGCGTCGAGACGTTCCAGAACATCACGACGCACGTCGAGGGCACCGTCGAGTACCCGCAGAACCCGCCGGCCGGCGGCGAGCACAACCCGTACTGGCTCAACTGCGGCGTCTACACCGAGCCGCAGGCGAACGAGAACGCCGTCCACTCGATGGAGCACGGCGCCGTCTGGATCACGTACGACCCGGCCCAGGTCTCGGATGCCGACATCGAGACCCTCGAGGGCTACATGCCGAGCACGTACGCGCTGCTGACGCCCTACCCCGACATGGACACCCCCATCGCCGTGAGCGCCTGGAACGCGCAGCTGAAGGTCGACTCGGCCGATGACGAGCGCATCCGCGACTTCTTCACCGAGTACTGGCGCAGCCAGAACGTCCCCGAGCCGAACGCGATCTGCTCGGGCGCGATCGACGGGCCCGGCAAGGCGTGACCGACGACCTCGCGGTGGAGACCGAGTCGCAGGGCTCGGTCCCGCCGCCCACCGGCCTGCGCTGGTGGGCGGTGCTCCTCATCGTCCTCGCGGTCGCGGGGGCGGCGTTCGCCGTCGGGCGCTTCTCCGCCTTCGGCACCTCCCCGTCGGTTCCCGGCAACTCCTCCCCCGAGGCCGGCTTCGCCCGCGACATGCAGGTGCACCACACGCAGGCGATCGAGATGGCGATGACGATCTATCGCAAGACCGAGGACGAGGGCATCCGCACGCTCGCGTTCGACATCGCCACGGCCCAGGCCGGCCAGCGCGGAGAGTTCTACGACTGGCTCGTCCAGTGGGGGCTGCCGCAGGCATCCACCGCTCCCCTCATGCAGTGGATGGTCGGGCACCCCGCTCACAACCACGGTACTCAGGCGCAGCAGCCGAGCGACGAAGAGCTCCGCGCCGAGATGGGCATGGCCACGCCCGCTCAGCTGGCGCAGCTGGATGCCGAGACCGGCGTCGCCGCCGACTGCACGTTCCTCGGCCTCATGATCCGCCACCACCAGGGGGCCATCCCCATGGCCCAGGCCCTCGTCGACCTCGGCAGCGACCCGCGGGCCGTTCAGGTCGCCGGCGGCGTCATCGAGACGCAGAGCGCCGAGATCGACCTGATGCGCTCGATCCAGCAAAGACTGGGGTGCGATGGCTGACAGCCCCCGCACCCCAGCGGCATCCGCTCCTCCCGATCAGCCCTTCGTCGCACCTGCCAGCAGGCCGCGCACGAAGAAGCGCTGCAGCGCGAAGAACACGATCAGCGGCACGATGATCGAGATGAAGGTTCCCGCCGACTGCAGGAACCAGCGGTTGCCCCACGTGCCCGACAGCGAGTTGAGCGCCTGCGTGATCGGCAGAGCTCCCGGCGACGCGAAGATCGTCGCGACCAGCAGGTCGTTCCACACCCACAGGAACTGGAAGATCGCGAACGACGCGATCGCCGGAGCTGCCAGCGGGACGATGATGCGGAAGAAGACCTGCCCGTGGCCGGCGCCGTCGACCCGCGCCGCCTCGATGATCTCTCCCGGGATCTCGGCGATGAAGTTGTGCAGCATGAACGTCGCCAGCGGCAGGGCGAAGATCGCGTGGGCGATCCAGACGCGGGCGAAGCTGTATTGCACCTCGTTGAGACCGAACCCGGGGAAGATCGGCACGTCGTTGATGGTCAGCCCCTCCGAGAAGAGGCTGAGCAGCGGCACGAGCGCCATCTGCAGCGGCACGATCTGCAGCGCGAAGACGAACACGAACAGCGCGCTGCGGCCCTTGAAGTCGATCCACGCGAACGCGTAGGCGGCAAGGGCGGCCATCACGATCGGGAACACCGTCGCGGGGATGGTGATCGCGAGCGAGTTGATGAACGCCGAGGCGAGCGTCGTCGACGTTCCTCCGGCCGTCAGCGCCTCGGCGTAGTTGTCGAGGGTGAACTCCGGGTTGGCGAAGACGGTCCACCAGCCGGTGGACTGGGTGTCGGCACCGGGCCGGAACGAGGTCACGAACAGGCCGAACGTCGGGATCGTCCAGAAGACGGCGATGATGACGGCCGCGATGGTCGCGCCCTTCGACGTCAGCTTCTTGTGGGCGATCGCCTCGTTGCGGCGTGTGTCGCGCGCCACCTGGCGCTTGGTGCGGGTGTCGACGGGCGCGGCCGGGGCTGCAACGGTCATCAGCGGATCTCCCTCTGCTTGGCCATCGATCGGGCGTTGTAGATGATCAGCGGCAGGACGAACAGGAACAGCACGACGGCGAGCGCGGACGAGTGCCCGTAGCTCTGGAACCGCTGCTGCTGGTTGACCATCTCGAAGCCGAGCACGGTCGTCTCATCGCGGCCGCCGGTCATGACCGCCACGATGTCGTACACCTTCAGCGATGCGATCGTGATGGTCGTGAGCACCACGATCAGCGACGAGCGGATGCCGGGCACCGTGACATTGCGGAACCGCTGCCAGGCGTTCGTCCCGTCCAGCTGCGCCGCCTCGAGCTGCTCGGTCGGCACCGCCTTGATCGCGGCGGAGAGGATCACCATGGCGAATCCGGTCTGGGTCCAGATGAAGACCACCAGGAGCATGAGGGTGTTGATGACCGGCTTGATGGCGAGCCACTGGATCGGATCGCCGCCGAACGCCGTGACGATCGCGTTGAGCAGGCCGACCTGCTCCCCCTGCCGCGCGTCGTACATGAACTTCCAGATGATGCCGGCACCGACGAACGAGATCGCGACCGGCATGAACACGAGGACCTTGAGCACCTTCTCGCCGCGGGCGCGGTCGATGAACACCGCGTAGGCGAGTCCGATGGCGACCGAGATCGTCGGAGCGAGGAGCGCCCACAGGATCGTGTTGACGACCGAGGCCGTGCCCGTCGGGTTCGTGAACACCCAGAAGTAGTTCTCGAGGCCCACGAACTGCTCGCCCGACTTGTCGTAGAACGACTTGAAGATCGTGGCGATGGCCGGGTAGATCAGTCCGAGCGCCAGCATGATGCTGGCCGGGGCCATGAAGAGGATGAGCTGGAACAGGTAGCCCGCGCCCTGACGCGACCGGAAGTCCGCGAAGAAGAGCAGCGCACCGACGAGCAGCGCGATCGCGACGACGTAGAGGACGGCGTTGGCGTAGGGGCGCAGCAGCAGGAACGCGAGCACCGGGATGACCAGGCACGCGACGAGCCGCATGATGAAGTAGCCGCGACCCGGCCGGGGCGCGTACTCGATGAGCACCAAGATGATGCCCACGACGAGCCCGAAGACGGCCAGGATCACGGGGATCTGGATGAGCGGGTTCATCGCGCCCAGCCAGAGGAAGAAGCTGTTGAGTGAGAACCCGATCGTGATGCGCGCCGATTCCTCGCTCGATCCGGTGAAGATCAGCAGCAGCAGGATGGCGACGATCAGGGCGAAGCCGACGGCGACGACGATCCGGGTGATCGACCTCCCCTTCGGATCGGTGGCATGGGTGGTGGTGGGAGGTTCGGTGTCGACAGGTCTGTCGACGGTCGTCTGCGACATGTGGATCCCCTTCTGAGTACAGCGGCGTACCCGGGCGGTACGGACGGGAGGAGCGGGGCCGGGCTTGTGCAGCCCGACCCCGCTCGGCTCAACCGATCGTCAGGCGACGATCAGTTCTCGTAACCGGCCTGGATGTCGGACAGGACCGTCTCGGTGTCCTTGCCGTCGATCCAGTCGACCATGCCCTTCCAGAACGAGCCCGAGCCCACCGTGGACGGCATCAGGTCGGATGCGTCGAAGCGGAAGACCGTGGTCTCGTCCTGCAGCGTCGTCATGGCTTCCTGGAGGAACTCGCTCGAGGCGAGCGAGGGGTCGGCGTTCTTGTTCGCCGAGATCACGCCGCCGAGCTTGACGCGCGCGTCAGCGAACTCGGGAGAGGCCATGAACTCGAGAACCTTCTGCGTCGACTCGTCGTCCGAGAACGCCGCGACGAACTCGCCGCCGCCCTCGACCTGGAGCTCGCCCTCGGTGTACCCCGGGGTCAGGAAGGCGTAGACGTCACCGTCGGGAGCGACCTCGGGGGTCGCGCCGTCGGCGGTCTGCACGTCGAGGAAGTTCGCCGACAGGAACGAGGCCTGGTGCGTGAGCGCGCAGTCGCCGCTCGCGACGGCCGCGGCGACGTCGCCGAACGCGGTCGAGTTGATGCTCTTCACGTCGCCGTAGCCCGCGTTGACGTACTCGGGGTTGAGCAGGATCTCGCCCACCGCGTCGAACGCCGACTTGATCTGAGGATCGGTGAACTTCACGTCACCGGCGACCCACTGGTCGTAGACCTCGGGACCGGCCTGACGCAGGACGAGGTCCTCGACCCAGTCCGTTCCCGGCCAGCCGGAGGCGGCGTCGGAGGCGAAGCCGGCGCACCAGGCGGGCCCGCCGGTCGTCTCGACGATCTTGTCGGTGAGGGCGATCATCTCGTCCCACGTCTTGGGCACTTCGACGCCCCACTCGGCGAACTGCTTGGGCGAGTACCAGACGTAGCCCTTCAGGTTCGCGAGCATCGGTGCCGCGTAGAAGGTGTCGTCGAACGTTCCGTACTTCTTCCAGTCCGGCGACCAGTTCTCGTCGACCGCGCTCTCGACGGCCTCGGATGCGGGCAGCACCTTGCCGGTCTCGACGAGCGTCTTCAGCAGACCGGGCTGCGGGACGATCGCGATGTCGGGGGCGTCGCCACCGGTCACCTTGGTGACGATGTTGCCCTCGAAGGACTTGTCGCCGGTGTACTCGACCTTGATGCCGGTGTCCTCGGTGAACTGTGCGAACGACTCGTTGAGCGCGTCAGCCTCACCACCGGTGATTCCGCCCGAGATGCGGACGGTCGTCTTCGCGTCGCCGCCGCCGTCGCCGCCGCCTTCGCCGCCACCTTCGGCGCACCCAGCCAGCACCAGTGCTGCCGCGCCCATGAGAGCGACGGGGGCAAGAAGACGGTATCGCTGTGACAATGCCATGTACTTCTCCTCTATCGGGATCATCGTTCACCCAGAGGAGCCTTGTCCGCATCCATTGGGGAACCGATTCCAGGACAACCTACTGTCCCGCGGAGTCCGGCACAACCAGCGGAATATCACGGAATGACAACCATCACCTGTGGTAATGCACCGATTCGTGGGAGCGCTCACACGCGACGGGCCTGGAACCGGTTCCCGGTCGCGCGGGAAAGCGCTACGCTCTGGTGGGAGTCCCCCGGCAGGTCTCCCCGAACGGACGAGGAGGTCCCATGAGCACCATCGCCGACGTCGCCACCCGAGCAGGCGTGTCCAAGGCGACGGCGAGCCGAGCCCTCTCCGGCCGGGGATACGTGTCGGAGGAGACCCGCCAGCGGGTCGCCGCGGCGGCCCAGGAGCTGTCGTACGTCGCCCATTCCTCTGCCATGAGCCTCGCGACCGGTCGCACCCAGACGGTCGGCGTCGTCATGCCGCATGTCAGCCGCTGGTTCTTCGGGGAAGTCCTTGAGGGCATCCAGGCGGCACTTCTCGAGCACGGCCTCGACCTCACCCTGTACGACGCCCGACCGGGAACCGAGACCCGGCGGCGGGTGTTCGAGGACTTCCTGGCACGTCGACGCTTCGACGGTGTCATCGCGGTAGGCCTCGAACCGGCCGAGAGCGAGCTCGACGCACTGCTGGCGCTGGGCAAGCCCGTCGTCAGCGTCATCGGCACCGAGGGCGACACGAGCCTCGTCACGCTCGACGACGCGCACGCCACCGCTCTCGCGACGGCGCACCTCGTCGAGCTCGGGCACCGCCGCATCGCGTTCCTCGGCGGCACCGATGCGACCCGCTGGCCGCACGTCGAGTCCGAGCGCTACGCCGGCTATGAGTCGGAGATGCGCCGCGCCGGCCTCGCGGCGGAGATCTCCCGCGTGCCCGCGGAGCTCTCGATGCCCGCGGGCTACGCCGCCGCCGTCGACCTCCTGAGCGACCCGGCATCCCGGCCCACCGGCATCGTGGCGGCCTGCGACGACGTCGCGATCGGCGCGATCATCGCGGCCCGCCGCCTCGGCATCCTCGTCCCCTCCGCCCTGAGCGTGGTCGGCATCGACGACCACGTGAACGCCGAGATGTTCGCCCTGACGACGCTGCGACAGGTGCCCCACGAGCAGGGCCGGGCCGCCGTCGAGCTGCTCCTGCGCCACATCGAGGACCCCGAAGCCGACACGGTGACCATGCGCATCAAGCCGCGGATGGTGGTGCGGGGGACGACGGCGGGAGCCCCCGGACACAGCTCCGTCGCCGTCCGGGACTCGACCCTCTCCCGCCGCGACTGAGTTCGGCGCGTCGGGCCCGGCACGACCGGGAGATACGACGACGGCCCCGGATGCAGCATCCGGGGCCGTCGTGCTGCTCTCGAGTGAGAGCGGGGAATTACTTGAGGGTGACCGTCGCGCCGGCCTCTTCGAGAGCGGCCTTCGCCTTCTCGGCGGTCTCCTTGTTCGCGCCCTCGAGGACGGCCTTGGGAGCACCGTCGACGACAGCCTTGGCCTCGCCCAGGCCCAGCGAGGTGAGCTCGCGGACCGTCTTGATGACCTGGATCTTCTTGTCGCCGGCAGCCTCGAGGATGACGTCGAACGAGTCCTTCTCCTCCTCGGCCTCAGCGGCACCAGCGCCACCAGCGGCGCCGGCGACGGCGACGGGGGCAGCAGCGGTGACGTCGAACTTCTCCTCGAACGCCTTCACGAACTCGCTGAGCTCGACGAGGGTCAGGCCGGCGAACTGCTCGAGCAGCTCCTCGGTGGAAAGCTTCGCCATGATGTATCTCCTAGATAGATGGGGTTGGTGTAAGAGCTCGCCTGTCGCTCACGCGGCGTCGGCGGTCTCCAGCTTTTCGCGAAGCGCGTCGATGGTGGCGGCAGCCTTGCCCATCGTCGCCTTCATCATGCCCGCGGCCTTGGCCAGCAGAACCTCGCGGCTCTCGAGCGAGGCGTACTTGTTGACCTCGTCGGCGGTGAGGGCGTTGCCCTCGAAGATGCCGCCCTTGATGACGAGGAGCGGGTTGGCCTTGGCGAAGTCACGCAGAGCCTTGGCGGTGGCGACGAAGTCGCCGTGCACGAACGCCACGGCCGAGGGACCCTTGAGGTCCTCGTCGAGCGACGTGATCCCCGCGTTGTTCGCGGCGATCTTGGTCAGCGTGTTCTTCACCACGGCGTAGTTCGCGTCCTGACGGATGCTGTTGCGCAGCTGCTTGAGCTGGGCCACCGTCAGACCGCGGTACTCGGTCAGCAGAACGGCAGTCGAGTCCTCGAATGACTTCGTGAGCTCGGCGACCGATGCGTCCTTCTGCACCATGGTCACTCCTTGATGTGTGCCTGACGCCCCGCGGTGGCGGAGCGCCGGCCTCGACCAGCCCCGGACATGACAAAAGCTCCGGCGCAGAGGCACGGAGCTCGGTTCCCGAAGGAGAAGTTCAGTGTCACCTGCGCGGGCCCCTGCAGTGCAGAGCTTCGATCACGAGTGCGCTCACGCGCACACCGATGACCAGCGGTCTTTGGCTTACCCCCCACCATACCCCCACACCCCCCATCCCCCAAATCCCCCCCGCCCCGCGCCGAGTGCACGGCATCCCGCCCACTGCACGGCACCGCAACGCAGGGTACCCGTGCACTCGGCGCGAGCTCGTTCACTCGGCGCCGGCCGCGGGTTCTGCACATGTGGGGGGTGGGGTGGGGGTGTCCACACATGGGTGGGGGGAATGGGGGTGGTGGGGGGTGGGGGGGTGAGCATGGGCGGGATGCGCAGACGACGAGGACCGGATGAGGTGCGGGCATTGCTCCACCGCCGACGCGACCTGCTCGAAGCCGGTGAGAGCGAACGCTCGATCGACCGTTCTGTGCGCGACGGCGTCCGGGTGCACGTGCGACGCGGCTGGTACGTCGACCGCGCCGCGTTCGATGAGCTCTACGCCGAAGACGCGCACCTGCTCCATGTCATGACGGTCGCGCACGAGGTCCGAGGCCACGCGGTCGTCTCACACGAGTCCGCCGCGGTCCTGCACGGCCTCGACCTCTATCGCGTCCGGCCGACCCGCGTCCACCTCACGACAGCCCCGGGCGCCCGGGTCTCCAGCAGTCCCGATGCATTCCGCCACTGCACGCCTCTCGATGCGCATGACGTCGTCGAGGTCAACGGCATCCGCTGCACCTCCCTCGCGCGGACGGTCTTCGACGTCGCGCGCACCATGACTCCCGAGGCGGCACTCGTCATGGCCGACCGAGCCGAACGGATCTGGTGCGACCACACGGGCTGCTCTCCCGACGGCTGGCGGATGGCCATGGCCGCTCGGATCGCCGAGGCGGGGGCGGCGCGAGGGATCAGGCGGGCTCGATGGGTGGCGGGCTTCGCCGACGGCCGGGCCGAGTCGACCCTGGAGAGCGTGAGCCGGTTCCGGCTGCACCAGCTCGGCTTCCGGTCGGTCCGGCTGCAAGTGCCGATCGCCGGCCCGCGCGGTGCGGGCTGGTACCGCGTCGACTTCGGCCTCGACGACGCCGATGCCTGGGGCGAATGCGACGGCGTCGGCAAGTACCTCGACCCGGAGCTCCGGTCCGCGGGCTCGGCGGAGAGGACAGTCCTCGATGAGAAGCGCCGCGAAGACTGGATCCGGGGCACGACCGGACGCCGCCTCGTGCGCTGGGAGGCTCGACACGTCATCTCCCCGTCGGCCTTCGCCGCCCACCTCAGGGCATTCAACATCCACCCTTCCCACTGAGTGCACGGCTTGCCGCCGGGTGAACGAGACATCCTCGCGCGGATGCCGTGCAGTGGATGGGATGCCGTGCACTCGGCCCCTACGCCGAGGGGAGGGCACGCCGAGGGGCAAGGGCAGAGAGGTGGGGTGGGCGGGGTTAGGGTCTAAGGCGTGTCTCCCGAACTCGCTGCTCGCATCGTCGCGGATTCGCGCGACCGCGTGGCGTGGATCCGGGCGCGCTCGCGGGGCATCACGGCAACGGATGTCGCGACGCTGACGAGCCCCAAGGCGATCGCGCGCGCAGCCGACGCCAAGCTCATGGGCTCGGGATTCTCCGGCAACGCGTACACCGACCACGGCCGCCGCCGCGAGCCGGAGATCGCCGCGTGGGTCGCCGCGACGCACGGCATCCAGCCCTCCTCCGCGCTGTTCCACGCCGTGGTCGAGAAGCGTCACCTCGCCACTCCCGACGGGGTGATGGTGGATGCCGATGGCCGTGTCACCCTCGCTGAGATCAAGACCACGAACAAGAGCTGGCGGTCGATCCCTCGCACCTATCTGCGTCAGGTGTGGTGGCAGCAGCACGTCCTCGGCGCCGAGCGCACGCTCGTGGTGTGGGAGCAGCACGACGGTTTCGTCCCCATCGACGATGAGCCCCGCTGCGCGTGGGTCGACCGCGATGAGCGAGAGATCCGACTGCTCGTGAACCTCGCGACCGAGCTCATCGACGAGCTGTACCGCCGCACCATGCTGCGACGCGCGGCCGAGGCGCCCCGCGTCGCAGCGGCGCATCCGCGCGAGCCGTACCGCGCCCTCGCCCTGAGCGACTGACTCGACCCGCACGCCCGGCGCGCACAGCCTCGCGGTCACCGCCCCGCGGTCATCGCAGCGGCGTGACGACTTTCGCTTCGGCGTCCCACAGCCGCAGCCCCGTCAGCTCCCCCTCGATGGTCGACGCACCGACGATGCCGAGTGCGCGGCCGACCTGTTCGGCCGTCATCCGGCGAGCGAGCGTCATGTGCGGCGTCCACCGATCCTTCGCCGTGACGGCATACCGAGCCGGCGGGGGTCCGACGAGGTCGACGATGTCGGCGTGCAGCCGCAGCAATGCGGCGCTCATGACGACGGGCCGAGCCAGGACGAACCGCTCGCCCGCGGCGAAGACGACCGCTCCCCCGAGCCGGCACTCCACCGGCAGCGCGCCACCCGCTCGCGCGAGCTCGCGCACCGCATCCTCCGGGAGGTCGTCTCGAACGGCGAGCGTCACGTGCGGACGATTCGAGTCGGACGGATGCCGCCCGGCGCTGGGCAGATCGGCGTCGATGAGCCGCTGCCAGTCCGCCCGGACGGCGGCATCCACGACGTCGTCCGGAAGCGACTCGATACTGAACATCCCGCCATCCTTCCGTCTCACGCGTCGCACCGGGAATAGTTGACGTAGCTCAACGATTGAACATATAGTTGACCGATCTCAACGGTTGACTTTCGTCAACCAGTTACGCCGCTCCTGCGGCTATCGAAATACCGTCCACCGACGATCCGCGCCAGCGCAGCCGCGTCCGTCCGAATCCCAGGAGGACTCATGTCCGCTCCCGCATCCGCTCCGCCCGAGGGGAAGAACATGTCGCGCCGCGGCGTGCTCGAAGCCCTCTCGGGCCTCCTGCTCGGCATGTTCGTGTCGATGCTCGCCTCGACCGTCGTCTCGACGTCGCTCCCGGTCATCATCCACGACCTCGAGGGCACCCAGGCCGCCTTCACGTGGGTCGTCACGGCGACCCTGCTGACGACAGCCATCTCGACCCCGATCTGGGGCAAGCTCGCCGACCTCACCAACCGCAAGGTGCTCTACCAGCTCGCGATCGTCATCTTCGTGCTGGCCACCGCCGCTGCCGGCTTCTCGCAGTCCCCCGAGATGCTGATCGCCTTCCGCGCGGTGCAGGGCATCGGCGCCGGCGGCCTCGCCGCCCTCAGCCAGGTGCTGATGGCCGACATCATCAGCCCGCGCGAGCGCGGTCGCTACATGGGCCTCTTCGGCGCCGTCATGGCCGTCGCCACGATCGGCGGCCCGCTGCTCGGCGGCGTCATCACCGATGCCTGGGGCTGGCGCTGGAACTTCTTCGTCGCGCTTCCCGTCGCCGTGGCGGCTCTGCTGATCGTGCAGCGCACGCTCCACATCCCGGCCCACCCGCGCAAGGAGACGCGCATCGACTACCTCGGCATCGTGCTGCTGTCGGCGTCGGTGTCCCTCCTGCTCATCTGGGTGACCCTTGCGGGCGACTCGTTCGAGTGGATGAGCGTCGAGACGCTGCTGATGGTCGGCGGCGCCGTGATCGGCGCGGTGCTCTTCGTCATCACCGAGCTCAAGGTGCGCGAGCCGCTCGTGCCCCTCACGCTCTTCCGCAACCTGACCTTCACCCTCTCGGTGATCGCGTCGATCGCGACGGGCATCGCCATGTTCGGCGCCTCGGTGTTCCTCAGCCAGTACATGCAGCTCGCCCGTGGAGCCACCCCCACCGAGGCCGGCCTCATGACCATCCCGATGATCGGCGGACTTCTCGTCGCCTCGATCGGCGTGGGCGCGCTCATCACGCGGACCGGACGCTGGAAGCCGTTCCTCATCGTCGGCGCGCTGCTGCTGATCGGCGGGGCGAGCCTGCTGTCCACGATCCACTACGACACCGACTTCACCCTCGTCTCGATCTACATGGCGATGCTCGGTGCGGGCATCGGCATGACGATGCAGAACCTCGTGCTCGTCGTGCAGAACACCTCTCGCCCCACCGAGATCGGTGTCGCGAGCTCGGGTGTGACGTTCTTCCGGAGCCTCGGCGGCACGATCGGCGTCTCGGTCATGGGAGCCGCGCTCGCCTCGCAGGTCACGACGCTCGTCAGCGATCGGAAGGACGACATCCAGGCCGCGCTGGTGTCGCTCGGCGATCAGGCCCCGACCTGGGCCGCGCAGCTGCAGTCGGGGACGCTCCCCCAGGTCTCGGCGATGCCCGAGGCGCTGCGGATCGTCCTCGAGGACATCTACGCCACCGGCATCTCGCACTCGTTCCTCATCGCCGTGCCGTTCGCGGTCCTGAGCCTCATCGCGATCGTGTTCCTGCCGAACAAGCCGCTGACCACGATGACCACGACCGAGCGCCTGCAGGCGGGCGAGGCGGACTTCGCCACGGTGTCGGTACCGGAGGGCATGAGCGCACTCACGGCGACCGGAGCCGTCCGTACGGATGCCGCCGACGGCGATGCGCCGATCGACGCCGAGACCCGCCGCTCGGCTCGCTAAGGTGATCGGGATGCCCGAGCAAGAGTCCGCCGAGTCCCGGGGGTGCACCGCCCCCGGGGCTCCCGGCCCCTGGGCCGCGGTCTTCGACGACGAGCGCACCGCGGCCGTCCGAGCCCTCGAGCTCGAGTTCGGCGAGCTTTTCACGCACGTCCGGCGCCTCTTCGCCGAGAACGCCGATCGGCTCAGCCCGGGGATGCTTCCCGGCGCATACAAGGTCTTCACGACGATCGCACGCCGCGGCGAGATCACCCTCTCCGCTCTCGCCGAGACCCTGCATTCCGACAAGGGTCAGATCAGCCGAACGGTGCGCGAGCTCGAAGAGCTGCAGCTCGTGCAGCGCACGCCCGACCCCGCCGACGGCCGGTCCAGCCTGCTGTCGGCCACCCCCGACGGCATCCGACGGCTCGACGCCGTCCGCGCCCCGCGCGAGAACTCGCTTCTGAACGCGCTGGAGTCGTGGCACGTCGACGACATCCGGGAGCTCACCCGCCTCCTCCACGCCCTCTCGGCATCCGAGGCGCCCGACTGACCCGCCTCGACTCCGCGCGCCGGCGTTGCACGCGCGCGAGCTTCTCCCCTCGGTGACCGCTCCGTAACACGGTCGAGACAATGTCACGATTGACTGAGGTCGACCGAGCATCATCGCCGCCGACGCCGGCGGCGTGAGGAAGGAGCGACGGATGAGATTCCGGCCGCTGCGCACAGCAACCGCCTCCCAGCCGACGACGCCGGCCGAGACGCCGCCCGAGACCATGCGAGCGGTCGTGTTCGACGAACCCGGTGCACCCGAGGTTCTCCGTGTGACCGATGTTCCCGTGCCCTCGCCCGCCCTGAGCGAGGTGCTCGTGCGAGTGGTGGCCGCCGGTGTGAACCCCATCGACGCCAAGACGCGGCTGGGACGCGGGGTCGCCGGGCTCATCGATCGCTGGCCGAGCACGCTCGGCTTCGACTTCAGCGGCGTCGTGGTCGCGAGCCCGTTCGAGACCCACGACCTGCAGCCGGGCACCGAGGTCTTCGGCATGGTGCCGTTCCCGCGGTCGGGCGGCAGCTACGCCGAGTACGTCGTCGTGCCGTCGCTGTCCGTCGCCCGGAAGCCCGCGAGCCTGTCGCACGTCGAAGCTGCGGGGGTTCCCCTCGCCGCGCTCACCGCGTGGGGGCTGGTCGTCGAGACCGCTCACGCGCACGAGGGGCAGCGGATGCTGATCCACGCCGGGTCGGGAGGCGTCGGCCACTTCGCCGTGCAGCTGGCCGCCTACTTCGGTGCGCAGGTGACCGCCACCGGCTCGGAGCGGAACCTCCCCTGGCTGCGCGAGCTCGGCGCCTCGGTCGCGATCGACTACGCCACGACGCGCTTCGAAGACGTCGTCGGCGAGATGGACGTCGTCATCGACCTCGTGGGCAACGTGCACGACGACACCGGCTCCCGCTCGCTCGGGGTCCTGCGTCCGGGCGGTCTGTATGTGATGGTTCCGACCGGCGGGTGGCCGGGGTACGGCGAAGCCGCCGCTGCCGCGGGCGTTCGGGCGACCGGATACAAGGTCATCCCCGACGGCAGCGTGCTGGCGACCCTCGGGCGGCTGCTCGACTCCGGCGCCATCCAGGTCTTCGTCGACAGCGTGCACGACCTCTCCGATGTCGCAGCCGCCCACGTCGAGGTCGAGCGGGGTCACTCCCGCGGCAAGGTCGTCCTCACGGTCGCCGAGACCTGAGCCCCGCCCTGCCGGGCCGGGCCCGGTGAGATTTCACCGACCACGCACCCGCGCACCCACCACGTACCGTCATAGCGACACTCTCGCGACGAGCGTGCACTCTCGGCGAACCGAGCTCGAGTCAGACGACGGGTTCGAGCACGCGCCGGGCCTCCGCGACGAGCTCGTCGGCGACGGCGTCGAGGAGCGGGGAGGCGAGGTTCCACTGCTGCCAGTACAGCGGCACGACGATGTCCTCTCCCCCGAGCCGGACCAGCTCGCCCCGTGCCACGTGGGCGCGCGACTGCAGCGTCGGCAGGAGCGCCCACCCGAGGCCGAGCAGCACGGCGGTCGCGAAGTCCTGCGAGGCCGGCACGCGGTGCCGCGGCGGCGCGGCGGAGTCCGCACCCGCACTGCGCAGCCACCGGGTCTGCAGCTCGTCGCGGCGGTCGAAGTCCACGACGGGCGCTGCCGCGAGGCCAGCGCGATCGGGTCCTGCACCTGCACCCTCGGCGAACCATCGACCCGCGAAGGCGGGCGTCGCGACCGCCTCGTACCGCAGCGCGCCGAGCGCCGACACCCGGCATCCCGCCACCGGTGCCCGACGCGAGGTGACGGCGCCCATGACCGTTCCACTCTCGAGGAGACCCGCGGTGAAGTCCTGGTCGTCGCGATGCAGGTCGAACACGACATCCCGAGCGGACGCGACCCGGGCCAGCGGCGGCAGGAACCACGTCGCGAGCGAGTCGGCGTTGACCGCGAGCGGAACGCTCGTCACCTCGTCGTCGATCCCATCGAAGGCATCGCGCTCGAGGAGGGCGAGCTGGCGGGCGTAGCGCACGAAGCGGTGCGCCGCCTCGGTCGCGCGCGCCGGTTTCGACCTCACGAGCAGCACCTGTCCGGCGATGCGCTCGAGCGCGCGGATCCGCTGGCTCACCGCGGACGGCGTGATGTGCAGCCGGCGCGCGGCGGCGTCCAGGCTCCCCTCGTCGAGGATCACCGCGAGCGTCTCGACCAGATCGACGGGCACACGCATCTTCAGCTGCGCTTCACCAAGTGAAGTTCCATGAACTGGACTGTAGCGTCCGCCGACCCTAGCGTCGACTCGTGCTCTCCGCTTCCTTCTCGGGCCTCGGCCTCGGCCTGTCGCTCATCGTCGCCATCGGCGCGCAGAACCTGTTCGTGCTGCGGCAAGGCATCCGGCGGGAACACGTCCTGCTCGTCGCAACCATCTGCGCCGTATCCGACGCCGTGCTGATCGTCGCGGGGGTGACCGGCCTCGGCCTGCTGGTGGAAGGCATGCCGTGGCTCGTACCCGTCGTCCGGTGGGCCGGTGCGGCGTTCCTTCTCGCCTACGGCCTCCTGGCTGCCCGCCGCGCCTGGCGTCCGAGCGGACAAGCCCTCGACGCGCACGCGGCGACCGAACGGCCGGCGCCGGCACGCCGCACCACCGTCGTGCTCACGTGCCTCGCGCTGACCTGGCTGAACCCGCACGTCTACCTCGACACCGTCTTCCTGCTCGGGAGCATCGCCGCCACCCACGGCGACGACCGGGTCTGGTTCGCCGTCGGGGCGGTGGCGGCGAGCGTGCTCTGGTTCTTCGCGCTCGCCTTCGGCGCGCGGCTTCTCGGCCGGGTGCTCGCGACCCCGCGGGCGTGGCGGGTGCTCGACGGTTTCGTCGCCGTCGTCATGATCCTCCTCGCCGTGAGCCTCGTCTGGCCGTGAGGCAGGATGAGGGGATGCGAAGCGTTCACGTGATCGTCGAAGGCCGCGTTCAGGGCGTCGGGTACCGCTACAGCCTGCTGCTGGAAGCCGACCGGCGCGCAGTGGCGGGCTGGGTGCGCAACCGGACCGACGGTTCGGTCGAGGCCGTCCTGGAGGGCACGGATGATGCTGTCGACGCGGTCCTCGCCTGGATGGCGGAGGGACCTCCCGGAGCGCGGGTCGACGCGGCCCGTGTGACCGACGCGCAGCGCGTCGGCTCGACGGGCTTCGAGGTGCGCGACACCCACTGACCGCAGCCGCGCCGCCGCGTTGCCGCGGTGCCGGCCGTACGTCAGCAGTCCGGCAGCCCGGCCGCGAGCTCGCGCAGCACCTCCGCCGCGTCATCCCGGCGGGCGAGACCCGCCGCCTGCCCCGCCCACAGCGATGACAGCTCAGGATCTCCGCCGGCTGCTGCACGGAAGACTCCCGTCAGCCAGTTCTGCGCAGGGAAGGGAGCGATCACCCCGCTCGCCTCGATGTGGCGCAGGGCGCGATTCGGGATGCCTCGCGCGAGGCGCCCGCTCATCGCACGCGTGAGCACCGTCGAGGTGTCGTCGGCACCGGCGATCGCGGCGCGATGGCCGTCGGATGCGGCCGACTGCCGCGTCCGCAGGAACGCGGTCCCCACCTGCACCCCCGCGGCCCCGAGGGCGAGCGCTGCAGCGACGCCCCGCCGATCGGCGACGCCGCCCGCGGCGACCACCGGCACGGAGACGGCATCCGCGACCTGGGGCGTGAGAGCGAAGGTCCCCACGAGGGAATCCTCCGGGGCCGCGAGGAACGACACGCGGTGGCCCGCGGCCTCGGCGCCGCTCGCGACGATGACGTCGACACCGCCGGCCTCGAGCGCACGCGCCTCGGCGACGGTCGTGGCGGTGCCCATCACGCGGATGCCGAGCCGATGCGCATCGGCGACGACGCTCGGTGCCGGCACCCCGAAGACCACGCTGAGCACCGCCGGTCGCGCCTCCCAGACGGCTGCGAGTTGTTCCTCGAGCGGCGGCAGGAAGCGTTCTGGCAGCTCGGGGACGGCCGCGCCCGCGGCGGTGTAGAGCGGTCGCAGCGCGTCGCGCGAGGGCGCGGCGTCCACGCGGTCCGGGGTGACCTCGTCGCCGAGCGGCAGCCAGAGGTTGAGTGCGAAGGGGCGAGCCGTGCGCTCTCGTATCGACGCGACGGTCTCGCGGATCCGCGTGCCGTCGTAACCGTAGAGGCCGAACGATCCGAGCCCGCCGCCCTCGCTCACCGTGGCGGTCAGCTCCGCCGACGACAGGCCCCCGAAGGGGCCGAGCACGATGGGCAGGTCGATTCCGAGCAGATCGGTGAGGGAACGCCGCATGAGCCGACGCTAGCGCGTTGCGCGCGAGGCCGGAACGACGAACGGGGCCTCACCTGAAGGCGAGACCCCGTTCGTGCGAAGCGCGATCAGACGAGCGCGTTGACGTCCAGCGGGATGCCGGGGCCGAACGTGGTCGACACGGCGCCCTTCTGGATGTAGCGGCCCTTGGCGCTCGAGGGCTTCAGGCGGACGATCTCCTCGACCGCCGCGTTGAAGTTCTCTTCGAGCTGCTCGGCCGAGAACGACGCCTTGCCGACGACGAAGTGCACGTTGGCGTGCTTGTCGACACGGAACTCGATCTTTCCGCCCTTGATCTCCTCGACGGCCTTGGCCGGGTTGGGGGTCACGGTGCCGGTCTTGGGGTTGGGCATGAGGCCACGGGGACCGAGGACCTTACCCAGACGTCCGACCTGACCCATGAGCTCGGGCGTCGAGACGGCCGAGTCGAAAGCGGTCCAGCCGCCCGCGACCTTCTCGATGAGCTCGGCGCCGCCGACCTCGTCGGCACCCGCGGCGATGGCGGCCTCGGCGGCCGGGCCCGTCGCGAACACGATGACGCGAGCGGTCTTACCCGTGCCGTGGGGCAGGATGACCGTGCCGCGGACCATCTGGTCCGCCTTGCGCGGGTCGACAGCGAGCTTCAGCGCGACCTCGACGGTCGAGTCGAACTTCTTCGAACCGGTGTCCTTCGCGAGAGCGACGGCCTCGGAGGAGCTGTAGAACTTGTCGCGATCGATCTTCGCCGCGGCTGCTTCGTAAACCTTGGACTTAGCCATTGTGTTCTCCCCCTCAGCTCTCGACCGTGATGCCCATGGAACGGGCGGTGCCGGCGATGATCAGCGAGGCGGCCTCGATGTCGTTGGCGTTCAGGTCGGGCATCTTGGCCTCAGCGATCTCACGGACCTGGTCCTTCGTGAGCTTCGCGACCTTGGTCGTGTGAGGCGTGGCCGAGCCCTTGGCGACTCCGGCGGCCTTCTTGATGAGCTCCGCGGCGGGCGGGGTCTTCAGGATGAAGGTGAAGCTGCGGTCCTCGTAGACGGTGATCTCCACGGGGATGACGTTGCCGCGCTGCGACTCGGTCGCGGCGTTGTACGCCTTGCAGAACTCCATGATGTTGACGCCATGCTGACCGAGCGCGGGGCCGATCGGCGGCGCCGGGTTGGCTGCTCCGGCGTTGATCTGGAGCTTGATCAGGCCGGTCACCTTCTTCTTCGGTGCCATTCGTTTTCCTTTCGTCGAGCGGATGCCGGCGGCATCCCTCTCCCGCACGCCCGGCATCTCCGAGCGGCGGTTGTGTCGCGCGGGCGCGCAGGCGCCCGCAAACTCCCCAAGCTTACCGCATCCTCAGCAGGGCGGACGTCGGCGATCCTGGCCACGAGACGACGAAGCGCCCCGGCCACCGTGCGGCGGAGGGGCGCTCGTCGACGCGGGGTTGCGCTACTGCTTGGTGACCTGGTCGAACGAGAGCTCGACGGGCGTCTCGCGCTCGAAGAGCGACACGAGTACCGTGAGCTTGCCGCTCTCGGGCTTGATCTCGCTGATCGAGCCGGGAAGGCCGGCGAACGAGCCCTCCTTGATCGTGATGGTCTCGCCGATCTCGAAGTCGACCTCGGTGACGACGCTGCGCGTGGGGGCGGCGACGCCCTTCGCGGCGCCGGCCTTGGCGGGGGCCGCCTCCTTGACCTCGACGAGCGACTTCAGCATGTTGAACGCCTCGTCGAAGCGCAGCGGCGTGGGGTTGTGGGCATTGCCCACGAAGCCCGTGACACCGGGGGTGTGGCGGACGACCGACCAGGTGTCTTCGGTGAGCTCCATGCGGACGAGCACGTAGCCGGGGATCCGGACGCGCGTGACCATCTTGCGCTGACCGTTCTTGATCTCGACGACGTCCTCCATCGGGACCTCGACCTGGTAGATGTCCTCTTCGACCTCGAGCGTCGACTTGCGCTGCTCGATGTTGGCCTTCACCTTGCGCTCGAAGCCGGCGTAGGAGTGGATGACGTACCACTTGCCCGGCAGCATGCGCAGCTCGGTGCGGAACGCCTCGTACGGGTCTTCGTCGTCGCCGACGGAGATCTCGATGCCGGCGGCGGCCTCGAACTCCGAGAGGTAGTCGACGGCTTCCTCGGAGACCTCGACGTCGGGCTCGGGACCGTCGTAGGGCTCGACCTCGTCGGCGGCCTCAGCGGCCTGCTCGGCGATCTCCTCCTCGAGGGAGTCGGTCAGCACCTCCGCAGCAGCCTCGGCCTCGGCGGTCTCGTCGATTTCGAGCGCGTCGTTGACGACAGCGTCGGCCTCGGGGTCGTCGATCTCCACACCGTCGAGGTCGGTGTCGTCCTGCTCGGCCTCATCGTCCACGACGTGGACGGCGGTGTGCTCGGCTGCGTCGGAGGCACGCTCCTGACCGGCCAGCACGTTGCCCTCCTGGGCTTCGTCGTCCTCGCTGGACTGCTCGGCGGCCGTAGCCCAATCGACGTCGTCGGGGATGCGTTCTGACACTGCGTTCTCTTCCATCGGTTGTCGGGATGCCTGCGCGGCAGGCATTCGCGGGTCGTGCGGGCTGGGCCCGTCGATCAGCCCGGGACGCCGAAGACGACGGTGGTGATCCAGACGAACAGGACGTCGAGGCCGTAGACGAGCGCCATCATGACGACGACGAATCCGAGGACCACTGCCGTGAACTTCACGAGCTCCTGGCGGGTCGGGGTGACGACCTTGCGGAGTTCGGCGAACACCTGGCGGATGAAGATGATGATCCGCGCGAAGATGTTCGGCCTCTTCTCGCGGGGCGCGCCACCTGCGGCGACGACTTCGCCACCCTCTTGGACCATCGAACCCACCTGATACCTTCCGTGTGCCGGCTGACGCCGACGCGCAGGGCGGACAGGAATCGAACCTGCAACCTGCGGTTTTGGAGACCGCTGCTCTGCCAATTGAGCTACCGCCCTAGAGATCCTTCGGACCCCGGGGTCTACGCCCGCATTCCTCCACGGCCGTCGAGTCTTCGACGCTTGGGCATGGCGAAAGAATGCAGATTTCGACTGCTCCTCTCAGTGTACGTCATGACTGCCGGGGTCGCGAACGTCGGCGCGGATTCGGCACGGACTCCTCCCCTGGAGAGATACGGAGCCCGTTGCGCTCAGGCGAAACTGCATTCGACGTGAATGTCGTAACCCGCTGCCATCATGGGAACATGAAATCGAACGGCGACCATGGGCTCGGAGGCGAGGGCGCCTCGGGTGGGTCGCCGCACGCCGACGCGTTCTCGGTGTTCGCGGAGGCGCTCGATCTGGCTCATGCGTCTGATGTGGCGCGGGTTCGGGCGTTGGCGGAGCTGGGGTGGTCGGCGTTGCGTGAGGCGCGTCGTGACGGCGTGCGAGGCATGGCGTCGGACATGGAGCTGCGGTCGGTCGCGGCCGAAGCCGCCGGGATGGCGCGACTGACGGACCGGCGGTTGCAGGGTGAGATCGACCACGCGATGACGGTCATCGACGACTATCCCGGGGTGTTCGACGCATGGGTCCAGCGGCGGATTGAACGCGGACACGTGGATGTGGTCGTGCGGGTCGGTGCGGGGGTGCCGGACGAGGTGCGCGACTTGTTCGCGGAAGCGGCGATCGCGGTGTGCGAGCGGGATGTGCCGTCCCGGGTGCGGGCTGCGCTGGACGCGTTGGCGGCCCAGCTTCACCCGCAGACGTTCACGGAGCGGCACAAGACGGCGGCGGCGGAACGATGCGTGCGCGTGTTCCACGGGTCCGATGGGATGTCGAACCTCGTCGCCAACATCCCGACGGTCATCGCCGCAGGGATGCTCGACCGGCTCAGGCAGATGGGACAGTCCGTCAAGGACGCCCGGGTTGAGGGCGCTGACGGTGCGGATGCCGCCGGGGCTGTCGGAGTGCACGCTGACGCGGTTGCCAGCCCGGCGGGAACGGATGCCGCACCGGACGTCCGGACGATGGACCAGCTGCGGGCCGACATCCTCGGCGACCTCGTCCTCGGAGGAGCACCCGTGGTCGACCCGACCTACGGCACCGACCGCGCCGGTGCGCTCGGCGCGATCCGAGCCCGGGTGCAGGTCGCCGTCGCGGCGGAGACGCTGATGGGCAAGGACGAGAACCCCGCCGAGGCGGTGGGCGCCGGGCTGATCGACGCCGCCACGGTCCGGCAGCTCGCCGGGCAGGTCAGCGAATGGGACCGGCTCTTCATCGACCCCGTCACCCGCACCCCGGTCGAGATCGACACGTACCGGCCCACCGCATCGATGAAGAAACTCCTCATGGCGCGGGATCAGCACTGCCGGTTCCCGGGATGCCGACGAGCCGCCATCCGATGCGAGATCGACCACACGGTTGACCATGCCCTCGGCGGGCACACGCACATCTTCAACCTCGCCCACCTCTACCAAAGACACCACTCGATGAAGCAATTCACGAAATGGGAAGTCCGGCAGCTCGGAGGCGGGGTTCTCGAATGGACCTCACCCCTCGGCAGGACCTACCGCGAAGACGTACCCATACCCTCTGTCTGCTTCACTATCGACACAGCCGACCCGCCGCGCTCCCGCGCCGGAGCAGGCAAGCCACCCGGCGGGCCACCGCCGTTCTGAACCCCGGGGGTCGCGACTCCGCGCCCGTACCCCTCCTCCCGTCGGGGTGGCCCGTCAGCCGACGCCGGATATGACGCGCGATTCTGGACGCGAGTCAGAAATGGCCCCTTACCGGGAACTGTTACGCTCGGCTGTCGCGCCGAGGACGCCATCGGTGACGCTCACCCGAAACGAAATCAGGCGGATGAATACCGGACGATCACAGCAGTTCCAGGTCGACCTTCGCGGCATCGTCGACCTCCTGAGTCGACACATCTATTCGGGTCCTCGCGTGTTCCTTCGAGAGCTGATGCAGAATGCCTGCGACGCGATCACCGCTCGCGCCGAGTTCGACGCGAGCACATCCCCGGCAGGGATGCCGCGCGAGTCGAGCGGCATCCGCATCACTCCCCTCAGCGACCGAAGCGACGAGTTCATCGTCCGCGACGACGGCATCGGACTCACCGCCTCAGAGGTGACCGACCTGCTCGCGACCGTCGGGCGCAGCTCGAAGCGCGACATCTTCGACCTCCCCAGGAGCGACTTCCTGGGGCAGTTCGGCATCGGGCTGCTGTCGTGCTTCATGGTGGCCGAGACGATCGTCATCCGATCGCGGAGCGCGCGCGGCGGTGCCGCCGTCGAATGGCAGGGCAACGCCGACGGCACATTCACGGTGCGGACGATTCCCGATGATCTCCCGGTCGGCACGAGCGTGCACCTGCGGCCGCGCCCAGGACAGCGCGATCTCCTCAGCACCCCCGCGACGGTCGAGCTGGCCGAGACTTTCGGGGAGTTCCTCCCCATCCCGGTGCGCGTCGACCTTCCCGGCGGCGGCGAGCAACTGACCACCCGCACGCCTCCCTTCCGTGCCGCCACGACCGGCATCGACGAGGCGGCCCGCTGGGCCTACGGGCGCGACCT
The DNA here is from genome assembly GCF_000509385.1 of Microbacterium sp. TS-1. NCBI lineage: Bacteria > Bacillati > Actinomycetota > Actinomycetes > Micrococcales > Microbacteriaceae > Microbacterium > Microbacterium sp. TS-1. The sequence goes on from NZ_BASQ01000001.1 coordinate 1,089,618, forward strand.
GCTCGGCCAGGACCCGTTCGACGCGATCCCGTTGCACGTCCCGGGAACCGACACCGTCGGAACCGCATACGTCCTCCCCTACGCTCCCCCGCCCGGCGCCCGACAGGCCACCCGCGTCTACCTCGGACGGATGTTGCTGAGCGAGAACGCCGACGACATCCTGCCCGACTGGGCCTTCTTCGTCCGGGCCGTGATCGATTCCACGGCGCTCAGCCCGACCGCGAGCCGCGAGGCGCTGGTCGAGGACGATGCCCTCGAGCACACACGTCAGGAACTCGGAGCCGCGATCCGGCGCTGGGTGCTCGACCTCGGGCTGACCGAACCGCAGCGTCTCGCGCAGTTCGTCGCGGTTCACGAAGTCGCGCTCAAGTCGCTCGTGCGTCATGACGACGAGCTCGCCGCCTTCATCGTGCGTTGGCTGAGCGTCGAGACCACGCACGGGCGAATGCGGGTCGGCGACCTGATCGGCCGCTTCCCGCACCTTCGATACGTCGAGACGGTCGACGAGTACCGCCAGATCGCCGGCATCGCCGACCCCCGGCAGCCGCTCGTCAACGGCGGATATCTGTTCGACGCCGAACTGGTGCGCCTGCTCCCGCTCGTCTTCGACGGCGTCACCGTCGAGCACGTCGACCTCGCCGACGAGCTCGACCGGCTCGATCCGCCTCCACTCGACGACCGCGCCCGCGTCCTCGCACTCGAGGAGCGCGCGACCTCCGCCCTCTCGGCTGTCGGATGCAGGGTCGCGGTGCGCTCGCTCGACGCCGCCGAGATCCCCGCGGTCTACCTCGCGGGCGCCGAAGCGCTGCGGGCGATCGACCGCGGCCGAGCCCGATCGGTCGGCAGCCCGCTGTGGGGAAGCGTCATGGACCGCATCGACGCGACAGCCGAGAGGCTGCGCCCGGCCTCCTCCGAGGTGCCGTCCGGGAGTGTCCGTCTCTGCCTGAACTGGCAGAACTCGGTCGTGCGTTCGCTCCTGGACATCCCCGACGACCTCGCCTTCGCGCGCACGGTCCACCTCCTCTACGTTCAGGCGCTCCTCGCCGCCCAGCGCCCCCTCAGCGGCGACGACCGCGCGCTCATGATGGGCGCGCTCCATGCGCTCGTCGAACTCTCCGCGCGCCCGGCGTCCTGACCGCATCCCGCGCCTCGGCCCCACGAAAGGACAGAATGAGCAGCGACCGTATCCTCGAACTGTTCGAGCAGATCGACCGCACCCCGGTCGGCGTCGAAGAACGAGCCCTCATCAACGAGGCCATCGCCCTCGCCGTCGATGCAGGCGACGAGCCCCTGGAGTACCGGGCGCGGATGCGACTGACCTCGTCCGCCTGCATGAGCGGCGACACCGAGGCGATGCTGACCTCCTTCGCATGGTGCCTCGGAAAGCACGACGATGACCCCGAACGCTTCCCCGCCGACCTCGGCGACGAGACCGCCGACCTCATGTGGCAGTTCAAGTGGATGGCCGACAGCCTGGCCGCGTCCCCGGCGTTCGACCGGGAACAGATCGCCGCCGTGCTCGACGACATGGAGAACCACTACCGCGCTGCCGGGCTCGGTCAGAGCGGCGTCCTCATGGCGCGCTTCGAGAACGCGTGGATGGCCGGCCGCCTCGAGGAGGCCGAGCAGCTGCGCACCAAGCTCGAGACGACACCCCGCGACAGCCACAGCCACTGCGAGGCATGCGTCCGCAGCGTCGTCGCCGGCTACCTCATCGACACCGACCGCGAAGACGAGGCGATCCGCCTCGTCGAAGAGCTCGTCGAGGGCGACTTCTCATGCGGCGAAGAGCCGGAGCACGCGCTCGCCCGGTCGCTCGTTCCGTACCTGCACGCGGGCGAGTACGACAAGGCCCGCCTCGCTCACCTGCGCAGCTATCGCCTCGCGAAGGACAACGCCGACAACCTCGCCATCGTGGCCGACAACATCGTCTTCTGCGCCATCACCGGCAACGAAGCACGGGCACTCTCGCTCGTCGAACGCCACCTCGACTGGCTCGCGCACGACGCGCTCGGCGTCGACGGCCACCTCTCCGCCCTCACCGCCTTCGCGATCGCTCTCGAAGCCGTCAGCGCCGCGGGACACGCCGACACCATCGTTCGCGGCGCCGACTCCGAGCGGCTCCGCGCCTTCTTCGGCGAGAACGACGGCCCGTGGCGCGCCGCCGAGCTCGCGGCGGTGATGCGTTCGGAGGCCGAGCGGATCGCCGGCGAGTTCGATCGCCGCGACGGCACCGACGGTCACCGCCGCCGTCTCGACCGGGCCTGGGCCGTCGGGCAGGAGCGCTACTCGCTCCCCCTCAGCGCCGAGCCCCTGCTCCCCCGCGTCGCCCCCGTGGCCGCGCGCTCGGCCGAAGAGCTCGTTCAGCGAGCCATCGACCTCGGCGATTACGGCGCCTCGGAAGCACTGGCTGCGGCGGATGCGGCGCTCCCCGGCGCGACCCTCGACCAGCGCGCCAAGCTCCACTCGGCGCGCATCGCCGCCCTTGTCGCGCGCGACGACCTCGAAGGCGCCCAGGCCGCTCTGCACGACCGTCTCGACGCCCTCCGCGCCGTCGGTCGCGACGCGGAGGCCCAGGTCGAAGAGCGCGCCGGCCTCGCCCTGTTCGGACGCGGCGCCCCCGGCGACCTCGAGACGCTTCGCGAGGTCCTCGCCGACGGCGAGAGCCTGCCGCCCCGTCTGCACGCGATCGTCGAGGTCGTGGTGGGCATGGCCGTCGCCGAGACCGACCCCGAGACAGCCCGCGGCCTCTTCGACGACGCCCGCGACCGCGAGGCCGCGCTGGGCGACGACGACCTGCGTCGCATCGTCGCGCTCGCACGTGCATCGTTCCAGGGCGCCATCGGTGCATTCGACGAGTGCGACGCGACGATCACCGCCGCGCTCGAGGACCCCGCGCTCGGCGCCGGCGCCCGGGCCCGGCTGCTCGGCCTGCGGGCTCGCATGCGCGGCGGCCAGGAGAGGTTCCTCGACGGTGTGGCCGACGCCGACGAGCTCTGCCGCATCCTCGTCGAGCTCGACGCGCGCAGCGTCCTCGCCGGAGCGTACGTGCTCGCGGCCGCGCTCAACGAGGACGCCGGTGCGCCCGGCGAGGCGGTCGCCCGTTACCGGTTCGCCGAGCGCGCCGCGACCGAGAACGGCGACTCCGTGACCGCGGTGCAGTACCGCCTCGCACGGGCGCTGCTCGCATCCGGCTCCGCCGACGAGGCCGCCGAGCTGCTCGTGAACGTCTACTCCGACGAGACCGACCGCGAGGAGCCCGCGGCGTCGCGCGCCCAGACGCTCATGCTGCTGGCCCGCGCCTTCGAAGACGCCGGCGAACCCGGCCGTGCGGTCGGCGCATGGGAGTTCGCCGCCGAACTGTTCGACGAAGGAGAGGCGCCGGTGGGTCGCGCCAACGCTCTCCTGTCGCACGGGCGTCTGCTGCACCGGTTCGGAGAGTTCGACGACGCCCTCGCCTCGCTCGAGACGGCGGTCGAGATCGCACGCACCGAGCCCGAACAGGCCGGGCTGCTCGCCGAAGCGCGGCACTCGGAGGGTCAGGTCCGCGCCGCGCGAGGCGAGCAGGAGGCGCTGACGGCCCTCGACGAGGCCCGCGAGATCGCGTCCGGTCTCGGCGCCCCGTGGCTCGTCGCCGACATCACCGACTCGCGAGCCCGAGCGCTGGCCATGCTCGGGCAGGCGGACGAGGCGGTTGCCACGGCGCTCCAGGCTGCCGACGCGTTCGCGGAGGTCGGCGACACCGGTTCTGCCGGCGCGTCCGAGCTCTTCGCCGCGCGCGTCCTCGCCCAGAACGAGCGCGGCGCCGATGCGGTCCCGCTCTACCGGTCGGTCATGGAGCGTGCCGCCGAGATCCCGCCGCTGCTCCAGGTGGCCGCCGGTGAGCTCGGCGACGTCTACGAAGCGCTCGGCCGCCCCGCCGAAGCTGCCGAGGTGCGCGCGCTCCTCGACGCCTGAGCCCGATCGACACGAAGGGCGCGCCGATCCACTCGGCGCGCCCTTCGTGGTTATCGCGGGCTCCGCGACGGGTCAGGCGCCCGTGCGGATCAGCTTCTTGTTCACGAACTCGTCGGCGGCGAGGAGCCCGAGCTCGCGAGACGTGCCGCTGCGCTTGACCCCGCCGAACGGCAGCCCGGCCTCGTCCGCGAGCACGAGGTTGATGTAGACCATGCCCGCGTCGATCGCATCGGCCACACGCTCAGCCTGCTCGGCATCCGTCGTGAACACGTAGGAACCGAGCCCGAACGGGGTGTCGTTGGCGAGCTCGATCGCCTCGGCCTCATTCGCCACCCGGTAGACGACGCCGACGGGACCGAAGAACTCCTCGCGGTAGGCATCCATCTCCGGCGTCACGCCGGTGAGCACCGTGCCCGGGTAGAAGGCGCCGTCGCGGCGTCCCCCGGTCACGAGGGTCGCCCCCTGCGCCACGGCTCGGTCTACCTGCTCCGCCAGCCGCTCCGCCGCCGTGAGCGACGACAGCGGCCCGAGCACCGTGTCGTCGGCGAACGGGTCGCCGACCTTCGCGTCGGCCAGCGCCGCCGCGAACCTCTCGACGAAGGCGTCGTAGAGCCCGTCGACCACGATGAACCGCTTCGCACCGTTGCACGACTGTCCCACGTTGTCCAGACGCGCCTCGACGGCCGCCGACACCGCCGCATCCAGATCGTCAGTCGAGAGCAGGATGAAGGGGTCTGACCCACCGAGCTCGAGCGCGACCTTCTTCAGGTTGCGACCGGCGATCTCGGCGACCGCCGATCCCGCGCGCTCCGACCCGGTCACCGAGACGCCCTGCACGCGGCGGTCGGCGATCACATCGGCGGCCTGCTCGTTGCTCAGGTACAGGTTCGTGTAGACCCCCGCCGGGAACCCCGCGTCGCGATAGATCGCGTCGATCGCGGCGGCGGACTCGGGGCACTGGGGCGCGTGCTTGAGCAGGATGGTGTTCCCGACCGCGATGTTCGGCGCCGCGAAGCGGGCCACCTGATAGTACGGGAAGTTCCACGGCATGATCCCGAGCAGCACGCCGAGCGGGCTACGACGGATGACCGCGGCACCCTCCCCCTCGATCGGGATCGGGGTGTCGCCGGTGATCTCGTCGATGTGGTCGGCGTAGTACGCGGTGATGTCGGCGGCGAAATCGACCTCGCCCTCCGCCGCGGCGAGCGGCTTGCCCATCTCGCGCACGATGATCGCGGCCAGCTCGTCTCGGCGCTCACGGTGCAGCTCGGCCACGCGGCGAAGCCGGTCGGCCCGCTCGGCCGGCGCGACGACGCGCGACCAGGTGCGGTACGCCTCGTCCGCGGCGGCCAGGGCCCGCTCGACGTCCTCGTCGGTCGCGGGGTCGTACGTCGCCAGCGTCTCGCCGGTGGCGGGGTTGGTCACGGCATACGTGCTCATCGGTTCTCCTTCGTCTCGTCAGTCGGCGGGGATCAGGGTGTACTTCGTCGAGAGGTACTCGTGGATGCCCTCGAGTCCGCCCTCGCGCCCGATTCCCGACTGCTTCACACCGCCGAACGGGGCCGCCGCGTTCGAGACGACCCCGACGTTCAGGCCCATCATGCCGGTCTCGAGGCGATCGATCATCCGGTGGCCGCGCGCGAGATCCTGCGTGAACACGTACGAGACCAGTCCGTACTCGGTGTCGTTGGCCAGGCGCACGGCCTCGTCCTCATCCGCGAAGGTCGCGATCGCCAGGACAGGTCCGAAGATCTCCTCGCGCAGGATGTCGCTGCCCGCGGCGACCTCGGTCACGACCGTGGGCTCGAAGAACGTCCCCTCCCCGTCGATCGCGGAACCGCCGGTGCGCACCGTGGCACCCCGTGCGACGGCGTCCTCGACGAGCGCGCCGGTCTTCGCGACCGCCTTCTCGTCGATGAGCGGCCCGATCTGCACACCGTCCTCGGTTCCGCGACCGATCTTCATCGCCGAGACGCGCTCGGTGAGCCGGTCGGCGAACTCGTCGGCGATCGACTCGTGCACGATGAAGCGGTTGGCCGCGGTGCAGGCCTGCCCGATGTTTCGGAACTTCGCGAGCATCGCGCCCTCCACCGCCTTGTCGAGGTCGGCGTCGTCGAACACGACGAACGGCGCGTTGCCGCCGAGCTCCATCGAGACCCGCAGCACGCCCTCCGCCGCCTGCTCGATGAGCTTGCGGCCGACCGGGGTCGAGCCGGTGAACGAGAGCTTCCGCAGCCGGGGGTCGGCGATGATGGGCGCGGCGACCTCGCTCGAGCGCGTCGCGTTGACGACGTTCACGACGCCCGCCGGGAGGCCCGCCTCCTGCAGGATCTGGACGAACAGCGTCGTGGTGAGTGGCGTGAGCGCCGCGGGCTTGACCACGACGGTGCACCCGGCCGCCAGCGCCGGGGCGATCTTGCGCGTCGCCATCGCGAGCGGGAAGTTCCACGGCGTGATGAAGAACGAGGGGCCGACGGGACGCTGCGAGACGACCATGCGGCCGGTGCCCTCGGGGTTGAGGCCGTATCGGCCCGAGATGCGCACGGCCTCTTCGCTGAACCACCGCAGGAACTCACCGCCGTAGACGACCTCGCCGCGCGCCTCGGCGAGCGGCTTGCCCATCTCGAGCGTCATCAGCAGCGCCAGGTCCTCCTTGCGCTCCTGCACGAGGTCGAACGCGCGGCGCAGGATGTCGCTGCGCACTCGGGGCGCGGTGGCGGCCCACTCCTCCTGCGCGGCGACAGCGGCGTCGAGGGCGCGGATGCCGTCTGCCGGCGAGGCGTCGGCGATCTCGATGAGCGTGCGACCGGTCGAGGGGTCGGTGACCGGGAAGGTCGCGCCGCCCTCGGCATCCACCCACTCGCCACCGATGAAGAGGCCGCGTTCGATTCCCGCCAGCAGTCGTGTCTCGTTCTCGTGCGTCATCGCGCCACTCCTCTCGCGCGCCGGCTCGCCGGCGCATCCTTGGTCAAAGTCTCGCCCCGGAAGAACGCGGGGCGCTTCACGGCCTGCCACACCATCACGACGACGCCGACGAGGATGACTCCCACGCCGAGGATGAACACCAGGCCGATGCCGCCGATCTGCGACCCGCTGCCGTACGCGGGATCCATCGTGTCGATGAGCGTCGTCACGAACAGCACCGCCAGGATGACGCCGCCCACGAGCGGGAAGAGGAACGTGAAGAAGACGTTCCGCACCGAGTCGAACCACTGGCGCCGGAAGTACCAGACGCAGGCGAACGCCGTCAGGCCGTAGTAGAAGCAGATCATCATGCCGAGCGCGAGGATGGTGTCCCACAGCACGTTCTCGCTGACGATGCGCATGACGACGTAGAAGCCCGACGCGACGATCGCCGAGACGATCGTGGCGTAGCCGGGCGTGAAGAACCGCGGGCTCACCTTCGCGAAACTCTCGGGGAGGGCACCGTAGTGGCCCATCGCGAGCAGTGTGCGCGCCGGCCCGACGAAGGTCGACTGCAGTGACGACGCCGAGCTGGTGAGCACGGCGAGCGAGACGAGGAACGCGAGCGGGCCGAGGATCGGTCCCGAGAGATGGAAGAAGACGTTCTCCTGGATGTCTTCGTTGCCGAGTCCGAGCTCGCCCGTGCCGACGCCGGCGAACATGATCATCGCGATCGCGAGCAGCAGGTAGAGCGCGACGATCATGACGACCGTGATGGTCGCGGCGCGGCCCGGTGTGCGCTCGGGGTCCTTGGTCTCCTCGTTCATCGTCAGGGTGACGTCCCAGCCCCAGAAGATGAAGATCGACAGCGACAGCCCGGCGGCGAAGGCGCTGAACGTCGGCACGGCGAACGGGTTGAACCACGACCAGTCGAACGCCGTGGCGTCGAAGGCGTTGCCCGAGACCGCCTCGACGATCGCCGCGATGGCGAACAGTACGAGGACGACCACTTGGAAGGCGACGAGCCCGTACTGCAGCTTCTGAGTCGTCTGCATGTCGCGGTAAGAGATGAAGGTCGCCGCGGCGACGAACAGGACGCAGACGAGGACGTTGATCCAGACCACCGAGGCGAGGCCGGCGATCGACTCCTGCCCGGTGAGCTGGGCGATCAACAGGAAGAGGAAGTCGACGGCGACACCCGCGAGGTTCGAGAGCACGAGGATGGTCGCAGCGACCAGCCCCCAACCGGCCATCCACCCGATCCACGGGCCGAAGGCGCGCGTCGCCCACGTGAAGCTGGTGCCGGAGTCGGGCATGCGGTTGTTGAGCTCGCGATACCCGAACGCGACGAGCAGCATCGGGATGAAGCCGACGAGCACGATCGCCGGCACCTGGGTGCCCACGACGGATGCCGTCGGCCCGACCGCCGCGGTGAAGGTGTAGGCCGGGGCGATGCAGGAGATGCCGATGACGACCGCTCCGATGAGGCCGACGGTCCCGGCGCTCAGCCCCTTCCGGGAGATGCCGCCGGTGACGGGGTCGCCCGCGGGCACCCCCGCCTGTTCTGCTCGGGTCATGCGCTCGCTCCTTCGCGGTCGCTGCGGGTGCGGGGCACCACGATCATGGGGGCGGTCACGACGCGCAGCATCCGCGCCGCCGTGGAGCCGAGGAAGAGCCGTCGCGGCTGGGCGAGACGGCTGGAGCCGACGATGACGACCTCACCGGCTTCCCACTCGAGGTGCGACACGGCGTCCTCGATGCCGTCGCCGGCCGCGACCACGGCGGTCACCTCGGCGTCGGACGGAAGCGCCGAACGGACCTCGTCGAGCACCTCCTGCGCGTGGTTCTGACCGACCGTGCGGATGGCGCCGGTGTCGAGGCCCGCGGGCAGGTCGAGGGCGACGAGCGAGAGCAGCCGCACCGGCGCCGCGGTCGCCGCGGCGAGCCGGATGGTCGCCTCGACGAGGAGTTCCGTGCCCTCGCGCTCGCCCACGGCGGCGGTCAGCCGCGTGATGCCGGTCTCGACCGGAACCCGCCGCGCGCCGCGCGGAACCAGGGCGACCGGCACGTCGGACGAGTGCACGAGCTCGGTCGTCGTCGTGCCGAGCCGGTGCCGGCCCCGGTTGCCGCCGTCGGCCGCCCCGACGACGATGAGCGAGGCCCCCAGCTCGTCGGCGGTGTCGATGAGCCCCGCCGCGACCGACTCGCCGTAGCGGACGTGGGCGCGGTGCGACACACCCTCGGGAACCTCCGCGGCGCCCTCCCGCAGCCAGCCGGCGGCCTGCTCGCGCAGCAGCCGCTCATAGCCGGCATCGGGCGGCACGATGCCCGGCTTCTGGGCGGGGAGCACGAGCACGAGGTGGAGCGCGGCCCCGGATGCCGCCCCGAGGCGACTCGCGAAGGCCACGGCATCCCGCCCCGCCTTGGTCGCGGTGTATCCGACGACGATGCGGCCGGCGGACGCCGACCGACTCATGCGCGGTCCGCTTCGAGGATCTCGTCGGCGACGCGGTGGCCCATGCGGATCGCGCCGTCGACGTGCTGGTAGCCGAGTCCGGCGAGGTCGCTGCACGCGACGTGCAGGGGCGCGACGAGCTCGAGCTGCTCAGCGCCGTAACGGGTCAGGCCGCCCAGGTCGAAGCTCGCGGCGTACGCGCCTCGCGTCCACTCCTCGCTGCCCCAGTCGCTCTCGTAGTAGACGATCGGGTTCTTCGCCTCGGGTCCGTAGTAGTGCGACAGCGACTCGAGGATGCGCTCGCGCCGCTCATCCGCCGACAGGCGGAAGAGGTCGTCGGCGTTCTGGTCGGAGACGAACCCGACGAGCGTGCCCCGCTCGTCGCCGTGGTTGGTGTTGTCGTACGCCTCGTGCGACAGCTCGTACGGGCTGAAAGCGGTGCCCGACAGCCCCTGCTCGCGCCAGAACGGCCGGTCGTAGACGGCGTGCACCTTGATGACGAAGCCCATCGAGAAGTGCTGGTGCATCTGGTGCTTCAGACGCGGCAGCGGCGGCGAGAACGAGATGCGGTTGTAGAGCACCGGTGCCAGGGCGAGCACGACGTGACGCGCCCGCACCGTGATGTCGTCGGTGCGGACGACCGCGCCCGCGTCGGAGTACTCGATCGAGCGCACCGGCTGAGCGAGCAGGACGTCCTCGCCCAGTCGCTCCGCGAGGCGCAGCGGCACCTGCTGCAGACCTCCGACGACGCGCTTGTCGAGGATGAAGTCCGCGTCGACCAGATGCGAGTACGACCCCGCCGACGCCGCCATGAGCAGCGACTGCAGCAGCGAGAAGGTGTGCGTCGGCTTGGTGAGCATCGCCGATCCCGTGGCGAACGCGAGGTTGCGCACCGCCTCGTCGTCGTCGGTCTGCTGTCGCAGCCAGGCGTCCCACGAGATGCGGTCCCACTCGGCCGCCTTCTCGTGCGCCCACGGCCGGTCGGGGTCGATCTCGGCGACCATCGCGTCCAGCCGCGCGGTGATCTCGTCGATGACCCGTTCGGTCTCCGGCGCCACCGGGAACATCTCGCCGCGGAAGCGTCGCGCCTGCCCGTCCGGACCGACGTACACGCTGTCGCCGTCGCGGTACCGCGTGTACGTCTCGAGTCCGAGGTCGGCGAGCGTGTCGATCAGCGCGTGCTGGTCGGGCGAGACCCACTGGCCGCCGAGCTCGAGCATGGCGCCGTCGATCTCATCGGTCCACAGACGTCCGCCGACGCGGTCGCGCGCCTCGAGCACGACGACCGACAGCCCGGCCTTCCTCAGGTCGTTCGCGGCGGTCAGTCCGGCCGCGCCGGCTCCGACGATCGCGACGTCGCGGGTGATCTCAGTCATTTCCGACTCCTTCGTTGGCAGAACCCGTGACCGGGGCGACACTCTCCCGGTCGAGCCGACGGGCGCGCAGGTTGCGGCGCACGAGCGGCCAGAACACCAGTAGTACACCGGTGGCGATGAGACTCGTCCACACCTGCGAACGCCCCGACTCGGTCGTGAGCATGACCACCACGACGGCGGCGATCGCGACGATGAGGAAGATGTTGAGCCACGGGTGCAGCCACATCTTCAGCTTGAGCGCGGCCACCTCCTCGGGCGTCATCCGCTGACGCAGACGCAGCTGGGTGAGGGCGATGAAGACGTACACGAAGAGCGCGACGAGGCCGGCCGAGTTCATGATGAAGTCGAAGATGCCCGACCCCGGCGTGAGGAAGTTCACGAGCGTCGCGATGAGCCCGCCGATCGTCGAGGCCAGCAGCGCCATCACCGGAACACCGTTGCGCGAGCGCTGCGCGACGATCTTCGGGGCGAAGCCCTTGTCGGCGAGCGCCGAGAACATCCGCGAGGCCGAGTACAGCCCCGAGTTGAGCACCGAGATGACCGCCGTGAAGATCACGAGCTGCATGATGACGTCGGCGCCAGGGATGCCGAAGCGCGACAGCGCGACGGTGAACGGCGCGTTCGCGACATCCGTCGGTGCCGGCAGCTCGTCCCAGGGCACGACGGTGACGATCACGAGCACCGAACCGACGAAAAACAGCAGGATGCGCCAGATGATGGTGCTCGTCGCCTGTCGGATGCCCTTGGCGGGATCGACGGATTCGGCCGACGCCATGACGGCGATCTCGGTGCCGAAGTAGGAGAAGATCACGAGGGCCACCCCGGTGAAGGCGACGCCGATGCCGTTGGGGGCGAACCCGCCGTGCTCCCACAGGTTGGGGACGGCGAAGGTCGCCTGCGGCCACAGCCCGAGGGCGAAGAGGATGCCGGCGCCCAGGAACACCACGATCGCGAGCACCTTGATGCTGGCGAGCCAGAACTCCACCTCGCCGAACGTGCGGACCGAGATGACGTTCGTCCCGACGAAGACCGCCAGGAGGATCAGCGACCAGCCCCACGAGGGGACGCCGGGGAACCAGGTGTGCATCGTCTCGCCGCCGAGCACCGCCTCGTAGGCGAGCACGCCGACCCAGAAGTACCAGTAGAGCCAGCCGACGAGATAGGCCGCCCAGTCGCCGAGTCCGACGCGGGCGTACTCCATGAACGAGCCGATCGCCGGACGCGACGCCGCCATCTCGCCGAGCATGCGCATCGCGAGGAAGACCAGCAGACCGCCCAGCAGGTAGGACAGGACCGCGGCCGGCCCGACCGTGCGGATGACGTTGCCCGACCCCACGAACAGGCTCGCGCCGATGATGCCGCCGAGCGTGATCATCGTGACGTGGCGCGACCGCAGCTTGTTCGAGCGCGCTTTCGTCACCGCCCCGAGCCCCGCGGACGTCTCGGGCGAGACCGGGTTCTTCCAGCCGCTGGAGCTCGGGGCCGCCACGCTCAGACCCGCCCGAGCGCCGCAGCGATGACGTCGAGGCCGTCGTCGAGCAGCTCGTCGCCGATCGACAGCGGCGGAAGGAACCGGATGACGTTGCCGTAGGTGCCGCACGTGAGGACGATGACGCCCTCCGCGATGCACGCCTTCGCGATCGCCGACGTCAGCGCGGCGTCGGGGGCGCCGGTGGCGGGGTCGACGAACTCCGCGGCGATCATCGCGCCGAGCCCGCGCACATCCCCGATGCGGGGGTCGCTCTCGCGCATCGCGTTCAGCCGGGCCGTCAGGCGCGCCCCGATCTGCTGAGCTCGCTCGATCAGGCCGTCGTTCTCGAAGGCGTCGATCGCGGCGAGCGCCGCCGCGCACGCGACCGGGTTGCCACCATACGTGCCGCCGAGGCCACCGGGGTGCGAGGCGTCCATGAGGTCGGCGCGCCCGGTGACCGCGGCGAGCGGCAGGCCCGCCGCGATGCCCTTCGCGGTCGTGATCAGGTCGGGGACGATGCCGAAGTGCTCGCTGGCGAACATGGCACCGGTGCGAGCGAAGCCGGTCTGGACTTCGTCGGCGATGAACACGACGCCGTTCTCGCGGCACCAGTCGGCGACCGCCGGCAGGAACCCGTCGGCGGGGACGATGAACCCGCCCTCGCCCTGGATGGGCTCGATGATGACGGCGGCGAGGTTGTCGGCTCCGATCTGCTTCTCGATCTGCGAGATCGCGCGGGCTGCGGCATCCGGGCCCGACAGCCCGTCGCGGAACGGGTACGACAGCGGCGCACGGTAGACCTCGGGGGCGAACGGCCCGAATCCGCTCTTGTAGGGCATCGACTTCGCGGTGAGCGCCATCGTGAGGTTCGTCCGGCCGTGGTAGCCGTGGTCGAAGGCGACGACCGCCTGGCGGCCGGTCGCCTTGCGAGCGATCTTCACGGCGTTCTCGACCGCTTCGGCGCCCGAGTTGAACAGCGCGGTCTTCTTCTCGTGGTCGCCCGGGGTGAGCCGGTTGAGGGCTTCGGCGACGGCGACGTACGACTCGTACGGCGAGATCATGAAGCAGGTGTGGGTGAACTGCGCGACCTGCGCCTGCACAGCGGCGACGACGGCGGGATGCGCGTTGCCCACCGAGGTCACGGCGATGCCCGAGCCGAGGTCGATGAGCGAGTTCCCGTCGGCGTCGACGACGACTCCGCCGCCCGCGGCGACGGCATGGATCGGCGCGGTGTGGCCGACACCGGCCGGGACGGCGGCTGCCTTGCGGGCCAGCAGTTCCTCGGAGCGAGGTCCGGGGATCGCGGTGACGACGCGGCGCTCCTGCGGGAGGGTCGGGCCGCCGAGGGGGATGGTCGGCGTCGAGGTCGTGGTGCTCATTCCGCGACAGTAGGACGCGCGTCGCGCAACCCGCATTCACCGGGTTGTACAGTGATGCCACCTCTTATCGCCAGCATGTACAGGATGCCGATGCCCGCCGCCGCTCCCCCGTCGCCGACGATCCGCGCTCTGCTGGCCCGGCGCGAGCTCGATCTGCGCCTCGCGACGCCGGCCGACGACGCCAACCTCGACGCGCCCGTGCGCTGGGTGCACAGCTCGGATCTCGCCGACCCGACGCCCTTCCTCTCGGAAGACGTGATCCTGCTCACGACGGGCACCCAGTTCGCCGGAGACGACGACGCGGACGCAGAGGCGGAGGCCTATGTCGGCCGCCTGCGGGCGCGCGGTGTCCGGGGGCTCGGCTTCGGCACGGAGGTGGTCCGCGACGGCATCCCCGATGCGCTCCGGACCGCGTGCACGACGGCGGGAATGCCGCTGTTCGAGGTGCCGTACCGCACGCCGTTCATCGCCGTCGCCCGAGCGGCGGCCGAGGCCATCGCGGCACAGGCGTACGCCCGGCGCAGCTGGGCGCTCGACGCGCAGCGCGCCCTCGCGATCGCCGCTCTGCGCCCCGACGGCTTCGACGCGACGCTCGCCGAGCTCGCGCGCCAGCTCGGGGCGTGGGTCGGCCTCTACGACGCCTCGGGCGCGCTGACGCACGAGCACTCGACCGCCGGGTCGTCGGTCGACGACGACCTGCGCCGGGCCGTCGACGCCGAGGCGGCGGCCCTCCTGCGCAGGGGCGGCGGGACAGGTGCGGCGATGCGGCTGGCGGGGCACACCGTGACGCTGCAGACCCTCGGCTCGGCGGGTCAGCGGGGCGTCCTCGTCACCGTCGGCATCGAGCTCGACCAGGATGCCCGGGCTGTCGTCACCGCCGTCGTCGCGATGACGGGCCTCGCTCTCGAGCAGCGCCGGATGACCGCGGGAGCGTGGAGCGGACTGCGGGCGGCGCTCGTCGACCTGCTCGTCGACGGGCATCTCACCCTCGCGCGGAAGGTGGCGACCGATGCCTGGGGCGGCTTCCCCGCCGCGCCATACGTCGTCGCCGTGGCCGATGCTCACGCCCCGACCGGCGCCCGCGAGGTGCTCGACAATCACGCCGCGGGGGGACGGCTGTTCTACGGTCGCGACGAGGACGGAGTGCTCCTGATCGTCGGGGCGGGCGAACGGCAGGTGCTCGACGACATCGCCGCGCGGCTGTCGTGGCGGCTCGGAACCGCCGCCGCCGCGACCGACGACGACGTGACGGCGGCCCGCGACCGTGCCCGGCTCGCGCGCGACCGCGGGCGTCCGGGTGCCGTCACCGATGTCGTCGATGCCCCGGGCGATCTGCTCGACGATCTCGCGACGGCGCCCTCTCGCGCCCGGGCCGGAGCCGAGCTCGCACCCCTGCGCACCCATGACGCCCGTCACGGCACGGCGCTCGAGGCGACGCTCGTCGCCTGGCTCGATCACGACGGCGCGCATGAGGCGACTGCTCGGGCCCTCGGGGTGCACCGGCACACCGTCCGTACGCGCATCGCTCTGGCCCAGCGCCTGCTCGGCCGCGACCTGTCGACCTTCGCCGATCGTGCCGCCGTCTGGACGGCCCTCCGCCTCTCCCCCTGACCCCCCGCCTCTTCCCGCCTCTTCCCGTCGACTCGCCACGAAATGCGGATCCGGGCCCCGCCGCATCCGCCGTTTCTGGCGAGTCGACGGGGAGAAGGGGGCGAGGGGGTCAGGCGCCGAGGTTGTCGGAGAGGACCTCGAGCACCTGCGCGCGCACGGCGCTCGCCCCGCCGGGCAGGCGCGCGGCCACCTCGTCGGCGAGCGCCTCGACGAACAGCGCGTGCGCCGCGCGCGACGTGTGCTCGAGCTCGTCGCGGAAGCTCGTCCCGGCAGGCGCGATGACGAGGGCGTGCGTGGCGCGCTCGACGAGCGGGGATGCCGCGAACGAGGTAATCGCGATCACAACGGCTCCCCCGCTGGCGGCCGCCGCCGCGGCCCGCAGACTCGCCTCGTTCGCGCCCGAGCCGCTCACGACGATGCAGACGTCACGACTGCCGAGCTGCCGAGCGGAGATCTGCTGCGCGATGACGTCGGCGATCACCTCGGCGGGCCGCCCCACGGCGGTCAGGCGCATCGCGAGATCGCTCGCGACCGGCGACGAGAGTCCGTTGGCGACGACCAGCAGCCTCCCGGCGCCGACGACAGCCGTCACCGCTCGCTCGACCTCGTCGGCGTCGAGCAGACTCGTCGACGCCGGCAGCGCCGCCGCGGCTCGATCGATCGACCTGCGCACGCGCCCGAGCGCCCCGTCACCGTGGTCGGATGCCGCCGGCGCGACGGCTCCGAGCTCGGCGGCGAGCGCGACCCGCAGCTGCGGATAGCCGCGGAACCCGAACGTCTGA
Source organism: Microbacterium sp. TS-1 (assembly GCF_000509385.1). Lineage (NCBI taxonomy): Bacteria > Bacillati > Actinomycetota > Actinomycetes > Micrococcales > Microbacteriaceae > Microbacterium > Microbacterium sp. TS-1. The sequence goes on from NZ_BASQ01000001.1 coordinate 1,105,553, forward strand.
CAGGCGCGGACGACCGACGAACGGGCGACCCCCGCTCGATCGGCCAGCTGCTGCGCGGTGAGTTCGACGACGACCTCGGGCGCGTCGAGGATCACGTCCGCGACGCGGCGCTCGGTCGGCTGCAGCCCGTTGCGGAGCGCCTGGATGCGCACGGTCGGCGGAGCGTTACCGGACACGTGCGCCCTCCATGATCCGTCGGCGGATGCGGCCCGAGATGCCGTCGATCGCCATCGTGACGACGATCACGACGATCAGCAGCATCCCCACCGTCGACCACTCACGGTACTGGGTGTAGGTCGTCAGCATGTCGCCGATGCCGCCGACGCCGATGAGTCCGAGGACGGCCGACGAGCGGACGTTGATCTCGAAGCGGTAGAGCCAGAACGACAGGAACACCGGGGTCGCCTGCGGCCACACGCCCCATCGCAGCACCTGCGCCGGGCTGCCGCCGGCCGCGCGCGCCGCTTCGATGGGTCCGGCGGGGACGGCTTCGACGGCTTCGTACCCCCACTTGCCGAGGGTGCCGATGCCGTTCACGGCGAGGGCGAGCGCCCCCGTGAGCGGCGTGAGGCCGGTCATGGAGAGGATGATGATCGCGAAGATGATCTCGGGAACGGCGCGGATCGTCGAGAACACGAACCGCAGGATCGAGCGCAGCCACGCCGGACCGAAACCCCGGGCCGCCACCAGACTGAGCGGTGTGGCCACGATGACGCCGAGCACGGTCCCGACCCACGCCATCTGGACGCTCTGCCACGTCTGCCACAGGGCGTCGGGCAGCTTCTCCCACGTCGGCGACGAGAACATGAGCCAGCCGTAGCGCACGAGCTCGGCGGGCAGGTCGGTCAGCCGCGACCAGGTGATGTCGACCGACCAGAACGCCAGGATGACGACGACGGCCACGGCTGCGGCGATGAGGTCGCGCACGAGCCGACGCGGGCGTCCCGGCACGGCGCCTTCCGATGCCCGGGGCGGCCCGGTGAGGACGGGAGCGGTCATGCGAGCCTCCGGCGAAGAGCGGAGCTGGCGGCGTCGATGACGAGCACGACGACGAGGATCTCCAGGATGATGAGCGACAGCTGGTCGTATCGGTAGTAGGTGCGCACGGCGTCGATGATGAGGCCCATGCCGCCGGCGCCGACGAGCCCCAGGACGGTTGAGGCGCGGACGTTGAGCTCGAGGACGTACAGCGTCTGCGCCGCGAACGCGGGCCAGGTGTCGGGCAGGGCGAGGGTGCGGTTGATCTGGAGCTGCGTCCCGCCCGCGGCGCGGCCCGCTTCGAGCGGCCCCGTGTCCATCGCGTCGATCTGCTCGGAGACGAGCTTCACGATGATGCCGACGTTGAAGAGCACGAGGGCGAGGATGCCGGGCAGCGCGCCCACCCCCACCATCGCCACCAGGATCGCCGCCGAAAGCAGGTCGGGAACGCTCCGGACGACGTTGAGCAGCGCCCGGACGGCAGTGCGCAGCACCGGATGCGGGTTGGTCGGCCGAGCCGCCCACAGACTCAGCGGCAGCGACAGCGCGGCCCCCACCGCGGTGCCGATCACCGCCATCTGGAGCGTCTCCAGCAACGGACCGATGGTGCGCGGGAAGAACGACCAGTCCGGCTGCAGCAACCCGAGCACCTTGTCGGCTCCGTGCTGCCAGTTGCGCGCGATGCCCGACAGGTCGAGGCCGACGCCGATTCCCGGGAGGCAGGTGACCACGGTGATCGCGGCGACGATCCCCGCGATCAGCCAGGGCACCGCGCGTCCGCGGGGGCGCGGCGGGACGACGAGTGCGGGCGCACTCATGCGTCGAGCCGGTCTTCGGCCGTCAGCGATCGCCCGTAGATGCCGGCGAAGTCCGCGTCGGATGCCTCCGCTGCCGAGCCGTCGTAGACGACCTCGCCCGCCCGCATCCCGATCAGCCGCACGCCGTAGGTGCGCGCCAGGTCGAGCAGGTGCAGGTTCACCAGCACCGTGATGCCGAGCTCGGTGTTGATGCGCTGGAGGTCTTTCATCACTCCGTGCGCGGTGGGCGGGTCGAGGCTCGCGACCGGCTCATCGGCCAGGACGATGCGCGGCTGCTGGGCGAGGGCGCGGGCGATCGCGACGCGCTGCTGCTGACCGCCCGAGAGAGCGGCGGCGCGATCCCAGACCCGCGGCAGCATCCCGACGCGATCGAGCGCCTCGAACGCGAGGCGACGGTCTTCCGACCGGTAGGCGCCCAGCAGGGTGCGCCACACCGGGGTATGGGCGAGGCGGCCGACGAGGACGTTGTTGAGGACGCTCGTGCGACCGGCGAGGTTGAAGCCCTGGAACACCATCCCGATGTCGCCCCGCAGCCGGCGCAGCTCGCGCCCGCGGGCCGTGTCGACGCGCACACCGCCGACCTCCAGCACGCCCGAGGTCACGGGGACGAGGCCGTTGATCGTGCGGATGAGCGTCGACTTCCCCGACCCCGAGAGGCCGACGACGGCGACCATCTCGCCCGCACCGATCTCGAGGGAGACCCCGCGCAGGCCGAGGGTGCCGTTCGGGTAGCGAACCGTGACGTCGTGCAGCCGGATGCCGGACGGCGATGCCGGGACCGAGGCCCCGGCATCGCGTGCAGTGGTGTCGGTCACTGCAGGCCGAGCGCCTGCGCGGCGCGAGCGACGACGTCGAGCGACGACGCGTCGGCGGGCGCGAGCTTGGTGATCGAGTAGATGCTCTGGAGCACCTCCGAGCCCTCCGGGGTGTTCGAGAAGTCCTCGAGCGCGGTGGCGATGCGCTCGCGCAGCTCGGGCGAGAGGTCCGCGCTCAGCGCGACACCATCGTTGGGGATCTCCTCGGTCATGGCGAACACGACGACCTTCTGCCCGACATCCGGGGTGTCCTTCTTCACGATCGTGCGCGCGTCCCAGAAGCTGAACCCGACTTCGGCGTCGCCGTTGTAGACGGCGAGCACGGACGCGTCGTTCGCGGTCACGGGCAGCTGATCGATGTCGCTGTCGGTGTCGAGCCCGGCCTCCTGCAGAGCGAGGATCGGGTAGATGTAGCCGGCGGGCGACCCGGGCCCGAGCACGGCGACCTTCGCACCCTTCACCTTGGTGATCGAGTCCAGGCCCGCGGGGCCCGTCATCGCGTCGGCACCGTTGCAGAAGAGCATCCCGTCGCGCTCGACGGGAGCGTCGTCGCAGTACTTGTCGGGGTTGTTCGTCATGAACTGCGCGGGGTAGCTGATGTTGCCGTTGCGCTCGGTCTGCAGCACGACGTCGGCGCCGTACATGTCGTTGGCCTGCCACAGCTGCAGCGACGGGAGGAACCCGATCTGCGCCTGACCGGCGCCCATCGCCTCGACCGCGGCCTGGTAGTCCTTCGAGACCACACCGGTGACCTCGATGCCGAGCTCGTCGCTCAAGTAGTCGGTGAGCGGAGCCGCGGTCTCGACGAGCCCGTTCTGGTCCTGAGAGGGGACGAGCGCGAGCACGAGCGACGTCGGGTCGGCGGCGGCCTCGGGTGAGTCGCCGGCGGCGGGCGAGCCCGCGCAGCCGGCAAGGGCGATCGCGGCGACCGCGCTGACGGCCGCGGCGGCGAGGAGACGGGTGGTGCGCATGAGTGGTGTCCTTCGGGTGAGGGGTGGATGTTCGGGGTCAGGGGGCGGATGCCGCGGCCCACGCTTCGATGCGCGGCAGCAGTTCGGTGAGCGTGTCGGCGTAGAAGGTCGGGGATGCCGCGGCATCCGTCCACGGGCCGACGAGCGCGGTGTCGTGTCCGCGCCGGTGCGCGGGCTCGAGGTCGTTCCGCCAGATGTCGCCGACCGCGAGCACCCGGCGGTCGCGGACCTCGGGCGCGTCGAGCAGCCGTTCGAGCCCGGCGGGCTTGCCCGCGTCGGTGACGATGCGCGCGAAGGCGTCGCCGAGCCCCAGCGCGTCGAGCGTCTCGGTGACGCGGATCGCCGGGGCGTTGGTGACGAGTACGCACTCGGCCGGCAGCCGCGTGGCCGCCGCTGCGAGCCCGACCGGCGCCTCGACGGGGGCGAGATCGGTCCCCAGCAGCGCCCGACTGTCGAGGTAGGCACGCGACAGCGCCTCGGCACCGACCCCCGCGTCCTCGGCCACGAGGCGGATGACGTCGTACGCGTCGAGCGGCGCTCCGCGTCCGGTGGGTCGGCCGCGCAGCCCATCGTCGACCCGGGCGAGGAACCGATCCGGCGCGGCGGAGGCAGTGGCGGCGGCACGCGCGTATGCGAGCACCGGCCCGTCGCCGAGGGCGACGGTTCCGTCGAAATCGAAGATGATGAGAGCAGGGTTCGGCACGGATCGGACTTTCTGAGTGGACGCTTCGTCCATCGTTAGGTGCACACGTGGACATAACTCCCACAGTCGATGAACTGCGGATGAACGAGATCCGACGACTCGATGCGGCGGCCGCGACCTCTGCGTCCGGCGATGCGAGGCATGCGTTCGACGCGATCCCGTGGCTCTCGCGATCGATCGCCGAGGATGCGGCATCCGGTCGCTTCGCGCGCTGGTCGCGGTCGACCATCATCGACGAGAACGTCGGCGCTCCCGTGCTCGACCGCGCGGTCTTCGACCGGCTGCACGATCTCGCGGGCGAGCCGAGCGCCTGGCCGGTCGGGAACGCCGGCGTGCTCCACGTGTACGGGTACCTGCTGTCGCTCACTCCGACCCCGTACGGCCTGAAGCGCGAGCGCTGGCTCGGCCCCGAGCTCGCCCGCGCCTTCGGGCTCGCCGACGACGCCTTCGCGCCCTGGAGCGACGGGCCGACGTTGCTCGAACGGGTCACGGGTGCGGCGACCGGCCTGCTCCGCTCCCCCGCAGCGTCGCGTACCGAGGCCGGCGGCGAATACGTCACCGCCCTATCGGCATCGGCGGGTCCCGCCGCGCTCGTGTACGCGCGCGTCACCGACGCCGGCATCCGCCTGGTGACGACCTTTCCCGTCGGCGACGCCGCCGCCGTCCTGACCGCGATCGACGCGGCCGCGCCCACCCCCGGCGCCCCCTCCCGCCCCCGCTGGAACGCCGCCCCCTGACTCCCGCCGGTCAGGACGGGGCGTGCGCCTCCAGGAACGCGTAGAGATCGGTCGTGTCGACGCCCGGGAAGGCGCCCGTCGGCAGCGTCGCCAGCAGGGTGCGCGGCGTCTTCACGTTCGGCCAGGCGGCGGCGCGCCACCGCTCCTCGAGGCCCGCCGGCGCACGTCGGCAGCACACGTCGACCGAGTGCCGCGACACCCCGCGGTGAGGTGTGTCGCGGCCGAGGAACCACTTCGTGTCGTCGAAACGCACGCCGACGCTGACCGAGTGCGCCCCCTCGCTCGAATGCTCGACGCGAGCCGTGCACCAGTAGGTCCCGTTGCCGGTATCGGTGTACTGATAGTACGGGTTGAAGCGGTCGTCGACGTCGAAGACCGCCCGGCTCGTCCACTCCCGGCAGCACAGCTGCCCCTCGATGGCGCCGAGGCGGTCGGTCGGGAAGTCGACGTCGTCGTTCTCGTACGCCTTCGTGATCGTCCCCGACTCGTGAACCTTGAGGAAGTGCACCGCGATGCCGAGGTGCTCGGTCGCGAGGTTCGTGAAGCGGCGCGCGGCGGTCTCGTACGACACCGAGTACGCGTCGCGCAGGTCTTCGATCGAGATCGCCCGCCGCTCCTTCGCCTCGCGCAGGGCGGGCACAGCATCCGCCTCGGGGATCAGCAGTGCGCCGGTGAGGTAGTTGGTCTCCACCCGTTGCCGGAGGAACTCGTCGTAGCTGGCCGGCTCGGTGTGCCCGAGGATGCGGCTCGACAGCGCCTGCAGCACGGCGGTCCGCGGATCGGCGGGGGTCGCGGCAGCGAGGCGGCTCGACAGATAGAGCCTCCCGTGGGCGAGGTCGGCGACGCTGCGGGTCGTCTGCGGCAGATCCGCGACGTAGTGGATACTGAACCCGAGGTGGCCCGCGATGTCGCTCGCGGTGCGCTGCGTCAGCGGCCCGCCCGGGTGCCCGACCGCCGCCAGCAGCTCCCGCGCCTGCTGCTCCAGCTCGGGGAAGTAGTTGTTCTGCGTGCGCATGAGGCGCCGCAGGGCGACGTTCGCGCGCCGCGCCTCCTCGGGGGTCGCGGCGCGTTCGTCGTGCAACCGCTCGATCTCACCCTGCAGTGCGAGAAGGGCGCGCAGCACCTCGTCGGGCACGGCGCGCGGGATGCGGAACGGCGTGACCCCGGCACTCCGGAACGTCGGCCCGGTCATCGCCCGGGCGACCTCGATCTCGAGGGCCGCACGGGGATCGAGCTCCTCGGACTCGAGAAGCGCGTCGAGCGAGGTGCCGACGGCGCGGGCGATCGTGCGGAGCAGCGAGAGCTTCGGCTCGCGGCGACCGTTCTCGATCATCGAGAGCTGGCTCGGCGCGCGCCCGACGGCCGCGGCGAGGTCGTCGAGGGTCATCCCTCGCCCGGTGCGGATCTGCCGGATGCGCCGGCCGATCGTGAAGGCGTCCATGTCCTCATCGTCGAGCGCCACCCCTGCGGCGGCGACGGCATCCTTGCGCGTCATGGCGGGATTCTGTCACGAAAGCAGAAGATCGGCCGATCTTCTCCTCGAATCCGACCGTACCGCGCGGGTTAGTTCGCCCACAGTGGTCTCCACGACGGGCAGAGCCGCCCGTTCCGACGAAGGAGACCGAGATGACCACGATTCCCGCTCCGGGTCCGCTGCGGCCCGGCGACCAGGTTCAGACCGCTGCCGAGCTCGAGGAGCTGTGGCAGACCGACCCCCGCTGGGACGGCATCGAGCGCACGTACCGCGCCGCCGACGTCATCCGGCTGCGAGGTTCCGTGCGCGAGGACGCCACGCTCGCCCGCCGCGGTGCCGAGTCGCTGTGGAACCTCCTCCACACCGAGGAGTACGTCCGTGCCCTCGGCGCCTACACGGGCGGCCAGGCCGTCCAGCAGGTGCGCGCCGGCCTGAAGGCGATCTATCTGTCCGGCTGGCAGGTCGCCGCCGACGCGAACCTCGCCGGGCAGACCTACCCCGACCAGAGCCTCTACCCCGCCAACTCCGTGCCGGCCGTCGTGCGGCGCATCACCAACGCGCTGTTGCGGCAGGACCAGATCGAGCACGCCGAGGGCGGCCGCACCCGCGACTGGCTCGCCCCGATCGTCGCCGACGGCGAGGCCGGGTTCGGCGGTCCGCTGAACGCCTACGAGCTCGCGGCATCCCTGATCGCCGCCGGTGCCGCCGGGACTCACTGGGAAGACCAGCTCGCGAGCGAGAAGAAGTGCGGCCACCTCGGCGGCAAGGTGCTGGTGCCGACGGCCCAGCACATCCGCACGCTCAACGCCGCGCGGCTGGCCGGAGATGTCGCGGGCGTGCCCGCGATCGTCATCGCGCGGACCGACGCGCTGGGCGCCGACCTCATCACGAGCGACGTCGACGAGCGCGATCGCCCCTTCCTCACCGGCGAGCGCACGAGCGAGGGCTTCTACCGCACCCGTGCCGGGATCGACCCGGTCATCGCTCGCGGCCTCGCTTTCGCGCCCTTCGCCGACCTGCTGTGGGTCGAGACCGGCGAGCCCGACATCGAGCTGGCGCGCGAGTTCGCCGCGGCCGTTCACGCCGAGCATCCCGGCAAGCTGCTCGCGTACAACTGCTCGCCGAGCTTCAACTGGAAGCGGCACCTCAGCGACGCGCAGATCGCGACGTTCCAGGCGGAGCTGGCCGAACTGGGCTACCGGTTCCAGTTCATCACCCTGGCCGGATTCCACGCCCTCAACCACTCGATGTTCGATCTCGCCCGTGGCTACGCCGACCGCGCGATGAGCGCGTACGTCGAGCTGCAGCAGGCGGAGTTCGACGCCGAGACGCACGGCTACACCGCCACCCGCCACCAGCGTGAAGCAGGCACCGGCTACTTCGACGCCCTCTCGACGGCGCTCAACCCCGACAGCGCCACCCTCGCCTTGGCCGGATCGACCGAGGCATCCCAGTTCTGACCCCCTTCACCCGTCGAGTCGCCAAGACGTGCCGGTCCGGCACCCCCGGCATCCGCGTTCTCTGGCGACTCGACGCCCTCAAGACCGGAGACGAGAACATGACCATGACACAGACAGCCACCCAGACCCGGCGACGCACCTGGACGGGCCCCGTCGCGGTGCAGACCCACGAACCCGCGATCGCGGTGCGCGGCGAGATGCACCCGCGCTTCGACGAGATCCTCACGCCCGATGCCCTCGACTTCGTCACGGCACTGCACGACCGGTTCGCGGGGCGACGGCACGACCGCCTCGCCGACCGGATGCGGCGCCGCTTCGAGATCGGCAACGGCGCCGACCCCGCCTTCCGCAGCGACACCGCGCACATCCGCGAGGACGACACGTGGCGCGTCGCGGGCGCGGGGCCGGGCCTCGAGGACCGCCGCGTGGAGATCACGGGACCCACCGACCCCAAGATGACGATCAATGCCCTGAACTCGGGCGCTCGGGTGTGGCTCGCCGATCAGGAGGACGCCACCTCGCCGACCTGGCGCAACGTCATCGGCGGGCAGCTGTCGCTGCGCGACGCGATCCGCGGCGAGCTGGAGCACACCGGCCCCGACGGGCGGCGGTACACCGTCACCGCCGAGCGCACCCCGACGATCGTCATGCGCCCGCGCGGCTGGCATCTCACCGAGAAGCACCTCGCCTACACCGACCGCACGGGGCGCACCCTCGACGCATCCGGCTCGCTCGTCGACTTCGGCCTGTACGCGTTCCACAACGCCGTCCGACTCGTCGAGAGCGGCCGTGGGCCGTACTTCTACCTCGCCAAGCTCGAGTCGAGCGAAGAGGCGCAGCTGTGGGACGACGTCTTCTCGTTCACCGAGCGCCGGCTCGGACTGCCTCACGGCACCATCCGCGCGACCGTGCTGATCGAGACGCTGCCTGCGGCCTTCGAGATGGACGAGATCCTCTTCGCCCTCCGCGACCACTGCGCGGGCCTGAACGCCGGACGGTGGGACTACATCTTCTCGATGATCAAGAACTACCGCGGACGCGGCGCCCGGTTCGTCTTGCCCGACCGCAGCGCGGTCACGATGACGGTGCCGTTCATGCGCGCGTACACCGAGCTGCTCGTGAAGACCTGCCACCGCAGGGGCGCGCACGCGATCGGCGGGATGAGCGCCTTCATCCCGAACCGGCGGAACCCCGAGGTCACGCGCGCCGCCTTCGAGAAGGTCGCCGCCGACAAGCGTCGCGAGGCCGGCGACGGTTTCGACGGCACGTGGGTCGCGCACCCCGACCTCATCCCGATCGCGCGCGCCGAGTTCGACGCCGTGCTCGGCGACCGTCCGAATCAGCTCGAACGCCAGCGCGACGACGTCGCGGTCGCGGCGTCCGAACTCATCGACTGCCACATCGGCCTGCCGATCACGACCGCCGGGGTGCGCGCGAACGTGTCCGTCGCCGTGCGCTACCTCGAGGCCTGGCTGCGCGGGATCGGCGCGGTCGCGATCGACGACCTGATGGAGGATGCCGCCACAGCCGAGATCAGCCGCTCGCAGATCTGGCAGTGGATCCACCAGGACCTCACGACGGATGACGGCACGCCGATCACCCGCGCCTGGGTCGATGCACTGGTCGACGAGGTCCTCGTCGAGGTCGACCGCCGCGACGGCGACCGCTTCGACGACGCCGCGGCCCTGTTCCGCGAGGTCGCGCTCGGCTCGGACTTCCCCGCGTTTTTGACCCTCCCCGCCTACGCGAAGTACCTCTGAGGTCCCTCACCCCCGTCGACTCGCCACGAACTGCGGGTCCTGGCCCCGCCGGACCCACGTTTTCTGGCGAGTCGACGGGGTCCGGGCGGGGTCAGGGGGACAGGAGGGGGATCACAGCCGGAGGGGCGGAGCGAGTCTGCAAGTCGGTGCCGACGATGCGCTGACAACCGTCGAGCTCGACGGTCACAGTGCGAGGCGCGCTGACCGCGGCGGCCGTGACGTCCGGGTGGACGACGACGAAACGGGATGCCGTCTCGGCGCACTCCACGCCTGCAGGCGGAGCAGCCGCGGCTTCGAGAACCGCCGCGGCGTCGTCGGCGTCGAGCGAGAAGGCCGCCGCGAACAGGCCCCCATCGCCGACGACGGTCGGCGTGCTGGCCGGGGCTTCGGCCTGATAGACGCACACCAGGGCGCCTGCGACGTCGGCCGGCGGTTGCGTCTCCGTCGGAGCCCACCCGAGGACGTCGAGCGGCGCCACGCCCGCGCGCGTCGCGCAGCCTGCCGCCGTCGCGTCGTGCAGTTCGACGCGCCCCGCTGCTGAGAAGGCTCGGTCGACGATCTCGAGCCGAGCCAGGGCGGCGAATGTTTCGTCCTCCTTGGGTCCGCCGCACGCCGTCAGGGGGAACGACATCGGCACGAAGCGGCCCGCCGCGTCCGTCGCCCAGAGCGCGCGGAAGCCGTACCCGATAGCGGGACAGACCGCTGCCGGCCCCGGATCGCTCGGTGCCGCCATCGCGGCGAGGAATTCCGTGAGGTCGCCCTCGTAGCGCCGCACCTCGTTGCCGGCGAGAACGCCGTCGGCATCCTCACGCGTCACGCCGTCGGCGCACTCCAGCACCGCGACGACCTCGAAGTCCTCAGGGACGAGACCGGCGCCGGGAAGCGGGTTGAGCATGGGGTCCGGGCACGACACAGTGTCGGACACGGTCGCCACCTCGCGGACAGGCGGCGGTCCGAGCGGGATCGACGCGCACCCCGCGAGAAGCAATAGCGTGCCCGAGCCCGTGGCCAGAGCCACCCCTATCCGCATCCCCGCAGCCCTCCCCTGCCCCGTTCTCTCCGTTCCCTCCCACGCTACGACCGCGCCCGCTCCCGCACGTGACGACCCCATAACGATCGTCGACTCGCCACGAACTGCGGGTCCTGGCCTCGCCGGACCCACGTTTCCTGGCGAGTCGACCGGGCTAGGGGCGGGGGGTCAGGGAAGGAGGCCGCGCTCGAGGGCCAGGGTCACGGCGCGGGTTCGGCTGTCGACGCCGAGCTTGTCGTAAACCCGCAACAGGTGCGTCTTGACGGTCGACTCGCCGATCCCGAGCTGCACCGCGATCTGCCTGTTGCCGTGACCGGCAGCGACGAGGCGCAGCACGTCGGTCTCGCGCGGAGTGAGAGCGGATGCCGCCGGCTCGGGCTGCCGCATCCGTTCCACCAGACGCACCGCGACGGCCGGCGAGAGAGCCGACTGGCCGGCGGCGACCGACCGGATCCCCGCCACGATCTCCTCGCGCGGAGCCGCCTTGAGCAGATATCCGCTGGCTCCGGCTTCGATGGCGGCGAGGATCTGGTCGTCGCTCTCGTAGGTCGTGAGGATGAGCACCCGCGGCCCCGCGGCCGCATCGCGCGCTGCCACGATACGAGCGGTGGCTGCGACACCGTCGAGCACCGGCATCCGGAGGTCCATGAGGATGACGTCGGGTCGCGCCTCGGCGGCGAGCCGGACGGCCTCGTCGCCGTCGGCCGCCTCCGCGATCACCTCGAAGCCGGGCTCGTCCGCGAGCAGGCCGGCCAGCCCCGCCCGGACGATCGGGTGATCGTCCGCGATGAGCAGACGGATCATGCGCGCACCGCCGCGCCAGCACTCGGCACCGCCGCGGCGGGCGCGGGGAGGCGGACGGAGAGCGTCGTTCCCGCCCCGGGGACGGCCGTGACCTCGACGGTCCCCCCGGCGAGCGCGACCCGATCGCTCATGCCGTCGAGACCGTAGCCGGTGCGCGGGGAGGAGACGTCGAACCCGCGTCCGTCGTCCTCGACGACGAGTCTCAGAGTGCCGTCGTCCTCGCCCGCGAGCGTCACCGTGACCCGCGCGGCTGCTGCGTGCTTGCGCACGTTCGAAAGCGCCTCCTGCAGGCAGCGCAGGACGACCACCTGCGTCTCGCGATCGACCCCCGATGCCGTGTCGACGACGGAGATCTCGAGTCCGGTGTCGGCGCGGAAGCGTTCCGCGAGCCGCTCCACCGCGGCGCCGAGCACGGGGTCGCCCGGCACGGCCGCGGTCCGGGCGACGATCGCACGGGCCTCGCCGAGCGCGTCGCGAGCGGCCACCTCGAGGCGCTCGACAGCCGCAGCGGCACCGTCGACGTCGCCCGCACGCGAGCGCCGCCCGGCCTGTTCGGCGAGCATGACGATTCCCGCGAGAGTCTGCGCGAGGGTGTCGTGGATCTCGCGGGCCAGATGCTCCCGCTCGTCGGCCGCGCCCTTGTCGCGGCTGAGCGCCTCGACCTGCTGCTGCGCCCGGGAGAGCTCGTCGAGCAGACGCGCGCGCTCCGTGCCGTAGGCGGCGATCGCCGAGATCCACCACCCCATCGCGATCGAGAACGCGACCGAGAGCACCGCGACGGCAGCGGCCTCCAGCAGCGCGTCGGGCGCGAAACCGAAGCCGCCGGCGTACCCGACGAGCATCCCGGCGCCGACCGAAAGCGACCCCACCACCCCATCACGGCGCAACGGAGCGAAGATCCACACCAGCGGATACACGATGACCTGCATCGTCGCGAGCGAGACCTCACCGAACGTCATCGCCGCGATCGAGACCGTCACGATGGCCAGGAACACCGCGAAGCGGCGGGGATCCTCCGCGCCGGCGGAGGGCCGCGCGATCAGATACGCCGCGAGCAGCAGCACCAGCCCCGCGACCGCCCACGGCAGCCGTTCCGCCTCCCCCGCGGCCGCCAGGATGCCGACGCCGAGGGCGAGCACGACACCGACGGCGACATCCACCCAATTGCGACTGATCACGAGACCATCCTGCCGCTCAGCGGATCCGCGAGCGGATGCGGGCCGCCGCGAGCACCGTGAACGCCACGGCCACGACGGCCAGCACGACGGCCGCGACCCAGACCGGCACCGTCGCCGTGCCCACCTGCAGATCGAGGCCGTAGATGCGGCTGAGCTCCCCGACCGCGCCCGGCGCCCCGCTCGCGAGGCGATCGAGCGGATCGGCGGCGAACTCGCGCCGCACGAGCATCGCCGACTGCGCGAACGGGAGCACGCCGACGGAATCCCGAACGGCGTCGGGGAACGAGCCGACGGGGATGTACGCACCCGCGACGAAGCCGGTCAGGGTTCCCACGAGGGTCGACAGTCCCGAGTACGACCCGCTCGTGCGAAGAAACGACACCACGAACGCCCAGAGCGCCGTGTAGGCGGCCACCGAGAGGACGGTCCACAGGACGATGCGGATGATCTGCCCGGCGTCGGGGAGCGTCCGCCCGGTGAGCCCGAGGTACGCCAGCGCGACGGCGAGCACGATCAGCGTGGTGATCAATCCGATGATGAACGCCGACCCGAGATAGCCGAGCACGAGCTGCGAGCGGCGCACCGGCGAGACGAGAAAATCGCGGAACCGTCCGGACGCGGCATCCTCGACGAACGTCGAGAGCGCGCCGAGCGGGGTCGTGACGGCGGCGACGGCGACGACCCCGGCGAACATCCACGAGTCGACGAAGTCGCGGGCGGCGTCGGCGTCGAACCCCGGCGTCGCGGCGAGCGAGTCCACCTGCATCTGGCCGAGGAAGAGGGCGTAGAGGAGGAACACCACCAGGGCGCCCGTGAGCGAGAAGAACACCCCGAGCGGGTCTCGGTAGAACAGCCGGAGATTGCGCCCGACGTACGCCTGCACGGTCTTCATCGCGTCGCCTCCCCCGTCGCCGCCTGCCCCGTCAGCGCCAGGAAGACGTCGTCCATGCGTCCATGGCGGAACTCGAAGTCGAGCACCGCGTCGCCCCGTTCGGCGAGGATGCGGCGGGCCTCGGCGGCATCCGCCACCGCGATGCGCTCGTCTCCGTCAGCCGTGACGAGCGACAGGATGCTGGAGCTGTGTCGCGCGCGCAGCTGCGCCGGAGTGCCGTCGGCGACGATGCGCCCGCGGTCGATGATGCAGACCTGGTCGGCCTCTTCGGTCTCCTCGAGGTAGTGGGTCGTGAGGAACACGGTGAGGCCGGCGCGCTCGCGCAGCTCGTGGATTGTCCGCCACACCATCTGCCGGCTCGCAGGGTCGAGTCCCGTCGTCGGCTCGTCGAGGAAGACGATCTCCGGGTCATGGAGCAGCGCGCGGGCGATGTCGGCGCGGCGACGCTGCCCACCCGAGAGCCGCCCGTAGCGCCGGTCGATGAACTCGCCCAGGTCGATGATGTCGGCGAGGCGCTCGATGCGCTCGCGGATCGCCGCCGTCGAACCGAGGTAGGGGCGCGCCCGCACCGTCAGGTTCTCACGGACGGTGAGCGCGGAATCCAGGAGCGAGTCCTGGAAGACGACGCCGATCGCGCGGCGGACCGCATCACCGTCGGAGCGCACGTCGTGACCGGCGACTTCGAGCTGCCCGGCATCCGGTTCGATCACGGTCGTGAGAGCGCTGATCGTCGTGGACTTGCCGGCCCCGTTCGTCCCGAGGAACGCGAACACGCCGCCGGCGGGTACGTCGAAGCTCACGTCGTCGACGGCCGTCACGTCGCCGTATCTCTTGGTCAGGCCGCGCACGACGGTCGGTGCGCTCGCTCTCGTGGTCATGCCTCCAGCGTGCCGGTTCCGCTGTCCGTGCGGCAGGGGTCATCCGGTCGACCCCCGTCCACCATTCGGTGGACCGCGCCGCTACTCTCGAAGGGTGACCGAACGCGCACCGCTGTCCCGCAAGCTCTCCGCCATCGCCGAGTCGGCGACCCTCAAGGTCGACGCGAAGGCCAAGGCCCTGCAGGCCGCCGGCCGGCCGGTCATTTCGTACGCGGCGGGTGAGCCCGATTTCTCGACGCCGCAGTTCATCGTCGAGGCCGCTCAGCATGCTCTTGCCGACCCCGCCAACTACCGGTACACCCCGGCCGCGGGCCTCCCCGTGCTGCGCGAGGCCATCGCCGCCAAGACGCTGCGCGACTCGGGCCTCGAGGTGCAGCCCTCGCAGGTCATCGTCACCAACGGCGGCAAGCAGTCGGTGTATCAGGCCTTCCAGACCGTCGTGAACCCCGGCGACGAGGTGCTGCTGCCCGCCCCCTACTGGACGACGTACCCCGAAGCAATCGCCCTCGCCGACGGCATCCCGGTCGAGGTCTTCGCCGGCGCGGACCAGGAGTACAAGGTCACCGTCGAGCAGCTCGAGGCCGCGCGCACCGAGCGCACCACCGTGCTCGTCTTCGTCTCGCCCTCGAACCCCACCGGCTCGGTGTACACGCCCGAGGAGACCGCCGCGATCGGCCAGTGGGCGCTCGAGCACGGGATCTGGGTCATCAGCGACGAGATCTACCAGAACCTCGTCTACGAGGGCGCCCGCGCCGTCTCGATCGTCGAGGCCGTCCCCGAGCTCGCGGGTCAGACGATCCTGGTCAACGGTGTCGCCAAGACCTACGCCATGACCGGATGGCGCGTGGGCTGGATGGTCGGTCCCGCCGACGCCATGAAGCTCGCCGGCAACCTGCAGTCGCACCTCAGCTCGAACGTCAACAACGTCGCGCAGCGCGCGGCCCTCGCCGCACTCACCGGGCCGCAGACCGAGGCCGAGGAAATGCGCCTGGCCTTCGACCGTCGGCGCCGCCTGATCGTCGAGGAGCTCGCGAAGATCCCCGGCGTCGAGGTTCCCAACCCCCTCGGGGCGTTCTACGTCTACCCCGACGTCACCGGTCTGCTCGGACGCTCGTGGGGCGGGGTGGAGGCGAACACGAGCCTCGAGCTCGCCGACCTGATCCTCGAGCAGGCCGAGGTCGCCGTCGTACCCGGCGAGGCGTTCGGTCCGTCGGGCTACCTGCGCCTGTCGTACGCGCTCGGCGACGAGCAGCTGCTCGAAGGCATCCAGCGCCTCCAGCGCCTCTTCTCCTGACCCCCTCTCGTTCCCCCGTCGACTCGCCAAGAAACGCGGATCAGGGCACGCCCGCATCCGCCGTTTGTGGCGACTCGACGGGGAGGGGGGGCGGAGCCAGGGGTCCTGCACAGGGGGGTGAGGGGGCGAGATATCCCCGGGACCGGCAGCGGAACGTCGGCGCGAGCCCTCGGAGAAGGATGCTGGTGCGATGCGACGCGCTCCGCTTCCCGCCGCGCTTCCCGTGGGATTCCTCACCGAGACGGCCCGCGAGCTCGGCGTCACGGCCGGCCGCCTGCGGGCTCGTGATCTCGCCCGGCCCCTTCACGGTGCGCGGGCGCGCGAGCCGCTGAACCATCTCGACCTGCTCAGGCTGATCCGCGAGCGGGTTCCGCCGCATGCATTCTTCTGCGGACCCACCGCCGCCGCGGCGCACCGGATGCCGCTGCCCGGCCCCCTCCGAGACGCCGCGGCGGCGCGACCGCACGTCGCCGTCGCGCTTCCGGCCAACCGGGTCAGACGCCCCGAGGTGGTCGGTCGTGCATTGGCCGTGGAGCCGGACGACATCGTCGAGGTCGACGGCATCCGGCTCACGACGGTCGAACGCACGTGGGTCGACCTCGGCGCCTCCCTCTCGCTCGGCGCTCTCGTGGCCGCGGGCGACGCGCTCATCGCTCGCGGCGGGCCGCGCACGACGGTCGACGCGCTCGAACTCGCTCACGAGAGGGCGGGCCGCAGCCGCGGCGCGGTCCGCCGGGCCGCGGCCTTGCCCCTGCT
The DNA here is from genome assembly GCF_000509385.1 of Microbacterium sp. TS-1. NCBI lineage: Bacteria > Bacillati > Actinomycetota > Actinomycetes > Micrococcales > Microbacteriaceae > Microbacterium > Microbacterium sp. TS-1. The sequence continues at coordinate 1,122,101 of NZ_BASQ01000001.1, forward strand.
CGACGACGGCGCGGAATCGCCGCGTGAGTCGGAACTGCGGGTGCTCCTCATACGGGCCGGGCTCCCCCGGCCCGAGACGAATGTCGTCATCCGCGACGGCTGGCGCTTCGTCGCGCGGGTCGATCTGCTGTACCGCGATGCCCGGCTCGTCCTCGAGTACGACGGCGATTATCACCGCGACCTCTCGCAGTGGAGCCGCGACCAGTCACGACGTGCCGAGCTCGAGTCGCTGGGCTACCGCGTCACCGTCGTGACTGCGCGCGACTTCGACGATCCCGGCGCGCTCGTGCGCCGCATCCGCCGTCTCCTGTCCGGGCCGTGACGCGCCTCACTCCGTCGACTCGCCACGAACTGCGGATGCCGGCACCCGATGATCCGCATTCTCTGGCGACTCGACGGGTGGGGCGGGAGCGGGGGGCTTACAGCTCGACGCCGACGAGGACGGGCTCGGGTTGCAGGATGAGGCCGAACTCGGCCTGCACACGCTGCTGGACGAACCGCGCGAGCGCGGCGAGCTCCTCGGCCGTCGCACCCCCGCGATTGGTCAGCGCGAGGGCGTGCTTGGTCGACAGACCGGCACGCGAACCGGGCAGCGAGAAGCCCTTGCCGATGCCCGCGTGCTCGATGAGCCAGGCCGCGCTGACCTTCACATCCGGCTCCGCCACCTCGCCCACAGGCGAGACGCCGTAGTACTCGTTCAGCGGGATCACGCGGTCGGACACGGGATCGGGCGCCACCGGCCAGCGCGGACAGGCGTCGGGCAGGGTCCGGGCGAACGCAGCGGTGACCACGGCGTTCTGGAAGAACGACCCGGCGCTCCACGTGTCGGGGTCGCCGTCGTCGAGCACCATCCCCTTGCTGGCCCGCACCGACAACACCGTCTCGCGCACCCACCGCAGCGACACCGTCGCCTCGGGATCGAGCCCGAGCGCGCCGCGCAGCTGCGGCCCGCGGATCGCGAACTCGCCGTTCCCGACACGCTCGAGCTCGAGCGTGATGGAGAGGATGACGGCCGAACGCGCAGCGACCGATCCGTGGTGGTGCTTGAGCACCGAGGTGCGGAAGCCGAGTCCCAATTCGGGTGCCGGGACGACACTGACCTCGCCGGTCGACTCGTCGAGCAGCTCGACCTCGACGAGGGTCTGCACGACCTCCTGACCATAGGCGCCGATGTTCTGCACCGGTGCCGCCCCCGCAGTGCCCGGGATGCCCGACATCGCGGCGATCCCGCCGAGGCCGGCCGCGACGGCGTACTCGACGAGGTCGTCCCACGAGTGTCCGGCCTGAACCTTCAGACGCGCGTGGCCCGGATGCGGCGAGGGAAGCTCCTCGATACCCGTCGTGCGGACCGCGACGACGGTGCCGTCGAACGGCTCATCACCCACCAGCAGGTTCGACCCACCACCGACGACGAGCCAGGGTTCACCGGCCGCCCACAGCTCACGCATCGTGGCGACGAGCTCGTCGGCCGTGTGCGCCTCGACCATGCGGTCGGGCACGGCGCCCGCGCGCAGCGTGGTCAGCTCCGCGAGGGGCCGCGGTTCTATCTCGGCCACGGTCACTCGGCGGTGCGCACGCGCACCTGCGCCTTGCCGAGCACGACGGTGCCGTCGTGGCTGACGGTCAGGTCGATGCGCGCGACGCCGTCCTCGACCGCGCCGACCTTCGCGACGACGGTGAGGGTCGCACCGATCTCGGCGTCGACGACGACGGGACGCGTGAAGCGCACACCGTACTCGATGATGCGGCCGCTGTCGCCGAGCCAGTCGACGATCGTCTCGACGGCCAGCCCCATCGTCAGCATGCCGTGGGCGAGCACCCCGGGCAGGCCGACGCGGGCGGCGACGTCGTCACGATAGTGGATCGGGTTGAAGTCGCCCGAAGCGCCGGCGTAGCGCACGAGCGACTCACGGGTCAGCTCGACGGAGCGCTCGGCGACGATGGTTCCGACAGTGAGATCGCTCATGCGTCCTCACCCCCGACCAGCAGCACGGACACGGCCGTCACGACATGGTCGCCGGAGACGTCACGGATGTCCGCCTCGCTCGTGACCATCGCCCCCTTGCCGAACGCACGGATGCCGGTGACGGTGAGCTGCGCGGTGAGTTCATCGCCCGCCACGATCGGTCGCGTGTAACGGAAGCGCTGCTCGGCGTGCACCGTCCGCTCGAGGGCGATGCCCGAGTCGGGCTCACCCAGGAGCTGCTGCAGGGTGAGGTCCTGGATCACCATTGCGAAGGTCGGGGGTGCGACCACATCGGCGTAACCGAGCGCGCGCGCCGCGTCGGGGTCGGTGTGCTGCGGATCGGTCGCGAAGACGGCGCGGGCGAACTCGCGCACCTTCTCGCGACCCACGAGGTACGGGGCGGTCGGCGCGAAGGCGCGGTCGACCAGATCGGGGTTCACGGACACCGTCCGATTCTACCGTTGGCCCTCCGCGGGCTGCGCAGCACGCTTCGCCGCACGCGCCGCACGGTGCGTTTTGACGGCGCGCACCGCCATCTGCGACGCGATGAAGGTGAGGAAGGCGGCGAACAGGACGTTGGCGGTCAGCGGGTTGAGCAGGGTCGCGATCCAGGCGCCCACCGCGGTGGTCATGCAGGCGGCGAGTCCGACGACGAGGGCCGCCAAGAGGTCGACGTTGCGTCGGCGGGCGTTGCCCACCGTGCCCGAGATCGCCGTCGGGATCATCATCAGGAGCGAAGTGCCCTTCGCGATGAGATCGCTCGTGCCGAAGAGGAACATCAGCGCGGGCACGACGATCACGCCGCCGCCGACACCGAGCAGCCCCGCCATGATGCCGGTGAACAGACCCAGCCCGGCGAGCCCGATGCCGACGCCCCAGCTCAGTTCCAGTACCGCGTCGCGGGAGGGCACGACGATGAAGAGCATCACGATGACCGCGACGAGGAACGCCACGAAGCCCCAGCGCAGCGCGTTCTGCGGAATCTTCGCCAGCAGCCAGCTTCCGATCTGCGCTCCGATCACGGCACCCGCGGCGAGGATGATGGCCGGGATCCAGGCGACCGACCCGGTCAGGGCGTAGGAGATGACGCCGACCGAGGCGGTCGGGACGATCGCGGCGAGAGACGTTCCGGCAGCCAGCCGCTGATCGAACCCGAGCAGCAGCACCAGGAGCGGGACGATGACCGTTCCGCCGCCGACGCCGAACAGCCCCGACAGGAGGCCGGCCGCGAGCCCGACCCCGGCGCAGGCCAGGTAGAACCGCGCACTGCGGCGCGCACCCCGCTCCCCCATCACTGCTCGACGTAATCGTCGATGAGCCAACCGGAACCGCCCGGGACGAGCGTGTAGAGCGCCGAGAAGCTCGCCGGCACGGGATTGTCGAGAGGGGCGCCGGCGGCATCCGCCGTCTGCGTGAAGGTCTCGACCGTCTGGACGTAGATCGTGTCTCCCTCTCGGGTCGTGGAGATGAAGCTCACCTCGTAGTCCTCGACCGAGTTGTTGAACTCGCGTGCCGCCTGGGCGAAGTCCGCGCAGTCGGACAGGCCGCCGCTCGCGAGGAACTCGGGCGTGAGGATCGCCTGGTACGCGGCGCAGTCCATGTCGTCCCAGGCGTCGTCGTACGCGTCGACGATGTCTTCGGCCGCCCGCAGATCGGCCCCCTGGACGGACGTCGCACCGGGGCGGTCGCTGCTCGGATCCAGGATCCCCACGATGAAGCGCGGAATGAAAACGGCGGCGAGGATGACGAGCCCGATGAGCACGACGCCGAGCGCGACGAAGACGATCCAGAGCTTCGATCGGCGCGCGGGCGCTGGGTCGGTCTCACCGACGGCGCCGGTCACTGCCGCCGTCGCCGTCGTCGGGTGGGCGCCGGGGTAGACCGGAGCGAACCCTCCCGGCGACGGCGGGATCGGCGGCAGCGCGTCGGTCGGCGACGCCGTGTCGGATGCCGCGAGCCCGTGCTGGCTCTCGGCGAGGGAGGCCGCCGTCACGACCGGCGGTTCTTCGAGCTGGGGCTCGGGCTCCGGCTGGGGCTCGGGCTCCGGTTCGACGGGGGCGTGCGTGTGCTCGGTCCATTGCGAGCCGTCCCACCATCGCAGTGAGCCGTGCCCGTCGTCGTACCAGCCCGGAGGCGTCGAACCGCTCAACTCTGCCTTCTCTCGCGTCGGGCGCAGATCCGCCTCGTTCAGACTACCGATCGGCCGCGACCCGGCTGCCCGTCTCACCGTCGACCGCGGCGATCTCGGCGACCGCCTCCGCCTGCTCGGTCGCGGCCTGCTCGAACTGCGATCGGTAGAGGCGCCAGTAGGCGCCCTGCGCGGCGATCAGCTCGTCGTGCGAGCCCTTCTCGACGATGTCGCCGTGCTCCATCACGAGGATGAGGTCTGCGTCGCGGATGGTTGAGAGCCGGTGTGCGATGACGAACGAGGTGCGGCCCTCGCGCAGTGCCGACATGGCCTGCTGCAGCAGCAGCTCGGTGCGGGTGTCGACCGAGCTGGTCGCCTCGTCGAGAATCAGCACAGCGGGCTGCGCCACGAAGGCCCGTGCGATCGTGATGAGCTGCTTCTCCCCGGCCGAGACGTTCGCGGCATCCTCGTCGAGGACCGTGTCGTAACCGTCGGGCAGCGAATGCACGAAGCGGTCGACGCGCGTCGCGGTTGCTGCCTCGACGATCTCGTCGTCGGTCGCGCTCTCGCGGCCGTAGCGGATGTTGTCGCGGATCGTGCCGGCGAAGAGCCACGGGTCCTGCAGCACCATGCCCGTGCGCGAGCGCACATCGTCGCGCGAAAGCTCGGAGATGTCCTGACCGTCGAGCAGGATGCGGCCGCCGTCGAGCTCGTAGAAGCGCATGAGGAGGTTCACGAGCGTGGTCTTGCCCGCCCCGGTCGGACCGACGATCGCGACCGTCTGCCCCGGCTCGACCCGGAACGTCAGGTCGGTGATGAGGGGCTTGTCGGGTGAGTAGGCGAAGCGGACATGCTCGAACTCGATGACGCCGCGACCGCCGCGCGCCGGCTCGGCGTCGGGCGCGTCGGGCTCCTGCTCGTCCTCGTCGAGCAGCTCGAACACGCGCTCGGCCGACGCGGTGCCGGACTGCACGACCGCGGCCATGCCGCCGAGCTCGGACAGCGGCTGGGTGAACTGCTGCGAGTACTGGATGAACGCCTGCACGTCGCCGAGTCGCAGCTGCCCCGACGCGACCATGAGGCCGCCCAGCACCGCGATGCCCACGTACGTGAGGTTTCCGATGAAGGTCATGCCCGGCATGATGAGGCCCGACAGGAACTGCGCCTTGAACGCAGCTTCGAACAGCTCGTCGTTCTCGGCCGCGAACTTCTCGCGCGCATCGCGCTCGCGGCCGTACACCCGGACGAGCGCGTGACCGGAGAACGACTCCTCGACGCGGGCGTTGAGGCGTCCGACCTTGCGCCATTGCACCGCGAACGCCTTCTGCGACCGCGGCCCGATGACGCCGAAGATCACGGCCATGAGCGGCAGCGACACGAGCGCCACGAGCGCCAGCTGCCACGAGATGGAGAACATCATGAAGAGCACGCCGACGACCGTCAGCACGCTCGTGAGGGCGGTCGACAGCGACTGCTGCATCGTCTGGGTGATGTTGTCGATGTCGTTCGTGACCCGCGAGATCAGCTCACCGCGCTGGACCCGGTCGAAGTACGACAGCGGCAGCCGGTTGATCTTCGCCTCGACCGACTCGCGCAGACGCCACATCGTGCGGACCATGATGATGTTGATCACGAAGCCCTGCAGCCAGGTGAGCACGGCCGAGCCGACGTAGATCGCGAGCACGGTGACGACGACCCACTTCAGCCGATCGAAGTCGACGCCCGCGCCCACCTGGAAGTTCTGCATCGCTCCGACGATGTTGGCGACATCCGTCTGCCCCGCGGCGTTGAGCGCCGCGACGACATCCTCCTGGCTCGTGCCTGCGGGGAACTGCGAGCCGAGGTTCGCCGAGACGACGCCCTCGAAGATGAGGTTCGTGGCATCGCCGAGGACGCGCGGAGCGAGGACGGCGAGAACGACGCCGACCGCGCCGAGAACCGTCATGAGCGCGAACACGACCGCGTACGGCCGCAGCAGTCCGATCATCCGCAGGAAGCTCGGCCCGAACTTCGCCGCCTTGCCGGGTGCCACGCTGTCCCAGCTGCCCGAGTTCTGGCGGGCCTGCTCGGCCAACTCGAGCTCGGTGCGCTCGTCGTCGGTGAGGTTGTCGGCGCTCATGCGTCCACTCCCAGCTGCGATTCGACGATCTCTCGATACGTCTCATTGGACTCGAGCAGTTCGTCGTGCGTGCCGAGACCCGCCATCCGGCCGTCGTCGAGCACGAGGATGCGGTCGGCACCGGTCACGGTGGAGATGCGCTGTGCGACGACGATCTTCGTGACCTCCGGCAGTTCGCGCCACAGCGCTTCGCGCAGTCGGGCATCCGTGGTGAGGTCGAGCGCGGAGAACGAGTCGTCGAAGACCAGGACGTCGGGGCGCCGCACGATCGCGCGTGCGATGGCGAGCCGCTGTCGCTGCCCGCCCGAGACGTTCGTGCCGCCCTGGGCGATGCGGGCGTCGAGCCCGCCCTCCATCTCCGCGACGAAGTCGCGCCCCTGCGCGATCTCGAGCGCCCTCCACAGCTCGTCGTCGGTCGCGTCCTCCCGACCGAACCGGAGGTTCGACGCGACCGTGCCGGTGAACAGGAAAGCGCGCTGCGGCACGTAGCCGATGCCGCTCCACAGCAGATCGAGGTCGGCTTTCCGGACATCGACGCCGGCCACGGCGACCGCCCCTCCCGTGACGTCGAACAGACGGGGGATGAGCGACACGAGGGTCGTCTTGCCCGAGCCGGTCGAACCGACCACCGCGACCGTCTCGCCCGGAGCCGCGCGGAACGAGATGCCCTCGAGCACCGGCGCATCGGCGCCCGGGTAGGTGAACGAGACGTCGTCGAATGCAACGGCGCCGGGCTCGGGGAACTCGCGTACCGGCGCCGTGGGCCGCTCGAGGGCATCGTGAGAGGAGAGCACCTCGCCGATGCGGTCGGCCGAGACCGCGGCGCGCGGGATCATGATCGTCATGAACGTCGCCATCAGCACGCCCATGAGGATCTGACCGACGTACTGCATGAATGCGAAGAGCGTGCCGATCTGCACGTTGCCCTGGTCGACCTGGATGCCGCCGAACCAGATGACCCCGACGACCGTGACGTTGAGCACCAGCATGGCGAGCGGGAACATCAGGACGAACAGGGATCCGACCTTGCGGCCGACGATCATGATGTCGGTGTTCGCACCGCGGAAGCGCTGCTCTTCGATGCGCTCGCGGACGAACGCCCGCACGACCCGGACGCCGGTGAGCTGCTCACGCATGATGCGGTTGACGTTGTCGAGCCGCGTCTGGAACTGCCGGAACAGCGGCACCATGCGCCCGATGATGAGCCCCGCGACGACGAGCAGCAGCGGCACCGCGACGCCGATGAGCCAGCTGAGCCCGACATCCTGCTGCAGCGCCATGATGACGCCGCCGATCGCCAGCATCGGAGCTGTGACGAGCATCGTGGCGCCCGTCATCGCGAGCATCTGCACCTGCTGCACGTCGTTCGTGTTGCGGGTGATGAGCGTGCCCGGGCCGAAGCGCGACACCTCGCGCTCGGAGAAGCCGCTGACCTTCTCGAAGACGTCGCGTCGGATGTCGCGCCCCGCGGCCATCGCGGCGCGGGCGGCGCACAGCGTCGCGATGACCGACGCGACGATCTGCCCGAGCGCGATGACGAGCATGATCGCGCCGCGCGACCAGATGTAGGCGGTGTCGCCGCGGGCGACGCCGTTGTCGATGATGTCCGCGTTCAGACGAGGCAGATAGAGCGAGGCCATCGCCGAGCCGAACTGGAACACCAGCACGCCCAGGAGCAGCCACCGATAGGTGCGCAGATAGCGGAACAGGAGCTTGCCGAGCATGGGTCTCCTTGAGCGAGTCGACCGGACGGTTCATGGTAGCGCCGCGCTCCGACACGCGACCGACCGACGATCCTCACAGCCGCCGCCGATGCCGGATCGGTACCGTCGGTGCCATGACGACCGGCAGCTCCGTGCCCCCGCTATCGATCACCGACGGTCTGCAGAACTTCTCACCCCAGGAGCTGCGGAGCCTTCGCGACGAGTTCCAGCAGTTCCTCCTGGAGTACCGGTTCGGGATGCAGGAGATCGAGACCAAGCTGCAGATCCTGCGCGACGAGTTCCAGCAGCTGCACGACTACAACCCGATCGAGCATCTCTCCAGCCGGCTGAAATCGCCCGACGGCATCGTCGAGAAGGTCGTGCGCAAGGGCGTCGAGCCCGAGTTCGCGTCGATCCGCGAGCACATCACCGACATCGCGGGCGTGCGCGTCACGTGCAGCTTCACGCAGGACGCCTACCGCCTGTTCGACCTGCTCACGGCCCAGGACGACATCGAGGTGCGGACTGTCAAGGACTACATCGCCGAGCCCAAGCCCAACGGCTACAAGAGCCTGCACGCGATCGTGGAGGTGCCCGTCTTCCTGTCCACGGGCCGCATCACCGTCCCCGTCGAGGTGCAGTTCCGCACGATCGCGATGGACTTCTGGGCGAGCCTCGAGCACAAGATCTATTACAAGTTCGCGGCGAACGTGCCGGCGGAGCTGATCGCGGAGCTGAAGGATGCCGCGGAGACGGCGGCCGAGCTCGACGCGAAGATGGAGCGCCTGCACCGGGAGGTGCGGCACCGTCCCCGCGTCGTGCGCATCTGAGCGCGCGACGCGGGGACGCCGGGATCAGTCCTCCGAGACCGTGATCTCGACGGGGATGTTGCCGCGGGTCGCGTTCGAGTACGGGCACACCTGGTGCGCAGCATCGGCGAGCTCCTGAGCGACCTCGCGCTCGACACCGGGCAGCACGACCTCGAGGACGACCGAGAGCGAGAACCCGCCGGCATCCGTCGGGTGGATCTGCACCTGACCGCCGACGGCGGAGTCGGTCACGTCGATCTTCTTGGACCGCGCCACCATCTGGAGGGCGGAGTGGAAGCAGGCGGCGTAACCGGCGGCGAACAGCTGCTCGGGGTTGGAGCCGTTGCCCGAGCCGCCCATCTCCTTCGGGATGGCCATCTCGAGGTCGACGCGGCCGTCCGTGGTGCGGACGTGCCCGTTTCGGCCGGCGCCCGTCGAGAGTGCTTCGGCGGTGTAGAGAGCGCTCATGCGTGCTCCTCCTTCATTTCCTTTTCGGGGGTGGTCTTCGTCGCGCGAGGAGCCGCGCGCAGATCGGTGGCGGTATCGCGCATCCCGTCCGCCAGCTCGGTGAGGGCGGCGATCAGCTGACGGGCTCCGTCGACGGTGACGCCCATCCCCTGCGCGATGCAGGCGGGGACGTGAGCGAGCTCCGTGCGCAGCTCGCGCCCGCGGTCGGTGAGCGACACGGTCACGACGCGCTCGTCGGCACTGTCGCGGCCGCGCTCGACCAGACCGTCGCGCGTCATCCGGCGCAGCAGCGGCGAGAGGGTGCCCGAGTCGAGGTCGAGCGCCTCGCCCAGGTCGCTCACGCTGCGCCCGTCGCGGTTCCACAGCAGCACGAGCACGAGGTACTGCGGATAGGTCAACCCGTGCGGCTCGAGCAGGGCGGCATACGCCTTCGTGGTCGCGCGCGACGCGGCATAGAGCGAGAAGCAGACCATGTGCTGCGTCGGTTCCATGTGACGCATCGTACACAACTCAGTTGTGCACAATCAATATGGTCGGGAAGAGCGCCGGCAGCCGGGGCCGCCGGCGCCCTCCGAGCGCGGACGTCAGGGCGTGGGCATGCCGCCGTTGACGTTCAGGGTCTCCCCCGCGACGTAGCTCGATTCCGCGGAAGCGAGAAACACGTAGGCGGGCGCGAGCTCCGCCGGCTGGCCCATGCGTCCCAGCGGCGTCTCCTCGCCGAAGCTGTCGATCTTCTCCTGCGGCTGCCCGTCGCTCGGCTGCAGCGGCGTCCAGATCGGCCCGGGCGCCACGGCGTTCACGCGGATGCCCTTCGGTGCGAGCTGCTGCGCCAGGGCCTTGGTGAAGGTGTTGATCGTCGCCTTCGTCGAGGCGTAGTCCACGAGCGTCTCCGACGGCGAGTAGGCCTGGATCGACGTGGTGTTGATGATCGAAGCGCCCGCCGGCAGGTGCGGGAGCGCGGCCTTGGTGATCCAGAACATCGCGTAGACGTTGGTCTTGAAGGTGTCGTCGAACTGCTCGTCGGTCAGATCGGCCAGCTCGTACTGGAAGATCTGCTTGCCGCCGTTGTTGACGAGGATGTCGATGCCGCCCAGCGCCGAGACGGTGTCGGCGACGAGCGAGCGGCAGTACTCCGGGTCGCGCAGGTCGCCCGGGAGCTGCGCCACCGTCACGCCCGCATCCTTCAGAATGCCGGCGATGCGCTTCGCGTCCTCTTCCTCCTCGGGGAGGTAGGAGATGGCCACGTCGGCCCCCTCTCGAGCGAAGGCGATCGCGGTCGCGGCGCCGATGCCCGAGTCGCCGCCCGTGACGAGCGCCTTGCGCCCGGTGAGGCGGCCGCTGCCGCGGTAGCTCTCCTCGCCGAGGTCGGCCTTCGGCGTGAGGTCGGCGTCGAGGCCCGGCTCGTCCATGTGCTGCTTCTCGGGCTCGATGTCCGCGTACAGCTCGGCGGGGTTGGCGAAGGTGTACTGGTCACGGGACATGGTGTCTCCTTCCATCGGTCTTCCTGGGGGTGGTCGTCACTCGGGTCCGTCGATCAGGTGATCGGCGCGGATCCGAACGTGTGGATGGGGCGGCCGGTCGCGCCCGGTTCGAGGCGGAGGATGCCGCCCGAGAGGGGATGCCGCTGCAGTTGCTCCTCGGAGAGGTTCTCGCGCGCCGATCCGACGAGGAGGACGTCGAGGTCGGGCCCGGCGAACGCGACGGAGGTGATGTTGGGCGCGGGCATCGCGATCTCGTCGACGAGTTCGCCGTTCGCACTCCAGCGCGCCACGATGCCCTCGCCGTACAGGCCGTTGAAGAACGAGCCGTCGGTCGCGAGGACCAGCCCGTCGCTCGATCGGCCCACGAGGTACGGCTCGAGCTCGCCGAGGTCGCCGGCGGGGCCGTATGGCGCCCGGTAGACCGTCGAGGTCGCGGTGTCGGTGATGTACATCGTGCGCCCGTCGTCCGACCACTCCATGCCATTGGCGACGCCGTAGCCGCCGCCGAGCACGCGCAGACCGCCGTCGGGGTCGACCGACCAGACGGTCGCGTCGGGGGCGTCGCGCGTGAGCTCCATGGCACCGACGACGAACCGGCCGAACGGATCGACCTTGCCCTCGTTCAGCCGCATCCCGTCGTGGCGGTGACGCAGCGTCGCGAGGTCGCGCTCGATGCGCCCGTCCGGGTCGAGCAGGACGACCCGGTCCTTCAGCGCCGCGATGTAGCCGCCGCCCGCGGCCGGCTGCACCGCCGACAGCGGCGGGGGCAGCTCCACGACGCGGTCGTCACTGCCGTCGACCGCTCCGTCGAGCGGGCCGCGATGCAGCAGTCCCGCGGTGATGTCGACCCACACGACCTCGTCGGCGCGGTGATCCCACCAGATGCTCTCGACGAGCACGGCACGGGTGTCGCGGAACACTCCGATCTCATCTGTCACGGAGTGCCTCCCCGGGGACGACGTCGCGGATGGTGAGCACGGTCGCGATGAACGCGAGGTGGCTGAGGGCCTGCGGGGTGTTGCCCCACGCGGTGCCGTCGGCGGCGTCGATCATCTCGGCGTAGATGCCGACGTCGTTCGCGAGGGCGACGAGCTGGTCGACGAGGTCGAGCGCCTCGTCATGCCTGCCGACGCACGCGAGCGCCTCAGCGCGCCAGAACGCACAGGCGACGAACGTCTTCTCCTCGGCCGATACCCCGCTGTAGCGGTACAGCAGCGGCCCGGCGCCCAGTTCCGCGGTGAGGGCGTCGATCGTCGTCGACATGCGCTCGCCGCGGTCGAAGCCGGTTGGCGCGTGCAGCAGCACGGAGGCGTCGAGCTCCTCGGACCCGGCGTAGAACACGTACGCAGACTTCACCTCCGACCAGCAGTTCTCTTCGATCCAGAGCCGGATGCGTTCGCGCTCGGCCTTCCACCGCTCCGCGCTTCCGGGGATCGCACCGCTCTCGGCGAGCGCGACCGCGTCGTCGAGAGCTTTCCAGCAGCCCATCTTCGACGAGGTGTAGTGCCGCTCCTCCGGCAGCTCCCACATGCCCGAGTCGGGGTTGCGCCACAGGTCGCACGTGCGGTCGGCGACACCCGCCAGCATCCGTGCCGTTCCGATGTCGAGCACGTTGCCCGCATCGACGTACGTTCGGCAGATGGCCATGAGGTCGCCGTAGACGCCGAGCTGGAGCTGCTCGCGGGCGGGGTTGCCCGTCACGACGGGCTGATTGCCGCGCCATCCGGGCACGGGATAGTCCTGGGCGTCGGGCACGAGGTCGCCGTTCAGCGTGTACATGACGTGCAGCTCGGGCCCGTGCTCGCGGATGGTGCGCAGCATCCACGACAGCGCCGCATGCGTCTCCTCGCGGAGCCCGAAGCGCACGAGGGCGTGAGCGGTGTAGGCGAGGTCGCGAACCCAGGCGTAGCGGTAGTCCCAGTTCTTGCCGCCCTCGGGATTCTCGGGCAGCGAGGTGGTGGCGGCCGCGGCGATCGCGCCGGTGGGGCTGAAGATGAGCAGCTTGAGGGCGAGCGCGCTGCGCTGGATGCGTTCCTGCCAGGGCCCTTCGTACGAGAAGACCTCGGACCAGTGCCGCCAGTTGTCGATCGTCCGGTCGATGCCGATGTCGACGTTGCGCGGGTCGGGAAGATGCAGGGGCTCGTCGTGCGTCGCGGCGAGCGCGATCAGGTGGCGCGAACCGGCCGAGGTGGTGAACGACCCGGTCAGGCGCGGGCCGCTCGTGCCGTCGGGGTCGGGCGCGTCGGGGCCGTGCTCGAAACCCACGACGACGAGGGCGGTCTTGCCGCTGCGGATGACATCGCCGTGCTGGGTGCGCTCGATCCAGGGCGATGCCGTCCGCAGCGAGGTGCCGGGATGGATACGCCAGGCCATCGGCACGGTGCCATCGATTCCGTCGATGCGCCTCGCCAGCTCCGCCCACGGCATCCGCCCGGCGACTCCCGAGACCATCGCGTCGGTGACCTTCACGGTTCCGCGGGCGGTGGTGAACGTCGTCTCCAGGACGTTGGTGTCGGGGATGTACCGCCGGGTGGTCTCGAACTCCTCGGTGGGCGCGAGCTCGAGGCACCCGCCCGTCTCACTGTCGAGCAGGCGGGCGAAGACCGGGGTGGAGGTGAGTTCGGGAAGCGGCAGCCAGTCGACGCTGCCGTCGAGTCCGATCAGCGCGACGGTGCGACCGTCGCCGATCGGCGCGTACGACTCGATCCCCGCGGTCACATGCCCTCGTCGTTGATGTCGCCCTCGCCGTCCTCACCGAGCTCGGCGATGACCGGGTCGTCTCCCTGGGTCTCGGGCTGGGCGTATCCCGTGGGCAGGTCCTCCGCGGGGATCTCGTCTTCGTCCGAGGGAATGTGCGCCGGGTCGTCGCTCGTGGCGGTGGCGGTGTCGAGTTCGGCGGGGTCGACGCCGGCGTCGAGCGCCTCGTCGATCGCGTCGGTGCGGTCCCACTCTCGCTGCGCGGGGTCGAGGTCGGGATCGGCCACGCTGGTCGCATCGCCGTCGCGCAGCGGCTGGATGCCGGCGTCCTCGGCTGCGGTGGGGCGGGCGAGGTCGTCGTTGAATGCGTTGGACATGACTCCACGATGCGCGGGAGCGATGAATTCGTCGAGCCACTTGCACCGGGCCCGAGGGCGCGGTAACGGCGACCACCACGGGTCGCTCAGGTGGTCACCGGTAGCGTGGAACGCTCCGTCGTCGTCATCCCGGAGGTCACCCATGCCCGTCGCCCGAATGCTGTTGGATGCCGGTCGCGGCGCTCTCATCGGGACCGTCGAGATCATCCCCGGGGTCAGCGGTGGCACCGTCGCGCTGATCGTCGGGGTGTACGAGACGCTCATCGACTCGGCCGGCCACCTCGCCCGCGGTGTCGCCCGCGCCGCCTCCGACGGCGTCCGGGGCCGCGGCCTCACTCGTGCGCGCGAGGAGTTCGCCGCCGTGCGCTGGTCGGTGGTCCTGCCCGTCGGCTTCGGCATGATCGCCGCGGTCCTCGCGGCATCCGCGATCCTCGCACCGATCATCGAGGCCGAGCCCGTCGCCTCGCGCGCCCTCTTCGCGGGACTCATCCTGGCCTCGCTCGTCGTCCCGATCCGGATGGTCGGCGGTCGCTGGCGGATGCGCGAGTACGCCATCGCGGCCGTCGGCGCCGTCGCCGGTTTCCTCCTCACGAGCCTCCCCCAGGTCGATCCTCTCGAACCGCCCCTTCCGGTGGTCGCGCTCGCGGCGGCGTTCGCCGTGTGCGCACTGGTCGTCCCGGGCGTCTCGGGCTCGTTCATCCTGCTGGCCGTCGGTATGTACGCCCCGACGCTGGCCGCCGTGAACGAGCGCGACCTGGTCTATCTGGGCGTGTTCATCCTCGGCGCGATGATCGGTCTCGGGCTGTTCGTGTCGGTGCTGCAGTGGCTGCTGGTCCACCGGCGGCGCGTCATGCTGGCGATGATGACGGGCCTGATGCTCGGTTCGCTCCGCGCCCTGTGGCCATGGCAGGAGGGCGGCACTGTGCAGCCCCCCGGGCCCGATGCCCTGCCGGTGCTGCTCCTCGTCCTCATCGGCGCGGCGGCGGTGGGCGGCGTGCTCCTCATCGAATCCGCTGTTCTGCGCAGGGCTGCTCGTCGCCTCGAATCGGGCGCCGCGGGCTAGCACACGTCAGCTGGATCCGCCTCCCCCTCGGCTCAGCCGGGCCGGCGTGTGAGCGTGGACTCATGATGTCTTCGATCACCGCCGCTGCACGCACGCTGACCGACGACTCCCCCCAGCTTCTGCTGCGCGGTTACGGGTTCGGCGATCGGATCTGGAGGCGAGTGCGAGCCGGCGCTCGCTCGGCGCCGATGGGCCTTCTCGGCGATCCGACGATCTTCGTCCGGGGCGCCGAGGGCGTCGAGGTGTTCTACGACGAGGATCGGGTGCGGCGTCACGGGGCGATGCCGGGGATCGTGCAGGAGACCCTCTTCGGCCACGGTTCGGTTCACAGCCTCGACGGTCAGGACCACAGGCACCGCAAAGCGACGTTCCTCGACGTCGCCTACGAGGACGAGCAGGTCGAGCGCCTGCGCCCCTTCCTCGCCGCCGAGTGGCAGCGCGAGCTCGACGACTGGTTCGCCGGCGGTGAGCGCTCCGCCTACGACGCGGCTGTGGGCGCGTTCGGGCGTGCCGTCATGCGGTGGGCGGGACTTCCGGGCACTCCCGCCGCGAAGACGCGGTGGGCGGCACGCCTGGCGCAGATTGTGGACGGCTTCGGCGTCCCCTACTCGCCCGAGTGCATCCTCGCGTGGATCAATCGCCGCTGGTCCGACCGCCACGCTCAGCACCTCATCGAGGCGGTGCGCGACGGCGACCTCCAGCCGAAGCCCGGAACGGCCCTCCACGCGTGGGCCTGGCACCGCGATCGCGCCGGCGTGCTGCTGTCTGCGCGACTCGCCGGGATCGAGCTGCAGAACAGCATGCGACCCATGATCGCCGTCGCGCGGTTCGTGGCCTTCGCGGCGAAGGAGCTGCGTGACCGTCCGGAGTGGCGCGAGCGCATCGCCGCGGAGGCGGCCGATCGCAAGACCCTCGACGGCGGACCGCTCGCCATCGCGTTCGCCCAGGAGGTCCGCCGCACGGCCCCGTTCGTCCCGATGCTCCCCGCGCGTGCGGTCGCCGACATCGAGCTCGACGGCCAGCGCGTCGCGGCGGGTGGCCGCGTCGTCCTCGACATCCTCGGCACCAACGTCGATGAGAGGTCGTGGGAGCGCGCCGACTCGTTCGCGCCCGAGCGCTTCATCGGCGTCGACGACTACGAGGCTCTTCCCGCGTTCGTCCCGCACGGCGGCGCGGATGTCGCCACCGGCCACCGGTGCCCGGGAGAGAAGCTCGCGATCGCCGGGCTCGCGACCGCGATCACGGCGCTGAGCCACCCGGATGTCACGATCCTCGGCTCCGGTCTCGACGTCGACATGCGCCGGCTGCCGACGAAGCCCGCGTCGGGCGGTCGTGTCCGTGCGGCCGGCACCGGCAGTGGTTGCCCGTTCCACCGGCGCTGACGCGACACGACCCGTCCTCGGGCATCGTGTCCCCCGAAAGGCCGACTCGACGGACCGCCCGGGAGGCCCTAGCGTCGATGACGTCGACGATCTTCCCCCCGGATCGTGGAGCGCCCCGCATCCTCGGATGACGGGGCGTTCTGGTTTCCGGTCCGCGTGGGAGTGCCCGGCATCATCCGATCGGATGAAATCCTGCGCGGAACATCAGCGGATACAGAGCCCTTCAAGAGCCCAGTCGCGGGACTTTTAAGTCGTTTGACCGGCTTTTTTGAGCCCGGCCAGGGGCGCAGCCGGTGAGCACGGGCCATCTGCCACCCGAGGCATGATCATCACGTCGGGTGCGATCCAGCGCTGATGGGGAGCAGGGCGGGCCTGCTCGATCCCTCGGCCGCGAGTTAGGTCCTCGTCTCGCGTCCGACCTGCGCCCGGGACTCTGGAGGGGTCCCGGGCGCCTCCTCTTTCCCTGATGCGTTCGTGTTCGGCGCGACGGCCGCCGCGTCGACCTCATCCCGGATACGACAAAACCCCCGGACGCACCGGGGGTTTTCATCTGTAGCAGGAGCGGGGCTTGAACCCGCGACCTCACGATTATGAGTCGTGCGCTCTCACCAACTGAGCTACCCTGCCGCAACGCATCCGAGGATGCTGCGAGCCCCGAGTCAGGATTGAACTGACGACCCCTTCCTTACCATGGAAGTGCTCTGCCACTGAGCTATCGGGGCGTGCCACCCGCAAGCGGGCAACTAGAAGAGGATACCATCTCGGCGGCCTCACTTCGAATCAGGTCAGCGCTTCGTGTGCTCCTCGAGCCAGGCAATGGGATCGGTCTGCGTGGTGCCGCCGAGGAGGACCTCGAGGTGCAGGTGAGCCCCCGTCGACTTGCCGGTGCTGCCGACCTTGCCGATGATCTGGCCGGGCTCGACCGTGTCGCCGACCTTGACCTTGAGCGAGCCGTACTGCATGTGCCCGTACCGGGTCGAGACGAGCTCGCCGTCGATGTTGTGGTCGATGACGACCGTCACTCCGTAGTCGCCGCCCGCCTCGGTCGCGATGCGGACGGTTCCGCCCGCAACGGCGTGGATGTCCGCGCCTGCGCCCGGAGTGAGGTCGACCCCGCGGTGCGGACGCGAGAACTCGGAGAGGTATGAGACGGAGCCGAACTGCGCCGAGATCGGTACACCGACCGGGAACGGCCACTGGATCGCGGCGTTCGGGTCGTTGACCCACGTGCCGGCGAAGTTGGTCACACCCGAGTCTGCGGCGATCTTCGAGACCGAAGTGACGTCGAAGGTGTCGCTGCGGTCGAACGTCACACCCGTGCTGGACGAGGACACGTACGCCTGGATCTCCTCGGGCTCGATCGAGGCCGACGTCCGCGGCACCTCCGCCGTGATGTCACGGCCGGTGTCACCGGACGCGAAGACCGCAGCGGCAGGGCTCGTCAGGCCGACCGCGAGGAGACCGACGGCCGCGACGGCGCTGATCGAGACGGATGCCGCGGCGACGCGCTTGCCGACACGACGCAGGCGCCCCGGGCGGGCGACCGCGACCTCGCGCGTGCGCTGCTGGTGCTCGGCGATCGATTCCTCGGCAACCTGCACCGGCGTCTGAGCAGTGAAGGAGAACAGGCGCGCGGCGAACTCGAACTCGTCGACGTCATGCGCGTCCGAAGGCTTGCGGGTCTCGTCACCGGCGCCCGAGTCGCCGGCCGAGCTCGTCTCGGCGGCATCCGCCGTCTCGGTCTTCGCGGAATCGACTGCGGCAGGACCGAACGACTCCCCCTGGGGGGCAGCGTGCTCGGCCGGACGCGAGCGACGACGACGGGAGGGCGTGACGAGATCCGGGCCGGCGTAGGCGTCGCCGTCGAGGACCGTGAGGACCATCTCGTCGGTCTCGTCGTCGATCTGGGCCTCGGGCTTCGCAACGGGGGCGGTGCTCGCGTCGTCGCTCGAAGCCGCGCGGGGCTCGTCGGGCGTCGACGGCGCCTCGTCGATCGTCGCGACGTCGTCGGTCGGAACCGCGGCGACCTTCGCGGCGAGCTCGGCTTCAGCCGCCAGACGCCGCCACTGCGCTCGCGTCAGTCCCGTAGCCCGCGTGAGACCCGTCGCCGCACCGGACGAGGATTCCCCTGCCGAGGGTCGCGAGGACGCGGCCTCGGTGGGGGTGGTCTCAGAAGTCAAATCGCAGGCTCTCGAAAACAGCGCGCGCTGGCGCGGCACAATCTCTCCGGGTGGTGTCCGCCCTCCGGATCGGGTTCCGAAGATAACGAACGGGTAAACACTAACGACTTGCGGCTGGGAATGCGATCCACGCGTCAGCTTTCGTGGAAAACCCGTTCTGCCAGACGACTGTGGAGCGACGGGGACGCGGCGATCGTCATGGTCCGCCCCGGACGCTCTCCGGGCATCCCGGTCACCACTCCCCCGGCCTCGGCGACCAGCAGCGCGCCGGCGGCGTGGTCCCAGGGCTGAAGTCCGCGCTCGACGTAGCCGTCGAGCCGGCCGGCGGCGACGTACGCCAGATCGAGGGATGCCGCCCCGGCGCGGCGGATGTCGCGCGCGACGGGCATGATGCGGCCCAGCCGCGCGAGATCGCCCGCGTGCGTCGCCGGGTCGTAGCCGAAGCCGGTCGCCAGGAGCGCGCCCGCGTCGGTCGGCTCGGACACCGCGAGGCGGGCGTCGCCGAGCCAGGCGCCCTCGCCCGCGGTCGCGCGGAACATCTCGTCGACGGCCGGCGAGAAGACCGCCGCGGCCACCGCCTCCCACTGCTGCGGATCGGGCTCGCCGTCGACGACGGCGATGCTCACCGCGTAGTGCGGGATGCCGTAGGCGTAGTTGACGGTTCCGTCGATGGGGTCGACGACCCAGGTCAAGCCGCTCGCGCCGTGCTCGGCTCCGGACTCCTCGCCGAGGAACCCGTCGTCTGGCCGCGCCTGAGCGATGCGATCGCGAATGAGGAGCTCGACCTCACGATCGGCCTCGGTGACGATGTCGGCGAGCGCGGACTTGGTCGCGGCGATCGCGACGCCCTCGCTGCGGCGTCGACGCGCGAGCGCACCCGCCTCGCGCGCGATCTCGACGGCCAGATCTGTGAGCTCTCGGGCATCCACCATGCGACCCACGCTACGGGGTTCGCGGCCTCCGCAAGGCCGGGAACGTCAGCGCGGGGCGATCGGCTGGTCGGGCAGCGGCGGGGGCGGCGGGTAGTCCTGGTATCCCGGCTGCGCGGGCGCCTGCGTCGGCGGGGTCGTCTGAGCCGCCGTCGGATGTGCCGGAGCCTGCTGCGCGGGGGCGTAGCCCTGCGGGTAGGTGGGGCGACCGGTGTAGTAGGCCTGCCAGTCGGGCGATCCATCGCCGAGCACGGGCAGGGGCGTGCGACCGTCGGCGTAGGTCGGCCACGGCGCAGCTGCCGGTGGATGCGGCGGGCGAGGCATCAGCAGTGCGTTCACGAGCGGGACCAGCGCGGTGCCGACCGCCGCGAGGATGGTGAGCGCGACCACGACGCGCCAGTAGATCGGCAGGAAGTCGAACCACTCGCCGCCGACGAGCGGCACGATCAGCATGACGGCGACGATGCCGACGAAGGCGATGGTGACGTAGGTCACGATCGAGAGGAACGTCGTGGGGTTGCGCAGGTAGGCCTTCGTGAACAGGCGCAGGTGCAGCAGCGCGAGCTGGAGAATCAGCACGACCAGGAGGAAGCGCATGAAGCGCTCGTATCCCCACCCGAAGCTCTCGGTCGGGGACGGCAGCCAGATCATGACGGCGCCGACCAGCAGCGCGACGACCCAGCTGCCCATGCTCGTGAGCGCGAACCAGGCGGGCCGACGACCCGCCAGGTGCGACTCGAGGATCGCGATGCCCGCAAAACCCGCGAGCAGCAGCACCGTCATGAAGGCGCGCGCGACGATGCCGGTGCCCGAGCCGATCAGAACCCAGACGACGCACACGATCGCCGCGGCGATGAGTGCGCCGATGGCGACCCAGATCGCGGCGCGCAGCAGCTTGCTCGATTCCGGAGATGTGATGGGCTTGCTCATCGACAGGTTTCCTTCCGCGCTGACTCCTCACATCCTGGCATGCACGGGGCTTCTGCGCGGGGCTGAGAGGATTCTGTGGTGAAGCCACCCCGAGAGCCCGGCGTCGACTTCGGCGCACCCGCGACGCAGACCTTCTTCCGCACGCGTCGCGCGTCGGCGATCCTGGTCGCGATCGTCTCGGTGAGCACGACCGTCCAGGTGCTGGCGACGCCGATCACCGCGATGATCGCTGGTCCCGTCGACTGGCCCTTCGACGTATCCATATCGGTCCTGTGCGTCATCCTCGCCCTGGCGTGCGTGGCCCAAGCCTCGGCTGTTCTCCTGAGCGAGCGGTGGCCCCGCACGGCGGTCTTCGCGACGGTCGCCGTCTACCTCGTCCTCCTCGGCGCCTTCGACATACCGAACTGGCTCATCGGCATGTACCTCGTCGTGGCACTCGCGCAGTTCCTTCTGGCCCGCCGGGTCTCGGCCGGTTCGGCCGTCGTGTGCTTGCTCGGCGTCGTGGTCGCCGGCATGGGCGGGCTCTTCACCTGGGCCGTCTTCTACTCGGGCGACGTCAGTACCGCCCTGAGCTTCATGGCGAACGAGTTCTTCCGCTTCTCCGCTCCGGCCCTCGGGGCGACCGCTCTCGGGATCTGGTGGGGCGCCCAGGTGCGTCAGGTGACACTGGCCCGTGAGCAGGCCGAGCTCGCCCGCCAGGAGCACGACGCACGGGTCAACGACGCGCGCGAACGCGAGCGCGCCCGCATCGCGCAAGAGCTGCACGATGTCGCGGGCCAGCACCTCGCCGGGCTCGTGACACTCGCCGATGCCGCCATCTCTCTCGCCCCGGCCCGCCCCGACGAGGCGATCCGCCTGGTCGGTGAGGTGAGGAACGAGGGGCGGTTCGCCGCTGCGAGCCTCGCGGGCGCACTGAGCGACCTGCACACGGAGGCAGCGACCCCGACTGAGACGACGCGTGACCTGCGCCGGGCGGGCGAACTCGTGCAGTTCTGGTCGCGGCGCGGCATGCCGGTGTCGTTCGAGCTGTCGGGCGGGGTGTCGGATCTGCCCGCCGTCGTCTCGACCACGGCGTACCGCGCCCTGCAGGAGGCGCTGACCAATGCGGCCAAGCACGCTCCCGGGGCACCCGTGAGCGTCTCGGTGACCGCCGCCGAGGACGAGCTCATCGTCCGGATCGTCAACCGGGCCCCGAACAGTGACTCGACGCCTGTTCCGGGCCTCGATCTCGGCTGGGGCCTGCGCGGGATGCGCGAGCGCGTCGAGCTGTTGCGGGGCACACTGTTCGCAGGGCCGACGCCGACCGGCGGATGGGAAGTGCGGATCACGATCCCGATCGACCCGGTCGCCTGACAAGGAGAACGGTATGACTCGTGGGGCCGAGCGCATCCGCGTTCTGATCGCCGACGACAATCGTGCTGTGCGTCGCGGGCTGCGACTGCAGCTCGAAGGCGCTCCCGGCATCCAGGTCGTCGGCGAGGTCTCGAACGGCGTCGACGCCGTCCACGTCGCGCGCGCCGAACGCGCCGACGTCGTGCTCATGGACATCCAGATGCCCCAGATGTCGGGGCTGTCCGCGACCCGCCTTCTCGCCCGTCCCGACGACGGGAGCGCGCCCATCGCCGTCATCGTCATGACGAGCTTCGCCGTCGACGGATACGTCAGCGAGGCCCTGGATTCCGGCGCCGTCGGATACCTGCTGAAGAGCCACGACTCGGACCAGCTCGTCGGCGCGATCTACGCCGCGGCTCGGGGCGAGGCTCTCGTGTCATCGCGAGTGACGGCGCCGCTGATCCGCGAGTTCGTCCGCCGCGGCGGGGCCCCCGAAGACCCCGAGGCCGGCGCGCAGCTGACCTCCGCCGAGCGTCGCGTGATCTCCGTTCTCGCCGGCGGCGTCACGAGCAACGAGGGCATCGCCGAGACGCTGCAGGTCTCGGTCCACACCGTGCGATCGCAGCTGCACTCCGCGCTCAAGAAGCTCGATCTCGCGGATCGCACCCAGCTCGCGCTGTGGGGAGCGCGCAACCGGGTCTAGGTTTCGTCATCCATCCGGGTGAAACTTCGGCACCGGTTTCTGCCACGCACGAGCAGACCCACCATCATGCTGCCCAGGCCGAGCATGAGGCCGAGGTACGGCTCTCCGCCGCCTGTCGCGGGAAGGATCTCGACGGTGACCGGGTCGGCGGTCGCCACCTGCACGAGCGCGGTCGTGCCGCATTGGGTCTCCGTCACGACGCACTCCGACCCGGCAGGCAGGTCGCTGTACACCTGCTCGTCATCGCCTGCGCCGCTCCCCGCGGCAATGGCAAAGGGGCTTTTGTCCGGTCTTCGCCCGCCGAGCCCGCGGTCCGGCCCGACCGATGATGACCCTGGGCCCGCCGTACCGGTCCGTGGGGGAAGCAGATGGATCCGATCTTCGGGCGTTTCGCGATACGGGATCGGGTGTTCTACGACTCACCCGACACGGATGCCGCGCGTGCCGGCGCGCCGGAAGGCGCGGACGTCTACGCGCCGTCGACGGTGGTCCCGTGGGACGGCTGGCGGCGGGGCCGGCGGCATCCGTGGTCCATCTGGCTGCCGCCCGGGATGCGCCTCGCCGCTCAGGGGTGGAAGGTGCATGTCACGGCGCTGCCCGACGGGGCCGGTGATGTGCTCGACATCGTGTCGGCGTACTGTCACCGGCACGGCATCCCGTTCAAGCACCTGATCGACGAGCGGGCGCTCGACGCCGTGCTGGCGAAGGATGCCGAGCGGTCGGGTGCCGGGAAGTTCATCACGCTCTATCCCCCCTCGGAGGAGAGCCTGGAGCACTGCCTCGCCACCCTCGACGAGGCAGTCGGCTCCCGGCCCGGCCCGTACATCCTGTCGGACCTGCGCTGGAACGCGGGGCCGCTCTTCGTCCGGTACGGCGCTTTCACCGACCATGAAGTGCTCGTCGACGGCGAGTCCCTGCCGGCGGTGCGCGACCTGCGGAGCGGGCAGTGGGTTCCCGATCGCCGCGAAGCCGGGTTCCACGTTCCGCCCTGGGTCGAGCTGCCGACCTTCCTCCGGCGTCAGCTCGACGCCCTCGGCGACCAGCCGCCGGCGGGATTCCCGGAGATCACCGGGGCGCTGCACTACTCCAACGCCGGCGGCGTCTACCGCGGCTTTCTCGACGGCTCCCCCGTCATCGTGAAGGAGGCCCGGCCGTTCGCCGGCTGGACCCCGGACGGCCGCGATGCCGTCGCGCGGCTCCAGGACGAGGAACGGACCCTGCGAGCCGTCGCCGGCAGAGTGCGCGTGCCGGAGGTGCGGGCATCCCTCGACGCGCACGGTCATCGCTTCCTCGTCCTGGAACAGCTGCCGGGCCAGCCGCTCGATCGGGTGGTGTCGACCGGCAGCCCGCTGACCGCCGCGGTCTCCACCGCCGCGGAGCGCCACGCGTATCGCGACCGGATGCTGCGCGTCGTCGATGCCCTGCGGCGGGAGATCTCCCGTCTCCACGCCGCTGGCCTCACCCACGGGGATCTGCACCCCGCGAACGTCGTGGTCGACGCGGACGGGTCGGTGGGCCTCATCGACTTCGAGATGTCGATGCCGGTCGGCTCCCGTTCCGCCGCCGTACTCGGTGCGGCCGGGTTCACGCTGCCCGATGAGCCCGACCCCGTGCGGCGCGACGCTCACGCACTGGCGTGCATCGAGCTGTACGTCTTCCTGCCGCTCACGAGCGTGCTCGCTCTTCAGCCGGCGAAGGCCGGCGCTCTCGCCGCTGAGGCCGCGGCCGCCTTCGACCTGCCTCGCGCATGGTCCGAGCGCATGGCCGCCGCGCTGCGGCTCGGGTCTCGCGGCGATGGCACCCCCGGCCAGGCGGGCCGGCATCCCCAGCCCGGTCCGACGATCGAGCGGATCGCCGCGCAGCTGATCGCCGATGCGACGCCGCACCGCCGCGACCGGCTGTGGCCGGGCGATCCCCGTCAGTTCGCGGAGCCCGCGTTCTCGCTCGCCCACGGCGCACTGGGGGTCGCCCTCGCGCTCGACGCCGCCGGTGTCGCTCTGCCGTCCGAGATGCGCGCGTGGGTGTCGCATTCGATCTCCGCAGTGCGGGACGACCGCCCTCGCGTCGGCCTGATGGACGGCCTCGCGGGCGCGGTGTGGGCGTGCCGCCGCCTGGGGCTCACCGACGAGGCCACGACGCTCAGCGAGCGCCTGCAGAGCGTCGAGCTCGACGTCGGAGCATGGGGCTCCGACCTCGCCTCGGGCCTCGCCGGTATCGGCATCGCCCTCCTCGACGCATCCGGCTCGCCCGACGACCTCGCTCGAGCGATCGACATCGTCGACCGCCTCAGCGAGAGGTGGGGGCTCGACGAGCGGAGCGCGCCGATGACGACGCCACCCGCATCACGACGGCGCGGCGGCCTCATGGGCGGCGCGAGCGGAACCGCGCTCCTGGCCGTGCGGCTGTTCGAGCACACCCGAGACCGGCGCTTTCTCGAGATCGCCCGCCACGCTCTCGCCATCGACCTCGGCGCGCTGCGGCGCGACGGGGACGGCTCGCTGCAGGTGGACCAGGGCTGGCGGCTGCTTCCCTATCTCGCCCACGGGTCGGCTGGCATCGGACTCGTCCTCGCGCAGTACCTGGCGCATGAGCCGGACGACGAGCTGGATGATGCACTGCGCGGCATCATCCGAGCAGCGTCGGCCCCCTTCGTCGTGCAGTCGGGAATCTTCGCCGGCCGAGCGGGGCTGGCGCTCTTCCTCCACTCGCTGCACGCGACCGGGCATGCGACGCCGGAGACGATCCGCGCCCGCGACCACCACCTGTCGCGGATGACCCTGCACGCGCTCGATGCCCCGGCCGGCGTCCGCATCGTCGGCGACGGGATGCTGCGAGCCTCGTGCGACCTCGCCACCGGAGCCGCGGGCGTGCTGCTCACCCTCGTCGCGGCATCCGGTCGCGGTCCGATGACCGACCGGCCACTCCTCCCCATACTCCCCCCGGTGCTCGCACCCGTCGGTTCTCCGGCGGCGATCGAACGAAGGAGGTGAGGAAATGGGCTTCATCCTGTCGCTGCAGACGCTCGAGAAGAGCGAGGACGAGCACCGCACGGTCCTGGCCAGCACACTGAGCATCGGCCTGTGCCGGAGCACCGTGTCGACCGCCTGCTGACCGGGCGCGAACCACGCGAATCGCCAAGCAGAAGGGCCCCCGCTCAGCGGGGGCCCTTCTCGATGTGGCGAGTGAGGGATTCGAACCCCCGAATGCAATGCAGTCTGATTTACAGTCAGATCCCTTTGGCCGCTTGGGTAACTCGCCAGTGCGCACCCGCCCGGCTTGTGCAGTCGACCGGAGGCGCGAGAACCCATATTACCCCCTGTGACCGCGTGCTCCGAACCACGGCGAGAGCCGTCAGTCGTCGCCTCCGATGACCCGTTCGACGAAGGCCTCGGTGCGGTGGCGCGTGCCGTCGATCCGGCGATCGACGCTCGCGCGGATCTCGCTGGGCGCGAGCGGTCCGGCGATCCGCACGTTGTCGTGACATCCGAGGTCGGCGCAGATGTACGTGCCGATCGTGTCACCGGCATCGCCGGCGGGCCCGGCCTTGCGCGCACTGAAGAGGGTGACCTGGTCGCCGGGCTGCATGGTGTGGCAGAGGTTGCAGAGCGCGGAGCGCGCACGCGAGCTTCCGGATGCCGCGCGCATGACGACTCCGGCCGGCGCACCCTCGCGCTGCGTGATGACGTATCCCCGCTCGCGCGAGTTCGGATCCCGCCACGCGAGGAAGTCGAGGTGGTCCCAGTCGAGCAGCATGAAGTCGATCGGCATCGCCATGATCCGGCGGTCGTCGACCGTCGCGTTGACGAACGAAGCGCGGACTTGGTCTTCGGTCAGAGCTTGCACGCGTTCCAGCCTACGAAGCGCACGGCATTAGCGGGCCGCGTGCGCGGACGCCCTCCCGCGGTCACTGCGATGCCACCCATGCCTGCCAGTCGGCCTCGGTGAAGTCGGTGCTGTCGACGAAGAATCCGCCGCCGAGGACTGAATCCACCGCCATCGTCCAGGCCGACCCGTCATAGGCATCGGCGTAGGCGTAGAACGACCCCGCGGCGTCGTACGCGAGGTTCGCGTCCTTGCTGCGCAGCGCCTCGTCGGTGAAGGCCCCCATTCCCTGCGCGGCGATGGCGGCCTTCACCTCGGGCCGGAGGTACCCGGGATCGGCGAGACCCGATTTCCATTCGACGAAGCGGGCGAAACCCTCGTGGACCGCCACGGGCGGTGCGATGAACGACCCGGGCGCCGCTGTGTAGTGAAGGCCGTGTGCGAACTCGTGGACGAACACTTGCTCGCGACCCGTCGCGCTGCCCGGGCCCATCACGATGAGCGTTCCGGAGGTGTCGGATCCCGTCGCGATCACGGGGTCGAGGAAGCGCTGCGCGATCTGCGGTCGGAGAGTCGGACGGGCGTAACCGGCGACATCCATGTCCCACGGCGTGCCCTTGCCGTACTGCCAGCGCTGGAAGCGTTCATCGTCGTCGGTGATCGCCGATACGAAGCCGTCCTGCGTCGGCTCGCCGCCGAGGGCGCGGATCGTGTCGAGCGCGATGACGGCCGATCGCTCGGCCGCATCCGCGTTCTGATCGACCAGCTCGGCCTCGTCGCTCATCCCGAAAAGGACGACGTGGTCGCGCTTGGCCACGTGGATCTCACCCTCGTCCCACGGGTTCGGCTCGCGCGCGGGGACGATGGATGTGATCGTGGCGGGCTCGGGCGGTTCCGTCTCTTCGTACCGATCGAACGACCGACTGGGGACGGTACCGGGCTCGAAGGTGACGGTGTAGGCGAAGCCCTGAATGAGGTCGAGACCGGCGTCACGGTCACCGTCGCCTCGCTGCGGCTGCGCCGCGAATGCATACTGAGCGCCGAGGATGACCTCGATGGTTCCGGTCTCGTCGACGTCGAAGTCCGACGGCGCGATCGCCGCGACATCCCACCCGATCTTGGTGGAGTTGTCCCACCACAGCGCGAGCTGCGTCGCCGCGTCACCCGTGGCGTGAGCGAGGAACCGCTCGCGATCCTTATCGCGCATCGCGGCGTTCATCTCGGCGAACGTGGCGCTGGTGGGAGTCGCCAGGTCGTTGTCAGCCCACGGAGCCCACGCGACCGGAACATCGGCCGTCGGCCCCGCCTCGGGCGTCCGCGGCCACAGCACGACACCTGCGGCGGCGGTCATCAGCAGCGCGCCGACGCCGAGGGAGGCGATGACGATCTGCATCGTGCGCGCCGCACGGTTGCGCGGCTTCCGCTCCGGCGCCTCGGTGGCCGGCGCGGGGGTGGTGTCGGTCATCGGGTCTCCGCCTTCGAGATGAGGATGATGCGGCGTTCGGAGTCGGTCGTCAGTTCGCCGCCGACGCCCGTCGAGGCGAGGACGAAGACGTAGTCGGTCCCGCCCGAAGAGATCAGGTACTGCTCGAGGGGTGCCGGAGTGTTGGGATCGTTGTGCCACCCCATCAGATCGGTCAGCGGCGCAGCCTGGCCGACGACGGGGAACCCGGCGGCGAGGGCGTCGATGTCGATGCCGTCGTCGAAGGAGGTCGAGGTGCCGCCGCTCAGGCAGACCGCGGCCAGCACACCCTCGGTGCGCGCGATCTCGGACATCTGCGACAGCACGACGTCGGAGGTGTAGCACGCCTGATCGAGTCGGGCGGGCTCGAAGCTCGTCGTCGCGACGACCTCTCCCTCGTACGCCGCCGCCGATGCCGCGCCGGTCACCCGCCAAGGCCCGATCGCGGTCGGCGTCTCTCCCGGTTTGAACGCCGACGGAACGTCGTCACCGTAGTAGTAGGGCCGGGTCAGCCAGATCTCGCGGGTCGAGGTCGCCGTCTGCGACGTGCCGTCGACGGTGAAGGTGTAGGTCATGTCGACCACTGCTTTGGCAGTGTCCGCGCCGCTGGGCGACTCGTAGCCGGCGGTGCCGTTGGTTCCATAGAGGATGCCGCGCCGGTCGTACTCGATGGAGAGGTCGAGCACCTCCGCGGCGCGCGCGTCGCCGAACAGGGGCGTCGCCGACCCCGAGATCGCGATGTAGCCGGGCGAGGCGTACTGCGTCCAGCCGGGCTCGTCGGCTGTGGCGGCGGCGAGGAAGCCGTCGACGACATCCGGCGCCTCCGAGGTCGCGGCCGCGTTGGCCGAGACGACGGTCCAGCCGACGAACCCGGCTGCGCCGCCGACGATGAGAAGAGTGGCCGCCAGCAGGATCCACGTCGCGCGCGTCATCACCTTCTGCCCGGGGTTCTTGGGCGCGGGCGCGGCAGCGGGGGCCGCCGGTGCGGCATCCGGCGCCGTCTGCTCCGCCACGGGGTAGGGCGAGACGTGATCGGTCCATCGCTGGCCGTCCCAATACCTCAGCTGCTGCTGTCCCGATGGGTCGGGATGCCAGCCGGCCGGCGCGGTCGGAACAGAGTCCGGCACGTTTTTCACACGTCCCCCTTGCCCCGGCCGCGAGCACCGCCGGTTCGAGACGATGCTATTGGCATGCGCGAAGTGGCTCGTACACCTGCTTTTCCGCGCCGGATCTGCTAGTCGTGACAGACACCCTCGGCGTCAGATGAACCAGCCGTTCAGGAATCCGGTCCCCAGCAGCACCTGCCCCCAGCCGAGGACCAGCGCGACCACGGGCCACCCGTATCCCCCGCCGTCACCGCGCGCCGCGATCAGCCCGATGATGCCGAGCACGCCGCCGAGGGCGCCTGCCGCGATCGAGATCGGCAGGGCGATGAACAGCATCCATCCCCAGAGCGGATCCACGGTGTACCCGAGGATGAACACGACACCGACCGGAAGGATGCCGATGCCCGCGAGGATCGTCGCGGCGATTCCCCACCCGCGGCCGCGGCGCCGGGGCCGGTCGGCGGGCTCACTCGTCATGGCGCGAGCCTAGCGTCCCCCGGCGCGAGGCTACGGGCGCGGCTAGAGTAGCGGCATGGCAGATTCCTCGTTCGATATCGGGCTCTCTTACCCGAGACCGACCGCCGAAGCCACCAGACGTCCGTAGCCGCGTCGAGTATGCACTGGCTATGCGGACCAGCCTGAGACGGTGGTCGTTCGCCGGCAACGTCGCCGCGGAGCGCTGCGCGCCGCTCAACGACCCGGGACAGGGAGCCGGCACCGCGATGTTGCAGCGCTCGCCGTCCCGCCCGGCCGCAGCGCGGTGCCATAGCTAGCCGCCACGAGCGCGAAGCTCGCATTCGGCATCTAATCGGCGACGAGCGCACGGACCGTACCAGCCTCCGCCCGGATCGCCTCCGATGCGAGACGATGGCCGTGACCATGCCATCGCGGCTTCCCTCATCATGGTTTCAAGGCGCGCGTCCGCCTACTCAACAATCGCCCGCGCGCGCCGCCGACATCAGAAGCGACTTACAGCGTGCGCTCCTGGACAGCGTCCTCGACACGATGGAGAGCTATCGATTTCATTCGAATCGCGGCCGTAGACGGGACGGCGGCTGCGAACGTGAAGCCTCTACTTCTGACGGGAGGCGCCCCTGTCCTTGAGCTCGTTCCCGGCTCGCACCACTCTGTCTAAAGCAGGCGGTCGAAACCCTCTGCCACGGATGTCACCCTCTCGATACAGTCCTCAAGGTGGGAGGAGTGCACCCGGCGGAACTGCAGCTGGACCGGATCCCAGTCTCCCTCGTGGGCGATCTGGTTCCTGCGGTCGTACAGCAACTCCAGCTGACGGCGCTCGCGGTCTGGGCGCGAACCCACCGCGAAGCAAAAATCCCTCCAAACATCGCCGGGATCGTCACCCCAGGCCAGGACGGCTTCATCGATACGTCTGGGGGCAACGAGAGTCTTGAATGTGAGCCTCATCCGGATGAAACTCTCGCCCACGGGTCCCCCCACCTCAGCGGCTGTGACTGACCCCAAATAGGAGGCGACCCGAGCATCGTCTGGAGATCCTCGAAGCGCGGCGGCCCGAAGCTTCTCCGCACTTCGCTCGTGGAAGTATGTGTCCAGCGCGGCAACGGCGAGCACGTACGCGCTGCGCCGCAGAATCGGGGCGACGTCAGGCTTAGACGAGCCCACTTCCTCGGCGACCCCCTCGATCTCGGCCACTTGGCTTAGCAGGCGACGGAACGTGAGCAGCGCTTGTGAGCTCACGATGCACTAGCAGCGGAGGCAGACAAGGCGATTACGCGATCCGCCATCGCCTCGAAGATGCGGGTGAGGCTCCGGATTTGGCTCCGCGACCCATCCAGGACCACCCCGACTTGGCCGAGCTGCTCGTCTGTCAGTGCAAAAACGGGCACGTGATGCTCCTGCGACTTTGGTAGCAAGCTGTTGAACTCCTGAACCTGACCCAGCACACCGGACGGGGGGATGCCCGCGGCCTCATAGTCGTCGGGCGGGAACGTTAAGCCCGCCGCGTGAAGCGCAGGCACAAACTGCTCCTGCGAGGCGCTCGCGACCTTATCAATCCACGCCCTGAACGGACCGGTGGGGGTGCCGTACGGTTCGTCTTCCGTAGGTGACCTGTAGAGCCGGTACCTCTGAATCACCAGACCGGCGAATTTGAGTCGAGGGTCCGGGAAGGGGTAAGAGGCGTCTCGAAGCACCTCGTTCGCTGAGGCTTGCTCCGCCCAGCGAGCCCACCTCGGTAGCACGCGCTGGAGCGACTGAAGCGCCATGATCGAGAAGAAGTCGGGAGAGGTGGGCACAAGAAGCAGGTCACTTACGGTGACGAGATTCTGATTCAGGGCGCCAAGGCTGGGACTCATGTCCACGATCACATAGTCAGCGTTCAACGCTTCCGCGGTCTCTCGCAGCAAGAAGTACATGGCTCCGGGAAGGTTGCGGAGCGCGGGCATCGACCCCGCTAGCTCCTGCGCGATGCCCAGCGAGACCTCGTACTCGCCGAGCCGGAGGTGTCCTGGCAACAAGAAAAGGCCCTCTCGGCCCTCGACGGGCAAGCAGTCGACAGCTTCAAGCACGCGGGGCTCCGAGTCGAAGGCTGGCTTCAGGGCGCCGAACAGCGTGCGGTTGAAATTTTCCTCCCAGAAATCTTCGGCGTTTTCCTGCGTGACCCCGAACTGACGACTCTCCTCATCATCGAAGTCGAGAGTCGGGGTGTCGTCCTCCGGCCATTCTGGGTTCAGGCCCAACACAAAGCCCGTGAGGTTGCACTGCGGGTCCGCATCGACCATGATCACGCGCTTGCCCTTCTGCGCGAGCATCCAAGCGAGATTGAATGTGGTAGTGGTCTTCGACACGCCACCCTTGTGGTTGAAGACGGAAATGATTTCAAAGGTCACAGTCAGAACCTAGGACCGTACTTGCAGCCGGTCAATAGGCCTGACTCAAATACGCCCGGTGCTGCTTGGCCGCAGACGTCAGGCGACGCTCCGACCCACACGCTACGGGCTCGTCTTTCGAGAGGACTTCACTCGTCCACTGATCATCAGTCCTCAGACCTCGGTCGATGGAACGCGATTAGAGACTCCGCAGGGACGACGAGGCATTCGGCTCGTCGCTCACTACTCGCGCCTTTAGCCAAGCTGGAGAGTTCGACGCCGACCTGGGATGCCTATCGCCCTGTCGGACGGCGGTCTCTTCTGGGCAAGGCACACCGACACCGCCGAGAGGCTACGACGCCGAAGCGAACCAGCAGAATCGGTTTCGAAAGGGCACGCCCGCAGATTGAGTAGCTCAGCGATGATGTTGCGCGGTTCGCTGATCTCCGCGCCGGGTTCGGGCGATAGCCGCGGGCACGGCGCGACGATCGAGAAGGGATGTCTTCGCGTGGGCGCCATGTCGATGTTGCGCACCTACGTCAGCTCGCGCCCGTCAGATCCCCGGAATTCCGCGGATGTAGACTCACCTTCATGGCCGCAGACTCTTCATTCGACATAGAGCCCAACTAACTGTCATTCGAAAAGGCGCGGACCCGAGGGGTGCCGCGCCTTCGTCGTTTCGTCGGCGTCCGCCTCCCACGCGGGCACGAGACGCCAGCGCTGCGCGCGCTCGCCGTGGTGCTTCGCGGGGCGTACCTCGATACGGGCCACCAGCCGCCGCAGAACTGCGTTCCGGGTCTGAGAGGTCATCCCCGGCCAGAGCCGGGCGAGGTCCTCCGCATCATCCGCACGATCCACGGCCGCCCCGAGGGCCTGACCGCCGCCTGGGACGCCACGAAGGACCGCGTCCGCGTCGAGCGGTCCGACTTCCTCTTCTCCCCCGCGACGGGCATACTCCGGGCCTCGACGGCCTCGGACGACGACGTCGACGCCGCGCTGCGCCGCTTCGTCGCCGCCTGAAAGCCGAGGTAGGGCGGCGACGCTTCAACCCCGGGCGGCGTCAGCCAAGAACCGGCGCACGAGCTTGGCGCGCGCTTGCTTGTCTTCTTCCGTGCGTTCGGGAGATAGAGCCCGATCGATAATCACTGACCGGATTCGTTCCCCCTCTTGCGCCAACGCTTCGACCTCCCCGATGATCGCCTCCTTGGCTGCGAGTTCGTCAGCCTCACGTACTTGCTCACGAATCTTCCGGCGCAGGGCCTGGTACTCCGCACGCGTCTCCCAGCTGAGGTCTCGGCGCTCTAAAATCGTGCTCACCTGAGCGACCTGCCGGTCAAACTGTGAGGCGAGGATGGCCGAGCGCAGCCGGTTTGTCGCCGCGACGAGCGTCTGAGCGCGGAGCCTTCTGAGGACGTCATCTATCGCATCCACCTCGCGGCGCGCCCGCCTCTGGTCAGCGTACGCCCTCGACCACGGCCGTACCCTCGGCCCTCTGCCCCACAAGATCAGGAACGAAGCAATCGGTCCGACCGGCGTAAAGACCACCAGCAGGAGCCCATTGACCAGGGCCGCGAAAGCGATCCATGCGTCTGTCTCGCCGGACAGCCCTATCTCGCTCGAGGGTTCCTTCATGAGGGAGCGCAGCGCCAAGAGGACGGCAGTCGCTAGTAGTACCCAGGTCAGCCCCAGCCACCATCCCATCAATGTGCGGACCCACGGCTTCGCCTTGTTGCGCTTCCTACTGAATCGTCGGGCAAATGATCGCGCTTCGATCACGAGGGCGAGGGCAAGCACGGGAACGATCTGGGCGATCGCTCCCCAATACCCGCTCATGTCCTGATATGTCATGCTCGGCCCCATGACGCCCAATTCTGCCGTAGCGCCGCCGTCTGGGGCCGACGCAGGCGGTTCGGATCGCGAACCGGCGGCAGATGCGTGAATATGGGTTACATGGACAGCTTCGACATCGTCAGCAAGATCGATCGCCAGGAGGCCGACAACGCGCTGAACCAGGCCCGCAAGGAGGTCGAGCAGCGCTACGACTTCAAGGGCACCGACGCCTCCATCGAGTGGTCGGGCGAGTCGATCCTCATCAAGGCGAACTCCGAAGAGCGCGCCAAGGCCGTGCTCGACGTCTTCCAGACGAAGCTCATCAAGCGGGGCATCTCGCTCAAGAGCCTCGACTCGGGCGAGCCCACCGCTTCCGGCCGCGAGTACCGCATCGTCTCGACGCTGAAGGAGGGCATCTCGTCGGAGGATGCCAAGAAGATCAGCAAGATGATCCGCGACGAGGGCCCGAAGTCGATCAAGTCGCAGATCCAGGGCGATGAGCTGCGCGTGCAGTCGAAGTCGCGCGACGACCTGCAGGAAGTGCAGCGGATGCTGAAGGCCGCCGACCTCGACGTCGACCTCCAGTTCGTCAACTACCGCTGAGACTCGGCGCCGACAGACCCCACCAGCACCGCAGCTCAGCGGCGCGGGGCCGTCGACGCGCGCGGGATGAGGGTCGGTAGCGCGCGCACGATCTGCGGCGTCGCGGGATCGGTCGCTAGCAGGATGTCGAGAGCCGACGAGGCGATCTGGTCGAATGGCGTCCGCACCGACGTCAGCGGCACGGGCAGGCGTGACACGAGCGGGATGTCGTTGTACCCGACGATCGAGAGGTCCTTCCCCGTCTCGAGCCCCAGGGATCGCGCGACGCTGAGCACTCCGATCGCGAGATTGTCGTTGGCCGCGAAGATCGCCGTGGGACGAGAGGTACCGCCCAGGAGCGTCTCGGCGGCCTCCATCCCGTGGTCGAGGCCGTAGCCGACCGCCATCACCCGCTCCTCGGGCAGGTCGACGCCGGCTTCAGCGAGAGCGCGGTTCGCGCCGCTGCGCCGGTCGCGTCCGCTCGAGGTGAACCAGGGGCCCGTGACGACAGCGATGTCGCGATGTCCGAGGTCGAGCAGGTGCCGCATCGCGAGATAGCCGCCGGTCTCGTCGTCGCCGAGCGAGGCGGGGCTGACCCCGTCGGTCCGCAGCGCGAGCACGTGGGGGATGCCGCGCTCGCGCAGCGACGCCGGAAGCGAGTCGTCGATGCGCGCGGTCGCGAGGACGAGCCCGTCGACGTTCCGGTCGAGCAGGGTCTCGGTCGCGCGGCGCTCCTCGTCACCGTCGTCGCCGCACGTCGCGACGACGGCGAAGTAGCCCCGCTGCCGCGCGGCCCGCTCGACCGCCTCGAACATGAGCGCCATGACCGCGTCGGTGAGTCTGGGCACGAGCACGCCGATGGTGCCTGTGGCGCCACGTCGGAGCCCCGAGGCGAACACGTTGCGGCGATAGCCGAGCTCTTCGGCGATTGCGCGAACGCGTTCGGCCGTCGCCGACCGGGAGGGCGGAGTGCGATCGTCCAGGATGCGGCTCACGGTCGAGATGCTGACACCCGAGGCCGTCGCCACGTCTTTGAGCGTCACGACGTGTCTGATGTTCCGGTCGCCCTCGGCCATGTCCTGCCTCCCTCGCCGAGCCTACCCGTGACACGCACGGCGGCGAGAACCTTCCCGAGAACGTTCCCGAACCGCTTGACATCGATGGCGAGCAGGGCCAAACTGCAAACGTTCCCGCAAACGTTATTGGTTTCGGGATCAGCCAACCGGCACCTCCCGATCTCGACGACGAGACCTCACCCAAGGAGACGACATGGTCCTCGACCTCCGCGGACTCAACCCCGCCCCCGTCACCCCGTTCACCGTCGACGGCGACGTCGACTACGCAGCCATCTCGCGGCTCGGCTCGTGGCTCGGATCGATCGAGGGGGTGAAGAGCCTGGTCGTGCTCGGCCACGCCGGCGAGGGAACATTCCTCACCGAGAAGGAGCAGCTCGACGTCATCCGCGCCTTCCGCGACTCCGTCGAAGACCGGCTGCCGATCATCGCCGGCATCACGAAGGAGGGCAACGCCACCGCCGCGCTCGAGGCGAAGGATGCCGCGGCCGCCGGAGCGCGCGGCGCTCTGGTCTACCCCTCGCACGGCTGGCTGCGCTTCGGATTCCAGCCCGGCGCGCCGCAGACGCGTTACCGCGCGATCTGGGAGGAGTCGGGGCTCGAGGAGATCCTCTTCCAGTACCCCGACAACACCAAGGCTTCGTACGACCTCGACACCCAGCTCGAGATCGCAGGCCAGGAGGGCGTGAACCACACCAAGAACGGCGTCCGGAACATGCGTCGGTGGTACACCGAGATCCCGGCACTGCGCGCGGCGTACCCTGACCTGCAGATCCTGTCGTGCCACGACGAGTACCTCCTGCCGACGATGTTCGACGTCGACGGCCTGCTCGTCGGCTACGGGAACATCGCGCCCGAGCTGCTGGTCGACCTGATCGCCGCGGGCAAGGCACGCGACTACGCCGCTGCCCACGCCATTCACGAGCGCCTGCTCCCGGTGACGAAGGCCGTCTACCACCGCGGCTCGCACATGGAGGGCACCGTCGCCCTGAAGTGGGGCCTGGTCAACCGTGGCATCCTGGACCACGCGACGGTCCGGGAGCCGCTGCTGCCCCTCCCCGCCGGCGCAGACGCCGAGATCGCCGCGGCCTTCGCCTCGGCCGAGCTCGGCAGCGTCACCGTTCCCGCGTAAACCACCACGGGCGGCCGGACCCCGCATCCGGCCGCCCTCCCTCCACCCCGTTCCGCTCCCCGACGCGTCGCAGCGCCGGCTCGAAGTCAATGACGACTGCGCGGCATCCCGCCGCCCTCCGAAGGAGTCTCCATGAGCGACCGCATCACCTCACGTCCCCCCGCCACTCCCGCGACCGGCCACGGCCGGATCTCGACCGAGACGGTGCGGAGCATCGTCGGCAAGAACCCCGTGCGACGAACGTTCTGGCGTCGCCTCGCCCTGATCGGCCCCGCATTCGTGGCGGGAGCCTGGCAGTTCGGTCCGGGAAACCTCACCACCGCGATGAACGCGGGAGCAGGATACGGCTACGCCCTGATCTGGGTGATCATCGTGTCGACGCTGCTGATGGTCTTCTTGACCGACATGAGCGTGCGGCTCGGCATCCGAACGCCCGTCTCGCTCATCTCCTCCATCAAGGACAGCCTCGGCCGGTGGACCGGCGTCGCAGCCGGCATCGGCGTCTTCCTCATCGCCCTCTGCTTCTCGGTGGGAAACGCCGTCGGATCGGGAGTGGGGCTCGCGATGCTGATCCCGGGCAGCTCGCCCGTCATGTGGACGGTGATCTGCACGGTCGCCGTCGCGACCATCCTGCTCATGAAGGGCATCTACGGCATCGTCGAAAAGGCCTTGATCGTCATCGTCGCGATCATGGCGTTCTGCTTCATCGTGTCGGCGTTCGTGTCGAACCCCGACTGGGCCGCTGCCGGCCTCGGGCTGATTCCCGTCGTCCCCGACGGAGCCTGGTTGCTCATCATCGGGCTCGTGGGGACCAACTTCTCCATCAACGCCGCCTTCTTCGCGTCGTACGGGACCAAGGCCCGGGCAAGGTCCGAATCGGAGTACCGCGACATCACGATCGTCGACACGATTCCCGGCATCGTCGCCCCGGGCATCATGACCGCCCTCGTCATCGTCGTGTCCGCGTCCGTGCTGTTCGACACGGGCACCCCGGCTCCGGGAGCCTTCGTCGGTCTCGCGCGCATCTTCGAGCCGGTTGCAGGACCGGTAGGCACCTGGATCTTCGCGCTCGGCTTCTTCGGTTCGGCGTTCTCGTCGATGATCCCCAACTGCATCGCCGGCGGCACCCTGCTCTCCGACGCCCTCGGACGCGGGGCATCGGCTGAAACCATCACCGCTCGGCTGGGCAGCGCGTTCATCCTCGCCTTCGGCATCGCGATCACCGTCGCGTTCGCCGGGTCGTCGCCGATCGAGCTGATCGTGCTCGCTCAGGCCCTCACGGTGCTGTTTGCTCCCTTGCTGGCCGCCCTGATCATCATCATGGCGAACAACCGGGCGCTCATGGGCCCGCTTCGAAACCGCTGGTGGCAGAACGTACTGGGTGTCATCGGCTTCGTCTCGGTGCTCGCCCTCTCGATCCGATTGCTCATCAGCATCGTCGCGGGCTGAGCACTCACCGGTCGAGGCCGCTGACGAACGACACCAGTCG
Organism: Microbacterium sp. TS-1; assembly: GCF_000509385.1. Taxonomy (NCBI): domain Bacteria; kingdom Bacillati; phylum Actinomycetota; class Actinomycetes; order Micrococcales; family Microbacteriaceae; genus Microbacterium; species Microbacterium sp. TS-1. The sequence goes on from NZ_BASQ01000001.1 coordinate 1,159,707, forward strand.
GTCAGCGGCCTCGGCGCGTGCGGGCGCAGCCGAGAGGAAGACATCGTGCAGGGCGCCGTCGATGCGGGCGATCGTGACGGTGGCGGCGATGCGGGTGGCCGCGCGCGCGATGTCGTCGACGACGAGCACGGAGTCGGTCGAGGTCATCGTGTCGTTCCACCGCAGCGGCGAGGTCGACCGCGCCGAGAGCAGCACGAGAGCCGGGGCGCCGACGTCGACCCCGGCCGCGACACGCGCGTGCCCCGCGATGACGGCGGCGAGCCATGCCGGATGCGTCGGGAAACCCTGCTCGGGTCGCCAGCCGTCGGGAGCGTCGGGAAGGCTGCCGACCTCGCGCTGAGCCCGCGTGTAGAACCCGAGATCGACCACGGGATGGGCGCCACGCGGGTCGAAACGGGCCCGGACCTCGACGAGCGGCGCGACCGCCTGCCGCCCGAGGGGGCCGAGCTGCAGCTCGAGCCAGGGGCTGTTCAGCACCACGGCCGCGGCGCGTCCCGGGTGACGCGCTGCCCACAGGGTGAGCGTCAGTCCGCCGGTGCTGTGCCCGAGGAGCACGAGCCGCCGGCCCTGACGCGCGGTGTCCATCACAGTGAGCGCGGCCTCGATATCGTCGTCGTACACGTCGAGCGAGGTGACGTAGCCGCGCGCCTGACCGGGACGGATGCTGCGCCCGTACTTCCGCAGGTCGAGCGCGTGGAACCGCGCGCCGCGGTCGGTGAACAAGCGGGCAAGATCGGTCTGGAAGAAGTAGTCCGACCAGCCGTGGACGTACAGCACGTCGATGTCACGCCACGCGCCGAAGAGGCGGAGGCCCGGATGCGGCATCGCCCGCACGAGCGTCGCGACGACCTCACCCTCGTCATCGGAGCCGAGCGGAAGCGTCGTCTGCTCGAAGCCGGGGCCCAGCAGGTCGGGGCCCCACGTCACGTCGTCCGCCCGCATGTCCCCACCCTAGGTCGTGGACATCGACGGATGCCGAGCGTCAGGCGGCGGAACTCTGCTGCGCACCTGAGCCCGAGCCTGCACCGGAGCCGGTGCGACGGGCCTCGCGCTCCTGGGCGCGCTGGAGCGCGCGCTTGCGCTGCTCGCGGGCGTCGTCCTCGAGCTTCGCCGCACGCTGCTCGTCGCGCGTGAGGTTCTCGCCCGTCTCGGGGTCGAACACGTGCAGCGAGTCGGGTGAAAACCACAGCGTCGCCGGATCGCCCGCGCGGATGTTGCTGAGCGAGTCGAGCGCCACGACGAGCTCGGTGCGCAGCCCCTCCCCGTCGAGATCGCGGTCGAGCTCGGCGAGCTTCTCGCGGACCGATTCCTCGACGTCGAACGGGATGTAGGCGTACAGCACCTCGCCGAGCCACTCGGTCATCTCGACGTCGACCTCGGCGCGCACACCGCCGTCGAGCGGACGGTCGGACGTCTCGGCATCCTCGAACGCATCGGGACGCACTCCCACGATGACGAGCTCGCGCTCTCCGATCGCGCGGCGCAGCCGGTCATCGAGCGGAACGTCGAACATCGGCAGCTTGAGAGTGTCACCCTCGACCGTGCCGTGCAGGAAGTTCATCGGCGGCGACCCGATGAAGCCGGCGACGAAGAGGTTGACCGGCTGCTCGTACAGGCCGCGCGGGCTGGCCACCTGCTGCAGCTCCCCGCGGCGCAGAACCGCCACCCGGTCGCCGAGCGTCATGGCCTCCGTCTGATCGTGGGTGACGTAGACCGTCGTCGTGCCGAGCGAGCGCTGCAGGCGCGCGATCTCGGTGCGCATCTGCCCGCGCAGCTTGGCGTCGAGGTTCGACAGCGGCTCGTCGAAGAGGAACGCCCGGGCGTTGCGGACGATCGCGCGCCCCATCGCCACCCGCTGACGCTGACCGCCGGAGAGGTTGGCGGGCTTGCGGTCGAGGTGCTCGTCGAGCTCGAGCAGGCTCGACGCGCGCCGGACCCGCTCGTCGATCTCGTCGTCGGGCACGTTGCTCGACTTCAACCGCATCGGAAAGGCGATGTTCTCGTAGACCGTGAGGTGCGGGTACAGCGCGTAGTTCTGGAACACCATCGCAAGATCGCGGTCCTTGGGCGCCTTGTCGTTCACGACGTCGCCGTCGATGAGCATCTCGCCGCTGGTGATGTCCTCGAGCCCCACGATCATCCGCAGGAGCGTCGACTTGCCGCATCCGGAGGGCCCGACGAGGATGACGAACTCGCCGTCGGCGATGTCGAGGTCGACACCCTTGACCGCCGTGAAGCCGTCGTCGTACGTCTTCACGATGTTCTTCAGCGTGATGGAGGCCATGACGTTCCCTTCGAGGTCGACGCGGCGGCGGAGATGCTGGAGGTCATCCCTTGACCGCGCCCTGCGTGAGGCCGGAGACGATCCGGCGCTGGAAGATGACGACGACCACCACGATCGGGATCGTCACGATGATGGCTGCTGCCGAGATCGCGCCGGTGGGCTGCTCGAACTGCGACGCTCCGGTGAAGAACGACAGGGCGGCGGGCACGGGACGCGCGGCGCTGGTCGAGGTGAGCGAGATGCCGTAGACGAAGTCGTTCCAGGCAATGAAGAACGCGATGATCGCGGTCGTGAAGACACCCGGTGCCGCGAGCGGCACGACGGTCTTGCGGAAGGCCTCGAACGGCGTGGCACCGTCGACCTGCGCCGCCTGCTCCAGCTCCCAGGGGATCTGACGGAAGAAGGCCGCGAGGGTCCAGATCGCGATCGGCAGCGTGAGCGAGAGGTAGGGGATGATGAGGCCGAGCCAGGTGTCGTAGAGGCCGATGACCCGCCACAGGTTGAACAGCGGCGTCACGATCGACACGATCGGGAACACCGAGACCGCGAGTGCCGTGACGAGGATGATGCGCTTGCCGCGGAACTCCAGTCGGGCGATCGCGTAGGCGCACAGCGTCGCGAGCACGACGGCGACGAAGGTCGCGATGAGCGAGATCCCCACGGAGTTGCGCAGCGCTGGCAGGAACAGGTCCTGCGCTCCCCCGCCGGGCGCGAGGATCTCGGTGTAGTTCTCGAGCGTCCACTCCTGCGGGAGCAGAGTGCCCGAGAACAGACCCGACGGCGTCTTGAACGACGTCATGAGGATCGAGAAGACGGGGAAGAGCGACCACACGAGCACCGCGATCATGATCGCGGCCCATCCGATCCGCTGCGGCCAGGTGAGCGTGCGCATCAGGAGTTCCGTCCCGTCGCCAGGTCGACTTTGAAGCCCTTGATGAAGATCGCGGCGATGATCAGGACGCTGAGGAACAGCAGCACCGAGATCGCCGAGCCGAGCCCGATCTCGAGGCGCCCGATCGAGGTGTTGTACGCGAGCAGCGACAGCGCCTCGGTGTCGTTGGCACCGCCGGTCATGATGTAGATGTTGTCGAAGATGCGGAACGCCTCGAGCGTGCGGAAGAGCACCGCGACCATGATCGCGGCCTTCATGTTCGGCAGGATGACGCGACGCATGACCTCCCATCCGGTGGCCCCGTCGACCTTCGCGGCCTCCTCCAGATCGCCCGGCACCTGGGCGAGGCCCGACAGCAGCAGCAGCGAGATGAACGGCGTCGTCTTCCACACCTCGGAGAAGATGATCACCACGAGGGAGGTGCCCTGCTCGGCGAACCAGTTGAGCTCGGGGTCGAACCCCGGAATCCAGCTCAGCCAGTTGTTGACGTACCCGCCCGAGTTGATGTCGAACGCGTAGAACCAGGCGAAGGCCGCCACGACCGTGATGATGCCGTAAGGCACGAGGATCGCGGTCCGCGCCAGACCGCGGAGCTTCTTGATCGCCCGATGCATCACGAGCGCGAGGAGGAAGCCGAGAATCAGCTCGAACAGCACGGTCACGACCGTGATGAAGAGGGTGACCCCCATCGACCGCCAGAACGCGGGGTCGCTGAGGACCACCCGGTAGTTCTCGAAGAGGACGAACGACCGCTCGTCGGGGGCGGTGAGCCGCAGGCTGAACAGCGAATCGAACAGCGCCTGCCCGATGGGATACATCGTGACCAGCAGCATGATGACGAACGCCGGGCCCGCCAGCATCCAGCCCAGTCGCCCCTCCGCACGCGCCCGAGCGGAGCGCCGGGGCCGCGCCGCCGCACTCTCCCGCGTGCTCACAGCAGACGCTCCCCGCGCAGGACGGCGAGGATGAACTCGCTCGACGTTCTCGGAGTGGTGTCGGGGTCCACCGCTGCCGGCGGGTGCCACGTGCGCTGCAGCCCGATGGAGATCTCGTTGTAGTACGGCGTCTGCGGACGCGGCACACCGAGGTCGAGCGACTCGCGGATGGTGTCGGCCATCGGGAACTCCTCCTGCACGCGAGGGTCGTCGTAGGCGGCGGCATTGGACGGCGGGTTGCCGTCGGTGACGAAGTACTCCGACTGGTTCTCAGGCTGGACGATGCACTCGACGGCCTGCCAGGCGAGGTCGGGGTTCTTGCTGAACGCACCGACGCCGAGGTTGATGCCGCCCACGGGAGGGGCGGCCGGCTCGTCGGCGTCGACGCGCGGGTAGACGGCCCAGCCCAGGTCATCGGCGATGGCGGGATCGGCACCGGTCATCGCCGGCCACACGAACGGCCAGTTGACCATGAACGAGCCCTGCTCGCCCTGGAACAGGTTCATGTTGGCGTTCTCGTCGGCGGTCGGCAGACCCGGCCCGCCGAGCCCGTCGGCACCGATGCGGTGGATGATCTCCGCCGCGGCCCGGCCCGCCTCGCTGTCGAGTCCGAGCTCGAGCTCGTCGGCAGGCGCCTCGGGGTTCTTCAGGATCTCGCCGCCGGCCGACGCGACGAGAGCGTTGATCCACACCGTCAGCGACTCGGCCAGCGCGCCCTGGACGCCCAGCCGAAGATCCTGCTCTTCGGCGACGCCGATGATGTCGTCCCAGGTGACCGGCTGCGACATGTCGAGACCGGCGGCGTCGACCACCGACTGCCGATACCAGAGCAGCTGCGTGTTGGCCCAGAACGGCACGGTCACCAGCTCGCCACCCCAGCTTGCCGAGTCGACCGCACCCTGGACGATGCCTTCGGTGTCCTGCAGGTCGCCCGGGACCTCGTCGAGGAAGCCGGGCTCGGCGAGCTCGGGGATGAACGGCGGGTCGAGGCTCATGATGTCGAGCGAGGTGTCGCCGGCCGCCAGACGCCGGGCGAGCTGTTCGCGCTGCGAGGCCGCGTCACGCGGTAGCAGCGATGTCTCGATGCGATAGGCGCCGTCCGCGGCATCCGTGCAGGCCGCGGCGATCCGCGCTTGCCCGCCGTCGTCGGGGTTGATGTACCAGGTGAGCGTGGGCACGCCGTCATCGGGGGCGCAGGCGCCGAGCGTCGCTGCGAGTGCGACCACCGATGCGGCTGCCAGGACCCGGGTCGTGCGCATCGGGCCTCCTCGTTCCGTATCGTCGCGCCCCGGCGCGCTCACGGCACCGGGCGTGCACCCATCATGGCGTCGGAGGAACGCCGCGACCACGGGTTGCCCAACCCGATGCGCTGTAGTACGCCGATCGGGCGAGGCGAACGGTCAGTCCGCGGCGACCGGGCTCTCGATCTCGGCGGGGTCGTCACCCGCGAACGCGTGCGACTTCGTCTCGAGGAACGCGCAGAGGGTCGACACCATCGCGAGCTCGGTCGACAGGGCGAGCGCCCCACCCGCGCCCAGACGCAGCTCGGTCTCGCGCGCCTCGAACGTGATGCGCCACGTGTTGCCGCCGGGAACGTCGGGCTCGATGTAGGTCACGGTCTGGGCGTTCATCATGGTGATCGCGACGAGCCCGGTGTCGCGGCCGAGGCTGCCGTCCTGCGGAATGACCTTCACCGCGAGCGGGTATCCGAACCGCTGGAACTCCTCGATCCACGCGTCGAGGGTCTGCTTGCTCCGGAAGGTCATCGCCCGGCCTCTTCGCCGCGCGAGATGCTGACCATCTCGTCGCGGTCGACGACCTTCACGCGCGCGCGTTCTGCCGGGGCGCCGAGCGCGATCTCGTGCTCGTCGAGGCGGTGCCAGCCGTCGAGGTCGGTCCAGGCGACGCCACGCTCGGTCAGCAGGTCGAGGACGCCCTGCTCGGACGGGTCGGCCGGCTGCCACCACGATCCCTGGTCGTTGATGACGTGGCGCACGGTCTCCATCGCGTCGGACTTGGTGTGACCGATGAGACCGACGGGTCCGCGCTTGATCCACCCCGTCGCGTACACGCCCGGCACCCGCTCGTTCGAGTCCTCGTGCAGCACCTGACCCTCGTGGTTCGGGATGACGCCGTGGGTCGCATCGAACGGCACGCCCGGCAGCGGCGACCCGAAGTAGCCGACCGCGCGGTAGAGCCCCTGGAGTGCGACCTCGCGCAGCTCGCCGGTGCCTTCGACGCCGCCCTGGCCGTCGGGACGCGTCCGCTCGTAGACGAGCGCGGCGACACGGCCGTCGGCGTCCTTCTTGACCTCGACGGGCTTGGCGTAGAAGTGCAGGTGCAGGCGGCGCGAGGCCTCTCCCCCGAGGCCGTTCGCACCCGGGCGCTGGCGCCAGGACTGCAGCACGCGGTCGATGACCATCACCTGCTTGTTCGACGCGATCGCCGCCTTCGAGGCCTCGTCGTAGTCGAAGTCCTCGTCGTAGACGACCAGGTCGACGTCGCGCAGGTCGCCGAGCTCGCGCAGCTCGAGCGGGGTGAACTTCACCTGCGCCGGTCCGCGACGCCCGAAGATGTGGACATCGGTCACCGCCGATGAGCGCAGCCCCTCGTAGACGTTGTCGGGGATCTCCGTCACGAGAAGGTCGTCGGCGTGCTTGGCGAGCAGGCGGGCCACGTCGAGCGCGACGTTGCCGTTGCCGATGACGCCGACGGATGCGGCATCCAGCGGCCATTCGCGCGGGAAGTCGGGGTGACCGTCGTACCAGCTGACGAAGTCGGCCGCGCCGTATGAGCCGTCGGCGTCGATGCCGGGGATGTCGAGTGCTGCGTCGCGCACCGCCCCCGTGGCGAAGATGACGGCGTTGTAGTGGTGCTTGAGGTCGTCGAGGGTGAGGTCCTCGCCGAAGCGCACGTTGCCGAACAGCCGGATGTCGCCGCTGTCGATGACATCACGGAGGGCGTTGATGATGCCCTTGATGCGGGGGTGATCAGGCGCGACGCCGTACCGGACGAGCCCATAGGGGGCGGGCAGGTGATCGAACAGGTCGATCGAGACGTCGAACTTGCGCTCGGCCTTCAGCAGCAGATCCGCGGCGTAGATGCCGGCGGGACCGGCTCCGACGATGGCCAGCCTCAGCTTGGTCATGGGTGTTCCTCGTTCCTGGTCGCACCCGAGCGCGGGCGCAGCGGGGTCTGTGTCAGCTGGCGCGGTCGACGACGACCTCGGCGAACCGGGTCAATGCGTCGCGCACGGCGCCGGAGGGAAGCGGCGCGAGGGCCGCGACGGCGTCATCGGCCCACTTCTCGGCGAGCCGGCGCGTCTCGGCCGTGACGGCGTGATCGCGCAGCCGGGCGAGCGGCTCGTCGAGGATCGCGGGGTCGGCGCCTTCGGCGATCTCGGCCACGCCGCGGTCGATCGTGGCGGCGAGCTCACGCGAGGCTTCGTCGTCGGCGCGGGTCAGCAGCAGGTACGGCATCGTCGGCACGCCGGCGCGCAGGTCGGTGCCCGGCACCTTGCCCGTCGCCTCGGGGTCGGCCGACAGGTCGATGACGTCGTCGAGCAGCTGGAAGGCCACGCCGGCCTTCTCGCCGAACGCGAGAAGCGGCTCGGCGAGCTCTTCCGGTCCGCCCGAGAAGAGCACGCCCACCTGAGCTGCGGCGGCGATGAGCGAACCGGTCTTGTCGGCCAGCACCTGGATGTAGAACTCGACCGGATCGTCGCCGGGCTGGGCGCCGATCGTCTCGTGCATCTGACCGAGCACGAGGCGCTCGAACGTGTCGGCCTGCACGCGGATCGCCCGCTCGCCGATGCGGGCCATGAGCTGGCTCGCGCGCGAGAAGAGCAGGTCACCGGTCAGGATCGCGACGTTGTTGCCCCACACCTCGTGCGCACTGGGGACGCCGCGTCGCTTGTCGGCGCCGTCCATGACATCGTCGTGATAGAGCGAACCGAGGTGGGTCAGCTCGAGCGCCGCAGCTCCGGCGATGACGTCCTCGGTCGCACCGTCGCCGAGCTGGGCGGTCAGCAGCGCCAGCATGGGCCGCAGCCGCTTGCCGCCGGCTTCGTAGAGGTAGCGCGTCTTGGCGTCGACGAGAGCGTCGCTGACGGTGAGCTCATCGCCGAGGCGCGTCTCTACGCGCTCGAGCCCGGCTTCGACGGTCGCGAGCAGCTTGCGGGTGCGGGGTCCGGCGAAGATCCGCTCGGTCATCCCGAGGTGCTTCGCCAGCCGCGGCGCGGATGGGCTCGATGTCACCTCTCCAGCCTACCGGCCGGGCGGCGGCGCCGATCCGCGCGAGCCGGTTCAGCCGGCGGGCTTGACAGCGCGATGCAGCGCGACGATGCCGAACGACAGATCGCGGTGGGCGACCTCGTCCCAGCCGGCTTCGCGGATCCACCCGGAAAGGGTGCGCTGGTCGGGCCAGTCGCGGATGGACTCGTTGAGGTAGTCGTAGGCCTCGGCGTTGGAGCTCACCACCCGCGCGACGAGCGGCAGCACCCGGTCGTTGTAGAAGCGGTAGAGCCCTGCGAACGCGCGGGACGGGGGCTGCGAGAACTCGCTGATGAGCAGACGTCCGCCGGGCTTGGCCACGCGCAGCATCTCGGCGAGCGCCTTCTTCGGCTCGTTGACGTTGCGGAGCCCGAACGAGATGGTGACGACGTCGAACTCGGCATCCCCGAACGGCAGGTTCGTGGCATCCGCTTCGACGAACGACAGATTCGGGATGCCGCCGCCCGGCGCCTGCGGTCCGTAGCGACGGACGCCCTCGGCGATCATGCCCGGCGAGAAGTCCGCGGCGACCACCTCGGCGCCGCTGCGCGCGAGCGAGACGGAGCTCGCACCCGTTCCGGCGGCGAGATCGAGGATGCGCTCCCCCGGCTTCGGGTCGATCGCGCGCGTGGCCGCGATCCGCCAGAGGCGGTCCTGGCCGAGGCTGAGGACGTCGTTGGTGCGGTCGTATGCGCCGGCCACCTGGTCGAACATGCCGCTGACGCGCGACGGGTCCTTGCCGAGGTCGGCGCGGTTGGGCTCGCTGGTCACGCCCTCGAGTCTAGGCGCGGCCGTGACCGCCCAGCCCCGCTCCGCGACGTCCCACTTCGGCCGGGTCTGGGCCGGGGTTTCCCGGCCGAATTGGGACCTCGGCGAGTGGGACGGGAGTCAGGGGGCCGAGGGGGCGGGGAGGGATGCCAGGATGCCGAGCCAGTGGTCGGCCGTGGGCGCGTCGAAGGGCGGGCGGTGCGCGGTGACCGCCGCCTCGAGGTCGACAGCGAGAGCCTCGAGCTCGGCGACGATCTCCCGCGGGTACCCGTAGGCCACGCGATGCTCCTCCCACTCGTCGCGGTCGTCGATCCAGATACCGCGGGTGGCGGAGTCGACGACATCCAGGTCCATGTCGATCGCGGTGGGCTCGCCGCCCTCGTCCCAGCGGGCGTCCCAGGCGATGTCGATGTAGACGCGGGTGGGATGAGGCGGCGCGTTCATCGTCAGCACCCACTCTCCGACAGGCGGAAGGAGCATGACGCAGGGGTGCGTCGCGACGAAGTCGCGTCCGGGCCGGTTGCTGCCGTCGCCCGGCCGCTGGCCGAACCAGTCGCCGTGCTCGTCGCTGCCGAGATAGATGCAGGCGTGCACCCAGTGGGTGCCGCCGTTCCACTTGCGCCAGCGGAAGATCACCGGGGTTCCCGGTACGGGGCGGAGCATCACGCGCCGAGTCTAGGCTGGTCGGGTGAACGATTCTGCGCCCGCCGCCCGGCTGCGCGTGGTCACTCGCGAGATCGAGGCACCCGACGAGCTGCTGGTGTTCGCCGACCCGCAGAACCCCACCGTGTGGTCGCGACGCGGCGACATCCTCGTGGCGCGCGGCACCGCCGCGGCCTTCGGTCCGGCCGACGCGAACCCCGGTCCGCGCGAAGCGGCCGACTGGTGGCGCAGAACGGTCGCCACCGCCGAGATCGACGACGCGGTCGGATTGCCCGGATCGGGCCTCGTCGCCTTCGGCGCCCTGCCGTTCGATCCCCGCCCCGACGACCGCGCCGACGCGACGACCCCGGCGCTGCACTTCGCGGTGCCTCGGGCCGTCGTGGGCCGCCGCGGATCGCGCGCGTGGGTGACCGCGATCACCGCCGACGGCTCGGATCCCGTCGCATCACTCCCCGCCGCGACCGGGTTCGGCCCGCACTGGTCGGCGACGACCGGCCCCGGAGCGCTGCCTCCCGACGGCTACCAGGAGATCGTGCGCGCGGGCGTCGACGCGATCCGCCAGGGCGACCTCCAGAAGGTCGTCCTCGCTCGCGATCTCGCCGGCACCGTTCCCGCGGACGCCGACCTGCGGCGGCTCGTCCGCGCGCTGTCGTCGGCGTACCCCGACACGTGGGCATTCGCCGTCGACGGCCTCATCGGAGCGAGTCCCGAGACCCTCGTGACGGTGTCGGGCGGAACCGTCACCGCGCGCGTCCTCGCCGGGACGATCGCGCGCGGAGCAGACGCCGACGCCGACACCGCGGCATCGCTGCACCTGGCCACCAGCACGAAGGATCTCGACGAGCACGGCTACGCGGTGCGCAGCGTCCTCGAGGCGCTTCGCCCGTCGACCTCGTCGCTCGTCGCCGGCGAACAGCCGTTCATGCTGAAGCTGCCCAACGTCTGGCACCTGGCGACCGACGTCGAGGGCGAGCTCGCCGGGGATGCCTCAGCCCTCGACCTCGTCGCGGTGCTGCACCCCACGGCGGCCGTCGCCGGCACACCGACCCCCAACGCGCTCGACGAGATCCGCCGCCTCGAACCCTTCAGCCGCGGACGCTACGCCGGTCCCGTCGGCTGGATCGACGCGAACGGCGACGGGGAATGGGCCATCGCGCTGCGATGCGCGCAGTTCCGTCCCGGAGAACGCACCGACGACGGCGCCTCGATGCCCTTCACCGCCTACGCCGGGGCGGGCATCGTGGGCGCGAGCGACCCGGAATCGGAAATGCTCGAGACGCGGGTGAAGTTCCGCCCGATCATCGACGCCCTCGCCTGAGCGGGCGATCGTGCGCCGCTCGCGGCTCAGCGATACTCAGCGCACCAGCGGGACTTCGATCAGCTGGCGCCCGCCGACGGGCGAGGTCAGCGCCTGATCGAGCGCCGAGCGCGTCGTGATGCGCCGGTACTCCCACCCGTAGGCGAGCGCGAGCTGCTCGAGGCGTGCCTCGTGGGGGGTGAACAGCACCCGGTCAGCAGCCTCCGGCGGCGCGGTTCCGGCGACCTCGAGCCCATCGAAGATCGTTCCGCCGCCGTCGTTGCCGACGATGACCTGGATCCGCGGTTCGTCCTCGGCGCCGGGGAGCAGCAGCGCGCCGACGTCGTGCAGCAGAGACAGGTCGCCGGTGAGCACCCGGGTCACGCCGGCCCGCGCGTCGTCCTGGCTCGCGACCGCGATGCCCACCCCGGTCGCGACGATGCCGTCGATGCCCGCGAGCCCGCGATTGGCGTGCACCGGCACTTTCTTGCCCCCGAGCACGGTGTCGGCCACCCGGACGAGCCTCGACGAGGCGAACAGGAGACGATCGTGCGGCCAGCTGGCCCGCCAGACCGCGTCGACGAGCGACTCGCGGTCGAGCGGCGCCTTGAGCACGGCCATCTCCGCCGAGATGGCGCCGAGGCGCTCCTGCGGCACCGCCGACGCGAGCCCGTCGACGTCGGGCGCCGCGGGGCTCAGGTCGACCGCCTCGTCACGCGATGCGCGCATCCAGGCGCCGAGCCAGGCGCGGTCGGCCGCCCCGGGGGTAACGGACACCGCGGACACCGCTGTCGTCGTGCCGTTGAGGTTGAGGTCTTCGCCCGGACCACGGACGGCCCACACCTCGACCTCCGGGCGCGACAGCAGCCCGGCCACCTCGCGGCTGAGCGTCGGATGCCCGAACACGACGACCCGCTCGACGGCGTCGGCCAGCTCGGGACGGGAGAGCACCGCTCGGTAGCCGTGGACGAGGTTGCGTCCGAAGCGCGCGCCGCTGACGATCTCCGCGACGAGCGGCCAGCCGCCCGCGTGGGCGAGTTCCTCCGCCGCCGGACCGGCATCCGCGCCTGCGACGACGAGCGTGTTCGGACCGCGGGTGAGCTCCACGGGTTCGAGGGGCGTGGGGGGTTCGGCTTGGCCGATCCCGCCGCCGCCCTGATAGTGCGCCCCCGAGACCGTCGACTCGGCGGCCGCGTCCGCGGCGGCGCGGCGGGTATCGGGGGCGAGGGCGGGCTCGCCATCCACGTCGATGAGCCACGGCGGGAGGGCGCCCGACAGGGGGCTCCGGTACGGCAGGTTGAGGTGCACGGGGCCCGCCGGGCGCGACCGGTCGCCGCGAGTCGCGGCGAGAGCCTCGACCGCGAGGGCGGCGACGTCGGCCGACTGCGCCGCGGTCGGGTCGGCGTCGACGTCCTCCGGGGTCGGGGCGTCGGCCTCGAGCCGGACGAAGCCCGAGAACAATCCGGGCTGGCGCGTGGCCTGGTTGGCGCCGATGCCGCGCAGCTCGGGCGGGCGGTCGGCGGTCAGCAGCAGCAGGGGCACCCCCGAGTGGTGCGCCTCGAGAACCGCGGGCATGAGGTTCGCGACCGCCGTTCCCGACGTGCAGACGACGGCTGCCGGCATCCGCGTCTCACGCCCGATGCCGAGCGCGGTGAATCCAGCGACGCGCTCGTCGACGCGGACGTGCAGGCGGATCAGGCCGCGCTGCTCCAGTTCGGCCGCCACGAGCGCGAGCGCCTGCGACCGTGACCCCGGGCTGAGGACGACGTGGCGCACTCCCCCGGCGACCAGGGCGCCGAGAAGCGCCGCCGCGGCGTCGGTCGCGGGAGCCCGATCCGCCGGCGTCGGAGCGTGTTCGGCCCCGCTCATCTCAGGCGCGCGGACCGCGTGAGCCGGCCGGTCCTTCGGCGTCGTCGTCGCTCTGCGACGAGCGCGTGGGCGGGATGTCGCGGGGGTCGTCGGCCTCGGCGTCGAGGGCGGCGAGCTCCTCCTCGAGACGGCGGATGCGCTCGTCCTGGTCGCGGACCGTTCCGAGACTGCCCAGGAACTCGGGATCGTCATCCGGCGCACGGCGCACCGGAGCACTGGCTCGGCGCGCACGTCCGACGACGAACCACAGGATGCCGCCCAGCACGGGCAGCAGGACGACGATGAGGATCCACACCGGCTTGCTGACGCCGCGGTGCCGCGTGGCGTCCTGGAGCGCGCAGTCGACGATGCTGTACACCCAGAAGGCGAGTGCCAGCAGCACACCGATGAGCAGGAGCCGCGCCATCCTCCCATCCTAGGCGTCCGGCGGGGTGCTCGGCCCGGACGTAGAATGGCCGGATGAACGCCCGCTCGGCCGTCGTCTACTCGGTGCTGCGGCTCCTCGCCTTCCTGATCCCCTTCGGCATCATGATGCTCTTCCCGATCATGCGCGAGTTCTACTGGCTCGCGGCGATCTTCGCCGCCCTCATCGGCTTGAGCCTGTCGATGATCTTCCTGCGCCGGCCGCTCGACGACGTCGCGACCGGCCTCGCCGAACGGCGCACGCGCCGCCGCTCGGGCGCTCAGGCCGACGCCGAGGCCGAAGACGCCGCATCCTGACGGCGGCTCGCTGCCATCTCAGCCGACGAAGGCCCAGAACAGGAACGCACCGTAAGCGACCGACGTCAACGACGTCAGCGCCAGCGCGACGACCAGCTCACGCGGCTGACGATACGTCCACACGATGAGGATCGCCGACAGAGCGGGCAGCAGCGCGAACAGGCTCAGCCATGCGATCGGGTAGACCAGCGCGAGCAGAACGGCGATCGCGAACGGCGCCAGAACGAACAGCGTGAAGACGATGCGGGTGGCCGTTCGGCCGATGAGCACCGTGAGCGTGCGCTTGCCCGCGATCCTGTCCTGGTCGATGTCGCGGAGGTTGTTCGCCAGGAGCACGGCGCAGGCGAGCAGCCCCGCACCCACCGCACCGAGCCAGCTCTCCTGGGGAACGAATCCGGCCTGGACGAAGGTCGTGCCGACGGTCGCGACGAGCCCGAAGAAGACGAAGACGAACAGCTCGCCGAGACCCGCATAGCCGTACGGGCGCTTGCCTCCCGTGTAGAACCAGGCGGCGACGACGCAGGCCGCTCCGATCAGCAGCATCCACCAGTGACCGGTGCGCACGACGATCGCGATACCGGCGACGGCCGCGAGCCCGAAGAACCCGAGGGCGACGGCGAGCACCGTGCGAGGCTTCGCGAGCTTGCCCCCGGTCAGCCGGGCGGGGCCGACGCGCACATCGTCGGTGCCGCGGATGCCGTCACTGTAGTCATTGGCGTAGTTGACGCCGATCTGCAGCGCGACGGCGACCACGAGGCAGCACAGCGCGATGACCCAGTGCAGCTGTCGATCGACGAGCATCGCTGCGCCCGTGCCGATGAGAACCGGCGTGATCGCCAGCGGCAGCGTGCGCAGACGCGCGGCGCCGATCCAGTCGCGCGCCGTGGCCGTCCGAGGCGGCGGTGCCGACACGAGGCCGCGCTTGGCGGGGTTGCCGCCGCGCGGTGCAGGACGGGACGACTTCGGGGAGCGAGACGAACGAGCCACGAGGGATCATCCTAGATCGCGAGCATGCGACGCACCGCCGCACGGTCGGGTTTGCCGCTCGCGAGCACCGGCATCCGATCGACCGTGACGACCCGTGCGGGGCGCGCCGGTTTGCCGAGCCGATCACCGACGGCATCCCGGAGCTCGCCGAGCAGCCCCGGCACGTCGGAACCGATGTCGGCGAGCGCCGCGCTCGGCACGACGACGGCCGAGGCCTGGCCCCATCGCTCATCGGGGATCGCGACGACGACGGCCGACGCGAGTCCGGCATGTTCCCGGACGACGGCCTCGACGCGGTCGAGCGAGACGTTGACTCCGCCGGAGATGATGACGTTGTCGATACGACCGGTCACCCGCAGCACGGCACCGTCGAACTCCCCCGCGTCGCCGGTGCGGTACCAGCGCACACCGTCGTCGACGAGGAAGGATGCCGCCGTGCGGTCCGGCTCGCCGAGGTACCCGTCGGCGAGCATCGGGCCAGACAGCTGCACCTCGCCCGCGACGATCCGCACCCCCACTCCATCGAGCGGGACGCCGTCGTAGACGCATCCGCCGCTCGTCTCCGTCGAGCCGTAGGTGCGCACGATGCGCGCGCCCCTCTCCAAGGCGCGCTGGTGCTGCGCCGCCGGAAGCGCCTGCCCGCCCACGAGGATCGCCTCGTACGCCCGCAGAGCATCGGCGACGGCGGCATCGGTCTCAGCCGCGTCGAGCAGGTCGGACAGCTGCGCCGGCACCAGCGAGGTGAACATGCCCGCACGCTCCCCGCCGATGCTCGAGTGCATCGACGCGGTGACCGCGGCGAACGCGGCGGGCGAGAACGACCCCGCGAGGACGGCCGGCTCATGACCCGAGAGCAGGCTGCGGACCATCACCTGCAGCCCCGCCACGTACCCGGGCGACAGGGCGAGGAGCCAGCGCCCCTCTCCGATCCGCGCCGCGGTCGACACGGCGCTGGCGATCAGCGCCGACCGACTCAGGACCACGCTCTTGGGCACGCCCGTCGATCCCGACGTCGTGACGACCGCGACGGTTCCGGGTGGGGCCTGCGCCGGCACGGTGTGGCCGGCGGGCGCGCCGAGGGCGAGCGCCGGCCCCGCACCGTCGAGGGTCTGCCGCAGGGCCCGGAGCACCGCGCGGGGCTCGGATGCGACCGGAACGAGGTCGACCGCCATGTCAGGGCGATCCATCTCAGAAGTGGTACGGGTAGGGCGACCAGTCGGGGTCGCGCTTCTGCAGGAAGGCATCGCGTCCCTCGACGGCCTCGTCGGTGCCGTAGGCGAGGCGCGTCGCCTCGCCCGCGAACACCTGCTGACCGACCATCCCGTCGTCGATCGCGTTGAACGCGAACTTCAGCATGCGGATCGCGGTGGGCGACTTGCCGAGGATCGTGCGGGCCATCGCGATCGCCTCGCGCTCGAGCTCGGCGTGCGGGACGACGCGGTTCACCGCGCCCATCTCGTACGCGCGCTGGGCGGAGTACTCCTCGGCGAGGAAGAAGACCTCGCGGGCGATCTTCTGACCGACCTGGCGCGCCATGTACGCCGAGCCGTAGCCGGCGTCGAACGACCCGACATCCGCGTCGGTCTGCTTGAACCGGCCGTGCTCGGCCGAGGCGATGGAGAGGTCGCACACGATGTGGAGCGAGTGCCCGCCGCCGGCGGCCCACCCCGGGATGACCGCGATGACGACCTTCGGCATGAACCGGATGAGGCGCTGCACCTCGAGGATGTGCAGCCGGCCCGCGCGGGCGGGGTCGGCCACGGCGCTCTCGTCGTCGCTGTACTTGTAGCCGTCGCGGCCACGGATGCGCTGGTCGCCTCCCGAGCAGAACGCCCAGCCGCCGTCTTTCGCGCTCGGACCGTTGCCCGTCAGCAGCACGACGCCGATGCGGGGGTCCTGACGGGCGATGTCGAGCGCGCGGTACAGCTCGTCGACCGTGTGCGGGCGGAAGGCGTTGCGCACCTCGGGGCGGTCGAAGGCGATGCGCGCGATGCGCCCGTCGTTCGAGACGTGAGCCGTGATGTCTGTGTACGCGTCGGCCCCGGGGGCGAGCGACCATTCCGCGGGATCGAACAGTTCCGAGACCATGCCGCCAGCCTATGCCGCGGTGGGAGGATGAACGCGTGGACCCCGACTTCCCCCTCCCCTCTTTGGCCGAGCTGCTCGACCGGTCGCACGTCGTGGCGCTGCCGCTGACGACGCGTTTCCGCGGGGTCGACGTGCGAGAGGCACTGCTGCTCGAGGGGCCCGAGGGCTGGACCGAGTTCTCTCCGTTCACCGAGTACGACGACGGCGAGGCCGCGACCTGGCTGGCCGCCGCGCTCGAGTTCGGCTGGACCGCGACGCCTGCGCCGGTCCGCGAGCGCGTCGCGGTCAACGCCACGGTTCCGGCCGTCGCGGCCGAGCGCGTCGCCGAGGTGCTCTCGCGGTACGACGGATGCCGCACCGTCAAGGTCAAGGTCGCGGAGCGCGGCCAGGTGCTCGCCGACGACGTGGCTCGCGTGCGGGCCGTCCGCGAGGCGCTCGGCCCCGAGGGGCGCGTGCGGATCGACGCGAACGGCGCGTGGAACCTCGACGAGGCCGAGCACGCGCTCCACGCCCTGGCGGAGTTCGATCTGGAGTACGTCGAGCAGCCGTGCGCGAGCGTGGCGGAACTCGCCGAGCTGCGCCGCCGCGTGCGCTACATGGGGATCCCGGTCGCCGCCGACGAGAGCGTCCGCAAGGCCGACGACCCGCTCGCCGTGGCACGGGCCGGCGCCGCCGATCTGCTCGTCATCAAGGCGCAGCCGCTCGGCGGCGTCCGGCGCGCGCTCGCCCTGGTGGCAGAGGCAGGTCTACCCGCGGTGGTCTCGAGCGCCCTCGACACGAGCGTCGGCCTGTCGATGGGCGTCGCCCTCGCGGCGGCCCTGCCCGATCTCGAATACGACTGCGGCCTGGGGACGGCCTCGCTGTTCGCCGCCGACGTCGCGACTCCCGCCCTCCGTCCCATCTCGGGCGAGCTCCCGACCGGACGGGTCTCGGTCGACCGGGATGCCGTCGCCGAGCTCGCCCCGTCCGCGGAGCGGCAGCGGTGGTGGCGTGAGCGTCTCGAGCGCTGCCACGCGGTGCTCGCGCGACAGCACTGACCGCAGATCGCGCAGACCTCAGGCGTCGAGGAGCGCGGTCGCGAGCTGCCCGATGCGTTCGTGCAGCAGCCGCGTCGTCTCCGCTTCGCCGAGCCCTTCGACCGCCGCCCGCTCGCACGTCGCATCGGAAAGATCGACCATGAGCTGCGCGACCTCCGTGATCGGCAGCCGGAAGCGCAGCTCGTAGACCTTCCGGATGTCGTCGACGATCACCCGCACCCGCTCGACGATGCCGTCCTGCAGGCGAAGGTAGGCCTCGGCCATCCGTTCGTCGCGCAACGCCTGCGTGCGCAGCTCCGACACCAGCCGGGGCTCCATGCCCCCGAGCGAGACGTCGACGATCTGCGGAACGAGCAAGGACGGATCGGGCGCCGCGGTGCGATCGAGGGTGCGGACGCGGTCGGCGACCAGGTCGAGCTTCTCGCTCGAGGACCGCTCGACCAGGGCGAGGAAGAGCTCTCCCTTGGAGTCGAAGTTCGAGTAGAAGGCGCCGCGGGAGAACCCGGCGCGGTCGCAGACGGCCTCGACGGATGCCGCGTCGAGACCGACCTCGGCGAAGACCTCGGCGGCGGCATCGAGCAGCCGGGCGCGCGTGTTCTCGCGACTGCGGGTGGCTGTGCGTGCCTCGGCGTCCATGGTGCTCCTCGTGTTCACACCGATCGTCCAGCCTGACCGATGCGTGATGAACCTAGGATACATTGGTGTATCGGATACAGCGCTGTATCGAACACCATGACGATCGATCAGACCTGGAGCGCCCGTGTCCACACTCCTGTTCACCCTCGGACGCTGGTCGTTCCGTCACCCCTGGCGCGTGCTCACCGCATGGCTGCTGATCCTCGTCATCGCCGGCGGCGGTGCGGCACTGCTGAACAAGGGCACCGACAACTCCTTCTCGATCCCCGGAACCGAAGCGCAGGAGGGGCTGGAGCTGCTGAACCGCACCTTCCCCCAGGCGAGCGGCACGAGCGCGCAGCTGGTCGTCGTCGCCCCCGACGGCGAGAGCGTGCGCGATGAGCCCTTCTCCGGAGAGATCGCCGACACCGTGACGGCGTTCGGAGACCTCGGCGACGACGTCCTGGCCGTGACCGATCCGTTCGACCAGACCGTTTCCGGCCTGGTCTCGGAGGACGATCGGGCCGCGATCGTCCGCGTGCAGTTCGACGGCGAGGCGACCTCGGTCAGCGCCGAGACGAAGGACGCGCTCACCTCGGTGGCCGACCGGATGCGATCGGACCTCCCCGACGGCACGCAGATCGCCCTCGGCGGTGACCTGTTCTCGACCTCGATCCCGGCGTTGTCGATCGTCGAGGTCATCGGCGTGCTCGTCGCACTGTTCGTTCTCATCGTCACGTTCCGCTCGTTCGCGGTGTCGTGGTTCCCCCTGATCAGCGCCCTGATCGGCGTGGCTCTGGCGACGTCGATGATCTTCGTCGCCACCCAGTTCGCGTCGGTGTCGTCGACGACCCCGCTGCTGTCGGTCATGCTCGGCCTCGCCGTCGGCATCGACTACTCGCTGTTCATCGCCGCCCGCCACCAGGACCAGGTGCGGGCAGGCATGGACCCCGAGGAATCCGCCGCCCGTTCGACCGGAACCGCGGGATCATCCGTCGCGTTCGCCGGCATCACGGTGCTCATCGCGCTGATCGGCCTGAGCTTCGCCGGCATCCCGTTCCTCACGACGATGGGCATCGCCGCTGCCGTCGCCGTCGCGATCGCGGTCGTCGTGGCCGTCACCCTCACCCCCGCCCTGCTCGGATTCGCCGGGGCGCGTGTCGCCGGCTGGCCCCGCCGGACGAAGCGATCGCGGAAGCGGCCGGCCGCACCTCGCCGGTCGTTCTCGGAGCGCTGGGTGCGCGGCGTCACGCGGCATCCCCTCGTCACGACGATCGCGGTCGTCGTGGGGCTCGGCGTCGTCGCGATCCCGTCGGCGAGCCTGACCCTCGCCCTCCCGAACGCGGGCGTGCAGCCGCCATCGAGCGAGGCCCGGCAGGCGTACGACCTCACCGCCGAGCACTTCGGCCCCGGCGCGAACGGCCCGCTCATCATGACGGGCACCATCGTGACCTCGAACGACCCGCTGACCCTGATGCAGGACATCGGCGACGACATCGCGACCATCCCGGGCGTGAAAGAGGTGGCCCTCGCGACCCCCAACGAGACCGCCGACACGGGGCTCGTGCAGATCGTGCCCGAGACCGCACCCGACTCCCCCGAGACCGCCGACCTCGTGCGCGAGCTGCGCGCACAGCACGACCGATTGCTCGACGAGTACGGCGTCGACCTCAAGGTCACCGGGTTCACCGCGGTCGGCATCGACATCTCCGACCGGCTCGGCGAGGCGCTCCTGCCCTTCGGCGTGTTCGTCGTCGGGCTCTCCCTCATCCTGCTGACGATCGTGTTCCGGTCGATCTGGGTGCCGATCAAGGCTGCGCTGGGCTACCTGCTCTCGGTGCTCGCCGCCTTCGGCGTCGTCGCCGCCGTCTTCGAGTGGGGCTGGTTCGCCGACCTGCTCCACGTCACCCGCGAGGGGCCCGTGATCAGCTTCATGCCGATCATCCTCATGGGCGTCCTGTTCGGCCTCGCCATGGACTACGAGGTCTTCCTCGTCTCGCGGATGCGCGAGGACTACGTCCATGCCCGCCGAGACCGGGGTGGCCGCGCGGATCGCCTCACCGCCGTCGGGGCCGTCCGCTCCGGTTTCACCTCATCGGCGCGCGTCGTCACGGCCGCGGCGGTCATCATGTTCGCCGTCTTCGCCGCGTTCGTCCCCGAGGGCGACTCGTCGATCAAGCCGATCGCACTGGGGCTCGCCGTCGGCATCGCCGTCGACGCGTTCCTCATCCGCATGACACTCGTACCGGCCGTCATGGCGCTGCTCGGCGAGAAGGCCTGGTGGATGCCGCGCTGGCTCGACCGCATCCTCCCCCACTTCGACATCGAGGGCGAGGCCGTCGAACGCGAGCTGTCGCTGCGCGACTGGCCGGAGCGCAACACCTCCGCCGCCCTGGTCGGCGAGGATGTCGCCGTCCACGCCGACGACGACGGCCGCGCAGCGGTCTTCTCCGACGCGACCTTCCGCGTCGAGCCGGGCGAGTCGCTCGTCGTCTCCCACCCCGATCCCCGTGTCGGCCGCGCCTTCGCCCTCGCCGTCTCCGGGCGTCTGCGCGTCGACGGCGGGCTGCTCCGCGTCGGCGGGCACCTGCTGCCCGAGCGGGCGCCGTGGGTCCGCTCGCACGTCGGCCTCGCGCTGCTCGACGACACGACCGACCCGGTGGCCGAGCTGCGTCGCGCTACCGCCGGCGGCACGGCGATCGTCGTCGTCGACGGACTCGACGCCCTGACCGGCGCCGACCGCGACCAGGCCGCGGCGGTACTCCGCGACGCGGCATCCGACCTCGACGACCGTCACGCAGGCGCCGGCGCCCTCACCGTCGTCGCCGTCGTGCGGCGCGAGCTCGGCGTGCTCGACATCCTCGCCGAAGCGCACCGCCCCGCTCCCCACACCCTCCCCCTGCACGACGGTGCACCCGCGGCATCCGCGTCCGAACCGTCGCACCCGAACACCGAGGTGATCTCGTCATGACTCTGCCCATCGAGCGCGCCCGCTCGCGCAAGCCCGTCACCTGGCTCACGATCGTGGGCGTCATCCTGCTGCCCGTCCTCATCGGCGGCGTGCTGGTGGCAGCGCTCTACAACCCCGTCGAACGGCTCGGCAACATGCGGGCGGCCATCGTCAACGACGATCAGGCCGTCGAGATCAACGGTCAGCTCGCACCCCTCGGCCGGCAGTTGACCGCGGGTCTCGTCGCCGGGTCGGATGAGGTCCCGAGCAACCTCGACTGGGTCATCTCGAACGACGAGGACGCCCGGGCCGGGCTCGCCGACGGCACCTACGACGCTGTCGTGACGATCCCGAGCGGCTTCTCGGCGGCGGCCACCTCGACCGCCCCGGGCGGCACGCCGGAGAAGGCGACCATCCGGGTCGACACCGCCCCCGACAGCCTCGTCGTCGACGACGCCATCACGGCCCAGATCACGCAGGCGGCGACGTCGCTGATGGGCTCGCAGCTCTCGACGGTCTACCTCGAGAACGTGTTCCTCGGCTTCACAACGCTGGGGGATCAGCTCGGCGACGCCGCCTCGGGCGCGCGTCAGCTCGCCGATGGCGGACGGCAGGCGGCCGACGGCGCGACGCAGCTCGCCGACGGCGCGGGCCAGTTGGCGAGCGGCGCGGGAACCCTCGCGGACGGGGTCGGCCAGCTCGCGACCGGTGCCTCGCAGCTCTCCGACGGCGCCGCGGCGACCCAGACGGGCCTGACCACCTGGGCGCAGGGGGCACGCACCCTTGCGGGCGGGACCAACGAGTTCGCGACCCAGCTGTCGCAGTCGCTGAACGGGCTGAGCGTTCCCCAGATCCCCGCCGAGGCGGTCGCCGGGGCGCAGTACCTCGCCGAGAACTCCGACCGCATCGCCGGCGGGGTCACGCAGGCGGCCGACGAGCTCGCCGCGGTCTCGGCCAGCTGCGAGGCGAACGGCGGATCCGCGCAGGTCTGCGATGCCCTGCGCGCCGTCTCCGAGCGGACGCAGAGCGCACTCCCCGAGGTCACCGGCGTGATCGGCCAGTCCGGCCAGATCGCCGGACAGGTCTCGGGACTCGCCGCCTCGGCGCCCGAGCTGATCGCCGGCCTGCAGCAGGCCGCGGGCGCGGCGACACAGCTCGCGAACGGCATGACCGAGCTCGCCGACGGCGCCGACGCTCTCGCGGCGGGAGGCGGCCAGCTGGCCTCCGGCGCCTCAGCGCTCGCGACGGGCGCCTCCTCCGCCGCCGATGGTGCCGCGCAGCTCTCGTCCGGCGCCGACGAGCTGGCCGGCGGTGCGACCGACCTCGCTACCGGTGTCGGCACGGTCGCCGACGGCACGGGCACCCTTGCCGACGGCCTCGACACCGCGACGGCTGCGCTGCCGTCGTACACCGACCAGCAGGCGACCGACCTCGCGAGCGTCGTCGCGGCGCCGGTCGAGGCCGAGGGCCTGGGTGCCGAGCTGTTCGGAGCCTCGGCCATTCCGCTCCTCACGGGCCTGGCGCTGTGGCTCGGCGCGATCGGATCGTTCGTCGCGCTGCAGGCCGTACCCCGCGGCGCGCTGACCTCGCGGCGCCCCTCGTTCATGTTGACGCTCCGCGCCTTCGCGCCCGCCGCCGTGGTGGGACTCGTGCAGGGCGTGCTGGTCGCCGTCGTCGTGCAGCTCGCCGCTTCGTACGATCCATGGACGTGGGCCGCGTTCGCTGGGCTCTCCGCCCTCGCTGGTGTCGCCTTCGCCGCGGTGAACCAGGCTCTCGTGGCGCTGCTCGGCGGCGCGGGCCGATGGGTCGCGGCCGGTGTCGCCGTACTCGCGGTTGCCACGGGAGTCGTCTCGACCGTGCCGGGCGTGCTCTCGCAGATCGCGGGGCTGCTGCCGACGGCATCCGCCTACCAGGGCCTCCTCGCGGTGCTCACCTCGGCCGGAGGCGCCGGCGCCGCGATCGCGGGACTGCTCGTGTGGACGGCGATCTCGCTCGTGGTCACGGTGATCGTCACCGCCCGCGCGCGCACGACGTCGGTGCGTGCCGTGCTCAGCCCCGCCACCGCCTGACACCGCGCCCCGCCCCGCCCCGCCCCGCGCGGGGCGGGCGGGGGGATTCAGTTGGCAGTCCACGCCCCTTCGCGCCACAGGAATGGGCGCGTGCTGCCAACCGAAGCGAGGCCGCGCACCACCAGCAAGCCACAGGTGGCAGTTCACGCCCCTTCGCGCCGCGGGAATGGGCGCGCGCCGCCAACCGAAGCGAGGCCACGGACCACAAAGCTTCAGTTGGCAGTCCACGCCCCTTCGCGCCAGAGGAATGGGCGCGTGCTGCCGGGCGAGGCCGGGCCCGCGGCCCGGTGAGCTTCGGGCGGCGGGCCACTCACCCCACAGGAATGGCCAATCCGCCAGTCGAGGGCGGCCACCACACCAGCGCAAGGTTCAGGCGGCACTTCGCGCCCCTTCAGGACGCACGAGTGGGCCGACCCTGCCAACCGAAGCGAGGTCCCGCACCACCGGCATGGCACAGGTGGCAGTTCACGCCCCGTCCCGCGACAGGTACGGGCAGAACCCGCCAACCGAAGGCGCAGGCCGGGCGGCGGCCCCGAGGCTCAGCTCAGGCCGCTGTAGGCGTGCAGCCCCTTGAAGAACTGGTTGACGATGATGAAGTTGAACAGCACCGCCGAGAAGCCGACAATCGACAGCCAGGCGCTGCGGTTGCCGCGCCAGCCGCGCGTTGCGCGCGCGTGGATGTAGCCCGCATAGAGCACCCAGATGACGAAGGTCCACACTTCCTTCGTGTCGAAGCCCCAGTACCGGCCCCACGCATCGTTGGCCCAGATCGAACCGGCGATGAGGGTGAAGGTCCAGAAGATGAAGCCGATGATCGCGAACCGGTAGGCGAGCGACTCGAGAGCGTCAGCGCTCGGCAGCGTACGCAGGAAGCGCGCGCCGTCGCGCCGAGGAGCGGATGCCGCATCCCCGGCGTCTGCGCCTGCGCGGGCCAGGGCGCGTGCCTCGCGTCGCGCCTGCATGAGCTGCACGATCGACAGGGCGAACGCCAGCGCGAAGAAGGCCGACGCGAGCGAGGCGACGAAGACATGGATGACGAGCCAGATCGACTTCAGCGGGTCCGCGAGCGGCACCACCGCGACGTAGAAGTTGAGGACCGATCCGCCCAGCAGCACGACCGCGAGACCGGTGATGAAGGTGCCGAGGAACCGGAGGTCGTACCGGAAGAGCACGACGAGGTAGACCATCACCACGAGGAGCAGCCCGGTGAGGGCGAACTCGTACATGTTGGACCACGGCACCCGCTCGGCCGCGATGCCGCGGAGCACGGTGGCGCCGAGGTGGAAGAGGAACGCGATCCACGTCAGGGTCGTGCCCATGCGCGCCCACAGCAGGCGCGGCCGGTCGGCGGGGCGGGCGTTGAGCGCGAGCTCGGCCTGTGCCTCCGCGGCGCGGATCTCGCCGATCGTCTGCGAGCCGCCGGCACCGACCAGGACTGGAGCGGCGGCGGCCGCCGGGACGGAGTCCTTGGTCTTCAGCGCGAGGTCGGAACGACGAGCCAGATCGACCGCGTAGGCGATGAAGGCCAGCGCGTAGACAGCCACGGCTGTCCAGACGAGCAGGACCGAGACGGCATCCAACGACAGGTCTTCGGGCATGATCCTCAGTTTACGTCGGGCGCTTGCGCGCGGGCGGGGCGGGGACGGCGGGGACGCTCCGCCTCGGGCGGGACCTCGACCTCGTCGCGCCCGAGGGCGGCGAGGTGGCCGCGGGAGACGTCGGCGACCGCCTGCGCGATCGCGGGGTCCTCGCCGCGGGCGAGACCGGCGTACTCGAGGCGGATCGCGCCGTCGACCGGGGTCGCTTTGACCCACAGGCGCCGGCGCGGCACGAAGAGACCCGCGAGCAGACCGAGGGTCGCAAGAATCGCGAAGACGAGCACGAACGGCGCCCCCACGTCGCGGTGGATCGACAGCGAGACGTAGCGCTTGACCGCTGCCTCGGCGCCCGACGCGCGCTGGTCCTCGAAGGTCACGGTGCCGCGACCGCCGGGAAGGTCGACGGTCTGACCGGGTTCGAGCTCGAGCGACGCGACACCCGAGTCGCCGCCGGCGATCTGCTCCATGCCGGTCGGGTCGAGCGTGTACACCGAGCGGGGCGTGCCGTCGTCGATGCCGAGGTCGCCCTCGTAGACGCGGAAGGTCACGAGCGGGTTGGTGAGGTCGCCGTAGGCGGAGGCGATGGCGCCCGTCTCGAGCGTCGCAGCGGTCGGGTAGAAGAAGCCGGCGAACCCCAGCTGCTTCGGCATCCCGTCGGCGATCTTGACGACCCCGATCGAGGTCATGTTGTTGTCCTGCGGCAGGAACGGCACGTCCTCGCTGAACACGACCTCGCCTGCGGCGTCGCGGACGGTGATCGTCGGGGCGTAGCCGTTGCCCATCAGGTATACGCGGTCACCCTCGATCCCGTAGGGGTGATTGACCCGCACGTCGCCGTCGCGCGGCTCCTGCCCGGGCTCGGTCACCGTGAGGTGGGCGAGGAAGTCACCGGCCATCCCGTGCCCCGGTCCCCCGGTGAACGGGCCGTACGTCACGTCGAACTTGTCGAGGGTCAGCGAGTACGGGGGCATCTGGTCGGTGTCGACGAAGCGGCCCGGGTTGAACGAGGTGTAGCCGAGGCCGAGCGAGTTGACGAACGTGTCGCCCTCGACGATGACGGTCTGGCCCGTGTACGTCAGCCCACCGCCGATGCCCACCGAGATCAGCACGCCCACGAGCGCCCCGTGGAAGACGAGGTTGCCCGTCTCGCGCAGGTAGCCGCGCTCGGCGGAGACGGATGCCACGGGGCCCGAGTCGTAGCGCTCGACGCGGTAGCCCGACTTGCGCAGCTGTCGCTCAGCCTCGTCGACGGCCGCCGACGCCGCGGCCGCGGCATCCTCGTCCTCTCGCAGAGCGGCGCCGACCGTGCGGTGATCGGCCAGCCGGGACAGGCGCACGGGGGTGCGGGGCGGGCGCGACTTCAGTGCCTGCCAGTGGTGCTTGGTGCGGGGGATGACGCATCCGACGAGCGAGACGAACAGCAGGATGTAGATCGCCGAGAACCACACCGAGGTGTAGACGTCGAACAGCTGCAGCGCATCGAGGATCGGATACAGGTCGGGGTTGTCGGTGCGCCACTGCGTCACGCCGTTGGGGTCGGCGCTGCGCTGGGGCACGATCGATCCCGGAATGGCGGCGATCGCGAGCAGGAGCAGCAGCACGAGCGCCGTGCGCATGCTCGTCAGCTGCCGCCAGCCCCACCGCAGCCACCCGACGATCCCGAGCTGGGGCTGCGTGATCGTGCGATCACCATCCACGCCGCTGTCTTGCGGGGCGTCGGAGTGGTCTCCCGGTCGCAGCGGCGCCGAGGGATCGGCCTGGTCAGAGGAAGGTCGGGACACCGGCCACCACTCCTTGGAAGACGGACATGATCGTGGTCCAGACGCCGGTGACCATCAGCAGGCCGAGGACGACCAGCAGCGCTCCCCCGGCGATGTTCACGACGCGGATGTGCCGGCGCACGAAGGCCACCGAGCGGGTGGCCCAGCTCGCGCCCAGCGCCAGCAGGACGAAGGGGATGCCGAGTCCGAGCGAGTACGCGACGGCGAGAACCCCCGCGCGGGTGGGGTCTGCCTGGCTGAGGGCGATCGAGAGGATCGCGGCGAGGGTCGGACCGATGCAGGGCGCCCAGCCGATGCCCATCGCGATACCGAGCAGGGGCGCCCCGGCGATGCCGAGGTTCTGCCGCAGCTGCGGCCGGTAGATGCGCTGCGCGAAGCCGAACATGCCGACGAACACGAGCCCCAGGACGATCACGACGGCGCCGAGGACGCGCGTGATGACCTCCTGGTACTCGAAGAAGACGCGGCCGACCGTGCCCGCGAAGACGCCCATGGCGAGGAAGACCACGGTGAATCCCGCGATGAACAGTCCGACGCCGAGCAGCAGGCGTCCGCGGCCCGGCGCGGACGTCGGAGAATCCGTCGAGACGCGGACCGATCCCTCGGCATCCTCCGAGCTTCGCGCGATTCTCCGAGTTTCGTCGCGGCCGGCGCCCCGCCCCGCGGGCTCGCGCGGGGTGACCGCGCTGCCGAGGAAGCCGAGGTAGCCGGGAACGAGGGGCAGCACGCACGGCGAGAGGAACGACACCAGGCCCGCGAGCACGGCGATCGGCACCGCGAGCCACAGGGCTCCGCCGAAGACGATCTCGCCCGGGTTCACGACGATCCCGCGCCGGCGCCCGCCTTCGCGGCGTCCTCGACGAGGGTGCGCAGGATGCCGGCATCCCGCAGCTGTCCGACGATACGGGCGGCGACCCGCCCCTCGGTGTCGAGCACGAGCGTCGTGGGCGCCGCCTGGACCGATGCGGATGCCGCGAGCGCGAGCTTCAGCTCACCGTCGCCCTGCATGAGGAGAGACGGGTAGCTGATGCCGTAGTTCTGCTCGAAGGCCGACGCCTGCTCGGGTCCGTCGTAGATGTTGACGCCGAGGAACTCCGCGCCGACCTCCTGCGTGTCGGTGTAGACCTCTTCCAGCAGCGGCGCCTCGGCTCGGCACGGCCCGCACTGGGCGTACCAGAAGTTGAGGACGAGCGGCTTGCCGGCGTAGTCGGCGCTCGAGATCGTCGAGCCGTCGACGGCCGTTCCGGTGAACTCGATCGGGGCGCCGCGCTCGGCCTCGGGGATCTCCGTGGTCGTGCCGTCGCCCGAGATGAACCCCTTGTTGTCGCCGTCGCGGTACTGCCCCGCGAGGTCGTCGTTGGGGCTCGAGCAGGCGGCGAGCCCTGCCGCGAGCCCGAGGGCGAGGACGGCGGCCACGAGGCGGCGCTTCATCAGACGGCTCCTACATCGACGGCACCCGCGGTGGAGGCGGGCTCGGCATACGCGACCTCGCGCCACGCGGCGCGCTCTCCCCCGTCGTCGAGCTCGAAGCTCGTGACGCTCGAGAGGGCGCACCGGCGCCGACGGGGGTCATGGCGCAGCGGCTCCCCCGCGATCGCGAGGTGGGTGATCCAGATCGGCAGCTGGTGCGAGACGATCACGACGTCGCCCGAATCCGTCGCGTCCCACAGATCGCGCATCGCGGCATCCATGCGCGCGACGATCTCGAGGTAGGGCTCTCCCCAGCTCGGCGTGGCGGGGGTGCGCAGGTGCCACCAGTTCCAGGGGTTGACGAGGGCGTTGCGCATGCGACGGCCCTCGAAGACGTTGTGCGGCTCGATGACCCGCTCGTCGATGACGGGGTCGAGACCGAAGAGCTCGGTGAACGGCTCCGACGACTCGCGTGTGCGCTGCAGTGGCGACGACATCAAGGCGGTGACGGGCCGGCCGAGCGACGACACGTACTCGGCAGCGGAGCGCGCCATGCGCCGGCCGTCCTCGCTCAGTCCGAAGTGCGGCAGCCGTCCGTAGAGCACGCGCCGGGGGTTGTGGACCTCACCGTGGCGCACGAGATGGAGACGGGCTGCGGGCACGGTCTCCAGTCTACGGCGGCGGCTCCTATGCGGACCCTGAGCGCTCGGGTGCCGTGCCCGGGCCCGAGGAGCGGCCTCGCCGCAGCTCGCGCACACGGGAGACGATGAACCAGACGACGAGCACCGCGACGACGATGATCACGATCGTCTGGAAGATCTCGGCGTACTGCTCGACGATGTGCCAGTTCTCGCCGAGGAGGAAGCCCGCCATCACGAAGATGGAGTTCCAGATGAGACTGCCCGCCGTCGTGAGCAGGCCGAACTTCCACCAGTGCATCCGCGCGACGCCGGCCGGAATCGAGATGAGGCTCCGGAACAGCGGCACCATCCGGCCGAAGAACACCGCGATCGATCCGTGCTTCTCGAACCAGTGGACCGACCGGACCACGTCGTCGCCGGTCACCAGCGGCATCCGATCGGCGATCCGGCGCAGGCGATCCGCGCCCAGCCAGCGGCCGAGGAGATACAGGATGAAGGCGCCGGCGACCGATCCGAAGGTGGTCCACAGGATCGCCTCCGCGAGCGTGAACGACCCCCGCGACGCCGCCAGCCCGGCCATCGGGAGCACGACCTCGCTGGGGATCGGCGGGAAGAGGTTGTCCATCCCGACGGCGATCGCAGCGCCGGCCGGCCCGATCGTGTCCATCAGCGACACGGTCCAGTCGGCGAGCGTGGTCAGCCACGACCCGCCCTCATCGGCGGTGGCAGCCGACGCGTGCGCGGAGGCGGTGCGGGTCATGACGGTCATCGGGTGCCTTCGCGCTCGGTGATCGGATGCCCGGCCGGGCCCCGCGGACAGCCTAGGGCCGCGACGTCGGAGATTGCTGGACGCGTAGACTCTCCCCTCGTGAGTGAACGCGTTCTCGTCCAGCAGCTGCAGGCCCGCCCCGACGGCCCCGTTTCGGTGTCCGGATGGGTCGAGACCGTCCGCGATCAGAAGAAGGTGCAGTTCGTCATCCTCCGCGATGAGACCGGTGCCGTGCAGCTGGTCAACCCCGCCACCCGACCGGCGGAAGACGGCAGCGAGCAGGATGCCGCGGCCCTCGCCCTCACCGACCTGATCTCGAACCTCTCGACCGGCACCTTCCTCACGGTCACGGGCGCGCTCAAGCACGACGAGCGCGTCAAGCTCGGCGGCGTCGAGATCAAGATCGGCGCCCTCGACATCGCTGCCGCGGCCCTCCCCGAGACGCCCATCGCCGCCGACTCCGGTCTCGACAAGCGCATGGACTGGCGATTCCTCGACCTGCGCCAGCGCCGCAACAACCTGATCTTCCGCGTGCAGACGACGCTCGAGCACGCCATGCGCACGTACTGGATCGAGCGCGACTACATCGAGATCCACTCCCCCAAGCTCATGGCCTCGGCATCCGAGTCGGCCGCAGAGCTGTTCGAGGTGCCCTACTTCGAGGACAAGACCGCGTATCTCGCTCAGAGCCCGCAGTTCTTCAAGCAGATGGCGCAGTCCGCGGGCTTCGGGAAGATCTTCGAGATCGGCGACGTCTTCCGCGCCGACCCGTCCTTCACCTCGCGGCACGCGACCGAGTTCACCTCGATCGACGCCGAGATCAGCTGGATCGACTCGCACGAGGACGTCGCCGCGATGCAGGAGGAGCTCCTGCAGTTCGCGTTCCAGGCCGTCAAGGACAAGCACGGCGACGAGATCGCCGAGCTGTTCGGCGTCGAGGTCCAGGTTCCCCAGACCCCGTTCCCGCGGATCCCCCTCGCCGAGGCCCGCGAGATCGTCGCGGCACGCGGATACGACATCCCGCGCACCGATGGCGACCTCGACCCCGAGGGCGAGCGCCAGATCTCGGCGCACGTGCTCGAGACGTACGGACACCAGTTCGTCTTCATCACCGACTATCACCCCGAGATCCGCGCCTTCTACCACATGCGCGACGAGGAGACCGGGCTGACGAAGTCGTACGACCTGCTCTTCAACGGCGTCGAGATCACCACCGGGGCGCAGCGCGAGCACCGCGTCGACGTCCTGATCGAGCAGGCCAAGGAGAAGGGGCTCGATCCCGAGCACCTCGACTTCTACCTCGACTTCTTCCGGTACGGCGCCCCGCCGCACGGCGGATTCGGGATGGGCCTCGCGCGCGTGCTGATGCTGCTGCTCGGCGAGTCGTCCATCCGCGAGGTCACCTACCTCTTCCGCGGCCCCACGCGTCTGGCCCCGTAACACACCACCCCGCACACCCGGCAAGCCTTCAGGCGCCGCCGGCCGACGCCCGTATCGTGGCTTCTCCGCTGACGAGAGGAGCAAGACGTATGTGGGACGGCTGGATGGAGTTCGGCATCGCCGTGCTGGTGGGACTCGCGGTCGCGGCGGTGATCGCGGTGGTCGCTCACGTCGCGCTGCGCATCGCCGCACGACGGCAGCGCTGGCCCGAGGTGCTCGGCCGCCGCTCGCGCACGCCGTTCCGTTCGCTGCTCGTCGCCATCGTGCTGTGGGCGGCCGTGCAGACCGCGTTCCCCGATGAGCTGTGGCGGTCGGTGCTCGGGCAGATCCTGACGATCGCCATCATCGCCGCGAGCGCCTGGCTGCTCGCATCCCTCGTGCTCGTCGTCACCGACGTCGCGCTCGGCCGCTACCGCATCGACGTGCCCGACAATCGCGTCGCCCGCCGCATCCGTACGCAGATGCTGATCGTGCGCCGCCTCGCTGTCGCGATCATCATCGTGATCGGCATCGGGGCGGTGCTGCTCACGTTCGACTCCGTGCGCGCGGTCGGGGCGAGCGTCCTGGCCTCAGCCGGTATCGCGTCGGTGGTCGCGGGCCTTGCCGCGCAGTCCGTGCTCGCGAACGTCTTCGCGGGCCTTCAGATCGTCTTCAGCGATGCTCTGCGGGTCGACGACGTCGTGGTGGCCGACGGCGAGTGGGGCCGCGTCGGCGAGATCACCCTCAGCTACGTCGTCCTCGACCTCTGGGACGACCGTCGTCTCGTCCTCCCGTGCACCTACTTCACGACGACGCCGTTCGAGAACTGGACCCGGCGCGGCTCAGAGCTGCTGGGCGCCGTCGAGATGGACCTCGACTGGAACGTCTCCCCCGCCGCGATGCGCACCCACCTGCACGACGTGCTCGAGAAGACCGACCTCTGGGATCGCCGGACCTCGGTGCTGCAGGTGACCGATGCCGTCGCCGGTTACGTGCGGGTGCGCATCCTCGTCACCGCGAAGGACGCCCCGACCCTCTTCGACCTGCGCTGCCTCGTGCGCGAGGCGATGGTCACGTGGGTGCAGCGCACGATGCCGCAGGCCGTTCCGGTGCAGCGGATCGTGATGTCGGATGCCGCGACCCCGGGCCACGGCAGCGACCACCACATCACGCACGACCCCACACCGACCAACGACGGGCTCTTCACCGGCAGCGCCGAGGCCGAGCGCCGGGCGAGCACGTTCACCAATGCGATCCCGGTGGTCGTGACGGACGACCTCGCCGAGCGCGATCGGCGCGACTGACGCGTGCGCCACCGCGCGCGGCCGAGGCTCGGCTCAGACCTCGAAGTCGACCGAGATGCGGCTCGCGACGACGCCGCGGACGAACGCCGCGACCTCCTGGTGAGCCGGGTGCACCTGGTACTCCTCGAGACCGGCGACATCGTCGAAGTCGGCGACGAGGGCGACGTCGCCGTTCACATCGGCGTAAGCGCTGTTCGGGCCGATGCTCAGGGAGCGGATCGAGGGGACGACACCGACGAGCCCTCGGATGCGGCGTGCCACCTCGGCGGCGTGCTCGGCTCGGGTCTCGGCGTCTTCGGCGGCGAGCTTCCAGGCGACGACGTGGCGGATGGTCATGCGGACTCCTCGGTCGGGGTCGGGGTTTCGTCGGTCAGCGCGGCGCGCAGCCGGTCGGCGGAAACACGCCAGTGCGCGTGGAGGCGGTCGTCGATCAACACGACGGGGATCTTCTCCCACCACTGCTCGAAGAGCGCCGGGTCGTCGAAGATCGACCTCTCGACGACCTCGACCTCAGCGTCGCCGGGCAGGTCGGCCACGACCGTGTCGACGATCTCGCGGGCGACGTCGCAGAGGTGGCAGCCGGGCTTGGAGATGAGCGTCAGCGTGGACATCGGTGGCGCGGCGCTCTCAGCGCTCGAGCTCGAAACCGCGCGACGCCCATTCGCCGGTGCCTCCGGTGACGTTCGTCGCATCGTAGCCGCGCGCCTCGAGGGCGGCGACGACCTGCGCCGATCGTCCGCCGGCCTGGCAGATGACGTCGAAGGCGCCGTCGGGCAGCTCGCCGATGCGGTCGCCGAGCTGCGACATCGGGATGCTGATCGCGCCGGGAACACGTCCCGCGGCGAACTCGTGATCCTCGCGCACGTCGATGAGGGGGATGTCGCGGCCCGCGCGGAGCTCGTCGATGGTGATGGATTTCATGCTCGTTCCTCCACGTTCAGCCTAGGCCGCGGCGCGGCGGGGCGGCCGCATCCGGAAAGCACGAAGCGCCCCTCGGCCGGAGCCGAACGGGGCGCTCAGTGACGTCGCCGCGACTTACTTCTTGTTGCGGCGCTGGTGGCGAGTCTTGCGAAGCAGCTTGCGGTGCTTCTTCTTCGCCATGCGCTTGCGGCGCTTCTTGATGACAGAACCCACGGAAAACCTCACTATGTCAGGGTCTGGACGCATCTCGTCTGCGTCCGGGAACAGGCACCTCGCGAAAAATGCCTCGGATCAGTCTAGCCGACGTCGGCGATCGGCCGTTGCACGACGTCGCGCACCGCCGACTCGGGGACGCGATAGCTGCGGCCGAAGCGCACGGCGGGCAGCTCGCCGGAATGCACGAGGCGATACACCGTCATCTTCGACACCCGCATGATCTCGGCCACCTCCGCGACAGTGAGGAAGCGCACATCGGGCAGCTCGGCCATCGTCATCCCTTTCCCCGGATGCGAACACTCTAGGGGTCGGGCGCGACGCGTGTAAACCGGAGTGACGCCTGTTGCTCCGCCGAAGCGAGGGCTCTGGGCTCAGCGTCCGGACCGCTTGCCGAACACGCTCGTGACGGCGTGCTTCGCGGATGCCGCAGCCCGGCCGACCAGCTCGGCCGCAGCGACCGCCTGCTCGGGCAGCGCGGCGACGGGCTCGGCGTCGTAGGCCTCGGACGAGAGGAAGGGGACGAGCCAGTCGTCGACGACATCGAGCGGCTCGGGAGACAGGCTGTAGTAGCGGTGCTGCCCCTCCTCCCGCACGGTGACGAGCTCGGCCCCGCGCAGCACCTTCAGGTGCTTCGAGATCGTCGGCTGGCTCACGCCGAGCTCGCTCACGATCTGCGAGACGCTCGTCCCGGACGAGCGCGGATCGGAGTCCCGATCGAGCAAGAGCCTCAGGATGTCCCGACGGGTACCGTCGGCGATCACGTCGAAGATGTCCGCCATGCCATCAGGTTAGTCGGCGCGCACGCCCGAGTACCATGACATCGGCACCGACCTACCGCGGCGCCGGGAGCAACAGCTGCGATCGTGGGGAGGAACACGCATGGCGGACAGGTCCGTCGGCGCGGTCATCCTCAGCCGCCTCCGCGGCTTCGGGCGCAGCGCGTGGGATGCCGGTCGTGATCTCGCGACCGCCTCCCCGTCACGGTTCGCGGTTCTGATCTTCTCGACGCTGATCCTCGTCTTCACGACGCTGTTCTCCCTGCCGGCGGCATCCGCATCGGGCCGGGCCACGCCGTTCGCCGACGCGCTGTTCACCGCGGTGTCGACGATCTGCGTCGCGGGGCTCGCGACCGTCGACATGGCCACGCACTGGTCGCCGTTCGGCCACGTCCTCATCTACATCGGCGTCAACGTCGGCGCGCTCGGCGTGCTGACCCTCGCGTCGATCCTGGGACTCGTGATCTCCAAGCGCCTCGGCCTGCGCGCGAAGCTCATCGCCGCCGGCGACAGCAATCCGATGCGCGCACACGGCGGTCCCGTCAACGAAGGTCAAGCCGTCCGCCTCGGCGAGGTCGGCTTGCTGCTGCGCACCGTCGCGCTGTCGACGCTCGTCATCGAGGCGGGCCTGGCGATCCTGCTGTACCCCTCGCTGCTTTTCGGCGGCGTCGACCCGCTCACCGCACTGTGGGAGGCGCCGTACTACGCGGCGATGGCCTTCACCAACACCGGCTTCTCGCCGAACGCGGAGGGTCTGCAGCCGTTCGCGCAGGACTACGTCATGCTCACGGTGCTCATGGCCGGGGTGTTCCTGGGCTCCATCGGCTTCCCCGTGATCTTCACGCTCTGGCGCCACCAGTGGCACGTGCGCGCGTGGTCGCTGCACGCCAAGCTCACAATCATCACGACGATCATCCTGTTCTTCACGGGCGCCGGAGTCTTCCTGCTCCTCGAGTACGACAACCCGGCGACCTTCGGGTCGATGGAGGCGTGGGACACCACGTTCCAGGCCTTCTTCATCTCGGCGATGACCCGGTCGGGGGGCTTCTCCATCATCGACATCGGCGAGATGCACGGCTCGTCGCTCATCGTCGGATCGATGCTCATGTTCGTCGGCGGCGGCTCGGCCTCGACCGCCGGCGGCATCAAGGTCACGACCCTCGCCGTGCTCGCCCTCGCCGTGTGGTCCGAGGCGAAGGGACGCCCGTCGGTGCAGGTGTTCCGCCGCCGCATCCCCAGCGACGTCCAGCGCGTCGCCCTCTCGGTCGTCGCGTGGAGCGCCACGATCGTCGCGATCGGCACCGTCACGATCGCCCAGATCACGAAAGCTCCCGTCGACGAAGTGCTGTTCGACGTGATCTCCGGCTTCGCGACCGTCGGGCTGTCGACAGGCTTGACGGCCGAACTGCCCGACCCGGCGGTGTACGTCATGGCCCTCGTCATGTTCATGGGACGCGTTGGTACAGTGACTCTCGCTGCAGCGGTGGCCGCGGCATCCCGTTCGCAGTTGTACGCCCTGCCCGTCGAAAGGCCGATCGTTGGTTGAGCAGATACGAAGCGACGCTCCCGTCCTGGTCATCGGGCTGGGCCGTTTCGGCGCCGCCTGCGCGGGCGAGCTCGACCGCCTCGACCGCGAGGTGCTCGCGATCGACGACAACCTCGAGCTCGTCCAGAAGTGGTCGGAGCGCGTCACGCACGCCGTGCAGACCGACGCCCGCAACCTCGACGCGCTCAAGCAGATCGGGGCGCAGGACTTCCAGGTCGCCGTCGTGGCGGTCGGCTCGTCGATCGAGGCGTCCGTGCTCATCACCGCGAACCTCGTCGATCTGAAGGTGCCGCAGATCTGGGCGAAGGCCGTGTCGCAGTCGCACGGCAAGATCCTCGCCCGCGTCGGCGCCAACCACGTCGTGTATCCCGAGCGCGAGGCCGGCGAGCGCGTCGCGCACCTCGTCAGCGGGCGCATGCTCGACTTCATCCGCTTCGACGACGACTTCGTGCTGGCGAAGATGTACCCGCCGAAGTTCATCCGCGGCGTCGGCCTCAACGAGTCCGGCGTGCGAACGAAGTACCGCGTCACGGTCGTCGGCGTGAAGAGCCCCGGCAAGCCGTTCCGCTACGCCGAGGCGAACACGGTCGTCACCAATCACGACCTCATCATCGTCTCGGGCACGAACTCCGACATCGAGCGCTTCGCCTCGCTCGACCGCTGACCCGGCACCCCCGCGTCGAGGTCCCCATTCGGCCGGTTATGCGGGCCGCATACCCGGCCCAAGTGAGACCTCGGATGGCGCTCCGGGGGGCCGGGGGTCGGGGTCAGGCTCCGGCGGCGAGCTCGCGGGCGCGTGCGAGCGCGGCGTCGGTCGCGCGAGCGAAGACGTCGTCGAGGCGGGCCTCCTGCAGCACGGCGATCGCCCGCTCGGTGGTGCCCTTCGGGCTCGTGACGCGCCGCCGCAGCTCGGCCGGGTCCTCCCCCGAGGCGTCGAGCAGGGCGGCCGCACCGATGAACGTCTGCTCGGCCATCACCCGCGCCTCCGCCTCGGCGAAGCCCTTGCCCACCGCAGCCCGCGTGAGTTCCTCGATCAGCAGGAAGACGTAGGCGGGGCCCGAGCCTGAGATCGTCGACAGGGCGTCGATCTGCTCCTCCGGCACCTCGACGACGACGCCGCACGTCTCGAAGAGCGCGCGCACGGTCGCCCGGTGCGCATCGGATGCCGCGGGGCCGGCGGCCAGTCCCGTGACGGCCTTCCCGACGACGGCGGGGGTGTTGGGCATCGATCGGATGACCGCGACGTCCGACCCCAGGATGCCGGCGAACGTGTCGATCGTGACGCCCGCGGCGAGGCTCACCACCACCGCCCCCGGGCGCAGCACCGGCGCGATCTCGCGCAGCAGGTCGGGCACCATCGCGGGCTTGACGCCGATCAGGACCACATCGGCCGCGGCCGCGGCATCCGTGTTGCCCGTGGGTGTGTTTGCGAGCGCGACGCTCGTCACTCCCGGCAGGTCGGCGAGGGCGGCAGCCTTCTCGGCGGTGCGGTTGGTGACGGTCACTCCTCCGGCGGCGGCGCCGGAGGCCACCAGGCCCGAGAGCACCGCACCCCCCATCGAACCGGCTCCGAGGATGGCGATCGGGGGCAGGGCGACGACGTCGGGCATGCGGCCATCTTAAGTCCGGCCGTTTCCCAGCGGAGGGAACGGGCGCGAGGTAGAGTCGAAGCGTCCGCGGGCGCGGAGGCGCTCGCCGCGCAGAGCAGAGCGAAGGATCCCGCCATGCCCCTCTTCGACGGCATCACGCCACGCACCATCGAGACGTCGCGCCTGGCGGTGAACATCCTCGAACGCGCCGCAGACGACCCCGAGACCCCGGCCGACCGCACGCTCGTGCTGCTTCACACGGCTCCCGGGTCGAGCCTGTTCTGGCAGGAGATCATCGAAGACCTGCCGAGCGACGTTCGCCCGATCGCCATCGACCTCCGCGGCTTCGGTGACACCGAACGGCTCCCGGTCGACGCGACGCGCGG
Organism: Microbacterium sp. TS-1; assembly: GCF_000509385.1. Taxonomy (NCBI): domain Bacteria; kingdom Bacillati; phylum Actinomycetota; class Actinomycetes; order Micrococcales; family Microbacteriaceae; genus Microbacterium; species Microbacterium sp. TS-1. The sequence continues at coordinate 1,197,508 of NZ_BASQ01000001.1, forward strand.
CGTCCGCGACTTCTCCGACGATGTGCGGGCGACGCTCGAGGCTCTGGGCCTCGACGCCGTGCACCTCGTGGGCTGGGGCCTGGGAGCCGCGGTCGCGATGCAGTACGCCCTCGATCACCGGGTGCTCTCGCTCAGCCTGCTCTCACCCGTCTCGCCCTACGGCTTCGGCGGCACGCGGCTCGACGGCACGCGCCTGACCGACGACGACGCCGGGTGCGGTGCAGGCACGATCAGCCCGACACTCGTCGACCGTCTCACCGCTCGCGACGCCGGCGACGACGAGGGCACCGCCCGTTCGTTCTTCCGCACGTCGTTCGTCTCGCCCGACTACGAGTCCGACAACGAAGACACGTGGGTCGAGGCGATGCTCACGACGTCGACGGCCGAGGGGAACTACCCCGGCGACAGCGTCCCGAGCCAGAACTGGCCGGGCTTCGCCGCAGGTGGGCTCGGCACGCAGAACGCCCTCGCACCGGGGCACTTCGACGTCTCGGCGATCGTCGACCTCGCGGCGGGCTACGACGCGCCTCCGATCCTGTGGGTGCGCGGCGGTGCGGACGTCATCGTCGCGGACGGCTCGTTCGCCGACAGCGGTCACCTCGGTGAGATCGGCGCGATCCCGGGTTGGCCGGGTGTGGAAGCCGCGCCGGCTCAGCAGATGGTCGCGCAGACGCGCGCCGTCTTCGAGCGGTACCGCGAGGCGGGCGGTCAGGTGACCGAGGTCGTCATCGAAGGCGTCGGGCACGCCGTGCACCTCGAACGCCCGGGCAAGGTCCGCACCGCGATCCTCTCGACGATGGGCTACCTCGGCACGCCCATCTCACCGGCTCCCCCGACCGAGGCGATCATCCTCAGCTCCTGGGACTGACCGGCCCTGGCGCCGTCGCAGTCGCAGCCGACCTCACCGCTGCTGCGCGAAGAACGTGCGCAGCAGCGCCGACGAGTCCGCGGACCGCACCCCGGCGACGACCTCCGCGCGCACGGGAAGCCGGCGGTCGCGCACGAGGTCGTACTGCGAACCGGCGGCTCCGGCTTTGTCGTCCCACGCGCCGAAGACGAGTCGCGAGACGTGCGCCTGCAGCATCGCGCCCGCACACATGACGCAGGGCTCGAGCGTCACGGTGAGGGTGCAGCCGGCCAGGTTCCACGACCCGGTCGCGGCCGCCGCGGCGCGCAGCGCGACCACCTCGGCGTGAGCCGTCGGGTCGCCGGTCGCCTCGCGGAGGTTCCGTCCCTCGCCGATCACCGCGCCCGCGGCATCGGTCACGACCGCACCCACGGGGATGTCGCCGGCTGCGGCAGCCGCTTCCGCGAGCTGGAGGGCCAGCGTCATGCTGCGGATGTCGTCAGCGGATGCCGTCAGGGTCACGGCACCAGCGTAGAGCCGAGGAGATGCGGACCGTCCGCGTAGGATCATCACATGCGTGTTCACGTCGCCGACCACCCCCTCATCACCCACAAGCTCTCGGTCCTGCGCGACAAGAACACCACCTCGCCGGTGTTCCGCCAGCTCACCGAAGAGCTCGTCACCCTGCTCGCGTACGAGGCCACCCGGAACGTCCGCACCGAGCAGGTCGAGATCGAGACCCCGGTCACCCGGACGACGGGCCTCGCGATCGCCAAGCCGCGTCCCCTCGTCGTGCCGATCCTGCGCGCCGGGCTGGGCATGCTCGAGGGCATGACCAAGCTCCTCCCGACCGCCGAGGTGGGCTTCCTCGGGATGGCGCGCAACGAGGTGACGTTCGAGCCCACCACGTACGCCGAGCGCCTGCCCGACGACCTCAGCGACCGCCAGTGCTTCGTGCTCGACCCGATGCTCGCCACGGGCGGGTCGCTCGGCGCCGCGATCGACTTCATCTTCAAGCGCGGTGCGCAGGACGTCACCGCGATCTGCATCCTCGGCGCTCCCGAGGGGCTCGCCGCCATCGAGAAGCAGGTCGGCGACCGCGACGTGACCCTCGTCCTGGGCTCGCTCGACGAGCGTCTCGACGAGCGCGGCTACATCGTGCCCGGGCTCGGCGACGCCGGCGACCGCCTCTACGGCACCGTCGACTGACCCGCGAGCCGCGCGCTTCAGACCGCCCCGACGAGGCGAGCGAACGCGCTCATCCGCGCGACCCCCTCGGGCGTGCGCGGCAGATCGTCGAGGATGCCGGTGCCGTAGACGATGTACGCCGTGTGCTGCGCTCGTGAGACGGCGACGTTGAGGCGATTCTGCAGCAGCAGGAACTCCAGCCCTCGCGGTGCGTCGCGTCCCGAGGATGCCGCGAGCGACACGATCGCCACGGCGGCCTCCTGGCCCTGGAAGCGGTCGACCGTTCCCACCGGTACCTCGGTGTAGCCCGCTGCGGCGAGCGCTTCTTCTACGAGCACCTGCTGGGCGTTGTAGGGGGTGACCACAATGATGTCGCGCTGGTCGAGCGGACGCGGCGCGGCCGTCGGATCGGGCAGCCACGTGCGGCCGAGGAGATCGGCGACCAGGCGCACGACGGCCTCCGCCTCCTCGGGCGAGGCGGTCGCATTGCGCCGATGCGCGACCGGTACGGGCACGACGCCCGGGGCTACGCCCTCGAGCACCCGGTCCGCGGTCGAGACGTGCGCGGCGAGACGTCCGTCATAGGCCAGCACCGAGACCGGCTCGGCGACCTCCGGCCGCATGCGCCGGGTCTCGGCCAGGAAGAACCCGCGGTCGGCGGGAATGACGTGAGCGCCGTCCATGATCCAGCCGAGAGCGGATGTGTCGACCGGCTCGGGGTGTGTGCCCTGGCTGACCTGCGGCAGCTGCTGCGGGTCGCCCAGCAGGAGGAGCCGTGATGCCGCGACGGACACCGCGATCGTCGAGGCGAGCGAGAACTGACCGGCCTCGTCGATCACGAGCAGGTCGAGGCTGCCGCGCGGGATGCGGCCCGCGTGAGTGAGATCCCACGCGGTGCCGCCGATGACGTAGCCGTCGGGACGGGTCGCGGTGAATTCGGCGACCCCGTTCTTCGGGATGACGGTGAAGGCCTCGTCACCGCTCGGCTCGCCCTTCACCGCCTTGGCGATCTTCTCGCGGGGCACGCCCGCCGCCGCGATGCGATCGAGCATGTTCTCGACGACGGCGTGCGACTGCGCGACGACACCGACGCGGAATCCGCGCTCGCTGACCAGACGCGCCACGACGTGCGACCCCACATAGGTCTTGCCCGTTCCGGGAGGGCCCTGGACGGCGAGATAGCTGCGGTCGAGGTCGAGGATGGCGCGCGAGATGTCCGCGACGGGGTCGGACCCGTCGCCCGGTAAACCGCCGGAGAACGTTCGCGGCGGGCGGCGCAGCAGCAGGTCGGTTGCGGGATCGGCGGGAAGCTCGGGCGCGGTATGGATCACCCCGTCTGCCCACGCGTCGATCGCCGCCTGCTGGCTGCCCGCGGGCGGCGGCGCCGCGGGGGTCAGCGCGATCGGCAGCTCGGACCACATGTAGGCCCCCGCGGCGAGCTCCTCGACGATCGCGCCGTCATCGAGCACCTCGACGACCCGAACGCGCCGGTCGGCGTGGATGAAGCGCGGCCGCGGTTCGGTCGGGAACGGCGCGGGCGACTCGTAGATCGCGAAGGGCGACGAATCGACGCTCAGCCGCGTGCCCGGCGCGACCTCGCCGCGAAGCTCGAGGATGCGCCGGTCGGTCCGGGCACCCTCGGGGCGATGCCAGTCCTCGAGCACCCGGCTGCGCTCCGACGCGACGGCGACGACGTCACGGGTGTCTTCCCACATCGAGAGCGGTTCGCGCAGACGGAGGAAGTGCGTGGCCCAGAACGACTTCGCCTCGCGCGGGTAGTAGTCGATCGCCGCTGCCCCGAGCCGGAGCGCAACGACTGCCGGAGCCTCCGCACCGGCGGGGTCGTCGGTGGCAGCGGCATCCGCGAGCCGTGAGAGCGCCGTCGCCCGCGGCGACGGCTCGTAAGCGCGCTCTTCGGGCTCGACGTCGGCCGACGGGCGGAGCTGCGCCTCGCGCGCCCGGTCGACGAGCCAGTCGCGCAGCCGCCGCGTCGACACGCAGTCGTAGCGGTTGTAGTCGGCGAGGTCGGCGAGGATCGCGGCGGCGCCGTCTGCGTCACCCGCCTCGGCGAGCGCACGCGCCTCGACGTACCGGACGATCGAGTCGTCGCCCTTCTGGACGTCGCTCGTGCGGACCTCGGCGCCCATGTAGAGCGGCTCGAGCTTCTTGATCGAGTACGAGCGCGAGCCCACCCGAAGCGCCCGGCGGACGATCGGGTACAGGTCGACGAAGACACCGTCGCGCAGGAGTCGGTCGACCTCCGCTTCGCCGACGCCGTAGCGCGCGGCCATCGCGAGGAGATGCGTCGGCTCGTACGGCGCGTAGTGATAGATGTGCATCGCGGGGTGGGCGGCCCGCTGCACGGCGACGAACTCGAGGAAGGTCTGGAACGCCGCCTTCTCCTCGTCGAACGTGTGGGCCCACAGCGCGGAGTACTGCTCGCGCAGGTCGACCCACCCGAACAGGTAGTCGATGCCCCAGTGGCGACCCGCGCCCTCGGTGTAGAGCGGGTCTCCCTCGAAATCGAAGAACAGGTCGCCGAGGTCTGGCCGGGGAAGCGCGCCGAGTGCCCGCGGGAAGACGACCTCATAGGTCGGCAGGGGCGCAGCGCTCGGGCCGTCCTCGGTATCACCCTGGAGCGTGGCCGTGACGCCGCCCGCGGGACTCTCGAGCTGCAGCCGCGCCTGGGTGCGGAGCCCCGTGAACGTGTCCCACGACATCCGGCCCGGCGCCTCGCGCGCTGCCGCGAGCTCGTCGATCGTGGTGACGCCGGAGGCCCGCAGCCGCTCGCGCTGGATCGGCCGCATCCCGGCGACGAGCAGCAGGTCGCGCGCAGCGACGACCTCGAGGTCGCACGTCGCGCAGCGTCCGCAGGCCGCGATCCGCAGATCTCCGCGGTCGTCGCCCCACGCGATGGCCTCCCCCGCCGCACCTGCGGCGACATCACGATCGGCGATGAGGGAGCGCAGGCGCTCGCGGCGCAGGGCGAACACGGGCGCGATGTCGGCCCGGGCATGCCGCGACACCGTGCCGTCGCCGAGCAGCAGCTCGACGTGATCGGCCACGCGCGCACCCTCGCGATCGAGCTGGACGGCATACGCTTCGAGCTGCATCAGCGCGGTGACCCGGGCGTGACGGGCGAGCTTGGTGTCCTGCACGACCCACCGGTCGTCCTCGTCGCGCAGCAAAAAGTCGGCGAACCCGACGAAGTCGGTATCGGCGAACGCGGCCTGGTAGATCACCCGCGCATCCGATGCGAGAGCCTCGCGCGTGAGCGCGACCGCCCGCGCCAGGCCCGCGGCATCCGATGACCGCGTCTCGGGGATCTCGGTGACACGATCACCGAACTCGGCGCGGTACGCCGCGAGCTGACGTTCTTCGTGCCGGTCGCCCAGACGGCCGGCCCGTTCGAGCGTCGGGTCGTCGGGCTCGTCGACGGCGGCGACGCGTCCGAGCTTGGCGTCGATCGCGCGCAGCCACGCGAACTCGCACTCGGCCGCGGCCTTGAGGTCGCTCGCGCTCCAGACGATCCGGCCTTCGTCCTCGATGTATCGCATGATCCCCTTCCGTTCAATGACCCTAACCGCGGGGTGCGACACCGCCGACGCCGGTGCCAGACTGAGGAGGGTGAACGAGTCGCTCCCCTTCGCCAGCGCGTACGCCCACGGCTTCGCGCGGATCGCCGCCTGCACCATTCCGGTGTCCATCGCCGATCCCGCCGCCAACGCCGAAGCCGTCATCGCCGAGGCGCACGCGTGCGACGCCGACTCCGTCGCGGTCGCGGTGTTCCCCGAGCTGTGTCTCACCGGCTACGCGATCGACGACCTCGTCCTGCAGGACGCGGTCCTGGATGCCGTCGACGCGGCGATCGAGCGCATCGTCGCGGCATCCGTCGATCTCATGCCGGTGCTGGTGGTCGGTGCCCCGCTCCGCCACCGCAGCCGCCTGTACAACTGCGCCGTCGTCATCCATCGCGGCGAGATCCTCGGTGTCGCCCCCAAGGCCCACCTGCCCACCTACCGCGAGTTCTACGAGCGCCGCTGGTACGCCGCCGGCGAGGAGTGGGACGGCGAGGGCATCCGCATCGGCTCGCACGAGACCGTGTTCGGAACGAACCTCCTCTTCGACGTCCGCGACGTCCCCGGCCTCGTCCTGCACGCCGAGGTGTGCGAGGACATGTGGGTTCCGGTGCCGCCCTCGTCGCGCGCGGCTCTCGCAGGGGCGACGGTGCTCGTCAACCTGTCGGGCTCCCCCATCACGATCGGCCGGGCCGACGACCGCCGCACGCTCGTGCAGTCGCAGTCGCTGCGATGCCTCGCCGTCTACGCCTACGCGGCGGCAGGTCTCGGCGAATCGACCAACGACGTCTCGTGGGACGGGCAGACCATGATCTACGAGGGCGGCTCGCTCCTCGCCGAGACCGAGCGCTTCCCCGACGGGCCGCGCCGCAGCGTGGCCGACGTCGACCTCGACCGGGTGCGCCAGGACCGGTACCGCCAGGGCACGTTCGACGACAACCGCCGCACGACGGCGACCGACTTCCTCACCGTCGAGACGTTCCTGCACCCGCCCGCCGAGGACATCGGGCTGCGGCGCACGCTCGACCGCTTCCCGTTCGTGCCGGACGACCCGGCGCGCCTCGACCAGGACTGCTACGAGGCGTTCAACATCCAGGTCTCCGGCCTCGAGCAGCGGATGCGGGCCATCGGCGGGCCCCGCCCCGTGATCGGCGTGTCCGGCGGGCTCGACTCCACTCATGCCCTGCTCGTCGTCGCCCGCGCGATGGACCGCATGGGCCGGCCGCGCAGCGACATCCTCGCCTACACGATGCCCGGCTTCGCGACGAGCGACCACACGAAGTCCAATGCCGTCGCGCTCGCCGAGGCGATCGGCGCGACGATCGAGACGATCGACATCCGCCCCGCCGCGAACGAGCTCCTGCGCGGTATCGGACACCCCTACGCCTCCGGCGAGCCCGTGTACGACGTGACGTTCGAGAACGTCCAGGCCGGTGTGCGGACCGACTTCCTGTTCCGGCTCGCCAACCGCCTGAACGGCATCGTCATCGGCACCTCCGACCTCTCCGAGCTCGCGCTCGGCTGGGCCACCTACGGCGTCGGCGACCACATGAGCCACTACGCCGTGAACGTCGGTGTGCCCAAGACGCTCATGCAGCACCTCATCCGCTGGGTTATCGCGCACCGGGAGGGGACGGGAACCGACCTGACCGACGAGGCCGTGGCGGTACTGCAGTCGGTTCTCGACACCGAGATCAGCCCCGAGCTCGTGCCCGCGGGCGAAGACGGCAAGGTGCAGTCCACGGAGTCGACGATCGGCCCCTACGCCCTCCACGACTTCGCGCTGCACCATGTCCTGCGCTACGGGTTCCGCCCGTCGAAGATCGCCTTCCTCGCCCAGCACGCCTGGTCGGATGCCGACGCCGGCGACTGGCCGGTCGGCTTCCCGCGCGACAGCCGCTACGCGTACGACCTCGCCGAGATCACGCACTGGCTGCAGGTGTTCATCAAGCGGTTCTTCGGCTTCGCGCAGTTCAAGCGCAGCGCGATCCCCAACGGCCCCAAGGTGGCCGCGGCGGGGTCGCTGTCGCCCCGGGGCGATTGGCGTGCACCGTCGGACGGCAACCCCGAGGCGTGGCTCGCGGAGCTCCGGCGGGCGCTGCCCGACCTCGTCGACTGACGCGTCGGCGACCGGGACGGCCCGGTCAGGCGGTCGGCAGAGTGCCGTAGGCCAGGGTGATGAGCCACCCGTCGCGCGAGATGTCGACGAGGGTGTACTTCATGTTGCGGTCGGGAATCCAGCCGCGGTGGCGGCCCGGGTCGAGCCGGACCTGTTCCGGTGCGACACGGACACCGCGGCCGTCGGCCTCCAGCACCGCCTGCACGTGAACCCAGTGGTCGACGAGGTCGAGGGTGTCGGCCCCGGCGAAGAGCCGGGAGTGCTTGCGCATCCGGGCGAGGTCGGCGGGTTCGGGATGCGCGTCGCGGATGTCGATGCCGACCGGCAGCCCCGGATCGCTGACCGCGACGACCGTCGCCGCACGGAAGCTCGCCGTCGTGATCGCCAGCGGCACCTCGACGCCGTCGCGCGATGCGATGAGGCGCGTGTGATAGCCGAAGCCGCGAGGAGCCTCACGTTCGATGCGGACATCCTTCTCGTCGCAGCCGAGAGCCTGAGCGACGAGCTCACGCGCGATCATCCGCCGCCGGTGGTGCACCGTGATGGCGGGATCCCACCCGAGCCGTGCGGTGATCCCCGCGGGCGTATCGAGAAGTACCGTCTTCATTCCGTCGCTCCCGCCTCTGGATGGTCTGACCTCAGGTCGAGTCTAGCGACCGCACGTGCTCGCACCAGGGCGGGCGACCGGGTCAATCCGGTTCCCGGGCCGCCCGCGCGATCCGCCGACGCGACCTCGCTTAGGCTGGCGGGATGAGCCTCGACAACGGCGACGACAAGCGGCCGTCCTCCGCCCGCATCGCGATCTGGGTCGTGGTGGGCGGCATCGGCGCCTACCTGCTGATCTCCGGCATCCTCGGCATCCTCGCCCGGGGCGGTGCGTGACCGTGCGACGGCTCTTGGTCGTCGCGCACCGCGATGAGCTGATCGGCTTCCCCGCCGACATCCCGGGGTTCGACATCCTGCTCACGGGCCCCGGCAAGCTGCTCGCCGCACATGAGCTGACCCGCGCGCTCGACCGCACCACGTACGACGAGATCGTGGTCGTCGGGACCGCGGGAGCGGTGGCCGGCGCTCTCGGCCCCGGCATCTACGAGGTCGGCGACGCCGTCCAGCACGACGTGTTCGACCTGGCGGGGGTTCGTGGCCGGCATCTGTCGATGCCCGAGCGCGTCGAAGCCGGCGGTGCCGGGGTGCGCATCGCGACGGGCGACGTCTTCGTCGACGACGCCGAGGCGGTCGCCCTGATCCAGTCGCTGGGCGCGCAACTGGTCGACATGGAGACCTACGTCTACATCTGGGTCGCCCAGCGCTTCGGCATCCCCATCCGGGTGCTCAAAGCGGTGTCGGACGACGCCCAGGACGGCGCGACAACCGGGTGGGACGACGCCGTCGCGGCGTGCAGTCGCGCCCTGTACGAGCGGATCCGGGCCGACTACGGCGTCTGATCACTGCTGCGCGCGAACAGCCGACGCAGCAGCAGGAACACGACGAGGGCGACGACCGCGACGAGCCCGAGCTTGACCGCGAACACGGCCAGGCGCAGCACGATGTCGACGATCACCCACGCCACGAAGATCGCGGCGATCACTCCGACGACGGTCCAGAAAGTCCTCACGGCGCCAGCCTAGTCGCGCTCACTGAGCGCCTCCTGTCGAATGATGCTCGGGCCCTCACGCGTCGCCTCGACGACGATCTGCGCGGCGAGCTGCTCCTTCATGCCCTCGACGTGACTGATGACGCCGACGGTGCGGCCGCCCGCGCGCAGCTCGTCGAGGGTGCGCATCGCGAGCTCGAGGGTCTCGGGATCGAGCGACCCGAATCCCTCGTCGACGAAGAGCGTGTCGAGGCGGATGCCGCCGGCACGACCCGTGACGACCTCGGCGAGACCGAGCGCGAGGGCGAGGGAGGCGAGGAAGGTCTCTCCTCCCGACAGCGACTGCGGCGAGCGGAGGCGGCCGGTGTGCGCGTCGAGCACCTCGAGCCCGAGGCCGGAGGCTGCACCACGAGCCTGCAGCGCATCGCTGTGGTGGAGGGTGTACCGGCCCGACGACATGTCGCGCAGCCGCAGGTTGGCGGCGGCGACGATCTCTTCGAGTTCGGCGGCGAGCACGAAGGTCTCGAGATCCATCTTGCGGGTGTTGGGCGCACGGCCGGCGACGGTGTCGGCGAGCCGGGTCACGGTCGCCGTCCGCTCGGCGAGACCGGACACCGCGACGAACGCGTCGTCGATGCGCCGGAGGAGATCGCTCATCGTCTCGGCGGCGTTGATGGCGTCGCGGTGCGCGGCGATCGCCTCGCTGCGGGCGCGGTCTCCGGCGGCGACCGCTTCGGCCGCAGCGTCGAGATCGGGCCGCTCGTCGGGCAGCCCCGCGGCGGCGAGCTCGAGCTCGAGCAGGCGGGCGCGCGTGGCCGCGACGTCGGCGGCGTGCTCGGCGACGCGCCGCGTGAGGGAGGTCCGCTCGGATTCGGGGAGCAGCGCCTCGCGCACCTCGCCGACGTCGGCGAACACCGATGCCTCGATGCGCTGCGCGCGGTCGTTCGCGGCACCGGCCGCGGTCGCCTCGCTGTGGGCGAGCGCCCGCCGGCCCTCGATCACCGCTCGCGCGAGGTCGCGCCGCTCGGTCGCCGCCGCGATGCGCTCGGCGACCGTCGCGAACGGCCCCCGCGCGTCGGCCACGTCGCGCTCCAGGCGGGCGAGGGTCGTGGTGGCCACAGCCGAGCGCTCGCGCGCATCGGCCAGCACGGCCGACAGGCGCGAGCGCTCCTCGGCCGCCTCGGCGTCGAGACGGTCGAGCACGTCGCGCTTCTCGGTGAGGTCGGCGACACGCTCTGCGGCGCGTTCGGCGGATGTCAGCTCGTCCCGGGCCCGAGCGAGCATGCCTGCGAGCTCATCGCTCCCGCGACCGCCCGCACGTGCCGTCGCAGCGGCGTGGTCCGCGCGCAGCAGCGCGGCGCGCTCTCCCGCGCCGCGCGCCTCGGCCGCGGCGGCATCGCGCGCCGACTCCGCGTCGGCCAGATCGTCGTCCGTCACACCGTCGGGCGCCGGGGGCGCGGGATGCGGGTGCTCGAGCGCCCCGCAGACCGGGCAGGCCGCGCCGTCGGACAGCTCGGCGGCGAGTTCTCCCGCCCGACCGGCCACTCGTCGCCGCAGCAGGTCGGTGACGGCGGCAGCCGCCGCCTCCGCGACATCACTCGTGCGCAGATAGGCTTCCTCGGCCTCGCGGAGCTCACCCGCGAGACGTTCCGCCTCACCGGCCGCCTCGGCCTGAGCAGCGAGTTCGTCGACCCGGACACGCTGCTCGTCGCCGCGCGTCGCCGCGAGGGTCGCCGCCGCGAGCTCGGTCGAGAGCCGTTCGCGCTCCGCGGGCAGGAGCGCGTGCTGTGCGTCGAGCAGCGTCGCCTGCTCCTCGAGGAGGGCGATCTCGCCCGCGGTCGCGTCTCGATCCTCGAGGGCGTGCGTCAGCTCGTGCTCGCGCTCGAGCGCGTCCGTCCAGCGGGCGATGTCGCCTGTGAGGGCCTCGACGAGAGCGGCGATGTCGTCGTCGACGCGTCCGCCCGCCTCCGTCCAGCGCCTCTCGGCGCGCTCCACCGCGATGCGGGCCTCCCCCGCCGCTTCGTCGGACCGGTCGGCCTGCTCGAGCGTCGCGCGGAGCGCTTCGGCGGCACGCGCACGCTCGAGTCGGCGTTCACCCGCAGCCACCTCGTCGGCGACCGCGTCGAGGTCGGCCAGGCGCCGGCGCGCTGCGGCGAGATCGTCGAGCACCCGCACCCGCTCGACGAGCTCGGCATAGGTCGCCGCGAGAGCGGTCTGCCGCGACTCCGCCTGCTGGCGGAGCTCGTCGGCCTGTTCCACGCGGTAATCGGCACGACGGCGTGCTCGTTCGACGACATCGCGTCGGCCGGCGAGGTCGAGCGGCGCCGCCTCGTCCGTCGCCCCGTCATCGCCGATGGCGCCGCTCTGCTGCGTCATGGCCGCTTCGGCGAGCTCGAGAAGCGTACGCACCTGATCACCCGCGGCGTCGAGCTCGCGCTGCGCGGAGCGCCGACGCTCCTCGAGATCGTCCTTGTACTGCTCGAAGCGCTTTGTGCCGAACAGCGTGCGCAGCAGCTGCTGCCGCTCATCGTTTCGAGCGAGGAGGAATCGTGAGAACTTGTTCTGCGCCAGCAGGATCACCTGCTGGAACTGCTGCGCGTTCAGGCCCAGCACCTCGTCGAGCAGCAGCGCGACCTCGCGGGGTTTCGCAGCCCGGCCCACCCACTCGCCATCGACGTCCTGCTCGAGCTCGGCGCGCGCGATCTCGGTCGTGAGCTTGTCGCCGCGCTTCGCGGGCCGCTCGTACTCCGGCGCTCGGGTCACGCGCCAGCGCTGCCCGCCGACGGTGAACTCCAGCCGCACCTCGGTGGGGTCGCCCAGGAAGCTGTGGTCGCTGCGGAGGCGCCGTTCGCCGTTGTCGTAACGCGGCACCGAGCCGTAGAGCGCGAAGCTCACCCCGTCGAGGATGCTCGACTTGCCCGCGCCGGTGCGACCCGAGATGAGGAAGACGCCGTCGCGATCGAAGGCGTCGAAGTCGACGGTCTGCTTCTCGCGGAACGGACCGAAGCCGGTCAGCTCCAGGCGATGCAGCTTCACGCCATCGCCTCCACGCGGATCCGCTCGTCGAGGACGTCGGCCAGCAGCTCGCGCTCGCTCTCGTCGGCACCGGCCCCCTCGCGGACGTGCACGAGGAACGCTTCGACGAGCTCGGCGTCGCTGCGCGCGGCGCGCACGCGGTCGACGTAGGTGCGCGCGTCGCTCGGCGCGGCATCCGCCGGTACGTGCACGACCTTCGCGCAGAACGGGAAGCGTTCTTGCAGACGGCGCATCGGATCGCGCTCGGGCAGGGTGTCGGTGTACTCGACGCAGACCCACGCATCAGCGTGCTGCTCGTGAGCGGGATCGGCCAGAACGTCGGCGAGGGGGCCGCGCAGGGTGACGACCCGACGCGGAACCGGCAGCTCGAGCCACCGGGCGTCGACGAAGCCGTCGGCGTCGAGCTCGACGAGCCACGAGCCCCGGGGCTTGTCGCCCTCGCCGAAGCTGTAGTGCAGCGGCGCGCCCGCGTAGCGCACGGCGGGGGCCAGCTGCTGGCGACCGTGGATGTGCCCCAGAGCCATGTAGTCGACACCCGCGAATGCCGCCAGCGGCACGACGTCGAGGCCGCCCTGCTGGATGTCCCGCTCGAGGTGCGGCGTCGGTTCGACACCCGCGGCGAAGCAGTGGGCGATCGCGACCGACCGCCCGCCGCGCACCGCCAGGTCGTCGCGCACGAGGCCCATCGCGCGATCGATCACGGCTGCCTGTGACCGGGCCTCGGGCCACAGGTGTCGCAGCAGCGCCGGCTCGAGATAGGGGATGCCGTAGAAGTGCACCGGCCCGTCGGCATCCGCGATCGTGATCGGAGTGCCCACCGCGGCCGGGTCGGTGAGGACGTGGATGCCCTCGCGCAGCAGCCCCGCCTGGAACCCGAGGCGGGCGGCGGAATCGTGGTTGCCGCTCGTGACGATGACGCGAGCACCGGCGTCGGCGATGCCGCGGAGGGTGTCGGAGAGGAGGGCGTAGCACCCCGCCGCCGGTGCGGCCGAGTCGAAGACATCGCCGGCCACGACGACGACGTCGACCTCGTGCTCGCGGACCTGCGCGGTGAGCTCCTCGAGCACGCCCCGCAGCGCGTCGAGCGTCGAATGACCGTGGAAGGTCCGCCCGATGTGCCAGTCGGAGGTGTGGAGGATCCGCATGCCGACCAGGGTAGGAGGAGGGTCGGACATCGCGGCGATGCCCCGCGGGGAAGCCGCCAGACTCAGGCCCGCGCCGCCCGCCGTCGGGACGCGAGGTCGGCGACGCCCAGCACGAGGGCGAGCGCGAGGAACAGGCCGACCGAGACCATCCCGAGGGCGTAGGCATCGTGATAGACGTCGATCCGCGGCGTCGATCCACCACCGAGGCGGTACACCGTCGAGTAGAACAGCGACAGTGCGACGGCCGTTCCGACGGCGGTGCCGATGCGCTGCACGAGCTGACCCACGGAGCCGGCCAGACCGCCTTGCTTCACCGGGATGTCGGCGAGGGTGAGGGTCTGGTTCGGCGAGATGACGAGACCGCCGCCGAAGCCGCCGACCGTCAGCACGCCCGCCATCGCGAACTCGACGATCCCGGCCGGCACGAAGTATGCGACGAGAGCGAGCGCGACGACCGCCGCGAGCATGATGACCAGTCCCCCGACCACCAGGGGGCGACCGACGCGCGTCACGATGCGACCGCCGACGTACGAGGCGCCCGCACTGGCGATGGCGAAGCCGATCGACACCATCCCCGCGAACACCGGTTCGAGGCCCACTCCGAGCTGCAGGAAGAGTGTCGTGAGCAGGAACATGGCGGGGAGCGCCATGAAGTACACCGCCTGGATGAGCGTGCCGTTTCGATACGACGAGATGGCGAAGAGCTCGAGCGGGATCAGCGGATGCTTGCCGGATGCCGCGTAGCGTCGCTCCCACCACACGAACATCGCGGCGAAGACCCCGAAGGCCACGAGCGACCACCACCGCTGCGGATCGTCGCCCTGCGCGCCCGTCGTGAGGAGGAACGGGGCCATGAAGGCGATCACGACGAGCGCGAACAGCAGCAGGCCCACCGGGTCGAGCTGCAGGCGGGCCGGCCGCGACTCGCGGGTCCTCGGGAGCAGCCAGATCACACCGGCGAGAACGGCGATCGTCAGCGGGACGTTCATCCAGAAGATGTAGCGCCAGCCGTCCTCGGCCCCGCCCAGCGCGATCATGAGACCACCGAGCGTCGGGCCGAACGCCGTCGAGATGCCGATCGTGGCGCCGAACAGCCCGAAGGCCTTCCCGCGCTCGGCCCCCTGGAACATCTCCTGGGCGAGACCGATGACCTGGGGCATCTGGATGCCGGCCGCCACGCCCTGCACGAGCCGGGCGGCCAGGAGCACCCCCGTATCCGGCGCGAGCGCGCAGACGACGCTCGTGGCGGCGAAGAGCGAGAGCCCGATGACGAACAGCGCCCGTCGCGAGCGCTGATCGCCGATGCGTCCGGCCGGCACGAGGGTCAGCCCGAACGTGAGCACGTAGCCCGACACGATGAGCTGCAGCTCCGTCGAGCCCGCGCCGAAAGCCTTCTCGATCGAGGGCAGCGCGACGTTGACCTTCGTCAGGTCCAGGATCGTCAGCGCCGCAACGGCGACGCAGACCCAGAAGGCCCGCCACCGCTGGTGCACCGACAGCGGGATGCTCGCCGTGTCACTCATCGTGGGTCAGGCTATGCCCGTCGAGAGATGCCGTGCGCGGCCTTGCACTGTCGGCCCGGGCCCCGTAGAGGCCGGGCTCCCGGAGAGGCCCGGGCGCCACCACGACGAATGCCCCGGGACCGTGCCCCGGGGCATTCGCGATGTCATTCGTCAGTCGGCGGCGAGGTCGTCGACGATTCGCGCGATCTCGTCGTCGCCGACGTTCAGGCCGACCTCCGAGACGCGCTGACGCACGTACTTCTCGACCGTCGCGCGGTTCTCGCCCGGGAGATCCGCGCGCAGCTGCGCGACGAGCCCGTCGAGGCGCTCCTGCTCGGTCGTGTCGTGCATCGACAGCGCCGGACCGTCCTGCACGCCCGGAGGCGAGACCGGGGTGTCCTCCTTCGGAGGCGTCACGTCGCCGCCGGTTCCCGCAGATGTCGCCCGCGTGCCGCCGCGACCGGTCTCGGGAGCGTCCTGCGTCGCGGAGTCCGAGACGCTCGAGTCGATCTCGTCGGCCTGACCGCTCATCGCTGCTCCTCCTCGTCTGCCTGCTCGTCGGTGACGAGGTCGGGGTCCAGGCCCTGCTGGATCTCGGCGCTCTCGACGAAACCGTCCGGGCTGTCGCCGTCGGGCATCGGGAGGTCGGCGGGGCTGTCCGCGTCGCGGACGGCGTCGTCTTCGGCTTCGCTCGCGGCGAGCGAGGTGGCCCCGGCGCCGTCGGGGTCGACGACGCCCTCGGGAAGATCGCGGTTCATGACTGTCTCCTTCGATCGATCGCCCCAGTCTGGCCCTGGCATCCTCTCGCGAGCACCGTCTTGACAGGCGCGCGCCGAGGGACGTATCCCGCCGCCTCGGAACGACGCGGCGGTCAGCTGCGCGGCGTCAGAATGTCCGCGCGCTCGGGGTGCGCCTCGAACCAGTCGGCGACGTACCAGCAGACCGGGCTGATCGTCCGGTCGCCGAGAGTCTCGATGTCGGCCACGGCGCGCTCGACGACCTCCGCCGCATAGCCGTGCCCGCGGAAGGTGGGGATCGTGTAGGCGCGAGTGAGCGCCACGGTGCGCCCGTCGTCGCGGTAGTCGAGCACGCTGACGAGGTCGTCTCCCCGGTGCAGCGCGTAGCGCGAGGCGTCCTTCTCATTCGTGAATGTCAGATCGCTCATGGGCCCACGCTACGCCCGGCCGGCGGCAGCGAGGCCAGCCAGGCGTCGATCTCCGAGCGATCGCGCAGCCGCACGATCCGCTCCCCCGCGGCGATGCGCCCGAGCATGCGCTCGCGCGTGACGGGATGGTTGGTCCACGCGAACCGGATGATGTTCCGCTCCGGGTGCCATCTCAGGAGATTTCGTGCGCGCTCGCGGTTGCCGTGCCACAGCTCCTCGCGCCGCACCACTCGGCGCAGCGTCCGCCCGACGACCTGACGCATCACACGTCGGCGCGGCAGGTCGAGCCACACGACCGTGTCGGCGCCGTCCGGTGAGCCCGGATCGAGCATGTCGCCCAGACGCGACGTCCAGTTGCCGTCCGCGACCCACCCGTCCGGATGCTGCCGCACGAACGCCCGGACCCGGGCGCGGGCCTCGTCGAGGTCGCGCATCCGCCAGTCGGCGTCCCAGAAGACGGCGTCGAGCTCGAGCCGCGGCAGCCCCGTCCGCGCCGAGACACGGTCCGCGAGCACGCTCTTCCCCGAGCCGGAGGTGCCGACGATCCGGATCCGCGTAGCCACGATCGTGCACCGTAGCGAGGATTGAGCAATCTGTCACATTCCGTCATCGAAGGACGCGAGGCACTGGTGTGTTTGACACATCCGGACACGGATCGTCATAATCAACCCCATGACTGACATCGCACGCACTCTGTCCGCCCGGGAGGCGAACGGAACTGCCGACATCATGATGATGTCGCAGCGTGCTGTCATGTGTTGCCGAATGTGCCGCTGACAGGTGAACCCCGCCTGATCCTCCGCCGCTTCTGAACGCGGCCGCGGATCCCCGAGTTCCGATGGCCCGGCCCACAACGCCGACATCCGGATGCTCGCTCACCGGCCCCCTCTGGGCCTCACGCAACGCACACCCGAACCCGCCGCAGGCTCTGACAGCCCGGGTTCACGTTCCGAGGACGAACCTCCCATGTCGAACACCGCTCTTCTCGCCCCTGCCGCCCCCGCTCGTCACCTCCGCGCCGTCGAGACGCCTCCCCCGGCACCCGCCGCCGCGGCCTCGACCGCGCCGCGCGGCTTCGCCCTGTACGTCGGCATCGACGAGGCCAAGGCCGCCGCCGACGGCGTCTCGCTCTCGACGCTCGTCGAGGCCCTGCGCCGCACGCTGGGCGAGCACGCCCCCCACGCCGAGACCTACGCGACCGTCGCCCTGGCACCGGTCGGCGCCGGAGGACGCGACGTCGACGTCGTCCGCCTCGCGCTGCACGAGCCCAGCGCGGTCGCCCGCACGAAGCAGGACGTCCCGGCGGAGGACCACGTCCCCGGCGGCGTGACCGTCGACATCTCGCGCAAGCGCGTCTTCATCGACGGCGAGTCCGCCGCCTTCACCTTCAAGGAGTTCGAGCTGCTGCAGTACCTCGTGCTGCGCGAGGGACGCACGATCGAGCGCTCCGAGCTCGTCGAGTCACTGTGGAACAACGGGTCCGACGAGGAGGCGCCGGGAGAGCGCACGATCGACGTCCACGTCCGCCGTCTGCGCGCGAAGCTCGGGCGCTACGAAGACATCGTGCGCACCGTCCGCGGCGTCGGCTACCGGTTCGACCGCCACGCCGACGTGGTCATCCGCTACGGCCACGGCACGCCGTCGCCCGACCGCTTCTGACGCGCCCCACCCGAGCGGGGTGCCGATCGACGCCGCTCACGGCGGGATGTCGGAGGTTCCGACGTAGGGTGTCGGCATGAGCGCGGTGACGACGGGACGGATGCCTGGTCGCCGCCCGGCGATCCGCGGTCTCGATGCCGCGCCGCCGTCGTCGCCCCCTGTCGAGACCGAGTACCGGCCGGCTGCGCCGATCGACGTCGCCCGCGCCGTGCGCCACCAGCAGCACGGGGCCCACGATCCCACGATGACCACGTCGGGCGAGGTGATCTGGCGCGTCAGCCGCACGCCGCGCGGGGTCGCGACGCTCGCTCTGCGGGTGGGGCGCTCGCTCGTGAGAGCGGCCGCGTGGGGCCCCGGCGCGGAGTGGGCGATCGAGCAGCTGCCTCGGCTGTGCGGCGGTGACGACGATCCTGAGGGCTTCGACGGGACGCGGCATCCGCTCATCGCCGACATCCACCACCGGCATCCCGACATCCGCCTCGGCGCGACCGACCTCGTCTTCGACGACCTCGCGAGCGCCGTCTTCGAGCAGAAGGTGACGGGGCTTCAGGCGTTCGGTGCCTGGCGTGCGATCGTCACCTGGTACGGCGAGCGCGCCCCCGGTCCCACGCCGCGCCCGATGTTCGCTCCTCCCGCGGACTGGCACCTGATCCCGAGCTGGGCGTGGCATCGCGCCGGCCTCGAGCCACCGCAGTCGCGCACCGTCGTGCGCGCGGCCCAGCGGCGCGCCTCGATCGAGCGTGCGGTCGCCGGGGCCCACGGCGGCGACGAGCACGAACGCATCCTGACCTCCCTGCCGGGGATCGGACCGTGGACGTCGGCGGAGACCCGCATCCGCGCCTTCGGCGACCCCGACGCCGTGAGCGTGGGCGACTACCACCTGTGCCACACCGTGGGCTACGCCCTGACGGGCCACCGCGTCGACGACGACGGGATGCTCGAACTGCTCGAGCCGTGGCGGGGCCACCGGCAGCGCGTCATCCGGCTCATCTACGCCGGCGGCGTGTTCGAACCGCGCCGCGGCCCGCGCCTGCATCCCGAAGACCATCGCGACCGCTGAGGCAGCCGCGTCGTAAGCTCGGGGCATGGCGAATCGGGGATGGCAGCGCGGACACACCTACTGGGCACTCGGCGCCGCCCTCGTCTTCGTGCTGGGCATCGTGTTCGGCCTCGTGATGAACAACGTGTGGCTGGGTCTCGTGCTCGCCGCGGCGATCTCGGTGGGATGGCTCATCGCCTACGAGTCGCGCCGGGGACGCAACGAGGGCGTCTACGATCGCGACGACGACGGCGCGCAGCTCTGACCCGCCGCCTGAGCCACCTCACCTGACACTTCGCGCCCCATCCATGCACCGGATGCGGCCGCAACTGCCAGGTGAAACCCACGCCAGGTGAAATCCACTCGGTGCGCCGAGGTCAGCGGAAGTAGACCGCGAGCGGGTACTCGCCGTCGTCGCGGACCGCGATCGGCGTCTGGAACACGCTCTCGAGCACATCGGGGCGCATGATCTCGCGCGGTGTCCCCGTGCACGCCACCGTTCCCCCGGTGAGGGCGACGATGCGGTCGGCATAGGCGGCGGCGAAGTTGATGTCGTGGATGACGACGACCACGGTCTTGCCCAGTTCATCCGCCGCCCGTCGCAGCTGCCGCATCATCCCGACGGCGTGGCGCATGTCGAGGTTGTTGAGCGGCTCGTCGAGCAGGATGCAGTCGGTGTCCTGAGCGAGCACCATCGCGACGTAGGCGCGCTGGCGCTGCCCGCCGGAGAGCTGATCGAGGTAGCGGTGGGAGAGATCCTCCAGATCGAGGAAGCGCAGCGCCTCGTCGACGTGGCGCCGATCGTCGGGGGTGAGGCGTCCTCCGGAGTGGGGGAAGCGCCCGAAGCCGACGAGATCGCGCACCGTGAGCCGCGTGACGAAGTGGTTCTCCTGCCGCAGGATCGACACGACGCGCGCCAGCTCGCGGCTCGGGGTGCGCGCGACATCGAGACCGCCGACGGTGACCGTGCCCGTTGTCGGCTCGGTCAGGCGCCCGACGATCGTGAGCAGCGTGGACTTGCCGGCACCGTTGGGCCCGACGAGGGCGGTCACCCCGCCGGCCGGGATCCGGAGGTCGATGGGGCCCAGCACGCGCAGGCCGCCGTAGGACTTCGAGACGTCGGTGAGGGTGATCACAGCGCGCCCTTTCGCAGAAGGTAGACGATGAAGAAGAGCCCGCCGACGAACTCGATGATCACGGTGAGCATGCCCGCCGCGTAGAACACGTGCCGCAGCACGAAGTAGCCGCCGAGGAGCGTCGTCATCCCCAGCAGAGCCGCGAACGGGAGGACGACGGCGTGCCGGGACGATCCGGCGAGCTGATACGCGAGTGTCGCGACGATGAACCCGAAGAAGGTCATCGGCCCGACGAGCGTCGTGGAGACCGAGATGAGCACCGCCACGAGGATCAGCAGGACGGTGACCTCGCGTTTGTAGGCGAGTCCGAGATTGGTGGCGACGTCGCGACCGAGGGTCAGCACGTCGAGACGGCGGCGGCGGCGCCACACCACGACGAGGACGACACCGACGATCGCCGCAGCCCACGGCAGGTACTCGGGGTTCGAGTTGCTCAGGTTGCCGAACAGCCGTGCCGAGAGCAGATCGAAGTCGCTCGGCGTCAGCAGCCGCTGCATCACCGTGGAGAGTGAGCCGAACCCGACCCCGAGCACGATGCCGATGAGCAGCATGATGTGCAGGTTTCCCCGCCTGCCGGCGAAGAGCCATCCGTACAGGAGGGTCGTGAAAGCCACCATCAGCACGCTCTGGAGAGCCACCTTGGCGAGTCCGTCGGTCGCCGCGAGCGCAGCTCCCCCGAAGAAGAACACCAGGCCCGTCTGCATCACGACGTAGAGCGCGTCGAACCCCATGATCGAGGGCGTGAGGATGCGGTTGCCCGTCGCCGTGTGGAACAGCACCGTCGCGACCGCCTGGCAGCAGGCCACGATCGCGACCGTCGTAACCGTCGTGACCCGCAGATCCACGGCGAGCCAGTAGCCGCGTTGCGCCGGATCGAGGGGGATGTTCCAGGTCAGCAGCAGGACGGCGGCCGCGACGACCGCGACGGCGAGGACGACGAACCGCAGCCACACCCGTGGTCGCCGCGTCGCAGCATCCGCGGACGACGCGCGCACGGTGCCGCGCACGGCCTCAGCCATCGTTCCCGCGCTGCCGGAGGAGCAGCATGACGAACACGGCCGCGCCCAGGACGCCGAGAATCATCGAGACCGGCACCTCGAACGGCATCCGGATGACGCGGCCGACGATGTCGCAGACGACGATGACAGCCACTCCGCCCAGACACACCCAGGGAAGGTTCGCGCGGAGGTTGTCCCCCCGCCACATCGACACGAGGTTGGGCACGATGAGCCCGAGGAACGGCAGGAAGCCCACGACGACGGTCGTGACCCCGGTCGCGACGGCGACGAGGGCCGTGCCGAGGAGGAGCACCCGGTCGTAGTCGACGCCGAGCGTCGTCGCGACATCCTTTCCGAGGCTCGCCGCCGTCAGCCGGTCGGCGAAGAGCGCGACGAGCACGACGACGACGCCGACGACCCACAGCACCTCGTAGCGGCCACGGACCACGGCGGTGAAGCTTCCCATGAACCAGGTGCCCAGCATCTGCAGGGCGTTGGCGCTGACGGCGAGGTAGGTCGTGAAGGACGAGACGACGGCGCCGAGCATGATGCCGATGAGGGGCACGATCAGCGACGAGCGCAGCTGGATGCGGCGCAGGATCGCGAGGAAGACCAGCGTTCCGGCGAACGCCGCGATGCTCGCGACGACCATCCGCACGATCAGCGGCGCGTCGGGCACCAGGAGCACTGTCGCGAGGAGGCCGAGCGCGGCCCACTCCGTGGTCCCGGTGGTGGTCGGCTCGACGAAGCGGTTCTGGGTCAGCAGCTGCATG
Source organism: Microbacterium sp. TS-1 (assembly GCF_000509385.1). NCBI lineage: Bacteria > Bacillati > Actinomycetota > Actinomycetes > Micrococcales > Microbacteriaceae > Microbacterium > Microbacterium sp. TS-1. The sequence continues at coordinate 1,219,287 of NZ_BASQ01000001.1, forward strand.
ACGAGGCCGGAGACCGCCATCGCGCAGCCGGCGAGGACCAGGGCGAGCGTGCGCGGGATCCGCGTGATCCACAGCATCTCGGAGCCGACGCCGTCGGAGGTGAGGTCGTAGACGCCCACGAAGAGCGAGAGCACGACGAGACCGGCCACGACGATGATCGCGGCCGGGAGGGCGAGACGCCCGCGCATGCGGGCGGGGACGGTGAGCGCAGTCATGACGGGTTACGGGAGCCCCGCCCGGCGGTACCGGACGGGGCTCCCCGAGACGACGATCAGGCCGCCGCGGCGAACGCCGTCGCGATGTCGGCGTAGAGCTTGGTGTAAGCCTGGATGCCCTCGTCGAGGTAGAAGCTCGGCGCGAGGTACACGATCTGCCCCTTCTGCACGGCGGGAACGTTCTGCAGGGCCTCGGATCCCTCGATGAGCTCCTTCGCCGAGACGTAGCCGTCCTCGCCGAACATGGCGTCGCGATCGAGCACGATCAGCCACTCCGGGTTCGCCGCCGCGATCGCCTCGACGCTGATGTCGTCGCCGTGCGAGGCGTTCTCCGCCCCGCGATCGATGCCGGGCACGAGACCGAGCGTGGGGAAGACGGCGCCGACGCCGCGCCCCTCCCCCGGCGCCGCGAACGAGATCTTGCCGCCCGAGGTGAGCAGGCCCACGACCGTGTCGGTGCCGTTGTAGGCCGCCTTCGCGTCTGCGACGGCGGAATCGAGGTCGTCGGCGAGCTTCTTCGCGTCATCCTCGCGGTCGAAGACCTGGCCGAGGATCTCGACCTGGCGCTTCAGTTCGGCGACCTGCTCCTCGCCCTCGCGCGCACTGGTCTCGATCGTCGCGGGCTGGATCGCCGTCAGGTCGTCGTAGATGTCGCGGAAGCGGTAGCCGCCGACGATGAGGTCGGGCTGCGCCGAGATGATGGCCTCGAGGTCGGGCTCGCGGTGCAGCCCGACGTCGAGCACGTCATCGCCGCCGGACAGGTTGGGCCACAGGTCGTACATCAGCGGCTTCGGTGCCGCCACGAGCTCGATATCCCAGTCGCTCAGCGTCTGGAACGTCGTGTTGTCGAGCGCCACGACGCGTTCGGGGGCGACAGGAACCTCGATCTCGCCGTGGTTGTCGATCACCGTCACGGTCGCGGCCGAGGTCGCGTCGCCGCCGGGCTCGGCGTCCGGACTGGCCGACGACGCGCACCCGGCGAGGCCGAGGGCTGCGACGAGCGCGATCGAGACGAGTGCGGGACGGCGGAATGCATGGCTCACGTGACGTATCTCCTGGTGCGGTGCGTATCGGATGCTGGTCGACGGGCGACCGGATGCCGGGATCGAGACCCCGACGGCTGTGTAGGTTAGCCTAACCTTCATGTCCGCATCGACCGCAACCCCCTCGTTCCGGATCGCTCGCCGAGCGCTCGACCTGCGCTTCCGCTTCGTCCGCCTGGCAGCCCGACAATGGCTCACTCCGGCCTATGTCCGCGTGCGGCTCGAGGGCGCCGACCTGCGGGACTTCGATTCCCCGGGCTGCGACGACCACGTCCGCGTGTTCTTCCCCGAGGTGGCCCCCGAGAGCATCGACGAGATGCGGGCGGCACCGAGCCGCGAGTACACCCCGCTCGCCTGGGACGCCGACGAGGGCTGGCTCGATCTCGAGTTCGCCCTGCACGGCGACGGCGTGGCTGCGGACTGGGCGGCGACGGCGGAGATCGGGTCGACGATCGGCATCGGCGGACCGCGCGGATCCGCGGTGCTCACGGGGCGCCCCGACGGCTGGTTCCTGGCCGGAGACGAGACCGCCGTGCCCGCGATCCGGCGATTCGCCCATCACATGGATGCCGCCGCCGTCGGGCGCGTGCTCATCGAAGTGCCCGACGGTGATCACGAGCTGCCCATCTCCACGCCCCCGGGCGTCGTCGTCGAGCAGGTGCACCGCGGATCGGCATCCGCCGGCGCTGCGCTCGCCGCTCGTCTCGCCGCGCTCGGCGACGGGGACCGACCGGCCGGCGCCGTGTTCGGTTTCGTGGCCGCCGAGCAGTCGATCGTGCGACCGGCTCGAGCGCTGCTCCTCGACCGCTGGCGCCTCGACCCCGAGCGGATCACCGTCAAGGGCTACTGGAAGCGTGGCGAGCCCGAGTATCACGCACCCCACTGAGCCCGCGGAGTCGCTTCACCTGGCACTTCCCGCCCACTCACCACGCGGGATGGGGCCAGAGCTGACAGGCGAAGACCGCCCCGCGCCGCGCCGCTCCGCTAGCATCGCGGGATGGAGGCCGTCTCGACAGCACCGCTGCCGAACGCTTCGCTGCCCCAGGCGATGCGACGTTTCGTCGCGCACGCCTTCCGTCTGCGCGGGCGCGCGAGCCGCAGCGAGTACTGGTGGTGGATGGCGGTCGGGTTCGCCGCCGCCGTGATCTTGCTTCTCGTGATCCCCCGGATGCTGTCGGGGCGCTGGCCGCAGCTCGATCTCGGCCTCCACCCCTTCGGCTGGTGGGGATGGCGCGGGCTCGAGCTCTTCGGACCGATCGCTCCGACCGATCCGCTCTCCGCTCTTCTGGGCGTCTACCTCTGGGCTTCGGCCGTGTGGGTCGCCCTGACGGTCGTCCCCGGTTTCACCGTGGCGGTGCGGCGGCTGCACGACTCCAACCTCTCGGGGTGGTGGGTGCTGCTGAACCTGCTGCCGGTGGGCGGCTTCATCCTGCTCCTGCTTGCCCTGCGACGGTCGCGCCCCGAGGGCGCTCGTTTCGACGGGGATGCCGCCCTGTTCGAGCGCGCCGCCGGCGGAGTGCGGACCGAGGTGGTGTGATGCCCTTCCTCTCCGTGCTCCCGATGCTGCTGTCGATCGTCGGCGCCCTGTCGCTCGGTGATTCGAGCGGGCTCGCAGCGGCGACCGCGGTGGCGCTGCTCGCGATCGCGATCGCGGTCGTCTCGGTTTCGGCGACCGCCGCCACGACGGGGCCCGCGGGCTCGCGACGACCACACCCCCGGCGGTCGATCTCGCCCTCGACGCTGCTGGCGCAGAGCGACCCGGACGCACCCGGGAGACGCCGCCCCCGCGCCCCGGGGCTCGCGGCCTCAGCCGCGTAGCCACGTCCGGAACGGCTTTACACCCGCGCGCACCCGCGCCCGAGGCCTCGCGCATCGCGCCGTCCGGCGTCCCCTCGCGGCTGATCCCCCGTGTGTTCAGCTTCGTCGATCGGACTCCTCATGGACCTGTATTCCTTCCCGCCCCTCGCCGCCGCGCTCGACGCCGTGGCCTCGACCCTCGCCGCGCTGACCGCGGCGCTCGAACCCGCGCTCGGCGGCCTCTCCGCCGCGGCATCCGTCATCCTCATCACCGTCGTCGTGCGCACCGCACTCATCCCCGCGGGCGTCGCCCAGGCGCGCGCAGACCGCGCTCGTGCGCGCCTGGCGCCCCGGCTGCGCGAGCTCCAGCAGCGATACCGCACCGATCGCGAGAGACTGCAGCGCGAGACGCTCAAGCTGTACCGCGACGAGAACGTCTCGCCGACGGCGGGCTGTCTGCCGCTGCTCGTGCAGGCCCCCGTCGTGGGACTGCTGTACGGCGTGTTCATCCACCCCACGATCGCGGGGCACGCCAACGGGCTGCTCGCCGAGACGCTCTTCGGGGTCCCCCTCGGGTCGAGCCTCGCGGGCACCGTCGCCTCGGGGGCGCTGCCGCTCACCACCGGCCTCGTGTTCGGCGTCGTCATCGCCTCGATCGCGCTCGTCGGCGAGCTGACGCGGCGCGCCTTCCGGGTGACGGATGCTCCGGCCGCCCTGTCGGGAGTGCTCGGGGTCGCGCAGTTCGCGACCGCCGTCATCGCGGTGTTCGTTCCCCTTGCGGCGGGCCTGTACCTGGTCGTGACGGTCGCCTGGACGCTGGTGCAGCGCCTCATCCTGCGCCGCATCCTTCCGCCCATCGCGGCGTGAACCCGCTCACGTGACAGGAGTGGCCCCCTCCCGCGCGGGGAAGCGGCCACTCCTGTCAAGCGAGGGCCGCGAAACGCGACCCGACGGCGCTCAGGCGCGCGCGGGCAGGTTCTCCTCGAGGAACGCGAAGACCGTCTCGTACCAGACGCGCGCGTTCTGCGGCGAGAGGATCCAGTGGTTCTCGTCGGGGTAGTACAGGAACCGGTGCGGGCTCGTGCCGTCTTCGGCGGCGTGATGCTCGTTGAGGTCGGCCCACAGCCGGAGCCCTTCGCCGATCGGCACGCGGTAGTCGCGGTCGCCGTGGATCACGAGCATCGGCGTCCGGATGTCGGCGACGAAACGATGCGGCGAGTTGGCGATCGCGCCCTCGGGGCTGAAGATGCTCTGCCAGTACGGCGCGAAGTCGGTCGTGCCGGCGAACTGGTCGAACGCCCACAGGCTCGCGTGGGTCACGATCGCGTCGAAGCGGTCGGTGTGCCCCGCGACCCAGTTCGCCATGTAGCCGCCGAACGATCCCCCCATGGCGGCCGTTCGCGTCTCATCGATGTCGTCTCGCGCGACGACCGCGTCGGTGATCGACATGAGGTCGGTGAAGGGCGCAGCACCCCAGGCATCCCAACCCCGGGCGATGAAGTCGAGCCCGTACCCGGTGGACAGGGCAGGGTCGGGCAGCAGCACCGCATAGCCTCGCGCGGCGGCCAGCAGCGGGCTCCAGCGCCAGCTCCACGCGTTCCAGCTGTTGAGCGGTCCGCCGTGGATCCACAGCAGAAGCGGCGCCGGGGCCGCGGCATCCGCTCCCTCGGGCAGCACGAGCCAGCCGCGCACGCGGGCTCCGTCGTCGGCGGTCGTCTCGACCTCGACCATCGAGGCGGTCGTCGCGGGCGACGGGGCCGGGCTCGCAAGGGGTGTCACGGCGCCATCGGCTGCGATACGGACGGGATGCGGCGGTGTCATCCAGTTCGAGCGGAGCGCGATGACGTCCGCGGTGCCCGAGACCGGCTCGACGTGGGTGTAGGCGAACTCGTCGCGCGTCGTCTGCGAGACGGCGCCGCCGTCGAGCGGCACGGAGAAGATCGGACCGCGGCCGTCATGGTCGGCGGTCACGACGAGCGCCGCGTCGTCGTCGGAGAACCGGATGCTGCTCGGCCAGCGGTCCCAGTCCGAGGCCAGGCGCTGCGCGTCGGCGCCGTCCAGCGCACTCGCCCACAGCTCCTGGTCGGCCGGTCCGGCGGGCGTCGGCTTATCGGAGCGGACGTAGACCAGGCGGGCGCCGTCGCGGCTGATCGCGGGCATCTCGACGTCGACATCGGCCTCGTCACGGACGACGCGAAGCTCGCCCGTCTCGGTGTCGATCGCGACGAGACGGTAGCGGGCGTCGCGTCCCTGCGGCTCGGGCACCGAGGCGATGAGGGTAGCGCCGTCGGGCGTCAGCGCCATTCCCGCCGTGCCCGCTACGCGGCCGCGGAGCAGGATGCGCGGTCGCGGCAGGCCCGCGGGGTACGGCTCATCGGCGGCCTCCGGTGCTGCCGTCGCGCCGACGACCTCGTCGACGGCCTGGTCGGCGGTCGCGATGACGGCGGGCGCGTCGGCCAGGTCGTTCAGGTCGAGGGCGAACAGCGCGGGCTCGTGGGGGCCGAGGTCGTGATCCCAGTACCGCACGGGGTACGTGTCGTGGATGATCGCGGAGACCTTGAGCTTCTTCCGCTCCGCCCGCAGCTTCGCGTCGGCCTCGATCGTGGCGGCGTCGGGAAGCAGCGACGACGCGATGACGATGCGGTCGGAGTCCGCCGCCGTCACGACCGCGGAGACCCCGCCGGCCAGCCGGGTCACCGGACGCGCCTCGCCACCGGCGGCCGGGAGCAGCCAGAGCTGAGCGGGGGCGCCGTCCGCAGCGTCGTTGTCGGGACGTGCCGAGACGAACAGCAGGTCGCCGGAGGAGGTGAACACGGCCCCGGACTCGCCGGTGGTCGAGCGGGTCAGCCGGCGCGGCACGCCGGTGCCGTCAGCGGGCACCGACCACAGCGAGCGCTCGTAGCCGGTGCGATCCTTCGTCAGGGTCGCGACCGTCAGCACGACGTGCGAGCCGTCGGGCGAGGTCGCCGCCGCGTCGATGCGGGGAAGGGCGTAGTAGTCGTCGAGAGAGTCGAACGGCGTCGTCATGCCTCCACGCTATCCGGCGCGGACTACATCTCCTCGTGCGTGTCGGGGTCGCCGTCCCAGAGCCGGCCGCGTTCGAGGGCGCTGATCGCCGTGATCTCGTCGCCGGTCAGCAGGAAGTCGAAGACGTCGGCGTTCTCGCGCTGGCGTACCGGGTCGGCCGACTTCGGGATCGGGGTCGACGACAGCTGCGTGTGCCAGCGCAGCACGACCTGGGTGCCCGTGACGCCGTGGGATGCCGCGATGTCGGCGATGACCTGCTCGTTCAGCAGCTCGCTGCGCCGTGCCAGGGGGCTCCAGCTCTCGGTGCGGATGCCGTTGGCGGCATGGAACGCGCGCAGTCCCGCCTGCGGGAAGTAGGGATGCATCTCGACCTGGTTGACCGCTGGGGCCACTCCGGTCTCCTCGATGAGGCGCGCGAGCATCGGCTCGGTGAAGTTCGACACCCCGACCGACCCGACCTGCCCCTCGTCGCGCAGCGCCAGCATTGCCCGGTAGGTCTCGAGCCACTTCCCCTGGCTGGGGTTCGGCCAGTGAATGAGGTAGAGGTCGATCTTCTCGACGCCCAGCCGGCCGAGCGACCCCTCGGCGCTGCGGATCGTCTCGTCGAAGCCGTGGTCGCGTCCCGGCACCTTCGTCGTGATGATCAGCTCGTCGCGGATGCCGCTGCGGCGCACGGCCTCGCCGACCTCCGACTCGTTCTGATAGTTCACCGCCGTGTCGAGCAGGCGGTAGCCGGAGTCGATCGCGGCGGCGATGGCGTCGACGCCCTCCGGGCCGCGCAGGTTGTAGGTGCCGAGCCCGAGCTCGGGAAAGTCGGAGCCGTCGTTGAGCGAGACCGTGGGAATCGTGACCATGCCGCACACGCTACGCCGTCACCGCGGTCTGCGGCGCGGGCTTGCGCAGACCGATCGCGCCGCTCAGCGCGCCAGGAACTCCTCGATCACGGTGAGCACTCCCGCCTCGGTGTGCGAGGGGGCGCTGTAGCGCGCGACCGCCGCGATCTCGGGGTGGGCCTCGGCCATCGCGTACGAATAGCGGGCCTGCTGGAGCAGCTCGAGGTCGTTGAGGTAGTCGCCGAACGCCATCGTGTGCTCGGGCCCGATCCCGAGCGTCTCCTGCAACCGCGACAGCGCCCGTCCCTTGTTGACCCCGGGGTTCATGATGTCGACCCAGTGCTGCCCCGACACCACGACCTGGTGGCTCTCGCGGAGGTCGAACAGCTCCGGTGCGACCGAGTCCTCGGCGAGCGCGAAGTCGTAGACGGCGAGCTTGAGGATCTCATCGTCGACCGACGTCAGGTCGTCGACGATCGCGAGCTCGGCGTAGTACGTGTCGGCCTCGGCGAGGAAGGCGGCGTCCGCGCGCTCGATGTACGCCGACCGTTTGCCGCAGACGACGAGGCCGACATCGAGGTGGTCGAGACCGCGGATGCGACGGACGACGGATGCCGCGAACTCCGCGTCGACGGCATCCGAGCTGACCTCCGCGCCGTCGCGCACGACGTACGCGCCGTTCTCGGCGATGTAGTCCAGCTCGACCGGCGCACCGGCGAACTGCCGCCGCAGCGTCGCGAGCTGCCGCCCGCTCGCGGGAGCGAAGACGATGCCCCGGTCGCGGAGCCGCGGCAGCAGCCGCCACAGCCCGTCCGGGATGCGGCCGTCCGCGTCGAGGAGCGTGCCGTCCATGTCGACGGCGATCAGGCGGATGTCGGGAGAGGTCACTCCCCCATCCTCTCCGACGCGACCAGCCGGTGCGGCCGCGCCCTCCCGGGGGATAACCCGAACGCGGGTCTCCGGACCGCTCGCCTGCGCGGCACCGGGCCGCGGTCCTAGCGTGGAGCCATGACCACAGCCGTCGCCAGCACCACCCCTCCATCCCGCGCCCTGACGTGGGCGCGCCCGCTCGGCGCGCTCGCCCAGCTCGCCGCCCTCGGCTTCGCGGGCACCGCCGCATTCACCGTCATCCTGACGCTCATGGCGGTCGGCATCGGCCTCACTCCGGCGCTCGGCCTCGGCCTGCCGATCCTCGTCGGCTTCGTCTACGCGCTCTGGCTGACCGGCTGGCTCGAGTACGCGCGTGTCGACGGCCTCTACGGATGGGGGCTGCCCCCGCTGTCGGCGCGCAGCAGCGGACGGCCCGGGTTCGGCGGCTGGCTGCGCACGGTCTGGCTGCAGTTCACCGACGGCCGGATGTGGCGCGGGGTCGCTCACGCGGCGATCTCGACCGTGCTGGGTCTCATCGTGCTGAGCCTGGCGAGCCTGCTCGCGTCGGGCGTCGCCCTTCTCTTCGCGCCGCTGTACGCCACCAGCGACGTCACGATCGGGTCGACCTGGATCACCGTGCCGCTCGAGGGCGCCGTCGTGGCCGGCGTGCTGATGGTGATCGTGCCGGCAGCCGTGCTCGTGGGCATCGCTCTCCTGCACCGCATCCTCGCCACATCGATCCTCGTCCCCTCTCGCGAGGCCCAGCTCGTCGAAGCAGCACGCACTGCGGGCGTCCAGCGCGAGGGTGCGGTCCGTGCCGGAGAGCTCGAGCGCACCCGCATCGAGCGCGACCTGCACGACGGCGTCCAGCCCCGTCTGGTCTCGGTCGGCATGACGCTGGGACTGGCTCAGCAGAAGATCGACGACGATCCGGCTGCCGCGAAGGAGCTGCTCGCCGAGGCGCACACGTCGACGAAGGCGGCCATCACCGAGCTGCGTCAGCTCGCCCGCGGCATCCATGCCTCGGTGCTCGACGACCGGGGGCTCGACGCGGCGCTGTCGGCGCTCGCCGCCCGCTCGCACGTCCCCGTCAGCCTCGATGTGCGAGTCGATCAGCGCTGCAGCCGTACCGCCGAGGCGGCCGTGTACTTCGCCATCGCGGAATCGCTCACCAACGCCGCCAAGCACTCGCGGGCCGGGGAATGCCGCGTGGTGGTCCGCCATCGCGACGACCACACGCTCTGGGCGCGCGTCGAGGACAACGGCGTCGGAGGCGCCCGGGTCATCCCCGGAGGCGGGCTCGACGGAATCATCAACCGCATCACGGCGGCGGGCGGCACGACGCGTCTCGACAGTCCGGCCGGCGGACCGACCGCTCTGGAGGTGAGCGTCCCGTGCGCATCCTGATCTGCGAGGACTCCACGCTGCTGCGCGAGGGGCTGGTGCGGCTGCTGGCCGACGCGGGCCACGAGGTCGCCGCCGCCCTCCCCGACGCCGACGGCATCTCGGCCGCCGTGACCGAGACCAGTCCCGACCTCTGCATCCTCGACGTCCGGCTGCCGCCCACGTTCACCGACGAGGGCATCCGCGCGGCCCTCGCGCTGCGCGCCGAGAACCCGCGGCTGCCGATCCTCGTGCTGAGCCAGTACGTCGAGGAGCGCTACGCGAGCGAGCTCATCACCTCGCAGGGAGCAGCCCTGGGCTACCTCCTGAAGGACCGTGTGGCCGACGTCGGCGAGTTCCTCGCGACGATCGAGCGCATCGGGTCGGGAGCCACGGTGCTCGACCCCGAGGTGGTCGCGCAGCTTCTGACGCGCCGTTCACGCGACGAGCGGATGTCGCGGCTCACCGAACGCGAGCGGACGGTGCTCGCCCTCATCGCCGAAGGCCGCAGCAACCAGGCCATCGCCGGGGCGATGTTCCTGAGCGAGGCGAGCGTCGAGAAGTACATCACCTCCCTTTTCCAGAAGCTCGATCTCGAGCAGGACGAGCACGGCAACCGTCGCGTGCTCGCCGCGCTCGTCCACCTCGAACACGGCGGCTCGCAGCCGCAGAACGGAACAGTCCGATGAGCTCGACCCTGACCCCGCCTCCCGCCACTCCGCCGCAACCTCCGGTCGAGCCGCCGGTCACGGGCGACATGCCGCCGGCCGGGCCGGCACCGTCCCGGGGACCGTCGTCATCCGCCCGGGTGATCGCGGGACTCACGATCGCCGCGGGAGCAGCCCTCGTCCTGTTCACCGCGGGCACGGGTGTCGTGTCGACCATCGTCAGCGGTGGTGCGGCGACCTCGACGATCTCCGCACCGACCGCGGGCGTGAACCTGCTCGAGATGGATGCCGCAGCAGCCGATGTCGAGGTCTCCTTCGGCGACGTCGACGAAGCGACGCTCACCGTGACCGGCACGGGAGGCGCCGAGGCGTGGGAGCTCGCCCGCGAGGGCGACCGCCTCGTGGTCGACTCCGACCGCGACTGGTGGAGCGGATGGCGCCTGTGGGGCGGATCGTCGCGGGCGACCCTCGTCCTGCCCGCAAGCCTCGCCGGGCTCGACGCCCAGCTGAGCGTCGGGGCGGGAGCGCTGCGTGCAGACGGCGAGTTCGGCGCGCTCGCGCTGCGAGCCGACGCCGGATCGGTCGATGCGGCCGGCTCCGCGACGAGTCTCGACGCGCGGGTGTCCGCCGGACGCGTGTCGGTCGACCTCGACGGTGTCCGCGAGGCGACCGTCGACGTCAGCGCCGGCCGGCTGTCGGGAACGCTGTCGGGCACCGCGCCGACGTCGGTGACGATCACCGCCGAGGCCGGCGGCGCCGACCTGACCCTCCCCCGCGGCGGCTACGCCGTCAGCGCGACGCAGGAGGCGGGCTCGGTCGTCAACGGCCTCACCGAGGACCCGTCATCGCGCAACCGCGTCGAGGTCCGGGTGTCGGCGGGCTCGGTCGTCCTGCGCGAGGGACGCTGAGGTCCGACGGGCGATTCTGAACGATCCCTATGCACCGCTGATGAGAACCGCTCACCCGTTGCATCCCGTTATCTGGCCGTTATAAATTCGAGGCACGCAGTTCCCCCGACTGCGCGGTGTGATCTCTGGTGCAAGGGATGACAGGGCCGGTCGACGATTCTGAGTCGGCCGGCCCTTCTCACGTCCGGCGGGCGATCGCGGCAGTCGTAGGCTGGCCGAGTGCGTGCGTTCACCGGTCATCTCCCCGGCTCGCCCGCCTACCGCCGGCTCATCGCCGGGCTGTTCTTCGCAGGCGTGGCGACCTTCGCCCAGCTGTACTCGCCGCAGGCCGTGCTCCCCTTCATCGGCTCGGAGTTCGGGGTCGAGCCGGCGACGGCAGCCCTCGCGGTCTCGGTCTCGACGCTCGGTCTCGCCGTCAGCGTCATCCCCTGGTCGGTCGTGGCCGACCGCATCGGCCGCGTGCCCGCGATGGCGATCGGGGTCATCGCCGCGACGGTGCTCGGCCTGCTCGCCCCCCTCGCCCCCACCCTGCCGCTACTGCTCGGCGCCCGGCTGCTCGAAGGCGCGGCGCTCGGCGCCGTGCCCGCCATCGCGCTGGCGTACCTGTCGGAAGAGGTCGACGCGGCCCACACCGCGACGGCGGCGGGCAGCTACATCGCCGGCACCACGATCGGCGGGCTGCTCGGGCGGCTCGTCGCAGGGCCATTCGGCGACGTCGGCCTGTGGCGCGGCGGGGTCTTCGCGGTCGCAGCGGTGTGCGCCGCGTCGGCGGCGCTCTTCCTCTGGCTGACGCCGCCGGCACAGGGCTTCGCGCCGCAGCGGCGGACCGGCGCCTCGGGCCCGGCGCTGGTCGCCCGGCTCGTGACGAACCTGCGCGACCGCCGCCAGTTGGCCCTCTACGCGCAGGGGTTCCTGCTCATGGGCGGCTTCGTCGCGGTGTACAACTACCTCGGGTTCCACCTGGTGGCACCGCCGTACTCGCTGCCGCTGTGGGTCGTGAGCTTCCTCTTCCTCGCCTACCTCGCCGGGACCGTCGCCTCGCCGTGGGCCGGATCGCTCGCGGGGCGGCACGGCCGGCTGCCGGTGCTGTTGGCCGCACTGGCGGTCATGGCGATCGGCATCATCGTGACGGCCGTGCCCCACGTGATCGCGGTGCTCGTGGGGCTGCTGGTCCTGACCGCCGGCTTCTTCGGCGCTCACGCGATCGCCTCGGGCTGGGCTCCCGCTGCGGCCGCATCGCAGACGAGAGCTCAGGCCGCATCGCTGTACTACCTCGGCTACTACGGCGGCTCGAGCCTGTTCGGCTGGCTCCTGGGATACGCCTTCCACGATCTCGGGTGGCCCGGCGTCGCCGGATGCACCCTCGCGATGGTCGCGGTCGCCGGTCTGCTCGCGGTGCTCGGGCTCAGGGCGCCGCGTCGGGCTGCCTGACCGCGCCTGCGACCGGGACCACCGTCGCGTCCGCGGGATCGGGCGGCGGCGCGTCGGCGTACGCCCGACTCAGGCGCCGGTACTGCGGTGAGGCGAACGCGAGGATGACGATGAGGAGCATCAGGGCGCTCGCAGCGACGAAGGCCAGGGCGATGCCGCGAGCCTCACCGCCACCGAGCAGCCAGCCGAAGCTGCGTTGTCCGGCGTCGCTGCGCATGAAGGGGATGAGGCCGAACTGCGCGAGCGGTCCGATCAGGTACGCCGAGATCGGAGACGCCGCCGACTCGACCGACGCCGCGAACCCGAAGACGCGGCCCTGGGTGTGGAACGGCACGACGCGCTGGATGACGGTCTGCTCGGCGGCCTCGGCGACGGGCATGAGCATCATGAAGACGAAGATCCCGAGGGCGTACAGCCACCACCACTCGCGGATCGCGAACGTCATGCCGAGCACGGCGACGCCGACGTTGACGAGAAGCAGCGTGCGCACGGGATTGCGTCCGAGGCCGCGAGCGGCCACGAGCGCGCCGCCGAGGATGAATCCGGTGCCGGTGACCGCGAGCACGATGCCCCACGCCTCGACCGTGAAAAGCGTCAGCCCGTACGGATCCATGAGCGCCATGAACACCCCGCCGACGAGGTTGTTGAGGGTCGTGAACAGGATCAGAGCCAGCAGCCCGGGCACCGACCGGATCGCCGGGAGGACACCGCGGAACGTGAAGGCCGGCGTCACGGCCTCGTTCGCCGCGGTGACGCCGCGCTCGGGGATCGAGACGAAGGTCAGGTGGGCGAGGGCGGACGCGGTCGCGACGACCGCGATCACGACGGTCCAGCCCATTCCGAGGAGGCCGATCGAGAGACCCGAGAAGACGCTCGTGACGATGAACGCCACGCCCTGCACCGTTCCGACCAGGCCATTCGCCCGGTCGCGGCGGTCGCTCGGCACGAGCAGGGTGACGGTGGTCGACAGCGCGATGTTGCGCAGGTTCTCGACCACTCCCCCCACGAGGATCGACCCCGCGAAGACCCAGAACCACGGCCCGCCCCAATCGACGAGCACCGACTCCGGGAACAGCAGGTAGATCGCGCCGGCGCCGAGATAGGTCGACAGGGTGATGAGGCTCGAGAGCACCATCACCGCCTTCTTCTTCATGTGGTCGACGAGGGCCCCGAAGACCACCCCGAACACGGCGACGAGCAGCATGTACGACCCACCGATGATGCTGGTCGCCAGCACGTTCTGCGTCGCGAGGTACGCCCAGAACGTCAAGGCGAACCAGAGGAAGCTCGAGGTCACGTTCGCGAGCAGGGTGTTGCCGAGCACCTGGTGGAACGCGCGCATGCGCGAGGTCTCCACGGCGCTGAGCGGGGCGGTCATGGGACGAACAGTAGACCCGGTCGCCGACACGGAGAAGAGCGGATCCCGGGTCGCCCGTCAGGCTCGCAGCGCGGGGTCGGCGAGCGACCACTTCTGGGCGGTCTGCATCATCCAGAACACCAGGAACAGCGCCAGGGCGACGAGCTCTCCCGCCAGCACGACGGGAAGGTCGAACAGCACCGCCGACACGACAGTGGTGGCGAGGTCGAGCAGGAGCGCGATCGCCACGACGACGTAGCCGATCCGCATCCGCTTCGCAGGTGGATGCGCGTCGGAGGGCCGAAGCGCCTCGGCCAGCGCGACGAGGGCGATGATGATGAAGAATCCGAACGCCGCGACGGCGTGACCGTAGCGGACGAGCAGCTGCGGCACGAGCGCCCACACGAGGGCGACGCCCGCCAGCACCGCCGCCGCGAGGGCGAGGGTCGGCCCCGCGTCGCGGAGGGCGACGTAGCCGCGTCGCCCCAGCACGAGGCCGATCGCGAGCACGACGGCGCCGATCACGAGATAGGTCGCCAGAGCGTTGTCGAGGTCATCCGTGAACCCGGCGGGGACGCACGGGGCGGCGCAGTCGACGACGATGCCGAGCACCTCGCCGGCCGAGATCGGCGTGGGGATGATGGCGATGAGCGGAGCGAGGAGCGCCGCGACATCCAGCAGCACCCGCTGCGGCCCCCGCCCGGAGAGGGCGAGCAGACAGGCCGCTGCCGCGACCAGGGCGGCGGAGAAGACGGTGCGGGCGGAGCTGTAGAAGTAGTGGCTGACGCTGGGGAGCACTCCCACGTCGGGGATCGCGAAGAGCACCGCGAGCGTGATGGCCACCGGCGCGCCCGCGAGGGTCAGGCGCAGGTAGCGATACGTGCGCTGCGAGGTCGAGACGGCCGGCACGACGCCAGGCTAACGGCGGCGTCGGACGTCCGCCGCATCCGCCCCGGTGACCGGAGCGGATGCGGCGGCGCGGCGCGTCAGGAGACGGCGGCGATCTCGTTGGGAACGTGCGGCAGCTTCACGGTCTGCGCGATCTCGCCCGTCGTGAGGTCGACGGCGACGAGTTCGCTGTCCGCCGGGTCGGTGACGTAGGCGATGTCGCCCGCGACCTTGACGGCCGGGTGCGGAGCCTGCCACTCGGCCGGACCCTCCCACGGGTCGACCACGGGCAGGGACTTCGTGATGCCCCCCGTGGCGGGATCGATCCAGTGCAGCGATCCGTCGGTGCCGATCAGCACGGCCTCGCCGGCCGGCCCGCGCGCGATGCCGCGGAAGGTGTACTCGACGCCGGCGGGCAGCGCGACCTTGGTCAGCGACTTCGCCTCGGTGTCGACGAGGGCGATGTTGCGCAGCAGGTAGCCCTCGGCGTCGGGGTCGTCCTTGTAGTCCATGACGACGAGCGGGCTGTCCTCGGCGACGAAGGCGTTGCCGATGCGGCCGTAGGAGTCGGGCGAGGTGACCTTGGTGATCTCGCCGCCGTCGTAGATGATCGCGCCGTTCTCGCAGCCGAACACGACGCGCTCGCCTTCGGCGGTGCCCTCACCGTGGACGCCCGGGCAGTCGGCGTTGGACGCGACCTCGGCGCCGTCCGCATCGAGCACGCGGATGCCGGTGCGCCCGGCCTCTCCGCCGACGGTGGTCAGCAGTGTGCCGTCCTCGAGCTCGACCGAGACGCCGTGGTGCGCTTCGACGCCGGGGATCACCTCGGCGTCGGGCAGCTTGCCGTCGAGCTGTGCGAGGTCGGCGGTGTCGAAGATCGTCGTGTCGCTCGTCGCGTCGTCGTAGAGCACGGTCTTGCCGCCGTGGACGACGACGTGTCCGGCGGCGGCCGCCGGGACGACGAGGTCGGTGAGCTCAGGCTGCTGAACGTCGAGCAGCTGGAAGCCCTCCGACGTGGTGACCATGACGTGACGGCCGTCACCGGCCGAGTTGAGCCGGATGAAGTCCTCGGAGTCGAAGTCTCCGATCACCTCGAGCTCCTCGCCGCCGAGGACGAGCACGCCGCCCTCGTAGCCGAGCGCGACGCGCGGACCGGCGGGCGCGGACGCCTCGGCCGACGCGTCGCCCGACGGGCTGGACGTCGCGGCGGGCGAGGACGAGCATCCCGCCAGCACCAGGGCTGCGGCGCCGGCGAGGGCGCCGAACTGCAGGGTTCTCTTCATGGGGTGGGTTTCCTTTCCAGGGAAATGCCTCATCGGGTGAGGCCGTCGGTGATGCGCTGGAGGTTCTGGCGCATCATGTCGAGGTAGGTGTCTCCGGGTTGCCCCTCCGGGGCGAGCGACTCGGTCAGCAGCGGCACGACGGACACGTCGCGCCCCGCCTCGTCGGCGAGGACGCGCATGAGCCGGTCCGGCTGCGACGAGTCGGCGAAGATGGTGCGGACGCCGGCCGTATCGATCGCATCGACGAGCTCCCGCAGGTCGGAGGCGCTGGGGGCCGCGAGGGTCGTCCCGCCCGGGACGGCCGCGCCGAGGATACGCACGTCGTAACGGCGCGCGAGGTAGCCGAACACGTGATGGTTGGTGACGAGGGCCCGGTGCTCGGCGGGGATGGCCTCCAGGCCGGCGGCCATCTCGGCGTCGACCGTCTCCAGTTCCGCGGCGTATTCGTCGGCGGCATCCGTCACGTTCCGTCCGCCGTCACCGGCGAGGTCGGCGAGGACCGGGGCGAGTGCGTCGACGACACGGGCGGTCTGGGTCGGATCGGTCCAGAAGTGCGGGTCGACGGCGTCGGAGTCGAGGTACCCGAGGGTCTCGACGTGGTCACCCGCGACGAACTGAGCCACGCCGTCGGCGGCAGATGCGTCGACGTGGTGCTGCACGCCCTCTTCGAGCCCGAGACCGTTCGAGACGACGAGGTCTGCGCTGCGCATCGCCGCCGCGTCCTGGGCCGAGAGCTCGAACGAGTGCGGATCGGCGTCTCGCGGCATGAAGGTGACGACGTCGAGTTCGTCGCCGGCGAGATTCTGCACGATGTCGCCCAGGATGTTGGTCGTCACGACGACGGTCGGGCGGTCGCTTCCGCCCGCCGAGCAGCCGGCGAGCGAGACCGCTCCGGCGAGGAAGAGGCCGAGAGCCAGCGCGACCCGCTTCATCGGCCCGTCTCCGCGAAGAGAGCGGGCGCATGCTCGGTCGGGAAACTCCGGGCCACCCGGCCGCCGTCAGCGGGATCGAGCTCGAACAGCGTTCGCTCCGCCGGCCCGTTGAGGTAGGTGCGACGCTGATCCGCGACGAGGTCGACGCCTGCCATGAGCGCGGGGTCGGCGACGGACGCCGCCACCAGCGGTTCCGTGCGCGAGAGCTGCCCTCCCGTGGCACCGGAGATGACGATCACCGAGCCGTCGGCGGCGAGTGCGACCACGGTGTCGTCGACGTCGTCGACCGCCGTCACGCGGACGATGGGCTCGCCGGCGTCGTGTGCCGTCCACGACCGCTCGCGGGTGTCGAGCAGCCAGAACGCCGACGACTCGGTTCGACCGGCCACGGTGGGCCGGCCCTCGCGGTTGGCGAACGACAGGGCGCGGCTCGGCCCGCCCTCGGGATACGGGACGCGCTCGAGAGTCGTTCCCGCGGCATCCGAGACGGCGAGCACGGCACCGTCGGCGCAGCCGACGACGACGCCCACATTGGTCGTGATGGACCCGGCCGGCTCGGTGCAGGGCGTGGTGTCAAGTTCCGTCCCCGAGGCGTCGACACGGCGGATCTCGCCCGCGCGCGCATCGGCGATAAGCGCTCCCCCGGGGATCGGCGCGACGAGGGAGCCGGGGGCATCGAGGTCGAGGCGGAAGCTCTCGACGATGTCGCCCTTCTTCAGCGCGTCGAAGTCGAGCAGCACGGCCTCGCCGCTGCGGTCGTCGCCGTGGTCGCCGCCGTCGAAGTAGACGCCGACCCCGAGGTCGCTCGTCACGGTTCGCGGTGCGCCGGAGCCCTCGAGCTCGCCGAGGATGCGGGACGGAGCCTCGTAGTAGTGGAAGTGGTCGATGTGGTTCCAGGTCCACACGCCGCTGTCGATGATCGACACCTCGCCCTCACGGCCCGCGAAGAGGAAGCGTCCCTCGCTGTCGAGGGTGTCGGCGGGAGCGATCTCGCCGAGGAGCTCGGACTGCTCGTCGATCAGGTCGAGGTGGTGCACGGCACCGTCGGTTCCGATGCTGGTGAGGTGCAGCGCGGGCTCGGCGAGCTCGCGCGCTCCGGCGATGGCGCCGTGCCCGTCGCCGAGTGCTGTGGCATCGGCGTCGGGAGTCTCGGCGGCCGAGTCCGAGGGAGTGGCCTGGCAGCCGGCGAGGAGGGCTGCACCGGCCGTGAGAGCGATGAGCGAGAGAGGTGCACGAGTTCTCATGCGGTCCTTTCCGGGGTGTTCGGGATGACGGATACCGGCGCGCGGCGTCCGTCCGGGCGGGTCGGAATGCGGATGAGGGCGCGGATGCCGGTCGAGATGGCCCCCGAGCAGATCGCGGTGAAGGCGACGGTGGCCCCGGCGGCGGTGGCGGCGTGCCACGAGACGAGGAGGCCGACGGCGACGGACAGGGTGCCGATGACAGCGGCGAGCATCATCGTGGGGACGATGCGCCGGGTCCACTGGCCGGCCGCGACGGCGGGCCCGAGGAGCATGCCCACCACCAGGAGAGAGCCGACCGCCTGGTAGGCCGAGACCACTGCGAGCGTGACGAGCCCGACGAGGACGATGTGGGCGGCACGGGGCCGGAGACCGAGCAGCTGCGCCTGACGCGGGTCGACGGTCAGCGCGACGAATGACCGGTGCCCGAGCGCCGCGACGGCGACGGTGACGGCGAGGGCGGCCGCGAGGGCGACGAGATCAGCCGACCCGATGGCGAGGATGTCGCCGAAGAGGATCGCGGAGGCATCGGTTGCGAAGCTGCGCGAGGCCGAGATGACGATGATTCCGAGCGAGAGGCTCGCGACGAACAACAGGCCGATGCTCGTGCCGGCGGAAAGACGGCCGCGCCGCTGCAACGCGCCGACACCCAGCGACATCGCCGCTGCGCTGACGGCGGCGCCGGCCATCGGCGGGAAGCCCGTGAGGGTGGCGACGGCCACCCCGGGGAGCATGCCGTGCGCCATCGCCTCGCCGAGGAACGCCATTCCGCGCAGCACGACCCACGTACCGACGATGCCGCAGACGACCGCGACGAGCGTGCCGCCGAGCAGCGCGCGCTGGACGAACGTGACGGCGAAGGGGTCGAAGAGGAGGGACACGGTCGACGACCTTACATGAACGTGAGAACCGTTTTCATTTGCAATACTGAGTCGATGCCCAGCTTCAGCCCCGCTCCCGTCGCCCGCGGCCCGGTCGTCGCCCTGCGTGAGGTGACCGTCGCCTTCGACGGACACCTCGCCCTCCGCGGGGTGGATCTCGATCTGATGGGCGGTGAGCTCCTCGCGATCGTGGGGGCCAACGGCTCGGGGAAGTCGACGCTCATCGCCATCGCGGCCGGACTCCTCGCCCCCACCTCGGGAACGGTGCGCCGGGACCCCGGCATCCGCGTCGGTCTCGTGCCGCAGACCTCGAACGACGGCGCCCGCCTGCCGCTGACCGTGGCCGACCTGGTCGCGATGGGGCGCTGGCGCGAGCGCGGACCGTTCCTGCCACTGCGCCGCCACGACCGCGCACGCGTCGCCGAGGCGATCGAGACCGTCGGGCTCACCCCGCTGGCCCGGCGGCCGCTCGGACTGCTCTCGGGCGGCCAGCGCCAGCGCGCGCACATCGCGCAGGCTCTCGCCCAGGACGCCGACCTGCTGCTGCTCGACGAACCGATGAGCGGACTGGATGCGGCATCCCGCGACGCCGTGGCATCCGCTCTGGCCGCCGTGGCGCGCACGGGCACGGCCGTCGTCGCCGTCACGCACGATCTGGCCGAGCTCGGCGAGGTCGACGCCGTCTGCCGGCTCGTCGACGGGCGCGTGGTCGAGAGTTCTCCCGCCGCGCCGCGTGGACGCGGACACGGCGGCGCGGCTACCGTGAGAGCGTGACCGCTGCTCCCATCGATGCCACCACCACCGCCGCCTGGAACGACCTCGAGTCGCTGAAGAACGGCTTCACCCCCGACCTCCGCGGCTGGTTCGACAGCGACCCCGGACGCGTCGAGCGTCTGAGCCTGCCGCTGGCCGACCTGCACGTCGACCTGTCGAAGAACCTCGTCACCGACGAGATCGTCGCCGCCCTCGTGCGCCTGGCCGAGCAGACCGGCGTCGCCGAGCGCTACGCCGCCATGGTCTCGGGCGAGCACATCAACACCAGCGAAGACCGCGCCGTGCTCCACACGGCGCTGCGACGACCCGCGGACGCCTCACCAGAGCTCGTCGTCGACGGGCAGGACATCGACGCCGACGTGCAGGCCGTGCTCGAGAAGATGTCGGCGTTCGCCGATCGGGTTCGCTCCGGCGAATGGACCGGCATCACCGGCAAGAAGGTGACCCACGTCGTCAACATCGGCATCGGCGGCTCCGACCTCGGGCCGGTCATGATCTCCGAGGCCCTCCGCCCCTATGCCACGGCCGGTATCCAGGCACGGTTCGTGTCGAACATCGACCCGTTCGACATCGCGAACAAGACCGCCGACCTCGACCCCGAGACGACGCTGTTCATCGTCGCGTCGAAGACCTTCACGACCCTCGAGACCCTCACCAACGCGCGCCTCGCCCGCGACTGGCTGTGGGCCGGGCTGCAGGAGGCCGGTGCGATCGACGACAGCGAGGCGCAGAAGACGGATGCCGTCGCGCACCACTTCGTCGCCGTCTCGACCGCGCTCGAGAAGGTCGAGGCCTTCGGCATCGACCCGGCCAACGCGTTCGGATTCTGGGACTGGGTCGGCGGCCGCTACTCCGTCGACTCGGCGATCGGCCTGTCGCTCGTGATCGAGCTCGGCCCCGACGCGTTCCGCGAGCTGCTCGCCGGCTTCCACGCGGTCGACGAGCACGTCGCATCCACCCCGCTCGAGAAGAACGTGCCCGTTCTCATGGGCCTGCTCAACGTCTGGTACACCAACTTCCTCGGCGCCCAGACGCACGCCGTGCTGCCCTACGCACAGCAGCTGCACCGCTTCGCGGCCTACCTGCAGCAGCTCACGATGGAGTCGAACGGCAAGTCGGTCCGCTGGGACGGCACCCCCGTCACCTCCGACACCGGCGAGGTCTTCTGGGGCGAGCCCGGCACCAACGGCCAGCACGCGTTCTACCAGCTCATCCACCAGGGCACGCGGCTGATCCCCGCCGACTTCATCGCCTTCGTCAACCCGGCCCATCCGCTCACCGACGGCGGGCGCGACGTGCACGGACTGTTCCTGGCGAACTTCCTGGCCCAGACGAAGGCGCTCGCCTTCGGCAAGACCGCCGAGGAGGTCGAGGCCGAGGGCACGACCGGAGCGCTCGTCGCCGCACGCACGTTCGCGGGCAACCGTCCGACGACGTCGATCTTCGCGCCCGCGCTGACGCCCAAGGTGCTCGGCGAGCTCATCGCGCTCTATGAGCACATCACGTTCACGCAGGGCACGATCTGGGGCATCAACTCGTTCGACCAGTGGGGCGTCGAGCTCGGCAAGCAGCTCGCCCTGCAGATCGCGCCCGCGATCGAGGGCGACGCCGACGCGGTCGCCGCGCAGGATGCCTCGACCCAGGCTCTCCTCGCCTACTACCGCACCCACCGCCACTCCTGACGCCCCCTTTCTCTCTACCCGTCGACTCGCCAGAGAACGCGGATGCCGGCGCGCCGGCATCCGCAGTTCTCGGCGAGTCGACGGGTAACGGGGCGGGGTCAGGAGGGGGTCGTCAGGGTGTGCATGCGCTCGCCGGCGGCGTTGAAGATGCTGATGACCTCGGCGGGGCGCGTCCCGACCGCGCTGATGGAATGCGGGGTGCGGGTATCGAACTCCGCCGCCTCGCCCCGCGAGAGGATGAGCTCCTGGTCGTCGAGCACGAGCCGGATGCGTCCGCTCAGCACGTAGAACCACTCGAAGCCGTCGTGGACCCGCGGCGACGGAGCCTCAGCTGACGGCGGAAACGTCACCTTGTAGGTCTGCACGGGCGAGGTCTCGCGCGTCAGCGGCGCGACGACATGGCCGTGCCGCATGGTCGCGGGCCGACGCACCCGGGGATCGGGATGCTCGGCGGGCACGAGGTCGTCGATGCGGATGCCGAGCTGCCGCGTGAGCGGGACGAGAAGCTCGAGGTTCGCCTGACGCTTGCCCGATTCGAGCCGCGAGAGCGTGCTCGTCGACATGCCCGCCCGCTCCGCGAGCTCGTCGAGGGTGAGCCCGCGTTCCTGCCTGGCCGCACGCAGGCGCGGGCCGATCTGATCCAATCCGGTCATGGGTCGAGTTTGCCATTTCTGCAAACGGGTTTGCCAGCGCGCATTCGAAACCGGATGCTGTGGACATGCAGAACCTCGATCAGGACGTCGTCATCGTCGGTGCCGGACCCGCCGGCCTCAGCGCCGCGCAGATGCTCGGGCGGGCTCGCCGCCGCACCCTCGTGCTCGACTCGGACTCCCCGCGCAATCGTTTCGCGGAGCACATGCACGCCGTCGTCGGCTTCGACGGCACCTCGCCCTCCGAGCTCCGCCGGCGCGGTCGAGAAGAGGCGGAGCGCTACGGCGTCGTCTTCCGTTCGGCACGCGTCGAACGGGTCAACGAGATCGACGGCGGCCTCGAGGTCGTCCTCGCCGGAAGCACCGAGCGGATCACGACGCGATTGCTTCTCGTCGCGACCGGCGTCTCCGACCGCATGCCCGACGTGCCCGGGCTCGCCGAGCGCTGGGGGCGGACCGTGCTGCACTGCCCCTACTGCCACGGCTGGGAGGTGCGCGATCGCCGGATCGGCGTGCTCGCGACGTCGCCCATGAGCCTGCACCAGATCGAGCTCGTACGGCAGTGGAGCCCCGACGTCGTGGCGTTCACAGCGGCAGCGGGTGACCTCGGCGACGACGTCCGGGAGCGGCTCCGTGCCCGCGGCATCCGCACCGTCGCGTCGCCCGTGGTCGCCGTCACCGGCCCGGCGGAAGCGGCGGACGACGCGGACGACGCGGCGATCGGCGATGTCGTGACCGCCGACGGGCAGCGCGTGGCGATCGACGCCATCTTCACCGGCGGACACCTCGAGCCTCACGACGGCTTCCTCGCGGGGCTCGACCTCGCCCGCGCCGACGGACCGGTCGGGTCGTTCATCGCCGTCGATGCGGCGGGGGCGACGAGCCACCCCCTCGTGTGGGCCGCCGGCAACGTCGTCGCACCGATGGCGAACGTGCCCCTGTCGATGGGCGCCGGGTCGATGGCCGGCGCAGCGGTCAACGCCGCTCTCGTCGCCCTCGACGCCGCGGCAGCTGTGGAGCGCCGCCGCGGTCATGCCGCCGACTGGGAGGCGCGATACGCCGAGACGGACCGGGTCTGGTCGGGCCGCGTGAACGAGACGACCTCGACGGTGATCGCCGAGCTCGAGGCGGCGGGCTCGCTCGCTCCGACCACCGCTCTCGACCTGGGGTGCGGCGAGGGCGGTGACGCGCTGTGGCTCGCCTCGCGCGGGTGGTCGGTGACGGGGGTCGACCTCTCGCCGACGGCGGTCGCGCGCGCCCGGGCCGCCGCCCGGAACGCTCAGCTCGACGCGACCTTCGTCGCGGGCGAGATCGACGCGGCGGAGCTCGGGGAGTTCGACCTCGTGACGACGAGCTTCCTGCACTCGTGGGACCCGGAGTTCTCCCGCATCCCGCTCCTGCGCGCCGCCCTCCGCCACGTCGCCCCGGGCGGGCGCCTGCTCGTCGTGTCGCACGCCGGCGGACCGCCGCGCGGGCCCGAGGACGGCGAACCGCACGAGCATCCTCCGTTCGCGACGCCCGCCGAGGAGCGCGCCGCGCTCGAGCTCGACCCCGCCGAGTGGATCGTCGAGCGCGAGGAGGTCGTCGAGCGCCGGCAGATCCACGAGCGCCGAGCCCCCGTCGCGTCCGCCCCCGTCGCGTCCGCCCCCGTCGCGTCCGCCCCCGTCGCGTCCGCCCCCGCGGCGTCCTCGCCCGTCGCATCGCGTCCCCCGCATCTGCTCGACGGCGTCCTCCTCCTCCGCCGCCTCCCCTGACCCCGCAGCACAAAACGTCGACTCGCCAGAATCTGCGGATGCCGGAGGCCCGGCATCCGCGATTCGTGGCGAGTCGACGTGTGGGGAGGGAGGGAGCGGGGGCTACTTCTCCAGGATCAGGAGAGGGGCGCCGGCGGTCGTGGAGCCGAGGCCCACGGGGTCGACCGTTGCGAAGGCGTCGCCGTTGAGGACGATCACCGGCGTGATCAGCGGGTAGCCCGCCTTCTCGATCACGGCACGGTCGAACGTCACGAGGGGCGTGCCCTGCTCGACGCGGTCGCCGGCCTTGACGTGGACGTCGAAGCCCTCGCCTTTCAGGTTGACGGTGTCGATGCCGACGTGGATGAGCAGTTCGGCCCCGTTGTCGAGCTGGAGGCCGAACGCATGACCGGTCGGCTGAGCGGCCGCGACGGTTCCGGCACCGGGCGAGACGACGGTGTTCCCCGTCGGCTCGATCGCGACACCCGGACCCATGACGCCGCCGCCGAAGACCGGGTCGGGCACCTCGGAGAGGGCGACGACCGTGCCGTCGAGAGGCGACGCGATCTCGAAGGCCGCCGACACCTCGTCGGTGGCGCCGGGCTTGTCGAGGGTCGCGGTGGCGGTTCCCGGAGCGGTCTGCGCGGGGGTCGCCGTCGACGAGCCCGAGCCCGAGGCCGCAGCCGCAGCCGGCGCTGCCGCAGCACCGGCAGCCGTCGCGCCGGCCTTCGCCTCGGCCTTGTCGCGCTGCGCCTCGAACTCGGCGCGCTGCTCGGGCGTGCGGTAGTCGCTGATGATGACGAGGGCCATCGCGACGACGAACGCCGCGAGCACGGCGATGCCGTAGAGGACGACCGAGTCGAAGGCGGGGATCGTCAGGAGCGACGTGAACACGAACGCCTGCGTCTTGACGCCACCTCCGATGCCGATGATGAGACCACCGACGAGGCATCCGACCAGCATCCGGGGGTAGATGCGCTTGAAGCGCAGGTGGATGCCGTAGAGCGAGGGTTCCGAGATGCCGCCGAGCAGACCGGCCGCGAGGGCTCCCGTCGCCGTCTGCCGCATCTGCTTGTCACGGGCACGCCACGAGATCCACAGCACGCCGGCGGTCGCGCCGAAGCAGGCGAAGTTCCATGCACCCATGGGGCCCTGGATGAAGTCGTAGCCGAGGTTCTGGATGTTCAGCAGCATGATCGCGTTGATCGGCCAGTGCAGGCCGAGCGGAACCATGAAGGGGTATGCGAGCGGGATGACGACCGCGAAGATGAACGGCGAGAAGTCGTTGATCGAGCTCAGCAGGTTCGCGAGACCGGCACCCGCGTACACACCGATGGGTCCGATGAGGAACGCCGTGAGCGGGATCATGATCAGCATCGCCAGGAAGGGGACGAAGATCAGCTGGATGTTTTCGGGGATGACCTTGCGCAGCCCCTTCCAGAGCAGCCCGAGCGCACCCGCCATGAGCAGCGGCGGGAACACCTGCGAGCTGTAGTCGAAGATCGTCAGCGGCAGACCGAAGACCGAGACGGTCGTGATGTCCGAACCGAGGAAGTTGATCTGCTGCGCGCCCTCCTGGGTCGCGAGGCCCGAGAACTGCGGCAGCATCACGACGGCCATGATCGCGAAGCCGACCCACGGGTCGGCCCCGACCTTCTTGGCCGCGTTGTAGGCGACCATGAGCGGCAGGAAGATGAAGACGCACTGCCACATCAGGTTGACGAACTGCCACGAGGGGTCGAGGACGACGCCCGGGGCGTTCCAGGCCGGGATGACCCCGAGCGTCGCCATCAGCGCCATGAAGGTGATGAACAGCGATGCGCCCAGCAGTGCGCCGAGGATCGGGCGGAACGAGTCCGACAGGAACTCGAACAGGGAGTCGAGCCAGGCGACCTTGCCGCGGGGGCCCTTCGCGCGCTCGCGCGCCTTGACCGAGTCGATGTCGTCCTCGTCGACGGCGCCACCACCGGCACCCGACATCGAGGGGAGCGCGTTGATGTCGTTGTAGACGTTCTGGACGGCTCCGCCGATGACGACCTGGTACCGGTTCCCGGCCTGCGGAACGGCGCCCATGACGCCGGGGATGGCCTCGACCGTCGACTGATCGACGTTCGACGAATCACGCAGTTGGAAACGCAGGCGCGTGGCGCAGTGCGTCAGACTCTCGATGTTTCCCGGACCGCCGACGGCGTCGACGATCGATTCAGCGGGGCTTGTCGCCATGGCTTCTCTCCTGTTCTCCGACGGGTGGCCGGAGTTCTTCGCCCGGAACTTTACCCTGAGAATTCGCCGGGAACGAGGGGTTGACCTGTCATGGCCTGACCACACTCGTTTCCGCTCCCCCGGAGGAAGATCTCCGCGCGCGACGGGCGCGGAATCCCTGCACGACCGCGTCGGCGATCACGAAGGCCGCGAGCGGCAGTCCGACGAGGGGAAGGAAGTACCCGATGCCGATCGCGACGGCCACCACGAGCGCGACACCCCATACCGGCGCGTTCGGAAGGGCCTCGCCGGGGACCGTGCCCATCCGGCGAGCGGGGTCGCGGGTGGGCCGACGCTTCCACCACATCAGGTATCCGAACACGACCATCGTCGCGATCCCTGCGGCGACCACGAAGAGGATGAGCTGGTTCACGATCCCGAACATCGACCCCATGTGGAGGTCGACCGCCCACCGCGCGAGCTTCGCCATGAACGGGTAGTCCGCGAAGTCGACCCGGTCCACGACCGCGAGCGTGTCGCCGTCGATCGCGACACCGTCGACCTCCGTCGGGAAGCTGCGCTGGATCTCTTGGACGACCCACGCCTGCCCCGCAGCCGAGGGCGGCCGGATCTCGATGAGGCCGACGTTCACGTTCTCGGTGCGCGCGACCGCGAGCACGTCGTCGAACGTGTCGGGCGACACCGCGGCGGTCGGCGCCGCGACGACCCCGTGGTCCGCGTGCGCGTCCGCGGCGGCGGAGCCGTCGTCGCCGATCGCCGTCGACAACGTCGGGTTCTGCCACGAGAGCGCGGCCCGGAGTGTCGATACGTTCGCGCCACCGTAGGTCGACCACGTGATACCCGAGGCCGAGAGGAAGAGCGCCCCGACGACGAGCCACACCCCGACCGACGCATGCCATCCGAAGAGGCGCCGATACCCGGTGGCACCGCGCTTCGGGCGGAGCAGCTCCTTCTTCACGCGCACCCTGCGCAGCCGCACGACCCAGAGCGCGAGTCCCGCGACGACGACGATGCCGAGCCACGACGCGGCGAACTCGCTGTAGAGGCGGCCCGGCTCGCCGAGGTGGAGGTTGCGGTGCAGGTCGCTGACCCATGCGCGCAGCGGCAGCGCACCGCTCGTGCCGTAGACCGTCAGGTCGCCACGGATATCCCCCGTGCCCGGGTCAACGAAGACGGCGCGCGTCTCGCTCGGCCCGAGCCCGTCCTGGGCGAACATGACGCGCGTGGTGTCGCCCGCCGCGGGCGCGGGCCGGACGGCCGCCAGCGAGGCGGCGTCGCCGATGTACCCCTCCGCGATGCGCACCTGGTCGCCGATCGAGAGCGTCGTCTCGGTGACCGGCGCGCTGAGCTCGTGGGCGTAGACGACGCGCTCGAGCTGCGGCGTCACGACGTAGATCGCCCCGCTGACCGCGGCGATCAGGATGAAGGGGCCGACCAGGATGCCGGCGAAGAAGTGGATGCGCAGCAGCAGCGGCATCACCCACGCGCGCGGTCGCCGCGGCGGGGCGTGTTCGCGGGACGGGGTGGCGGACGCGCCGCCGGGGTCGGGGGCGCCGCCGGTGGGCGTGCGCGACTCGGTGGTGGACATGAGACTCCTCGGTCGTCGGTGTGCCGGCACGCGAAGCAAGGTGAGCGCGCACGGCGGATCGCCCCGACGGGCGCCGGGGCGTCAGAGAGCGAGGAGAACGGGAGGGCCGCGCCGCGCGGGCGCCGCGACGAGGGCGCACCGGCGGGGCATGCGGACGCTCGACACGATCGGGCGCACCCGCAGCGGGTTCGGGGCCGGCGGAACAGCATCCCGCGCCGCCGAGCGCAGACGCACGGCGATGCGCCGGGCGAGCCCGAGGAGCGCGGAGAGCAGTCGCTCGCCGCGGTGCAGGAGAAGTGTGGTCGCGACGGCGGCCAGGACGTGGGCGCCGATCATCGCGGCATCCGGTGCCACCGCGGCGAGCGCGCCGGGCGCGGACAGGGATGCCGGGAGCGACATATGTCCCGCATGCAGGCTCATCGGCGTCGTCTGGCTCGCTCCGGCCGTCGAAACCCCCGCTGATCCTGCCAGTGGCACGACACCGAGCGCGAACATGACGTGGAAGAGCACCTGAGCCGCGGTGACCGCCGCTCCGAGCCGCACCGCGGAGAGCCGACGCCCGACGACGACGAGGCTCACCACCAGCGACAGTGCCCACGGCAGGGCGGCTCCCAGCGCCGAAGGCGGCTCACCTCCCGCCGCCACATGCGACAGCAGAGCGACGAACGTGGCCAGCGTCGCGGCCGCGCCGGCTCTCAGCGCGCGCTGGTGGCGAGGGGAGGTCACGTCGCGGTGCTCGGTCGGCCGGTCGGTCGCGGGGTCGTCAGACCCCGACGCGGGAGAAGGCGTCGAGGCTGATGCCCTGATCGAGCACGGTCTTCGACCACTCGCGGGCCGAGTGCAGGGAATGGTCTCGGTAGTTGCCGCACTCGAGGGCGGAGACGCCCGGGATATCGGCCTCGACCGCTTCGTCGGCGATGAAGCGCAGGCTCCCGGTCAGGGCGGCGACGACGTCGGCGACCTCGGGCTCGCCCCACATCAGCAGGTGGAAGCCGGTGCGGCATCCGAAGGGCGAGATGTCGATGACGCCGTCGATGCGGTCGCGGAGAAGGCCCGCGAGCATGTGCTCGATGGTGTGGATGCCGGCGGTCGGGATCTCGCCCGCGTTGGGCTGCACGAATCGCACGTCGAAGTTCGTGATGGTGCCGCCGCCGGGGCCGTGCTCGACGCCGATCCGCCGCACGTACGGGGCGAGCACGGCGGTGTGGTCCAACGTGAAGCTCTCGATCTCGGCCATGATTTCCTCCCTCGGCACGGACGATCGGACGGCCGAAACGGCCCGTCGTTCCGGCCAGATTAACCCGCCGGGCCACCGGGTCGGCCCGCCTCCGCTCTCAGGTTACGTCCAGGGGCTGTCCGGGACTCGTCCAGACTCACCCCGCAGACTCGGGGAGTTTTGTGCGTCCGCCCGAGACGCCCGCCGCCTGCCGCGGTGCCCGCAAACATCGAAGGACCGCCCCTGTTCGCATGACTTCTTCGTCAAGCCAGCCCACCCGCCGCGACCTGCGGCGTTCCACCACCTCCGCCTCCAGCTCGGCATCCCGCCGCTTCGTCCGCCCCGCTGCCCTCACTCTCGGGCTGGCCCTGGGCCTGACCGCGGTGGTGGGAACGACGGCCTCTGCCGCACTGCCCACGGCATCGGGTCCCGCTCCGGTCATGCAGCGCGCCGCGCTCGTCACCGCCGCGGCCACCTCGACCTCGAAGCCGCTGAGCGCGATCGAGCAGGCCACGAGCGACGCCGTCGCCGCGGCCGAGGCATCCGTCGTGGACGCCGCCACGGTGACCGGCGATGTGTCGGCGGCGGCGCTCCCCATCGAGGGCGACACGACGATCGACACGTCGCAGCTGCGCGAGCGCATCGCGGGCCTGAAGGACACCGACGTCATCCCGACGCTGCTCCTGCCCGACCTGACCGACAAGCTGACCGACGCGACCGACGACGTGCAGGCCGAGACGGCCGACCTCCGCGGACGCCTCGAGGCCGCTCAGGCACAGAAGGCCGCCGAAGAGGAGGCCGCGCGGATCGCCGCCGAAGAGGCTGCGGCCGCCGAGGCAGCCGCGAAGGCGAAGGCCGAGGAGGAAGCCGCTGCGGCCGCTGCCGCGCAGCGTTCGAACAGCTCGCGCTCGTCGTCCTCGTCGTCGTCCGCCCCCGCCGCTTCGGCCGTCGCCTCGACCGGAGACAACTCCCCCGGCGCCGCGCAGCAGGCCGCGAGCAACATGCTCGGCGAGTTCGGCTGGGGCCAGGACCAGTTCTCGTGCCTCGTCTCGCTGTGGAACAAGGAGTCGGGCTGGAACTACCAGGCCTACAACAGCGGCAGCGGTGCATACGGCATCCCGCAGGCGCTTCCCGGCAGCAAGATGGCTTCGGCCGGTGGCGACTGGCAGACCAGCGCCGTCACCCAGGTTCGCTGGGGCCTCGGCTACATCTCCGGCCGCTACGGCTCGCCCTGCGGCGCATGGGGCCACTCGCAGTCGACCGGCTGGTACTGATCTCTGCCAGTTCACGAAAGCGCACGTTCGCACGGTCCGCTCACGCGGATACCGTGCGGACGTGCGCTTTCGCCGTGTGCGGGCTCGGGATGCCGGGTCAGTCCTCGTCGACCGGGTCTTCGGCCGTGGGCTCGAGTGTCGGGGCTTCCTCGATCGGGTCGATGGGCATCTCACCCGGTGCGACGAAGGGCACGTTCCCATTGAGGCTCATAGTGGTTCCTCCCTGTAGTTCGTGAACCGCTCACGATACGGCGACGCCTCACCGCCGTCAGCCCCGTTGCCTCGCCGCGACGCCGGGTGTACTCGCCCCGTGTCGGTGGTCGGGGGTACCGTCGGTCGCGACGAGGAGGTCACTATGAACACGCTCGGCAACATCACCTTCTACGCAGACAACCCACGCGCGCTCTCGCATTTCTGGGCCGATGTCTTCGGCTATCCGCGCCTCGACTGGCCCGACGACATGCGCCGACAACAGCTCGATGCCGGCCTGACCGATGACGACCTCGACCGCCGAGGGCTCGCGGAAGATCCCAAGGGCCGCGGGCCTCGCCTGTACTTCCACCACGCTGACGGCGCGAAGCGGGGGCGCAACCGCCTGCATATCGACGTGTCGGTCGCACCGGCCGACGGTGATCGCCGCGCAACGGCCGAGGCCCTGGATGCCGAGAAGGATCGCCTGGTCGCGCTGGGGGCGAGTGTCGTCCGGCTGGTGGAACAGCAGTGGGGTGCGTGGCCCGAGCGGTATTGGCAGATGCGAGACCCCGAGGGCAACGAGTTCTGCCTCCAGTGATCGTCCGGCATAGGGTCGGAGACATGGCCCCCCGCATCCTCGCCGTCGTGAACGGCCGCATCGTCCCCGTGTCCGCACCCGCCATCGAGGGCGGGACGGTGATCGTCACCGATGGCGTGATCACCGCCGTGGGCGGCGCCGAGACGCCCGTTCCCGAGGGCGCGGAGGTCGTGGATGCCGCGGGACGCTGGGTCCTGCCCGGGTTCGTCGAGGCCCACGGCCACCTCGGCGTCCACGAGGACGGCGAGGGATGGTCGGGCAACGACACCAACGAGATGACCGACCCCAACGGCGCCCGCTTCCGCGCGCTCGACGGCATCGACATCGACGAGGTCGGGTTCCGCGACGCACTGCGCGGCGGTGTCACCTCCGTCGTCATCAAGCCGGGTTCGGGCAACCCGATCGGCGGGCGCACCGTCGCCATCAAGACCTGGGGCGGACGCACCGTCGACGAGCAGGTGATCGCCGAGAACGTGTCGGTGAAGTCGGCCCTCGGCGAGAACCCCAAGCGCGTGTACGGCGACAAGAAGCAGACCCCCTCCACCCGGCTGGGCGTCGCCTCCGTCCTGCGAGACGCCTTCGTCGGCGCGCAGAACTACGTCGCCAAGCGGGATGCCGCGGCAGCCAAGGGCGAGCCGTTCGAGCGCGATCTCGGCAAGGAGACGCTCGCCGAGGTGCTCGACGGCACGCTGCTGTGGGACCAGCACAGCCACCGGCACGACGACATCGTCACCGCGATCCGTCTGGCCGAGGAGTTCGGTTACCGGCTCGTCGTGAACCACGGCACCGAGGGGCACAAGATCGCCGACGTCCTGGCCGAGAAGGGCATCCCCGTCATCTTCGGACCCATGCTCACCTCGCGCTCGAAGGTCGAGCTGCGCGACCGGGCGATCGGTGCTCTCGCCCTCATCGCGGCGGCGGGCGTCACGGTCGCGATCACGACCGATCACCCCGTGGTGCCGATCGACCAGATCCGGCTGCAGGCGATCCTCGCGGTGCGCGAGGGACTCCCGGCGGATGTCGCGCTGCAGGCGCTGACCACCAACCCCGCCAGCATCCTGCGCCTCGACGACCGCGTCGGCGCCCTCGAGGCCGGCCGCGACGGCGACCTCGTCCTGTGGTCGGGCGACCCGCTCGCCGTGGAGTCGCGCGTCGAGCACGTGGTCATCGGCGGAACCACGGTGCTCGAGACGACCGACGACGGCGACGTGCACATCGTCGAGCGGTGGGAGCGGTTCGGCCGGTCGAGCTGGCTCCGCTGAGCCGGATCCGGAACCGGTCCCGGATCCTGAGCCGGTTCCGGGGGCGAACGCAAGCGGTACACGCACCCGCCTGATCGGGTGTGCACTGAGGGGATGTCGAACCTGCCCCTCTGGCTGCTCCTCCTGGTGTTCGCCGCTGCCGCCGCCGTCGTGTGGGTCGCCGGCATCCAGCTCTCGAAGTCGACCGACGTCCTCGACGCGCGCTGGCACATCGGCAGCGCGTTCGGCGGACTGATCGTGCTCGCCGTGGCGACCAACCTCCCCGAGATCGCCATCACGGTCAGCGCCGCCGTCTCGGGCAATCTCGAGGTCGCCGTGGGCAACATCCTCGGCGG
Organism: Microbacterium sp. TS-1; assembly: GCF_000509385.1. Taxonomy (NCBI): domain Bacteria; kingdom Bacillati; phylum Actinomycetota; class Actinomycetes; order Micrococcales; family Microbacteriaceae; genus Microbacterium; species Microbacterium sp. TS-1. The sequence continues at coordinate 1,251,571 of NZ_BASQ01000001.1, forward strand.
CATCGCCCTGCAGACCGTGGTGCTGTTGATCCTCGACCTGTTCGGCAAGCGCGGGCACGGGGTCAGACCGCTGACCTATCGCGCAGCATCCCTCGTCCTCGTGCTCGAGGCCGTGATCGTGGTCGCCGTGCTCGCCGTCGTCATGGCGGGGAGCCAGCTACCCGGTGATCTCGTCGTGGCCCGCCTCACCCCCGACGTCGTGCTCATCGCGGCGCTGTGGCTCGCGGGGCTCTTCCTCGTGCAGCGCGCCGGGAAGCACCTTCCCTGGCATGAGAACGGCACATCGCCCGGTGCGAGCGAGCACCGGCCGGGGCACCGGCGCGCGAAGCCGCAGCATCCGCATCACGCGATGCGCACCCGCGCGGTCGTCGCGATCTTCGCCGTCTCGGCGCTCGCGACGCTCGGAGCCGGTGTCGTGCTCGAACGGGTCGGCGACGCCATCGCCGACGAGATCGGCCTGTCGGGGGTCCTGTTCGGAGCGACCGTCCTCGCACTGGCGACCGCGCTGCCGGAGATCTCCACGGGGCTGCAGGCCATCCGCCAGGGCGATGACAATCTCGCGATGAGCGACATCTTCGGCGGCAATGCGTTCCTGCCCGTGCTGTTCCTCGTGGCCACCCTGATCTCGGGGCGGGCCTTGCTGCCGCAGGCGAATGGAGCTGACATCTACCTCACCGCGCTGGCCGCGCTGCTGACGCTCGTCTACGTCGTCGGACTCATCTTCCGGCCCGCGAAGCGCGTGGCCGGGATGGGCGTCGATTCACTGGTCGTGCTCGTCCTCTACGCTGCCGGGGTGGCAGGGCTCTTCGCCGTCGCAGGGTGAGCCCGCAGCCGCAGGGTGAGCCCGCAGCCGCAGGGTGAGCCCGCAGCCTCGGGGTGTGCGGGTCAGACCTCGTCCGAGCGTGGCGACCGCACCGACCATCCGACCCGCCGCAGGGCATCGGCCAGTCGTGCGGCCTCGGTCGCCGCGACATCCCATGACACGTCCGAGCACACGTCGACCGCCAGCGGGGGCGGGTCGGCGAACCTGGGGATCTGCACCTCGGCCCACACATCCCGCCCCAATCCCACGCGCGGGAACGCGGTGCCTGCGTTCTCGATGACGCCATCCGACACGAAGGCGATCGTCTCGAGAGCGTCCGGCTTCGCGATCGGCAGATCGACGACGAGCGTGACCACGAAGGGTCCGCTGGCGGTGTCTCGGCCGTGGGCGTGCACGCGCTCATCCTGACAGACCCACGGCACTGCGAAGGCCGAAAACCGGATGCCGCCGAGGTGGCGCCTCGGCGTTTCCGATGATTACGAAGAGATAACGGAAAACCCTTGCTCGTCGTTACCTCGTCGTTATAGAGTGCTCGCACGGTAGCTGTTTTGCTGTGGCAGCCACCGGCATGTGATTGCAGGAAACTCTTGGTGCAAAGGGACGAGGGCCCGACCGAATGCCTCTTCGGTCGGGCCCTCAACTGCGTCCGTGGGTCGCGCGCCGGCCGCGGATGACGAGCGCTCAGGCGCCGCCGCCACCACCTCCGCCGCCTCCCCCGCCGGCCGATCCGCCGCCGCTGGAGCCACCCGACGTCGACGACGACGAGGACGCGGCCGACGAGAGCGTGCCGATGCCCGCGGAGAAGGACGAGGCGTCGAAGGCACCCGAGCCGGAGTACCAGATCGGCGCACTCACACCCGCTGCGGCGTAGGCCGCCGTCAGGTGCTCGGCCCACTCCTTCTCGCGGCCGAACAGCACGGCGTACGGCAGCAGACGCTCGTAGATCCGCAGGACCTCGCGGGGGTCGTCCGTCGCGACCGGTTCACGCTCGGCGCCAGACGGCGACTGCAGCATCCGGATGCGGTCGGCCTCGGCCCACCGGATGAAGAGGTCGAGCCCGAGCAGGTGATCACGAACCTCCGCGCCCGCGGCCGACAACGGATCGCCGGCGACCGCGAACACGACCACGATGAACGACGCCCCCGCCAGCACGATGCCGATGATGGGCAGCGCCGGGTGGACGTATGCGTTCAGCGCGAGCGCCCCGAACAGGATCACCAGTCCCGCCGCGATCGCCCAGGCGGCGACGGGCCAGCCGCGCACTCCCCTCGGCACCGGCTTGTACATGTCGCGCCCGCGGAGGCTGTCCTTCGCCATCTTCAGCGCCCGCTGGGACTCGGACGACAGCCGCGTGTCGGAGGTCCCGAAACGGTAGACCTCACCGCGTCGGTGATTCGGGAACATGCCGCGCAGGAGTCTGCGCCCGTTCTCGTCGGCGGCCCGGGGATCGACGAGCTCCGCCTGCAGCTTCGCGCGCCCCCAGCGGCGGTGGCCGTCGTTGACGATGCGGATGGAACCGAGGAGCGCGAGCTCAAGGATCTCGGCCGGAATCGCCTTCGAGGTCTTCTGCAGCAGCACCGCCGCATCGAGTGCGTCGATGCGGCGCGGCGGTGCATACTCCGCGATGACCGTCGGACGCCCCGGATCGTCGCGGAGGTACCGGCGGCGGTTCCGCAGCGCCCAGCCGGTGGCACCGGTGAGGAGCACCGCTGCCCCGGACTGAAGCCACCCCAGAGGCGAAGCCAGGAACCCGGTGTCGTATACCTCGAACGCGCCCTCGTCGAACCCGACGGCGAAGCTGAGCGTCTCGTGCGGTGCGAGGTCGGTCGCCGAGGCGGTGATCGCGGTTCCGTCCGGTGAGGCGGTGATCTCGGGACACGGAGTCGTGCTGTCCTGCTCGCCGATGTAGCAGGCCTGACGCCCCGCGAGCGAGGCCGCGAGGACGGGATCGATGTGCAGCGTCGCGGTCACCTCACGGAACGGCTGATTCCAGTCGATGCCGTTGACGTCCCAGTAGAACTCCAGCCCGGTGTCGGCGAAGTCCCACACGACGTTTTCGAGGTCGTAGGTGAAGACGAAGGTGTTCCGCCCGTGCAGGTACCCGGGCTCGCGCGTCAGGATGCCGAGCGTGCCGTCCTCGCTGTCGGTGTCGACGGGACGGGCCTGCCCGTTCTCGTCGGTGACGGAGATGAGCTGCGGATGCAGCGGCTGACCGTTGTACGTCTCGGGCAGAAGACGGCGCATGCCGCGGTTCTGATCCGACTCGGGGAACTCGGCGACGAAGGTCTCGACGACCCGCATCCGCGCCGTGCCGTCCTCGTCGCGGGTGAGGGTGTAATCGACGGAAAGCGAATCGAAGACGAACGCGTCGACATCGGCGGATTCGTCTTCGGATGCCGCGGCGGGGGCCGTCAGTCCGAAAAGGCCTGTGATCAGCATGAGGACCACGACCGCGAGTGCCGCCCGGGTGCGACGCATCATGCCGACCAGCTTAGGCGGGCAGTAAAGTTGTCGCCATGAGCGATCGTCGTCGTGCCGTGGCAGCGTGGGAGAGCCTGTTCCGCGCGCAGCACGAGATCTTCGACGACATCAGCAACGACTTCGCCGGCGATGAGCTCACGCAAGCCGAGTACGACGTCCTTCTCACGGTCGTGCGCGGCACCGGTCATCGGGCGCGGCTGCGCGATGTCACGGCCAACATGCTCATCAGCCAGCCGAGCGTGTCGCGCCTGGTCGACCGGATGGTCTCGCGCGGCCTCATCACCAAGTGCGGTGACCCCACCGACGGTCGCGGCGCGATGCTCACCGCGACCCCGGAGGGCGTCTCAGCCTTCCGCCGGCTCGCTGCGGCCCACGGTCGCTCCATCGCCGAGCGGATGTCGATGCTGTCGACCGAGGAGCTGGAGCAGCTCGAGCAGCTGACGACGAAGCTGCGCCGCCTGCCCTGACGCCCGCGCGGAGCGGTCGGGCGGCGTCGCGCGGTGTCGTGGGGCGTCGCGCGGTGTCGTGGGGCGTCGTGCGGTGTCGATTCCTCCCCAGGCGGGACGGTGACCCGATATTCTTTAACCGAACATAGATCCGACTCACATGTCGTACCTTGCTGGCATCATGGGAACATGAAAGCGAATGGCGTGGGTGGCGAAGTGGGACGCGAGGCCCCCACACCGTCGCAGGCGATCGCTCTCTCGCGGTACGCGGAGGCGCTCGACCTCTCTCACGCCGCTGACATCGCCCGCACTCGGGCGCTGGCCGATCTGGGCCACGCCGCCCTGCACAACGCGCGCCGCGACGGCGCGCGCGGCTTGGCGTCGGATATGGAGCTGCGGTCGGTGGCAGCCGAAGCGGCCGGGATGGCCCGGCTGACCGACCGCCGGCTGCAGGGTGAGATCGACCACGCGATGACGGTCATCGACGACTACCCCACTGTGTTCGACGCGTGGGTGCAGCGGCGGATCGAACGCGGACACGTGGATCTGGTGGTGCGCGTCGGCGCGGGGGTGCCGGCTGCGATGCGGGATTCGTTCGCGGAGGCCGCGATCGGGGTGTGTGAGCGGGATGTGCCCTCCCGCGTGCGGGGTGCGCTGGAGACCCTGGCGGCCCGGTTGCATACGCAGACGTTCACAGAGCGGCACACGACCGCGGTCGCGGAACGGTGCGTGCGCGTGTTCCACGGAACCGACGGAATGTCGAACCTCGTCGCCACCCTTCCGACCGTCATCGCCGCCGGGATACTCGACCGGCTCACGCAGATGGGACAGTCGGTGAAGGACGCCCGGGTCGCCGGCACTGGCGATGCCGGGGCGGGCGGGGCGGATGCCGCTGGCCGGGGCGCCGGCGCGGATGCCGGGGAGAGTTCGGCGGCGGATGCCGCAGAAGCGGGCGAGCCCGCCGATACCCGGACGATGGACCAGCTGCGCGCGGACATCCTGGGCGACCTCGTTCTCGGCGGCGCGCCCGTGGTCGACCCGACCTACGGGACCGACCGGGCCGGTGGGCTGGGGGCGATCCGGGCACGCGTGCAAGTCGCCGTCGCCGCGGAGACGCTGATGGGCAAGGACGAGAACCCCGCCGAAGCCGTCGGGGCCGGGCTCGTCGATGCCGACACCGTCCGACGACTCGCCGGGCAGGTCAGCGAATGGGACCGGCTCTTCATCGACCCGGTCATCCGCACACCGGTCGAGATCGACACCTATCGGCCCACCGCATCGATGAAGAAACTCCTGATGGTGCGGGACCAGCACTGCCGGTTCCCCGGATGCCGGCGCGCCGCGATCCGGTGCGAGATCGACCACACGATCGATTACGCCCTCGGCGGCCACACCCACATCTTCAACCTCGCCCACCTCTGCCAAAGACACCACTCGATGAAGCAGTTCACCAAGTGGGAGGTCAGACAGATCGGAGGCGGGGTTCTCGAATGGACCTCGCCCCTCGGCAGGACCTACCGCGAAGACGTCCCCATGCCGGCCGTCTGCTTCACCATCGACACCGCGAGCCCGCCACGGGATGCCGGAAGCGGCGGGCCACGACGGACGAACCTCCACCGTTCTGAGTTCGGGGCGTGTGCCCGCGCACGTTCCGAGGCCGGGCACGACGGACTCGCGCGCCGTTGGTCACCGGTGACGCATCGGCTCAGCCGCGACGCATCGGCTCAGCCGCGACGCATCGGCGCATCCGCGCATCCGCGCATCCGCGACGCATTCGGCACCGCCCCGCACGCGAAGGGCGGCCGCCGCCCCCGAGGGAGCTGCGGCCGCCCGTCGTGCGAACGCGGATCTGCGCGATCAGTTCTCGATCGGCACCACCGGCGCGGCTGCGTCGGTCGTGACCTCGACCTTGCGCGGCTTGGCCTTCTCGCTGACCGGGATGGTCACGGTCAGGACGCCGTTGTTGTAGGTCGCGGCGATGCCTTCCGTGTCGACGCCCTGGCCGAGGTTCAGCTGGCGCAGGAAGCTCGCGGCTTCACGCTCGCGCGTGATCCACTTCACTCCGTCGCCGCTGGTGAGCGTGCGCTCGGCGCGGATCGTCAGCAGCTGGCCGTCCACGTCGATGTCGACCGAGCCCGGGTCGATGCCCGGCAGGTCGGCGGTCATCACGTAGTGGTCGCCGTCACGGTAGAGGTCCATCGGCATGCGACGGGGGCCGCGGCGCGTGTCGAAGAGGCTCGAGGCGATGCGGTCGAGGTCGCGGAACGGGTCGTAAGTAGCCATCGATCTTTCCCTTCTCTGATGCTTCATGTTGAGATCTGAAAGTTGAGCCCTGTCGGCTCAACTGCATTCAGATTAGCACTCTCCCCCATCGAGTGCCAAGGGTTCTCGCACGGCGAACAGCGCCCCGGAGACGGGGCGCGGAAGGGCCTCTCAGCACTCGACGACGTTGACGGCGAGCCCTCCCTCGCTCGTCTCCTTGTACTTGTGCGACATGTCGATCCCCGTCTGCCGCATCGTCTCGACGACGGCATCCAGCGAGACGTAGTGCTGCCCGTCGCCCCGCAGCGCGAGGCGCGCAGCGGTGACCGCCGTCGACGCGGCGATCGCGTTGCGTTCGATGCACGGGATCTGCACGAGACCGCCGACCGGGTCGCACGTGAGCCCGAGGTGGTGCTCCATCGCGATCTCCGCCGCGTTCTCGATCTGCGCGTTGCTGCCACCCATGACCGCCGTCAGGCCCCCGGCCGCCATCGCGCACGCGGACCCGACCTCGGCCTGACACCCGCCCTCCGCACCCGAGATCGAGGCGTTGGCCTTGAAGAGCGAGCCGAGCGCCGTCGCGGTCAACAGGAACCGCCGAATCCCGCGCCGACGGTCGAGATCCTCCGAGGCCAGGCGCGACTCCGCCGCGAACCGCCACCAGTACATCGCCACCGCAGGAACAATCCCCGCGGCCCCGTTGGTGGGCGCGGTGACGACGCGTCCGCCCGACGCGTTCTCCTCGTTGACGGCGAGCGCGAACGCACCCAGCCACTCCCCCGGGAGCTCCCGTCCACCCGCGGCTTCGGCCGCCTCGAGCTGCGCGCGCATCGCACCCGCGCGCCGCCGCACGCGCAGCATCCCGGGCAACGTGCCCTCGGCACGCAAGCCCGCATCGACGCACCCCGACATCGCATCCCAGATCGCGTCGAGCCCCGCGGCGACCTCAGCCTCGGGCCGAAGCGCCTCCTCGTTGCGGCGCGCGAGCCCGGCGATGCTCACCCCGTCGCGCTCGCACAGCTCGAGCAGCTCGGCCGCCGTGCTGAACCGGTACGGCCACGCGACATCGCTGCTCGGTCCGCCTCCCGCTCCCCGCGGAGCGGCGTCTGCCCCCGCCCGGCGGATGAAGCCACCCCCGACCGAGAGATACGTGTCCGACGCGACGAGATGGCCGGCGGCATCCCACGCGCTCAGCGTCATCGCGTTCGGATGCTCCGGCAGTCGCGTCCGCGGCTCGAAGGTCACATCGCCTCGCGAGAACGGCACCGGATGCCGGCCTGCGAGCAGCAGAGGTGAGCCGTCCGTCCAGCTCGTCCACGCCGCGCGGACCGCATCGGGATCGACCGTCTCGGGCGCGTGGCCCTGCAACCCCGCGACCACCGCGTCGGGAGTGCCGTGCCCGATGCCGGTCGCTCCGAGCGACCCGTACAGCACGCAACCGACGCGCACGACCTCGGGCAGCCTGCCGGCGGCCTCGAGCCCGACGGCGAAAGCTCGGGCGGCGCGCAACGGGCCGACCGTGTGGGAGCTCGAGGGTCCTACACCGATGGAGAACAGCTCGAACGCCGAGACGTAAGCGCTCACACCTCCAGGCTACGCCAGCATCTGCCGTACGCACCGGGCGACGTCAAGGGCCTGTCGACGGATACGCCACGCGCCTATCGTCGCGACCGATGACCACCCCATCCCACCCCCGTCTGGCATCGCTCAAGGCAGCCGCGCGCACCGCGGGTGGCGAGGCCTTCGCGGTCTCGCGCCTTCTGCTCGCCGGCAAGGCGGCCCTCGCCGCCGCGATCGCCTGGTACCTCGCGCCGTATGTGCCGTTCGCGCACGACGAGTACTCCTACTACGCACCGCTCGGCGTGCTCGTGAGCATGTATCCGACGATCGCCGACTCCGCCAAGGCGGGCCTGCAAGCGCTGGGAGGCCTGGCCATCGGCATCGCGATCGGCCTCGCGGGACTGTGGATCGTCTCCGGACCCAGCCCGCGGATCGTCGGCGTGGCGATCGTCGTCGCCGCGGGCGTCGCCGTCGGCGGCATCCGAGCTCTCGGCACCGGCCGAGACTGGATCGCCATCGCGGCGCTGTTCGTTCTGCTGCTGGGCGCGAACGACGCCGGCGGCTTCTCGGTGTCGTACCTCGTGACGATGGCGTTCGGCGTGCTCATCGGGGTGGCCGTCAACCTCGCGCTCGTCCCGCCCCTGTACCTCCGGCGGGCCTCCACCCGCCTGTCGCAGCTGCGCGACGCGGTCTCGGACCGGCTCGAGATGCTGGCGACCTCGGTCGCCGCCGGCGAACCCGCCGATTCGGCGGGCCAGCGCTACCTCGGAGAGATCCTCGACGCCGTCTCGGCCGACGTGCGCGAGGCCGCCCGCAGCCGCAAAGCCCATCCGCTCGCTCGGCGCCGCCGCGGCATCGAGGCCGAGAACGACCGTCGCTTGAGAGCGCTCGAGAACACTGTGCGCCAGACGATCGAGCTCGGCGACGGCATCGACGGCCTCCCCCTCACCCCCGACGCCGCGCCGCTGCGCGCCGAGCTCGCCGAGGCCGTACGGGCCACAGCGCGAGCCGTCGCACGACCTCTGGGCGACCCGGCGACGGCAGCCACGGTCGAGGATGCCGAGAAGGCGCTCGCCCGCGTCGTCGCAACGGTGCCCGCGGACGGCGATGGTCGCATCTCGCCGTGGACTCGCACCGCCGTCGATCTCAGCCGGATCATCGAGGCATCCCGCCCGTTCTCGTGAACCGGTGAATCAGCGAGCGGCGATGCCCAGCACCCGCTCGAGGTACGGACCCGAGAACTTACCGGTCGGGTCGACACGCGCCACGAGCTCGCGGAAATCAGCGAGACGCGGGAGCGAATCGCCGATGGGCATCGAGAAGACCTTGCCCCAGTGCGGCCGGGGGTCGAACGGAGCGAGCACGCGCTCCACATTCGTGATCGCCTCGCGGACCGCATCCGGTTCGTTCTTCCACGTGAAGTGGATGCACACACTGTCGCGCCCGAACCCGGGAGAGAGCCAGAGGTCATCGGAGGCGACGGTGCGCAGCTCGGTCACGAGAAGGGCGGGCTCGACCCGGTCGGCGATCGAGCGGACGGCCGCGATCGCCTCGACGGCCACCGCACGGTCGACCCAGTACTCGGTCTGGATCTCGTCGCCGTTGGACGGGGTCGCGTCGATGCGGAAGTGCGGCAGGCGCTCGCACCAATCCCCGGGGATGCCGCCCTGCTCGGTCGTGTTGTCGACTCCGTCGGCCGCGGGCGAGTCCGCCTTGACCCTGACGCGCCGAGCGCTCAGCACGCGTTCCGGCATGTCGGGGGCCGACGCGGCGTCGAGGCGCTCCTTGATCCACACCTCGCCGACATCCGGCGTGTTCCAGCGGGTGAAGACGCTGACGCTGTAGCCCGACGCCGTCACCTCGTCGAAGCGCTTCAAGAGATCGTCCCAGGTGAGCCCGGCATAGGTGTCCTGGCGCACCTGGTAGGTCGGCTCGATCGCGAGCGTCAGCCGGACGACCGGCCCGAGTGCGCCGAGGTGGACGACGCTGCCGGCGAAGTCGGCGTCACCGGCCGAGACCGTGCGCAGCTCGCCGTCCGGAGTGATGAACTCCAGCGCCCGCACCGCCGTCGCGAGCGACCCGTTGCCGTCGCCCGACCCGTGCGTCGACGTCGCCGTCGCACCACCGACGGAGATGTGCGGCAGTGAACCCATGTTGTGCAGCGCCCAGCCGTGATCGGCGAGGTGCCGAGCGACGACGGCATAGCGCGTTCCGGCTCCCACCGTCACGGTCCGCGCATCCTCATCGACGATGATGTCGGCGTCGAGCCCGGTGAGATCGAGCAGGACGCCGGCCGTGTCGGCGAGGTCGTTGAACGAATGCCGTGTGCCCAGCGACCGGATGCGGTCGTGCGCGGCGACCATGCGTCGAGCCTCGTCGATCGTCGTCGGTGCGAGTACAGCTTCGGCGGTGAAGGTGTGTGTTCCGGCCCAGTTCCGTTCGGTCACGCCCCCACGCTACGCGATGACCGCTGAGAATGTGCAGCACCACAACAAAGTCGTCGGCGTGGAACGGAAAACAAAGAAGCCCCCGCAGAGCGGAGGCTTCTCGTTCACTGTCTCAACACAGTGTGCGCCCGAAGGGACTCGAACCCCTAACCTTCTGATCCGTAGTCAGATGCTCTATCCATTGAGCTACGGGCGCAGTGCCTGGGAATCTCTCCCGGGCCGTCGTCAAGCATAGCCCGCTCTCGCGCAAAGAGCGAATCGAGCGCGGAACGGCTAGTCGATCACCGGCGCAGCCGCGGAATCCACGGCCTCATCGCGCTCGACCGCCTGCCGCTGGACATTGCGACGCTGCGAGCGGAGACGCGGGAGGTCGACCATCCGCAGGGCCTGCATGCGCGCCGTGCGCATGCGCTCGTAGTCGGGTTCGAGATCGGGCCGCGCCGCCTCGATGCGAAGCGTGCGGTCGATGTTCCCGGCGACCTCGGCCCACGCGGCCTCCCGCGCATCAGCGATGAGCTTGCGCAGCTCCGCCTCGTCGGCCGCGCGCTCGCGCAGCTCTTTGGCGATGCGCAGCGACTGCTTGCGACGTCGACGCAGATTCGACACGTCCCGGCTGCGGTAGTCGTGCGTCCCGCCCGAGTCGCTGTAGCGGCCGCTCGCGGCCTTGCGTTCGCGATGGGTGCGCTCGGCGTCGGCCTCGGCCTCCTCCGCGAGAGAGATGAGCGCGTCGCGCGCGTCGTCCAGGAAGCGGTCGGCCTCGAAATCGCGCCCGTCGGCGAGGATGTCGACGAGGATGGCGTTCTTGAGCGCGAGGCGGGTCGCCGCGGAGGCGATGTACAGCCCTTCGGCGACGATCTCCGAGCTCTTGGTACGCGCTTGACGGGTGGCCAACGCTGCCCCTCCTCACCTCACCCCAATCCTACGGGGCGCGCGCCTCAGCCGAGCTTGGCGATGATCGCCGCGATCCTCCTCGCGCGGGTCTCCGGCGCCTTCGCGGACTCGACGTTCCCGACATGCGCCTTCCGCGCGCTCGGCGGCAGTCGGTCGAACGCTTCCCCCGCGCCGGCGTCCGTCAGCGCGGCGGCGAGATCGGTCGGCACCTCGACCTCCCGCGGCGCATCGTCGAGTTCGATGTCGACGACGATCGCATCGCCTCCCGCGAGGCCGCTCTCGCGCCGCCGCTCCGCCGAGAAAGGGATGAGCGCGAGCCCCCGCATCGACCCCACCGTGCTGCGGAAGGCGAAGCCGTTGACGGCGACCGAGACGGCGGGGCGACGACCGCCACCCAGCGCATCCAGGATCGAGAACGGCACCTCGATGCCGGTGTTGTTTCCGAACTGGGACAGCGTCGTCTCGAATCGCACGCTTCTCATTACCACCGCGGCGCCCGAATACACAAGCAGGGTGAGCCGTGAACTCGCTGACCATAGCCTCGCTTCACGGCCTGGGCCTGACTCCCCATCGATATCGACGAACACACAAGATCGGACGCTCCGGGCCCGCCCAGTGGCAAACCGATCTGCCCCTGTCACCGAACAACCGCAGCACCGCGACATCCGTCGCCCAATGGGAGGGAACCCTCATGCGTACATCACCGAACCGCCTCGTGGCGATCATCTTCGGCGCCGTCTACATCCTCGTCGGCCTCCTCGGCTTCACCGTGACCGCGGGCGTCGACTTCATCGCCACCGAGGGTGGCCTGCTGCTCGGCATCTTCGAGGTCAACCCGCTGCACAACATCGCGCACCTCCTGATCGGTGCCGCGCTGCTCATCGGCGGCCTTTCCGGCGTCCGCGCCGCGAAGGGCGTCAACATCACCGTCGGCGCGGCCTACCTGCTGCTCGGCATCGTCGGCTTCTTCATTCAGGACAGCGCCGCGAACGTGCTCGCCCTGAACACCGCCGACCACTTCCTCCACCTCGCCAGCGCCCTCGTGCTGCTCGGCGTCGGCCTCGGCACCGACCGCGCGGTCGACACCCGCCGCACCGCCGTCGCCTGATGAACACCGCCGCGCTCACCCGCTCCTGGCCCACGCTCGCCGCGTGGGGGGCTGGTCTGCTCCAGCTCGGCGTGGGCGCGGGCATGATCACCCAGGGCACCGGCGCCGCCGATCGCGGCGTCGGTGTCGTGGCGGTAGCGGTCGGGGCGGCCGCCCTCGGTTGGGGCGTCGCCGCCCTGACCCGCGGCCGCCTCGTCGCTCCCCGTGTCGCGATGGCCATCGCCGTCGCCGGCACGATCGCATCGGGGCTCGCTCTCGCAGCGGACCCGATGCGGATCAGCGTTCACGCCGTCGGCGTGACCGTTCTCCTCCACGTCGCCTACGGCGTGGCCGCAGCGGCTGTCGTCCGCCGGGCGCGCACAGCGCCCGCGGGCTCCTCCCCCGCCGAAGCCCGCTCCACCCCGCGGACGAGCGTCATCGGGCTCGTCGCCGGTTGCGTCATCGTGGCCGGACTCGTCACGCCGGCGCTCGGGGCCACAGAGGCGGGTCGCAACGCTCCGAGCCACTCCGACCACCCGCTGTTCTCCACCGAGCACAGCCACTGAGCCGCCGAGCGCGGCCGCGAGATCAGATCGCGCTGATGCGCCAGGACGCCTCGACCGTGGCGGCCGGCTCGATGAGGATGAGCCCGGCGACGTAGTCGTACCGCGCGGCGTTGAAGGCATCCGGGGCGCACGTCATCGGCTCGACCGCCAGACCCGCGCGGTGCCCCGGCTGAGCCGGTCCCCCGGGCAGATCGGCCGTGTGCACCTGGACCCACGGGCACGCGGCATCCCACGAGATCGCGACTCCCGTTCCCGACGGGTCGGTCACCCGCACCGCGGCGATGCCGTCCTCGGCGCGCGAGAGCGCCGTGAACGCGTGATCGATCTCGACGGGGCCCAGCGTCCGCGGCTCGCGGAAGTCGAACTCCGCGACGTCCGCGACGTCGGCCAGCCCGACGGGCGAGAGCCGGTCGGGGGTGACCTCGAGCACGCGAGCTGCCGGCAGTTCGAGCGTCCACTCGTCCAGCGGCGCCGATCCGGCGACGAGATACGGGTGCGGGCCCGTGCCGAAAGGCGCGGCATCCGCGCTCTCGTTCGTCGCCCGCACCGTCTGCGTCAGGCCGTCGGCGCCGAGGCGGTAGGTCGTCTCGATGCGGACGGTCCAGGGGTAGGCGGTCTGCGCGACGATCGTGGCGCCGAGCGTCACGTGATCGGCGGCGACGACGACGGGCTCGAAGTCGAGCCAGGCCACCAGCCCGTGCAGCGCGTGGTGGCGCTCCGGCTCGGTGAGAGCGAGACGATAGCGGGTGCCCGCCACCTCGTACTCACCGTCGACGACGCGGTTCGGCCACGGGGCGAGGGTCGCACCCCGGTAGCCCGGGCGCACTTCGTCTTCGCCGTACGGGACGACGAGGTCGCGCCCGGCGACGCGGAAGGAGCGCAGCGACGCCCCCACGCTCGCCACGATCGCCTCAGCGTCGCCGAATCGCAGCACGTACGACGTTCCGGATGCCGCCACGGGCGTCCCCTCTCGGTTCTGGTTCTCGGAGATCACAGTCCGCGGGCCAGGCGGTAGTAGGCCTGGTTCCAGCGGAGCTCCTTCTGGAATCCTCGCACCGTCGTGTCCTCGTCGATGACCACGAGCTCCGTGCCGGCGATCTCGGCGAAGTCCCGGAACACCTCGATGCCGACGGCCGTCGTCATGACGGTGTGGTGTGCGGCACCGGCGGCGAGCCAGCACGCGGCCGACGTGGCGAAGTCGGGTGCCGGCTTCCAGATCGCCCGGCCCACCGGCAGCTTCGGCAGGTCGGGAGCCTCGACGTTCTCGACCACGTTCGCCGTCAGGCGGAAGCGGTCGCGCATGTCGCTCATCGCCACGACGAGGGCGGGACCCGGGTCGGCGGTGAAGACCAGGCGCACGGGGTCGTCCTTACCGCCGATGCCGAGGGGGTGGATCTCCAGGCGCGGCTTCACGGTCGTCAGCGACGGCGAGACCTCGAGCATGTGTGCGCCGAGGATGCGCTCCGAGCCGGGAACGAGGTCGTAGGTGTAGTCCTCCATGAGGCTCGCCCCGCCGGGCAGACCCGCACCCATCACGTTGGCGACGCGCACGAGGATCGCGGTCTTCCAGTCGCCCTCGGCGCCGAAGCCGTAGCCCTCGGCCATGAGGCGCTGCACGGCGAGGCCCGGCAGCTGCGTGAGCTCGCCGAGGTCTTCGAACGAGGTCGTGAAGGCTCCGAAACCGCCGGCCTCGAGGAACGAGCGCAGCCCGATCTCGATCGCCGCGCCGTCGCGCAGCGACTGATGGCGCTCAGCCCCGGGGAGAAGCTCCTCGGCGACGTCGTACTGCGCGAGGTACACCTCGACGAGCGCGTCGATGTCGGCGTCGGAGGCCGCGGCGACGGCATCCGCCAGCTCGTTCACGCCCCACGTGTTCACCTGGACGCCGAACTGCAGCTCTGCCTCGGTCTTGTCGCCCTCGGTCACCGCGACGTAGCGCATGTTGTCGCCGAAGCGCGCGAGCTTGAGCGTGCGGGCGGCCTGCCACCCGGCCGCGGCGCGCTGCCAGTCCTCGATCTGACGCGTGACCTCGGGGTTCGAGACGTGCCCGACGACGGTCTTGCGCGAGACGCCGAGGCGGGTCTGGATGTAGCCGAACTCGCGGTCGCCGTGGGCGGCCTGATTGAGGTTCATGAAGTCGAAGTCGATGTCGGCCCACGGCAGCTCGACGTTGGCCTGCGTGTGCAGGTGCAGCAGCGGCTTGCGGAGCGCGTCGAGGCCCGTGATCCACATCTTCGCCGGACTGAAGGTGTGCATCCACGCGATGACGCCGATCACCGAGTCGTCGGCGTTCGCGTCGAGGGCGAGTCGGCGGATCGACTCGGAGTCCTTGAGCACCGGCTTCCATTCGACGCGGACCGGCAGTCCGGCGAGGCCGGCGACGACCTGTTGCGACTGCTCGGCGACCTGGCGCAGGGTCTCCTCGCCGTAGAGGTTCTGGCTGCCCGTCACGAACCAGACGGTGTACTGCTCGAGAGAGGTGGAGAGGGTCATTGTTCTTCTTCCGGTGAGGTCGGACGGGTCAGGACAAGGCGGCGACGGCGGCGCGCTCGACGGCGAGCCCCGCGTCGTAACGATCGAGGTAGGCGGCGAAGCCGGCGGCATCCGCTGCGTCGGGCTCGGCGACGTCGACCGACGCCGACGCGAAGACGCGCTCGCGGAGGTAGGCGTCGAGATCGAGGCCGTCGCCGTGGCGCAGATAGTCGGCGAGCACGGCGATGCCCCAGGCCCCGCCCTCCGAGGCGGTGTCACCGACGGCGACCGGGGCTCCGAGAGCCGCTGCGAGGAACCGCTGGGCGACCCCGGCGGTGCGGAACATGCCGCCATGGGCGAACATCCGGTCGAGCTGCACCCCCTCGCGGTCGAGAACGCGCATGCCGAGCGCGAGCGTGCCGAACACGCCGTAGAGCTGCGCCCGGATCGCGTTGGCGAGCGTGAACCGACTGTCGGGGGTGCGCACGAACAGCGGACGACCCTCCTCAGTGCCGGCGATGGGCTCGCCCGCGAGGTGGTTGTAGGCCAGCAGGCCGCCGGCGTCGGGGTCGCCCGTGAGCGCTTCGCGGAACAGGGTGTCGTACACCGCGTCGGCGTCGAGCGCCGATCCCGACGCCGCAGCGAACCGCTCGAACATGCCCACCCAGGCCGCGAGCTCGCTGGCCCCGTTGTTGCAGTGGACCATCGCGACGAGGTCGCCCGCGGGGGTCGTGACGACGTCGATCTCGTGGTGCATGCTCTGCAGCGGGCGCTCGAGCACGACCATCGCGAAGATGCTCGTGCCGGCACTGACGTTGCCGGTGCGGGGCGCGACGGCCTCGGTGGCGACCATGCCGGTGCCCGCATCGCCCTCGGGCGGGCAGAACGGGATGCCGGGGCGCAGCGCTCCCGACGGGTCCAGCAGCGCGGCACCGGCGACGGTGAGGGAGCCTGCGGCTTGACCTGCGACACGGACCTCCGGCAGCAGGGCGCGGAGATCCGCCGGGAGTCGCCCGGCGGTGTGCGCGTCGAAGAGGTCGACGCGGCGCTGGTCGTAGTCACGGGTGACCGGGTCGATCGGGAACATCCCCGACGCGTCGCCGACCCCGAGGACCTTCTCACCGGTCAGGCTCGCGTGCACGTACCCGGCGAGGGTCGTCATGTGACGGATGTCGGCGACGTGCGCCTCGCCGTCGAGCACGGCCTGATGCAGATGGGCGATCGACCACCGCAGCGGGATGTTGATGCCGAGCAGCTCGGTGAGCTCGGCCGCGGCCGCGCCCGTGCTCGTGTTCCGCCACGTGCGGAACGGCACGAGCAGCTCGTCGTGGGCGTCGAACGCGAGATAGCCGTGCATCATCGCCGAGACGCCGATCGCGCCGAAGGTCTCGGGCACGACGCCGTACTGGGACTCGATCGCGGCGGCGAGGTCGGCGTAGGCCGCCTGCACGCCGGACCAGACGTCGTCGAGGGCATACGTCCAGCGGCGCTCCTCGAAACGGTTCTCCCACGCGTGCGACCCGGTCGCGAGGACCCGGGTCGGGTCCGACCCGACGAGGCATGCCTTGATGCGGGTCGAGCCGAATTCGATGCCCAGGCTCGTGCGACCGGCGAGGATGTCGTCGCGCTCGGCGGATCGGTCGCGCGTGGCGGTGTGGGTCACGGATGCCTCCATTGGTCGTGCCGCGGTGTGAACATGTTACCGGTAACAACCTCACGACGCGAGCCTGAACGGCAGGCTCATCGACCTCAGACCGGGCGAGTCGAGTCGCGCACCACGAGCCGGGGCGGTTCCGGACCGGTGGCAGAGTCCGCGCCCAGCAGGATCCGGACGCACCGCTGCGCCTCGCCCGCGATATCGAGACGGACCGTAGTGAGGGCGGGCCGGTAGAAGGCCGCATCCGGGTGGTCGTCGAAGCCGACCACGCTGACGTCCGCGGGAACGTCCACACCCCGTGAAGCGAGTCCGGAGACCAGGCCGAGCGCCATCTGATCGTTCGCGACGACGATCGCGGTCGGCCCGCCCGCCTCGCCGACCGCGGCGGCGATCTCGGGGGCCAGCGCCGCCCCCGATGCCGCGGACCAGTCGCCGCGCCAGCGACCGGCGAGCTGCAGTCCCCGTCGCGCGAGCGCAGACTCGGCACCGGTGTCGCGAGCGACGGCCTCGAGCCAGGCGGCCGGGCCCGACAGCTGAGCGATGCGGCGGTGCCCGGCGTCCAGCAGATGATCGACGGCGAGCGCCGCTCCCTCGGCGCCGCGGTCGCCGTCAGCCGGCGTGCCGGCTCCCCCGACCCGCGAGTGCAGCGGCACCACCGGGACCCCGGGGGATGCCGCCGCCAGCGCTTCGAGCGCCGCCGTATGGGGCGCCACGACGACGATCCCGTCCACCCCCTGGGCGAGAAGATGGTCGGCGGCGGCCGTGACGCTGGCGGCATCCGCGCCGTCGGCGTAGGCCGTGGCGATCCACCGGCCGGCCGACCGCGCCGCGCGTTCGAGAGCCCCGATGCCCGCGGCGGGCCCGTACAGATCGGTGTCGGAGGCGACCACCCCGATCGTCCGCGTCGTCGCGGTGCCGAGCGCACGCGCCGCATTGTTGACGCGATAGCCGAGCTCGGCCATCGCCGCGACCACGCGTTCCCGCGTCTCGGGCCGGATGTGAGGGTGGTCGTTGATGACGCGCGAGACCGTCTGCGTCGACACGCCCGCGGCGGCCGCGACATCCCGCACGCCCACTCGCGCCCGCCCGGGCATCGCTTCGCTCACTGCGCCAGGCTAGCGGGCACGCCGAAGGGCGGCACCGGCCGAGGCCGCGTGCCGCCCTTCGAGAACTCTCGGTCGGATGCGATCCGGGATCAGCGGTCGCCGAGGATGCCGCCCACGAGGTCGTCGACGTCGGAGGTCACGTCCGAGGTGATGCCGCCGACGAGGTTGTCGACGGTGCTGCCGATTCCGCTCGTGACGTCGCCCGTGCTGACCTCGCCCGTGCCGACGTCGCCCGTGCCGACGTCACCCGTGCCGACGTCCGTGCCGTTGCCGAGGTCGGTGTCGGTCTGGTTGCCGTTGCCGACCTCGTTGCCGTTGCCGGTCTCGTTGCCGTTACCGGTCTCGTTGCCCGAGACGATGGGGGCGTCGACCGGGGCGTCCACGGCAGTGTCGTTGCCCGAGGCGATCGGGGTGTCGTTGCCCGACAGCAGCGCGCCGTTGCCCACATCGCTGATCAGCGGTCCGTTGATGAGGCCGCCCTCGAGCCCGAGGTTGCCGACGTTGGCGTTCTCGCCCACGCCGTTGCCGTTGGCCTCGAGGACGCCGTCGATCCACGTCGACAGCGCGTCGAACGACGATGCGACGTCCGTGGTGGTGGTCGTGTCGGTGGTGGACGAGTCGACTGCGGTGGTGTCGTCAGCCGACGCGGGCAGGGCGAATCCGGCGGTGGCGATCGCGGCGGCACCCAGGCCCGCCGTGCCGAAGATTGCTGCTCGCTTCAGGTTCGTACGCATGTCTCTTCCTTCCGTCACGTGCGCTGGATTGCGGCACGTGGGGCTATCCGGGACGACCCCCGGATGCGGATTGGAGACCTCGAGCGAAAACCGTGCATCCGCCCCCGTTCGGGCCGCCTGCGATCCGCGCCCTCATGCGGATCGCGGCGGTTTCCTGGCAGTCGCCTGAGAGCGCGGCATCCGGCCCGCGTAGGCTCTGCGTCATGCGTGCAGAGCTCGCCGATCGCCGTGACACGACCTGGGAGGATCTCGGACCGAGATTCCGGGTGTTCGTCTACCCCGGCGACGCGAAAGACACGCGGATCATCGACATCGTCGACGTCTCGATCGACACCGTCTTCCGCGAGATGCGCATCTTCTCCGACGACGACCGCCACCTCTGGTCGGTCGCTCTGGTCCGCGGGGAGGGAGCGCAACGGGGTCTGGTCTGGCTGTCGGGGTACGACTACGACGACACCCCGACCGACGGCGTCGAATGGCAACGTCGTCGCGAGATGCAGGATCGCTGCCTGATGGCGCGTTCCCGTCGCGGCGAGCCGCTCGTGCTCCCCGACGGACGGCGCGTCATCCGCATGTTCTCGGGATGGGCCTCGAGCCCGCTGTGGGAGAGCTTCACGGACGAGTACGTCGTCGACCCGCGCAGTCTCGGGATGAGCGATGACCTGACCCGGGATCTCCTCGCCTGGGACGGCGCGATCCAGGACGCGGGACCCGACGGCCCGGTCCCCGCCGACTCGTTCGAGACCGGCCTGGCGATCTGGCGCCGCCTGCGCGACGAGCTCGCCCCCATCGCGGAGGTCCGCCCCGATTTCTGGGCTACCGGGCAAGTGCTCGGCTGAGCTCAGGCTTTGACCGGCCGCCCGCGCTTGGGCTTCTCCGTCGACAGCTCGATCGCCATCGCGCGGCCGGGATGCTGCGCGAGGCGCTGCTCGGTGTGATCGAGCCAGCGCACCTCGGCCTCGGCCGCGAAGATCATCGAGTCGACCACGAGCGACCAGGCGAGCTCCTCGGGACCGTCGGGGTTCGCTCCGGCGTACTCGCCGCTGCGGAGCTCCTGCAGTTGCGCGAGCGAGGCGCGCCGCTGCGCCTGGATGACCTCGTTCACATCGATCCCCGGCAGGGTCGCGGCCACCGCGAGCTTGATCGCGAGCTCATCCCGTGTGCCCGCCGGCCGTTCGACGGGCGAGCCCAACCATGACGCGACCTCGGCGCGCCCGGCATCCGTGATCTGCCAGTAGACGTGGCCCTGCCCGTCGACCGACCCCTTCTCGACGAGACCGTCCCGCTCGAGCCGGTCGAGGGTGTTGTAGATCTGGCCCACGTTCAGGGGCCACGTCGACCCGGTCCGACGGTCGAACTCCGCCCGCAGCTGATAGCCATAGCAGGGGCCCTGATCGAGGATCGCCAGAAGGCTGAGTCGAACCGACACGGTCGTCCTTTCGCATACCGGGTATGTAGTTTGCGAGTATATGCATACCGGGTATCGAGGGGACTACCGCCGCGGGCCCATCACGATCACGCTGCTGAGGATGCCGAGTCCGACACCCACCGCGGTGTCGACGACGCGCTCGACCGCCAGCTCTGGGCCGCCGGCTCCCGCCGCGCTCAGGATGAGGAGCACCAGCGGGGTGATGAAGACGAGCGCGAGCGCGTAGTGGCGGACGACGACGAGCTCGATGATGAACTGCAGCGCCCCGAGCACGAGACCGAGCACGACGCCGCCGAGCGGCACGACGCTGATGGCGAGGAACACGGCCGCCCCCGCCGCGGTGCCGAGCGCGCGGTGGATGCCGCGCGACAGCGCGACGCGGCGACTCGCGCTGACTCCGAGGACGGCGATCCCCGCCCCGACGATCCAGTAGGCGCGCTCGGGATCGACGAGCAGCGCGATCGCCGTGCCGACGACCGCGACCGTCGCCGTTCGCACGACGAGGGTCCGCGTCGTCGCCTCGCCCCCGGCCGCGGGGAAGAGCGAGCGCATCGACCGAGGCTTCGCGCCGCGGTGCGAGCGCCGCACGAGAGGTGCCGCCGTGACCAGCCATGCGAACAGCAGCGACGCCGCGAGGACACCGAGATACAGCGCCGGGTTCACCGCGTGCGACGACTGCGGCGCCGTGACGTGCGCCGACAGGCCGTAGATGAGCACGGCGAACAGCGGGCCCGGCGGACCGACCGAGCGGCCGAAGACCAGAACGGATGCCGCGACGGCGACCACGATGAGGCCGATGGCCACCGCGACAGCGCCGACGGCCGCCGCCGCGACCCCGAGCGCCGCACACGACCACAGCACCGCCGCGACGATGGGGACGAAGCGCAGGCGCTCGCGCGGTGAGAGACGGCCACCGTACAGCGTCGCGAACGCTCCGGTCGCGGCGAGCAGCGCGATGTTCTCGAGCCCCAGCGCGGAGAGGACGACCACGGGCAGCGCCATCGCGAGCGCAGCCTGCAGCCCGAGGTGCCATCGCGGTCCCGGCGACGGCCCGAATCGCGTCAGGCTGCGCCCCAGCTCCCCCGCCTCACGCCGCCACCGGCCGGAACTGTCGGGGGGCGGTTCGAGCGAAAGCGGCATTACTCCATTGTCCCGCGAGAACGCCGACGTCTGCGCGCCGGCACGTACTCTGGAGGCGGAGAACGACATGAGCGACGATTCCCCCGCATCCTCGACGCCCCAGACGCCGGTGCCCGGCCCTCGTGAACGCGCGGCCTACATCGAGACGGCGATTCAGCAGGCCATCCGCCGCGGCGACTTCGACGATCTGCCGGGAGCGGGCAAGCCCATCGCCGATCTCGGCCCGAACCACGATCCCGACTGGTGGATCAAGCGGAAGATCCGCGAGGAGCAGCTCACCGGGCTCGGCCCGCCGGCGCTGACCCTGCGGATCGAGCACGCCGAGTTCGACGCCCGTGTCGACGCTCTCAACCGCGAGGACGATGTGCGCGAGTACGTCGCCGACTTCAACCGGCGCGTCGTCGAGGCCCGCCGGCAGCTGCAGGGCGGGCCGCCCGTGGTCACACCGACGCACGACGTCGAGGCCGAGGTCGCCGCCTGGCGTCAGCGTCGCGCGGATGCCGCGGCGGCGGCATCCGCAGCCCCGCCGGCCGAACCGCGACGCCGCCGGCGGCTGTTCCGACGCTGAGCGGCCCGCCGGCGAGACGAGGTCAGCGCAGCGCCTGCTCCACGTCGGCCAGCAGATCGTCCACTGACTCGATGCCCACGGAGAGCCGCACCACCTCGACCGGCACGGCGGCCTCCGTGCCGCGGACCGAAGCGTGCGTCATCGCATCGGGATAGTTCACCAGCGACTCCACGCCGCCGAGCGATTCGGCGAGCTGGAACAGGCGCGTCGACTCGGCGAAGCGACGCGCCGCCTCGCCGGACTCGAGCGCGAGCGAGAGCATGCCCCCGAAGCGGGTCATCTGCGACGCGGCCAGCTCGTGCCCGGGGTGCGAGGCGAGCCCGGGGTAGAACACGCGGGCGACGCGATCGTGTCGCTCCAGGAACGCGGCGATGGCCCCGGCGTTCTCGCTGTGGCGCTGCATGCGGACATCGAGCGTCTTGATCCCGCGCGTCGTGAGCCAGGCATCCATCGGTCCCGACACCGCTCCCGCGGCGTACTGCAGGAAACCGATCTTCTCGGCGAGCGCATCGTCGTCGAGCACGAGTGCGCCGCCGACGACATCCGAGTGCCCGCCGAGGTACTTCGTCGTGGAGTGCACGACGACATCGGCGCCGAGCTCGAGGGGCCGCTGGAGCGCCGGGGTCGCGAAGGTGTTGTCGACGACGACGAGCGAGCCGGCCTCGTGTCCGATGGCCGCCAGGCCCGCGATGTCGGTGATGCGCAGCAACGGGTTCGACGGTGTCTCCACCCACAGCACGCGCGGCGCGCGCTCGGCGACCGCAGCCCGCACGGCGGCGAGGTCGCTCATGTCGACGACCCGCAGCTTCACACCCCACGGAGCCAGGACACGGGCGATGAGACGGTGCGTTCCCCCGTAGACGTCGTTGCCGAGAAGCACCTCGTCACCGGGCGTCAGCGCGGCGCGCAGCAGCACGTCCTCGGCGGCCAGCCCCGAGGCGAACGAGAAGCCGTGCGCCCCGCCCTCGAGCGCGGCGAGCTGCACCTGGAGCGCCGTGCGGGTCGGGTTTCCCGAGCGACCGTACTCGTAGCCGCCGCGGAGGCCGCCGATGCCGTCCTGCGCGAACGTCGTCGAGAAGTGGACCGGCGGGATGACCGCTCCGGTGGTGGGGTCGAACTCCTGGCCGGCGTGAACGGCGAGGCTCGCGAGGCCGCGGGCGGAATCGTGCGTGCTCATGCGTCGCTCCTGGTGTCGTGGGTCGTGCGGTGATCGGGGATGCCGTGGTCGGGTTCGACGACGAGGTCGGCGAACCCGTGGGCACGCATCCAGTCGTCGTCGTAGATCTTCGAGAGGTACCCGCGGCCGTGGTCGGGCAGCAGCACGACGACGACGTCGTCGGGCCCGAGCTCGCGTGCCGTCCGAAGCGCGGCCACCACGGCCATGCCCGACGAACCGCCGACGAGCAGGCCTTCCTCGCGCGCGAGGCGGCGGGTCATCGCGAACGACTCGCGGTCGCCCACCCGCTCGTAGCGGTCGACGACGGACGGATCGAAGGTCTCGGGCCAGAAGTCCTCGCCGACGCCCTCGACGAGGTACCGGCCGATGTCGCCGCTGTAGATGGACCCCTCGGGGTCGGCGCCGACGATCGTCACGGCCCCGCCGGAGACCTCGCGCAGGTACCGTCCCGTGCCCGTGATCGTGCCGCCGGTGCCGACACCGGCGACGAAGTGCGTCACGCTCCCCGCGGTGTCGCGCCAGATCTCGGGTCCGGTCGTCTCGTAGTGGGCGCGCGGCCCGGCGGCGTTGGCGAACTGGTTGGGTTTGAAGGCGCCGGGGATCTCCCGCGCGAGCCGGTCCGAGACGCTGTAATACGAATCCGGATGCTCCGGCGGCACGCTCGTGGGGGTCATCACGACCTCGGCGCCGTACGCCTTCAGGACGGCGACCTTCTCGCCCGCGAACTTGTCGGGAACGACGAAGACCATCCGGTAGCCGCGCTGCTGCGCGACGAGGGCGAGGCCGACACCGGTGTTGCCGCTCGTGGGCTCGACGATCGTTCCGCCCGGCCGGAGCAGCCCGTCGCGCTCGGCGGCCTCGATGATCCTCGCAGCGATGCGATCCTTGGCCGAGCTGCCCGGGTTGAAGTACTCGATCTTGGCGAGCACGGTCGCCCGCGTCGAGGACGCGACGTGGTTCAGGCGAACCAGCGGGGTGTTGCCGACGAGTTCGGCGATGTTCTCTGCGTAGCGCACGAGGGTGTCCTCACGGTGTCCGCGCGCTCAGAGGCGCGGGTGCTGTCGGGGTCGTCTGAGGTGAGCGCGGCGGCGCTCAGCGACAACAACGACAGGTCTGCACGCGTCCACCCTAAGCCAGGGCCCGGCCGCTGTCGAGCGGATTCGCCCCCCCGGGTCAGCGCGACGACAGACCGCGGCGTTCGAGGGAGCGACGCATCGTGTGGCGCCCGTGCAGGCTCGCGGCACCCCGCACCCGGGCGATCGCGGCGCGCAGCCAGCCCCGCGGCTCGCCCTGCGTGCGGTAGTACGCCGTGACCGCCTCCTCGTACGCGGCGATCTCGGCGTCGTCGGGCAGGCGATAGGTCTCGCGGTGGCGGACGACCCGCTGCGGCAGCCGTGGCTTCACCCCCGCCCGGTCGTCCGGGTCGGGGCGGCCGAGCACGACGCCGAACGCCGGAAAGGCTCCCGCGGGGAGTTCGAGCAGATCGGCGATCTGCTCGGGATGGTTCCGGACCGCCCCGACGTAGACCGCGCCCAGGCCCAGCGACTCGGCGGCGATCACGGCGTTCTGGGCGGCGAGCGCCGCATCGATGAAGCCGACGATCGTGCTCTCCATGTACTCGACGGCATCCGACGGCTCCCCCGCGCGATGCGCGAGCTCGCGCGCACGAGCCCAGTCGGCGACGAAGACGAGGAAGACGCCGCCCCGGCGGATGAAGTCCTGGTCGCCCGCGAGTCGGGCGAGCGCGTCGCGCCGGTCGGGGTCGCGCACCTCGATCACCGACCACGCCTGCAGGTTCGAGCTCGTCGAGGCCGACTGTGCAGCCGCGATGATCGCGGTCAGCGTCGCGTCGTCGATCTCGCCGGGTGCGAATCGCCGCACGGAGCGATGGCGGTAGAGGAGGTCCAGCACATCGTTGCGCGGGAGGCCCTCGGGCGCGGCAGAGCCGTACCGCCCAGACCAGCCGTCGCGTGATTCCGTCGTCACGCGGGGAACGTTACACGGCGTCATCGATCGTCTCCGACGTTCACGGAACATGTGATGGGTCGTCGTGGTTACTAACGTCGTGATCATGTCGCAGCCGAACATCGACCCGTCCGCGGAGCACCCCTCCCGTCATCTGGGCGGCTCGCTGTCCGCCGATGAGTTCAAGACGCTCTTCCGCGGGCACCCCGGCGGGGTCGCCGTCATCACCGCCGACGCGGGTGACGGCCCGGTCGCGCTCACGGCGACCTCCGTCTCGTCGGTGAGCGCCGACCCGCCGCTCCTGGTGTTCTCGGTGTCGGCTCAGTCGTCCGCGTCGGCCGTCCTGTCCACTGCCGAGACCGTCGTGGTGCACCTGCTCGACGCCGACGATCTGCCGCTGGCGAAGCTCGGCGCCACGAGCGGCATCGATCGCTTCGCCGACACCTCGGCCTGGTCGCGGCTGACGACGGGAGAACCCGTGTACCGCGGCGTGCGGGCGTGGGTCCGCTGCGCGGTCGTGTCGCGGATGGATGCCGGCGGCTCCATCGTCATCGCCGGCCACGCCCTCCAGTCGCACGTCGAGCGCGACGTCGAGCCCGGCGGTCACGGCGATGCGCTGGTCTACCACAACCGCACCTGGCACCGCCTCAGCGAAGATTCCGCCATCCGCGGCTGATCCCCTCAGACGACGCCGATCGCCGCCGCCGGGCTCGCCCCCGTCGCGACGGGCCGGCCGGGGTCACGAGACCACTGGCTCCACGACCCCGCGAACACGCGCGCCCGGCCGTATCCGGCCACCGCGAAGGCCAGGGCGGTGTGCGCCGAGGCGATACCCGAGCTGCAGGTGATGACGACATCCGTGTCGGCGCCGATCCCCACTGCCGCGAGCGACGTGCGGACCTCGTCCGGACCGCGCAGGAGACCGTCCGGCGCGATGTGGGCCACCGTCGGAAGATTCAGGGCCCCGGGGATGTGGCCGCTGACGGGGTCGGCCCCTGCCACCTGACCCCGGTAGTGCTGGGGCGCGCGCACGTCGAGCAGCACTCCGCGCGCGGGAGCGACGGCCGCCTCGTCGATGGTGGCGAGACCGCCGCTGCCCTCGGCGAGCGACACATCGCCCGCCGCGGCGGCGCGGTCACTGTGCTCCAGGCGACGCCCCGACGCGACCCAGGCGCGGAAGCCGCCGTCGAGCACCCGGACGTCGAGGCCGTGACGGCGCAGCAGCCACCACGCACGCGCGGCGGCGACACCGTCGTTGTCGTCGTAAGCGACGAGCCGGTCTCCGGCCCTCACACCCCAGCGACGGGCCGCGGCCTCGAGGTCGGCGCGGTCGGGCAGCGGATGCCGTCCCTGCTCCGGAACCCCGGGGCGCGCGAGCTCACGTTCCAGATCGACGTAGACGGCGCCGGGCAGATGACCCAGCAGATAGTCGGGGCGTCCTTCGGCCCGGTCCAGGCGCCACCGGACATCCAGCAGACGCACGGGAGCGTCCGCAGCGAGTTCGGCGGCGAGGTCGTCGACGCTCACCAGGGGGGACATGCCCCCATGCTCCCCAGCCCGCGTTCCCCGTGCGCTCGCGATCGAAACAGTCGGAAACGGGAGAACACAGAGCGACACACGCCGACCCACGGGCGCCTCCGCGTGACCTCGCATGACGGCGGGGAAGCGCCGCCGCGTCCGCCGCCCGTACTCTTCCCCCCATGCCCGGTCTCGAGAACCACCCCGAATCCCTCGCCTTCGCGACGCGTCAGCTGCACGCGGGCGCCCGCGGCTTCGACGCATACGGCTCGCGCGCGACCCCGATCTACCTGACCGCCGGCTTCGAGTTCGACGACATCGCCGACGGCGAGGGCCGCTTCGCCGACCCCACGACGGGTTTCAGCTACACGCGCGTCGGCAATCCGACCGCCGCGGCGGCTGAGCGTCGCATCGCCGACCTCGAGGGCGGCGTCGGCGCCCTGCTCGTCGGCAGCGGCCAGGCCGCGACGACGACGGCGCTGCTGACGATCCTCGAGTCCGGAGACCACATCGTCGCGGCCTCCGCGATCTACGAGGGCACGCGCGAACTGCTGCGCTCCGAATTCGGCCGCCTCGGCATCACGACCGACTTCGTCGACGATCCGCGCGACCCCGCCGCCTGGGAGGCGGCGATCGGCCCGCGCACGCGCGCGCTCCTCGCCGAGACCATCGCGAATCCGCGCGGCGGCGTGCTCGACATCCCCACCGTCGCCGAGGTCGCACACCGGCACGGCATCCCGCTCGTCGTCGACTCGACCCTCGCGACCCCGTACCTGCTGCGCCCGCTCGAACTCGGCGCCGACATCGTCATCCACTCCGCGTCGAAGTTCCTGTCGGGCCACGGAACGGGCCTGGGCGGCGTCATCATCGACGGCGGACGCTTCGCCTGGGACGCCGTCCCGGGCCGGTTCCGCCAGATCGCGGCCGAGACCGGGCCCGACGGGCGCACGTTCGTCGAACGCTCCGGCGAGCGCGCCTTCCTCGACACCGCACGCCGCGTCGCGATGCGCTTCGGCCCCTCCCCCTCACCTCTGAACGCCTTCCTGCTGCTGCAGGGCATCGAGACCCTGTCGCTGCGGGTCGAGCGCCAGTCGCAGACCGCGGCGGCTCTCGCGGCCTGGCTCGAGACGCGTCCCGAGGTCGCCGGCGTCGACTACAGCGGACTCCCCTCGCATCCCGACCATGATCTCGCCGTGCGCCTCCTTCCGGCGGGACAGGGCGCGCTGTTCTCCTTCACCCTCGCGGGCGGGCGGCCGGCCGCGGAGGCGTTCACGCGCAGCGTGCGGCTGTTCACCCCGATGACCCACCTCGGCGATGTGCGCTCGCTCGTGCTGCATCCGGCGACCACCACCCACGCGAGTCGCGACGATGCCGACCTCGAGCGCATCGGCGTCGGTCCGGGGCTGCTGCGCATCTCGGTCGGGCTGGAGGATGCCGGCGACCTCATCGCCGACCTCGCGCGCGGACTCGACGCCGCCCGCGCGGCGACCGGCGTCGTGCCGGAAGACCTGCCGGAAGACCTGCCGGAAACGGTGTCGGCATGACGCGCGCACAGCACTTCGGCTGGTTCCTCTCGCGCGGGTTCGGGCCCCACGGCTGGGCGCGGCCGTACCAGCGGTGGAACTGGCCGTGGCAGAAGCCCGACCTCTACCAGCACTCGGCCCGCGAGCTCGAGCAGGCGGGCTTCGACTTCGTCCTCATCGAAGACGCGCTCTCGGTCGGCATCACGCCCGAGACGCTGAACCTGCGGGTGCGCAAGGCGTACGGCGGTCCCAAGCACGACCCGTGGACGCTCGCGCCGTACCTGTTCGCCGCGACGCAGCACCTCGGCGTGATCCCCACGGTCAACCCCGCCGCGTGGCCGCCGTACCTCGCCGCCCGTCAGTTCGCGTCGCTGCAGCACCTGAGCGGCAGCCGGCTGGGGCTGAACGTCGTCACCGACGTCGGATCGGCGCATCATTTCGGCACCGAGCGCCTCGGGCACGACGCCGCATACGACCGCGCCCAGGAGTGGCTCGATGCGCTGCGCCTGCTGTGGCACAGCTGGGACGACGACGCGCTGATCGCCGACCCCGACACGCAGATCTACGCCGACGGCTCGAAGATCCGCGCCGTCCAGCACCGCGGCGAGTACTTCTCGTTCGACGGTCCCCTCAACGCCGAGCCCCTGCCCGCGGGCGACCCGATCGTCGCCTCCCCCGGTGGCTCGCCGCGCGGCATCGGCTTCGCCGGCACGAACTCCGAGATCCAGCTCGCCCTGTCGAACCTCGATCCCGCGAGCATCCGGGCCTACCGCGCCCGGGTGCGCGAGGCGGCGATCGCCGCCGGGCGCGATGCCGACGCGATCAAGACTCTCTTCGTCGTCAAGCCCATCGTCGCGAGCTCGGTCGACGAGGCAGACCGCATCGTCGAGGCGTCGCGTCATCCCGACGAGGCGGCCCTCCGCGAGGTCGCAGAAGCGTGGTCGAGCGACCTCGAGACCGACCTGACGTCGCTGGACCTCGACCGCCCGCTCGATCCTGCGATCTTCGGCGATCACGTCTCGAAGGGCACCATCCGGGGCCTGCTCGGGCGCTACTCCGACTTCTCGGAAGCACCGCTTCGCGACATCCTCACCGGCAAGGCGCGGCTCGGACGCGTGACCGACGGTGCGGGAGGGACGGTGGGAACCGCGGAGGAGATCGCCGACGTCATCCAGGCGCTGGGCGACGATGCCGACAACGACGGCCTGATCTTCTCGGGCGACTTCCACCCCGTGACCCTCCACCGCGCACTCGACGAGCTCGTGCCGGTGCTGCGGCGCCGCGGCATCCTGCGCACCGAGCACACCGGTCGGGGCCTGCGCGCCGACCTCGACGCGTTCTGACCCCGACCGGCGCGCTCAGACGTGCGGGTGGGTGCGTTCGAGCTTGGCGCCCTCGACGTCGACATCCGGCAGGATGCGGTCGAGCCACCGGGGCAGCCACCACGCGCCGCGCCCGATGAGGTGCATGAGTGCCGGCATGAGCAGCATCCGCACCACGAGCGCGTCGACGAGGATGCCGAAGGCGAGGCCGAAGCCCATCGAGCGGATGATCGTCGCCTCGGCGAAGATGAAGCCGCCGAACACCGACACCATGATGAGCGCAGCCGCGATGACGACCGACCGCCCGGCACGGAAGCCCTGCATGACCGCGAGGCGCGCCTCGGAGCCGTGCACGAAGGCTTCGCGCATCCCCGACGCGAGGAACAGCTGGTAGTCCATCGCGAGTCCGAAGAGGATGCCCACGAGGATCACCGGGAGGAAGTTCAGGATCGGGCCGGTGGTGTGCAGGCCGATGAACTCGGCGCCCCACCCCCATTGGAAGACCGCGACGACGGCGCCGTAGGTGGCGAACAGCGACAGGATGAATCCTCCCGTCGCGATGAGGGGCACCACGAGCGAGCGGAAGACGACGATCATGATCACGAGCGAGAGCCCCACGACGACCGCGAGGTAGATCGGCAGGATGCCGACGAGGCCCTCGGAGATGTCGATGTTGATGGCGGCCTGCCCGGCGACGCCGAGCGCGTACTCGCCGTCGACGGGAGGCAGCGAGCGCAGGTCGCGCACCAGGTCCTCGGTCGCGACGCTGCTCGGCCCCTCGGTCGGGATCACCTGGAACGCGGCGATCGAACCGCTGTCGGAGACGGCGATCGGAGCCACGGCGCTCACGTGCTCGCGCCCGGCGATCGCTTCGGCCACCGCGACCTGCGCGCGCAGACGCCCGGCATCGTCGAGGCCCTCCGGCAGGCTCGCGGTCACGAGCAGCGGCGAGTTCGCGCCGGGACCGAACGCGTCCTCGGTGAGCTCGAACGCACGCTGGCCGTACGACCCCTCCGGCTCGGATGCGCCGTCGGGAAGTCCCACCCGCATCGACAGCGCCGGAACCGCGAGGGCGAGCAGGAGCCCGACCGAAACGACGGCGGTGGTGATCGCGCGCCAGGTCGGCATCGCGCGCGTCGGGGTCGTCACGGCGTCGGGGGCTCCGACGCGGGCGCGGGCACGGCGACCGAGCACGCGCATCCCCAGCAGACCGAGGAGCGCCGGCAGCAGCGTGATGGCGATCAGCACCGCGATGGCCACGCAGACGGCTCCCGCGGTTCCCATGAGGCCGAGGAACGGGATGCCGGTGATGTTGAGGGCGAGCAGGGCGACGACGACCGTCGACCCGGCGAACACGACGGCGTTGCCGGCGGTGCCGCCGGCGAGGCCGATGGACTCGTGGAGGTCGATCCCGC
Source organism: Microbacterium sp. TS-1 (assembly GCF_000509385.1). Taxonomy (NCBI): domain Bacteria; kingdom Bacillati; phylum Actinomycetota; class Actinomycetes; order Micrococcales; family Microbacteriaceae; genus Microbacterium; species Microbacterium sp. TS-1. The sequence goes on from NZ_BASQ01000001.1 coordinate 1,282,160, forward strand.
GCAGCAGCTGCTTGCGGTGGCGGTTGAGCACGAACAGGGCGTAGTCGATGCCGACCGCGAGCCCGAGCATCACACCGAGCACGGGCGTCACCGACGCCATCTGCACGACCCCCGACAGCGCGAGCACCCCGAGAACGCCCACACCCACGCCCACGATCGCGGTGACGAGCGGGAGGGCGGCGGCGATGAGGCTGCCGAGCATGACGAGGAGCACCACGGCGGCGACCGCGACGCCGACGGCCTCGCCGACGCCGAGGATCTTCGGCACGCCCTGCGAGATCTCGGTCGAGAAGCCCACCTCGACGCCATCGATCGGCTCGGCGGTGAAGTGCTCGACGACGGCGTCCTTCGCTTCCTGCGGCAGCTCGAGGCGCGGCAGGGTGAAGGCGACGTTCACGGTCGCGGTCGAGCCGTCCGGCGAGACCAGCGCGATGCCGTCGGCGAGGTCGAGCAGGCGCCCGCCGAGCTCGGCGGTCTCGGCCTGCGCCTCGAGCTCGGTCCGGCCGGCGTCGAGGGTCGCCTGCTGCTGCTCCAGCTCGGCGCGCCCGGCGTCGAGCTGGGCCTGCTGGGCATCGAGCGCCGCGAGCTGCTGGGCGGGGGCGCCGGCAGCCTCGAGCTGAGCCCGCGCGGCGTCGAGCTGGGCCTGGCCCGCCTCGAGCTGCGCCGTGCCCTGGTCGAGCTGCGCCTGTCCGGCGTCGAGCTGGTCGCGCGCGGACGAGAGCTGAGTCTGGCCGTCGGCCAGCTGCTGGGCCTGCGCGGCTCGCTGCGCCTCGGCCTCGAACGGGTCGTTGACCGTCGCGACGTCGGGCAGATCGGTGGCGGAGGCGACGAGATCGGAGATCGCCGCCCGCTGGTCGTCGGTGAGAGCGCCGTCCTCGGCGTGGAACACGACGGTGCCTGCCGCGCCGGCGAAGTCGGGCAGCTCGTCGGCGAGCTGGTCGGTGACCTTCGATGACGCGGTCCCCGGGATGTCGAAGCTCGATGACAGCCCGCCGAAGCCGAGCGCGAAGGCGCCGCCGGCGATTCCCAGCACGGCGACCCAGGCGACGACGACGAGCCAAGCGCGACGCGCGGCCCCCTTGCTCAGGCGGTACAGCAGCTCGGCCATCGGCGACTCCTTCGGGATGCGGACGCCTTGACGAGACGCGACGTCTCGTCAACCCTAACCCGGGACCAGGACGTGCACGATCGCCCGGATGCTGTCGGGCGTCGGGGCGGCGCCCAGGAGCGCCTGCATCATCATCCAGCCCGCGACCGCATCGCCGATCTCGACCGCTGCGAGAGCAGGATCGCCGTGTGCGACCACGCGCGCCCGGATGCCGCCGTCGGCGCTCAGCCGGTCGCGCATGAGCTCACCGATCGCGGCATGCTCGGTCGCGGCGGCGACGAGCGACCGCAGCAGCAGACGTCCCTGCGGAGCGTCGAGGACGGTCCACACCCGCGACATCCACTCGGTCAGGTCGCGGCGGAGGTCCCCCGTGTCTCGCACCGCGAGCTGATGCCGGAAGATCATCCCCTCGAGCAGCGCTTCGGTGAGGATCGCGGCGCGAGACGGCCACCACCGATAGATCGTCTGCTTGCCGACGGCGGCGTGCCGGGCGATCGCCTCGATCGTGAGGTTCTCGTAGCCGCTCTGCGCGATGAGCTCGGCCGCGGCCGTCAGTACCGCCAGCCGAGCCTGTTCGCTGCGCCGCGGACCGGCCCGGTGCTCGTCCATCCCTCCACCGTAACGAGCCGGACGCTACGGTGGAGCCCATGCTCGCCGTGCTCGTCCTGGCCGACCACGACCTGGTCCGCCGCGGCGTCGCCGACCTGATCGACGCGGCGACGGGACTGCAGGTCGTCGCCGAGGCGGCCACCGCCCGTCAGGCGGCGGCGCGCGCAGAGGTGACACGGCCGGACGTCGCGATCATCGGATACCGGCTCGCCGACGGCGACGGCCCACGGGTGTGCCGCGGCCTGCGCGCGCTGGACCCTCACCTGCAGTGCATCGTCCTCAGCGCCGCGGACGACGACACAGCCCGCGCCGCGAGCGCCGCCGCGGGCGCCGCGGCCTTCCTTCTCGAAGACGTCGCGGCGGGCGAGCTCGTCGAGGCCGTGCGCCGGGTCGGGTCGGGGCACCCGCTGAGCGCGACCCTGCGACCCGCCTCACCCCCGACGTCGCCGCCGGAGGCCCTCCCCCGCCGGCAGCGGGAGGTGCTCGCCCTGGTCGCGCGGGGGCTGTCGAACCGCGCCATCGCGATCGAGCTCGGTGTCGCCGAGAAGACGGTGAAGAACCACCTGACGGGGATCATGCGCACGCTCGGCGTCACGAGCCGTACGCAGGCCGCGCTGCGCGCGGCGCAACCCGAGCACGAATGAGCGAAGGCGCGGACCCCGGTGGGATCCGCGCCTTCGGCGGGGCGACTCGGTGTCAGACGAGCCACCGGAAGCGCTGCACGAGCGGCAGCTTCTTCCACATGGCGCCGAGGCCCCACGTGTCGCCGGCGTGGAGCACGGCGATCACGATCAGCGCGAGCGCGTAGACGATGTGGTAGTCGACGAGGGGGTTGGTGGATGCCGCGCCCCAGGCGAACGGCCACTCGGCCAGGTACATCAGCAGCATGACGAGGCTCCCGGCGACCGCGGCGACGCGGAGACCAATGCCCGACATGACGGCGACTCCGATGGCCAGCATGCCCGCCATGAACAGGACGTCGGCGAGCGGGCTCGCCATGCTCTGGAACCAGGGCTGGAGCGGTCCGGTCACGGCGGGGCTGTTGAGGAAGCCCTGCGCCGGGGTGCCGCCGTTGATCCACGCCCGCTCGAACGGCGTCGAGAAACCGAGGCCGAGCAGCTTGTCGAGGAACGCCCAGAGGAAGATGAAGCCGGTCGCATAGCGCAGCGCAGCGAGGGTGCGGCGTCCGGTGAGCGAGGTCACGATCTCGTCCTGGCGGGCGATCGCCTGAGTGCGGGTCCGAGCCTCCGTGCGCGGGATGGCTGCGTGGACCGCGTGCGTGGTCATTTCTGTCTCCTTCGTCGTATGTGGTCTGACCACATAACTATCTCGCGTTCCCGGCGTCATGAACAGGGACCAAAGTCCCGATCCGCCTGCAGGGTCGCCCGCGCGTATCACCGCGTCGGACCGGGGACAATCCCCGCGCCCGGAGCGCACGCCGCTGCATAGGGTCGCGCCAGGAGGAGATATGAGCGACATCGAGGAACTCGCACGACGCGCACAGGAGACGGGCACCGTGATCGCCGTCGCGGAATCACTCACCTCGGGCAACCTCGCCGCGACGATCGGCGCCGCGGAGGGCGCGGGCGACTGGTTCGCCGGCGGGGTCGTGGCTTACCGGCTCGAGACGAAGCACCGGGTCCTGGACCTGGCCGAGGGCATCGATCCCTGCTCGCCGGAGTGCGCCGAGCAGCTGGCCCGGGCGGTGCGCGACCTCACGGGAGCCGACCTCGCGGTATCGGCGACCGGCGTCGGGGGCCCCGAGCCCCACGACGGGCACGAGCCGGGCACCGTCTACCTCGGGTGGAGCGACGGCGACGACACCGGGCACGTGCTGCTCGAACTCGACGGCGAGCCCGAGCAGGTCATCGACGGCAGCGTCAACGCGGCCCTCGGACTGCTCATCGATCGGATGCGACGCTGAGCGCGCTCGCCGATCAGGCCGTCGACAGCGGCGGCCGGTGCGCGATGGGGATCGGCTTGGTCGCAAGCGGCGACCCGGTGCGGCGCGACGCCGCGTGCCGCTCGGAGATGGCGAACGCCGCCTCGCCGATCGCGGCGAACGTCTCGGTTCCCGCGGTGCCGCACAGCCACACCACCTCGTACACGCCGTCGCGGCGTCGCTCGACGTAGGCGACGACGGCGGCGGCATCGGAGGACGGGCGAGCGGGATCGCATACCCGCCAGGCATCCTCAGCGATCTCGTCCCAGCGCAGTCCCGTGTGTTGCATGATCCGAGCCTGCGTCACGGCCCCGGCGGAACCCCAGGGCCTTGACAGCGCGATCCGCGGATGCGTCAGCCGGCCGCGGCGCGACGGATCCGTTCGAGCGTGCGCAGCGTCGCCGACGTGCGGGCCTGATCCTCGTCGGGTGCCGCCGCACCACCGACGAGCTCCACGAAGCGCGCGACCTCCCCGTCGAGGGTGTCGACCGCGGCGTCCGAGGTCCATTCCGACGACGCACCGGACGCGTCGATGCGCGTGATCCGACGCGGGCTGGCCAGATGATCGATCAGGAGCGTCGCGCTCTCGCCCTGGATCTCGCTCGGCCTGGCCGCCGTCGTGATCTTCGAGTAGCCGACATCGACGATCAGCCCGGGGTACTCCAGCACCGCGAGGCCCGCCCCGTCGGCACCGGTGGCGATGGTCACCGCCGACGCGGACACCCTCACGGGCTCGCCGAACAGGAGGACGGCGGCGTGCACACCGTAGACGCCGAGGTCTGCGAGCGCGCCGCCGCCCATCGCGGGATCGAAGATGTTGGGGGTCTCACCGGCGAGCACGGCGTCGTAACGCGAGGAGCGCTTGGCGTAGTGGAACGAGGCTCGGCGGAGGCTGCCGAGCGACGGGACGCGGTCGCGGACGGCGACGATGCCCGGGTCGTAGGCCGTGCGCATCGCCTCGATCAGCACCACCCCCGCCCGCCGGGAGCGGCCGACGAGATCGTCCCATTCGGCGGCGGAGCCGACCGCCGGCTTCTCGACGAGCACGTGCTTGCCCGCCGCGATCGCCGCCGCGACCTGTGGGCCGTGCGCGGAGTTCGGCGAGCCGATGTAGACCGCATCGACGCCGGGATCGGCGAGAGCGGCCTCTACGCTGCCGAACGCTCCCTCGACGCCGAGACGATCGGCATACGCGCGCGCCCTCGCGTCATCGCGCGATGACACAGCCACCACCTCGATACCGGGCGTGCGGGATGCCGCACCGATGAAGGCGTCGGTGATGACGCTCGTGCCGACGGTCGCGATCCGGATCATGCCCTCCAGCCTAGGAGGAGGTGACCGGGGCTTCGGGCTGCGTCAGTGGCGCCGGGTCGAGCGCAGCGTCTGCACCGCCTCGTCGAATCGCAGCGTCTGACGGAGTTCGACGGCGGCGGAGTACCAGGGGCCGCCGAGCGCCACGAACACGGCGCCCACGACGTCGATGTACCCGAGGATGACCTCGCCCTCGCGCACCTCGTAGCGATCGACGTCGACGAGCTCCCACCGCACGTCCGCCTCGGCGCTGGGGGCCTCGGGCCGCCGGGTGGGCAACTGACGCAGAGCGCCCGACGTGGCCAGCCTCACCGCGCTGGGCTTGCGGGCGATCGGTGACATATCCAAGACCATGACCACTCCCGTCGCTCTGCATCGAGTGTCCCGCCCCGGACCCACTGCACCTACCGGCTTGACAGAAGTTCACACGGGGTTTACACGGCGTCAACACGACCTACCTAGTTCGCCTAACTAACCGGAATTAGTTAGGCCGAACCGCGCCACTACCCTCGCGTGCGTGGGAACACTCGTTTACGGAAGCCAGGGGCGGACGTTCGACGTCGAGGACCGTCTGCTCGCTCACCTGCGGGTGGTCTTCATGAACAAGCTGCGTCGCAACGAGCCGTTCATGTTCCACCGCTCGACCGACAGCGGGCTGTTCAGCGTCTGGGTGCACCCGGCCGTTCCGATGGTGTTCCTCTTCAGCGGCAGCCGGCCGCCGACGATCAATCGGCACTGGGTCGAGGCCCTCATGCTCGAGGCCGGCGGAACGAACGGCCTGCGGGTGATCCCGGAGCCGGCGACCGCCGACGCCTGACGACGTCGCCTGCCTCAGCGGCACTCCTCATCGACCGCGTCCGCGATCGCGTCGAGAAGCGTCGCCAGCTTCGCCGCGGTGTCCTCGTCGAGCCCGCGCGCGATGTCGCGCACGCGGAGCGTGAGCGGGTCGACGCCTTCGACGTCGGCGTTGCGGTCCGTCGGAACGACGTACTTGCTCCGGCCGTCGTCGGGATTGCGCTGGAAGGCGACCAGTCCCCCGTCGTGCAGGCGCTTGAGCATCGTGGTGGCCGTCGGCGTCGAGATGCCGAGCGTCGCGGCGATGTCGGTCGGTGTGACGCGCTTGCCAGCATCCGCGCTGTCGTACACGACGCGCATCGCCGCACGCGCGGTCTCGCTCGGACCGCAGTCGCTCTGGCGTCGCCGCGCCAGGCTGGCCTCGGCCAGTCGCAGCCGTTCGACCGCGCGTGCGACGGATTCGGGCTCGGACGCACCGGACACCATGGAACCTCCCGCAGACGTCGATGATGCCTCCACTGTAGAAGCGCCGAGAATCGGCGATCTGCGGCTTGACTCCGCCGCCCGGGGCCCGTAATGCCCCCTCAGAGACGCGGCGAGAGGTCGGGACGCGTCCGCACCCCGAACTCGTGGCGCAGCGCGCTCAGGGCCGCCCACCAGCCGCCCAGCCCGTGAACGCCCGGTCCGGGGCTGGTCGACGAGGAGCACAGGTAGACGCCGTCCATAGGGGTTCGCCACGGGTCTCGCGCGAGCACGGGACGCGCGATCAGCTGATCGAGCGAGGGCACCCCGGCGGAGATGTCGCCGTCGGGATAGTTCAGATTGCGAGCGGCGACCTGCCGCGCCGTCTCGGAGTGAGTGGCGAGGATCGTCTCCCGAAAGCCCGGCGCGAAGCGCTCGATCTGCCGGACGATCGCCTCGGTGCGGTCGACCTCGCTGCCGGCGGGGACATGCGTGTACGCCCACAGCGTGTGGTGTCCCGCCGGGGCACGGGTCTCGTCGAACAGCGACGGCTGGGCGACCAGGACGTAGGGCGCGTCGGGCAGACGCCCCTCCCGAACCGCGTTCTCGGACGCGGCGATCTCCGCCCGCGTGCCGCCGATGTGCACGGTGCCGCTGCGCGCGATCGCCGGATCGCGCCAGGGCACGGGCGTCGACAGAGCGAAGTCGACCTTCGCGACGGCGTCGCCGTAGCGGAAGCGCTCGAGTCGGCGGCGGTACCGGGCCGGCATCCGCTCCCCCGCCATCCCGATGAGGGCACGCGGAGTGACGTCGAGCAGGACGGCGCGGGCGGTGGGGAGCTCGTCGAGGGAGCGGATGCGGCGCCCCGCGAACAGCTCGCCCCCGTGGGCGCGGATGTCGTCAACCATCGCCTGGACGATGGCGCCGCTGCCGCCGATGGGGATCGGCCACCCGCGCGCATGACCGTAGGTGGCGAGGGTCAGCCCGCCACCGGCGGCTGCGAGACTCGGAAGGCCCAGGATGGTGTGAGCCGCGACACCGGACACCAGAGCCGGGGCGGCCTGCTCGCGGAACCGCAGGTTCCACGCGGCGCTCCCCTGCTCGAGTGTGCGCAGTCCGAACCAGGCCGCGGCGATCGGATCGCCGGGGACGCGCAGCAGCGAGCCACCGGTGAGGTCCGCGATGCCGCGCACGCGCTCGACGAGCGGCGCCATCAGCCGGGTGTACGCGCGGCCGTCGGCTCCGAGCCCCTCGGCCGTGCGATCGAGATCGCGGTAAGCCAGCGCTGCGCCACCGTCGAGAGGGTGCGCATACGACACCTCGGGCACGACGAACTCGACGCGGCGGCGCAGTCCGAACTCGCGGAAGAAGGCGGATTCGAAAGCGAGCGGGTGCACCGCCGAACAGAGGTCGTGCCGGTAGCCCGGAAGCGTGATCTCGCCCGTCGCCGCCCCACCGCCGAAGTGGTCCTCCGCTTCGAACACCGCGACCGAGAGCCCGGAGCGCGCCAGGGTGACGGCCGCCGCCAGCCCGTTCGGCCCGGAGCCGACGACGACGGCGTCGTACTCCGCCGTCACCGTCCCGCGCCGCCCTCCGCGAGGTGCGCGAGCCTCCGCAGGGTCTCGGCGTTGCGGACGTGCAGCGGCAGGTCGAGCAGTGGTTGCGGGATGAACGATCCCGGCCCTTCCGCGGCCACCTCCTGAATGCGCACGACGCAATCGTCGCCGCGGGGCTTGACGTCGATGGTGATGTGGGCCTCGCCGATCGGCCAGCCGCGCGCTTGCATCACCATGCGGTGCGGCGGATCGAATTCGATCACCGATGTGCTGTCGTCGATGACGAAGGGCCAGACCCCGAACGAATGGTGCAGGCGCGACCCCGTCTGAGGCCAAGCCGGACTGACGTCGCGCATGCGCGAAGCACCGACGACCCAAGCCGGGAAGAGCCAGCCGTCGTTCAGGACCGCGAAGACGTCCTCGGGGGCGCAGTGCATGAGTCGGACGTTACGCGACATGGCCGTCTCCTCTCCGGGGCGGAGTCACGGCTGCAGCACCACCTTGATGCAGCCGTCCTCCTTCTTCTGAAAAGTCTCGTAGAGGCCCGGCGCGTCGGTCAGCGGCGCGCGGTGGGTGGTCAGATCCATGACGCCGAGCGGGTCGGCGGGGTCTTCGACGAGAGGCAGCAGATCATCGATCCACCGCTTGACGTTGCATTGCCCCATCCGCAGGCTCAGCTGCTTGTCGAACATCGTCTTCATCGGCATCATGTCGGCCTCGCCGGCGTACACGCCGCTGATCGACACGGTGCCGCCGCGGCGGACGACGTCGATCGACGAGTGCAGTGCGGCCAGCCGGTCGAGCCCGCCGGTCTCCATGACCTTCTGGGCCAGGGCGTCGGGCAGCAGTCCCACCGCCTTGTGCACCGTCGAGACGGCGGGGTTGCCGTGGGCCTCCATGCCGACGGCATCCACGACCGCATCCACGCCGCGCCCGTCGGTGAGGTCGCGGAGCTCCTCGACGACCGAATCGGCGAGGTCGAAGACGTCGGCACCGTGCCGCTCGGCCATCGCTCGGCGCTCGGCGACCGGATCGACCGCGAGCACGCGATAGCCGCGATGCACGCCGACGCGCGCGACGAACTGCCCGACGGGGCCGAGGCCCATGACCGCGAGAGTGCCGCCCTCGGGAACGTCGGCGTACGCCACGCCCTGCCACGCCGTCGGCAGGATGTCGCTGAGGAAGAGGTAGCGGTCGTCGGGAAGGTCGGAGCCGACGCGGATGTGGTTGTAGTCCGCGAGCGGAACCCGCAGGTACTCGGCCTGCCCTCCCGGGACCTGTCCGTACAGCTTCGTGTAGCCGAACAGCGAGGCGCCGCTGCCGTATTCGGTGACCTGGGTCGTCTCGCACTGCGACTGGAGGCCACGACGGCACATGAAGCAGTGCCCGCACGAGATGTTGAACGGCACGACGATGCGGTCGCCGACGGCGAGGTTCGTCACGGCAGACCCGACCTCGACGACGACACCCATCGGTTCGTGGCCGAGTACGTCACCGCTGTCGATGAACGGCCCGAAGATCTCGTAGAGGTGCAGGTCGGACCCGCAGATGGCCGTCGAGGTGATCCGCACGATCGCGTCGGTGGGCTCGAGGATCTCGGGGTCGGGCACGGTCTCGACGGAGACCTTCCGGCGTCCCTGCCAGGTGAGAGCCTTCATCGTGTCTCCTCCGGGTCGTCGCCGTCGGCTTCGGGCGTGCCGGGGCCGGGCCCGGGCCGCACGGCGGCGGTGTCGGCGATGTCGATGCGCGTGACGCCGTCGTGCTCGCTCGTCTCGATCCGCGGCGCGGCGTCGGCCTCGGTCGATCCGCCGGCTCGCAGCAGTTCCTCGCGGCGGGCGTCTTCGTCGGTCAGGGATTCGGATGCGTCGGACATGGGGCGACCGTAAGCACGTCCGCCCGGCCGGAGCGAGGGGATGGCGAGGGCCGGACAAGCGTGGTAGCCAGAGACGACAAGCCCATCCCGGAAGGAGACCGCCGATGTCACGAGACGACGCGAAGCCCAGTCAGGCCGAAGGTGCCGACCCCGAACACCCCGACACGGGCGAAGCCCCGGAAGAGGCGACGGGACACCCCTCGCAGGCCGAGGGCGAAGACAGCTGACACCACGACGGAGGGGCCGGCGTCGCACCTGATGCGAGCCGGCCCCTCCGTCGTCGTGCGCTCGAAGCGTCGTTCGAGATCAGGCGCTGCGTTCCGCGACATCGTCGAGAGCGGACGCGAGGAGGTCCACGACCTCGGCCGCGATGGCGGCACGCTCCGCGTCGAGCTCGTCGATGACGGTCACGATCGCCTGGTGATGGGCGGCGAAGGCGGCATCCACTCGCTCGACCGCCTCCGGGGTCGGAACGAGGTAGTGCGCGCGTCGGTCGGTGGGGTGCTGAACGCGCTCGACCAGCCCCTTCGAGGCCAGACGCTCGACGACGTTGGTCACGGTGGCGCTCGAGGTAGCGAGCATGACGATGAGGTCCTTCGGGCCCAGATCGCGGCCGTCGCGGTGGCCCTGGACGAGGTATCGCAAGGCGGTCAGGTCGATCGCCGACAGCTCGGATGCCCGGACGGCGAGCCCGGCCTGCACCTGCTCGGCGCGTCGCAGGCGCAGCACGGCGTCGCTCAGGCGACGGCCGACCTCTTCGCGAGGTTGGTCCGCGTAGAGATGGAGTCCTTCGTGCAGGACGACGTTTCGAGGCATCGGGTTGCCACCTCCTCCGACAGCATCCTAGAACACTAGCCCGGCTTGACAGATTCTGTCTTTCACAGATGGTGAGATACATAGGATCTAAGAATTGACAGGAAGTGTCTTGTCTGGCTAGATACTTAATGAGGGAACCAACACTTCCCTCGCTCATCGACGATCTCAGGAGGACAGCATGGGACAGCTCCACTACGGAAACTCCGACACCCGAATCGAGATCCCGGACCGCCTGCTCGCGCACCTGAAGGTCGTCATCGCGACGAAGCTCCGGCGCAACGAGAGCTTCATGATGTCGTGGACGTCCGACGAGGGCCGTTCATCGATCTGGCTGCAGCCGTCCATCCCCCTGCGCTTCGTCTTCGAGAGCGCGGACATGGAGATCCTGAACCCCGCTGCCGTCCGCGACCTCGCCAATGCCGCGACCTCGTCGGCCGGCCTGATGGTCGCCCTCGACCAGGAGATCCCCGAGGCCCCGCAGCGCGAGCTGCGCCCGGTCACCGCCGGGGTGCCGCGACTGAAGGTCCCGGCGTAACCCGGACCGAACACTTCACGCCGTCGTCGGTCGTTCCTATAATCGGAACGTCCGGCGGCGGCGTTGCCGTCGGTGCTCGAAAAATGGGCACGAAGCGGCACCCGCGCGTGAGACACATACGGCCTCGATCACCGTTCCGTCTCGAAAGGCATCGCCATGCCCTCCGTCTCCGCGCACGTCTCCGCTGCCCTCTCCCGACACGTCTCGCACGTCTTCGGGGTGATGGGAAACGGCAACGCCCACCTGCTCGACGCACTGGAGCGCTCGCCCGGGGTCGCCTTCACCGCCCTCCGGCATGAGGCGGGCGGCGTGGTCGCCGCCGACGCCCACTACCGCGCCGGCGGAGGTCTCGCGGCCGCCACCGCGACGTACGGCGCGGGGTTCACGAACACGCTGACACCACTGGCCGAAGCGGCCCAGGCCCGCACCCCGCTGGTCCTGGTCGTCGGCGATGCACCCACGTCGGGACCGCGCCCGTGGGACGTCGACCAGATCGCCCTCGCGTCGGCCGTCGGAGTCCGCACCTACACGGTGGGACGGACGGATGCCGCCGCCACCACCGTCATCGCGATCGAGCACGCCCTGGCCTACTCCTCCCCCGTCGTCCTCGCGATCCCCTACGACGTCGCGAAGGCCGACGCCGGCCCCCTCACCGAGACGCCCGAGCCGCGACGCGCCCCCGAGCTCGCTCCCGCCACGCCGTTCGCGACCGGAACCGTCAGTCAGATCGCGCGCGCGCTCGCCAGCGCGCAGCGCCCCCTCCTCCTCGCCGGCCGAGGCGCCTGGCTCGCCGGAGCGGGGCCCGCGCTCGGCGCTCTCGCCGACGCCACCTCAGCGGTGACCGCGACCACCGCGCTCGGGCGCGGGCTCTTCCCGCGGGAGGAGTTCGACCTCGGGGTCACCGGCGGTTTCGGCGCCGAGAATGCGATGTCGCTCATCCGCGAAGCGGATGTCGTGGTCGTCGTCGGCGCGTCGCTGAACCAGTTCACGATGCGATTCGGAGCCCTGTTCGCCCCCGGGACGACGGTCGCGCAGATCGACACGGCCCCCACGGCGACGCATCCGCACGTCGGGCTCTATCTGCGCGCCGACGCGGCGCTCGCCACCCGGGCGATCACCGACGAGCTCACCGCGATCGGTGCTGCGGCCAGCGGATGGCGCGAGTCGGTCGACATCGTCGCCCTGCGCGACCACCACCCCGGCGATGCACTCGCCCCCGACGGGCGCCTCGATCCGCGATCGGCCGCGCGGCGGATCGGGGAGCTGCTGCCCGCGGACCGCGTCGTCGTATCGGACGGCGGCCACTTCATCGGCTGGGCCAACATGTACTGGCCCGTGTCGTCGCCCGACCGGATGATGATGGTCGGCACCGCTTACCAGTCGATCGGTCTCGGCTTCCCCTCCGTGCCCGGTGCGGCACGCGCCCGCCCCGACACGACGATCGTGCTGACGACGGGCGACGGCGGCGGCCTCATGGCCGTCAGCGACCTGGAATCCGCCGTGCGGATGGCGGGAGGCCACGGCCTCGCGGTCGTCTGGAACGATCGCGCGTACGGCGCCGAGGTCCACCTCTACGGCGCACAGGGCCTCGCGCCCGCACCCATGCTCATTCCCGAGGTCGACTTCGCCGCGCTGTGCCACGCTGTGGGCGGCGAGGGCGTCGTCGTGCGAACACTCGACGACCTCGAGGCCCTCGCCCGGTGGCGCGACCGGCCCGCAGACGAGCGTCCGTTCCTCCTGCTCGACCTGCGGGTGTCGGCGCAGATCCGCGCCCCGTACCAGGAGGAGATCCTGCGTGTGAACTCCTAGCGCGGCCTCCTAGCGCGGCAGGAGGGCTCCCGCGAAGAAGGCCGCGAGCTCGTCCGTCGCCGTCAGGGGCAGCACGGCAGCGACGTACTGATCGGGGCGGACGACCACGACGACGCCGTCGCGGGAGAGGCCCCGCTCCTCGAAGATGTCGGAATCATGCCACGCGCTCGGTGCCGCGGCGTACACCTTCTCCCAGTCCGTCAGACCGAGCGGACCGGTACGGGGGCGGAAGATGTCAGGCACGAGCGGCAGCTCGATGTCGTCGTACCGCTGCTGGTACACGACCTTGACGTCGAACACCGCGTCCACGTCCGCGCCCGCCGGGGTGTGCACGGACACCGGCGACGCGGGCGACGCGAGCCACCGCGCGAAGTCGCCGAGGGCGGACGGGGCGCCCGGCAGCGGGGCATCGGCGAACGCGTAGACACGCCACCGCCCGTCCGCCCGGGCATGGTGACCGAGGTGCACGGCGTTGCCGTCGGCGACGCGAGCGACTTCGACGGACGCGAATCGCATGCCGATCGGAAAGCCGGAAGCGAGGTCCTGGTGCGTGGCGTCGGCGACGATCGCCGACGGGGCGTACCGGGTGCGGAAGCCGGAGGGGAACTCCGCCGTCGCCAGGTAATGGGTCGCGAGATCCTGCGGATCGGTGATCTCCTCGGGCTTGCGCGCCATGAGGGCCGACCACTCCCGGTCGAAGTCGATCAGCTGCTGCGCGACGGGCCGGCGCTCGGCTCCGTAGGTCGACAGCAGCGAGGGCGCCGCCAGACCCGTCAGGACGTGACCGAGCTTCCACCCGAGATTGAACCCGTCCTGCATCGAGACGTTCATCCCCTGCCCGGCTTTCGCGCTGTGGGTATGGCAGGCGTCGCCGGTGAGGAACACGCGCGGCGCACGCGGGGCGCCCGCCGGGACATCGTCGAAGCCGTCGGTGACGCGGTGCCCGACCTCGTAGACGCTGTGCCAGGCGACTTCCTTCACATCGATCGAGTAGGGATGCAGGATCGCGTTGGCACGCCGGATGATCTCATCGATCGGCGTCTGCCGCACGCGGTGATCGTCGTCGGGGGCGACCTCGCCGAGATCGATGTACATGCGGCTGAGGTAGCCGCCCTCGCGCGGGATGTGCAGGATGTTGCCCGCCGCCGAGTTGATCGCGCACTTGATGCGCCAGTCGGGGAAGTCGGTGTTGACCAGCACGTCCATGACACCCCAGGCGTGCGCCGAGGCCGCCCCGACGTGGACCCGGCCGATCGCGTCGCGCACGCGGCTGCGCGCGCCGTCGCACCCCGCGACGTACTTGGCGCGAATCGTGCGCTCCTCCCCCGCCCGAGCGCCCGCGATGTGACGCACGCGCACCTCGACGGGGAAGTCCCCCTCGTCACCGACGGTCAGCCCGAGGAACTCGATGCCGTAGTCGGGGACGACGCGCCCCGGCCCGTGCGCCGCGGCCTCGGCGAAGTAGTCGAGCACGCGCGCCTGGTTGACGATCAGGTGCGGGAACTCGCTCATCCGCAGCGCGTAGTCCTCCGTGCGCATGGTGCGCACGATGCGCGCCGGATCGTCGGGGTCGGGCGCCCAGAAGTTCATCCAGCCGATGTTGTAGGCCTCGGCGATGATCCGCTCGGCGAACCCGAACGCCTGGAAGGTCTCGACGCTGCGCGGCTGGATGCCGTCGGCCTGACCCAGTTCGAGTCGCCCCTCGCGGCGTTCGATCAGCCGCACGTCGACATCGGGGAACTGCGACAGCTGCGCGGCCAGCAGCATCCCCGCAGGCCCTGAGCCGACGATGAGGACGTCGGTCTGGTCGGGCAGCTCGGCGGGGCGATGCAGCCCGCGACCGGCCGCGGGCTGCACACGCGGATCTCCCGAGACGTAGCCGTGATGATGGAACTGCATCGTGTCCTCCTGGCCGCCGCGTTCAGCGCCGGCCGGTGCCGACGATCGGGCTCACCGACTGCTCGGCCTCGTGGTCGGGGTCGAGCGGGATTCCGCTGCGGTCGCGCAGCAGCAGCGTCGCGACGAGCCCGAGCACCGTCATCCCGGCCAGGTACCAGGTCACCGACATGGTCGATCCCGTCGCCTGCACGAGCGCGGTGGCGATCGTCGGAGCGAACGCCCCGCCGAGGATGGCGCCGATGGCGTACGAGATCGAGACGCCCGAGAACCGGATGGATGCGGGGAAGAGCTCGGCGTACAGGGCGGCCTGCGGGCCGTAAGTGAGGCCCAGGCCGATCGTCAGGATCGCCAGCCCGGCGAAGAGGAGGCCGATGCTTCCGGTGTTCACGAGAGGGAAGAGGGCGAACACGCCCGCGAGCTGGAGGATCCAGCCGGCGATGTAGGTCGTGCGACGCCCGATGCGGTCGGAGAGGAATCCGGCGATGAGCGTGGTGACGAGCCAGGTGACGGCCGAGCCGGCGACGGCCCACAGGACCGGTTCGCGGTCGAAGCCGAGCGGCCCATCGGGGTTGGTGGCGTAGTTCTGGATGTAGCCGCCCGTGGTCATGTAGCCCACGGCGTTGTTCCCCGCGAAGACGAAGGCGGCGATGATGACCAGGGCGGCGTGCTTGCGGAAGAGCTGCACGATCGGCATGTGCGCCTTCTCGCGCCGCTCGGCGAGCTCGGTGAACACGGGGCTCTCCTCGACGCGGCGACGCACGTACCAGCCGACGAGGATGAGCACGACGCTCAGGAGGAACGGGACTCGCCAGCCCCAGGCCAGGAACGCCTCGCCGGGGGCGATCATCGCCATGAGCGCCATGACGCCCGACGCGAGGAGAAGCCCGAGCGGCACGCCGATCTGCGGCGATGCGCCGAACGCGCCACGGCGCGTCTTCGGCGCGTGCTCGACGGCCATGAGCACGGCGCCACCCCATTCGCCGCCGGCCGAGATGCCCTGGACGATGCGCAGCAGCACGAGGATGACCGGCGCTGCGAGACCGATGGTCTCGTAGGTCGGCAGGAGGCCGATCAGTGCCGTCGCGACGCCCATGAGGATGAGCGTCCACATCAGCACGAGCTTGCGTCCCAGCCGGTCGCCGAGGTGGCCGGCGAGGAAGGCGCCGAGCGGCCGGAAGAGGAAGCTCACCCCGACGGTGGCGAAACCGATCAACGCGCTGTTGGCACCCAGCGGAGCGAAGAAGAGCTGACCGAAGACCAGCCCGACCGCCGTGGCGTAGATGAAGAAGTCGTACCACTCCACCGTCGTCCCGACGACGGTGGCGAAGACCACGCGGCGGCGGTCGGCGGCGGTGGCGATGGTCCCGGTCGGGGTGAAGCCGCTGCGAGCGGCCGGACCGGGGGTGGATGTGGGGGTGCTCATCTTCGTGCTCCCGAGGTGTCGACGACGTTGTCTGCAGACGTTGTTCTGCTGGCGATGATCATATACGATTTCGAATATGAGACAAGAGCGAGGAAGCTCCGGTCGACCGGGCAAGATCATCGCGGTCCACCTGAGCTATGCATCCCGGGCGGCCCAGCGCGGGCGCACGCCCGCCGCCCCCTCGTACTTCCTGAAGGCGTCGAGCTCGATCGCCGGGACCGGCGGCACGGTCGAACGCCCGCCGGGCACCGAGCTGCTCGCGTTCGAGGGCGAGATCGCGCTCGTCATCGGACGAGAAGCGCGCCATGTCACCCTCGCCGAGGCCTGGGACCACGTCGCCGCCGTCACCGCGGCCAACGACCTCGGCGTCTACGACCTGCGCTCCGCCGACAAGGGGTCGAACCTGCGCTCGAAAAGCCGCGACGGCTTCACTCCCCTCGGCCCCGACCTCATCGACGCCCGCACCGTCGACCCCCACCGGCTCCGCGTGCGCACCTGGGTCAACGGCGACCTCGTCCAGGACGACACGACCGCCGGCCTGCTGTTCCCCCTGGCGCAGATCGTCGCCGACCTCTCGCAGCACGTGACCCTCGAGACCGGCGATGTCATCCTGACCGGCACGCCGGCCGGATCGTCGGTCATCGTTCCGGGAGACGTCGTCGAGGTCGAGGTCGACGCGCTCGACACCGGCGCCACGTCCGGACGTCTCGTGACGACGGTCGGCGCCGACACGAGCCCTGCCCTCGACCCCGCGCTCGGCTCCCTTCCCGCGATCGACGACGTCCAGCGCGAGGAGGCATGGGGATCCGCCGCCGCGGCCGGGCTGCCGGACGAGCCGGCATCCGGCCTCACCGCCGACCTCCGCGTCAAGCTCGAGCGCGTGCCCGTCGCGGCGCTGTCGCAGCAGCTGCGCAAGCGCGGGCTCGACGACGTGACGATCGACGGCGTGCGGCCGATGCACCCCGGCAGCAAGCTCGTCGGAACCGCCGCCACGCTGCGGTTCGTGCCGTTCCGCCCCGACCTCTTCGCTCAGCACGGCGGCGGGTTCAACGCGCAGAAGCAGGCGTTCGACACGGTCTCGCCCGGCGAGGTCATCGTCATCGAAGCGCGCGGCGAGACCGGATCGGGCACCCTCGGCGACATCCTGGCCCTCCGCGCCCGGACCCGGGGAGCGGCCGGCGTCGTGACCGACGGCGGCGTGCGCGACTACGCCGCCGTCGCCGAGATCGGGCTCCCCGTCTACACCGCAGGCGCCCATCCGGCCGTCCTCGGACGCAAGCACGTCCCGTGGGAGGCGGGCGGGACCATCGCCTGCGGCGGCGCTACCGTCCAGCCCGGAGACATCATCGTCGGCGACGCCGACGGCGTCATCGTCATCCCGCCGGCACTCGTGGCGGAGGTCGTCGATGCGGCCCTCGCGCAGGAGGACGAGGACGCCTGGATCGCCGCGCGCGTCGCGGAGGGCGCTTCGGTCGACGGCCTGTTCCCGATGAACGCGGCCTGGCGCGCCCGGTACGACGGCGAGCGCGGCGCATGATGTCGCCGACGCCTCCCCTGCCCGAGACGCAGAGCAAGTCGCAGCGCGCGTATCACTGGATCCGCGAGCGCATCGCCGAGCAGGAGTTCACCCCCGGATACCGGCTCGTGCTCGGGACGATCGCCGGCGAGCTCGACATGAGCGTCGTGCCGGTGCGCGAGGCGATCCGCCAGCTCGAGGCCGAGGGCCTCGTGACCTTCGAGCGCAACATCGGCGCCCGCGTGGCGATGGTCGACGACTCGCAGTACCGCTTCAGCATGCAGGCGCTGTCGATCCTCGAGGGCGCCGCGACCGCGCTCGCCGCGCGTGCGCTGAGCGTCGACGACATCCGACGCGCGCGCGAGATCAACGCGCTGATGACCGAGTCGCTCGATCACTTCGACCCCCGCTCGTTCACCCGGTTGAACCAGGAGTTCCACGCGACGCTGTTCGAGCAGTGCGCGAACCCGCGGATGCTCGAGCTCGTGCAGGCCGAATGGGCGCGACTCGGCCACCTGCGCGACTCGACCTTCAGCTTCGTCCCGGGCCGCGCCCAGGAGTCGGTGCGGGAGCACGAGCACATCCTCGCGCTGATCGAGCGAGGGGCGCCCCTCACCGAGATCGAGCACGCCGCGCGGCGCCACCGCTCGGCCACGCTCGACGCCTACATGACGCACGAGCACCCCGACCAGGCGCTCGGCCTGCCCAACTTCTGACCGCCCCCTGTTGCAAGGACGCACGAGATGACCGACACGACGCTCACCGCCCCTCACACACCCGCGGACCTCCCCGGCGCCATCCGGCACTACATCGACGGGTCGCTCGTCGACTCGCTCGACGGCGCGACGTTCGACGTGCTCGACCCCGTCACCGGACGCGTGTATCTGCAGGCCGCGGCCGGCAAGAAGGCCGACGTCGACGCGGCCGTCGCCGCTGCCCGCCGAGCCTTCGCCGACGGGCCGTGGCCGCGGATGCTGCCGCGCGAGCGCTCCCGCGTGCTTCACCGCATCGCCGACCTCGTCGAGTCGCGCGACGCCCGCCTCGCCGAGCTCGAGTCGTTCGACTCCGGTCTCCCCATCACCCAGGCGCTCGGGCAGGCCCGGCGCGCGGCGGAGAACTTCCGGTTCTTCGCCGACCTGATCGTCGCGCAGGCCGACGATACGTACAAAGTGCCCGGCCGTCAGATCAACTACGTCAACCGCAAGCCCATCGGAGTCGCGGGGCTCATCACGCCGTGGAACACCCCGTTCATGCTCGAGTCGTGGAAGCTCGCCCCGGCCCTCGCCACCGGCAACACCGTCGTGCTGAAGCCCGCCGAGTTCACTCCCCTGTCCGCGTCGCTGTGGGCGGGCATCTTCGAAGAGGCGGGACTGCCGCCGGGGGTGTTCAACCTCGTCAACGGCCTCGGCGAGGACGCGGGCGACGCGCTCGTGAAGCACCCCGACGTGCCCCTCATCTCGTTCACGGGTGAGAGCTCGACGGGGCAGCTGATCTTCGCCAACGCCGCACCGCACCTCAAGGGGCTCTCGATGGAGCTGGGCGGTAAGAGCCCGGCGATCGTCTTCGCCGACGCCGACCTCGACGCCGCGATCGACGCCACGATCTTCGGAGTGTTCTCGCTCAACGGCGAGCGCTGCACGGCAGGCAGCCGCATCCTGGTCGAGCGCTCGGTGTACGACGAGTTCGTCGAGCGATATGCCGCGCAGGCCGAGCGGGTGCGCGTCGGCTACCCCCACGACCCGGCCACCGAGGTCGGCGCGCTCGTGCACCCCGAGCACTTCGAGAAGGTCATGTCGTACGTCGAGCTCGGCAAGAGCGAGGGCCGGCTCGTCGCCGGCGGCGGTCGCCCCGAGGGGTTCGAGACAGGCACCTTCGTCGCCCCGACCGTCTTCGCCGACGTCCCCCCGACCGCGCGGATCTTCCAGGAGGAGATCTTCGGCCCGGTCGTCGCGATCACCCCCTTCGACACGGATGCCGAGGCCCTGGACCTCGCCAACGACACGAAGTACGGGCTCGCCGCCTACGTCTGGACCAACGACCTGAAGCGGGCGCACAACTTCTCGCAGGCCGTGGAGGCGGGAATGGTGTGGCTCAACTCCAACAACGTGCGCGACCTCCGCACCCCGTTCGGCGGTGTCAAGGCGTCCGGCCTCGGCCACGAGGGCGGCTACCGGTCGATCGACTTCTACACGCACCAGCAGGCGGTGCACATCACCCTCGGCGCGGTCCACAACCCGACCTTCGGCAAGAGCTGAATCGCCGCCCGGCACCCCGACCGCACCCCGACTGCACCCCGACAACGAGAGCAAGGACGCTGTCATGACCCACCGCGACCAGATGACCCGGACCTCCTCGGGCTACTTCGTCAGCCAAGAGGCGCCGATCACCTGCGACGACCCGATCCCGACGCCGACCGCGCCGGCTCCCGACATCCTCCGCTGCGCGTACATGGAGCTGGTCGTCACCGACCTCGCCGCCTCGCACGAGTTCTACGTCGACGTGCTCGGGCTCTACGTCACCGAGGAGGACGACGAGGCGATCTACCTCCGTTCGACCGAGGAGTTCATCCACCACAACCTGGTCCTGCGCCAGGGGCCGGTCGCCGCCGTCGCGGCGTTCTCGTACCGCGTCCGGTCGGCCGACGACCTCGACCGCGCCGTGGAGTTCTACACCGAGCTCGGGTGCCGGGTCGAGCGGCGCCCGGAGGGCTTCGTGCGAGGCATCGGCGACTCGGTTCGCGTCGAGGATCCCCTCGGCTTCCCCTACGAGTTCTTCTTCCAGACCGAGCACGTCGAGCGCCTCTCATGGCGCTACGACCTGCACACGCCCGGCGAGCTCGTGCGCCTGGATCACTTCAACCAGGTGACCCCGGACGTCCCGCGCGCCGTGCAGTTCATGCAGTCGCTCGGGTTCCGGGTGACCGAGGACATCCAGGATGACGCCGGCACGGTGTACGCGGCGTGGATGCGGCGGAAGCCGACCGTCCACGACACCGCGATGACCGGCGGCGACGGCCCCCGCATGCACCACGTCGCCTTCGCGACGCACGAGAAGCACAACATCCTCGCGATCTGCGACAAGCTCGGCGCCCTGCGCCGCTCCGACGCGATCGAGCGGGGGCCGGGGCGCCACGGCGTCTCGAACGCGTTCTACCTCTACCTGCGCGACCCCGACGGACACCGGGTCGAGATCTACACGCAGGACTACTACACCGGCGACCCCGACAACCCCGTCGTCACGTGGGACGTCCACGACAACCAGCGCCGCGACTGGTGGGGCAACCCCGTCGTCCCCTCCTGGTACACCGAGGCCTCGCTCGTCCTCGACCTCGACGGGAATCCCCAGCCGCTCCGCGCCCGCACCGACGACTCCGAGATGGCCGTCACGATCGGCGCGGACGGGTTCTCGTACACCCGCCCGGGCGATGACGGGCTGCCCGAGTACAAGCAGGGCGAGTACAAGCTCGGCAACCAGCTCTGATCTCCAACCAGCTCTGAGAGGACGCTCATGCTCTCCCCCGACGACATCGCCGCCATCGCGGACGAACTGGCCGAGGCCGATCGCACGCACGGCGTCATCCCGCGGATCACGGCCCGCTATCCCGGCGCCACCGTCGAGGACTCGTATGCCATCCAGGGCGTCTGGCGCGATCGGATGATCGCGTCGGGCCGCCGGCTCGTGGGGCGCAAGATCGGCCTGACATCCAAGGCGATGCAGCAGGCGACCGGGATCACCGAGCCCGACTACGGCGTCATGTTCGACGACACGGTCTTCGCCTCCGGCGCTGAGATCGCGACCGAGCGGTTCTCGAATGTGCGCGTCGAGGTCGAGCTCGCGTTCGCGCTCGCCCGTCCGCTCGCCGGACCGGACTGCACGCTCGACGACGCGCTCGACGCGATCGACTACGCCGTCCCGGCGCTCGAGATCCTCAACTCGCACATCGAGCTCGAGGGGCGCACGATCGTCGACACGATCGCCGACAACGCCGCCTACGGTGCGATGGTGCTCGGCACCGAGCGGCGACGCCCCGATGAGATCGACCTGCGGTGGGTGCCGGCGCTGCTCTCGCGCAACGGCGAGATCGAGGAGACGGGGGTGGCGGCCGGTGTTCTCGGGCACCCCGCCACGGGCGTCGCCTGGCTCGCCAACAAGGTGTCGCAGCACGGGGCGCGTCTGGAAGCGGGCGAGCTGATCCTCGCCGGGTCGTTCACCCGGCCGATGTGGGTGTCGCGCGGCGACGCGGTCCGCTGCGACTATGGCCCGATGGGAGTGATCGCATGCCGTTTCGTCTGACACCGACCTTCCGCGACGCCCTCGCGCGCGCCGACCGCCCGCTCGCGGGCATGTGGGTCTGCTCCGGGTCGCCGCTGGTCGCCGAGATCTGCGCCGGTGCGGGACTCGACTGGCTCCTCATCGATATGGAGCACTCGCCCAACGGGATCGAATCGGTCCTCGCGCAGCTGCAGGCTGCCGCAGCGGCGCCGGTGACGACGATGGTGCGGGTCCCGACCGCCGATCCGGTCGTCATCAAGCAGGTGCTCGACCTCGGAGCGCAGAACCTGCTCGTGCCGATGGTGTCGTCGGCCGCCGAAGCAGAAGCGGTCGTGCGCGCGGTGCACTATCCGCCGCGCGGCATCCGCGGCGTTGGTTCCGCCCTCGCCCGTTCGGCCCGCTGGAACCGCGTCGACGACTACCTGGCCGACGCCGAGCAGCACGTGTCGCTCGTCGTGCAGATCGAGACCGCCGCGGGCGTCGACGCCGCCGCGGCCATCGCTGCGGTCGACGGTGTCGACGGCGTGTTCGTCGGCCCGAGCGATCTCGCCGCGTCGATGGGGCTGCTCGGACAGCAGACGCACCCCGACGTCGTGGCCGCCGTCCGTCGCGTCTTCACCGAGGCCCGCTCCGCGGGCGCACCGGTGGGCGTGAACGCCTTCGACCCCGCGCTCGCCCGCGACTACGCCGACGCCGGAGCGGACTTCCTGCTCGTCGGAGCCGACGTGGCACTCCTGGCCCGCGGCTCGGAAGCGCTCGCGACGGCGTGGGTGCCCGAGGCCGACCGCACGACCCGCTCCGGATACTGACGCGGGATCACCCCGGAACGGCCCGCGCGATGTGCAGGGCGAGGTAGGCGACCTCCTCGTCGGAGATCTCGATGTCGTGCTGCGTCCGCACGAGGGCACGCACCCGTTCGGCCGTCGCCGTGGCGCGCGGATGCCGCCGGCTCATGCTCTCGAAGAGGAAGCCGTCGTCGCTGTCGAGCATGCGCCCGGAGAACACCCGCTCGGCGAAGAACTGCAGGTGCACGAGGAAGCGCGACGAGTGCAGGTCGTCGCCGAACGCGATCCCCGTGGTGTTCGAGACGATCGTCGTCGCCGCGGAGATGAGCCGTACGACGTGCATCGTGTCGGCACCGGCCCGCCCGTTGGCGGCGTTGGCGAGATGGAACGCGATGTTCGCGGCCTCCTCGTCCGGCACATCCACGCGCATCCGTGCTCGCAGCAGCTCCACGCCCCGCGCGCCCACGGCGTACTCGTCGGGGTACACGGTGCGCAGTTCCCAGGCGAGCCGGTTCACCACGACGAGGCCGCGACGATGCCGCTCGACGGCGAAGTGGAGATGGTCGGTGAGCGTGAGGTAGATATGCGGGTCCAGATCGAGCCCCGAGGCCACGGCATCTCGCACGATCTCCCGGGTCAGTTCGACGAACTCACCCGGGATCTGCGCGAGCAGCTCGACGAGGTTCCGCTGATCCGCATCGTCGAGCGCGACGAACACCCGGTCGGTCGCCCCTTCGTCGACGACGTCGCCGGGCTTGGCTCCGAATCCGATGCCCTTGCCCAGCAGCACCCGCTCGACCCCGCGCTCGTCGTCGACGAGCACGACGCTCGAGTTGAGCACCTTCTTGATGGTCTGCATGCCCGTCCTCATCGACCCGGCCTCACGCTCATGGAGCAGGAGGGTCACCCGAGATCTGCGCCGTTCGTGGCGATAACCCGCTGGTACCACCAGAACGAATCCTTGCGTCGACGCTCACCGCTGCCCCGACCGAGGTCGTCGAGGTCGACGTGAATGAAACCGTATCGCTTCGAGATCTGCGACGACGACGCGCTGATGATGTCGATCGGTGCCCAGCTGGTGTAGCCCATCAGCTCTACGCCCTCGTCGACCGCCCGGATCATCTCGCGGAAGTGCGCCCGGAAGTAGTCGATGCGGTAGGGGTCGTGGATGCGGCCGTCGGGGGTGAGCTCATCGCGCATGCCCAGCCCGTTCTCGACGATGAACAGAGGCTTGCCGTAGCGGTCGTAGAGATCGATCAGTGAGATCCGCAGCCCGACCGGGTCGATCTGCCAGCCCCACTCACTGGACTCGAGGTAGGGGTTCTTGACACCGAGCACCGTGTTGCCGGGCGTCCGCTCGGCATCCGGGTCGACGGATTCGGCGAGGGTCATGTAGTACGAGAGCGAGATGAAGTCGACGGGGTGCTCGCTCAGCAGCTCGGCATCCCCCTCGGCGAACGGGACCTCGACGCCCTGTCGCGCGAGGGCGTTGAGGGCCAGGCGGGGGTAGGCGCCGCCGGCCTGGACGTCGGTGCAGAGGTAGAGCAGCCGGTCCTTCGCCTGGGTCGCGGCGATGTCATCGGGGTGACAGGTCAGCGGGTAGGTCTTCAGCATCGTCAGCATGCAGCCCATCTGCGACTCGGGCCACATCTCGTGCAGCATCCGCGTCACCGAGGCCGAGGCCACGAACTGGTGGTGGAGGGCGGTGTAGCAGGCCTGCAGGATGCTGCCCTCGACGGTCTCCTCGATGATGCCGCCCGAGGTGAGCGGATGCCGCACGATGCCGTCGATCTCGTTGAACGACAGCCACAGCTTCACGAGGTGCCCGAAGCGCTCGAAGCACGTGCGGGCGAACCGCTCGAACAGGGCGATCGTGCCGCGGTCGACCCAGCAGTTGTTCTTCAGGGCGAGGGCGAGAGGGGGGTCGTAGTGCGAGAGCGTGACGAGCGGTTCGATGCCGAGACGCCGCATCTCGGTGAACAGCCCCTCGTAGAACGCGATGCCCTCCTCGTTGGGCTCGGTCTCCTCGCCCGTCGGGTACAGCCGCGTCCACGCGATCGACACGCGCAGCACCGTGAAGCCCATCTCGGCGAACAGCGCGAGATCCTCGGGATACCGGTGGTAGAAGTCGATGCCGCGGCGCTTGGGGTAATACGTCTCGTCGTCATCGGCCATGGCGGCCGTGATGCTCTCGACCGTGTGCGCGTGATGGATCGCGTATTCGCGCGGGTCGACGTTCGGACGGTACTTCGCGATGTCCGAGACGGCCGGACCTCGGCCGCCCTCGCGCCACGCGCCCTCGGCTTGATTGGCGGCGAGCGCGCCGCCCCACAGGAACGAATCAGACAGTGCCATGAGCGGCCTCCTTGGTGCGTGCGGTGAAGATTCCCGTGCCCGCCTCGACGGGCCCAGTGAGGGCTTCGACGACGTCGAACGCGTCGCCGTTGAGGACGACGACGGGGGTGATCGTGTCGAATCCGGCGAGGTGGATCGCCTCGAGGTCGGCCTCGAGAACGAGCTGCCCGCGTTCGACGCGATCGCCCTGCGCGACGTGGGCGACGAAGGGCGCACCGTCGAGCTTGACGGTGTCGAGCCCCACGTGGACGAGGATCTCGACGCCGTCGTCACCGGTGATGCCGAAGGCGTGCTTCGACGGCAGCAGGCTCGACACGACGCCCGACAGCGGTGCGTACACGGCGCCGGTGCTGGGGCGGATCGCGACGCCGTCGCCGAGGATGCCGCCGCCGAACACCGGATCGTCGACGCGGTCGAGGGGGACGACCTCGCCGGCGACGGGAGCGACGAGCCGGCCGTCGGCGACGGGCTCGGCCGCGATGTCGCCCGCCGTGCCGGCCTGGGCGTCGAGCGCGCGGATCGTGCCCGAGTCGGAGTCCTTCCAGATGACGAGCGAGACGACGAAAGCGGTCGCGAAGGCGACGAGCGCCCCGATGACGGCATGGATGAGGTTCCACGGGTTGAGCACGTCGATGAACATCGAGATGCTCGCAGCCCCCGGGCTGACGAGGGCGAAGGCGCCGACGGCGGCGATGCCGAGGTAGACGCCGCCGGTCAGTGAGCCGGCGATCACCGCGAACAGCGCGCGGCAGTTCTGGAGCGTCACACCGTAGAGCGCGGGCTCGGTGATGCCGAAGAACGCGGAGATGCCCGACGAGATCGCCGTGCCACGCAGCGTCTTGTTGCGGGTGCGGATGGCGACGGCCAGGCTCGAGCCCGACTCGGCGATGTTGTGGGCGAGCGAGGCCACGAGGTAGAAGGGGTCACGCCCCTGCTGTGCGACGGTGGCGATCGTGGGCGGGATGAACGCCTTGTGCATGCCCACCGAGATGATGAAGGGGAGCACGGCGGCCAGCAGCGCGATCGCGACCCAGCCGAGCGTGCCGTACAGCCACAGCATCCCGCCGGTCAGCAGCGACCCGAGCCCGTATCCGAGGGGCCCGAGGGCGAAGATCATGATCGGCGAGACCACGATGAAGCACAGCAACGGCACGAAGAACGTGCGGATGGGCCCGGGGGTGATCTTCGTCGCGAGCTTCTCGACGGGCCACAGCAGCAGCACCGTGAGGATCGGCGGGAACACCTGCGCGTTGTAGGCGATCGCCGGGATCGGCAGACCGAACAGCGCGACACCGCCCTCCTGAGTCAACAGGCCCGAGAACGTCGGGAACACCAGGAGCCCGACGATGCCGAGGGCCAGCGGGATGTTGACGCCGAGCTTCTTCGCGGCGGTGTAGGTCACCAGCAGCGGCAGGAAGAAGAACACCGCATCGGGGATCGCGGAGAGCACCTGGTAGCTGGGATCGGTGGTCTGCATCCACCCGAGCGCCGAAGCGAGGATCAGGAACGACTTGAAGATGCCCGCGCCGGCGATCGCCGGGATGATCGGGGTGAACACCGCCACGACGAAGTCCATGATCGCCGAGCCCGCGCGCTTCCAGGTGAGCTTCTGCCGGGGCGTGCCCGCGGCGCGAGCCGCCGCACGTCCGCCGCGCAGCTTCTCGATCTCGGCGAAGTAGTCGCCCACCTTCGACCCGACGATGATCTGGGTCTGCGGACCGCGCACGACGCCGATGACGCCGGGCACCGCCTTGAGAGCCGCCTCGTCGGCGCGGGCGTCGTCGACGAGATTGAAGCGGAGTCGCGTCGAGCAGTGCTGCAGGGCGGCGATGTTCTCGGGTCCGCCGACGTGCTCGAGGATCGCGCCGGCGGCGTCCTTCGTGGTGGTCATCTTC
Source organism: Microbacterium sp. TS-1 (assembly GCF_000509385.1). Lineage (NCBI taxonomy): Bacteria > Bacillati > Actinomycetota > Actinomycetes > Micrococcales > Microbacteriaceae > Microbacterium > Microbacterium sp. TS-1. The sequence goes on from NZ_BASQ01000001.1 coordinate 1,309,121, forward strand.
GTTTTCCTCCTGTGGAATCCCGGACCGTGCCGCCGGAGCGGCTCCGCTCCGGACCCGGCCGGAGGCAATAAAAAAGGACCCGACCGCCGTGCGATGCACGTACGTTCGGATCCTGCCTGCATGACCAGTCACATGTCCGAGAAGATCGTCGCACGTTCGGCTGCGGGGTGCAAACGGACGCAACGGGCACGGTCGCGGATGCGACGATGGGAGAATGACGCAGACGCATCTCATCACGGGCGCGGGCTCGGGCATCGGACTCGCGATCGCGCGCCGGCTCGCCGACCGCGGTGACCGGCTCGTGCTCCTGGGCCGCAGCGACGCCCGCGCCGCCGAGCTCGCGGGCCTCTTCCCGAACACCGTCGGCGTCGCTGCAGATCTGCGCGAGCCCGCAGAGCTCGCCGGCGCGCTCGCGGATCGCCTGCCGGAGGCGATCGACACCGTCATCCACGGGGCGGGCGTCGTCGAGCTGGGCCCGGTATCCGACCTGTCCGTCGCCGCGTGGACCGATCAGCTGACCGTCAACCTGATCGCCGTCGCGGAGCTCACCCGCCTCGCGCTGCCCGCGGTGCGGACCGCGCGCGGTCAGATCCTCTTCGTCAACTCCGGCGCCGGCCTCACCGCGCACCCCTCCTGGAGCGCGTACGCCGCGTCGAAGCACGGCCTCAAGGCCCTCGCCGACGCCCTCCGCGGCGAGGAATCCGCCAACGGCGTCCGCGTGACGACGGTCTACCCGGGCCGGACGGCCACACCGATGCAGGCGGAGGTCCACCGCCAGGAGGGGCGCGACTACGACCCCGCGGCCTTCATCGACCCGGAGTCGGTCGCGACGACCGCGCTCGCGGCGCTCGACCTTCCGCGCGACGCCCTCGTCCCCGACGTATCCGTGCGCCCCGGCCCGCGGTGACGACGACGTGGCCGGTTCCGACCTCCCTCCCGGGCGACACCTCGCACTGACCTGGGGCATCGCCGTCCCCTACGGCGGCATGACGACCGCCCTGCTCGACCGCAGCCGCCTCTTCGCCGACGCGGGGACACCGGTCGACGTCCTCACCCTCGACGACCGCGCTCTCCCGCTGCCGCCGATCCCGGGAGTCGGCGCCGGCACCTCGGTGACCATCCGCAACCTCTACGACTGGCCGCGCTCGAACGAGGTCCCCGCCCGCTCGGGGCTGCCCGACGCTCCGGCTCCCCTCGACCCCGAGGACGACGGCGTCATCTCCGACGCGGCCGGCGGCGTGGTCCTCCGCCGGCTCCGGCTCGGCGCGAACGGCAAGCCGGTCGACATCGACCACCTCCGGCTCGACGGCACGATCGCGCTCTCGGAGCGGCGCGTGGGAACCCGCGGCCGCATCCTCCTGGCGCGCGACGCCGACGGCCGGCCGATCCGGGCCTGGCGCCGGCGCTACGACTTCTACGCCGACTGGCTCGACCACCTCGTGGGAGACGACGAGGCGTTCCTGATCGTCGACAGCAAGACCGTCGCCCCCTTCGCCGCGGGCTACCGCCGTCGTCGTGTGACCACCGTCCACGTCGTGCACGGCTCGCACCGCGGCCCGACGCCCGGCTCGGTCCGGGCGTCGCGGCAGGCCGTGTTCTCCCGGCTCGCCGACTTCGACGCCGTCGCCTTCGCGACCGAGGCCCAGGCCGCCGACGTCCGCGACATCGTGGGCCCCCGCCCGTTCCTCGCGAGCATCGCCCACCCGGTCTCCGCCGTCGACGCATCCGCTCTGCCGCCGGAGTCCGACCGCACCGGAGCCGTCGTCATCGCGCGCCTGGAGCCCATCAAGCGCGTGGAGGATGCGGTCGCCGCGATGCGCCTCGTCCACGGCCACGACGGCGACAGCGACGGCCCCGAGGTCCGGCTCGACGTCTACGGCACGGGATCTCGTGCCGACGAGCTCGCCGCCCTGGCCGTGGACGACGACGCGATCCGGTTCCACGGCCACACCGACGACCCGACCACGGCGATGGCCGCCGCGAGCGTCCTTCTGCTCACGAGCAGATCCGAGGCGTTCGGGCTCGTCCTGCTCGAAGCGATGGCCGCGGGCTGCCTCCCCATCGCGTACGACATCGCCTACGGACCGGCCGAGCTCATCCGCGACGGCGAGAACGGCTGGCTCGTCCCCGACGGCGACGTCGAGGCGCTCGCCCGTGCCGTGCGTGCCGCGGCAGAAGCCAACCCCGCCCGGCGAGCCGCGATGCGGCGGAACGCACGCGCGACGGCATCCGCCTACAGCGACGCCCGTATCCGGCACCGCTGGGCGAGCGTCCTGCGGACGGCGCGCCGCCGGCGGCGCATCCTCATCGGGCAGCGCCGCTTGTCGGCCGCCGCGCGCCGCCTGGCCGGGGGCCTGCGACGCCGCCTGCGACCGAAGCACGGTTGACCCCCGCTGTTAGCTCGCGCTCCACCAGCTCGTCAAGGGCCACTCGCAACGGCGAACGGGTGATGCACCCTGTCGTGGCACGAGGGAGGCGAGGGCCGCGATGGGACTGCTGCGATACGGATCGGACCTGATCGCCATCCCCATGCCCGACGACGTGCTCGCGCACCTTCAGCTCGTGATCGCGGCGAAGCTCGGCGCAGGTGAGGGGTTCACGGTGAGCTGGAGGCACGGCGACGGACAGGGGCGGAGCACGCTGTGGCTCGAGCGCTCGATCCCCCTGCGTTTCGACTTCGCGTCGTCGCGCCCGGTCAGCACGGATCCGCGGCGCGTGCGGGCCATGCTCACCGAGGCCGCCGCTGTCACCGGCCTCTCGCTCGGCACCCTTCCTGTCGAGGCGTCATGACCAGGGTGCTCACGTCGCAGGCCGAGACCCGCTGGCTCGTGGGGACGTCCGAGTACGCCGGAGTCACCGGGTACACCGGCGGGATCGGCCGCCACTACGCCGCTCTCCTTCCGGCCCTCGCCCGCCAGGGGGTCGCCGTCGACCTCGCGATCGAGACGGGCGCGGAGCTCGTGTCCGACGACCCGGGCCCCGGCGTCCGGCTGGTCGACGGCGGCGTCCGACGCGCATACCGCGCCCACCGTCATGACGTCGTCTTCGCCCCCGAATGGGGCGGACTGGCCGCGGCGCTTCCCCGCACGGCACCGCTGCTGACGAACCTCGCGACCGGCATCCGGCTCGCCGACCAGGTCTCCGGGTTCGCGGCGGCCGACCTGCCCATCGGGCAGCGGATCGTGCGCGCACGGCAGGCTGCCGCCGAGCGACGTCAGCTGTACCGGTCGACCGGCCTCATCGCCATCTCCCGCGCGATGCTCGACCGCACGAGCGACCTCTACCCCGGTCTGCCCCCGGCCCGCATCGTGCGCAACTGCATCGACGTCGATGCCGTCGCCGCGGCGGCAGCGCGCGCCGAGGTGCCGACGGGCTGGCCCCAGGACGACGCACCGATCGTCCTCTTCCTCGGCCGGTCCGAGCGCCGCAAGGGAGTCGAAGACGCATTCGCGGCCTTCGGACGGGTGCACCAGGATGTCCCGCGTGCGTGGCTCGTGCTCGCCGGCGCCGGCGGCGACGCCCGCTACGAGCCGACGCGTTCCGCGCTCCTCGAGATGCTGCCTCCGTCGGCGCGCGACCGGGTGATCTGGCTCGGGCACGTGCCGGGCGACGAGATCTACAGAGCCATCGCCCGCGCGGACGTCGTCATCTGCCCCTCGCGCTGGGAGGGGTTCGGCAACGTCGCCCTGGAGGTCAAGACGATCGGCACTCCCCTGGTGGTCACCTCCGGGAGCGGATTCGACGAGTTCTGCACCGACGGGCAGGACTGCCAGTCGGTACCGCCCGCCGACCCGGAACGTCTCGCCGCAGCCATCACCGTCGCGGTGCGGCATCCGGCGTGGGCTCGGACGCTCGCCGAGCACGCCCGCGCACAGGTGGCGGACTTCGCCCCCGATCCCGTCGCCCGCGACCTGCTCGCCGCCGCAACCGAGCTCCTCGCCGGTGCGGTCAGGCCGAGGCTCGACGCCAGCCGTCGTCCTCTCTGACGACGGCCCCGGCTCGCTCGAAGGCCTCGAGCCACCCCGTCATGGGCCACTCGCCCCACTTCCGCGCGAATCGGCGGCCGTTGCGCAAGATGTCGTCGAGGTGCTGCCAGGGCGGTGACGAGGTCTCGTGATGCTGGTGATAGGCATCGGCGCCGCCCACCCAGATCATCGGGACCGACGCCCGGCGAAGTGAGAACGCGAAGTCGGTGTCTTCGCCCCCGTATCCCTCGTACTGCTCGTCGAAGCCGCCGATGGCCCGCCACACGGCCGGCGTGGTCGCGAACGACAGCGACCAGAACAGCGGATACTCCTCCGCCGCGGCGCGCTGCAGGACACCCGGGGGCGGGGCCGGGCGCGCCGCGTGGGGTGCGGTGGCCGCGCGGAGGGATGCCGCATCGAGCGCGGCCCCCGCGGGGAGGTACGTCACCGGTCCGCACAGGACCGCATCGGGGTGCTGCGCCGTCGCGTCGCGGTACCGTTCGACGAGATCGCGACCCGGGATGCAGTCGGCGTCGAGGAAGACGAGCAAGCGTGCCCCCAGCGCCTCCGCCGCACGCGCGCCCGCGTTTCGGGCCGCTGCGAGCCGCAGACCGGCGGGCCCCGGCGGAACATGCACGACGGACTCGGCGTCGAGCGCGGGAGCGTCGTCGTCGCCGATCCAGACGACCACCCGCGGGGTGCCGGCCGTCGCGCGCAGCTGGTTGCGCAGGTGGGCCAGGCGCGGCGCCGAGCACAGCGTCACGATCGCGATGTCGCTCATGCTCGTCCTCCCGGGACCGCCTCGGCACGGATGACGGCCGCTGCCCGCTGGGCGGCGCCATCGGTGCGCCATGCCTCCCACCCGTCACCGCCGCGCGCCGATGCGCGTGCGAGCAGCTCGGGCCAGCGCTCGGGCTCCGGCCAGGCTGTCAGGGCGACGGCGAGCCCGGATCGCCCCAGTGCCGACGCCGTCGCACGCTGCTCGGCGAAGGGACGCTCTTGCGGGATGACGACGGCCGGTGCACCGGCGGCGGCGAGATCGGCGACGGCGTTCTGGCCGCACCACGACACGACGACGGATGCCGTCGTGACCGCGTCCCAGGGATCGGCGGTCCACGCTCCGGAACCGGCGCCGAGCACGCGCCAGGGACGTCTCGACGCGCGCTCGGCGGCGGCGATGTCGGCGGCGGAGACGTCGGCCCCGCCGCCACCGCCGAGGAGGACGACCTCGTCACCGCGCGGCTGCGCGGGCCGGTCACGGCCAGCGAACCGCGAGATCCCGCCGACGAATGCGACGCGATCGCCGAGGGCGGTCAGGTGCTCCGGCGCGTAGATCTCCTCCGGCCACGGCGCGATGATCCGCCGCGCGGCCAGGAAGGCCAGCCGGTGGGGCTCGTCGACGCGGTCACCGGGCTGCGTGATGATCACCACGGGCACACCGAGGAGCCGGAGGAAGAGCGTGACCTCGGCCGAGACGTCGACGACGAACGCCTCGATGTCGCCGGCCGCGACCGCCGCCGCGATGACCGCGAGCCGGGAGCGGTGGCCGGCGTGGCGCAGCGGGGCCCAGTGCAGCATCCCGCCGGCCGTCGGGTCGTCGGCGGGGATGGCGGGCGCGGGCTGATCGTCGCGCGCGAGCTCGACCCAGGAGACGTTCGCGGGCAGATCGGCGGGAACGGGCAGCGAGCTGAAGCAGACGACGTCGGCATCGAGGTGGGGGGCGATCGCCCGCATCCGGGTCAGGTGCCCCTGGCCGTGGTGATGCACGTACCAGCCGATGCGCCCGGTCATGCCGGCAGCTCGGCGGGGGCGGCCTCCGTGCTCAGCGACGCGAAGATCTCCTCGAGAGCCGTCGTGCGCGCATCGAGCGAGAAGCGTTCGACCGCGCGGGCGCGGATCGCGCGGCGGAAGCGCGGATCGCGAGCCTGCTCCCACATCTCCTCGACCGCATCCGCCATCGCGACGACGTCCCCCGCGGTCACGAGCCGCATCCCGATGCTGGCCGCGGCGATCTCGGGCACCCCGCCCACGGCGAAGCCGACCACGGAGGTCCCGCACATGAGGGCCTCGGGCCCGACAAGTCCGAACGGCTCCGCCCACGCCGGAGTGGCCAGCGCGACCGCCGATCGGCCGACGAGGTCGGCGAGCTCGAGGGGCGTGAGCTCACCGACGACGGTCACGCCGTCACCGAGCAGCGGGCCGAGCACCTCGTCGGCGTACGCGCGATCGCCGACGCGACCCGCTATCGTGAGGCGTCGCCCCAGCGCCCGCGCGACGGCCACCGCCAGGTGCGGAGCCTTCTCGGGGACGATGCGGCCGAACCAGACGAGGTCGTCGCCGCCCGGGCCGCCGGTCCAGACGCGCGGGTCCACGCCGTTGGCCAGCAGGGTCGAGGCGACCCCCGCGTGCTGCCATTCGCGGCGGGTGTGCTCGCTGACCGAGAGGAACGCGCTGCCGCGGCCCGCGGCGGCGCGGTGCGCGCGCACGAAGTCGTCGTCCACGGGCGTGTGCAGGGTCGTGACCATCGGCACGCCCAGCTGCGGCGCGAGCTGCAGCGGGAGGGCGTGCAGGCAATGGTTCGAGATCACGTCGAAGTCGGCGGCCCGCGCGCCGATGGTCTCGAGCGCGCGCCGGAGCATCGGCACGCTGAGCGTCTCGTACGCGGGCGGGTACGTCTTGTCCGTGCGCACCGCGTCGGCATCCCAGCCCAGTTCGGGCATCTCCCAGACGCTGCCGGGCTCGACGTGGTCCGACCCGGTCACCGCGACGACGGTCACCTCGTGGCCTCGCGCGCGCAGAGCCTCGATCTCCGACCACACGGCGGCTTCGAGCCCGCCGGCGTGAGGCCTGCGGATCGGGAACCGAAGCGGCGCGATCACCGCGATGCGCAGCGAACGCCCCGTCACGAGACACGCTCGCTGCGGAGCCGGCGGTACAGCGCGGCGTGCGCCGCCGCCGTCGCGGCATCCTGCTCCCGGCGACGGGCGCGGCGCCGCTCCATCAGCTCGGCTCGCGCGATCGACCCGGGCCGTGCCGCGTCGTCGCACGACAGCAGTGAGCGCAGTGCCGCTGTGAGCGTCTCGACGTCGCCCGGGCGGAAGCTCGCTGTCGAGGCGTCGTCGTGCTGATCGGCGAAGTGGCCGACGTCGGGGACGGCGACGGGCACCCCCAGGTCCCAGCACAGCTCGAGCCACCCCGAGTGGCTGCCGAACCGGTAGGGCAGCACGCACACGTCGAGCCCGCCCAGCGCGGTGTTCAGCGCGGCGTCGGGCAACCGGCCCTGCTCGACGAGGACCGCATACGGGTGTCCGGCCACGGCCGCACGGACCTCGTCGCGGGCGCCCTGATCGCGGACCGACCGGTGCATCCGGATCTCGGCGACGGCGTGATGGCCTTCGTCGCGGAGCCGCTCGACCGCGGCGATGAGCGTCCGCGCGCTCGTGGGCCCGTCGGTGCCGGGGCGCAGGTCCTTCAGGTGCATCCCGATCCGGAGGTCCTCGCTCACCGCCACGATGGACGGGCTCTCGCCCTCGTGCAGGATCGCGGGGTGCGGCAGCACGGCCGCATCCCGTCCCCAGCGCTCGCGTACCTCGGCGGCTGCTCCCGGGGTCAGAGTCACGAGAGCATCGGCCCGCGGTACGAGCTCGTCGAGCTGCGCGGCATAGGGGCTCTGGTCGGTCAGCTGCGGATGCGTCAGGTCGTGCACGGTGAACACGACGGCCCATCCCGCCGCGTGTGCTGCCTCGACGCACGCCGTCAGGTGACCGGCGGGGAAAGACTCGGTGCCGAAATGGACGTGCAGGATATCGGCGTCGTCGGCGTTGCGGCGGATCCAGTCGGGGTCGAGCGCCACGGGAGGCCACCAGACGCCCTCGGCCGCGCCCGGCACCGGCGGGTCGGGCAGAACCTCGATGCCCGCGGCATCCGTCACACGCCGCACGTACGGATGCCCCGCAGGCACTGCCACGACGCGCACGTCGGGTGCACCGGACATCTCGTCCCGGGGCACGCTCGCGGTCACGATGGTCACGAATCTCCTTGCTGGAGCCGCCGAGAAGGGGCGACCCGAGTCGGACGCTAGCCGAGCGGACACGCCGGCGCCTCGCACTTGCGCGAACCACAGGCGACCGGTAACGATGACCGGATGCCCGCCGACCCCCCTCCCCTGTGCCTGGTCTGGGGCCCCGCCGGACACGGCGTGACCGACTACGGTGCCGACATCGCCCGGGCCGCCCACCGGCTCGACCCGGCCCTCCGCACCGTCGAGGTGACCGACCTCGGTGCCGCGCTGGCGGCGATCGCCCCCGGCGAGCGCGTGCACCTGCACGCGACGGACCGCCTGCTCGGAACGAGCCTCGAAGCCGCCGCAGACGCGGTCGAGACGCTCGCCGGCGCCTGCCGGCTGACGCTCACGCTGCACGACCTGCCGCAGCCCTCCGACGGCACGAAGTACGACCGCCGGGTCGCCGCGTATCGCCGCTTCTTCGCCGCAGCCGACGCCGCGGCCGTCAACAGCGATCACGAACGGCTGCTGGTGTCCGAGCACCTGGGCGACGACCTGCGCCCCCGGGTGATCCCGCTGGGAACCCGCGTCGCCGCCGCCCCCGAGACCGGCGAACCCACCACCTCGGCAGATCTCGTCGTGCTCATCGCCGGCTTCGTCTACCCCGGAAAGGGGCACGAGCCCGCCGTGCGCGCCGCGACCGCCGCCGTGGACGCCTTGCGGGCGTCGGGACGGCCGGTCGGCGAAGCGGTCGTCCGCGCGCTGGGCGCCGCGTCGCCGGGCCATGACGGCGATGTCGCCGCACTCGAACGCCTGGCGGCCGATCTCGGCGGTCGCTTCGAGATCACCGGGTTCCTCGGCGACGAGGAGTTCGCCCGGCGGCTGCGCGAACCCGGCATCCCGGTCGCCGCCCACGAGCACGTGTCGGCGTCGCGGTCGATGCTCGACTGGATCGAGGCGGGCCGCCGCCCGCTGGTCGTCCGCTCGCGCTATAGCGACGAGATGGACCGTCTGCGACCCGGCACCGCGACCCTGTTCGACCCGTCGGAGCTGACCGGCATGCTCGCCGCCGCCTGGGAAGATCCGGCCTCGACGCGCCTCGTGCCGGGGCACCCGCTGCATCCGGATCTCGCCGACGCGGCCGGGTCGTACCTCGCGTGGTGGCGCGGGATGCCGCGATGACGGCAGACAGCCCCGCCGGCATGCCGCTCCCGGCGAACCGGTGGGATCTCCTCGACGGGCGGTGGCCCGAACAACCGCCGCACGTGTCGGTCATCGTCGCCCACTACCGCCAGCCCGAACAGCTCGCGCGCACGCTCGCCGCGCTGCGGTCGCAGGATCACCCGGCCGAGCTGCTGCAGATCATCGTCGCCGACGACGGCTCGCCCGAGCCGCCCTCCGTTCCGGACGGGGTCGAGCTCGTCCACCACGAGGACCGGGGGTTCCGGCTCGCGGCCGTCCGCAATCTCGGAGCGGCTGCGGCACGCGGCGACGTGCTCGTGTTCCTCGACGCCGATACGGCACCCGAACCCGCCTTCATCCGTGAGCTGACCCGGCTGCCCGCACTCGCGCCGGACTGCGTCACGGTCGGGCGCCGCCGGCACGCCGACCTGCGCGACGTCGACGCCACCCGGCTCGCCGAGGAGGCGGCGCGCAGGGCTCTGCCCGAGCCGGACTGGCTCGCGGCGGAGTATCGCCGGACCGCGAACCTCCTCCACGCCGACGACCGCAGCTACCGGTACGTCATCGGGGCCGTCATCGCGTGCTCGCGGATGCTGTTCGATGCGACGGGCGGATTCGACGAGTCGTTCACGGCGTACGGCGGGGAGGACTGGGAGTGGACCTATCGCGCGTGGCTGCGCGGCGCGCTGCTCGCCCACGTGCCCGCGGCCGTCGCCTGGCACGACGGCCCGGATGCCGCCGGACGCGACGAAGGCGCTGTCGCACGCCGCAATGCCGAGGCCATCCGGCTGAGCGACCTCATCCCCGTCGCCGGATCCGCGGGCCGTGCCCTGCGGCCCACGCACCCCGACATCGCGATCATCGCGCCGCCGCACGCGAGCGCCGGGCAGCGGTTCCTCGCCCTCGACAGCACCCTCGCGGCGCTCGGCCCCGCCTCGAACCGCGCCGCAGTCCTCGCCGAGGACTCCGAGCGCGATGCCGCCTTCGACCGGGTCCGGGTCGTCGTCGAGCTGCTGCGCCCGGTTCGCGTCGACGCCGACGCCGACGTCCTCGCCGCGTCGCTGGCGCGGATGGGCGACGAGGCGCTCGGCGAGGTGACGCTGCGCTCCCCCGACGGCGAGCCACTGGTGCGGATGACGTCGACGCGCGCCCGCACCCGGAGCGAGCGCTGGCACCGCGACGATCTCTTCCCGACGGCGTCGGTGACGACAGCGGCGATCCGCGTCGTCACCGACGAGCCGGACCTCGCCGCCTACCTCGGCGGCTGGGGATGACCGGCGCTCACTCCGCTGGGTAGCGGGCCGCGCGCAGCACGTGGGCGAGGTGCGCCGCGTTGCGGGCGAGTGTCGCCGTCGTCGAGGCGACCGGGTCGGGGGTCTTCTCGAGATCCTTGAAATCGACCGTCTGCATCGCCTCGCCGTTCCAGTACGTACCGCCCTGGGCGGGAATCGTGAACCCGACATCGTTCAGCCCCTGGAACAGGTCTGCGGTGGCCTTGTGCGCGCCGTCCTCGTTGCCGACCACGGCCACCACGGCGACGCGGTCGAAGAGGATCGGCCGATCGGCATCGTCCGTCTCGGAGAGTTCGGCGTCCAGGCGCTCGAGGACGCGCTGCGCGAGACTCGAGGCGTGCCCCATCCAGATGGGCGTCCCGACGACCAGGATGTCTGCGGCGAGGATCTGCTCACGAACGGAGGGCCACTCGTCGCCCTCCCCCATGTCGGTCTCGACGCCGGGCGCGATGTTCAGGTCGGCGATACGCACCTGCGTACCCGCGGCACCATGCTCGGCGAGGGCGTCGAGCACCTGCTGCAGCATGAGCTGCGTGCTCGACTCAGCGGGTGCGGGCTTCAGGGTGCAGTTGAGGGCGACGACGCGAAGCGGGGCGTCGGAAGCGGGCGAGTCTGTCGTCATGGCGAGTCCTTTCGTCTGCCGCCATCGTCGGCGACGATCCGTGACGGACGACAGGCCGTTGACAGGACCGCGTCAGGCCGGAACGGCGGCATCCCACCACCGCAGCACGCGCAGGGCGATCATCGTCAGCCAGGGCGACGGCTCACCCCGGGCGACATCGATGTCGAACCAGACGCGTCCCGCCAGTGGCGTCCCCTGATGCCATGTGCCGTCGGCGGAGCGAGCATTCCGGACCATGTCGACGGCCTGCGCCAGCCGCGGGTCGGGCGCGACGCCCTCGAGGAGCGCGGCGGCGCGGAAGTGGTCGAGGGCTGCGAGGGCGCTGTAGCGGTGGCGGTTGGGATAGACGAACTCCGTCACGAAGTCGCCCACGGGCTCGCCGGTCGAGGCGCGGAAGGCCAGCCGCCGCGACAGCAGGTACTCCTCACCGCGGTGGCGGCTCTCACGGAGGGCCGTGTCGCCGGTGATCTGCTCCCACGCGAGCATGCCGCGCAGGGCGTTGAGCGTCGAGTGGAACGACCCACGGGTCGACCGCCCCTCCTCCGCCTCGCAGTTCCACCCGCCGTCGGCCAGCTGATGCTCGCGGAACCACCGCGCCAGGCCGCTCACGTCGACGCCGAGCCAGGCGCCCGTCGCGAGCGTGTACGAGTTGATGCACACGTCGATCTCGCCGTCCCAGTACGGCAGGTCGTCGTACTCCCACCGGCTGTTGCGCCGCAACCGTTCCGCGGTGTCGCCGAGGACGGCGGCATCCAGACCCCACTCGCGCAGATCCTTCAGGGTCCAGGTGGTCGCCGTCCAGGGCTGACCCGGCGCGCGGGCCTCCGGGCTGTCGAAGAACCCCGCGGGGAAGTAGGCTCCGCCCTCCCACTGGCCGTCGTCGCCCTGCTCCCGCAGGAGGCGCGCCCCGTTGCCCTCGGCCGCGACGCGGGCGCGCGTGGCCTGCCACACCGACGGCGGAGCGCCGGCGAGGTCGCGCTCCACCTGCCAGCGCAGCGACGGGTCGGTGTCCAGAAGCCACGCCAGCGTGCCGTCCGTGTCGGTCATGCGGTCATTGTCGCGCGGGTCAGCCCTCCTGCGCGAGCACGGCGACCCCGCGGGGAGCGATCGTCACGGCATCCGCGGAACCGCGCTCGGCGGCGCCCGCGAGCAGGTCACCCGCTGCGGCCACGACCACCTCGTCGTCGGTGCGGTTCGCGAGGAACACGTAACGTCCGCCCTCGTGGCGACGGACGATCACGTCGACGTCGCCGTCGGCCGCGAGGGCGTCTGCCGCGAGCGCCGGGATGTCGCCGGCCAGGCGCCGCATGACGTCCGCCGCACCGGGCCGACCGATCGCAGCCGACACGTACGTCGCGCTGCCGCCGCTGTCGTGGGCGCTGCGGCGCCGAGTGATGGCCGGGGCGCCGTCGAGATCGCCGCCCGCGTAAAAGTCGAGCATCTCGACATCCGGTTCGACGCGAGCGATGCGCTCGCTCCAGTCGCGGACGACCGTGCCGGATGCGAGGGATTCCGTCTCCCCCGGCAGCATCGGCACGAACTCCTCGATCGTGATGCCGAGCAGCTCACGCAGCGCACCCGGGTAACCGCCGAGCCACACCCGATCGTTCTCGTCGACCACGCCCGAGAAGTAGGTCGTCACGAGGTGACCACCGCCGCCGACGAAGGCGGTCAGGCGCTCGCGCAGCGCCGCCGGGACGACGTGGAGCATCGGCGCGACGACGACCTCGTAGTCGGCGAGGTCGGCGGCGACGGGCACGACGTCGACGCGGACGCCGAGGTCGAGGAGCGCCCGGTACCACAGCAGTGTCTCGTCGTCATAGGCGGGCGACTCGGCGGGGTGCGAGTCGCGGCCGCTGACCCACCACGACTCGTAGTCGAACACCAGCGCCACACGAGCCCGCTCGCGCCGACTGCCGGTCACGGGTGCGAGGTCGCGCAGCTGCGAACCGAGGTCGACGACATCACGGAACACCCGACTGTCGGCGCCGGCGTGCGGGACCATGCCGGAGTGGTAGCGCTCGCCCCCGGCACGGGACTGCCGCCACTGGAAGTAGCAGACCGCGTCGGCCCCGTGCCCGACATGGGTGAGGGCGTCGCGGACGAGCTCGCCGGGGCGCTTGGGTGGGTTGACCGCACGCCAGTTCACCGCGCTCGGCGCGTGCTCCATGAGGAACCACGGCCGGCCGCCGGCGATGTTGCCGGTGAGGTTCGACCAGAACGACAGGTCGTCGCGCCCGAGCTCGCCCGGGCGCAGGTAGTGGTCGTTCGAGACGAAGTCGACGTCGCCGACCCACGAGGGGTAGTCGATGTCGCGGACGTTCTGGGCGACCATGAAGTTTGTCGTGCGCGGGATGCCGGGGGTCACTTCGGCGAGCACCGCGTTCTCGGCACGGAGGTGGTCGCGAACGGCATCCGACGAGAAGCGCTCGAAGTCGAGCTGCTGTCCGGGGTTGCGCTGCGTCGGCGCGGCGCGCGGAGGCAGGATCTCGTCCCATTCCTCGTAGTGCTGCGACCAGAACGCCGTGCCCCAGGCCTCGTTGAGCGCGTCGAGGGTCGTGTAGCGCTCCTGCAGCCACACCCGGAAGGCCCGGGCGGCGTCATCCGAGAAGTCGTACAGGTTGTGGCAGCCGAGCTCGTTCGAGATGTGCCAGGCGACGAGGGCGGGGTGGTGGGCGTAGCGCTCGGCCAGGGCGCGGGTCAGCCGCAGCGCGTGCTCGCGGAAGACCGGCGACGTCGGCCGCCAGTGCTGGCGCGACCCCGGCCAGAGGGTCGTTCCGTCGATCGTCTGCGGCAGGATCTCGGGATGCCGCTTCGCGAGCCACGGCGGCGGCGACGCGGTCGCCGTGGCGAGGTCGACGTCGATGCCGTTGGCGTGGAGCAGATCGATGACCTCGTCGAGCCATCCGAAATCCCATTCGCCGGGACGCGGCTCGAGCAGCGCCCACGAGAAGATCCCGAGCGAGACGATGTTGACCCCGGCCTCGCGCATGAGCCGGACGTCCTCGTCCCACACCTCGCGCGGCCACTGCTCCGGGTTGTAGTCGGCGCCGTAGCGCATCCGTCCCGGGCCGAGCGCCCCGTCCTTCACCCAGCGGTAGGTCGTGTCATCCGTTGCCATGCGATCAGCCTAGACCGAAACACGTGCAGATGCACGGGATTGAGGTGTTCTACGCTCGGGTCATGCCATCCGATGCCGCTCACCCCCGCGGGCCGTACGCGAAGAGCGCGGCCCGGCGTGCGGAGATCGTGGCGTCGGCGACCGTCGTGTTCGGCACCCACGGCTACCGCGGCGGGTCGCTCCGCCAGATCGCCAAGCAGCTCGATCTGAGTCTCACCACCGTGATGCACCACTTCCCCACGAAGGTTTCGCTGCTGGCGGCCGTCCTCGAGCAGGAGGATGCCGCCGACACCGACTTCCCCGCGCGCGCGGCCCGCGACGGGTTCATCCCGAGCGTGCTCGCCATCGTCGAGCGCAACCTCGCGCGGCGCGAGCTCGTCCGCATGTTCTCGATCGTGTCGGCCGAGGCGACGCACCCCGAGCACGAGGCGCACGCCTGGCTGCTCGAGCGCTACCGAGCGGTCACCGAGACCTACGCCGCGGCCATCGCCGACGACCGCACCCGCGGCCGACTCGAGGCGGACGACGACCCGCGAGCCCTCGCCGACCTCGTGATCAGCGGCTGGGAGGGCATCCAGATCCGCTGGCTGACCGACGACACCGATCCCGTCGCCGCGATGCGCCTGCTGCTCACCGGCCTGCTGCGCCCTCGCCGCTGAGCACGCCGCGCCTGAGCGCGCCGCGCTCGAGCCGATACATTCGTCGGACTGCCGGGGCCGGTGTGGTCTCGGACCCCCGCTACTGGCGACACCAGCACCACCGGTCCGACGGCTGTATCGGCTCCGACGGCAGAATCGCCGCCGCTGGGCGCGGCGATCAGGCGCGGTCGGCGATGACCTGTCCGTAGCCCTCGACGAATGTCGGGAACGTGAAGTCGATCATCGCGGCGAGGCGTGAGCCGTCGAGAACCTTGCCGCGGTCGGCGTCGGGCATGACCTCCGCGCGCGGCGGTGCGGCGACCCCGAGGCGATCCGCGATGAACTCGACCACCTCGCCGAGGGCGGCGGGTCGCCGGTCGACGCCGTGCAGGAGCGCGGGCGGCGCGTCCGCGTCGAGCAGCTGCGCGATCGCGCGGACGAGGTCGACCTCGTGGATGCGGTTGGTGCGGCGGTCGTAGTCGACCGGCTCGCCCGCGAGAACCTGCCGGATCAGCCGCTCGCGCCCGGGCCCGTAGATCCCCGCGGGCCGCACGACGATCGCATCGAACAGTTCGCGAGCCGCACGCTCGCCGTCGACGAGCTGTTCGCCCCGCATACTCGTGGGCCGGGGCTCGTCATCCTCGTCGAGAGCGCGCTCCGGACCCCACCCCTCGAAGACCCGCGTCGACGACACGAAGACGGTGCGCTCGGGCTGCTTCGGGAGGGCCTGCGCGATCCTCTGAAGCGCGGCGCGGTAGAAGCCGGGGTCATCCCCCGGCGGAAGCGTGATGACCATCGCGTCGACCGCGGGCAACGTCGTGTCGAGGGGCGCTGCCAGATCGGCGACGATCGGCGTGAACGCGGGCCGGATGCCGCCGGCGCTCCGCCGGATCGCGACGACCTCCTGTCCGGCCTCGACCAGGCTCTCGCCGAGGCGAGTGGCGACCTTGCCGGATCCGACCAGGAGCGTGCGTCGAGCAGTCATGCCCCTATCCTCCCAGGGCGCGCCGGGGCCGGGGCCGCCGCATCCAGACGCAGCCGGAACGAAAAAGCCCCGGCGGACCGGGGCTTTCGTCGTGGCGGAGACGGAGGGATTTGAACCCTCGGTCCCCTTACGGGGACTCCACCTTAGCAGGGTGGTGCACTAGGCCTGACTATGCGACGTCTCCACGGCATCCGACGCGAGACGGCGCGGATGCACCCGGCAATCATAGCCCGGACTTCCCCAGGCTCCGAATCGAAGGCCGTGAAGGCGCCCCGTCTCAGCGCGCACTGACGGTGCAGGTCACCTGCGCCGCCGTCTGGCCCGTGACCGAATCCGGCAGCACGACCGGCGCGCCCGCTTCGGGCGCCTCCGTCGCGGGCGCATCCGGCGTCGCCGCCGGGTCGGCGGGCGCTGCGGAGTCGGTCGGAGCAGGCGCGGGAGGAGCCGCCTCGCCGACGACCTCGGTGCCGTAGCCGTCGCTCGTCGATCCGCTCAGCTGCACGGGCTGGTTCGCGGCGAGCGCGTCGAACAGCACCTTGGCGGCGCTCTCGACGGGCCGGACGCGCAGCCCGCCGTCGACGTACGCGGTGGGGTACTGCACGAAGACGATGTCCTCGTAAGGCACGCTGCGCATGGCGAGGGCGATCTGCACCATCCGCTGCGGGCTCGACAGCGACGAGCTCAGCTTGATCTGTCCGCTGGCGACCTGGTCGACTGCGGTGGTGGCGAGGTTGAGCAGCGCCGTCGGGTTGCCGAGCACGCCGTCGGACTGCAGCTTGCGCACCATCGAGCTCATGAACTGCTGCTGGTTCGAGATCCGCCCGAGGTCGGACCCGTCGCCGATCGCGTACCGCGTGCGCAGGAATTGCAGAGCCTCGGTGCCTTGCAGAGTGTGATTGCCCTTCGCGAGGCTCAGGCCCGTGTGGGAGTCGTTGATGTCATCCGACACGCAGACGTCGACGCCGCCGATCGCGTCGGACATGTTGATGACGCCGGTCCATCGGGTCGCGGCGGCGAACTGGATGTCGATGCCCGTCAGCTCTTCGATCGTGCTGACCGAGCACGCGAGGCCGCCGTACATGTACGAGACGTTGAGCATCTGAGCGCTCATCGCGGAGTACTGGGTGCCGTCCTCGCCGGTGCAGGCGGGGATCGGGACGATCATGTCGCGCGGGAACGAGATGACGGTCACGCGTCGCGGCTCGTCGCTGATGTGCACGAGCATCGTCACATCGTTGCGCTCACCGTCAGTGTCCTTCGCCTGACAGGCACCCGATAGTTCAGCGTTCGCTCCCTCGCACGAGTCGGTGCCGACCACGAGCATGTTCACGCCGCCCTCGATCTCGCCGATCGTCGGGGGGAGCTGCGAGTCGTCGTCGCCGATCGAGACGCCCGCGTCGGCCACGACCTGGGTGGCGTTCCACACGTAGAAACCGCCGATGGCGACACCGCTCACGACGACGACGGCGACCATGACGCCGAGCACCGCCAGGATCTGCGTCAGCGGGTTCGGCGACCGCAGCTGGCCGTGCCGGGCGACGGGACGACGACGGCGCCGCGACGCCTTCGCATCGGAACGTGCGCTCACGGGTGTCCTCTCGACGAGCCGGCGAGGAGTGCGTTCGGGTGCACGCTCTTCGCGTCGCGCAGGCACTCCCGGGTGACCGACTCATCATAGGGACGGATGTCTGGAAACTCTGTGAGCGCCGCGGACATGCGAGGCGGCGACGCCCCCCATTCAGCCGCCACCGCCCCGACATGCTCGTTTCACTCACCTGCACGCTAACGAGCCGCGAACGGCGAACCGGCCGGAATGGAACGAGACTGGTAAGCACTCCCAGGGGCGAGCAGCGGCCGAAGATCAGGCAGGTTCGAGCAGGCCGCGCTCAGCCACCAGGTCTGTGGCGAGCACCTTGTACCCCTGCGATTCGAAGAACACGGTCACCCGGTCGTCCTCCACCGCCATGACCGTCCCCTCACCCCACTCGTGGTGGCGGACGATGTCGTCGACGTGGAAGGGCCCGTCGGTGTGGTCACCCTGTCTCCCCGGCCCTTCGTCGCGAGCCGAGCGGTCGTTCGCGGATGCCGCGCACGTGTCGCAGTTCTCGCACGGCTCGACGTAGTCCTGCCCGAAGTACCCGAGCAGCGTCGCCCGCCGGCACCGACGGGTCTCGGCGTAGCTGCGGAGCATCTCGATGCGGGAGGCGTCGATGCGCTCGCGCTCCGCCGACCTCTCCAGCGCAGCGTCGACCGCATGCTCGACGGTCATCCCCCGCCGCAGTGCCACACCGGCGCGACTCGCGCGCACGGCACCCGCATCCACGAGCACGGTGAGCAGGGCGGTGACGCGACGGGCCGACAGCCCGCCGGCCGCGGCGATCTCGGCACGCGACCGCGTCGCGCCGGCGATGGCGTCGACGAGTCGCTTGAGCTCGCCGCGCTTCGGGGCCGACGCCGCGAAGAAACGTCGCAGCGACAGATCTTCGGGCCGGTAGTGCAGCGTCGCCGTCGCGGGCTCGCCGTCGCGGCCGGCGCGACCGAGCTCCTGATAGTAGGCGTCGATGGAGTCGGGGATGTCGGCGTGGACGACGAAGCGCACGTCGGCCTTGTCGATCCCCATTCCGAAGGCCGAGGTGGCGACCACGACCTCGACCTCGCCGTCGTGGAATGCCTCGTGCACCCCGTTGCGCTCCTTCGCCGACAGACCGGCGTGGTACGCGACGGCGTTGACGCCGCGTTCCTGCAGCGCCTCCGCGTACTCCTCGGCGCCCCTCCGGGTAGCGGTGTACAGCAGCCCGGGCCTCGGCAGCTCCACCACCTCGTCGATCACGGCCTCGCGCTTGCCCGACTTCTCGGCGTGACGGCGGACGTTCAGCTCGATGTTCGGCCGGTCGACATCGCCCACGAGGATCGCCGGGTCGTCCATCCCGAGCCGCTCGATGATCTCGGTGCGGACGGGGCTCGTGGCCGTCGCGGTCATCGCGAGGATCGGCGGACGCCCCAGACGCTCGGAGACCTCGCCCAACATGAGGTAGTCGGGGCGGAAGTCGTGCCCCCAGGCTGCGATGCAGTGCGCCTCGTCCACGACCAGCAGCGACACCCCCGCCTCGGCGAGCTCGGCGACGACGTCGTCCTTCGCGAGCTGTTCGGGCGCGAGCAGGACGTACGAGGCCTCTCCCGAACGGATCGCGTCCCAGGCCTCGCGCTGAGCGCGCACGCCCCGGCTCGAGTTCAGGGCGACGCCGTCGGGCGCATCGGGCGCCTCCTCGATGCGCGCGAGCTGATCCTCCTGCAGCGCGATGAGGGGCGAGACGATCGCGGTCAGTCCGGGCCGGAGGGCCGCGGCGACCTGGTAGACGGCCGACTTCCCGGCCCCGGTCGCCCAGACGACCAGCACGTCTCGCCCGGCGACGGCCGCCTCGATGGCGTCGAGCTGCTGCGGGCGCAGCTCCTCGATGCCGAAGGACTCTCGGGCGACACGGGCGATCTCGTCGGGCTGCACCGGCTCAGTCCACCGCGCCCGCCGCGACCGTGCACGCCGCTTGCGCCGGCGCCCCCGGTGTGGAAGGCGCGTCGTCAGCGAGCTGCAGCCCGCGACGCTGGACGCGGTCGTACGACGGCTGGCGCAACGCACGCGCGCCGGGCAGCACCCGTCGTCCGGCGTCGAATCGGGGCTGACCATCCGGCCATGCGGCACGGCGCAGCCGCACGAGCGCGAACGGGCGCCAGGGGCCGAACGGCGAGGCGAACGACAGCACGAGACGCCAGTCCGCGGCATCCGGTCCGCCGTCCACGGTCGTCGCCGAGAGCAGCACCGGGCCCCGGCGTCCGCGGTAGGGCAGCAGGATGCCGAAACGCGCGCGCTCGGGCCGGCGCAGGGGCAGCAGCGCGTAGCGCAGCGGCACGCCCCGCCCGGTCGAGGCGAACTCGATGTCGGCCGCGCCGTCCCCCGGAGACTCGGGGTCACCGGGGATGCGGAGCGCGAGCCCGAAGATGTCGGGCAGAGCGTCCGGGAGTCCGAGTGATCGCGACAGGCGAGCGACCACGGGCGTCTCACCGGCGACCGGCGGATCGTCTATCCACGAGACCCCGGACCGACGATCCGGGCCGACCCAGCGGATCGTGCCGCTGAGCATCGTCCCGCGGACGTGGATCGGGCGCGGCCGGCGCAGAACCAGCAGAGCGCCGAAGAATCCGCGGAGCAGCGTCCCGGCCACGCGGGCGAAAGGCGCACGAGGAAGAGCTCTCATCGCGCCAGCGAAGCGGGTTCCCTGCTGCTTGCGCACAGGGGTTGCGCTGAGATCTCGATGCGCTATCGCCGCAGTGAGACCGCTCCCACTACACTCGGTGGCGCCCTTCCGGACGCCATGTGAACAGCCCGATGCTCCCCCACCCGACGCCGCGACGCGACATCCAGGGCCTTCGGGCTCTCGCCGTCCTCGCGGTCATCGGCGCGCACGCCGTCGGCTGGCCACGCGGCGGGTTCGTCGGGGTCGACGTGTTCTTCGTCGTCTCCGGCTTCCTCATCACCGGGGCTCTGCTGCGCGAGGTGCAGCTCACGGGCGGCATCCGCCTCGCCGCCTTCGCCGGTCGGCGCGCCCGCCGCATCCTGCCTCTCGCGGTCGTCGTGCTCCTCGCCACGGCGGCGAGCGCCTTCGTCGTCTTCAATCGTCCCCGCGCCGAGCAGACGCTCGTCGACGCGCTGTGGTCGGCGGGCTTCGCCGCCAACTGGCGATTCACCGCGGTCGGCACCGACTACTTCCACGCCGACGACGCCGTCTCACCGCTCCAGCACTTCTGGTCGCTCGCGGTCGAGGAGCAGTTCTACCTCGCGTGGCCGCTGCTGCTCCTGCTGGCGGTCTCGCTTCTGCCCGCCGCCCGTCGACGCGGCGCCGCGGCGGCCGCGGCCGCGGCGACGCTCGCGGCAGCCGTCGTCGCCACCTCGTTCGCGTGGGCGATGCTGCAGAGCGCGGATGCCGCCGTCGCGGCCTACTTCTCCACCTTCACCCGCGCGTGGGAGCTGGCGATCGGGTCGCTCATCGCCGCGATGGTGCCGCTGCTGCGCCGCATCCCGCCCGTCATCGGCGGACTCGCGTCGTGGGTCGGTGTCGGAAGCCTCGTCGTGGCGTTCGCCGTCATCGATCCCGCGGCGGGCGGGTTCCCGGCTCCGTGGGCCGCCCTGCCCGTGGTCGCCACGGCACTCGTGCTCGCGGGCGGCGTGCCCGGCGACCCGCGGCATCGGCACCTCTTCCCGCTGACGAACCCGGTGAGCGTCTTCGCGGGCGACGTGTCGTACTCGCTGTACCTCTGGCACTTCCCGGTCATCGTGTTCGCCGCCGTTCTGCTGCCCGCCCGGGAGGCCACGACGGTGCTCGTGCTCGCGATCACGGCCGTCCTCGCCGTGGCCTCGTACCACCTCGTCGAGCGGCCCTTCCGATTCGCGCCGTACGGACGGCCGGTCGGCGGCGAAACGACGGAGACGGCGCGCGAGGATGCCGCCGCCGCGCCGGTGTCCGCTGCGGAGCGCGCTGCGACGCCGGTTCGGGATGCCGCGCCGGCCCCGGCGCCGCGCGCGCTCAGCACCCGCCCCGCGGGCTGGACTCCCGGGACGCGCTACTACCCGGGTATGCCCCGTCCTGACTCAGCGGACCTTGCTCCTCACGATGTGCCCGCACCGATAGCCGCACCGGCGCTCGCACACGCGACAGGGACAGCGACAGCGACAGCGACAGCGACAGCGAAACCTACGTCCGACGCATCTGCGCCCTGGGCCGCGTGGCGCGCCCGCTTCGGCCCGCCGGCGCTGCTCGCGGCATCCGGGCTCGGCATCGCCGCGCTGGCCGTCGTGCTCGTCGTCCAGAACGTGTTCGGCGGCCTCACGGCATCGCTCGTCGCCTTCCCGCCCGCGGGTGCCGCCGACGCCGCGAGCGACGCGGCCGACGCAGACCCCGGCGACCCGATCGCCGCCCTGCAGGCCGAGCTCGCCGCGGCCGCGACCGCGACGGAATGGCCCGAGCTGCATCCCTCGCTCGACGAGGTCATGACCCGGTCGTCGGCGAGCAACCCGGCGCGCGACTGCTTCTCACCCGATGCCTCCCCGACCGCCACGGGCTGCTCCACGGGCAGCTCCGACGCCCCCGTCCACATCTATCTCGTCGGCGATTCGACCGCGATGGCCTACGCTCCGGCGTTCCGCAAGCTCGCCGACGACAGTGACGGCGGCATCCGCGTGACGACGGTCGGCCTCTACGGATGCCGTTTCACCGACGTCGCCGTGCAGAACGACGGCGCCGGCGTGATGGCGGCATGCCCGCAGCGGAAGGCCGATGTCCGCGCCATGATCCTCGCCGACGCGCCGACCCTCGTCGTGATGTCGAACGCCTACACGCTCGGGCACACCCCCGACGGGGCCGACCTGTCGGCCGATGCACTGCTCGCCGCTCAGGAGGCCGAAGCCGACAGCTATGGGATGCCGGGTCGCATCGTCCACCTGGCGCCGCCGCCGGAGGGCGCCGATCTCGGACGCTGCTACTCTCCCGCCGCCTCGCCGTACGGCTGCGCCGCGGGCGTCTCGAGCACGTGGGGTCAGATGGAGTCGGCAGCCGAGCAGGTGGCGGCAGCGTCCGGGAATCACGCGGTGAGCTCGCTGCCGTTCGCCTGCTGGGAGCTCGTGTGCCCCGCCTTCGCGGGCGACATCCCCACGCGCTACGACCGCACGCACCTGACCGTCGCCTACGCCGAGCACATCGTGCCCGCGCTGCGCGCCGAACTCGCCGCCCGCGGGCTGCTCTAGCCCGCGGAGCGCAAAGCCGGGCAGGCGAAAGCGGTTATGGCGGAGGGTGTGGGATTCGAACCCACGGGACATTGCTGCCCACCAGTTTTCAAGACTGGATCCTTCGGCCGCTCGGACAACCCTCCCAGCGGCGCGAACCGCTGAGCTTCGATCCTAGCCGCCCGCGACGCCGGTCAGAGCGAGCGGAGGATGGCCGCGACGCCGCCCTCCTGAACCGACACGGTCGTCTCGGATGCCTCGGCCAGCAGCTCGGTCGCGCCCTGCGCCATCGCGATCGCGCGCCCGCCGCGCTCGCGCGCCCAGCGGAACATCCCGATGTCGTTGCGGCCGTCCCCCATGACGAGGACGTCGGCCGGCTCGATGTCGAGCCAGGTGCGGACCCGCTCCAGCGCCGTGGACTTGTCGACACCCTGCGGCGCGATGTCGAGCCACGCCGACCATCCCACCGCATACGACACCTTGTTCAGGCCGATGCGGTCGACGAGCTCGACGAAGTCGGAGTCGGTCTCGTCGGGAGAGACCACGACGACGCGGCAGACCTCCTGCTGCGACAGCTCCGCGAAGGCGACCTTGTCGGCGTCGTGGAGGTTCCAGTCGTGGAGCTCCTCGGTGTAGAGGCGGCGCCCGTCGGGCAGCTCGACCATGTAGCGGGCGTGCGGCAGGTGCTGACGCAGCAGGCCGAGCACCTCGCTCGGGTCGAACGTCTCGATGAAGAAGCGCTCGTACGCGAGCACGTCGGCGAAGTCGTCGTCGATCCGCTTGAGGATGACGGCGCCGTTCGAGCACACGACGTAGTCGGGGTTCAGCGCGAGCGAGCCGAGGATGCCGTGCGTTCCCTCCCACGAGCGTCCGGTCGCGAGCATCACCTCGTGACCGGCCGCGTGCGCGTCGGCCACCGCCTCCACCACGCCGGGACTGAGCGTCTCGTCCTCGAGCAGCACGGTGCCGTCGATGTCGAGCACGATCATCAGGCGCGAGGCGCCGGCGACCGCCGGCATGACCTCGGCGACGTCCTCGACGATCTCGGCCGCATCGCGCGGCGCGACGACCTCGATGCCGCCCTCGTCGGGAAGCGCGTCGGGGGCCTGCGTCATCCCGCCGTCGGCGCCGGTCATGCGATCGGCTCCGCGACCTCGAGGCCGCCGAGGTAGGGCCGCAGCACCTCGGGGATCACGACCGAGCCGTCCTCTCGCTGGTGGGTCTCAAGGAGCGCGACGATCCACCGGGTCGTGGCGAGCGTGCCGTTGAGGGTCGCCACCGGCTCGGTCTTGCCGCCGTCGGGACGGTGACGGATGTCGAGGCGACGCGCCTGATACGTCGTGCAGTTCGAGGTCGAGGTGAGCTCGCGGTACGCCCCCTGCGTGGGCACCCACGCCTCGATGTCGTACTTGCGCGCGGCGCTCGAGCCGAGGTCGCCGGCCGCGACGTCGATGACGCGGTACGACAGGCCGAGGTCCTGCAGCATCCGCTCCTGCATCTCGACGAGCCGCAGGTGCTCGGCCGCCGCGTCGCCCGGCGTCGTGTAGACGAACATCTCCAGCTTGTTGAACTGGTGCACCCGGATGATGCCGCGCGTGTCCTTGCCGTACGAGCCGGCCTCGCGCCGGTAGCAGGTCGACCATCCGGCGTAGCGCTTCGCGCCGCGCTCGAGGTCGAGGATCTCGTCCATGTGGTACCCGGCGAGCGGGACCTCGCTCGTGCCGACGAGGTAGGCGTCGTCCTCCTCGAGGTGGTAGACCTCCGCCGCATGCTCGCCGAGGAACCCGGTGCCCCGCATGACCTCGGGGCGCACGAGCGTCGGCGGGATCAGCGGCGTGAACCCGGCGGCGAGCGCACGGTCGAGACCCAGCATCATGAGGGCGATCTCGAGACGCGCGCCGATACCGCTGAGGAAGTAGAACCGGCTGCCGGCGACCTTCGTGCCGCGTTCCATATCGATCGCACCGAGCTTCTCGCCGAGGGCGAGGTGGTCGAGCGGCTCGAAGTCGAACGACGGCGGCTCGCCGTGCGTGCGGAGCGTGACGAAGTCGGCCTCGCCGCCGGCGGGCACGTCGTCGATGACGATGTTCTCGATGCGGGCGAGCGCGGCGTCGGCGGCCTCCTCGGCGGCGGTGACGGCCTGCTGGGCCTGCTTGACCCGTTCGCTGAGCTGCTTGGCCTCGGCGACGAGCGCGGCCTTCTCGTCCTTCGGCGCCTGCGCGACCTTCTTGCCGTGGGCGTTCTGCTCGGCACGGAGCCGCTCGAACGTCGTGATGGCCTCGCGGCGCTCGCGATCGGCGGCGATGGCGTCATCCACGCTCTCCGACGAGTTCCCGCGCTTCACCTGCGAGAGTTTCACCAGGTCGGGCTGTTCACGGAGCAATGCGAGGTCGATCACGCGTCAAGTCTAGGGTCGCCCGCATCCGCGCAGCCGGATCAGCGCACCCCGTACCGCCGCGGCCGTCCGGCGCAAGGGGCAACCCGCCACGGGCGGCCACCCCTAGGGTGTAGCCATGGCGACCGACTCCGACGACACCTCCCCGCGGGAGCGCTCCGACGATCCCACCTCACAGACCCCCGACCCCGAACAGGCGGCGGCTCCCGACGACGTCATCCGTGAGCCCGAGGACGTCGCGCCCGACACGACCGACGGAGAGACCGGCGAGGCACGCCGCGTGGGCCCCGAGGGCGAGACGGAGCCGATGTCGGGCGGCTCGGAGAAGCCCAATCCCAAGGCGGCCCTCGTCTACAACCCCATCAAGGTCGACGGCGACGCCCTGCGCGAGCAGGTGCTCCGCGCCGCCGAGGCCGCCGGGTGGGAGGAGCCGCTCTTCTACGAGACGACGGTCGACGACCTCGGCGACGACGTCACGCGTCAGGCGCTCGAGTCCGGCGTCAACGTCGTGCTCGTGGCGGGCGGCGACGGTACGGTCCGTGCCGTGTCGGGAGAGATGAGCGGCAGCGGCATCCCGCTCGCGATCGTCCCGAGCGGCACGGGCAACCTGCTCGCGCGCAACCTCGGTCTGCCCCTCACCGAGCCCGAGACCATGATCGAGGCGGCCTTCAGCGGCGACCGGACCGCGATCGACGTCGGCTGGGCGCGGATCACCCGCGAGAGCGGCGAGGTCGAGAAGCACGCGTTCGTCGTCATGGGCGGCATGGGGCTCGACGCGGCCATGATCGCCAACACCAACCCGCAGCTGAAGAAGTCGGTCGGCTGGGTCGCATACGTCGACGGCGCGACGCGGTCGCTCGTCAACGCCAAGCCGTTCCGCGTCGTCTATCAGCTCGACGGACACCGCATGCACGCGGCTCGTGTGCAGAGCGTGCTCTTCGCGAACTGCGGGTCGCTGCAGGCCGGCATCGCCCTCATCCCCGAGGCCTCGATCACCGACGGCCAGCTCGATGTCGTGATCATGCAGCCGAAGGGCTTCTGGGGCTGGCTGCTCGTGTGGCGCCGCGTCGCGTGGGACAACAGCTTCCTGCGGAAGTTCCGCGCCGGTCGTCGCGTGCTCGCGCTGCGGACGAAGGACAACGCGGTCGTCTACTCGCGCGGCCGCGGCGTGGCGCTCGCCCCGCAGGAGCCGCACCCGGTGCAGCTCGACGGCGACGAGTTCGGCGAGGCGAAGCACGTGCAGACCCGCATCGACCCGCGGGGCCTCATCGTCGCCGTGCCCGCCGGTCACACGCTGCCCGGCGACTGAGCCCCCGTCCGCCCCTGTCAACCGCTCGCCGTCGCCCGGGTCGCCCGACAGGATGACGGGATGAGCTCGCCTTCGATCGTCTGGTTCCGCGACGACCTGCGCCTGGCCGACCACCCCGCGCTCCGCGCTGCGATCGACCGTGGCGAGCCCGTCGTCGGGCTGTACGTGCTCGACGAGGAGTCCGAGGGCATCCGACCGCTCGGCGGCGCAGCACGGTGGTGGCTGCACCACTCGCTCGCATCGCTCGCCGATGATCTGCGCGCTCGCGGGTCGCATCTCGTGCTGCGCCGCGGGGCCGCGGCATCCGTCGTCCGGTCACTCGTCGACGACATCGGAGCAGGCGCCGTCTACTGGAACCGCCGCTACGGCGGACCCGAGCGCGCGATCGACACCGAGCTGAAGGACGGCCTCCGCTCGGACAGCGTCGAGGTCGAGTCGTTCGCCGCCAACGTGCTGTTCGAGCCCTGGACGGTCAAGACCGGCAGCGGCACCCCGTTCTCGGTCTTCACCCCGTTCTGGAACGCGGCACGCAACCTGCCCGCCCCGCGCGAGCCGCTCCCCCGGCCCCGCGAGATCCCCGGCCTGCGGTCGGCGCCCGCGGGCGACGACCTCGACGATTGGAAGCTGCTGCCCACCCGGCCCGACTGGGCGGGCGGTCTGCGCGAGCGCTGGCAGCCCGGCGAGGCCGCGGCGCGCGCACGCCTCCGTGAGTTCCTCGACCACGATCTCGGCTCGTACGACGCCGCCCGCGACGAGCCGAGCGCGGGCGCGACCTCGCTGCTCTCGCCGCGCCTGCGCTGGGGCGAGCTGAGCCCGCACACCGTCTGGCACGCCGGGGTGGAGACCGGGGGCGGGACAGGCGCCCATGCGACCTCCGCCTCGCGTTTCCTCTCCGAGCTCGGCTGGCGCGAGTTCGCCTGGCACACGCTGTACCACTTCCCCGACCTGGCGACGAAGAACTGGCGGAAGGGCTTCGACGCCTTCCCCTGGCCGGCCCTCGACCCGGCGCACCTGACGGCGTGGGAGAAGGGCGAGACCGGCGTGCCGATGGTGGATGCCGGGATGCGCGAGCTCTGGCACACCGGCTACATGCACAACCGGGTGCGGATGGTCACGGCATCCTTCCTCACGAAGAACCTGCTCATCGACTGGCGACTCGGCGAGCAGTGGTTCTGGGACACCCTCGTCGACGCCGACGGCGCCAGCAACGCCTTCAACTGGCAATGGGTCGCGGGATCAGGGGCCGACGCGTCGCCCTATTTCCGTATCTTCAACCCCGAGCGGCAGGCCGAGAAGTTCGACCCGAAAGGGCTGTACATCGGGCAATGGGCGCCCGACAGCGCAGGCCGCGAGCCGATCGTCGACCTCGCCGCGACCCGGAAGGCGGCGTTGCAGGCGTACGAGGCGGTGAAGCGGGCGCGGTGACGTGGGCTCGGGAATGCCGGCGGAGGCCGCACGGTTGACAGAGGGGATATGACTGATGCATCCCGCCCCGCCCTGTCCGTGCTCGACCTCGTGCCCGTGCGCACGGGACAGACCAGCGCGCAGGCGATCGCGGCGTCGCTGACCGTCGCGCAGCGGGCGGACGAGCTCGGCTACCGCCGCTACTGGTTCGCCGAGCACCACAACATGCCGGCCGTCGCCTCGACGACCCCGCCGGTGCTCATCGCCGCCGCGGCAGCACGCACCTCCCGCATCCGGGTGGGCTCCGGCGGCGTCATGCTCCCCAACCACTCGCCCCTCGTCGTCGCCGAGCAGTTCGCGGCGCTCGAGGCGATCGCTCCCGGACGCGTCGACCTCGGGATCGGCCGCGCGCCGGGCAGCGATCCTGTCATCACCCAGCTGCTGCGTCAGTCGGGCACGACGAGCGACGTCGACCGGTTCCCTGACAACGTCCGCGACATCCTGGCCCTCGTGACCGGCGACGGCGCGACGGTGCGGTTCACGTCGGGCGGGACGTACGACGTCCACGCGACGCCCACCGCCACGACGACCCCCGACGTCTGGCTGCTCGGATCGAGCGACTACTCCGCGCAGCTCGCCGCCGCCCTCGGCCTGCCGTACGTGTTCGCGAACCATTTCTCGGGCGAGGGCCTCGACCGTGCCCTCGGGCTCTACCGCGACCAGTTCCGGCCGTCCGAGACCCTCGACGCACCGCGGACGTTCCTCACGGCGAATGCCGTCGTCGCCGACAGCGAGGCCGAGGCCGAAGCCCTCATGCTCCCGCAGGCCCGCATGATGGCACGCCTGCGCGGGAACCGACCGCTCATCGCGCTCGAGACCGTCGAGGAGGCCGCGGCCGCCGAGGCCTCGGACCACCTCGCCGCGCCCCTGCTCGACGCGCTCCGCTCGCGCTGGTTCGTCGGCACCGGCCCCGAGGCCCAGGCCGCCCTCGCCGCGTTCGCCGCGCAGCACGGCGTCGACGAGGTCATGGTCTCGCCGGTGTCGGCCGCGCACGACGGCGAGCAGCCGGATGCCGCTCCCGCCCGCATCCGCACCCTGGAGCTCCTGGCCGCCTGACCCCGCCCGGTCCCGGCGCCGCCCCGGCCGCCCCCGGCCGGTCGACGCGCCACGAACTGCGGGTCCGGCCTCCTCGGCATCCTCACACCGTCGACTCGCCGCAAACGGCGGATTCGGGGGGCCCGACATCCGCGTTGTGTGGCGACTCGACGGAACGGGAGGGGCGAGGGAAGCCGGGCGGGTCAGGCCTCGGGCTCGCCGGAGATCAGGGCCCGCAGCCAGTCGCGCGCCTCGACGAAGACGTCGTCGGAGTACCGCTCGGGATAGCGGACGATGGCGCGGTCGGCGCGCGGGTATGACCCGAGGAACAGCACCTTCGGGCTGAAGCGCCGCACGCCCATGAGGGCATCCGCCATGCGCTCGTCGGCGACGTGGCCGTCGGCATCGATGACGAACCGGTATCGTCCGAGGGCATCGCCGATCGGCCGCGACTCGATCAGCGACAGGTTGATGCCCCGGGTCGAGAACTGCTCGAGCAGCTCGAGCAGTGCACCGGGGTGGTCGTCGGGCAGCTCCGCGATGAGCGAGGTCTTGTCGGCGCCCGTCGGCGACGGCGGCGCGACGGTGCGACTCACGAGGACGAATCGAGTGACCGCGTGCTCGTTGTCGCCGATGTCGGATGCCAGCAGCTCGAGGTCGTGGTGCTCGAGGATGCCGGGCGGGGCGATCGCCGCGTCGGCGTCGCTGACTCCGTCGATGAGGCCGACCGCTGCGGCGACGTTGCTCGCGGCGGGCAGGTGCGCATGCTCCGGCAGCGTCTTCAGCAGCCACTGCAGGCACTGCGCATAGGCGACCGGATGCGCGGCGATGAGCGACACGTCCTCGATGCGCGTGCCGGGCCGCGCCACGAGCACGAAGTTCACGGGCACGAGGTACTCGCCGACGATCCGCAGACCCGGCATCGTGGCCAGCGCATCCTGAGCCGTCGAGACACCGCCGTCGACGGAGTTCTCGATCGCGATCATCGCGGCATCCGAGCGTCCGTCCACGACATCCGCGAGCGCTTCGCCGACGTTGCGCACCGACCGCCAGATCTGGTCGCGCGCCTCGGGCACCTGGGCGAGGGCGGCCTCGGTGAAGGTCCCCGCCGGCCCGAGATAGCTGTAGGTGCGGCGGGCGGGTTGATCATCGTGCTCGGGCGTCACGCAACGAGCCTAGACCGGCGCACCCGCGGCACGCGCACGCTGGTCACGAGCACGCCGAGCACGAGCACCGCTCCGCCGACGATCTCGGCGGGGGCGGGGATCTGTCCGAGCAGCGCCGCGGCCGCCGCCATCGCCACGACGGGCGCCAGCAGCACCCACGGCACGACAGCCGCGGAGGGGTTGCGTGCCAGCAGTCCGTTGAAGATCGCGTAGCCGACGAGGGTGCACAGGCCCGCGGTGTAGACGGTCGAGACCAGGGCCCGGATGCCAAACCCGGCGAGCCCCGCGCCGATCGCTCCGGGCCCCTCGAAGGTCATCGCCAGCACGAGCGCGGGCACCGGCACGACGAGGGCAGACCACACGGTGAGCGAGAGGGCCCCGAGCGGCCCGCGTCCGGTGACGACGCCCGCGCGACGGGCGATCACGTTGCCGACGGCCCACGACAGCGCGGCGCCGAGCGCGAGGACGACGGCGAGCGCGGGAGCGTCTCCCCCGCGCCCGACAGCGACGGCGGCGAGCCCGGCGACCCCGAGGGCGACCCCGAATATCTGCCCCGGTGTGGGGCGTTCCCGCAGCGCCCCGGCCGCGATGACGACGGTAAAGACCGCCTGCGCCTGCATCAGCAGGGCGGCGAGCCCCGGTTGCAGTCCGAGCCCGAGAGACAGGTACAGCAGCGCGAACTGGCCGAGGCTCATGAACAGCCCGACCCCGATCACCGATCCCCAGCGAGCGCGGGGCCGCGGAACCACGAGCGCGAAGACGGCGACGGCGGCGAATCGGATGGCCACGAAGAGCAGGGGCGGGATGCCGGCCATCCCCCAGTCGATGACGAGGAAGTTGAATCCCCAGAGCGTCGCCACCGTAGCCGCCAGGATCATGTCGCGTCGAGTCACGAGGCTCAGTCCACCGCTCGGGACGATCAACGACAAGCGATGCTTTCTCCACCTGAATCGGTAGCATTTCTTCATGATTGATCTGGATGCCGTGCACTCGCTGCGGACCGTCGCGCGGGAGGGCAGCGTCGCGGGCGCGGCATCCGCTCTGGGATTCACACCCTCGGCGGTGTCGCAGCAGATCAAGCGCCTCGAGCGCGAGACCGGTGTCGCACTGCTCGAACGCGTCGGCCGCGGCGTCGCCCTGACGGCTGCCGGGACACAGCTCGTGGTCGGGTCGACCCCGATCCTCGCCGACCTCGAGCGACTGCGCGCCGACCTGCACGCCGGCGTCGGTGCGGACGACGACGGCCGAGTCACCGGCGAGCTGCGCCTCGCCGCCTTCTCGACCGTCGTGCGCGGGCTGCTCGCTCCTGTGCTCGTGGAGCTGGCGGACGCCCACCCCGAGCTGCGTCTTCCCGTGCGCGAGAGCGAGCCGTGGGAGACGGTGGCACTCGTCGCCTCGGGCCAGCGCGACCTCGGCATCGTCCACCAGTGGGGCGGCGTCGCGCTGGCGATTCCCGAGAATCTCGTCGTCACTCCGCTGTTCACGGATGTCGCCGACGTCATCCTTCGACGCGACCATCCGCTCGCCGATCGCGACGTGCTGCATCCGGCCGACCTCGCGCGCGAGCAGTGG
This sequence comes from Microbacterium sp. TS-1, assembly GCF_000509385.1. Lineage (NCBI taxonomy): Bacteria > Bacillati > Actinomycetota > Actinomycetes > Micrococcales > Microbacteriaceae > Microbacterium > Microbacterium sp. TS-1. The sequence continues at coordinate 1,340,642 of NZ_BASQ01000001.1, forward strand.
GTCGCCACATTCGACACGACCATCTGCCGCCAGTGGCTGCGCCGGCTGTTCGACGGCATCGGCGGCGCACCCCGCGTGCTGTACGAGTCAATGGAGTTCGAGAATCACATCGCGCTCGCTCGCACCGGAGCCGTCGTCGCGCTCGTGCCGCGCCTGGGACGCGGCGACCTCGGGCCCGACCTCGTCGCGGTGCCGACCGCGGCTCCCGCGTCGACGCGCGACATCGCCGCGGTCCACCGGCGCTCGCAGGCCGACTCCCCCGCGCTGCGTGCAGTCCTCGCTGCGCTGCTCGCCACCGCGAACGCGCAGGATCGGCCGTGAGTGCCGTGTCAATCCGTCACCGCCGCGGCCAGAAGCGGGCAGACTAAGCACCATGAGCCGTGCAGGAGCGCCCGCAGAAGCATCCGACCTCATCGACATCGATGAGCTGATCGCCGCCTACTACGACCGGAAGCCGGATGCCGCGGTCCCCGGGCAGCGCGTCGCGTTCGGCACGAGCGGCCACCGCGGTTCGTCGCTGTCGACGAGCTTCAACGAGGATCACATCCTCGCCACGACGCAGGCGATCGTCGACTACCGGCGGGCTCAGGGCATCGAAGGCCCCCTCTTCCTCGGTCGCGACACGCACGGACTGTCGCTTCCCGCCGAGCGCAGCGCCATCGAGGTGCTCGTCGCGAACGGCGTCGACGTGCGCGTCGACTCCCGCGACTCGTGGGTGCCGACGCCCGCGCTCAGCCACGCGATCCTGACCTACAACCGAGGTCGCGCGCTCGACGATGCGGGTCGCGCCGACGGCATCGTCGTAACGCCCTCGCACAACCCGCCGCGTGACGGCGGCTTCAAGTACAACCCGCCGCACGGGGGACCTGCCGACACCGACGCGACCTCGTGGATCGCCGACCGCGCGAACGAGCTCATCGCCGCAGGCCTGGTGGGCGTGCACCGCACCCGTCACGCCGACATCGACCTCGACGCGCTCGGCCAGTACGACTTCCGCGACGCCTATGTGCGCGACCTCGCCACGATCATCGACGTCGACGCGATCAAGGCATCGGGCGTGCGCATCGGGGCCGACCCGCTGGGCGGCGCCTCGGTGGAGTACTGGGCGCTCATCGCCGAGGTCTACGGCCTCGACCTGACGGTCGTGAACCCCGAGGTCGACCCGACCTGGAAGTTCATGACGCTCGACTGGGACGAGAAGATCCGCATGGATCCGTCGTCGCCCTCGGCGATGGCCGCGCTCGTGGCGCGCCGCGAGGAGTACGACATCCTCACCGGCAACGACGCCGACGCCGACCGCCACGGCATCGTGACGCCCGACGCGGGCCTGATGAACCCCAACCACTACCTCGCCGTCGCGATCGACTACCTCTTCGCGAACCGCCCCGGCTGGCCGGCGGATGCCGCGGTCGGCAAGACCCTCGTCTCGTCGATGATCATCGACCGCGTCGCCGCGTCGCTCGGACGCGAGCTGCTCGAGGTTCCCGTGGGCTTCAAGTGGTTCGTTCCGGGCCTGCTCGACGGCTCCGTCGCCTTCGGCGGCGAGGAGTCGGCGGGGGCCTCGTTCCTGCGCAAGGACGGCAGCGTGTGGACCACCGACAAGGACGGCATCCTGCTGTGCCTGCTCGCCGCCGAGATCCTCGCCGTCACCGGCAAGACCCCCTCGCAGCGCTATGCCGAGCTCGAGGCCGAGTTCGGGTCGTCGGCCTACCAGCGGGTGGATGCCGCGGCCACGCCCGAGCAGAAGGCCGCCCTCGGCAAGCTGTCGGGCGACGCCGTGTCGGCCACCGAGCTGGCGGGCGAGCCCATCACGGCGAAGCTCTCGCACGCGCCCGGCAACGGTGCAGCGATCGGCGGCCTCAAGGTGCAGACCGAGCACGCGTGGTTCGCCGCGCGCCCCTCGGGCACCGAGGACGTCTACAAGCTCTACGCCGAGAGCCTGCGCGGACCCGAGCACCTCGCCGAGGTGCAGGCCGAGGCCCGCGCCGTGGTCTCGGCCGCGCTCGGCGCCTGACCCGCATCCCCGCATCACACCCAATGCACGGCCGAGCGCCGTGTGCACGACCTTCGAGCGCGGGCAGGCCGTACGCTCGCGGCGAAGTCGTTCACTCGGGCGAGTGCGGTGGTCAGGTCTGACGGCGCCGGGATGCCGAACGCGGCGGCGCCGAGCGCAGGTGCGTCGTCACGCTGCCGAGGATGCGCGCGAGGTCCGCGGCATCCGCGTCGGACAGCGGCGCGAACAGCAGCCGGTGCACCGTCTCGATGTGGCCGGGGAACACGGCGGCGAGCACCTCGCGCCCCGCACCCGTCAGGGCGACCACCGTGCTGCGCTCGTCCTCGACGGACGGTGACCGCGTGACGTATCCGCGCTGCTCGAGCAGCGTGGCCTGGTAGGTCAGCCCGCTGCGGCTGTACACGACGCCGTCGGCGAGGTCTGTCATGCGCAGAGTGCCACCCGGGGCGTCGTTCAGCCGCGCCAGCAGCTGGAACTGGACGTAACTCAGGCCGCCGGCATCCTTCAGCTGCGTCTCGACGGCGGGGCGAAGCAGGCTGCCCACCTCGGTGAAGGCGAGGTAGGCCTCCAGCTGCGTCGACGTCAGGGAGCGTGGCGCGTTCGTCATGGGCTCGATCCTACCTGTTGCTTCACATTCGAAGTAGTGTTACGTTCCTCGCATCGCTTCGAATTCGAAGCACTTGACCGCGAAGGATCAGATCATGAATGCAGTGCAGTTCTCTCAGACCGGTGGCCCCGAGGTCCTCGAGATCGTCGACATCGACCGCCCCGAGCCGGCGGCGGGCCAGGTGCGCATCCGCGTCGCCGCGTCGGCGTACAACGCGGCGGACGGCGGGATGCGCGCGGGCTTCCTCCCCATCCCGATCGAGCTGCCCCACGTGCCCGGGTACGACATCTCCGGGCACGTCGACGCGGTCGGCCCGGGCGTGACCGGCCTCGCGGTGGGCGATGCGGTGATCGCGTTCCTCCCGATGGAGCACGACGGCGGCGCGGCGGAGTTCGTGCTGGCCCCCGCCGACGCCGTGGCCGCCGCGCCGACGAGCATTCCCCTCGCCGATGCGGCCGCGCTGCCCTCCGTCGCGCTGACCGCGTGGCAGGCCCTCTTCGACGACGGTCGCCTCGAGTCGGGCCGGCGGGTGCTGATCGTCGGCGCCGGCGGTGTCGTCGGAAAGTACGCCGTCCAGCTCGCCAAGCGCGCCGGCATCCACGTCATCGCCACCGCGAGCCCCCGCAGCATCGACGCCGTCCGCGCGGCCGGAGCCGACCAGATCATCGACCACACCGCGACCGACGTGCTGGGCGCCGTCGACGGACCGGTCGACGTGCTGCTGAACCTCGCCCCGATCGAGCCCGAGCTGTTCGAGACCTACGTCGGGGCCGTCGCCGACGGCGGGGCGGTCGTCAGCACGACGGCGTTCATGTCCACCCCGGGCGACGAGGCGCGCGGCGTCCGCGCCGCGACGGTGTTCGTCCGCCGCGATCGCGACCGTCTCGCCGAGCTGGTTCGCCTCGTCGACGAGGGCGCGCTCACCGTCGAGGTCACGCGGCGCATCCCGCTCGCCGAGCTGCCCGCGCTGCACGCCGAGGCGGCCGAGAGGGGCATCGCGGGCAAGGTCATCGTCCTCCCCTGAGCCAGACCCAGCTCCCGCCCCGCGTCACACCCAATGCACGGCCGAGCGCCGAGTGCACGGCCTTCGAGCGCGAGCAGGCCGTGCGCTCGCGGCGAAGCCGTACGCTCGGGGCCGTGCGCTCGCGCGAGTCAGCGCGCGAGCAGCTCGGCCAGGCGCGGCAGCTGCGACTCGTCTTCCAGGGCGGAGCCGACCGCGACGACACGCACCCCGGCATCGAGGAAGTCGGCGGCGTTGGCGGCGTCCATGCCGCCGGTCGCGACGAACCTCACGCCGGGGAACGGACCGCGGATGTGCCGGAACCAGTCCGCGCCGAGCCACTGCGCGGGAAAGGCCTTCAGCCACGTCAGCCCGAGGGCGACCGCCTGCTGCACCTCGCTCGGCGTGGCGACGCCGGGCAGGATCGGGATGCCGCGCTCCTGGGCGGCCCGGACGACGTCGGGGTCGAGGCCCGGCGACACGACGTACGCCGCGCCGGCGTCGGCGGCGACGGCGACCTGCGCCGGCGTCAGGATCGTGCCGGCGCCCACGGCCTTGCCCCGCTCGGCGCCGAGACGCGCGACCTCGCGCAGCGCCCGCTCGTCCTCCGCGGTCTGCAGCGGAACCTCGACGGAGTCGATGCCGAGGTCCCAGGCGGTCGTCGCGAGGCGCACCGAGCGCTCGAGTCCCATGCCCCGGAGGATCGCCATCAGCGGTGCGCCCGCGAAGACGGCATCGAGAGCGGCGGCCTGGTCGGTGGTCGCGTGGTCGACGGACGACGTGGTCATGGGGAGGTCCTTTCGAAGGGGATGTCGGCGACGGGTGACCCCGCCGCGTCGTCGGGGAAGTCCCCGGTGGTGGCCATCGTGAGCGCCGCACGCGCATGGCCGGATCGCAGACGCGCGGCGGAGCCGGCACCCGCCAGCAGTGCGGCGAGGTAGCCGCCGGCGAAGGCGTCGCCGGCCCCCACGGGCTCGACGACGTCGACGACGAGAGCGGGCTCGAAGACCACGCCGTCGTGCGCGAACAGCGTGGCACCGACGGCACCGTCCTTGACGATGAGCTGCGGGGCGTCCGGCAGCAGGGCACGCACCGCATCCGCATCCGCGGCGCCCCAGAGCGTCTCGGCCTCATCGCGGCCGACGAACACGATGTCGGCTGACCGCGCCAGCTCGAGCAGCGGGCCGGCAGCCGCCGCGGCGCCCCACAGCGGGGCCCGGTGATTGACGTCGACGCTCACGGGGACGCCCGCCCCGCGCGCGCGATCGACGATCCGACGCAGGAACGCCGGGGCCGTGCCGCCGAGCGCGGCCGTGATGCCCGAGACGTGCAGCAGCGCGACGCCGTCCCACGACAGAGCGTCGGCGTCGGCCTCCGAGAGGTGGGCGGCCGCCGACCCCGCCCGGTAGTACGCGACGCCGTGACCGGGGTCCTTCAGGTAGAGGCCGGTCGGGTGATCGGCGTCGATGACGACCCGCGAGACGTCGACTCCGCGCGCACCGACCCGCGACACGACGCGCCGGCCGAGGGCGTCGTCGCCGACGCGGGAGAACCACGCGGCGGGCTGACCGAGCGCGGCCGCGTGCGCGGCGACGTTCGACTCCGCTCCCCCGGCGTCGATGCGGAACACCTCGGCGTGCTCGAGGCGCTCCGCCGCCGCGGGCGCGACCATCGCCATGGTCTCGCCCGCCGTCAGCAGCGCCCCATGCGGCACCCCACGCACGGGCCTGCTCACTTCAGGGTCGTGACGGGTGCGGCATCCATGTCGTCGAATGCCTGGTTCTCGCCCGCCATCGCCCAGATGAACGAGTACGCCGCGGTGCCCACTCCGGAGTGCAACGACCAGCTCGGCGAGATGATCGCCTGCCGGTCGGCGACGACGAGGTGCCGGGTCTCCTCGCGCTCACCGAGCAGGTGGATGACGCGGGCGTCCTCGGGCACGTCGAAGTACAGGTAGCACTCGGTGCGACGGTCGTGGGTGTGGGCGGGCATCGTGTTCCACATCGAGCCCTCGTGCAGCGTCGTCACGCCCATGACGATCTGACAGCTCTTCACGCCGTTCTCGTGGATGTACTGATTGAGCGTGCGGCGGTTGCTCGTCACCTGGTCGCCGAGCTCGCGCACCGTCCCCTCGCCCGGTGACACGAGGGCTGCCGGGTAGGCGGTGTGCGCGGGCGCCGAGAACAGGTAGAACTGCGCCCCGGTCGAGGCGCCGCCCTCCTCGCGCTCGCCCGCGTCGGCGAACACGACGTCGCGGATGCCGCGGCCGAGGTACAGGCACGCCCCCGTCACGAGCGTGTGGACCTCGCCGTCGGCGGTCACGGTACCGGTGCCACCGACGTTGATGATGCCCACCTCGCGGTGCTCGAGGAAGTAGTCGCTGCGGATCTCCGGGTAGCCCGGAAGCACCAGCTCGCGGCCGGCCGGCACGGCGCCGCCGAGGACGATGCGGTCGTGGTGGGTATAGACGACCGTGATCTCACCGGGCACGAACACCTCGGGCACGAGGTACTGTTCGCGCAGGTCGGCGGTGCTCATGCCGGGGATCTGTGCGGGGTTGGTCGCGTAACGCTGCTGCATGGGGTTCCCTTCTGGGGCGGAGTCGGCGGGATGCCGGTGGTGGAGCGGTGGCGGCCGGAGATCGGCTCAGCGGACGAGCCAGCCTCCGTCGACGGGCACGATCGCGCCGGTGACGTAGGCCGCGGCATCCGAGGCGAGGAAGACGAACGCGCCCTGCAGGTCGCCGGGCGTACCCCAGCGGCCCGCGGGGATGCGGGCGAGGATCGATGCCTCGCGGTCCGCGTCGGCCCGGATCGGCGCGGTGTTGTCGGTCGCCATGTACCCGGGCGCGACCGCGTTGACGGTCACGCCCGACGCGGCCCACTCGTTCGCGAGCGCCTTGGTCAGTCCCGCGACGGCGTGCTTCGAGGCGGCGTAGCCGGGCACGAGGATGCCGCCCTGGAACGACAGCATCGAGGCGACGTTGATGATGCGTCCCGACCCCTGCGTGATCATGCGGCGTCCGGCGGCCTGCGACAGGTGGAAGACGGCGTCGAGGTTGACGGCGAGGACGTCGTCCCAGTCGGTGGCCGGGTGCTCGGCGGCGGCGGCGCGGCGGATGATGCCGGCGTTGTTGACGAGGATGTCGATGCCGCCGAGCTCGGCGACCGTCTCGGCGACCGCGTCGGCGAGCTGCTCGGGCGTCGCGGTGCCGAGGTCGAGGCGGATGCGGTGGGCGCGGCGTCCGGTGGCGGCGATCGCCTCCGCCGTCTCGGCGGCGTCACCACGGTCGAGCAGCGCGACGTCCGCGCCGGCCTCGGCGAGCGCGACGGCGGCGCCCTGGCCGAGGCCGCGGGTGGAACCGGTGACGAGGGCGACGCGGCCGTCCAGCCGGAAGGAGTCGAGGATCATGCGGGGCCTCCGATGAAGGTGGTGGTCAGTTCGCCGAGGCGCTCGATGCGCACGGTGACCGCGTCGCCGGGACGCAGCGGGCGATGGGCGGCCTGCGCGTCGGGCAGCTTCTGCGGGGTGCCGGTCGAGATGACGTCGCCGGGTTCGAGCGTCATGACGCTGCTGAGATACGACACGACGCGCGCGACCGAGAAGATCGTGGTGGCGGTGGACTGCGAGACGGTCACGATGCCGTCGCGGACGACCTCGACGAGCATGTCCTGCGGGTCGCCCGCCTCGTCAGACGTGACGAGCCACGGCCCGAGCGGCGCGAAGCCGTCGAAGCACTTCCCCATTGCCCACTGGCTCTGCCGCCGCTGCCATGAGCGGTCGGAGACGTCGTTGAGGATCGTGTAGCCGGCGACATGCGCGAGGGCGGCAGCCTCGTCGACATCCCTGGCCCGCCGCCCGATGACCACGGCGACCTCGCCTTCGTAGTCGACGTCGTCCGCGACCGCAGGCACGATCACGGGGTCTGTCGGCCCGCCGAGGGTGTTGGGGGTCTTCACGAAGACGTCGGGGAACGCGGGATCATCGGCGGTCGGGTCGACGCCGTCGGGCACGTGCCCGCGGTAGTTGTAACCGAGGCAGAGGATCTTTCCCGGACGCACGGGCGCCTCCAGTCGCACCGACGACAGCGCGGGATCGGCGAGATCCGCACGCGCCGCCGCGCGGTCGAGCGCGTCGCGGTCGGCGGCGAGCAGGTCGGTCAGCGTGGCCGGGCCGAGGTCGACGACGCGGTCGACACCGTCCACCGCGACGACGGCGCCCGACCGGACGGCGCCCTCGGTATCGACCGCGCGGGCCGCGCGGTAACGGACGAGCCTCACCAGTACGGCTTCCAGTCGGGGCGCGCCGCGCGCACGAGGGCCTCGAGGTAGAAGTAGTCGCCCCACAGGGTGCCCTCGTCGACGCCGACCGACTTCGGCAGGTCGTAGACGCTGTGCAGGAGCACCGCATCGGCGGCCTGGGGGCTTTCGGGCGTGTAATTCTCGATGAGCGACGCGAGGATCTCATGGGCCGCCGTCCGGTAGCGCGCGGCGGCATCCGGGTCGGCATCCGGGTCGTCCTCGAGCACGCCGGCGAGCTCGAACAGCCCCGACACCGCGATCGCCGCGGACGAGCTGTCGCGGGGCGCATCCGCACCGTCGGTGTAGACCATGTCCCAGAAGGGGACCCGGTCGCTCGGGAGGTGCGAGAGGAAGCGTTCGGCGCAGCGACGCGACGCGTCGAGCAGGGCGGGGTCGCCGGTCGCACGGTGGTTCATCGCGAAGCCGTAGATGCCCCACGCCTGACCGCGCGCCCAGCACGAGTCGTCGAACGCGCCCTGCTCGGTCGCGCCGCGCAGAGGCTCGCCGGTCTCGGGGTCCCAGTAGAACGTGTGGAAGGTGGTGTCGTCGTCGCGCAGGATGTGGGTGCGCAGCTGCGTCGTGTGGCGCCGCACGGCATCGGCGAAGCGCTCCTCGCCGGTCTGCTCGCCCGCCCACGAGAGCAGCGGCATGTTCATGAGGCTGTCGACGATCGTGCGCCCGCGCTGCGCGGGGTCGGAGAGGTCGCCCCACGCCTGGATGATGCCCGCGGGTTCGAGGAACCGGCGCATCAGGTGATCGGCGGCCGCCAGGGCGGTTTCACGGGCGGCTTCGTCGCCAAGGAGCCGGTAGGGCGCGACGGAGGCGAGGCTGTAGAGAAACCCCAGGTCGTGGGTGTCGAGGTCGTCCTCGTCGCGGAGGCGCCGCGCGAAGTCCGCCGCGTGCGCGAGCCCGGCATCGCGGAAGAAGGTGTCGCCGGTGATCTCCCACGCGATCCACATCATCCCCGGCCAGAAGCTCGTCGTCCACCCGCGGTTGGCCCCCGCGGGGAACCCGCCTGCCGCAGGGCGGATCGGGTAGCGGTCGTCGCGCGTCGTGTCGTCGGGGTACGTCTGACCGAAGGTCTCGATGTTGCGACGCAGCGTGCTCAGGGTATCGGCGATCGCCGCTTCGAGTGCGGCGGGCGCCGTGCCCGCGGGCGCGCCGAGATCGGTTCCGGGGAGGGATGTCATGTCGAGGGGTTCCTTCGGGATTCAGACGGTCTGGGGTTCGGGGTCGCCGAGCACCGGACGGAGGATGTAGCGGGCGTTGGCCCAGGCGAGATAGAGGGCCGGTGCCGAGGTGAGGCCGATCGCGACGGCCGGCATCGCGACGAACAGTCCGGCCTGCAGCGCAAGGACCGCGAGCGACACGAGACTCAGCCACCAGCGACGCACGCTCAGGAAGACCGCCGCCCGTGCGATCGAGCGCACGGAGGCGTCGGGTTCCTCGGCGAGCGCCGCGAACGCGACGAGCGCCGTGACGAGCAGGAGAACAGTGAGCACCCCGAGCGCCGGGACGACGGCGACGCCCGCCTGCAGCGGCGCGAAGAAGCGGACGTCGACGAGCACGACGACGAGGGCGGCCACGACGACCGTTCCCAGCGCGACGGCCTTGCGCCACGAGCGCTTCCAGCTGCGGATGAACGTCCGCACGACCTGGTTCTCGCCCTCGCCGTGGGCGCGGAAAGTCGCGAACGCCGCCGTGATGCCCGGTGCGCACAGCGGCGCGACCAGGGCGAGCATCGGCCACGACAGCGCGGGGTCGGTGATGACCAGCAGCACCACGAGCGGCAGGCACGACGCGAGCAGCAGCAGGTTGGTCATGAGCCCGAGGTAGACGACACCGAAGACGGTCGCGTACGTGTCGTGCGAGATGCGCTTCACGGCGTCAGCCCTTCATCCCGCTCGTCGCGATGCCCTCGACGAAGTACTTCTGCCCGAGCAGGAAGATGATCGCGATCGGCACCACCGAGATGACCAGCCCCGCGAACAGCAGGGCGTAGTTGGTGTCGTACAGGTTGCTCACGAAGCTCTTCAGCCCGAGCTGGATGGTCCACAGGTCGGGGTTGCGCAGGTAGATGAGCGGACCGAGGTAGTCGTTCCAGGTGTTCACGAACGTCAGGAGCGTGAGGCTCGCGAGCGCCGGCACCGACAGGGGCAGCATGATGCGGCGCCAGATGCCGTACTCGCTCAGGCCGTCGAGGCGCGCGGCTTCGGACAGCTCCTCGGGGATGGTCTCGTAGAACTGCTTCATGAGGAACACCCCGAAGGCGCCGAATGCCTGGATGAGGATGATGGCCCACAGCGTGTTCGACACCTTGACGTTCGACAGCAGGATGAACTGCGGGATCATGTACGACTGCCACGGCACCGCGATCGTGCCGATGTAGGCCAGGAACAGCACGTCGCGTCCAGGGAAGCGGATGCGGGCGAAGCCGTAGGCCGCGAACGAGCCGGTCAGCACCTGCAGGAAGGTGACGACGACGGCGAGCACGAGCGTGTTGCGGATCCAGGTCAGCATCCCCGACTGGTTCCAGATGTCAACGTAGTTCTGCCAGACGAACACCTCGGGGATCCACTGGATCGGCACCGAGAAGACCTCGTTGGCCGTCTTGAGCGAGCTCATGATCATCCAGAAGAACGGCAGCAGCAGCGCCGCCGCGGCGATGATCAGCGCGATGTAGCCGGCGATGCGACCGATGCGGCGCAACGGCGACACGGTGTCGGGGCGGTGGCCCTCGGGCAGGCCGTCGGCGGCGATCTTGCGGAGCGCACGGCGGTCGTCCTGGGGTACGAGAAGATTCGTCATCAGACGTTCCTCCGCTTGTTCCAGATGAACTGGAGGATGGTCACGAGGATGCAGAGGAAGAAGAGCGCCACAGCGGCCGCGGAGGCGTAGCCGAACTGGTTCTCCTCGAACCCCTTGCGGTAGATGAACTGCGAGATCACGAGCGTCGACTGACCCGGCCCGCCCTCGGTCATGACGAGGATCAGGTCGAAGATCTTGAACGAGTTGATCGTGAGCATCACGGTGACGAAGAACATCGTCGGCCGCAGGCACGGGAGCGTGACGTTGACGAAGCGCTCCCACGCGTTCGCGCCGTCCATGCGAGCAGCCTCGTAGAGCTCGCGCGGCACGGTCTGCAGGCCCGCGAGGAACAGGATCATGTAGTAGCCCATGTCGCGCCAGGTGCTGACGATGACGACGGCGGGCATCGCCCACTCCGACGAGGTGAGCCACCCGGGCGGGTTGGCGATGCCGATCGCGCGGAGGATCTCGTTGATCGGTCCGTACTCGGGGCTGAAGAGCAGGTTCCACACCACGGCGATCGCGACGATCGAGGTGATGTAGGGGAAGAACGCGGCGGTGCGGAAGAACGCCACTCCCCGCAGCTTGTTGTTCAGCAGCAGCGCGAGACCGAGCGACGCGATGATCGTCAGCGGGATGTGCAGGGCCGCGTAGTAGAGGGTGTTGACGAACGAGATGCGGAAGCTCCCGTCGCCGAGCAGCCGCTCGAAATTGTCGAGTCCCACCCAGTTCGCCGTGCCGAAGATGTTCCAGTTCGTCAGCGACATGTAGAAGAGCGTGACGACCGGCACGAGCGTCAGCAGGGCGAATCCGACGAAGTTCGGCAGGATGAAGCTCCAGCCCAGCAGCGTGTTGCGCAGGGTCAGCTTCGATCTCCTGCGGCGCTGCGCCGGCTCGGGGCGGCGCGCCTTCGGGGAGGCGGCGGTGGTGGTCATGGTGTCTCCTGGGGAGGACGGCGGGGGATGCGGCCGGCGCGGGGATGCCGCGCCGGCCGCGGGGCGCCGTCGGTGGGGCGACGGCGCACGGGATCAGTCGAGACCGACCTCGTTGGCGACACGGTCCTCGGCCTCGCTGATGGCCTGCTCGACCGGGGTCGAGCCCGACAGGATCGCGCTGTGCATGTCGTTGAGGATGTTCTGGATCGCCGCCGTCTTGTTCGACGTCGGGTTCTCGGGGTGGACGTCACCCGTCGACCACGCGAACGTCGACAACTCGTCCGTCGGTGCGCCGTCGACGGCGAAGTACGCCTCGGTCACGGCGTCGTTCGACGCGGCCGGCGTGATGCCGATCTTCGCCAGCTCCTCGGCGGCTTCCAGGCTTGCGGCGTAGGCCAGGAAGTCCTTCGCGGCCTGCACCTTGGCGCCGTCGATGTTGGCGTTGATCGAGAAGCCGGTCGGGTCGCCGAATGTCACGGGCGTGTTGTCCATGCCCGTGGTCGACGCGTCGAGCTGCGGGATCGGCGCGATGCCCCACTCGAAGTCGTTGGCCTCACCCGAGGCCTGTTGCGAGATCAGGGTCGCGACGTACCAGGTGCCCATCGGGAGCATCGCGGCCTTCTGCGTGCCGAACTCGCCCTGATAGGTGAGCTGGTTGGCCGTCGAGGTGTTGAAGTCGACCTGCGCACCGGCGTCCTGCAGGGCGAGGACGCGGTCGTAGTAGTCGGCGAAGTAGCCGTAGTCGCCCGAGAGCACGTCGGTGTCCTCCTGCGCCGAGGCGAAGCCCTGCACGGTCGACTGCCAGCGGTGCTGGTAGGCGCCCTTCGCGACGCCCGCGGTGGTGATCGCCTCGGCGGCCGCGTCGTAGTCCTCCCACGTCCACGAGCCGTCGGGATACTCCTGCCCCGCTGCGTCGAAGAGCGCCTTGTTGTAGAACAGCACCCAGCGGTCCTGGCGGTAGGGCACGCCGTAGGCGGTGCCGTCGACCTCGTACGACGAGGCGCCGCCGACGCCGTCGGGCAGCTCGACGTCGGAGACGTCCATGAGCTGGCCGCCCTCCTGGAAGGTCGTGACGAACTTCACCTCTTTCTGGGTGATGATGTCGGGTCCGACGCCGGCCGCCAGGTCGGCGGTGACCAGCGTGTTGTATTCGGCCGCGTCGTACTGCTTGAGCTCGATCGTGACGTCCGGGTTCTTCTCGTGGAAGGCGTCGGCGAGCACCTGGAACTCGGGAGTGGTGTCGAGGCTCCACCCCGACAGGGTCAGGGTGACGGGGCCGTCGGCGGTCTGGGCGGGCTCGGATCCCCCGCCGCAGGCGGCGAGCGACAGGGTGGCGACGACCGCCATTCCCGCCGCGGCTGCGAACTTGCGCTTCATGCGTGCTGCTCCTTTGCGATTGCGTGCGAGATCCCACGTCGGACCTCGTGGTGCCGAAGCGCCGGGGCAGGCGGTTCGGAGTCGATGAGACGGCTGACGGTGCGGGCCCCATCGGGCCAGGTGACCGTGACCGTGGCGCCGTCGATGTCGACGGCTGCGTGCGGTGCGCTGTGCTCTCCCCCGGCGAGGTCGAGCAGGGCGACGACGGGCTCGCCGACGCGCACCTCGTGCTCGATGACGGGTACGAGGGTGCGGACGCCGAGCGGATCCGCGTCGGCGCGCGACACCAGCCCCGCGACGCCGGCCGGGAGGAGTGCCCGGATGCCGCTGCTGCGGCCCCGCGACGACACCCAGGCTCCGGTGTCGTCGGTACCACCGACGACCTCGTCTCCCGAGAGCGGCCAGCCCCCGAGGCGCAGGCGCAGCGTTGCGGCATCCTGCCCCGGCGCGAGCGCATCGACGACGACGATGCGGACCTCCGACGATGCGCGGACGATCGAGGTGGTCGCGATGGTGCCGACGGATAGGGTCTCTCCGGCCAATCCCGATCCATGACGGTGCGCGGTGGGGGCCGGGTCGACGAGATGCGCGTCCCACGTCGATGCGGCGATGCCGACGTGCCCCTCCGCGCCGCCCGGGACGCGTACGTCTCGCAGGGTCATCGCCGTGCGATGCGTCGCACGCCCGTAGCGATCGACGAGGGCGACCGACTGCTCGAGGGGTTCGAGCCAGCCGCGCTCGTCGGCGATCGGCGAGGTGGCTGTGGAGTAGCCCAGGCGCGCGTAGAGCGGCGAGTCGGTCGTGCGGGCCCCCGGGAGCGCGTGGTCGGTGCCGTGGTTGACGACGCGCACGATGCCGTCGGCGGTGGTGCCCGACACGATCCAGCCGGGCGAGACGATCGCGCGCAGCACGTCGCCCTGCTCGATCGGCAACGGCTCGGCCGGAGCGGTCCAGACCGGGTGGTCGGCGGGCAGCAGGAGCCCGAGGAACCCCTTGACCGCCCAGTAGGGAGAGCCCGGGCCCGAGTACGACTGCGCGAGCTCACGCCACGCGCCGTGCCAGCCCATCGTGAGGATGCCGTCGGCGTCGGGTGCGCCGCGTTCGGCGAAATGCGTCACGATCCGATCGGCCGCGTGGCGCAGGCGTCCCGGGCTGTGCGAGGGAACGTCCGCGATGACGCCGGCCCAGAACGGGGCGGCCGCAGCGAATCGGTAGATGAGGCTGCGGCCCTGGATGAGGGGCGAGCCGTCACCGCCGACCAGAGCGAGTGCGTCGTGGAGGAACGCGTCGAGGCGGGCGACGTCGGCGTCATTCCGGTCGCCGGCGAGGTCGGCGGCGCCCGTCATCCGCGCCCACAGGATCGGATAGACGTGCAACGCCCAGCCGACGTAATGGTCGTACGAGCGCTCGTCGCCGTCGGAGAGCCAGCCGCCCTCGCGCACGAACGAGTCGTGACGGGCGAGGTCGGCGGCGATGTCGTCGGCCGACCACGGCCCGCCGACCGACCGCAGGAACGTCTGCACGACGATGCGGAACCAGACCCAGTTGGTCTGCGGGTAGGTGTCGTCTCCGACGACGGGAGCGAGGTAGTCGACGACGCGCTGCTGCGTGAGGGCGTCGAGGCGGTCCCAGATCCAGGGACGGGTGAGGTCGAGGACGAGGGCGATGGATGCCGCCTCGACCTTGGCCTGCGCGTGCTCCTCCATCCGGACCCACCGGTCGGGCGCCTCGGGATCGACGCCCGAGACGATGCCGCGCGAGTAGTGCGCGATGATCTGGTCGACTCCCTCACCCCGTGCCCCCGCGATGCGGAAGCCGGCGAGGAGGAAGGTGCGTGCGAAACCCTCGAGCCCGTCGACGGCGTGTCCGTAGCCGCCTTCGGCACCCGGGAAGTGGATGCGGCCGGCACCGGGCGTCGCGTGACGGCGGGCGGCGTCGAGCAGAGCATCGGCTCGGGCGACCCAGGCGTCTCGGACCGTCTCGCCGTGGGGCGGGTTCGGGTGCTCGGAAGTCACCGGTTCTCCTTCGAAGGGCTTCTCGGTCGTCATCGTTGATCGCGACCGATTCGGAGATTAGCAACCCGTTTCGATCATTGCAAGATTCTCTTCGTTTCCTTATGATCGTTTCTGATCACTTTGTGCAAAGGAGCCCCGTGCAGTGGAACATCGTTGGGTTCGCCGGTCCCCTCGCCGCCACGTGCGGCGGCACCCCGGCGCGCCTCCGGCCGCCCGCCGAAGCGCTTCCCGTGCCCGCGGCGGAGCGCTGGGCTGCGCGGGTCTCGCCTGACGTCGGTCGCCGCCTCGTCGACCGCGCGCGTGCCGACCTCGACGCGCCGTGGCCGCAGCCCCGCGCAAGTGCCGCCGCGCGCGTGCATCGAGATGGCGACCGAGACGGATACGAGCAACAGGTCTTCGCTCGCCAGCGACGACTGAGCCGGGCCGTGGTCGCGGCGCTGTCGGACGACGATCCGAGATATCTCGACGAAGTCGCCGACGGCGTCTGGCTGCTCTGCGAGCAGTCGACGTGGTGCTGGCCCGCCCACGATGACACCTATGCGCGGCGTGGGTCGGTTCTCGCGACCGTCACCGATCCCTTCCTCGATCTCGGCGCGGGAGAGGTGGTCGGACAGCTCGCGTGGACCGATCACGTGCTCGGGCGCCGGCTCGACGAGCGATACCCCGGGCTGCGGCAGCGCATCCGGCACGAGGCCCGCACGCGCGTCATCGAGCCGTTCCTCTCGCGACGCGACTGGCACTGGCTCGGACTCGACGGGCACGTCCACAACTGGAATCCCTGGATTCACGGGAACGTACTGGTCGCCGGGCTCGTCCTGTGCGAGGAGGGCGTTGAACGCGATCAGCTCGTCGCCCTGGTGGCACAGGGCCTGGACCGCTACGTCGCCGCGCTGCCGGCAGACGGCGCGATCGACGAGGGATACGCGTACTGGTGGAACGGTGCGTGCCGGGCGCTCGAGGCTCTCGACCTGCTCGCCTACGCCACCGATGGGGCGTGGGATCCGGTGCCCGAGGTGGAGTCCCTGCGCGAGACGGTCGCGTTCCCCCATCGCTCGCACCTCGGCGGCCCGTGGTACGTCAACCTCGCCGACGGCCCGGCCCGTCCCCCGGCCGATCAGCCCTGGCACGCCCTGCACCGGGCGGCTCGCGCCGTCGGAGACGACGAGGCCCGCCGCCACGCCGTCGCGCAGCACCGCAACGATCTCCCCGCCACCGAGGAAGCCGGGCTCGGTCGCCTGCTGCGCGCCCTGACGGACGACGCGTGGCTGACCGAGACGCGCGGTTCCAGCCCCCTGCCCGCCGAGGTCTGGCTGCCGTCCACCCAGGTCTGGCTCGCCCGTGGCCACGCGGGCAGCGCCGCCGGACTCACCATCGTGATGAAGGGCGGCCACAACGACGAGAACCACAACCACAACGACGTCGGCTCGATCATCGTCGCCTCCGACGGCGTCCCCGTGATCGTCGATGCCGGCCGCCCGACCTACACGGCGCAGACCTTCGGCCCGGACCGATACGACATCTGGACGATGCAGAGCGACTGGCACAGCGTGCCCCGCATCTCGGGCGCGGCACAGCCGCACGGCACAGCCTTCGCGGCATCCGATCCGGTTCTCGTCCGAACGGATGATATGACCGCGCTGGATCTCGAGATCGGCGGCGCCTACCCCGCCGGCTCGGTACGCTCATGGCGACGCCGGGCTGCGCACCACCGCTCGGGACACGTCACGATCGACGACAGCTGGGAAGCCGCCGGACCGGATACGCAGGTGCGCCTGCTCCTCGCGGGCTCGGTGACGACCGGCGACGGATGGGCTCGCGTGAGACCACTCGACGGCGCAACCCCGGTGCGGATCACGTGGGCCGCCGGCGCACAGCACACCCTCGTCGTTCGCGAGCTCGACGATCCGATGCTGACCGACGTCTGGGGCGACCGCCTCAGCCGGCTCGCCGTCGACGTCGACGGTCGTACCGAGCTGCGTGTCACGGTAGAACAGGAACGGAACGAGGACGAGCGACCATGACCGACCCCACACCGGCGCTGCTGGCCGCCGAACGCCGCGCGCACATCCTGGCGACGATGGAGCGCGAGGGCGCCGTCCGCATCTCGCAGCTGACCGAGGAGCTCGGCGCCGCCACCGTGACCCTGCGACGCGATCTGGCGCAGATGGAGCAGGAGGGACTGCTTCAGCGCGTGCACGGCGGCGCCATCCCCGCGACCGGGCAGCACGCCCATTCACCGGCGGGCTCGTCGGGCGCGGAGACTTCGACGGGGTCGATCGCGGTGCTCGTGCCCTCGCTGAACTTCTACTGGCCCGGGGTCGTGCGGGGCATGGAGGCCGCCGCACGTCGTCACGGTTTGAAAGTCCACCTGCGGGGAGCCTCGTACGAGCTGCAGGATGAGCGCCCCGTCCTCGAGCGTCTGGTCGCGAGCGGCGACATCCGCGGCCTGATCGTCGCGCCGAACACCGACACCCCGCATTCGCAGGATGTCGTGCAGTGGCTCGCCGAGTGCGGCACCCCGAGCGTCCTGGTCGAGCGCGACGCCATCGTCCAGCCCGCCGGCGTTCCGGTCGAGGCCGTGACGACCGACCACGCCCTCGGCGCCGTTCTCGCGGCGCGCCACCTCGCGGCGCTCGGGCACCGCAAGGTCGGGCTGGTGCTCTCTCGCAATTCCCCCACCTCTCGCAAGATCGCCGCCGGATGGCAGGCCGCGTGCGAAGAGCTCGGGCTCACACCCGCCCAGCACATCGAGACGACGCTTCCCGACCGCGCGAGCGCGGAGTTCTCCGCTGCGGTCGACACGACGCTGGATCGCGCGCTCGGGAGCGGGGTGACCGCCCTGCTGGTGCATTCGGACCCCGAGGCGATGGCGTTCGTCGATCTGGCGCTCAACCGCGGAATCTCGGTGCCCGAAGACCTGTCGATCATCGCCTACGACGACGAGGTCGCCGAACTCTTCACGCCCGCCCTGACCGCCGTCGCCCCACCGCGCGTCAGTGTCGGCGAGACGGCGGTGGAGCTGCTGGTCTCCCGGATGGCCGACCCCGGTCGCCCCACCCGTCGGGTGATGCTCAACCCGACTCTCGTCGTGCGCGAGTCGACCGTCGCCCCGCGCGCGAAGGACCCGGCGTGATCGACCGCCACGACTACTCGCCGTGGGACTTCTGGTCCACGGCATCCGAGGAGAGCCGGCGGCGTCAGCGCGAGCATCAGGCAGCGCTGGCGGACGATCACGCGGACTGGTCGTTCGGCGACGAGTGCTTCATCTCGGAACTCGCGGCGCTCGACACCGAGAGCCTCGCCCTGGGCGACCGCTCGTACATCGCGGCGGGGGCGTACCTGACCGGCACCCTGCGCATCGGCGCGGACTGCTCCCTGAACCCCTCGACCGTCGTCCGCGGCGACGTCGTCTTCGGCGACGGCGTGCGGATGGGCGCGCACAGCTCCGTGCTCGGCTTCAACCACTCGATGGAGCCCGGGACGCCCGTCTTCCGGCAACCGCTCACCAGCCGCGGCATCCGCATCGGCGACGACGTCTGGATCGGCTCGCACGTCGTCGTCCTCGACGGGGTCACCGTGGGCGCGTCGGCTGTGCTCGCCGCGGGAGCCGTCGTCACGAAGGACGTGCCCGCGGGCGCGATCGTCGGTGGCAACCCCGCTCGGCTGCTGCGCTGGCGGGTGCCGCCCGTCGACTCGCCTCCCGAGTCGAACCGGCTGCACGCCCGCGTGTCCGCATTCGCCGAAACGGCCCGCTCCGATGCGACCGCCCTGCTCGCCCGCTGTTTCGACCCTGCGTCCGGGCTGTACGCCGATCGGGTAGGCGCTCCCCCGACAGTGCGCGCGCAGGGCGACGCCGTCGAGATCGCCGACCTGCTGCTGGGGTCGACGCCGCCGGGCAGCGATCCGTCCGAGCTGATCGATCGGCTGCGCGGCTGGCAGGACTCGGCGACGGGCGCCGTTCCCCCGCTCGGCTCGGTCGACATCGCCGGCTGGAACGACGGCGACACGGCCTATCACGTGCTCTCCGTCGGGTACGCGCTCGACCTGTTGGGGTCCGAGTTCGCCCACCCTGTCGGGCTCGTCACCCGAGCGACGGCCGAGTCCCTGATCGCCGGACTCGACGCGCTCCCTTGGGACACCGATCCCTGGAACGCCGGACACCAGGTCGATGCAATCGGCACCGCCCTGCTGTGGGCCCGGCGCCGGGGCGACCGGATCGCGCCGGGCGTGGCCGAGTCCCTCTTCGGATGGCTCGTGACGCAGGCGGATGCCGCGAGCGGCATGTGGGGCCGGCCTTCCGCCGACCGCGGCCTGCTGCTCGTCGTCAACGGCTTCTACCGGGCGACGCGCGGAACCTTCGCGCAATACGGCATCCCGGTTCCCCATCCCGAAGCCGTCATCGACACGGTGCTGCGACACGCCCGCGACGAGCGGTGGTTCGCCCCGTCACGACTCGACGCCTGCAATGTGCTGGACGTCGCGCATCCGCTCTGGCTCACGCGGGCAGCCGGCTACCGCCGGGCCGAGGTCGAGGACCTCGCGACGCGTCTGCTCGACCAGGTGCTCGGAGGCTGGCAGCCGGGAGCGGGAATGAGCTTCCGGCTCACCGAGACGGAGCCGGGGCTGCAGGGCACCGAGATGTGGCTCGCCATCGCCTGGTACCTCGCCGACCTGCTCGGAGTCTCGGACGCTCTCGGTTATCGCCCGCGCGGCGTCCACCGCCCCGAGCCCGCGGCACCCTCGCATCTCTCACTCAATGCACGGCCAAGCGCCGAGTGAACGACCTTCCTGCGTGAGCAAGCCGTGCGCTCGCGGCGGAGCCGTTCACTCGGGCGAGTCAACGGGCGAGCGCTGCGCCCGCCGCGCGGAGCCAGCGGGCGGGTTCGGCCAGCGAGGCTTCGGCCGATCCTGCGAGGTCGGTCAGCGAGACGGATGACGCGAACGCCGCGGTGTCGGCGTCAGCGGCGATCCGCCCGGCGACGAGGGCGGCCGGCACCCCGGCCCCTGCGGCGAGCTCGGCGACGAACGCGGGTACCTTGCCGGCCGCGGACTGCCCGTCGAACGACCCTTCGCCCGTGATAACGAGGTCGGCGCGGGCGATGGCGTCGGCGAGGTCGATGAGCGCCGCGACCTCACGAGCGCCGGGGCTCAGGCGCGCGCCCCACGCGAGCAACCCGAACCCGGTGCCGCCGGCGGCTCCGGCCCCCGGCGTGGCAGCGAGCGACGCCCCATCCGGCACGAGGTCGGCGAGCCGGCTCAGCGCCGCGTCGGCAGCGGCGACCTGAGCCGCGTCGAGCCCCTTCTGCGGTCCGAACACGGCGGCCGCACCCTGCGCACCGAGCAGCGGGTTCGACACGTCGCTCAGCACGTCGACGCCGCCCGCGGGAAGCGGCCGGAGCCCCGACAGGTCGGCGTGCGCGATGTCGGCGAGGCCTCGCGCGCCGGCGACGACGTCACGTCCGACGGCATCCGTGAACCGGGCGCCGAGGGCGCGCAGCATCCCGGCCCCGCCGTCGGTCGACGAGCTCGATCCGATGCCGAGCACGAGGCGGTCGACGCCGGCGTCGAGCGCGGCGACGATCGCCTCGCCGAATCCGGTGGTGTCGGCGTCGAGGCCGCGTCGCTCCTCGCCCAGCAATTCGATGCCTGACGTCGACGCGAGCTCGACGACACCGACCGAGCCGCGATCCGACGCCACCGGCCGGTCGCCGGGGGTCGGGGGAAGCAGCAGCCAGGACGTGTCGACGGGAGTCCCCGCGGGGCCCGTAACGGTGACGGGCATGCGCCGCGCCCCGGGGATCGCGGCGGCGAACGCGTCGAGCGTGCCCTCGCCGCCGTCGGCCATCGGGCGCAGTTCGACAACGGCACCGGCATCGGCCGAGACCCACCCCGCGGCGAGCTCACGGGCCGCCGCAGCGGCGGCGATGGATCCCTTGAAGCTGTCGATCGCGACGACGACGCGCGTCACGTCACGAGCTCCGCGGGGGCGTGCTCTCGCGCACGAGCACCTCGAGCGGCAGCGCGGGCGCGTCCTCGTCGGCCTCGGCGTCGACGGCTGCGCGGAGCGCGGTGTACCCGACGTCGGGGAGAGGCACGCGGACGGTCGTCAGAGGCGGCGTGACGTCGCGCCCCGTCGGGATGTCGTCGAAGCCGGCGAGCGCGATGTCGGCGCCCGGCTCGCGTCCCGCCGCACGCACCGCGGTGAGGGCTCCGATGGCCACGACGTCGCTGATGCCGAACACGACCGTTCCCGGCTCGACGCCGTCGGCGAGCGCGGCCGACATCGCCTCGGCTCCCGACTCGCGGCTGAAGCCGCCGCGGTACACCCGGGGCTCCGCTCCCCCGCCGCACGTGAAGCCGTCGGCGAAGCCGGCGAGGCGGTCGTCGCTCGTCACGACGCCCTCGGCGGCGGCGAGCACGATGGCCGAGCGGTAGCCGCGCGCGGCCAGCGCGGCGCCGAGCTCGCGCGCACCGCCGCGGTTGTCGATCGCGACGCTGCGGATGCCGGGGGCACCGGGACCCAGCGCGACGACCGTGCCGCCGCTCGCGGCGATGAGGTCGAGCTCGGTTCTCAGCTCGTCCGACATCTCGCGCGAGGTGCGCGAGGCGGCGAGGATGATGCCGCGGGGACGCTGACCGCGCAGGGCGCGCACGAGCCGCAGCTCGCGCGCCGGATCGCGCTCGGTGATGGCGACGGTGACGACGAGGCCGGCTTCATCGGCGCCTCGCGCGACGCCCGCCGCGAGCTGTCCGAAGTACGGGTCGGCGATGTCGGCCACGAGCAGCGCGACGATCGCCGACGTGCCGCGAGCGGTCGCCTGGGCCGACAGGTTGGCCGTGTAGCCGAGCCGGGCCGCGGCCTGCTCGACGCGTTCGCGGTACGCATCGGCGACCTTGCGGGTCGAGCCGTTCAGCGCTCGCGAGGCGGTCGCGAGCGACACCCCGGCTTCTCTCGCCACATCGTGCAGCGTGGCCGAGCCACGCGGCGACATCCCCGTCTGTCCCACGAGCCGAGTCTATGCGGTGGGGGTCCGCGCGCCCGAGAGGTGCGGCGTCACGGCCCCACCGAAGGCCTCGGCGGTGCGGCGCACGACCTCGGCGGGATCCGCGGCCCAGATGTCGGCGTTGAAGATCTCGACCTCGATGTCGCGGTCGTATCCCGTCGCCTCGACGGCCCGGGTCAGCGATGCGAAGTCGATGACCCCGTCGCCCGGGTAGTGGCGGCTGAGCAGGACATCCTCGGGCAGCGGCGTTCGCCAGTCGCACACCTGGTACGTCGCGATGCGCCCCTCGCGCCCGGCCCGCTCGATGGCGGGCAGGACGTCGGGGTCCCAGAAGATGTGGAACGTGTCGACGGTGGCGCCGACGACCTCGGGCTCGAAATCGGCAGCGATGTCGAGCGCCTGGCCGAGCGTGGAGACGACGCAGCGGTCGGAGGCGAACATCGGATGCAGCGGCTCGATCGCCAGCGTCACCCCCGCCGCTTTCGCGTGGGGGGCGAGCTCGCCGATCGCATCGCGTACCCGCTCCCGGGCGCCGACGATGTCGCGCGACCCCTCGGGAAGGCCGCCCGCGACCAGCACGAGGATCGCCGTCGAGCCGGGGGCACCGGCGACGGCGAGCGCGGCGGCCTCGTCGATCGCGACCCGGTTGTCGTCGATCGAGGAGCGCCGGGCGGGACCCTCCGGCATCGTGAAGAAGCCCGCCCGGCAGTGTGTGGTGAACCGCAGGCCCGAGTCCGTCAGCATGGCGGCGGCCGTGGTCAGACCGACCTCCTGCACGGGCTCGCGCCACAGGCCGATCGCCTCGATCCCGGCATCCGCGGTGACCCGCAGCGCGGTCGCGAGGTCGGCGTACTTGATCGTGGCCTGGTTGATCGACAGGCGCGGGTCGACGACGCTCATGCCCGGACTCCGTTCAGACGCAGCATCGCGTGCCAGCGGTCCGCGGCCAGTTCCGGCTGTTCGAGAGCTTGCGACGCGTTCGCGAGCTCGACGATCCGCGAGAGGTGCGGCAGGCTGCGCGCCGAGTGCAGTCCGCCGACCATCTGGAACGCAGCCTGATGGCCGTTGAGCCACGACAGGAAGGCCACGCCGGTCTTGTAGTAGAACGTCGGGGCCGCGAAGACCTGCCGGCTGAGCTCTTCCGTCGGCCCCAGGATCGCGAGGTAGCGGTCGGCGTCGCCCGCGTCCAGCGCCTGAATGGCGGCGGAGGCGACCGGAGTGATCGCCGCGAAGGCGCCGAGCAGCGCGTCGGAATGCTGCCGCGCCGAGGCGGGGTCGCGCTCGGGCTGGGTCGCCCGGGGCACGTCTGCGCCGCCGATGAGGCCGACGTAGTTGAAGTCGTCGCCGGTGAACATCCGCACGCCCTCGGGCAGCCGCTCGCGCACCGACACCTCGGACGCGGCGTCGAGCAGGCTCATCTTCACGCCCGCGACCCTGTCGGCGTTCTCTTCGATGACCTCGACGAGGACGTCGGATGCCGCGCGCCAATCGGGCGAGCCGAAGTAGCCCGCGAGGATCGGGTCGAAGGCGGTGCCGAGCCAGTGCAGGACCACCGGACCGGATGCCGCGGCCAGCACCTCGCGGTACACCCGGCGGTAGTCGTCGGCGGAAGATGCCGCGCGGGCGAGGTGCCGCGACGCCATGAGCACCGGACCCGCACCCTGCTCCTCGGTGAACGCGAGCTGGCTCTTGTAGGCGTCGATGACCTGATCGAGCGAGATGTGCTCATCGTCGACGTGATCGGTGTTGACGCCGACGACGACCGAGCCGCCCTCCTCGCGCGCGACCTCGGCCGATCGGGCGATGAGCTCGCGCGTCGCGGCGGCGTCGAGCCCCATGTTCCGCTGCGCGGTGTCCATCGCGTCGGCCACGCCGAGACCCCAGGAGTAGACGGCGCGGCGGAAGCCGAGCGTGGCGTCCCAGTCGATCTGAGCCGGCTGGCCCGGGGTGTTGTCGGCCGAGACGACGGGAACCACGTGGGCCGCCGCGTACGCGACCCGGCTGCGCAGCGGCGTCTCCGGCCGGGCGAACCCGGGCGCATCGTTCAGCGGAACGGAGGTGACGGCGCCGTCGGCGCCGAGGAGGGTGAGGTCGGTCATCGTGCGGCGCTCAGATGCTCAGAGCCGGAAGCTCGACCTTGCGGCCCTCGCGGCTCGACTGCAGGCCGGCTTCGGCGAGCTGCACTCCGCGGGCACCGGCGAGGAGGTCGAACTCGTAGGGAGTCTCGGTCGCGTACGAGGTGAGGAACTCCTCCCACTGCTGACGGAAGCCGTTGAGGAAGACGTCATTGGTGGGCACGTTCTGCCAGTCGGCGTCGTAATCGTGCGTGTCTTCGAGGTCGGGGTTCCACACGGGCTTCGGGGTCGCGTTGCGCGGCTGGATCTTCGCGCCGAACAGACCCACGACGGCGGAGCCGTGCGTCCCGTCGACGTGGAACTCGACGAGCTCGTCGCGGTTGACGCGCACCGTCCACGACGAGTTGATCTGCGCGACGATGCCGCCCTCGAGCTCGAAGACGCCGTAGGCGGCATCCTCCGCCGTGGCGGTGTAGTGCTCGCCGTTCTCGTCCCAGCGGTCGGCGATGTGCACGGCCGCCTGGGCGTAGACGGTCTTGACGTCGCCGAAGAGGTTCTCGAGCACGTAGTTCCAGTGCGGGAACATGTCGACGATGATGCCGCCGCCGTCTTCGGCACGGTAGTTCCAGCTCGGGCGCTGCGCGGGCTGCCAGTCGCCCTCGAACACCCAGTAGCCGAACTCGCCGCGCACCGAGAGGATGCGGCCGAAGAAGCCCGAGTCGATGAGGCGCTTCAGCTTCTGCAGGCCCGGGAGGTAGAGCTTGTCGTGCACGACACCGGTCTTCACCCCCGCCTCGGCGGCGAGCTTCGCGAGCTCGAGCGCCTCGTCGACCGACTCGGCGGTGGGCTTCTCGGTGTAGATCGTCTTGCCGGCGGCGATCGCCTTGCGCAGCGCCGACGCGCGGGCCTTCGTGACGAGGAAGTCGGCGTAGATCTCCCAGCGCGGATCGGCGAGGGCGGCGTCGAGGTCGGTCGTGTAGTCCTCGATGCCGTGCTTGGCGGCGAGGTCGGCGAGCTTCGCCTCGCTGCGTCCGACGAGGAGCGGCTTGACGGTGACCTTGGTCCCGTCCGGAAGCTCGATGCCGCCCTGGTCGCGGATCGCGAGGATCGAGCGGACGAGGTGCTGACGGTAGCCCATCCGGCCCGAGACGCCGTTCATGATGATGCCGATCTCGCGGACCTGCGGGGCGGTCGCCGTCTCCGGCGCGGGGCTGAGGGTGGTCGTCTCTGACACGGGCGTTCCTTTGCTTCGTCCGCTCACCGGTGAGGTGGTAAGCGCTTTCCCATACTGTAGAGGGCGGCCGTCCGCGGGCGCAAGCCTGCGCGCGCGGACGCTGCGTCGGGTCAGCCGAGCCGGATGGCCGCCCACGAGATCGGGGGCAGGGACAGCGAGAGGATGCCGTCCTCGACCGCGATTCCCGGCACCGGCACCACGCCGACCCGGTCGGGGTCGTCGAGGGTGTTCGCGGCATAACGGTCGTCGTCGTGCAGCAGGTGCGATTCGACGATCGACACCGCTGCATCCCGCGCGGCCCCGAGTGCCGACACGTCGATGCGCAGGTCCTCCGCGTCGACCGTCGATCGGTTCACGACGAACAGCGACGTGCCGCCCTCATCCACGGTGGCCACCGCGTTGACGTTCGAAACGGTGCCGAAGCGCTCGCTCTCGAACGAACCCGACGTGACGGGCACCGACACCGCTCGCTCCCCCGCAAGACGCGAGGTGAGCGAGAACGGATAGAACGTCGTCTGGCGCCATGCCGGACCCCCGGGCTCGGTCATGACCGGGGCGATGACGTTCACGAGCTGCGCGAGCGAGGCCGATCGCACGCGGTCGCTGTGCTGGAGCAGCGTGATGAGCAGGTCGCCGAACACGACCGCATCCAGCGCGTGGTACTGGTCTTCCAGCAAGCGCGGCGCGACGGGCCAGCCGGGCTCGCGCGGCTTGTCGTCCTGACCTCCCTCGTCGTTGTGGAGGTACCAGACGTTCCACTCGTCGAAGGAGATCATGATGCGCTTGTCGCTCTTCTTCGTCGCCGCGACCGCGTCGGCGATGGCGACCACCGACTCGATGAAGCGCGACATGTCGACGCCCGACGCGAGGAACTCCTGCGCGTCGCCGAAGCGCTCCTGGTAGTAGGAGTGGCACGAGATGAAATCGACGTCGTCGAACGTGTGCTCGAGCACCGTGCGCTCCCACGACCCGAACGTCGGCATGCCGCTGCCCGACGAGCCGCAGACCACGAGCTCGACGTCGGGATCGAGCATCCGCATCGCCTTGGCCGTGCGCGAGGCGAGCTTGCCGTAGTCGTCGGCGTTGCGATGACCCAGCTGCCAGGGGCCGTCCATCTCGTTGCCGAGACACCACATCCGCACGCCGAACGGGTCGCGCCGCCCGTTCGCGACGCGCTGTCGGGTCCACGCGGTGTCGGCGTCGGCGTTGACGTACTCGAGCAGGTCGATCGCCTCCTGCGTGCCCCGCGTTCCGAGGTTGACGGCGAGCATGAGATCGCTGCCCACGAGCTCGAGCCAGCGCGCGAACTCGTGCAGGCCCACCTCGTTGGTCTCCGTGGAGTGCCACGCGAGGTCGAGACGTCGCGGCCGCTCCTCGCGCGGCCCGACACCGTCCTCCCACCGGTATCCCGAGACGAAGTTGCCGCCGGGATAGCGGATGGTCGACACCCCGAGCTCGCGGACGAGCTCGACGACATCCGACCGGAAACCGTCGGCATCCGCGGACGGATGACCCGGTTCGTGGATGCCGTCGTAGATGTGGCGGCCGAGATGCTCGACGAAGCCGCCGAAGATGCGGCGATCGATGCGGGAGATCTCGAAACGGGGGTCGATGGCGGCGTTCGTCGGCGTCATGTCATTCCTTGGGTCAGCGGGGATGCCGCGCTTCCGCGCGCGGCATCCCCGACGTGGCGGTCTTCCTCAGCCGAGCACGACCTCGGCTTCGGAGAAGAACTGGTCAACAGCCTGGTCCACCGACGTGGTTCCGAGCCCGAGCGACTTGCCGAGCTCCCAGAACGTCTGCTCGAGCGAGCCGTATCCGGCGACGGGCACGGGCGGGGCATCCCCGATGCGATCGGCGGCCGACTCGATGTAGTCGGCGACCTGCTTGTCGGCGCCCTCGAGCGTCGCGCCCGCGAGCTTCGAGCTCGATGCCGGGAAGCCGAGCGTCGTGCCGAAGATCTGACCAGCCGCCTCGGAGTTCACGACGAAGTCGAGGAACAGTGCGGCTGCCTGCGGGTGCTCGGTCTTGGCAGAGATCGCGACCTGCAGGCCGGCCTGGCGATAGAGGTCCTTCGAGCCCTCCTTCGCCGTCGGCGGCGCGACGATCGAGATCGACGAGGCGCCCGAGTCGGCGAGATAGCCGCCGAGGAAGTTGCTCCAGCTCATCTCGCTGGCGGTCAGCGCGGCCCCGAAGCCCGACTTGGGCGAGAGCTCCTCGAGTCGCTGCTGCGGCACCGCGACACCGTCGCGCAGGCCCGCGCCGCTCTCCCAGAACTCGCGCAGCTGGTCCTTCGTGAACCCGAGCTCCCCGTCGTCGGTGTACAGGTTGCCGCCGTCTGCCCGGAGCACCAGCTCGAACGCCTGGATGCGCTGGGTGTAGTCCGTGCCGCCGTAGACGGCGCCGCCGGTCTTCTCGGTGACCTCGGCCATCCACTCGTCGAACTCGGCGAAATCGGTGCCGCCTTCGGGCGCCGCGACCCCGGCCTGCGCGACGAGGTCGTCGTTGACGAAGTTCGCCCACAGGCTGTATCCGGTCGGCAGCGAGTACTGCGTGCCGCCCAGCGCTCCGGTGCCGAGCAGCCCCTCGTCGAACGTGGACATGTCGATCTGGTCGGCGACCTGCGCGAGATCGAGCAGGTTGCCCGACTCGCCGTACTGGCGCAGGTAGCTGTCGGAGAACTGGAAGACATCGGGCAGCCCCCCGCCCGCGGCCTCGGTCTGCCGCTTCTCCCAGTAGCTCGGGAAGTCGGTGAAGCTGACGTTGACGGTGATGTTCGGGTATTCCTCGTTGAACGCCGCGATCAGCTCGTCATAGCGCTTCGCCCGATCGTCGTTGCCCCAGAACGCGTAAGTCAGCGTGACCTTCTCGTCGGGGTCGAATGCGGCTGCGGGCGGCGTCTGCGCACCGCCGCATCCGGTCAGTGCCAGCGCACCGGCGGCGACGATGCCGACGGTTGCGAGCAGGCGGGTGGCCTTCATGGGAGTCCTTTCATCGGGAGCGGGCCCGGGGGGACGGGTCTCAGGTGCGGCGGGGCCGGGCGGGGATCGCCACGACCGCGAGCGCGGCGCAGCCGATGCCGGCGACGAACAGGGGCGGCAGCGCCCAGGTGACCACGACGACGAAGGCGGCCGTGGCGAGGAGGTACAGGGTCCCGACGAGGTCGCCGCGGGCGGCATCCGGGATCGATCGGATCGCGCCCCGCCAGCCGAGTGCGGGGCTCCAGGCCCCGGCGGCGAGGAGCAGCGCGACGGCGAGCGCCGCGAGTCCCGCCCAGCCGACCGCCTCGACGACGGCACCGCCCGGGAGGAAGCCCGATCGGGCCAGGTCGATGTCGAGCAGCAGGATGAGCGCCGCGACGACGGTCACGAGCCCGGCGACCGCGCCCGGCAACAGACCGGCACGCACGTCCGCCCAGAACAGGGCGAGCCTCGAGTCGTCAGCGGCGACATAGCGTCGCAGGTGCCGCACTCCGGCCGCGAGCGCGATCGGAAGGGTGACGACGGCGAGCGAGACGACGCCGATGAGGAGCCCGATCAGCAGCACCTCGCCGAGCAGGGCGAACGCCCCGGCAGCACCCGGATGCCGCAGCTGCGGGCGCGCGTCGAGAGTCGGACCGCTGCCGGAGCGGTCGGCCCTCACCGCTGCGCGCTGTTCGCGCCGCGTGCGCGGACGCTCGTCGGTCGACATCGCTAGCCCTTCAGACCCTGCGTGGCCACGCCGTCGACCAGGAACTTCTGGAAGACGATGAAGAACAGCAGGATCGGCACCAGCGCGATGAACGAAGCCGTCACCGTCGCCCCGTAGTCGCTCGACGAGGTCTGGTCGTTGTAGAGGCGGAGCGCGATCGGCAGCGGGTAGTTCTCGGGGCTCGTGAGGTACAGCAGCGGCCCGAGGAAGTCGTTCCACGCCCAGATGAAGCTGAAGATCGCGCACGTGATGAGCGCCGGCTTGATGAGCGGGAGGATGATCGACCAGAAGATGCGGAGGTGCCCCGCGCCGTCGATCTTCGCGGCCTCGTCCATGTCGCGCGGCATCTGCCGGATGAACTGCACCAGGAGGAAGACGAAGAACGCCTCGGTCGCGAGGAACTTCGGCAGCAGCAGCGGCCAGTAGGTGTCGACCATCCCGAGATTGTTGAAGATGATGTACTGCGGGATGATCACGACGTGGAACGGCAGAAGCAGCGTGCCGATCATGGCGGCGAACAGGATGCCGAGGCCCTTGAACTGCAGGCGGGCGAAGGCGTAGGCCGCGAGCGCCGACGAGAGCACCGTTCCGATGACCGAGACGCCGGCGATCAGCAGCGAGTTGGCGAAGAACCGCCACATCGGGACGCCGGCGATGCCCTCGGCGACCTTGATGTAGTTGTCGATCGTCGGCGCGTTCGGCAGCAGGCCCATGTTCTGGCCGAATTCGCTGTTGGGCTTGAAGGTCGACAGCAGCAGCCAGACCAGCGGGTAGAGCACGACCGCGGTGATGACGATGAGGACGGCGAACCAGACGATCGTCTGCCAGGTCTTGCGCTTCACGCGGCGCCGGGCGGGCGGCATCGGCGTGGTCTGCTGCTCGGCGAAGATGGCCTCGCTCGTGAGCGGTGAGGTGGGTGACGTGGTCATCGGTTGTCTCCCGAGTAGTGCACCCACGACTTCTGGGTGCGGAAGAGGATGAGGGCGATGATGGCGACGACGACGAGCAGGACCCACGCGATCGCAGCGGCGTAGCCCATGCGGCCGTCGGCGAAACCGGTCTTGTAGAGGTAGACCGTGATGAAGTTCGTCATCCCGGCGGGGCCGCCGGTGCCGTTGGAGATGATGTAGGCCGACCCGAAGACCTGGAACGCTCCGATGAGGCCGAGCAGCAGGTTGAAGAAGATGACGGGCGAGAGCATCGGCACCGTCACGGCGCGGAAGCGGCGCAGGGCGTTGGCGCCGTCCATCTCGGCCGCCTCGTACAGCTCCTTCGGGATCTGCTTGAGGCCGGCGAGGAAGATGACCATCGTGGCGCCGAACTGCCAGACGGCGAGGAGGATCATCATGGGCAGGATGAGGCCGGGGTTTCCGATCCAGCCGCCGAGGTCGATGCCGAAGACGTTCAGGCCGTTGTCGACGGGACCGTTCGTGGCGAACATGGCGCGCCACACGATCGCGACCGAGACCGAGGCGCCGATGAGCGAGGGAGCGTAGAAGGCCGAGCGGAAGAAGGCGGCACCCTTGTCGCGGTAGTTCAGCAGCAGGGCGATCAGCAGCGCCGCGATGAGCGAGATCGGCGTGCCGACCAGCACGTAGATCAAGGTGATCTGCGCCGACTGCATGAAGCTCGGGTCGTTGGTGAAGAGCCGGATGTAGTTGTCGAGGCCGATCCACTTGGGCGGCGCGAAGATGTTGTAGCTCGTGAACGACAGGTACAGCGAGTACGCCATCGGCACGAGCGTGAGCCCGAAGAACCCGACGAGCCACGGCAGGAGGAAGCCGTACCCCGCGATGGTCTCGCGGGCCGCGCGCTTGCGGGCGCCGGGGCGATCGAGGTGTTCGGGGCGCTGCTTCCGGACGAGGCCGCGGCGCGGCGACTCCTTGGTGACGATCACCCGTGTGGCGGTAGTGGTCACGATGCTCCTGAGGATGCGGGGAGGATGCGGGCCCGCGGGCCGGCGCTGCGCGCCGGCCCGCGGCAACGGGTCATCCGTTGAGGGTGATGTCCATCTGCGAGAAGAAGCGGTCGACGGCGTCGTCGACGGTGATGGTGCCGAAGGCCAGCTCGGTGCCGAGCTTGCGGAACTCCTCCTCGATCGTGCCGTAGCCGACGATCGGCACCGGCGGGGCGTCGCCCAGGCGGTCGGCGATCGATTCCTCGTACTCCTTGACCTGCTGGCTCAGCGGGTCGAGGTCGGCCGCGTCGAGCGCGGTCTGCGAGGCGGGGAGCCCGCGATTCGTGCCGAAGATCTCACCCGACTGGGGCGAGTTGACGAGGAAGTTCACGAGCGTCGCCGCGGCGGCGGGGTGCTCGGTCTTCGCCGAGATCGTGTGGAGCATCGAGGGCTTGAGGTACAGGTCCTTCGCACCCTCCTTCGTGACCGGCGGGGCGACGAGGCCGAGCTCGGTGTAGCCCTCGCCGAGGTTGCCGAGGTACCCGCCGCCGAAGTTGTCCCACGTCAGCTCGCTCGCCGTCAGCGCGGCGTCGAAGCCCGAGAGCGGCAGGGCCTCTTCGAGGCGCTGCTGCCCGATGACAGCACCGCTCTCGCGGAGCTCGGCGCCGTCCTCCCAGAACTCGGTGAGTCGCTCTTTGTCGAAGCCGGGCTCGCCGTCCTCGTCGAACAGCTGCGAGCCCTCGGAGCGCAGCTGCAGCTCGAAGTTCTGGATGCGGCCGGTGTAGTCCGTGCCGCCCCAGTACGCACCGCCCGACGCGTCGGTGACGCTCGCGATCCACTCGGAGTAGTCGTCCCACGACCCGCCGGCGAAGTCCGCCACGCCCGCCTGCTCGAGCAGCTTCGGGTTGGTGAACATGCCCCAGGCGTTCGTCGAGGTCGCGATGCCGTAGGTCGTGTCGCCGACGACGCCGATGTCGAGGATGTTCTGCGGGAGCGCGTCGGTCTCGATGATGTCGCCGAGATAGGGCTCGAGGTCGAGCAGGAGGTTGTTCTCGGAGTACTGGCGCAGGTACGAGTAGTCGAACTGCATGACATCCGGAAGCCCACCGCCCGCGGCCTCGGTCTGACGCTTCTCCCAGAACTCCGGGAAGGTCAGGAAGGTCGCGTTGACCGTGATGTTCGGGTATTCCTCGTTGAACGCCTCGATGGCCTCGTTGTAGAGCTGCGCGCGAACGTCGTTGCCCCAGAACGCCAGGTTCAGGGTGACTTTCTCGTCGGGGTCGAAAGTCGCGTCGGCGGCCGGCGTGGCGCCGCCGGCGCAGCCCGCCAGGGTGAGCGCTGCGCCCGTCGCGATGGCGACCGTTGCCAGTGCCCGCTTTCTGCTGAACATCATTGTCCTCTCTGCCGAACGTCGTCGTCTCGGTGCGCGCGAACGTCCATTGTCCGTGTGTGCAGGTGCGCGCCGCCCCGCGTTCGGGAAAGCGCTTGCCGGCAACGGTACTACGCGATGAAACGTTTCGCAAGAAACTCGGGGGAACCGATTCCGACCCGTGATCCCGCGACTGTTACCGGTCTCAGTGCGACGACTCAGCCTCGCACACCAGGCGGCCCGCGTCGACACGCAGCCGCACCCGGTAGACGGCGCACCGGCGGGCTTCGACGTCGGCCGCCGCAGCCCCGTCGCCACCGGCATCCGGAGTGGTGGCCGGCTGCGCGAAGAAGTAGTACCAGAGCGTGTCACCGTCGCGGACCGGGGCGCCGTGGTGCCCGAAGCCCCGGCCGGGCACCGCGCCGGCACCGAGCACGACGTCGTCGGGGCCGCCCTGTCGCACCCAGTGGACGGTGTCGTCCGAGACGAAGACGCCCATCCCCCGCCACTCGTCGACGATCATCCACCATCTCCCGTCGAGCTCGAAGGCGCTGGGGCCCTCGTGCGGACGTCCGTCGATCGCGATGCCGCCGTCGCTCCACGACTCGAGATCGTCCGACACGGCGACGCGGGTGATCGACTCGGAAGCCTCGTCCTTGTACCAGAGCCGCCATCTCGCGTCGGGGCCCCGGGCGACGCCGGCGTCGATGACGCGGTCGCTCGCGAGATCGAGTGGTCCGAGCCGGTGCCACGACACCAGGTCGGACGAGCGGTACGCGACGATCGTGCGGGCGTGCCCCGGCCAGCGGTCGGGCACGCCGTCGATCTCGGTGAGGTACATCCGCCATCCGGTGCCGTCGAAGACGACCTCGGGAGCCCAGTGCGTGCGGTCGACGTCTGCCGGGGGCGGCCCGGCGGTCAGTCCGAGCCCGCCGCCATCCGGTTCGAGCGTGCCCGCGTAGTGCCAATCGACCCCGTCGCGCGATCGAGCGACGCCGATGCGCGAGCCGTGCACCCACGAGACGCCCGGCCCGGGGTCGGGATGCGTCGCCCGTCGCTGCGTGTAGAACATCCACCATCCGCCGCCCGGCTCGATGACGACGACCGGATCGGTCGCCCCGTCGTACACGGGGTCGCGGTAGATCTCCCTGAGCATGAGTTCTCCTGTCGTGAACCCGTCGACTCGCCACGAACTGCGGATGCGGGGGCGCCGGCATCCGCATGTCCTGGCGAGTCGACGGAGCGGTGGGGGTCAGGACTGGGTCGCGTGGAGGTGGGCGTAGCGGCCTGCGGCGGCCAGCAGGTCGTCATGCGAGCCCTGCTCGACGATGCGCCCGCGCTCGAGGACGACGATGCGGTCGGCCTGACGGATCGTCGAGAGACGGTGAGCGACGACGAGGGTCGTGCGGCCGGTCATGAGCCGCGCGAGGGCTTCTTTCACGAGCTCCTCCGACTCGGGATCCAGCGCCGAGGTCGCCTCATCCAGCAGCAGGATGCGGGGGTCGCGGACGAGCGCACGCGCGATCGCGAGCCGCTGCCGCTGCCCGCCCGACAGGCGCGCTCCCCGCTCGCCGACCACGGTGTCCCAGCCGTCCGGCTGGTCGCTGACGAACTCCCACGCGTTGGCGTCGCGCAGCGCCCGCTCGATGCGCTCGTCGCTGACGTCCGGCAGCCCGTAGGCGACGTTCTCGCGGATCGTGCCCTCGAAGAGCACCGACTCCTGCGGCACGACCGACACGGCGCGGCGCACCGAGCGCAGGTCGAGTTCCTGCACATCGGACCCGTCGATCGTCAGGCGCCCGCTCGTCGCACGCACGAACCCGAGCACGAGGTTGAGCAGCGTGGACTTCCCCGACCCCGACGAGCCGACGAATGCGTAGGTGCGGCCCGCGGGGATGTGCAGGTCGATCTCGTGCAGCGCGTCGTCGCTCGCCCCCGCGTAGCGGTGGCCGGCTCGCTCGAGGCGGATGTCGCCGACGACACGATCCACGCGGCGCTTGCCCTCGTTCTGCTCGAGGTCGGGCTCCTGCAGCACCTCGGCGATCGAGCGCACCGATTCGAGTCCGCGCGCCCCGACCGGGATGAGCATGAGCAGCTGCGTGAGCCCCTGCGTGAGCAGCGTGAAGTATGTCGAGAGCAGCACGACCTCTCCGGGAGAGATCGGCAGGATGCCGGTGAGCGAGAACACCGCGGCGAGCACGAGGCATCCGACGCCGAGCAGCTGCATCGCCACCCACGAGATCGAGGCGACGTGGCCGTTCAGCATGTCGAGGTGCAGCCCCGCGCGCCTCACCCCCTCGGCGCCGCGCGAGACGCGGGTGACGGCCGTCTCCTCGAGGCCGTGCGCACGCGTGACCGGGATGAGCGAGGCCATCTCGCCCACCCGTGCCGAGAACACCTCGACCTCGCGCCGGAAGACGGCGTTGCGCTCGCGCGACCGGTTTCGCATGCCGTACCGGATGCCGATCGCGATCGGCACCGCGAGGGCGTAGACCGGCAGGAACTGGGGCACCGCGATCGCGGTCATCGTGAGGGCGCCGATCATGACCATCGTCGCCGAGAGCAGCGGGTGCGTGACCTGCTGCAGCATGAGCTCGACGTTCTCGACATCGCGCACGACCTTGGTCTGCACGATCGACGAGCTGACGCGGGAGTGATATCCGATCGACAGGCTCTGCAGCCGCGCGGCGAGCGCGTTGCGCAGGTCGGCGCCGGTGTCGCGCACGACGGTCATGAAGCTGCGCGTGTAGAGGATGTGGTTCGGGTAGTTCTGCAGCAGCAGGGCCGCGGCGAGCAGGAACCACCCGATGACCGCGCTGACCTCTCCCCCGCTCGCGACGATGTCAATGATCGCCGCCGTGATGACCGGCAGGAACCACATCGGGATCTCTTTCAACGCGAAGGCGCCGATCGCGACGCCCATGCGCCCAGGACGCCGCGCGAGCAGCCGCAGGACGGATCGTGCCGGACGAGCGCCGTCGATCAGGTCCGCGGGACGGGAAAGCGGTTTCCGAGTCACGCGTCCATGCTAGGCGCAGGTCGCGCTGCCGCAAACCCCTCGGCGCGGATCAGCCGGCCGCCTGCGCGATCCGGTCGACGAACAGCTGCGTCGCCTGCGGCACGTAGTCCGCGCTCGTCTCGGGATCCCAGCCCACGAGGGCGAGCACGTTCTGCCCGGTGCGCACCGTCGCGCCGACGAGGGCGAAGGGCGACCCGCCGACGTCTCCGGTCACCCGCCACCCCTGCACGTCGTCCGCCCCCGTCACGGCGAGCTCGAACGGCTCGACCGAGGTCGTCACCGGAACGCCCTGCATGGCGAAGAGCTCCTGACCGTCTGCGCAGCGCGCGATCGCGTCGTCGGCCTGGGCCACGAGCGCCTCGGCAGCCGCCTCGTCGGCCGCTGACGCCACGACCGCCGTCATCGACCGATCGTTGCTCGTGCCCCATTCGACGGCATCGCCCGCCGATTCCCACCCGGCACCGAAGGGAGCGAGACACGCGGCATCCGAGACCGTCAGCCCGGGGTAGATCGACTCGAGCATCGCGGCGATCGTGTCGTACTGGGCCGGGCGGAACTGGATGCCGCTGAACAGGTCGGCGAGCTCGGCCCGGTCGAGGGAACCGGATGCCGCAGCGGGCGCCGACGTCGACGGTGACGGTGAGGCCGCGGTGGTCTCGGGCGCGGCGCTCGAGGCCGCTCCGCTCTGATCCCCCGCCGGCGAGCAGCCCGTCAGCGCGGCGAGTCCGAGGGCCGCGACGACGAGGCCGGCGTGCAGCCGCGTGCGCGGAAGACGGGATGCGGGTGATGCCATGGCGGTTCTCCTCGGATCGGTGTGCCTCGACGCTAACGCGCGCCACGCCCGCCCGTCGCGGACAGCACTCCCCATCGACGCCCCGCGCGCCCTACCGTAGGGTGTCGCGCCACCGCATCCTCCGTGAGACCCCTGCGTTATCCGGGATGCGCACGGGAAAGCGCTTGCTGTCATGATGGGAGCGACGTCAGGAGAAACGGATGCCACGCACCACCACCATCGCCCTCGTCGGCGTCCACGGCTACGGAACCGTGCACCTCGACAACCTCCGCCGCCTGGGCGATCGCGTGCGGCTCGTCGCGGCAGCCGACCCCCGCCCGCCGGCACCGGGCGCCCTGCCCGAGCACACGCGCGTCTTCCCCGACCTGCCGGCCCTGCTCGCCGCGACCGACGACATCGACGTCGTCATCGTGGCGACCCCGCTCCACACCCACCTCGAGCTCGCGCGCACGGTCGTGGGCCGCGGCATCGACCTCTACCTCGAGAAGCCGCCGGTGCTGGCGCTCGCCGACCTCCGCGTGCTCCAGGAGGCCGCCGCAACCTCGGGCGCGCGGGTGCAGGTGGGCTTCCAGAGCCTCGGATCGCGTGCGCTTCGAGCCTTCGCCGAGGACCGCTTCGACCTCGGGCCCATCCGGGCGATCGGGGCGGTCGGACTCTGGGCACGCGACCGCGCGTACTGGGAGCGCAGCCGGTGGGCCGGGCGCCGCGAGCTCGACGGCGTCGCCGTCGTCGACGGGGTCACGACCAACCCGCTCGCCCACGCGACCGCCACCGCCCTCGCGATCGCCGGAACGACAGCTGTCGCCGACATCACACAGGTCACCGCAGACCTCTACCGTGCCAATGCCATCGAGGGCGATGACACGAGCCTGCTGCGCGTGTCGACGACCCGCGGCATCCGTGTCACCGCCGGGCTCACGCTGTGCGCGGACGAGCAGGTCGACCCCTATGTCGAGGTGCACGGGCGCCGCCGCTCCGCACGCTTCTTCTACACGGAGGACGTCGTCGAGATCGATGGCCGCAGTGAGCGCTTCGAGCGCGACGACCTGTTCGAGAACCTCCTCGACCACCGCGACGAAGGCGTCACCCTGCTGTCGCCCCTGGCGGCGTCCGGCGCGTTCGTCGCGGTCATCGACGCCGTCGGGCGCACCGCACCGCACGAGATCGACCCCGCGTTCGTCAGCCCGCGCGGCGAGGGCCCGGCCCGGCGGCTCGTCGTCGACGGCATCGAGGACGCGGTCGTCCGCGCCGTCGACGCCGAGGCGACCTTCGCCGAGTTGCACCTCCCCTGGGCGCGGCGCACGGTTCACGAGGTCGTGCTGACGCTGCCCAGCACCGGATCGCCGCTGGCCGAGCTTGTCGACGGCGCAGGTACCGCACGCTCGTCGAGCCCGCGACCCTACCTGCATCCGATCCGCACCCCGGGTGGCGTGGTCGTCACCGATCACCACCCCGCCGATCACGACTGGCACCTCGGCGTCAGCGTCGCGCTGCAGGATGTCGACGGCACCAACTTCTGGGGCGGCCGCACCTACACGCCGGGTGAGGACTACATCTGGCGAGACGACCACGGCCGCATCGAGATCGTTCGCGTCGAGCACCTCGCCGACGGCGCGGTTCTCGACATGCGCTGGATCGGCCCGGACGGCGGAGTCGTGGTGCGCGAGCGTCGCGAGCTGCGGGTGATGCACCGAGACGACCGATCCGCCGTGATCGCGCTGTCGTTCGAGCTGGCGCCGGCGGGCGATCGCACCGTGATGCTCGGCGGACCCGGGAGCAACGGGCGCATCGGAGGCGGCTACGGCGGGCTCGCCTGGCGGCTTCCCGCCTGTGCCGACATCGACGTGCGCACACCGTCGGCTCGCGGCGAGGAAGCAGTGCACGGGACGGTCGCGCCGTGGCTCGCGTGGTCGGCGGCCTTCGCCGATCCGACCGATGGCCGGCCGGCAGAGGCGACCGTCGCGCTGGCCCCCGCCGACGACGCCTCGGCCGCCGATCCGTGGTTCGTCCGGGTGGCGGGGTACCCCGGCATCGGCGCGGCCCTCGCCTGGGACCGCGCGGTCGCGGCATCCCCCGACGCCCCGGTCCGTCGGGCGTACCGGCTGCTCGTGGCCGACGGCCGCCTGACCGACGCGGAGGTCGGAGCGCTCCTGGCCTGAGCCGGAGCGCTCGGCGCCCGAGCCGGCGCCAGCGCCGGCGCCGGTCGCCGCCTACTTGATGCCGGTCGTGGCGATGCCGCGGATGAGGAAGCGCTGACCGAAGAGGAAGGCCAGGAAGACCGGTACGAGCGAGACCACCGACATCGCGAACATGCCGCCGAAGTTCGAGGCCCCCTGCGCCGACATGAACTGGCGGAGCGCGAGCGGCACGGTGAAGAGGTCGGGGTTGTTCAGGTAGATCAGCGCCCCGAAGAAGTCGTTCCACACCCAGACGAAGGTGAAGATCGCGGTCGTCGCGAGGGCCGGAGTCATCATCGGCAGCAGGATCTGCAGGAAGATGCGGGCGTGCCCGGCGCCGTCGATGCGCGCCGCCTCGTCGAGCTCGCGCGGGATGCCGCGGATGAACTGCACCATCAAGAAGATGAAGAACGCGTCGGTCGCGAGCGCTTTCGGCAGGATGAGCGGCCAGAAGGTGTTCACGAGTCCGAGCTGACTGAACATGATGTACTGCGGCACGATGACGATGTGCACGGGCAGCATGATCGTCACGAGCATGATCGCGAAGAGCGTGCGCTTGAAGTGGAAGTTCAGGCGAGCGAAGGCGTAGGCGGCCATCGTGCACGACACGAGATTGCCGATGATCGACCCCGCGACGACGACGAGCGAGTTCCACAGGTAGGTGCCGAACGAGGGCGAGAGGGCGTTCCACCCCTCGATGTAGTTGTCGACCTCGAAGGACAGCGGCCATAGGCCCGGCAGCCGGAAGATCTCGTCGTTGGGCCGCAGCGAGCTGACGATCATCCACAGCAGCGGGTAGAGCATCAGCAGCGAGGTCGCGATGAGGAAGACGTGCCGTGCGAGTGCGCCCGCCCGGCTCCGCCGACCGAGGCCCAGCTCCTCGCGCCGCCGCGCCCGCTGGCGCTCGCGGGCGTCCTTGCGGTCGGCGGTCGTGATCAGTTCAGTCGTCATAGAACACCCACAGCTTGGAGAGAGCGAAGTTCACGGCGGTGAAGCCCGCGATGATGGCCACCAGCAGCCAGGCCATGGCCGAGGCGTAGCCCATGTCGAACGCCGTGAACCCCTTCTGGTAGAGGTACAGCGTGTAGAAGAGCGTCGAGTCGGACGGTCCGC
Organism: Microbacterium sp. TS-1; assembly: GCF_000509385.1. Classification (NCBI taxonomy): domain Bacteria; kingdom Bacillati; phylum Actinomycetota; class Actinomycetes; order Micrococcales; family Microbacteriaceae; genus Microbacterium; species Microbacterium sp. TS-1. The sequence goes on from NZ_BASQ01000001.1 coordinate 1,380,070, forward strand.
CCGATCCGTTCGAGATGATGAACGCCTGGGTGAAGGCCTGGAACGCTCCGATCATCGACAGGACGAGGTTGAAGAAGACGATCGGACTGAGCAGCGGCAGCGTGATCGAGAAGAACTGGCGGACGGATCCCGCGCCGTCCATCGCGGCGGCCTCGTAGTACATCACCGGGATCTGTCTCAGACCGGCGAGGAAGATGACCATCGGCGCACCGAAGCCCCACACGCTCAAGAGGATGATCGTCGACAGCGCCGTGTCGGGGTTCGAGATCCACCCGGGACCCTCGATGCCGAAGATCGCGAGGAACTGGTTGACGAGCCCGTCGACGCCGAAGATCTGCTTCCACAGGATCGCTACCGCGACCGAGGAGCCGAGCAGGGAGGGCAGGTAGAACATCGAGCGGTAGAACGCCAGCCCCCGCAGCCCCTTGTCGAGCAGCAGAGCGATGCCGAGTGCCGCGCCCATGGCGAGCGGGACGCCGACGAGGACGTACACGAACGTGACGCCGAGGGATGCCGCGAGGCGCGGGTCCTGAGCCATCCGGACGTAGTTGTCGATGCCGATGAACTCGGGGGCGTTGAAAAGGTCGTACTTCGTGAACGACAGGTACAGGGATGCCGCGATCGGCAACACGGTGACGAGTACGAGCCCGAGCAACCAGGGAGCGAGGAAGACCATCGCCGCCTTCGTGTCGCGCGGTTTCTCCCGCGCAGCCCGCCCGGCGGGACGCCGCAGCCGGGACAGCTCGCCGATGGCGCTCATCCGGTCCTCCTCGACACATCCATCGCTTCGTCGTCGAGCGATGCAGAGCGCTCAGAAAGCGCTTTCTGTGAAGATACACTATCGACGTGGACGCACAAGCGTTCCCCCCGATCGGAGCCACGATGACGTCGCCGGACACCTCGCCCACGCTCGCCCGCGACGCCGGTGCGGTCGATGCTCCCCACCCCTCCGGTCCCCTGGCCGGCTATGCCGACTGGCCCGCGTACCTCGAGCGCACGACACCGCATCGGCCGGGCGACGAGCGCGGCGACGCGCTCGCCCGCGCCCTCGGCGTGCGGAGGCCGTCCGCCGCCGACATCCGTGTCGAACACACCTGGTCGAACGACGGCGTCGACGGCTCGGAGCTGAGCTGGCAGCTGCCGTACGGACCGCGGACGCGGGCGTGGCTGCTGCGCCCGGCCGGCATCCGCTCAGCCCTGCCGGGCCTGCTCGCACTGCACTGCCACGGCGGAGTCCGCTCGGTCGGCGCGGAGCATCTCGTCGAGACCGACCGCCACCCTCACCCGACCGCCGCCCGACTGCGACGCGACGTCTACGACGGTCGAGCCCCCGCGAACGACCTCGCGCGCGACGGATTCGCGGTGCTCGCGCACGACACGTTCTCGTGGGGCAGCCGCGCGTTCGACCTGACCCGACCGACGCCGCGCCTGGCCGAGCACATCGCGGCCCGCGAGGCGCTCTGGCGCGAACGCGGCGAGGACCCCAGCGCCGCAGACCGGTTCGACGCGATCTCGACGCTGCACGAGGACTCGCTCGCCAAGGCCGCCGGAATGCTCGGGTCGAGCCTCGCCGGGGCCGTCGCGAGCGACGACCTCGCGGCCCTCGACGTCCTCGCCGAGCTGCCGGGGGTCGACCCTGCTCGGCTCGGCACCTTCGGACTGTCGGGCGGCGGCGGACGGGCGGTGCTCGCGGCAGCGTTGGATCGACGCATCTCGGCGACCGTCGTCACCTGCATGATGGCGACGTTCGCCTCACTCGTCCCCGCCGAGATCGACACCCATTCGTGGTTGCTGCACAGTCCCGGCATCCGGTCGGCGGGAGACTGGCCCGAGCTCGCTCGACCGGGGCGCGGACAGTCGGTGCTCGTGCAGTACGGCCGATACGATCCCCTCTTCCCCGCAGCCGGGATGCAGGCGGCCGACGCGGCTCTGGCCGGCTCGGCGGGCTACGCCGGGTCGTTCCACGACGCGGGGCACGTCTCTTCGGCGGCGATGCAGGACGAGGCGCGTGCTTTCCTGGCCGATCGACTCCGCGCCTGACGTCGCTCGAGTGCGTCGTTGACTTTGCCGACGGCGGGCGTTAACGTCCGTCAGTAAGCGTTTTCTCACGGTCGAGAAGCGCTATCGAGAAAACGCTTCCGCAGCGGCCGACGTCGAAGCAGACGACGACACCGCGACGCACCCGCCCGAGAGGACCTCCCATGAACAACCGACGACTCCTCGCCCTCGCCGCCGCCGGCGTCGCGATCGCCGTCTCGCTGTCCGGATGCGCCGCAGGCGCCGGCGGTGGCGACGACGAGAAGATCACCCTGCGCTTCGCCTGGTGGGGCAGCGACGAGCTCAACGCCATCAAGGACGAGCAGATCGCCCTCTTCGAGAAGGCCCACCCGAACATCACCGTCGCGGGCGAGCCCAGCGAGTACAACGGCTACTACGACAAGCTCGCCACCCAGGTCGCCGGCGGCGGCGCCCCGGACGCCCTGCAGATCACGTACGACGCCCTCCCCCTGTACGTGGCCAAGAACGCGATCGCCGACATCTCCAGCGACGTCGACCAGGACTCCTTCACGCCCGGCTCCCTCGATGCGGGCATCATCGACGGCAAGCTCTACGCCCTGCCGACGGGTGTCGGCTCACGCGGCATCATCGTCAACCCCGCCGTGTTCGAGGCCGCAGGCGTGCCACTGCCCGACGACACGACCTGGACCTGGGACGACTACATCGACATCGCCACCCAGATCTCCGAGAAGAGCGGCGACGGCGTCTACGGGTCGGCTCAGATCGCCAACGACCAGTCGCTCATGGCCTTCGCACGCCAGAACGGCGAAGACCTCTACACCGCCGACGGCGAGTTCGGCGTGAGCGAGAAGACCGCGAACGAGTTCTTCACCTTCGCGAAGGAACTGCAAGCCAGCGGAGGATCGCCCGACGCCTCGACCGCGGCCGAGGACGCGTCAGCTTCCCTCGAGCAGAGCCTGATGGGGCAGGGGAAGATCGGCATGGCGTTCGCCCCGCTCAACTTCACGGGCATCTACGCCACGGCATCCGGTCAGGACCTCCAGATCCTCAATGTGCCCGGCGACAGCGCCGGCAAGGTCGGTCTCGTCATCCAGCCGACCGTGCAGTACGCCGTGTCGTCGAAGTCGAAGCACCCGCGCGAAGCCGCGATGCTCATCGACTTCCTCCTCAACAGCGACGAGGCCGGGCCCCTCAACAAGCTGACCCTCGGCATTCCCGCGACGCCCGGGGTGCTCGAGGCGATCACGCCCGAGTTCACGGACTCCGAGAAGGCTCAGGTCGCCTTCATCGATCGGCTGTCTGCCGCGGGTGGTGCACCCCAGAACCCGCTGGCGCTTCCCACGTCGCAGCTCGGACCGATCATCACCAAGCTGCTCGACGACGTCACGTTCGACAAGGCGACGCCGGCCGACGCCGCGTCCGAGCTCGTATCGCAGGTGCAGACCGCGCTCGACGCGAGCTGACGAGCGACACTCCGGCAGGGCCGGATGCGGGAACCTCAGCCCCCGCATCCGGCCCTGTCTCGCATGAGGCGCCGCCCCGCCGGAGCGCGCAGCCTCGCGCACGTCAGGCTGCGTCGCTAGCGTCATCCGCGTCGTCGCGTCAGGATGCGTCGAGCCAGCGGCGCTCGAACTCTTCCGCGCTGATCGGCGTGACGGCATCGTCGTCGTCGAGTTCCCGGGTCGTGGACGGTTGGTCCGACAGCATCCCCTGATCGTCGACATCGACGGCGCCGAAGCCGTACCGCCGCGGGCCCGCCGGTCGATCATCGATCTGCCGCACGACCCGCCAGAGGCCATCCGGTCCGGCCTCGAGCTGTTGATACTGCGCGAAACCAGCGAGGTCGGCATCGACGACGAGATAGCGGGCCATACCTCCATCATCACCGGAGGCGACGGGGGTGCGGGGGTCGGCGGGGCGGGGTGCGCGCGTCTCGGTCCGGAGTCCGCGGAGCCACGCAGGCTGTGGACAGTCGCGGCGCAATGTCGGAGGCCAGTGACAATATTAGAACATGCATTCGAATGGTGGGCTCGGCGGCCGGGCAGGCGGCGGAATGGGCAGCGACGGTGACGTCGACGCCCTCGCGGCGCTCGTCGCGGATGCCGAGGGTGTTTCGGATGCCGCGCGAGCGGTGCAGATTCGTGAGGTTCGAGTGCTCGCCGCGGCCGGGGCTCTCGCCGAGAAACAGGCTGCGGGGGCGTCGGAACGTGTGGAGGCGCGCGAGATGGCGCTGCGCGGGATCGCCGCGGAACTCGCCGGAGTGTTCGTCGCGACCGACCGCACCCTGCAACGCCGGATCGACGAAGCACGCGACCTCGTCGACAACTACCCGTTGACGATGGCGGCGTGGGAGACCGGACGCATCGTCCGAGGACACGTCCGGGTGATCCAAGAGATCGGGTGCATCGTGCCCGCGGACGACCGCGAGGACTTCGAGCGAGTCGCGATCGAGCGATGCGAGGGCCAGACGCCCAACCGGGTGCGGGCGGCGTTGCAGATGCTCGCGGAACGCATGCACCCGCGGACCTTCACCGAACGCCACGAGGAGGCCGCGGCGGGGCGGTGCGTGCAGGTGCGGACCGGGGCCGACGGCATGTCGGATCTCATCGCGACGCTGCCCACCGTGATCGCCGACGGGATCGTGGACCGACTGACCCGGCAGGCGCGCGAGATCATCAACGCGCGGGCGAAAGCCGACGCCTCGGGCGCCGCGGACGCCGCCTCCGCGAGCACTGACGCCCTGTTCGCCGCGGACTCGACCGGCACCGACGACCTGATCGACCACGCGGATACCGACGGGTCGTCGTTCATCGGCGACACGCGCACGATCGACCAGATTCGCGCCGACGTATTCAGCGATCTCCTCCTCGCGGGAACACCTGGGCTCGACCCCACGGCAACCGGTGACGGGGACGGGGCGCTCGGAGCGATCCGCGCGCACGTGCAGGTCGTCGTGTCGGCACTCACACTGATGGGACAGGACGAAGGGCCGGCCGACCTGGCGGGCCGCTCCCCCATCGACGCCGCTACCGCACGCGAACTCGCCGGCAAGGCGGCCTCGTGGGACCGACTGCTCACCCATCCCGTCACCGGGACCGTGCTCGAATGCGACACGTACCGGCCGACCGCAGCGATGGTGCGGCTGCTACGGGCGAGGGACCGGCACTGCCGGTTCCCCGGATGTAGGCAAGCCGCCATCCGCTGCGAACTCGACCACACCATCGCCGCCTCCCACGGCGGCCCCACCCACGTGCGCAACCTCGCCAACCTCTGTAAGAGACACCACGACGTCAAACACCACACCCGATGGCGAGTCCGACAACTCGCGGGCGGGCGCCTGATATGGACCTCACCCACCGGACGGGTCTACCGCGAAGACGCTCCGCCACCACTCGTCGCATTCACCACCGCCGAGCCGCCCGGCAGCCCGGCTCCACCGGCTGCGCTACGAGGGTGCTGGGACGGACCGCCGCCATTCTGACGCGCCATCGTCACGCACCACTCTCATGTGCGGCCCCATTGCGTCGCACACGCGACCCCGGTGCGCCGGCCCCGCACGCCAAGGCCACCAGCGCGTGCGCGGCGCGATCCCGTCCGGACTCTGGCCGTGCCGGGCTTCGCCGGCGCGAGCGCGGGCGCACGCGTCAGGCAGCGGCGATGTGGATGGTGCTGAACGAGTCCGCGGGCAGAACGACGTCGAACGCTGCGCCGTCGAGGGCGATCGTCACCGGCATCTCGTCCGCGAGGTCGTTCTGCATGGCGACGACGATCGAGCCGTCGGGGTTCTCGAAAGCGAGCTGGTTCTCGTGACCCGTCCAGCTGAAGGCGTCGATCCGGGTCGCGCCGGCCTGCACATGGTGCGCGAGGTGCTTCATGACGAAGAACTCGTGGGTGTAGCGGTATCCATTGGTCTCGGGGTCGACGACGACGAGAGAGTTCTGCGCCCAGCCCCACCGGCTGACGCCGCCCTCGTCGAGAGCGAGGTTCCAATAGGTGTACGCGTTGGCGCCGGCCTCGAAGAAGCGCTTCATGAGAGACCAGGTGTACCGCGCGAATCGCCAGTCGTTCCGGCCATCACCGCACTCCTGCTCGGTCTGGTACAACGACAGGTGCGGTGCGATCCGGTGCGCATCGGCGATCGCCCCCTTGCCCGCCCACTGGAATCCCGCGCCCGAAACGAAGGGTCCGGCATCCGGATCCGCGAGGACGGTCGCGAGATGCTCCGGCGCGGGGCGCTCCTGCGTGCCGAAGAACACGTCGACGCCCAGCTCTCGCATCCGCGGCCCGAGGACGGCGATGAACCGGGCCAGCCCTTCGGGCGTCCACGTGCAGCTCGGGAACACCTGCGGCGAGTTGAACTCGTTCTGCGGCATGACCATCGAGATGTCGATGCCCTCCGCGCGATACGCCTCGACGAACCGCGCGAAGTACTCGGCGTAAGCGGCGAGGTACCGCGGCTCCTGGATCATCATGTCCGTGCCCTCGGCACCGACCTGATCGGGCCGGAGCCCGTTGTCGATGTCGTTCCCGCGCCATGGCAGGGCTGCAGCGTAATGACCGTTCGTCTTCATCCACGACGGCGGGCTCCACGGCGATGCCCAGAGCTTCAGGTCCGGGCGCCGACGCAGGGCCTCGTGGATGTACGGGATGAGCGACGCGCGGTCGTGCTCGATCGAGAAGTGCTCGAGCCCGAAGTCTCCTGCGACCTCGTCGTAGGAGTACCAATCGGTCGAGAAGTCGTTCGCGCCCACCGGCATCCGGCACACCGAGAAGCCCGTACCGCGGCCCGGCGCGAACAGCTCGTCGAAGATCTCGGCACGGTCGGCATCGCTCAGGCGGGACAGCGCCCGCCAGCCGAGCTCGTTGAAGCAGACGCCGAGCCCCTCGACGGTCTGGTGCCTGCGGTCCGTGCGCAGCAGCACGTTGGGCATGCCCGTCGCGGGCGCGAACCGCGGCGCGGGCATCTCGATCCACGCCCGCTCGCGATCGGTGCTCACCCAGCTGATACGACGATTCGGGACGACATCGGTGTCGGACATGCGGGCCTTTCGGATGTGCGGCGAACGGACCGCATCACGACGACGCGACGCTGCGTTCTCCCGTCATCATCGCAGAGCCGAACCACCAGCCGAACCACCGGCCGCCTCCGCTCGACGCGTCACGAGAACGGTCGCGCGACAGGCCGGGCGAGGCCGGCCACGGTGACGACGGGCCAGCGCGGATCGACCGTCAGCACCTCGACACCGGCATCGGTGACGACCACGGTGTCCTCGACCTTCGCGCCGGGCGCGCTCGGATTCCAGGCGAACGCGTGCGGCGATCGTACGAGGTCGCGCGTCTGGGACGTCGCCCGCGGATCGCGCCCCGCATAGCCGGTCGGTCCGCCCTGATGGTGACGTTCCCACTCATCCGGCGCGAAGCCGGCGTCGGCGTAGCCGCGACATCCCGCGGCGAAAACATCGTCGAGCCGCGCACCCGGCCGGGTCGCCGCGAAGAACGCCGCCTCGACCTCCAGGATGCGGTCGTCGTCGACCCCGGCTGCCCCGACCCAACGAGTCGCGTTGGCGATCAGCCCGTGCCTCCGACCGCACACGACGAGCATCGCGCGCGCACCGAGCGGAGACTCCGTGGGCAGCGGATGCCGGTGGCCCAGCCGCCCCTCCCCCGCCACCAGCACCACGAGCGGATCGATCCCGCGCGCGACGAGACCCGCCGCGAGGGCGGAGGCGGCAGTGCGCTCCGACGTCGCCTCGCCGAGCCCCGCGGCGACATCCGTCATCACCTCGGCCACCGCACGGCCGAGGCCCCGATATCGATCGACTTCCTCCGGCACCAGCGCGGCGCGCACCGCCCGCAGCTGCGGACCGAGCTCGGACTCCGCCACCACGCGCCCGTTCCCGGCACCGGCGCGCGCCGCGACCGACTCGTACCACGGGACGCGAACGACGCGCTCGGCGTCGTCCGGTGCGAGCTCCTCCGCGATCAGCCGGTCGGCCTCGTTCGCCGAGACGAAGAGCGTGTCGCCGCCCTCAGCGACGCGGACGGCCAGGACGGGCGGACCCGCGAGCGAGACGTGCGTGCGAACGCCGCCCAGGTACCACGAGAGCGCCTCGTGAGACGTGAGCACGAGTGCTGCCGCGCCGGCATCCTCACGGACGGATGCGAGGCGGCGGCGCTTGACGTCGCGCTCCGTCGTCGGCACCACGCCGTTCGCCGACGCGGTGTCCGCGGCTCCCGCGGTCGTGATCGCAGACATCGTCGTCTCCTGTCATAAAACGTTTCCTCGCATAGTATGGCCGGACCGAGAGGGCGGGGGCACGATGGCCGGAGCGAAACAGACCACGATCACCGACGTCGCCGCGCATGCCGGCGTCTCACTCGCCACCGTCTCGCGCGTCATGAACGGCAACGCCACCGTCGATCCGGCTCTCGCCGAACGCGTGCGCGCTTCGGCCGCCCAGCTCGGCTACTCGGCCAACCCGCTCGCACGAAGCCTCGTGCTCGGGCGCACCCAGACCATCTCGGTCGTCGTCCCCGACCTCGCGAACCCCACGTTCCAGGGGATGCTGCGCGGACTCAGCCGGGCAGCGGTCGCCGACGGCTATCACGTGCTCATCGCCGATTCCGACGAACACGTCGACGAGGAGCGTCTGCTCGCGCTCGAGTCGCGGCGACGCTCGGACGGGCTGATCCTGTGCGCGCCCCGCATGAGCGACGAGCAGCTCGCCGAGGTCGTCGCCGACGTCGCGCCCGTCGTCCTGGTCAACCGCACCGGCGACGCCCCGAGCGTCGCCGCGGACTACCGCACGCCGCTGCGGGGCATCATCGACCACCTCTACGCGCAGGGCCACCGCCGCTTCGCGTATCTCGCCGGCGCGGCACGCAGCGCCTCGAGCGGGCAGCGGCTCTCCGCGCTCGAAGACGCGCGGCGCGAACTGCCGGACTGCTCGATCGCCGAGATCCCCGCCGGGGTCGATTTCGCGAGCGGCGCGGGAGCTCTCGACGACGTCCTGACATCCGGCGCGACGGCGGTGCTGGCCTTCAACGACCTGTCGGCGATGGGCCTGCTGAGCGCGGCGACCGAGCGCGGCATCCCGGTGCCGGGCCGGCTCTCGATCGCGGGGTTCGATGACATCCCCTTCGCCCGCTACACCTCCCCCGCGCTCACGACCGCCGCCGTGCCGATGGGCGAGCTCGGCGCGCGAGCGTGGTCGGCGCTGCACGACCTTCTGGACGGGCGTACGCCCGAGCCCGCCGTGACAGTGTCGCCCGAGGTCATCGTGCGAGGCAGCACCGGGGCACCCGCGGCCTGAGAATTGTCCCCTCGCGCCCGCGCCGCGGCTTGTGCTACGCTGAGAAAACGTTTACTGAGAGCGCTTTCCCGCCGGAGGCCCCTCAGCTCTTGGCACGAAGGAGAGCCATGACCCGCACGCGCTACGCCCTGGTCGGCGCGGGACACCGCGCCCAGATGTACGTCGACGCCATCACCGGGACGCACGCCGATCGGGCGGAGCTCGTCGCGATCTGCGAGCCCAACCCGGTACGGGCCGAGCACTACCGCGATCAGCTGATCGAGCGCGGCCTGCCCGCCCCGACCCTGTGGACACCGGACGAGCTCGAACGGATGATCCAGGAGTCCGAGGCCGAGCGCGTCATCATCACGGCGCGCGACGACCTGCACGCGTCGCTCATCGTGCGCTCGCTCGATGCCGGTGCCGACGTGGTCGTCGAGAAGCCCCTGACGATCGATGCGCCGAGCGCCGCCGCGATCGAGGATGCCGTCGAGCGCACGGGACGCTCTGTCGTGCTGACGTTCAACTACCGCTACTCGCCCCGCAACAGCGCACTGCGGCAGGTGATCCAGGACGGCCGGATCGGTCGGGTCACGTCGATCGACTTCTCGTGGATGCTCGACACGAAGCACGGCGCCGACTACTTCCGCCGCTGGCACCGTGAGAAGGCGCACTCGGGCGGTCTGCTCGTGCACAAGGCGAGTCACCACTTCGACCTCGTCAACTGGTGGATCCGCGACGAGCCCCGCCGCGTCTTCGCCTCCGGTGGCCTTCGCTTCTACGGGGCCGAGAACGCGCGGACCCGCGAGCTCGGCGAGCGCCCCCTCCGCGGCACGCACGACGGCACTCACGACCCGTTCGAGCTCGACCTGCGCGACGACGATCGCCTGCGCGCGCTGTATCTCGAGGCCGAGAGCCACGACGGCTATCTGCGCGATCGCGACGTGTTCGGCGAGGGCATCACGATCGAGGACAACCTCGCTCTCGTCGTCGACTACGCCGGCGGCGCGACGATGTCGTACTCGCTCAACGCCCACGCCCCGTGGGAGGGATACCGCGTCGCCGTGAACGGCACCGAGGGTCGCGCCGAGCTCGAGGTCGTCGAGCGCGGCGCCGTCCTCGAAGACGAAGGGCTGCACCCCGTGCTCGATCCCTCGGCCGTCGAGGCGGGCGGGCCCGTCTCGCTGCGCCCGCAGGGCGAACGTCTGATCGTCCAGCGCCACTGGGAGGACGCCGTCGAGATCCCGATCGAGTCGGGCGAGGGCGGCCACGGCGGCGGCGACGAGCTGCTGCTCGCCGATGTCTTCGTCGGGCCCGGCGACGACCCGCTGGCTCGACCCGCCGGCTGGGCGGACGGCGTGCAGTCGATCGCGGTGGGCATCGCGGGCAACCTGTCGCTGGCGTCGGGTCTTCCCGTGCGCACATCCGAGCTCGGCATCCGACTGCTCGACGGCCGGCGATGAGCCGGGTCGTCGTCACCGGAGGCGCGGGCCGCCTCGGCCGGAGCCTCGTCGGCGGGCTCGTCGCGGCCGGCCACCGCGTCGTGTCCTTCGACCGCGCGGTGTCGGACGCCCCCGAGCTGCAGGGGGCCGATCAGCTCGCGATCGACCTGCTCGACGCCGAGGCGACCGTCACCGCGCTCCGCGCACAGCGGGCGACCGCGGTCATCCACCTCGCCGCGATCGCGGTCCCCTTCAGCGCTCCCGAAGACGTCATCATGCGCACGAATGCCGCGTTGGCCGTCTCGGTGCTGGGCGGGGCGGTCGCCGCCGGGGTATCCCGGATCGTGGCCGCGTCCAGCCCCACCGTGCTGGGCTATGGAGCACCCCGCGGCTGGGTGCCCGACCGCTTCCCGCTCGACGAAGACACTCCGCCACGACCGTGGAACAGCTACGCCCTCTCGAAACTCGTCATCGAGCAGACGGTGCGGATGCTGCACCGGCAGACCGGCGACGCCGTGCGCTTCGCCGCGTTCCGCCCCTGCTACGTCATCGCCCCCGAGGAATGGCGCGGGGCGCCGACGCAGCAGGGCCATACCGTCCGCGAGCGACTCGACGACCCCGGCCTCGCCGCGCCGGCGCTGTTCAACTACGTCGACGCGCGTGACGTCGCCTCGTTCGCCGATGCGCTCCTGGCCGCCCTGCCGACGATCCCGAACGCCGAGACGTTCTTCGTCGGGGCGGACGACGCCCTCGCGCGCCGCCCGCTCGCCGAGCTCATCCCCCGCTTCCACCCCGGCACGGAGGAGGTCGCCGCCGTCCTCACCGGCACGACCCCCGCCTTCTCCAACGAGAAGGCACGGCGCCTGCTCGACTGGGCGCCGCGTCATTCCTGGCGCGATGCCCTGACCGAAGAACACTCCCTCTCCGACGCCCGAAAGGACGTGCCGGCATGAACTTCGACGGCATCCTCTTCTTCCCCGTCACCCCGTTCGACTCCTCCGGCTCGGTCGACCACGAACTGCTCGCATCGCACGTCGGCCGAGGCGTCGAACAGGGCGCCGGCGGCGTCTTCCCGGCCTGCGGGACGGGCGAGTTCCACGCGCTCTCGACCGCCGAGGCGGCTGCCGTCGTCCGGACCGCGGTCGCGAGCGTCGCGGGAGCCGTCCCCGTCGTCGCCGGCACCGGCGGCCCACTCGGCCACGCCCTCGAGACCGCCCGCGCTGCCGCGGATGCCGGGGCCGACGCCCTGCTCGCCCTGCCGCCGTACCTCGTCGGCGGACCGCAGGCGGGACTCGTGGCCTACGTCGAGGCGATCGCCGCGGCATCCGACCTGCCCGTGATCGTCTACCACCGCGCCAACGCGCAGTTCACGCCCGAGTCGATGCGCCGTCTCGCCGACAACCCGCGGATCGTGGGATTCAAGGACGGCACCGGTGACATCGGCGCGACACAGCTCATCGTCCGCGCGATCGCCGACGCGGGCCGCGACGACTTCGCGTTCTTCAATGGTCTCCTCACCGCCGAGCTCACCCAGGCCGCGTACCGCGGCATCGGCGTGCCGCTGTACTCGTCCGCCGCCTTCGCGATGATCCCCGAGGTCGCCAACGCCTACTACCGGGCCTACGTCGAGCACGACGAGGAGCGCCGCCTGGCACTGCTCGACGCGTTCTACACCCCGCTGGTCACCCTCCGCGACGAGACGCCCGGGTTCGGCGTCTCGCTCATCAAGGCGGGCCTGCGCCTGAGCGGGCAGGCCGTCGGCGGCGTGCGTGCCCCGCTCGTCGACCCCACCGCCGATCAGGAACGCCGCCTCGCGGCGATCCTCGATGCCGGGCGCGCTCTGCTGTGACGACGATCGCCGCGCTCGACGCGCGCCTGATCCGGGTCCCGCTCACCCGCCCGTGGGCCGCCGACGTCACCTCGGTCGGCGTCATTGCGACGCACCTGCGCCGCAGCGACGGTGCCGAGGGCTGGGGCTTCGCCTGGACTCCCCAGATCGGAGCCGAGGCCGTGCTCGCCCTCCTGCGCCACGACATCGCGCCCGCCGCGGTGGGGCGTTCCGCCGCCCCGGGCGACGCCTGGCAGGGCTTGTGGGAGCACGTGCACGAGGCGGGCGGCGGCGGTGTCACGACGATCGCGCTCGCGGGCCTCGACCTGGCGCTGTGGGATGCCGCGGCGCGCGCAGCGGGTTCATCGGTCTCGACCCTGATCGGACGACGGCGCGAGAGCGTCCGCGTGTACGGCAGCGGCGTGAACCTCCACTACTCGATGGACGAGCTCGTCGCGCAGGCCGAGCGATGGGTCGATCGCGGGTTCAGTGCGGTGAAGGTCAAGGTCGGCAAGGCGGACGTCGCCGAGGACCTCGACCGGCTTCGCGCCGTGCGCGCGGTCCTGGGGCCCGACCGCGGCCTGATGATCGACGCCAATCAGCGCTGGGACCTCGACCGCGCCACGCGCTCGCTCGACGTCCTCGCCGAGGTCCGACCCGGCTGGATCGAGGAGCCCCTGCGCGCCGACGACATCGACGGACACGCCGAGCTCGCACGGCGCCTCGGCGGCGGGCCGCGCATTCCGATCGCCGTGGGCGAGAACCTGCACACCGCGTACCGCTTCGCCGAGATGCTGCGCCGCGGCGCCGCGCAGATCGTGCAGCCCAACATCATCCGCGTCGGCGGGATCACGCCGCTGCAGCGCATCGCCACCGTGGCCGAGGACGCCGGGGCCGAGCTGCATCCGCACCTGCTGCCGGAGCTGTCGGGCCAGATCGCGCTGACCCTGCCCGGCGGCGCCGCCGAGCCCTGGGTCGAAGACGTCGAGGATGCCGGCTTTGCCGAGCTCGGCGCCCTCCGCGATCCGTCTCCCGTCGTGATCCGCGACGGACGGCTGCGCGAGACCGATCACGTCGGCCTGGGCCTGCGCTTCACCGGCTGACACGTCAGCACCGGCCGGCTCCTCCCCACTCACCCTTCACCCACGCTCGATCACAGACCACCGCGAGGACCAGCGATGACCACCACCCCCGATCGCATCGACGAACTGGCCGCCGCGGCAGCCGCGGCAGCCCCCATCTGGCGCGACGCGGATGCGGCGACCCGCGCCGGCTGGCTGCGCGCCCTCGCCGACGCCCTCGACGCCGCCGCGGACGAGCTCGTCGAGATCGCCGACCGCGAGACACGGCTCGGCACGACGCGCCTGCGCGGCGAGGTCGGCCGCACGACGGGACAGCTGCGGCTGTTCGCCGACGTCGTGACCGAGGGCTCGTTCCGCGAGATCACGATCGACGACGCCGACCCGGCTGCGACGCCGCCGCGCCCCGAGCTGCGCCGTCTGCTCGTGGGGCTCGGGCCGGTCGCGGTGTTCTCGGCGTCCAACTTCCCCTTCGCGTTCTCGGTCTGCGGCGGCGACACCGCGTCGGCCCTCGCTGCCGGCAACCCGGTGATCGTCAAGGCGCACTCCGGGCACCCGGAGCTCTCGCGCCGCACGGCCGAGATCGCAGTCGAGGCCCTCCGCGGCGCCGGAGCGCCGGAGGGGTCGTTCACGCTCGTCGAGGGGCGCGAGGCCGGCAACGCGCTCGTGCAGCAGCCCCTCGTCCGCGCGGCAGGGTTCACCGGCTCGGTGTCGGGCGGGCGCGCCCTGTTCGACCTCGCGTCGGGGCGGCCCGATCCGATCCCGTTCTACGGCGAGCTGGGCAGCGTGAACCCCGTGGTCGTCACACCCGCCGCGGCCGCGGCCCGGGGCGATGAGCTCGCCCGCGGTCTCGTGGCCTCGTTCACGCTCGGCGCCGGCCAGTTCTGCACGAAGCCCGGCGTCGTGTTCGTTCCCGGCGGCAGCGGATTCGTCGACGCCGTCGCCGCTGCCGCGGTGGGCGCGACCGGCGGCCCGCTGCTGACCGATCGCATCACCGACGCCTTCCCGGCCGGGATCTCGGTGCTCGAGGCCGACGCATCCGTGGGGTTGGTGGCGGAGGGCGCCGCGGGCGACGGTGCACGCCCCGTCGTCCTCGCGTCCGATGCGGCGGCGGTCGCGGCTCGCCCGGAGGTCCTGCTGGAGGAGTGCTTCGGTCCCGTCACCCTGCTCGTCGAGTACGCCGGCGAGGCAGACCTGCTGGCAGCCCTCGCCGCCGTGCCGGGAAGCCTCACCGCCACCCTGCACTCGGAGCCGGGCGACGACGTCGCCGCAACCCTCGCACTGCTGCAGGAGCGGGCCGGTCGTGTGCTGTTCGCCGGCTGGCCGACCGGCGTTGCAGTGACCTGGTCGCAGCACCACGGCGGCCCGTGGCCCGCGACCACCTCGCTGCACACCTCCGTCGGGGCCACCGCCATCCGCCGCTTCCTGCGCCCGCTCGTCTTCCAGGATGCGCCGCCCGCCCTGTTGCCGCGCGAGCTGAGCGACGCGGCGCTGAGCAGCATCCCGCACCGGCGCAACGGCGTGCTCGTGCTGCCGCAGGCGAGCGGGCCGCTCGCAGACGGAAAACGCTTCCCGTAGGCTGGCGCGATGACCTCGAGCTTCACCGCCGCGTTCGACTGGGCCCGCCGGCACGTGGGAGACGGCCGTCTGCCATCCGCCGTCGTCGGCATCGCGGACGCACGCGGCATCCTCGCCCTCGACGCCGTCGCCGCCGATGTCGACGACCGGTACGCGCTCTTCTCGATCACGAAGCCACTGCTGGGCATCTCCGCCGCGCGCGCCATCGAGCGCGGCGAGCTGACCCTGCAGACACCGCTGACGCGCGCGCTCCCGGAGTTCGGCCGCGACCGGGACGACATCGTGCGGCTCTCGCACCTCGTGAGCCACACGAGCGGCATCAGCGAACCGCCGCTCGACACCCGGGTGCCGCTGCGCACCGAGCTCCTCACGCGCGGCCGCGACTTCGCCGCCGGGACCGTCTCGCGATACTCCACGCTCGCCTTCGAGGGCGTCGCGGCGCTCGTCGAGAGCGCGAGCGGCCACGCATGGCACGACGACGTCGCCGGCTGGGCGTCGAGCATCGGCGCCGACGGCCTGTCGGTCGACCTCGACGGCACGACGCCGATCGCGGATGCCGCCGCCGCGGGCGCCGATATGGCGGCCTTCGCCGCGCAGCGCAATCCCGGCGCGGGCCTCGCCGGCCGGGCGCGCGACCTGCTCGCCCTCGGGACCGAGCTCCTGCGGATCCACGACGGTGCCCGCGACGGCATCCTCGCGCCCGCGACGCTCGCGATGATGCGGCGCCCCCTGACCGGCGACATCCCGCGGCTCGAGCCCTATCCCGCCGAGCGCGGCCAGGACTGGGGTCTCGCCTGGAACCTGCGCACCCGGGCCCCCGGGCTGATCGACCGCGACACGTACGGCCACGGCGGCTGGGCGGGGACGGAGTTCTGGGTCCACCCGGGCGCCGGCATCGCGTGGGTGCTGCTGACCAACCGCGCCCTGCGTCCGGGCGTCGACGTCGACGAGCTCGACAACGCGGTCGTCGGGGCGCGGTGAGCGAGCCCGTGACCGAGCCGCTGACCGTCCAGCACGTCGCCTGGCCCCACCCCGAGCGGCCCGCGCCGCTGCCCGCTCCTCACGAGCGCGCCCGCGGCATCTCGGTCACCGATCGCGCCCTTTACCGTCACGGCGAGGGCTGGGTGCCGGTGTCAGGCGAAGTGCACTACAGCAGGCTGCCGCGGCACCGCTGGCCCGAGCGGATGCGACAGCTGCGCGCCGCCGGCGTCTCGGTCGCCTCGACCTACGCCTTCTGGAACCACCACGTCTCCGAGCGCGGGCGCCCCCGCTTCGACGGGCACCTCGACCTCGGCGCGTTCGTCGACGACGCCGCCGCGGCCGGACTCGACGTCATGCTCCGGATCGGCCCCTGGGCGCACGGCGAGTCGCGCAACGGCGGCTTCCCCGACTGGGTGCAGGAGCTGCCGGTCGCCCACCGGAGCGACGACCCCGCCTATCTCGAACTCGTGCGCGAGTGGTTCGGTCAGCTCGCGACTGCCCTCGACGGCCGCGCACGGCCGGGCGGACCGGTCATCGGCATCCAGCTCGAGAACGAGCTCTACGACCGCCCCGAGCATCTCGTCACGCTCAAGCGACTCGCCCGCGAGGCGGGTATGTCGGCGCCCCTGTGGACCGCGACGGCATGGGGTGGGGCGATGCTCCCCGACGGCGAGGTGATGCCGGTGTTCGGCGGCTATGCCGACGGCTTCTGGGTCGACCCCGCAGCCCCGTGGGATCCGACCTTCCGCGCGCACTACTTCCCGTCGCACGACTGGGACGACCCGGGCGTGGGCGCTGACGTGCGCGCCAGCCAGGGCTTCGCCGCGGCGAGCGCGACGGCCGATCTGCACGGCTTCCCGCCGGCCACATGCGAGCTCGGCGGGGGCATGGCCACGGCGTACCACCGGCGCCCGGTCCTGGCCGGGCGCGACGTCGCCGCTCTCGCCCACGTGAAGATCGGCAACGGCTCCGCGTGGCAGGGGTACTACATGTTCGTCGGCGGTCGTAACCCCGGCCCCGACCTGCAGGAGACGATCGACACCGGATATCCGAACGACATGCCCGAGTTCGGATATGACTTCCACGCTCCCATCGGGCAGTCGGGCGACCTGGCCGAATCGGCGCCGCTGCTGCGCGCGCAGCACGCCTTCCTCTCCGCGTTCGGCGCCCGCCTGTCGGCCATGTCGTCGTCCCTCCCCGATGTCCGCGCCACGTCGCTCGACGACCGCACCACCCTCCGATGGGCCCTCCGCTCGACGGCCGACGAGGGCATCGTCGTGATCTCGCACCACCAGCCGTTCGAGCAGGTCGCGGACGTGGCCGACGTGCAGCTGCGCGTGGTCCGTGGCGAGACCGAGACGCTCTTCCCCTCCCGGCCGATCACGGTGCCCGCCGGCACGCTCGCGCGATGGCCGGTCGGGCTCGCCATCGGGCGGACGCGCGTCGCCTGGGCGACGGCATCCCTCCTCACGGTCGTCGCCGGCACGGCGCGACCGACCCTCGTGCTCGTCGAAGATCGCGGCATCCCCGTCGAGATCGCGGTCGGCGACGAGGCGCCGCGGGCCGTCACGCCGGGCTTCCGCCCCCTCGGCTTCGACGACCTCGACGTCGTGGTGCTGCCCGCCGCCGATGCCGACCGCGTCTGGGTGCGGCCGGGTCCCCGCCCCGAGCTGTGGCTGACCGACGGCGAACTGACGTGGGGCGTCGACGGCGCCCTCGTGCGCGGGGCCGGAGAGGCTCACCGTTACGACCCGGATACGGGCGAATGGCGGGCTGCGGCAGTCGTGACGGACGCGCCGGACCCCGCCCGCGCAGCCGCGCCCGCGCCCGACGGCGAACGCGTGTCGGTCGAACAGGAGCGCGCGCCGCAGGCACCGCCCGCGGACTACGGCTTCGGCGGGCCGCGCCACCGCGCACCGTCGGACGAGACCTTCAGCGAGCGCGCCGCCCGATACCGCCTGCGCCTGCCCGCAACGTCGTTCGACCCCGAGGCCGACGCCCTGCTCGACCTCGACTGGGCGGGCGACGTCGGACGCGTCGTCGTCGACGGCCGCGTCGTCGACGATCGCTTCTGGGACGGCATGCGCTGGTCGCTCTCGCTGCGGGATGTCGGCGCCACCGAGACCAGCGAGATCGCCGTCGAGGTGCTGGCGTTGTCACCCGCCTCGACGATCGCCCTCCCCAGCGGCGCGGAGTCACAGCGAGCCGACGCTGCGGCTCCGAGCCTCCGCGCCGCGGTGCGCCGTCGCGGCCCCTGGCAGCGCCTCGCCTGAGCGGCCCGCGCCGGTGGCGAAACTCGGAGAATGGCGCGAAAACCGGATGCCGCGCGGGCTGAAGCTCCGAGAAGCGTGAGATTCTCCGAAAGTCGCGACGACCGGATCGGGCCCGTCGCCGCCACGGTCCGTAATCGCGACGACGACGGGGAAAGCCCGTCGAGACGGAATGCGCTTTCCGCGTCACCGTAGCGCGGATGTCACGCGCCTCACAACCCGCGACAGCCGGGTCGGGCATCTGAGCCGCACGTGACCATTGCGTCTTGATGACCGCCGTGTTTAGATCGTTTCACGCAAGGCGGAATGCGCTTTCCAATGACGGAGGCGCGCTCGTCTCGCGCCGTGGTCGAGTCCGTACGCCCCCGGATGCCGTTCATCCTCCCGCTCCGGCGGAGAGGCTGCGCGGCGTGCCCTTCTCGCCGATGCTGTCCAGGAGGAACCGTGGCTCCGAGCCGTCCCCCCGTCCCCGTCCACCACCGACCGGTCCGCGCCGGCGCCGCGGTCGCCGCTGCAGCCCTCGTGGTCACTCTCCTCGGCGCGGCGCCCGCCGTCGCCGACGACACCGCCCTCCACCCCCTCGATCCCGGCGAGAGCGTCACGTTCGACTTCGGCCCGGGGGCCATCGCGCCGGGTGCCATCGGAGTGACGGCCGAGACCGCCTTCGACACGGCCGCGGGTTACGGCTTCTCGACGACTCCCACCGCCGATCCGGCGAACGTCGACCGCGGCGGCGACGACCCGTTGCGCTCCGACTTCGTCGCCGCTCACGGCGGCACGTTCGAGATCGAACTCGGCGCCGGCGACTATTCGGTCGCCCTCGTCGCGGGTGACACCGCCGCAGCGACCGATATCTCGCTGACCGTCGAGGGCATCGTGAAGGTGCAGCCCACGGCGAAGCCGGCCGGCGAGTACCTGGAGATGTCGTTCCCGATCGCCCTCGTCGACGGCAGGCTCACCGTGCAGGTCGGCGGCACCGCGGCATCCCTCGCGGGTCTCACCGTCACCCGGCTGGCGGAACGTCCCGCCGGCGCGATCCCGACGACCTACCTGACCGGCGACTCGACGGTGCAGACCTACGACGCCACCGCCTACGCACCGCAGGCCGGGTGGGGTCAGATGCTCGACCGCTTCCTCGCCGACGACGTCGCTGTGACCAACCGGGCCATCGGCGGACGCTCGTCGAAGAACTTCATCACGCAGGGGCGTCTCGACGAGGTCCTCCTCGGCATCCGTCCGGGCGACTACCTGTTCGTGCAGTTCGGCCACAACGACGCGACGCAAGGCGTCGACGACCGCTACGCGTCGCCCGCCGACTACAAGGAGTACCTTCGCGTCTACGTCGAGGGGGCGCGCCAGCGCGGAGCCACTCCGGTTCTCGTGACGCCGGTCGCACGCCGTGACTTCGACCCCGCGACGGGGCTGTTCCGCGTGAGCTTCCCCGCGTACGTCGAGAAGATGATCGAGCTGGCCGACGAGGAGGATGTCGCTCTGGTCGACCTGTCGGCGTCGAGCCGGGCCTACCTCGACCAGATCGGACCGGATGCCGCGAAGGCGGTGTTCCTGCACGTCGACCCCGGTGTCTTCCCCAACCGCCCCGCAGGCACCGTCGACGACACCCACTTCCAGGAGTACGGAGCCATCCAGATGGCTCGTCTCGTCGCGCAGGGCATCGCGGCGCTCGACGACCCGCTCGCCGCGAAGGTCGTCGACGTCGAGCAGCCCGGTGAGCTACCCGCCGCCCCGCAGAACCTCGTCGCGGGAGGCATCAGCAACGCCGGGGCGACGCTGCGCTGGGATGCCGTGCCCACCGCCGACATCTACAAGGTGTTCCGCCAGCGAGCCGCAGACCCCGCCGACACCTGGACGCTCGTCGGGACCGTCACGCAGCCGACCACCATCGTCCAGGGCCTCGAGGAGGGCGCGACGTTCCGCTACCGCGTCGTGGCCGTCAACGGACGCGGCGAGTCCGAGCCGTCGGCATCCGTGGAGTTCACGACCAAGCAGGCGCAGTACCGGTTCGACTTCCAGCTGCCCGGCAACCCGCTCGCCGCGGGGTACACCGAGGTCACCCCGGCGATGGGCTACACCGCCGAGCGCGGCTACGGCTTCACCAACGTCCTGCCGGCCAACGCCGGTCGCGACCGCGGCGCAGCCGACGGCGCCGACGACCTCTCGCGCGATTTCGTGCTGCCGGGCGACAGCTCGACCTTCGCCCTCGACGTGCCGAACGGCACCTATTCGGTCAAGACCTACTCCGGTGACTGGATCGGCTCGTCGCGGACGAGCTTCCGGGTCGAGGGCAAGGACGCCGGGTCGGGCAACGCGGGACGCGCGTCGGTCGCGGCGGTCCTGCGCGGCCCCTTCCTGGTCACCGACGGACAGCTGAGCATCGAGGCCTACGGCGCGGCCGCCGGCACCCGGCTGAACGGACTGGAGATCACGCCGATCCTGCTCGGCCCCGTGGGCTTGCGCGTGACGGGAGTCGATGCCGATCCCGCGGCCCCGCGGATCGACCTCACGTGGGATGCCGAGCCCGGAATGCGCTGGAACATCTACCGCGCCTCCGAGTTCGAGGGCGCGCCGGTGCTCGTCGGCACGGCGGATGAGCCGAGCTACACCGACCGCACCGCCCGCCTGGGTCTCGACTACAGCTACCACGTGACCGCCGTCGACCAGACGGGTCTCGAGTCGGTGCCTTCCGCCACGGTCGGCACGAGCCTCGTCGATCCCGAGGCGGCACCGCCGTCGGCACCGATCGCGCTCACCGCCGAGCGCGTCGACAAACGCGAGATCGAGCTGTCGTGGTCGGCACCGGATGGCGCCGTCTCGGCGCTCGTGTTCCGGTCGCAGACCGCCGGCGAGCGGGGCGACCTCGTGGGCATCGTCGACGTCTCGCGGTTCGTCGACACCGACGTGCTGACGACCGTGCCCTACTTCTACACCGTGGTGGGCCTCGGCGCGGGCGGTCCGGGTGCCGCATCCGAACAGCTCGAGACGCCCGCCCCGACCGTGCTGCAGCGTCAGGCCGAGTACCTCGGCCGCGGCGTCGCAGCTGTCGCGACCGACGACGGGGTGCTCGTGTCGTGGCGGCTGCTCGGAACCGATCCGGCGGACGCCGTGTTCCACGTGTACCGCGACGGCGAGCGCATCACCGACGAGCCGATCACCGCGACGACGAACCTCGTCGACACGACCGGCTCGACGGAATCGACCTACTTCGTCACGAGACTGAGCGCCGACGGAGCGACCGAGACCACCGAATCGGAGCCGGTCTCCGTGCAGACCGCGGCGTACCGGTCGGTCCCCCTGCAACGTCCTGCCGACGCCTATACCCGCGACGGCCAGCCCTACTCCTACTCGGCGAACGACACGACCGTCGGCGACGTGGACGGCGACGGCGAGTACGAGCTCATCGTCAAGTGGTACCCCTCGAACGCGAAGGACAACTCGCAGTCGGGCTATACCGGAAACGTCTACGTCGACGCCTACCGGATGAACGGGGAGCGCCTGTGGCGCATCGACCTCGGCGTGAACATCCGAGCCGGCGCGCACTACACCGACCTCATGGTGTACGACTTCGACGGCGACGGGCGGGCGGAGCTCATCACCCGTACCGCCGACGGCACGATCGACGGAGCCGGAACACCCATCGGCACCGCCGGGGCCGATCATCGCAACAGCTCGGGCTACGTGCTGCAGGGCCCCGAGTTCCTGACCGTCTTCGACGGATTCACGGGCGCCGCCGTCGACACGATCGACTACGTGCCGCAGCGCGGCGACGTCGGATCGTGGGGCGACACCTACGGCAACCGTGTCGACCGGTTCCTCGCGTCGGTCGCCTACCTCGACGGCGAGCGACCGAGCGCGATCTTCAGCCGCGGGTACTACACCCGCGCGGTGATCGGGGCGTTCGACTTCGACGGCGAGCACCTGACGACGCGCTGGGTGCTCGACTCGAACGACGAGGGCGCGGAGTCGATCTACGGCCAGGGCTACCACTCGATGTCCGTCGCCGACGTCGACGGCGACAGCAAGGACGAGATCGTCTTCGGATCGGCCACGATCGACGATGACGGCGACGTGCTCTACTCCACGGGGCTCGGACACGGCGACGCGCTGCACGTCTCGGATCTCGACCCCTCCCGGCCGGGGCTCGAGGTGTTCGCCGCGCACGAGAACATGGCCGCGTCGGGCAACCGCGGTGCGACCTTCCGAGATGCCCGCACCGGCGAGATCCTGTGGGACATCCCCGCAACCGTCGACACCGGCCGCGCGGCATCCGGTGACATCGATCCGCGGCATCCGGGGGCGGAGAGCTGGGCCGTGGGCGGCGACGCGGCCTGGAACTCGCGTACGGGCCACCTCATGACGGCGGCCGGCGAGCGCATCGGCGAGACGATCCCCGCGGCGAACTTCCTCGCCTGGTTCGACGGCGACCCGCTGCGCGAGATCGTCGACCACACGTGGGACGCCGCGACATCGCAGGGCACCCCCACGGTGTCGAAGTGGGACTTCGAGAACGAGACCGCGAACGTCATCCTCAGCGACACCGGCGCCCGGTCGAACAACGGCACGAAGGGCACGCCGAACCTGCAGGCCGATCTGTTCGGCGACTGGCGCGAAGAGATCGTCTGGCGCTCGGCCGATTCGTCGGAGCTGCGCATCTACTCGACCACGGACGAGACCGAGCTGCGCATCCCGACCCTCATGCACGACATGCAGTACCGTGTCGCCGTGGCCTGGCAGAACACCGGGTACAACCAGCCGCCGCACCCGAGCTTCTTCATCGGAGACGGGATGGCTCCCGCGCCGATGCCCTCGATCGCGGTGACCGGCGACCCCTCGGGGGCGACGGACGAGACGGCCCCGGTCATCTCGGGGCTGCCCGAGGACGGCGCGCTGCTGCCCGACACCGGCGAGCTGCAGCTGACGGTCGCAGCCGACGACCCGGAGAGCGGTGTCCGCACCCTCGATGTCGCGCTCGACGGCACGCCGGTCGCCCCCGACGCCGCGATACCGCTCGCGGGGATGTCGGGGGAACGCGTCCTCACGGTGCGCGCGGTCAACCACGACGGTCTCGTGGCGACCGCCGAGGTGCGGCTCGTCGTGTTCAGCGACGACGGTGCCTCGGCGCCGCCCGCCCGAGCATCGCTTCACACCGACAGCGGCTGGAGAGACGGCCGGCACGACGGATCGTTCACCGTGACGATGAACCTCTGGTGGGGAACGAACGGCGGCGCGTACCGCCTCTACGAGAACGGCGAGCTCATCGCCACGCGCCTGCTCGCCCCGAACACGCCCATGGCGCAGGTCGCGTCGGTCGCGGTCGCGGGCCGGTCGAACGGCACATACGTCTACACCGGAGAGCTGGTCAACGCCGCCGGCGTCACGGCCACGACGCCCACGACCGTCGTGGTGACGGATGCCGCGCCGGCTCGTCCCGTCGTCTCGCACGACAACGGCGACGGCGACGGCGCGTTCACCCTGACCACGAACCTGTGGTGGGGCACGAACGGGTCGGAGTACACGCTGTTCGAGAACGGCGTGGAGATCGACCGGCAGCAGCTGACGGTCGCCTCCCCCGCAGCGCAGCGCGCCGTGACCTCGATCGCCGGTCGCAGCCCCGGCACCTACGAGTACGTCGCCGAGTTCGCCAACGACGCCGGGGCCACCCGCTCCGCGCCGATCACCGTCGTCGTGCGCTGACCGCCGTCCGACACAGCACGAAGGCCGTGCCGATCGTTTCATCGATCGGCACGGCCTTCGTCGTCGGGGGCTCCGCCGTCAGGGGCTCCGTCGTCAGGGGCTCCGTCGTCAGGCGTCCCGGGCTCCGACGCGGCGTCGGCGCACGACGACCGCTCCGGCGCCGAGCACGAGCAGCGCGAGCGCGCCGAACAGCGTCGCGGCGATGCCGTCGGCATCCCCGCCCGTGCGTGCGAGGTCACCCGCACCGGTCGAGCCGGCCGTACCGTTCGCGCCCGCGCCCGTCGACGCACCGCCCGAACCAGAGCCCGAGCCCGGCGTTCCCGCGCCGCCATCGGCGCCACCGTCGGTGCCGCCGCCCGTTCCCGGGTCGACGACCGCGGCGGTCGGGACGATCGCCGCGGAGCGAGCACTGCCACCGATGAAGCCGGCCGCTGCCGCGGTCACCTCGACCGAGATCTCCCGGCCTTCGTCAGCAGCGGTCAGCGCGTAGCTGTCGGCCGTGGCGCCGTCGATCGCGGCCCCGTCCCGCAGCCAGACGAACGCGGGCGTCGCGTCCGCCGGGTCGGTGACCGCCACCGCGCGAACGGTCGAGCCGACGCGCGGCTCCCCCGACACGACGGGCGTCTCGACGCCGACCGCCCGGCTGACCGTGACCGTGTACGTCTGCGAGGCGCCATCGGGAGCCGTGACCGTCACGGTCCCGACGCTGGTGATCACGTCATCCGCCGCGGCCGCGGCATCCGCCGCCATCCGCTGCGCGTCACCGGCCTGGTCGTCGCCGGGCTGCGTCACGACGACGGTGGCGTCGTCGTCGACCGCGAGCGCGTGGAGCGTGGGCCACGCCGACCCCGTCGTCGTGACGGTGTACTCCAGCGTGTCCGGCGCGAACCCGTCAACGGGCTCATCGCCGACGGTGAGCCGCGCCAGATCGGCGACGCCTGCCGGGGCGGCTGCGGCCGCGAAGATCTCGACCTCCGAGACGATCATGTGCGTGTCGGGGCGCGCGTTCATCACGACCCGGACCTCGTCGGCGGCGCCGGAGACCGGCACCTCGACGCGCGGCGCGCCCGTCGCGGGCTCCGGCACGGTGACGAGCTCGCCCTCGACCCACTCGCCGCCGCTCTCGCGGTGGTCGACGCGCATGGTCGCGGGCCAGCTCAGCGAGCTGCCGTCACGGTAGAACTGCACGGCGACGCGCGTGAGGGTCTCGCGCTCGGCTAGGACGTAGCTCAGCGTGTCCTGCGGGTTCTTCGCACCAGAGCGCCAGTTCGACCATCCCTTGTCGGTCGTGCTGCCGTTGATGGTGTTGCCCACCGCGTACTGCGTGCTCTCGGTGAAGCTCGCACTCGGAGTGCTCTCGGGAGCGACGTTGCGTTCCGACGCCGCCGTGACGATCACGGTCAGCCGAGCATCGAGCTTCTCGCCGCTCGGACCGGTCGCGACGCCGGGCACCGAGACCGTGCCGGGGTTCGCGAACGCGCCATCGGCGATGCCGTCCCACATCCATTCGACCGGAACGGAGAAGCCTGCGCCCGAGGGACGCAGCTCGGCCTGCACCGTGGTGTCGGCCTGGCTCGTGACGGCGGCGAGGGCGCTTCCGGCGGGTACGGTCACCGATGCCGGCCGCGTCGCGGTGTACGCGCCGATCTCGACCGTGGCGGTCGCTTCGAACGAGCCGCCGAACAGCTCGGTGCCCGTGCCGCGAACCTCGACCGAACCGGTGCGCGAGAAGTCGACCCCGTCGAGCTGCCAGGTCACCGGCGCCGTCCGAACGGTCCCTCCCGTGTAGCGCACATCGACGGCCGCGGGCAGCGTCGGGACGACACCGACCGCGGTCGCGACCGTGACGGGCTCGGTGCCCGCGACGGTCGTGCTCGCGATGCGCCACTGCTGGTTCCCGCCGCCGTTCGAGGTCCACAGTCCCACCGACGCGCCGGGGGTCGTGCTGCCGCCGCCCACGTCGAGGACGCGCTCAGCAGCGACGTTCAGCACCGAGTAGTACGCGCCGTCCGTCGTGGAGGCCATCCACTGCAGTGCGGGATCGGTCGCCGCTGCCGCTGGATCCGCGTCCACGAGCGCCGTGGCCGTGCCGCTCGATGCGAGGAACTGGCCCGACCCGTTCTGCAGCGTGAAGCGGTGGCGGTTGGTGCCCGCCCCCGCGATCGTGCGGACCGTCCACGCCTGTCCGCGGGCGGCGTCGGGGGTGGTGGCGAGAGAGCGGACCGCGAGGGTCGAGCTGCCGTCGAGGGCGAGCCCGCTCTGAAGGCCCGTGAGCTGCACCGTCTCGCCGTCGCGGAAGGCGGCGGCATCCGGTGAGACGCCCGAGACGCCGTCGATCACGAAAGTCACGACCGACTTGGCGGGAACCGTGAGGGTGGCGGTCCGGGATGCCGCGTCCACGGCGACCGGCTGCCCCTGCTGGAGCGCGTTGACGGTGGGCTCCGCCGCGGTCGACTGGGTCGTGACGACGGGGGTCACGGTCGCCCCGGGGGCCACGGTGCCGAAGTCGCTCAGGTCGATCTCGACGATGCGATCGGCTGCCTCGGCGTTGACGTGCACGATCGTGGCACCCTCGCCGTCGGCGTCGATCGCCGCGGTCGACTCCGCGTTGTCGGTCGCGATCAACCGGTCGCCGGGGGTGATGTAGTGCGTGAAGTTGCGGACGGTGTTGAACTTCTCGTTCGTCAGCACCTGGCACGAGGGGTCGGCGTCGCCGTCGCGGAGGCGGCGCTCGGAGTTCCCGTCGGCGTTGCAGTCGAAGTCGATGAAGACGCTGCCCCAGTTGAGCTTCTCGACCTTCTCCATGTTGTAGAGGTCCTCGACCGGCTGCCAAAACACCCACGCGTCCGGCTCGAGCTCACGCAGGTCGCCGACGATGTGCTGGGCCATGCCCAGGCCGTTCTCGATGTCGTCGGTGACGAAGCCCCTGCTGCGGTCGGTCCAGTTGCCCTCGACCTCGCTCATCCACAGCGGCTTGTCGGCGGCCTTCGCGATGTCGCGCACGACCTGGCGCCCGCCGGTGCCGTACGTGTGCACGTTGAGCTGGTCGACGAGGTCCTTCGCCTCCGCAGACCACGTGTTCCAGTTGGTGGCGAAAATGCCGGGGTTGGTCTCGTCCATCGCGGAGATGACGGCATCCGTGCTCGTCCCCGGCTGCGCGAGGCGCTCGGCGAGGGCGGCGATCATCGCATCCTGCGCCTCGGGCCCGATGTGCGCGCCCTCCTGGCGTCCGCCGGTGGGCCAGGTCGCGCCGTCGGGGATCTGCGTGGACCAGTAGTTCGTGTTGGGCTCGTTGAACGGGTCGATCGTGTCGAACGAGATGCCGTGAACCCGCTCGAGCTCGTCGACGACGTTCACCAGGTAGCCGGCGAACTTGTCCATGTCGGCCGGGGCGAGTTGCTCGCTCGTGGCGTTGTTGATCCCGCCCGAGACGTAGCCGCTCTGCGTGAGGAAGTAGGGCGGCGAGTTGCTGAACGCCTCCCAGTGCGTGACCTTGTCTTTGAGTGCGTCGAGCCACCAGCGCTGCGCGGAGTCCTGCGAGAAGTCGTAGGCATCGGGATCGTCGGGGTCCCAGGCATCCCGGTAGCGGTCTCGGTCGGCGAAGGTCGAGGTGATCGCGCCTTCGTCGTCCGTGGCCTGCAGGTCGGGGTTCCAGAAGCCGGGAAGCGCGCCGCCGGGCCGCAGGTACGGCGGGACGTCGGTGGCGTTGCCGCCGCCGATGTTGTAGCGCGCGATGTTGAGGTTGAGGCCCTCGTCGCCGAACACGGCGTCGAAGAGCTTCTGCCGAACGTCGGCGGGGTAGTTCCCGGTCGCGTTGGCGAACCAGACCAGGCTGGTGCCCCATCCCTCGAACGGCTTCTCCGAGGCGGTGGCGGGATTCGGGGCGATCCGCACGGCGGCGGGCTCGGCCGCCTGCGCCGGCGGGGGCGCCGCAGCGGCAGCGGCGGTGAGGCCACCGGCCGCGAGCGCCACGGCACAGGTCATCGACAACAGTCGAGCTGACTTCATCGTCATTCCTATCCGGTCGCTCCGATGCGACCTCAGGCGGGGGTGATGTTGACGTCAACATGTTGACGTCAACACCGAGCCTAAGGGACTGCTGTGCGCGGGTGCAATGGCGCGTTCCTCACGACGAAACTCGGACGATCACGCGAAAGTCGGACCAAATGTCGCGAACGGCCCGAGGAACGCGCGATTCTCCGAGCCCGCGAGCCGGGCAGTCCGGCCCGGGCTAAACGCGGGGCCCTGAGCTCGCGCGCACGACGAGCTCGGTCGGCACGAGCGTGCGCTCGGCCGGCGCCTCTCCCCCGTCGATCTCGGTGAGCAGCGAGCGCACGGCGGCCGCGCCGATGCGGTCGAAGTGCTGGCGCACGGTCGTCAGCGGCGGCCAGAAGTTCGCCGACTCGGGGGCGTCGTCGTAACCGACCACGCTGACACTCGCAGGCACGGGCCGATCGGCCTCGTGCAGCGCCCGGAGCAGCCCGAGAGCCATGCGATCATTGGCGGCGAACACCGCAGTGACGGCGTCGTCGGCGGCGAGCGACCGCCCGATCTCGTACCCCGACTCGGCGGTCCAATCCCCTACGTGCGCCTCGGGCACCCGGGCTCCGCGCGCGACGAGCGTGTCGTGCCAGGCGACCCGCCGGCGCTCCGCGGCGAACGACTCCCTCGGCCCGGAGATGTGGTTGACCGTCTGGTGCCCGAGGTCGAGCAGATGCTCCGTCGCGAGACGCGCACCCAGCGCCTGGTCGTTGTCGACCACGGGATACGGATAATCGGCACTCGAGTCGACCACCACGACGGGGAGGCCCGTGGGCAGCGCGAGCTCGCGCTCGCCCAGCCGGTGCGTCTCGATCAGGATGATGACGCCGTCGACGGCGTGCTCGGCCAAGCGCACGAATGCGCCCGACACATCGGACTGCGTGGCCGACTGCACGGTGATGACAGTGAGCGAGTACCCCGCCTCCGCGGCGACGGATGCCACGGCATCGAGCGTGCGCGTGTTGCCGTAGCTCGCGAGCGAGAACATGATCACGCCGATGCTGCGGAAGCGCCCCGAGCGCAGGGCGCGGGCCGCACTGTTGGGCCGGTACCCCAGCCGCGCCATCGCATCCTGGACGCGAGCCCGGGTCTCGGGGTCGACGTTCTCGCGACCGTTCGCGACGCGCGACACCGTCTGCCCCGACACGCCGGCCATCGCGGCCACGTCGGCCATCGACACCTCGCGGCGCCGTGGCCGCACGTCCGGGCCTGCGGCTGCTCGTGCTTCACCCATGCCCGGATCCTCCTCGATGTTGACGTTGACATGCTAGCGTGCCCGAGTTATGTTTACGTCAACATCCGCGCTCAATCGGCGAGCGCCTGCATCACAGAAGAGGCACGGACGATGACGACCACTACGGCACCCCCTCCCGCCGTGCGCACCGCGCGGAAGCGGCGGCGCGTCAGCGTCGAACAACGCGGATGGCTCTTCGTCGGCCCCTTCGCCGTGGTGTTCGCCCTCGTCTTCCTCGCGCCCCTCGCCTACGCGCTCTACCTCAGCTTCTTCCGCGAGCAGATCGTGGGCGGCAACGCGTTCGTCGGGTTCGAGAACTACCTCACGGCCTTCGCCGACCCGAAGCTGTGGGACGGCTTCCTTCGCGTGCTGCTGTTCCTGCTCATCCAGGTGCCGATCATGCTCGTGCTCGCGCTGGCCGCCGCCCTCGCGATCGACAGCGCGCGCCTGCACGCATCGGGTTTCTACCGGATCATCATCTTCCTGCCCTATGCCGTCCCCGCCGTCGTCGCGGTCCTCATGTGGGGCTACATCTACGGCGACCAGTTCGGTCTCGCCGGCAACATCAACGACCTCCTCGGCGCAC
The DNA here is from genome assembly GCF_000509385.1 of Microbacterium sp. TS-1. Classification (NCBI taxonomy): domain Bacteria; kingdom Bacillati; phylum Actinomycetota; class Actinomycetes; order Micrococcales; family Microbacteriaceae; genus Microbacterium; species Microbacterium sp. TS-1. Next base: position 1,410,129 of record NZ_BASQ01000001.1, read on the forward strand.
AGGTCCTGCGACCCTTCCTGCCCGAGTGGATGATGGTCTCGATCGGCAACATCGTCACGTGGCAGTTCGTCGGCTACAACATGCTGATCTTCTACTCGTCGCTCAAGACGATTCCCGGCGAGCTGTACGAGGCGGCATCCCTCGACGGCGCCGGTGCCTGGCGCACGATCCTCTCGATCAAGATCCCGGCACTGCGCGGCTCGATCGTCATCGCCACGATCTTCTCGATCATCGGCAGCTTCCAGCTCTTCAACGAGCCGAACATCCTCAAGCCCCTGGCCCCGAACACGATCACGACGTTCTTCACACCGAACATGTACGCGTACAACCTCTCGTTCGCCGGCCAGCAATACAACTACGCCGCCACCGTCGCGATCATCATGGGCGTCATCACGGCGGTCATCGCCTACGTCGTCCAGTTGCGCGGATCCCGTCAGGAGATGCGATGACCGCTCCCGCCCTCGCCCGCAGCACGCCGTTCGCCCGGCGGAAGTCCGTCGTGCTCACCGTCGTGATGAGCCTGTTCATCCTCTACACGCTGCTGCCGCTGTTCTGGCTGGTCATCAACGCGACCAAGACCCAGGGCGACCTGTTCACGACCTTCGGCCTCTGGTTCGGCGACAGCTTCAACCTGTGGAACAACATCGTCGACACGTTCACCTACCGCGACGGCATCTTCCTGCGGTGGCTCGGCAACACGCTCCTCTACGTGGTCGTCGGCGCAGGCGGTGCGACGGTTCTCGCGACGATGGCCGGCTACGGCCTGGCGAAGTACAACTTCCGCGGCCGCAAGGCGGTCTTCGCCGTCGTCATCGGCGCCGTAGCCGTTCCCGGCACCGCCCTCGCGGTCCCCACGTTCCTCATGTTCAGCCAGCTGGGCCTGACCAACACCCCGTGGGCGATCATCATCCCCTCGCTCATCAGCCCCTTCGGCCTGTACCTGATGTGGGTGTTCGCGAGCGACGCCGTCCCCACCGAGCTGCTCGAAGCGGCCCGCATGGACGGCGCCAGCGAGATGCGCACGTTCTTCACCATCTCGACGAAGCTGCTCATGCCCGGCATCGTCACGGTCCTGCTGTTCGCGGTCGTCGCGACCTGGAACAACTACTTCCTCCCGCTCATCATGCTCAGCGACCCCGCCTGGTACCCGCTCACCGTCGGGCTCAACCAGTGGAACGCCCAGGCCACGGGAGCCGCGGCCCAGCCGATCTACAACCTCGTGATCACCGGATCGCTGCTGTCGATCATCCCCATCGTCGTCGCCTTCCTCCTGCTGCAGCGCTTCTGGCAGTCCGGCCTGAGCGCCGGCAGCGTCAAGCAGTGAGCGCACCCCCAGACCCCGTATTCCGCACCACCTGAATCAACAACGACCCGAATCCACAACAACGAAGTGAAGGAACTCCCATGACACCCATGCGCAAGGGATCGGCGCTGCGTCGCGCCGCATCCGTCGTGGCCCTGACCGCAGCCGCCGGCCTCGTGCTGGCCGCCTGCTCGTCCTCCGGCCCCGCCGCGGGCAGCGGCAACCCCGACGACCTCGACGCGGCCCTGCAGGCCGGCGGCGAGATCACCTACTGGTCGTGGACCCCGTCCGCCGAGGCGCAGGCCGAGGCGTTCATGAAGAAGTACCCCGAGGTCAAGGTCAACGTCGTCAACGCGGGCACCAACACCGAGGAGTACACCAAGCTCCAGAACGCGATCAAGGCCGGCTCGGGCGCCCCCGACGTCGTGCAGATCGAGTACTACGCCTTCCCGCAGTTCGCCCTCACCGACGGGCTGCTCGACCTCGCGCCCTACGGCTTCGGCGATCTCGAGAGCGACTACACCGCCTCGACGTGGAACTCCGTCGACTTCGACGGCAAGATCTACGGCCTGCCGCAGGACTCCGGCCCCATGGCGCTGTTCTACAACAAGGCGGTCTTCGACCAGTACGGCCTGACGGTCCCGACGACGTGGGACGAGTACATCGCCACCGCGCGTCAGCTCACCGCCGCCGACCCGACGAAGAAGATCACGAACGACACCGGTGACGCCGGCTTCGCCACCAGCATGATCTGGCAGGCGGGCGGGCAGCCCTTCTCGGCCGACGGCACCGACGTGACGATCAACGTCGCCGACGAGGGCTCGAAGAAGTGGGCCGACACCTGGAACACGCTCGTCGAGGACGACCTGATCGCCAGCACCCCGAGCTGGAGCGACGAGTGGTTCAAGGGCCTCGGCGACGGCTCGATCGCGACGCTCGTCATCGGGGCCTGGATGCCGGGCAACCTCGAGTCGTCGGTCGCCGACGCCTCCGGCGACTGGCGCGTGGCCCCCATGCCGACCTACGACGGCACCCCGGTCTCGGCCGAGAACGGCGGCGGCGGCCAGGCGGTCACGAAGCAGAGCGAGAACCCGGCCCTCGCCGCCGCGTTCCTCAAGTGGCTGAACAACGACGAGGAGAGCCTGACGATCTTCGCCGAGAGCGGCGGCTTCCCCTCGACGACGGCGCAGCTCGAGTCGGACGAGTTCCTGAACAAGGCGCCCGAGTACTTCGGCGGCCAGAAGATCAACGAGGTGCTCGTGCAGGCGGCCAAGGACGTGCGTCCGGGCTGGCAGTACCTGCCCTTCCAGGTGTACGCGAACAGCATCTTCAGCGACACCGTCGGGCAGTCCTACGCCTCAAAGTCCGACCTGAACGAGGGCCTCGCCACGTGGCAGGACCAGCTCGTGCAGTACGGCAACGACCAGGGCTTCACCGTCAACAAGTGACGCCCGACGAGGGGCGGGTCGCATCGAGCTTCGGTCCGGCCCGCCCCTCGCCATGTCCCCCCAGGAGAAGAGCAATGACCTCCCCCACCCGCATCTCGCTCGACACGTCCGCCCCGGGCCCTGTCGTACCCCGGCGACTCTTCGGCACCTTCGTCGAGCACATGGGACGCTGCGTGTACGACGGCATCTTCGAGCCGGGTCACGCCACGGCCGACGACGCCGGCTTCCGCGGCGACGTCCTCGAGCTCGTGCGCGAGCTGGGCGCGACGGTCGTGCGCTACCCCGGGGGCAACTTCGTCTCGGGCTACCGGTGGGAGGACGGCGTCGGCCCGCGCGACCAGCGCCCCGTGCGCCTGGATGCCGCGTGGCACAGCACCGAGCCCAATCAGGTCGGGCTGCACGAGTTCGCCGCGTGGGCCGAGCAGGCCGGGCTCGAGCTCATGGAGGCCGTGAACCTCGGCACGCGCGGCGTCGCCGAGGCCGCCGATCTGCTCGAGTACGCCAACCACCCGGGCGGCACCGCGCTGTCGGAGCGCCGCCGCGAGAACGGGCGCGCCGAGCCCTTCGGCATCCGGCTCTGGTGCCTGGGCAACGAGATGGACGGCCCCTGGCAGATCGGCCACAAGACCGCCGACGAGTACGGCCGCCTCGCTGCCGAGAGCGCCCGGCTCATGCGGTTCATCGATCCCGACGTCGAGCTCGTCGCCGCGGGCAGCTCGAACCACGAGATGCCGACCTTCGGCGAGTGGGAGCGCACCGTGCTCCGCCACACCGCGGGACTCGTCGACCACATCTCCGTGCACGCCTACTACGAAGAGTCCCCGGGCGACCCCGCGAGCTTCCTCGCTTCCGGCGCCGCCCTCGACGCCTACATCGGCGAGGTCGCCGACATCATCGACGAGGTGCGCGCCGAGCGCGGCATCACGACCCCCATCGGCATCAGCGTCGACGAGTGGAACGTCTGGAACCAGACCCGGTGGAACGAAGTGGACAAGCCCGAGGTGTTCACCGGCGACTGGCCCGTCGCTCCGCGCCTCATCGAGGACGACTACACCGTGACGGATGCCGTCGTCGTCGGGTCCCTCCTCATCACGATGCTCCGCCGCGCCGACCGCGTCTCGATGGCGAACCTCGCGCAGCTCGTCAACGTCATCGCGCCGATCCGCACCGAGCCGGGCGGCGCCGCCTGGCGGCAGACCACCTTCTTCCCGTTCCAGCTGACCGCGGCCGCGGCATCCGGCCATGTCGTGGTCCCGGTCATCGACACCGGCGTCATCCCGACCGCGCGCTACGGCGACGTGGACGCCGTCGACGCGGTCGCGACGATCGCGGGCGACGAGCTGTCGATCTTCCTCGTGCATCGGGGTCTCGACGCCGAGACGCCGGTCACGATCGACCTCGACCGCTCGGCCGCGCGCGCCGAGGCGCTCGTGCTGACCGTCCCCGCGGGCGGCGACCGGCACACCGTCAACAGCGCATCGTCGCAGCCCGTCGCCCCGGCATCCCTCGCCGTCGAGGTCAGCGACAGCGCTGTGACCCTGACCCTTCCCCCGCTCTCCTGGGCGCGCGTGAGCGTGCGCCTGAACCCCGGAACGAATCGAGTGACCGCGTGACGACCTTCAGCATCGGCGAGACCGACTTCCTCCTCGACGGGCGCCCGCACCGCGTCATCGCGGGAGCCCTGCACTACTTCCGCATCCACCCCGACCACTGGGCCGACCGCATCCGCAAGGCACGGCTCATGGGGCTCAACACGATCGAGACCTACGTCGCCTGGAACGCCCACGAGCCGGTGCGCGGCGAATGGGATGCCACGGGCTGGAACGACCTGGGGCGCTTCCTCGACCTCATCGCGGCGGAGGGCATGCACGCGATCGTGCGCCCCGGCCCGTACATCTGCGCCGAGTGGCACAACGGCGGACTTCCCGTGTGGCTGACGAGCACGCCCGGTATCGGCCTGCGCCGCTCCGAGCCGCAGTACGTCGAGGCGGTCAGCACCTACCTGCGGCGCGTCTACGAGATCGTGGCGCCCCGCCAGATAGACCGCGGCGGCAACGTCGTGCTCGTGCAGATCGAGAACGAGTACGGCGCCTACGGCTCCGACCACGACTACCTCCGCACGCTCACCGAGCTCACCCGAGCCTGCGACATCACGGTGCCGCTGACCACGGTCGACCAGCCCGAGCCGCACATGCTCGCCGCCGGCACGCTCCCCGACCTGCACACGACCGGATCGTTCGGCTCGCGCGCCACCGAGCGCCTCGCGACGCTGCGGGAGCACCAGCCGACCGGGCCCCTGATGTGCTCGGAGTTCTGGGACGGCTGGTTCGACTGGTGGGGCGGGGTGCACCACACCACGGATGCCGCCGCCTCGGCAGCCGAGCTCGACGCCCTGCTCGCCGCGGGAGCCTCGGTGAACATCTACATGCTCCACGGCGGCACGAACTTCGGCACCACGAACGGCGCCAACGACAAGGGCCGCTACGCCCCCATCGTCACCTCGTACGACTACGACGCACCGCTCGACGAATCGGGCCACCCGACCGAGAAGTACCACGCGTTCCGCGAGGTCATCGCCCGCTACGCCCCGGTGCCCGACGAGGTGCCGCCCGCGCGGCCCGCGGCCCCCGTGCTGTCGGTTCCGCTGCGGGCGACGGGCGACTGGCTCCCCGCGGCGGGTTCCGGCGCGGGCGCAGCGGTCACTCCCCCGACGTTCGAGGAACTCGGACAACTCGGCCCTCTCGTGCGCTACGACATCGCGCTGCCCGCCGAGGCGTTCGGAGATTCAGACAGCGCCGTGCTCGCCGTCGCCGAGGTCCGCGACCTCGCCTGGATCGCCGTCGACGGCGCACCCGTCGGCCGCCTGCAGCGCGCGCTGCACGAACGCTCGCTGCCGATCCCGCGCGGGTCGCGGCTGACCGTGCTCGTCGAGGATCAGGGGCGCGTCAACTACGACGTCCGTCTCGGCGAGAACAAGGGCCTCGTCGGCCCCGTCGCCCTCGGCGGACGCGAGCTGACCGGCTGGTCGGCGCAGCCCGTCGGCCTCGCGGCCGTCGCCGCCGGCATCCCCGCCGCTTCCGAGCAGACGACGGCGGGACGCACCGGTCTCGCGGGCACGTTCGACCTCGACGAGCCCGCCGACCTCTTCCTCGACACGGATGCCTGGAGCAAGGGCTTCGCATTCGTCAACGGCTTCTTCCTCGGGCGGTACTGGCGCAACGGCCCGCAGCGCACCCTGTACGTGCCCGCTCCCGCGACGCGTGCCGGGGCGAACGAGATCGTCGTCGTCGAGCTCGAGCACGTCATCGATCCCGTCGCCGCGTTCGTCGCCGCGCCCGACCTCGGCCACCGCGAGGAGTGAGCGCGAGGAAGCCCCGCCGCGATCGGGCAGGATGGATGTCATGAGCTGGATGGTCACCGGTGGTGCTGGATACATCGGCGCGCATGTCGTGCGCGCCCTCGCCGCGGCGGGTCTCGACCCCGTCGTCCTCGACGACCTGTCGAGCGGTCACGCCGGGTTCGTCCCCGAGGGCGTGCCGTTCGTCCGCGGCTCGATCCTCGACCGCCCGCTCGTCGAGGGCGCCCTGCGCGAGCACGGCGTCGAGGGCGTCATCCACGTCGCCGGCTACAAGTACGCCGGCGTCTCGGTGACGCGCCCGCTGCACACCTACGCGCAGAACGTCGAGGGCACGCGGATCGTGCTCGAGGCGATGGAGACCGCGGGCGTCGACAAGATCGTGTTCTCCTCCAGCGCCGCCGTCTACGGCACTCCCGACGTTCCGCTCGTCACGGAGGACCTGCCCAAGCGCCCCGCATCGCCCTACGGCGAGTCGAAGCTCATCGGCGAGTGGCTGCTGCGCGATCAGGCGGTCGCGACGGCGGGCTCCCCCGCACCCCTGCGCCACACCTCGCTGCGCTACTTCAACGTCGTGGGTTCGGGCGACCCGTCCGTGTACGACACGAGCCCGCACAACCTCTTCCCCATCGTCTTCGAGAAGCTGATCGCCGGCGAGACCCCGCAGATCAACGGCGACGACTACGACACTGAAGACGGCACGAACGTGCGCGACTACGTCCACGTCGCCGACATCGCCGCCGCCCACGTCGTCGCGGCCCAGCGCCTCGCGGCCGGAGAGAACGTCGAGTCGGCCTACAACCTCGGGTCGCAGAACGGCCTGTCGGTCCGCGAGATCATGGACGCGATGGCCCGCGTCACGGGCATCGACTTCACCCCGAGGGTCGGCCCGCGTCGCCCCGGCGACCCCGACCGCATCGTCGCCACCGGCGAGCTCGCCGCCCGCGACCTCGAGTGGGCCAACCGCTACTCGGTCGACGAACTGGTGCGCACCGGCTGGGAGGCGCGCCGGGCGGCATCCGTCTGACCGGACCCACATGCCGAACTGAGCTCACGCGGGCGCTTCACCTCAGCGCAGAGCTCGCGCGGACGACGAGCTCGGTGGGCATGGTGTGCGCCGGGGCCGTCGAGCCCGACTCGATGACCTCCACGAGCGCCTCGACGGCACGTGCGCCGAGGGCGTCGAAGTCCTGGCGGACGGTCGTCAGCGGCGGCCGGTACTCCGCGGCATCCACCACGTCGTCGAATCCGACGACCGCGACGTCGTCCGGCACCGCGCGACCGGCGTCGCTGAAGGCACGGAGCAGGCCGAGCGCCATCTGGTCGTTCGCGGCGAACACCGCGGTGGCATCCACGAGCGCCGCACCGGCCGCGTGACCGCCGCGTGAGGTCCAGTCGCCGCGGACGACCTCGGGTACCGCCGCATCCGCGTCGATCAACGCCTCGCGCCACCCGCGCTCGCGTTCTTGAGCCGCGAACGAGGCTGCGGGCCCCGCGAGGTGCTGCACCGTCGTATGCCCCAGCTCGAGCAGGTGCTGCGTCGCCTGTCGGGCGCCTCCCGCGTGGTCGGTCTGCACGATGGCGAAGCGGTCGTCGGGGGGCGAGTCGACGACGACGAGGCGGAGGTCGGCGGGCGGTGCGGTGTCGCGAGCGAGCCGCGTCGCCTCGTTGAGCACGATCGCTCCGTCGACGCCCTGGTCGCGCAGCTGGGCGAACGCCTCCGCGATGTCGCGCGCACCGGCGACCGTCACCACGGCCAGAGCGTAGTCGCGCTCAGCCGCCGCGTCGGCGATGGCCTGCAGCATGCGGGAATTGCCGACCGAGGCGAGGGTCGAGACGACGAGGCCGATCGTGCGGGTCTGGCCGGTGCGCAGCGCCCGGGCGGCGCGATGCATGCGGTAGCCGAGCGTCGCCATGGACGCCTCGACCCGGGCCCGCGTCGCGGGATCGACGCGCGGGCTGCCGTTGGCCACACGCGAGACGGTCTGCGCCGAGACGCCCGCGTGAGCCGCCACCTGGGCCATCGAGACGCGCATGCCGGTCCTCTCGTCGGGGTGTGTTGACGATATCACGGCCGGAATGTAGCGTGTTATCGTGAACATCAGCGCCCCTCCCGCCGTGCCGCTCGGCGCGGGCGTCGTCAAACGCTCCACGCGCCTCGACGACGGCCGCGAGCTTCTCTACTACGACGACCCCGACACGACGCTCGGCCCCGAGCGCGCCGTCGACGCCCGCACCCTCGACCCCCGCCCCGAGACCGCGACGATGCGGCAGGACATCCTGACGGGCGACTGGATCTCGATCGCGGCATCGCGCCAGAACCGCGCCTTCCTGCCCCCGGCCGAGCTCGACCCGCTCGCCCCGCAGACGCCGACCAACCCCTCCGAGATCCCGTCGCGCTACGACGTCGCCGTCTTCGAGAACAAGTCGCCGTCGTTCGGCCCCGCCCTCGCCGAGGCGTTCGGCGGCGCACCCGCGGCATCCGACCCGCCCCGCGGCATCGATGACCTCGCGCACCTGGGCCTCGGCCGCACCCGCACGAGCGTCGGACGCACCGAGGTCGTGTGCTTCTCCCCCGAGCACGCCGGATCCTTCGGAACCCAGACGGTCACCCGCGCCCGTACCGTCATCGAGGCGTGGGCCGATCGCACGGCCGCGCTGTCCGCGCTCCCCGGCATCGAGCAGGTGTTCCCGTTCGAGAACCGCGGCGAGGCGATCGGCGTCACCCTGCCGCACCCGCACGGGCAGATCTACGCCTACCCGTACATCACACCGCGCACGACGCGCCTGCTCGACTCGATCGACCGCACGGCTCCCGATCTGTTCCAGCGCATCCTCGAGTTCGAGCAGGCGGGTCCCCGGGTCGTGCTCCGCGGCGAGCACTGGACGGCGTTCGTCCCGTTCGCCGCGCGCTGGCCGATCGAGGTGCACCTCCTGCCCCACCGGCACGTCGCCGACTTCGCCGAGACGAACGAGGCCGAGCGCGACGAGCTCGCCCCGCTCTACCTGCGATTGCTGCGCGGGATCGACGCACTGTACGAGACCCCGACGCCGTACATCGCGGCATGGCACCAGGCACCGGTCCGCCACGCCCGCGACACCGCCCGCCTGCACCTGCAGCTGACGAGCCCGCGCCGCGCAGCCGACAAGCTCAAGTTCCTCGCCGGGTCCGAGGCCGCCATGGGCGCCTGGATCGGCGACATCCCGCCCGAGACCGCGGCTGCGCGTATTCGCGAGGCTGTAGAAGGAGTGACCCTGTGACCGACACCGATCCGCGCACCGACGCGCGCGACCTGCTGGCCTCCCTCGGCGCGACCGCGACGAGCGAATGGTCGGCCCCGGGCCGCGTCAACCTCATCGGCGAGCACACCGACTACAACGACGGCTTCGTGTTCCCGTTCGCCACTCCCCACCGCACGCACGTCGCGCTCGCCGCCCGCACGGACGGGCGCCTGCGGGTCATCTCGACGTTCGACACCGTGCCGGTCGAGGTCGCGATCGCCGACCTCGACGCGATCTTCCCGACCACAGGTGGCGAGCACGCCGTGCCCGAGTGGTCCGCGTACCCGCTGGGCGTCGCCTGGGCACTGATCCAGGCCGCCGGCGCAGACCCGACCACGCTGACCGGCGCCGATCTCGCGTTCGCGTCGAACGTGCCGGTCGGCGCGGGCCTGTCGTCGTCCGCCGCGATCGAAGGCGCCACCGCCTCGGCGCTCAACGAGCTGTGGAGCCTCGGACTCGACCGCGTCGCGCTCGCGCAGGTCGGCCGTCGCGCCGAGAACGAGGCCGTCGGAGCGCCCACGGGCATCATGGACCAGATGGCCTCGATGCTCGGTGAGCCGGATGCCGCGACGTTCCTCGACTGCCGTTCGCTCGAGACCGACGAGGTCGAGCTCGGCTTCGCCGCCGCGGGGCTGACGCTGCTCGTGATGGACACCAACGTCAAGCACGCGCACTCCACGGGTGGCTACGGCGAGCGCCGTGCCTCGTGCGAGAAGGGCGCGCAGCTCATGGGCGTCCCGATGCTGCGCGACCTGTCGGTCGACGACCTCGACCGCGCCGCCGGCATCCTCGACGACGTCACCTTCCGCCGCGTGCGCCACATCGTGACCGAGAACCAGCGCGTTCTCGACACCGTTCGCACCCTGCGCGAGCAGGGGCCGCGGGCGATCGGATCGCTGCTGGACGCCTCGCACGTCTCGATGCGCGACGACTTCGAGATCTCCGTGCCCGAGCTCGACCTCGCCGTCGAGACGGCGCGGGGCGCGGGCGCCATCGGGGCCCGGATGACCGGCGGCGGCTTTGGCGGCGCGGCGATCGCGCTCGTCGAGACCGGTGCCGTCGACGCGGTGGCCGGCGCCGTCGAGAAGGCATTCGCGGATGCCGGCTACGCGGCTCCGACGATCTTCTCGGTCAGCCCGTCGGCTGGCGCGCGCCGCGACGGCTGATACCGCGCCCGACAACCACGCACGCACGACGAGAGGGGGATGCCGGCCCGGCACCCCCCTCTGCGTTCACGCGACTTACTTGAAGGCGTCCTTGACGTCTTCGCCCGTCTTCTTCGCCTCGGCCTTGACCTGGTCGGCCTTGCCTTCGGCTTCGAGCTTGTCGTTGTCGGTCGCCTTGCCGATGGCCTCCTTCGCCTTGCCGGCGATGTCCTGGGCGGCGTTCTTGATCTTGTCGTCGAGACCCATGATGGGCTCCTCTCCTTCGGTGGTGACGCCCCGGGCGGGGCTGTGGACGTGTGCGGTCAGGACAGGCGGCGCTGGTCGTGCGCCAGCTTCGCGCGCAGCCCCGTGTGGATGGAGATGTAGGTCGTGAGCTGCTGACCCGTCAGAGTGCCGAGGTTGCCGACGAGACGTTCGACGGTCTCGGCCACGTGCAGCGGCGAGGTGTTCTGCCGCGGAGTGACGCTGACGTGCAGCACCGGCTGCTTCTTGATGTCGTTCGCGGTGACACGGGCGCTGAGGATCTCGTCGCGGTCGGCGAGCGCGTTCTTCAGCGCGTCCGCCGCGAATCCCTCGGTGACCGTGATGCGGCCGAGGTCGCTCTCCGCACCCGTCGCCCGGAGTGCGGTTCGGCGGCGGCCGTGGATGCTGCGCACGACCAGAACGATCAGCAGCACGACCAGCAGCGCGAGCGCGGCGAGCACGCCGACGGCGAGCCAGGTGAGGCTCGTGCCCGCGATGACGGTGGCATCCCACGCCTGCTTCGCCCAGTCCTCGGCCCCGGACCCGACCGAGGTCCAGGTGTCGGCGGCTGCCGGCCACACCGCGCCGGCGATGATTCCGCCGCCGACGACGACGAGCACCAGTCCCAGGATCAGGAGGATCGTGCGGTTGACCGCGCGATTGGTGTTGTTCATGCGTTCTCCTCCTGTTCGCGGGGCCGCTCGACCCGCACCGCGGTGCGCAGCTTCGACGCGAGCCGATACGACTCCAGCTCCGCGTCCGCCAGGGCGCGGACCTGCGTCTCGTCGACGGGGACTCCCACCGCGGGGGTGAGGGTCACATCGACCGAGCGGTGGCCGACACCGACCCGCACCTGGTCGCGGGGCAGTCCGCTCTCGTCGCTGACCCGCTGCGCGATCGCCGAGGCGATCACGCCGTTGTCGGCGACGACGGCGCTCTCACCGACGACGAGCTGGTGCTTCGACAGGCGGCCCGGGGCGACGGCGAGCGCCACGAGGATGACGCCGAGCACCGCGATGACCGCGCCGATGGCGACGCTGACGCCGACCGGCACCTCCGTCGGGAGTCCGACGACCCACCCGAAGGCGGCGGCGGGACCGAGGAGAAGGGCCGGCTGACCGGCGAGGTTCAGCACGATCTCCGTACCGACGTAGACGAGCGCGAGGATGACGAGGACGACGGCGACGATCATCGCGACGGTGCGCGGCGAGTGCGTCTCACGCCGCACGACGCGGCGCAGCACGGGACTGCTCATCGGACTCTCCTCCTTGCGGGTGTCGTGGCGCCGATGACGGTGATGTCGACGCGCGTGACGGGCTTGCCCAGCACGCGGCCGAGCTCTTCCTGCACGCGGCGCTGGGCCTCACGGGCGATGTCGACGACGGCTCCGGCGGCTCGCACCGCTTCGGTGTCGTCGAGCGACGGGACGGGGAACGGCGCCTGGATGCGGACGGCCACCCCACCCCGGTGATCGGATGCCGTGACCGACACACGGTCGACGTCCACGCCGATGACCTGGGATGCGATCTGCTCCGAGACCTTCCGCACCACGCGCTCGCGCACATCGACCCGTCCGGCGAGACCGGACGCCCCGCCGGTGGCGGCCGTGACGCCGCCACCGGGACGGATGGCCTCTGCGACGGTCATGACGAGGTGCGCCGCCCGGTCAGCACGTCGGCCAGCCCGCGGACGTCGAGCTTGCCGGACGCGATGCGGCCGACCGCGGCACCGATCGCCATGAAGAGGGCGACGAGGAGGAATCCCCAGAAGCCGAACAGCAGGGCGGCGGCGGCGAGGATGGCGCCGATGAGCGCACCCGAGACGGTGGCGCTCATGCGACGCGCGACTCGGACTCGTCGTCGTCGTCAGCGCCGGCGATGTGCACGTCGTTGACCTCGACGTTGACCTCGACGACCTCGAGGCCCACGAGTCGGCTGATGGCACCGGCAACGGCGGCACGGACGTTGTCAGCGACCTCCTGGATCGGCGCGGGGTACTCGACGACGATCGTGAGGTCGGCTGCGGCCTGGGTCTCGCCGACCTCGACCTTGACGCCCTGCGACAGGTCGGTGGCGTTGATGGCGTCGCGGATCGCACCGAAGGCGCGGGCTCCGCCGCCACCGAGGGCGTAGACGCCGGCGACCTCACGGGCTGCGATGCCGGCGACCTTCGCCACGACGCCGTCGGCGATCGTGGTCTTGCCCGCGGCATCGGTGTCGGCCGGGACACGCGACGACGAGAACGTGCGGTCGACGCGCGAAGCCTGCGGCGCGGCGGCCTGCGACTTCGTGGTCTCAGCAGCGGGGGCGGTGTTCTTCTGGTCCTCAGCCATGACGTTTCCTTATCTGTCTGCGTTGTCCGATGCAAGCTCTCGGCTCGTCATTCGGTGAGCGTTACGTTCGCTCTACAGATAAGAGGGCGGCTCATCCGGATTCGTCACAAAAAAGTTCGAGAAGTTTTCTGGGGGAACGATGCGAGCCGAAGACAGCGGGTCGAACCCCGACCTGCAGGCCGCGCCCGACGGCATCCTGGCGGCCCGAGCCGCCTCCGGAGACGCCGATGCCTTCGACGTCCTCCTTCATCGGCACACCCGCATCGTCCGCGCCTACGTGTACCGCATCGTCGGTACCCTCTCGGAGACCGACGACGTCGTGCAAGAGGCCTTCCTCACCGCGTGGCGGCAGCTGTCCACCTTGCGCGACCCGAACGCCGTGAAGGCGTGGCTGATGAAGATCGCGAGCCGCGAGGCGTATGCGCATCTCAGGAAGCGCCCCGACCATGACACACTGGACGGATTCGACAGAGCCGCGGAGGCGGGTCTCCTCCCCGAGGCCGCTGCCATCCGCAACGCACAGTTGCAAGCGCTCTCTCTTGCACTCGATGCGCTGCCGGAAGCCCAACGCCGCTGCTGGCTGCTCCGAGAAGTCGGGTCGCTCAGCTATACCGAGATCGCAGAAGAGATGAACCTCCCTCTCAGCACCGTTCGAGGAAACCTGTCCCGCGCCCGCGCCAGCATCACGATCCAGATGGCGGGGTGGCGCTGATGGATGCCGATGGCATGACTCTCGAGTGCGGCAAGACGATCGACGAGATCAGCGACTACCTCGACAGCGGTCGCTCGCCGTACGACCCCGAGATCGAGACCTGTCCCGACTGTCTGAACGCCCTCGACGCGCTCGAGCGCGCGGGGCGGTTGTCACGCGAGCTCATCGCGGCGGATGCCGCGGAGATGCCCGAGCCCTCGGAGAACTGGTTCCACGGCGTGATGAACGCGGTGCGGGCCGAGCTGCGGGCCGGGCGCTCGATCCCGCTCTCGCATCCCGATCCCCGGGTCTCGATGACCGTCACCGAGGGAGCCGTGCAAGCGCTCATCCGCGCCAGCGGCGACGCGATCGACGGCGTCTTCATCGGCCATTCGCGCATCATCGGCGACGTCGAGGTGCCCGATGCGCCGATCGCCGTCGACATCACCGCGTCGGTCGCGTGGGGCGAGTCGCTGCCGACCGCCGCCGGAGCGGTCCGCCGAGCGGTGTCCGACGCGCTCGCCCAACACACCGAGCTGAACGTCACCGCTGTCGACGTCACCGTCGAAGACCTCCACCGTCCCTTCCCGCCCAAGGACACCGCATGATCGAGCCCGTCTCCATCGTCGACCCGTCGGCTCCGCGCCCCCTCGTCGAGGTGCCCGGGGTCAGTGCCGTGCACGACCCCCGCCCGCCGCTGACCCGCGTGCTGGGAGCAGCGGCATCCGCGCTCCACCGAGAGACGGCGGCACCGACGAACGGCGTCCTCGTCACGGCCGATGGCGAGGTGGTGACCGCTGCCGCTGCCATCTCCGTCGCCGCATCCGCACGCACCCCCGAGGTGGCCCGCGCCGTCGCCGACGAACTGTGCGCGCAGCATCCGACGGCCGACCGCATCACGGTGCAGGTCCGCCGCATCGCCTGACCCGCGGTCGCCTCACCGAGGCGCCGCGGAGTCCGCTAGCTTCGGACTGTGTCTGCGACCGTCTCCGTCTCTCTCCGCCCCGCGGGTCCCGATGATCTTCCCGCTGTCCGGGAACTCGACAGGCTGTGTTTCCCGCCCGGGCGCGACGACGTCGAGCCCGCTCACCCGGGCGAGCTCGAGAGCGCCTTGGCGGGTGAACAGATCACGCTCGCCGTCATCGGCGACTCCGTGGTGGGGATGCTGCAGACCGAACGACTCGGCCCCGAGCACGTCTACCTCGCCGCCTTGGCCGTTCATCCCGACCACCAGCGCGCCGGGATCGGAGCGCGGCTCGTCCGGCACTTCTCCGACACGGTGAAGGGGATGTCGCCGCGGCCCTCGGCCACGACGGTGACCAGCCCCAGGAACGTCGCGATGATCGACCTGCTGACCCGGAGCGGCTTCGTCGGATCGCGCGGCATCCACGCCTACTTCGGTCCGAGCAAGGACCGTCTCTACTTCCAGCTGAAGAGCCGGCAGCTGGTCGCCGATCCCGACGACCGCGTCCTCGTCCCGGTGGCGGCGACCGATCACCTGTTCGATCTGCTGAACGCCGACGCGAACGCCGTGACCAGCGTCATCAAGAGCGTGCAGGGGACGTTCTTCGAGGTCTCGACCTTCGAGGTCGAGGACCGACCCGGCCTGCGCGCCGACGAGACGTCCGTCAGCACGGGTGAGGCGGGCGCCGTCCTGGCGGCACTCACCTTCCTGCTCGGCTTCTCGCTGACGATCACCGACTTCTCCGAAGCGCTGCGGATCTTCCTGCTGGTCGCCACGATCCTGACTCTGGGAGCCACGCAGGTCTACGCGAACGCGTCGGGCTCGTTGTCGCGCCTGCAGGACGATCAGTTCGGCCTGCATATGAAGTGGGGCAATCTTCTGCTCGAGTTCGGCGGGGTCTATCCCCTCGTCCTGGTGCTGCCGGCCGTGTTCGCCGACGCCTCCGACAACGCCGGACTCTCCCTCGCGACCGCGATCGTCGTCGCCGTCCTCGTCCTCGCGTACGAGGTGTCACCGTTCTCGATCAGCGGCCGGTACCGACGCAACATCGTGTTCTACGCGCTCGCGGTGGTCACAGCCGCGGCCCCGGTCGCCGCCGCGCCACTGCAGGCGCTGACCGGGCGCGACACCGCATGGGTCGTCCTGACAGCTGTCATCCTCATCGTCCGCTTGGCGTATCTCATCCCCGCCGGCCGGCAGGAGCTCGGCGCCCGAACCCGCCCCCGGCTGATGCGTCGCGCCCGGAGGACGCGATGAGCGCCGCAGCGGGGGAAAGCGGTGGCGGGAACCTCGTTCGCGCCACCGCGGCGGGCCGCGTGCGCGGCACGCGTCGCCCCGACGGAACCCTCGTCTTCCTCGGCATCCCGTACGCGCAGCCGCCGACCGGCGCACGGCGCTTCGGCGAGCCCGTGCCCGTCGAGCCGTGGGACGGCGTCCGCGACGCGACCGCCTACGGACCGACGCCGCAGCGCGGTGACCACGGCGACACCCTCATCCCCGAGCCGTCGATCCCCGGCGACGACACCCTGTCGGTCAACGTGTTCGCGCCGGACTCGTCTGGCGAGGCGGGCACCGTCGCACGGCATCCCGTTCTCGTCTACATCCACGGCGGCGGTTTCGTGCAGGGCTCCCCCGCGAGCCCCTGGTACGACGGCGGCTCGTTCGCGCGGGCGGGCATCGTCGTGGTCACGGTCTCGTACCGCCTCGGCTTCGACGGCTTCGGCCTCCTCCCCGGCGCCCCGACCAACCGCGCCGTGCGCGACTGGATCGCTGCCCTCGAATGGGTGCGGGCGAACGTCGCCGTGTTCGGAGGAAACCCCGATGACGTGACGATCGCCGGGCAGTCCGCCGGCGGCGGCGCGGTGCTCACTCTGCTCGGGATGCCCGATGCCCAGCACTTGTTCCATCGCGTGCTGTCCATCTCTGCGGCCCTGACGAACGTGCCGCCCGCCCGGGCGGCGACGGCGACCGGCCGGCTCGCGGCGCGCCTCGGGATCGCCCCGACCCGCGAGGCGTTCGCCGGCGTGGACGAGCTCACGGTGCTCGGGGCGCAGCAAGCGCTGGAATCGGAGCGGCACGGCAGCATCATCGCCTCGGTGCGCTCGCGGCTCGCCGACGGGCTCACGTGGGGACCGGTCGTCGACGGCGAGCTCATCCCGCGCCCGACCCTCGATGCGCTCGCTGCCGGCGTCGGCGCGGACAAGTCGCTCGTGCTCGGCACGACGGACGACGAGTTCACGATGATCACCGACGGGGTCGCCGGCCCGCTGCGTCTCGTCCCGCCGGCGCTGGCGCTTGCCGCACTCGGGGTCGGCCATGCGATGCGCTGGCGCTACATCCGCGACAACCGTACGCAGCGACGACTCGGCACCGCCGCATTCCTCGGCCGCTACGCCACCGACCGCATCTTCCGCGACACCGTGCCCCTCGTCGCCCGGACCCGTGGCGGTTCTTCGACGTGGGCCTACCGATTCAGCTGGCCCTCGCCGACCAAGCGCTGGGCGCTGCACTGCCTCGATGTGCCGTTCTGGTGGGACGCCTTGGGCGCCGACGGCGTCGCGAAGCTTGCGGGGCCACAGCCGCCGCAGGAGCTGGCCGACGCGATGCACGGCGCCGCCGTGTCGTTCGTCCGGACCGGCGGTCCGGGCTGGCCGCGATGGACGCCGGACGAGCGGACGACGCGGATGTTCGGCGCCGCGCCGTCGGTGCCGACGGTCGTGGCCGACGGTTACGCATCGGTGCGAGCGCTCGTCGGTTGACGGGGTGTCGACGATCCGGCGGCTTAGGGAACGCGCTTGAGCCAGGCGTCCGTCGCGAACTTCGACTCGACGAGCGCTTCGGCCTCGGCGTACTCCTCGTCCGAGATCGTGCCGGGAACCGCGCCGTAGCGCTTCGAGAACACCTCGATGAACCGCTCGATGATCGCGTCGCGCGGCAGACCCGTCTGGCTGCGCAGCGGATCGACGCGCTTGGCGGCCGAGACGGTGCCCTTGTCGCTGAGCTTCTCGCGGCCGATGCGCAGCACCTCGGTGAGCACCTGCCCGTCCATGTCGTACGACAGGGTGGCGTGGTGGAGCACCCCGCCGTTGGCGAGACGCTTCTGCGCGGCGCCGCCGATCTTGCCCGAAGGCGAGGCGATGTCGTTGAGCGGCTGGTACGTCGCCTCGATGCCGAGCGAGCGGAGGGCCTCGAGCACCCAATCGTCGAGGAAGGCGTACGAGTCGGCGAAGGTCAGCCCGGCGACGAGGGATGCCGGCACGTACAGCGAGTACGTCACGATCGAGTTCGCCGCCATCATCATCGCGCCGCCGCCGGAGATGCGGCGCACGACGTCGAAGCCGTGCTTCGCGGCACCCTCGGGGTCGACCTCGTTGCGGTACGACTGGAACGACCCGATGACGACGGCCGATTCGTTCCACTCCCAGATGCGCAGGGTGGGGTTGCGGCGCCCGTCGCCGACGCGGGTGGTGAGGACCTCGTCGAGCGCGAGGTTCATGCTCGGCGACACGGCGCGGTCGTGGACGACCTCCCAGTCGAACTCGCGCCAGCCCGGGGCGGTGATCATCGCGCGGCGAACCGCGGTGCCGACCGACTCGGGAGTGAAGCCGAGCAGTTGCGCGCCGTCGGGCAGCGCCGAACGCACGGCGGCCGCGATGGTGGCGACATCCGACTCCTCGGGCAGGCCCGTCACGGCCGCATCGATGTCGGCGAGCGCGTCGTCGGGCTCGAGGAAGAAGTCGCCCGCCAGGTGGAAATCGGCGATGCGGCCGTCGCGCACCTCGAGGTCGACGACGACCAGCTTTCCTCCGGGGACCTTGTATTCGCCGTGCATGCGTCCAGCCTAGGACCGGGCGGAGGATCGGTCGCCCGATGGATGCCGTTACACCTCGCGACGGACGACGGCGCGGGCCCCGCTCGGAAGAGTGGATGACATGAACCCCACCATCGACTCCGCCCCCGTCCTCGAAGCCCGCGGGCTCGTGAAGCGCTACGGGCCGCTCACCGCGCTCGACCGCGTGGACCTGACCGTCCGCGCCGGCGAGGCCGTCGCGATCATGGGCGCATCGGGGTCGGGAAAGACGACGCTCCTGCACTGCCTCGCCGCGATCATCGCGCCCGATGCCGGCTCCGTCCGCCTCACCGCTCCCGGTACGGCGCCGCGCGAGCTCGTCGGGATGCCCGACGCCGACCGGTCCGCGGTCCGGCGCAGCAGCCTCGGCTTCGTCTTCCAGGACCACCTGCTGCTTCCCGAGCTCACCGCCGTCGAGAACGCCGCGCTGCCGCTGCTTCTCGTGGGCACGGCCCGCGCGGCCGCCGAGGCCCACGCCGCGGCGTGGCTGGGCGCGCTGGGACTCGCGGGCATGGAGAACCGTCGCATCGGCGAGCTCTCGGGCGGACAGGCGCAGCGCGTCGCCATCGCCCGGGCTCAGGTGACCGGCGCTCCCGTCGTGTTCGCCGACGAGCCGACCGGAGCCCTCGACTCCACCACCTCGGCGGAGGTGCTCGACGCGCTGCTGCACGCCACGACCGGTCAGGGACGCAGCCTCGTCGTCGTCACGCACGACGCGGAGGTCGCGCGCCGCTGCGACCGCGTCCTCCGGATGCGCGACGGGCGCATCGTCGACTCGTCTGCCGGCCCCGCGCGTGCGGGCGCGGCCGCCACCGGGGCGACCCGATGAGCGCCGTCGTCGCGACCGGTTCGCTCCCGCAGCCTCCCGCTCCGCTCGCGCACGCTTCCGAGGCGCCGGGCGGCATCGGCCGCGTCGCAGCTCTGACGATCCTGCTCGCCCGGCCGGCGCGGCAGGGGTCGGCGGCGATCGTCCTGCCGCTGACGGCCTTCGCCGTGACGACGATGCTCATGCTGATCGTCGCGGGCGGCACGCGCATGTTCCTCACCGACCCGCGTGCGGGCGAGATGGCCTTCCTCTACGGCGTGCTCAGCGTCCTGGCGCTCATCCTCCTCGCCGTCCCGACGGCGACCCTCGGGGCTGCCGCCGCCCGCCTGTCGAGCCGCCGCCGCAACGACCGCCTCTCGACGCTGCGGCTCCTCGGGGCCACGAACACGGAGGTCGGAGCGATGGCGGTGGGCGAGGCATCCGTCGTCGCGTTCGCCGGTGCCGTCGTCGGCGCCGCCGCCTACGGCGTCGCGTTGCCCCTGGTCGGGCTGCTCCCCTTCTTCGGCGGGCCCGTCGGCGCCGCCGCGGTGTGGGCGGGGTGGCCGATCGTCCTCGCCGTCGTCATCGGGGTCGGTCTCATCGCCACCGTGAGCGCGGCGGCGAGCCTGCGTCGCGTGCGGCTGACCCCTCTCGGCGTGCGCCGCCGCACCGAGGCGCCGCCGCGACGCACCCGGACCCTCGTGATCTCCGCGATCGCGATCGTCGCCGTCGGCACCATCGTGGCCCAGTTCAGCAGCGTCAGCGCAGTCCTGGCCCCCGCTGCGTCGATCGTGGTGCTGCTGGCCCTGTTCGCCGGCGCCCTCGCGCTGGTCAACCTCATCGGGACTCCGATCGTCGCGGCGCGCGGACGATCGATGGCGCGCCGAGCCCGGACGGCTGCTCAGCTCATCGCCGGCCGCGAGCTCGCCGCACACGCCCCCACC
The DNA here is from genome assembly GCF_000509385.1 of Microbacterium sp. TS-1. Classification (NCBI taxonomy): domain Bacteria; kingdom Bacillati; phylum Actinomycetota; class Actinomycetes; order Micrococcales; family Microbacteriaceae; genus Microbacterium; species Microbacterium sp. TS-1. The sequence continues at coordinate 1,430,512 of NZ_BASQ01000001.1, forward strand.
GCGTGGCGCCGCGTGTCGAGCATCGCGATGATCTCGTTCATCGCGGTCGTCGGCGGCAGCGGAATGGCGCTGACCGAGATCGCCGGCGACGAGCCCGGGATGACGCTGTTCGCCGACATCCGCACCGGCGTCCTCGTCACGCTGGGCGCGGGCTTCATCCTGCTCGCCGCCTCGGTGGGCGTCAGTCAGGCGGCGTCGGTGCTCGACGACCGCGAGCTCATCGTGGGCCTCGACCGTCTCGGCATGGAACCCGCCGAGCTCGCCCGGGCACGTCGCATCACCGTGATGCTGCCCCTGCGCTGGGCGGCCGCCGGCGGGGCCGTCGTCGGGGTGGCGCTGGCCCTCCCGATCGTGGGGATCAGCCTGGTCGTGGCGCCGCTCACGATGGCCGTCATCGCGGCGACCTTCGTCGCGGGCTTCGGCGCGGTCGCGCTGGCGCTCCTCGCGTCACGCCCGCTCGTCACGGCGATCCGGCGCGGCCCCGCCCGGTGACCCCGACGCTCGCTTCCCCCGGCTCAGCCCCGCGGGAAGCGAGCGTCGAGCCACGCGAGCAGATCGGCCTGCACGTCGCCCCGCACCGCCTCGTTGAAGATCTCGTGGCGGGCACCCGGGTACACGAGTGTGGTCACGTCCGTCAGACCCGAACGCGTGCGGTAGGCGTCGGCGAGACGGTGGACGCTCCGCGGGCCGCCGACGGTGTCGTCGCGCCCGACCATGAGCAGGACCGGGACGTCGACCCCGAGGTCGCGACGCGGCCGGCCGATGAGCTTGAGCGTCTCGACGGGGCCGAACAGTCGGGGCAGCGCTGTCGTCGTGGTCAGTGGGTCGTCGAGGAAGCTCTGCTGCACGGCGACATCCGTGCTCAGCCACTCGACGCCGTTCGCGCCGGGTGCCTTCCACGGCGCGTTCAGGTCGCCGGAGTTGAGCGATCCGGGCCAGCGCAGCGCCGACCCCGAGAGCACGAGTCCGGCGTAGGCGTCCGGCCGGTCGTCGAAGAGCATCTGCGCCAGGAACGATCCCCACGAGTGGCCGAGGAGCACGATGGGCGCCCCGGGATGGTCGCGCTCGATGATGCGGGTAAGCTCGGCGCACGCGTCGCGCGCGGCATGCAGTCCGCCCCGGCCGAGCTTGCCGAGCTTGCTCGGGTCACCGTGCTGCCGGATGCCGGTGCGTCCATGGCCGCGGTGGTCGTCGGCGTAGACGGTGAAGCCGGCGGCGGTGAGCACCTCGGCCAGCTCGGCGTAACGGCCCGCGTGCTCGCCGACGCCGTGCAGCAGCTGCACGACCGCCCGCTGCGCACCCTGCGCGGGATGGATGTCGTAGACGATCGCGACCCCGTGCGCGTCGGTGAACTCGGGCATGCGGCGAGTCTACGTTTTCGGCCGTCGCATTCCGGACACCACAGACCGTTAGCAAGACTAATGAGCTAAGCTAAACATCACAGATGAGCACCTCCTCCCCCGCCTCCGCCCCGCCGTCCGCCATCGATCTCGCGCACGACGCGACCGACCTCCGCATGGCGACCTTCCGCCTCGCACGGCGACTCCGCGCGCAGCGCGCCGTCGATTCGATGAGCGACGGGCAGTACGCCGTGCTCGCGAACCTGCACGTGCACGGTCCGCACACGCTCGGTGAGCTGGCGGACCGCGAGCGCGTATCGGCGCCGTCGATGAACCGCACCGTCAACCACCTCGAAGAGCTCGGCTACCTGACACGGACGCCCGACGACGGCGACCGTCGCAAGGTCAACATCGCCCTCACCGACGAGGGCCGCACCGTCGTGATCGAGACGACCCGCCGTCGCGACTCCTGGCTCGAGCACGCGCTGGAAGAGCTCGAACCGGCCGACCGTGAGACTCTGGCCGCCGCCGCCGTCATCATGCGGGCGGTGGCCGACCGATGAGCTCTGCGATGTTCCGCTCCTTCTCGGTGTTCAACTACCGGGTGTGGTTCTTCGGCGCCCTCGTGTCGAACGTCGGCGCGTGGATGCAGGCCACGGCGCTGAGCTGGGTCGTCCTCACCGGCCTCACCGACAACGACGCGGGAGCGATGGGCGTCACGATGGCGCTGCAGTTCGCGCCGCCGCTCCTGCTCGTCGGCGTCACCGGGTGGGTCGCCGACCGTTTCGACCGGCGCCGTCTGCTCGTGGTCACGCAGAGCTCGCTCATGCTCGTCGGGCTGATCATCGGCACGCTCCTGCTCACGGGTGTCATGACGCTTCCGCTCATGTACGTCTTCGCGTTCACGCTCGGCATGATCTCGGCCTTCGACAATCCGGCACGCCAGGCGTTCGTCTCCGACATCGTCGCGCGCGAGATCGCGGCCAACGCCGTCGCGCTCAACGCGGCATCCTTCAACGGTGCGCGCATGATCGGCCCCGCAGCTGCGGGCATCGTCATCGTCGCGGTCGGCACCGGCTGGGTCTTCTTCATCAACGCGGCGACGTTCCTCGCGATGATCGTCGCGCTCTTCCTCATCCGGCCGGGCGAGCTCATCCCGCGCGTGACCTCGCCGGGCGCGGCTCGCCTCGCCGACGGCTTCCGGTACGTTCGCGGGCGCCCCGACCTCATGGTCACTTTCGCGATGGTGTTCCTCCTCGGCGCCTTCGGCATGAACTTCCCGATCTTCGCGTCGACGATGGCGATCGAGTTCGGGCGCGACGCCGACGGGTACGGCCTCCTCAGCTCGATCCTGGCGATCGGGTCCCTCGCCGGCGCCCTGATGGCGGCCCGTCGTGAGCGGGCGCGCATCCGCGTCGTGATCCTCGGCGCCGGACTCTTCGCCGTGGCCGCCGCGGTGTCGGCCTTCATGCCGGATTACTGGCTGTACGCGGTGACGCTGATGTTCACGGGCTTCGCGGTCGTGACCACCCTGACCACGGCCAACGGCTACGTGCAGACGACGACCGACCCGGCCCTGCGCGGCCGCGTGCTCGCGCTGTACATGGCGATCCTCATGGGCGGCACCCCCATCGGCGCCCCGATCGTCGGATGGGTCGCCGACCAGTTCGGGCCGCGCGCGGCCATCGGTCTCGGTGCCGTCGCCGCCCTGGTCGCGTTCGGCGTCGGGGTGACATGGATGCTCGTCTCCGGACGCGTCCACCGCTCGAGCTCGCGCCGGTTCGCGCTCTCGCTCGACGAGACGCGCCCGATCTCGGTCGTCGCGCCCGAGGAGTTCAGCGACGAGGTCGCCGGAACGACGCCCATCCCGCTGCCCGACGCAGCCGCCGAGCGCCCCCACCGCATGCGCTGAGGCCCCGCCGGCGCCGATCCGCGCCCGAACCCGATACATCCGTCGGACGGGTGGGGCTGGTGAGCGTTCGCGCCGCGTCACCAGCCCCACCCGTCACTCCGGTCCTGCAGATGTATCAGGGCATCACGTCTGAGCGGGCCGCCTCAGCACATCCGGGCGAAGTAGGGCACGTCGTAGGTGGCGTGGTAGCCGACTCCGTCGAGCCACTGATACGCCGTCACGGTCGCCGATCCGGGCACGAGCGAGTCACGGCCCGCGTCGAAGAGCCGGTACGCCGCGTCGCCCGCGGCGACCTTGTGCTGCGCGTGCTCACCGCCGACCGCGGCCAGCCGCACGTCGATCGCACCCTCAGCCTCGTTCGCAGCGTGGACCGCGACGTGCACCGCCCCGTTCACGCACTGCGACCGCGCGCTCACGCGCAGCGGCACCGGCTGCCCCGCTCGCACCGTGGCCGTCGCCGACGGCTGTGACGGTGCCGCCTGGCCGAAGGTTCCCGCGGGGGTGACGGTCGCGGTCCACTCCCCCGGCGGCACCGCCGCGAACCGCGCGGAGCGAGCCTCGGCCCCGACCTGCTGGGCGACGGTCTCACCCGCCGCCGAGCGGAGCGTGACGGCGAAGCCGGTGGCCGGGGCGCCGGCATCCGTCGTCGCCCACGTGACGTTGACGCCGGCCGAGTCGACCCCGATGCCGGGAGCCGCGACGGGCGCGGGGGCGGGCCGCAGCGGCACACCGGCGAAGTCCATGCCGGAGGCGAGGTGGAACCCGGTGTAGCTCGGCTGGTTGTAGGTCGTCTGCTGACGGGCGACCTCGGCGCGGTACTGCGGATCGTGCATGAGCGTATACAGCTTGTGCTCGGTCACCTCGGTCGAGACGTACAGCCGCAGCGCCGACGAGTCCGCCGTCCGTACGACCAGCTCTTCGCGCCAGTCGCCCAGCACGTCGGCGACGAGGCCGGGGTTTCCCTTCGTGCCGTTGTTGGCGAGGGCTCCGGATGCCGTCAGCACGGTGCCGCGCGCCCAGTCGTCGATCGTCGGGGCGACGTCGCCGCTGCCGTTCACGATCTGCGTCGTGAGGTCGCCGGCCCAGCGGATCGAGGCGTTCGTGCCGGGCGTCGCCGCCGAGAGCACCTCGCCCTGGGCGGTCAGCAGGCCCGAGGCATCCGTCCCGCCGGGCATGCTCGACCAGACCTCCATGCCGGGGACGTCGGGGCGGACATCGCCGATCATCCCGCGCCCGGTGTCGCGACCCGAGTAGGCGCCGAAGACGACCTCGCCGGTGGCCGCATCCCGCAGCGCCGTGCCGTACGGCGCATACGCTCCGCCCTCGTGCACGGTGAAGATCTCGAGGCCCGGGCGCGACGGGTCGATGTCGGCGACGTGCATCGCGTCGCCGTGACCGAGACGCGCCATCTCGCCCGGGGTCGCCGATCCCTCGGGCATCTCGGCGAACGAGCTGTAGAGGAGGCTTCCGTCGTCATCCAGCGTCGCCGATCCGTAGACGATCTCGTGGCGGCCGTCGCCGTCGACATCCGCCGCCGAGAGGCTGTGGAAGCCCTGCGTCGTGATCGTGCCGTACACGGGGTCGGTGCCGTCGACCCCGTGCGGGCCGTCGTTGAACGGGTTGGTCATCGGCGCGTGCCCGCTGTCGACGAACCAGCGCTTGACGAGGTTCTCGCCGTCCCAGTCGTAGGTCCCGATCGTCGTGCGCGTGTAGTAGCCGCGGGCGAAGACCGCCGACGGACGCTCGCCGTCGAGGTAGGCGACGCCCGCCAGGAACCGGTCGACCCGGTTTCCGGGCTCGATGCGCGACATCGCGTAGTCGCCCCACAGCAGGCCGTCGTCGCCGCGGTCCGGCTCGTAGCGCACGGTCTGCAGCTCGGCTCCGCTCTCGCCGTCGAAGACGGTGAGGTACTCGGGCCCGTCGAGGATGAAGCCCTCGAAGTTCCGCAGGGCGTTGCGGGCGCTTCGGCTCGGCGCGTACACGTCGATGAAGTGGTCGACGAGGGCGCGGGCGTCGGCATCCGACAGCGGGTAGTCGAAGCGCGGCTCGATGCCGAAGGCCTCCTCGAGCGTGGCCGGCCACCGGCCCGACACGACCTCGTCGCGCGTGGACCACCCGCGGAACACCTCGACGAGGTGATCGGCGTAGTCGGCGGCGCTCATGCGGTAGTCGTCGGTGTGGGCGTAGCCCGCGGCGACATCCTCGCCCGGCATCGTGATGTACTGCTCCGACGCCACCGAGCCGTCGTCGGCGTAGGTGATCGACTTCGTCCCCGGCGCGGTCTTGAGCATCGTCTCCGACCGTCCGTCGCCGTCGAAGTCGTAGACGAGGAACTGCGTGTAATGCGCGCCGGCCCGGATGTTGGGACCGAGGTCGAGCCGGTTCAGCAGGCGTCCCTCGAGGCTGTAGGTGTCGATGTAGACCCCGCCGGTGTACCCGACCTGCGAGACGTCTTTGGAGTTCGAGGGGTCCCACTTCACGACGAATTCGTAGCGCCCGTCGCCGTCGACGTCGCCGACCGAGACGTCGTTCGCCGAGTAGGTGTACTCCTCGCCTGCCGGAGTCACCCCGCCTTGGGGCCGCTGCAGCGCGATGTCGAGGAAGCCGTCTTGCATCGGGATCGCGGCGTCGCTCGCCGCCGTCTCGACGCCCGCCGTGACCGGCGCCACGCGGTAGACGGATGCCGCCGTGCCGGCGTCGTCGCGGTAGTTCGTGCTGTCGGTGACGGTGGCGATCGGCGCGTCATCGCGGTAGACGACGAAGTCGGTGCCGGTGAGGCCGGTCTCGCCGGCACCGCTGGCCTCGCCCGCGAGGAGGCGCCAGCTGAGGAAGACGCCCTCGCTCGTCGGCACCGCGACGAGGCCCCGGTCGAGGGTCTCGAGCCGGGGCACGGGGGCGGCCGGTGGCTCCTGCGCGCCCGCGGCCGGGAGCGTCGCGACGCCTCCGGCGGTGAGGGTCGCGGCGGCGAGCGTTCCCGCGGTGAGGCCCGCGAGCAGCGTGGAGCGGAGTCTGTTCTTCATCGAATGGATCCCATCGGAATACGCTTTCCTGGATTCCGACGAGCCTAGGCGACGACGCTCCTCGCCCCGATGAGTTCTCTCTCATCCCCCGCATCCCTCGCGGCTCACAACGCGGCGGGCACCACCTTGAACACCAGGGATGCGGGGGCGTAGCCGGGGGCGGAGGCCGTGACGGCGACCGTGCCGGTACCGGAGGGCTTCACCACCGCGAGCAGCCGGCCGTCGAACGTCCTGAAGACGGGACCGGCGAACGACTCCTCACCGTCGGTCCGCCCCGACCCGATGCCCGCCAGCACTCCGGCGCCGGCCACCTCGACCGTCACCGGAACGTCGCGGTCGCAGACCACGACTCCGTCGTCGTCCTCGAGCGTCACCGCGACGAATGCGAGACCGTCGTGGTGCACGGCGGCGTCTTCCAGACGTGCGACCAGCGAGGCCGGGCCCGCGCTGACGAGAGCGTGCCGCCCGATCTCGGCACCGCGGCGAGCCACGGCGACGAGGCGGCCCGGGCGGTACCGGGTCTCGAAGCGAGCGAGGAACGCCTTCTCGCGGCCGACCGGCTCGGCGCGCACGCTCTCGTCGTCGACGAACAGCTCGACCTCGTCGGCATCCGCGTAGACGTCCACGGTCACGGGGGCACCGGATGCCGAATCCCACGACCACGACGACACCGTGTCGGTCCACGACCACGGCGTCGTCGCCGTCGGCCGCCCGTGATGCTGCGGGCGGTGCACGGCGATGTAGGGGTCGCGGCGCAGCCCGTAGACGATCTCGCGGTAGTACGAGATCGGCCGGCGGAACCCGGTGATGTCGAGGTCGCCGCAGCCGGCCAGCCGGTAGGGATAGGGACCGGCCGTGCCGGTGGGCGTGTAGCCGGGCTCGTCGGTGTAGTCGACGCGACCGATGCCGGCCTCGCCGAGGTAGTCCCAGCCCGTCCACGTGAAGTCGCCGATGACGTGCGGCAGCTCGCGCACGAGCTCCCACATCACGTCGATGCGCTCGGGGAAGGTCTCGGAACCGACGATGATGCGATTCGGATGGTCGAGGGCGTCCTGCCGGTAGCGCGAGTCGGCGTAGTTGAACCCGACCACGTCGAGCACCGCTGCCGACTCCTCGATCGACGCGCTCACGAGCGGCGAGGCGTTCATGAGCCCCATCTGCTCACCCATCCCCGCCATCATCGTGTTGGCGTCGGGCATCTGCTCGCGGGCTTCGGCCATGCGGTCGAGGTTCGCGATGATGCCGTTGATCCCGTTCGTGACGAATCGCGTCGGGTCGAGCTCTCGCACCTGCTCGGCGAGCCGCCGGCTCCAGGTCGCGCCCAGCGGCGTGGCGAGCTCGAGGATCTCGTTGCCGATCGAGTACATCACGACGCTCGGGTGGTTGCGGTCCTTCGCGACGAGCGAGGCGATGTCGTCGCGCCAGTGCTCGGCGAACGTGATCGTCGCGTCGAACGGGGCCTTCGGGCGCGTCCAGGCGTCGGTCAGCTCGTCCATGACGAGCATCCCGTGCCGGTCGCATGCCGCGAGCATCGCGCGACTCATCGGATTGTGTGCGCTGCGCAGCGCGGTGAAACCCGCCCGCTTGAGCAGCCGGACGCGCCGGTCCTCGGCGGCGGGCTCGGTGGCCGCTCCGAGCATGCCGTTGTCGTGGTGAACGCAAGCGCCGCGCAGGTCGATCGAGCGCCCGTTCAGACGGAGGCCGTGGCGCGGATCGAGCTGGAGCGAGCGGATGCCGAAGTCGGTGACATCCTCGTCGAGCAGCGCGCCGTCGGCGGAGGCGAGCGTGCTGCGCACCCGGTACAGGTCGGGCGTCTCGACATCCCAGCGCATCGGCGCCTCGACCGTCACCCGCGCCCGGGCCACGGCGCGCTCGCCCGGCAGGACCGTGACGGGCGAATGCGCACTCGCGACCACCGTTCCGTCGGGCGCCGCGACCTGCCAGCTCACCCGGGTCGTCACGGTGTGCCGCGTCGTGTTCGCGACCTCCGTCGCGACGGCGACGACCGCGCGCTCGTCGTCGATGTCGGGTGTCTCGACCCGCACGCCGTCGAGCGGGATGTGCACGGGATCGGCCACGACGAGATGCACCGGGCGGTAGATCCCCGCCCCGGAGTACCAGCGCGAATCGCGATGCGCCCGCGCCTCGACGCTGATGCGGTTGACGGCGCCGAACTCGAGGAAGGGGTCGAGCACGACCGAGAACCCGGCGTAGCCGCCCGCCTGATGCGCGGCGAACGCGCCGTTCACGAACACGACGGCGTCGCGGTAGACGCCCTCGAACTCGAGGACGACGGTGCGCGAACGCCAGTCGCCGGGCACGTCGAGCAACCGCGCGTACTCGAAGACGCCGCCCGGGGTGTATCCGGTGTGCACGCCCTGCGGTTCGTCGGGCGAGCGCGGCAGATCGCGCAGCGCATCGTGCGGCAGGGTCACGGCGACGGGACCCCGCCCGTCGGCCGGGGTCTCGAACGGACCGAGCTTGGGGCCGACCGTCCACCCGTCGTGCAGCGGGACGCGGATCACGACGACGGCTCTTCTCGGGTTCGGGGCGACCACTCGATGTCGACGAAGCTCGCGAACATGGCCTGCAGCTCCGCGGCCATGTCCAGCGCGTCGCGGTCGAGCAGCCACTGCACCTGCAGGCCGTCCATGAGGGCCACGGCCATGATCGCCGCGCGACGAGGCGTCATCCCGTGCCGGAGGCGCCCCTCGTCGCGCAGGACCCGGAACGACCGTTCGATGTTGCCGCGGGTGTACTCGTACCGACGGACGAAGTAGCCGTGCGCCGGATGATCGGACGCCGTCGCCTCGGCCGACAGCGTCGTGTAGAGCTCGACGACGCCAGGCGTCGAGGCGTTGTGCGAGGCGAGTTCGATGAGCCCGCGGAGGACATCGGTGCCGTCCTCCGACTCGATGGGCACCAGTGCGCGGGCGCGGGCGTCGCGCTCCTCGAGCACGGCCTCGAGCAGGGCGCTCTTGTTGCGGAAGTGGTGCAGCAGCCCGGCCTCGCTCATGCCCACGCGCGTCGCGATGTCACGGAGCGATCCCGCACGGTAGCCGGACTGCGAGAACACCTCGAGAGCGGCATCCAGGATCGCCTGGCGGGTGGCCTCGGTCTTCGCGTACGTGCCTCGCCGTCGACGGCGCTCGGGCGCCGTCGTGTCGGTCGTCGTCATCATCGTCCATCTGTCCGTCGTCGCCCTCGTCGGCGAACGGAGGCCAGTCTGCCCGCTCGGATAACGAAAACCTAGCGATCGATAGAAATTCGTCTCAAAAATCTAGTCACCGCTCGGATTTGGTGCTAGCGTCCAGCGCCAGGGCGATCCACCGGGGTATCGCCTCTCCCGAGAAAAAGGACCAAAGATGTTCCGATGGAAGGCCACAGCAGCCCTCACGGTCGTCGCCGCACTCGCCCTGGCGGGGTGCGCGGGGACCGACGACGGATCCGGCGGTGACAGCGGTCGCGCCGACCGGCTCACCCTCACGGCGATCGCCGCTCCCACGAGTTACGACATCGGCCAGGGCGCGGAATGGGGCAACCGCAGCCCCTTCTTCCAGGCCGTGTTCGACACCCTCCTGTCGAAGGACTCCTCCGGTGAGACGCAGCCCTGGCTCGCCACCGAGTGGTCGTACAACGACGACAACACGGTGCTGACCCTGACGCTCCGCGAGGGCGTGAAGTTCACCGACGGCACCGACCTCGACGCCGCGGCGGTCGTCGCGAGCCTCGAGCACTTCCGCGACGGCACCGCCCCGCAGGCTGCGACCCTCGCCGGCAAGGAGTTCGCCGCCGTCGACGCGACGACGGTGACGATCACGCAGCAGGCGCCCGACCCCTCGCTGATCAACCTGCTCTCGATCGCCCCGGGCCTGATCCAGGCCCCGTCGACGTTCGACGACCCCGACTCCGCGACCGACCCCATCGGCTCGGGCGCGTACATCCTCGATACCGCCTCGTCGGTCACCGGGACCACGTACAACTACACCGCGAACCCCGACTACTGGAACGCGGACGCCGTCAAGTACGACAACCTCACGATCAACGTCCTCGAGGACGTCACCGCCACCGTCAACGCGATCCGCGCGGGCGAGGCGAACGGCGCGAAGATCGCCGACAACAACACGATCTCCGAGGTCGAAGGCGCCGGCTGGACGATCGAGTCGAACGAGCTCGACTTCCAGGGTCTGCTGCTGCTGGACCGCGCCGGCACGATGGCCCCCGAGCTCGCCGACGTCAAGGTCCGCCAGGCGATCAACATGGCCTTCGACCGCGAGGCGCTGCTGGCGTCGCTGCAGAGCGGATACGGCACCGTCACCGAGCAGGTGTTCCCCGAGACCTCCGTCGCGTACGACGCCGCGCTCGACAGCACCTACCCGTACGACCCGGATGCCGCGAAGGACCTCCTCGCCGAGGCGGGCTACCCCGACGGGTTCACGCTCAACATGATGTCGACCCCGGCCTTCCAGACCACCTTCGACCTCGTCGCCCAGCAGCTGTCCGACATCGGGATCGCCGTCAACTACACCGACCCCGGCACCGGCAACTTCATCACCGACATGCTGGCGCCGAAGTACCCCGCGACCTGGATGGCGCTGGAGCAGAACCCCGACTGGCAGCTGATCAACTTCATGGTCGGCCCCGACGCGACGTTCAACCCCTTCAAGTACCAGGACCCGACGGTCGACGGCTACATCGAGACCGTGCAGTTCGGCACCCCGGACGAGTCGGACCAGGCTCTCAAGGACCTGAACAAGTACCTCGTCGACCAGGCGTGGTTCGCGCCGTTCTTCCGGGTGCAGGGCACGTTCGCGACCGACGCGAACACGAACCTCGAGTTCTGGCCCACCAACGCCTACCCGTCGATCTTCGACTTCTCGCCGAAGAACTGATCAGACTCCCTCGGACCGGGCGACTCTCCAGCGCCCGGTCCGAGGGTTCCACCTTCGGGAAGGCATCATGCTCACATTCATCCTGCGCCGCCTGCTCTCGGGCGTCGTGCTGATCGCGGTGATCTCGTTCCTCGCGTTCGTCCTGCTGTACGCCGGCGGCGGCGACATCGCCCGCCGCATCCTCGGCGAGAACGCGACCGCCGAGACCGTCGCGAAGAAGACCGAGGAGCTCGGTCTGAACCGCCCGCTGCTCGTCCAGTACGGCGACTGGGTCGCCTCCGCACTGACCGGCAACCTCGGACGCAGCTGGTTCACCGGCGAACTCGTCTCGGTGAGCGTCAGCGGGCGCCTCGCCGTCACCCTCTCGCTGGTGCTGGGCGCGACGATCGTCTCCGCCGTCCTCGCCGTCGTCCTCGGCGTTCTCGCGGCACGCCGCGGCGGCATCGTCGACGGGGCCGTGCAGTTCCTCTCGCTCGTCGGCTTCGCCGTGCCGGGCTTCCTCATCGCCCTGCTCCTCGTGCTCGTCTTCGCCATCAACCTCGGATGGTTCAAGGCGACCGGTTACGTGCCCATCACCACGTCACCGACGGGCTGGCTCGCCTCGGTGACCCTGCCCGTGGTCGCCCTCTCGCTGGGGGCGATCGCGACGGTCGCCGCTCAGGTGCGCGGCTCGGTCATCGACGCGATGTCGCGCGACTACGTCCGCACCCTCCGCTCGCGGGGCCTCGGCATGCGCTCGGTCATCTACAAGCACGTCCTGCGCAACGCGGGCGGCCCGGCGCTGGCCGTCCTGGCCGTGCAGTTCGTCGGTCTTCTCGGCGGCGCGGTCGTCGTCGAGCAGATCTTCGCCATCCCCGGCATGGGCCAGCTGAGCGTCCGCTCCACCACCCTCGGCGACGTCCCCGTCGTCATGGGCCTCGTGATCGCGTTCGCGATCATCGTCGTCATCGTGAACCTCCTGATCGACCTCGCCCAGGCCGCTCTGAACCCGAAGGTGAGACTGTCATGACCGCCGTCGACGTCCCTCCCGCCGTCCCCATCGCCCCCGTGCGGGTGAGTCTGTTCCGCCGGCTGCTGAAGAAGCCCCTCGGAGTCGTCTCGGCGCTGTTCCTGCTGCTGGTCGCCGTCGTCGCGGTCATCGGCCCGGTGATCGCGCCGCAGGACCCGAACTTCGCCGACATCCGCAGCATCCTCGCCCCGCCGAGCGCCGCGCACCTCCTCGGCACCGACGGGAGCGGCCGCGACGTGCTGTCGCGCCTGCTCGCAGCCACCCAGACGAGCGTCGCCGCCGCTCTCATCGCGGTCGTCGTGGCCGTCGTGCTCGGCGTCGTCAGCGGACTCATCGCCGGTTACTACCAGGGCTGGTTCAACACCGTCGCCACCTGGGTGACCGAGCTGAACATGGCCCTACCCGGCATCGTGGTGCTGCTCGCGGCACGCGCCGTGCTCGGCCCGTCGGTGTGGATCTCGATGCTGATCTTCGGCATCCTGCTCGCCCCGGCGTTCTTCCGACTCGTGTACGCCGCGGTCACCGCGGTGCGCGGCGAGCTGTACGTGGATGCCGCCCGGGTCTCGGGGCTCGGCGACGGCCGCATCATCGGACGCCACGTGCTCGCGGTGGTGCGGGCGCCGATCATCATCCAGGGCGCGATCATCTCCGGCATCGCCCTGGCCATCCAGTCGGGCCTGGAGTTCCTCGGCCTCGGCGACGTCAACGTCCCGACGTGGGGATCGATGCTGACCGACGGCTTCAAGAACATCTACAAGACGCCCGTCCTGATGATCTGGCCCTCGCTCGCGATCGCCCTGACCTGCATCGCTCTCACTCTCCTGGCCAACGTCATGCGCGACGAGCTCGAGCGCACCGTCACCGTCCGGCGCAAGCGCCGCCGTGCGGTGACCACCGCCACCGGCTCGGTCGCCGCCGTCACCACCTCGGTGTCGACCGGCGGCGGTGAGCCCATCGAGGACCTCGACGAGCTGCCCGTCGTCGAGGGCTCCGACGTCATCGTCCATCCCGAGGACGCACGCAGCAAGGCGACCGAGCGCGTGCTGCAGATCCGCGACCTGCGCGTCGGCTACGACCAGCCCGACGGCTCGCACATCGAGGTGGTGCACGGTGTCTCGCTCGACATCCGCCGGGGCGAGGTGCACGGACTGATCGGCGAATCCGGCTCGGGCAAGACGCAGACCGCCTTCGGCGTGCTGGGCCTCCTCCCCCGCGGCGGCCGGGTGACCGGCGGCTCGATCACCTACGAGGGCACCGAGCTCGCCGACGCCTCGGACCGGGTGTACGCGGGAGTGCGCGGCAAGCGCATCGGCTACATCCCGCAGGAGCCGATGAGCAACCTCGACCCCGCCTTCACGATCGGAAGCCAGCTCGTCGAGCCGCTGCGCGCGACGCTCGGGCTGTCGAAGAAGGAGGCGACCGAGCGATCGCTCGACCTGCTCGCCCGCGTCGGGATCCCGCAGCCGAAGCGGACGTTCGATGCCTACCCGTTCGAGGTCTCGGGCGGCATGGCGCAGCGCGTGCTGATCGCCGGCGCGGTCTCGACCGATCCCGACCTCATCGTCGCCGACGAGCCGACGACCGCCCTCGACGTCACCGTGCAGGCCGAGGTGCTCGATCTGCTCCGCGATCTCCAGGCCGAGCGTCACATGGCGATGCTGCTCGTGACGCACAACTTCGGCGTCGTCGCAGACCTGTGCGACCGCGTCACCGTGATGCAGAACGGCCGCTTCGTCGAGCAGGGCCCCGTGCGCTCGATCTTCCGCGACGCACGTCATCCGTACACCCGAGCGCTGCTGGACGCGATCCTCGACGAGGGTCCCGCCCGCCCGGCGCTGGTCACGAAGGGAGCGAGCGCATGACCGCTCCGCTGCTCGAGGTCTCCGATCTCGTCGTCGAGTACCCCGGCAAGGGATTCCGCGCCGAGCCGTTCCGCGCCCTCAAGGGGGTCTCGCTCGACATCCTGCCGGGCGAGACCGTGGGTCTCGTGGGCGAATCCGGCTCGGGCAAGACCACGCTCGGGCGCGCGGCGCTCGGCCTGGCACCCGTCACCGAGGGCTCGATCATCTTCGACGGCCGCGACATCTCGCACCTGACCCGGCGCGAACGGCGCCCCCTCAGCGCCGACATCCAGGTCGTCTTCCAAGATCCGTACTCGTCGCTGAACCCGTCGATGACGATCGAGCAGATCCTGACCGAGCCCCTCACCGCGGCCGGTGTCGGCGCTCGTGAGGCCCGCGACCGGGTGCGCGAGCTGCTCGACCAGGTCGGCCTGCCCGGCGATGCGCGCAGTCGCCTCCCCCGCGAGTTCTCGGGGGGCCAGCGTCAGCGCGTCGCGATCGCGCGCGCGCTCGCGCTGCGTCCGCGCCTGATCGTGTGCGACGAGCCGGTCTCAGCGCTCGACCTGTCGACGCAGGCGCGCGTGCTCGACCTGTTCATCGAGATCCAGGAGCGCACCGGCGTGGCCTACCTGTTCGTCACGCACGACCTGGCCGTCGTCCGCCATGTCAGCCACCGCGTCGCGGTGATGTACCGCGGCGAGATCGTCGAGTCGGGCGACGCCGACCAGGTCACCTTCCGGCCGGAGCACCCGTACACGCAGCGCCTGTTCATGGCGGCCCCCGTGCCCGACCCCGACCGGCAGGAGGAGCGCCGCGCCGCCCGACGCGCGTTCCTCGCGTCCGAGGCCGCGCGCGGCGCAGCCTGAACGGATGCCGGGGCTCCCGTTCCGGCGCCCCGGCATCCACCCCCTCACCCCCTCTCGCTTGGAGTTCCCGTGACCGCGTCCACCGACCACCTCCGTCCTCTACTCGACCAGCTCACCCTCGAGGACAAGGCCGCCCTCGTCCAGGGCGCCGACTTCTGGACGACGGTGCCGCTGCCGGCGATCGGGCTGCGGGCGATGACCCTCTCGGACGGACCCGCGGGTGTGCGCGGCCCCCGCTGGGACGAACGCGATCCCTCGCTGAACCTGCCCTCGGGCTCCGCGCTGGCGGCATCGTGGGACGCCGACCTCGCCTACCGCTACGGCGCCGCCTCGGCATCCGAGGCCCGCCGCAAGGGCGTCGACGTCGTGCTCGGACCCACCATCAACCTGCACCGCACCCCGCTCGGCGGACGGCACTTCGAGTGCCTGTCGGAGGACCCCGAGCTCACCGGCGAGCTCGGCGCCGCCTACGTGCGCGGCCTGCAGGACAACGGGGTCGCCGCGACGCCCAAGCACTACGTCGCCAACGACTCCGAGACCGACCGCTTCACCGTCGACGTGCAGGTGGACGAGCGCACCCTGCGCGAGCTCTACCTCGCCCCCTTCGAACGGACGGTCACGGATGCCGGCGCCTGGGCCCTCATGAGCTCGTACAACTCCGTCGACGGCGTCACGATGACCGAGAACGCCCTCCTCGAGACGCCGCTGAACACCGAGTGGGGCTTCGACGGCGTCGTCATCAGCGACTGGACCGCGGTGCGATCCCTCGGCGCCGTGCCCGCGGCACAGGACCTCGCCATGCCGGGACCGGCGCCGGCGTACGCCGACCTCGTCGCCGCCGTGCGCGACGGGCGCGTCGACGAGACCGACCTCGACCGCAAGGTGCTGCGCATCCTGCTGCTCGCCGAGCGGGTCGGTGCCCTGGGCGACAGCGCGCCGAGCGAGACGGCCCCGGTCGACGGCGTCGCGTTCGCGCGGGAGGCGGCGGTCGCCGGAACCGTGCTGCTGCGCAACGACGGCCTCCTGCCCCTCGACGCCACGCCGCTTCGCCGCGTCGCGGTCGTCGGCCAGAACGCCCGCGACGCCCGGACGCAGGGTGGCGGGTCGGCGACGGTCGTGCCCGCGCGGGTGGTGTCGCCGCTCGACGCTCTGCGCGAAGCCCTGCCCGGTGCCGAGGTGCGCTTCGAGATCGGCGCCGTCGTGCAGGAGGGCGTCGCCGAGCTGCCGCTGTCGCAGCTGACGAACCCCGTGACCGGAGAGCCCGGCATGCGCGTGAGCTTCCTCGACGCCGCCGGCGGCGAGATCTTCGCCGAGGACCGCCGCTCGACCGCCCTCGTGTGGTTCGGCGGCGACGCCCCCATCGGCGAGAGCGCGACGGTCGTCTACGAGACACGGCTCACCCCGGCCGAGTCCGGCGAGATCGAGCTCGGCTTCGCCGGGGCGAACCCGGGCCGCCTCTTCGTCGACGGCGAGCTGCGTCTCGACGACGCCCCCGTGCTGACGGGCACCGACCTCGGCGCCGCGTTCCTCAACCCGCCTTCGCTCACCGCGCCGGTGACCGTGACGGCCGGTACGCCCGTCGACATCCGGGTGGAGTTCGCGCGGGCGGGGGACGGCGCGATCGCCGGCGCGTTCTCCGCCACCCTCGGCATCGCCCCCGAGCGCACCGATCCCGACGAGCTGATCGCCCGCGCGGTCGACGCCGCCGCCGCGGCCGAGATCGCGGTCGTCGTCGTGGGCACGAACTCCAAGGTCGAGTCCGAGGGCTACGACCGGACAGACCTCGACCTCCCCGGCCGCCAGGACGACCTCGTGCGGGCCGTCGCCGCGACGGGAACCCCGACGATCGTCATCGTCAACGCGGGATCCCCCGTCGTGCTGCCGTGGGCCGGCGACGTCGCCGCGGTGCTGCAGGGCTACTTCGGCGGCCAGGAGTTCGGCCACGCCCTCGCCGACATCCTCACCGGCGCCGCGGAGCCCGGCGGCCGCCTCCCCACGACCTGGCCCGCCGCACTGGCCGACGTCCCGGTCACCGAGGTGACCCCCTCGGACGGCGTGCTGCGCTACGCCGAGGGCATCCACGTCGGCTACCGGGCCTGGCTGCGAGACCACGTCGAGCCCGCTTTCGTCTTCGGACACGGGCTCGGCTATACGACCTGGCGATGGGATGCCGCGCAGCGCCACGGCGACACGCTCACGGTGACGCTCACCAACACCGGTGATCGCGCCGGCAAGCAGGTCGTGCAGGTCTACGCCGAGCGGCCCGGCTCCGCCGTCGACCGCCCGGTGCGGTGGCTCGTCGAATTCGCCGTCGTGCGCGCCGAGGCCGGACAGACGGTGTCGGTCGACATCGCGGTCGACCCGCGTCGCCTCGCGCACTGGGACGGCGCCTGGGTCGTCGAGCCCGGCGCCTATACCCTGCACACGGGAGCATCGGTGGCCGAGCTCCCGCTCACCGCCGAGTGGGAGGTTCCCGCATGACCACTGAGCCGACGACCGAGCTGACCGGCGTCCTGCACGGGCGGGCCGACGATCGCCTGACCGAGGTGGTGACCGAGCTCGAGGGGCTGCTCACCGCCGATCCCGACCTGTCGTTCCAGGTCGCGGCGATCCACCGCGGCCGCACGGTGCTCGACGCGTGGGGCGGTCCGCACCTGAACGGCGAGTCCGTCATCGTGCCGTACTCGGTCACCAAGAACACGATCGGGCTCTCCGTCGGCCTGCTCGTCGAACGCGGCGAGATCGACCTCGATGAGCGCGTCGCGCACTACTGGACCGAGTTCGCCGCGAAGGGCAAGGGGGCCGTGACCGTCCGTCAGCTGCTGTCGCACCAGGCCGGCCTCCCCCAGACCGACGATCCCCTCACGTGGGACGAGCTGCTCGACCACCACGCCGCCGCCGCGCGGCTGGCCGACGCGACGCCGTTCTGGCACCCCGGCAGCGCCTTCGGCTACCACGCCATCACGATCGGCAGCCTCGGCGACGAGCTCGTGTACCGCGTGACCGGCCGCACGCTCCACGAGTTCTACGAGACCGAGATCCGCGCGCCGCACGCGATCGACTTCCATCTCGGGCTCCCCGCCGACCTCGAGCACCGCCGCGTCGATGTTCTGCCGATAATCCGGCCCGTCTCCGACACGGCCGAACGACCCTCGTCCGCGCTCGGGCCATGGGTGTTCGCGCCCCCGGCGGGCGGCCTCGACCTCGCCAACTCCCCGCGGAGCTGGCGCTACGGGCATCCGGCCGGCAGCGGTACCGGGTCGGCCCGCGGGCTGGCGCGCCTGTTCGCGGCCATGGTCACCGGGGTCGACGGTGCCGCACCGGTGCTCGGCGCCGACACGGTCGCCGCGATCGGCCAGCAGCAGGTCCGCGGCTACGACGAAGTGCTCCACCAGCACGACCGCGCACACGCCATCGTCTTCCAGAAACCCTCGCAGCAGCTCGCGTTCGGCGGCCCGCGCGCGTTCGGGCACGACGGAGCCGCCGGCGCGCTCGCGTGCGTGGACCCCGAGACGGGGCTCGCCTTCGCCTGGACGATCGCCCGCGGCCCCTGGCCCGGCGGCGCCGATCCGCGCGCCGTGGCGCTGGCCGCTCGGCTCGGCCGCATCCTGGGCGACGCATGACCGCCGCGATCGCGACGCTGCGTGCCGAGCTGCGCGACGACACCGCTTTCGTCGCCACCCCGACACCGCGGCTGAGCTGGACCGTCCGGACGGACGAGTCCGACTGGATGCAGCGACGCGCCGAGATCGACGACGGTTCGGGTGCGGTCGCCCTCGAGCACGACGAGAGCGCGCTCGTGACGTGGCCGTTCGCCCCGCTCGCGCCCGGGGAGGCGAGGCGCGTGCGCATCCGCGTCGAGGGCGCCTCGGGCACGATGACCCCCTGGAGCGACGACCTCGTCGTCACCGCGGCCTTCCTCGCCGACGACGAGTGGGTCGCCGAGCCCGTCGGGTTGGCCGCCCCGCAGCGTCCCGCCCAGCCCACCGTCGTCCGCACCCGGTTCCGGCCGCCCCGGCCCGTCGCCCGCGCGATCCTCTTCTGGACGGCGCTCGGGTCGGCAGAGCCCGAGATCAACGGCGTCGCCGTCTCGGACGAGGTGCTCGCCCCGGGCTGGACCGCCTACCGCGATCGTCTCGTGCACGAGACCGTCGATGTCACCGATCTCCTCCGCGACGGCGAGAACGAGCTGACCGCGACCCTCGCGGGCGCCTGGTACACCGAGAAGTACGGCTTCTTCGCGTTCGCCGATCGGCTGTACGGCGACCAGCCGTCGTTCCTCGCGCAGCTGCGGGTGACCTACGACGACGGCTCCGCCGAGACCCTCGCCGCGACCGGCGCGGGATGGGAGGCCGCGGGCGACGGACCCGTCGTCGACTCCGGCATCTACGCGGGCGAGCACCAGGATCTCGCACGCACGGCGACCGCCTTCTCGCCGGCGCGGGTCGGCGCGTCGGCACGTCCCGGTTACGAGAACGTGCCGACGCCGGAGGCTCGCATCGCCCCGCCCGTTCGCCGCACCCAGGCGCTTGCGGTGTCCGAGGTGCTCACCACGCCGTCGGGCGGGCGCATCCTCGACTTCGGCCAGAACCTCGTCGGGCGGCTGCGGCTGCGCGTGCGCGGCCGGGCCGGTCAGCGCGTCGTCATCCGCCACGCCGAGGTGCTCGATGACGGCGAGCTGGCGCTGCGTCCGTTGCGCAACGCAGCGGCGACGGCGACGTTCGACCTCTCGGGCGGCGACGACGTCCTCGAGTCGCGCTTCACCTTCTACGGGTTCCGGTACGCCGAGATCACCGGTGCCGACGTCGACCCCGCCGACATCGAAGCCGTCGTCCTGCACACCGACATGACCCGCACCGGATGGTTCGCCTCGTCCGACCCGCTGATCGACCGGCTGCACGAGAACGTCGTGTGGGGCATGCGGGGCAACTTCCTCTCGATCCCCACCGACTGTCCGCAGCGCGACGAGCGTCTGGGCTGGACCGGCGACCTGCAGGTCTTCGCGCCGACGGCATCCTTCCTCTACGACTGCGCCGGCTTCCTGACGTCGTGGCTGCGCGACCTCGCTCACGAGCAGCGCCGCAGCGGCGGCTCGGTGCCCGTCGTCGTCCCCGCTGCCCTCACGGGCTTCGGGGCGTTCGGGGTGAGCCCCGCAGCGTGGGGCGACGCCGCGACGGTCGTGCCCACCGTGATGCACGAACGCTTCGGCGATCGCGACGTCGTCGCCGCGCAGTACGCGAGCATGCGCTCGTGGGTCGACGCGGTGGCCGCCGACGCAGGCGACAGCGGGCTGTGGGCCGGACGCATGCAGCTGGGCGACTGGCTCGACCCCGCCGCTCCCCCCGACAAGCCGGGCCAGGCGAAGGTCGACTCCGACATCGTCGCGAGCGCGTACTTCGCCCGCTCGCTGCGGCAGGTCGCCGACGCCGCCGGGCTGCTCGGGTTCGACGCGGACGCCGCTCACTACGGAGCACTCGCGGAGCGCAGCCGGAAGGCCTTCGTCGCGGAGTACGTCACCCCCGCCGGCCGGATGGTCAGCGATGCCCCGACCGCCTACGCCCTGGCGCTCGAGTTCGACCTCGTCGTCGACCCGCCGGTGCGCGCGGCCCTCGCCTCCCGGCTGGCCGACCTCGTCCGCGAGGGCGGCTACCGCATCGGCACCGGATTCGTCGGCACGCCGCTGGTGGCGGACGCCCTCGCCGAGGGAGGACGGCTGGATGCCGCGGAGCGCCTCCTCACGCAGACGGAGTGCCCGTCATGGCTGTACCCGGTCACGCAGGGCGCGACGACCGTCTGGGAACGCTGGGACTCACTGCTGCCCGACGGAAGCGTGAACCCGGGCGAGATGACGTCGTTCAACCACTACGCCCTCGGCGCGGTCGCCGACTGGCTGCACCGCACGGTCGCGGGGCTCGCCCCGGCAGCCCCGGGCTATCGGCGGATCCGGGTCGCTCCCCGCCCGCTGCGTTCGCTCGACCACGCCTCGGCGCGCCACTTCACGCCGTACGGCGAGGCGAGCGTGGCCTGGCGCCGCGGCGGCGGGGAGATCGTCGTGACGGCGACCGTGCCGCCGAGCACCCGCGCCGACGTCGACCTGCCGGGGCTGCGCGGCCTGAGCGCCGAGGTCGGTTCGGGAACGCACGAGTGGCGTTTCGCAGCTGAGAGCGCGCCGGCGCTCCCGCCGCTCAACGGCCTGAGCGCTTCGCTCGCCGACGTGATCGACGACCCGCGGGCGTACGGCGCGCTGCTCGGCGCGCTCGAGCAGCACGCCCCCGACCGGGTGCCGGCCGTCCGCGACGAGACCCGCTGGGGCGCCGGCCGCACGGTGAGCTCGGTCCTCATGTTCAGCCCGCCCGACCTCCTCACGGCGGTCGACTCCGCCATCCGCGAGGCCACCGCGCGCTGAGCAGCGCGACGCCCCGACCCCGCTCCGACCCGCCCGACCCTCCCGATCCCGTTCCCGCCCAGGAGGCATGAATGTTCGACCGCGCCACGACCTTCGGCGAAGCCCTCGACGACCCCGCCGCGCGCGCCATCCTCGAGCGGTACATGCCCGGGGTCGCTGCCTCGCCGATGGCGACCCAGTTCCGGGGCGGTCGTCTCGGCCAGCTCGTCGCGATCGTGCCGGCGCTCGAGGACCTCGCCGAGCGCGAGCGCTTCTTCGCGGCTCTCGCCGAGGTCGGCAGCGGCGCGCCCCGACCGCCGTACGCGCCGGCGCTCGAGCCCGATCCCGCATACGAGGGCGACGACATCGCGCGCGGGTCGGCTGCGCTCGACGTACCGGCGAGCGCAGCCCTGTGGGACCCGATCGAGATCCGCATCACCGGCCCCGCCCACGGCAACCCCTTCGTCGACGTCGAGCTCGACGCGATCTTCGAGCGGGACGGCGCCGAGGTGCGGGTCGGCGGCTTCTACGACGGCGACGGCGTCTACGTCATCCGCGCCCTCGCCGACGCTCTCGGCGCCTGGACCTTCCGCACCCGGTCGACGGCGCGGTCGCTCGACGGCATCACCGGCGCTCTCGAGGTCGTCACGGCACGCGCGGGCTCGCACGGACCGGTTCGCGTCGACGGCTTCCACTTCCGGCACGCCGACGGCACGAGACACCGTCCGCTCGGGACGACGGCGTACGCCTGGACGCACCAGCCCGACGAGCTGCAGGAGCAGACGCTGTCGACCCTCGCTGCGGCATCCTTCGCGAAGCTCCGCATGTGCGTCTTCCCGAAGTCGTACCTGTACAACAGCGACGAGCCGGCCGACTTCCCCTTCGTCGGCAGCCTCGCGGACGGTTTCGACCTCGAGCGCTTCGACCCCGCGCACTTCCGCCGCCTCGAGAGGCGGATCGCCCAGCTCGGCGAGCTCGGCATCGAGGCCGACGTCATCCTCTTCCACGCCTACGACCGATGGGGTTTCGCCGACCTCGGACCGGCCGTCGACGAGCGCTACCTGCGTTACGTCGTGCGACGCCTGTCGGGCTATGCGAACGTGTGGTGGTCGATGGCCAACGAGTACGACCTGCTGTGGTCGAAGGATCTCGACGACTGGGAGCGGCTCGCCGCCGTCGTCGGCGAGGAGGACGCGTTCGGTCACCTCAACTCCATCCACAACTGCCGACCGGTCTACGACTACGACAAGCCCTGGATCACGCACGTCAGCATCCAGCGGGTCGACGTCTACCGCACGGCCGAGAACACCGATCAGTGGCGCGAGCAGTGGGGAAAGCCCGTCGTCATCGACGAGTGCGCCTACGAGGGCGACATCGACCAGGGCTGGGGCAACATCACCGGCGAGGAGATGACGCGGAGATTCTGGGAGGGCGCGGTGCGCGGCGGCTACGTCGGCCATGGCGAGACCTACTACCCGCCCGCGCACGGCCGCGATGACGAGATCCTCTGGTGGTCGAAGGGCGGCGAGCTGCACGGGTCGTCCCCCGAGCGCATCGCGTTCCTGGAGCGCCTCCAGTCCGAGTCGCCGACCGGGGTGTGGGACCCCCTGCCGAGCGACTGGGACGTGCCGTGGGGCGGGGTCGCGGGAGCCGTGAAGATCGGCTACTTCGGATTCAACCGCCCACGGTTCCGTAACGTCATCCTCGAGGAGGGCGCCTGGCGGGTCGAGGTCGTCGACACCTGGAACATGACCGTCGAGCCGGTGCCGGGCGAGCATCGCGGCCAGCTGCGCGTCGAGCTTCCCGGCCGCCCCTACATGGCCATCCGCCTCACCCGTCTCTCCGACTGACCCCGCCCCCGCGCGGGCACCCACCTCGAGGTCCCCGTTCGGCCGGGTATGGGACCCGGATAACCGGCCGAAGTGGGACCTCGCGGTTCTGTGAGCGGCCGGTCAGGGGGCGATGCGGCGGGCGGCGGTGGCCATGTGGGTGGCCATGGCCGAGGCCGCGGCATCCTCGTCGCCGGCGGCGACGGCCCGCGCGATCTCCTCGTGCTCGGCGAGGGCGCGGCGCGCCTGCTCGTCGTCGTGCACCGCACGGTCGGCGTAGACCTGCAGCAGCGACCGCACGACGTGGAGCAGATCGATCAGCATCGTGTTGCCGGCGATGCGGGCCAGCTCGTGGTGGAACGCCAGGTCGGCGCGGGCGAACGCGCCGAGGTCGCCGAGCGTCGACCGCATCCGCTCGACGTGAGCCTCGAGGTCGCCCGAACCGTCCGCCGCGGCGGCGAGGCGGGCGACGTAGATCTCCAGTCCCGATCGCAGCTCGATCAGCTCGTGCGTGTTCCGCTCTCCGATGAGCAGCCCCCACCGCAGCGTCTGCGGCAGCAGCTCGCTCGCCGCACCGCGCAGGTACGTGCCCGAGCCGGGGCGCACGTCGACGATGCCGAGGATCTCGAGGGCGGCGAGCGCCTCGCGCACGGCCGATCGGCCGACTTCGAGCGTCGCGGCGAGCTGTCGCTCCGGAGGCAGCCGCGTTCCCGGGGCGACCTCGCCCGACGTGAACAGGTCGAGCAGGCGCCGAGCCACCTCCGAGACGGGGGTGCGCGCCGGGAGCGCCGCGAGGGATGCCGCGAGGTCGGGCGATCCGTCGGAGCGATAGGCGGGCATGACGACAAACCTACCCGGCGCCCCTCGGGTTGCAATTGGTCAACCGGTTTGCCAAACTAGCCGAGCGATGAGGCAACCCATCGCGCAACCGACGATGGGAAGTCAGCGTGGACACCTCTTCCGAAACGGAATCCCCCGTAGCCCGTTCCGCGATCCGCAAGGTCGCGATCCGCCTCGTGCCCTTCGTGGCTTTGATGTTCTTCATCAACTACCTCGACCGCACCGCGATCGGCTTCGCCGCCCCGAACGGCATGAACGACGACCTCGCCCTGAGCGCCGCGCAGTTCGGGTTCGCCTCGGGGGTGTTCTTCATCGGCTACATCCTGCTCGAGGTGCCCTCCAACCTCGCCCTGCACCGCTTCGGCGCCCGCAAGTGGCTCGCGCGCATCATGGTCAGCTGGGGCATCGTCGCCGTGCTGTTCACCTGGGTGCAGAACTTCGAGCAGCTCGTCGTCCTGCGCTTCCTGCTCGGTGTCGCCGAGGCCGGGTTCTTCCCCGGCGCGATCCTGTTCCTGAGCCTCTGGGTGCCCTCGCGCTACCGCGGCCGCATCCTCATGCTCTTCTACCTGGCCCAGCCCCTCACCACCGTGATCGGAGCGCCGCTGGCCGGAGCCCTGATCCAGCAGCACGGCGTCTTCTTCGGGCTCGAGGGATGGCGGTTCATGTTCCTCGGCGTCGCGATCCCCGCCGTCGTCGTCGGCGTCGTGGCCTGGTTCTACCTGAAGGACTCCCCCGCGGATGCCGCGTGGCTGACGACCGACGAGAAGACCTGGCTCACCGGAGCCCTCGCGGCCGAGCGGTCGGCGACCGAGGCACGCGAGAAGCACGTCTCGGCACGGTTCGCCTTCGGCAGCGGACGCGTGTGGGCGCTGTCGTTCATCTACTTCGGCTTCATCTACGGCCTCTACGCGCTGGCGTTCTTCCTCCCGACGATCATCGAGGGCTTCCAGGAGCAGACGGGCCAGACCTTCGACGTCTTCCAGAAGGGCCTGATCACCGCGATCCCGTACCTGCCCGCGGCGATCGTCATGGTCCTGTGGTCGCGCGACGCCCACCGCCGCGGCATGAAGACCTGGCACATCGCGGTGCCCGCCGTGGCCGGCGCCGTATCGATCCCGCTCGCGCTCTTCGCCGGCTCGCCCGCCGCGACGATCGCCGTCATCACGGTCACCGCGTGCGCGATCTTCGCCGCCCTGCCGAACTTCTGGACCCTGCCCACCCGCTTCCTCACGGGAGCCGCGGCCGCCGCCGGCGTCGCGCTGATCAACACCGTCGGAAACCTCGCCGGCTTCAGCGCGCCCTACATCACCGGCGCCGTCCGCGACTGGACCGGGGGCTACGAGGTGCCGATGGTCATCGTCGGCGTGATGATGCTCGTCTCGGCCGTGCTGATGGCGCTGCTCGCGCGCGGCGACCGGATGGCTCCCGCGGCCGTCCCGCGAACAGGCCAGACGGCCGCCGCGACGCAGAACGGGCCCGCGACACGATGACCCGCCTGTGGAACGACCCGGCCGACTTCGCCGACGAGATGATCGACGGCTTCGTCGCGGCCAACGCGCGCTACGTCCGACGCGTCTCGGGAGGCGTGGTCCGCACCACGCCCGCGCCCGCGGGCCGGGTGGCCGTCGTCGTCGGCGGCGGATCGGGCCACTACCCGGCCTTCGGCGGGCTCGTCGGGGCAGGCCTGGCCGACGGCGCCGCGATGGGCAACCTCTTCGCCTCCCCCTCGACGCAGCAGATCCACGCCGTCGCCCGCGCAGCTCACGGCGGCGGCGGGGTGCTGTTCTCGTACGGCAACTACGCCGGCGACGTGCTGAACTTCGACGCGGCGCAGGAGCGGCTGCGCGCCGAAGGCATCGCGTGCGAGACGGTCGCCGTCACCGACGACATCGCCAGCGCATCGGCTGACGAGATCCACCGGCGGCGCGGGATCGCGGGAGACCTCACGGTCTTCCGTTCCGCCGCGGGCGCGGCATCCGCCGGTTACGACCTCGCGGACGTCGCGCGCGTGGCGCGCCTCGCGAACGACCGGACGCGCTCGTTCGGCGTCGCGTTCTCGGGATGCACGCTTCCGGGCGCCCCCGCACCTCTGTTCAGCGTTGCCGAGGGGCGCATGGCGATCGGACTGGGCATCCACGGCGAGCCGGGCATCGACGAGGCCGAGGTGCCGACCGCCGACGGGCTGGCCGAGCTGCTCGTGTCGCGGCTGCTCGCCGAACGCCCCGACGGCGCGGACGGACGCGTCGTGCCCATCCTCAACGGCCTGGGGTCGCTCAAGCACGAGGAGATGTTCGTCGTCTACCGGCGCATCGCCCAGCTGCTCGCCGACGCGGGCCTCGAGGTCATCGACCCGCACGTGGGCGAATACTGCACGAGCTTCGACATGGCGGGCACCTCGCTCACGCTGTTCTGGCTCGACGACGAGCTCGCCGAACTGTGGGAGACCCCCGTCGACACCCCGGCCTATCGCCGCGGTTCCGTCGCGCCCGAGGCCTCCGGTCGGTACACGGCGACGACCGCCGGCGCCGACGCAGATGGCGGTGAAGCCGCCACCGCCATCGTCCCCGGCGACACCGACTCGCAGTCCGTCGCCCGCGTGGTCGTCGAGGTGGTCGACACGGTCGCCCGCACGGTCGACACCCACGTCGACGAGCTGGGACGGATGGATGCGATCGCGGGCGACGGCGACCACGGCATCGGGATGCAGCGAGGCTCGCACGCCGCCCGCGCTGCCGCCCAGGAGAGCGCGGCCGCCGGGGCCGGCGCCGCCACGACGCTCGCCCGCGCCGCCGATGCCTGGTCCGACCGCGCCGGCGGCACGTCCGGGGCCCTGTGGGGCGTCATCCTCACCTCGGTCGCGAGCGCGCTCGGCGACACGGGACGGCCGGATGCCGCCGGGGTGGCCGCAGGTGTCGCTGCCGCGACCCGCGGGGTGATGTCGTACGGCAAGGCGGAGCTCGGCGACAAGACGATGGTCGACGCCCTCGTTCCCTTCAGCGCGCAGCTCACGACCGCGGTCGCGGGCGGCGCGACGCTGGCCGAGGCCTGGCGCTCGGCGGCATCCGCCGCGTCGGCCGCCGCTGCCGCGACGGCCGCGCTGCTCCCCCGCATGGGCCGGGCGCGCACCCACGGCCAGCACAGCGTCGGCACCCCCGACCCGGGCGCGCACTCCCTCGCGCTCATCGTCACCGCCGTCGGCGACGTGCTCACCCACCACGAGAGGACCCCGTCATGACCGAACCGCTCCGCATCGTCATCGGCTGCGACGACGCCGGCTTCGACTACAAAGAGGTGCTCAAGCGCGACCTCGAGGCCAGCGCCGGCGTCGCGTCGGTCATCGACGTGGGCGTCGGCGCCGACGGCCACACCCCCTACCCGACCGTCGCGATCGAGGCCGCCGAGCGGGTCGCACGCGGCGAGGCCGACCGCGCCCTGCTCATCTGCGGCACCGGGCTCGGTGTCGCGATCGCAGCCAACAAGGTCGCCGGCATCCGTGCCGTCACGGCGCACGACTCGTTCTCGGTCGAGCGCGGGGTGCTCTCCAACAACGCGCAGGTGCTGACGATGGGCCAGCGGGTCGTGGGCATCGAGCTCGCGCGCCGCCTCGTCCGCGAGTGGCTGACCTACCGCTTCGACACGTCCTCCGCCTCGGCCGAGAAGGTGGCCGTCATCGACCGGTACGAGAGCACCGGATCCTGCTGATGACGCCCGTGACCGTCGGGGTGAGCCTCAAGGCGTACTTCGGCCGACGCGCCGCCCGCGTGTGGTTCGGCGAGGTCGCCGCCGCCGTGAGCGAGCGCGAGGCCGTGCGCAGCGGCGCGGTCGAGGTCTTCGTCATCCCCACCTACCTGCAGTTCGACGATGCGCGCGACTACCTCGCGCCCGCCGGCGTCCGCGTGGGGGTGCAGGACGTCTCGGCGTACGAACCCGGCGCCTACACCGGCGAGATCACCGCGGCGGAGGTCGCGGAGTCGGGCGGCGCGTTCGCCGAGATCGGCCACGCCGAACGCCGGCGCCTGTTCGGCGAGACCGACGAGATCACGGCGGCCAAGGCAGCGGCGGCCCTGCGACACGGCGTCACCCCCGTGCTCTGCATCGGAGAGCCGGAACGGACGGATGCCGAGTCCGCGGCACGCACGGCCGTCGCTCAGCTGCACGCGGATCTCACGGGGGCTCCCGCCGGCCGGGTCGTCGTGGCGTACGAGCCCGTGTGGGCGATCGGCGCCCCCGAGCCCGCACCCACAGCGCACATCGTCACCGTGAGCCGCGCGCTGCGGGCAGCGCTCGACGCCGATCCGGAGCGCGCCGGATCGAGCGTCATCTACGGCGGCTCGGCCGGCCCCGGTCTGCTCGCGCGGCTCGAGGGCGCCGTCGACGGCCTCTTCCTCGGGCGCTTCGCGCACGACGCCGCCGCCTTCGGCCGCGTCATCGATGAAGCCACCGAGCTCGCGGCAGCCCGCAGCACGCAGAACGGAGCGACGTCGTGATCGGCCTCGGCACCTATGCCTTCCTGTGGGAGCACTCCGAGCGTGCACCCCAGCCCCTCTCGCTCGTCGGCGCGTTCGAGCGCACCCGCGAGCTCGGCGTCGACCTGTTCCAGATCTGCGACTACGCGCCGCTGGAGCGCATGGACGGCATCGAGCTGCGCGATGCGGCCGCCGCGGCCCGCGACCTCGGCCTGACGATCGAGGTCGGCACGAAGGGGGTCGCCCCCGAGCGTCTGACCCGCTTCCTCGAGCTCGCCGCGGTCTTCGAGGCGCGGCTCGTGCGCAGCATGATCTACGCCCCCGACTCCCACCCGACGCTGGCCGAGGCCGAGGCGTGGCTGCGCGGCATCCTGCCCGCGTACGAGGCAGCCGGGGTCTCCCTCGCTCTGGAGACCTACGAGCAGGTGTCGACCGCAGATCTCACACGGCTCATCGCCGCCATCGACAGCCCCGCCCTCGGGGTGTGCCTCGACCCGGCCAACGTCGTCGCGCGCCTGGAGCTGCCGCGCGAGACCGTCGAGCTCGCCGCGCCCTACGTCACGAACATCCACGTGAAGGACTTCGCCTTCGCCCGGCAGCCCGGCTGGGTCGGTTTCACGTTCACCGGGGCCCGCATGGGCGAGGGCCTGCACGACTACCCCCATCTGCTCGAGACCGTGAGGCCGCGCGAGCGCGGGGTCGACGAGCGCGAGGTCAACGAGATCGTCGAGCACTGGCTGCCCTGGCAGGGCGATGCCGAGACCACTGTCCGAACCGAGCGGGACTGGACCCGCGCCACCCTGGAATACCTGAGGAGCACCTGATGAGCCACACGATCGCCGTCGTCGGAGCGGGCGGGAAAATGGGCACGCGCGTGTCCAACAACCTCGTCAAGACCGATCACACCGTCTTCTACGTCGAGAACTCCCCGGCCGGGCGCGAGCGCACGATCGCCGCCGGGCGCGAGCTGACGGATGCCGCCGCCGCGGTCGCCGACGCCGACATCGTCGTGCTCGCCGTGCCCGACCTCGCGCTGGGACCGGTGACCGCCGATCTCGTCCCCCAGCTCAAGCCGGGCGCCATCGTGCTGACGCTCGACCCGGCCGCCGCCTACGCGGGCCTGCTGACGACGCGCGACGACGTCATCCAGGCCGTCGCGCACCCGTGCCACCCGTCGGTCTTCCTCGAGCGGACCACGAAGGAGGAGTGGGCCGACACGTTCGGCGGCATCGCGGCCCCGCAGGACGCGATCGCCGCGATCGAGTCGGACGACCCCGAGAAGCAGCGCATCGTCGAAGAGACCGTTCGCGCGATCTACGCACCGGTCATCGACGTGCACTGGGTGACGATCAAGCAGCTCGCGCAGCTCGAGCCGACCCTCGTCGAGACCGTCGCCTGCATGATCGGGTCGCTCCTGAACGAGGCGCTCGACGAGGCGATCCACACGATGGGCGTGCCCGAAGCCGCGGCCCGCAGCATCCTGTACGGCCACACGCAGGTCGCCCTCGCGAACGGCCTGCGCGGCGACAACCCGTTCAGCGATGCGTGCCTGATCGCGATGGACTACGGTCGCGAGAGCATCATCAAGGACGACTGGAAGAAGATCTTCCGCGACGACGAGCTCGATAAGAACCTCGCCCGGATGCTGCACCTGGATCACATCGAGCGCTGAGGACGACGACGATGACGAGACTGCAGGGCAAGACGGCGCTCGTGACCGGCGCTGCGATGGGCATCGGACACGCCGTCGCCGAGCGCTTCGTCGCCGAGGGCGCGCGCGTCGTTCTCGCCGACCGCAACGGGCCGGCCGTCGGCGATGCGGCGGCCTCGCTCGGGCCGCTCGCGCGCGCCGTGACGATGGACATCTCCGACGAGACCGCCGTCGCGGCGGCATTCGCCGAGGTCGAGTCGGCGGGGTGGACGCCCGACGTCGTCGTCGCGAACGCCGGCGTGCAGCTCTTCGGACAGGACGCATCCGCCGCCGACCTCGACCTCGACGTGTGGCGGCGGACGATCGACATCAACCTCACCGGGACGTTCCTCACCGTGAAGTACGCCGTCCGCGCGCTGCTGTCGCGCGGCGGCGGGTCGATCATCCTGACCGGGAGCCCGACCGCCGTCAACGGCGAGGGGTGGGCGTTCACCGCCTACAGCGCGTCGAAGGCCGGCGTGCACGGGCTCGGCCGCACGGTCGCCGCGGCATACGCCGATCGCGGCATCCGGGTGAACACCGTCCAGCCCGCGTACACCGAGACGCCGCTCGTGTCGGCCATCAGCGACGACCCGGAGTCGCGGGCGGCGATCGTCTCGCGCATCCCCGTGGGCCGCGCGGGCACCCCCGCCGACGTCACCGGCATCATGGTCTACCTCGCGAGCGACGAGGGCTCGTTCGCGACGGGGGCGACCTTCTCGGTCGACGGCGGCATGACGACCCTCTGAGGATGCCGACGATGTGGGGACGCGACGCCGCGGATCGGCGACGGATCGGGGCCTGGGAGTTCGAGCTGCGCGGCGACGAGTTCGCCGACGTCCGCTTCCGCGGACGGCCCGTGCTGCGCAGCATCCGGGCCGTCGTGCGCGACCGCGACTGGAACACGCTCGACCTCGTCGTCGACCGGGTCACCGCCAGCGAGATTAGCCTCACGATGCACGTGCGGACCGGCGACGAGCGGATGCCGCTGAGCGGCGTCGTCCGCGCCGAGGTCCGCGGCGATAGCCTGCGGGTGCTGTGCGACCTCGAGGCGGCGACGCCCATCGAGACGAACCGCACGGGCCTCGTCGCCCTCATCCCGCCCTCGGCGGCCGGGGCCGGATTGTCGGTGACCCACAGCACGGGCGGGGTGTCGCAGACGGCGCTTCCGGTCGCCATCAGCCCCCACCAGCCGGTGCTCGACATCGCGGGTCTGCGGTGGCGTGACGGCGGCGTCGACGTCGGGCTCGCGTTCGACGGCGATGTGTTCGAGATGGAGGACCAGCGCAACTGGACCGACGCCTCGTTCAAGGTCTACAGCCGGCCGCTCGCACTGCCGTTCCCCTACCCGGTCGCGGCGGGCGAGCGCGTGCGGCAGCAGATCACCGTCACGGCTGAGGCCGCGCCGACGCGGGGTGCCGCGCCGACCGAGGACTCCGCCGCCGAGAGCGATGTGATCGGGGATGCCGTGATCGAGCTGCGGCGCGCCGGAACCTTCCCCGCGATCGGGCTGAGCGCGTCGACCGCCCCCGACCCGGCGCCCGCTCCCGCGTCGGCACGCATCGGGACCGGCGGCTCGGCGAGCACGCTCGTCGAGCTCGACCTGGCGTGGCCGGGGTGGCCGGCGGCGCTCGAGCGCGCGGCATCCGAAGGCCCTCCCCTCGACGTCCGGCTCGTGCTGCCCGCCGAGGCGGGGGTGTCTGATGGCGCGGATGCCGCGATCGCCTCGGCGCTCTCCGGCGCGATGGCCGCGCTCGGTCGTCTTCGTGTGACGCGGGTGGCGGCGTTCCAGCCCTGCGGGCCGGGCCGTCACGTCTCCGACGAGGCCACGGTCGCGCTGCTCCGAGACGCGCTGGATCAGTCGGGCCTGGACGTGCCCGTCGTCGGCGGCGCACGCTCGCACTTCACCGAGCTCAACCGCGAGCAGCACCGCCTGCCGCGGGGTCTCGCGGGGCTGACGTTCAGCGTCACGCCGCTCTTCCACAGCCGCGACACCGAGCAGCTCGTCGAGTCGCTCGCGATGCAGCGCCTGGTCGCGACGCAGGCGGTCGAGATCGGCGGCGGGGTGCCGGTGCACGTCGGCCCGGTGACCCTGCGGCCGCACTTCAACGACGTCGCCACGACGGCGCCGCCGCGCCCCGCGGCATCCGATCTGTCGGCCGGCTACGGCACGCACCTGATCGACGCCGACGACTCGCGCCAGCACGCGGCCGAGCTCGCGGCCTGGACGATCGCGAGTGCCGCGGCCCTCGCCGCGCCCGGCGTCGCGAGCCTGACGTTCTTCGAGTCGTGGGGGCCGCGCGGCATCCTCGACTCCGATGGCACGGCGCTGCCGGTCGCCGAGGCGATCGCAGCCCTCGCCGGGCTCGCGGGCGGCGAGCTGCTCTCGGGCTCGAGCCCCGACGGTCTCGTCTGGGCCGTCGGCGCCGAGCATCGCGGTGAGGTCACGGTGCTGGCGGCCAACCTCGACACCCGCCCCCGCACGCTCACCGTGACCACCCCCGCCACTCTCCCTGCCTCCGTCCCTCTCTCCCCCACCACCTGGTCCCACCTCTGACCCCCCCTGCCCCGCCCTCTCTCCCCCCCCTCTACCTCCGCCTCGCCTCGAGGACGCGCGAACGCACGGTCAGAGCGGCCCAACACCGTGCAGACCTGCACTCTCGCCGCTGGTCAAGAGCAGAACCCGGGGCCGGGTGGGCGCGAGGTCCCCGTTGGGCCGGGAATTCGGCGCGCAGAACCGGCCGAACTGGGACCTCGCGGGGGGGGGGATACCGGGGCGGGGGGATACCGGGGGGTCAGGCGGTGGAGTCGCGGACGACGAGCTCGGGACGGAAGCGCACGCGGCGCTCGTGCTCGCCGCCGGGATCGTCGAGGCCGCGCAACAGGAGGTCGACGGCGCGGTATCCGATCTCGTGCGCGGGCTGGCGGATCGAGCTGAGCGGCACGACGGTGGCCGACGCGAAGTCGATGTCGTCGTAGCCGATCAGGGCGACCTCCTCGGGCACCCGTAGGCGCCCGAGGACCGCGAAGGCCTGCAGCACGCCGACGGCGAGCAGATCGTTCGCGGCGAACACGGCATCGACGCGGTCCTCTCCGCGGCGCTCGCGCAGCTGCTCCCCGGCGGCGCGGCCGTGCAGCACCGACAGGGCGGGCACGGCGATCTCCTCCAGCCGTGCGTCGGCGACCTCGGCCACCGCACGCCGCGCACCCTCGAGACGATCGGCGACCTGACGGATCGACACCGGCCCGCGGACGAAAGCGATATGCCGGCGCCCGCGCGCCAAGAGATGCGACACGGCGAGGTAGCCGCCCTCGACGTCGTCGACCGAGACCGAGGCGAAGACGTCGTCGGGTACCTCGCGGTCGACGAGGACGACGGGCACACCCGCCGCCTGCAGCCCGCGCAGCCGTTCGAGGTCATCGCTCGCGGGAGTCACGAGCACGCCGTTGACACGCTGCTCGCGGAAGAGGTCGAGGTACGCCGACTCGCGCTCGGGCTTCTCGTCGCTCGTGCTGAGCAGCACCGCCATGCCGCTCTCGGCCGCACGCTCCTCCGCGCCCCGTGCGACCTCGGCGAAGAACGGGTTGCCGATGTCGAGCACCACGAGACCGATCGATCGGCTCCGCCCGGCCCGCAGCTGCCGCGCCGCATCGTTGCGGACGAATCCCAGATCGGCGATGGCCTGCTGCACGCGCGCGACCATCTCGGGCGACACGCGCGTCGGGTTGTTGAGGACGTTCGAGACGGTCCCCACCGAAACGGATGCCGCGACCGCGACATCCCGCACGCTCACTGCCATGCACACCACCGTAGCGCGAGCACGACGGCAACGGCAGGATGTGGGTAAGCGCTTGCCGTTTGTGCTCCCGCGAACAACCCGCTACGCTCGTGAAACGATTCACAACCGCTCACCAAGGAGCCTCGATGACGAGTGCATCTGCCCACCGGGTCTGCTTCTCGTTGCAGATCCGTCCGGACCTGCTCGATGAGTACATCGCCCGGCACACCCCTGTCTGGCCCGAGATGCTGGCGGAGATCGCGGCATCCGGCCGTCGCAACTACTCGCTGTTCCTCGGCGAGGGCGGACGACTCATCGGCTACTACGAGGTCGACGACGATGCAGCGGCTCAGGCCTACCTCGCCGCGTCGCCCGTCGCCGCCCGCTGGGAGGCCGAGATGGCGCGCTTCTTCGTCGGGCTCGAAGGCCGCCCCGACCAGGCCGCCACACCCCTGACCGAGGTCTTCAACCTGCACGACCAACTCGCGGCGGCGACCACCGCCGCGGCCGTCACCGACACGGCCGCCACGACATCCACCGAAAACCCCGACGAAAGCGACGACGCATCGTGAGCACCCTCTCCCCCGACCATTTCGCCCTGCTCGAGCGCCAGGGCATCGAGCTGCCCAGCTGGGCGTTCGGCAATTCCGGCACCCGGTTCCGGGTCTTCCCCACCGCCGGCACGCCCCGCGATCCGTTCGAGAAGATCGCGGATGCCGCCGAGGTCAACCGCGTGACGGGCCTCGCCCCCGCCGTCGCCCTGCACATCCCGTGGGACAAGGTCGACGACTTCGGCGCCCTGCGCCGCCACGCCGAGGATCTGGGCGTCGCGCTCGGCACGATCAACTCCAACACGTTCCAGGACGAGGACTACAAGTTCGGCGCCCTCACCCACGAGGACGACGCGATCCGCCGCAAGGCCATCGACCACCACCTCGAGTGCATCGACGTGATGGATGCCACGGGCTCGCGCGACCTGAAGATCTGGCTCGCCGAGGGGTCGAACTACCCCGGGCAGAACGACATGCGCGCACGCCAGGACCGCCTGGCCGACTCGCTGCAGCGGATCTACGACCGCCTCACGGGCGAGCAGCGCCTCGTGCTGGAGTACAAGTTCTTCGAGCCGTCGTTCTACCACACCGACGTCCCCGACTGGGGGACCAGCTACGTGCAGGTGGCGGCGCTCGGTGAGCGCGCGATGGTGTGCCTCGACACCGGGCACCACGCCCCCGGCACGAACATCGAGTTCATCGTCATGCAGCTGCTGCGCCTCGGCAAGCTCGGCTCGTTCGACTTCAACTCGCGCTTCTACGCCGACGACGACCTCATCGTGGGCGCGGCCGACCCGTTCCAGCTGTTCCGCATCCTCGTCGAGGTGCTGCGCGGCGGCGGCTTCGACAACCCCGACGTGGTCTTCATGCTCGACCAGTGCCACAACATCGAGGCGAAGATCCCCGGGCAGATCCGCTCGGTGCTCAACGTCCAGGAGATGACGGCCCGCGCATTGCTCATCGACGCCGACGCCCTCGCCGCCGCCCGCACCGCGAACGACGTGCTCGGGGCGCAGGCGGTGTTCATGGATGCCTTCTACACCGACGTCCGGCCGGCCCTGGCCGAGTGGCGCGAGTCGCGGGGGCTTCCCGCCGACCCGATGGCCGCGTACGCGGCATCCGGCTATCAGGAGAAGATCGAAGCCGACCGCGTCGGCGGCACCCAGGCGGGGTGGGGCGCATGAGCACGACCCGCACCCGGCGCCCCCTGAGCGCGTGGAAGGCGACGATCGCCGTCGCCATGTCGAACTACATCGAGGCCGGCGCGATCATCGCGCTCGCCACGAGCCTGACGCTGTGGCAGGAGGCCTTCGGCTTCGACGACGGCGTCGTCGGCATCGTCGCCGCCCTGTCGGCCAACGCCTTCGGCGCGGCGATCGGCGCCGCGATCGGCGGCCCGCTGTGCGACCGGCTGGGCCGGAAGTTCATCTACACCTACGACCTGATCGTGTTCATGCTCGGCGCTCTCGCCGTGACGTTCGCGCCGAACCTCGCGGTTCTGCTCGTCGGCGTCATCCTCATGGGCATCGCCGTCGGCGCGGGCGTTCCCGCGTCGTGGACCTACATCGCCGAGGAGGCGCCCAACGAGCACCGTGCCGCGCACGTGGGCACGGCGCAGCTCGCCTGGTCGATCGGCCCCGCGGTCGGGTTCCTCCTCGCCGTCATCGTCGGCCCGCTCGGCCTGCTCGGCTCGCGCCTGATCTTCTTCCACCTCTTCGTCATCGCCGCGGTGACGTGGTGGGTGCGCCGCGGACTCCCCGAGTCGCGCCGGTGGAAGAGCCAGCGCGAGGCCGCGCTCGTCGCGGGCGAGCGCCCGTCGTTCTTCTCCGGCATCGTCGGCCTGCTCAAAGAGCCGAAGAACTGGGGCGCTCTCGCCTTCCTCATCGGCGTCTACGGCCTCTGGAACACCGTCGCCGGCCAGGCCGGCATCTTCCAGCCGCGGGTCTACGACGCCGCGGGCCTGCACGACCCGATGCAGCAGAACCTGCTGCAGGTGCTCGTCTGGAGCCTCACCGCCGCGGCGACCTTCTTCGGCTTCATGCGCTTCGGCGACCGGGTGCGCCGCAAGTGGCTCTACCTCGCTGGTGCGGCGCTCGGCGTCGTGGCGTGGGCCGTGCTGATCTACGCTCCCCCGGGCCTGTTCTCGCTGCTGTTCTTCGCCGTCACATGGGGTGTCTCCGCCGGCATCGGGGCACAGGCGTTCTACGGCCTGTGGACGGCCGAGCTGTTCGCCACCCGTTACCGCGCGAGCGCCCAGGGCGTGCTCTTCATGCTCGCCCGCGTCATGGTCGGCCTCCTGAGCCTCGTCTTCCCCGTCCTGCTGTCGGGACTCGGACTCGGCGGACTGGGCGTGATCATCCTCGGCCTGCTCGTCGCGGCGCTGCTCATCGGCACGATCTGGGCACCGAACACCGAGGGCAAGTCGCTCGAGGACATCGAGCTCGAGCGCTACGGCCGGCACGTCCCGACGCCGGCGGAAGAGCGGGTGGCCCGGTGAGCGCCGCCGCCCCGGCCGCGTCCTCCCCCACCTCCCAGGCGGACGGGCTCATCCGGCTCTACCGCGCGACCGAGCCCGACGGCACCGGACTGGTCTGGATGCACGGCGGCGGGTTCGCGTTCGGCGACCTCGACATGCCGGAAGCGGATGCCGTGGCCCGCGGGCTCGCCGCGGCGGGGACGACGGTCTTCTCCGTCGACTACCGCCTCGCCCCGGTCCCGCCGACCTGGGACGGCGGCGATGAGCAGACGGACGACCGCAGCGGCAACCGCTACCCGGCGGCATCCGACGACGTCCTGCGCGCCTGGGAGTGGGCGACCTCACACGCCGAGGAGCTCGGCGTGACGCGTCTCGCGATCGGCGGGGCAAGCGCCGGCGCGAACCTCGCGACGGGCGCGACCCTGCGCCTGCTCGGCGCGGACGGCATCCTGCCCCGCCTCGTCGTGCTGGCCTACCCCACGCTGCTCGCCGTGCAGCCGGCCCCCGGCCCGGCGCTGCGTGCCGCCCTCGCCGCTCACCCCGAGCACGACCGGTTCGGAGCCGACGTCGTCCGTGACATGTACGAGAACTACCTCGGCGGTTCGGTGATCGGCGCGCCGATCGCCGCTGTCCCGGGCCTCGCGTCGGCGACCGAGCTGCGGGGGTTCCCCCCGACGCTCATGATCAACAGCGAGATCGACGAGCTGAGCGTCTCGGGCGACGTGTTCGCCGCGACCCTGCGAGAGGCCGGTGGCGACGTGGAAGTCGTCGTCGAGCCGGGCACCGACCACGGCCACCTCAACCGGCCCGAGCGCCCGGGCTTCGCCGCCTCGATGGCACGCATCGCGCAGCGATTCGCCGGCCTCGCCGCATCCTGACCTCCCCTCCCTACCCCCGAAGGAAAGCCATGACCTCCGCCGCAGCCGCCGACCTCATCGCGCGCAGCAACCGCCTGGGCTCCGACCCGAAGAACACCAACTACGCCGGCGGCAACACCTCCGCCAAGGGCACCGACATCGACCCCGTCACCGGTGAGCCCGTCGAGCTGCTCTGGGTCAAAGGCTCCGGCGGCGACCTCGGCACCCTGACCGAGTCGGGGCTCGCGGTGCTGCGCCTCGACCGGATGCGGGCACTGGTGAACGTCTACCCCGGGGTCGAGCGCGAGGACGAGATGGTCGCCGCATTCGACTACTGCCTTCACGGCAAGGGCGGGGCGGCCCCCTCGATCGACACGGCGATGCACGGACTGGTGGATGCCGCGCACGTCGACCACCTGCATCCCGACGCCGGCATCGCCATCGCGACCGCCGCCGACGGCGAGGAGCTGACGGCGAAGATCTTCGGCGAGAAGGTGGTCTGGGTGCCGTGGCGGCGGCCCGGCTTCCAGCTCGGCCTCGACATCGCCGAGATCAAGAAGCAGAACCCGCAGGCGATCGGGTGCATCCTCGGCGGGCACGGCATCACGGCGTGGGGCGACACCTCGGATGAGGCCGAGGCGAACAGCCTCTGGATCATCGAGACCGCGCAGGCCTACATCGACGAGCACGGCGCGGCAGAGCCCTTCGGCGGCGTGCGCGCCGGGTTCCAGGCGCTGCCCGAGACCGAGCGCCGCGCCCGCGCCGCCGCCCTCGCCCCCACGATCCGCGGCATCGCCTCGACCGACAAGCCGATGGTCGGCCACTACACCGACGCCGACGTCGTGCTCGACTTCCTGACATCCGAGAAGGCGCCCGCTCTCGCCGCTCTGGGCACGAGCTGCCCCGACCACTTCCTGCGCACGAAGGTCAAGCCCCTCATCCTCGACGTTCCCGCGACGGCAACGGCCGAGGAGCAGATCGCCCGTCTGCACGAGCTGCACGCCGAGTACCGCGCCGACTACCAGGCGTACTACGACGCCCACGCCGACGCGGACTCGCCGGCGATCCGCGGCGCCGACCCGCTCATCGTGCTGGTTCCGGGTGTGGGGATGTTCTCGTACGGCGCGAACAAGCAGACCGCGCGCGTCGCCGGTGAGTTCTACGTCAACGCGATCAACGTCATGCGCGGCGCCGAGGCCCTCTCGACGTACGCGCCGATCTCGGACGCCGAGAAGTTCCGCATCGAGTACTGGGCCCTCGAAGAGGCCAAGCTCCAGCGGATGCCCAAGCCCAAGACCCACCAGGGGCGCATCGCGTTCGTCACGGGTGCGGCATCCGGCATCGGCAAGGCCATCGCCACCCGGCTCGCGGCCGAGGGCGCGTGCGTCGTCGTCGCCGACCTCGACCTCGAGAAGGCGAAGGCTGCCGCCGCCGAGCTCGGCGGCACCGACGTCGCGATCGGCGTCGCAGCCAACGTCGCGGACGCGGACGGCGTGCAGGCCGCGATCGACGCGACGCTGCTGGCGTTCGGGGGCATCGACCTCGTCGTCAACAACGCCGGGCTGTCGCTGTCGAAGCCGCTGCTGGAGACCACCGAGAAGGACTGGGACCTGCAGCACGACGTCATGGCGAAGGGCTCGTTCCTCGTCTCCAAGGCCGCAGCGAAGGCACTCATCGAGCAGAGGATGGGCGGCGACGTCATCTACATCTCGTCGAAGAACTCCGTCTTCGCAGGTCCGAACAACATCGCGTACTCGGCGACGAAGGCCGACCAGGCCCACCAGGTGCGGCTGCTGGCGGTCGAGCTCGGCGAGCACGGCGTGCGCGTGAACGGCATCAACCCCGACGGTGTCGTGCGCGGCTCGGGCATCTTCGCCTCCGGCTGGGGCGCCAACCGCGCCGCCACCTACGGCGTCAACGAGGAGGACCTCGGCCAGTTCTACGCCAACCGCACGATCCTCAAGCGCGAGGTGGTGCCCGAGAACGTCGCCGACGCGGTCTACGTCCTCACCGGCCCCGAGCTCTCGCGCACGACCGGCCTGCACATCCCCGTGGACTCCGGCGTCGCCGCCGCGTTCCTCCGATGAACGCGGGCACTCGAGTGCACGGCTTCGCGCCGAGTGCACGGCATCCGCACACTCCGAGGTCGTGCACTCGGCGGCAGGCCGTGCACTCGAAGGAAGGATGCGGCGCGTGAGCGTGTCGGGGAATGTGGCGGCGGTGGATCTCGGGGCCACCAGTGGGCGGGTCATCGTGGGGCATGTGGGGGCAGACACGCTCGAGACCGAGACGGTCGCGCGATTCGCCAACGACCCGGTGCACGCGGGCGACGGCCTGCACTGGAACCTCGTGGGCATGTACGGCGCGGTGCTGGGAGGGCTGCGCGACGCGTTCCGCACGACCCCCGGCCTCGCCTCGATCGGCGTCGACTCGTGGGCTGTCGACTACGGGCTGCTGCGCGGCGGGCGGATGCTGGGCGAACCGTTCCACTACCGCGACGAGCGCACCGCGCGCGGGGTCGAGAGCGTGCACGCCCGCTTTCCGCACGCCGAGCTCTTCGAGCGCAACGGCCTGCAGTTCCTGCCGTTCAACACGCTGTACCAGCTCGCCGCCGAAGACCCGGAGGTGCTCGCGTTCGCCGACACCGCCCTCCTCGTACCCGACCTCGTCGGGTACTGGCTGACCGGCGAGGCCCGCGCCGAGCAGACCAACGCGTCGACGACCGGACTCCTGCGGGTGCTGCAGGCCTCATGGGACGGCGCCCTCGTCTCGGCGCTCGGCATCCCCCGCGGCATCCTCCCCCCGCTCATCGCACCGGGTGATCGGCTCGGCCCGCTGCGGGCGCACGTCGCGGCGTCGATCGGAGCACCCGAGGGCACGCCCGTCACCGCCGTCGGCTCGCACGACACCGCCTCGGCCGTCGTCGCCGTGCCGATGCAGCCGGATGCCGCGGCCTACATCTCCTGCGGCACGTGGGGCCTCGTCGGCGTCGAGGTCGACCACCTCGTGCTCAGCCGCGCCGCGCTCGAGGCGAACTTCACGAACGAGGGCGGCGTCGACGGCCGCATCCGCCTGCTGCACAACGTCATGGGCCTGTGGGTGCTGAGCGAGGCCGTCCGTCAGTGGGAACGGCACGAGGGGCACCGGATCGACCTGCCGACGCTGCTCGACGCCGCACGCGAAGCGGATGGCGTCGTCTTCGACGTCAACGACCCGCGTTTCCTCGCCCCCGGCGAGATGACCTCCCGCATCGACGCGTGGTGCGCCGAGCACGATGTCGCACCGCCGCGCACGCGCGCCGAGTACACCCGGTCGGTCGTCGAGTCGCTTGCGCAGGCGTTCGCCGATGCCGTGGCCGACGCCGCTCGCCTCGGCCGCGTCGACGTCCGGACGATCCACATCGTCGGAGGCGGAGCGCTCAACGAGCTGCTGTGCCAACGCACGGCCGATCGCGCCGGAATGCCGGTTCTCGCCGGCCCGGTCGAGGCGACGGCGCTCGGCAACGTGCTGGTGCAGGCCCGCGCCGCGGGGTTCGTGTCGGGCTCGCTCGAGGCGCTCCGCGATCTCGTCGCCCGCACGCACGCCCCGCGCCGCTACGAGCCCCGCGCCTAGCCCCAGCGCCTGGCGGCGATACATTCGTCGGACCGGCGGTGCGGGAGTGGCCTCAAGCGGAGGCCGTCACCACTCCTGTCACGCCGATCCGACGGGT
Organism: Microbacterium sp. TS-1; assembly: GCF_000509385.1. NCBI lineage: Bacteria > Bacillati > Actinomycetota > Actinomycetes > Micrococcales > Microbacteriaceae > Microbacterium > Microbacterium sp. TS-1. Next base: position 1,471,974 of record NZ_BASQ01000001.1, read on the forward strand.
GTATCGGCACCACGGCCGGATCGCGTGTCAAGGGGTGCCGCGCGCGGCGACGGCGAGCGTAACGTCGCGCCCATGAGCAGCCACGACAACCCGGCCGGCGGCGCCGGAGACAGCGCGATCCCGTCCGAAGAGCCCACAGGCGACCGTCACCTCGACGATCCCAGCGCCGAGCAGTCGATCACCGACGACGCACCCCGCGGTGGCGATGAGACCACCGAGGACGAGCTCACGGCCGACAACGCCGCCGAGGAGGACATGCTCAAGACGCTCGACCCGGGCGACCCGCCCGCCTGATCCACGGGCTCGATCGAGACGGCCGGTTCCCCGCGGGACCGGCCGTTTTCGCGTTGCGCGAACCACGCCTTGTGCCCGCAATTTTGCTAGCTATTCTAGCAATCATGGAAACTTCGGCACGCCGCCGGTGGGCGGGACTCGTCTTCATCAGCATCGCCGTCGCACTCATCATCGTGGACTCGACGATCGTCAACGTCGCCGTCCCCTCGATCGTCGACGACCTCGGCATCACCTCGACCCAGGTGCAGTGGGTGCAGGAGGCGTACACCCTCGTATTCGCCTCACTGCTGCTCGTCTTCGGCAGCATCGCCGATCGGGTCGGCCGCCGCAGGATGCTGCTGACCGGCGTCGTCGTCTTCGCGCTCGCCTCCGTGGGCGCGGTGCTCGCGTCGACCGGCGACCTGCTCATCCTCGCCCGTTTCGTGCAGGGCGTCGGCGGCGCGATGATCCTGCCGACCACGCTGTCGCTGCTGAACGCGACCTTCCGCGGCCGCGAGCGCGGCATCGCCTTCGCCGTCTGGGGTTCGACCATCGGCGGCATGGCCGCGGTCGGACCGCTGCTCGGCGGCTGGCTGACGACGACGTTCTCGTGGCACTGGGCCTTCGGCATCAACATCCCGCTCGGCATCCTCATCGTCGTGGGCGTCCTGCTCACGGTCGACGAGTCGCGCGGCGGCGCGACGCGGATCGACGTCGTCGGAGCCGTCCTGTCGGTCATCGCCATGGGAACCCTCGTCTTCGGCCTCATCGAGGGACGTACCTACGGCTGGTGGACCGTCGACCAGCGTCCCGAGCTCTTCGGCGCGTCGTGGCCCGGCGACCTCTCGCCCGTCCCGATCGCGTTCGCGGTCTCGGCCCTCGCGATCGCGGCCTTCATCGCCTGGGGCCTGCACCGTCGCCGTGCCGGCCAGCCCACTCTGCTGGCGTTCGGGCTCTTCGGCATCCCGTCGTTCCGCAACGGAAACCTCGCCGCTCTCGTCGTCGCGCTCGGCGAGTTCGGCATCATCCTCGCCCTCCCCCTGTGGCTGCAGTTCGCGCTCGGTTTCGAGGCGGTCCAGACGGGCCTCGTGCTGCTCGCCCTCGCCGCGGGCTCGTTCGTCGCGAGCGGGCTGGCCGGCGCCCTGTCGGGCAAGGTCGCGCCGGTGTGGGTGGTGCGCGCGGGCCTCGCGGCCGAGATCGTCGGCGTCGCCGGCGTCGCCCTCGTCATCGGGCCGGATGCCACCTGGGGTCCGCTCATCCCCGCGCTGTTCGTCTACGGCATCGGCGTGGGCCTCGCCACGGCGCAGCTGACCGGTGTCGTGCTCGCCGACGTCCCCGTCGCCGAGGGAGGACAGGCGTCCGGCACGCAGTCGACCGCCCGTCAGCTCGGCGCCGCGCTCGGCATCGCGATCCTCGGAACCATCCTGTTCTCGACGACCTCCGGCGCCCTCGCGACGCGACTCGACGATCGGGGCATCCCGCCCGAGCAGCGCGATGAGGTCGTCAGCGCCGTCGTCGAGAGCGCGGGCGGCGCGATCGCGGGCCTCGAGGCCTCACCGCAGACCGCCGACATCGCGACCGACGCGAGAGCCGCCCTCTCCGACGGCACGCGCGCCGCGAGCTTCGCCGCGGCCGGATTCCTCGTGCTGGGCCTCGCCGCGACGGCATCCCTCGGCCGGGGCACCCGCCGCGAGGCGGATGAAGCGGATGCCGCCGAGGTCACGCCTCGCGGGTGATCGTCACCGTGACGTGCAGGGCGCTCTTGTAGGGCCCCGCGAACACGCCGCGCAGCGGCGGGACGTCGTTGTAGTCGCGCCCGCGCCCGACCAGCACGTGCCGGTCGCTGATCTCGACGTTGTTCGTCGGATCGAAACCCTGCCAGTCGCCGGCGAACCACTCGATCCAGGCGTGCGACTCACCCGTCACCGGCTCACCGACCTGCGCGTCGGGATCGGGATGCAGGTATCCCGAGACGTAGCGGGCGGGGATGCCGACGCTGCGCAGCGCCCCGAGGGTGATGTGCGCGATGTCCTGGCACACGCCCTTGCGCTCGGGCCACGACTCCGCCGCCGTCGAGTGCACTCCCGTGACGCCGGTCATGTACTCCACGGCGTCCCCGATCGCGATCGCGATCGCGTGCGCCGCCGGCCCCGGCTCGTCGTGAGACGCCGCGATCTCGCGGGCGAGCTGCACGACCTCCGGATGCGGCGCGGTACGGGCGGTCTGCCCCAGCTGCTCGACCGTGTGGATCGAGCGCTCGGTCTCGGCGGCCAGCTCCTCCCACGAGATCTGGCGGTGCTCGATGGGGCGCGGCCGCACCTCGACGAGCGAGCGGGCCGTGATCGCGAGCGAACGGTGGGCGGCCAGCACGTCGAACGCCGCGACCCGGGTGCCGAAGTAGTCGACGTAGTGGTTGACCGCCGTCGTCGGGTCGATGTCGAGCTGCGAGCTCAGCACGAACTGGCTGTCGGTCGAGCTCGGCAGCATCCGCGCCTCGTTGTACGACGCGGCGACGTCGCCGGGGTAGGTGAACCCGGTCGTGTGCTCGATGCGCAGACGCTTCACGAGGTCTCTCCGATCCAGTTCGGTTCCGCCGCGGTGGGGAAGAAACGGCTCCGGATCGCCTCGGAGGCCTCCCGGGTCACCTTCTGCACGTTGTCCATGTGCTCGGGCAGCTCCGACAGGATCTCGCCCAGCGGCCGGTACTCGAGGTCGTTGCGGATGCGGCCGAGCGCGCGGAGCACCGCATTGGAGTGGCCCACGCGGTCGGCGACCGGGTCGATCGCACTCATGCATTCCTCGGCGCGCTGGATCGAGTGGATGATCGAGCGCGGGAAGAGCCGATCGAGCAGCAGGAACTCCGCGGCGTTGCGCGCGCTCGGCATGCCGCGGTAGGTGCGCAGATACGCCTCGTACGCGCCGCAGGAGCGGAGGATCGTCGTCCACGACGGGCCGGACTCCTCGGTCAGCGACCGGGTCGCGAGCAGCCGCGCCGTCATGTCGGTGCGCTCGATCGAGCGTCCCAGCGTGAAGAACTGCCAGGCCTCGTCGCGGCTCGTCGACGAGTCGGTGACGCCGACGGCGAGCGCCGCGCGCTCGCGCACCCAGTGGAAGAACTCGTGCACCTTCTCGGCGTTGAGCCGCCGCGGCATCCGGGAGTAGGTCGTGTTGAGGGTCTCCCACAGCTCGGTCGAGACGATCTCTCGCGCGCGGCGGGCGTTCTCGCGAGCCGACTGCAGCGAGTAGGCGATGCTGGACGGGTTGGTGCGGTCGACCGCGAGCCGGGTCAGCACGTCCTGACGGGTCACTGTATCGAGGCCCTCGGGCGGGAACGACCCCATGACCGACAGGAGCGACCGGCAGGCGGTGTCCTCGTCGATCCACGGGTCCTCGAGCAGCAGCTGCAGGTGCACATCGAGGATGCGGGCGGTGCCGTCGCTCCGCTCGATGTAGCGTCCGATCCAGAAGAGGCTCTCGGCGATGCGGCTCAGCACGTCGCACCCCCGGTCTGCTGCTGCTGCTCCTGCTGCTCGCTCAGGCCGCCGGGATGGTCCTGCGGCGAATGGGCCGGCTCGTCCTGCTCGTCGTAGATGATCGGGATCGCCTGCGTCGACGCCTGGTCGGCCACGAGCCCGGCGAGGTTGCCCTGGCTGTACTCGGCCGTCCGGGGCGCATCGCCTCCGACGACCCACGTGTCCTTCGATCCGCCGCCCTGGCTGGAGTTGACGACGAGCTGGCCCTCCGGCAGCGCGACGCGGGTGAGGCCGCCCGGCAGCACCCACACCTCCTCGCCGTTGTTGACCGCGAACGGGCGGAGGTCGGCGTGGCGGGGACGCATGCCGTCCTCGACGAGCGTCGGGATCGTCGAGAGCATGACGACGGGCTGCGCGATCCAGCCGCGCGGGTCGGCGAGCAGCTTCTTGCGGAGCTTCTCGAGTTCGGCGGGTGAGGCGTCGGGCCCCACCACGAGCCCCTTGCCGCCCGAGCCGTCGACCGGCTTCACGACGAGCTCGTCGAGGCGGTCGAGCACCTCTTCGAGCGCCCCCGGGTCTTCGAGCCGCCAGGTGTCGACGTTCTTGAGGATGGGCTCCTCCGCGAGGTAGTAGCGGATGAGGTCGGGAACGTAGGTGTAGAGCAGCTTGTCGTCGGCGACGCCGTTGCCCACGGCGTTGGCGATCGTGACGTTGCCCAGGCGCGCGGCGAGCATGAGGCCCGGGGCGCCGAGCATGGAGTCGGCGCGGAACTGCAGCGGATCGAGGAAGTCGTCGTCGACCCGACGGTAGATGACGTCGACGCGCTGCGGGCCGCGCGTCGTGCGCATGAACACCTTGCCGCCCGAGCAGACGAGGTCGCGGCCCTCGACGAGCTCGACGCCCATGAGGCGCGCGAGCAGCGTGTGCTCGAAGTAGGCGGAGTTGTAGACGCCCGGGGTCAGCACGACGACGTTGGGGTCGTCGACTCCGGGCGGGGCCGAGGCGCGCAGCGCCTGCAGCAGCTTGTTCGGGTAGTCGCCGACGGGGCGCACCCGCATCGAGACGAACAGCTCCGGCAGGGTCTGGGCCATCACCCGGCGGTTCGAGATGACGTAGCTGACCCCCGAGGGCACGCGGACGTTGTCTTCGAGAACCCGCATCTCGCCGTGCTCGTCGCGGATGAGGTCGATGCCGGAGACCTGGATGCGCACGCCGTTGGCGGAGCGGATGCCGGCCGCCTGACGGTAGTAGTACTGCGACGAGGCGATGAGCTTCGCCGGCAGCACACCGTCGCGGACGCAGAACTGATGGCCGTACGCGTCGTCGAGGAAGGCCTCGAGGGCGCGCACGCGCTGCTTCACGCCCGACTCGACGTGCGACCACTCGTCGTAGTCGATGACGCGGGGAACGGCATCCAGCGGGAAGGGCCGCTCCTCTCCCGCGAAGTCGAACGTGACGCCCTGCGCGAGGTACGAGCTCGCGAGCGACTCGGTGCGTCCCCGGAGCTCCTCCTGGGTCATCTGCGCGAGCGCCTGGTAGAGCTCGCGGTATGCCGCACGCGAGCTGCCCGGAGCGGGCAGAGTGCCCGAGACCTCGAACATCTCGTCGTACGGCGGCACCCCCGTCACGGTCTTGCGCGGCGTCAGCGTCGAGCCGTATCCGTCGAAGAGGTCACCCATGGATGCGAGCCTAATCCGGGCTGTGTTGCGTCAGTATTTCCCGGTTCGTTTCGCTCGCCGGGTTGACATCCGGCGCGCAGGTTCGGCGATACATCCGTCGGACCGGTGGGGCTGGTGTCGTCCCGCCGTCGGCGGGCGTTGACACCAGCCCCATCGGTCCTGCAGCTGTATCGCGACGAGGCGAGATCAGCCGCGCACGGCGAGCTCGTAGACGCGCGCGATCTTGGCCTCGGTGGTCGAAGCCGAGGGGTTCGTGACCACCAGGCGCACCGCTTCGACGCCGTCGACCCCGATCGCGACCTCGCGCGCCGCCTGCGTGTTGCCGGTGATGGCGGCGACCTGCTGCCATCCCGCTGCGGTGCGGACCTCGACCGTGAAGTCGACCAGCACGACGCCGGTTCCGGCCCCGCCGCCGAACCCGCTGTAGACGCCGAGCGAGCTCACCCGCTGCGGCGCGGCCAGCTCGATCGTCGCCGTCGGCGTCGCATCGCCCACCGCCGAGAGCCACCGGCCGGCGTCGGTGCAGTCGCCGTCGACGAGGCGCGAGCCGGGGAACGCCGCGGAGTACGTCGATGACACCGTGACCGCGGCCCCGAGGCCGTCGTGCGAGGCGCACGGCGAGACGTTGGGCAGGCCGCCCAGCCAGTCCTTGACGAACTGCCCCTGGTGCTCGCCGCCGAGGATGTTCCAGTCGTAGTCGAACATCTGCGGCTTCCAGAAGTTGTCGAGGATCCATGCCTGCCACCCGATCCACGGGCGCGCGTCGAGGTAGGTGCGGAACGGCACGCCCCAGTTCGTCGTGGTCCCCGCCGTGATGCTGTCGGAGAACTCCCCGGGCGGATTCCACCCGAACTCGGTGATGACGACGGGAATCTGCTGTGCGGCGTTGCCGAACTTGCTGTCGAGCAGCGCCGTCGTCGGTGCCCCCTGGTTGGGGTAGATGTGGAACACGTAGGCGATGTTGCCGCCGGCGATCGGGTCGGTCACCGCGCCGTTGACGAACGTGCTCCACTGGGGCGAGCCCATCAGCAGCAGGGTGTCGGGCGCGGTCTCCCGGATGCCGTCGACGACGGGCTGGATGTAGGCCTTCCACGTCGACCAGCTCGCGGGGTTGATGGGCTCGTTGAAGACCTCGAAGACGACGTTGGTCACATCGCCGTACTGCGGGGCTACGTAGTCCCAGAAGCGCTCGACCGTCGAGCGCGGCACTGCGCCCGCCCCGTCGCCGTAGTCGCGGACGAGGTGCAGGTCGATGATCAGGTAGATGCCGAGGTCGACGGCCTGCTGCACGTACGGCGCGATGTACTCGGCGTCGTAGGCGGCGAGGTCGGTGGTCGCCGAGATCTCGGTGACCGGCAGGCGCACCACCTTCGATCCCCAGGCCGCCGCGAGATCGATCATCTCGGAGGTCGGACGCGAATCGCAGTAGTCGCAGAGGTCGTTCTGCTCGGGGGCGAGCACCGACACCCCGCGCAGGGCGACATCGGCGCCGGTGGCGTCGACGACGCGGTTGCCCTGGGTCGACAGCGCCGGGAGCGACCCGTCGGCGACGGCCGCGGTGGGTGCGGCCCACGCGAGGCCGGCGATGAGCGCGACCGCCGAGACGGCGGCGCCGAAACGTCGCCGCAAGCGTCCGCGCCGGCGCGCGGCGGGATGGGGCGGGTGGGAGAGAGGGGGCATGGATCCGTCCTTCCTGACACGTGCGCCGGCCTCGTCGCCGGCGCACGATCCCGGCGCGTCAGCGCGACGGGACGATGTGGCGGGTTCGTTCCCGCGGCTTCCAGTGGTGCGTGCGCACCTCTTCCGGCCAGCGCAGCGTGATGCCGAGCCGGCCCGTCAGCACCCGGCGCAGGTCGTCGAGCAGTCGCGGCTGTGCCCGCACGGCGCGCGGCGGCACGCGTTCGGCGAGCGCGACGGCGGCGAGTGCGGCGACGGCCTCGCCGATGCTCCATTCGACCGGATGCAGCCGGTAGCAGCCGTTGGTGATGTGGGTCGAGCCGATGTTCTTCGCGGCCGGCAGCAGATTGTCCACGCGCACCGGCAGCAGCGCGCCCAGCGGGATCTGGAACGGGTACGACTCGATGTCGACGTACGTGCGACCCGCCGTCGAGGGATGCAGGTCGATGCGGTAGTGCCCGAGCCCGACGCTGTCGTCGAACACGGCGCTCCCCACCCCCGCACCGCGGGCCTGCACCCCGACGTGCTGCTCGAGCACGCGGAACTCGGTCACCGCGCGTCGCGCCTCGCGGATGTAGACGCGGTCGGCGTATCCGTCGGCGGTGCCGGTGACGTCGCCGCGCAGGCGGAGACCCGGATATCCGGTGCCGCCGTCGTGACGGGGCGCCTCGGTCTGCATCCAGTACAGGAACGACTCCGACAGCTCGCGGCTCGCCGCGCGGGCCCGATCGGCCGCTGCGACGTCGACCCCGAGGAGCGGTGCCTCCCAGTAGTCGATCTGCGGCCAGTTCACGAGCGTGACGTCGGAGATCCCGCCGGTGAAGTTCGCGGCGGCGAGCACACGACGGTACCGCCACAGATCGAAGGGCACCTCGGGGGTGTCGATCTCCTGGAAGAGCGGCCGTGTGCGTTCGTGCAGGCCGATCGGTTCGATGTCGGTCCACGACAACTGCGGCCCCGGCCAGAACGCATCGACGTGCGTCCGCCAGTGCTCGTAGCGCGCGGGTCGGTCGCCGACGTGGTCCTCGCCCTCGCGGTGCTCGATCGCGAAGCACCACGACACCGCCTGCTGGTCCATCGGATCGGCGACGGCCGGGGCGTGCAGCTCGCCGGTGTCGTCGGCCCCCTCGGCTCCGATGACGTGTTCGACCCGCGCCAGCTCGAGCAGGTCGCCGAGCTCGGTGGCATCCACGACGATCGGGGCCGTCAGCACGATCTCCTCCCCCGTGCTGCCGCGGACGACGACAGCCTCGATCCGGTCGCCCACGACCTCGACGGCGACCGGCTCGTGGTCTCGCAGGATCCGCAGTCTCCCGGTCGCGAGCCACGGCGCGAGCATCTCGTCGATGACCGCGTCGGCCACACGAGGCTCGTGGCAGAGCCGGCTGACGATGCCGCGTCCCGGGTTGAAGACCTGCTCGGCCGCCGCCTCCGCGGTCACGGGGTAGTTGCGGCGATAGTAGTCGCGCACACGCCTCCGGAACTCGGCGTAGCTCGGCGACGTCGTCGGCTGCTCGATCCAGGCGTGCTCGTCGGGCGGCACGGCCTGGGAGGTCAGCTGCCCCCCGAGTCTGCCCGATTCCTCGGTCATCACGACCCGCAGGCCGAGGCGGGTCGCGGTGATGGCCGCGGCCACCCCGCCGACGCCGCCTCCGATGATCAGCAGGTCGATCGGCTCGGTCATCCTCGTTCCTCCTTGACGCGGGCGACCGTGGCGCCGGCGACCACCTCGCACGCGACGAACGTGCTCTCGCGGGCGGCATCCGGATCGTCCACCATCTCGATGAGGCGGTCGACGGCGATGCGCCCGATCTCCTGGCGCGGGATGCGGAGGTCGTCCCATCGCACGTCCCCGGCGCTGGTGTCCTCGAGGACGGCGACCGAGACGTCGCCGGGGATGTCGACGCCGCGCTCCGTCAGCCGGGTGCGCAGCTCGGCGGCGACGCGCTCGCTCTCGGCGACGGCGGCGGTGCACAGGCCACCCGCGAGAGCGTCGACGACCTCGTCGGGCACACCCGCCCGGCCCTCGCGGTACCCGGGCGATGCGTCGGCGATGCCGAGACGAGTGACCGCCTCGGCGTACCCGGCGCGGCGGTCCTCGTAGGGTTCGACGTCGATGGAATCGCGCAGATAGACGAGGTCGCGATGCCCGAGCTCGTGCAGGCGTCCGACGATCTCGGATGCCGCTGCGCGGTAATCGGGGATGATGCACGGGATGTCGGCGCCCGGCACATCGCGCCGGCCGATGTGGATGAAGGGGTATCCCTCGCGCCAGAGCTTGGCGAGCTCGTCGCGGTCGGGCGACACGCCCAGCAGCACGCTGCCGTCGGCGATGCGCAACCGGTTCGTCTCGTCGCGGTAGATCCGGCGTCCGCCGGCACCGTCGCCCGTCGAGCTGAACAGCACGAGGTCGTGACCCGTCTCCTCGGCGCGCTGCTCGATGCCGAGGAGGAACTCGACGTAGAAGCCCTCGCGGGCGTTCGGGAAGAGCGGCTCGAACGTGTGCACCCCCAGCAGCTGGGTGCGCGAGCCGCGGAGGTTGCGGGCGACCGGGTTGGGCACGTAGCCGAGCTCGGCGATCGCCTCGTGGATGCGCCGCCGGGTCTCGTCGGGGATCCGCGCGGCGTCGCCGCTGATCACGCGTGACACCGCCGACTGCGACACCCCGGCGAGGCGGGCCACGTCGGACTGGCGGATGGAGCGCGGGCGCGCGGCGGGCGTGGTCACGGGACCTCCTCGGTCAGGGTGCGGGAGACGAGCTGCGTCATCGATGAACCGGCGAGCTCGTGCCCGCGACCGACGTCGTGCAGCCAGCAGTCTGCGCCATGGTCGGGCCCCACGGCGATCCGCGGCGGACGCGTCGTCCGGCACTGCTCCATCGCGAACGGGCACCGCGGGTGGAAGCGGCATCCGCTCGGCGGGTCGATCAGGCTCGGCGGCTCGCCCAGGTCGTCGGCCGATCCGAAGACGGCGTCACGATCGCGGTCGGGGTCGCCCTGCGGGTCGGGCGACGACTCGATGAGCAGCTTCGTATACGGATGCTGCGGATCGGCGATCACCGCCTCCTTCGGCCCCATCTCGACGATGCGGCCCGCGTACATCACCACGATGTCATCGCAGAGGTAGCGGGCGCTCGCGATGTCGTGGGTGATGTACAGCAGGGCGAGACCGTCCTCGCGACGAAGCCGGTCGAGCAGATTCAGCATCTCCAGCCGGATCGAGACGTCGAGCATCGAGATCGGTTCGTCGCCGAGGAGGACACGAGGCTCGACGGCGAGCGCCCGCGCGATCACCACGCGCTGGCGCTGACCGCCCGACAGCTCGTGCGGGAACTTCTCGAGGTAGTCGTCGGCCGGGGTCAGCGCGACGCGTTCCAGCAGCTCGCGCGCGCGGCCGAGTCGCTGTGCGCGCGAGAGCCCGCGGTGATGCAGGCGGATCGCCCTGTCGATGTTGTGCCGTACGCGGTGCAGCGGGTTGAGCGACCCGAAGGGGTCTTGGAAGATCAGCTGCACCGCCTTCCGGTACGCGAGCTCTTCCTGACCGGTCGGCCGCTCGACGGGTCGCCCCTCGAGGCGGACGGTGCCCGAGGTGGGTTCGTAGAAGCGCGCGAGCAGCCGCGCGAGCGTCGTCTTGCCGCTCCCGCTCTCGCCGACGACGGCCGTGACCCGGCCGGGGACGAGCCGGAGCGTGATGTCCTCGACCGCGTGCACGGTCGCCTTGGCGCCGAGCCCCGAGGTGACGGTGAAGTGCTTGGTGACGCCGACGGCCTCGAGCACGGGCGCGGGCTCGATCGGGGGCTCGATCGTCGTGGTCTCATTCATGAGCCGACCTCCTCGGGTTCGCGCAGGTGGCAGGCGACGGACCGTTCGCCGTGCGGGGTGAGCTGCGGCAGTTCCGACCGGCATCGGTCGAACGCGTGGGGGCACCGGGGCGCGAACGGGCAGCCCGCGGGGAGCAGACGCAGATCGGGCGGCGTTCCCGGGATGCCCTCGAGCCGTTGGATCGGCGCGTGCAAGGGCGGGAACGAATCACGCAGCCCCTGCGTGTACGGATGCAGCGGCGAGCGGTAGATCTCGCGCGACGCCGCGAGCTCGACGATGCGGCCGGCGTACATGACGGCGATGCGGTCGGCGAGCTCGAGCAGCAGCGACAGGTCGTGCGTGACGAACACGACGGCGAACCCGAGCTCGCGCCGCAACCGCAGTACCTGGGCGAGGATCTGCCGCTGCATCACGACATCGACCGCCGTCGTCGGCTCATCCATGACGACGAGCTCGGGTCGGCACGCGAGGGCCAGCGCGATGGTCGCACGCTGCCGCATCCCGCCCGACAGCTCGTGCGGGAAGCTCCGCGCACGGTCGGCCGAGATGCCGACGAGCCCGAGCAGCCGCCGCGCCTCCTCCCACGCCGCGGCCCGGCTCATCGAGCGGTCGTGGGTGCGCAGCACGTCGACGAACTGCTCGCCGACTCGGGTGACCGGGTTGAGCGCGTCCATCGCGCTCTGCAGCACGATCGACAGTCGCGTCCAGCGGAGTCCCCGCAGCCGCCGCGGGCTGAGCTGGACGAGATCGATCCCCGCTCCGCCCTCGCGAGGGTGGTAGACCACGCTTCCCGCCGTCGTGACAGCCGGCGGCCGCTGCAACCGCGTGAGCGCCGTGATGAGCGTCGACTTGCCCGATCCCGACTCCCCCACGACACCGAGGATCTCGCCGCGCTGCAGGTCGAAGGTGACATCGGCGCACGCGCGCACCGCGCCCGTCGCTCCGGCGTACTCGACCGTGAGCCCCCGCACTTCGAGTAGCACGTCCGAGCCCGCGGCATCCGAGGGCGCGTCCGGTCGCCTCTCCTGGATCATCGTCATGTCATGCCCTCTCTGCACCGGTCGTCTCGAGCACGGCGGCCTCCCGGCGCACCGAGGCGGTGCGCTTCGCGACGCGCCGGCTCGCCGCCCGCAGCTTGGGGTTGGCGAGCTCGTCCACGCCGAAGTTGATGAGCGCGGCGGCCGTGCCGACCAGAGCGATGCACAGGCCCGGCGGCACGAACCACCACCAGAGCCCGCGCAGCACCGCGCTCTGCTGCTGCGCGGCCTGGATCATGGTGCCCCAGCTGATCGCCGACGAGTCCGAGACCCCGAGGAAGGCGAGCCCGGCCTCGGCCATGACGGCGCCGATGAGGCCGCCGAGGAACATCGACGCGATCCAGCCGTAGAGGTGCGGCAGCACCTCTACGAAGATGAGGCGGCGGTGGGGCTCGCCCAGCATCCGCATGGCCTGGACGAAGTCGCGGTTGCGCACGCTCATGGCCTGTGCACGGAGCGTCCGCGCCCCGCCGGCCCAGCCGAACACGCCGATGATGATCGCGATCATGACCAGGCCCGTGCCCTGCAGGTAGCCGGCCACGACGAAGATCAGCGGCAGCACCGGCATGACGAGGAAGATGTTGGTGAGGAAGTTCAGCAGGTTGCCCGTCGTGCCGCCGAAGTAGCCCGCCGGCACACCGACGACGATCGCGATCGCGGTGCCGATGGCCGCCCCGAGGAAGCCCACGAACATCGAGCCCCGAGCGCCTTCGATGACCTGCGCGAGCACGTCCTGACCGAACTGGGTCGTACCCAGCGGATGCGCCGCGCTCGGCGGGGCGGCGATCGCCGAGATGTCGTTGGCGCGGGCGTCGAGGCCGAGCGCCGACAGCAGCACGGGGCCCAGCAGCGCGAGCAGCACGAAGAACGCCAGCACGACGACTCCGAAAAGCACCTTGCCGTTGCGGAGCAGGGAGGCACGCATGTCAGCTCTCCTCTCGGACGCGGGGATCGAGCCACACGTAGAGCGAGTCGGCGATGAGGTTGGCCAGCAGGACGGTGAGGGTCACGAGCAGGAACACGCCCTGCATGACCGGATAGTCGCGCTTCTGCAGCGCCGAGAACAGCAGGTATCCGATGCCCGGGTAGCTGAAGACGATCTCGGTCAGCAGCGCCCCGCCGACCACGCCGCCGAGCGCCATCGCGAAGCCGGTGAACTGCGGGAGCATCGCGTTGCGCGCCGCATAACGCCAGCGCACGCGCGCGGGAGAAAGGCCCTTGGCCTGCGCGAGGAGCACGTAGTCCTCGCGCACCGTCGTGACGGTCATGTTGCGCATGCCCAGCATCCACCCGCCGAACGCCGAGAAGATGATCGTCAGGGCGGGCAGCGCCCCGTACTGCATGACGCTCAGCAGGAACGCCGGCTCGAGCGAGATCGGCAAGTTCGGGTCGTACCCGCCCGAGAGCGGGAACCAGCCGACGACGAAGCCGAACAGCCACAGGGCCAGCAGCGCGATCCAGAAGTAGGGCACCGACGAGACGAAGGTGATGAGCGGCGTCATGATCGAGTCGAACCTCGACCCGGCCCGCCATCCGACGGCGACTCCGAGCATCGTGCCGAGGACGAACGAGATGACGGTCGTCGTCCCCACCAGCAGCAGCGTCCACGGCAGGCCGGCGCCGACGAGATCGGCGACCGGCACCGGGAAGTTCGAGATCGACACGCCGAGGTCGAACCTCGCCAGCTGGGCGAGGTAGGCGCCGTACTGCTCCAACAGGTTCTGATCGGGGTTGCCGAAGAGCCCGCGGATCGACACGAGCGCCTCCGGCGCGAGCGCCTGACCGCTCACCCGTTCGAGCTGGTCGATGATCGCCGCCGACGGATCGCCGGGCATGAGGCGCGGGATGACGAAGTTCAGTGTGATCGCCGACCATGCGGCCACCAGGTAGAACCCGAGGCGCTTGAGGAGGAAGGCTCCGCTGCGCCGGCGGGGCTTCCGGCGCGCCGAGACCTCGGCCAGGGCCGTCGTCGTCGTGGGCGTGGGAGCCCCACCGAGCGCGGTCATGACGCGGGCTTCAGCGAGAGCAGCGTGCGGACGGTGTCGGGCCCGAGGCTCGGGAAGGGCACCGCATCGAAGTCGTCGGGCGTCGGCCAGCCGGTCCAATACGTCGCGTTGACGTCGACGAACCAGTACGAGTTGTACAGCGGGCTGAAGGGCACCTCGTCGACGACGATCCGCTGCATCTCCTGCCCCAGCGAGCGCAGCGTGTCTTCGTCGGCCGCGCGGGTCATGTCCGACAGGATGCGGTCGGTCTCGGGGTCGTTCCAGCGCCCGATGTTCGTCGCGGCGGCGGTGCCGAGAGGCTCGACGTACCGGCTGTCGAGGAACCCGTAGACGCCGTAGACCCCCGCACCGCCGGTCGTGGCGATGGTCAGGTCGAAGTCGCCCGTCTTCTGCTGGTCGTAGAGAGTCGCCCCCGGGGCCCCAACCGGGGCGACCGAGATGCCCAGCACCGACTTCCAGCTGTTGATCATGATGTCGGCGTACGCGTTCCACCCGAAGTCCTGGTTGAACGACAGGCGCGGCGAATACCGCTGCCCGTCCTTCTCGAGGGCGCCGTCGACGACCGTGAAACCGGATGCCGCGAGGGCGGCCTGCGCCGCAGCCGCATCCACCTCCTGCACGACGCCGCGATACTCCGGCGCGATCCAGTCGGCGTAGATCTGGTCGACGAGGCCCGTGGGGCCCGCCTCGGTGCCCGGCCGGTTGAGCGTCGCGGTGATGTCCGAGCGCGGGATCGACAGCGCGAGCGCGCGCCGCAGGTCGGCGTTGTCGAAGGGCGGCTGCGCGGTGTTGTACATCATCGAGTACGCGCCGCCGGTGGCGTAGAGCTGGTACAGGTTCGTCTCGGGGTTCTGCGCGACGAACTCCTCCTCCGCGCCCGCCCACGAGGCCGGGGCCCAGTCGACGTCGCCGCGGAGCAGCTGCGCCTTGACCGCCTCCGCGTTGGTCGCGAGCACCTTGAGGTAGGTCATGGGCATCTGCCCGCCCCAGTAGTCGTCGCGCGCCTTGAGCGTCACCTGCTGGGCCGCGAACGCGTCGACCGTGAAGGGACCCGTGCCCACGGGGTCGGGGTTCGTCCAGCTCATGAGGTCCTGGTCGCGCCAGATGTGCTCGGGGACGACCGGCAGCGAGCTCGACGCGAACTGGTTGAGAGCGGCGAACGAGGGCTCGGCGAAGTCGACCTGGACCGTGTCGTCGTCTATCTTGCTCACCGCCTCGTAGGTCACGCCGGCGAGGTTGAGCTCGGGGCGCTCGAGCGGCAGCGAGAGCGAGTAGACGACATCGTCGGCATCCATCGCCTCGCCGTCCGAGAATGTGACGTCGGAGCGCAGCTCGATCGTGAGCGCGGTGCCGGCCTCGTCGAACTGCAGCGACTGCGCGAGCCAGGGTTCGACCACCGCGCCGTTGGCGTAGTCGATGCGCGCGAGCGGCTCGTAGATCAGCTCGGCGTTGGGCGCCTTCTCGGTCGCGGGACCCAGGACGTTGTAGTTGCGGACGTAGGTGGTACCGCCGTCGGACTTGCCGTAGATCAGGGTGTCGGCTCGGGCGACGGTGTTCGTGGCGGCACCCGGTGTGCAGGCGGCCAGGGCGAGCGCCGCGGTCGCGAGGGCGGCGGTGGCGGCGATTCGGGAAGTGCGCATTCCGGTCTCCTGTGACGTGGCGTGCGGTTCCGACGGTCATACGTATGAGCGCCGATCCGTAGAAGAACGACGGTGTGCTTCTACGTATGACCAGCACGGTAGCGGCTCGGCGGCGACCGTGTCAACGACGGATTCTGCGGGCTCGGCGACGAGGCGGGATCAGGCCGCGAGCACGACGCGCAGCTGCTCGATCGCCCAGTCGAGCTCGGTCGCCCGAATGATCAACGGCGGGGCGAGCACGATCGTCGACTCGCCGACCACGTCGACGAGCACACCGCGTGCGACGAGGCGCCGGGCGACCTCGGGGGCGGTGACGACCGCCGGGTCGACGTCGACCCCCGCCCACACCCCCGCGGTGCGGACGGCCACGGCACCCGCTCCGACGAGGGCCTCCACGCGTCCGGCGAGGTGCTCGGCGAGAGCACGGGCCCGGTTCTGCAGCTCGCCCGCCTCGAGCATCTCGACCACGCGGTGGGCGATGGCACTCGCAAGCGAAGACACGGATGCCGGCGCCACGACACCGCCGAGCAGCGCACGGCTCCCGACGACGGCGGCGATGGGGACGATCGCGCCGCCCAGCGCCGGGCCGAGCACGCGGAGATCGGGGGCCATCCCTCCCCCGGCGAGGGCGACGGTGTCGCCGAGCCGGCCCAGGCCGCTGCGGGTCTCGTCGAGGATCAGGGCGATCCCGCGATCGGCGGTCGCCTGCCGCACGGCTTCGAGGTATCCCTCCGGCGCGCCGACGACGCCCGCGCGGGCCTGCACGGGCTCGAGGACGACGGCCGCGACGGTGGCGTCGAGCGCCGCGACGAGCGCGTCCACCTCACCGAAAGGCACGGCGACGGCTCCCGATGCGACGAGCTCGGGGTGCGAGCCGGCCGCGACGACGACGGTCGTCCGCTCCCCCGCACCGAGCACGACGTCGACCGCGACTTGCAGCGCATCGTCGCCGGTGCCGACGGGCAGCACCGCCTCAGCGCCGAGAAGAGCGGCCAGTGCGTCGGCGAAACCGTCGGCACGGTCGTCGGCGACGACGGCGCTCGTCGCGGTCAACCGACCCAGCTGTTCGGTGGCGACGGCGAGCAGGGCGGGATGGCGGTGCCCGAAGGCGAGCGCGGGATCGGCGGTCAGATCGAGGTACCGGCGCCCCTCGACGTCGGTCACCCACGCGCCCTCGGCCGTCGCGGCCATGACCGGCAGCAGCGGCGCGGGTCCCGCGAGGGCGCGCGTCGAGCTGCCGCTTTCATTCGCATCGGGGGCGGCAGGTGGGTCGGCGATCGTCATTCGGGCTCCTGGCGTCGGCGGTCGCGCACGCGGCGGCGGGTCGCCGGGCGGCCGGCATCCATTCTCCCCCGGGCCGTTCGGGCTCCGCTGAGAGACATCGCGGTCCGATTGCGCAAGGTCCTGCCCGTTCGCGGTCGCGCCTGACAGGCTGGAGCCACACCACCGCTCATCGTCGAAGGAGACCCATGCAGCAACGCACCCTCGGACCGTTCACCGTCTCGGCCATCGGCCTGGGCGGGATGCCCGTCTCGATGAACAACGACAAGCAGATCCCCGACCGGAAGGATGCCGTCGCCACGGTCCACGCCGCACTCGACGCGGGCGTCACCCTGCTCGACACCGCCGACATCTACGCCCCGAGCTGGGACACGATGGGGCACAACGAGGAGATCATGGCCGAGGCCCTGGCCACGTGGAGCGGCGACCGCTCGCAGATCGTGGTGGCCACGAAGGGCGGCATCACCCGCAGCGAGGGCGAGAAGTGGGGCCGCGACGGCTCGCTCGACTACCTGCGGAAGGCCGTCGAGGCCTCGCTCCGCGCGCTCCGCGTCGACGTGATCGACCTGTACCAGTACCACCGCCCCGACCGCTGGATGGTCTACGGCGAGGTCATGGAGAATCTCAAGACCCTGCAGCAGGAGGGCAAGATCCGGGCGGTCGGCATCTCGAACGCGAGCGTCGAGGAGATCGAGATCGCCGAGCAGGTGCTCGGCGCCGGCAACCTCACGAGCGTCCAGAACGAGTTCTCGCCGCGGCACCCGGGAAGCTACGACGAGCTGCGCTACTGCGTCGACCGTGGCATCGCGTTCCTGCCCTGGAGCCCCCTGGGCGGCACGGGCGGTGGCGCACGCTCGATCGGTGATCGCTTCGCCGTGTTCGGCGAGGTCGCCCGCGCCCACGACGTGAGCCCGCAGCAGGTCGTGCTGGCCTGGGAGCTGGGACTCGGCGACACCGTCATCCCGATTCCGGGAGCGCGTCGCGCCGAGTCGATCGTCGACAGCGCGAAGGCGGTCGACCTCGAGCTCTCCGGCGACGAGCGCGCACGCCTGTCGCACTCGGTCGGCATCGACGCCTGATCCGGCGCAGACCGATCGCGACGGCCCGCCCCCGACTCCGGCCGGGGCGGGCCGTCGCGCGTCCGGCCCGGCCGCCTCAGGCGGTGAGGGGATGCTCGCCGACGACGACATCCGGGTTCATCGGGATGGGGCCGAGGATGCGGGGCTGCCCATCGACCCGCGCCACCTCGACGCCGTTGCGCGCGAGACCCTCGACACTGCAGTCGATCCGCAGCAGCGGCAGCCGCACGTCGGCGTAGACCGTGGCGACGACGTCGGCCACGTCCGCGGGATCGCAGGCCCGGATGTGGCCGCCCGGCTCCCACGGCATGCCCCGTGTCGCGACCTCGTACTCGCCGAACTTCCGGCTCATGCCCCAGTCGTCGGCGATCGCGATGTGACAGACGATCTCGTCCATGGCGCCTCCTTAATGAAACGCCACCGTATCATTCTGCTAACCTGTCGGCATGCCCTCGACCGCAGACCGCCGCCGCGGACGGCCACCCGTCCACGAGCAGGCCGCACGCGACGCCCGCATCGTCGCGGTGGCCGCGCGGCTGTTCGTCGCGGTCGGCTTCCACGCCGCCTCGCTCGATGCGATCGCGCAGGAGGCGGGCGTGACCAAGCGCACGATCTACGACCGGATCGGCGACAAGCCGGCGCTCCTTCGCGCCGCGGTGACCGATGTGCACGACTACCTCGAGGTCGAAGCGCGCGGCCTCCGGCACGCCTGCACCCTGATCGCGGCGGCGCTGTTCGCCGACCGCGCCGTCGGCCTGCACCGCGCAGCCGTGGCGGTCGCGCTCGACGACCCCGCGATCTCGCGCGCGTTCTACGACGCCGGTCCGCTCGCGGCGCAGCGTTACCTCGCCGCCCACCTGAACGGCGACGAGCGCCGCGCCGAGCATCTCTTCGGGGCACTGCTGGGCGAGCCGCACCGTCGACGCCTCCTCGCCCTCGACCCCGAGCCGGCGCCGAAGGCACTGGATGCCCACGTCACCGCCGTGCTCGACGCCATCGCCTAGAGGTCGCGCGCAGCGCCGGGCTCAGCTCAGCGAGAGGCGGAGGCCGGGGCGGACCCGAGCCGGTCGAGCGCGGCGGCGGCACGCGCGGCGGCCGAACGGCGCAGGATGCCGTGGACGAGCAGCACCGCCCCCGCACCGACACCCACGAGCACCGGCAGGCTGAGAGACGGCGAGAACGCCAGCCCGATGACGGCGATCGCGAGTCCCACCGCCCCGAGCCCGATGAACAAGGCCCCGGTGAGCGACTCGCGTTCGATCGACAGGCGGGCCAGGATCAGCGTGGGCGCGGCGGCTGCGTCATCCGTCATCCCGCCACGCTACCGAGGCGGCTCCGCAGTCGTACGTCAGATGACCGCCTCGGACCAGTCGTCGGGGTTGCCGAAGCGGTGCGCCGTGATCGTGATCGACTGCTCGTGCACGAACGGCAGCACCTCGATGCGGCCGGCCGTCGTGACCTCGTCGGCGTAGACGGCGACATCCGGGTCGCCGCCGGTCGCCCCCGCGATCGCGGTTCGCAGCTCGGCCACCGCGTCTCGCGACCCGACCAGGCGGATGCGGCCGGGGCGCCGATCCGCCGCGGCGATGCGCTGCAGCCATTCACCATCCGTCTCGACCGACACCGAGATGTCGACCTCGCCGAGCGCCCGCCGCACCTCGGCCGGCAGGCCCACCGGCGAGCTGAGCGTCACGCCCGACCCGGCCCGCACACCCGCGACGATCACGCGGAGCACCGCCTGCCAGGTGGCGTCCGAAGACGCGCGCACGGCGACGTCGACCGGGCGGTACCGGAACAGGTTCCGCTCGACGCCGAGGCCGGACACGTCGCGCACCTGCCCGAACTCGCGGTCCCACGCGACGGCATCCGAGAGCGCACCGCGCCGCAGCCACTCGAACGACTCGTAGTCGAGCGTGGGCTGCGCCGACTCGATGATGGTCGTGATGCGCGAGTCGAGACCGCGCAGGTGCAGTGTGCTGGACGCCGACCCGCTCGAGGCGCGCCACGAACCGAGACCGACGAGGTAGTTCGGTCCCCCGGCCTTCGTGCCCGCGCCCACCGACGACCGCTTCCAGCCGCCGAAGGGCTGACGCTGCACGATGGCACCCGTGATACCGCGGTTGACGTACAGGTTGCCGGCCTCGACCCGGTCGAGCCACGTCGCGAGGTCGGCGGCATCCTGGGTGTGCAGGCCCGCGGTCAAGCCGTAGGCGACCGCGTTCTGCAGCTCGATCGCCTCCTCGAGCGTGCGGGCGTGCATGATGCCGAGCACCGGACCGAAGAACTCCTCGAGATGCGTGCGCGACCCCGGGCTCACCCCGACCTTGACGCCCGGCGACCAGAACCGGCCCGCGGTGTCGTCGCCGAGGTCGAGACGACGCGGCTCGACGAGCCAGCGCTCACCGTCCTCGAGCGAGGTGAGCGCCCACTCGAGCTTGCCCTGGGGCGGCTCGATCACGGGTCCGACCTCGCTGCGCGGATCGGTCGGCGGACCCACCCGCAGCGAACGGGTGGCGTCGACGAGCTGGCGCGCGAACCGCTTCGACCGGCCGACCGGTCCGACGAGGATCGCGAGCGACGCGGCGGAGCACTTCTGACCGGCGTGCCCGAACGCGCTCTTGATGAGGTCGGATGCCGCCAGATCGAGGTCTGCCGAGGGCATGACGATGATCGCGTTCTTGCCGCTCGTCTCGGCCAGCAGCGGCAGCTCGGGCCGCCACGACCGGAACAGCGCCGCCGTCTCCCACGAGCCGGTGAGGATGACGCGGTCGACCGACGGGTGGGTGATGAGGCGTCGGCCGAGATCGCCCTCGTCGATGTCGACCAGCGCGAGCAGGTCGCGGGGCACACCGGCGTCCCACAGCGCCTCGGCGACGACCGCCGCGCAGCGCCGGGCCTGCGGCGCTGGCTTGAAGACGACGCCCGAGCCGGCAGCGAGGGCCGCGAGCACGCCGCCGGCGGGGATGGCGAGCGGGAAGTTCCACGGCGGGGTGACCACCGTGACCGAGGCCGGCTGGAAGACGGCACCGCTCACCCGGTCGAGCTCGCGCGCCGTCGCCGCATAGTAGGCGGCGAAATCGACCGCCTCGCTGACCTCGACGTCGGCTTCGGCCAGCACCTTGCCCGTCTCGGACGCGGCGACCTCGATGAGCTCGGCCCGGCGCGACTCGAGCGCACGCGAGGCCGCGAGCAGCACGGCGCTGCGGTCGGCTGCCGCCATCGCGCCCCAGGCGGATGCCGCCGAGCCGACGCGCGCCACGATCTCGTCGAGCGTTCCGGCGTCGTCGACCCGCGCCGCCGCGATCGTCTCGTCACCGGCCGTGCTGCCGGCGATCCGCGAGAGGATGCCGCGCGCCCACTCCCGATTGACCGCGAGCGCGGGGTCGGAGTCGGGGGTGTTGGCGAAACCAGGTGCCCCGAGTGCCGGTGCGCGGCGCGTCTCGCGGGGCGCGTACACCGCCGTCTCGACGAAACGCTCACCGCCGAACAGGATGTCGTCGTGCTGGCCCAGCGCCGTGGTGTCGTCCGAGCGGCCCGCGGCGTCGGCGATCCCGAGCACCGCCTGCGTGAGGCCGTCGTCGCCGCCGGCGGGGTCGCGCGTGATGCGCTGCGGCGCGATGGGCCGGAGCGAGAGCGTGCGGTCCTGCGTACGGTTGGGCGAACTGGGCAGCGCCGGGTCGGCCGCGCGCTCGAGCGAGGCGAGGAATCGGTCGCGCTCGCGCTCGAACAGACTCGCATCGGTCGCGAGGTCGAACGCGGCGGAGAGGAAGTTCTCGCTCGAGGCGTTCTCCTCCAGCCGGCGGACGAGGTAGCTGATCGCGACATCGAACTCGTCGGGCCGCACGACCGGCACGTACAGCAGGACGTGGCCGACATCGGCCGTCACCGCCGCGACCTGGCCCTGGGCCATGCCGAGCAGCATCTCGATCTCGATGTCGTCGCTCACGCCGCGCTCGCCGGCGAGCAGCCAGGCGTAGGCGATGTCGAAGAGGTTGTGGCCGGCGACGCCGAGCCGCACCGCCGCGCTGCGCTCGGGACGCAGGGCCCGGTCGAGGCAGCGGAGGTACATCGCGTCGGCGTCGAGCTTGCTGGCGTGGGTCGCGAGCGGCCAGCCGTGGATCGTCGCGTCCACGCGCTCCATCGCGAGGTTCGCCCCCTTGACCAGGCGCACCTTGATCCGGCTTCCGCCGGCGGCGACGCGGGCCTGCGCCCACGCCGTCAGCTCGTCGAGGGCGTCCGCGGCGTCGGGGAGGTACGCCTGCAGCACGATTCCCGCCTCGAGGCCCCGGAGGCGCTCGTCTTCGAGCAGGCGGGTGAAGACGGCGATCGTGAGGTCGAGGTCGCGGTACTCCTCCATGTCGAGGTTGATGAAGGTGCCGTCCTCGGCGGCGCTGAGGTACAACGGCAGCAGACGTTCGACCACGTCGGCGACGACCTCGTCGAACGCCCACATCGAGATGCGGCTGACGATCGCCGAGACCTTGACCGAGACGTAGTCGACGTCGTCGCGGCGGATCAGCTCGTGGATGCCCGCGAGCCGGCGGCGGGCTTCGTCCTCGCCGAGCACGGCCTCGCCCAGGAGGTTGAGGTTCAGTCGGGCGCCGGACTCGCGGATCCGGGCGATCGCCGGGCCGAGCTTGTGGGGTCGAGCGTCGACGACCAGGTGTCCGACCATCTCGCGCAGCGCCGTGCGGGCGATCGGCACGACCGGGGTCGGCAGCATCGGGGCGACGGCGCCG
This sequence comes from Microbacterium sp. TS-1, assembly GCF_000509385.1. NCBI lineage: Bacteria > Bacillati > Actinomycetota > Actinomycetes > Micrococcales > Microbacteriaceae > Microbacterium > Microbacterium sp. TS-1. The sequence continues at coordinate 1,494,679 of NZ_BASQ01000001.1, forward strand.
CCGACGCGCACGGCCCCGCGGAGGTACCACGGCAGGAACTCGGGGACGAGCGGGGCGACGTGGTGCAGCCGGGTCGCTGCGGCGGTCACGCTCTCGGGGCGCATCACCCCGTCGACGAAGCCGATCGTGAACGGCAGCCCGTTCGGGTCGCGCAGGACTCCGGCGAGGCGCTGCGCTGCGGCATCCGCGGGGAAATCGGCCGACGAGTGCACCCATTTCTGGGCCAGGTCCACCGCCTGTTGGGCGAGGTTGTCGTCGGCGGGGAAGCCCGGCGGGGTGGTGCCGGACGAAACGGTGTCGGACATGCCGTCAGCCTATGTCGCGGCAGCTCTCCCGGGGTGGCGCCTCGCCCGGGCGATCACTCCCAGATGCTGGGCGCCTCGGCACGGGTCGACGGAAGCGCGGTAGCGGCAGCCCATTCGGTCATCCACGGCTCGAGCGGGGGCAGGTCGTCGCGTCGGCCGAGAACGTCGAACAGCTCGTCGAGCGGCACGATGCCACCCGTGCGGCGGAGGAACCGCGACCGCACGACCATCTCGGCGTACACCTCGCCGCGGACGACCGCGCGGTGCACCATGTACACCGACTTGTCGTCGTGCCCGTGCAGGCGCGTCTCGATCGTGAAGCGCTGCCAGAGGTTCAGCGACTTCCGGAAGGTGATCGTGCTGCTCGCGACGACGCCGTACCAGCCCTTCTCCTGGAACGTGTCCCAGATGCCGTTGCGCACCAGCAGGTCGAACCGGCCGAGGTCGAACAGCGAGGCGTAGCGCCCGTTGTTCATGTGCCCGAGCAGGTCGATGTCGGTCGGCAGCGTTCGCAGCTTCACCCGGCCGACCGCCATGAGCGGCCGCGGGCCGTTCCTGCGCAGCTGTCGCTTCGCTCGCCAGATCGTCAGCAGGGTCCGGAGCCACACGTTCACGAGGGCCGACGCTATCGGATGCCCCATGCCCCCACCCGCATCCGTTGTGCCCCTTCCACAACCCCGGCCCCCGCCGACCCGCGCGCAAGAACGGAGAATCGCGCGAACATCGGAGGATCTCGCGGGATCGGTCCGAGGTACGCGCGATTCTCCGACGTACGCGCGACGCGCGGGTCAGGCGCGCGCGGTGTCGAGCACGATCACCGCCCACGACAGCGGGGGCAGGGTCGCTCGCAGCGTGCCCTCGTCGAGACCGACGCCGCGCAGAGGCACGAGGCCGACGGAATCCTGGTCGTGCTCCGTGTTGGCCGACCGCCGGTCGCCGCCCTCGGGAACCGTCAGCACCTCGGCCGACACGACGCCCGAGGCCCCGAGCCCGCGCAGCTCGAGCGACACCTCGGTCTCGGAGTCGAGCGAGCGGTTCGCGACGAACAGGGCGACGCGGCCGGTCGCCTCGTCCCACGTGGCGGCCGCGTCGACGACGTCCACATCGCCGAACTTCGTCGTCGGCGTCTGGTCGGAGTCGACCGCGAGCCGGAGCACCCGCCCCTGGGCGAGCTGCGACATGCGGGCGAACGGCCAGAAGATCGACTGCCGCCAGGCCGGTCCGCCCTCCTCGGAACGGATCGGGGCGATCACGTTGACCAGCTGCGCCTGGTTGGCGATGCGCACGCGGTCGCCGTGGCGCAGCAGGCTGTGCAGGAACGTCCCGACCACGACGGCGTCGGTGACGTTGTAGGTGTCCTCGATGAGGCGCGGGTGGGCGCGCCATTCCTTCGACGCCGAGACGATGTGCGGCTGGTCCTCGGTGTCGAGGCCCCGCTGGTACCAGACGTTCCACTCGTCGAACGAGATGTCGACCTGCTTGCGGTGCTTGCCCGCGGCCTTCACCGCGTCGATCGTCGAGACGACGCCGTCGATGAAGGCGTCCATGTCGACGGCCTCGGCGAGGAAGGATGCCGCATCCCCGCCGTCCTCTTGGTAGTAGGCGTGCATCGAGATGTAGTCCACCTCGTCGTACGCGTGCGTGAGGACCGTGTGCTCCCACGAGCCGAAGGTCGGCATCTGCCGGTTCGACGACCCCACCGCGACGAGCTCGATGTCGGGGTCGACCAGACGCATCGCCTTCGCCGTCTCCTGTGCGAGCCGGCCGTACTCGTGCGCGGTCTTGTGACCGATCTGCCACGGGCCGTCGAGCTCGTTGCCCAGGCACCAGAGCCGGATGTCGAACGGAGCAGCTGCGCCGTTGCGGCGACGCAGGTCGGACCAGTACGTGCCGCCGGCGTGGTTGGCGTACTCGACGAGCGCGCGGGCCTCGTCGACACCGCGCGTGCCGAGGTTGACCGCCTCCATGACCTCGACCTCGGCCTCGCGCGCCCAGTCGACGAACTCGTGGAGTCCGAACGCGTTGGTCTCGACGGTGTGCCATGCTCCGTCGAGCCGGTGCGGACGCTCGGCCACGGGACCGACGCCGTCCTCCCAGTTGTAGCCCGAGACGAAGTTGCCGCCGGGATAGCGGATCACGGTGGCGCCCAGCTCCTTCACGAGCGAGAGGACGTCGCGCCGGAAGCCGCGTTCGTCGGCCTGCGGGTGACCCGGCTCGTAGATGCCGGTGTAGACGCAACGGCCCATGTGCTCGACGAACGAGCCGAAGAGGCGGCGCGGCACGTCGGCCACGGTGAAGTCGCGATCGAGGACGATGCGGGCGCGGGGCATGATGCTCCTGTTCTTTCGGGGTGCGGGGTGTGGATGGCGGGGCGGACGACGGCGCGGGAGCGCCGGTCACTGACCGCCGAAACCGGTCGTGGCGACGCCGCGGACGATCTGCTTCTGGAACACCAGGAAGACGATGATCAGCGGCACCGAGGCGAGGACGGCCTGGGCCATGACCTGCGCGTACTGCACGCCGTAAGCGCTGATGACGGTCTGGAGTCCGACCGGCAGGGTCATGAGGGTCGTGTCGTTGATGATGAGGAACGGCCAGAGGAAGTTGTTCCACGCGCCGATGAACACGAAGATCGCGACGGCGCCGAGGATCGGCCGCGACAGCGGCAGCACGATCGACCAGAACACCCGGAAGCGTCCGGCGCCGTCGACCCGCGCGGCATCCTCGAGCTCGATCGGCACCTGGTCGAAGAACTTCTTGAGGATGAACACCATCGCCGGCGCGACGACCTGCGGCAGGATCAGGCCCCACGGGGTGTCGACGAGGTTGAAGGCGAGCATCTCGTAGAAGAGCGGGATGATCAGCACCTGCGGCGGGATGACGATCGAGGCGATCACCGCGCCGTAGAGGAACTTCTTGCCGCGGAACTCCAGCCGCGAGAACGCATAGGCGGCCACGGCCGAGATCGCGACGGTGAGGAGGGTGATCACGGCGGAGGTCCAGAGGCTGTTGCCGGCCCAGACCCAGACGTTGCCCTGCGAGAGGATCGAGGTGAACGCCTCGGTCGTGGGCCCGCTCTCGCCCACCCATCCGCCGGCGCCCGATGCGGCATCCGTCTCAGTCTTGAAGGCGGTCGCGACCGCCCACAGGAACGGCAGCAGCCAGCCGATCGCCATGAGGGCGAGGGCGATGAAGGCGACGACGTTGATCGCGCTGAACCGGCGCTGACCGGGCTTGCGGCTTCGCGGATCGGGGGCGACCCCCGGGGCGACGACGGCGCGCGTGGCCGTGGAGCTGGCGGTGACGGCGCTCATGAGTGCTCCTTCCGGCGACGGGTGGCGAGGGCCTGGATGACGCCGATCAGGACGATCACGGCGAAGAAGACGTACGAGATCGCCGCCGAGTAGCCGAAGCGGTACCCGACGAACCCGGACTCGTAGATGTACTGCACGATCGAGCGGGTCGTCTCGCTCGCGATGCCTCCGAGCATCTGGTACGCCTGGTCGAACAGCTTCAGCGAAGCCAGCACCTGCAGGATGACGATGAGCACGGTGACCTGCCCGAGCTGCGGGATCGTGATCGAGAAGAGCTTGCGCCACTCCCCCGCGCCGTCGATGGATGCGGCTTCGTACTGGGTCTCGGGGATGTTCTGGAGGGCCGCGAGGTAGAGCAGGAAGTTGAAGCCGATCGTCCACCACACCGTCGCGACGACGATCGCGAGCATGTTGGTGTCGGGATTCTGCAGCCAGGCGATCGGCTCGAGCCCGAACGCCTCGAGGATGCCGTTGGCCGCGCCGATCTGCGGGTTGAAGATCCACACCCAGATCTGCGAGATGACCGTGGAGGCGAGCAGGTACGGCATGAAGAACGACAGCCGCCAGAGCCACTGCCCGGGCAGGCCGCGCTGCACGAGCAGCGCCATGACCAGGGCGAGGACGACGAGCGGCACGGTCGACAGAACCGTGAACCAGGCGGTGTTGCCGAGCGAGCGCCACATGACGGGGTCGCCGAGCGCTTCGACGTAGTTCGCGATGCCGATGAACGATCCGCCGGCGCCCGTCAGCGACTGGTCGGTGAAGCTCAGATAGAGCCCGTGCAGCAGCGGCCACACGAGGAAGAGGAGGAAGGCGGCGAGGAAGGGCGCGAGGAAGGTCCAGGCGATGCGCTGCTCTCCGCGGTCGCCGACGTGACGGTGCCGCCGCGTGCGGTCGCCGGTGACGATCGTCCGCGTCGCGGCCGTGTCGGCGAGACCGGCGCGGCCGGATCCGGTGTCGAGGGTCATGCGCGGGCTCCTTCCGGTGCGGCGGGGTTCGGCGTCTGCAGGCGCAGGTCGACACCCGCGCGGAAGCGGGCGATCGCCTGAGCCGGGTCGGCGCCCTGGAGCAGGACGTTCTGCACGGCGGCGCCGAAGTCGGCCTGGAAGCGCGAGCCCGAGCCGGTGAACCACGCCGGCGGGTCGTACCGGACGAGCTCGGCGGCCTCGGCGTAGTGCGCCTGCGGCAGCAGGTCGGCATAGGCGGCCGACTGCGTGACCGGGAGGTAGGCGGGGATGTGTCCTGCCCCTGCCCAGTCGAACGAGCCCTTCAGGATGTCGGCGACGAAACGGTAGACGAGGTCGCGGGTCTCCTCGTCGGGTGCGCTCTGGTGCGGCAGCGTGAACGAGTGCGAGTCGGCGTAGACCGACGGGGTGCCGAACACGGCCGGGATGATCGCGGCGTCGATCGGCAGGTTCTGCTGCTGCATCGAGCGCAGTTCCCAGACGCCGGTGAGGAACAGTCCGCTGCGGCCGGTGGCGAACTCCGCGATCGCGCTCTGGTAGTCGGCGCTGCGCGAGGCGATCTCGTCGTCGAGGAGCTGCTGCATGAAGCTGAGCGCCGCGACCGCGGCATCCTCGTCGATCTGCGCCTTGCCGCCCTCGGGAAGCTCGATCTCGAGCCCGTGCTGCGTGTAGAGCGTGTAGAAGAGGCGCCACATCTGCGCGCCGTCGCCGAGGTAGCCGAACGACAGCCCGTGCGACTCCGAGACCGCGGCCACCGCCCGTCCGAGCTCGAGGAAGTCGTCGGGCGAGGTGATCGGCGGCAGCTTGCCGTCGCTGTCGAGCACACCCGCCTCGGCGCAGATGTCGGTGTTGTACATCAGGATGAACGGGTGCGCGTCGAGCGCGACGCTGTAGAGGTCGTCGCCGATGAAGCCCTTGCGCCAGATCGCGTCGGTGAAGGTGCTCGCGTCGACGCCGAGGTCGGCCAGGCGTGCGGTGTCCCACGTGTCGAGCAGCCCGCCCGGCGCATAGCCGACGACGCGCGAGGCGTGCATGACCGAGACGTCGGGCGCCCGCCCGCCCGCGGCCGCCATCGCGAGCTTCGTGTAGTACGGCTCGCCCCAGGCGAGCACGGTCGGGCGCACGCGGTAGTCGGACTGCGCGGCGTTGACGCCGTCGATGAGCCCGGACATCGTCACGCCGTCGGCACCGGAGAGCAGGTGCCAGAACTGAAGGGTGCGGGCGCCCGTACCGCCGGGGAGACCGGCGCACGAGGCGAGGAAGGCGGTTCCGGCGAGGGCTGCGGCTCCCGTGAGGAACCGCCGTCTGCTGAGTTCTATGGGTGGGGCCATCGGTCACTCCTTTGTGACGGCACGACATCGTGACAACCAGGGACCCTCATACTTTTACATCGATGTAATCAATGCGCAAGGAAAATCCGGATGCTGCCACCGATGGCGTTCCGCGACGCCATCGGTGCGTCACCGTCGCGCGGAGATGCCGCGGGGCGCGCCATCCGTGCTGGCGCGGGCGACGACGCGATGCGCGATCGCGACGGCGCGGACCGGGATGTCGCGCGCCGCGATGCGCTCCTCCAGAAGCGCCATGGTCGCGCGCGCGAACTCGACCCGGTCGAACGACACGGTCGTCAGCTCGGGCGTGGTGTAGCGCGACTGCTCGATGTCGTCGAAGCCGCACACGAGCACGTCGTCCGGCACCCGGATGCCCGCACGCGCCAGCTCGTGCAGCGCACCCACCGCGATCGAGTCGGTGAAGCAGAGGACAGCGTCGACGTCGACCCCGCGCTCCAGCAGCGTCCGGACGCCGATCGCGCCCGCCTCCATGTTCCACGGCAGGGCGTTGATCTCTCGGCGACGATCGTGCGCGAGACCCGCTTCGTCGAGCGCGTCGCGTACCCCGGCGAGGCGCAGGCGGCTCGTCGCCGTCGCGAGGCCGGCCTGCTCATCGCCGCCGATCGCGGCGATGCGTCGCGCGCCGCGGGACACCAGGTGCGCGACGGCGTCGCGCGCCCCGGCGCGACTGTCGACGAGAACCCGGTCGGTGACGTGCTGCTCGACCTCTCCGATCAGCACGACGGGCGGCAGCCGCTCATCACGGTCGACCACGCTGTCCTCGATGCGGATCGGATTCAGGACGACACCGTCGACGAGGTGCTGTCGCGCCCGTGAGACGAGGTCTCGCTCGCGCTCGGGCTCGAGCGCCGTCTCCTCGATCTGCACCGCATAGCCGCGCTGATGCGCCGCATCGACGAGGTGATGCAGCATCTCGGCGGAGTACGCCGTCGCGAGGTCCGGCAGCGCGATGGCGATGACACCGGAGCGGCCGTTCCGCAGCCCGCGGGCGCTGAGGTTGGGCACGAAGTCGAGCTCGCGCATGGCCGACTCCACGCGCTGCTGCGTCTCGGGACGGACGACCGCGGTGCCCGTCAGCACGTTGGAGACCGTCTTCGCCGAGACTCCGGCGAGCGCCGCCACATCCTTCATGGTGGCTCGGCCGGCTCTTCCCTTCGGCATGAGCACAGACTAGGCCCCGCGCATAGCCCCTCCCGCCCGTGCTGCGCCGACCAGCGCTGCGACGGGGGCCTCGAAGAAGGCGAGCTCGTGGCGCATCGATCGTTCGAACGCGACGCTCATCCGCTCACGCTCGAACGCCGATGCGCCTGCGGCGGCCCGGTCGGCGATCTCGATCGCGGCACGAGTCGACGCGGCGAACGCGGGGTCGGCATAGGTCGAGAGCCAGTCCCGATACGGATGCCGCGCGTGGGATGCCGCTGCGAACCGCTCGCCCACATCGGAGTAGAGCCAGAAGCACGGCAGGAGGGCGGCGACCAGTTCGCCGTACGAGCCGCGGGCCGACGCCGCATGCAGGTGATCGGTATACGCGAGCGTCGTGGGCGCCGGTTCCGCGGTATCTGCGTCGACGCGCGAGCGATGCAGCTCCGACTCGACTGCGATCGCCGAGGCGGCGGCTTCCGCCCAGAACACCTGTTCATCGCTCCGCGGCGCGAGAGCGCTGGCGCGGGCGAGCACGCGGGCGTACTCCGAGAGGTACAGCGCGTCCTGTTCGAGGTACCAGGCGAACACGGGCTCATCGAGCGACCCCGTGCGCAGCCCGTCGACGAAGCCGCACGCGTCGACGGCTGCGCGCAGCGGAGCCGCCTCGGCCCATACGCGCGCTGTCCACGACACCGACGAGACAGGCGACACCGGCGACGGGAGGTGCGGGCGCAGTTCGTGCAGGTGGTCGACGGGCCCGTTGCCGCGACCGACGCCGAGCGCCGCGCCGGCCGCGATCGCACCGGCCAGCCACGCCGTGGCGCGCGGGAGGGCGTCGGTCCAGTCGACGCCGCTCGCGCCGAGGGTCGCCATCGCCGACGACAGCGAGCATCCGGTGCCGTGCGTGTTGGTCGAGGCGATGCGCCGCCGGGCCACCTCTGCGGCGACGCCGTCCGGCGTCACGATCGCGTCGGGGCAGTCCTCGCCGGCGAGATGCCCGCCCTTGACCAGCACGATCGAGCCCGAGGCGCGGGCGAAGCGCAACGCCTGCGCGAGCGCATCCCGCCACGACCGCGCGACCGGCTCCTCCGTCAGGACGGCCAGCTCGGGGAGGTTGGGCGTCACGAGGGCGGCGCGCCGGCAGAGGTCGCGGATCGCAGCCTCCGCGGCGGGGTCGAGCAGGCGATCGCCGCTCGTGGCGACCATGACGGGGTCCAGCACGACGAGGTCGTGGCCGCGGCGAGCGAGCCAGTCGTCGACGACCGCGATGAGCGGCGCGGAGTGCAGCATCCCGACCTTGATCGCGTCGATCTCGACGTCGTCGCCCACGGCGTCGAGCTGCGCGCGCAGGAACTCAGCCGGAGGCACGTGCACCGCCCGCACGCCGCGGGTGTTCTGCGCCACGAGCGCCGTCACGACGGCCATCCCGTAGCCACCCATCGCGGCGATCGACTTCAGGTCGGCCTGGATGCCGGCGCCGCCCGAGGGGTCGGTGCCGGCGATGCTCAGCACCCGCGGCACCCGGGGCGCCGGTGCCCCCGGGGTCACCGGTCGCCCCCGCGGGCGAAGGCACGGGCCGCGGCGGCGGGATCTGCGGCGCCACAGATCGCCGACACGACGGCGACCCCGGCCGCGCCCGCACGGCGAAGCGGAACGACGTCCTCGGCGACGACGCCGCCGATCGCGACGCACGCGAGCGGCGTGGCCGCGGCGCGTTCGGCGAATCCGTCGATGCCGAGGGCCGGCGGGTGATCGGCCTTCGTCGAGGTCGGCCGGATCACACCGACACCGAGATAATCGAGGGTTCCGTGCGGCATCGCGTGGGCGGCTTGCAGATGCGCGGCCGTGTTCGCCGTCCATCCGATGACGGCGCCCGTCCCGAGCAGCCTGCGCGCGGTCGTGGGAGGGATGTCGTTCTGACCGAGATGCACGCCGTCCACGCGGGCACCCGCATCGATGGCGGCGAGGGCGACGTCGACCCGGTCGTCGATGAGCAGGGGGACCCGTCCGGCGACCACCTCTGACAGCACCCGGGCGCGGCGGACGAGCTCCGCCGCGCTCACTCTCTTGTCGCGCAGCTGCACGACGGTCACGCCCCCGTCGATCGCGGCGTCGACGATCGACGGCAGCGCGTCGGCATCGAGCCGGTCATCGGTGACGAGGTGCAGAGCGAGGTCGACCCGGCGGGTCACCGCGTCGCCTCCGCGCCCGCGAGGTGCGCCTCGACCCGGGACCCGTCGAGGTCCTCGGGGCTCAGCGCCGCGAGCGCGTCGAGGAACGCGACGGCGAACGAGCCGGGGCCGGACGAGACGGATGCCGCGGCCTCGGCCGCGTGCTTGTGCACGACCGACGCGGCGATCGCCGCCGAGAACGGCTCGACGACGCCGAGGAAGGCCGCCATCGTCGCGCCCAGCGAACAGCCCCCGCCGGTCACCCGGGTCAGCAGGGGATCTCCCCCGCGCACCCGCGCGACCCGCTCGCCGTCGGTGATGAGATCGACCTCTCCCGACACCGCGACCACCGTCCCGGTCCGGCGCGCGAGGTCGGCAGCCGCCGCGTGCATCGAGTCCGGGTCGTCGACGCTGTCGACGCCGCGTCCGCCGGAACCGCCGCCGGCGACCGCCGCGACCTCGGAGGCATTGCCCCGGATGATCGCGGGTCGAGCGGCGACGAGCTCCGCCGCGAGAGCGGTGCGGATCGGCAGCATCCCGACCGCGACAGGGTCCAGCACCCAGCGCCGCGTCGCCGCCACGATCTCACGGGCGCTGGCCTGCTGCTGGGGATTCGGGGTGCCGAGGTTGATCAGCACACCGTCGGCGATTCCGGCGAAGATCCCCGCTTCACCGGCGATGTCGACCATGGCAGGACTCGCCCCGAGCGCGAGCAGCGCATTCGCGGTGAACCCGGTGACGACGGCGTTGGTCACGCAGTGGGTGAGCGGAACGGCATCCCGCAGCGCTCGGAGCGCCGCTTCCGGTCCTCGGACGGTGGGCACGACATCGCGCATTTCGACATCCCTTCGCCAGCATTGCACTGGAGCAGGTTCGACGGGTCTGATCTCAGCTCGCGGTCGCGGGCACCCCGTGTCGGGACACGACCATAGCAGGCCGGTTTGCACCCTCTGGACCGCGATGCTTTTCTCCCGGTCCCCGAAGCGCGTAGGTTGCGAGTGAGCGCGCTTCACGGGCCGGCGCGCGAGGGGGTGGGGCCGTGCTGACAGCAGGGGCCGCACTGGTCTGCGCGTGTCTGGCGACCATCGCCGGACTCGTCGGGGTGCTCGCCCTGCGGCCGAGCTGGCGACGCCGCGCTGGACTGCTGCGCTTCGGCATCGTGGGCGCGCTGTCGGCGACGGCGGCGAGCCTGCTGTACCTCGTGCACACGAAGACCGGCGACGCCGCGACCCTCGTCATCAGCGACATCGCCATGGTTCTGGCCCCCGGCCTGGTCTTCGCCGGGCTGGGCTCATTGAGCGGCAGGGTTCTCGCCCGTGCCGGGGTCGCCCTTTCGCTCGCCGCCGTGGTCGGAGTCGTGTCCACGACGGTCGGGATGCCGGCGTCCCTCGCGGTGAAGGTCGTGGTCGTGGCTGCCGCCTGCGGGCTGACCAGCGCCGCGGCGATGCAGCCGGCCATCGCCGCGAGACGCGGATCCCGGCTGCTCGCGGTGACCATGGCCGCGTACGGGGTCTTCTCCCTGTGCCGCGCCGTCGTCGGACTCACCGCCGGGTGGGATTCGCCCCTCTACCGCTCGGCGCTGTCGGTCGTGCCCACGACTGTCGCCGGCGCTGCGCTCGTGCTCCTCAGCGGGATCGCGCTGCTGATGATCCTGTCGGACCGGAGCGCGGCGCTGGCCACGCAGCGCGAGCGCGCCGCCGGGAGGCTCGACCTCGAGCTCGGCCCGACATGGTCGGTCGGCCTGAGCTCGTTCGGCATCGTGCGCGCCGCGCTCGGCCCCGCCCGCGCGGATCGGATGAAAGACGACTTGATCGCCGCGGCACGGACGCTCGATCCGGATGCGGTCGTCGACGCGACGCGGACGGGAACGCGCGTGCGCATCGACGACGACCAGGCTGCCGTCGAGGAGGCGCTCCACGACCGCCTGATCGCTGCCGGGTGGACGCCGGGAGAGGTCAACCTGGTGTCGATCGAGGCAGCGGCGAGCGACGAGGCCGCGGCTGCGGTCGGCGACGGGGCCGGGGCCGGGGCCCGATGACCCCGTCCGCAACCCCCGTTCCTCGATTTCACGCCACCGCCGGCCGCGCGTAGAGTCTGGCCATGGAAGCCGAACTGCAGACCGACATCGTCGTCCGTCCGGTGCGGGATGTCGACGCCGAAGCCCTCGGGCGCGTGCACGCCACCTGCTGGCACGAGACGTACGACCACCTCATCAGCACCGCCGCGCTCCAGAGCGTGTCGCCGCGGCGTCTCGCCGAGCTGTGGACGCACTGGGCCGCACAGGGAGAGGACTTCCGGATGCACGCCGCGCTCGTCCGCGGCGAGATCGTCGGTTTCGTGGGGTCGGGCCCGGCTCGCGATCGCGACGCCCCTCGGATGCGCGAGCTCTACTTCATCTACCTCCTCGACGCGTGGCACGGCACCGGCATCGGCCAGCGCCTCTTCGACGCCGCCGTCGAGAAGGACGAGGGCGTCTACCTGTGGGTCGCGGAGGACAACCCCCGCGCGCACCGCTTCTACGAGCGCAACGGCTTCACGCTCGACGGGCAGACGCACACCGAGCCGTTCCTCGGCGAAACGCTGACCGAGGTCCGTTTCGTCCGCTGAGTCGGAGTTCGCCCCGCTCGGCTAGGTCGCGAGGCTTCGGCGAGCTGACTGGCCTCGACTGGCTATTCGGCCTCGGCGGTTGGCGCCTCTTCTCCCCCGCTGGGCTAGGTCGCGAGTTACCCACAATCGCACTTTTGTTCGAGTTCGATGTCGTACCCCACTGCCATAATGGGAACATGACGGCGAATGGCGGCGGTGGTGAAGTGGGACGCGGAACGCTCGCGCCGTCGCAGGCGCTCGCTTTCTCGCGATACGCCGAGGCTCTCGACCTCTCCCACGCCGCCGACCTCGCCCGCACCCGGGCCCTGGCCGATCTCGGTCGCGCCGCGTTGCGTGAGGCGCGCCGTGATGGGGTGCGGGGGATGGCGTCGGATATGGAGCTGCGGTCGGTCGCGGCCGAGGCGGCGGGGATGGCGCGGCTCACCGACCGGCGGTTGCAGGGTGAGATCGACCATGCGATGACCGTCATCGACGACTATCCTGCGGTGTTCGAGGCGTGGGTTTCGCGGCGGATCGAACGCGGACATGTCGATGTGGTCGTGCGGGTCGGCGCGGGGGTGCCGGTCGAGGTGCGGGATTGGTTCGCGGAAGCCGCGATCATGGTGTGCGAGCGGGATGTGCCCTCCCGGGTGCGCGGTGCGCTCGAGGCTCTGGCGGCCAGGTTGCACCCGCAGACGTTCACCGAGCGGCACAAGACCGCGGCGGCGGAACGGTGCGTACGCGTGTTCCATGGCACGGACGGGATGTCGAACCTCGTCGCGAACCTGCCCACGGTGATCGCGGCGGGGATGCTCGACCGGCTCACGCAGATGGGACAGTCCGTGAAGGACGCCCGCACCGAAGGTGACGGGGCGGGCGGTGCCGGGGCTGGCGCGTATGCCGCCGGGGAGGATGCCGCCGGGATGGCTGGCGCCGGGATGGGTGCAGTCGGCTCGGGTGAGGATGCCGCAGGCGCAGGCGCCGCTGGAGAGGCTGCCGCTGATATGCGGACCATGGATCAGCTGCGCGCAGACATTCTGGGCGACCTGGTGCTCGGCGGGGCACCGGTTGTCGACCCGACCTACGGGACCGACCGGGCCGGTGGGCTCGGGGCGATCCGGGCCCGGGTGCAAGTCGCCGTCACGGCGGAGACCCTGATGGGGCGGGACGAGAACCCCGCCGAAGCCGTCGGGGGCGCGCTGATCGACGCCGACACGGCACGACAGCTCGCGGGACAGGTATCGGAGTGGGACCGACTCTTCATCGACCCCGTCACCAGGACCCCGGTCGAGATCGACACCTACCGGCCCACCGCATCGATGAAGAAACTGCTCACCGCCCGGGATCAGCACTGCCGGTTCCCCGGATGCCGGCGAGCGGCGATCCGCTGCGAACTCGACCACACCGTCGATCACGCTTTGGGTGGGCACACCCACATCTTCAACCTCGCCCACCTCTGCCAACGACACCACTCCATGAAGCAGTTCACGAGGTGGGAAGTCCGGCAGGTCGGTGGCGGGGTCCTGGAATGGACCTCACCCCTCGGGCGGATCTACCGCGAAGACGTACCCATACCCGCGGTGAGCTTCACCATCGACACCGCAAACCCGCCACCGGATGAACCACCACCTTTCTGACATCGCGTGATGACGCGGGCGTGATCTCCGACCCGCAGGCGCGCGTCAACGGGTGATGGTCGTGCCGAACAATCGTGCGATCGGTACGAGGACAGCGGGGCGAGCGGCGACGCACGCGCCGACGATGACGCCGAGCGACAGCACGAAGAGCCAGAACCCGGTCCAGTTGTCGGCGTACGCCGCCGGGTCGGCCGACCCTTGCGCGGCATACATGTGATTGAGGTTGCGAAGCGCTCCCGTGGCCAGGACGAGAGCGACATGGGTCACGATGAAGACGACGAAGAAGAGCATCACCAGCACGTGCAGGCGTCGCGCCCACTCGATCGGATACAGACGGTTGAGCCTCCCGTCACCACGCGGCCAGACGGTGCTGAGGCGCGCACCGGTGGCGACCGCGAGCGGAGCAGCGACGAACACCGTCGTGGCGTAGGCGAGCTGCTGCAGGCTGTTGTAGTTGACCCAGCCGTTCTCCGTCGGCCAATCGAGCGACACGTATTGCAACGCCGCCGACACCGCGTTCGGCACGACCTCCCAGCTCGTCGGCACGATGCGCATCCACTGTCCGGTCGCGAAGAGCAGGATCACGAACACGACGCCATTGCCCATCCAGAGCACATCGAGCGCCTGATGGAACCAGATCGTGAGGCTCGTCCGGCGCTTCGGCCTGCCCCGCGGCGACCAGAACACCCTCGGACGCTTCTCCTCCCGCGCCTGCAGACCCGTGCGGATGATCAGCACCATCAGGAAGGCGTTGAAGAAGTGCTGCCAGGCGAGCCACGGCGGAATCCCGACCGGCGCCCCCGCCGGCAGCGGGTATGCGCCCGGGTACCGCTCGACGAACCCACGCATCGCATCGAGGCTCAGCGCCCAGCGGGCGAACGCGACGGCTCCCGCGGCCGCGAGCACCAGGGCCACGCCGAGGACGGCGACCAGCGTCGCCCGTCGGCGCGCGGCGGACCCGCGTTCGAGCATCACCGCAGAAGGTCAGCGGTGTCGGAACTCGGGGCTGCGCTTCTCGGCGAAGGCGGCCATGCCTTCCTTCTGGTCCTCGAGGGCGAACAACGACGCGAAGAGCGTCCGCTCGAGGCGGAGGCCCTCGGCCGCGGTCGTCTCCTGCGAGGCGCGCAACGCCTGCTTGGCGGCATAGGCGACGGGAAGCGAGCGCGACGCGATCCGATCGGCCACCGCACCGGCTTCCTCGAGCAGCTTTTCCGCCGGAACAACACGCGAGACGAGGCCGGCCCGCTCCGCCTCTTCCGCCGGCATCCGCCGTCCGGTCAGCACGAGCTCGGCGGCCTTGTAATAGCCGATCGCACGCGCCAGTCGCTGCGTTCCTCCGATGCCCGGAATCACGCCGAGGTCGATCTCCGGCTGCCCGAACACCGCGGTGTCGGCGGCCAGCACGATGTCGCACATCATCGCCAGCTCGCACCCGCCGCCGAGCGCGAACCCGGCAACCGCCGCGACGACAGGGGTACGCACCCGCGCGAAGTCCTCGAGCGCGGCGAAAGGGCTCTCCATGGACATGTCTCGGGCGCTCTTGCCCGCCATCTCCTTGATGTCCGCACCCGCCGCGAACGCTCGCTCCGAGCCGGTCACCACGATCGCTCCGATCGCCTCGTCGCGGTCGAACGCCATGGCCGCGTCGGCGAGTTCGGCGACGAGCGTCGAGTTCAGGGCGTTCAACGCCTCCGGTCGGTTCAGTGTCAGCCAGCCGACGCGCCCTCGCGTCTCGCTGACGATGGTCGTGTAGTCGCTCATCCCCTCATCGTGCCACGCGCCTCTCCGCGCGTCTCCGATCGGTTGCCGGGCATTCACATGCCGGACACGTGCGGAGAGTACTCACGACCTGCACCCGTTCACCCGACCAGAGGACACCTATGCCTTCGCCTGCCCGGAGCCGCACGGTTCCCCGCACGCTCGCCGCCGTCGCGACGGCCGCACTCACCTGCACGCTGGCGCTGACGCCGCTCACCACGGCATCCGCCGCGATCGTCAGCGAACCGATCACCGACTCCGCTCCCGGTGCCGCACTCGCACTGACGCCGATCGGCACGCACGAGACCGGCGTCTTCGACGAGTCGGCCGCCGAGATCGTGCAGTCGTACCGCGACCGCCTCTACGTCGTCAACGCGCAGGCCGGCTCGGTGACGGTGCTCGACAACAGCGACCCGACCACGCCGGTCGAGCTGTTCACCATCGCCGATGCCGGCACGGCGAACTCCCTCGCGATCCGCGACGACGGTCTCGGCGTCGTGGCCTTCGAGGCCGAGGACAAGACCGCGAACGGGTCACTGGTCTTCTTCGACGCGAACGCCGGCGACGCGGCATCCGCTCGCCTCGGCTCGGTCACCGTCGGCGCCCTGCCCGATATGGTCACGATCTCGAAGGACGGCGCGTACGCGGTCGTCGCGAACGAGGGCGAGCCCGCCGACGACTTCTCGGTCGACCCGGAAGGATCCGTCGGTGTCGTCGCGCTTCCCAAGACCGTCTCGGCTCCCGCGCAGGCGGCCGTGCGCATCGCGGGCTTCGGCGCGTTCGAGCCCGGCGGCTCGAAGACGCTTCCGGCCGGCGTGCGCGTGTTCGGACCGGACGTCGCGGCACCGGACCAGGGAGACAAGCCCCTCGACGCCAACCGTGTCAGCCGCAACCTCGAGCCCGAGTACATCACCGTCGACGGCACGACCGCTTACGCGGCGCTCCAGGAGGCGAACGCGATCGCCGTCGTCGACC
Source organism: Microbacterium sp. TS-1 (assembly GCF_000509385.1). Taxonomy (NCBI): domain Bacteria; kingdom Bacillati; phylum Actinomycetota; class Actinomycetes; order Micrococcales; family Microbacteriaceae; genus Microbacterium; species Microbacterium sp. TS-1. The sequence continues at coordinate 1,510,885 of NZ_BASQ01000001.1, forward strand.
TCGCCAAGGCCGAGGTCACCAAGGTCGTCCCGCTCGGGTTCAAGGATCACGGCGCGACCGGCAACGGGCTCGACGCGAGCGATAAGGACGGCGCGATCAACATCGCCACCTACGCCGGCCTGAAGGGCGTCTACATGCCCGACGGCATCCAGTCGTACTCGGCCACGGCGGGCGGCAAGGCCACGACCTACCTCGTCACCGCCAACGAGGGTGACGCCCGCGAGTGGGGCGACTACGCGGAGGCCGTCCGTGTGAAGGACCTCGGCAAGAAGGGGCTCCCGGCCGTCTGCGCCGATTCCCCCCTCGCGGCGCAGCTCGGCGATGCAGCCCTCGGACGCCTGAACGTCACGATCGAGGACGGTCTGCGCGCGGACGGCAGCTGCTACGACGAGCTGCACTCCTTCGGCGGTCGCTCGTTCTCGATCTGGGGCACCGACGGCTCGCTGGTGTTCGACTCCGGCGACCAGTTCGAGCAGATCCTCGCGCGCGTCGTGCCCGAGTACGTCAACTCGAACCACACCGAGGCCAACCTCGAGGGACGCAGCGACGACAAGGGCCCCGAGCCCGAGAACCTGTCGATCGGCACGGTCGGCGGCCGCACGTACGCCTTCATCGGCTTCGAGCGCGTCGGCGGCGTCATCGTCTACGACATCACGGACCCGAAGGCACCGGCTTACGTCACGTACGTCAACAACCGCGACTTCAGCGCCGCCGCCGACGCGCCGGCTGCGGGCGACCTCGGCCCGGAGGGCATCCAGTTCATCCCGGCGCACCGCTCACCCTCGGGACAGGCTCTCCTCGTCGTCGGCAACGAGGTGTCGGGCAGCACGACGGTCTACGGCATCGAGCAGCTCGTCGGCGGCGCGCCGGTGACGCAGCCCGACATCCGCATCCTGACGATCAACGACTTCCACGGCCGTCTCGTGCCGGAGTCGAACGGCGTGGCGGGCGCCGCGGTGCTGGCGGGGGCCGTGGAGTCGTTCCGTCGGCAGAACCCGAACACGCTGTTCGTCTCGGCGGGCGACAACATCGGCGCATCGGCGTTCGAATCGTTCATCGACGCCGATAGCCCGACGATCGACGCCCTGCACACCGCGGGACTTGACGCGAGCGCGGTGGGCAATCACGAGTTCGACCGCGGGTTCGCCGACCTCACCGACCGCGTTATCCCCCGCTACGAGGGCGACGCGGATGCCGACGCGTTCAGCGACCTCGCACTCGGCGCGAACGTCTTCGTGAAGGGCACCGATGAGCACGCCCTCAAGTCCTACACGATCAGGGAGGTCGACGGCACGAAGGTCGCCTTCGTCGGCACCGTGACCGAGCAGACCGCGGGCATGGTGAGCCCGCAGGGCATCGCGGGCATCGAGTTCCGCGACCAGGTCGCATCGGCCAACGATGCCGCGTCCGCGGCGGTCGACGACGGCGCCGATGTCGTGGTTCTCCTCGCTCACGAGGGATCCGCCGGCTCGGACTGCGCCGCGATCGCGACCGAGACCGGCGACTTCGGCGACCTCGTCCGCGGCGCGTCCGACGACATCGACGCGATCGTCTCCGCTCACACGCACCAGAGGTACGCGTGCGAGATCGGCGGCCGCCCGGTGATCCAGGCTCACCAGTACGGCACGACGCTGGGCTCGCTCGACATCGAGCTCACGGATGCCGGCGACCTCGCGTCGATCACCCCCGGTACCGTGTCGCTGTACGACACGACCGTCGGCCAGTACATCGCCTACCCCGACACCGAGACGGCCCAGGTCGTCGCGAACGCGGTGCGCATCGCGGACGAGAAGGGCCGCGTGCAGGTCGGCTCGATCACCGCCGACATCCTGCGCGGCAAGACCGCGTCGGGCTCGGAGGACCGCGGCGTGCACTCGACGCTCGGCAACACCGTCGCCGACGTCTACCTGTGGGCCACGTCGCAGAACCCCGCCTACGGCGGGCGCGACGCCGAGGTGGCGTTCATGAACCCGGGCGGCCTGCGCGCCGACCTGATGTTCGGCGACGACAACGGCGCTGTGTCATACCGCGAGGTCGCCAACGTCCAGCCGTTCGCGAACACCCTGGTCACGCTCGAGCTCACCCCGGCACAGATCAAGCAGGTGCTCGAGGAGCAGTGGCAGCCGGCAGGAGCGTCGCGCCCCAAGCTCGCGATGGGCGTGTCGAAGGGCTTCACGTTCGAATACGACCCCGAGGCGACGCGTGGCTCGCACATCCGCTCGATGCAGCTGAACGGTGAGCAGCTCGCGCTCGACGACACCACCACGAAGATCCGCGTCGTCACCAACTCGTTCCTCGCGGGCGGCGGCGACAACTTCGGCACCTTCGCGACGGGCACCGGCACGGCGGATTCGGGCCAGGTCGACCTGCAGGCGACCGTGGAGTTCTTCGCCGCCGTGGGCCCGGTCTCACCCGCACCGGCGAACCGCGCCTACCTCGCCGGCGAGCAGCCGCCGGTCGAGCAGCCCGGCTTTCCCGGTCCCGGTGCCCCCGGCGGCGAACCGGGCGAGCCCGGCGAGCCCGGCGAGCCCGGCGAGCCCGTGCAGCCGTGGGCGACCGTCGAGCTCGGCAGCGGCACCGTCGCGCAGGGCGGCACGCTCGCCGTGACGGTGACGGGCCTCGAGCCGGGGCAGCGGGTCGCCGCGACGCTGTTCAGCGAGCCGATCGCCGTCAGCGGCATCCCCGCAGCCGACGCCTCCGGCCGCACGGCGTTCTCGATCGCGATCCCGCGGGACTTCGAGGTCGGCGCGCACCGCCTCGTCGTGACGTCGGGCTCGCTCGCACCGATCGAGGTCGGCGTGACGGTGACGGCCGCCGCGCCTGCGGGCACGATCGCCGTCACCGGCGGGACCGCCCCGATCGGGTTCGCGGTGGCGGGCGTCCTCGCCCTCGCGCTCGGTGGCCTGCTGGTCGCCGCGCGTCGCCGCCGAGCCGCCTGACCAGCCCGAATAGGCCCGGGCCAGCCCCGAGGAAGTCGTCAGCCGGCGGCTTCCTCGGGGCGCTCTGCTGCCTCGACCTCGGCCTCGTCCGCGACGTATCCGTCGACGTGCCGCTCGGCGGGGCCGTCGTACGCCGACAGCGGGCGGATGAGCGCGTTGGCGGCGTACTGCTCCATGATGTGCGCCGTCCAGCCGACCACCCGGGCCGCGACGAACAGCGGCGTGAAGGTGACGGTGTCGAACCCCATGAGGTTGTACGCCGGCCCCGACGGGTAGTCGAGGTTCGGGTAGATGCCCTTGCGGCCGGTGAACTCGCGCTCGAGGGCGTCGTAGAGCTCCGCGACATCCGGGCGATCGTAGTGGGCGACCAGCGCGTCCAGCGCCGCTTTCATCGTCGGCACCCGCGAATCGCCGCGCTTGTAGACGCGGTGACCGAACCCCATGATCTTCCGCTTCTCGGCGAGCGCCCGGTCGAGCCAGGCCTCGACGGCGGCGGCATCCCCGATCTCGTCGAAGACGTGCATCACGGCCTCGTTGGCGCCGCCGTGCAGCGGCCCCTTCAGCGCCCCGATCGCGCCCACCACCGCGGAGTACAGGTCGCTGAGCGTCGACGCGATGACCCGCGCCGTGAAGGTCGAGGCGTTGAACGAGTGCTCGGCATAGAGGATCAGCGACCGGTTGAACGCGTCGACCACGACCGGATCGGGCTCCTCACCGAAGGTCATCCACAGGAAGTTCGCCGCGTCGTCGAGGTCGTCGCGCGGCTCGATGATCTCGAGCCCCCGACGGCGACGCTGCCCGTAGGCGACGACCGCGGGCAGCACCGCAAACAGGCGCAGGCTTCGCTCGCGGTTGCGCTCGGGCGTCCCCACCGCCTCGAGAACGGATGCCGCGCCGGCGGTGTCGAGAGCGCCGAGAACGCTCACGGCGGTCCGCACCTCGTCCATCGGGTGCGCGTCCACCGGCATCCGGTCGATCGCCTCACGCAGCTCCGGCGGCAGCGCACGGTGCGGCCGAGCCCGTCGGCGCTGCTCGGCGAGCTGGTCGCCGGTCGGCAGCTCGCCGTGCCACAGCAGATGCGCCACGGCATCGACCGGCTGGGTCGCCGCGAGCTCCTGCACCGGGTACCCCCGGTAGAGCAGCGAGTTCGTCTCCGGATTCACCTTCGAGATCGCCGTCACATCGGCGACGACCCCCACGAGCCCCTTGCGGATGTCTTGCTCGGTCATGTTCTGTTCCCTCTCCGTCGAGTAGCCAGAATCTGCGGGTCTCAGCCCCGGTCGATCGACTCATTCTGGCGAGTCGACAGGGTGAAGTCGAAGACCGACGAGTCGAATCGCGTGTAGCCCTCGTAGTCGACGAGGTCGTACAGGTCGGCGCGGTGCTGCATCTCGCCGAGCTTCGCGGTCAGGTTCCCGGCCGTCGTGAGCTCGTCGAGCGCGCGGCCCGCCGCACCCATCGCGATGCGCAGCAGCGAGACCGGCCAGATGACGATCCGCACGCCCGCGTCGCGCAGCTGGTCCACCGTGAACAGCTCCGACTTCCCGAACTCGGTCATATTCGCCAGGATCGGCACGTCGAGGGCCGACGCCATCGCCTCGAACTCCGCGAGGTCGCGCATCGCCTCGGGGAAGATCGCGTCGGCCCCGGCGTCGACGAGCGCGCGGGCGCGGTCGACAGCCGCATCCATCCCCTCGATCCCCCGCACGTCGGTGCGCGCCATGATGAGGAAGTTCGCGTCGCGCCGGGCATCGACGGCAGCCCGGATGCGGCCCACCGCCGTGTTCTCGTCAACGACGCTCTTCCCGTCGAGATGCCCGCATCGCTTGGGGTTGACCTGGTCCTCGACGTGGCATCCCGCGAGCCCGGCATCCTCGAGCGTCTGAATCGTACGGGCGACGTTCATCGGCTCGCCGAACCCCGTGTCGGCGTCGATGATCGCCGGAAGCTCGGTCATCCGCGCGATCTGCTGTCCGCGTCCGGCGACCTCGCTGAGCGTGGTGAGACCGACGTCGGGGAGCCCGAGGTCTGCCGCGATGACCGCGCCCGATACGTACACGCCGTCGAAGCCGTGCTGCTCGATGAGCCGGGCCGAGAGCGGGTTGAATGCTCCCGGGAAGCGCAGCGTCTCACCGCTCGCGAGTCGTTCCCGCAGCACGCGGCGCTTGTCGGCCGCCGTGGTCTGCGAATACAGCATCAGAACAGCCCCCGCGGGTTCGGTGCCGACGCGATGACTCCCTCGCGCGCGACGATGTTCAGTTCGCGCACCTCGTCAGCCGTGAGCTCGGGCAGGCGCTGGGCGAGGTCGAGGAAGCGCTCGATCTCGGCCGGTTCGAGCACGGGCTCGGCGAGGATCCGGAACTTGCGGATGTAGTCCTCGCGGGCGAACGGCCGGGCCCCGAGCGGGTGGGCGTCGGCGACGGCGATCTCGTCGACGATCGTCGAGCCGTCGGCCATCCGGATCTCGACGCGTCCGCCGAACGCCTTCTCCGCCGGATCCTCCGAATGGTAGCGCCGGGTCCACTCGGCATCCTCGGCCGTCGTGATCCGCCGCCACAGGGCGATCGTGTCGGGGCGGGCCGCGCGCTCGGGCGTATACGAGTCGACGTGGTGCCACCCGCCGTCCTGCAGCGCGACCGCGAAGATGTACGGGATGGAGTGGTCGAGCGTCTCGCGCGACGCGGTCGGGTCGTACTTCTGCGGGTCGTTCGCGCCCGAGCCGATGACGTAGTGCGTGTGGTGGCTCGTGTGCAGGACGATGCTCTCGACGTTCGTCGGGTCGCGCAGCTCGGGGTGCTCGCCGTGGAGCTTGCGGGCGAGGTCGATCCACGCCTGCGCCTGGTACTCGGCAGAGTGCTCCTTCGTGTACGAGTCGAGGATGCCGCGCTTGGCCTCCCCCGGCGCCGGCAGCGGCACGGTGTAGGCGGCGTCCGGTCCGTCGAGCAGCCACGCGATGACGCCGTCCTCGCCCTCGTAGATCGGGTTCGGGCTCGTCTCGCCGCGCATCGCGCGGTCGACGGCCTCGACCGCGAGCTTGCCGGCGAACGCGGGCGCGTGCGCCTTCCAGGTCGAGATCTCGCCCTTGCGCGACTGGCGGGTCGCCGTCGTCGTGTGCAGCGCCTGGCCGACCGCCTGGTAGATCGTCGGGGTGTCGAGCCCGAGCAGCGTGCCGATGCCGGCGGCGGCCGAAGGCCCGAGGTGGGCGACGTGGTCGATCTTGTGCTTGTGCAGGCAGATGGCCCGCACGAGGTCGATCTGGATCTCGTACCCGGTCGCGAGGCCCCGCACGAGCGCCGCGCCGTCGGCACCGACGTGCTGAGCGACCGCGAGGATCGGCGGGATGTTGTCGCCGGGGTGCGAGTAGTCGGCGGCGAGGAAGGTGTCGTGGTAATCGAGCTCGCGCACCGCGACGCCGTTCCCCCACGCGGCCCACTCGGGGCTCGTGCGGTCGGTCACGCCGAACACGCTCGCCCCCGCGCCGCCCCGCGAGACCGGGTGGTCGAGCGCCTGCGCGCGGGCCGAGCTGACGGGCGCCCGGGTGAGCGATGCCGCTGCCACGGCGGCGTTGTCGATGATGCGGTTCACGATCATGTCGACGACCTCGGGCTCGACCTCGACGGGGTCGACGGCGACCTCCGCGATCTTCCAGGCGAGCTGGTCCTCGCGTGCGAGCTCCTCGTCGCTGCGGTGGACGCGGACGTGATGGCTGACGGTCATGCGGATGCCTCCAGGGAGTCGAGGATGCTGGTCAGGGCGTTGTGCAGGTGGACATGGGTCGCGTGGGCCGCGAGGTCGGCGTCGCGGGCGGCGATCGCGCTCGCGATGAGCCGGTGCTCCCCGATCGACGCGGCGAGCCGCGCGGGGTTGTCGCGCGCGAGGCGCCGGACCCGCACGAGGTGAGCGCGAACCTTCGTGAGCGCCGACGTCAGGTAGGCATTGCCGGCCGCGTCGTCGAGGGCGGCGTCGAAGCGTGCGATGAGCGCGTAGTACGCGTCCGGGTCGCCCGCGGCTGGCGCCTCAGGCTGCGCCGTGCGCTCGAACGCCGCGGCGAGTTCGGCGAACAGCGCGGCGTCGCCCCGGGATGCCGCGAGCCGTGCGGCGGTCTCTTCCAGCGCACGCCGCACCTCGAAGAGCGATCGGATGTCGTCGCGATCGATGTCGGCGACGACCGTCACCCGCGGCGAAGCCTGACGCACGAGGCCGTCGGCCGCGAGCCGCCGCAGGGCCTCGCGCAGCGGCGTGCGGCTGACGCCCAGCCGGGTCGCCTGCTCCACCTCGCCGAGCACCGCGCCGGGCGCGAGGTCGCCGTTCTGGATCTCGGTCAGCAGAGCGGCGTACGCGCGCTCTCCCGCTCGTGCTCCACCCTCGGCCGCCATGCGGCGATTGTATACACAAGAGCACGCAAACGGGCCCATATCACCGGAATCCAACGTGAACGTATACAGAAATCGCATCAAGCCGGGCCCCGGGTACCCTTGCCCGAGTGAGTTCCGACCGATACACCGTGGCCACCGACGGCGCCTGCAAGGGCAATCCCGGACCGACCGGCTGGGCCTGGGTCGGCGAGGACGGCCACTGGGCCGCCGGAGCGATCCCGCAGGGCACGAACAACATCGGCGAACTCCTCGGTCTGCTCAAGGCGATCGAGGACCACCCCGACGTCCGCGAGCTCGTCGTTCAGGCCGATTCCAAGTACGCGATCGACACATACGCATCGTGGATGGACGGCCATCGCCGCCGTGGCTGGAAGACCTCGACCGGCGCGCCGACGAAGAACCGCGACATCCTCGAGCAGCTCATCGCCGCCCGCGACGCCCGCCGTGCGCGCGGCCTGCCCGACGTCATCCTCGAGCACGTCCGGGGACACCGCGGCCACGTCCTGAACGAATGGGCCGACGAGCGAGCCGTGCGCGGCGCCGAGCACGCCGCGAAGGGCACCGCCAGTGCCTGGTCATCGCTCGGCGGGCTGCACGAGAAGCTGGACGTCTCGGAGGCGCCGAAGAAGAAGCGCTGACCCTGAGTCACAGCTTGTCGGCGAGGGCGCGGGGCAGCCAGACCCGGGGGTCCGCGAAGTCGCTGATGATCACGCCACCGGCGGGAACCGCATCGTCGTAGCGCGCCAGATCGAGACCGTGGGGCGAGACGGGCGCCTCGGCGAACGCCGCAGTGCGGATCCGCACGATCGCGGCCGCAAGCTCAGGGCCCAGCCGGTCGGCGGTCTGCCGCTGGAGGTCGGCCGCTCGGTCCTGCACCGTGGCCAGCGCGGCCAGAGCGACGAGCGCCGCCGACGCGACGATGGCGCCGCCGACGACGGCGCCGCGACCGAGCGTGAGCGCTGCCGCGCCGACGAGTGTCACCGCAATCAGGACGGCAGCGGCGACACTCAACGCGACGACGACCCCCTCCAGGTTCTTCGCGGGAACGCGGAAGCCTGTGGACATGACGAGCGCCAGGGCGGCGCAGATCGCAGCCAACACCAGCACCCACCCGATCCACCCGACGCCCGGCGCCCGACCGCCGTAGCGGCGGCGCAGCTCGGCGCGGGCCGACTTGTTGCCTTCCTCGCCGATCGCGCGAGCGGCGTGCCAGATCTCCACAGCGTGCGCCCGCTGACCGGCGGCGTCGAATACCAGCATCTCCGCGTCGCGCGGGTGGAATGACCGCGAACCGAGGCTTCCGCGTACGTTGCGACGCGCGGCTTCGGATGCGACTCTGATCGACTCTTCGTCCGTCACCGTCAGGCGCGCTTCCTCCAGCGCACGCTCGCAACGATCGCGTCGCAGACGAGCTCCATCGCATCGATGCCGTCGTCGGGGATCTCGGTGCCGTCCACACGCTGGAGGATCGTCGATCGGAAGACGAGCGCTCGCTTCTGCTCGTCGGGCACGCGGATGAGATAGCCGTGACCTGCAGTGCGCACCTCCGCACCCTCGATCGTGGAGGTCTTCGCCGCAGACCACTTCAGGATCGTCCCGCGCTCGTCGAGCGGCCGTGCCCGGTAGCGCTGCACCATCGTCGCCCCCAGATCGGATGCCGTTGCACCCGCGGGTGCGATGAGCCACGAGGCGACGAGCGAGACCGGGATCGCGTCGTCCTCGCCGGCCTGCGACGGCGAGAAGACCCGGATGATGTCGGCACGCGTCGCCTCGGCACGGGCCGAAGCCACCGTCTCGCGCAGCGCCGCCAGCACCGCACCTCGGGAAGCGACCGGGAGCGCCGCGACGGCAGCGTCGACACGCTCATCCACCGATGCGAAGTCGGGCGTGTGAGCCTCCCAGCCGGTGGGCAGGAGCACCGCGAACGACGGCTCGCTCACGGTCTCACCGATCAGCTCCGCGCGCAGCGACATGGGGTTTCCTTCCGTCGGGGGTGCCAGCCTATCGAGCCGGCTGTGTCAGATCGCATCGCGCACCACCTCGGGGATCCACGAGGCCAGCAGAGCGTCGATGATCACGCCGCCGGCCGGCACGTGCGGATCGATGGGCTCGAGCGCGATGCCCTCCGCGGCGAGTGCATCGAGCGTCGCCGTACGCAGCTCGACGATGCGGCGCGCACGCGCGGGCCCGAGCGCGACGACGAACCCGACGACCCCGACGACAGCCGCGACGATCACCACCGGCGTCGAGTGTCCGGCATCCCGGCTCATCGTGAAGCCGGCCGCCACGAGAAGCCCGACGGTCGCCGTCGCCATGTCGTCGGGTTCGAAGCGCGCACCGCGGCCGAGAGCGGCGGCCACGGCCGCGCACAGCGCTCCCACGAACAGCACGGCGAGCGGCCACCCGCCCGGGTGCCTCGCACCGTGGCGGGCACCGGTGAGGACTAGCGGGCCGGCCGCTTCCGCGTCTTGGCGAGCGCAGCCGGAAGCCAGCGATCCGGGTCGGTCTTCGCGGCGATGAGCGCCGAACCGACCGGTGCGGACGGGTCGAACGCGGCGAGAGCGGCATTCCGTTTGCCGAGGTCGGCGAACAGCACCGTGCGGACGCGCAGGATCACCGCAGCGGCGCCTGGATCGAGTTCGGCATCCAGCCGTTACTGCGCTTCCCGCGCCCCCGCCTCCACCTCGTCGATGGCGCTCAGATAGGCGCGCTCGACGCAGAGGTCGATCTCTTCGGTCGCCTCGGCGTCACGCCCGCGTACGACGACGATGACGATGCCCACGATGACCGTGACGATCAGGCACACGAGTTGCGCCGTAGCCGGCCAGACGAGCCCATGGGAGAAGCTCAGCGCCACCGCGGCCGCCAGGGCGACGCAGGTCACGAGCTGCATGCGCAGGACGAACCGGTTCAGCGGTCGCAGCCTCGAGGCCGCGAGTGAGATCGCGTTCGCGAGGGCGCCGACCACGGCGAGGATGGTGGCCACGATCGCCACGTCAGCCGGATCGGACCGGATGCCCGACGCGAAGGCGGCCGCCAGCACGCTCGCCACGACGGAGAGGAACATCGCGAAACCGATCCAGCCGCGCTCGGGATTACGCGCGCCGAAATCGCGGACGAGTCCGCTCTTGGCCCGCCGCACCGCTTCGGAGCCGAGGTCGCGAACCGCGTCCGACGCGCAATCGGCCACGGCCCGTTGGCCGGCGACATCGAACACGTTGACCTCGGCCATGCCGGGTGTGAACTGCGGGAGGGCCATGGCCGACTCGACGCGGGGCTTGGCGCGCGCGACCAGCGTCTCGACCTGCTCGTCCGACACCGCGTTCACGTCAGCGCAGTCAGATCTCGTCATTCATGACGTCCGGAACCCAGGCGGCGAGCATGGCATCGATGATCACTCCGCCCGCGGGAGTCCGGGAATCGACGGGCTCGATCAAGATGCCTTGCGCCGAGAGCCCCTCGAGCGTCGCGGTCCGCAGCTCCACGATTCGGCGTGCACGCTCGGGCGGCAGGGCGGCCGAGACCTCGGAGCGCAGCCGCAGCGATACCGCCTCCACCTCGGGCAGCGTCTCGGCAAGCCCAACGTTCGCCGCGGTGTCGACAGCCTCGGTGTCTGCGGCGTTGCGCGCCCGGGCAACGAGCACGATGACGAATCCAACGACCCCGACGAAAGCAGCGACGAGCACAACCGGCGTCAGCGGACCGGAGTCCCGGCTCATCGCGAAAGCCGCTGTTGCGAGGAGGCCGACTGTGACAACACCATGTATGCGGATGACTGCGCGGTTGAGGGCGCGCCCGCGGGCCGCGACCATGACGACGACGCAGGTCGCGGCCGCGACACCTGCGAGCACGACGGTGACGGTCGCCGTGTCTTCCGGGTCGAACCGGACGCCGCTGGCGAGGGCGGCCGCCACCGCCGCGCACAGCGCACCGACGAACAGCACCGTGAGCGGCCACCCGCCCGGGTGTCTCGCGCCGTGCCGTTCGCGCAGACGACGTCGCATCGCGCGACGAGCCTCCTCCGCCGCCTCGCGAGCTTCGTGCCACACTCTTAGCGCGAGCTCGCGCTCGCCAACGGCGCTGAAAGCCGCGAGTTCGACGATGTGCGGTTCCACGTTCCGGGGCAGTGCCGGCGCGATCTCCGCGCGCACGGCGGCGAGCTGCGCCATCAGCTGCGTATCTGTCATACCTCAGACCTTTCGGATACGTCGATAGTCGAGAGCGCGCGCTGCGCCAGCACCTGAGCCGCAGCCGCCGCAAGGGGTGCGAGCGGCGAGAGTGCAGCGACGACACAGCGACCATCGACGTCCAAGACGTACGCCGTCGACACGGTCTGCGGCAGGGCGACGCCATCGTCGTCGCGCTGAACCGGGTCCAGCACGGTCGCACGCCACCCACGGGCGGTGCCGAGATCCACCGCTAACATCTCCGCGCCCCAAGGCGAAGGGAGCAGCGCTTCGGCGACATCGCGCGCTTCCTCCGCATTCGAGGGCGCGGGGGCACCGGCGACCCCGAGCACCCCCAGCATTCCGTAGATCCCCGACGATGGCACGGTGAGCAGCAGCGCGAGGCTGAGCTCGCTGCCGAGCGTTGCATAGAGCGCAAGCCGGGCGGCGTCCTCGACATGTCTAGCAGTATCTGCCGGGGCGCTGGCCACCCGGGCGGCGATCCAATTGTTTACCTCCGCGTGAGCGTGGGGCACGGGACTCCAGATCGCGGGGTCAGCGCGCAGGACTATCTCGGAAACATGCGATGACATGTCAGCCTCCCCCGGCGGACGACCGAACGCGGTACAGCTGCCGAGCTTATCGCGCGAGCGAGGTGAGACGTTCGCTACCATCCTTGGCGATCCCGATGACGTCGAGCATCACGTCGATAGAGCCGCCGAGAGCCTCCGGCAGGTTTGTCGGGTTGCCAGCGAGGGCGTTCCACCCAGCCCTCCACCCGCCGACCCAGCGATTGCCCTGCGCGAGGTAGGCGGGCATGTTCACGACCCGCATGAGATTCTGCGAGTTCAGGCCGTGCACGGTGAATAGATCGGGGATGCGTCTGGTGAGGAACTGGTTCAGTGACGTATGGAGGTCGGCGAACTCGCTCCCGCCGAGACGAAATGCACCGCTGAGCCGCGGGAACCGGGCGCCTGCCCCCGCGAATTGAGCGAGGTCCCCCAGCTTGGCGAGCTTGCCGAAGGGGATGATGCCGACGGCGGCGAGTGCGACGCTCTGCCAGTCACCGCGCCCGGCGTTCAGCTTGGCGATCTCGCCGAGAAGGCTCAGCACTCCAGCCACTGCGGCCAGCACACCGGCAAGCAATGCAAGTGGGCCGGTCACGAGGAAAGCGACCACGAGCAAGATCACGCCGACGACGAGCAGAACGTCGAGCATGGCCTCGACGAAGGGCATCGAGTTGTCCCAGAAGCTGTCGGACACGCCGTCGGCGTTGGTGCGCTCGAGGCTGTTGACGGCCGTGTCGTAGGCCGACTCCCATGTCTCGACAGGCGCGTCGTAGGTTCCCCAGTAGGCCTCCCACGACGACACCGCGGCATCGAACGCTGCCTGCGCGCCGGCGGTGCTGGGGCGCGTGCCGGTCTGCTCGACGTCGGGATGCAGGCGTTCCTGGGTGTCGAACTCGTGCTGGTCGGCTTCCGCACCGCTCAGGGCGCGCGATGCCTCGTTGACCTCGGGCCACGTCCGGTTCGCTCCGTCGACCCGCCAGTCGCTGTCGGCCTGGACGGTGCTGAGCGCGGTCGCATACGCCGCCAGCGCGGTGCCACTGGGGCGGTACCGGCGAGCCGCCGTCTGCAGGTCTTCGTAGACCTCCTTCGCCTGCTCGCGGACCGCCTCGAACGACTCGCCACGGCCCACGGTGCCGTCGGCGAACCGCTCAAGGGTCGCCGCCGCACGAGCCATCTTGTCGCCGAGCGACTCGATGTCGGCAGCCCGTGCGCTGATCGCACCGGGATCACCCTCGATCTTGCGCACCCGCCGACGACCCGGCGTCGAGGGCATCTCCTCGCGGGAGTAGATGAACGAGTTCTCGGTCATTCGGCGGACTCCATGCTCTGCGCGAGTTCCAGATCGGCCTGCTCCCAGCCCTCGCGGGCGTCGTCGAGGCGCTTCTTCATCTCTTCGAGGTTGCGACGCTGGGTCTCGCGCTTGTCGTCCCACTCGGACTCGAAGTCCTCGGCGGCACGGGCGAGACGACTGTCGCCCTGGGGGTTGCCGATCGCACCCACCAGGTCACCGGTGCGCGAGCCGGCGTCCTCGAACTCGGCGATGATGTCGCTCAGCGCATCGCTGAGCGCTTGCATCGAGTCGAGCGGAATGTCTACGCCGTCGGCCATTGCGGTCCCCCCAGGTTGTCGTGGAACAGCATAGGAACACTCGGGCGGTCACGGCGATGGGGAGTTCTCCCCATCCAGGAGTTGGTCGAGCCGGTCGAGGGCCGGTCGCTGACCCTTCACGAGCAGCTCGCGGGCGCGGCCGAGGTCGACCCACTCGACGCGGTCGACCTCCGGAAAGGATGCCGTACGCCCTGACCGCGGCGGCCACTCCATCTCGAACTCCCCGAAAACCGCACCCGAGACGTCGAGATCGGCGCCGTCGACGACGAACACCGTGATGCGCTTGCCCGACGAGTACGAGAAGGTGCCCAGCTCGGCGTACTCGCCCTCGGGCGGTTCGAGCCCGAGCTCTTCGCGGAACTCGCGGCGGGCCGCGTCCAGCGCCGCCTCGCGGTCGGGGTCGTACTCGCCCTTGACGATCGACCAGGCTCCGGCATCCTTGGCCGACCAGAACGGCCCGCCCATGTGTGCGACGAGCGCCGACACCGTGCCGTCCGCAGCAATGCGGTAGGGCAGGATGCCGGCGCTCGTCGTGACCACGATCAGCCCGGATCAGGCCGGGCGCGTCTTCGGCGAGACGTTGTCGGTCTCGGCCGGATCGGTCACCGCGACGCCGGCGAGGGCGTCGTTGATCGCGTCGTACGCCGACTGCTCGAGCTTGACGCCCGAGGCCTTGACGGTGTCCTCGAGCTGCTCCGGGCGCGAGGCGCCGACGAGCGCCGCCGCGATGTTCTCGTTGTGGAGCACCCACGCGAGCGAGAGCTGCGCGACGGTGAGGCCCGCCTCGTCGGCGATCGGCTTCAGCTTCTGGACGGCCGTGAGCACCTCGTCGTTCAAGAAGCGCTTGATGAAGTTCGCGCCGCTCTTCTCGTCGGTCGCGCGCGACCCCTCGGGCACGGGCTGACCGGGCTGGTACTTGCCGGTCAGGACGCCCTGCGCGAGCGGCGACCAGACGATCTGCGAGATGCCGAGCTCCTGCGAGGTGGGGATGACCTTGCCCTCGATGACGCGCCACAGCGCCGAGTACTGCGGCTGGTTCGACACGAGCTGGAAACCGAGCTGCTTCGCCAGGGCGTGCCCCTCGCGCAGCTGCTCGGCGGTCCACTCGCTGACGCCGATGTAGAGCGCCTTGCCCTGACGGACGATGTCGGCGAAGGCCTGCATCGTCTCTTCCAGCGGCGTCTCGTAGTCGTACCGGTGCGCCTGGTAGAGGTCGACGTAGTCGACGCCGAGACGGCGGAGCGATCCGTTGATGCTGTCGAAGATGTGCTTGCGCGAAAGCCCCTGATCGTTCGGGCCCTTGCGGCCGGTCGGCCAGTACACCTTGGTGAAGATCTCGAGCGTCTCGCGGGGCTGGCCCTTCAGCGCATCGCCGAGGACGACCTCCGCTGCCGTGTTCGCGTAAGCGTCCGCGGTGTCGAACGAGGTGATGCCGAGGTCCAGCGCCTTGTGGACGGTCGCGATGGCCGCGTCGTTCTCCACCTGCGACGCATGCGTCACCCAGTTGCCGTACGTGATCTCCGAGACCTTGAATCCACTGTTGCCGAGGTAGCGATACTCAACCATGGGAAAACGCTACCTCCCGGTGGGTCCGGACGGGCCGGAGTTGCGTCTTATGACCTCAACCCGCAGGAACGGTGTCGGCCGCGCGCTGGTCGTCCTCGGTCGCCACGAGCTGACCGCATGCGCCGTCGATCTCCTTGCCGCGCGTGTCGCGGAGAGTCGTCGGTATGCCGGCCTCGTTGAGCCGTCGCACGAACTCGTCCTGCACCTCGGGCTCGGAGGAGGTCCAGATCGAACCGGGCGTGGGGTTCAACGGGATCGGGTTCACGTGCACCCACCCCCGACCGCGGGCGTTGAGCTTCTCGGCGAGGAGGTCGGCGCGCCACGCGTGGTCGTTCATGTCCTTGATGAGGGCGTACTCGATCGACACCCGCCGGCCCGTCTCATCGAAGTAGGCCTTCGCGGCGTCGAGCGCCTCGTCGACCTTCCAGCGTGAGTTGACGGGGATGAGCTCGTCGCGCAGCTGGTCGTCGGGGGCGTGCAGCGAGAGAGCGAAGGTGACGGGGATGTCCTCCTTCGTCAGCTTCTGGATCGCGGGCACGAGGCCCACCGTCGACACCGTGATGCCGCGGGCGCTCATGCCGATGCCGTGATCCTTGTCGACCATCGTGCGCACCGCCTGCATGACGCGGGCGTAGTTCGCCAGCGGCTCGCCCATGCCCATGAAGACGATGTTCGTGACGCGCTCGCCCTCGTGCCCGACCTTGCGGGGATCGCCGAGGCCGCCGTCCGCGATGAGACGGTTCGCCCGGACCACCTGCTCGATGATCTCGGCGGCCGACATGTTGCGGGTCAGGCCCGCCTGGCCCGTCGCGCAGAACGGGCAGTTCATGCCGCATCCGGCCTGGCTCGACACGCACAGCGTGATGCGGCCGGTGTAGCGCATCAGCACCGACTCGACGAGGGCGCCGTCGTGGAGCTTCCACAGGAACTTGATCGTGTCGCCGCGGTCGGTCTCGAGTCGGCGCACCTCGGTCAGCAGCGGCGGCAGCAGACCCGCGACGAGCTCGTCGCGCCCCGCGGCGGGCAGGTCGGTCATCTCCGCGGCATCCGAGGTGAAGTGACGGAAGTAGTGCTTCTCGAGCTGCTTGGCCCGGAAGCCCGGCATGCCGAGCTCCTTGACCTTCTCGACGCGCTGCTCGGGGGTGAGGTCGGCGAGGTGGACGGGCGGCTTGCCGCGCTTCGGGCTCGCGAACTGGAGGAGGGGGCGACCGGACTCGTCCTTCTGCTGCGACCACCCCTCGGTCGCGGGGCGCACCTGGCGCGGCTTGGTGGAGCGCACGCGCGACGCGGTCTCGCGCACGGACGACGCGGTCTCGCGCACGGGATCAGAATCGGTCATATGATCCAGGGTACCGGCGCCGGCTGCGCGAAGGCTGGCCGCCGGCATTCGCCGTGCCGGGCGGCCTCGACCCCTCCCGCCCTAGACTTCAGCCATGAACCTCGACGACGTCGCTCCGCCCCCGCGCGGCACCGTCGTGCACAAGGTGCTGAACAACAACGTCGTCATCACCCTCGACGAGCACGGCCGCGAGCGCGTGCTCATGGGGCGCGGACTCGGATTCCAGCTGAAGCCCTCCGACACCCTCGACCCCGACAAGGTCGAGAAGACCTTCATCCTCGATGCGGGGGATGCCGGTGACCGCGAGCGGCAGCTGCTGACCGACGTTCCCTATCCGGTCGTCGAAGCCGTCACTCGCGCCGTCGACGAGGCCGAGCGCCGTCTCGGCCACCACCTCGACCGGTTCTTCACGATGGCCGTCATCGATCACATCCAGTTCGTGCTCGAACGGCTCGACAACGGCATCCGGATCCCCGCGACCAACATGCCCGAACTGCGCGTGCTGCATCCCCACGAGTTCTCCGCGGCGCAGCGCATGGCCACCGCGATCTCCGAGTCGCTCGATCGCGAGCTGCCCGACGAAGAGGCCGTGTTCCTCACGATGCACCTGCTCAACGCGACCCGTGACGAACCCAACGGCACGGCGGCCCTTCTCTTCCGCCGTCTGCAGCACGTCGTCATGACGGTCGAGAACGGCCTCGGCGTCAAGCTCGACACCGACAGCCCCGACTACGCGCGCTTCATCCTGCACATCCAATTCCTGCTGCAGCGCCTCGTCTCCAAGACGATGCTGCGCAGCGCTGACACCTCGTTCTTCGAGTTCGCCAAGCACAGCTATCCCCGGTCGTACGCGATCGCGGAGGAGGTCAAGGCCTACGTCCGCGCCGCGACCGAGTCGGAGCTGACCGACGAGGAGCTGCTCTACGTCATCGTCCACGTCGAGCGCCTCGCGACGCAGGTCGGGGCGAACGGCACTGGCGAAGACACTACACGCGTGGTACTGTGACCCTCGCAGGGCGTCGCTGCCCTGTGGAAGTCTCCGGATTGTTACCGCGGCAGCGGGCAAAACCTGAACTCACATCGCTTTGATCGGCGGTGAACGAGTTCAGGTTTTTTTGTTGCCCGGAAACGGGATGCGGCGGCTTCCTCCACCCGAGTGCCGCGATGCTGCGGCAGAAAGCGAGCAGTCCCGATGGATTACTCGAAGACCGCGGCCGGCGTCCTGGAGGGCGTCGGCGGCGAGGAGAACGTGAACTCCCTCGTCCACTGCGCGACGCGTCTGCGTTTCGTGCTGAAGGACGAGTCGAAGGCGAACACCGCCGCCGTCAAGGCCGTGCCCGGCGTCGTCACCGTCGCCCAGGCCGGCGGCCAGTACCAGGTCGTCATCGGCAACGACGTCCCCGACGTGTTCGCCGAGATCGGCAAGATCTCGAAGTTCGGCGCCGGCTCCGACGCCGCGGCATCCGAGGGCCCCAAGGGCAACCTCTTCAACCGCTTCATCTCGATGATCTCGGCGATCTTCACGCCGCTGCTGTGGGCCCTCGCGGGCACCGGTCTGCTCAAGGCGTTCCTCGCTGCGGCGGTCACGTTCGGGTGGATCACCACCGACAACTCGACCTACGCGGTGCTCAACGCCCTGTCGGACGGCCTCATCAACTTCCTGCCGATGGCGCTCGCCTTCACCGCGGCGCGCTACTTCAAGGCCAACGAGTTCACCGCCTTCGCGATCGCGGCAGCGCTGCTCTACCCGACCATCACCCCGCTCGTCGGGGTCGAGGGCCTGACCTTCTTCGGCATCCCCTTCACGATGGTCACCTACGTCTCGAGCGTCATCCCGATCATCGTGATCGTCTGGCTGCAGAGCCACGCCGAGAAGTTCCTCTACGCGAAGCTCCCGGGCGCGGTGCGCCGCTTCGTCACCCCGATGATCGTCGTGCTCATCGCCGTCCCGATCGTCTTCGTCGTCATCGGTCCGATCTCCGCGATCCTCAGCGGCGCGCTCGGCAACGGCATCGGCTGGGTCTTCGAGAACGCGCCGTGGGCCGGCGGCGCCATCATGGGCGGCTTCTGGCAGGTCTTCGTCATCTTCGGTCTGCACTGGGGCCTCGTGCCGCTGTTCACGCTGGAGTACCAGACCACCGGTCAGATCCTGCTCATCGGCCCCGTGTTCGCGGCCGTCCTCGCGCAGGCCGCTGCCGTCGCCGGCGTGTGGGTGCGCGCCCGCAACAAGAACCTCAAGTCGCTCGCCGCCCCCGCAACGCTCTCGGGCTTCCTCGCCGGCATCACCGAGCCCGCCATCTACGGCATCAACCTGCCGCTCAAGCGCCCCTTCGCCTTCGGCATCGTCGGCGGTGTGATCGGTGGCGCCATCATCGCGATGGGCGGCGTGTTCTCGACGGCGTTCGTCGTGCCCTCCGGGCTGGCCCTCCCGGCCCTGTTCGGCAACGGCAACATGGTCATGCTGATCATCGGACTCGCCGCCGCGATCGTCATCCCGTTCCTGCTCACCGCGATCGTCGGATTCACGGAGCCGGAAGAGGATGCCGCACCGGCCGCGGCCCCCGCGGCATCCGGCAACGACGTCGTCGTGCTGAGCCCCGTCGACGGCACGGTCGTGCCGCTGAGCGAGACTCCCGACGCCGCCTTCGCCGAGGGCAGCCTCGGTGACGGCGTCGCGATCAAGCCGCGTTCGGGCGCCGTGTACGCCCCGTTCGACGCAACCGTCGCAGCCGCGTTCCCGACCGGTCACGCGATCGGCCTCCGTCACGCCGACGGCGCCGAGGTGCTCATCCACATCGGCATCGACACGGTGAGGCTCGCGGGCGCGCACTTCGACGTCAAGGTCACCACCGGCCAGGAGGTCAAGGCGGGCGACCTGCTCGTCGAGTTCGACGGCGACGCGATCGAGCGTGCGGGCTACGACCTGACGACGCCCGTCATCGTCACCAACGGCGAGCTGTACCCCGCTCTGGCCGGCCAGGCGTCCGGCCCGATCGCGCACGGCGAGCCGCTGTTCACGGCGGTCTCGGTCGAGTCCGCGCTCGCGAACTGACCGACACCCCGCGCGGAGGGGGCGCGGAACCGGACCGCGCCCCCTCCCCCACCCGTCCCGCCAGCCGCGGGACCAGCGATACACAGTCCCGCCACCTGCGGGCCAAGCGATACGAAACGAGAGAGCCATGAGCACCACCACCTTCCCCGACGGATTCCTCTGGGGCGGAGCGACCGCCGCGAACCAGCTCGAGGGCGCCTACGACGAAGGCGGCAAGGGGCTCTCGGTGCAGGACGTCATGCCCCGCGGCATCGTCGGCGCCCGCACCGACGAGCCGACCCCCGACAACCTCAAGCTCGTCGGCATCGACTTCTACCACCGCTACGCAGAAGACATCGCCCTCTTCGCCAAGATGGGCTTCAAGACCTTCCGCTTCTCCATCGCGTGGAGCCGCATCTTCCCGAAGGGCGACGAGACCGAGCCCAACGAAGAGGGCCTCGCCTTCTACGACCGCGTCCTCGACGAGCTCGAGAAGCACGGCATCGAGCCGCTCGTCACCATCTCGCACTACGAGACGCCGCTCCACCTCGCCGAGACCTACGACGGGTGGACCGACCGCCGCCTCATCGCCTTCTACGAGAACTACGCGCGCACCCTCTTCGAGCGCTACGGCGCCCGGGTGAAGTACTGGCTGACCTTCAACGAGATCAACTCCCTCCTCCACGCCCCCTTCATGTCGGGCGGCATCAACACCCCGAAGGACGAGCTGACCGAGCAGCAGCTCTACCAGGCGATGCACCACGAGCTCGTGGCCTCGGCCCGCGCGACGCGCATCGCACGCGAGGTCGCCCCGAACGCGCAGATCGGCTGCATGGTGCTGTCGATGCCCGTGTATCCGCTCTCGCCGTCGCCCGCAGACGCGCTGGAGGTCATGTCGTTCGACCACTCGAACCTCGTCTACGGCGACGTGCACACCCGCGGCGCCTACCCCGGGTACTTCCTGCGCACCCTCGCGGAGAAGGGCATCGAGCTCGACATCACCGACGAGGACCGCGACGACCTGACCAACACGGTCGACTTCGTGTCGTTCAGCTACTACATGTCGGTCGCCGCGACCGCCGACCCCGCGAAGAAGGTCACCGGCGAGGGCAACATCATGGGCGGCGTTCCGAACCCGACCCTCGAGGCGAGCGAGTGGGGCTGGCAGATCGACCCCGTGGGCCTGCGCCTCGTGCTCAACCAGTTCTGGGACCGCTGGCAGAAGCCGCTGTTCATCGTCGAGAACGGTCTGGGCGCGAAAGACCAGCTCGTCGAGGTCGACGGCGTCAAGACGGTCATCGACGACTACCGCATCGCCTACCTCAACGACCACCTCGTGCAGGTCGGCGAAGCGATCGCCGACGGCGTCGAGGTGCTCGGCTACACCTCGTGGGGCTGCATCGACCTGGTCAGCGCCTCGACCGCGCAGCTGAGCAAGCGGTACGGCTTCATCTACGTCGACCGCAACGACGACGGCTCGGGCACGCT
The DNA here is from genome assembly GCF_000509385.1 of Microbacterium sp. TS-1. Classification (NCBI taxonomy): domain Bacteria; kingdom Bacillati; phylum Actinomycetota; class Actinomycetes; order Micrococcales; family Microbacteriaceae; genus Microbacterium; species Microbacterium sp. TS-1. The sequence goes on from NZ_BASQ01000001.1 coordinate 1,531,967, forward strand.
CGAGCGCTACGAGAAGAAGTCGTTCGGCTGGTACGCCGAGGTCATCCGCACCAACGGCGCCTCGCTCACCCGCTGAGACGCCGACCCGACCGGGCGCGGTCGCGGGGCCCTCCTTCTGGCCCGCGACCGCGCCCTTCTCCGCATCCGAGAGGGGATCGCATGACTTCGTCCGACTTCCGCCGCCGCGCCGTCTTCCTCGATGTCGACGGCACGCTCCTGCAGGACGGCACCCACCTGCCCGAGTCCGCCGTCGCCGCCGTCCGCCGCGCGCGCGAGAACGGCCACCTCGTGCTGTTGAGCACGGGCCGCGGCATGGCCGAGCTGCGCGGCCGCATCCTCGACATCGGCTTCGACGGCGCCGTCACGAACGGCGGCGCGTTCGCCGGCGTGGGCGACGAGCTGATCGTCTCGCGACTCATGACCGCCGCCGAGGTCGCGCGCCTCAGCGCCGCGTTCGAGGCACGCGGCATCCACTGGTACTACCAGTCCTTCGACCGTATGTTCGCGAGCCCCGGTCTGCCGGACCTGCTCGCGGACCGGCTCGAGCGCGACCGCGCCCGCCACGCCGACGACGCCCGGGCCGCGGGGGTCGACCCCGACGAGCTCGAATTCTTCAGCGTCGGCATGAAGACCTTCGACGACGAGGTCCACTTCTCGGATGCCGAGGTCGCCAAGGCCGTCATCCTCGGGCACGACGCGGACGCGGTCGCCGACCTGCTCGCCGAGCTCGCCCCCGACTTCGCCGTCGTCTCGGGCACGATCCCGCTACCGGAGGGCAGTTCGGGCGAAGTGGCGCCGCGCGGCGTGAACAAGGGCGCCGCGATCCTGGAGGTGCTCGCCCACCTGGGCGTCGATCCCGCCGACGCGATCGGCATCGGAGACAACTGGAACGACGCCGAGATGTTCGAGGTGTGCGGCACCGCGATCGCGATGGGCAACGCCGCGCCGGAGGTGCAGGCCCTCGCCGACGAGGTGACGACGGCGATCGACGACGACGGGATCCACAACGCCTTCGTCCGCCACGGCCTCATCTGAGCCGGCGGGCAAGAGCGGCGATATCGTCGGGCGTGGTGCGGCAGCATCCGCCCACGATGCGCGCGCCGGCCCGGATCCAGTCTTCGGCCTCGGCCAGCGCGTGGCCCGGTTCGCCGGTCCAGACGCGCGAATCGGCATCCCACGACTCGCCGCTGTTCGGGTAGACGACGAACGGCACGGCTGCGGCCGACGTCAGGGCCGACGCCACGGCGGCCGGCGGGCAGCAGTTGACCCCGACGGCGACGACGCCCGGCACCCGCGAGATCGCGACGAGGGTCTCGCGCAGCGACGCCTCGTCGAACGCCGTGCTCGCCGCCGACAGCGCGACCCATGTCGGGATGCCGATGCCCTCGACCGCACGCGCGACCGCCTCAGCCTCGGCCGGGGAGGCGATGGTCTCGACCGCCAGCAGGTCGGGCTCGGCGGCGACGAGCGCATCGAGACGGCGACGATGCCAGCGCTCGAGCTGGGCGGCGGTGTGACCGTAGTCGCCGGTGTATTCGCTGCCGTCCGCCCGCGTCGCGCCGAACGGCCCGACGGATGCGGCCACCCGCACCTCCCGCCCCGCCTCAGCCCCGCCCTCACGGGCGACCCGCACCGACAGGTCCAGCAGCCGGCGGGTGCGAGCGGCGTCGAAGCCCGCCGCGGCCAGGTTGTCGAACCCGATCTGGTACGACGCCGTGGTGAGGATGTCTGCGCCGGCAGCGGCGAAACGGGCGTGCGCCGCGCGGACGTCCGCCGGAGCCTCCGACAGCACGCGCGCCGACCACAGCTCACCGGAGAGGTCGTGTCCTCCTGCCTCGAGGGTCGTCCCCAGACCGCCGTCCAGCAACAGCGGCCGGTCGGACAGAGGGGTCGCGACGTCGGACATGTCGTCACTCTAGATCGCCCCATTACGCTGGAGGGGTGACGTCGCAATCTCGCATCATCTTCCTCGACGTCGACGGCACCATCCTCGCGCACGGCGAGTCGATCGCCCCCTCGACGATCGCAGCGGTTCGCGCCGCGCGTGAACGCGGGCACCTCGTCTACCTCTGCACAGGACGCGCCGCCGGCGACATCAACCCCCGTGTGCTCGACATCGGCTTCGACGGCGCCATCTCCAACGGCGGGGCCCTCGCGGTCTCCGGCGACGAGACGGTGCTCGCCGAGCTGATGCCACGCGCCGCCGTCGAGCGCGTCATGGCCTACTTCGACGAGCAGGGCACGCGGTACTTCATCCAGTCTCACGCCGGGGTCTACGCGAGCGAGGGCGTTCGCTCTTTCATCGCCGACTTCATCAGCGAACGCCGGCGCCGTCACGCTGAAGACGTCTCCACCGTGGCCCTCGCCGAGGACGTCGTGGCCGCGCCGCGCTTCGCCCCGGTCGAGGAGGCCGATCTCGACCACATCGCCAAAGCGGTGTTCGTCAGCTCCGACCCCGACGCCGTCGAGAAGACCCAGCGAGCCCTCGGCGATGAGTTCCACGTGATACCGGGCAGCATGCCGCTGCCGACCGGGTCGAACGGCGAGGTCGGTATGCGCGGCACGAACAAGGGGACCGGCATCCAGGCGATGCTGAGCCATCTCGGCCGCGACGCCGCCGACGCCATCGGAATCGGCGACAGCTGGAACGACGTCGAGATGTTCGAGGTCTGCGGCACCGCGATCGCGATGGCCGAAGCCGACCCGCACCTCCAGCGCATCGCCGGCGAGGTCACCACCGGCGTCCTCGACGACGGCATCTGGAACGCCTTCGTCCGCCACGGCATCATCGACCCTGAGACGGCCGCCTGATGGCCCGCGAGCACGACATCCGCCCCATCGACCCCGCCGACGCGGGTGAAGTGCTGACCCTGCAGCGCGCGGCGTTCGTGTCCGAAGCCCTCATCTACGACGCGGCCGACATGCCGCCCCTGACCCAGACCCTCGACGAGCTCCGGGCCGAGCTGCACGAGAACCTCGGCTGCGTCGCCCTCGACGACGGACGCATCGTCGGAGCGGCACGCGCCCGTCTCGACGGCGAGCTGCTGCTCATCGGCCGCATCGCGATCGCCCCCGACCAGCAGGGATCCGGTCTCGGCACCGCGCTGCTCGCCGCGGTCGAGGAACGCGGACGGCAGGCCGGTGCGCGCGAAGCCGAACTGTTCACGGGCTCGCTCAGCGAAGCCAACCTCCGCCTCTACGAGCGCGAGGGGTATGCCGAGTCCGAGCGCGTGCCGCAGGGCGACGGCACCTTCCAGATATTCCTGCGCAAGCCACTCGACTGATCGGCTGCGCCGGACGCGCGGTCAGCCCTTCGATGCGCCGCGACGGCGACGTCGCACGGGCTCGGCGGGCAGCCGTTCTGCCAGACGGGGCATCGACTCGACCCGCCCGCGCTCGACGTGGGCCGCTGCGAGCGCGAACGCGAGATCCGCGTGCCCACCGAGGATGGCCTCGACGATCTCGTCGTGCTCGTCCCATCGGCGCTCCGTGTCGCGCTCCGGGGTGAGGCGGAAGAGCCAGCGTGTGCGGCCCGTGAGCTGGCCGCTCATCCGCAGCAGAAGGCGGTGTCCGGCGAGCGCGAAGATCTCCTCGTGCAGATCGGAGTTGCGGGTCGACGCCGGCGCGTCCTCGTCGTGCGCGACGTGAGCGACCTCGAGGGCGGCGACCAGGTGGGTCGTGTCGGCGCCTGCCGCGGCGTTGCGGGCGGCGAGGGATGCAGCGAAGGGCTCGAGCTGCATGCGCATGTCGAACAGCTCGACGGCGTCGTCGAGCGTGAACGTGTGAACGATCGCGGCCCGCCGGTGCGACGACGACACGAAGCCCTCGGACTCGAGCAGCTGCAGCGCCTCGCGGACGGGCACCCGCGAGACTCCGAGCTGCAGGGCGACGTCACGCTCGCCGAGCTTGTCGCCCATCGCGATGTCGCCGGTGATGATCCGCTCCCGCAGGGCATGTGCGATGCGCCGCCCGGCGGCATCCGTCTCGTCATCCACCCGACCATCCTGGCAGGTCGGGCAGTCGGGGCGGGAATCGCCATCTGGTATCCCTGATGGCCATTTGAAGCCTTGAAAGCGGCTCGAAGGCACGATTCGGTACGCCAAAGTGTCACGAGCGTAAGAGTTGTGTTGCGTGTTCGTTACGCGGCCCGGTCCGCGAGCCGCCGTGCCATAGCGTCCTGCTCGTGCTCCCCTTTCTCCTCCGCCGCCTCGGCCTCGCCGTCGCCACGATCTTCCTGGTGGTGACCGTCGGCTTCGTCCTCGGGCGCCTCACCGGCGCGCCCGGGGCGCTGCTCCTGCCCGACAACGCCTCGACCGCCGACGTCGACGCGCTCAACGCGCGCCTCGGTTTCGACCGGCCCGTCATCGTGCAGTACCTCGACTTCCTCGGCGGTCTGTTCGTCGGCGACTTCGGTGATTCGTACCGCCGGCACGAGCCGGCCCTCGGCCTCGTCCTCGAGCGCGTCCCGGCGACCGTCGAACTCGCCTTCTGGGCCTTCATCGCGGGCTTCGCCCTCGCGCTGATCGCCGCCCTCGCCATCCAGCTCACCGGCAGCCGCCTGCTGCGAGCGATCGTCGGCTGGAGCGGTGCCGTGCGGCAGTCGGTCCCCGATTTCTTCTTCGCTCTCCTGCTCGTGCTGGTCTTCTCGGTCCTGCTGGGCGTCCTGCCCTCGCTGGGCCGGACGAGCCCCGCCAGCCTGGCGCTTCCCGTCATCACGCTCGCCACGGGCCAGTTCGTCATGTACCTGCGCCTCCTCGACGCCGCGCTGAGCGAACAGGCCGAACAGGACTACGTCCGCACCGCGTTCGCGCAGGGGCACAGCCGGGCGAGCATCCTGCTCACCCAGATGCTTCCCAACGCGCTCGCGCCCGTGCTCGGCATGGCGGGCCTGAACCTCGGCGGGCTCCTGGGCGGCACGGTCGTCGTCGAGGTGGTGTTCGCCTGGCCCGGCCTCGGCAGCCTCCTGACCGACGCCGTCAGCCAGCGCGACTTCCCCATCGTCCAGGCCGGCCTGCTGTTCGTGGCCCTGATGTTCGTGCTCGTGAACACCCTGGTCGACACCCTCGTCTCCCGCATCGACACCCGGACGGCTCAATCATGACCCTCACGCCCGTCGCTCCCGCGCCCGTCACCGCGTCACCCGCGACCGCCCCGCGTCCGCCGCGTCTGCGCCTGCGCCCCTCGGCCGTCGTCGGGTTCACCATGATCGGGCTCGTCATCGCCCTCTCCGCGCTGCGCCCGGTGCTGCCGGGGTTCGATCCGATGGGGCAGGACCTCTCGCGGGCTCTGCTGCCGCCGTTCACGGACCCCGCCCACCCCCTCGGGACCGACCCGCTCGGCCGCGACCTGTTCAGCCGGGTGGCCCTGGCGTCGTCGGTCACCCTGGGGATCACCCTCGCGATCGTGGCCCTCAACGCCCTCATCGGGACGACCGTCGGGATCGTGTCCGGCTACTTCGGGGGCAAGGTCGAAGCCGGCCTCTCGGTGCTGTCGAACACGGTGCTGGCGATGCCCGTGGTGCTGCTGCTCATCGCCATCTGCGCCGTCGTCTCACCGAGCGCGGGTCTGACGATCCTCGTCGTCGGCTGCACCTGGTGGGTCGGCTACGCCCGCGTGACCCGGAACATCACGGCGGCGCTGCGACGGCAGGACTTCGTCGTCGCCCCGCTGACGCAGGGTGCCGACACCTTCTGGACCATCACGCGCCACGTGGTGCCCAACGTCTGGCCGCACACCCTCATCATTGCCGCCACGGACATCGCCACCATCGTCCTCATCGAGGCGTCGCTGGAGTACCTCGGGCTCGGCGTCCAGCCGCCCACGCCGAGCTGGGGCGCGATGATCTTCGACGGTCAGAAGTACCTGTCGACCGACCCCTGGCTGGTCATCCTGCCCGGACTCGTCATGTTCCTCGCCGTCGCGGGAGCCCAGTTCGTCAGTCAGCAGTTCACCGCGGAGGCGCGCGGCGCCCTGCTGCGCAAGGGAGGCCGGCGATGACCGCATCCGTCCTGACCATCGAGGATCTGTCCCTCGAGGCCGTCACCCCCACCGGCCCGCGGCCGCTCGTGGCCGGCGTATCGCTCGACGTCGGGCGCGGCCGCGCGCTCGGAATCGTCGGCGAGTCGGGGTCGGGCAAGAGCCTCACCATGCTCGCGACGATGGGACTGCTGCCCGAGGGCGTTCGCGTGACGTCCGGCCGGATCCTCCTCGACGGACGCGACGTCACGGCGCTCACGGACCGCGAGCTGCGGTCGAGCCGGGGCCGCGTCGCGGCCATGATCTTCCAGGACCCGATGTCGTCGCTCAACCCGCTGCGCGCGGTCGGCGCGCAGGTGGCGAGCGCCGTGCGGGTCCACGCGCCCGGCCTCGGACGCGGCGCAGCCCGGCGGCGCGCGGTGGAGCTCCTCGAGTCGGTCGGGGTCCGCAACGCCGCCGAGCGCGCCGCAGCCCGGCCGCACCAGTGGTCGGGCGGGATGCGGCAGCGCGCGATGATCGCGATGGCGATCGCCCACGACCCCCTGCTGCTCATCGCCGACGAGCCGACCACGGCGCTCGACGTGACGGTGCAGGCGCAGGTCATGGCACTGCTCGACGAGGTGCGCGAGCGCACCGGCTCGGCGCTCGCGCTCATCACGCACGACCTCGGTCTCGTGGGCGAGCACACCGACGACATCGCGGTCATGCGCGCCGGGAGCATCGTCGAACGGGGTGCGACCGCCGACGTGCTCGCCGCCCCGCGCGAGGAGTACACCCGGATGCTACTCGCCGCGGTCCCCTCGGCGCACGAGCCGCCCGCCCGCGCGGCGACCGTGGTGGTCGACGATGCTGCGGAGATCGCGTTGGAGGTGACCGACCTCGTCGTCGAGTACCCCGGCCGCCGCGGTGGCACCGTGCGCGCGGTCGACGGCGTCTCGCTGCGGATCCGGGCGGGCGAGACCCTCGCCGTGGTCGGCGAGTCCGGATGCGGCAAGTCCTCGCTGCTGCGCGCGATCCTCGGTCTCACGCCGGCAGCTTCGGGCCGCGTGACGATCGCGGGCACGGCCGCGGCACCCGCCATCTCCGGGCGTTCCGCCGCGGAGCGCGCACGGGCGCAGATCGTCTTCCAGGACCCCTCGTCGGCCCTCGACCCCCGGGTCAGCGTCGCCGGCTCCGTGGCGGAGCCGCTGCGCGTGCGGCACGCGTACAGCCCGGACCGCGTCCGCGACCTGCTCGCGGGCGTCGGCCTCGACCCGTCGTTCGACGACCGGCTGCCCCGATGTCTCTCCGGCGGACAGCGTCAGCGCGTCGGGATCGCCCGCGCTCTCGCGCTCGACCCGGCGCTCGTGCTCCTCGACGAGCCGGTCTCGGCGCTGGACGTGTCGATCCAGGCGCAAGTGCTCGACCTCCTCCGCGACCTGCAGCGCGAGCACCGGCTCGCCTACCTCTTCGTCTCGCACGACCTGGGCGTGGTGCGCGGCATCGCCGACCGGGTCGTCGTGATGGAGGGCGGCCGCATCGTCGAGCACGGCCCCACGGAAGACGTCTTCACCGACCCGCAGCATCCCTACACCCGCACCCTCCTCGACGCCATTCCCCGTCTCACCGCTCGAAAGGCACTCACATGACCCGACACACCTCCCGGCGCGCCCTCGCCGGCGGATCCCTCCTCGCCCTCGGCGCCCTCGTGCTCGCCGGCTGCGCCGGCGGGTTCGACTCCCCGTCCGGCGGCTCCGCCTCGGGGTCGGCCCAGACATCCATCACCGCCGCCCTGCCCACCGACCCGACGTCGATGGATCCCATCCGCTCGGGCGCTCTCGTGGTGCTGTCGGTGTTCTTCCACACGCACGACCAGCTCGTGAAGATCACCGCCGACGGCGAGATGGTGCCCAAGCTCGCGACCGACTGGACCGCGAACGCCGACCTGACCGAGTGGGAGTTCACCCTCCAGCCCGACGTCACGGCGAGCAACGGCGAGGAGATCACCGCCGACGACGTCGTGTTCTCGTACGAGACGATCCTCGGCGACCCGACGGGCGAGAACTACGCCTACCTCTCGTCGGTCGACCGCGTCGAGAAGGTCGACGACCTGACGGTGCGCTTCGTCCTGAAGCAGCCCTTCTCGGCGTTCCCCCGCAACACCTCGCTCATCTCGATCGTCCCGGCCGACACCTATCAGGAGATGGGTCCCGACGCCTACGCCCGCGAGCCGATCGGATCGGGCCCCTACGTCTTCGACTCCATCACCCCGGGCGTCTCGTACGACCTCGTCCGCAACGAGGACTACTGGGGCGAGGCCCCCGCCATCGAGACCATCTCGCTGCAGCCGGTCTCGTCCGCCGAGTCGCGTGCGAGCGGCGTGCTCTCGGGCGACCTCGACGTGGCCCAGATCGGTCCGACCCAGGTCTCGAGCATCGAGTCGGCCGGCAACGCGCAGGTGTTCTCGGCCCTGTCGAACGGCGTGGTCTTCCTCGGCGCCAACTCGACGGCCGGCCCGCTCCAGGACGTCCGCGTCCGGGAGGCCATCGGCCATGCGATCGACACGGAGGCGATCGTCGACTCGCTGCTGGCCGGACTCGCCGAGCCGGCGAAGGCGATGCTCGCCCCCGCCGTCGAGGGCTACTCCGACGACGTCGAGGCGATCGGCTACGACCCGGAGGCGGCGCGCGCGCTGCTCGCGGAGGCCGGGTACGACGGCACCCCGATCCCCTTCGACTACGCCACCGATGGCCGCATCCCGCTCTCGAGCGAAGTGGCCCAGAGCATCCAGGGCTACCTCGAGACCGTCGGCATCGCCGTCGACATGCGCGGCGCCGACCAGCAGAGCCACACGCTCAAGGTCCGCGGCAAGGAGATGCAGGGCATCTACCTGAACACGTGGGCTCCCTCCACCCTCGACGGCGACCTGCCCCTGACCGACTTCTACGAGCCGGCGGGCAACAACAACTACGCACTCGACCCCGCGACCACCGAGCTCGCCGAGCGCCAGCGCGGCGTCGAGGGCGCCGCGCGCGAAGACGTCTTCGCCGAGCTGCTCGGCTACAGCAACGAGCAGGTCTACTTCGTGCCGCTGTACGTCCCCGCCAACAACTTCGCCGCCGGATCGTCGCTGCAGTGGACCCCGCGCGCCGACGGCCTGTACGACTTCACCGAGACGAGCTTCGAATGACCCGCACCATCCTCTCCCGCGTCCGTCCCTGGGGCGGCGCGACCACCGATGTGATCGTGGACGGCGGTGTCATCATCGGCACCGCCGCCCCCGGCACCGCGGACACCACCGCCGCGGACGTCGTCGACGGACGGGGCCGGATCCTGATCCCCTCGTTCGCCGACGTCCACGTGCACCTGGACTCCACGCGCGTCGGCCTGCCGTTCCGCCCCCACACCGGTTCGCCCGGCGTCTGGAACATGATGCTCAACGACCGCCGCAACTGGCGCGAGGCCGAGGTCTCGATCGAGGAGCGGGTCGCGACGACCCTCGAGCGGGCGATCGCCCGCGGCACGACCGCCGTCCGGACATACGCGCAGGTCGACGTCGACGCCGGCCACGAACGCCTCGACGCGGTCGTCGCCGCGCGCGAGGCCAATGCCGGGCGCTGCGACGTCGAGATCATCGCGTTCCCGCAGGCGGGCCTGCTGCGCGAGGCGGGATCGGCCGACGTGCTCGATGAGGCCATGGCACGCGGCGCCGACGTCGTGGGCGGCATCGACCCCTGTGCGCTCGACCGCGATCCGGTGCGCCACCTCGACATCGTCTTCGGCATCGCCGAGAAGCACGGCGCCCCGATCGACATCCACCTGCACGAGCCCGAGCAGCTGGCGAAGTTCTCGGCCGAGCTGATCATCGAGCGCACCCGCGCGACGGGGATGCAGGGGCGGGTCACCATCTCGCACGGGTACGGCCTCGGCCGTCTGCCCGAAGCGCAGCTGCGGCCGCTCCTCGACGAGATGCGGGAGCTCGACATCTCGATGGCGACGATCGCCCCGCCGACGGCGCTCCCGACGCTGATGCTGGCCGAGTACGGCATCCGGCTCGGACTCGGCCAGGACGGTCAGCGCGACTACTGGTCGCCCTACGGCAACACCGACATGCTCGACCGCACGTGGCAGCTCGCCTTCACCAACGGCTTCCGCCGCGACGAGGACATCGAGCACTGTGTCGCGATCGCCACGGTCGGCGGCCGCTCCGTCATGGGGCTGGCGCCGGGCCTGAACGGTGCGGCCGACCGCCCGGGGCTCGCCGAGGGAGATCCGGCCGACCTCGTGCTCGTGTCGGGTGACACGGTCACTGCGGCGGTCATGGACCGGTCCCCCGATCGCACCGTGCTCTACCGCGGCGTCGTCGTCGCCGACGGGCTCGAGCTCACCGGAGGGGTGACCGCGTGACCCTGCTTCTCGGGGCGTCCGAGCTGGAGTCCCTCGTCGACCGTGACGCCACCCTCGAAGCGGTGGCGCGGGCGTTCGCGGAGATCGCGGACGGCGGGGCGCACCAGCCCGGCCCCACCTCGATGGCGACGCCCGGCGACACGGGACGGTTCATCCTCATGGCAGCGGTCTCCGATGCGGCGGGCCTCGCGGGGGTCAAGCTGCTCGCCGACGTCCCCGACAACGCCGAGCGCGACCTGCCGACGCAGCGGTCGATGATCCTGGTCGTCGACCGCGCCGACGGCGCCCCGGTCGCGCTGCTGCACGGCCGCGTCCCGACGCGCGTGCGCACCGCGGCCGCGAGCGCCGTCGCCACCAGAGCCCTCGCCCGCGACGACAGCCGGTCCCTGGGCCTGCTGGGGGCGGGGGCGCTCGCCCGCGAGCATGTCCGCGCGCTGCGGACCGTGCGACCGTTCGAACGCCTCACCGTCTGGTCGCGCTCGGCCGCCACCGTCGCGCGCTTCGCCGCCGACGTCGAACGCTCGGGCGACTGGGACGGTGAGATCGTCGCGGCATCCTCGCCGCGCGAGGTCGTCGACGCCTCCGACGTCGTCTGCACGCTGACCCCGTCGGTGGAGCCGATCCTCTCCGGCGCGTGGCTGCGGCCGGGTCAGCACCTCAACGTCGTCGGGGCACGGCCGCGTCCCGACGAGCGCGAGGTCGACGGGGCCGCCCTCGCCAGATCCTCCGTGTGGGTCGACGACCGCGCGACGGCCGAGACCAAATCGGGCGACCTCCTCCTCGCCGTCGCCGAGGGAGCCCTCACCCTCGACGACGTCGTGGGGACGCTCGGCGAGGTGCTCACGGGTCGGGTGCGCGGCCGCGCCGGCCACGACGAGATCACCCTCTTCGACTCGGTCGGCATCGGCGCACAGGATGTCGCCGTGGCGGCCGTCCTGCTCGACGCTGCGCACGAGCGCGGCATCGGGACGCGCGTCGACCTCAACGCCTGAACCCGGCCGGTCGGAGCGGTCTCAGTCGAGGAACACGTCGGGGAACAGCTCGCTGTCCGGCGTGCCGGGAACCGCCGCATAGCCCGAGAAATCGGTCACGCCCGACGCCTCGAGCACATCCTCGACGATGAGCGTCCGGCCCGTGTACTCGCGCGCGGGCCGGACGAGCACCTCGTAGGCGGCATCCGCGTAGATCTCCGGCGTGCGGCTCGCGGCCATCATCCGGTCACCGCCGAGAGAGTACTGCACCGCCGCCGTCGCGATCGTCGTCCGGGGCCAGAGCGTGTTCGCGGCGATCCCGTCGCCGGCGAACTCCGCCGCGATGCCGAGGGTCGCCATCGTCATGCCGTACTTCGCGAGCGTGTAGCCGGTGTGCGCGCCGAGCCACTTCGGCGAGAGGTTGAGCGGGGGCGACAGCGACAGGATGTGCGGGTTCGCGGCGTCGCGCAGCACGGGGATCGCGGCCCGCGACAGCAGGAACGTCCCGCGCACGTTGACAGCATGCATCAGATCGAAGCGCTTCGTGCCGAGCTCCAGGGTGCCCGAGAGGTCGATGGCCGAGGCGTTGTTCACCACGATGTCGATGCCGCCGAACTCGCCCTGCGTCTTCAGCACGGCCTCGGTGATGGAGTCCTCGTCGCGCACGTCGCCGACGATCGGCAGCGCCTGACCCCCCGCCGCGACGATCTCGGCCGCGGCGGTGTGCACCGTGCCCTCGAGCTTCGGATGCGGCTGGTCCGTCTTGGCGAGCAGCGCGATGTTCGCGCCGTCGCGCGCGGCTCGGAGCGCGATGGCCAAGCCGATGCCGCGGCTTCCGCCCGACATCAGCAGCGTCTTGCCCGCCAAGGGCTTCGCGTCGGTCATCGGTTCTCCTCGGTTCGGGTGCGGCGAGCGGATGCGGCGGCGAACGCGTCGATGCGAACGCGCGCCTCGGGGGTGTCGAAGCGCGTTCCGATCGTCCGCGCCTCGTCGTCGAGGTTCTCGGCGAGAGTGCGCCCGGCGCCTTCTCGGACGAGGCGCTTGGCCTGCCCGAACGCAGTCGTCGCGCCGTCCAGCCAGGCTGCGGCGAGCGCCTGGGCGCGAGCTGCCGGATCATCGACGACCTCGGCGATGAGCCCCCAGTCGAGCGCGGTCGCGGCGTCGAGCGCCGTGTCGTGGAGCAGCAGCTGCAAGGCCCGCCGCTGGCCGATCGCGGCCGGGAGCAGGGTCGACACGCCGAGGTCGGGAGTGAGCCCGATGTTCGCGTACTTGCTGACGAAGACCGCCGACGGCGATGCGACGATGTAGTCGGCGACCAGCATGATGCCGAGCCCTCCCCCGGCGACCGCACCCTGCACGGCGGCGACGATCGGCACCGCCGCAGTGGTCAGCGACGTGATGCCGTCGTGGATGACGCGGGCCGTCTCGGTGACCGCCGCGCCGCCCATCCCGGAGGTCGACATCGACACGACGTCGCCGCCGGCGCAGAAGGCGCGGCCCGCCGCATCCAGGATGACGGCCCCGATCGACGCGTCGGCCGCGACCTCGGCGGCGACCTCGCGCCAGCGGACGGCCATCTCGGCGTCGACCGCGTTGAGGGAGGCCGGACGGTTCAGGGTGATGCGCGCGAGCGCGCCCTCGCGCCGCAGCAGGACGGTGTCGGATGCGGTGTCGGATGCAGTGTCGGTCATCGTGGTGCCATTCTGATCGCGCCGTCGAGACGGATCGTCTCGCCGTTGAGGTAGTCGTTGTCGACGATGTGGGCGGCGAGCGCGGCGAACTCCTCGGGCGCTCCCAGCCGCTGCGGGTACGGCACCTGCTCGCCGAGCGAGCGCTGCGCGGCATCCGGCAGCCCGGCCATCATGGGGGTCTGCATGATCCCGGGGGCGATGGTGCAGACGCGGATGCCGTAGCGCGCGAGCTCCCGGGCGATCGGCAGGGTCATCGCGTGCACCGCCCCCTTCGACGCGGCGTAGGCCGGCTGCCCGATCTGGCCTTCGAAGGCGGCGACGGAGGCCGTGTTGACGATGACGCCGCGGGCGCCGGTCTCGGTCGGCTGGGTCCGGGCGATCGCCGCCGAAGCCTGGGCCACGACGTTGTAGGTGCCGACGAGGTTGATGCGGATGACGCGCTCGAAGTCCGGCAGCGGCGTGGGGTGTCCTTCTCGGTCGAGCACCTTGGCGGGCGGCGCGATCCCGGCGCAGTTGACGACGACCCGCAGAGGCGCGGTCTCGCCGGCTGTCTCGACGGCCGCGGCGACCTCGCCCGGATCGGTGACGTCGGCCGGCGCGAACCGGCCGCCGATCTCGGCTGCGACCTCGGGCCCGGATGACCCCGGGAGGTCGACGATCGTGACGTGGGCGCCGGCGGCGGCGAGGCGCCGCGCCGTGGCCGCACCCAGGCCGCTGGCGCCGCCCGTGATGAGGGCGGAGACTCCCGCGATCTGCATGTGTTCTCCTTCGAACTCGCCCCTCCACCCTAGAACGCCCGCGGCGAGCATCCGACCGGCGATCGCGCGTGCCGTCGCGTCGACGAGCCGCCGTCTCTCCGGAGTCGGGCGGGAGAGCGGTGCGGGCACGACGCCGAGTGGCTCGTGACCCGCGCACTGCCCGGCCGGTCGGCTGTCGATCCCCGCTGGGTCGAGGAGCCCGCCACCGCCGTGCGCGCGGTCGGCGAGGGACTGCGCGCCCTCCACGACGCCCTGCCGGCCGCCGGCTGCCCGTTCGACTGGGGTGTCGAGCACCGGCTGCGCACCGCAGCGGCGCGCGGCCTCGACGTACCGGCATCCCTCCACGCGGCGCCCGAGCCCGATCTTCTCGTCGTCTGCCACGGCGACGCCTGCTGCCCGAACAGCCTCGTCGACGACGACGGGCGGTGGCTCGCGCACGTCGACCTGGGGGCCCTCGGCGTCGCCGACCGGTGGGCCGACATCGCCGTCGCGGCGATGAGCACCGAGTGGAACTACGGCCCCGGCTGGGAGGACGCGCTCATCGCCGCCTACGGCGTCACCCCCGACCCCGAGCGCCTGGCCTACTATCGGTCGCTGTGGAACGAGACCTGACCTGGCGCATCGTCGACGTCGCCTACGACGATCCCCGCGCCCGTGACCTGCGCCGACAGCTCGACGACGACCTCGGCGCCCGGTACGACGGCTTCCACGGCGACGAGCCAGACGAGCGACGCCGCGCCCGCGCCCGCGCGCTCGCGACGCACCCTGACGAGATCGTCACGACGCTGATCGCCCTCGTCGCCGAAGCCGGCGCGGACGAGGCCCCCGCGGGGCACGTCATCCTGCGCCGGCTCGGCGACGAATGGGAGATCAAGCGGCTCATCGTGGCACCCGCGTTCCGCGGGCTCGGCATCGCGCGCGCCCTCATGTCGGCCGCGCTCGATGCCGCCCGAGCAGACGGTGCGGAACGCGTGATCCTCCAGACCGGGCTCCAGCAGCCCGAGTCCCTCGCGCTCTACTCCTCGATGGGCTTCAGCCGCATCCCGGTCTACGAGCCCTATGCCGAGACGATGCCTCGCTCGGTCTGCTTCGCGCTCGCGCTCTGACCGCGGCCTCAGCGGACGTCGTCGTCGACCCAGTCCATCGACTTCGTCACGGCCTTCTTCCACAGCCGCAGCTGGCGCTCGCGCTCCGGGGCGTCGTCGTTCGGCGTCCAGCGCTTGTCCTCCTGCCAGTTGGCCCGCAGCTCGTCGAGGTCGTTCCAGAACCCGACGGCGAGACCCGCGGCGTAGGCGGCACCGAGCGCGGTGGTCTCGGCGACGACCGGTCGCACGACGGGAACGCCCAGGATGTCGGCCTGGAACTGCATCAGCGTGTCGTTGGCGATCATGCCGCCGTCGACCTTCAGCTCGGCCAGGTCGACGCCGGAGTCGGCGTTGACGGCATCCAGGACCTCACGCGTCTGGAAGGCCGTCGCCTCGAGCGCTGCCCGCGAGAGGTGCCCGCGGTTCGCGTAGCGCGTGAGCCCCACGATCGCGCCGCGGGCATCGGGCCGCCAGTACGGGGCGTACAGGCCCGAGAACGCGGGCACGAAGTAGACGCCGCCGTTGTCCTCAACCGACAGCGCGAGCTTCTCGACCTCGGGCGCCGTGGCGATGATCCCGAGCTGATCGCGCAGCCACTGGATGAGCGACCCCGTGACGGCGATCGATCCTTCGAGCGCGTAGTGGGTGGGGCCGTCGCCGAGCTTGTAGCCGATCGTCGTGAGCAGACCGTTCTCGGACCGCACGATCTCGGTTCCGGTCTGGAAGATCAGGAAGTTGCCGGTGCCGTAGGTGTTCTTGCTCTCGCCGGCATCGAAGGCCGCCTGCCCGAAGGTCGCAGCCTGCTGGTCGCCGAGGATGCCGGCCACCGGCGTCTCGCGCAGCAGCGACGTGTCGCGAGCCTCGCCGTAGACCTCGCTGGAGGAGCGGATCTCGGGCATCATCGAGCGCGGCACCCCGAAGTCGGCCAGGATGTCGTCGCGCCATTCGAGGGTCTCGAGGTCCATGAAGAGCGTGCGCGACGCGTTCGTGACGTCGGTCGCGTGGATGCCGCCCGAGGGGCCACCGGTGAGGTTCCACAGCACCCAGGTGTCGGTCGTGCCGAAGATGAGATCGCCGGCCTCGGCCTTCTCGCGCGCACCCTCGACGTTCTCGAGGATCCAGACGATCTTGGTGCCCGAGAAGTAGGTCGCCAGCGGCAGACCCACGATGTCCTTGTACCGCTCGACACCCTTGTCACCGGCGAGCCGGTTGACGATCGGCTGCGTACGCGTGTCCTGCCAGACGATGGCGTTGTAGACGGGGATGCCGGTGTTCTTGTCCCAGACGACGGCGGTCTCGCGCTGGTTGGTGATGCCGATCGCGGCGATGTCGTGGCGGGTGAGGTTGGCGCGACCGAGCGCGATGCCGATGACCTCGCGCATGTTGTCGCGGATCTCGATCGGGTCGTGCTCGACCCAACCCGCCCGCGGCATGATCTGCTCATGCTCCTTCTGCCCGACGGAGATGATCGAGCCCTTCTTGTCGAAGATGATCGCGCGGCTCGAGGTCGTGCCCTGGTCGAGGGCGATGATGTAGTCGGTCATGATGTGACGTCCTTGTCTGTTCTCGTTGTCGGTTCGGTGGAGAGGGTCAGGCGAGGCCGAGCAGGGCGCCGGCAGCGAGTGCCGCGAGCGTACCGCCGATGAGGGGTCCGACGACGGGAACCCACGCGTACGACCAGTCGCTCGATCCCTTGCCCTTGATCGGGAGCACGGCATGCGCGATGCGCGGGCCGAGGTCGCGGGCGGGGTTGATCGCGTACCCGGTGGGACCGCCGAGCGACGCGCCGATGCCGACCACGAGGAGGGCGACCGGCACCGCGGTGAGGGGGCCGAGCGAGCCCGGCGTGCCGATCTCGATGTCGCCGTAGTCGGCGAACCCGAAGATGACGAACACGAGCACGAAGGTCGCGATGATCTCGGTGACGAGGTTCCAGCCGTAGGCGCGGATGCCGGGGCCGGTCGAGAAGACGCCGAGCTTGTTGGCCGGGTCGGGCTCGGCGTCGAAGTGGTCGTGGTAGGCCAGCCAGCAGAGCACGGCGCCGAGGAAGGCGCCGACGAACTGGGCGGCGATCGCGACGAGGAACTGGACGAACTCGATCTTCCCGCCCACCAGAAGCCCGATCGAGACCGCCGGGTTCAGCTGAGCGCCCGAGTACGACGACACGAGCACACCGGCGAACACCGCCAGGCCCCAGCCCCAGTTGATCATGAGCGTCCCGCCGCCGAGACCCTTCGACTTGGCGAGGATGACGTTGGCGACCACGCCACCGCCGAGCAGGAGCAGCATCGCCGTTCCCACGAGCTCCGACACGAAGTAGAGCCCGAGATTGATGTCGTGCATGTCAGCGTCGACCTTTCTGCAAAATCATCGCGCGGCGGCGTCGCCGTGCGAGAGGGCGGCCCGAGGGTGATCCGGCGTCGGGCCTCGCCGGGTCTGTGAGCGCGTCAGGCGGGGAGAGGCGCGAGGCGCGACGTGCGGACGTCGATGCGGTGGGCCTCTTCGAGTGCCTGCGCGGCCTCCTCGACCTGAGCGCGGACGGTCTCCGCGTCCCAGCCGAGCACCGGAGCGGCCGCTTCGGCGACCTCGGTGAGGGTCTCCATCGAGACACCGCCGACGAAGGCGATCGAGGTGCGGCGCAGCAGCAGGTCCATGAGCGTGACCACCTCTTCGCGCTCGGCGAGGAAGGCGATCTCCTCGACGGAGTAGCCGGGCGCGTGCCCGAGCTCCTGCTGAGCGACCGGGAGCGCGGCGAGCACCTCCTGCGCGTAGGTGCCGTAGCGCTCGAGCATGCGATCGGCGAACTCGGCGGAGTGCGCACCGCGGCGGGCCTCGATCCAGCGCCGACGCTGAGCGACGCTGCGGGGGTAGCCGGCACCGCCGCCGATCGCGAGGTCGGTGGTCGCGACGCGGCGCGGGCGCCGCATCAGCTCGAGGACGTCGGTGGCGAGGTGCTCGGCGAGAGCGCGGAAGGTCGTCCACTTCCCGCCGACGAGGCTGAGGACGGGCACGTCGCCGAGACGGTCCTTCTCGATGCGGTAGTCGCGGGAGACGAAGCCCGGAGCGAGGTCGTCGTGCCGCGGGAGGGGACGGATGCCCGAGAACGTGTAGACGATCTGCGAGCGGTCGACGGCGATGTCGGGGAAGACCTGGCCGATCAGATCGAAGAAGTAGTCGATCTCGTCGTCGGTGCAGACCGTGGGGCGGCTCGGGTCGGCGTCGATGTCGGTCGTCCCGACCATGACCCGGCCCTTGAGCGGGTAGATGAGGACGATACGGCCGTCCGCGGCCTCGAAGAAGATCTCGTTGCCGCCGGTCGCCTCGAGCAGCGAGGTGTTGTCGAGGACGATGTGCGACCCCTTCGTGCCGCCCATGAAACGGGTCGGGGTGCCGAGCGCGCTGTTGGTCAGATCGGTCCAGGGGCCGCTGGTGTTCACGACGACGTCGGCCGTGAACGGGAACTCCTCTCCCGTGACGTCGTCGCGGATGATCACCGACGACCCGTCGGCGCCCACGACCGGAGCGTAGTTCGCCGCGCGGGCGGAGTCCTCGCGTGCGCCGTCGCGCAGCACGTCGAGCGCGAGGCGCTCGGGATCGTGCATCGAGGCGTCGTAGTAGGTCGCGGTGTAGCGGAACCGCTCGTCGAGCTCGGGGAACTGCGTCCGCGAGCTGCGGCGGCCGCGGAACCGGTGACGAGGCACCGACCCGCCGTCACGCGAGAAGGTGTCGTACATGATCAGACCGACCTTGATCAGCAGCGCGCCGCGCTCGCGCGGCTTGCCGCGACCGTGCGTCACGAGCAGCCGGAACGGGGCGGCGAGGATGCCCGAGAAGGTGCGATGGATCGGGATCGTCGTCGGCAGCGGCTTGACGAAGTGGGGCGCGTTGCGCACGAGACGGTTGCGCTCGGTCACCGACTCCTTCACGAGACGGAACTCGCCGTTCTCGAGGTAGCGCACACCGCCGTGGATCATGTGGCTCGACGCGGACGATGCGCCGCTGACGTAGTCGCCGCGCTCGACGAGTGCCACGTCGACCCCCTGGAGGGCGAGGTCGCGGAACGTCGCGATCCCGTTGATGCCTCCGCCGATGACGAGGACCTCGGCATGTGGGCGCTCGCGCAGGGCTCGGATGTTCGCGCGGGTGGTCGGCGTCGACTCGGTCATACTGCATCCTTTTCCACGGCTGTCCCGATCTACACTGGGGTCCACCGCACGAATGCGCAACGGTCATGCACGAACGTGCACCGGCGCTGCGGCGATGCACGAACGTGCAGGACGGATGACGATGAGCGCGGACGCCGAGGCCGAGGCACGCACACGGGACGCGCTGCGCGCGGCGCAGCTGTACTACGTGCAGGACCGCACGATGGATCAGATCGCGGCCGAGATGACGCTCTCGCGCTCCTCCGTGTCGCGCCTGCTCGCTCACGCGCGCGACATCGGACTCGTCGAGATCACGGTGCACTCGCCGCACGAGGCGAACTCCGTGGTCGCCCGGCGCCTGTCCGAGCGCTTCGGCATCTCGGTTCACGTCGTCAGCACACCCCCGCGCACGAACGACGCCGAACGACTCGAGCGCACGGCGCGCACGGCGGCCCACGTCCTGTCGTCGACCCTCGACCCCGACGCCAGCATCGGCATCGCGTGGGGAGCCACGGTGTCGGCGATCGCCCGCCATCTGCCGACCAAGCGGCTGCACGACTCGCAGATCGTGCAGATGAACGGTGCGGCCAACGAGTCGACGTCGGGGATCTCGTACTCCGGCGCGATCCTCGAGCGGTTCGGGCAGGCGTTCGGCACCGACGTGCAGCAGTTCCCGGTGCCCGCCTTGTTCGACGACCCGCTGACCAAGCAGCTGCTGTGGCGCGAACGGTCGATCCGGCGCGTCCTCGACGCGCAGTCGCGCGTTCAGGTGTTCGTCTTCGGGCTCGGCTCGCCTCACGCCGACGTCCCCTCCCATGTCTACGCCGGCGGCTACCTCACCGGTGAGGACCTGCGCTCGCTGCTGCGCGACGGCGTCGTCGGCGACTGCGCGACCGTGTTCTACCGCATCGACGGCTCGGCGACCGGCATCGAGCTCAACGCCCGCTCGAGCGGCCCGTCGCTCGAAGCGATCCGCCGCATCCCCCGTCGCCTGTGCGCGGTGTCGAGCCTGACCAAGCTCGACGCGCTGCGCGGCGCGCTCGCGGCGGGACTGATCACCGAGCTCGTCGTCGAGGAAGCGCTCGCCCGGCGGCTGGCGGAGACCACGGTCGGAGCGGCCTGAGGCCCGATCTCGGGACGCGACCTCAGGACGGACCGAAGATCGGGTGGAAGGCTCCCACCGCGACCGACACCGCGACCGCCGTGGCCGAGATCACGAGCCCGCCCGCCATGACCGCGACATCGGATGCCGCCAGCCGCGACTCCCGTGCCCACGTTCGACGTCCGGGTGCGCCGAAAGCCCGCGCCTCCATCGCCGTCGCGAGGGCGGAGCCGCGCCGGATGGCCAGCACGAGCAGCGCGAACGCCATGCCCAAGGCGCGCCGCAACCGCCCCGCGTCGGCAACACCGCGGGCCCGCCGCGCGAGCGCGAGCGCGCGCCAGTCCTCGGTCAGCAGACCGAGCATCCGCATCCCCGCGAGGCCCCCGATGACGAACCGGGCGGGAAGACGCAGGATCTGCGCCAGCCCGTCGGCGAGGTCGGTCGGGTCGACCGTGATGAACAGCACGACGGCCGGGAGACCGATCGCCAGGACGCGGAGCGCGGCTGCCAGTCCCAGCGCGAGAGACCCCTCGCTGACGTGGACGAACGCCCAGGAGAAGACCTCCGCTCCGCTGCGTTCCCCATAGAGCGAGATTGTCACCGCGGCCGCCGGCGCGGCGATCCACAGCGGCAGCGTCCGCACCCAGAATCGGCGCCAGCCGACACCCGAGGCGAGCAGGAGCGGCAGCTCGAGGAGCAGGGCCACCCCGGCCGAGACCGGGTCGATCGTGATGACCAGCGGCAGCGCGATGAGCAGTGCGGCCAGCAGCTTCGCCACGGGGTTGAGCGTCGCGACGCCACGTCGGACAGGGGACGGTGCGATGGCCGTCATGCGCCGACTCCGGCGGGCGCGTCCAGGGCGAACCGGCGTGCCGAGAGGGCGTCGAGCACCGCGTCGTCGTGCGTGATCGCGATCACCCCGCGCGGGCCGCGATCGTCGACTCCGTCTCGAAGGGCGGCGATGATCGCGACCAGCTCCGACCACGTGCGCGCGTCCTGGCCGTAGGTCGGCTCGTCGAGGACCACAACCCGGGGACGCGCCGCCAGCATCGCGGCGACGGTCAGGCGGCGCTTCTCGCCGCCTGACAGCGTGTAGGGGTTCGCCGCGGCGAGCGGGGCGAGCCGGAGCCGCTCCAGCAGCTCGTCGACGCGCGCTGTCATCTCGGTTTCTTCGAGCCCGAGAGCGCGCGGCCCGACCTCGAGCTCGGCGCGGACCGACGAGCGCAGGATCTGGTGCTCCGGCTCCTGCAGCACGGTGCCGATCCTGGTCAGCAGCGCCGTCGAGGTCCATGCCGCGGGGTCGGCGCGGTCGGCGCGGTCGCGTCGCCGGGAACGGCGCAGGAGCGCCGCTCCCGCCGCCAGATCGTCGGCCGCGCGCACGGCGCCGCCCTGCCCGGGGAGCAGCCCCGCGAGCGTGAGGCCGAGGGTCGACTTGCCGGTGCCGTTGGGGCCCACGACGCCGAGCACCTCGCCGGCGCGCAGGTCGAGGTCGAGGGGGCCCGCGACCGGCACGTCCGTCGCGCGCCCGACGACGAGGCCGTCGGCCGACAGCAGCACGTCGCCGGGCGGAGAGGCCGGCCGCGGGGGGACGACCGGACGGATGCCGGGCACCCACACCCCCGAGGCCGCCAGCTCCGCGCCGCGTTCGGTCAGCACCGTCCGCGGGTCGCCGTCCGCGACGACGCCGCCGCCGGGTGCGAGGACGATGACCCGGTCGACGAGCGGGAGCCACGCGTCGATCCGATGCTCGATCACGACGAGGGTGGCTCCCGTGGCATCGAGCGCGCGGGCGACGGCGTCCCGCACATCGATCACACCCGCCGGATCGAGGTTCGCCGTGGGCTCGTCGAGCAGCACCGCGCCCGGCTGCATCGCGACGACGCCCGCGAGCGCGAGGCGCTGCTTCTGCCCTCCCGATAGCGCGGCGGTCGACCGGTCGAGCGGGACGTCGAGCCCCACGGCATCCAGAGCAGCGCGCCCCCGGCGCCAGATCTCGTCGCGCGGCACGGCGAGGTTCTCGCATCCGAAGGCGACGTCGTCGCCCACCCGCGCGAGGATCGTCTGACTGTCGGGGTCTTGGAGGACCAGCCCCACCCGACCCCGGGCGTCCGCCGCCGGCTGACCGTCGACGAGGAGCCCACCCTCCTGTTCGCCCTCGTCCGCTCCCCCGAGCACACCGGCGAGACCCTGCAGCAGCGTCGACTTGCCCGATCCCGATGCTCCGAGCAGCAGCACCCGCTCGCCGGCCCCGATGCGGAACGTCGTCTCGCGCGCGGCCCACGCGCGACGTGTGGCGTAGCGCCACCCCCAGCCGCGGGCTTCGAGGGTCGCGGGTCGCGCCGCGCCGGCGTCTTCGCCCACCGTCAGACGCGGGCGGTGGCTTCGCGCCCGGCCGCGAACCTGCTCAGGGCTCCCGTCCGCGCCAGGGCACGCGTGATGAGCCACCCGCCGAGGCCGGCGATGACCGCGCCCGAGACCGTCGTCGAGGCGATGTAGACCGACGTGAACAGCGTGTCAGCACCGGGGTACCAGAGGACGCGGTCGTTGATGCCGCCGGCGAGGCCCGCCCCGGCGCCCGCGAGGAGCGCGACCGGAAGACGCCACGACGCGTAGAGGAAGACGAGGAAGATCAGTTCTGCGCCGAGTCCCTGCACGAGGCCGGAGACGATCGTGAGCGGACCCCACTGGTTGCCGACGAGCGCCGAGATCACCGCCGCGAGCAGCTCGGTGTACAGCGCCGCACCGGGTTTGCGGATGATGAGGCCGCCGAGCACTCCGGCGATGAGCCAGGGCCCCGCGAGCAGCCCCTGCAGGCCGGGGAGCAACGGCGTCAGCGCGGCGGACGGCCCCTGATAGGCGACGTTCCACAGCAGGAACACCGCGGCGCAGGCGACGCCGATGACGCTCGCGATGACGATGTCGACGACGCGCCAGCGGAAGCGGCCGGGCGTGCGCCCGGTACGACGATCGGACTCGGTGGTGGACGCAGCAGCGTGCATTCTCTCTCCTCCCTGCGCCGGCATGATCCGGATCAGGTTCGACGGTCGAAGCGTGGATCGCTTCCTCTCAGCCCGGCTCACCGGACTCCCGTGGTTGTCGATGAAGTATATCGGCGCACGCGCGTTGTACGTTGGGCGGGTGACCTCTCCCGCCCCGCGCGTCGCCCTCGCGTGGCTCGACGACGATGCCGTCGCCAGCGGGAACGACCGTCGTGACGCCGCCGCTTCAGCGGGACCGTACACGCTCGCGCACGCCGAGCTGCTCACCGAGCCCCCTCGACGCTCGGCCGCACCGGCCGTGCTCTCGACGCTGGGGGTCGCCGCGCTCACCGTGGGCGGATACACGGCGGCGACGCTGCTGTGGCCGCTCGACGCCGTCGCGCCCGACATCCTGCCGGCCGCCCTCTCGGCGCCCGCCGCGCCCGTCGCACAGCCCGCGTGGCCGGCCGAGGGCGCCGGCGCCACGGCCGTCGGCGGCTTCGCGGCAGTGTCGGCATCATCCGGCGAGCCGGAGTCGATCGCGAGCATCACGAAACTCGTCACCGCCCTCGTCGTGCTCGATCGGATGCCGCTCGCCGACGGCGAGCAGGGCCCGGAATTCGCGTTCACCTCCGCCGACCGCCGGGAGTACCGCGCCTACCTCGCCGACGACCAGTCGGCGCTCGACGTTCCCGTCGACGGTGTCCTCACGCAGTACCAGCTGCTCCAGGGAGTGCTGATCGGGTCGGCGAACAACTACGCCGACCGGCTCGTGTCCGAGCTCTGGCCCGACGAGGACGCCTACGTCGAAGCGGCGAACGCCTGGTTGCAGGCGCATGGCCTGGGCGGCGTCACCGTCGTCGATTCGAGCGGTATCGACCCGGAGAACACGGCGGCACCGGCATCCGTGATCACCCTCGCCGAAACCGCGATGTCGAACCCCGTCATCTCGGGCATCGTCGGGCAGCGCTCCGCCGAGCTGCCGGGCGCCGGATTCGTGGAGAACACCAACGCTCTGCTCGCCGACCCCGCGGTCGTCGGAGTCAAGACGGGCAGCCTGTTCGGCTCGTACAACCTCGTCGCCGCGAAGGACACCGACGTCGACGGCGTCAACGTCCGCGTCTACGCGACCGCCCTCGATCAGCCCGACGACGAGACCCGCCACTCCGCGACGGCCGCGCTGCTCGATCGCACGATCAGCGAGATCGCGGCCTCACCGGCTCTCCCCGCGGGAACCGTCGCGGGAACCGCGACGACCGCGTGGGGCGCGACCTCCGAGATCGTCACCGAGTCCGACATCCGTGTCGCACTGTGGAACACGCAGTCGTCTCAGGCCGCCGCGAACGTCGAGCTCGGCGATTCGCGCGGCGCCGGCGACGAGGCCGGCGAGCTGACGCTCACCGGTCCGCTGGGCACGGCGACCACGGCCCTGCGCCTGACCACAGACATCCCCGACCCGGACGTCTGGTGGCGCCTCAGCCACCCGCTGCAGCTGTGGGGCCTCGCGGACTGACCTCGCGACGCACGAGCACGAACCCCTGCGCATGACGCTCTCCATCTCGCGCCGGCCGCTCGAACGCTTCGAGCACGATGAATCCGTGAGCGACGAACTCCGCCGCGACATCGTGCGGATCGTGCAGGACTGCGTCCAGGGCAACGTCGTGACCGTAGGCACGCTCGATCCGCCGCGTTCCCCTGCCGCTTTGGAACCCGAGGAGGACGAGTCCACCGGCCGCCGTGACGCGCGCGGTCTCGTCGGCGATCGCCGCGAGCTCGTCCGCGTTCGCGTGGATCACGGAATACCAGGCGAGCACCCCGGCGACAGACCCGTCGGCCAGCGGCAGTTCCGCGAGGTCCGCCGAGTACAGATCGGCGAACGAACACTCCGCCCGAGCCTCCGCGATCATCCGGGGCGAGAGGTCGACCCCCACGAAACGCAGGTCCGGGCGGCGGTCGCGCATCTCTCGCAGCATCCGTCCCGACCCGCACCCGGCATCCAGCACGCGCGCGGCGTTCGGCAGCTCGGCGAGGAAGTGCTCGAGCATCGCGAGATCCGCCGGGGCTTCGAACGACGCGTCCGGCAGCAGGGCCGCGTAGGCGGCAGCGACAGTGTCGTAAGCCGCGCGCAGCGATTCTCGCGACATCACACGAAGCGGACGGTCTGCTGCAGGCGGGTGCGGACGTCGAAGAGCTCGTTGCCGCCGATCTCGCGCGCCCCGGCGACGCCCCGGCGCAGCACGGTGGCGAGCGCGGAGCGGCCGACCACGGCGATCGCGAGCCCGCGCACGCGTCCGAGCTCCTCGATGGCCTGCACGACGTCGTCGTCGGGCAGGACGACGATCGCGCCGCTGAACTTCACGCGAGCCGCGCGGCTGAGCGCGCGCGCCCGATGCACGAGCGTCGCGATCGGCGAGTCGACGCCCTCGCCGATCAGCTCGCCCCGCCGGGTGCGCACGGGGGTGCCGAAGTCCTCGGACAGCACGGCGTAGAGCCCCGAGGGCCCGAGCACGACGTGGTCGAGCTTCGCCTCGGGATCCCGCGGATCGGCGGCGACGTCGTGCCAGACCGTGTATCCCATGCCGAGGTCGGCGACGACCCGGGCGGTCGCCTCCTCGGCGAGCGCGTCGGCCAGCAGCCGCCTGATCTCGTGCGGCGCGGTGCGGACGAGGGCGGGGTCATAGGGGTCCTCGACCGGTGCGCCGCGTCCCACCCACTCCCGGATGAGGGTCAGGTAGCGCTCGCGACGCCAGCCGCCGGGCTGACCGAACGACCGCGCCCGCGGGCGCGTGTCGGCGGGTCGCTGCGGCGGCCGCCACGTCGGCGCATCGGGCGAGAACGTCGGTGCGTCCGCGAAACCGTGACCGCGGTCGTAGGCGGCCCGGGCAGCGGCCGTGCCGACGAGGTCCCACGCGCGCTGCACCTGCACGAACGTCACGGCGTCGCCGCCGGTGTCGGGGTGCGTCTGCCGCAGCCGGAGGCGGTAGGCGCGGCGGAGCTCCTCGTCGTCGACGTCGGGCGCGACCCCGAGCACGTCGTACGCAGAGGCGGACAGCGGACTGTCGAACACGAACCCTCCCTCGTGCGGCGCTGCCCCGGGACGGCGCGGACGCACAGCATCCCGAGACTATTACCTTGCCCGGAGGTGCGGCCCGGACGGACGCGCGAACTCAGTCAGTCCATAGGGCGAGTGCCGGCTCGAATGCGAACGCCTGCGTCACGACATCCGGGGCGAGATCGTCGCGGGATGCCGGTGACCACGAGGGAGCCCCGTCCTTGTCGACGAGGCGAGCGCGAATGCCCTCGACGAGGTCGGGCTGCGTCGTGGCGAACCAGAGCACGAGACCGTACTCCTGCGCCAGGACGGCCCGGAGCTCGTTCCGCTCGCGCGCTGCGCGGACGGCCGCGAGCGTCACGGCGAGAGCGGTCGGCGGAAGGGTCTCGAGCAGCTCCGCCGTCGCTCGCGCGTCCGGCTCGGCCCGATCCCGCAACCGTCCGATGATCTCGGCGACCGAATCGGCGGCGAAGGCGTCGTCGATCCAGGGCCGGGCGGCCTCGAGGCGAGCGGGCCCGGCGGTCTCGTCGAACAGGAGGACGAGCTCGGTCGCGGTCTGCGGATCGGCGCGGCTGACGAGAGCGTCGCGCAGATCGTCGAGCCGCTCGGAGGGAACGAGGTGGTCGGCGAAACCGGCGTAGATCGCGTCGGCGGCGTCCATCGACTCGCCGGTCAGGGCGAGGAACTCCCCCACACGACCCGGCGCGCGGGCGAGCAGCAGGCTCCCGCCGACGTCGGGGGTGAACCCGATGCGGACTTCGGGCATCGCGAGGCGCGACCGTTCGGTCACCACGCGCACCGCCGCATGGCCGGCGAGCCCGATGCCGCCTCCCATCGTCACGCCGTCGGCGAAGACGACAACGGGCTTCGGATACGCGGCGATGCGCGCGTTGAGCGCATACTCGGCACGGAAGAAGTGGGCCGTCTCGGCCACATCGCCCGCGACGATCTGGTCGTACAGGCCGCGGACGTCGCCGCCTGCGCACAGCCCGCGCTCCCCTGCACCGTCGAGCAGCACGGCATCCACACTCGGGTCGTGCTCCCACGCGTCGAGCGCGGCGGCGAGGTTCTCGATCATGCCGAGATCGAGGGCGTTGATGGCTCGCGGGCGGTCGAGCGTGAGGTGTCCCAGCGCACGATCGACACGGGCCCGGACACGCGAATCGGATGCTGCGGCGTCGGTCACCCTCGCCACGCTACCGCCCGGAGTTCGCGGTGAACGCGGCGTGTCGGGCAGGATGGGAGCCGAACCACCCGGCGAGAGGGGGCGCGATGGCGGACGGACAGGTGCTGGAGTTCACCGACGTGGCCAAACGTTTCGGCCCCGTCGCGGCGGTCGACGGTCTGACGGCGCGGGTCGAACCCGGCGCGGTCACCGGCTTCCTCGGGCCCAACGGCGCCGGCAAGACCACGACGCTGCGTATGCTCCTGGGCCTCATCGCCCCGACGTCGGGCTCGGCGGCGATCGGCGGGCAGCGCTACCGCGATCTGAAGCACCCGCTGCAGACCGTCGGCGCCGTTCTCGAGTCGTCGAGCTTCCACCCCGGCCGATCGGCGGCGGCGCACCTGCGGGTCTACGCGCACGCCGCCGGGATCCCCGCGTCCCGCGTCGATGACGCCCTCGGCATCGTCGGTCTCGGCGACGTCGCCGGGCGGAAGGTCGGCGGGTTCTCGCTCGGGATGCGGCAGCGCCTCGGCCTCGCCTACGCACTGCTGGGCGACCCCGGCGTCCTGGTCCTCGACGAGCCGACGAACGGACTCGACCCCGAGGGCATCCGCTGGATCCGCCGCTTCCTCCGAGACCTCGCCGCCGAGGGACGCACCGTTCTGGTCTCGTCGCACCTGCTCGCGGAGGTGCAGCAGTCGGTCGATTCGCTCATGATCATCACGCGCGGCCGCCTCGTCTACCAGGGCGGCATCGAGCACGTCGTGCCGCAGGACGAGATCGCGACCGTCGTCGACGCCGAAGACCGCGAGGCGCTCCGCCGCGCCATCTCGGCCGCCGGCTTCGAAAGCGACGAGCGTCGCACCGGCCTCGCCGTGCGCGGAGCCGACGCCCCGACGGTCGGACGCATCGCCGCCGACGCCGGCATCGCCCTGACCGCGCTGCAACGGAAGGGCCCGGCGTTCGAAGAGGTCTTCCTCGAACTGGTGAGCGGCGCGCGCGTGCACCCGTCGGCCGCCACCGGGGAGGAGACGCGATGAACCTCGTGAACGCGACCCGATCGGAACTGACGAAGCAGTTCTCCACCTCGGTCTGGTGGGTGCTCCTGATCGTGCTCATCCTGTACATCGGCGGAACGGCCGGGGGCATGGCCGCCGTCTTCGCGGCCGGCGAGAACGGTTCCCTCCCCGGCACCACGTCGTTGCCGACCGGGCTCGGCGACCGACTGCCGAGCCTCATCTACGGGCTCGCGACCGCCATGGGATACGTCTTCCCGCTCGTCGTGGGCTCGCTGCTGGTGACCGGCGAGTACCGCCACAAGACCCTGACACCGACCTTCCTGGCCACGCCCCGGCGCGGCGTCGCGCTGGCCGCCAAGATGATCGCCGGCGTCGTGATGGGTCTCGTGTTCGGCGTCGCCGCCGTCGGGTCGACGGTCGCCGCGGGCGGGGGGATGCTGGCGCTGTTCGGCGTCGACCCGCAGCTCGGACGCCCCGAGACCTGGGCGTTCCTCGGACGGATGCTGCTCGCCCTCGTGCTCTGGGTGCTCGTGGGCATCGCGCTCGGCACCCTCATCCGCAACCAGATCGCCGCCGTCGTCGGCATCCTCGCCTTCACCCAGTTCGTCGAGCCGATCGCCCGCGTGGGAGCGAGCATGGTCGACGGGCTGGCCGACGTCGTGCGCTTCCTTCCGGGCGCCGCCTCGGATGCGCTCGCGGGCGACAGCATCTACGCGGCCATGGGCGGCAGCGCCGGTCAGCCGCTGGAGTGGTGGGCGGGCGGGCTCGTGCTCGCGGCCTACGCGGTCGTGTTCGCTGTGATCGGCTACGCCGTGTCGTGGCGGCGCGACGTCGCCTGATCGACCAGGTCCGCGACGTCTGCGGGCTCGTTCTCAACCTCGAGGCGCAGGGCTCGCACGAGCGCGACCCCGTGCCGGGTCGTCAGGATCAGCCGCTGGAACTCGTCGTCGCCCTCGAGATCGACCACGACCGACGGCCGGCGACGCCGGACGAGCACGAAGTCGGTGCCGCCGGCCGACTCGAAGGAACCTGCCGCGATGACCGCGGGCACCAGAAGCCCCGGGCGCGGCACGCCGCGCAGCCACGACCACGCGTCATCCGTCAGCTGGACGCGCGCGATGTTCTCCCGTGACACCAGGACATTCCGCTGACGGAATGCCGCGGCACGCTCGGTCGCCGACAGCACGACTTCGAGCTGAGCGGAGTCGAGCAGAAGCGTCACCATGCATCTCAGTCTGCCAGTCGGACGCTCACGAAATGCTCACAGACCGGCAACGATCGCCGCCACGATCACGTCACGACGCGGGAGCGTCGGATGCCGGCGATGGCTGGCGTGCGATCGCATCGATGAGCGACGAGATCGTCGTCTCGGCCGCGACCACGTCGACGGCGAGACCGAGCTTGCGCGCGTCTCGCGCGGTTCGGGGACCGATCGCCGCGATCAGGGTCGAGGCGGGAAGGTCGGGGAACTGCTCGCTGACCTGCTCGGCGACGGAGCCGCTGGTCACGAGCACGGCGTTGATGCGCCCGCTCGCGACATCGGCGGCGATGCGCTCGGTCACCGGGACGCCGACGGTCCGGTAGGCCACGACGCTGCGGACATCGTGACCAGCTTCGACGAGCATCCGGGTGAGGACGGGTTTGGCCACCTCGCTGCGCAGCGCGAGGACGCGCGTGGGCTCGGCCTCGATGGCAAGGATCTGCTCGGCCAGCCCCGCCGCCGAATCGTCTTCGTCCGGCACGAGATCGACGCGGTACCCGACGGCGGTCAGCGCGGCGGCCGTGGTCTCGCCCACGGCGGCGACGCGGGTGTGCGCCGGGATCTCCGCCCGGTAGGCGTAGAGCACGTCGACGGTGGTCGCGCTGGTCAGAGTGATCCAGTCGAAGGCTCCCGCCGCGAGCTCGGCGAGTGCCCCCTCGAGATCGGCGACATCGGTCGTGGGCGCGAAGTTGACGAGCGGCGCGATGACCGGCGTAGCGCCCTGCGAACGCAGGAGAGCCGCGACCTGGTCTCCCCACGGGCCTCCGCGCGGCACGAGCACGCGCCACCCCCGAAGGGGCTTCTGCGGCTCGGGGCCGGGCTCGACATGCATATGGTGGCTCTCATGAGGCGCCACCGCCCCCGGAAGAGCGGCCGACGCACGTTCCTTCTCCGGGCGGTGCAGGCCCGGATGCGCAACATCGGCAGCATTCGCTCCATCGCCGCTGCCTCGTTGTCCGAGCATACTCCGCTGCGGACGCGAGGCGGCGGCGGGAGGTATCGATCCGGACTCGGTTGGCCGAGAACGGCTCGCCTCCCGCCCGCTGGGCGGACCCGACGGCGTCAGCGCGCGATCAGTCGGGCGATGCCCCAGACCACGGCGCCCACCGCGACGGCGACGCCGACCGCTGCCGCGGTCGCCCCGGCGGGGTTGCGCTGCGCGTATGCGCGCGCCTCGCGGCTGGCTCGGTCAGTGGCGATGACGGCGCGCTTGGGGAGGTTCGCCTTGTGCTCGATCGCGGCGAGCGCGGCCTTCAGCTCGGCGCGCGCCTTCTCGACCGGATCGGTGATGCCCAGCGGTACGGCGGTGTCGGGGAGCTCAGAACTCATCGGCCACTTCCTTCACGATCTTGGCGTCGGTGGAGATCGCCTGGGCGGGGTTCTGGCGCGAGCTCAGGCGCTTGAAGCGCAAGAGGCCCAGCACCGCGAACACGGCGGCGATCACGAGCAGGATCCCGATCACGATGAGCGACGCCGCCCAGGCGGGCAGCCACGACGACAGTCCGATGATCGCGAAGGCGCCGATGGCCGGGATCGTCCAGAAGAGGAAGAACAGCGCGACGATGAACCAGACGCCGCCGAGGCCGGCATCCTTTCCCGTCTTCTTGGCCCAGGCCTTCGCCGAGTCGATCTCGGCGACGACGAGGTTGCGGACCAGCTCGGGGATCTCGCCGATCAGGGTGAACAGGCTGTCGTCGGCGCGGTCGCGGAATCCGCGGGGCGTGCTCATCTCAGCTGTCCGCCACGGCGCTCGCGTCGGCGACCTTGCGTGCGTCGCGTTCAGCGGCCTTGCGCACGTCACCGGCGGCCTTCTCGCCCTCGGAGACGGCCGCGTCGAGCTTCTCGCCGGGAGTGCCGCTCTTGCTCGCGGCCTTCACGACCTTCTTCGCGCTGTCCCAGACGACGCTGGGCACGGCGAGGGCGGCTGACTTGCCGAGCTCGGTGACCTTGCCCACCTGCTTCTGCACGGGATCGAGCTCCCAGACCTGCTGGGCCTTCTCTTTGATCTGCTCGTAGCGCTGACGCCCGGCGCGTGCCCCGAGCACGTAGCCCGCGGCGAGTCCGACGGCGATGCCAATCTTGCCCCTCATGGGGTCTCCTCACGTTCGACGTTGCTGCGTGGTCCCAGGCTATCGCCGTATGCCGCCTCAGGTATCCACTCCCGTAACCGGGCGGAGCCGACTATCATGCCGGATCGACCCCGCGCCACAGCACCGCGTGGCGCGCCGCGTCGGCCTCGGCGATCGCGTCGGCGGCGACCCGCTCGAGACTGTTCCCCGACAGCCACCCGCCCACGAGCGCGAGCCCCGGAACCGAGCGCGCGCGGGACCGGATGCTCTGGACCGCCTCGTCATGACCGAGCAACGACGCCGGTGCCGCGCGGGAGTAGGTGATGCGCGCCGAGGCGCGGACGGCATCCGCCGGGATCGCTGCTCCGCTCAGCTCGGATGCCGCGATGCGCGCGGTCTCGACGACATCCGCATCGGGCGCGTCGGTGTCGGGAACGGTCACCCGGAGGATGTGCTCGCCCTCGGGCAGCGCCGCGCCGATCCAGGGCCACGTCCGCGAGATCGGACGCACGGTGACCGGCTCTGCCCCGGGGCCGATGACGAGTGACCCGCGACCGGGCAGGTCGACTCCGGCGATGCGCAGCAGCACGACATCCAACGGCTGCGGGCGCGGCTCGGCGCTCTCGGGAAGCTCGACGTGCGGGGCGAGCAGCCGTCGAGCGGTGTCTTCGTCTGCCGCGACGATCAGCAGGTCGGCAGGCACGGGCTCTTCGACGCCTTCGGCACGCACGAGCCAGGTGTCGCGCTCGCGACGGATCTCCGTCACGGCCGCGCCGGTGCGGATGTCGACGTCGAAGTCCCGCAGGCGAGCGTCGAGGGCATCGATCAGGCGGAATAGCCCGCCGCGCGGAGCCTGACGACGGGGTGAACCGGCGCGCAGGGTCTGCGCGACCGCGCCGCTGAGCGAGCCGGTCCGGGTGAGCGCGGGGTTGAGCGACGGTGCGGCGGCGTCGACGTCGATGAACTCGGGTGCGACGCCGTGTACGGCGAGCACGTAGGGCGCCACGAGGCGGTCGCGCACGCGCTCGCCCATGCGCGAAGACACGAGCTCGCCCAGGCTGCGGCGACGCCCGACGGTCAGGGGCGGGCGAACGCGGTCGAGATAGGCCCGCCAGGCACCCCGGGTCTCGATGTGCCGCCGCACGTCCTCCGCCCACGGATTGGCGGGGATGCCGAGCACGGTCTCGGCAGGTGCCGGCGCGGGCCCGTTCGGGCCGGCGCCGAGCCAGAGCTCGTCGTCGCGGGCGGTCTCGAGGTCGCCGGTCAGCCCGACCTCGTCGATCAGGGTCGCGAGGGTCTTCGCCGACGCCGGCAGGCCGTCGGCCGCGGCATCCACCGTCAGGTCGCCCAACGCCGCGCGGTCGAGCGAGCCGCCAAGATGCGGCCCGGCCTCGATCAGCGTGACCCGCAGGCCGAGTCGCGCGCACTCCAGAGCCGCAACGACACCCGCCATTCCGCCGCCGACCACGACGACCCGGGTGTCGTGGGCGTGCGTCACGAGATCCGTCATCCCCCCATCCTGCCGTCTCGCCGATGAGAACATGGGGAGCATGAGCCTGCACATCACCGACGACGACGACGCCGATCAGCTGCTGACCGAGAACCCGCTCGCGCTGCTGATCGGGATGCTGCTCGACCAGCAGATCGCCATGGAGACGGCGTTCACGGGCCCGCTGAAGATCCGCGAGCGCGCGGGGTCGGTCGACGCGGCGACGATCGCGGGATACGACCCCGAGGAGTTCGTCGAGGTCTTCCGCCAGACGCCCGCCGTGCACCGGTTCCCCGGGTCGATGGCAGGCCGCGTGCAGACGCTCTGCCAGACGATCGTGGATGACTGGGGTGGCGACGCCTCGGCGATCTGGACCTCCGGCGACCCGGATGGACCCACCGTCCTGAAGCGGCTCAAGGCGCTTCCCGGCTTCGGCGAGCAGAAGGCGAAGATCTTCCTCGCGCTCCTGGGCAAGCAGTACGGCTTCGCGGGCAGCGGATGGCGCGAGGCGGCCGGCTCCTACGGCGACGAGGGCTCCTTCCGCTCGGTGGCCGACATCGTCTCGCCCGAGTCGCTGACGAAGGTGCGCGAGTACAAGCGCGCGGCGAAAGCCGCTGCGAAGGAGGCTGCGAGCTCCTGATCACCGGGGGTTTTCGAAAAGGCTGGCGGAACGCGGCGGATATGTTTGAGTAGTCGACAATCCGTTCCCCCGGTCTGCGCAAAGGAGCGCTCGAACCATGCGAATTCGTCGACCCCGAATACTGGCAGTCGCGGCGACCGCGGCCCTCGCCGCACCGCTGCTCGCCGCGACGGGAGCCGCCGCGGCCCCCACGGCCGCCGCCCCCGTCATCGCCAACGATTTCTCGACCCCCTCACTCGGCGACGGGCTGACGCAGAGCGGCGGTGACGGCTCGACCCTCCTCTACGCCGACGGAGCCCTCGTCGTACACGACCGCGACGCCGACTACGTCGGCATCCAGACCGCGGCGGGCGTCCTCGAGCCCGAGACCGAATACACCGTCAGCGCGCGCCTGCGTCTCGCCGCCGGCACGCCCGACACGCAGGCGCGCTGGGTCGGCGTCCCCGGATACACCTGGATCGGCAACACGACCATCACGGCCGACGACTGGACGACCGTCACGGGGACCTGGACGTCGCCGGCCACCACCGAGGACGTGCGGCTGTACCTCGGCGCGGGCGACATCGCCGGGACGGCCGCGTACACCTACCTCGTCGACGACGTCACCGTCACGGCGACGTCCGGCGATCCGGGCACGGATCCCGGAACCGGCCCGCAGACCCCCGGCACCGTTCTGATCGAGAGCGCGTTCGACGACGGCGCCCTCGGCGCCTGGCAGCCCCGGGTCGGGTCGAGCGGCGCGGGCCCGACCGTCGAGGTCGTGCCGGGCGGAGCCGACGAATCGTCGCACGCGGCACTCGTCAGCGACCGGACGCACGAGGGTGACGGCATCCTGCTGGACGTCACCGACACCCTCCTCGCGGGGCAGACCTACGCATTCTCGGCGGCCCTCCGCTTCGCGCCCGGCGCGGACCCCGGGCAGGGTCTCACCGTCTCGATGCGCACCGACGACGGCGGCACGGTCACCTACACCAACCTCCTGCAGGCCGAGAGCGTCTCGGCGACCGGATGGACGACCGTCGCCGGCGACATCACCGTCCCCGGTTACGACGCGGCCGCCGAGCTCTACATCGAGGCCCGCTACAACTCCGGCAACACCTCGCCGTTCCTCGTCGATCAGGTCCGGGTCACGGTGCCCGAGGCCGGCGAGGGCGACCTCGATCTCACGCCGCTGAAGAACACGACCGACTTCCCCGTCGGCGTCGCGATCGATCAGCGCGAGACCGGCGGTGCGGCATCCGACCTGCTCCGGCACCACTTCGACCAGATCACGCCCGAGAACCACATGAAGGTCGAGGCCTGGTACGACGACCAGCAGCGGTTCCAGCGCCACCCGCAGGCCACCGCGCTGCTCGACTACGCGGCCGCGAACGACCTGCGCCTCTACGGACACGTCCTGCTGTGGCACGCGCAGACCCCCGACTGGTTCTTCCAGGATGCGTCGGGGCGCGAGCTCGCCGACTCGGAAGCCGACAAGCAGCTGCTGCGCGACCGGCTCGCGACCCACATCGACGACGTCGCCCGATCGATCGCCGACGACTACGGCCTCTTCGGATCCGAGACCAATCCCCTCGTCGCGTGGGACGTCGTCAACGAGGTCATCTCCGATCAGGCGACGCCCGACGGCCTGCGGACCAGCCGGTGGCACGACGTCCTCGGCGAGGAGTTCATCCACCTCGCCTTCCGGCTCGCCGACCAGGCGTTCAACGTCGACTACGCCGCCCCGGGCTCGGACCGCCCCGTGAAGCTGTTCATCAACGACTACAACACCGAGCAGGACGCCAAGGGCACGCAGTACGAGGCCCTCATCCGGCGGATGCTGGATGCCGGGACGCCGCTCGACGGGGTGGGCCACCAGTTCCACGTCTCGATCAACACCCCCGTCAGCGCTCTCGAGAGCACGCTCGACCGGTTCGCCGGTCTCGGCCTCATGCAGGCCGTCACCGAGCTCGACGTCACGGTCAACCCCGCCACCGCCGCGAACCTCGCGCGCCAGGGGTACTACTACCGCGACGCGTTCGACGTGTTCCGCGACTACCACGCCGGGGCACCGGCATCCGAGGGGCTCTACTCGGTCACCGTCTGGGGTCTCACCGACGCGCGTTCGTGGCGCTCGGAGCAGGCGCCGCTGCTGTTCGCGGGCGACCTGAGCGCGAAGTCGGCGTTCTACGGCGCGATCGGTCAGGACGACGGCCTGCCGCCGCTCGTGACGACCGCGGATGTGTTCCGCGGCGACGTCGACCTCGACGGGGCGATCGTCGACTCCCCCGCGTGGCGCAACCTGCCCGAGCATCCGCTCACCGGCGACGCCGGCGGCTTCCAGACGCGCTGGAGCGACGACCATCTCACAGTGCTGGTCCGCTCGAACGCGCGGCCCGAGCGGATCGAGTTCACCTACGGCGACGACCAGGCCGTCTTCGGCGCCGGCGGCACGCTCGCTGGCCGGACCGTCGAGGCCGAGGGCGCGTTCTACTCCGTCGTCCGGCTGCCGCACGAGGCGCCCACCGTGGGCGCGACAGCCGCGTTCGATGTGCGCGTCTTCAGTGCGGACGGCCTCGCCGGATCATGGAACTCCGCGGGCGCGACGGGTCAGCTGACCTTCTACGAGGAGCTGTCGTACCTCGAGATCCCCCGCGCCGAGGCGATCACGGTCGACGCGGTCGTGGACGACGCGTGGGCTGCCGCGCCGCGGATCGAGACCGCCAAGCGCGTCGAGGGCGACGCCGCCGGGGCGAGAGCGACGGTCCGCACGCTCTGGCGCGACAACGTGCTCTACGCGCTGTTCGAGGTCGTCGACCCCGAGATCGACACCGCGAACAGCGACCCCTGGAACCGCGACGGCGTCGAGATCTTCCTCGACCTCGGAAACACGAAGAACGGCGCGTACGGTCCCAACGACACGCAGATCCGCATCACCGTGGACGGCGACGTCACCTTCGGCACCGGCAACGAGGCGCTCCAGCGGTCACGACTGCTCGAGAGCGCGACCGCCCGCACCGCCGACGGGTACATCGTCGAGGCGGCGATCGACCTCGTCGGCCAGTCCGGCGGGCAGAGCGACGTTCCGCTCGGCGGCGCCGGCACCTTCCAGGGCTTCGACGCGCAGGTGAACGACGCCCGCGGCGGGTCGCGCTTCGCCGTGCACACGTGGGCCGAGCCGACCGGAACGGGCTACCAGACCACCTCGCGGTGGGGCGTCCTGCACCTCGTCGAGTCGGTGACCACGCCCGGCGAACCGGCCGAACCCGCCGCGTGGGCGACGATCGACGTCGGCGACGGCCGTGTCGCCCAGGGCGGATCGCTGCCCGTGCGGGTCTCGGGCCTCGAGCCGCAGCAGCAGATCGGCGCCACGCTCTACAGCGATCCGATCGTCGTCAGCGGCATCCCCGCGGCCGACGCGGCGGGCGAGGTGCGCTTCGTCGTCGCCATCCCCCGAGACCTCGAGGTCGGCGAGCACACGCTCGTGATCACCTCACCCGGGTTGGACGACATCCGTGTGGCCGTGACGGTCGTGAGCGCGGCGGGCAGCGGCGGCGCGGGCGGCAGCGGCGGCGCGGGCGGCACGGCCAGTGCGGGCAGCAGCCTCAGCGCGACCGGCGGCGAACTGCCGTGGGGCGCAGCACTCGCGGCCGCGGTCCTCCTGACCGCCGGCGGCCTGTTCCTCGCGCTCCGTCGTCGCCGGACCCCCTGACCCGCGGTCTCGACCTCGGGCACGAACGTCGGAGAAAAGCGCGAACCTCGGAGTCCATCACAGGATGGCTCCGAGGTTCGCGACGTTCTCCGCCCGCAGGTGCGTCAGGCGCCGCGCAGGCGCTCGGCGAGGTAGCCCTCGAGCGCGTCGAGGGCGATGCGCTCCTGGGCCATCGAGTCGCGGTCGCGCACCGTGACGGCGCGGTCATCGAGCGAGTCGAAGTCGACGGTGACGCAGAACGGCGTGCCGACCTCGTCCTGACGGCGGTAGCGGCGCCCGATCGCGCCGGCGTCGTCGAAGTCGATGTTCCAGCCGCGGCCCCGGAGGGTGTCGGCGACCTCGCGCGCCAGCGGCGACAGGCGCTCGTTGCGGCTGAGCGGCAGCACCGCCACCTTCACGGGAGCCAGGCGCGGGTCGAGGCGCAGCACGGTGCGGGTGTCGACGCCGCCCTTCGCGTTCGGCACCTCTTCCTCGTCGTAGGCGTCGACGAGGAAGGCCATCATCGCGCGCGTCAGACCGAACGAGGGCTCGATGACGTACGGCGTGTACTTCTCGCCGGAGGCCTGGTCGAAGTAGGTCAGCGACTGACCGGATGCCTCGGAGTGGCTGCCCAGGTCGTAGTCGGTGCGGTTCGCGACGCCCATGAGCTCGCCCCACTCCTTGCCCGGGAATCCGAAGCGGTACTCGACGTCGATCGTGCCGGCGGAGTAGTGGGCGCGGTCGTCCTCGGGAACGTCGAAGCGCCGCATGTTGTCGGCGTCGATGCCGAGCTCGATGAACCAGTTCCAGCACGCCTCGACCCAGTGCTCGAACCACTGCTGCGCCTCGGCGGGCGGCGTGAAGAACTCGATCTCCATCTGCTCGAACTCGCGCGTGCGGAAGATGAAGTTGCCCGGCGTGATCTCGTTGCGGAACGCCTTGCCGACCTGGCCGATGCCGAACGGCGGCTTCTTGCGGCTCGCGGTCAGAACGTTCGAGAAGTTCACGAAGATGCCCTGAGCGGTCTCGGGGCGCAGGAAGTACAGGCCGGTCTCGTCGTCGACGACGCCGAGGTAGGTCTTCACCAGGCCCGAGAACGACTTGGGCTCGGTGTACTGACCCTTCGTGCCGCAGTTCGGGCACGGGACATCGGCCAGACCGTTCTCGGCCGTGCGGCCCTTGCGCGCCTCGAAGTCCTCGATGAGGGTGTCCTCGCGGAAGCGCTTGTGGCACTGCAGGCACTCGACCAGGGGGTCGGTGAAGGTCGCGACGTGGCCGGAGGCCTCCCAGACGCGCTTGGGCAGGATGATCGATGAGTCGAGGCCGACCATGTCGCCGCGACCGCGGACGAACGTCTGCCACCACTGACGGCGGATGTTCTCCTTGAGTTCGGTGCCGAGGGGGCCGTAGTCCCACGCGGAGCGCGAACCGCCGTAGATCTCCCCCGCCTGGAAGACGAACCCGCGGTGACGGGCGAGGGCGATGACTTTGTCGAGGCGGGACTGCTCGGCCACAGGTGGCTCCTCATGGTCGTTTTCGGGATGCGCCAGCGGCGCGGATGCCGCAGACAACGGCATCCTCGATTCTAGTCGCGCCGCGCAGGCCGACCCCGATACGGTCGAAGGACACATCGTTACGCACGGGAAAGGTCAGCATGGAAGCTCTATTCGCCGGAGGCGCGCTCGTGATCGGCGGCATCGCCGTGATCGCCGTCATCATCCTTCTCATCTTCCTGCTGGTCATGGTGCGGGCCTGGTACAAGGTCGCCAAGGCCGACCAGGCGCTCGTCGTCGTCGGTCGCAACCAGAAGAACGCGGCGGGAGACTCCTCGCGCATCTCGGTCATCACCGGAGGCGGCGCCCTCGTCAACCCGCTGACCCAGCGCGCCGAGATGATCTCGCTGCGTGCACGTCAGATCAAGATGGAGCCCACGGCTCAGGCATCCAACGGCGTCACCGTCATGGTCGCGGGCGTCGCGCTCGTGAAGATCGGCTCGGACCCGGAGTTCGTCCGTCGCGCCGCCGAGCGCTTCCTGTCGCAGGACGGCGCGATCGAACAGTTCACGACCGAGCAGCTCGAGGGTGCGCTCCGCGGCGTCGTCGCGACGCTGACCGTCGAGCAGCTGATGAAGGACCGCCAGAAGCTGTCGGACCAGATCGCCGAGGGCATCAAGAGCGACCTGCTGGCCCAGGGCCTCATCCTCGACTCGTTCCAGATCCAGGGCATCACCGACAAGAACGGCTACATCGACGCCCTCGGCGCAACCGAGGTCGAGCGCGTGCGCCGCGAGGCCGAGGTCGCCCGCATCAACGCGGCCCGCGAGGTCAAGGCGCGTCAGCTCGCCACCGACGAGGCGAACCTGATCGAGCAGACCGCGTACGACAAGAACTCCGCCGCCGCCTCCGCCGAGGTCGGTCGCGCCCGTGCCGAGGCGGAGCAGGCCGAGGCCCTCGCCCGGGCACAGCGCGAGCAGGACGTGCTGCTGCAGGCCGCCGAGAACCGGCAGGCCCAGCTCGACGCCGACATCAAGAAGGTCGCCGACGCCTCGCTCTACGAGCGCCAGCGCAAGGCCGACGCCGACGCGTACGCCGAGGTCAAGGCCGCCGAGGCCCGCGCCCAGATCGCCGCCCAGGAGGCCGAGGCCACGCGTCTGCGTGCTCAGGCCGAGGCCGACGCCGTGCGCCTGGCGGGTGAGGCCCGCGCCGAGGCGATCGAGGCCGAGGCCGCCGCCATCGCCGAGAACCAGGAGGCCCTGCTCGCGCAGCGTGCGATCGAGGCCCTCGTGCCGCTGATGACCGAGTTCGCCCGCGGCTTCGACAAGGTCGGTTCCATCACGGTGCTCGGCGGCGACGGCGCGTCGAGCCACATCGCCTCCGAGAGCGCGTCGAGCATGCGTGCGACCTTCGACGCCGTGCAGGCCACGACCGGCATCGATCTGCGCCAGATCATCCAGGGCCAGGCAACCGGCCGCGGTGTCGCCCAGGGTCTGCGGGAGGACGACGGCGCCGCGGCTGCTCCGGCTGCTGCCTCGGCTGAGTGACCCTGCGCTGACTCCTCAGATCCGACGACGCCCCGTCTCACCTCCCGTGTGATGACGGGGCGCCGTCGGTTTCGGGCGCCCGGATCCGAGGAGTTACCGCGCGCCCTTGTCAACCGGGTGCGCCGCCACGCCGTCCGTTCGTAGCGTCAGGGCATGACCTTCACTCCTCGCCGTGCCATCGTGACCGCTTCCGATTCGGGGATCGGCCGCGCGACCGCCCTCGCCCTCGCCGACGCCGGAATGGACGTCGGGGTCACCTGGCACTCCGATGAGGAGGGCGCGAACGAGACCGCCGAGGGTGTCCGGGCCCGGGGCCGCAAGGCCGTCGTCGCGCAGTTCGACGCGACCGAGTTCGAGAAGGTCCCCGGTGTCATCGAGCAGCTCGCCGCAGACCTCGGCGGCCTCGATGTCTTCGTCAACAACGCCGGCGGGGGCACCGGGGGGCCCGTGCTCGACCTCGACCTCGACGGCTGGCGCACGGTCGTCGCGCTCAACCTCGACGGCGCGTTCCTCGGGATGCAGACCGCCGCGAAGCTCATGGCGGATGCCGGCGACGGCGGCCGCATCATCGCGGTGACGAGCGTCCACGGCTCGCAGCCGCGCGTGGGCTCGGCCGCCTACGTCGCCTCGAAGCACGGGCTCGAGGGCCTCGTGAAGACGATGGCGCAGGAGCTCGGCCCCCGTGACATCACCGTCAACTCCGTCGCCCCGGGCGAGATCGCGACGCCCATCAACGACATGGAGGGCGACGAGGCCGAGAAGACCCACCGTCCCGGCATCCCGATCCCGCGCCCCGGCAAGCCCGAGGAGATCGCAGCCGTGGTGGCCTTCCTCGCCTCGCCGGCCTCGTCGTACGTCACCGGCGCAACGTGGGTCGTCGACGGCGGGATGCTGCAGATGGGCCCGCAGGCCGGCTCGCACATGGAGTCCGACGACTGGCGCGACGCCGGCGCCGAGTAGCCCGCGCCACCCCGACGCACACCCCGAGGTCCCACTTGGGCCGGTTACTCAGAGCTGATACCCGGCCGGAGTGGGACCTCGCTCGGTTGCGGCTGCGATTGCGGGTGCGGGCGCAGGTCAGGTCAGGTCAGGGCCAGACGAGGAGGTAGCCGCGCTGGTCGTCGAAGCCGCCGACGGAGAGCCCGGCCGCGAAGTGCTCGAGGAACTGCGCGCGCACGCGGTCGCGCCAGGCGTCGGCTTCGGCCGGGGACGCGGCGCGGATGGCATGGATGTCGTCGGGCACCTCGATCGTCGCGACGATCCGGTCGTCGGACGGACGCTCCTGCGGCGGCGCCGCGAGCGGCCACGTCACCATGAGGCGGTCGGTGACCTCGCCGCGGTTGATGCCGTCGTCCATGAGGCCGTACTGGTCGACGAGGTAGTCGCTGATGCGGGCTCCGAGCACCTGCAGGTTGAAGTGCGCGTTGCGCGCGAACAGCGGGTCGAAGGTCCACGTGATCGTGCCGACCTCGCGAGCGAAGGCCCACGCCCGCTGATGCTGCTTGAGCACGCGTCCGAGCCCCTGCTGCTGGTACTCCGGCAGCACACCGGTCACGTGCGAGTGCATCGACCGCGCTCCGGGCTCGGCGAAGAACGCCACCGACGCGCCGACGACCCGGTCGCCGTCGAAGAGGCCGACCACGTAGTTGCCCGAGTAGGCCAGCGCGCGCATGAGGTTCGTGGGCACCGAATCGCGGTCGCCGCCCCACACCTCGCGCAGCACCGCGGCGCCGGCGAAGATGTCGGCGACGGTCTCGAGGGGGCGGATGTCGATCCCCGCGGGCACGTCGGCTGGGATCGGGGGAACGCTCTCGCTCATGAGCCCACCCTACGCCGCCGCGGATAGCCTGAAGGGATGGCATCGGGCGACGACCAACGACGAAGACTCACCCGGATGCCGCGGCAGGGCGCGATCGTCGCCGTGCTGGCCATCGCGGGACTGGCCTCCTCGTTCATGTTCACGCTCGTCGTCCCGATCCAGTCGAAGCTGCCGGAGCTGCTCGACGCGAGCCGCGAGGACACGGCGTGGGTCGTCACCGCCACGCTGCTCGCCGCGGCGGTCTTCACCCCGATCGCGGGGCGGCTCGGCGACATGTACGGCAAGCGCCGCATCGTGCTCGTGCTGCTCGTCCTGCTCATCGTCGGGTCGATCATCGCGGCGCTGTCGACCGACATCGTCGGCGTCATCGTCGGGCGTGCCCTGCAGGGCGCGGTGACGGGCGTCGTGCCGCTCGGGATCTCGATCATGCGCGACGTGCTGCACGAGAACCGCGTCGACGCGGCGATCGCGCTGATGTCGGCGACCCTCGGCGTCGGCGGTGCCGTCGGCATGCCCGTGAGCGCGCTCATCACCGAGACGAGCGACTGGCACGTGCTGTTCTGGATGTCGGCGGGCCTGGGCGCGGTCGTCCTCGTGCTTGTCGTGCTCATCGTTCCGCCGAGCGTGCTGCGAACCCCCGGCCGATTCGACCTCATCGGGGCGATCGGCCTCGCGATCGGCCTGACCGGCGTGCTCCTCGCCGTCTCGCGCGGGAACACGTGGGGCTGGGCGTCGGCGGCGACCCTCGCCTGCGGCCTCGGCGGCATCCTCGTGCTGCTGGTGTGGGGGTGGTTCGAGCTGCGCATCGCCGACCCGCTGCTCGACCTGCGCGTCGCCGCCCGGCCCGCGGTGCTGCTGACGAACCTCGCCTCGATCGCCATCGGCTTCTCGCTCTTCGCCTCGAACGTGTCGTACCCGCAGATGCTCGAGCTTCCCGAAGCGGTCGGCGGCTTCGGGCTGACGCTGCTGCAGGCGAGCCTC
This sequence comes from Microbacterium sp. TS-1, assembly GCF_000509385.1. Lineage (NCBI taxonomy): Bacteria > Bacillati > Actinomycetota > Actinomycetes > Micrococcales > Microbacteriaceae > Microbacterium > Microbacterium sp. TS-1. Next base: position 1,575,264 of record NZ_BASQ01000001.1, read on the forward strand.
ATCGTCATGCCGGCGGGCCTGGTGATGATGGTGCTCTCGCCGTTCTCGGGGCGCCTGGCGCGCACCGTCGGTCCCCGCCTGCTGCTCGTCCTCGGCTCGATCGCCCTGATCCTCGCCTACGGCTTCTCCCTCGTGTGGGCCTCCGAGGTCTGGCATCTGCTCGCGGCGAATCTCCTCATCGGCGTGGGCATCGGCTTCGGCTACGCCGGCATGCCGATGCTCATCATGCGCTCGGTGCCCCCGACCGAGACCGGCGCATCGAACGGGCTCAACGCCCTGTTCCGCTCGCTCGGGACGAGCACCGCCGCGGCACTGATCGGCGCCGTGCTCGCCGCGTTCTCCCTCGAGCGCGACGGCGTGGCCGTGCCGACACCTGCGGCATTCCAGGTGTCGTTCGCCCTCGGCCTGGGCGCGGCCGTGATCGCCCTCGCCGTCGCGCTGTGCATACCGCAACGCCGCGATCCGCACGAGGCGCACCCCTCCTTGCCCTGAGCGGCGTATCGTCGGCATCCATGAGCCACGAGGACGCAGCCACCACCGCATCCCGCGATCATTCCTCCGACGACAGCAGGAACGACCGCCGCTTCTTCGGGCAGCCGTGGGCGCTCACGCACATCTTCGGCGTCGAGCTGTGGGAGCGGTTCAGTTTCTACGGCATGCAGATCGTCCTGGTCTACTACCTCTACTTCTCGGTCTCGGACGGCGGGGCGGGATTGCCCGAGGCCACGGCCGTCGGCATCGTCGGCGCCTACGGCGGAGCGGTCTATCTCTCGACGATCCTCGGAGCATGGATCGCCGATCGCATGCTGGGCTCCGAGCGTGTGCTCTTCTTCAGCGCGATCATCATCGTCGCGGGCCACGTCGCGCTCGCGGTGCTCCCGGGGCTGCTCTCGGTCGCGGTCGGGCTCGTGCTCGTAGCCCTCGGCTCGGGCGGGTTGAAGGCGAACGCCACGGCGGTCGTCGGATCCCTCTACTCCGAGCACGACCCCCGCCGCGACGCCGGATTCTCGCTGTTCTACCTCGGCATCAACCTCGGCGCCTTCGCGGGGCCGCTCCTGACGGGCTTCCTGCGCACGAGCCTCGGGTTCCACTGGGCGTTCGGCGCCGCGGCGGTCGGCATGACCATCGGCCTGATCCAGTACGCCATCGGACGCCGGTCGCTGCCCGAGGCCGCGCGTCGCGTTCCCAACCCGCTCCCCCGGTCGCGTTACCCGCTGGTCATCGGCATCGCCGTGGCGGCGATCGCGGCCATCGCGCTCCTGATCGCCCTCGGAGTCATCCGGGCCGACAACCTGTCGCTCGTCGTCGTCATCGTCGTCATCGCCGCGACCATCGCCTACTTCACCGTGATCATCTCGAGCTCGCGGATCACCTCGACCGAGCGGTCGCGCGTGTACGGCTTCATCCCGCTGTTCATCGTCAGCGTCGCCTTCTGGTCGCTGTACCAGCAGCAGTTCACCGTCATCCCGATCTACGCCGAGAAGCGGCTGGACCGCAACATCTTCGGGTGGGAGATGCCGCCGGACTGGGTCAACTCCATCAACCCCATTTTCATCATCATCCTCTCGGGGGTCTTCGCGGCTCTGTGGACGAAGCTCGGAAGGCGTCAGCCCTCGACACCGATCAAGTTCGCCGCGGGCGTCATCGTCATGGGACTGGCGTTCCTGCTCTTCCTGCCGTTCGCCTCGGACGGCCCCTCGGCGACACCGCTGCTCGCCATCGTCGGCATCCTGTTCGTGTTCACCGTCGCCGAGCTGCTGATCTCGCCCGTCGGTCTGTCGGCTGCGACGAAGCTCGCACCGGCCAGGTTCCAGACGCAGATGGTCGCGCTGTTCTTCCTCTCGGTCTCGCTGGGAACGGCGATCTCGGGACTGCTCGCGCCTTTCTACGACCCCGAGAACGAGGTGCCCTACTTCTCGATCCTCGCCGCCATCGCGATCGTCCTCGGCCTCGCCCTCGCCGCGGCCCGAAAGCCCGTGCTCGCACTCATGCGCGACGTGCGCTGACACACGCGGGAGAATGGAGGCATGTCCTCCTCCGCAGTGCGCCGCTCGAACCCCACCGCCTGGGCCGCCTTCTGGGTCGGCCTCCTCGGGCTCATCCTCATGCCGATCCCGCTGTTCATCGGCTTCGTCCTCGGCGGGGGCCTCTCGCTCGTGGCCGCTGTGCTCGTCGTGATCGCGCTTCTGAAGGGCCTCGCCCGCAGCGGGTCGGGCATCGCCCCGGTCGTCTTCGCCGGCATCTTCGTGCTGCTCACGTGGGGCGGGATCTCGGTCGGCGGCGGCATCGTCTGGTGAGCGCCCGCGCGGGCGGCATCGTCACACGATGACGGCCGGATGCCGGGCCATCGCGGACCCGGCGCTAGAGTCGCGGCGCACCCGATGAGAAAGCGACGCTCATGACCGAGATCACCACGACCACCGCCGGCAGCCTCCCCCGCACGCAGGCCCTCATCGACGCGAACCGCGCACGCACCTTCGCCGACGACGGTTTCACCCTGCAGTCCAGCCCCGAGTTCACCGAGCTGACCGCGCAGGCGGTGGCCGACGTGGTCGCACGCCAGCGTGAGGCGGGCGTGACCCAGGTCGGCGACGGCGAGTTCGGCAAGGCGATGTCGAACGCGGTCGACTACGGCGCGTGGTGGTCGTACTCGTTCCAGCGGGCGAGCGGCCTGTCGCTGACCGAGGTCAACGCGTTCAACGAGCCGCCCGTGCGCTCCGAGCCGGGCCGCATCCGCCTCACCTCGTTCCTCGATCGCCGCGACCGGCAGCTCTTCCCCGCCGTCTACGCCGACGCCGTCGAAGCGGGAGCGACCGCGACGGCGTTCCCCACGACGACCGGGCCGATCGCCTACCGCGGGCACGCGGCCGTGGCATCCGACATCGCCAATCTGAAGGCGACGCTGCGCGACGGCGAGCAGGGCTTCCTCACCGCGATCGCCCCCGGCTCGGCCTCACGCGTGCGCAACGAGTACTACGCCACCGACGAGGAGCACATCTTCGCGTGGGCCGACGCCCTGCGCGAGGAGTACAAGGCGATCACCGACGCGGGTCTCATCGTCCAGCTCGACGACCCCTCGCTCGCCGAGAACTTCGACCAGATCAACCCGGAGCCCGCGATCGCCGACTACCAGGCGTTCACCCGCATCCGCGTCGAGGCCATCAACCACGCGATCGCCGGGCTGCCGAAGGAGCTCGTGCGGCTGCACGTCTGCTGGGGCTCGTGGCACGGTCCGCACACGACCGACGTCGCTCTCGCCGACATCCTGCCCGTCGTCCTCGAGGCGAACGTCGGATCGATCTCGTTCGAGGCCGGCAACGTCCGCCACGAGCACGAGTCGGGCGTGTGGGCGCAGACGTCGGTGCCCGACGACCTCGTGCTCGTGCCCGGCGTCGTCAGCCACGCGACCAACGTCGTCGAGCACCCCGAGCTCGTCGCGCAGCGCATCGAGCGCTTCGCGAGCATCGTCGGAGCCGACCGCGTGATCGCCTCGACCGACTGCGGCCTCGGCGGCCGCATCCACCCCGACCTCGCCTGGGCCAAGCTCGCCTCCCTCGGCGAGGGCGCCCGGATCGCCGCATCGCGCGTCTGACTCTTCCTCGCCGCGGGCGGCCGTTCCGCGATGCAAGGGATCATCGACGACATCCCGGGGAGCGGCATCCGCCAGCGGGGTGTCGATCACGATCCATTGCATCCGCGACCGCGGGTGCTCAGCCGATTCGACTACCGTGAAAGATCGCAGGACACCGCGAGAGGGAGCCATGACCGACACACAGCCGCAGATCTTCGAGCCCGAGGGCCGCGCCATCCCCTACGTCGAGGATGCCGGCAGCGAGCCGGTCCTGGTGCTGATCCCCGGGTACAGCAACGTCGCCGCCCTCGGCACCCTCGCGCACGTGCTGGCCGAGGAGGACTTCCGCATCCTGCGCGTGGGCTACCGCACGGCGCAGACCGAGGGCGTCACGCTGCACGACCTGGCACAGGATGTCGTCGACGTCATGGACCACGTCGGACTCGGCGATGCCTGGGTCGGCGGACACGCCTTCGGCGGCGCCGTCGCGCGCACCGTGTCGACCGACCACACCGACCGCGTCGACGGCGTGCTACTGCTCGGCGCGGAGGGCGACGAACCCCGCACCGACCTCGAGCCCCTGCAGGCGGCAGCCGCGGCGGCCGTGTCGCTCGACGAATGGCGCGCGCTCGCCCCGACGGTCCCCGTCATGCTCATCCAGGGTGCCGACGACGACGTGCTGCCGCCCGCGAACGGCGAGCGCCTCCAGGCCGCCGCTCCCGGCCTCGTCAGCCTCGTGACCCTCGAAGGCGGCGGGCACCTCTTCCCGGCGACCCACGCCGGCGAGGCCGCGTTCGTCATCGAGGACTACCTCGACGTCGACTGACCCCCCCTTTCCCCTTCCCCCGTCTCCCCCGTCGACTCGCCAAGAAACGCGGATGCCGCACCCCGCGGACCCGCAGAATCCGGCGAGTCGACGGGAGTGACGTGCCGAGAGGGCCCGTCGGACAGGGCAGAATCGAAGGATGATCGACTCTGCGCTCCACCCCGCCCACGCCTGCCTCATCGTGCACGGGCAGGACCAGCCGGGCATCATCGCCGCCCTGTCGGCGATGGTCACCCGCGTGGGTGGCAACATCGTCGCGTTCGACCAGTACTCCGATGACCCGACCCGCGGCGCCTACTTCTGCCGCGTCGTGTTCCACCGGCCGAACTTCGCGGTCGACCGTCCGTCGATCGAAGCCGAGATCGGCGAGACGCTCGCCGGGTTCGATCTGCAGTGGTCGCTGACCGACCAGTCGGTGCCCAAGCGCATGGCGATCCTGTCGTCGAAGCAGGACCACTGCCTGCTCGACCTGCTGTGGCGCCACCGCCGCGGCGATCTCCCCGTGACGGTGCCGATGGTCGTGTCCAACCACACCACGTCGGCCGAGGACGTCCGCTCGTTCAACGTCCCCTTCTTCCACGTCCCCTCGACGCCCGGCCCCGACAAGTCGGCGTCCGAAGCCGAGATCCTGAAGCTGCTCGTCGGCAACGTCGACTTCGTCGTCCTCGCCCGCTACATGCAGATCCTGTCGTCGGACTTCCTCGAGAAGCTGGGCGTGCCCGTCATCAACATCCACCACTCGTTCCTCCCCGCCTTCATCGGCGCCGAACCCTACAAGAAGGCCAAGGAACGCGGCGTCAAGCTCATCGGGGCGACGAGCCACTACGTCACCACCGACCTCGACGAGGGGCCGATCATCGAGCAGGACACGATCCGCGTGACCCACGCCGACACCGCGGCCGAGCTCGCCCGCCGCGGCGCTGACGTCGAGCGCCAGGTGCTCTCGCGCGCGGTGCTGTGGCACGCGCAGGACCGCGTCATCCGACACGGCAACCACACGATCGTCTTCTGACCGCGGGCGGGGTCTCAACCCGCGGGCGGGGTCTCGACTCCCGGACGGAGCCTCAGCTCGCGGGCTGCACCGGCTCGAAGTCGTCGACGCCCGTCTTCCCCGTCGGCGACAGGAAGATGCGCGTCGTGTCACCGGGGTCGGCGGGGTCGAACACCAGCGGACGCGTGTCGCCGACCGCCGGCACCTCGCGTGGCGCGATGAGCACCATGGTCGTGACCCAGCGATCCGTGCCGACGGCGTCGGTGAACTTCGCCACCAGCGATGCGGCCATCCGCGACGCGTCGTGCGCGGGCAGGGGCGCCTCGACGATCTCCGCCTCGACGCGCGAGCCCGAGGCCAGAAGACGCGAGATGACCGCGTTGTTGCGGCGACGCGTCGCGAGGGCGCGCACCCGCGCGATGTAGCTGAGCACCGCGAGAAGCGCGAGAAGACCGGGGAGCCACCACTGTCCGGCGTACAGAATCCACTCGCCGACACCCCACGGCTCGTTCTGTCCGAACGTCGGGTCGACGGCGACGCCGATCGCGTCGGGCGCGATCCACATCGTCGTCGCCACCCACGTGCCGATGGCCAGCCCGGCCAGGATGATCGTGAGCGGGCCGATCGCCGCATAGCCCTTCTCGCGTGCGCTGAACCGGTGGTTCCACTTGCCGTACTGTCCGATGCAGACGAGAAGCAGAAGGATGCCGACGGGCAGGCCCCATCCGCGGACGGCAACCGGGATGCCGGTGTCCCACGTGCCGAAGACGCTGTTGACGTTCACGGCCCGGAGCTGCTCGAAGATGCCGCCGATCGCGAACCCGACGACACCCGCGGCGGCGACGGACAGGATTCCCCAGATCAGGCTCGCGACCAGCGCGGAGGTGGCCCCCCGAAACTTGGCTTGCTCACGACGTGCAGCTTCTCGGGGGTCCAGCAAACTCACTCCCCCAGGCTAACGCTCCCCGCGCCGGGGCTCAGGACACGGGCTGCTGCAGGTCGATGACCCATCGGTCGCCGTCATAGGGCGTCTGCAGATACACCTCGCGGCACGCGCCGTCGGATCGCAGCCCGCGCCGCTCCGCCTCGGCGACCAGCGCCTGCCACGCGCTCTGGATGCCGGCCAGATCGGGCGCCTCGTAGCGAAGGGTGAGCGCCCGCGGTTCGGCCGCGACGACCGCGCGCTCGAGGCCGTCGGGCACCGGCGCCTCGCCGATCTGCTCGGCCGCGGCGACGACCATGCCATCGCCTGTCGTCATGTAGACGGCGACGCCGGGTCCGACCCGCTGCGCACCGGCGGACTCGATACGGTCGTTCACGCGCTGGAACATGACGCTGATCTCGTCTTCGATCTGCGCCATCTCGTCGATGCGGACCGACAGCTGGGTCAGAGTCAGCTCGGGCAGTGCGGTCTCGATGAATGTGGACACGGGTATCTCCTTCTCGATCGATCGGAGCCTCGCCTCGACCTCGTGCAGCCGCTGAACGTCCGCTGCGATCTGGCCGCTCAGCTCAGCCCTCCGCTCCCGCAGGAGCGCGGCCACCGATGCCGACGACATACCGTCGTCGAGCAGCCGGCCGACCTGTTCGAGGGTGAAGCCGAGGTCCTTCAGCGCGATCAGCCGGTTGGCCCGATCGAGCTGCGACGCGGAGTACGAGCGGTATCCCGAGGCCGGATCGACGCGATGCGGACGCAGCAGGGCGAGCTGGTCGTAATGGCGCAGCATCCGCACCGATACGCCGGCCAGCCGGGCGAACTCTCCGATACTCAACATGGTGATCCCACTCGACAGCCTGACACGGTGTGAGAGTCAAGCGCACGGCCGGATCACATCAGAAGACGTACTCCATGAGGTCGAACCCGAACGCGCGGAACGCCTCGTGAGCACGCAGACGATCGCTCATCGACAGGTCGTCGAACCCGACCAGCAACGCGTAGGCCACCCCGGCGCGGGGGCCGGCGAGCACGCCGGCCTCGGCGCGGATGCCGTCGGCCCGACCGGTCTTGTTGACGAACAGCAGCTCGTGCTTGTCGTCGTCGTGCGCGAAGGGATCGAGTCCTGTCACCGAGCCGACGAGCGACAGGTCGTGGTTCAGACTCAGCCACTCGGACACCTGGGCGCTCACCCCGGGCGAGACGACGTCGGTGTTGACCAGTGCCGCGAACATGGCGGCGAGCTCGCGCGCCGTGCCGAGAGCGTAGTGCGGCGCATCGTCGGGCCCGCGGGTGTCGCGGAACCGGTCGAGCAGCGCCGTGCGCGGCATCCCGAGGCTTCCGATCCGCGCCCGCACGGCATCGAGGCCGACCCGCTCGAGCAGGGCGTTCGCGGCGAGCGCGTCGCCGGTCGAGGCGGCCAGCACCGCGAGATCGCCGAGCGGCAGGGCGGGCGCCGCGAGATGGCGCCAGAGCCCCGCGACCGCGACGTCGCCGACGGTCGACCGATCGACGATCTCGAGCGGATCGAGGGTCCCGGCCTCGAAGCGCGTCGCCACCTCGATCAGCAACGGGACGATGCCCAGGCCCGCGACCGGCAGCGTGACGAAGTCGTCGCCCGCGAGCACGGGCGTACCGCGGTCGAGGTCGCTGACCCGCACCGACACCCGCGCCCCGGATGCCGCCAGGGCGTCGAGCGCCTTCTCGGTCGACGCGAACCCTCGCCGCGGCACGCCGGAGCGACGGCGCGGGCGCGCGCCGGTGCGTCGCTCCGCGCGCGAGCGGGCGGTCCCGGGGGAGGATTCGGATCCATCCACCGTCATGTTCTCGTCTCCGTCGGAGTCAGTTCGAGCGATTCGGTTCGAGTGATCACCAGATCGTGACGCGGCGCTCGGGCGCGAGCCACAGCTCGTCTCCCTCGGTCACGCCGAATGCGTCGTAGAACGCATCGATGTTACGGACGATCTGGTTGCATCGGAATTCGTTCGGGGCGTGCGGGTCGATCGTGAGCAGCCGGATCGTCTCGGCGTCGCGCCCCTTCTGCTGCCAGATCTGTCCCCAGCTGAGCAGCAGCCGCTGCACACCCGTGAAGCCGTCGACCACGGGGCCGTCGGGCGCCTCGGCCAGCTCTTCCGGCGACATCGTGGCGGCGAGGTGAAGCCGGTACGCCTTCAGCGCGATGCCGAGGCCGCCCAGGTCGCCGATGTTCTCGCCGATGGTGAGCGCGCCGTTGACGGTGTGCTCCTCGCCGAGTCCCCGCGGCACGAGCGCGTTGTACTGGTCGATCAGTGCCCCCGTGCGCTCCTCGAAGGCGGCGCGGTCGGCGTCGGTCCACCAGTCGTTGAGCGCGCCGGTGCCGTCGTAGGCGCTGCCCTGGTCGTCGAATCCGTGCCCGATCTCGTGGCCGATGACCGCGCCGATGCCGCCGTAGTTCGCCGCGGCGTCGCGCTCGGACGAGAAGAACGGCAGCTGCAGGATGGCCGCGGGGAAGACGATCTCGTTCATCAGCGGGTTGTAGTAGGCGTTGACCGTCTGCGGCGTCATGTGCCACTCGTCACGGTCGATCGGCTGGCCGAGCTTGGCGAGCTGACGCTCGTACTCCCACTCGGTCGAGCGCAGGACGTTGCCCAGGAGGTCGGTGGGATCGATCTCGAGCGCGGAGTAGTCCTTCCAGCGGTCGGGGTAGCCGATCTTCGGCGTGAAGGCCGCGAGCTTCTCGAGCGCACGCTCGCGCGTGGCCGGCGTCATCCACTCGAGGCCCGTGATCGACTGCCGGTAGGCCTCGATGAGGTTGTCGACCAGGGCGTCCATCTCGACCTTGGCCTGGGGCGGGAAATGCCGCTCGACGTAGATCTCGCCGACCGCTTCACCGAGAGCCGCCTGCACGATGCTGACCCCCCGCTTCCAGCGCTCGCGGTTCACGGGCACGCCGGTGAGCTGGGTGCCGTAGAAGGCGAAGTTCTCGGCGACGAACGCGTCGGGCAGGAACGGCGCCGACGCACGGACGACCTGCAGCCGCAGCCAGGCCTTCCAATCGTCGAGGTGCTCGTCGGTCAGCAGCGTGCCCAGACCGGAGAGGAAGCTCGGCTGGTTGACGTTGATCTCGGCGAAGCCGTCGCGGTGCCGGGGCGCGAGGCCCTCGAGCCACGGGTCGAGGTCGACGCCCGCGAGGGTTCGCACCTCGTCCCACGTGTGCAGGTTGTAGGTCGCCACCGCGTCGCGGTTGCGGACGTTGTCCCAGTGGTGCGCGGCGAGCTCGGTCTCGAGCCGCACGATGCGGTCGGCCTGGTCCGCGGCATCGCCGACGCCGGCGAGCTCGAGCATGCGCTCGGCGTAGCCGCGGAACGCGGTGCGCGTGGCGTCGAAGCCGTCGAGGCGGTAGTAGCTCTCGTCGGGAAGCGACAGCCCGCCCTGGACGAAGAAGACGACATAGCGCTCGGGGTTGCCCGGGTCGGGCTCGATGAACGTGCCGATCATGCCGCCGATGCCCTCGCGCTCGAGCTCACCGACGGTGCTCAGCAGCGCCGTGATCGAGTCGACCGCGTCGACCCGCGCCAGCTGCGGGCGCAGCGGCTCGGCGCCGAGCTCGTCGATACGGGCCGTGTCCATGAAGCTCGTGAACAGGTCGCCGATCTTGCGCTGCACCGTGCCCGGCTCGGCCGACGTCGCGTCGTCGATGATCGCGCGGACGTCGCTCTCGGCCTGTTCGGCGATGACGTGGAACGAGCCCCACCGCGCCTTGTCGTCGGGGATCTCGGTGCGCTCGAGCCAGCTGCCGTTGACGTGCCGGAACAGATCGTCCTGCGGTCGGATCTCGGGGCTCAGCTCGGCGATGTCGATTCCGGAGGGGAGGACGGGGTCGGTCATGGCACCCATGCTAGGCCGACCGGACGACACGAACTTCCGAGGGCGTTCAGCGTTCTGTGGTGGTACATCCCTCGGCAACCGGGATGCCGGCGAAACGGTCCCTGGTCCAGTCGAACAGCTCGTCGATGAGGGGCGACGGGCGCTCGACGACGCCCGCATGCTCGAACCCCGCGTACGTGCGGAAATCGACGTCCTGGCCCGCCGCGCACATCCGGTCGACGAAGGCGGCCTGGGTCTGCACGGGGATGACGCTGTCGGCTCCGCCGTGCGCCAGCAGCACGGGCGCGGTGGAACGAAGCGGAGCCGTGTTCTCGCGCAGATGGCGACCGAGCACCCCGGATGCCGGCGACCGCGAGAACAGCGCGGGATCCCGGCTCATCCCGAGCGCCGCGGCCACCGACAGCACGATCGTCGGGTCGGACAGGCACCGCTCCGACATCTGCCGCAGCACCGTCTCGGCGCCGGGACGCACATAGTCGCGATACTCGATCTCGGGGTAGATCGCCGAGAACGAGGCGAAGGCGTAAGAGGCGAAGATGCTCCCGCCGGTGACGCTGGAGATGCCCTGCACGAGAGCCGCCGGGTCGCTCGCCGGGGCGAGGGCGGCGACGCCCCGCACCCAGACCTCGGGGGCGTACTCCCGGGCGACGGCGCCCGTCCACAGCGCGGCAGCACCGCCCTGGGAGTGCCCCCAGACGACGGTCCGCGCACCGAGATCGGCCTCCTCGAGCTCGCGAGCCGCGCGAACGGCGTCGAGCGAGGCGTGCGCGCTCGGCAGGCCGACGAGGTACGGGTGCGGACCCTCGGTCCCGAGCCCGATGTAGTCGGTGCCGACGACGGCCCATCCCTCTTTGATGGCTCGCGGCAGCATGTAGAACGCCCCCGCCCACAGTCCGCGCGGCTGCAGCGACGGGGCGCAGTGCTGAGCGAACCCGGTGGTGCCGTGATTCCAGTCGATCACCGGCCACTGCCCGTCTCCCTCGCGCGGCACCGCAACGATGGCGCTCGCGACGCGGACCTCCCCCTCGACTCCCGTCGTGGTGTAGAGGATGCGCCATCCCTGGGCGCTCGCCGGGATGCCCGCCTCGAACGGCTCGGCGCGTACGAGTCGTCCGGGCTCGTCGGGCAGGTCGCGCGGTGCCGCGTAGAAGTCGTCGACGACGGTCGAACCGTCGCGCAGCGGCGCGGTCACGATCGTCGTGGTGACGGCGAGCGCGACGGAGGCGATCGCGACCACGGTGCGACCCCATCGCCGGCGCGGGCGCCCGTCGGCCCCCAGCCGTTCGGCCGCCCGGTCGTCGCGGCGACGGCGCAACCGCGTCCAGAGGTCGACGACGCCGCTCATGATCAACCGTGCTCCGAAGACGACGGCGGTCACGAGCAGGGTGATGTCGGGCCAGAACAGTGCGAGCGCGCCGAAGATGACCCCCGATGCGCCGAATGCCGCATCGGCGATGCGCGCGTCCCACGTGCGCCCGCGTCCGAACGCGGCGATGACGCCGAAGATGCCGCCGCCGAGAAGAAGGATGCCGACGACGATCGCGACCACGCGGACCGTCAGTCCCGGCGCGAGGAGGACGATCGCGCCGCCGACCAGCCAGGCGACGCCGGTCGCCGTGCGCCAGCGCGGCCGATGCGCCTCCCCCTCACGTCCGGTGAGCTCGAGCAGTCCCGTCAGGGCCATGCCGCCGCCGATCAGCCAGGCGAGGACGTCGAGAGCGGTCGTGGGCCGGATGACGATGACGACGCCGAGCACGACGGCCGCCGCGGCGACGACGACGCGGACCCACGTCGGCAGCCGCGCGTGCAGGCGCGCGATCGCCAGGCGTTTGAGCAGCCGCATCCCCGTCCTTCCCCTCCGGTCGATGATCAACGCTAGTCGGGGATGCGGTGCTGCTCCGCGCGCTCGACAGCGACCGGGCCCGCGTGCAAGGCCGGCCCGGCGGCGGTCCGCCCCTAGGCTCGTCTCATGGCGCCCACGCTCAACCGCGAGATCCTGCGGCTGGCCGTTCCCGCGCTCGGGGCCCTCATCGCGGAGCCGATGTTCCTCATCGTCGACGCCGCCCTCATCGGCCACCTCGGCGTCGTGCCGCTCGCGGCCCTGGGCATTGCGGGTGCGGTGCTGCAGACGATCGTGGGCCTGATGGTGTTCCTCGCGTATGCGACGACGCCGGCGGTGGCGCGCCGCTTCGGGGCGGGCGACTCCACGAGCGCCGTGAGCGCGGGGATCGACGGTCTGTGGCTCGCGCTCGGCCTCGGCGCCGTGCTCGCGGCGGCCGGCTCGCTCGCGACCCCGCTGCTGGTGGGTCTGTTCGGCGCCGGGGAGGCCGTCTCGACGGATGCCGAGACCTACCTGCGGCTGTCGATGTGGGGGCTTCCGGCGATGCTCGTCGTCTTCGCGGCGACCGGGCTGCTGCGCGGGATGCAGGACACCGTCACCCCGCTGTGGATCGCCGGCCTCGGGTTCGGCGCGAACGCTCTGCTGAACGTCCTGTTCATCTACGGCTTCGGATGGGGAATCGCCGGATCGGCCATGGGCACCGTCATCGCCCAGTGGGGCATGGTCGGTGCCTACGCCGTCGTGATCGGCCGTCTCGCCCGCCGGCATTCGGCGTCGCTCCGGCCCCGCGCCGACGGCATGCGCGGGTCGGCGCGTCTGGGCGGCTGGCTGTTCCTGCGCACGGTGTCGCTGCGGGCCGCGCTGCTCGCGACCGTCGCGGTCGCGACGGGACTGGGAACGAACGAACTCGCCGGATGGCAGGTCGCCTTCACGATCTTCTCGACCGCGGCCTTCGCGCTCGACGCCCTCGCGATCGCCGCGCAGGCCCTGATCGGACGCGGGCTCGGTGCCGGCGACGAGACGTTCGTCAAGCGCGTGCTCGGGCGGACCGTCGCCTGGGGCGCGTGGTTCGGAGTGCTCGTGGGCGGGCTGATCGCGGCGACGTCGGGAGTCATCGGGCTGCTGTTCACCGGCGATCCCGCGGTCGCCGCGCTCGTGCAGCCGGCTCTGCTCGTCCTCGCGATCGCCCAGCCCGTGTGCGGCGTCGTCTTCGTCCTCGACGGCGTTCTGATGGGCGCCGGAGATGCGCGCTACCTCGCCATCGCCGGCGGGCTCAACCTCGTGCCCTTCATCCCCGCTCTCCTGATCATCGGTGCGCTGCATCCGGAGGGCGCGGCGGGCCTCGCGTGGCTCGCGGCGGCGTTCTTCGGTGTGTACATGATCGCTCGGCTGCTCACCCTCGGCTGGCGCGTGCGCCGGGGCGCATGGTTGCGCATCGCCGTCTGAACGGCGGCCCGGGCGAAACTGTGATCGGGTCGAAACCTCGCTCACGTGCGAACCTCAGCCTCGGCCCGTACCGTGGCCCCATGCCGAAGCTCACCGCTGTTTCCGCCGCCGGCATCGCCGTGCTCGCGGTCGGGATGCTCGCTTGCGGCTGCGCGGAACGGACTCCGCCGGTCGAGGTCGCGACCCCGTCCGATGACGCGCGCACGCTTCCCCGACCCACCGCGGATGACGCCCAGCGCTGGGCCGACACCGTCATCCCCGAGAACGCGCTCGGCGGAGCCTCGTGGACTCAGCGCGAGGCGGGTGTCCTCGATCCGGGCGGAGAGCCGATCATCGCGGTCACGGCGGGCGAGGCTCCCGCCATCGTGACGATCGCCTGCGTCACCGGCTCCGGCAGTCAGCTGACCTACACCGTGACGGCGAACGGCGAGACGCTCGACAGCGGTGAGGCGACCTGTGCGGCGGTCGACGAGAACGCCGAGGCGCACAGCATCCGCGACGTGCCCGCCGACGCCACGGTCGAGCTCAGCGCCTCGGCGACGGGGCTGTTCGTCTACGCCGTCACGCCCGACCGTCACCCCGAGCGGTGATCTCCGGTCGATGCAGGCTCACCGAGCCCAGCGCCGGCACCACTCGTACATGACGACGGCACCCGCCGCCGAGGCGTTGATCGATCGCGTCGAGCCGTACTGCGTGATCTCGACGACGACGGATGCCGCGGCCACGGCCTCGGCCGAAAGCCCCGGGCCTTCCTGGCCGAACATCAGCACGGCACGCTCGGGCAGGTCGGCCCGGTCGACCGGAACCGACCCCGGGACATTGTCCACCGCGACGATCGGGAGGTCGTTCTCGCGCGCCCACGTGGCGAAGGAGGCGACATCCTCGTGGTGGCGGACGTGCTGGTAGCGGTCGGTGACCATCGCGCCGCGGCGGTTCCAGCGCCGGCGTCCGACGATATGCACCTCCGCCGCACCGAACGCGTTGGCGCTGCGAACGATCGAGCCGATGTTCATGTCGTGCTGCCAGTTCTCGATCGCGACGTGGAAAGGATGCCGATGCTCGTCGAGATCGGCCACGATCGCCTCGAGCCGCCAGTAGCGGTACCGGTCCACGACGTTGCGCCGGTCGCCGTCGGCGAGCAGCTGCGGGTCGTAGCGGGGGTCGTCGGGCCATGCGTCCGGGCCGCCCGGCCACGGTCCCACGCCCACCGGCAGCTGCGGTTCCGCGTCGGCGGGGTCGGGGCGGGTCACCGGGACAGGCTATCCCGCCGCCGCGGATAATCTGGAGTGTGCCCTCCCCCGCCGTCGACGACTACCTGAAGACGATCTACCACCACACCGAGTGGCAGTCGGCGCCGATCACCCCGTCGCAGCTCGCGGCCATGCTCGGGCTCGCACCGTCGACGGTCACCGAGATGGTGCGCAAGCTCGCCGCACAGGACCTCGTGTCGCATCGCCCCTACGGACCGGTGACGCTGACCGAGACGGGCCGCCGGCGGGCGGCATCCATCATCCGGCGTCACCGGCTCATCGAGACGTGGCTCGTGCGCGAGTTCGGGTACGCCTGGGACGAAGTGCACGACGAGGCCGAGGTGCTCGAGCACACCATCAGCGACCGTCTGCTCGCGGGAATCGCGGAGCGGCTGGGCGATCCGCGATTCGATCCGCACGGCGACGCGATCCCCGACGCCGACGGCGAGGTCCATCGCGAGCCGTTCGTGCTGCTCGCCGAGGCCGCGATCGGCCACGAGGGCCGCATCCTCCGCGTGAGCGACCGCGACCCAGCGCTCCTGCGGGCGCTCGAGGAACGCGGCATCGACGTCGGTCACACCCTGATCGTCAGCGGACGCGACAGCGTTCAGCTCGACGGCGGCGGTTCCGCCGTGCTGCCGCCCGGCGCCGCCGCGGCCATCTGGATCACCGCCTGAGCGCGATCAGCTCTTCGCGCGCGTCCGGCTCGCCTTCAGATACGGCCACGGCGTGCGGGTCGTGTGCTCGCAGTACGACCACAGGCGCGCGGCGATCTCGGGATCGCGCGTGATCGCCGCGGGCGTCGCGACGCGCGGCTCGCCCCGCACCACACCGGAGGGTCCGTAGAACTCGCCGCCCGCGGCATCCGGATCGACGAGCGCGCGCACGAGCGGCCAGGCCCCGCGCTCCTTCGACTGGGTCACGGCGACCTGGAGGTTGTCGGTGAAGCGCGTCATGCGCGTGGGCTCGTTGATCCCCGCGATGCCGCGGGTGCGCCCGCTCGTGGAGTACCCGGGGTGGGCGACCAGGCTCGAGACGGGCACGCTCGCCGCCCGCAGCCGCTGGTCGGCCTCGAGGCCGAGCGAGGTCGTGGCGACCTTCGACTGGACGTACGCGCGCCAGGGCGAGTAGTCGCTCTCGAGCTCGATGTCGGTCGGGTCGTACTTCCAGATCGAGGTCGACACCGAGCCGACCCACACCATGCGCCCGCGGCCCGCGGCGAGCGCGATGAGCAGCTCACCGGCGAGCGCGTAGTGGCCGAGGACGTTGGTGGCGAACACCAGCTCATGGCCGTCGGGGGTCGTGCGGCGCTGCCGAGGCGGGTGCACGATCCCGGCGTTCAGAAGCAGGCCGTGCAGGGGCTTGCGCCCGCGCGCGGTCGCCGCCGCCGCACGGACCGAACCGAGGTTGCTGGTGTCGAGCAGCAGCGTCTCGATCGAGCCCACCCCCTCGGGAAGGGCCCTCGTGACCGATGCGCGCGCGGTCGCGAGGCGCTGCGGGCTGCGACCGGTCATGATGACGTGGGCCCCGGCGGAGGCGAGCTGGAGCGTCGCGAAGTAGCCGAGTCCCGCGTTGGAACCCGTGACGAGGTACCGCTTGCCCGACAGGTCGGGCAGCTTGCGGGGATTCCAGTCGTCGTGGGCCACGAGTGAAGACTACGGCCGGATCGCCACGGCTAGGCTGGGGCCATGCGGACACGCGCCGATATCGAGTGCTGGCTCACGGACATGGACGGCGTCCTCGTCCACGAGAACCACCCCATCCCGGGTGCGGCGGAACTGCTCGCGCAGTGGCGCGAGACGGGCACGCCGTTCCTCGTGCTGACCAACAACCCCTTCTTCACGCCGCGCGACCTCAGCGCGCGTCTCGCGCGGTCGGGGCTCGAGGTCCCGGAGGACCGCATCTGGACGTCGGCGCTCGCGACGGCCGACTTCCTGCGGTCGCAGCATCCCGGCGGCTCGGCGTTCGTCATCGGCGAGGCCGGCCTCACCACGGCCCTGCACGAGGCGGGCTACATCATGACCGAGACCGACCCCGACTACGTCGTCGTGGGTGAGACCCGCAACTACTCGTTCGATGCCATCACGAAGGCGATCCGGTTCATCAACGCCGGCGCACGCTTCATCATCACGAACCCGGATGCCACGGGCCCGACCCCCGAGGGCGTGGTCCCCGCCACCGGCTCGTTCGCGGCGCTCATCTCGCACGCGACCGGCAAGAGCCCGTACGTCGTCGGCAAGCCGAACCCCATGATGTTCCGCTCCGCGATGAACCGCATCGGAGCGCACTCCGAGAACACCGGCATGATCGGCGACCGCATGGACACCGACGTCGTGGCGGGCATCGAGGCGGGCCTGCACACCGTGCTCGTGCGCACCGGCATCTCGGACGACGCCGAGATCGAGCGCTACCCCTTCCGCCCCGACGAGATCCTCGACTCGGTCGCCGACCTGCTCGAGGCCGAGCCGTACGAGACCGAGGATCCGGGCATCCTGTGAACGAGTTCGAGCAGAACCTGCTGCTGATCAGCGTCGCCCTCATGCTCACGACCACCCTCGTGGTCGTCGTCGTGCAGATGGCGCGGCGGCGTCGGGACGGTGACGACGACTGATGTCGATCGTCCTGGCGCTCACCGGACTGGCGGTGCTGCTGGTCGCCCTCATCATCTTCGTGCGCAACCAGCAGATCGGCACCGACGGCACCAATCGCGGGTCGACGCGGCGCGGCATCATCCTGCTCATGTTCTTCGGCCTGCTGCTCGGCCTCGCCTCGCAGCTGCCCGTCTTCCGGGGCTGAGGTTCCGGGGGCCCGCCGCGGGGCGTCAGTCGAGGATCGCGGTCGCCTCGACCTCGACGAGGACATCGGGCTCGAAGAGGTAGTCGACCCCGATGAGCGATGCCGGCGGCATCGGCGTGGGCATCCCGATCTCCTCGGCCACCTCCTGGACACCCGCCATGAAGTCGGCGATGCGGTCGGGGGACCACCCCGTGACGTAGAACGTCAAGCGGACGACATCGCCGAGCCCCGCCCCCGCGCTGACCAGCCCGGCGTGGGTGTTGCGGAGGGCGTGAGCGACCTGACCGGTGAGATCGCCCGGGGCGACGGGCCTGCCGTCGGCGGTGCGGGCGATCTGGCCGGCGACGGTGACGTGGCGGGTTCCCGTGGCCACGGCGACATGGTGGTACGGGACGGGCTGCATCAGCGAGGCGGGTGACGACAGGTGGACGGTCATGTGTATCTCCTTGCATCAACGCGGGTATCTCATGGATACCTGGTGCGCGGAGGTCACATCAACGAGACTGGGTAGCGTGACCGATACCGCCCCCACTGCCACAGACCGATTCGAGATCACCGCCCCGCATCGCGAGCTGCTCGACCAGGTGCTCGACCGGTGGTCGCTCGCGGTGCTGAACGAGCTGTGCGACGCACCCGCCCGGTTCAGCACCCTCAGGCGGGCGATCCCCGCCGTGACGCAGAAGTCGCTCACCGCGACCCTCCGGCGCCTCGAGCGCAACGGGATCGTCGAGCGCGTGGTCCTCAGCACCCGGCCCGTCGCCGTGGAGTACCGGATCACGCCGCTCGGCAAGACGCTGCGTCCGCCCGTCGACGTCATCCTCGCCTGGGCGCACGAGCACATGCCCCGCATCGAGGACGCACGTCGGCGCTTCGACGATGAGATGGACGGAACGCCCGGGATCGGGGCCTAGGTCGATCAGACCGTGCCGGCGCGCACCTCGGCGAGGAAGGGATAGTCGATGTATCCCTCGGCGGTCGAGCCGTAGAAGAGCTCGGGGCGCGCCTCGTTGAGCTCGGCGCGCTGCTGCCACCGCACCGCCAGGTCGGGGTTGGCGATGACAGGACGGCCGACGGCGACGGCATCCGCCCAGTCCGACGTCACGAGCGTCTCGGCCTCTTCGCGGGTCGTGGGCGAGCCGAAGCCCGAGTTGAGGATGAACGGCGCGCCGGCCACGCGGCGGATGTGCTGCACGAGGTCTCCCTTGGGGTCGGCGCTCAGCACGTCGACGAACGCGAGCCCGAGCGGGGCGAGCCCCTCGGCGACAGCCGTGTAGGTGGCGAGGGCGTCGGCGTCGTCGTGCTCGAGCACACCCTGGATGTTGTGCTGCGGCGACAGGCGGATGCCGGTGCGGTCGGCTCCCACGGCTGCGGCGACGGCCCGCGTGACCTCGACCGCGAAGCGGGCACGGTTCTCGGGCGACGCGCCGTACTCGTCATCGCGCACGTTCGACACCGGCGAGAGGAACTCGTGCACGAGGTACCCGTTGGCGCCGTGGACCTCGACGCCGTCGAGCCCGGCCGCGAGGGCGTTGCGCGCCGCCTGTGCGAACTGTTCCACGACGAGCGGGATCTCCGCCGCGGTGAGCGCGTGGGCGATCGGCATGTCGGCCTTGCCCTTCGGGGTCCGGGTCTGCCCGGGCGCAGCCAGGGCGCTCGGCGCGACGACCCGATCGGCACCGGTGATGTCGGGGTGCGACACGCGTCCGCCGTGCATCAGCTGCATGACGATGGTGCCGCCGGCCTCATGGACGGCGTCGGCGATGCGCCGCCAGCCCGCGATCTGCTCGTCGGTCCGGATGCCGGGCTGCCCGGGGTACGACTTGCCCTCGACGACCGGCCACGTACCCTCGGTGACGATGAGCCCCTGCCCCGCACGCTGGCGGTAGTACTCGACCATCACGTCGGTGGGGACGCCGTCCTCGCCCGCGCGGGTGCGGGTCAGCGGCGCCATGACGACGCGGTTCGACAGATTCAGGGCGCCGAAGACGGCGGGCTCGTACAGGCTCATACCCGAGCGCAACCACCCCCACCCTGCGCGCTATTCCTCCGCGGGGCGGTTCGTTTGGCAGTTCACGCCCCCTCATGCGGCTGGAAGCGGCGGATGCTGCCAGGTGAAGCGCCCTACTGCGGCGCGAGGCCCAGGTCGTCGAGGTCGATCGCGGCGAGCCACTGCAGCCCGGCCTCCTCGACCGCCGCCTGCGCGCCGGTCTTGCGGTCGACGATGACGGCCACCGCGACGGGCTCAGCGCCCTCGCGCCGCAGCGCCTCGACGGCCTTGAGCGCGGACTGGCCGGTGGTCGAGGTGTCCTCGACGACGACGACGCGCTTGCCCGCGACATCCGCGCCCTCGATCTGGCGACCGCGGCCGTGGTCCTTGGGCTCCTTGCGCACGACGAACGCGTCGAGGGGGCGACCGGCACGCACCGACTCGTGCATGACGGCGTTCGCGATCGGGTCGGCGCCGAGAGTGAGACCGCCGACGGCGACGACGCCGTCGATGTCCGAGATGAGGTCGAGCATGATGCGGCCGATCGCGGGCGCGGCCCGGTGGTCGAGGGTCAGGCGCCGCATGTCGACGTAGTACGTCGCCTTCTTGCCGCTCGAGAGGGTGAAGTCGCCGTGGAACACCGCCTCGTCCTGAATCAGCCGGATGAGGTCCTGGCGGTCGGCTTCGAGCTCGGGCGTGCCTGCGACGGTCATGACCCCGATTCTACGAGCGGAGCGCGCGCGCCTCGCGCCGCTCAGACCACGACGAGCTCGACATCACGGAGCTCGCCCGCCTCAACCGTGAGCGTGAGAAAGGTCTTGTGCGGCTGGCGGCGCCGGTCGGTGGGCGAGCCCGGATTGAGCAGCCGGAGCCCGCGCGGGGTCGTCGTGTCCCAGGGGATGTGGCTGTGCCCGAACACGAGCACGTCGTCGTCGGGGTACGCGACATCCATCCGTCGCTCGCGCCCCGTCGCCGCCCCCGTCTCGTGCACGACCGCGAACCGGAGTCCCTCGATCGTGCGACGCGCGACCTCGGGCAGCCGAGCGCGCAGGTCGGCTCCGTCGTTGTTGCCCCACACCCCCAGCACCTCGCCGTGCTCCTCGAGCTCGTCGAGGACGGATGCCGCGACCCAGTCGCCCGCGTGGACGATGAGGTCCGCCGCATCCGCTGCGGCGAGCACGGCATCCGGCAGCACCCGCGCCCGCCCGGGAACATGGGTGTCGGCGATGAGCAGCAGTCGCGTGACCATCCCCCGACGGTATCCGGATGCCGCGCAGCGGGCGACGTCCGATGCTCCGAATAGGCTGGAGGCATGCGCATCGCCACCTGGAACGTCAACTCGATCCGCGCTCGCGTCGACCGCATCGTCGGCTTCGCCGTCAACGAAGACATCGACGTCCTGGCGATGCAGGAGATCAAGTGCAAGCCCGAGCAGTTCCCGATGGAGCAGTTCGAGGCCGCGGGCTACCACGTCGAGCTGCACGGCCTGAACCAGTGGAACGGCGTCGCGATCGCCAGCCGCGAGCCGATGACCGACGTGCAGATCGGTTTTCCCGGGATGCCGGGCTTCCTCAAGGGGCACGAGGGACCCGACGCGCCGCAGGAGGCGCGGGCCATCGCCGCGACGGTCGGCGGCGTCCGGGTGTGGAGCCTGTACGTCCCGAACGGCCGGTCGCTCGACGACCCGCACTACGTCTACAAGCTGCACTGGCTGCAGGCGCTCGAGCAGTACACGCGCGACACCCTCGCAGCATCGCCCGACCTCGCCCTGGCGCTCACCGGCGACTTCAACATCTGCCCCACGCCCGAGGACGTCGGCGACCCCAGCCTCATCGAGGGCGTCACGACCCACGTGTCCCCGGCCGAGCGCGCCGCCTTCCAGGCGCTGCTCGACGCCGGGCTCGCCGACACGGTGCGGCCGCTGGTCCCGACCGGGTTCACCTATTGGGACTACAAGCAGCTGCGCTTCCCCCGCAACGAGGGCCTGCGCATCGACTTCATCCTCGGCTCGCCGGCCTTCGCCGACGCCGTCACGGGCGCCGCCATCCACCGTGACCAGCGCAAGGGCGAGGCGCCCAGCGATCACGTCCCCGTCGTCGTCGACCTCGACCTCGACGGTGACGACGACGACGATCGCCCGATGATCTTCTGACCGTCGTGCCGACCGACCGGCTCCCCCGCACGGGGGATGCCGCGCCCCGGCGCGCCCCGTAGCGTGGAAGGCATGTCCGTGGCCACCCCCGTTCCCGACGAGCGCCTCGCCCCGACCCCCGAGCAACTGCGCAACGATCTGTGGCTCGCCGCCGCGCTGCTCGTGAGTGCGATCCTCAGCACCTGGCTCGGAAGCGTCGCCCAGGTCTGGGGAGGCGATTCCCCGCACCTCGGCTGGGGCCTGCTCTACTGCGTCGCACTGACGGCGCCGCTCGCGTTGCGTCGCCGCATCCCGGAGGTGTCGCTCATCGCCGTCGCGGTCGTCTACTTCGTCGGCATGTCGGTGCACGTCCCCGAGATGTACGTCGGCAGCATCGCCCTGTTCATCGCGATGTACTCGGTCGGCGCCTGGGTCGTCGACCGGCGCCGGGCGATGATCGTCCGCGTCGTGGTCATCATCGGCATGTTCTTCTGGCTGCTGGCGGCGATGTTCCAGGCGGCGAGCGAGCAGGGCAGCGACAGCGCCGCGGAGTTCTCGCTGTTCTCCCCCGTCGCAGCGATGATGATGCTGCAGTTCCTCTTCAACGTCGTCTTCTTCGCGGGTGCCTTCGCCTTCGGCGAGCGGGCCTACGCGGGCGCGCTCAGCCGAGAGGAGCTCGAACAGCGCACCCGCGAGCTCGAGCACGAGCGCGAGATCACCGCGGCCCAAGCGGTCGCGCTCGACCGCGTCCGCATCGCCCGCGAGCTGCACGACGTCGTCGCGCACCACGTCTCGGCGATGGGCGTGCAGGCCGGCGCCGCACGCACGGTGCTCGACCGCGACCCCGACGCGGCGCGGCGCGCGCTCACCGTGGTCGAGGAGTCGGCACGGGCGTCGCTGACGGAGCTGCGGCAGCTGCTCGAGACGCTGCGGACCCCGGATGCCACGGCCCCGCATGACTCGACGCTGCGGCTCGACGCGATCGAGGAGCTCGTACGGTACTC
Organism: Microbacterium sp. TS-1; assembly: GCF_000509385.1. Taxonomy (NCBI): domain Bacteria; kingdom Bacillati; phylum Actinomycetota; class Actinomycetes; order Micrococcales; family Microbacteriaceae; genus Microbacterium; species Microbacterium sp. TS-1. The sequence goes on from NZ_BASQ01000001.1 coordinate 1,597,907, forward strand.
CGAGGAGAACGGTATGCCGACCACCTTCGCTGTCGTGGGCGAGCCGGTGGCGGCATCCGAGGTCGCGCAGGTGAACCTGTACCGCATCGCGCAGGAGGCGCTGACGAACGCCCGCCGCCACGGCGGGCCCGACGCGCGCGCCGACGTGCGCTTGCGATTCGACGGCGACGAGATCGAGCTCGAGGTCGCCAACGATGGGCGCGTGCGGTTCGGATCGATACCGGGCCTCGGCCTCGTGGGCATGCGCGAGCGCGCGGCTGCGTCGGGCGGATGGCTCGAGGCGGCACCGCGTCCGCGTGGGGGATTCCTCGTCCGGGCCCGTGTTCCCGCGAGTGCGCGGTCGTCCCAGCCGAGCGCCGAGGAGGTTCTCGCGTGAGCACCACCGCCACGCCCACGTCGGTGGTGCTCGTCGACGACCATGCCGTCATGCGGGCCGGATTCCGCATGATCCTCGAGGCGAGCGGCGACATCGCCGTCGTGGGCGAGGCCGGCGACGGCGCCGAGGCCGTCGAGACGGTCGCGCGCCTGCAGCCGGACGTCGTCTTCATGGACGTTCAGATGCCCGTCCTCGACGGACTCGAAGCGACCCGCCGCATCGTCGCCGACCCACGCAACTCCAGCGCAGTCGTCGTCGTGACGACCTTCGACCGCGACGACTACCTGTTTCAGGCGTTGCAGGCCGGGGCCAGCGGCTTCCTGCTGAAGAACGCCGGGCCCGAGGAGCTCGCCGCCGCCGTGCGGGTGGCCGCCGCCGGTGACGCCCTCCTCGCTCCGGAGGTCACGCGGCGGGTCATCGAGCGCTTCGCGGGCGGCCCGCCCGACGCGACCGCCTCGGCCGTCGAAGCACCCGCCGCGCCGCCGACGTCGACTCCTGCCGATCACGGCCTCACCGAGCGCGAGGCGGAGGTGCTGCGCCTCCTCGCGCGGGCGCTCAGCAACGCCGAGATCGCGCGCGAGCTCTTCATCGGCGACGCCACGGTGAAGACGCACGTGTCGAACATCCTCATCAAGCTCGGCGCCCGCGACCGCGTGGCCGCCGTCGTCCTGGCCCACCGCAACGGCTGGGCCTGACGGTTCAGGCCGGGTCTGAGACGGGCGAGCGCGAGGGGCGCGGCAGCGGCATCGAGAGGGGCCGGACCGCGCGCGGCATCGCGACGCGCCAGAGCGCCTGGATGCTCCAGATGAACAGTCCGACCAGCAGCACGTTCCGGGCGAGAAGCAGGCTCGCCGCGAAGGGATCGGCTCGCACGAGAGGCATGTAGAAGATCGGGAAGACGAGGGTCGTGAGGAAGCTCGTCACCGCCATCCACTTCGCCGGTGTCCGCCACCGGTCGGGATCGACGAGGAGACCGACCACGACGATCGGGGCGATCCACAGCATGTACTGCGGCGAGCCGACCTTGTTGAAGACGATGAGCGCCGCGGTGAGAGCGAAGGCCCCGAGCACGACGAGTCGTCCCTCCGCGAGCTCGGTGCGCGGCGCGCCGGCGACCCAGGTCATCCGCGCACGCACCAGCAGCAGGGCGATCCCCGCGAATGCGACGATCATCAGCCACCCCACGATCTCTCCGGCGGCCATCGCCCCGTATCCGACCACCTCGCGGGTCGCGAGCTCGTCGTTCTGCTGGATCCGCGCTCCGGGCATCTCCCAGATCGTCGCCCAGACCCAGGGGGTCGCAACGGGCGCTTCGAGCTGCGGCGCACGCGTTCCCTGAATCGTCAGGAAGCTGAAGAGGTTCGAGGCACCACCCGCGAGGACGATGGCGACCATGATGACGACGCTCGCCGCGATGCCGCCCAGGGCGACCCACCAGCGGCTGCGGCACACAGCGACCACGGCGGCCGCGATGGCGGCGGGCCAGACCTTGATCCAGGTCGCCAGGGCGATGAGCGCTCCGGCCACGACGGGCCGCCGCGAGACCCAGACGAGCCCGGCGATGGCGAGCGGCGCGGCGACCCCCTCCAGGCGCAGCATCGACACGGGGGCGAGAAGCAGAATGCTGAGCAGCCAGTACCAGGCGGCCGGGTAAGCCGAGCGCCGCTGCAGCCGCGCGCCGGCGATCGCGGCGAGTGCGAGCCAGTTGGCACCGGCGAGCATGAGCAGCCAGACGAGCTGATACAGGTAGGGGCCGAGCGCGATCGGCGCGACGATCGGCAGCAGCGCGCCCGCCGGGTACACCCACTCGAAGTCGATGATGGGCCAGGTCCCCTGCACGGCATCCTGCGCCCACTGCCGGTACAGCGGCAGATCGCCCTCCGTGCCGCCCGCGATGATGAGGGGCAGGAGGGCGAGGATGTAGGCGGCGTGGAAGGCCACGAATCCAGTGACGAGACCTCGACGGGTTCGGCCGAACGCCGCCAATCGTTGGCGGCGCGTCGAGCGGCGGGGGGATGCCGGAAGAGACGTCACCCGGGCATCATAGGCCCCGCGCATATCTGCACGATGAACGCCCGGGCGGCGCCGGCCGGCGGCCCGGATCGGCTCATCGGCGGTGCGCCGCGCGTCCGCCGTGGCCCGCCAGCGCATCGGCCGCGCCCACGAGCGCGAGATGAGACAGCGCCTGAGGGGTGTTGCCCGCCTGTCTTCCTCCAGTGACGTCGTACTCCTCCGACAGCAGTCCGACGTCATTCGCGAGCCCGCACAAGCGGTCCATGAGCGCGGTGGCGTCGTCGATGCGTCCGGTCGCCGCGTACTGCTCGACGAGCCAGAACGAGCAGGCGAGGAAGGGATGCTCCGTGCCGGCCAGCCCGTCGACGCCGGCCTCGGTGCGGTAGCGCATCACGAGGCCCTCGCGCAGCAGCGTGCTCTCGATGCGGGCGACGGTCGCGAGCATGCGCGGATCGTCGGGGGCGCAGAACCCGACGGCCGGGAGCAGCAGCAGCGATGCGTCGACATCGTCGGTGCGGAAGTGCTGCGTGAAGTGGCCGCCGGCGGCATCCACACCGTGCGCGTCGATCTCGGCGCGCACGCGGTCGCGCAGACCCCGCCACCTGGCGGGATCGCCGTCGAGCCCGTGCTCCTCCACGGCCCGGACGCCTCGATCGAGCGCGGCCCAGATCATCGCGCGCGAATGGGTGAACATCTGCGGTTCGCCGCGGATCTCCCAGATGCCGTGATCGGGTCGGTCGAGCCAGGCGACGGCCTGATCGAGCAGCGCGCGCTGCAGCGCCCACGAGAACGACGTCTCGGTGACGCCGGCGATCCGGGCGGCTTCGAGAGCGACCATCACCTCGCCGATGACGTCGGCCTGGTACTGGTCGACCGCGCCGTTGCCGACGCGCACCGGCGACGACCCTGCATAGCCGGGAAGGCTCTCCAGCTCGCGCTCGGGCAGGTCGCGCTCCCCCGCGATGCCGTACATGATCTGCACGTCGGCCGGGTCGCCGGCCACCGCCCGCAGCAGCCAGTCGCGCCAGCGCGCCGCGGCCTCGAGATAGCCGTGCGAGATGTAGGCCTCGAGGGTGAGAGCGGCGTCACGCAGCCACACGTACCGGTAGTCCCAGTTGCGCGAACCACCGAAGTCCTCCGGCAGCGAGGTCGTCGCGGCGGCGACGATGCCGCCCGTCTCGGCGTGGGTGAGCGCCCGCAGCACGAGCATGGAGCGCAGCACCCGGTCGCCCCACCGCCCGCCGTCGCGGATGCGCCGCGCCCAGGTCGTCCACCACCCGCGCGTGCGGTCGAGGGCGTCGTCGACGTCGAACGGCTGCGGAACGTCGCGGTACGAGGCCTCCCAGCGCAGCACCGAGTCGACGGTGCGGCCCGCCTCGACACGGAACTCGCCCCGGTGCATCGTGTCCTGGGCGACGAGCCGCGGGCCGCGCAGCGTGACGGCATCGGGCCCCGCCACCGCGAGCAGGACGCCCATCGGCAGCGCATCGGAGGTGTCCCCCGCGCCGATCTGCCGCACCCAGGGAACGGCCCGCGCGTAATCGAACCGCAACCGCACCTCGCTCACGAAGTCGACCTGGCCCGCGACGCCGACGACGCGCCGGACGACCGCATCGACCCCGTCGAGGACCGGCATGAACTCGTGCACCTCGGCGACGCCGCCGGCGCACTCCCACCGGGTCACGAGCACGAACGTGTCACCGTCGTAGCGCCGCGTCGCGGTCGCGTCCGGGTCGCGGGGCCGCACGCTCCAGCATCCGTGCGAGTGGTCGCCGAGCAGCGCCCCGAAGATCGATCCCGAGTCGTAGCGGGGAAGGCACAGCCAGTCGAGGTCGCCCCGGTCGGACACGAGCGCCGCGCTGCGGCAGTTGCTGAGGAGGGCGTAGCGCTCGATCGGTGCGGGCATCCTCGCATCATCGCGCCCGCGGGCCGGATCCGCCAACACGACGATTCGCGGACGCTTATTAGGCGAGGCTATCCTTCTCCGGTGCGTCTTCGTCACCTGGTCAGCCTCACCATCGTTCCGCTCGTCGCTCTCGCTCTCACGGGGTGCGGCGCATCGGAGGTCGTCCCGGCCGGCGCGGCCACCCCGGCCGGCAACGGCGAGACGTCCTACCCCCTGACGATCGAGAACTGCGGCCGCACCGTCACGGTGGATGCCGCACCCCAGCGCATCGTCTCGCTCGATCAGAACTCGACCGAGATCCTGCTCTCGCTCGGGCTCGAGGACCGGATCGTGGGCACGGCTTCGTGGACCGACCCGATCCTGCCCGCCCTCGCCGAGGCGAACGAGAAGGTGCCCCGCCTGGCCGACAACGCGCCCACCTACGAGGTCGTGCTCGGTGCCGACCCGGACTTCGTCACCGCCTCGTTCGGACGGCACTTCACGCAGGGCGGCGTCGCGACGCGCGACCGGTTCGACGAGACCGGGATCGGCAGCTACCTCTCGCCGACCGACTGCGACAACGGCGTCAGCATCAACGGCGGCGGCACCCGCACCACAGCCCTCACCGTCGACGCGCTCTACCAGGAGATCACCGAGCTGGGTCGGATCTTCGACGTGTCCGACCGCGCTGACAAGCTCGTCGACGACCTGCGCTCGCGCGCTGCGGCGGCGACAGCGGGCATCGACGCCTCCGGCGCCACCGTCGCCTTCTGGTTCGCCGACACCAAGACGCCGTACGTCGCCGGCGGTCTCGGATCGGCGGCGCTGCTCGCTTCGACGACCGGGTTCACCAACGTCTACGACGACCTCGACGACGACTGGCCAGCCACGACCTGGGAGGACCTCGTCGACCGCGACCCGCAGGTGCTCGTCCTCGGAGACCTGCAGCGCGACCGGTTCCCCGGCGACCGGCTCGACGACAAGGTCACCTTCCTCGAGTCGGATCCGCTCACGCGCACGATCGATGCGGTGCGCAATCATCGCTACATCGCGCTGCACGGCGCCGAGCTGAACCCCTCGATCCGCTTCGTCGACGGGCTCGAGAAGATCGAGAGCTGGATGGCCGAGCACCGGGACGAGCTCTGAGCGCCCGCACCCGCGGCCCCCTCGCCACGGCCGCGCTGCTCGGCGGCGGCATCCTGCTGCTCGTCGTCTCGGTCGGCGTCGCGATCACCCTCGGCCCGGCGGACATCCTGCTCGTCAACGTGCGCGACATCATCACCAACCACCTCGGTCTGACCGACATCCCCGTCCGGGCCGCGAAGGACGCGATCGTCTGGGAGGAGCGGCTGCCGCGCGCCCTCGTCGCCGCGACGTGCGGTGCCGGGCTCGGGCTCTGCGGCGTCATCATGCAGTCGCTCCTGCGAAATCCCCTGGCGGAACCCTTCATCCTCGGCATCTCGTCCGGCGCCTCGACCGGCGCCGTCGCGATCGGCGTGCTCGGCCTCGGCGGCGCCGCACTCGGCCTGTCCGGGGGCGCGTTCATCGGCGCGCTCGTCGCCTTCGCGGTGGTGCTGCTGCTCTCACGCCTCGCCGGCGGCGGGAACGACCGCGTCGTCCTGGCCGGTGTCGCGAGCACGCAGCTGTTCTCGGCGCTCACCTCGCTCGTGATCTTCGCGTTCGCCGACGCCGACGAGACCCGCGGCGTGATGTTCTGGCTTCTCGGCTCGCTCGAGGGCATCCGCTGGGACGACGTGGTGCTGTGCGCCGTCGTCGTCGGGCTGGGCTCCCTGCTGTGCCTGCGCTACGCCTCGGCCCTCGACGCCTTCGTCTTCGGTGACGAGGTCGCGGCGTCCCTCGGCATCCACATCGCACGCACGCGCGGCATCCTGCTGGTGACGACGGCGCTGATCACGGCCACCCTCGTCAGCGTCGCCGGCGCGATCGGGTTCGTCGGCCTCGTCCTGCCGCACATGGCGCGCCTGCTCGTCGGGTCGCGCCACGGCCGACTCATCCCCACCACGGTCGTCGCCGGAGCGGTCTTCATGGTGTGGGTGGATGCCGGCTCGCGCGTCGCGTTCTCACCGACCCCCCTTCCCGTCGGCGTCGGCACCGCGCTGGTCGGCGTGCCCGTCTTCATCGCCCTGCTCGCCCGCCGGAGGAACCGCGCATGACCCTCGCCGCACGCGACCTGTCGTGGACGCGCTCGGGAACGCTCGTCGTCGACGGCGTGAGCGTGCACCCCGAGCCGGGGCGGACGCTCGGCCTGCTCGGCCCCAACGGGTCGGGCAAGTCGTCGCTGCTGCGCCTGCTGCACGGGCTCGTCCGGCCGGATGCCGGTCTCGTGACCCTCGACGACGAGGACCTCGCCTCCCTCGGCCGGCGGCGCGTCGCGCGTGCCGTCGCCGCGGTGACGCAGCACGCCGACACCGAGGTCGACATCACTGTGCGCGAGGTCGTGCGCCTCGGCCGCATCCCGCACCGCACCGCGTTCGGCGGCGATCCCGCGGCGGACGAGGCCGCGATCGACCGTGCTCTGGAGCACGTCGCCCTCACCGATCGAGCCGATCGGCTCTGGCACACCCTCTCGGGCGGCGAGCGTCAGCGCGCGCAGATCGCCCGCGCTCTCGCTCAGGAGCCGCGCGAGCTGCTGCTCGACGAACCCACGAACCACCTCGACATCCGGCATCAGCTCGACCTCCTCGAGCTCGTCTGCGACCTGCCCGTGACGTGCATCGTCGCGATCCACGACCTGAACCTCGCCGCGATGTACTGCGATGCCGTGATGGTGCTGCGGTCGGGCCGGGTGGTCGCCGCCGGCGCCCCGGCTGACGTGCTGACCGCCGAGCTCATCGCCGACGTCTACGGCGTCGCCGCCGAGGTCACCGCTGACCCACGGGACGGGCATCCCGTCATCACCTTCCTGCGCCGCTGACCCGGTCGTCGCCTGCCCCACTCCACCGTGCGGCTCCCCCGCCGGGCGGGGCCGCACGGCCCACGATCCGCCGTACGGGGGATCCGCCCGCCCCCGCTCGCTCCCTAGCGTGGAGTCATCGGCTAAGGAGGCGGAATGCTCGAACTGAGCGGCATCACCAAGAACTACGGCACGCACCGCGTGCTCGACGACGTGGGGTTCCGAGTGCCCGACGGACGGCTGACCGGTTTCGTCGGCGGCAACGGAGCGGGCAAGACCACGACGATGCGCATCATGCTCGGCGTGCTCTCCCGCGACCGGGGCGAGGTCACCCTCGACGGGTCGCCGGTGACCGCTGCCGACCGCCGCCGCTTCGGGTACATGCCCGAAGAGCGGGGCCTGTACCCCAAGATGAAGGTTCTCGAGCAGATCGTGTACCTGGCCCGGCTGCACGGCTTCTCCAAGCCGGAGGCCACGTCGCGTGCCCGGGCCCTGCTCGAGGAGCTCGGCCTCGGCGAGCGCCTGAACGACAACATCGAGACGCTGTCGCTCGGCAACCAGCAGCGCGCGCAGATCGCCGCCGCTCTCGTGCACGACCCCGAGGTCCTGATCCTCGACGAGCCGTTCTCGGGTCTCGACCCCCTCGCCGTCGATGTCGTGGCCGGTGTCCTGCAGACCCGGGCCGCCCAGGGCGTCGGCGTGCTGTTCTCGTCGCACCAGCTCGACGTCGTCGAGCGTCTCTGCGACGACCTCGTCATCATCGCCGGCGGCACCATCCGCGCCGCCGGCACCCGTGAGGGGCTCCGCCGCGAGCACCAGGGGCACCGCTACGAGCTCGTCTCGACGGGGGACGCCGGCTGGATCCGCACCGAGCCGGGCGTCGAGGTCGTCGAGTTCGACGGCGGCTACGCCCTGTTCGACGTCGATGCCGACGAGACGGCTCAGCGCGTGCTGCGCCGCGCCGTCGAGCACGGCGACGTCGCGAGTTTCACGCCGCGGCATCCGTCACTCGCCCAGATCTTCACCGAAGTCATCCAGGAGGTCGCCCCGTGAGCGCCGCATCCCCCTCATTCGCCCAGAGCACCTGGCTCGTCGCCGAGCGCGAGATCGGCTCGAAGCTGCGCAGCAAGTCTTTCGTCATCTCGTTCGCCATCCTCTTCCTCGGCGCGCTCGCGCTCGTGATCTGGGGCGGTTTCTCGGCGGGGGACGACAGCGGCTCACCCGTCGCGGTGACCCCGGATGCCGCCTCGTACGTCCAGAACGCCCCCGGCCTCGACGTGAAGAACGTCGCCGACCGGGCGGCCGCTGAGAGCGCCGTGCGCGACGGCGACGTCGACGCCGCGGTCGTCGCCGACGCGTCCGCACCCAGCGGATACGTCGTCATCGGCGACACGTCGGTGTCGAACACCATCCTCATGTCGCTCGCGCAGCTGCCGAAGGTCGAGCTGCTCGACCCCTCCGGCGACGCCGGATTCCTCGGCTACATCGTGGCGATCGGGTTCGGCGCGATCTTCTTCATCTCGGCGCAGACCTTCGGTGCGACGATCGCGCAGTCGGTCGTCGAGGAGAAGCAGACCCGCGTCGTCGAGCTGCTGATCTCGGCCGTGCCCGTCCGGGCATTGCTGGCGGGCAAGGTGATCGGCAACACGGTGCTGGCGATGGGGCAGATCCTCATCCTCGCCGCCGTGGCGGTGATCGGGCTGACGGTCACGGATCAGACCGCGCTGCTCACGGGCATCGGCGCGCCCATCGCCTGGTTCGCGGTGTTCTTCCTGTTCGGCTTCGTGCTGCTGGCCGCCCTGTTCGCCGCGGCCGCCGCGATGGTCTCCCGCCAGGAGGACATCGGGGCGACCACGACACCGCTCATCCTGCTCGTCATGGCGCCGTACTTCCTCGTCATCTTCGCCTGGAACAACCCCCTGATCCTCGGGATCATGTCGTACGTGCCCTTCTCGGCACCGGTCGGCATGCCGATGCGCCTGTTCCTCGGCGACGCGCTGTGGTGGGAGCCGCTGCTCTCGCTCGCGATCCTGCTCCTGACCTGCGTCGGCGCGATCCTCGTGGGAGCGAAGATCTACGAGAACTCGCTCCTGCGCATGGGCGCCCGCGTCAAGCTCAGCGAGGCCCTGCGCCGCTGAGCCGCACACCGGCGGGCCACCCGCCCTCCCCCCTCATCGCCGTCCTCCCGGTTCACGCCTGAAGGACGGCGATGACGTTTCCGGCGGGGTCGCGGAACCAGGCGATGTCGGGCCCGCCGCCACCGCCGCGCACGATGCCCCGCTCATCGGAGGGGAACACCTCGTCGGGGTAGATCTTCGTGTCGACGCCGCGTTCGCGGAGCTCGTCGACGGCGGCGTCGATGTCGTCGACCGGGAAGTTCAGGATCGTGAAGCTCGCGGGCGTGTGGTCGGGTTTGGCGTAGACGAGGATGCTGCCGCCCGACGCCAGCCGGATCTCGAGGAAGCCCATGGCGTTGGTCTCGACATCGAGACCGAGGGTGTCGGTGTAGAACGATCGGGCCGCGTCGATGTCGTCGACGCTGAACCCGCTGAAGGCCCCGTCAGGGGTGAATGCGCTCATGCCGACAGATTCGCCCCGACCGGATGCCGGCGCAAGAGGTTTCTCGTGACGGGGAATGTCGAGGGACGCGCCGTGGTTCGCACGTGACGGGACGATGGAGTCCGACGCTGTCCGCACGAACCCGGGAGAATCCCATGTCCCTCATCGAAGAGCGCGTCGCCGAGACCGACGCCCCCGTCCTCGACATCCTCGCCGCCCGCTGGAGCACGCGCCTGTACGACGAGGTCTCCCCCGTCGACGAGGACGCCCTCGCGAGCGCCCTGGAGGCGGCACGCTGGGCCCCGTCGGCCTTCAACGCGCAGCCCTGGCGCTTCGTCGTCGCACGACGCGGCACCCAGACCCACGAGAAGGTCGTCTCGACGCTCGTCGAGTTCAACCAGGCCTGGGCCGGCCCCGCGGGCGCGCTCATCGTCTTCATCGCGCAGACCGAGAACAACGGCAAGCCCGTGCCCACCGCGCTCTACGACCTCGGCCAGGCCGCCGCGCACTTCACCGTGCAGGCCCACGCCGACGGCCTCTACACCCACCAGATGACCGGTTTCGACGCCGACGCACTCGCGGTGGAGCTCGGCATCGAGGCCCCGTTCATCCCCGTCACCGTCATGGCCGTCGGTGAGCTCGGCGACGTCGACGCCGCCCCCGCCGCCGTCCGCGAGCGCGAGCTCTCGCCCCGCACCCGCCGGCCCGTGGCCGAATCGGTCGTCATCGACGACTGAGCTGCCCGCAGGCATCGCGCGGGGGGCGCTCGCACCATAGACGAGGGCTGTGAGGTGCGACACCCCCGCGCCCCCGGGGCCGTCGGCCGGTTATCGTCAAGCATGACCGCCCGCATCCTGTCGATCGGCACCGCCGTGCCGCCGGCCGTGCTCCACCAGAACGCCGTGCGCGACCTCTTCGCCGCGCAGCCCGGCATCGGCCGACTGTCGCAGCGTCTGGTCCGTGCGGCGTTCGACGCCTCGGCCATCGAGACCCGGCACACCGTGCTGACCGATCTCGCCGACGCGCTCGAGCCCGAAGGCGCGCGATCGGATGCCGCGGCCCTGGCCCCGGCTCCCGGCGACCCGGCATCCCTTCCCGTGATCTCCGGCGACGGAGCGCTGCTCTCACCCTCGACGGGCACGCGCAACGACACCTACATCGCCCTCGCCCCCGAGCTCTCGGCGCGCGCGGCGCGAGAGGCCCTGTCTGCGGCATCCGTCGCGCCGTCCGAGATCACGCACGTGGTCACCGTCTCGTGCACCGGCATGTACGCCCCCGGTCCCGACTACCGGCTGGTGCGCGACCTCGGCCTTCCCACGACCGTCGAGCGCTACCACCTGGGGTTCATCGGCTGCGCGGCCGCCGTCCCCGCGCTGCGAGCCGCGGCACGGATGTGCGCAGCCCAGCCCGACGCCGTCGTGCTCGTGGTCTGCGCCGAGCTGTGCACGCTGCACTTCCGCATCGCCGACGACCCCGATCAGATCCTCGCGGCCTCGCTGTTCGCCGACGGTGCCGCAGCGGCCGTCGTCAGCGCCGACCCGGCGCGACGCGGAGAGCGATGGCTCGACCTCGACCGGTTCGCGACCGCGGTGACCGACGACGGCGAGCGCGACATGACCTGGACGATCGGCGACGCCGGCTTCGACATGGTGCTGACGGCCGAGGTGCCGCGCATCATCGGTCGCGAGATCCGCGCCGCGGTGGCCGACGTCATCGGCGACGCCCGGGTCGACACGTGGGCCGTGCACCCCGGTGGCCGAGCCGTCCTCGACCGCGTCGAGTCGGGGTTGGAGCTGCCGCCCGAGGCCCTCGCCGCGTCGCGGGCGGTGCTGCGCGACTACGGCAACATGTCGAGCGCGACGATCCTGTTCATCCTCCGCGCGCTGCTCGCGGGCGATGGTCTGCGCGACGGCGAGACGATCGCGACCCTCGCCTTCGGCCCCGGGCTCACGATGGAGGCCGCACTCCTCACGGCGGGGGTCGCCGCCGGAGCCGGCGCCGAGGACGCCGAGACCGTTCCGACGGATGCCGTGCGGGCGGAACCCGTCGCGTCATGGACCTGAGGCGCCGCGACGTCGACCTGCGCGAGCTCATGGACGACCCGGACTGCGATCCGGTCGCCCTCGCGCAGACCCTGCGCCGTTTCGACGTCGTCAACCGAGCCGTGAGCGGCTGGGGAACCGTGTGGCGCCGGCATCTGCGCCCCGCCCTCGCTCGCCTGGATCGTCCCGCACGGGTCCTCGACATCGGATCGGGCGGTGGCGACGTCACCGCCCGGCTGGCGAGGCTGGCGCAACGCGACGGCCTCGACGTCGGCTGGGTCGGCATCGACCCGGACCCGCGCGCCCTCGCCGTCGCACGTGAGCGCGGCCGGCCCGATCTCGAGTTCCGCAGCACCGACTCGACCGCACTGCGCGCAAGCGGCGAGCGCTTCGACGCCGTCATCTCGAATCACGTGCTGCACCACCTCGGCGAACCCGAGCTCGAGGCGTTCATCGCCGACTCGCTCGCTCTGTCGCGGGGTGTCGTCCTGCACGCCGACATCGAGCGGGGGCGCGCGGCGTACGCGCTCTACGCAGCCGGGATCCTGCCGCTCCAGCACGGGACGTTCCTGCGCACCGACGGCCTGCGGTCGATCCGGCGCAGCTACCGTGCTCGGGAGCTCCGGACGACGCTGGCCGGTCGCGGCGAGTGGCACGTCGTCCGACCGGCACCGTTCCGCGTGCTCGCTGTGGGAGCGGGGCGTGCCTGACGTCGTCGTCGTCGGCGCCGGTCCCGTCGGGATGCTGCTCGCCGCCGAGCTCACGCGGCGGGGCGTCGACGTCACCGTGCTCGAACGACGCGACCGCACCGGCGACGGCTCACGCGCGATCGGGCTCCATGCGCCCGTCCTCGCCGCGCTCGAGGAGGGCGGTGCGACCGACCGGATCCTCGCAGACGCGGTCCGCGTCTCGCGCGGAGAGGCCCGCAGTGACGGCGCGCTGCTCGGCGTCGTCCGCTTCGACCGCCTGTCGGTCCGGCATCCGTATGTCGCCACCCTCCCGCAGGCCCTCACCGAGCGCGCTCTCGCGTACGGCGCACCGTCGGCCGTGCGAGGGGTCACCGTGACGCGGGTGACGCCCGGACCCGCCGACGTGCGGCTCGAGACGTCCGGCGCTCACGGGGGCGGCGAGCTGTCGGCGCCGCTGGTGGTGGTCGCCGGTGGCGTCGGCGCACGCGACCTCGTGTTCCGGCCGAGCGCCGTGCGACGCACCAGCTATCCGGATCGGTACCTCATGAGCGACGCGCACGTGCCCGGACGACCCGACGCCGACGTCGCCGTCGTGCACCTCGCGGCATCCGGCGTGCTCGAGTCCTTCCCGCTGCCCGGCGCGCGCCGTCGCTTCGTGGCGTGGGACGCACCGCCCGGGCGGGACGACACCGCGTTCGACGAGCCCGAGGCGCGCCTGCAGCGCCTGCGCGCAGCGATGCGCGATCGCGGCGAATCGGATGCCGCCGATGCGCTCACCGGCGCCACCGGCTTCCGCGTGCGGCGCGTGCTCGTGTCTGCTCTGCGCCGCGGCCGGGTCACGGTCATCGGCGACACTGCGCACGAGATCAGCCCGATCGGCGGACAGGGCATGAACCTCGGCCTGCTCGACGCCGCGACCCTGGCTCCCCTGCTCGCCGATTGGATCCGCACCGGAACCGAGCCCGTCGCCGCCCTCGCGGCGTGGGAGCGCGACCGCCTGCGCTCGGCCAGGACCGCGGGCCGACTGGCCGCGGTGAACATGCGGCTCGGCCGGCCCGTCAGCGCCGCTACGCACGCGGTGCGCACCCGCATGCTGGGGCACGCGCTCACTGCGACGGGCTCGCTCGTGCCGAACGCCTACGCGATGGGTCTCGACGCCGCCGCCCGCTGATGCGCGGGTCAGCGCAGCGAGCCGGCGGCCACGACCAGTTGGGCGGCGAGCACGAGAGCCGCGGCCATGACGAGGCGGAACCCGGTGCGGTCGGGACCCCGCAGCCGCATCCGCACGACGACGGCGACCGCGAGAGCGAGCACCGCGCCGAAGAACAGCCAGGCGAGCACGCCCTGACTGCCTCCTCCGATCAGGACCGCGATCGCGGCGACGACGATTCCGGCCACCGCGACGAACACCGAGGCGGGCGCTCCGAGACGATGCGGCAGCCCGCGAACGCCGGTATCGCGGTCGTCGTCGAGATCGGGCAGGACGTTCGTCAGGTGCACCGCTGCGCCGAGGGCCGCCCCCGCCACGGCGGCGAACGGGGCCGTGAGCGCGGGGGCGGGCGACGAGAGCGTCGCGAGCGAGGGGAAGAGCCCGAAGCTCACGAGGAACGGAACGACCGACACCGACGTCGACTTCAGCCCCAGGTTGTACGACCAGGCCGACGCGATCGTCACGGCGTGGGCGAGCAGCATCCCCCATCCGAGCACCGCCGAGAGACCGAGCGCGATGACGACGGACGCTCCGGCCGCGATCCACGCCGCACGATTCGAGACCTCGCCGCGGACGAGCGGCTTGTCGGCACGGCCGACGGCGCGGTCGCGCTCGCGGTCGATCGCGTCGTTGGAGATGCCGATCGAGAGCTGACCGAACAGCACGGATGCCACGAGCACCACCAGCCGCCAGGTCTCCAGCCCTGCCGCGAGGCCGAGGGCGAGGGAGAGGGCCGTCACCACGACGGAGGGCCCGGGATGTGAGGCGCCCCACAGGGCCCGGACCGTGCGCATTCCCCCACACTCTCACGCCCGTGGGAGCCGCGAACAGGCCAGGGGCTCAGGCCACGGGCTCAGAGGGTGTCGACGAGCCGGACGATCGGGCGCACCGAGAGGTTCAGGTAGCGCACCTCCCGCACGCTCAGGCGCGCGGATTCCGTGACGGCGGTGCCCGCGCTGTTGGTGAAGACCGCCCGGTAGAGCGTGCCGTCCATTGCCAGTCGCGCGTCGTCGATGGTGAACTCCGCGCCGGTCGCGCCGTCGATGTCGGCCCACGACGCCCCGGCATCCGTGGACGCCTGCCACTGCACGGCCGGCGCAGGATGCCCCGTCGCAGCAGCACTCAGCACCGCGCCCTGCCCCTCGACGACGCTCACGGCCTGCGGATGCTGCGTGATCTCGGGAGCGGCGATCACTTCCACCGCGATCGACATCACCATGTTGGGCACGCCGGCACTGCTCATGGCCCGGGCCTGCCCGCCGTCGAGGATCGCCCCGGCGGGCGCATTGGGATCGACCTGCAGCGTCACCCACGCGCTCGGGAAGGCGCCACCCCACGGGTTCACCAGCCGAGAGCTCACCGCCGTCCGACCGTCCTCGGAGATCAGGAATGTGATGTTGACACCGTTGGACCGGGCACTCGTGATGCGAGTGCCTTCCGGAGCAGTGACCTCCATGACGCCGGTACGAGGCTCGTCGATGCTGTGGATCTGCACCTCGACCTCGCCGCCGGCAACCGCCTGACCGACCACATCCGGCCACACCGCCGCCACCGTCAACCGCGCCGCATCCGACCACGCCGACCCCGCAGCGTTCGTGAACCGCGCCCGATACAGCCAGCCATCCATCTCCGGCGTCACCGGGTCGACGATCAGCGGGATCGACTGAGCCCCGTTCGGCCCCACCCCCGCAGGCACATAGCTGAACGTCGCCCCACCATCCGTCGAGAACTGCCACTGCACCGTCGTCTCAGCATCCGTCCCACCGAACGCCGCCGAGAACTCCGCCGCAGACCCCGCCGGCACCCCCGCCGGCCCTGGATGCTCCGTCACCACCGGACGCACCGGATTCACCGTCAGCGTCGCCGCCTCAGTTACCGTCGTCCCCACACCGTTCGTGAACACAGCCCGATACAACGTCCCGTTCACCGACAGCCGCACATCGTCGATCGCGAGGTCGACACCGGTCGCGCCGTCGACATCGACCCACGTCGCCCCAGCATCCGCGGACGTCTGCCACTGCACGGCCGGCGCAGGATGCCCCGACGCAGCGGCACTCAGCACGGCGCCCTGCCCCTCGACGACATCCACGTCCCGCGGATGCTGCGTCACCTCGGGAGCCCCCAGCACCTCGACCGCGATCCGCGTCACCATATTGACAGTTCCGCTAACACCGACGACGCGAGCCTGGCCCCCGCTGAGGACCGAGCCGGGAACCGCGTCGGGGTCCACCCGCAGCGTTAGCCATACGCTCGGCCCCGATCCGCTCCAGGTGCCGATGACCCGATCGCTCACCGCCGAACCTCCGTCTTCGGAGATGGTGAAGCTGATGGCAGAGGATGCGTTCGTGCGCACGCTCGTGATACGAGTCCCCGCGGGAGCGGTGAGCTCCATCGTCCCGCCGACGGACTCGTTGATGTTGTAAATCCGTACCTCGACCTCGCCGCCGGCAACCGCCTGACCGACCACATCCGGCCACACCGCCGCCACCGTCAACCGCGCCGCATCCGACCACGCCGACCCCGCAGCGTTCGTGAACCGCGCCCGATACAGCCAGCCATCCATCTCCGGCGTCACCGGGTCGACGATCAGCGGGATCGACTGAGCCCCGTTCGGCCCCACCCCCGCAGGCACATAGCTGAACGTCGCCCCACCATCCGTCGAGAACTGCCACTGCACCGTCGTCTCAGCATCCGTCCCACCGAACGCCGCCGAGAACTCCGCCGCAGACCCCGCCGGCACCCCCGCCGGCCCTGGATGCTCCGTCACCACCGGACGCACCGGATTCACCGTCAGCGTCGCCGCGTCGGACCACACCGACCCTGAGGCGTTGCTGTAGCGGACGCGGTACTGGCGACCGTCCATGTCGAGCGTCACCCGCTCGAAGGTGAGTGTGGGGTCAGCGGCGGCATCCGGTACGTCTGCCCAGCTCGCGCCCCCGTCGACCGAGTGCTCCCAGGTGGCGCTCGTGGGCGCAGCCGTACCGGTATACCGACTGGTGAACGTCGCCGAGCCGCCCTCCGAGACGGAACGGGAGACGGGCGACTCGGAGACGACCGCCAGAGCCGGGATAACGGTGAGCCTGGCCGGATTCGTCGCGGCCTCGGTCCGCGCGTTGGAGAACACCGCCCGGTAGGACATGCCGTCGCGAGCGAAGTCCGCCTCGACCTCGAACCGCGCCTCTGCGTTGAATCCGATCGGGACACGGGACCCGTCGATGTCGGTCCACGAGGACTGGTCGCGCGACTCCTGCCAGCGGACCTCGGCCGGGGCGGAGGCCCCGCCATGACGGGCGGCGAACACCGCTGTCGCGCCCTCCGCGAGAGTCTGGCCCTGCGGGCTGGCGTTGACGGCGATCTGCCCGGGGAGAACGGTGAGGGTGGCGGGGTCGCTGTAAATGACGACTCCTGTCGGCGCGGCGACCTTCGCCCGATACATGTAGCCATTCATGTGCCACCAGACGTCGGGCAAGTCGTACGACAGCGTCACCCTGGACGTGGAGCCATTCATTGTCGTCTCCGTACCTGCGATATCGCCCCAGGTGAGCCCCCCGTTGATGCTCGCCTGCCAGTTAGCCGTGAGATCACTGACGCCCATCGGCCTCACATTCGCCGTGAAGTCGGGCCGGAAGGGCCGGCCATTGCGCTCAGCGAGTGACACGTCTCGCGGGTGGGTAGCCCACTCCGGACGCACGCCCCACCCACCTTCACGAGCGAGGTCAGCGAGGCCCGGCGCCGCGCCGGAGCCGCCTCGCGCTGGCACGCCAGCCGCTGGGCTAGCCGCCTTCTGTCCCTCGGGTTGTTCCGGACCACTTCCTTCGCCCTCCGCGAGATCAGTCTCGCTCGCAGCGGTGCCCCCGGCATGCTCTTCCGTGTCCTCGGCGTCGGCCTGCCCCGCGTGTCCGGCCTCAGTCGCCACCTTGACGGCGTGAGCCGACGCGGGTGCCTGCAGGAACGAGCCCACGGTCAGCACCGAGGCCAGTGTGAGAGCGATCAGCATCCGGAAGAACAGGTACACGAGAGGTTCCCATGCTCGAGGGCGGCACGACCCATGCGGGTCGTCTGGTCGTTCCGAGTCTGTACGTCATACATGGCGCTCTTACGCGACTGCGGCCGAACTGAGTGCACCCGTGACCGACATGAGGGCACCGACGCGCCGCGTAGGTGCCCTCATGGTGTGCTCGTGGCCCGCGCTTCGCCGTGCCGGGCTCGCGCCGCTGAGCCTGTCGACAGCACGTCGAGCACCCCGAAACCCACGCGACACCGCGGACGAGCAGCCGATCAGTCGTCGAGGAGCTCAGCCTCGATCACGTCCTCGTCTCCGCCGGCACCGGCAGACCCGGCACCGCCGGGCTCGGCCGCGGGACCGGCACTCGTGAGGACGAGCGCCGAGCCGTCGGCGGCGACATCGACCCGCACGATGTCGCCGTCGCGCACCCCGCCCGACAGGATCGCCATCGCGAGGCGGTCCTGGATCTCCGACTGGATGAGGCGTCGCAGCGGGCGCGCGCCGAACACGGGGTCGTAGCCGCGCTCGGCCAGCCAGGCACGCGCGTCGGGCGTGACGGCGAGCGAGAGACGCCGGTCCTTCAGGCGCCGCTGCAGCGCGTCGACGGAGAGCTCGACGATCTGCGCGAGGTCGTCCTGGCTGAGAGCCTCGAACATGACGGTGTCGTCGAGGCGGTTGAGGAACTCGGGGCGGAAGGCCTGCCGCAGCAGGATCTGCACCTGCTCGCGCTTCTGCTCGGGGCTGAGCGTCGGGTCGATGAGGATCGGCGATCCGAGGTTCGACGTCAGGATCAGAATGACGTTGCGGAAGTCGACCGTGCGGCCCTGACCGTCGGTGAGGCGGCCGTCGTCCATGACCTGCAGCAGCACGTCGAAGACCTCGGGGTGCGCCTTCTCGACCTCGTCGAGCAGCACGACCGAGTACGGACGGCGCCGAACGGCCTCGGTGAGCTGGCCGCCCTGCTCGTAGCCGATGTACCCGGGAGGGGCACCGACGAGCCGCGACACGGAGTGCTTCTCGCCGTACTCCGACATGTCGATGCGCACCATGGCGTGCTCGTCGTCGAAGAGGAACTCGGCGAGCGCCTTCGCTAGCTCGGTCTTGCCGACACCGGTCGGCCCCAGGAACAGGAACGAGCCGGTGGGACGGTTGGGGTCGCTGATGCCCGCGCGTGAGCGGCGCACGGCGTCGGCGACGGCCTTGACGGCGGTCTTCTGCCCGATGAGGCGCTTGCCGAGCTCGGCCTCGAGGCGCACGAGCTTCTCGGTCTCTCCCTGCAGCAGACGTCCGACCGGGATGCCGGTCCACGCGGCGATCACGGCGGCGATGTCCTCGTCGGTGACCTGCTCGTTGACCATCCGCTCGGGACCGTCGACGGCGGTCTCTGCCCGCTCCGCCTCGATGACCTCGCGCTCGAGCGCCGGGATCTCGGCGTACAGCAGGCGCGACGCCTTCTCGAGGTTGCCCTCGCGCTGGGCCCGCTCGGCTTCGACCCGAGCCGCGTCGAGTCGCGTCTTGAGGTCGCCGACCCGGTTCAGGGATGCCCGTTCCCGCTCCCACCGCGCCTGCAGCTCGTCGAGCTTCTGCTGCTCGTCCTTCAGCGTCGCGCGCAGGGCCTCGAGACGCTCGCGCGACGCGGCATCCTTCTCCTTCTTGAGCGCGAGCTCTTCGAGCTTCAGCCGGTCGACGTGCCGGCGCAGCTCGTCGATCTCGAGCGGCGCCGAGTCGATCTCCATGCGCAGGCGCGACGCGGCCTCGTCGATCAGGTCGATCGCCTTGTCGGGCAGCTGACGTGCCGGGATGTAGCGGTTCGAGAGGGATGCCGCGGCGACGAGCGCGCCGTCGGAGATCGCGACCTTGTGGTGGGCTTCGTAGCGCTCCTTGAGACCGCGGAGGATTGCGATGGTGTCCTCGACGCTCGGCTCGCCGACGTAGACCTGCTGGAAGCGGCGTTCGAGGGCGGCATCCTTCTCGATGAACTCGCGGTATTCGTCGAGGGTGGTCGCGCCGATGAGGCGGAGCTCACCGCGGGCGAGCATGGGCTTGAGCATGTTGGATGCCGCGACCGAGCCCTCGCCGCCGCCCGCGCCCATGAGCACGTGAAGCTCGTCGATGAAGGTGATGATGCGGCCGTCCGACTCGGTGATCTCCTTGAGCACGCTCTTCAGCCGCTCCTCGAATTGGCCGCGGTACATGGCGCCGGCCACGAGAGCGGAGATGTCGAGCGAGACGAGCTCCTTGTTCTTGAGGCTCTCGGCGACGTCGCCCGCGACGATGCGCTGGGCGAGGCCCTCGACGACGGCGGTCTTGCCGACGCCGGGCTCGCCGATGAGGACCGGGTTGTTCTTCGTGCGCCGGGTGAGCACCTGGCTGACCCGGCGGATCTCGCTGTCGCGGCCGATGACGGGGTCGAGCTTCCCCTGCCGGGCACGGTCGGTGAGGTTGATGCCGAACTGCTCGAGGGCGCTCTGCGCCTCCTCCTGTCCGGGCTGTTGTGTGGCGTTCATGTCTCTCCTGAAATCTCTCGGCTCAAACTTGAGCCTGTCTGACTCAAGTTTATCACCGCGAGGCTCAGGGCGCTACGGCCCCCGCCGCCGCCCCCGCGGCCGAGGCCGCCAGAGACCGCTGCGTAACACGGGTCTCGATATGCGCGAGCAGGGCAAGACGAGGCCGGGTTCGCAAGAACAGGGCGACAGCGTGCAGCACGGTGAAGAGCGCGCATGACCATCCGATCGCGCGCAGGAATTCCACCGAGGCTAGTGACAGCGCGAGCGCAAGGGCCGAACCGATGGCGAGCGTGATCCCGAGCCCCTGCACGGCGATCCGAAGCTCCGGGCGTTGCGACAGGTCCGCCGTCGCCCGCCAGACGACGCTGAGCACCAGATTGGGGTAGTAGATGGCGCAGGCGATCCCCACGAGACTCTGCCACCACGGCTGATCGAGCAGCCGGCCGACGACGAAGATCGCGGCGGCCACCCCCATCCAGATCATGAACGGAAGAACGAACTGGGCCACCGTCGCGACCCAGGGAGAACGCGGCGCACTCGTAATGGCCGAGACACCATAAACGCGGGCTCGCTCGTGGGCGATCTGCGCACGACGCTTCCGCTCGCGACCGTCCGCGACTCGTTCCACCGCCCGCGTCAGGAGGAGCGCCATCCACGTCAGCGCCAGCACCACCACGACCCGGGGCGTCTCGGACGGCGTGACGACGGCCACCGGCACCGTGAGCACGGCAAGGAAGCCCAGAAGGAGGGCGCCCACCACGATGCACCCGAAGAGCGCTTGCCTCGTCACCACTGCCATCGACTGCTCTTCGGCTCCAAACGCCGTAGCGGCGGCCGCCGCGACGAGAAATGTCGCCACCACGGCGGCGATGCCGAAGAAGTCGTGCAGCCCCACCTCCCCCGCGGCGGCGACCGCTTCGAGCGCATGGTGCCACGATTCCGCTGTCAGCGGCCCCGCCCCCGGAACCGTGGCGATCAGATAGGCGGCGCCGAAGACGCCGACCGTCATCAGCGCGAGCGATGCGGGCCCACTCAGCCACACCCACGCGAGAGCCCGTCGGGCCGAGCGCAGCTCTCGGTGAGCTACCGGCGCTGCACTCATGCGACGGCCGCATCGAGGGAGCGCGGCTCCGCTGCAGCGATATCCGGCACGCCCTCCCGCGTCGAGCGAACACCGGCTCCTACCGCCTCGGGTGTGCACGCGAACCGCGCCCGATACGCACTCGGGCTGAGCCCCAGGGCCCGGGCGAAGTTCTGGCGCAGGACGGATGCCGACCCGAATCCGCTGTCGGCCGCGATCTGGTCGAGCCCGAGGTCGGTGCGCTCGAGCAGGCGCTGGGCCCGCAGGATCCGCTGCCGCCCGAGCCACGCCGCCGGCGTCGTGCCGTAGTCGGCCTTGAACCGCCGCGCGAAGGTCCGGGGCGACATGTGAGCGCGCGATGCGAGGAGGTCGACGGAGAGGTCGAGGTCGAGGTTCGCGATCATCCAGTCGGTGATGGGCGCAAGCGAGAGCGACGCCGCCTCGGGAAGAGGACGGGCGATGAACTGGGCTTGACCGCCGTCGCGGAGAGGCGGGACGACCATCCGCCGGGCGATCGTGTTCGCCGCCTCGGCACCGAGCTCGATCCGCAACAGATGCAGGCAGGCGTCGAGCCCGGCCGCGGTGCCAGCCGACGTGATGATCCGGTCGGACTGCACGTAAAGCACGTCGGGGTCGACCTCGATGAGCGGATACATGCGCGCCATGGTCTCGGCGTAGCGCCAGTGCGTCGTGGCGCGCTTGCCGTCGAGCACACCCGCCGCCGCCACGACGAACGCGCCACTGCAGACCGTGAGCACCCACGCCCCGCGTTCGACCGCGCGGCGAACCACCGCCGTGACTCGCTCGTCGACGGCATCCCAGCTCTCGCGCGGAATAGGCGTGATGATCACCAGGTCGGCCTCGTCGGCGAACTCGAGTCCCGCGTCGACGTTCAGCGAGAACGCGAGGTTGGCCGGAACCACGCCGGGGTCGGGCGCCACGACCCGGAAGTCGAAGTTCGGAATCCCCTCGTCGCTGCGATCGAGACCGAACGCCTCGCAGGCGAGGCCGAACTCGAACGGTGCGAATCCGGGCTGGACGACGCAGGCGACCGTGTGCATGGCAGGAATCCTCCGAATACCGTCATCTCCGCCAGTATCGGCAGGATGACGCCCATCGTAGCGTTTCTGCCATGGATTCCGACATGCTTCTTCTCGCCGTCGCCCTCGTCGTCATCGCCGCGGTGACGGGCACCCTCGCAGTCGTCGCGCGCGACGGCTACCGCCGAGTGCCCACCGACGCGACGCGCATGCCGCCGCGGGACGAGGATGCCCCGACGCGCCCCAGCACCAGCCGGCGCCGCGTCGAGGGATCAGCCGAGGTCAGCGGGCGCGGAGCGCGCGGGCGCGACGCGATGCCGCGAGCAGTCGCGACGCCGATTCCGCCCAGGTGAACCGGGCGATGTGGGCACGACCCGCCGCGACCAGCGCCGCACGAGCGGCATCGTCGTCGAGCGACTCGACGGCCGCCGCGAACGCGCGCGGGTCGCGGGGCGGCACGTAGAGCGCACCGTCACCACCGACCTCGTGGAAGATCTCCATGTCGCTGACCACCGCCGGCACCCCCAATGCGAGCGCCTCGGCGATCGGCAGCCCGTACCCCTCGTCCAGACTCAGCGTCGCGAGCATGCCCGCATCGGCCAGGAGAGCCGCGTACTCGGCATCCGTCACCCCGCCGTGGAAGACGATACGGGCGTCGGCGGGCGCGAGCTTCTCGAGTTCGGCGCGCCGGCTGTCGGAGATCCGGCTCAGCAGGTGCAGCGTACGACCGGGCAGCCACTGCATCGCGCGGACGAGCGTCTCGACGTTCTTGTAGGGCATGAACGAGCCCATGTAGACGATGTTGCGCGGCTTGGCGGCTCCCGGCATCGCCGTCGACGGCGCGAGATCCGCCAGACGCTGCGGAGCGTTGGGGAGGACGACCACCTCGCGCTTGGTCAGCTTCACGTCGGCGAACTGCCGCTTGCTCGTCTCGCTGACGGTCGCGACGAGGTCCGCGGCGTTGAGCGTGGCGCGCTGGGGCGCGTACGAGAGGTGGAAGAGCCGCCAGCCCAGGCGCACGAACCACGGCAGATCGCGGGGCGGCGTGCGGTGACGGTAGTAGATCGTGTCGTGAAGCGTCAGGATGAGGGCGAACCGCCGGCCGAGCGCGCCGATCGTCTGCATGGGTGAGTAGACCACGTCGGGCCGATGCCGGTTCAGCCGCAGGGCCGCGAACGGCTCGAGCATCGACGTGGGGGCGTGCAGCAGGATGTGCGGTGCCCCCTCCGGCAGGAAGGGAACCTGCGCGGGGTCGTGCACGATGAACGTGACCTCGACGTCCTCGGCGGGGGCCGCCGCGAAGACGGCGTGCGCGAGCTCGTGCGAGAAGCGGCTGATGCCGTCGTGGAAGTCGGTGCGGATGTAGCGCGCGTCGAAGAAGAGCCGCATCGTCACGCGTCGAGCGGCTCGCCGCGGTAGAGCTTCTCGAAAGTGTCGAGGGTGCGCTCGATGTCGTGGATCTCGACACCGTCGAGCGAGGCCTGCTGCATCCGCAGGTACTCCTCGGGAGAGGCGGTGAGCACCCGGCGCAGCTTGTCGGCGAGATCGTCGACGTTGCCGGGCTCGAAGAGGTAGCCGTTCACACCGGACTGGACGAGGTGCGGCAGGGCGACGGCATCCGCCGCGACGACGGGCAGCCCCGAAGCCATGGCCTCCATCGTCGCGATCGACTGCAGCTCGGCGATCGACGCGATCGCGAAGACGTCGGCCCGCGTGTATGCCGCCCGCAGGTCGGCCTCGTCGGTACGCCCATAGAACGTGACGCGGTCGCTGATGCCGAGCTGCTGCGCGGTCTGCTCGAGGTTCCGGCGCTGGTCGCCGCCGCCGACGATGTCGAAGTGGACGTCGAGCTCGGGGGCGAGCTTGGCGACGGCCTTCAGGGTGACCTCGACGTGCTTCTCGGTCGTGAGGCGCCCGACGAACAGGATGCGGCGGTGCTCGCGCGGGGTGAGGTCGGGGGTGTAGTTGCGCTTGTCGATGCCGCAGCTGATCGGGATGACGCCCGAGATGTCGATCGTGTCCTCGAGGAACTCCGCGGCCTTGCGTGTGGGCGTGGTCACGGCACGCGACATCAGGAACGTGCGCTTGGCGTCGTCCCAGCAGAGCTTGATGATGATCTTGTCGAGGAACGGCGGGAGCGTCGTGAAGTCGATGACGTTCTCGGCCATGACGTGGTTGGTCGCGACGACGGGGATGCCGCGCTTGCGCGCCTCGCGCGTGAGTCCGCGCCCGATGACGATGTGCGACTGGCTGTGGACCACGTCGGGCTTGACCGAGTCGAGCACGCGCCGTGCGTAGTGCTTCGAGCGCCAGGGCAGTACGAAGCGCAGCCAGTCGTGCGGGTACCAGCGCCACCCGGGCAGGCGGTGGACGGTGAGGTCGGCGCCCTCGATGTTCTCGGTGAAGATGCCCGACTGCGAGTGCTTCACGCTCGGCGTCACGACGTGCACGTCGTGACCGCGGGCGGCCAGGCCGGCGGAGAGCCGCTCGGCGAAACGGGCGGCGCCATTGACGTCGGGGGCGAAGGTGTCGGCGCCCATCACGATGGTCAGGGGCGCGCGCGTACTGTCGGCGGGAACACCCTCGGTCGTCGTGGATTCGGTCACGGGTCAGGCCCAATCTGTACGGCGGAGTGCCGCCGGCTGTGGCCGACGCGGCGGGCCTGAGCTTACCCGAGCGGTCTTGGGGCTTCCGGGAGGCGGTGCGGCGTTGGGGAAAACCGGGCGGCACGGGCCTGCGCCGCGGGCTGCGCGGTAGACGGGGGCGAGCACCCAGGCGGCATCCCTAGGCTGTGGTCATGGCCCGACTCGAAGCCGATGCCGATCCCGCCCGCTGGGTACCCGTCACCGAATCATTCGGATTCTCCGGACGCCGCGCCCGCAAGCGCGCCATCGGGATGCTGCTGAGCCAGGCGAACGCCGCGATCGGCGCCGCGCCGCGCCCGGGCGGGCGCTTCGCGGCGTGGGCTGCGAGCCAGGCCGTGCCGATGCTCATGCGCCGCGCGAACGGGCGCGTACGGGCCTGGATGTGGAAGGCCGACCCCGAGCTGGTCGTCGTGCTCGCGCAGATGCAGGAAGCGACGCCGCAGGTACGCACCGCGCGGGCGATGATGCCGATGGAGTACGACGACACCGAGGACTTCCGCTCCCCCTACCTCGGGGCGGGCGAGAAGCTCGTGATGACGCTGCCGCCCGATCCGCGGACGCCGCCGTTCGTCTCGTACACGTGGGACACCGGGACGCATCTCGTGACGCTCTCGGCCGTGTGCAGCGACCGCGAGCGCGTGGGAACGGTTCTCGACGAGCTCGATCACCTCGCCCGCTCGCTCCGCGTCGTCGACGACCTGACCCTCGACGAGTCGGCTGGCACCCTCCGCCTCCCACCCGCCTGATCGCCGACCCGACGCAAAGCGTCGTCGATCACCGGCCGGAGCGACCTTTCGCGTCGGTTGGGCGCAGAGTCACGGAGGGCCGGGGTCAGCGGGCCAGCGCCTCGCGTGCGCGGAGGAGAATGGCGCGCCGCCGCGCGCCGCGGTGGGTCCTGTTCACCCGGATGACGCGCCAGCCGAGGCGAGCGAGGTCGTCGAGGCGGTCGACGTCGCGGCCGTACTGCGCGTCGTCGAGCCGGTGCTGCTGACCGTCGTACTCCAACAGCACGCGCCGCTCGACGTCGACGAGGTCGCCATAGGCCACGAAGCGCCCGGCCTCATCGCAGATGACCGCGTTGACCTCGAAGGTGGTCATTCCGAGGTCTTCGGCGTCGAGACGCAGCTCCGTCTCCGCAACGGAGTCGGTGCGTTCCCGGCAACGTTCGTACGCGAGCCGGAGCGCGCGTACGCCGCGCCGACCGGACCACCCCGCCACCGCTCCACGGAGCTGCTCGATCGACAAGACAGGATCATGCCTGCGCATGAGAGAGTCTGCCGCGATGACGAGCTCGCGTTCGCCCATGAGCTCGGCCGATTGGCACCAGGCGACGGCCGGGTGCGCGATCGGAACGGGTCCGAATCGCCACGGACTCGCCGCCGCGGCTTCGTGCCCGCGCACCCCGGCACCACGGGCACGCCCGAGCGGTCGCGGCGCCGCGACATCCACCTGCGCGCGCAGCCGCTCTGGGATCCAGCCGCCGACGAGAGCCACTGCCGTGGCATGACTGATGTGCTCGCCCGGGCGCAGTTTCGGCAGATAGGCGGTCACCAGCGCGCGCACATCCGTCACGGGCGCACGGGAGCGGATGCCGTGGAAGGGCGCGGGCAGGTCGGCCGAACGGAGTCTGCCGCGCGTCACCCCGGTCGCGCGCGCCGTCCCGACCGTGAAGGCACCCGGCAGCGCCTCGGGAAGCTCAGCAGGAGTGCGTGCCACCCGTCCAGGCTGGCGGCCCTCCGCACCCCACCCCGAGATCTCCCCAGCCCGTTCGACATCCGATCTCCGTCGCCCCGCCTGTGCAGGACCCCTACCCACATCCCCGCCACACGCGCGAACCGACCCGAATGGTCGGTTCGCGCGTCGGATAACGCCCCTTTGCGTCGGGTCGCTACGACTGCGGGGACGCGGGCGGGTCGGAGGGGCGGCGGTAGAGCACGACCTCGGTCGCCCGGCGCACGCGCGCGCCGTGACGTAGGGTCACGACCGCGCCGGTGGCGCCGGCGGCGAAGACCCGCGCACCGGGACGCTGCTGCATCTCGTCGCGCAGTCGTTGCTCGAGGTCGCGCACCTCGCGGCGGAGCCCAGCGACCTCGTTCTCGAGCTCCAGGATGCGCGCGATGGCGGGGAGGCTGATGCCCTCCGCAGACATCCGCGCCACTTCTCGCAGCTGCCGGATGTGACGCAGCGAGTATCGACGCGATCCTCCCTGCGTGCGCCCGGGCACCACGAGGCCCAGCCGGTCGTACTGCCGGAGGGTCTGCGCGTGCATGGCCGCGAGCTCCGCCGCGGCCGCGATCGCGAAGATCGGGGCGTCCTCGTCGATGTCGTCTTCAGCCATGGTTGGTCACCTCCTGGGCGTCGCGGGTGTCGCCGTCCAGCCCGCCGCCCCGTTCCGTGGGATCGGGGACGGCGAGCGAGCAGCGGGTGGATCAGCCGCGCGCCTTGTTCATCAGGTCGGCGCGGGGGTTCTCGCGGGGCTCGACCTCC
The DNA here is from genome assembly GCF_000509385.1 of Microbacterium sp. TS-1. Lineage (NCBI taxonomy): Bacteria > Bacillati > Actinomycetota > Actinomycetes > Micrococcales > Microbacteriaceae > Microbacterium > Microbacterium sp. TS-1. Next base: position 1,625,361 of record NZ_BASQ01000001.1, read on the forward strand.
GCGAAACGTTCGAGGGCCGCTCGGGCCTCCTCGTCGAGATGGGCGGGAACCGCGATTTGAACCTCCGCCAGAAGGTCGCCCGTGCCTTTGGACGTGCTCACGCCGCGCCCCTTGACCCGCAGGACGCGACCCGACGGGGTGCCGGGCGCGACCCGCAGCTTGACCGGGTCGCCGCCCAGTGTCGGTACCTCGATCGTGGCACCGAGGGCTGCCTCGGTGAAGGTCACCGGCACCACGACACGGAGGTTGAGTCCGTCGCGGGTGAACACCGGATGCGGCCGGACGGTCACGCTCACGACGATGTCGCCCGGCTCTCCGCCATCGGGCGAGGGACGCCCGCGACCGCGCAGCCGGATCTTCTGCCCGTCCTTGACCCCGGCCGGGATCTTCACCTTGAACGGCTTGCCGTCCTCGCCCTGGAGCGTGACGGTGTCGCCGCGAACCGCCGTGGCGAAGTCGAGCGTCGTCCGCGCCGTGACGTCGGCGCCGCGCTGCGGGCCGCCGAAGCCCTGGAACCCTCCGGTCGAGCGGCCGAAGCCGCCCGACCCGAAGCGACTGGACCGCCCGGTCTGCTGGTTGAACATCGCGAAGATGTCGTCGAAGTCGGCGCCGCGCGCTCCGGCGCCGCCCCGCGCACCCTGGTTGAAGGCGCTGAAGACGTCCTCGAAGCCACCGGCGCCCTGGCCACCCGCGGTGAAGCGGGCGCTGCCCGACCCCATCGCCCGGATCTGGTCGTACTCGGCACGCTGCTCCTTGTCGGAGAGCACGGAGTACGCCTCGCTGATCTCCTTGAACTTCGCCTCGGCCGCGGGGTCGCCCTGCGTCGAGTCGGGGTGGTACTTGCGCGCGAGCTTGCGGTAGGTCTTCTTCAGGTCGCTGTCGGAGACGTCTTTGGAGACGCCCAGCACATTGTAGAAGTCCTTATCGAACCAGTCCTGACTGGCCATGTCGTTGCCTCCTATTCGGCCGGCACGGCGACGACGACCTTCGCCGGACGCAGCTCGATGCTGCCGAGGCGGTAGCCGACCTCGACGACCTCGAGGATCGTCGGCTCGGCCGTGCCCGGGGTGGGCGCCTGGAAGATCGCCTCGTGCTGCTGCGGGTCGAAGGCGTCGCCGGCGGCGCCGTAGGACTCGACACCCAAGCGCGCCACGACCCCTCGGAGCTTGTCCGCGATCACAGCGAGCGGCGATCCCTCGACGAGGTCACCGTGCTTGTCGGCACGGTCGAGGTCGTCGAGCACGGGCAGCAGCCCCTTGGCGACCGACCCCTTGGCGCGCTCGATCTCGGCCTCGCGCTGGTCCTCGGTACGCCGACGGTAGTTGGCGTACTCGGCCTGCACGCGCTTGAGGTCGAGCAGCAGGTCGTGCTCCTCGGCCGGCGCCTCGGCGACGGCCGCCTCGTCGGACTGCGTCGCTCCGAGGATGTCGTCGATGGTCAGTTCGTCGTCCGCAGCCGCGGCGTCGGCGGCATCCGATGCTCCGGAGGCCTCGTGCGCGTCGGGGCCGGACGCCTGGGCGTCCGACCCCTTCCCGCCGAGGACCTCGTCTTCGCCGTGCGGCTCTTCGAAGTCCTTGTTGGTCATGATTACTTCTTCTCGTCCTCGTCTTCGACGACCTCGGCGTCGACGACATCCTCATCGGATGCCGCCGCACCGGTGTCACCGGTGGGAGCGTCGGTCGGGGCGCCCTGCGCCTGGTCGGCCTGACCCTGCGCGTAGATCGCCTCGCCGAGCTTGCCCTGCGATGCGTTGAGCTTCTCGAACGCGGTCTTCACGGCCTCGTCGTCGTCGCCAGCGAGCGCGGTCTTCAGCGCGTCGACGTCGCCCTGGACCTCGGTCTTGACGTCCTCGGGGAGCTTGTCGGCGTTGTCGGCGATCAGCTTCTCGATCGAGTACGACAGGGTCTCGGCCTGGTTGCGGACCTCGGCGGCCTCACGGCGCTTCTTGTCCTCTGCCGCGTGCTCCTCGGCCTCGCGCACCATGCGCTCGATGTCGTCCTTGGGCAGCGACGAGCCGCCGGTGATCGTCATCGACTGCTCCTTGCCGGTGCCCTTGTCCTTCGCCGAGACGTGAACGATGCCGTTCGCGTCGATGTCGAAGGTGACCTCGACCTGCGGGATGCCGCGGGGCGCCGGTGCGATGCCCGTGAGCTCGAACGTGCCGAGCGGCTTGTTGTCGCGGGTGAAGTCGCGCTCGCCCTGGAAGACCTGGATGGCGACCGACGGCTGGTTGTCGTCGGCGGTCGTGAAGGTCTCGCTGCGCTTGGTGGGGATGGCGGTGTTGCGCTCGATGAGCTTCGTCATGATGCCGCCCTTGGTCTCGATCCCGAGGCTCAGGGGGGTCACGTCGATGAGGAGGACGTCCTTGCGCTCGCCCTTCAGGACGCCGGCCTGCAGGGCGGCGCCGACGGCGACGACCTCGTCCGGGTTCACGCCCTTGTTGGGCTCCTTGCCGGCTTCCTTCTTCACGAGCTCCGACACGGCGGGCATACGGGTGGAACCACCCACGAGCACGACGTGGTCGATGTCGCCGACCTTGATGCCGGCCTCGCGGATGACGTCCTCGAACGGCTTCTTCGTGCGGTCGAGCAGGTCCTTGGTGAGGTCCTCGAACTTCGCGCGCGACAGCGTCTCGGACAACGAGACGGGGCCCGAGTCGGTGAGCGAGAGGTAAGGCAGGTTGATCGAGGTCGACTGCGAGCTCGAGAGCTCCTTCTTCGCCTGCTCAGCGGCCTCCTTGAGGCGCTGCAGCGCGATCTTGTCGCCGGAGACGTCGACGCCGGTCGTGTCCTTGAACTGCTTGATCAGGTACTCGACGATGCGCTGGTCCCAGTCGTCACCACCGAGGCGGTTGTCACCGGCGGTGGCGCGCACCTGGATGGTCGAGAAGTCGTCGTCCTTGCCCACCTCGAGCAGCGAGACGTCGAAGGTTCCGCCACCGAGGTCGAAGACGAGGATGAGCTCGTCCTCCTTGCCCTTGTCGAGACCGTAGGCGAGCGCGGCGGCCGTCGGCTCGTTGATGATGCGCAGGACGTTGAGACCCGCGATCTCGCCGGCCTCCTTGGTGGCCTGGCGCTCGGCGTCGTTGAAGTACGCGGGGACGGTGATGACGGCGTCCGTCACCGTGTCACCCAGGTACTGCTCGGCGTCGCGCTTGAGCTTCTGGAGGATACGGGCCGAGATCTCCTGCGGCGTGTACGCCTTGCCGTCGATCGACTGGGTCTTCCAGTCGGTGCCCATGTGGCGCTTGACCGAGGTCAGCGTGCGGTCGACGTTGGTGACGGCCTGCCGCTTGGCGGTCTCACCGACGAGGACCTCGCCGTCCTTGGTGAACGCGACGACCGAGGGGGTCGTACGGAGCCCTTCGGCGTTGGCGATGACCTTGGGCTCGCCGCCCTCGAGGACGGCCACGACGGAGTTCGTCGTGCCCAGGTCGATACCCACTGCACGTGCCATGAGTTGTCTCCTTACTTGCGGTTCGAATGGATCGGAAGTCTGCGGCGGCCCGACCTGAGCCGCGATGACTCAACTGTACTCGCGCCGGAAAACCCTGTCAAGAGAACTTGAGTCTGGTCGTATCAAGTTCGACGATAAGCAGCGTCAGCCGCATGACGATGGACTGAGGAAAAGCTGAGTAACCCTGAGGCGGCATCATCGGATCCTCCCAGGGGAGCGCTATATGTTGAGTCCACCCATGACAAGAAGCGTGAACCCGAACTCGCCTCTCGTCGACATCGAGCCCGCGATGGGCGGTCGCCGAGCGTTCCCGCGCGCACGGAGGCGCTCATGACTCGCAGCGCTGTCGTCATCGAGGATGACGACGACCTCCGTCACCTGCTGACTCAGACCCTCGAACAGCACGGCTTCGCCGTGCATGCCTTCCCCGACGGCCCGGCCGGCGTCGACGCGGTGCGCTTGCTGCGCCCCGACCTCACGACCGTCGACGTCAAGCTCGACGGGATCGACGGGTTCGAGGCCGTCCGCCGCATCCGGGCGTTCCACGACGGGTACGTGCTGATCATCAGCGCCGTCGACGACGAGACCGCGACGGTCGAGGGGTTCCGCAGCGGTGCCGACGACTACGTCATCAAACCCTGGCGCCTCTACGAGCTGCGCGCCCGGATCGACGCCCTGATGCGCCGCCCCCGCGCCCTCCAGCCCGGCGAGGCGGCGCCGGGGGCGTGGCTCGAAGCCGGCGGGCTGCGGCTGAGCCCCGGCTCGCGCCGCGTCGAGCTCGACGGCCAGTCGCTGGATCTCACACGCTCCGAGTTCGACGTCCTGCAGGCGCTCATGCAGCGCCCCGGCGACGTCATCGAGAAGGCGTGGATCGCGCTCATGCTGCGCCGGCAGAGCGGCGCCCACGGCGAACACGTCAGCGGACATGATCTCCACGCGGTCGAGGTCCACCTGATGAACCTGCGGCGCAAGCTCGGCGACGACGGCCGTACGGGCCGCTGGATCGAGACGGTGCGCGGCATCGGCTACCGGTTCGCGCGTCGCGACTGAAAAGCACGCTCCCCCGCCCGGCGACGGATACGCTGACCCCGTCGCGATGACGCGACGCGCCGCCGACCGGCGGCACCGAGTGTTCACGGAGAGGTCGTAGCGTGCCCGGCATGTCACCCGAGACCGACCCACCCGGCGCGGGCCGCTCCCCACAGGCATCCGATCCCGGCGTGCCGGCGCCTCCGACGGCCGCCGACACGCAGGCACTCGGGCGCATCGCCGCCATGCGGACCCGCGACGTCGACGAGCAGCCGATCCCCCGCAAGGCCGTCGTGTCGTGGGCGCTCTGGGACTGGGCGACGCAGCCCTTCAACTCCGTCATCCTCACGTTCGTCTTCGCGTCGCTGTTCCTCGTCTCGGATTCGTTCCTCCCCGCCGACATCGCGGCGCTGCCCGACACCGACCCGGTGAAGGAGGCGGCGCTGGCCGAATTGGCGAGCGGCTACGGCGTCGCCTCGACCGCCGCCGGCATCCTGATCCTGCTGCTCGCCCCCGTGCTGGGACAGACCGCCGACCGGTCGGGGCGGAAGAAGCGATGGCTCGGGGTGTTCACCGTCGTCCTCGCGCTGCTGCAGTTCGCCCTGTTCTTCACCTTCGCCGACCCGGCCTTCTTCTGGTACGGCGCGATCGTGCTCTCTCTCGGCGCCGTCGTCTCGGAGATCGCGGGCGTCAACTACAACGCCATGCTCGTCGAGGTCTCGACCCCCCGCACGATCGGACGGGTCAGCGGTCTGGGCTGGGGCCTCGGCTACATCGGCGGCATCATCGCCCTGGCCCTCGTGGTCGCCCTCACCTTCGCCGACTGGTTCGGGATGGACACCAGCAACGGTCTCGCCTACCGGCTCATCGCCGTGGGCTGTGGCGTGTGGACGATCGTCTTCGCCATCCCGCTGATGCTGAACGTGCCCGAGCGCTCCGCGCCCCACACCACGGAGAAGGTCGGTTTCTTCGCGGCGTACGCGCACCTGGTGGCCGACATCGTCCGCCTGTACCGCACGGAACGCCCGACGTTCTGGTTCCTCCTGGCGAGCGCGGTGTACCGCGACGGCCTGGCGGGCGTCTTCGCCTTCGGCGGCGTCCTGGCGGCACGCGCGTTCGGGTTCTCGGCGACGGAGGTCATGATCTTCGGCATCGCCGCGAACCTCGTCGCCGGCGCGTCCACCATCGTCGCCGGACGATTCGACGACCGGTTCGGGGCACGCGCCGTGATCGTCGCGACCCTGTCGGGCCTCATCGCCGTGGCCGTGCTGCTGTTCGTCCTGCAGGATGCCGGATCAATCGTGTTCTGGATCGCCGGACTCATCCTCTCGGGGTGCGTCGGCCCCGCCCAGGCCGCGAGCCGCTCGCTGCTGGCCCGTGTGACGCCTCCCGGCATGCAGGGCGAGATCTTCGGGCTCTACGCCACGACCGGTCGCGTCGCGAGCTTCCTCTCCCCCGCGATGTGGGCTCTGTTCATCGCGTGGTTCGGCAGCATCATCTGGGGCGTGCTGGGCATCGCCGTGGTGCTGCTCCTCGGGCTCGTGCTGCTGCTGTTCGTGCGACTGCCGAGACAGGCCCGCATCCGCTGAGCAGGTTCAGGCGGGACGCTGCATGGGGACGTGCGGGATGTCGTCCTCGGAGAACTCCGGTCCGCTGATCACGAACCCGAACCGGCCGTACCAGTCGGCGAGGTGCTTCTGCGCGTCGAGGTCGATCACGGCCCCGGGCCACCGCTCGCCGGCGCGTTCGACCGCCGCGCGCATGAGCTGCGCCGAGAGGCCACGGCCGCGCGCGTCGGCGGCGGTCGCGACTCGGCCGATGCGCGCGTTCCCCGAGGCATCGCGAAGCAGCCGGAGCGTCGCGAGCACGTGCCCGTGGTCCTCGACCCAGAAGAGCTCGGTGTCGGGCTCGAGGTCGCGGCCGTCCAGCTCGGGGTAGGCCGCGGCCTGTTCGACGACGAACACGCTGACGCGCAGCCAGAGCAGACGGTAGAGCGTTTCGGCGGGAACATCGGTCAGACGGGCGGAAGACACCGGGAGCATCCGCCCAGCGTACGACGAAGGCGCCGGGCGGTCGGGCCCGGCGCCTTCGAGACGGTTCACTGACGATCCGCGGCAGCTGTGTCAGCCGCGCCTGCCGACGATCCACGGGAAGCGCACTCCCCGTTCGTTCGGCTCCTCGACCTCGAGCCCGTAGTGGTCGCCGATGCGCTCGATGAACTGCGCGCGCTCGGCGCGGGCGTAAGCGCGACGTTCCCGCTGGAAGGCGAGCACCGTCGACCAGCACATCAGGAGCATGACGATCGAGAACGGCAGGGCGATCAGGATCGCCGCCGTCTGCAGCGCCTGCAGGCCTCCGGCGAGCAGGAGCGCGCTCGCGAGGGCGGCGGTGATGACGACGAAGAAGGTGCGCACCCAGCGCGGCGGCTCGGGGTTTCCGCCCGTCGCGATCATGCCCATGACGAGCGCGCCCGAGTCTGCCGAGGTGATGAAGAACACGGCGATCAGGACGATGGCCCCGATCGTCAGCACGCCTCCCGCCGGCAGCCCCTCGAGCAACTGGAACAGGGCGCCCTGCAGGTTCACCGACCCGTCGGCGGCGAGCATCGACCCGGGCTGCTCGAGCTCGCGGTACAGCGCCGAGCCGCCGAGGACGGCGAACCACAGGATGCCGATCAACGTGGGAACGAGCAGCACGCCCGCGACGAACTGGCGCACCGTGCGCCCCTTGCTGACGCGCGCGATGAAGATGCCGACGAAGGGCGCCCACGAGATCCACCAGCCCCAGTAGAACGACGTCCACTGCGCCTGCCAGGCCTCGCCGGCCGCCCCCTGGAGCGCGCTGACCGTGAACGAGAGACCGATGAAGTCCTGGATGTACGCGCCGATGGACTGCACCCATTCGCGCAGGAGGAACTGCGTCGGGCCGACGAAGAGCAGGAACAGCAGCAGAAGACCGGCGACGATGAGGTTGAAGTTGGAGAGCCACTTCATCCCCTTCGTCACGCCCGACAGCACCGAGAACAGCACGAAGACCGACACGATCGCGATGAGCCCGATGAGCATCGCGTCGTTCATGGGCGGGAGGCCGATGAACTCGAGCCCCGACCCCATCTGCATGACGCCGAGGCCGAGCGAGGTGGCGACGCCGAACAGCGTGCCGACGAGGGCGACCGCGTCGATGACGTTGCCGGCGGCGCCGCGGACACGGTTGCCGAGCAGGGGCTCGAGCGCCCAGCGGATCGAGATCGGGCGGCGGCGACGGTGGATCGCGTACGCGAGGGCGAGCCCGACGACGACGTACATCGCCCAGGCGTGCACGCCCCAGTGCAGGTAGGTCTGCGTCAGAGCGCTCTGCGCGAGCTGCTGCTCGGTACCGGTGACACCCGGACGCGGGTCGACGAAGTGGCTGAGGGGCTCGCTCACGCCGTAGAAGACGAGGCCGATGCCCATGCCCGCGGCGAAGAGGAGCGAGAACCACGACCCCGTCGAGAACTCGGGCTCGTCATCGTCGCGCCCGAGCTTGATGTCGCCGAAGCGACTGAAGCCCACGAAGATCGCGAAGCCGACGAAGAAGGCGGCGATGAGGACGTAGTACCAGTTGAACGAGTCGACGATCGAGGTCTGGATGGCGCCGAAGAACGACTCGGCCGTGGTGGGGAAGATGATCGCGAAGGCGCTGAACCCGACGATCACCACCGCGGCGGGCCAGAACACCCAGCGGGCGATCGTGCCCGGGGTGGACACCGCGGCTATGCGTTCTGCGGGAGAGGGCTGATTGTCGGTGCTCACCGAACCAGGGTGACAGGATACCGGCGCGACGCAAAGCGGGGAAGGCCAGTTGCCCGCGGCGGCGACAGCGGCTATGCGTCAGGGGCGCGGCCAGGCGTCGGCGAGTTTGGTGAGCAGTCGGGCCAGCTCGGAGCGCTCGTCGTCGGTGAACCCGTCCAGCGCGCTGCCGAGGGCAGCGCGACGCTCACCCCGCACGCTCTGCGCGAATCGGCGCCCCTCGTCGGTGAGCGCGATGCGGGTGCGGCGGGCATCGTCGGGGTCGGCCTCCCGACGCACCAGGCCGAGGTCGACCGCCTGCTGGACGAGTCGCGAGGCACGCGGCTGGTCGACACCGATCGCCTCGCCGATCTCGCTGACGGTGAGCGGATGGGATGCCGCGACGAGCACCTCGAGCATCCGCAGGCGCGCAAGCCCCGCCATCCGGCCGCGCCCCTCGGCGAACGGGCCGCCGCGATGTCCGTGCGGGCCATGCCCGGCGTGGGCGCCGAACCCCCCGTGCGTGTGCGGCCCGCGCTCGATGCCCGGCCCGGGCCGCCGCAGTCCGCGGAGGCGACCGAGGGCATCGGCGATGGCATCGATCTGCGGGTCGTCGGCGGCCGTCATGCTTCGAGAATACATGCGACTTGACATGCACCTGAGCTACATGTCATAGTGCATGTACATGACAAATGACATACATCTCGGGTCGGACGCACCGGCCCACGAAGGGAACACCATGAACACCCACGACAACACCTCCGAGACTCCCCACCCGCGTACGCGGCCGCTGACCTTCTGGATGCGCGCCGCCGAGACGGCCCTGTCGTCCGAGATGCATCGGACGCTGTCGGCCGAAGGGCTCGACCGCCGCGACTGGGCGGTGCTCAACGTCCTGGCCGGCGAGCGCGACATCCCCGAGCTCGCCGAGCGCGTGCAGCGGGGCGGCAAGCGCGTCCGGTCGCTCGCCGCTCGCGGCTGGGCCGCCGAGCGCGACGGGGCCTGGATCATCACCGACGACGGACGGCGCGAACGCGACCGCATCCACGCGCTCGTGAGCGGCGTGCGCGACCGCGTGCGCAGCACCGTCACCGAGGAGGACTACGCCACCACCGTCGCCTCACTCGAGGCGATCGCCCGCGGGCTCGGCTGGGACGAGACCTCACCGCGCCGATTCGGCCCTCGTGGTCGACACGGCTTCGGGCACGGCTTCGGTCGCGGTCACGGCTGCGGCCCGCGCTTCGGCGAGCACCCGCACCGCGGCGACCACGCGCACCGCGGCGAGCACGCGCACCGCGGCGAGCACGCCTTCGAGCGCGGCTTCACCGCGGGCTTCGCGGCGGGACGCGACGCCGCCTGATCCGCGGCATCGCCTGCGACGGCCCCGAGGCGCGAGCCTCGGGGCCTCGTGCATGCCGCACGCGGCGTCAGGCGCCGCGCGACCCGGCGTCGATCGTGCCGACGTCGGTGCGGTGGAAGTTCTGGAACGAGCGGGATGCCGTCGGCCCGCGCTGCCCCTGGTAGCGATTGCCGTAGGGGCCCGATCCGTAGGAGTTCTCACTCGGCGAGCTGAGCTGGAAGAAGCAGAGCTGGCCGATCTTCATGCCGGGCCAGAGCTTGATCGGCAGGGTCGCGACGTTGGCGAGCTCGAGCGTCACGTGGCCGGAGAACCCTGGGTCGATGAAGCCGGCCGTCGAGTGGGTGATGAGGCCGAGGCGGCCGAGCGACGACTTCCCCTCCAGGCGCGCGGCGACGTCGTCGCCGAGGCGCACCTGCTCGAAGGTCGATCCCAGCGCGAACTCGCCGGGGTGCAGGATGAACGGCTGGTCGGGCTCGACCTCGATCAGCCGGGTCAGCTCGGGCTGGTCCTGCGCCGGATCGATGAAGGGGTACTTGTGGTTGTCGAACAGCCGGAAGTACCGGTCGAGGCGCACATCGACACTCGAGGGCTGCACCATCGAGGCATCCCAGGGGTCGAGGCCGATGCGGCCCTGATCGATTCCGGCACGGATGTCGCGATCACTCAGCAGCACGCACACAGCCTAGAGCGCGTCGCGGTGCGACGCCGTCATCCGGCCCGTTGCCGCACCGGCGGCGCGGTCGTCTGCCGGGCTACGAGCTTCGTCGGGAGGCGCAGGTGCGTGGCCGGCGGAGTCTCACCGCGCATGAGGGCCAGCAGCATCTGGACGGCGGCCGCGCCCAGCCGCCCCATCGGCTGCCGCACCGTCGTGAGGGGGACCGGAAGCCGCGTCGCCTCGGGGATGTCGTCGAATCCGACGATCGACAGGTCGCGGGGAACCTCGAGCCCGAGCTCGGCGGCGACCTGCAGGATCGCGATGGCCGACACGTCGTTCGCCGCGAAGACCGCGGTGGGCCGGTTGGGCGTCGACAGCATCTCGATCGCGACCTCGCGCACCGTTGCCTCGCGATAGCGCCCCGCACCGACGTAGGTCGCATCGAACGGGATGCCGGCGTCGGCGAGCGCCCGACGATACCCCGCGTCACGTGCGATCGACGAGCGCAGGTCGGCGCGCCCGGCGATGTAGCCGATGCGCGTGTGCCCCATGCCGATGAGGTAGGCCGTCGCCTCGCGGGCGCCTCCGTAGCTGTCGCTCTCGACGATGGGGACGTCGGCCGGACCGGTGTGCGGGTCGATCGCGACCAGCGGCACGTCGGCGCTCGCCTTGACGACGGTCGGGGTGACCATGATCGCCCCGTCGATCAGCGTTCCGCTCAGGCGGGACAGTGACCGGCGCTCCCACCCCTCTTCGTCACCGCGCGACCCCGAGTAGGCGAGCAGGTCGTAGCTCGTGTCGCGGAGCGCCTCGCCCACCCCCTTGAGGATCTCGGCGCTGAACGGTTCGAAGTCGGCGACGAGCACGCCGATCACACCGGTCGATCGCGACCGCATGCTGCTGGCGATCAGGCTCGACTCATAGCCGAGCTCCGCGACGGCCGCCATCACAGCATCCACGGTCGCCGTCGCAACCCCGTAACGGCCGTTGACAGCCTTCGACACGGTCGACACGGAGACGCCGGCACGCTCCGCGACGTCGTGGATGGTGGGTCGTCGTCGGTCCATGACCGCATGCTAGCCCGAAATGGAAACCGTTTTCGAAAACGTTTGACACCTCTTTGTTGCCCGCGCAAACTTTCGGTGTCCGACAGCACCAGCGAATGTCCGACGACACCGAGCATCGCCGCTCGGCGGTTCGAGCAGCCCAGCCCGGGCCCGGCCGCGGCGCGCTCATCGGCAGATGTCCACTCAACGAAGAGAGAAGGAATCACATGGCACGCACCATCACGGCTCGCCGCAAGGCGGCCGTCACGGCAGCCGTCCTGGCGGTGGGGGCCCTCGCCCTCACCTCCTGCAGCGGCAACGGCGACGGAGGCAGCGCTGACGGCACCGTCGAGATGACGCTCTGGCAGAACTCGACGACCGGCCCCGGCCAGCAGTTCTGGAAGGATGCCATCGCCGCATTCGAGGCGGAGAACGAGAACGTCAAGATCTCGATGCAGTCCGTGCAGAACGAGGACATGGACGGCAAGCTCCAGACGGCGCTCAACGCGGGCGACCCGCCCGACATCTTCCTGCAGCGCGGTGGCGGCAAGATGGCCGCCATGGTGCAGGCCGGACAGCTCATGGACCTCACCGACCTCATCGGCGACACCGCCAAGGAAGAGATCTCCGAGGGCTCGTTCAAGGCCGAGACCTACCAGGACAAGGTATGGGCGATGCCGCTCGCGGTGCTCCCCAGCGGCTTCTGGTACAGCTCCGACCTGTTCACGCAGGCCGGAGTCACCGAGGCCCCCGCGACGATCGACGATCTCGAGACCGTGGTCGGGCAGCTCAAGGATGCCGGAATCGCCCCCATCGCCCTCGGTGCGAAGGATGCTTGGCCGGCGGCGCACTGGTTCTACAACTTCGCCCTGCGCGAGTGCAGCCCGGAGACGATCGAGGAGACCGGCGACTCGAAGGACTTCAGCGACGAGTGCTGGCTGAAGTCGGCCGAGGACCTCGCCGACTTCGCCCAGCTGCAGCCGTTCAACGAGGGCTACCTCACGACCTCGGCTCAGCAGGGCGCCGGCAGCAGCGCAGGCCTCATCGCGAACCACCAGGCGGGCATGGAGCTGATGGGCGCCTGGAACCCGGGCGTCATCGCCTCGCTCACGCCGGACGAGCAGCCTCTCCCCGACCTGGCATGGTTCCCGTTCCCCGAGCTGTCGGGCGGCGCCGGTGAGCCCGGCTCGATCATGGGCGGCGTCGACGGCTACTCCTGCTCGGCCAAGGCCCCGAAGGAGTGCGCCGACTTCCTGAACTTCCTCGCCAGCGCCGAGCAGCAGGAGGCCTACTACAAGGCCTTCAACGCTCCCCCGGTGAACTCGGTCGCGCAGGAGGCGGTCGAGGAGGAGTACCTCCAGGAGGTCCTCGCCGCGTACAACAAGGCTCCCTTCGTCTCGCAGTGGCTCGACACCGTCCTCGGACAGAACGTCGGCAACGCGCTCAACGTCGCGGTCGTCGACCTGCTGGCGGGCAAGAGCACGCCCGAGCAGATGATCCAGTCGGTCTCCGACGCAGCGAAGAAGGGCTGATCCGCATCATGTCGCTCAGCGAGACAGCCGTGGCGGGCACCGCCGACGGCGTGGATCTCGCGGCCCGGGGCGAGGGCGTCTCCACGACGCCCTCGCCCTCCCGGCGCCGCCGAGGCCTGGGCTGGTCGGGTCGCCTCGAGATCGCGGTGCTCGTCGGCCCCGCCCTGGTGATGTTCGTCGGGTTCGTCATCTTCCCCGTGGTGATGGCGGCCTACTACGGCTTCTTCCGCTGGCAGGGCTACGGGCCGCCCACCGAGTTCGTCGGCCTGCAGAACTACATCACGATCCTCACCGACCCCACCTTCGTCGAGGCCCTCAGCCACAACGCGATCATCGTCGTGGCGTCCCTCGTGCTCCAGGGTCCTGTCGCGGTCCTCCTCGCCCTGCTGCTCAACCGCCGCATGCGAGGACAGTCGCTCATCCGCGTGCTGATCTTCGTGCCCTACGTCATCGCGGAGGTCGTCGTCGGCACGGGCTTCGGACTCATGCTGCAGACCCAGGGCGCCCTCAACGGGGCCCTCGAGCAGCTCGGACTGGGCGCGCTCACGCGCGACTGGATCGCCGATCCCTCGATCGCGATCTGGACGCTCATGGCCATCCTGACCTGGAAGTACGTCGGCTTCGCCGTCATCCTCTTCCTCGCGGGCCTCCAGGGGATCCCCGACGAGCTCTACGAGGCCGCCGCCCTCGACGGCGCGGGCTACTGGCAGATGCACTGGCGGATCACCCTGCCCCTGCTCGCCCCCACCCTGCGCATCTGGGCGTTCCTGTCGATCATCGGCGCACTGCAGCTGTTCGACCTCGTCTACATCATCTGGGGTCAGTACGTCGCGTCGACCGCCGGTACCTCGACGATGGCCACCTACATGGTCGTCAACGGCCGCAACGCCGGCAGCTACGGCTTCGGAAACGCCGTCGCCGTCGTGATCTTCCTCATCTCCCTCGTCGTCGCGATCGTCTACCAGCGCTACGTGCTGCGTCGCGACACCGCGGGGGCCATCACCGAAGGGAAGCAGGAGCGATGACCGCCCTCACCTCCCCCGCCACGCGCGCGATCGTCGCGCCCGCACCGACAGGGCGTCGCGGACGCCGCACGGAGCGCCTGCCCTGGGGCAGCCCCGTCGTGTACTTCGTCGCCCTCGTGGTGATCGCGCTGATGCTCGCGCCGGTGCTGTACATCATCATCGGCGGCTTCCGCAGCAACGCCCAGATCACCGTCGACCCCGCCGGGTGGCCGTCGCCGTGGAACATCGAGAACTATCTGGCGGTGCTCACCGGCTCGCAGTTCTGGCAGCAGGTGCTCAACTCCACCATCGCCGCCGGCGCGACGACGATCGGCGCCGTGCTGCTCGGGCTCATGGCCAGCTACATCCTCGCCCGGTACCGGTTCCGCGGCCGCGGGGTGCTGTACGCCGTCTTCGCCTCGGGCCTGATGTTCCCCATCACCGTCGCGATCACGCCGCTGTACATCGTCATCCGCGACCTGGGCCTGATGAACTCTCTTGCGGGCATCATCCTGCCGCAGATCGCCTTCGCGCTGCCGATGACGATCATCATCCTGGTGCCGTTCCTGCGGGCCATTCCCGACGAGATCCAGGAGGCCGCGTTCATCGACGGATGCGGGCGCCTGTCGTTCTTCTGGCGGATGGTGCTGCCCCTGTCAGTGCCCGGCGTCATCACGGTCGGCATCCTGGCCTTCATCGGCAGCTGGAACAGCTACCTGCTTCCGCTGTTCATCCTCAACAACGAGGCGACCTTCACCCTGCCGCTCGGCGTGCAGGCGTTCTCGTCGCAGTACTCGGTCGACACCGCGAAGGTTCTCGCCTTCACCTCGCTGTCGATGCTTCCCGCCCTGGCGTTCTTCAGCCTGTTCGAGCGCCGCATCGTCGGTGGCCTGACCGGCGCCGTCAAGGGCTGATCCCCCGTAGAGAAAGCACAAACCGTGACCCTCACCGATATCTCCGTCTCGACGCGCGTCTCCGACCTGATCGCGCGCATGACCCTCGACGAGAAGCTGGCCCAGCTGGTCGGCTTCTGGGTCGACCAGGGCGATGAGGTCGTCGCCCCGATGGCGGGCGAGATGGCGTCGTCGACCGCCTACGCCGACGCGACCGTCCACGGACTCGGGCAGCTGACCCGCGTCTACGGCACGCGGCCCGTCGACCCGATCGAGCGGGCGGCGTGGTTGTGGAACGAGCAGCGCCGCCTGGTCCGCGAGACGCGTCTGGGCATCCCCGCGCTCGTGCACGAGGAGTGCCTGACGGGTCTGGCGGCGTGGCAGGCGGCGACCTTCCCCACTCCTCTCGCGTGGGGCGCGGCGTTCGACCCCGAGCTCGTCGAGGAGATGGGGGCGCTTATCGGCGAGTCGATGCGCGAGCTCGGCGTCCACCAGGGTCTCGCCCCGGTGCTCGACGTCATCCGTGATCCCCGCTGGGGACGCGTCGACGAGTGCATCGCAGAGGATCCGTACGTGGTGGGCTTGATCGGCACCGCGTATGTGCGGGGTCTTCAGAGCACGGGGGTCCATGCGACGCTGAAGCACTTCGTCGGGTACTCGGGCTCGCAGGCGGGCCGGAACCACGCGCCGGTCCACGCGGGACCGCGCGAGATCGCCGACGTGTTCCTGCCGCCGTTCGAGATGGCCGTCCGCGACGGCGGCGTGCGCTCGGTCATGAACTCGTACGCCGAGATCGACGGGGTGCCGGTGGCGGCGACGCCCGCCTACCTCACCGACCTCCTGCGCGAGACGTGGGGCTTCGACGGCACCGTCGTGTCGGACTACTTCTCCGTCGCCTTCCTCCAGACGATGCACGCCGTCGCCCGCGACCGCGGCGAGGCCGCGCAGCTCGCCCTCGAGGCCGGCATCGACGTCGAGCTCCCGACGGGCGACGCCTACGTCGGCCCCCTCGCCGAGCGCGTTCGGGCGGGCCAGGTCGACGAGGCCCTCATCGATCGCGCCGTGCGTCGCGTGCTCATCCAGAAGGAGGAGCTGGGGCTCCTCGACGAGACCTTCGAGGAGCCGCCGACGAGCATCGACCTCGACTCGCCCGCGCACCGCGCGGTCGCCCGTCGCCTCGCCGAGGAATCGGTCGTGCTCCTGACCAACGACGGCACCCTTCCCCTCGCATCGCCCCGTCGCGTCGCCGTGATCGGGCCGAACGGCGACAGCTCGGAAGCGCTCATGGGCTGCTACTCGTTCGCCAACCACGTTCTCGCCCACCACCCGGGCGTGCCGATGGGATTCGAGATCCCGACGCTCGCGGCATCCATCGTCGATGCCCTGCCCGACGCCGACGTCACCGTCGTGCGCGGCTGCGAGGCCGAGGGCGACGACCGGTCGGGCTTCGCCGAGGCGGAGGATGCCGCGCGCGCGGCCGACGTGGCGATCGTCGCCGTCGGCGACCGGGCCGGCCTGTTCGGCCGGGGCACCGTCGGCGAGGGGAACGACGCCGACTCGCTCGAGCTGCCGGGCGTGCAGCGCGAGCTCGTCGAGCGTCTCGTCGCGACGGGCACCCCGGTCGTGCTCGTCGTCCTGTCGGGCCGGCCGTACGCGATCGACTGGGCGCTCTCGGGCGAGGGGGCCGTCGCGGCGGCGCTGCAGACCTTCTTCCCCGGCGAAGAGGGGGGTGCCGCGATCGCCTCGATCCTCAGCGGCGAGGTCTCGCCCTCGGGCCACCTGCCCGTCTCACTCCCCCGGACGTCCGGCTCGCAGCCCTACAGCTACCTGCACCCGATCCTCGGCGGACCCAACGAGATCACGAGCGCCGACAGCACCCCCGCGCTCCCCTTCGGACACGGGCTCGGCTACACGACGTTCGAGCGGACCGGTCTGTCGGTGACGGAGACGGTCTCGGCCGGAGACGCGTTCACGGCGAGCGTGCGCGTGCGGAACACGGGCGAGCGCGCCGGCACCGACCTCGTGCAGCTCTACGCCCGCGACGTCCACGGAAGCGTGACGCGTCCCGTCGCGCAGCTGCTCGGGTTCGCCCGGGTGGAGCTGGATGCCGGCGCCGAGGCGACCGTCTCGTTCGACGTGCCCACCGCACGGCTGGCCTTCACCGGACGCGAGGGCGTGCGCATCATCGAGCCCGGCGAGATCGAGCTCTGGGTCGGACCGTCGTGCGCGGAACGCGAGACCGAGGCGGCGACCGAGATCGTCGGCGAGGTGTATCGCGTGACGGCACCCGACCGGCGCATCGTCGAGGTCTCGATCGAGCGGTGACCGGGGGTCGTGCGCGGCGGGCCCGAGCGATAGTGTGCGGGCCATGTACAACGACTACGCAGGGCCCGCGGCGGCCTTCGGCATCGGCTTCATCGTGCTCGGGATCGCGATCTACCTCGGGACGATCGCGCTCATCCTGTGGGTGAGCTATCTGCTGATGCGCACGGCGGTGAAGAACGGGATGCTGCTCGCGATGCGCGAGAGCGGCGGGCAGTTCCCGGGTGGGGGCGGGGCCGGTGTCGGGGGTGTCGGGGGTTATGGTGCCGGTCCGCGTCCGGCGGCGCCGCCGTACCCGCAGGCTCCGCCCGCGCCGGGAGGCCACGGTGCTCCGGGTGCTCCGGGTGGGCCAGCTGCTCCCGGCGCACCGGGCGGTCCGGCTTCCGGCGGTCCGGCTTCGGGCGGTCCGAGCCCTGTGGGGTAAGCTGACCGAGCACCTCCGGGTGCGTGGGGCTGTAGTTCAATGGCAGAACATCTGCTTCCCAAGCAGATAGCGCGGGTTCGATTCCCGTCAGCCCCTCCAATGCGGAAGCCGTCGGAACCGCCTCGTCCGTGCCGCGATCCAAGGGTCCGCGCCCGACACCCCGGCGCAGCGGCATCCCACCCGGCGTGTCGGAAACGATCGCTTGCATCCCGACCCGCCCCGCGCGCCGCCGCACCGGGCCGGATCAGGTACCCGCGGCCACGGCGACGAGCATCACCGCCGCCGACGCGAGCATGAGGCCCGCATGCACCCGATGGCGGCGATGCGGCAGCCGACGCATGTGGCGAGCCGTCACGACGGCCCATCCGGCGACGAGGCCGCCCAGGACGACGAGCAGCCCCATCGGCGACGTGTGGTCGTGACCTCGGACACCGATGACGCCGTCCATAGCGCCGCCGACGACACCGGCCCCGCCGCCCGCGCCGCCCATCGTCGCCGCGCA
Source organism: Microbacterium sp. TS-1 (assembly GCF_000509385.1). NCBI lineage: Bacteria > Bacillati > Actinomycetota > Actinomycetes > Micrococcales > Microbacteriaceae > Microbacterium > Microbacterium sp. TS-1. The sequence goes on from NZ_BASQ01000001.1 coordinate 1,643,351, forward strand.
GGCGGCCATGACCACGAGACCGAGCGCCGTGTGCACCGCGAGAGGGCAGACCGCGCCGCGAGCCGCGCGTCCGTCGGCGGCCGGCCGCGCGCCGGCGCACCGAGCGACGACCGCCAGCACGACGGCGAGGGCCAGCTGCGCGGCGACCCACCACACCGCGGGCACGGCACGCCAGAAGGTCAGGTCGGCCATCGCCGCGGCCATGACGACCGACGCCGCGACGGCCGCCGCCTGCGTCCCGCGGGGACGGACGAGCAGCACCGCCGTGCCGACGATCGCGGCCGCGAGCGCGCTCAGGTGCAGCGCAGCCGACACCGTGTCACACCGCCGTGAAGCGACGCCACGACAGGGATGCGATGTCAGCGGGCGCCCCGGCCGCGAACTCGAGTGCCCCGGATGCGACGTCGAGCGCGACGGTGAGCTTGGTCTCCCAGCGCAGGTGGTCGGGCTGCTCGGGGCGCGGCCGCACCGAGATGCCGTCGCCCGCCACCGCGCCGAACGCGAGGGCGCGCTCCTGGGCATCCGGGATGCCGGCGAGCTCGGCGTTGTCGACGAGGCAGGTGTAGCGCGGCACGCTCGTCGTCTCGTACGGCGAGTACTCCCCCGCGGCGAGGCCGGGGTCGAGGAAGTGGTTCGTGTGCGCGAACGTCTCGCCGCGCGACACGGGCAGCACGGCCACGCCCGCGGGGGCGACCTCGATCGCCGCCGCGGAGTCCCGGTCGACGACCGTGATCACGCTGGATGCTGCGAGCGGCACCGACCGCGCGATCGCGGTGGCCTCGTCGACGCTCGCGGCACGGTCGAGGATCATCCGCGACAGCACGTGCACCGGCACCCCGGCCTGCGAACCGTCGGAACGGTGGTGGAGGATGTTGAAGTGCACGCCGACCCCACGGTCGTTGACGCCGATCTTGGCGGGCTGCCCGAATTCCGCGAAGGCTGCGACGCGCGCCCCGGAGGCGCTCTGCCACCGGCGCACGAGGGTCTCGTTCGAGAGCGTCTGGTGCCAGTCCCAGGTCTGCAGTGTGCGAGGCGCACCGGCTTCGGGCACGTGGACGATCGTCGAGCATTCCATGGACGGGATCGAGGGGGTCATCCGGGCGAGGATCTCGGTGCGGGCCGTGAGCATCAGCACCTCGGCGACCTCGAGGCCGCTGCCGGCGGCGATGCCCCGGAACTCCGCGGCCACCTCCGGCGCATGCACGGCGACCGCTGCATCGCACGCGAGCGCGACGTCGACGGCATCCGCCGCCAGCACACCGGACTGGGCGAACAGCTCGAGGTACGACGCGTGCGCCGCGCGCAGCTGCGGCGCCCAAGCCTCCCCCAGGCGGCGCCCTTCTGCCTCGGGGTCCGTGGACTCGGCCGACCACTCGTGAACGATCATGACCCGGCTCCGATGCGCTCGATGAGGCCGCCCACGTCGCCGTGCGGGCACCCGCGAGCACGCGCGGCGGCGACGACCCGCTCGCGCACATCCGCCGGCTTGTCCTGGCTCAGCTTGAACACCGCGCGCTGGTCGGTCACGGTGAAGCGGAACGAGACGACGCCCCCGACGATGCGCTCGAACGTCGGCAGCGACCCGGTCGGATCCCAGGCGGAGGCCTCGAGGGCCTCGAGCTCGTGCACCGTGCGGGTGACGACGTGCATGCTCTCGGTCGGGTCGTCCAGCACCGTCACGCGGGCCGTCAGATGCACCGCTGCGTAGTCCCAGGTCGGGACGTTCGGATCGTCGGCATACGCCGTCGGCGAGACGTAGCCGTGCGGCCCCGAGAACACCAGCAGCACCGGCTGCCCGTCGCGCAACGAGCGCCACTGCGGGTTCTTTCGCGCGATGTGTCCGAGCATCTCGCCGCCGACGAGGCCGTCGTCGGCGGCGAGGTGCTCGATGATGACGGGCGTGTGGGTCGCGACCGGCGCCTCTTCGGCCGATCCGCCCGAGACGATCAGCGCGAAGGGGTTCGCACGCACGAGGTCGGTGACCTCGCGCTGCGACGGGGCGCGGTAGGCGGGGAACTCGTGCACGGCTCAGCCCGCCGCGCAGAGGATGGCGTCCCACGCGGTCTCGCCCGCGAGGGTCGCGACGGCGGTGGGGTTGAGCGACAGGCGTCCGTGCGCCGTGGCCGGGTCGACGGGCAGCTCGATCTCGTCGGTCGTCAGCGCGAACAACGTGTCACCGTCCATCGAGGTGTGGAACGGCTGGATGCCGCGATGCATCGAGCTGTGCACCTGCAGGGCGAACTGCTGCAGGTCCGTGTCGCTGAGGCGGACGTTCGTCACGACAGCGGTGATCGTGGTGTTGCCCGAGACGCCGGCCGTGAGCCGAGCGTCGGCGATCGCGGCCTCGTAGTCCTCGGCCGGATGCCGCCGTGCACCGCTCGTCTCGTCGTAGTTGCCACGGACGATACCGCCCGACCGGTCGAGGATGACCCCGTAGGGATTCAGGACCGTCACCACGAGCACCTTCACGTCGCCGACCTGGCGGAACGCCGCGCCCTGCCCCGTGAACTCCACGCGGGCGGGATCGACCTTGCCCGCCGACGCGGATGCGCCCCCGCCGACGCGCCCCACCTCGATGACGCCGTCACGCGCCGCGTCGTACGCCGCGCGCCCGAGGGCGGCATCCGGGAACACGCCGTTGTCGCGCACGGAGTAGTCGTAGATGATCGCGCCCGAGACGAGCTGCAGCTCGTCGAAGCCCGCCCGGTGCTCGACCGTGTCGAACAGAGCCTCCGAGACGCCGGCGACGGCGGACAGCCCGTAGACGGATCCGCCGGCGAGGCAGATCGCGTGGTTGAAGCTGTAGAGGCCGCTCGCCCCCACCGCTCCGCCGCGGCGGTCGACGTATGTGCGCGCACCCTGGGGAATCGACAGCACGGTGGCGCCGGTGGGCCCCTCGGCGTACTCCGCGGTGCCGACACGCACGCCCGGGAAGTCGTAGGCGACCTGTCCGCGATCGGTGCCGTGCGCGGGGAGCAGGGCGAAGTCGCCATTGGAGAGCCGGGGCCCCTGCGTGCGGACGGGGGCGAGACGGGGCGAAGGGGTCACGATGAGAGCTCCTGGAACAGTTGACGCGAGTAGGGGTGGGCGGGCGATTCGTAGAAGACGTCGGTGGAGGCGAGCTCGACGATCTCGCCCCGGCGCATGACGGCGACACGATGAGAGATGTAGCGGACGGCGGCGAGGTCGTGCGAGATGAACAGCGCCGCGAAGGCGTGCTCTCGCTGCAGATCCTGGATGAGGTTGAGGATCTGCGCCTGCACCGAGACGTCCAGCGCACTGACCGCCTCGTCGAACACGACGAACGCCGGGTGGGTCACGAGCGCGCGGGCGACGCTCACCCGTTGCAGCTGTCCGCCGGAGAGCTGATGCGGGCGCCGCTGCTCGAACGACACCGGAAGGCCGACGGAATCGAGCATCGCCCGCGCCCGCGCCTCGGCCGCGGCGCTGCGGCGCTCGTGCACGAGCAGCGGCTCGAGCACGGCGTCGAGCACGCTCGATCGCGGGTCGATCGCCCACCGCGGGTGCTGCAGCACGGCCTGGATGCGGCCGGCCCGCGACCGCAGACTCCGGGCGAGCGGGGCGCCCTCGAACCGGACGACGCCACTGTCGGGTCGTTGCAGCCCGAGCACGACGGCCCCGGTCGTCGATTTCCCCGATCCGGATTCGCCCACGAGTCCGAGCGTCTCGCCGGGTGCGATGTCGAACGAAATGCCCGCCATCGCCTGCACGGAACGCCGCGCGGGACCAAACCCCGACGTGAAGCGCACCGAGACGTCGTCGAGCTCGACGACGGGTCGCCGGTCATCGGTCATGCCGTCACCTCCTGGTCCTGGTCTCGCTGATCGCTGTCGCGGCGCAGCAGCTCGTCGGTGCGGATGCACAGACTCGAACGCGCGGAGGTCGGCTGCGGCCGGGTCGTCGCGCACGCCGCGACGCTGACGGGACAGCGCGCGCTGAAGGCGCATCCAGCCGACTCGCCGTGCAGCACCGGCGGCGAGCCGGGGATGCTGGCGAGCCGATCGCCTCGTCGCACGCGCGAGGGATCGGTCGCGGCGAGCGCTCGCGAGTATGGGTGCACGGGTGCGCCGAGCACGTCGCCGGCACGGCCGCGCTCGACCACCCGGCCGGCGTACATCACGGCGACCTCGTCGCACCATCGTGCGACGGCGGGCAGGTCGTGACTGAGCCACAGGATCGTCGTACCCAGCGCGCGCGCCTGCTCGAACATGAGTCGCACGACCTCCTCGCGCACCTGCGAGTCGAGGGCCGCGGTCGGCTCGTCGGCGATGAGGAGGCGGGGTTTGCGGCACATCGCGAGCGCGATCGCGACGCGCTGCGCCATCCCGCCCGAGACCTGGTGGGGGTACAGCTTCAGCACACGGTCGGGGTTCTCGATCTGCATGGCCTCGAGCAGTTCGAGCAGGCGCGGTGTCGACGCGTCCCGTCCCGTCGAGCGCAGCACGAGCTGCAGCTGACGTCCGATGCGCATCGTGGGGTCGAGCGATCCGATCGGGTCCTGTGCGATGTACGCGAGCTGGTCGCGACGGTACCGGCGCAACGCGCTGGTACCGAGCGCCAGCACGTCGATGCCGGCGACGCGGATGTCGCCGCGCACGACGGTCGCCGACCTCGGCTGCATCCGCCCGAGGACGGACGCGAGGGTCGATTTCCCCGACCCCGACTCGCCGACGAGGGCGAGCGACGAGCCGACGCCGATCTCGAGGTCGACGCCGTCGAGGGCGCGCACGGTGGTCGCGCCGACGAAGTCGAGGGCGAGGTCGCGGATGATGACGGCGCTCATGTCAGCGACCTCGTCTCTCGGGGTTCGAGTCGGTCTCGCAGGCTGTCGCCCACGATGTTGATGCAGAGGATCGACAACACCAGCACCGCTCCGGGGACGATGAGCAGGTGCGGGGCGAGGGTCATGTAGAGGGTGCCCTGCTGGATGAGCAGACCGAGCGAGGCCTCGGGTACCTGCACGCCGAAGCCGAGGAAGCTCAGCCCGCCCTCGACGAGGATGGCGACGGACAGGGCGTAGCTCGCTTGCACGATCACGGTGCCCGCGATGTTCGGAAGAAGGCGCCGCAGGAAGATGACCGGGGTGCGGACGCCGCTGATGCGCGCCGAGACGATGAAGTCGCGTTCGGCGACCGAACGCGTCGCCAGGCGCACGACACGGGTCATCAGCGGAATGGTGATCGCCACGATGCTGATGATGGCCGCGGGGCGCCCGGGGCCGATCAGTGCCGAGACGAGGATCGCGAGCACGAGGGCCGGGAACGCGTAGAGGATGTCGACGACGCGCATGACGACCTCGTTCGCGGCCCCACCGAGGTAGCCCGCCACCATGCCGAGGAGCACGCTCACCGCGGCCGAGCAGAGGACCGCGACGATCGAGACGACGAGCGTCGTGCCGATCCCCTCGAACAGCCGAGGCAGGAACGAACGCCCGAGGTTGTCGGTGCCGAGGGGTGCGTCGAACGCGGGCGGCTGGAAGCGTCCGCCGATCGTGGCGCTGGTCGACCCGGCGACGCCCGTGAGGGTCGCGACGACCGTGACGACGACGATCGCCGCGAGCACGAGCATCGCGGTACGCGTGAGCACGTCGATCTCGCTCCATGCGACGCGCGTGCGCCGACGCGCGCTCGACAGCCGCTGGGTGGTGGTCGGTGTGACGGTCATCGCCGGCTCCCTCCGGTCAGGCGCAGCCGTGGATCGAGCGCGTTCGAGACGAGGTCGACGACGAGGGCCGCGAGGATGAACACGGTCGCCGCGAGCAGCACCGCGGCCTGGATGATGGCGTAGTCGCGGCGCCCGAGAGCGGTCTGCAGGTACGACCCCATCCCCGGCACGTTGAACACGAACTCGACGATGACGGTGCCGCCGAGCAGCACGGCGACGAGGGCCCCGACGATCGTCAGGACGGGGGCGGCGACGTTGCGCACGACGTGATGACGGATGATGAACAGGGGCGTCTCTCCCCGGGCGACGGCCGCCTGGATGTGCGGCTCGACGAGGACGTTGAGGACGGCGTCGCGTGTGTTGCGCGCGACCACGGCGACGCACCCCACCGCCAGGACCGCGACGGGCAGCACGAGCGAGCCGAAGAAGCGAGCGGGATCGTCCGCGAAGGCGGCGTACTGGCCGACCGAGACACCGAGCCCGAGCGTCGAGACGGCGAACACCAGCAGGCCGGCGAGCAGGAACTCGGGGATGCTGATGCCGAGGGCGCTCAGCAGCTTGCCCGCCGCTCCCGCCGAGCCGTCCGCCCGGAGCGCGGCGACGAAGCCGAGGGGGATGCCGATGAGCAGCGTGACGATGATGGTGATGGCCGCGATCGTCGCGGTCACCGGAAGCCGGGCGGCGAACTCGTCCGTCACCGACACGTTCGAGACGAAGGAGTAGCCGAGGTCGCCGGTGAGCACGCCCCCCACCCAGCGGAAGTACTGCTCGACGACGGGCGCGTCGAGGCCGGACTCGCCCACGGCCTGGGCCCGCTGCGCCTCGGTGGCAAGCGGACCCAGGACGAGGTCGGTGTAGTCGCCGGGCATCAGTCGCACCGAGGCGAAGATGAGCACCGAGACTCCGGCGAGTGTGAGAAGGGCAGCCAGCACGCGCCGGATCGACCACAGGATGACGGTCATGTCAGCCGGCGCGGAACTCGGTGATGCGGCGGAGGAAGTCGCCGTAGCCCTCGTCGGCGCTCAGCGTGGGGCTGAGCGACGCGGTGTTCCACCCGATCGTCGACGGCCGCAGCACGAGCGGGACCATCTCGCTCTGCTCGTCGGCCAGCGAGCACAGATCGGTGAAGGTCGAGGCGCGTTCGCTGCCGGGCTCGGTCGAGGCACCGGCGGCGATCATCTCGCTGAGCTCGGGCGATCCCGACATGAAGACTGCCGAGAAGCCGGCGAGCTGTGGGTTCCACCAGGTCGTGACCATCGCCGGGTCGGCGTAACCCGCGAACCAGCTCAGCGCCAGGTCGAAGTCGGACGGGGCACCGTAGACGCGTCCCGAGTAGGTCGCGTAGTCGAGTTGCTCGATCGAGACGTCGACGCCGATCTCGGCCAGGTTCTGCTGGATGATCTGTGCGATCTGTGCCAGGACCGGCTCGTCGGTGTAGACGAGCAGATTCAGGTCGAGGCCGCCGGCGGCGTCGACGGCTGCCTTCGCCGCCGCGAGGTCGCGGGCTGCCGACGGCAGCGAGGCCGGATCGCACGAGTCGGGCAGCCCGACGGGCGTGACCCCCGTCGCCGCGGTCGCTCCGCCGAACACGAGCTCGTTGATCGCGTCGCGGTCGATCGCCGAGTTGATGGCGAACCGCACATCCTCGTCGGCCAGCGCAGGATCGCCCCCGAGCGAGTTGATCATCAGGTAGTGGAAGTCGGTGTTGCGCTGCGTGGCGACGCGGGCGTCGGCGGTTCCCGAGAGCAGCGAGGCCGAGTCGGTGGAGTTCAGGATGGCGAGGTCGGCCGATCCGTCTCGCAACGCAGCGGCGCGCGTCGCCTCGTCGCCGACGATGTCGATCGTCAGCGTCGAGAAGCCGAGGTCGGCGGCATCCGGGTGATTCTCGTTCGGCGCGAAGGTCCACTGCTCGTCCTGACGGTGCGCCGTCGCGACGAGCGGTCCGGTGCCGAGCATCTCCTGGGTGATGTCGACCTCCCCCGCCTCGATCTCGGCGATCGGCAGCACGGCGGCCGGGGTGTTCGCGAGCGCCGCGAGGAACGCGGTGTACGGCTCGGCGAGTGTGACGGTGACCTCGAGATCGCCGGTCGCCTCGATCGATGCGACGGGACCGAGCTGACCGGTCCACGTCACCGGGTTGTCGATCAGGCGCTGGAGGCTGCCGACGACATCCGCCGCCGTCATGGGACGGCCGTTGGAGAAGACGGCGTCGTCAGCCAGGGTGAAGACGTACTCGGTGTCGCTCGGGGTCTCCCACGAGGTGGCGAGACCGGGCGCGACGGCGAGGTTCTCGTCGATCGTGGTGAGGGTCTCGTAGACGAGCCCTTCGAGCATCCACGACCGTGCGGTCGCGGCGCCCTGCGGATCGAGGCCGCTGGCCTCGGCGGTGTCGTAGTCGACCTGGACGACGAGCTCGCCGCCCGCGGGGGCGTCGGCGTCGGCGACGGCGATGAAGCCGGGCGCGACCTCGTCGGACGTCGCGGCCGGATCGGGGGCGGATGCGGCGCTGCATCCGGTGAGGGTGAGGAGGGCGATGGTGCTGATCGCCACTCCCGTTCGGGTGCGTGTTCTCATGGCGGTTCCTCTCGAGGTGCCGGCCCGCGGGTCAGTGTGCGGGGCTCGACGGCGAAACGGGGAGGTGGTGCGAGTGGGGCATGTGGTGCGGGTCGCCTCCGTGCCCGGGCGCCTCGTGGGCGCACGAGCAGGAGGATGCGGACGCCGGGACGTCCAGGGTCGGGTTCCGGTCGAAGAAGTCGTGGGGTGTGAGGACGAACCCGCAGGTGTCGACCGGCATGATGGGCCAGTCCTCGAGTCGCGGGAAGTGCGTCAGGCCGAAGGTGTGCCAGAGCACGAGATCGGCCGACTCGAGCGACGCGTCGTCGGCGATGAACACGGGAAGGCCCTGCTCGCCGACGCTCTGGTTGACGATGGTGCCGGCGGGGTAGCGCTCCTCGGGGTCGTACTCGGTGACCCAGAGATCCGCCGTCGCGAAGCGGGCGCGCGAGGCGATGACCGATTCGGGATGGGCCTGGAGCACGGGCGTCCCCTCGGGGGTCAGCACGTACGAGACCGGGCGGCCGAAGCGATTCGTCGCGGTCGCGCTGCTCACCCGCCAGGTGCGTCCGATGGATGCGTTCGCGCGGCGCACCGCGCCGGACTCGCTGGTCAGGCGCGTGGCGGTGAACCCGATCGCGGTGCCATGCGGGTTGCCGTCATCGATCGGAACGGTCGTCACGTCGATCTCGTCGATGACGGCGGGGCCGTCGTCGACGGCCATGTCGAGCCGCGCGCAGAAGAGATGCTGGTGGTACGGTGCGGCCAGTCCGGGCGCGAGCTCGCTGGCGAAGCGGCTGGTGCGCTCGTCGTACGCGGCGGTGAAGACCAGGCCGGTCGCCTTCGCCTCGAACTCGATCTTGCCGTCGAGATAGAGGTACCAGTAGAAGCCGTAGTCGTAGTTGCCGACCGTGACGAAGAACGACACCACGAGGCGCCGCTGGCGTCGCACGTCGCTCGTCCCGGTGAACTGCTCGGTGTGCTTCCAGAGCACGCCGGCATCCTCCTCGTGGATGCAGATGGCGTTGGGCAGCACCTTGACGCCGCCGCGGGCGTCGGCGATCGGCACGTCGAGATAGGTGATGTCGCCCACGCAGTCGCAGCCGAGCTCGAGGCTGTTCACGAGCCGGCCCAGCAGGTATTCGCCGGTGTCGAAGTAGTTCTGCCAGAAACGCACGGGGCCCGGATCGCCGTACGGCACGAGCATCTCGGCGATGGAGGCGCGATGGACGATGGGCCGGACGCGGCCGGCATCCTCGAACCCGATCCCGTGCAGGACGAGCCCTTCGCGCATGTCGTATCCGATGCGCAGCGACCACTTCTCCCACGTCAGCACGTCGCCCTCGAACGAGAAGCTCGGCCCCTCGGGCTGCTGGATGACGATCGGCTTCTGCGTCGTGCGCTCGGGGCCGAAGGTTCCGGGCACGTGGTAGTCGGCCGTCTCCTGCGGGATGGGCATGACCCCGGTGTCGACGACCTGCGCGACGCTGCGCGAACCGAGGTCGACATAGGCCACGAGCCCGTCGATCGGATGCGCCCACGGCATCGTCTGGGGGGTCGGCTGGTGGTGGGCCAGCACCCGGGCGAGCCGGCGGCCCGCCTCACCCTCGATGGGGTAGCGCCCGGCTGAGAGCCCGGCGAGCGCGACGGTCGCGGGGTCGGTGATGCCTCGCAGACGCAACGCCGCGAGCCAGTCGTCGTCGACGGCCAGCAGGTCGCGGATGAGCGCGTGCTCCTCCTGCAGAAGCGGCACCTGGCCGCTGACGTCGTGCTCGATCGGCACGTCGAGCACGAGTTCGCCCTCGGTGAGGTCGACGGAGATGTCGCGGGCGAGCCCCGTGCCGACGTCGAGCAGCTGCACCCGGGCGCGCCGCGGAACGACCCGGCCCGCGGCGACCTCGCGGCGGTCGGGCTCGTCGAGCCCGATGTAGGCGATGCGGTGGTCGTCGTCGAGCGCACCGTGGGCCCGAAGGATCTCGGCGGCGCGCAGCAGCTCGGCCTCGGACAGCGTGGCGTAGGGCGCCCCGGACTCGTCGCCGAGGCGTCGCGAGCGCTGGGTGTGCGTGTTGGGGGTGCAGGAGCAGTTCATCGCATCTCCGATTCGGGGCACTGTCTTGTTCGGGCATTATCGGGTTCGATGCCGGAACGTTCCGGCAAAAGTATGCGAGAGCCCCATTACGGCGCAAGACCCGAATTGTTGCGAGCGCGTTACGGTCCGATCGGTGTGGTTAGACTCGCCGCATGCACGGGTCCGGCAGAGCACGCCTCATCGATGTCGCCCGTCGAGCGGGCGTGGCGAAGACCACGGCATCCGACGCGCTCAGCGGCAGCGGCCGGGTGTCGCCCGCCACGCGCGAGGCGGTCCTGGCCGCCGCGGCGGAGCTCGGCTACACCGTCAACGCGGCGGCACGCCACCTGCGGACGGGGTCGGTCGGCACGATCGGCATCGTGCTGCCCGAGGTGGTCTCGCGCTCGTCGTACTACATGGCGTTCACCTTCGGCATCGTCACCCACGCGGCCGCGCACGACGTCGACGTGACGATCGTCAGCCCCTCGGTGTCGTCCGGACGGTCACGTCCGCTGCGCGCCGACGGGCTGGTCATCGGCGACCCGCTCGCCGGCGACCCCGCCCTGCCTGCGCTGTTCGCCTCGGGCATCCCGATCGTGACGCAAGAGCACCTGCCGTCCGACGTCGACGGCGAGCCGGTGGGTGTCGTGTGGTCGTCGCACGCGTCGGGGATGCTGCGCCTGTTCGACGAGATCGACCGCACCGGCGCTCGCCATCCGGCCCTCATCGTCGCACCCGACTCGTCGGACTGGGGCCGTCAGCTCGTCTCGGGATACCGCCGGGCGTGCGACGCCCGCGGCTTGGAGCCGATCGTCGCACCCGTGTCGTTCGAGGCGCCCTGGGTCGAGGTGCGCAACCGCACCGAGCAGCTGCTCGCCGAGCGACCAGAGACCGATGTCATCATCTGCGGCCCCGATTCCAGCGCGATCGAGGTGACCGCGACACTCGAGCGTCTGGGACGCGTCATCGGCGACGACATCACGGTCGTGTCGTGCGTCGACCATCCCTCACTGCCGTACCTGCGCCCGTCCATCACCTCGATCGATCTGCGAGCGCGCGAATCGGGTGTTGCCTGCGCCACCCTGCTGCTCGATGTGCTCGAGGGTCGCAGCCCCCGCGGCACCGACGTCGAGTTCCCCATCGCGGTCGTCGCGCGCGACTCGACCGCTCATGCCCTCGAAGGGGTGCGGGCATGAGCGCGCCGCTCGCCGGGGTCGTCGTCGCCGATTTCTCGCGTGTGCTCGCCGGTCCCCTCGCCACGATGATGCTCGCCGACCTCGGCGCACGGGTCATCAAGATCGAGCGTCCCGGAGCGGGCGACGACACCCGCGCATGGGGCCCGCCCTATGCGCCGTCCGGCATGACGACGTATTTCGAGGCGGCGAACCGCGGCAAGTCCTCGATCGCGCTCGATCTCACCGACCCGACCGACCGCGAGCACGCCGAGGCGATCATCGCTCGCAGCGACGTCGTCATCGAGAACTTCCGCCCCGGGCAGTTCGCCCGGCTCGGCTTCGACTGGGAGACCCTGGCACAGCGACATCCCGGCCTGATCTACGCGTCGGTCAGTGGCTTCGGCAGTGCCGGCGGCGCCGACCTGCCGGGCTACGACTTCGTCGCTCAGGCCGTCGGCGGGCTCATGCACATCACCGGCGATCGCGACGGCGAGGCGATGAAGGCCGGCGTCGCCCTCGTCGACGTCCTCACCGGCAAGGACGCCGTCATCGCGATCCTCGCGGCGCTGCGGCGGCGCGAGCTCACGGGGCGCGGATCGCGCGTCGAGGTCAATCTGCTGTCGAGCCTGCAGGCGGGACTCGTGAACCAGATGTCCGCGCACCTCGGTGCCGCCACCGAACCGGGCCGCCTGGGCAACCGGCATCCCTCCATCGCCCCCTACGAGGTGCTGCGCTGCAGCGACGGCCCGCTCGCGGTCGCCTGCGGGAACGACGTGCAGTTCGCCCGCATGACCACCGCGCTCGGGGTACCCGAGCTCGCCGCCGATGAGCGTTTCGCGACGAACACGATGCGCGTGAGCAACCGAGACGAACTCGCGGCCTCGCTCGAGGCCGCCCTCGCCGCCGCCCCGGCCGCGACATGGGCGGAACGGCTCAACACCTTCGGCGTCGCCGCGGGCGTCGTCGCGACGATCGGCGAGGGCATCGCGCTAGCCGATCGTCTCGGACTCGATCCGGTCTACGACGCCGTCGGCGCCGACGGCCGGACCTCGCGCCAGGTGCGGTCTCCCATCACCTGGGCGCCGCCCGTCGAGAGCGCGCTCACCGCGCCGCCCCGGCTGGGCGAGCACACCGACGAGGTGCTGCGCTGGCTCGCGGCCCCGACCGGCGGCGTCAGCGACTGACGCGCAGCGCGAGCCACAGCTCCGCGCCCACGTCCGGATCGGTCAACGACACCCCCATGGCCCGCTCCGCGGCGGCGATGCGCTGACGCACGGTGTTGCGATGCACGCCGAGCATCCGAGCGGTCTGCTCCATGCGCTGGCTCGCCGCGAGGTGCGCCCGCACAGCATCCCGCAGCCCCGGTGTCTCGTCGAGCGCACCCAGCCATGACTCGACGCGGCGCGGCCGCTCGGTCACCGCGCCCGCGCCGTCCACCGACCGCCACAGCGCGATCGCCCGGGATGCTGCGGCCGGGGCCTCGTCGACCGGCACCGGGGCGCTGACCGCGCCGGCCTCGGAGATGTCGTCGACATCGAGCAGGGCCAGCCGCATCCCGTCCTCGACCGCCGACAGCGGATGGGGCTCGCCGTCGACGCCCGTGACCGCCACCCGCACCAAGCGGGGCAACGCGACCCCGCCCGCGCGCGCGAGCGAGCGGGCGGCCGCGGTCTCGCCGTCGAGCGCGAGGCGCGCGACCCACTCCCCCGGCGACGCCGCGCCCGCGGGAGCCGTGACCATCCGAAGCAGCGCCACCGCCGTGAGCGCGAGCTGACGGTCGGCACGGGAGAGCGGTCGCCCCGAGCCGATCACGAGGGCGCCGCCCATGCGTCCGCCCGTCGTCACCGGGAAGGCGACGGCGACCGAGCCGTGCGACGCGAAGGATGCCGCGGCGGCGCCCGAGCGTCGTAGCGAGGCCTCGACGTCGGCGATGACGGCGGGCAGCATCCCGGCAAGCGCCGGCGGATGCAGCAGCGCCGCGCCGTCGTGTCGCGACGCCGGCACCCAGGCCGCCCAGCCGCCGACGGCCTCCGCGATCGCCCGCGCGATGGCGGGGCGGGGCTCGTCGCCCGCAGCGGCTTCGGCCAGCCGGGTGTGCGCCGAGGCCGCGCGCAGGCCCGCGTCACGCTCGAGGCGGCGCTCGAGGGCCAGCAGCGCGCGCGAGACCGCGAGGAACGGCACGCCGTCGGGCACCACGAACAGCGCGACACCGGCCGCCGCGCAGCGTGCCGCGAACCCGGGCGGGGGTGCGTCCCACCCCTCGCCGAGCCCGAGCCCGAGCGCCCCGACGTCGTGCGCGGCCAACGACGCGACGTAGGCGGCATCACCGTCGTGCCCCGTCAGCGGGATGCCTGTGGTCAGCAGCAGCTCTCCGCCCGCGAGGTAACGTCCGGGCTCGGAGAGCTCCGAGACGTGCACGCCGCTGATGACCCGCGCGGGAGGGAAGGCCGTCACGGGAGCGAGGGCACCGTCGGCGGCATCGACCAGGGCGGCGAGAGTCGTCACGCCTCCATTGTGCAGCACGCCCAATTCCGCGACGCAGATGTGCGATGCGCCTCCTTTGTGAAGCGGATGAGCCCCTACAGTCGCCTCATGACCGTCCCCCACCTCGTGACCGAGATCCCCGGCCCGCGCTCCCGACGCCTCCACGACGAACGCGGTCAAGCCGTATCGGCGGGGTTCGGCGTGACCCTGCCCGTCTTCATCGCCGAAGCGACGGACTCGACCCTCATCGACGTCGACGGCAACGAGCTCATCGATCTCGCGTCCGGGATCGCCGTCACGAGCGTGGGTGCCGCCAACCCGCGAGTGCGGGAGCGGGTTGCGGCGCAGGTCGAGCGCTTCACCCACACCTGCTTCATGGTGACGGAGTACGAGGGATTCGTCCGGGTGGCCCAGTGGCTCAACGACCACACGCCCGGCATCCACGAGAAGCGCACGGGCCTGTTCACGACGGGCGCCGAAGCCGTCGAGAACGCCGTCAAGATCGCTCGCGCCCACACCGGTCGGGCGGGCGTCCTGGTCGTCGACGAGGCGTACCACGGCCGGTCGCTGCTGACGATGGCGATGACGGCGAAAGAGCACCCGTACAAGACCTCGTTCGGCCCGTTCCCCGCCGACGTCGTGCGCGTCCCGAATGCCAACCCCCTTCGCGGACGTCCGGTGGCCGACGTTCTGGCCGAGATCGAACAGACGATCCGCGAGCACGGCGCCGACGCCTTCTCGGCGCTCGTCGTCGAGCCGATCCAGGGCGAGGGCGGCTTCGTCGTCCCCGCCCCCGGCTTCCTGCCCGGGCTGCGCGAGATCGCCGACCGATGCGGCATCGTGCTGGTCATCGACGAGATCCAGAGCGGTCTCGGCCGCACCGGACAGCTCTTCGCGAGCGAGCACGAGGGGGTGGTGGCCGACCTCATCCTCACGGCGAAGGCGCTCGGCGGCGGACTCCCCCTCAGCGCCGTCACGGGTCGCGCCGAGATAATGGACGCCGTGCACCCGGGCGGTCTCGGCGGCACCTACGCCGGCAACCCGCTCGCCTGCGAGGCCGCCCTCGGCGTGTTCGAGGTGCTCGAAGACCCCGGTCTGCTCGCCCGCGTGGCGCGCATCGAGGGTGCGATCCGCGGCCGGCTCGAACCGCTCCTCGCCGAGTTCGACGTCGTCGCCGAGATCCGCGGACGGGGCGCGATGATGGCGGTCGAGTTCGCCGACCCCGGCACTCTTGCTCCCCGCAGCGACCTCGCCCAGGGGGTGTCGGCCGCGTGTCACGCCGCGGGGGTGCTGACGCTCACGTGCGGCACCTACGGCAACGTCATCCGACTCCTGCCACCGCTCGTGATCGACGAGGCGGTGCTCGCAGCCGGACTCGACATCCTCGTCGACGCCATCCGCTCCACCGTCGCAGGCGGGCCGGACAGCACCGTCGCCGACGCCACCGAGGAGGACGCCGCATGAGCGCCACGACAGATCTGCTCGACTTCGACGGCCAGCTGAGCGAGGCCGAGCGCGACGTGCGCGACCGCGTCCGCGCGTTCGTCAACACCCGGGTGAAGCCCGCGATCGCCGGCTGGTACGACGCCGCACGGTTCCCCGCGGAACTGATCCCCGAGCTCGCCGACCTGGGCGTGCTCGGCATGCACCTGACGGGCTACGGCTGCCCCGGTCGCAGCGCCGTCGAGTACGGTCTCGCCGCGATGGAGCTCGAAGCGGGCGATTCGGGCCTGCGCACCTTCGTCTCGGTGCAGGGCTCGCTCGCGATGAGCGCGATCCACAAGCACGGCAGCGAGGCGCAGAAGCAGAAGTGGCTGCCGCCGATGGCGCGCGGCGAGGTCATCGGCTGCTTCGGGCTGACCGAGCCCGATTCGGGCTCCGATCCCGGCAGCATGACGACGTTCGCGCGCCGCGACGGCGACGAGTGGGTCATCAACGGCGCCAAGCGCTGGATCGGCCTCGCCTCGATCGCGCATATCGCCGTGATCTGGGCCCAGACCGACGAGGGCGTCCGCGGGTTCGTCGTCCCCACCGACACCCCCGGGTTCACGGCGACGCCCATCGCACCCAAGATGTCGATGCGCGCCTCGATCCAGTGCGACATCGCCCTCGCCGACGTACGGCTGCCGCTCGATGCCCAGCTGCCCGAGGCGCGCGGACTGCGCGCTCCGTTCTCGTGCCTCAACGAGGCCCGCTACGGCATCGGCTGGGGCGTCATCGGCGCGGCACGCGACAGCTACGAGACCGCCCTCGACTATGCCGGCCGCCGGATGCAGTTCAATCAGCCGATCGCCTCGTTCCAGCTCACCCAGAGCAAACTCGTCGACATGGCGCTCGAGATCGAGAAGGCGCAGCTGGTGGCCCTGCGACTGGGCCGACTGAAGGACGCGGGGCGGCTCCAGCCCCACCAGATCTCCGTGGCGAAGCTCGCCAACACCCGTGCCGCCATCGCGGTGGCCCGCGAGGCGCGCACGATCCTCGGCGGCAACGGCGTCACCGCGGATTACTCGCCGATGCGTCACGCCGCGAACCTCGAGTCGGTGCGCACCTACGAGGGCACGGATGAGATCCACACCCTCGTGCTCGGAGCCCACCTCACCGGCATCCCCGCGTTCCGCACCGCCGCTGCCCAGGAGGACCGATGAGCACGCCCATCGAACTGCGACACCTCATCGACGGCCGATGGGTGACCGGCAGCGGCGACGAGCTCGTCGACCTCAACCCGAGCCGCCCGTCCGACATCGTCGCCTCGGGGCGGGGCGCGTCGGATACCGACGTCGCCCGCGCGTTCGTCGCAGCCCGGGCGGCCGCCGAGGGGTGGCGGCGGACGCCGGCCCGGTCGCGGGCGGCCGTGCTGCTGCGCGCGGCGGACTTCGTCGCGGCGCGCAGCGAGGAGTGGGGCACCGAGCTCGCCCGCGAGGAGGGGAAGACACGGGCCGAAGGCACCGCCGAGGTCGCCCACGGCGCCAACATCCTGCGGTACCACGCGCACGACGTCGAGCGGGCGTCGGGCGAGGTCTACGAGTCACCCAACCCAGGCGAGCGCATCCTCGTGGTGCGCCGACCGGTCGGGGTCATCGGCGCGATCACGCCGTTCAACTTCCCCTTCTCCATCCCGGCATGGAAGCTCGCCCCCGCCCTGGCGTGGGGCAACACGATCGTGTGGAAACCGGCGACCTTCGTGCCCGTCCTGGCGATGCGCTTCGCCGAGGCGCTGATGGAGGCCGGGCTACCCGACGGGGTGCTCAACCTCGTCAACGGAACCGCCGCGGTCGGCGAGGCGATCGTCGCTCATCCCGACGTCGACGCCGTGACCTTCACCGGCTCGACCCGGGTCGGACGCCAGATCGCGTCCCGACTCGCCGGCCGCGGCATCCCCTTCCAGGGCGAGCTGGGCGGCAAGAACGCCTCGCTGGTGCTCGAGGACGCCGACCTCGACCTCGCCGTCGAGCAGGTCGCGATCGGCGCGTTCCGCGCCGCGGGGCAGAAGTGCACCGCGACCTCGCGCGTCGTCGTGCACGAGGCGGTCGCCGACCGCTTCCTCGCGGCTCTGGCCGAACGCACGCGAGCCGCTGTCGTGGGCGACGCGCTCGGTGACGGCGTCGAGGTCGGCCCCGTGGTCGATGCGGGCGCCCGCGACCGCATCAACGCCGCGCTCGATCGCGCGAGCCGCTACGCGACGCCCGTCGTCGCGCCCGGACCCTACCGCGACGGCCCACTCGCCGAGGGGTTCTTCATCCCACCGTCGGTCTTCGAGTTGCCCGCGGCCGAACCCGGCGAGCTGTGGCACGACGAGCTGTTCGGCCCCGTCGTCGGCGTCCGGCGGACGCGCTCCGCGGCCGAGGGCTTCGCGCTCGTCAACGACAGCGAGTACGGGCTGTCGACCGCGGTCTTCACGACCGACCTCGGGCGCGCTCTCGCCGCGATCGACGACATCCGGGTCGGGGTCGTGCACATCAACTCCGCCTCGGCCGGAGCCGACCTGCACGTGCCCTTCGGCGGCACGCGCGGCAGCGCCCTCGGCCCGAAGGAGCAGGGAGCAGTCGCCCGCGACTTCTTCACCGAGACGGCGACCGTCTACCTCCGCGGCTGACCCTCCCGCCGTCCCGGGCGGGCGGGTCAGCCGGTTCCGCGATGCAAGAGATCCGCGGCGACACCCCGGGTTGCGGCATCCGCTCACGGGGTGTCGGCCACGATCCCTCGCATCCGGGCGCCGGCCAACGGGTGCCGCATCCGGGCACCGACAATCGGATGCCGCGGTGCGGCGTCACTCCTGCTCGGCGGCGACCCGTTCGTGCGTGCGCTGGGTGGCCGTGGCCATGTCGTGCGCGACGCCCAGCGACTCGAGGTAATCCGCAACGGCCGCCATCTCGTGCGCACGGCGCACCGCATGGGTGCGCGTGCCCCGCTCGAGGCGTTCCACCACCGCGTGCCCGTCGCCGGCGAGTTGGCGGGCGATCTGGTCGCGGATCCACTGCTCCGACCCCGCGGCTCGGCCGGCTGCGAGCGCCTCCGTGATGATCGCCCCCAACCCCTTCATCAGGATGCTGCGCAGGAGCTTGCGCGCCGACGCATCTCCCGCGATCTCGCCCCCATCCTCCACGGAGGCGCCGAACGAGCGCAGCGTCTCGATCGCGACGGCACGCCCCGATCCGGACACGATCGCGTCGGTCGCAGCTCCCCGGATGGGGACGGGCCCGAGGATCGCGACATCCGCGAACGCCACCCCCGGCCCCTCGACGACCTCGGCGACCCGCAGCAGCGCCTCCGGCGACGCGGTCGTGCAGTCGACGTAGGTCGCATCGGCCCGCAGGTGCGGTGCGGCCTCGGCTGCGATCTGCTCCGACAATGACGCGGTGGTGAGGGTGAGCACGATCTCGGCTGAGGCGACGGCCTCCGCGAGCGTCGCCGCACGCGTGACCCCTTCCGGCGTCTCGGGGGCGAACGGGTCGTACCCCGTCACGGCATATCCCGCGGCGACAGCACCCTGGGCGTAGAGACGCCCGGCCTCGCCGAGCCCGACGACGGTCAGAGGGGTCGCATTTCCGGCCTGCACCCGCGCGGCGTTCACAGCGGCCATCAGCTTTCCACCGGCTTCTCGCCGCGGATGTTGAACAGCACGTAGCCGAGCAGCGAGACGGTGACCGCGCCGACGATCGCCGGCCCCTTGAAGAGCGTCTCGGCGGTGACGACGAGGTCGGGCAGCACGAACACGATCCCGACGATCTGGGTGAGCACGAGCGCGCAGGCGAGCGCGAGGAACGCCATCATGGCGAGCGCGAAGACTCCCGTGACGGTTCGATCGAGCGTTTTCCGCATGAGGATGCCTCTCAGGTGATGGGGACGGGGACGATGCCGACGGCGATCAGCACGCCGAGGACGAAGAACGGCAGCACGTAGTACATGACGAGCGGGATGAAGGTCTGCTCGGGGCGCGCGCCGGTGATGCCGCTCGCGACGAAGATCGCACCCGATGCCGGCGGCGATGCGCCCTCGGTCGAGGCGAACACGAGGATCGCGATGACGGCGAGCAGGGGGTCGACCCCCGCGGCGACCAGGGTCACGAGCGAGACCTGACCGACGGCGCTGAGCGTCGCGGTCGACGACAGCGGGCCGGCGACGAGCACGACGAAGAATCCGACGAGAGCCACGAGCAGCCACACGGGGATGTCGAGGTTGCCGAGCAGCGCGTCGACGTCGTCGGCGAGGCCGAGCGAGGCGAGGACCTCGCTCGCCGCGATCGCGAAGAAGAGCAGGGCACCGATCGCGTAGTACTTCGACGCCGCGCCCCCGAAGAACTCCCACCACTCTCGCGCGGTGCGCGGGAGCTGACGCCAGCCGACGGCCGCGCTGATGAGGATGATGAGGACGGGGATCCAGGTGATCAACGACACCGAGCCCATCGCGTCCGACAGCGGTGAGGCGGCCAGGAAGTCGGCGAGCGGACCGATCGTGATCGAGACGGGGATGACCGCGCCGAGGAAGATCAGCATCGAGGTCCAGTTGCGGCGCACCGCCGGACCGACGGCGGGACGCTCTTCGCCGGCGACTTTGTGGATGCCGTCGCGGTGGACGAACCAGGCGATGAGCACCATCCGGATGAGGAACTGGTAGATGCCGGCGACGAACAGGGCGAGGTAGACGGAGCTCGTGGTGACGAGGCTGCCGGCGAATCCGATCATGATGACCATCGACGCGCTCGGCGGCAGCGCTGCGCCGAGCCCCGCGTTGCCGGCGATGACCGTCGCGGCCCGCGCCTTGCTCCACCCGGTGCGCGTCATCCACGGGCCGGTGATGACGCCGCTCGTGGCGGCGTTGCCGGTGTTCGAGCCGCCGGCGACGGCGCCCATGGCACCGGAGGCGACGGTGTCGACGATCGCCGGCCCGCCGCGGAGGCCGCCGAGCAGGCTCGTGAGGATCTCGATCAAGCGGGCGATGGTTCCTGTCCGCTCGACGAGGTAGGTCATGAAGATGAACGCGATCGCCGCGTACATGACCTCGTTCGAACTGGCGTCGACGATCGCGTCGCGCGCCACCTGGGGCGCTTGGAGGCCGGCGAACAGCACGGTCGCGACGAAGCCCAGGAGCATCGCCTCGGCCATGCTCCGCTTCACCACGACGTTCCACACCACGATGATCGCGAGGAAGACGAACAGGGCGATGACGGCTACGGGCACGAGGGCACCTCCGTCGAAGGGGTCGGATCGTCGTTGATCACTCGCAGCTCCTTTGCTTGCGATGGCTGCCACATGACGTGGCGGTATTTCGTCAGACACAGCTTGTTTGCGTCAAGTGAAACGTCATTTCACAGGATGCGCGATGTGCTTGTCAAGCCGACAGGCTGGATCGAAGACCTCGCAAGCCGACCCGGCACGACAACCGTCAGGGCGAGTCAGGGCGCGTGAGGGCGCGTCGGGGCGCCTCACGCAGCGCCGTGCCGACAACCGGAGGCAGAGCGCCGACAGCCGAGGCGTCAGAGGGAGAGAGCGATGGCGTGCGCCGCCCGGCGCAGCTCCGGCGCCCACCCGCGGAGCATCTCCGTGGTCGTGCTCTCGTCGGGGCCCAGGACCGAGACCGCGGCCACGACGCCGCGCTCGCGGTCGAGCACGGGCACGCTGACGGCCGCGACGCCGACGTCACGTTCGGACACCGAGATGTGGAAGCCCGCAGCTCGGATGCCGTCGACCGACGCGCGGAGCAATTCAGGGGTCACGACCTCTCCGCCGGCGGTGCGGAACTCGCTCGCGTGCTCGAGCACCCGTTCGCGCTCATCGTCCGGCAGGAAGGCCAGCATCGTCCGCCCCGCGCCGACCAGCAACGGCAGCCGCCGCCCGAGGGGCAGCTGATACCGCAGCGGGTCGCGCCCATCGACGCGTGCCGCGAGCACCCGCGACTCTCCCGATCGGGCATACAGCGAGGCGGTGAGGCCCGTGGTGCGGGCCAGTTCCTGCAGGTGCGGGCGCGACCGCACGACGAGCGGGTCGGACTGCAGGTAGCGGTGAGCCATGCCGAGCCCCGCGACGCCCAGGCGATACTCCCCGGTGTCGTCGTGCTGGACGAAGCCGCGGCGCTGCAGCACGCCGACGAGCCGGAGGACGGTCGCCGCGTGCAGCTCGGTGCCTCGGCTCAGATCGACCAGACGCAGCGGGCCGTCGGAGCGTTCGAGCATCTCGAGGATGTCCAACGCGCGTTCGACGCTGCGAACGGTCGGCTGATTCGCGGCATCCGGGGTATCGGGCATGACCTCATTCTCGCAAGGTCGGCACGATTCCCGGGGACCGGCTCAGCCCGCGACGATCGACGCCCTGATCTGCGTCTCGTCGGCATGTTTGGCCTCCGCCCGCGCGAGAACCTCCTCGGCCTCTGCGGCGGGCACGATCACCACGCCGTCCGCATCGCCGAGGACGATGTCGCCGGGGGCGACGACGACACCGCCGACGGCCACGGCGCGGTGATGGCGCCACGGGCCGTTCTTGTACGGCCCCGCCGGCGTGACCGATCGCGCGAAGGTCGGAAAGCCGAGCTCACCGAGCTCGTCGGCGTCGCGCACCGCGCCGTCGATGACGATCCCGACGCACCCGCGCACCCGCAGCCGCTCGGCGATGAGCTCGCCGATCAGCGCGCGGTTGCGGGCGCCATGACCGTTCACGACGAGGACGTCACCGGGGCCGATGTCGGGGAGCGTGCGATGGATACCGAGGTTGTCACCCTCGGCGACCTCGACGGTGACCGCGCGGCCGGCGACGCGGGCCCCGCGCCATACCGGGCGGATCTCGGCGTCGACGACACCCAACCGCTCCATCGCGTCTCCGACGTTGGCTGTGGGCAGTGCGCCCAGGCGCTCGATCAGGCTCGTGTCCTCGGTCATGTTCTCCTCCTTCGGCGCCGGGGTCCCAGCGCGCATCGTGGTGGTGGGCGGGTGGTCAGCGAGCGGGAGCGGCGAGCCCGAAACGGTCGGCGAGCGCGCCGAGGCGGTCGTGATCGACGTCGGTGAGCCGGATGCCGTCGCGCTCCGCGCGCTCACGCTGCTCGTGCTCGATGAGGCCCGGGTAGTAGACGCGCTCACCGTCGGCGGCATCCATATCCGCGACATCAGCGAGCGACTGCTCGACCAATCGGTCGAAGAGATCGGCCCCGCCGAAGGCCTCGGGATCGAGCGCGATGACCAGGTGGCCGGTGCCCGACACCGCCGATGAGTCGGGCAGGCCGACGACGGAGCCCACCGGCCCGGTACCCGACAGGCTCCCGGCGAGCAGGTCGATCACGAGCGAGAGACCCGCGCCTTTCGGCCCACCGAGGGGAGCGAGGTTGCCGGCGAGCGCAGCGGCAGGGTCGGTCGTGGGCGCGCCGGTCGCGTCGGTGGCCCAGCCGGCGGGGATCTCGGTCGCGCCATTGTCGAACGCGCGCCGGATCTTGCCGCGCGCGACCGTCGTCGACGACATGTCGAGGACCGCCAGGGGGCGGTGCCGCGAGGGGATCCCGATCGCGATGGGGTTGGTGCCGAGCAGCCGGCGCGTGCCGTTGAAGGGCGGCATGGCCGGCGAGGCGTTGGTCAGCGCTATGCCGACGAGCCCGCTCTCGGCGGCAGCGCGGACGTAGTGCCCCGCGATGCCGAAATGATTGGAGCGGGCGACCGACACGACGCCGGCGCCGTACGCGCGCGCCCGCTCGATCGCATCCACCATCGCGCGACTCGCGGCGAGCTGCCCGAAGCCGTTCGCCGCATCGAGCAGCGCAGTCGCACCGTGGTCGCGGACCAGCACCATCTCGGGATCGAGGGCCATCACTCCGGCGTCGACGCGGTCGAGGTAGGTCGCGAGACGCGTGGCGCCATGAGAGTGGACGCCGAGCAGATCGGCTCCCACCATGACACCGGCGACGACGTCGGCGTTGTGCCGCCGCATCCCGGCAGCCGCCAGCACATCGGTCGCGAACCGTCGCAGTTCGATGCCGGTCGTCGTCATAGCCGTCTCCCCGTCGAGATGGTCATTGTTTCACTAGTTGCAACGCAGGTGCGTCTAGTGAAACTAGCACGACGGGTGCCGTGGCTGCCAGGGCGGGGTTGGCAGCCCCGCGACACAAGGGTCCGAACGAGACACCCCGAGCCCGAGGCATCCTGACCGGGGTGTCGGATCAGATCCCTTGCATCCCGATCCAGGCGGGCGGATGCCGGCTCGCCGGCTCAGCGCTCGATGATGACCTGGTCACCCACCCGCACGACACCGCCGCCGTCGGCGGGGAGGAGCAGGATGCCGAGGGTCGGCTCGGCCTGATCGAACTCGGTCGTCAGCACGCGCAGAAGGCGCGCGTCGCGCTCGCCCGTGTCGGGATCGGCCATGATCGCGGCGCACCGGCCGATGGGGCGCTGCACCTCGAACGCGACCTCGCCGATGCGGATGCGGCCGCTCCAGCCGAGCTCGTCCCATGCCCCGGCACCCGAAACCACGATGTTCGAGCGGAACCGCCGACTGTCGACGGGCGCGGCCACGGCGGCGTCCACGTCCTCGACCGAGGCGGCACCGTGCAGCGAGACGTAGCCGCGCGCCCGGTCCTGGAAGCGCGAGGTCGCGCCGTCGCCGACGAGTCGCAGCGGCAGCACCCCCTCGCGGTCGAGTCGTCGCGCGTCGCCCGACGCCTGCACGAACGCGGTCACGGCTTCCTCGAGCTCGCGCCGGCCGGCGTCGTCGAGCCCCGCCTCGGCGAGCACCGCGCCATCGACGCTCAGCCGCAGCCGCCGCGCGTCGGCGTCGAAGTCCAGCGCCACGCGCGCGAGCGCCGGGAAGTCCATGAGCGCGAGGCCGCGGCTCTTCGGCCACGACTCGAGGCCGTCGGCATCCTCCGGCTCCACCGCGTCGGCGAAGCGGAACGCGAGCACCCGGTCACCGGCGATCCGGCCGTCGGGCTGGACGACGAGCTCGTCGCGCGCTTCGGGCGTGAACCCCTTGACGGGATAGCGGTACAGGGCGGAGACGACGGGCACACCGCTACTCTGCACCACCCCGCCCGAATCGCCACCAGAGCCGGCGATCTCACAACCGCCGACGGCCCGAAGAGAGAAAGAGGTAACGGAACGGACGATCAGCGAGACCGCCGGGGAAACACCCCGCCTCTAGCGTCGAGCACCATACCCACCGGCTCTCGACCGAAGGAGGACGCGATGTCCTACGTCAAGCCCACCGAGCTCGTTCAGACCGTCATCGACGCGGGCGCGTCGAAGGTCATGCTGTCGACCCGCGACACGCTCATCCGCTCCATCATGGGCGGCGCCGTCCTCACGATCGCCGCCGCCTTCGCCGTGACGATCACCGTGACGACGGGGATGCCGCTGCTCGGCGCCATGCTCTTCCCGATCGGCTTCATCATGCTGTACCTGCTCGGCTACGACCTGCTGACCGGCGTCTTCGTGCTCGCACCGCTCGCCTGGCTCGACCGGCGGCCGGGGGTGACGCTCGGCGGCATCCTGCGCAACTGGGGGCTGGTGTTCCTCGGCAACTTCATCGGCGCCTTCACCGTGGCCGTGCTGATGGCGATCGTCGTAACGTACGGGTTCTCGACCCCGCCGAACGAGGTGGGCCAGGCGATCGGCCACATCGGCGAGGGTCGCACCGTCGGCTACGCCGAGCACGGCGCGGCGGGCATGCTCACGCTCTTCGTCCGCGGCGTCCTGTGCAACTGGATGGTCGCGACGGGCGTCGTGCTGGCGATGATCTCGAAGGATGTCATCGGCAAGATCTTCGCGATGTGGATGCCGATCATGCTCTTCTTCTTCATGGGATTCGAGCACTCGATCGTGAACATGTTCCTGTTCCCCTCGGGGCTCCTCCTCGGCGGCGACTTCACGATCATGGACTACCTGATCTGGAACGAGATCCCCACCGTGCTCGGCAACCTCGTCGGCGGCCTCGTCTTCGTCGCGATCCCGCTCTACTTCACCTACGGCCGGCCGACCTCGCCGCGCCGCGTGCGCGCGCCGAAGCGAACCCGAGCGACCGGGGCCACCGAGCCGGCAGCCGTCGAGCCCGCGACCGCCCGGGTGTGACGCATGGTCCGCACCGTAAACAGCCGGAAACACGCCGCTGACGGCGCCGCAACCTCGCCCGCGTACGGTCACGACATGAGCTCCACCGGCCCCACCCGACACGTCGTCGTGGTGGGTGCCGGGATGGTCGCCCACCGTTTCGTCGAGAGCCTGCTGAGCCGTGCCGACGACACCTGGCGGGTGACGGTCGTCGGCGACGAGCCGCGACACCCCTACGACCGGGTCGGGCTGACGTCGTTCTTCGCCGGCGCGTCCACCGAAGACCTCGAGCTCGACCGGTCGCCGTTCGACGACGAGCGCGTGCGGTTCCTCCGCGGGCGCACCGTCACCGGCATCGATCGCGACGCCGGCGAGGTGCTCCTCGATTCCGGCGAGCGCATCGGCTACGACCGGCTCGTGCTCGCGACGGGCTCGTACGCGGCCCGGCTGGCGGTGGACGGATACGACCACGAGGGCTGCTTCGTCTACCGCACCCTCGACGACGTCGAAGCGCTCGAGGCGTTCGTGCAGCGTCGGTCGGCCGAGCTCGGCCGACCGCTCACCGGAACCGTCATCGGCGGCGGCCTGCTCGGCCTCGAGGCGGCGGGCGCCCTGCAGGGACTCGACGTCGACTGCACCGTCTTGCAGTCCTCCGACAGGCTGATGTCGGCTCAGCTCGACCTTCCGGCCGGAGATGCCCTGCGCCGCCTGATCACGGCACGGGGAATCGGGGTGCGCACCTCGGCGCTTACCACCCGGCTCGACGCCGATCGCACCGGCCAGGTGGTCGGGCTCGAGTTCCGCGACGGCACGTGGGAACGCACCGACGTCGTGGTCTTCACCGTCGGCGTCCGGCCCCGCGACGAGCTCGCGCGCGCCGCGGGCCTCGCCGTCGACCCGCGCGGCGGCGTCGTGATCGACGAGGGGTGCGACACCTCGGATGCCCGCATCCTGGCGATCGGCGAGGTCGCCAGCTTCGGCGGGCAGTGCGTCGGGCTCGTTGCTCCCGGCTACGCGATGGCCGAGGTGGCCGCGACGCGCCTGCTCGGGCTCGAGGCCAGCTTCGGCGGCTTCGACGTGTCGACGAAGCTGAAGCTGTCGGGCGTGGATGTCGCGAGCTTCGGCGACGCGTTCGCCGAGACGCCCGGAGCGCTCGACGTCGTGTACGCCGACCCGGTGGCCGGGGTCTACAAGAAGCTCGTGCTCTCCGACGACGCGAAGACACTGCTCGGCGGCATCCTCGTCGGAGACGCGTCGGCCTACGGGTCGCTGCGTCCGCTCGTGGGCGGCGCGCTCGGCGGCGACCCGGTCGCCTACCTGATGCCGGACGGCGGTGTCGCGGCCCCGACCGGCGAACTGCCCGATGCGGCCCTCGTCTGCTCGTGCAACAGCGTGACGGCGGGCGGCATCCGTTCGGCCGTCCACGACGAGGGATGCACGGATGTCGCCGCCGTCAAGGCCTGCACGAAGGCCGGAGCCGCGTGCGGCTCGTGCGTCCCGATGATCAAGAAGCTGGTCGGCGCCGAGCTCGCGAAGTCGGGGGCGACCGTCAGCAACGCCCTCTGCGAGCACTTCGACCTGTCGCGCCGGCAGCTCTTCGACGCCGTGCGGGTGTCGGGCCTGACGACGTTCAGCGGCGTGATCGAGCGCTTCGGCACCGGCCGCGGGTGCGACATCTGCAAGCCCGCGCTCGCCAGCATCCTGTCGACCCTCACCGGGCGCCATGTGCTCGACGGCGAGAACGCGACACTGCAGGACACGAACGACCACGTCATGGCGAACATGCAGAAGGACGGCAGCTACTCCGTCGTCCCGCGCATCCCGGGGGGCGAGATCACCCCGGCGAAACTGCTCGTGATCGCGCAGGTCGCCCAGGACTTCAACCTGTACACCAAGATCACCGGCGGCCAGCGGATCGACCTCTTCGGGGCCCGGCTCGAACAGCTGCCGGCGATCTGGGGGCGGCTCGTCGAGGCCGGCTTCGAGTCGGGCCACGCGTACGGCAAGTCGCTGCGCACCGTGAAGTCGTGCGTCGGGTCGACCTGGTGCCGGTACGGCGTGCAGGACTCCGTGGGCATGGCGGTGCGCCTCGAGCTGCGGTATCGCGGACTGCGCGCTCCCCACAAGTTCAAGCTCGGGGTCTCGGGATGCGCCCGCGAATGCGCCGAGGCCCGCGGCAAAGACGTGGGGGTCATCGCGACCGAGACCGGGTGGAACGTCTACGTCGGCGGAAACGGCGGGTTCACTCCGCGTCACGCGGTGCTGCTGGCCGAGAACCTCGACGACGACGCCCTCCTGAGGGCGATCGACCGCTTCCTGATGTACTACATCTCGACGGCCGACCGGCTGCAGCGGACGGCTCCGTGGTTCGAAGACCTCGAGGGCGGGATCGACGGTCTGCGCGCCGTCATCTTCGACGACGCGCTCGGGATCTGCGCCGATCTGGATGCCGCGATGGCGCGCCACATCGACGCGTACGAGGACGAGTGGGCGGCGACGCTCGCCGACCCCGAGAAGCTGCGGCGGTTCGCGTCGTTCGTCAACGCGCCGACGACTCCCGACCCGTCGCTGGCGTACACCGTCGAGCGAGGTCAGCCGCGGCCCGCGACCGCCGAGGAACGCACGGACGACCGCGTGCTCATCGCCGGCACGACCCTGGAGGTGCGGCGATGACCCTGGTGGACGACATGGCGACCGAGACCGGCAGCGCGCCCCGCGCGCGGAGCCGCAGCTCGGCGTGGACGGCGGTGTGCCGGCTCGACGACCTCGAGGTCGAGCGTGGCCGTGCGGCGCTGCTCGGAGACCGGCAGATCGCCCTGTTCCTCCTGCACGACGGTCGTGTCCACGCGACGGCCAACCTCGACCCGTACAGCGGCGCGAACGTCATGTCGCGCGGGATCGTCGGCACCCGCGGCGACGCCCCCACGGTCGCGTCGCCGATGTACAAGCAGGTCTTCGATCTGCGGACGGGCGCGTGCCTCGACACCCAGGGCAAGGAGCAGCGGATGCTGCCGGTCTGGCCGGTCACCGTCGACGGCGAAGGCACCGTCTTCATCCGCGACGGAGGTTCGGCATGACCACGATGCTCGGGCTCTCGCTCACCGGCCGCCGCGTCGTCTTCGTCGGCGGCGGCGCCGTCGCCGCGCGGCGGATCGGCCGTTTCCTCGACGAAGGAGCGGACGTCCGGGTCGTGTCCCCCGCCCTCGGCGACGCCATGCGGGGTGTCGTGACCGCGCACGGCGTCACCTGGCTGCCGCGCGACGTGCGGCGGGACGATATCGCCGACGCGTGGCTCGTGCACACGGCTACCGGCATCCCCCGGGTGGATGCCGCGGTCGCGGCGTGGTGCGAATCGGACCGCGTCTTCTGCGTGAACACCTCCGACGGGGCTCACGGCTCGGCGCGGCTGGCGGCCGAGACCCGCAGCGGCGACGTCATCGTGGGGGTCGCCTCGGACGCGGGCATCGACCCGCGGCGCGCCGTGCGCCTGCGCGACGCGATCGCCGCCGCGCTGCGTGCGGGGATGCTGCCGCTGCGCCGACGCCGCCGCGGCGGTGGCCGGGTCGATCTCGTCGGCGGCGGCCCGGGTCCGGCCGACCTCATGACCGTGCGGGGCCGGCGCCTCCTCGCCGAAGCGGATGTCGTCGTGGCCGACCGGCTCGGCCCCGTCGACGTTCTTCAGGAGCTCGAGCCCGGGGTCGAGGTCATCGACGTCGGCAAGCAGCCCGGCCACCACCCGGTGACGCAGGACGAGATCAACGCACTGCTGGTCGCTCACGCCCGCGCCGGCAAGCGCGTCGTTCGACTCAAGGGCGGCGACCCGTTCGTGTTCGGGCGGGGCGGCGAGGAGGTCGCCGCCTGCCACGCGGCCGGCATCCCGGTCGAAGTCGTGCCGGGGCTGACGAGCATCGTGTCGGTGCCGCAAGCCGCCGGCATCCCCGTCACGCACCGCGGCGTGTCGGGCGGGCTCCACGTCGCCAACGGCCAGGGGCCGATCACGACGTCGACACGGGCGGCGCTCGGCGACGACGCGATCACGACCGTCTTCCTGATGGGCGTCGCCGCACTGCCACGCATCGTCGAGGCCGCGCGGGCCGCGGGCGCTCCTCTCAAGCGCCCGGTCGCCATCGTCGAGCGGGGGCACACGCCGCAGCAGCGCACGACCCGATCGACGCTCGCGACGGTACTCGCGGATGCCGCAGCCGCCGGCGTCGCGAATCCCGCCGTCATCGTGATCGGCGAGGTCGCCCGAGCGGGCCTGCTGCTCGCGCCGGCCGAGGAGCGGGAGCGCGCCATCCGGTGAACCAGTCCGTCCGTCCCGCGCTCTCGGCCGCCCTCGGCGGCTGCACGATCGTCATCGCCGTCGATCGTCGATCGAACGAGCTCGCGACGGCGCTCGAGCGGCACGGAGCGACCGTGCGCCATGCCCCGGCGCTGAGCATCGTGCCGCACATCGATGACGAGGCTCTCATCTCGGCGACGCGCTCGCTGATCGCCGATCCGCCGGATGTCGTCGTCGTGACGACGGGCGTGGGATTCCGGGGCTGGATGGAGGCAGCCGACGAAGCCGGGCTCCTCGACGATCTGCACGACGCCTTCGCGGGCGCCCAGATCGTCGCCCGCGGGCCCAAGGCGCGCGGTGCGATCCAGCAAGCGGGCCTGCTGGCCGACTGGGTCGCCGAGTCGGAGACCTCTGGCGAGCTCGGCGAGTTCCTGCTCGCCGAAGGCGTGCGCGGTCGCCGCGTCGCGGTGCAGCATCACGGTTCCGGAGCCGACGGCCTCGACGAACTGTTCACGGGGGCGGGCGCGGATGTCGTCAGCCTCACGGTGTACCGGTGGGGGCCGCCGCCGGATCCGGCCGCCGTCGCGCGCTCGGTCGTCGCGACCGCGCAGGGTGAGGTCGACGCGGTCCTGTTCACGTCCGCTCCGGGCGCAGCGGAATGGATCGCGACGGCCCGGCGGGAGGGTGTCATCGACGAGATCGTCCGGCGGGCGCGGGGCCGGCGGCTGCTTCTCGCGGCCGTCGGGCCGATCACCGCGGCTCCCCTCCGCGGCGCCGGAGCGGAACCTCTCATCGCCGAGCGCGGGCGGCTGGGCTCGCTCGTCCGTGCCGTGGTCACCCACTTCGGCGGGGGGCACGCGCCTTCGCTCCCGACGCCGGCGGGACGGCTGGAGCTGCGCAGCGCGGCCGCCGTTCTCGATGGCCGCGTCATCCCGCTCTCACCGACCTCCACCCTCATCCTCGAAGCGCTGTTCACCGCGGCGGGCGGCGTCGTCAGCCGCGCCGACCTGCAGCGGTCGCTTCCGCGTTCGAGCGCCGGCGACCACGCCCTCGACGTCGCGATCGCCCGCACGCGCGAAGCGCTCGGGTGCTCCGGCCTCATCCGGACGGTCGTCAAGCGCGGCTACCGCCTCGACCTCACGACGACGGGAGCGACACCATGACGCCGGTCCTCATCGCCTGCTCCCACGGGACGAGCTCCCTCGAGGGGCGCGCCGCGATCGCCGGGGTGGTGTCCCGGGTCCGAGACATGCTCCCGGGGGTGCTGGTCGAGGAGGCGTTCGTCGACGTGCAGCAGCCCGAGATCGACGCCGTCGTGGCGGGCGTGCCCGCGGGGGCGGCATCCGTCGTGGTGCCTCTGCTGCTCTCCACCGGCTTCCACACGCGGGTCGACATCGCGCGCGCGGTCGCGGCGGCCCCCGGCCCGTGCGTCGCGACTCCCGCACTGGGACCGCACGACCTGCTGGCCGGTCTGCTCGCCGAGCGACTGCGCGCCGCCGGCCTGGGCGCGGGCGGCGCGCAGCCGGGCGCCGAGGCCGTCGTGCTCGCAGCGGCGGGATCGTCCGACCCGGCGGCCGAGGTCGACGTCGCGGCGATGGCCGAGCTGCTGGCCGCGCACCTGGGGATGCCGGTGTCGGTGGGCTTCGCCGCCGGAGCCGGCATCCGCATCGGCGCCGCGGTCGCGGCCGCGCGCTCCGCCGGGGCGAGGCGAATCTTCGCCGCGAGCTACGTCCTCGCGCCCGGGCACTTCGCGGGCGTGATCGCGGGCGCCGGCGCCGACGTCGTGACCGACCCTCTCGCCCCCGACGACGCGGTGGCGGCCGTCGTCGTCGAGCGGTACCGCGCTGCGCTGCGCTGACGCCTCAGAACGTCTCACGCGGGGGGCTCAGCTTCCCGCGACCGCCCAAGCCGCGAGAGCGGCGACGAGCGTGCGGTGGCCGGAGGCCTCGAAGGCGCGTGCGTCGTGCCCGAGCACGTCGACCGCGATGCGGCCGCCGCCGTACTCCCGCACCCACGCCGCGGCCTCCTTCGCACCGTCTCCCTCGTGCCATGCCACGACGGTGCGCTGCCCGAGCCGCTGCAGCGCGCAGTAGCGCTCGTCGTGGGTGTGGAAGGTCGTGGGAACCTCGACGGGCACGGCATCCGGTTCGACCTGGACCGTCATCTCGCCCGCCTCGGGGTGGAACGAGAGCTCGGGCAGCCAGATGGCGCCCAGCGCGGGCGCCCACTCCGGGTAATCGCGCAGCGACGAGACCGCCGAGTGCACCGCGAGCACGCCGATGCCGCGCTCGAGCGCAGCGGCGAAGCCCGCGACCGACGACGGCGGAGCGCCGCGCGTCAGGCTGCTGCCGCCGCGCCAGGGATCGCCCGCGCAGACCGCGACGAGGTCGTACCCGTCGAGGTTCGCCATGCCCTGATCGACGTCGTCCGACACGGCGACATCCCAGTCGCGGTGACGGAGGATGTCGGCGACCTCGGCCCCGACTTCCGCGAAGGGGTGCCACGGGTCGGCGTACCGCCCCGATCCGGTCAGGACGAGTGCTCGATGTGCCATGGCGGTGTCCCCCTCGCGTCTGTGCTCCCACCGTAGGGGCCCCGCGCCCCTCCCGCCGACGGGTTGAGAATCGACGCCGCCTGTGACACCGCGCGGTCAGGGCGCCGTGAGCTCACCCGGCCGGAGCCCGAGGAGAGCCTCGACGGCGGTGGACATGAGGCGGATGCGGGCATCGGCGTCACGCCACGACACGAGAGCGTGGGCGTTGAGCCCATCGATCATCCCGAGCACCTGGGCCGCGACGGCGACGGGGTCGTCGACCCGGAACGTGCCTGCGTTCACGCCGTCGCGGATGATGCCTTCGAGGAAGGCCGTCCAGGCATCCATCTGCGCGCGCACGCGCTCGGCGAGCGCTTCGTTGCGACGACCGAGCGCCCACGACTGCACCCACACGAGGGTGACATCGGAACGAGTGCCGTCGAGGAGCGTGCGCAGCAGCTCGCGCACCAGCAGCACGC
Source organism: Microbacterium sp. TS-1 (assembly GCF_000509385.1). Lineage (NCBI taxonomy): Bacteria > Bacillati > Actinomycetota > Actinomycetes > Micrococcales > Microbacteriaceae > Microbacterium > Microbacterium sp. TS-1. The sequence goes on from NZ_BASQ01000001.1 coordinate 1,676,128, forward strand.
TGTCGGGACTCCTCTCTCGCAGGCGCTCGAGGTCGCTCAGCTCGGCCGCGACGATCGTGTCGAACGCGCCGGCCACGACGTCGTCCATGCTCGGGGCATGATGCGCGACGAGCGCCGACCCGACGCCGACCGACGCCGCGACGGCACGCAGGGTCACCGCGCTCAGTCCCTGTTCGCGGGCGATGCGCTCGGCGGCGGCGGCGATCTGCGCGCGGCGCTGTTCTCCGCTCAGCCGCGCTCGCCCCGCGGAATCCTTTGACGCCATGCCCGCCAGTCTGTACGCTTCCCAGAAATTGATCAACTGATCAACTGGATCCGGAGGAACGCGATGCCCTGGAGGATGCCGGCCGAGACCGCGCCGCACGAGCGCACCTGGATGGCCTTCCCGCGCGTCGGGTTCACCCTCGGCGACACCGAGGCGGATCGCGCCGAGGGGTACGCCGCCTGGACGGCCGTCGCCCGCGCCGTGGCCGAGTTCGAGCCGGTCTCGATGCTCGTCGACCCGACCGAGACCGCGCGGGCGCGCGACCTTCTCGGCAGCGGGATCGACCAGCACGAGACGCCGGTCGACGAGTTCTGGATGCGCGACCACGGCCCGACCTTCGTCGTCGACGACGAGCGGCCCGGCGTCCTCGGGGCCGTCGACTGGATCTTCAACGGGTGGGGCGCCCCCGACTGGGCGGACTGGCGCCTCTCCGCCGAGCACGCCCGCATCATCGCGGCCCACGTCGGGGCGGAGCTCGTCAGCTCGATGCTGGTCAACGAGGGCGGCGGCATCCACGTCGACGGTGCGGGCACCGTGCTGCTGACCCAGACCGTCCAGCTCGACCCCCGCCGCAATCCCTTCGCCGATCGGACGCGCGTCGAGGCCGAGATGCTCCGCACGATCGGCGCCGACACGGCCATCTGGCTGCCGCGCGGACTCACGCGCGACTACGACGAGTTCGGCACGAACGGCCACGTCGACATCGTCGCGACCTTCGCCGCGCCCGGACGGGTGCTCCTGCACGCGCAGCCCGACCCCGCGCACCCCGACCACGCCGTCATGCCCGAGATCCGCGCCGCCCTCGAGGCGGCGACGGATGCCGCGGGCCGGCGCCTCGAGATCGTCGACCTGCCGGGCCCCGCGCAGCTGCGCGACGACGAGGGCTTCGTCGACTTCAGCTACGTCAACCACCTCGTCGTCAACGGCGGGGTCATCGCCTGCGGCTTCGGCGACCCCGCGGCCGACGACCGCGCCCGCGGCATCCTCGCCGACGCCTACCCCGGCCGCCGCGTCGTGACGGTCGACGCGCGCCCGCTCTTCGCCCGCGGCGGCGGCATCCACTGCATCACCCAGCAACAGCCCGCCCCCGCCCCCTCCCCCGTCGACTCGCCACACTCTGCGGATGCCGCCCCCGCCGCATCCGCACTTCCTGACGACTCGACGGTGGGCGCGACGGGGACAGACCGGTGATCGAGGTCTGGGAGGCCTCCATCAGCGAGCTGGGGGCGGCGCTCGCGCGCGGCGAGACCACCGCGGTCGGGCTCGTCGAGGCGTACCTCGCGCGCATCGACGCTTACGACGGCCCGGACACCGCCACCGCGCTCAACGCGATCGTGGTCCGAAACCCCGATGCCCTCGCCGAAGCCCGCGCATCCGATGAGCGTCGCGCGCGCGGTGAGAGCCACGGCCCGCTCGACGGCATCCCCTACACCGCGAAGGACAGCTACCTCGTGCGCGGCCTGACCGCGGCCGCCGGAAGCCCCGCGTTCGCCGACCTCGTCGCCCAGCGCGACGCCTTCACGATCGAGCGGCTGCGGGATGCCGGCGCCATCTGCCTCGGGCTGACCAACATGCCCCCGATGGCCAACGGCGGCATGCAGCGCGGTCTCTACGGGCGGGCGGAGAGCCCGTACAACGCCGACTATCTGACCGCCCCGTTCGCGTCGGGATCGTCGAACGGCTCGGGGACGGCCACCGCAGCGAGCTTCGCCGCGTTCGGGCTCGGCGAGGAGACGTGGTCGAGTGGGCGCGGACCGGCCTCGCACAACGCCCTCTGCGCCTACACCCCGTCGCGCGGCGTGATCTCGGTGCGCGGCAACTGGCCGCTCGTCCCGACGATGGATGTCGTCGTCCCCCACACCCGGACGATGGCCGATCTGCTCGCCGTGCTCGATGTCGTCGTCGCCGACGATCCCGACCCTCACGGCGACTTCTGGCGGGTGCAGCCCTGGGTCGAGATCCCGGCCGCCTCGGCCGTCCGCCCGCAGACCTACCGCGACCTCGCGGTCACGGGCCCCGCCGACGCCCGCGCGGTGCTGGCCGGCCGACGCATCGGCATTCCGCGCATGTACATCGGCACCGATCCGGATGCCGGCACCGCCGACTCCCCCGGCATCGGCGGGCCGACCGGGCGACGCATCGAGACGCGGCCGAGCGTGATCGCGCTGTGGCGGTCGCTTCGCGCTGAGCTCGAGGCAGCCGGAGCCGAGGTCGTCGAGACCGACTTCCCCGTCGTGTCGCGCTACGAGAACGACCGGCCCGGCGCGGGGTCCATCGCGACGAACGGTCGCGTGAGCCCCGAGTACCTGCGCCGCGAGATCGTCGATCTGTCGGCCTGGGCCTGGGACGACTTCCTCCGGGCCAACGGCGACCCCGCCTTCCCCGGCCTCGCGCGCGTCGACGGAGCACGGATCTTCCCGCATCCCGACGGCGCCCTGCCCGACCGCTACGACGGATTCGACGACGACATCGCCGGGTATCCCGACTGGGTCCGCGCGCACCCGCGCGTCGCGCTCACCGACATCCCGCATCTCGAGGCCGGGCTCCGCGGGCTCGAAGAGACCCGGGCGGTCGACTTCGAGGAGTGGATGGATGTCGCGGGCCTCGACGCCGTCGCCTTCCCCGCCGTCGCCGATGTCGCACCCGCCGACATGGACGTCAACTCCGCGTCGGCCGATCTCGGCTGGCGCAACGGCACGTGGATCGCCAACGGCAATCTCGCCATCCGCCACCTGGGCATCCCGACGGTGACGGTTCCGATGGGACTCCTCCCCGACATCGGGATGCCGGTCGGCCTGACGATCGCCGGGCGCGCGTACGACGACAGCGCGCTGCTGCGGCTCGGGGCGGCCGTCGAGGCGATCGCTCCGCGGCGGGTCGCACCGCCGCGGACTCCGCCGCTGACCTGATCCATCCGCCGGGCACCGACCTGTCCCGCACCGCCCCGACGGAACTACCCTCGACGCAAGGAGGACCCATGACCGAGCGCTTCCCCGCCCGCATGCACGACGTCACCGACGAGACCCGCGCGATCGTCGACCTCGTGCTGGAGTATTCGCGCGGCCGGCTCCTCGCCGAGGACACCCCGCTCGACAAGCCCCTGCCACCGTCCGAACTGCGGCGCCTGGCCGGCCGGACGATCGACGCGGACGGCATCGGCGCCCGCAAGGCCATCGGCGTCTTCGAGCACATCCTCGCGCCGTCGTGCATCTCGACCGACGACCCCCGCTACCTCTCCTTCATCCCGAGTGCGCCGTCGAAGGCCGCCGCGGCGTTCGATCTCGTCGTCTCGGCGAGCGCGCTCTACGGCGGGTCGTGGCTCGAGGGCGCCGGAGCGGTGCACGCCGAGAACGAGGTGCTGCGCTGGCTCGCCGACGAGTTCGGACTGCCCGCCGGCGCCGGTGGCGTGTTCGTGCAGGGCGGCACGCTCGGCAACCTCTCGGCGCTCGTCGCCGCACGCGAGACCGCCCGCGGGCGCGGCATCCGTCCCGACCGCTGGCGTGTGGTCTGCAGCGCCGAGGCGCATTCCTCGATCGCGTCGGCGGCCCGCGTCATGGACGTCGACGTCGTCGCGGTACCCGTGGCCGATGACGGCGTGCTGCGCGGCGACGCTGTGCGCGCCGCACTCGCGGAGCACGGCGAGAGCGTCTTCGCCGTCGTCGCGACCGCCGGGTCGACGAACTTCGGCATCGTCGACGACATCGCCTCCGTATCGGCTGTCACGCGCGAGCACGGCGTGTGGCTGCACGTCGACGGCGCCTACGGCCTCGCGGCGATGCTCTCCCCGATCGCGCGCCACCGCTTCGCCGGTGTGGAGAACGCCGACTCGGTCATCGTCGACCCCCACAAGTGGCTGTTCGCGCCGTTCGACGCGTGCGCGCTGATCTACCGCGACCCCGAGCTCGGGCGACGGGCGCACACGCAGCACGCCGAGTACCTCGACACGCTGACCGAGACCTCCGACTGGAGCCCGTCCGACTACGCCGTGCACCTCACGCGCCGGCCGCGCGGCCTTCCGCTGTGGTTCTCGCTCGCGACCTATGGCACCGACGTGTACCGCGACGCGATCACGCGGTCGATCGAGCTCGCCGAGCGCATCGCCGCCGAGATCGAACGCCGCCCGGAGCTCACACTGGTGCGCCGACCTCAGCTCGGTGTCGTCGTCTTCGAGCGGGTCGGGTGGGAGCGGTCCGACTATGCGCGCTGGTCGTCGGATCTGCTGGAGCGTCAGCACGCGTTCGTCACCCCGAGCAGTCACACGGGGCGGACGAACGCCCGGTTCGCGATCCTCAACCCCCGCACGACGTACGACGACCTGACCGGCATCCTCGACACGATGGCTTGATCGACGCGATGGGGCCTCATCACGTCGCGCAGGACGACGTGAGGCCGAGCGCGACGGAGAGGAAGCCGATCGTCGCGGTGTTGGTGGCGGCACGCTCCCACCCGCCGGGGCCAACGGCGTACAGGGTGAAGACCGACGAGCCGAGCTCGACGAGGCTCGGCGCGAGCGATACCGACGTGGCCGTGGCCGGAAGCGTGCCGGAGCGGTTGGAAGAGCCCACGAGCGTCCACCGGTACCCGGTGATATGGCCGCCCACCGGTGCCGTGTTCCACCCGACGACCGCGGGAACGAGCAGCCCGGATTGCACGCACCGCACCGCACCGGGCGATGTCACGGTCACGGCCGAGAGGCTCGTCGAGGCGGCGACCTCGGCGTCGACCCAGGCCGCATCCGTCTCCACCGGTGCGATCAGCCCGACGGCGACGCACCCGGCGAGCGCGAGCCCCGCGGCGACGAACCAGGCACGGCTCCGAGGCCGCGGGGAGCTCACGCGCGCCCCCTCGGCCCACGCCGCCGCGACCGGTCTCCCCGGTCTCGCCGCGGCCAGAAGATCGCCACGACGAGCACCGTCGCAGCCCCGGTCACCCCGGCCATGACGGGCGGCGTCCCCACGCCGGCGATGAGCGGCGCGATGCCCGGAACCGAGAACATCACGATCCGAACGCGCTCCACGTCGTAGGGGAACGGATCCTCGACGACATTCGCGTCGCCGCGCATCGTGATCCGACGCGCCTCGGGGTCACCGTCCGGAACCGCGACGACACTTGTCACCCGGTGCGTGATCGGCAGCTTGCCCGCGCGCTCGACGGTCACGACGTCACCCACGCGGACCTCGGACGCCGGGATGCCGCGAGCGACGGCCGCCGCACCGGCGGGGATCGTCGGCGACATCGAGCCGGTGCTGAACAGCGTCACCCGGACGTCGAACACGGCCGCCGCGATCGTCAGCGCGATGCAGAGCGCTCCTGTTGCCGCAGCGAGCACGAGCATCGCGTCACCGACGCGCGAGAGGGGCCGCCGTCGTGGGGTCACGACCCGCGACGTCCGGGCTTCGGCGCGGGTCGTCGGCTTCGTCGGCTTCGTCACCGTGGTCGGCGAGGTCATACGGATCTCAGCTCGCCGATGTTCCCGTGAACGTCCACGTCACCGTTCCGGAGGTTCCCTGGAAGGAGTTGGCCGCACCGGGCTGGATGCGCACTTCGACGCAGAAACCGAGCTGCGCCCCCGCGGCGTCGATCGGGTTCGCGACGATGGTGCCGGGAACCGTGGTCACCGGGATGTAGGTCGAGGCGCTGCCCGCGACGAAGACGGGGGTGCCCGACGTGAACGCTGCGGCATTGCAGGTCGCGGTGGGGACTGCGGCACTCAGCCGGACTGCGCGGTACTCGAGTGCCGGCGCCAGCCCGCCGGTCGCGGTCGCGGATGTCAGCGAGATCGTGCCCCCGACGGTCGAGGCGGGCGACGTGCGCACGTTGATCCAGGCCTGAGCGAGGGCACCCGGTGAGAGCGCACCACCCGAGAAGGTCAGGGTCGCCGCATTCGGCGCCGTCGCGTGACTCGCATAGGTCGGAGAGCCAGCCGTCTGCGACTGCGTGTCGAAGACGCTCGCGACAAACGACCCGGTGGCCACCTCGCTGTCGGTCCAGGCGGCGATCGTCGATGCCGTGCCCACCCCGAGCACGCTTCCCGCCGCGAGGACCGCCAGGACGCGTCGGCGCCGCCACCGGCGTCGCGCATCCCCTCTCGTCTGCATCCGCGGAATCAGGGCAGCGTGTCGCCCGAGGTACCCGCGAACTCCCACGTGATCGTCCCGGCTTCGCCCTGCTCGATCGCACCGGCAGTGACCACGAAGCAGAGGTTCACCGGGGTCCCGGCGGCGGTGAGGTCGAAGACGTCGACGGTTCCGGTCGCGTCGGCGGCACGGTCTGCGACGACCTCCGTGCCCGTGGGCGGGGTGGCTGCCGAACACGTCACGCCGAAGTCGTCCTCGACGAAAAGCGAGTACGTGAGGTCGTCGCCGATGGCTCCGCCGATGACGTTCTCGACAGAGACGGCGGCCTCGTTCGTCGAGGTGCCCGACAGCTGCACGGCGAACGGCGCGTAGACCACGTCATCGGGGGCGAGGGCGTCGGCGTCGGCGTCGAGCGTGAAGGTGAGGGTCTTACCCGGTGCGGCGGCATCGCTCGTGAACGTCGTCCCGTCGGTGCTGCCCTGGAGGTCGAACGACCCGGCGCCGAACGTTCCCGTGGCGAACTCCGAGTCGTTCCAGACAGCGAGCGTGACGATCGCACCGACCCCGAGGACCAGGCCGCCCGCGGCGAGCGCCAGCGCCATCCGCCGGCGGCGCTGCGGGTCGGGGGACGCATCCGCCCGGGATGGTTCTGCTGATGCGGGTGCGGATGTCATGGGCGGGGCTCCTCGGGCGCGACGCGGACGGTTCAGATCCTGAGGACTGTAGCCGCGGAATGTGCAGGTCCGAGAGGCTTCCGTGCCGAGACCAGTACACCGCGATTCATCCTCGGCATCCCTCAGTAGCCGGGTTCGCCGACTACTGAGACCCGCGCCCCGAACTCAGCGTCAGCCGATGACGGCGATGCGCTGCTCGTCGCCCGCGGGCGACACCAGCACGATCTCGCCCGGACGAGCGTCGTCCGAGACGCCGTCGACCCCGAGCACGCTCAGCCGGGGGGCGTAGTCCATCGTGCAGACCTGATCGGCCGCTCCGGCGGCCTCGGTGGCGCGCACCGCGTCACCGTCGAGCGCCACGGTCTCGAACACGGGCGGGCAGCTCGACGAACCCCAGGTGAGCAGCACGAGTCCCGCGTCATCGAACCAGCCGGCGCTCGGCACCATGTCGCCGGTCACCTCGCCCGTCGGCCCCTCGAGCCCGGCGACTCCGTCCAGATCGGCGTCGCCGGTGTATCCGCCGGTCACGACGATGTCGACGTCCTGGGTGGGGTCGACGCCCGCCGGCAGCCCGACGTACGACGCGCGCGGAACGTAGTCGCGCGTGCAGGCCGCGCCCTCGGGGTCGGTGAGCGCGACGGTGACCGTCTGTCCCGACGCCGTCACCTCGCCGACGACGGGCTGACACGAGGAGCTGCCGTACGTCACGAGGCCGACAGCACGGCCGCCGTCGAGCCACGCCGCCTCGACATCGGCGTCCTGCGACGGCGCCGCCGAGCCGGTATCCGATCCGCTGGCACCCGTGTCGCCGGGCGCGGCCCCGCCGGGGGTCGTGGCGCAGCCGGCGAGCGCGAGCGCCGAGAGGAGCAGCAGAGCGGATGCCGCGGTCGTGCGTGTCGTCGTCATGGTCTCATCCTTCCGTCATCCCGAAAGTGTCGCGTCACCGCGCATCGTCTCAGAACCCGATCACTGCAGCGCGGAGGTCAAGCGCGCGAGGTTGTCGAGCACCGTCGATCGGAGCGGCTGCTTCATCCACTCCTCGAGGGTGAGCTCACGTGAGAGCGACCGGTACTGGTCTTCAACCTGACGCAGCTGGGCGATGAACTCCTCGCCGCGCACGAGCATGGAGATCTCGAGGTTCAGACCGAACGACCGCATGTCCATGTTGCTCGAGCCGATGATGGCCACATCGTCGTCGATCGTCAGGCTCTTCGTATGCAGGATGTAGGGCTTGCGATACATCCAGATCTTCACACCCGCCCGCAGCAGCGCCTCGTAGTAGCTGCGCTGAGCGTGGTAGACCATCGCCTGGTCGCCCTCTTCCGAGACGAACAGCTCGACCTGCAGGCCGCGCTGGCAGGCCGTCTGCACCGCCAGCAGCAGCCCCTCGTCGGGCACGAAGTACGGGCTCACGATGATGACGCGCTTCTGCGCCGCGAACAGCAGGGCGGTGAACAGCTTGAGGTTGTTCTGGAACTCGAACCCGGGCCCGGACGGGACGATCTGGCAGTCCAGGTCGCCCGGCCCGCTCTCGAGCTCGAACAGACCCACGTCTTCGGAGGGCGCCGAGCCGGTCTCGCTGTACCAGTCCGAGAGGAACACCGCGTCGATGCTCGCCACCACGGGACCCTGCACCCGCACCATCAGGTCGACCCAGTGCAGGCCGCGCTTGATGTTCTTCTTCAGGTTGTAGGTCGAGTCGGTCATGTTCTGCGACCCGGTGAACGCCACCCGCCCGTCCACGACGATGAGCTTGCGGTGGTTGCGCAGGTCGGGCCGCTGGTATTTGCCGCGCAGCGGCTGCACCGGGAGCATGTGGTGCCAGTCCGCGCCCATCGCCGTGAGGCGCTTCACCGTGGCGCGATAGTTCGGCTTGCCGCGGTTGGCCCAGTAGTCCAGGAGCACGCGCACGGTCACACCGCGCGCGGCGACCTCTTCGAGCGCGGCGAAGAAGACGTCGGTCGTCTCGTCGGACTGGAGGATGTAGAACTCCACGTGCACGTATCGCTCGGCTTTGCGGACCTCCTCCGCCATGCGGCGGATGCTCTCCTCGTAGTCGGAGATGATCTCGGCGCCGTTGTCGCCCGCGAGCGGCATCGCGCCGAGGTTGCGGTTGAGCGTGACGACCGAGGTGAACCACGCGGGGGCGTCGGGACGCAGAGTGCCGAAGTCGAGCCCCTCACTGGTCTCGCGGATGTACTGGTTGATCTCGCGCTGCATCCGGCGCCGCTTTCGCGGCAGACGGGGATTGCCGATCAGAAGGAACAGCAGCACGCCGACGAACGGGATGAAGTAGATCGCGAGCAGCCACGCCATCGCGGCCGTGGGGCGCCGGTTGCGGGGCACGACGATGATCGCCGTGATGCGGATGACGAGGTCGGCGATGAAGACCAGGACGAGCCACCAACCGGGGAACTCGAACGCGGTGAACTCGATCGTCACGCCGCCCCTCCGATCTCCTCGGAATCAGCGTATCGGGCGCGACCGCTCATCCCACGGGTTCAGGGGGCCGGGCTGTCGGGCGCGGGAGCGGCGAGCCCACGGGCCGCACGCTCCTCCGCCTCGATCTTCGCGTACGCCCGGCGCTCGGTGCGATCCATGCGCAAGATGCCGCGGAGGACGAAGACGAAGAGAACCGAGACCACGAGGGTCGGCAGCAGCGACCAGATGACCGCGCTCACGTACTCGTCCATGCTCCCTATCGTACGTGTCCCCGCTGATGAAAGGCCCAGTCGGGCAGGTGGCCGATCTGCGCGAACGACATCAGGATCTCGGCGAGCCCGTGGTCGGGGTCGATCTCGAGCGCCCGCTCGGCGTACGACGCGGCGTGCGTGGATCGCCCCAGCGCCCAGGCGAGCCATGCGCACAGCGCGAGCGGTCCCGGCCGCAATCGACGCGGGGCCAGTGCGGCGACCTCTCGCACCACCGCGAGCGCGGCGAGCAGGCGGTCGGGGTCGGGTCTGTCGCTGTCGCCCCACATGATGCGCCCGAGCCGTTCCGGATACTCCTCACCTCGCTCCCACCGTCGCTGGGCTTCGAGGGCGTCCTCGCCGCGGTCGGCATCCGTCGCCCACTGCACGAGGGCGACATCGCGCAGCGACGGTCGTGACAGGCACCAGACCAGCAGCGCCACGACGAGAGGGTCGAGCTCGGTGGGATCGCCCCCGAGCACCCGCTCGAACAGTCGCGGCGGGGCGTCGAGCTCGCACGCCGCCTCGAGTGCGGCGGGGTCGACACCGCCGCCCTCCGCCCCCGACTCGCGCGTATGCCGGCGGCCACCGCCGACCCGCGGGATGCCGCACACCACCGCGAGCGCCGTCTCGAGCGAGCGGAGCGCGCCGCCCACCGCGCGTCGTTCTGCGGCGCTGCGACGCGGCAGAACGGCGCCCGATGCGTGATCGCTGTCGATCGCGGGATCGGGGCCCGGACCGGGGTGCCGCGCAGCGGCCCGCTCGATCTCGTCGAGAGACCGGCCGCCCGTCGGGCACGACGAATCGAGGTGTGACCCCCAGCCGTCGGTCGCGACGGTCAGCAGGTCGACGACCCGCACACCGCAGACGTCGGCCGCCCGGCTGACCGCCGCCAGGACGGGCACCCCCGGCAGCCCGTCAGCCGCCGACTCCGGGACGTACGCGATCGCTGTCAGGGCATCGGCGTCCGGAATGCGGCACACCATCCCGACGATCGTCGCAGCGGCACTGTCGAGGTCGCCGAGCGCGCCGGTCGGCAGGTCGACGCGCATCGCGCCGAGGCTCCGCGACCCCGCGAAAGGCACCACGATGAGGCTTCGGCTCGGGACGAAGCCGAGCAGATGAGGAACGAGGGAGAGGAAGTGCGCGGCATCCGCGGCGCGAACAGTCGTGGTCATGCAGACCAGGCTGGCGCCGGGCGAGGCGGTGCAGAGCGCAAGCGGGACGGGATGTGGAAACCCGGACGGACCTCGCGGCCTCGCAGGAATCGGCGGTTACTTGACCAGCGGGAAGAGGATCGTCTCGCGGATGCCGAGGCCCGTGATCGCCATGAGCAGGCGGTCGATGCCCATGCCCATGCCGCCGGTGGGCGGCATCCCGTGCTCGAGCGCCCGCAAGAACTCCTCGTCGACGCGCATCGCCTCGTCGTCGCCGCGAGCGGCGAGCTTGGCCTGCTCGACGAAACGCTCGCGCTGGATGACCGGGTCGACGAGCTCGGAGTAGCCGGTCGCCAGCTCGAAGCCGCGGACGTAGAGGTCCCACTTCTCCACGACGCCCGCGATCGTGCGGTGCTCGCGGACGAGCGGCGACGTGTCGACAGGGAAGTCCATCACGAAGGTGGGGCGCTCGAGCCCGCCCTTGACGAAGTGCTCCCAGAGCTCCTCGACGAGCTTGCCGTGCGTCGCGACCTTCTCGGGCACGACGACGCCCACCTCGGCGGCGAGCGTCTGGAGCTCCTCGAGTGAGGTGGCGGGCGTGATCTCGCGCCCCGCGGCGGCCGAGAGCGAGTCGTACATCGAGATGCGGTCCCATTCGCCGCCGAGATCGAACTCGGTGCCGTCGGCCCATGTGACGGTCGTCGATCCCGCGACGGCGATCGCCGCGTTCTGGATGAGCTCCTGCGTCAGATCGGCGATGCCGTTGTAGTCGCTGTACGCCTGGTAGGCCTCGAGCATCGCGAACTCGGGGCTGTGGGTCGAGTCGGCGCCCTCGTTGCGGAAGTTCCGGTTGATCTCGAACACGCGGTCGATCCCGCCCACGACGGCGCGCTTGAGGAACAGCTCGGGCGCGATGCGCAGGTACAGCTCCGTGTCGAAGGCGTTCGAGTGCGTGATGAACGGGCGCGCGGCGGCACCACCGTGCTGCACCTGCAGCATCGGGGTCTCGACTTCGAGGAAGCCGTGCTCGTCGAACGTGCGACGCAGCGAAGCGTTGACCTTCGCTCGGGCCACGACCGTCTCGCGCGCGGTGTCGCGCACGATGAGGTCGAGGAAGCGCGAGCGCACGCGGCTCTCCTCGCTCAGCTCGGAGTGCAGGTTCGGCAGCGGCAGCAGCGCCTTCGACGCGATCTGCCACGCGGACACCATGATCGACAGCTCGCCGCGGCGGCTGGAGATGACCTGGCCCGTGACCGAGACGTGGTCGCCCAGGTCGACGAGCTCCTTCCACGCCTGCAGCGACTCGTCGCCGACCTCGGCGAGCGAGACCATGGCCTGGATGCGGCTGCCGTCGCCCGACTGCAGCGACGCGAAGCAGAGCTTGCCGGTGTTGCGGCTGAACACGACGCGTCCCGCGACCGACGCGGTCACGCCGGTCTCGGCGCCCGCCTCGAGGTCGGCGAAGCGCTCGCGCAGCGCCGGGATGGTGTCGGTGACGGCCACGGCGACGGGATAGGCGCCGCCCGCGGCGTCCGCTCGTTCGCTCAGCAGCCGCTCGCGCTTGGCGAGGCGCACGGCCTTCTGCTCGATGACGTCGTCGGCGTCGTCGACGGGGGGCACGGGCGCGTCGCTCATGGCAGAAAAACTCCTCGGGATTCGACGTGCCAGTCTACCGAGCGCGCCACGGCTGCTCGGCGATACACCGGTGCTCGGCGATACACCCGTCGGACCACTGGTGCTGATGTCGCCTCGGCGGCGCCGCGGCACGACTCCAGCACCGCCGGTCCGACGAATGTGCACCCAGCACGCCGCCGGCAGCGCCGAGCCGGCCGGCTACGCGACGGGACCGCGGGCGACGCGCAGGCCGATGTCGTCGTGCGCGCTGTCGGGGCGGGCCCCGCGGCGCGTGCCCGCCCGCACGGATGTCGCGGCGTCGGCGAACCCACCGCCCCGGAACACCCGGTCGCGCGACCCGGTGTCGGGGGCGAAGAGGTCCCAGCACCACTCCGAGACGTTTCCGAGCATGTCGAACAGGCCGAAGAGGTTCGGATGCCGCCCGCCCACGTTCTGCGGCGACGAGAGGTTGTCGGCCGCGGTCCAGGCGATCTCGGCGAGCGGGCCGTAGTGCGCCGCCGCCGAACCCGCGCGGCAGGCGTACTCCCACTCGCGCTCCGTCGGCAGCCGGTACCCGTCGGCGTCGTCGTACCAGTGCACCTCGTCGCCGTCGACGGCGTAGGCGGAATCGAGCCCCTCCCACTCCGACAGCGCGTTGCAGAAGCGCACGGCCCGAAGCCACGACACCGCGACGGCCGGGCGACGGGGATGCGCGGCGGTGATCCCGAGCACCTCCCCGAGCTGCTCTTCGGTCACGGGATAGACGCCGATCTCGAAGGAGGCGACCCGCGGCCCCCGCCCTGCGCCGGCGACGGGCAGCTCTCCGGCCGGGATGCGGGCGAGCTCGACGTCGCTCACAGCAGTTCGTCGTCGGGGTCCGCGCCCCGGCCCGCGGCGGTGAGCGCACGGTCGACCGTCGAGTGCACGAGCGTCGAGAGGAAGCGCCCCGGGGCGTCGACTCCGGCGTCCTCGAGCAACGCGGCCGACTGCTGGACGATCGAGGCGGCGAACTGCGTCGCGGTCGCGATCGCCTCGCCGTAGGCCGGACGGTCGGCGTCGGCGACGACGACGGGCTCGCAGCCCAGCTCGACGGCGAGCGCCTGCCCGATCGGCAGGACGGCTGCCGGCGCGGTCACCGCGGCGTAGGCGCCCGTGAGCTGGCGGAGGTCGAGGGTCGACCCGGTGAACGCGATCGCCGGGTGCACCGCGAGCGGGATGGCGCCTCGCGCGGCCGCGGGCGCCAGCACGTCGAGCCCGTGCCCGGGATCGGTGTGCAGCACGAGCTGCCCGACCTGCCAGGCACCGAGCTCGGCGAGGCCGCTGACCAGCGGGCCGAGCTCGTCGTGCGGCACCGCGATGACGACGAGCTCGCTGCGGCGCACGACCTCGTCGGCGTCGAGCACCGGCACCCCCGGGATGACCGCGTCGACGCGTTCCCGATCGGAACCCGCGGTGACGCCGGTCAGCGCATGACCGGCACCCGCGAGCGCCGCGCCGATCACGGGCCCCACCCGGCCGGCGCCGATAATGCCGACCCCCAGGCGCGAGTTCGCGGTCATCGCCCACCCTCCGGAGGCGTCTGCCCCGCCGGCGGCGTCTGCCCCGCCGGCGGCGTCTGCTCCGCGGGAGGCGTCTGCTCCACGGGAGGCACGAACGGAGGCGCATAGGGCGGGGGCGGCACAGCGCCCGGCGGAAGCTCCGTCGCGCTCGGCGGGGGCGGCACGGGGCTCGGGCCGGCACTCGGGCTCTGCGCCGGAACGGGCGGCACCGGCTCGACGGCATCCATCAGCGCGACGGCATCCGACAGCGCGTCGGCATCCGTCGGTCCGTCGGCATCCGTCATCTCCGCCCAGCGGTGCGAGCGGTCGGATGCCGCCGCGGCGACGGCCACCCGGGCGACGCGCTCGAACGCCGCGATCGCGTCGTCGCGATCGATGCCCGCGACCGCGGTGAGCACCGGCCCCGAGACCGTGTGTGCGCGCAGCGTCGCGACCCGCAGCGCGCGTGAGACCGGCCCCTGGTGCAGCGCGACCGACTGCAGCCGCGCGAGCGGCAGCACCGCGAGCATGCGCCAGATGAGCCCGCGTCGCAGCATCAGCAGGTCGCCGTTGATCGCAAGACCGTTTCGGCGCCACGACAGCAGACGCACGATGCGTGCGCGCCGCGGCGTCGTGACGTATCCCCCGGCGGACGAACCGCCGAGCACACCGTCGCGGATGATCGCCGCGCGCTCCTCCTCGCCGACCGACGGCAGGATGAGGCCGAGCACCCGCTCGACGTCGGCGAGCGTGCCGACGGGAAGGACCGTGGTGAACTGATCGGTCGTCGTGTCGGAGGCGCTTCGGCCGGTCATGCGGTTGATCCGAACCGTCCACCAGCCGAACCCGCGCCAGAGGATGGACTGCGTGATCTCCACGGCGTGGATGCGTCCGGGAGGCAGGATCTCCGACACGGTCGTGAGCAGGCCGAACGTCACGCGCACGCCGTCACGCGTCGGCGCGATGGAGTAGCGCAACGACTTCACGATCGTCCGCACCCAGTACGCCCCGAAACCGAGCAGTGCCGGGAAGTAGGCGAAGAGCACCCAGAACACGCCCTGCGACAGGGCGATCGCGAGCGCGGTTGCGCCCGCGAGGATCACGACGGTGCCCCAGCTGGCGAGCTGCGACCCGATGAGTCGCCCGGGCGGGATGCGCACGACGGACTCGGGCTCGGCGGCATCCGCATCGTCGCCTTCGATGAGACCGGTGATGCCGCGTGCGACGGTGTCGGCGACGGCGACGCGTCCTCCCCCGGCGGCTGCCGCGGCCGCGCGCTGCTCGGCGAGGCGCTGCCCCGAGGCCAGCCGCAGGATGTCGGCGCGGATCGTCTCGGCATTACCGGTCGAGAGGTACTCGAGCTTGACGTTCGCGTCGGCGCCCGCACCCACGATCTCGAGCTTCGCCGCCCCCAGAAGCCGCGCGACCGCGGGGCGGGTGAGGTTGACGCCCTGCACCCGGTCGAGCGGTGCGCGGCGCTGCGTGCGCGAGAGGATGCCGCTGCGCACCTCGACGTCGTCGTCGGTGATGCGGAACGTGTGGAAGCGCCACGACAGATAGAACGCCCCGATGATGAGCGCGAGCACGCCGACGGTGACGAGCAGGGCGATCAGCAGGAGGTTGTTCGCCAGCACCCACCCGATGGGGTCGCCGGCGGCCTCGTACTCCTCCCACTCGTCGATGGGCGCATCGGGCGCGAGCGCCGGCACGAAGATGCTGATGAGCCGGTCGCGCATGTTCGCGACGACGATGCCGAGCACCACGAGCAGCGCCAGGCCGCCGCGCAGCAGCGGCGTCAGCGGATGCAGCCGATGCCACTCGCCGTCGCTCAGCGGCGAGCGGACGAGCTCGGACGGCGGCGCGGAGACGGTCGCGTCGGCCGGGGGCGGGCTCGGAACGGAGTCGCTCACAGCCCGGTCCGCCGCGATTCCGCCACCGACATGAGGTGGTCGCGCAGCGCCTCGGCGGCCTGCTGCGTGAGGCCCGGGATCACGACGCCCGTCGCTGCAGCGGCGGTGACGAACTTCAGCTGCGCGATGCCGAATCCGCGATCGAGGGGCCCGTGCGTGATGTCGACGAGCTGCATCCGCCCGTACGGCACGGCCACCATGCGCTGCCACAGGATGCCGCGACGGAAGACGAGGTCGTCCTCGCGGAGCTGGTAGCCGATCGAGCGCACCTGGCGCGGCAGGATCGCCATGCCCGCGACGGTGAGCACGATGAGGATGACGCCCGGGATGAGCGCCCACGACTGATCGGCCACCAGGAGCAGCACGAGCATCACGGCGACGATGATCGCCAGGATGAACCCGTTGCTGATGAGCTGGACGGCGAGGTACTTGCGCGAGATCTGGTGCCAGACGCCGTGCTCGAGGGCGAGCCTCCCGGCACCGCGCGGCTCGCGGATGCGGTCGTACGTGCCGGCGTCGAGGGTGGCGTCGATCGCACCCGGCTCCGCAGCGTCAGTGGTGGGAGGGAGTGGCGTCGGGCTCGGGTGGTCCGGGCTGGTCGTCATCGTCGTCCTTCCGAATGGTGCAGAGCTGTTCTGCGATCACACCGGCCGCCACGAGCACGACGGCTCCGACGATCGCGGCGACGACCGCTCCCGTCGAGCCTACTGACGGCGGCACCGGCCGTGTGAGAAGGAAGAGCAGGAGGCCGACGCCGACACCGCCGACGAGCGCCCCGACGATGCTCGACGCCTTCGCGAGCATCGCCACGCGCACCGCCCGGAACGGGTCGACCCGCGGAGCCTGGCCCCGGGTCGCCCGGCGGATCGGCAGCGCGAGGGCGATGACCGAGACTCCCAGCAGCACGAACAGGACGGGGAGCATGACCGACGGGGTGAAGGTCGCGCGGCCCGCGCCCGTGAGCACCTGGTCGATGACGAACCCCGCGGCGATGCCGAGCACCGCCGACACGATCAGGGTCGCGGGAGACGTGCGTCTCACGGCGTGCTCCCGGGCAGCGCCGCCAGCAGCGCGTCGACGCGCCCGCGTCCGGGGAGCACGGCGTCGGGGTCGACCGCGAGCCACGGCCGGAGCACGAAATCGCGCTCGTGCGCACGCGGATGCGGCAGGACGAGCGTCGGGGTCTCGCACACGACCTCGCCGTGCGCGATGAGGTCGAGATCGAGCGTGCGATCCTGCCACCGGGCCTGATCGGCCGAGCGCGGGGCCCGGCCGTGACGCTCCTCGATCGCGTGCAGGTAGCCGAGCAGCACGCTGGGGGCGAGCCTGGTCTCGACGAGGGCCACGGAGTTGAGATAGGCGGGGGCCGCGGCATCCGGGCCGTCGAGGGTCAGCGCGACCGTCTCGATCGGCTCGGCGGCGCGCACCACCTGCGTCAGCGGCAGCCGGTCGAGGTCCGCGATCGCGCGTGCGACGGTCTCGGCCCGGTCGCCGAGGTTCGCACCGATCGCGACGACGGCTCGTCGCGCGGCGGGGTTCTCGGCCGGACGGGGCTCGGGCGATTCCTGGGCGAGGCGGCGGCTCATCGGTTCTCCCGTCGTCGGGTGAGGGTCACGCTGACATCGCCGAACGCCACCGCGATGGGCGCCTGCGGCTTGTGCACGGTCACGGCGACGGCATCCACGCGGTCGAACGCGAGAGCCGCACGCGCGATGCGATCGGCGACCGTCTCGACGAGGTTCGCCGGCTCTCCCGACAGGATCGCGGCGACCTGCTCGGCCAGCTCCCCGTAGTGGACGGTGTCGGCGACGTCGTCGCTCGCCGCGGCGTCGCCGAGCGACAGGTCGAGCTCGACGTCGGCGATGAACTCCTGACCCTCGCGCCGTTCGTGCTCGTAGACGCCGTGATACCCGACGGCCCGGATGCCGCGCAGCGTGATCCGATCGCTCATGAGCCCTCCCGCCACCTCGAGCGCACCGCCAGCGCGTCTCGGGTCGTCGCGACGTCGTGCACCCGCACGCCCCACGCTCCCGCGTCGGCGGCCAGCGCGCTCGTCACGGCGGTCGCGAGGTCGCGACGGTCGATGTCGGTGCCGTCCGCGCCGGGGGTGTCCGCGCCGGGGGCGTCTCCGATCGCCTCGCGCAGGAAGCCCTTGCGGCTCGTGCCGACGAGCACACGCCTCCCGAGTCCGACGATGCGGTCGAGGCGGTGCAGCACCGCCCAGTTCTGTTCGCCGCGTTTACCGAAGCCGATGCCCGGGTCGAGGATGATGCGCGAGGGGGCGATACCGGCCGCGGCTGCCGCGCTCACGCGCTCCTGGAGCTCGGCGACCACTTCCGCGACGACGTCGTCGTAGCGGGCGGTGGCGTACATATCGGTCGAGTGTCCGCGCCAGTGTCCGATGACGACGTCCGCGTCGGATGCCGCGACCGCGGCGAACATGTCGGGATCGGCCAGGCCTCCCGAGACGTCGTTGACGATCCGGGCTCCGGCGGAGACGCCGGCTGCAGCGGTGCCGGCGTTCATGGTGTCGACGCTCGCGACGATCCCCCGCGCAGCGAGCGCCTCGATCACCGGGACGACACGACCGCGCTCGAGGTCGGGGTCGACGCGCTCGGCACCCGGGCGGGTCGACTCACCACCGACGTCGACGATGTGCGCGCCGGCTCGGCGCAGCGTCTCAGCGTGGCCGATCGCGGCGTCGAGATCGAGGTACCGCCCGCCGTCGCTGAACGAGTCGGGCGTGATGTTGAGGATGCCCATGATCGTCGTCATGCCGCGCCGCCCGAGATCAGGGCGATCAGCTCGGCCCGCTCGGCCGGCTCGGTGTAGACGCCGCGGGCGGCGACGGTCACGGTCGAGGCATCCGTCTGACGTCCGCCGCGCATCGTGACGCACTCGTGGGCGGCATCGAGCACGACCAGCACGCCGCGCGCGTCGAGCGCACCAGCGATCGTGTCGGCGATCTGCTCGCCCAGACGCTCCTGCACCTGCGGCCGCGCCGCGAGGGTGTCGACCACGCGCGGCAGCGCGCCGAGCCCGACGACCTGCTCGCCCGGCAGGTACGCGATGTGGGCGTGCCCCGCGAAGGGCAGCAGATGGTGCTCGCAGAACGAACGGAACCGGATGCCGCGCACCATGACCGCGCCCGACGGCAGCGTGTCGGGCGCCGGACCCCGCGCCACCGAGATCGTGTGCGCGAGCGGTTCGGCGGCGTCGGCACCGACTCCCGAGAAGAACTCGGCGTACGCGTCGGCGACCCGCTGCGGGGTCTGCTTCAGCCCGGGACGGTCGGGGTCCTCCCCGATCGCCTCGAGCAGGTCGCGCACGAGGGCGGCGACGCGTTCGCGATCGACGGCCACGCCCCGAGCCTACGCGGTCGCGGGTCGCGCCTGCCCCGAGGGGCGACGGTGCGGAGCCCGCTCGGCGGCGGTCTCGGCTTCGGTCTCGGCGACGGTGGATGCCGCCAGCCCGGCCTCTTCGCGACGCTTGGGGACGTCGATCGGGGGCAGGGACGACACCGGGCGGTCCTGGCTCGAGAGCCACTGCGGGCGCGGCGGGAGCTTCTTGATGTCCTTGAAGATCTCGGCGAGCTGCAGGTGGTCGAGGGTCTCCTCTTCGAGCAGCGCGAGCGCGAGCTTGTCGAGGATGTCGCGGTTGGCGTTGATGACCTCGTACGCCTCGTTGTGGGCCTGCTCGATCAGCAGCCGGACCTCGGCGTCGACGCGCTCGGCGATGCGCTCGGAGAAGTCGCGGCCGTGACCCATGTCGCGGCCCATGAACACCTCGCCCGACGACGACCCGAGCTTCACGGGGCCAACCTCGGTCGTCATCCCGTACTCGGTGACCATCTTGCGGGCGATGCCCGTCGCCTTCTCGATGTCGTTGGAGGCACCGGTCGTCGGGTCGTGGAACACGACCTCCTCGGCGACGCGTCCGCCCATCGCGTAGGTGAGCTGGTCCTGGAGCTCGTTGCGCGTGACGGAGTACTTGTCTTCGAGCGGCAGCACCATCGTGTACCCGAGCGCCTTGCCGCGCGGAAGGATCGTGACCTTCGTGACCGGGTCGGAGTGGTTCATCGCCGCAGCGGCGAGGGCGTGGCCGCCCTCGTGGTACGCCGTGATGAGCTTCTCCTTGTCCTTCATGACGCGGGTGCGGCGCTGCGGACCGGCGATCACGCGGTCGATCGCCTCGTCGAGCGCGCGCATGTCGATCAGCTGCGCGTTGGAGCGCGCGGTCAGCAGCGCGGCCTCGTTCAGTACGTTCGCCAGGTCGGCACCGGTGAAGCCCGGGGTCTTGCGAGCGATGACGGCGAGGTCGACCGAGGGCGAGAGCGGCTTGCCGCGTCCGTGCACTTCGAGGATCTTCTGACGGCCCTTCAGATCGGGGGCGTCGACGCCGATCTGCCGGTCGAAGCGGCCCGGACGCAGCAGCGCCGGGTCGAGGATGTCGGGACGGTTGGTCGCCGCGATGACGAGCACCGAGACCTTCGGATCGAAGCCGTCCATCTCCACCAGCATCTGGTTGAGCGTCTGCTCGCGCTCGTCGTGACCGCCGCCCATGCCGGCGCCGCGGTGGCGGCCGACGGCGTCGATCTCGTCGATGAAGATGATGGCGGGCGAGTTCTCCTTCGCCTCCTTGAAGAGGTCGCGAACGCGGCTCGCGCCGACGCCGACGAACATCTCGACGAAGTCCGAGCCCGAGATCGAGTAGAACGGGACGCCGGCCTCGCCCGCGACAGCGCGTGCGAGGAGCGTCTTACCGGTTCCCGGAGGGCCGTACAGCAGCACGCCCTTCGGGATGCGGGCGCCGACGGCCTGGAACTTGGTCGGGTCCTTCAGGAAGTCCTTGATCTCCTGCATCTCCTCGATGGCCTCGTCAGAGCCGGCCACGTCGCCGAAGGTGACCGTCGGGGTCTCCTTCGTGACGAGCTTGGCCTTCGACTTGCCGAACTGCATGACGCGGCTGCCGCCGCCCTGCGCGCTCGACATCAGGAACCAGAAGAGCAGGCCCAGCAGCACGAGCGGCAGCATGAGCGAGAGGAAGCCGTCGAACCACGTGGCCCGCGGCACGACGTCGTTGTACCCGTCGGCGGGGTTCGCCGCGTCGACGGCCGCGACGACCTCGTCGGCACGCGCGGAGGTGTAGTAGAACTGCACCTGCTTCGAGCCCTCGAAATCCTCCGAGAGCGTCAGATCCACGCGCTGATCGCCGTCCGTGGTCTGCACCTTCGTGACGGTGTCGCCCTTGAGCAGCTCGAAGCCCTGCTGGGTCGTGATCTGCTTCGCACCGGTGAGGCTGGAGATCAGCATGAAGCCGATCAGCAGCAGCGCGCCGATGAGCAACACGTACATCAGCGGGTTGCGCGTGACTTTCTTGACGTCCATGGTGCGATCAGGCTACCCCGCGCCGACTATGCGGGCTCTGTGCGTTCGTTTTGGGCGTACCGGGAGCCGGCTCGCCCGACGAGGGATCGACGCCCGCTCAGCTGTAGACGTGGGGCGCGAGGATCGCGACATCCCGGAGGTTGCGGTACTTCTCCGCGTAGTCGAGGCCGTAGCCCACGACGAAGTCGTTCGGGATGTCGAAGCCGACGTACCGGCAGTCGATCTCGACCTTCGCCGCCTCGGGCTTGCGCAGGAGCGCGAGCACTTCGAGCGACTCGGCACCACGCGACTGGAAGTTCTCGAGCAGCCAGCTGAGGGTGAGGCCCGAGTCGATGATGTCCTCGACGATCAGGACGTGCTTTCCGTGCAGGTCGGCGTCGAGGTCCTTGCGGATCTGGACGACACCGCTCGACTTCGTGCTCGCGCCGTAGGACGACACCGCCATCCAGTCCATCGTGATGTCGCGCTTGAGCGCGCGGGCGAAGTCGGCCATGACCATCACCGCGCCCTTGAGGACGCCGACGAGGATGAGCTCCTTGCCCTCGTAATCGGCCTCGACCCGGGCGGCGAGCTCGGCCAGCTTGGCCTGGATCTCCTCCTCCGTGACGAGGACGTCGGTGAGCTGGTCGGCGATCTCGGCGGCACGCATGCGACGAGTTTAGGCGCCGCTCCCGCCCGCCGAGAACTCGACGAGTCGGCCGACGCGGCGGGCGCGGCATCCGGGAAGGTCGATCGGTCCCTGGCCGGAGTAGTCGGTCACGAGCCGGGCGACCTCGAGGGTCTGGCTGCGCGACAGGCTCTCGTGGAACTCGCTCTGCACGACGTGACGGATGATGCGGTGGCGCAGCGCCGGCGGGTTCGCCGCGAGCGCCGCGACAGAGATCGCGATGCCCGCCTCGGCCGGCTCGACGATGTCTTCGATCGTCTCGGCGATCATGTCGTCGAAGGCCTGCGCATCCTCGCGCAGCTGCTCGGCGGTGCGGGCCAGCGCCTCGGCCACGCCCGGACCGAGCTCGGACTCGAGGAGGGGCAGCACACGCTCGCGGACCCGCACCCGCCGGAAGCGGTCGTCGCGGTTGTGCGGGTCGAGCCAGGGGTCGAGTCCGGCCGCCGCGCACGCCGCGACCGTGGTCTCTCGGCGGACCGCGAGCAGCGGGCGAAGCCAGCGCACGCCCGAATCGTCATCGGTGCGGTCGGGGGCCATGCCCGCGAGGCTCGTCGCGCCGGCCCCTCGAGCGAGCCCGAGCAGCACCGTCTCGGCCTGGTCGTCGAGCGTGTGGCCCAGCAGCACGGCGGCGGCGTTCGCGTCGCGCGCGGCATCCCTCAGCACGCCGTAGCGCGCCTCACGGGCCGCGGCCTCGGGCCCGCCCGCGGTGCCGACCTCGACGCTCACGACCAGCGGGTCGAGACCGAGCTCCGCGGCGGTGCGGGCGGCCGCGAGCGCGGCCTCGTCGGAGCCCGGCTGCAATCCGTGGTCGACCGTCACCGACGCGGCGCGCAGGCCGAGCTTCGGGGCCTCGAAGGCGGTCGCGGCGGCGAGGGCCAGCGAGTCGGGGCCGCCCGAGAGCGCGACGATCACGGTGCTGCCCGCGGGCAGTGCCGACAGCGACGCGCGCACGGCGCGACGGACCTCGGCGAGGGCGGGGTTCAGCGACGGCACGCCCCTACGGTAACCGGGCCCGTGCCGTCGGCGGGCTGAGAGCCTCGGCAGGCGCAGCCTCGGGCGGGAAACTCGGGCTGAGCCTGTATGCGGCACGGCGAGCGGCGCGAAGTAGGCTGGACGGCGGCATCCCACCGTCTTATCGAAGGAGCACACGTATGGGCGCGTACGACGCCGTCATCGAGATCCCCCGCGGCAGCCGCGTGAAGTACGAAGTCGACCACGGCACCGGCCGGGTCTTCCTCGACCGCGTGCTGTTCACGCCGATGGGATACCCCAGCAACTACGGCTTCTTCGAGAACACCCTCGGCGAAGACGGCGACCCGCTCGACGTGCTCGTGCTGCTCGACCGCGACATCTACCCCGGCGTGCTGGCGAAGGTCCGCCCCGTCGCCGTGCTGAAGATGAGCGACGAGGCCGGCGGCGACGACAAGGTCGTGGCCGTGCTGGCGAAGGACCCGCGCTGGGCCCACATCCAGGATGTCGACGACATCGACGACTGGACCAAGAGCGAGATCGGCCACTTCTTCGAGCACTACAAGGACCTCGAGCCCAACAAGTGGGTCAAGGTCGACGAGTGGGCCAACGCCGCCGAGGCCGAGCGTCTCGTCGCCGAGGCGTTCGAGCGCTTCGAGGAGCACGAGGGCCAGACCAAGACGCAGGGTGAGGGCGAAGCGCCCAACTCGCTCTGAGTCTCACCCGGACGCGAAGGAGGGGCGGATGCTGCGGCATCCGCCCCTCCTTCGTCGTTCCGGGCTCGTGAGCGTTGAGGCTCAGACCGAGATTCCGCGGTTGCGCAGGAACGGCGCCGGGTCGATGCGGACGCCGCCCTGGTAGATCTCGAAGTGCAGGTGGCAGCCCTGCGAGATGCCGGTGTTGCCGGCGTAGGCGATGACCTGTCCGGCTGAGACGCGCTGTCCGTATCCGACGTTGTAGCCGCCGTTCTGGATGTGCGCGTACCCCGAGATGATGCCGCCGCCGTGGTCGATCTTGATGTAGTTGCCCCAGTCGCCGGTGTAGGAGGCGTGGACGACCGTCCCGGATGCGGCGGCGTAGATCGGCGCGCCGCAACCGCCGGCGAAGTCGATGCCGCGGTGACCCGTGGTGCAGTACCCGTTCGAGCAGATCGTGCCGCGGTTGCCGAACCACGAGCTGATGTAACCGGGGCCGGGGCGCACCCATCCGGAGGGCTGGACCTGACCGGCACCACCGCCGCCGCCACCACCACTGTTACCGCCGCCTCCGCCGCCGCCACCACCACCGCTGTTGCCTGCCGCAGCGGCCGCCGCTGCAGCTTCCTGACGACGACGCTCTTCTTCCGCGGCACGGCGGGCTGCTTCTTCGCGCTCGCGCTGCTTGCGGGCCTCTTCGCGGCGACGCTCCTCCTCGACGCCCGCCTGGTAGCCGGCGACCGTGGCCGCCGTCTCGTCCTTGAGCGCCGCGAGCTGAGCCTGGAGGGTCGCCATGTTGGCGGTCTGCTCTTCGAGGGCGGCCTGGGCGACCGCTGCTGCTTCCTGGGCGGCGGCGAGCTTCTGCTCGGCCTCCTTCTGCAGGCGGTCGCGCTCGTCGCGGGCCACGCCGGCCTGGTCGCTCAGGCTCTGCGCGGTCTCGCGGGCGGCGACGGCATCCGTGTAGATGCCGCGGTTCGCCTGCAGCAGCTTGTCCATCGTGCCGAGTCGGGCGAGCAGGTCATCGGCGCTCGCAGCGGAGTCGGAGAAGAAGAGCTTGAGGCTCGTGTCGTCGCCGCCGTTGCGGTAGAGCTGCGCCGCGAGCTTTCCGGCTCGGCGGGCCGCCTCGAGGGCGGCTGCCGACTGGGCGTCGGCCTGCTCCTGAAGCGAGGTCGCGCGGTACGCGGCATCCTCGAAGTCGGCCTGCGCCTTGGCGTATTCGGCCCCCAGCCGTTCGGCCTCGGCCTGCTTGTAGGCGACGTCGGCGGTGAGGTCGGCGATCAGCTTCTCGATGCGCGCGATCTCGGCGGCTTTCGCGGACTCGTTGCCCTTGGCGCGCTGCACGTCATCCCACGACGGGTAGCCCTCGATACCGAAGGCGGACGGGATGCCGGGGGCGAGGAACGCCGTCGCTGCGACGAACCCGACGGCGCCGAGGCCGAGGGCGCCGCGGCGCGAGATCAGCTGCGAGAGCTTCTTGCTCTCTGCGGGCGTCGGGGCGCAGCCGCAGTCTTCCGGGGAGTCGAGGCTCTCGTATCGCACGCGGGTGATCCTCCATATCGCGTGGGCAACTTCGTTCACAGTAGCAACACACGTCACATCGCCGAAAGCGTCGGGGGCTGCGTCCGGCGCGCGCGAACCGGGCCATTGTGCCCCGCAGACACGCCCGGGCGGCGGACGCCACGCCCCCGATTCGCACATCGGCGCCGGATCGCATATGCTTGTCCCTCGGTAAGCGTGAACGTTTGACTCCCGGGTCTGGGTTCGCTCGGCCCCATCGTTTAGCGGCCTAGGACGCCGCCCTTTCACGGCGGTAGCACGGGTTCGAATCCCGTTGGGGTCACTCCCACAACTTAATAAGCATGGCCCTGTAGCGCAGTTGGTTAGCGTGCCGCCCTGTCACGGCGGAGGTCGCGGGTTCAAGTCCCGTCAGGGTCGCTCTAAAGCGACGGGCCCTTTGGTTTCCAGAGGGCCTTTCGTCTAGGACATGGCATCTCTGACGCCATGCGGCTCTGTAGCTCAGTTGGTAGAGCGCACGACTGAAAATCGTGAGGTCACGGGATCGACGCCCGTCGGAGCCACACGGACCGTCATTACAACGGCCCCAGAAACCCTCGCCTAGCTTCTACATGGCGGGGGTTTTGCTTTGCCCCGGCACCGCCGCGCGTCGCACCGGCCGCCCGGGCGAGGACCTATCGTCGAGGCATGAAGGCGTCGCTCCAGCCGCAGAGTCCCCGCACGCAGCGCCTGCGCCGGTGGGCGGTGGTGCTGGCCGCATTCAGTGGCGCCGCGTTCATCGCGTCGATCGTCTTCGCGGGCGTGCTTCCGGATGTCCCGGCACTGGTCTACCCGGCACTGCACTTCATCGGCCTCGCGACGGGGCTCAACGGGTATCTCCTGTGGCAGCGGTCGGACCCCGCGTACGACTACCGTCAGGAGCCAGCGGGAGACGGTGATCAGTCACACCCGCGAAGACACGACTGAGGCTGACCGGCGCGCGGTCACCGGCGCAACGGCGGCGCGGCCACCACGGCTTCGAGTGACAACGACTGCTCCGCCGACACTGATGCGAACCGCTGGATGCCTGCCGCGAGGAGCAACCCGGCCGCCGCGAGTGTCGACACCCCGATTCCGAGCTGCAACGTCGTGCCGAGGACCATGAGACAGGCTCCGACCGTGACCGCTACGAGCGACATCGCCGCCCGACCGCGACCCCGGCAGCGCCGACCACCAAACCGATGGCACAAAGACTCAGGCCCGGGACCAGCACCTCGGCCCATGATCCGAGTCCCGTCTCGCCGGCAGGGCGAGCCCCGGTGTAGACCGTGGCGGAATGAAACCCGCACCAGCTGATCCAGGCGACCGACCCCGACGCGAACACGATGAGCGTGACCGCGCGACGTCGCGACGGCCCTCCTGCCGCGACGACGAGGCCGACGAGCAGCAGCAATGCCGACATGCCGCCGAGCCCCACCGCGACACCGAAGTACCCGAGGCCGTCGCCGCAGACCCATTCGCCACTGTCTGCCAATGCCCCGCCGGCGCCCCACGAGCAGTTGTAGTGGAGGGTGTCGCGAAACAGAGGGAGCGTCGCACCAGAACTGAAGAACGCCGACAGTCCACCGACGATGACAGCGAGCGCTGCAAAGGTGCGAGGCGAGGTACCCACGATGAAGATCCAGGCGCCTATCGCTACGCCACCGGGTCGAGCAGCGTCGGGTCGGCGGGATCGACCGTGCGGGAGTTGCTGACCTTGCGGTCGACAACGTGCTCGTGGATCGTCGAGGCGACCTGACCGGACGTGTGCTCGAGCATCGCGAGGGTCTCCGCCTTGCGGTCGCCGGTGAGCTTCTCGGGCGTCAGCCAGGCATCCCACGTGTCCGGCGTCAGGAACGCCGGCATCCGGTCGTGCACCTGTCCGCTCGCATCGCGCGCCTCGCGGGTGATGACGACGAAGCAGCGCGTCTTCTCGCCGGTCGGGAGTTCCATCGACCAGGTGAGCCCGGCAGCCGAGAGCAAGCCGTCGCCGTGGAGGAAGTGCGGGGTCTTCGGGGTCTTGTCGCCGGTCCACTCGAAGTAGCCCCGCATCGGAACGATGCACCGAGCCGCGCTGAACGCCGGCGCCCAGAATCCCTGGCCGAGCTTCTCCATCCGCGCGTTGATGAGCGGACCGCCCCGCGGCCGATTCGCCGGCTTCTGCCAGTCCCAGCGGACGAGCTCCAGCACCCGCCCTTCGCCCCGGTCGCGGACGATCGGAGCATCCTCGGTCGGCGCGATCGAGTAGGCGCCAGCCCACGACTTCACCCAGTCCTCGGGGTCGCCGCCCTCGGCGACGTACTCCCGGATCAGCTCGTCCGTCTTGGCGTCGTTCGCGAATCGCCCGCACATGTCAGCGACCCTACGACCCGGGGCCGACGGCGTCGAGCAGATACCTCTGCACCTTGGCCGAGGTACGGAGGCACCCCGGGCTCACGCCGGCTCGGTAACCCGGACGAGTCCGCAGTTCAGGCACGACCACGCCACGAGGAACGCCTCGTCGTCGAGGATCTCGAAGCGCAGCGGATCGCCGCAGGTCGGGCAGACCCACGGTGCCGGCTGCGCGCTCACGCGCGATCCCGATCGGTCACCCGTCGAGCGTAAACGCCGTATCGCACCGTCGGGCGAGAGCGACGGCGTCGTGCGGCGCCCTCCCCCGCGCGTCGTTGTCGAAGTACACCCACACGTCGCGCGGACGACCGTCGGATGCCGCCGATCCGTCGGCCCATCCTCGGATGCGGTCCGCCCACTCGTCGAGCTCGGCATCGGTGTACCCGCTGGCGTACAAATCGGTCGCGCCGTGCAGCCGGACGTACACGTGCCCCGCTGTCGTGACCTCCTCGAACCGCGGGAAGCGTCCGGCGGTGTCGGCCACCACGAGAGCGGTGTCGTGCGAACGCAGCAGCGCGAGCGCGGCATCCGACCCGAACCCGGCCGACCGAGGCTCGAGAGCGTGTCGGATCGGACGGTCGTCCTCGATCTCGAGCCAGGCACGCCCGTCGAGGCGCTCGTCGTGCCGCTCGGCGAGCGCAAGCGCCTCGCCGGTCGTCCGCGGCAAGAGGGCGAGGAACTCTGCGAGCACGTCGGCGTCGAACTCCTCGCGTTCGGGCAGCTGCCAGAGCACGGGGCCGAGCTGCCGCCCGAGCGCGAGCACTCCCGAGGCGAGGAAGTTCGCCAGCGCCGTCTCGACACCCCGCAGGCGCAGCATGTGCGTGACATAGCGCGAGCCCTTCACCGCGAAGACGAACGACTCGGGCACCTCGCTCCGCCACCGTTGATAGCTCGACGGGCGCTGCAGCGAATAGAACGACCCGTTCAGCTCGGCCGTCGACATCCGCTCGCCCACGTATTCGAGCTCGCGCCGCTGAGCGAGGCCCGTGGGGTAGAAGTCACCCCGCCACCCGGCGTACCGCCACCCGGAGATGCCGACGCGCACCCGGCCCGAATCCGCGAGAGCTGCGTACGAGGTCATGCATCAGGCTTACCGGCCGCGCGGCAGCGGCATGAAGGGGGTTGCGAAGGGTCAGCCGTTCTTCGCATCGAGCGCGAGCCGGACGATATGCAGGGTGAGCAGAAGCACCTCTTCCTCGTCGATGTCCGGCTCGCCTGCCCGCGAGATCTCGGCCGCGACCTTCCGCGCACACGCGTACTCGCGGGGATGCTCAGCGGCGAAGGGGACGAGGAACGGCGCCAGTTCGTCGACGGGCCGCTTGCCCGCGCGCTGGCGTGCCAGCAGGTGGATCAGATGGCTGGCGAACCGCGCCGTGGCGTGATCGGATGCCGCGCCGTCGAGTCCCAGCTCACCGCGCACGAGCGCGATGCACGACGCGATCGTGCCGGTCATGTCCATGGTGTCCATGACCGAATCGGTTCCGAGCTCCGCGTTGACGACGTGCAGGGCGATGGGGACGGCCTCGATGTCGGGCAGACGCTCCCCCGTCTGCTCCTCGACGATGTCCACCGCCCGCCGTCCGAACTCGACCTGCCGGGGGTGGAACGCTCGCGTCTCCCATTGCAGCGGGTAGTCGATCCCGATGCCGGCCCGCTGTCGCTGCAACGCGGCGCCGAGATGGTCGGCGAGCGGGACGACGAGCCGGTCGACGATGTGCGCCCCGAACTCGCCGCCCGCGGCCTCGGCCACGACGATGGCGAGTTCGACGTCTGCCGGCGGAAGCGCGGCGATGCGCGACGCCAGACGCACACCGTGCTCGCTGTCGGTGCTGACGAAGAGGCGGTGGACCTTCGAGGGATCCACCACCCCTCCGACCGGCAGCAGGAACGCGATTCCGCGCCCCGTGGCGACGTACTCCTGACCGTGCTCATCCGCGCACAGGATGACGTTGTTGTTCAGCACCTTGTGAACAGTGAGCATGTCGGGTCTCGCTCGTCGTGGTGATCAGTCGTCGGAATCGAGTGCGGCGCCGTTGGTGGCGATCACCCGCTGGTACCAGGCGAAGGAGTCCTTCTTCGTCCGGGCGAGCGTACCGCGCCCGTAGTCGTCCTGGTCGACGTGGATGAAGCCGTACCGCTTGGTCATCTGCGAGGTGGAGCAGCTGACGAGATCGATGGGCCCCCACCAGGTGTAACCGCGCACATCGACGCCGTCGGCGATCGCCTCGCGCACCTGCAAGAGGTGCTTGCGCAGGTAGTCGATGCGGTAGTCGTCGTGGATCGCGCCGTCCTCGGCGACCGTGTCGACGGCACCCAGGCCGTTCTCTACGACGTACAGCGGCTTGCCGTACCGACCCCACAGCTTGTTCAGCGCGATGCGGAGCCCCACGGGGTCGACGGGCCAGCCCCAGGCGCTGAGCTCGAGGTACGGGTTCTTCAGCTTGCTCACGAGACTGCCCGAGATGTCATCGGCATCCGGGCGGTCCTCGGCGAGGTACGTCATGTAGTAGCTGATCGAGATGAAGTCCGCGGTGCCGGCACGCAGGATGTCGTCGTCACCGGGGTCGGTGTCGATCTCGATGCCCTTCTCGGCGAAGTAGCGGTTCATGTAGGTCGGGTACTCGCCGCGCACCTGCACGTCCGGGTAGAAGAGGTTGAGGTTGTCCTCGTGCGTCGCCCGCATGACGTCTTCGGGCTTGCAGGTGGCCGCGTACGTCTCGAGGCGGCAGATCATGCATCCGATCTGGGCGTCGGGCATCATCTCGTGTCCCATCGCGACGACCTTCGCCGCGGCGAGGAACTGGTGGTGGGTGGCCTGGTAGGCCGCCTGCAGTTCGCGCCCGGCGACGCGGTCGGGGAAGACGCCCGCTCCCGTGTAGACGCTCGTGAGGTTCATGTTCATCTCGTTGAACGTGATCCACATCTTCACCTTGTCGGCGTAGCGCTCGAACACCGTACGGGCGAAGCGCTCGAACAGCCCGATCGTCTCGCGGCTCAGCCAGCCGTCGAGCCGTCGCGAGATCTCGATGGGCATCTCGTAGTGCGACAGGGTGACCAGGGGCCGGATGCCGCGGGCGAGCAGCTCGTCGAACACCTGGTCGTAGAAGGCGAGGCCTTCCTCGTTCGGCTCCTCCTCGAAGCCGGTCGGGAAGATCCGCGCCCAGGAGATCGACATCCGGAACACTCCGAAGCCCAGCTCGCCGAACAGCGCGATGTCGTCGCGGAAGCGGTGGTAGAAGTCGATGCCGTGACGCTTCGGGTAGAGCGTCTGGGGGTCGTCCTCGCCGACGAGCGCGGCTTCGACCTGGTGCGAGGTCGCGTCGAACGTGAAGTCGATGACGCTGCCGTCCGCCATCGGCGGGACGAAGCGGGCGAAGTCGGAGGTCGACAGACCCTTGCCCCCTTCTTGAGCAGCGCCCTCGATCTGGTTCGCGGCGGTCGCGCCGCCCCAGAGGAAGTCGGCGGGGAATGCGGCTGAGGTTGTCATCTCAGTTCTCTCCTTGTTCTCGGGAATGGGTCTGGGTGGCCGGAAGATCACGCCGCGCGGGCGTGACGGCGAAGAGGGGCTCACCGGCGTCGACGTCGGTTCCGTTCGGCTCGACGAGGGGCGACATGTCGCCGGCCGATCCCGCGTTCGTCACGACGACGGGCGTGATGGGACTCAGCCCCGCGGCCTCGATGACGGCGGTGTCGAACGACAGGAGGCGATCACCGGCGAGCACGCGCTGCCCCTGCTCCACATGGACCGTGAAGGCTCCCTCGGGGAGCGTCACGGTGTCGATGCCGACATGGATGAGGATCTCGGTGCCGCGCTCGTCGCGCAGGCCGATGGCGTGCCGTGTCGCGGCGATCGCTTCGACCGTCCCGTCGAAGGGCGCGACGACCTCGGTGCCGCGGGGCGCGATGGCGACCCCGGGGCCCATCAGCCCGTCGGCGAACGTCGGATCGGGGACGGCCGACAGCGGCATGACGCGTCCGGCGAGCGGGGCGACCGCGATCGTGGCATCCCACGCTCCCCCGGATCGCGGCGACGAGTTCGGCGCGCGGCGAGACGACGCGGCACCGGCCTCCGCCCCGTCGGTGCGCGGGGTCCGGCGGCGCGGCTCGACGAAGAGAAGGGTGAGGACGAAGGCGACGGTGAACGACAGCGCGATCGCGATGCCGGCGTGCATCAGGTTGGCCGAGCCGTCGGGCGCGACGTACAGCGGCAGCGACGCGAGTCCGGGCACCGCGAAGCCGTACGTCTTCAGTGCGAACAGGCCAGCGTAGGCACCGCCCGCCGCGCCGCCGGCGAGGGTGAAGAAGAAGGGGCGCTTGAGGCGCAGCGTCACGCCGTAGATCGCGGGCTCGGTGATGCCGAGGAAGGCGGTGAGCCCCGTCGACAGCGCCAGAGCGCGCATCCTGCGCACCCGGATCGCGACGGCGATCGTCGCACCGGCCGTCGCCAAGTTGGCCACGAGGTTGAACGGCAGCAGGATGACGTCGTATCCGCGTGTCGCGAGCGACTGGAAGGTGGTCGGGAAGAAGGCGTAGTGCATCCCGGTGATCACGATGAGCGGCATGAGACCGCCGAGCAGCATCCCGGCGAAGACGCCGCCGTTCTGCATGAGCCACACCGCGGCGTCGCTGACGTACACGCCCGCGTAGTGCCCGAGCGGCGCGAGCGCGATGAGCGTGAGCGGGATGACGATGAGGAGCGTGAGCACGGGGGTGACGACGATCTTGAGCACCGCCGGCACGACCCGGTCGATCAGGCGGTGCACCGTCGACAGGGCGTAGACGCCGAGGATGGCAGGGATCACCGAGTTCGCGTAGTCGACGAACGGAATGGCGAGGCCGTAGAGGTCGAGTCCCGCGGGGCCCCCGTCCGCGATCGCGCCGGCGCCCGCGACGATCGTCGGATACATCAGCGCGGCGGGCACCGAGAGCGCGAGCGACAGGTCGGTGTCGAACCGGCGGGCGGCGGATGCCGCGACGAGGAAGGGCAGGAAGACGAAGGCGCCATCGGCGATGAGCGTGAACAGCTGGTGCGGATCGCTGCCCGCCGAGAGCCAGCCCGCCTGGGTGGCAATGGCGACGAGCCCCTTCAGCAGACCGGCACCGACGATCGCGGGAAGGATCGGGGTGAAGATCCCCGACAGCGTCTCGAAAAGCAGATTGACGAGGCGGCGCGGCGAGAATCGGGATGCGGCCGCGGCGGGCGCCTCGGCCGGGGCGGGTGCCGCGGCTGCGGACGCGCCCTCGAGCAGGCGCGACAGCGACGCGTACTGCGCCGCGACGTCGGTGCCGACGATCACCTGCAGCTGCTCCCCGCTGAACTGCGCACCGGCGACACCGGAACGGCGGATGGCGTCGAGGTCGGCGCGACCGTTGTCGACGAGGTCGAAGCGGAGCCGGGTGATGCAGTGCCAGGCGCGTCGCACATTGCCGGCGCCCCCGATCGCCTCGAGGATCTCGCTCGAGATCGCGTCGCGGTCGTGCGGCGGCGCGGGTGGTGTCGATGCGGTCATCAGTGACCTCCTGCTCGTTTTCGGGCAACAAAAAAACCTGAGGTCGTCGTCGGACTCACGAAGAATCCGGTGACGATCTCAGGTTCCGCCCGACTAGTCGGTTACGCCCTGTGGTCGTAGTGAGGTCACTGTAGCACCAGCCTGGAGCGCCCGCGCACCCGACTTCTCGGGCAGCGGGAGCGGGTGTCGCATCGGCCGCGCGTCCTCAGCCGCGCACCCTAGGATTCGACGGACGCACCGGGCACCACAGGGGGAGTAACGATGGCCGCAACGCGACGCTCGAACGCGCGGGGACGCCGCAAGCGCCGGGCGATCGGCATCGGCGCTGCGGTCGCCGGAGTCCTTCTCGCCGCCGCGGTCGGCGGGTGGTTCGCCGTCGATGCGATGCAGCGCGCGAGCACGACGCCCGACCCGGCGGCATCCGCGGGCAGCCCCACGCCCGATGCCGAGACGCCGACGCCCGAACCTCTGTCACCGGCGGAACAGCTCGTCGCCGACGCGAACGACCCGAACGCGTGCGCCGTGTCGTTCACGGGCGACGCGATCGACATCGCCCCCGTCCTCGAGACGCAGGGGAAGCCCTACGCCTCGCTTCCGATCCCCTCGCGCGAGGGCATGGTGTTCGCCGGCTGGTACGACACCGCCGAGGATGCCGCTGCGCTGTCCATCCCCGGCCGGCTCAACGGTGCGGATGCCGTCGCCTGCGACGCCCAGCAGCGCACGGTGCACGCCGCGTGGATGAGCGCCGCCGACAACACCGCCGCGAAGACGCGCATCCCGATCCTGATGTACCACCAGTTCACGACCAAGCCGGAAGGCGAGTCGGGGTGGCTGCGCGGCAACTACGCCTACGTCGGGGACTGGGAAGCCCACCTGCGGTACATCTCCGAGCAGCAGTTCTACCTGCCGACGTGGCCGGAGCTGAGCGCTTTCATCGACGGCAGGCTCTTCCTGCCCGACCACTCGGTGATCGTCACCGACGACGACGCCGATCCGTCGTGGCTCGAGCTCGCCGTGCCGCTGGTGGAGAAGTACCGCGTGATGACGACATCCTTCGTGATCACCGTCAACGGGTCCGGCCCCGAGCTCACGTCGTACGTGCTCAAGCGCTCGCACACCCACGACATGCACGCCGCAGGCGCCGACGGCAAGGGCCGCATCGTCACCTGGACGCATGACGAGATCGTCGCCGACCTCGACACCTCGGCGAGCGTGCTCGGCGGAACGAAGGAAGTCGTCGCCTACCCGTTCGGCCACTACAACGACGCCGCCAAGCAAGCGGTCGCCGACGCGGGCTTCGAGATGGCTCGCACCATCGAGCCCGGCTACGTCTCGATCGGAACCGACAAGCTGGCCCTGCCGGTGGTGCGGGTCAACTACGGGATGACCGTGGATGACATCAAGAAGGCCATCGGGTGAATCTCAGGCGATATCCAAAGAGTCAACCGCTTGTACGCATATGAATCCTCAGTACTGTGTGAATTCCCCCGTCCGTTTCGACTTGCGAGCGCTCCATGGATCTGACGATCGTCGTCCCGACCTTCAACGAGGGTCCGAACGTCGTGGAGCTGCTGCGGCGGATCGGTGACGCGGTCGATGACCGGATGATCGAGGTCGTCTTCGTCGACGACTCGACCGACGACACCCCCGCGATCATCGAGCGGGCGGCGAAGACCGCCGACTTCCCGGTGCGCCTGGTCCACCGCGACGAGCCGGTCGCGGGACTCGGCGGGGCCGTGGTCGAAGGCATCCGCACCGCGAACTCGTCGTGGTGTCTCGTGATGGACGGCGACCTGCAGCATCCGCCCGAGGACATCCCGCGGCTGCTCGCACGAGCCGACCGCGGCGACGTGGACATCGTCGTGGCCTCGCGCTACATCGCCGGCGGTGACTCCAAGGGGCTCGCCGACGCCACGCGAACGACCGTCTCGCGCGCGTCGACGCTGCTGACCAAGGCGATGTTCCCGCGGAAGCTCGGTGAGTGCAGCGACCCGATGACCGGGTTCTTCCTCGTCGACCGCGACACGATCGACATCGACGCGCTGCGTCCGCGAGGCTTCAAGATCCTGCTCGAGATCCTCGCGCGCCGCCACATGCGCGTCGCCGAAGTGCCGTTCGCCTTCGCGCCGCGATACGCCGGCTCGTCCAAGGCGACCTTCACGCAGGGCATCCGGTTCCTCACGCAGCTGCTCATGCTCCGCTTCGGACGGATGTCGGCGTTCGCCCTCGTCGGCGGTGTCGGCGCGATCGCGAACCTCGTGATCATGTGGGGTCTCATCCGACTGGGGATGGACTACCTGCCGGCATCCATCATCGCCAGTGAGATCACGATCATCGGCAACTTCCTGCTGCTGGAATACCTCGTCTTCTCCGACATGCGCTCGGAATCGGGCAGTATGACGCAGCGGTTCGTGAAATCGTTCGCGTTCAACAACGCCGAGGCGATCATCCGGATCCCGGTGCTGTGGGTGCTCGTCGAGAACGCGCACATCCCGAGCGTCATCGCCGCCGGACTGACCCTGATCGCGGCGTTCGTCGTGCGCTTCGTGTTCCATGCGCTCGTCGTCTACGCGCCCAAGAGCCAGCGGGTGCCGGCAGTGCTCGAGGCCGCCCCCGAGCGCGCCCGCGCCGCCGAGTACTGAGCGGACGTACCCTGGAGGCATGACCGCTTCCACCGACACGATCACGATGTTCGGCGCCGACTGGTGCCGCGACTGCCGCCGCACGAAGGCTCAGCTCGACGAGCTCGGTGTCGACTACACCTACATCGACCTCGAGGCGGAGCCCGCCGCAGCCGATGTCGCGCGTGAGATCTCGGGCCGCACGCAGATCCCCGTGGTGGTCTACCCCGACGCGACGCACCACGTCGAGCCGAGCAACGACGACGTCGCAGCCAAGCTGCGCGAGCTCTCGCTCATCTGACCCGCGCGCGGCGCTCTCTGCGCCGGGCGCGGATGCAAGACATCCGGGCCGACACCCCGCGGCGGATGCCGTTCGGCCGGGGTGTCGGGCCGAATCCCTTGCATCGCGGCACGCGGGCCTCAGCCCGGGGCCGGGGCCGGGCGGGGCCGGGCCGACGGACAGGCGAGCACTGATAGGCTGAGGGTTCTTGTGGCGCGCTCGCGCCGCACGCGTCGTAGAACGCCTTCCGCCCCACCGGGTCACGACCGGCATCCCGCGGACTCTTTCGTACGGCGACCCCGCATGCGCACCCGCATCCGGGCCACCGATCAGGGCGCCGACGTGCGCCCGGAGAAACGCTCCCTCATGACTGACACCACTTTCCGCACGCTCGGCGTGCCCGCTCCCCTCGTCGAAGCCCTCGCGAAGGACGGCAAGACCACCGCCTTCCCGATCCAGGTCGACACCCTGCCCGACACGCTCGCCGGACGCGACGTGCTCGGTCGCGGCAAGACCGGCTCGGGCAAGACGCTCGCCTTCTCGATCCCGATGGCCGCGCGCCTCGGCGGCGAGCTGGCCGGCGGCAGCCGCCGGGCGACCCGCATCCTGGGCCTCGTCCTCGCCCCCACCCGCGAGCTCGCGACGCAGATCAACGCGACCCTCGAGCCCCTCGCGGCGGCCTACGGCATGAAGACGACCACCATCTTCGGCGGCGTCAACCAGAACCGTCAGGTGCAGGCGCTCAACGCCGGCGTCGACATCGTCGTCGCCTGCCCGGGCCGCCTCGAAGACCTGCTGCAGCAGCGCCACCTGACCCTCGACTCGGTCGAGATCACGGTGATCGACGAGGCCGACCACATGGCCGACCTCGGCTTCCTCCCCGCCGTCACCCGCATCCTCGACAAGACGCCGCGCGACGGGCAGCGGATGCTGTTCAGCGCGACGCTGGACAACGGCGTGGACAAGCTCGTCAAGCGATTCCTGCAGAACGAGGTGCTGCACTCCGTCGACGAGGCGCACTCGCCCGTCGCGGCGATGACCCACCACGTGTTCCACCTCGCCGGGGCCGAGGAGAAGAAGGATGTCGTCAAGGCGCTCGCCTCGGGCATGGGCCGCCGCATCCTCTTCACCCGCACCAAGCACGCGGCGAAGAAGCTCGCCAAGCAGCTGACCTCGCAGGGAATCCCCTCGGTCGACCTGCACGGCAACCTCTCGCAGCCGCAGCGCGACCGCAACCTCGCGGCGTTCTCGTCGGGCACCGCGAAGGTGCTCGTCGCGACGGATGTCGCCGCGCGCGGTGTGCACGTCGACGACGTCGAGCTGGTCGTCCACGTCGACCCGCCCATGGAGCACAAGGCGTACCTGCATCGCTCGGGTCGCACCGCCCGCGCGGGCGCCGAGGGCGCCGTCGTCACCCTCGTGATGCCGGGCCAGGAGCGCGACGTCAAGGATCTGCTCCGCAAGGCCGCCATCGCCGTCACCCCGGTCACGGTCACGGCCGAGTCGCCCGAGGTCGTCGCCCTCGTCGGAAAGGTCGCGCCGTACGTGGCTCCGGCCCCCGTCGAGGTCGCACCCCGCGGCACGAGCCAGGGCGCCAACGCCCAGCGCAAGCGCGCCGCACGCGATGCTCGCGAGGGCGGTTCGTCGAACGGCGGTGGTCGCTCCGGCGGTGGCCGCGGTCGCGGCGGACGCGGTCAGGGTCAGGGCGCTGGTCAGGGCGCTGCCGGTGGTCGCGACGGCCAGGGCGCACGCTCGGGGGGTCAGCGCGACGCGCAGCAGAGCCGTGGTGGACAGCAGTCCGCGCGCGGCGGCCAGACCGCCGACCGAGCACCCCGCGAGACGCGCGATGCCGCTCCCGCGGGCAACCCGCGCCGCACCGGCCGTCGCGCCTCGTCGAACGGCGGCGCCGCGGGCGGCAAGCTCATGGTCGGCTCGGTCGTGCGCCAGAACAGCGCCGGCCGCCGCGGCGGTCGCTGACCCGCAGCATCCGGCTCACCCCGGCATCCGGCGCTGACCCGGCCCGGTCCGGCCGCCGAGAACGCACGCTCGCCGCGAGAACGCACCCTTGACCATGCTTTCTCGCGGCGACGGTGCGTTCTCGGCGGGCACAGAGCCCGAACTCAGCGTCGTGCGCGTCGATCTCGGCGGTGACCTCGGCGACGCGACGGTGCACACCGCCCGGCGCGGGCCACCCCGCCGAGAGCGCACGCTCGCCGCGAGAACGCACCCTTGACCATGCTTTCTCGCGGCGACGGTGCGTTCTCGGCGGGCTCGGCGGGCGCCGCGGCGCCGCGCGCGGGCTCAGACCGAGAGCGCGAACTCGGCGTCGAGGGCGTCGATCTCGCGGGTGATCTCGGCGACGCGACGGGCGCGCTGCTCGGCGGGGAGCCAGGATGCCTCGAACGACGAGATCGCCATGCGGCGGACCTGCTCGTGGGTGGCGCCGATCTGGTCCGCGACGATCCCGTACTCGGCGGCGAGAGTCGTGGGGAACATGCCCGGGTCGTCGGAGCACGGGATGACGTTGAGTCCGGCCTCCAGCATCGCGGCGATCGACGCGCGACGCCAGGGCCGCCACGAGCGACGCGACGTGGTCGAGGCCACGGTGAACGCGACCTGGTCCTCGCGCATCCGCTCGACGACGGCGTCGTCTTCGAGCACGTAGTAGCCGTGGTCGATACGGTCGCAGCCGAGCAGGTCGAGGCACGTGATCGTGTTGACGGCGGTCGGGGCGTGCTCCGACGAGTGCGCGGTACGGCCGAGCCCGGCCTCGCCGGCGAGGCGATAGGCGTCGACGAAACGCTCGGGCGGACCGGCGGTCTCGAGGTTGTCGAGGCCGATGCCCGCGACGTACGGATGCGGGTTGTCGACGACGCGCCGGACGACCGCGAGCGCCTCCTCGCCGCTGCGGCTGCGGTCGATGCCCTGGATCATCAGCCCGGTCATGCCGAAGTCGCGCTCGGCCATCCGGATGCCCTCGGCGTACGCCTCGACGGCCCCGAGATATCCGAGCGACTCGAGGTGCGGCGGCAGCGCGTCGAAGAAGAGCTCGAGGTGACGGGTGCCGCTGCGACGGTGGGCGTCCTCGAAGGCCTCGTACACGATGCGGGTCAGGTCGCCGGCATCCCGAAGCACCTCGACCACCCAGTTCGACACCTGGAAGAGCGAGTACGACACCTCGGGCTCGTCGGCGGCGCGCTGCTGCGGAACCGGGATGCGCGTGTCGCGGTACAGCGCCGGGTCGGGCGGCAGCGAGTTGATGTCGGCGAAGATGCGCTCGGGGTCGGCGGGCAGCTCGAGCGACTCCCGGCGGGCGAGCTCCGCGAACGTCGACGCGCGCACGGTGCCGATGAGGTGGCAGTGCAGGTCGGCCTTCGGCAGGCGCTGAAGGTACTCGGCGGGGAGGGATGCTGCGGAGGTCATGGTGCCGTTCGTGCGTCGTGAAGCGATGCGGTCGGAGAACCGCGGGAAGAAGCCCGGCCGCCGAGGATGGGGGGTGCTCGACGGCCGGGCGGTCTGGATCAGCGCGAGGCGACCTCGCGCGCGAACCGCTCGACCCACTGCGCACGGTTCGGGACGATCTCGGCCGGGTCGAGCGTGGCGTAGCCCGCCGCGATCGGGTCGGCGGCGATGTCGCCGACGACGGCGGTGATCTCGGCGGGGATCGTCGCGTCGAGGGCGACGGGCAGGTCGCCGACGATCTCGGCCGATGCCGTCTGCGCCTCGACCGAGAGCAGGTAGTCGATGAAGGCGTACGCGCCCTCGAGGTTCTTCGCGCCGCTGGGGATCATGGCGCGGTTGGTCGCCATGTAACGGCCCTCGGCGGGCGCGGTCCACGCGACGGGCTCGCCGGATGCGATGAGCGTCGTGGCGAAGCCGCTGAGGGCGTCGGCCGCGACGATCTCGCCCTGCGTGAGGAGGTTGGTGACCTCGGTCGACGACGAGTAGAACTGCAGGATGTTCGGAGCCCATCCGCCGATCGTCGTGTAGGCGCTGTCGATGTCGTAGGGGCCGTCGCCGAAGGTCGACGCGACGCCCGAGACCGCGAGCTGTCCGGCCGTCACCGCGATGTCGGGGAAGGCGAGGCGGCCGCTGTAGGCGGAGTCGGCGTAGAGCGACCAGTCCGCCGCCTGCGCGGCATCCAGTTCATCGGTGTTGTAGAGCGTGCCGTTGAGCTGGTAGCTGTAGGCCGGCCCGTCGTAGCCCTCCTCGACGGCGAAGTCGGCGATCTTCGCGAGGTTGGGGACGTCGGATTCGTCGAAGTCCTGGAACAGGTCCTGCTCCTGACCGGATGCCGCGAACGTGTCGGAGATCAGCATGACGTCGATACCGGCGTCACCACCGGCGAGCTGCAGCTGCGACAGGCGGTCGGCGTTCGAGCCGGTCTCGATCTCGACCGTGATGCCCGTCTTCTCGGTGAAGGGGTCGACGATCGCCTCCTGGAACTGCTCGACCCCGAACGGGAACGCGCTGACGACGATCGAGTCGCTCGAGGCGTCGTCACCGGAGTCTCCCGAGCCGCCGGAGCAGCCGGTGACGACGAGGGCCGTGGCGGCGACGGCGGCGGATGCCGCGAGGACGCGGCTGGTGCGGGTGCGGATCATGCGGGTTCCTCTCGGAGCTCTGCGGGCGGGCCGCAGGGGCGCGGGTGCTGGTGCTGGTGCGGGTGCGGGTGGAACGTGTGGAGCGGGATGTCTGCGGAGGTCAGGCCGCGAGACGGATGAGACGGGCGGTGGGAGCGGTGACGGTGACCCGGTCGCCCGGGCGGGCGGCAACGGCCTCGTCGCGAACGTCGGCGATGAGACGCACGGCCGCGCCGGTGGCGTCGGCGGTCTCGACCGTGACGAGACGGTCGACCCCGCGGTAGGCGACGTCGAGCACGACTCCGTCGAGCGCGAGCCCGGTGCCGTCGGCGGGGAGTCCGAGAGCGAGATGCTCGGGGCGCACGGTCGTGAGCGTCCCGTCCGCCGCGGCGAGGAAGTTCTCGTAGCCGAGGAACTCCGCGACGAAACGGTTCGCGGGGGCGGTGAACACCTCCGACGGTGCGCCCTCCTGCATGATGCGGCCGTCGCGCATGAGGACCATGCGGTCCGACATCTCCAGAGCCTCGTCCTGGTCGTGCGTGACGAGCACGACGGTCAGGCCGGTCTCGGACTGGATGCGGCGGATCTCGGCGCGCATCTGCACGCGCAGGCGCGCGTCGAGGTTCGACAGCGGCTCGTCGAGCAGCAGCAGGGTCGGGCGGATGGCGATGGCGCGGGCGAGAGCCACGCGCTGCTGCTGCCCGCCCGAGAGCTTCTTGGGCCGGCTGGCCGCGAGGTGGCCGAGGCCGACGAGGTCGAGCGACTCCTCGACCCGGCGGCGGCGCTCCGCTGCCGGGACCTTGCGCAGCTTCAGACCGTATCCGACGTTCTCGGCCACGCTCATGTGCGG
Source organism: Microbacterium sp. TS-1 (assembly GCF_000509385.1). Taxonomy (NCBI): domain Bacteria; kingdom Bacillati; phylum Actinomycetota; class Actinomycetes; order Micrococcales; family Microbacteriaceae; genus Microbacterium; species Microbacterium sp. TS-1. The sequence goes on from NZ_BASQ01000001.1 coordinate 1,717,539, forward strand.
GAACAGGGCGTACGACTGGAACACCATGCCGAGCCCGCGCCGCTCGGGCGGGGTGCGGGTCGCATCGGCGCCCGCGATCATGATGCGGCCCGAGGTGGGCTGCGTGTAGCCCGCGAGCATCCGCAACGAGGTGGTCTTGCCGCATCCGCTCGGCCCGAGCAGCGTCGTGAGCTGCCCCGAGGGGATGGCGAGGTCGATGTCGTCGACGGCGGTGAAGTCGCCGAAGCGCTGGGTCACCCCGACGAACTCTGCTGCGGTGGTCATCGGTTGATCCCTCCGAAGATGCGGGCGAAGCCGACAGTGCGCTCGGCGATGACGGCGATGACGACGGTGCCCGCGAGGATGATGGTGCTCGTGGCCGCGACCATCGGGTCGTAGCTCTGCTGGACGTAGTCGAGCATGGTGACGGGGAGCGTGCGGAAGTCACGGCTCTGCAGCAGCAGCGACAGCGGCACGTTGTTGAACGAGGTGACGAAGCTCAGCAGCCCCGCCGAGAAGATGCCGGGTCGCAGCAGCGGCAGGGTCACGGAGAAGAAGGCGCGAAGCGGCGAGGCGCCGAGGCCGCGGGCAGCCTCCTCGATGCCCGGGTCGGCGAGCGCGAGCGACGCCCCGGTGACGCGCACCGCATAGGGCAGCATCAGCACGGTGTGGCCGATGAGCAGCACCGGGAAGTTGTCGAGCCGCAGGCCGATCATCAGCTGCTGGTAGAGGGCGAGTCCGACGACGAGCTCGGGGACGATGAGCGGCGAGAGGAACAGGCCCTCGACGAGTCCCTTGCCGGGCAGCCGGCCGCGGTGGATCGCCAGCGTCACCGGAACGCCGATGAGCAGCGCGAGCACCGTCGCGATGAGGGCGAGCTGGAGGCTCGACAGCAGCGCGCTGATGAACGGGTCGTAGTTCAGCGCCGCCTCGAACCACTGCAGCGAGAAGCCCTCGGGCGGGAAGCGCAGGGTGCGTCCGCCCGTGAACGCCGTGGCGACCACGAACAGGATCGGCACGATCATGATGATGTAGCCGGCGACGGCGAGGGATGCCGCGACGGGACGACTCGTCTTCACGCGGTGGCCCCCCGTCGTCCGGCGACGGCCGACAAGCCCGACACGGCGAAGACGAGGACCGTCATGATGATGGCCGTCGCGCTGGCCGCCGCCCAGTCGATCGTCACGCTCGAGTACGAGTAGAGCTGGGTCGACAGCATCCGCTGGCTCGATCCGCCGAGCAGGTAGGGGGTCGTGTAGGCGGTGACGCTGCCCGCGAAGACGAGGGTCGACGCGACGACCATGCCCGGCGCCGAGAGCGGCACGACGATGCCCCAGAACGTGCGGGTGCGGCTCGCGCCGAGACCGCGCGCTGCGTCGTCGAGTCCGGGATCGACCTGCGCGACGGCGGAGTAGCAGGAGATGATGGCGAGCGGCAGGAAGAGCTGGGTGAGGCCCAGTACGATCGCGAGCTCGGTGTAGAGCAGCTGCGGCGCCCGGTCGACGAGCCCGAGTCCGGTGAGGAGCTGCCCGATCGCCCCGTTGGAGCCCAGCAGCACGAGCCAGCCGAAGGTGCGGACGACGTTGCTCAGCAGCAGCGGGAAGATCGCGAGGGCGAGCAGCACACCCGACCAGCGCGAGGTCGAGCGGGCGAGCAGATAGGCGATCGGGAACCCCAGCACGATGCAGATCACCGTGACGATGAGGCCGAGCCCGACGGTGCGCCCGATGATCGCGAGATCGAACGGGTCGGTCAGCATCCTGCCGAGACGCTCGAGGATGTCGACGGGGCTGACGCCGGGCGGGGCGAACAGCATCGCGATCGACGGGATGAGGAACCCCGCCAGCAGGAGCGCCAGCCCGGGGAGGGCCAGCAGTCCGGTGCGGCGTGAAACCACGAGCGAACTCCGTTCGTGCGAAGGGTGCGGGCGCAACCGGTTGCGCAACCGGTTGCTCCTACCGTAGAGCCCGAGCGGGGCGCGTCGCGACCATTCGTGTTAACACCGTGTAAAACCGCGGTTCGGCGGCGACGCAACCGGTTGCTTCCGCTCAGTAGGATGAGCGGACCGTCGCTCCCTGCGGCGGCGGGACGAAGGGGGCGCGGTGACGACACTCGCCGATGTCGCCGCGCATGCGGGTGTGTCGAAGTCGACGGCATCCCGGGCGCTCAGTCGCCCCGACCTCGTCGCGCCCGAGACGGTCGCGCGGGTGCGCGCCGCGGCCCAGACGCTCGGCTTCATCCCCAATCGAGCGGCGAGCCACCTCGCCCGAGGACGCAGCGGCATCGTCGCGCTCGTCGTCCCGACCCTCGACAACGCCTTCTTCACGCCGATCATCGCCGGGGCCCAGGAGCGCGCCCGCGAGTCGGACCTGCAGCTCACGGTCGCGGTGCACCGGCTCGACGACGTCGACGGGCTCGACGGATTCGAACGCCTCGCCCGGCAGGTCGACGGCTGCATCCTCGTCGCCCCGCGCGGTCCCGACGACATCGTCCGCGCCGCCGGCGCCTTCGGACCGACGGTCCTCGTCGACCGCGAGATCGAGGGCATGACCTCGATCGTGGCCGACACCGCGAGCGCCTTCGCCGAGCTCGCGACGCGCCTGGCCGGCGCCGGTCACCGCGGGATCGTGTACCTCGGCGGTCCGGACGGCTCGTGGCAGGACCGGCAGCGCTCGGCCGCGATCGAGGCGGCGGTCGGCGAGCGCGTCGAGCTGACTGCGCTCGGCCCCTTCCCGGCGACGTTCGCGGCGGGTGTCGCGACCGCCGACGCGGTCATCGACTCGGGCGCGACCGCTGTGGTGCCTTATGCGACATCCATCGGCCTCGGTCTCGTCTTCGCGCTTCGCGCCCGCGGCGTCGCCTCGCCCGGCGAGATCGTCGTCAGCGCGGAACGCCTGGTGGCCGAGGCGATCGGGGCCGACGACGTGCCCGCGATCGACGTCGACGGTGACGAGCTGGGCCGCGAGGCGATGGCCGCGCTCATCCCGATGCTCGCCGCGCCACCGACCGCCCCCGCCCGCCGACGCCTCGGCGTGTCGGTGCACTGGCCCCCGGCCCACCCCGCCGAGAACGCACTCTCGTCGCGATAACGCACCCTTCTCGGTACGTTCTCGCGGCGGCGGTGCGTTCTCGGCGCCGGCGCCGCCGGCGGGCGGCGCGTCAGCGGGCGAAGCGGTCGGTCGCGGCGACGAGGGCCGCGGCGATGCCGGGCTCGCCCGCCGAGTGGCCCGCGTCGTCGACCAGGACGAACTCGGCCTCGGGCCAGGCCCGGTGCAGGTCCCATGCGGTCATCGGGGGCGTGCACGCGTCGTAGCGACCCTGCACGATGACGCCCGGGATGCCGCGGAGGCGGCCCGACGCGGCATCCTCGATCAACTGCCCCTCGCGCAGCCATCCGCCGTGGAGGAAGTAGTGGTTCTCGATCCGCGCGAACGCGGTCGCCGACTCCGCCTCGGTCATCCCGGCCACCAGCTCCGGGTCGGGACGAAGGGTCACGGTCGAGGCCTCCCAGCGCGTCCAGGCCTGGGCGGCGGGAACGTGCACCGCCGGATCGGGGTCGGTCAGCAGCCGGTGGTACGCCTCGATCAGTCGGCTCCGCTCGATGACGGGCACCGGGGCGAGGTAGTCCTCCCACAGGTCGGGGAACAGCGCCGCCGCCCCGCCCTCGTAGAACCACTCGAGCTCGTGGCGCCGCAGCGTGAAGATCCCGCGCAGCACCAGCTCGGAGACGGCATCCGGGTGCGACTGCGCGTAGGCGAGCGCGAGCGTCGAGCCCCACGAGCCGCCGAAGACCTGCCACCGATCGATGCCGAGGTTGCGCCGCAGCAGCTCGATGTCGGCGACGAGGTGCCACGTGGTGTTGTAGCGCAGGTCGGCGGCCGGGTCGCTCGCGTGCGGCGTCGACTTCCCGCAGCCGCGCTGGTCGAACAGGATGATGCGGTAGGCCTCGGGGTCGAAGAAGCGGCGGTGCCACGGCGAGGTTCCGCCGCCGGGGCCGCCGTGCAGGAACACGACCGGCTTGCCCTCGGGATTGCCCGACTGCTCCCAATAGACGCGCTGGCCGTCGCCGGCGAGCAGGAAGCCCCTCTCGTAGGGCTCGATCTCGGGATACAGGATACCGGCCAGGGCGGCCGACACACTCACCGTGCGGCTCCGCGGTCGCGTTCGTTCATGCGCTTTACCGTACCTGCGGCGCGTCGCCCACCGCGTCGCCGCACGGAGACGAGCCGGGATGCGCCGCCTCAGGCCCTCCGCCCGAGACGCCGCTCGCGTCGACCAGCTCGCGGGGATCGCGGATCGACCGCAGCGGCGACAGCACGACCCAGACGACCGTGAGCATGACGCCCGCACCCGCGATGGCCATCCCGGCGCGGGTGCCCACCAGCTCGCCGAGCCCGCCGCCGAGCGCCGCGCCGATCGCGACCACCCCGTACGAGACCCAGCGCATCGTCGCGTTCACGCGCCCGAGGACCTCGTCCGGCGTCCGCAGCTGACGCAACGTCACGGCGACGACGCTCGACAGCGACGTGCCGGCTCCGTTCAGCGCGAACGCCGCGGCCAGCACCGCCACCAGCACCGCGGAGGACCACGATGCGGGCACGAGCGGCAGCATCGACAGCGCGATGCTCTCCGCGACTGCGCACGCGATCAAGACCACCCCCGCCCCGAAGCGGCGCACCGCCACCGGGGCACTCGCCGCGGCGGCCACGGCACCGACGGCACCGAGCCCGAAGATCAACCCGAGCTGCCCCGCATCCAGCCCGAGCTCGCGGACGGCGTGCACCGTGAACAGCACCGTGATCGCCTGGGCGAACAGGTTGTAGATGGCGGCGAACCCGACGAGGGCGACCAGGAAGCGATCTCGCCGCACGAAACGCAAGCCCTCGCGCAGCTCCGGCAGTGCACCGCGGCCGCTGGGGACGGGGCGGTGTTCCCGGGTGGAGATGCTCGTCAGGGCGAGTGCCGAGACAAGGTACGTGGCCGCGGGAGCGATGAGGGCCCAGGCGGCGGTCAGCGTCTGGACGAGCAGCCCCGCCATCCCGGGCCCGCCGATCTGAGCTACGGCGGCCGTCGCCTGCAGGCGGCCGTTCGCCCGCTCGAGGTGAGACCGGCCCGCGACGGTGGGCAGATAGGACTGGTAGCTCACGTCGAACGCCACGGTGAAGGCGCCCAAGAGCAGGACCAGCCCGACGAGGGCGGGCAACGTCAGCGCCCCGGCGACGGCGAGGCCGACGATCACGACCGTCAGGAGAGCTCGGGCGAGGTCCGCGACGATCAGGATGCGGCGGCGACGGGACCGATCGACGAGCACGCCGAGCGGCAGCGCGAGGAGCAGGAACGGCACCCATTTCGCCGCACCCAGCAGCCCCACCTCGCCGGCGCTCGCCCCGAGCACCACGACGGCGAGCAGCGGGAGAGCGAGGTCGCCGACCTGCGCCCCGACGGATGAGGCCCCCTGCGCGACCCAGAGACGACGGAAGTCCGCGCCGAGTCCACTCGAGGAGCGCCTAATGGGTGCACGCGCTTTCATGCGTTACACCCTGTCAGCCCCGAACTAATGGCACAAGCGGACGACGAGCGTTAGCATTCATTCGTGGCGCAGTCCGACGCAGTGGCGTTCCCCCGGGTCGCGGGGCACCCCGCTCTCGATCTGGTCGACACGGTGCACTGGCGGCTCGACCCGCAACGCGCGATCGACACCCTCCGCGACTTCGACGACGTCGTGTCGTGGTGCCACCAGATGGATGTCGGCGCCACACCCCCGTCGACGAGGGCTGCGCTCTCTGCCGCGGATGCGGTCACCGCAGCTCGGGAGCACCGCGCCGTCGTCGCACTGCGCGAGGCGGTCTACGAGGCGGTGTTCCAGCAATCCTCCGCAGCAGCCGATCTCATCGCCCGCGAGCACGTCGACGCCCTCGCCCGCTCGTCGCTGGGCTTCGACGAGACCGCCTCGGCGTGGGTGTGGGTGCCGCCTGCCGATCTCTCCGGACCGCGTGCGGCGATCGCCATGAGCGCCCACGACCTGCTGACATCCGATCTCACCACCGCGCGGCAGTGCGCCGACGACGCCTGCGGGTGGGTCTACCTCGACCGCTCGCCGCGACGCAATCGCATCTGGTGCACCGCCGCCGGGTGCGGCAACCGCAACCGCGTGGCGCGGCACCAGGCGAAGCGGAAGGCCTGACCAGGGCCGGACGCCCGCCCGGGTCACCACCCCGACCGGCACGCCGCCCGGCACGCCGCGATGCAAGGGATCGGACCCGACACCCCGGCCCTGCGGCATCCATCACGGGGTGTCGGCCCGAATCCCTTGCATCGGCGACCGCGCGCTCCACCACGCGCACCCCGCGACGGCAGGAATAGGCTCGGCACATGGACGCCACCACCGTCACCGTCACCGGCGCGGCCGGTCAGATCGGCTACGCCCTGCTGTTCCGCATCGCCGCCGGCGAGATGCTCGGCCCCGACCGGCCCGTGAACCTCCGCCTGCTCGAGATCCCCGACGGCGTCCGAGCCGCGGAAGGGACGGCGCTCGAGCTGCAGGACTGCGCCTTCCCGCTGCTGCGCTCGGTCGAGGTCACGGATGATGCGCGCACCGGATTCGCGGGCGCCAACATCGCGATGCTCGTGGGCGCCCGTCCCCGGACGGCCGGCATGGAGCGCGGCGACCTGCTCGCCGCCAACGCGGGCATCTTCGGTCCGCAGGGCGCGGCCATCGCCGCATCCGCGGCATCCGACGTCCGCGTGCTGGTGGTGGGCAATCCCGCCAACACGAACGCGCTGATCGCGGCATCGGCTGCCGAGGGCGTTCCGGCCGAGCGCTTCAGCGCCATGACCCGGCTCGACCACGAACGCGCCGTCGCTCAGCTCGCCGCGCGGCTCGAGGTGCCCGTCCACGACATCGAGGGCGTCGTGATCTGGGGCAACCACTCCGCCACGCAGTTCCCCGACATCGCCTCCGCGACCGTCGCCGGGCGCCCCGCGATCGACGCGCTCGCCGACCGGCTGGGCGGAACGGATGCCGCGCGGGCGTGGCTCGACGACGAGTTCGTGCCCCGCGTCGCGAAGCGCGGCGCCGAGATCATCTCGGTGCGCGGGGCGTCTTCGGCCGCATCGGCCGCCAACGCAGCGCTGCGCCACGTCCGCGACGACGTGCTCGGCACGGACGGCCGGCGCACCTCGGCCGCCGTCGTCTCGCGCGGCGAGTACGGCGTGCCCGAGGGCCTGGTGTGCTCCTTCCCCGTCACGAGCGACGGCTCGGGTTATCGCGTGGTCACCGGGCTCGAGCTCGACGAACGCGGCCGGACGCGGCTCGACGCCTCGGTCGCCGAACTCATCGACGAGCGCGACGCCGTCCGGGCTCTCGGCATCCTCTGACGGGCACCCGGACGCGTGGAACTGCTGCCCGGACTCATCCTCGGTGTCGTCGCGATCGCGCTCTCGACATCCCTGTCGAAGCGCCTCGGGGTCGCGGGTCCGCTCATCCTCGTCGCGGTCGGCCTCGCCGCGTCGTGGCTGCCGATCCTCGACGACTTCGAGGTCGACCCCGAGCTGATCCTGGTCGGCGTGCTGCCTCCCCTCCTCTACGCGGCGGCGGTGCGCCTGCCCGCCGTCGAGTTCCGGCGCGACCTGCCGTCGATCTCGGGCCTCGCCGTCGCGCTGGTCGTCATCAGCGCGCTCGCGATCGGCGGCTTCCTCACCCTCGTCCTGCCCCAGCTCGGGTTTCCGCTGGCCGTGGCGCTCGGAGCGGTGCTGAGCCCGAGCGACGCCGTCGCGACCTCGATCGTCAAGAGGCTCGGCATATCGCCGCGGGTCGTGACGATCCTCGAGGGCGAGAGCCTCATCAACGACGCCACCGCCCTCGTTCTGCTGCGCAGCGCGATCGCGGCGGTCGCGGGCGGGTTCGCCTTCGCCGACACGGTCGGAACCTTCGTCTGGGGAATCGTCGCCGCCGTGATCGTGGGGGTCGTCGTCGGCGGACTGAACCTGCGCGTCCGCGCGCGCATGAACACGGTCGCCGCGACCGCCCTCGGGTTCATCGTGCCCTTCGTGGCGTACCTGCCGACCGAGCACCTCGGCGGCTCGGGGCTCGTCGCCGCCGTCGCGGCGGGCATCACCACGGGTCAGGGTGCCGCACGGCGCTTCACCGCCGAGCAGCGGGTCTCGGACGAGATCAACTGGCGCACGGTCGAGCTCGTCCTCGAGGGCGGGGTGTTCCTCGTGATGGGGCTCGAGCTGCGCGGCATCCTCGACGACAACTTCCGGCAGCAGAGCGGTCCCGGAAAGGCGATCCTGCTCGCCCTCGGCTCGCTCGCGATCCTGCTCGCCATCCGCGCCGTCTACGTCGCGGGACTCATCTTCTTCCAGGGGCGTCGCGCGCGCCTGCGCCAGCGCGACCGCCTCGAGCAGATCTCGGAGCGCCTCGACAGCCTGCCGCCCGATTTCGCCGGGCGCGGCCGCAATCCCGGGGCCACGCGCCGGCGTCTGGAGAGCATGCGCAGCCGGGTGACCCGGGCGTTCAATGACCTCGACTACTACGAGGCGTCGCCGCTGGGCTGGAAGCACGGCACGATCATCGTGTGGGCCGGGATGCGCGGGGTCGTGACCCTCGCTGCGGCGCAGACCCTCCCCCGTGAGACGCCGGAACGCGAGCTGCTCATCCTCACGGCGTTCCTGGTCGCCGTCATCAGCCTGCTCCTCCAGGGCCTCACGCTGCCGGCACTGGTTCGGGCGCTGCGCATCCCGAGCACGGCCGCCGACACGTCACTGCTGCGCGAAGAGGAGGAAGCGCTCGACGCCGAACTGCGCACGGCGGCGATCGACCGCCTGGCCGACCCGACGCTCGCCGTCGAGGAGGGCGGCAGATGGGATGCCCGCACCCTGACGATCGCGCGTCGCCGACTCGAGCACGCCGCTGACGAGGATGCCGGTGCCCTCGCCCGCGAGCTGCAGCTGCTGCTCATCGGCGCGATGCGCTCGCGATTGCTCGAGCTGTCGCGAGAGGGTGCGTTCTCGTCCGAGGTGCTGCGCGAGTCGCAGCGGCGGCTCGACGCGCAGCAGGTGAGCCTCGAGATGCGTCAGAACGACGTCTGACGCGAACTCGTGGTGAAAACCGTTCTCGCGTCAGCGACAATGAGAGGGTGAGCACCCCGACCGACGACGACCGGACCACGCGCCCGGCGGCGGACTACGCCGAGACGCGTACGATCGCGCTGCCCGATTCCCCCGTCGACGAGCTGCCCGACAGCTTCGCGGCCCTGCAGCCGAGTCCGGAGTGGTGGGCCGCCCGCCCCGCGGGAGCTCGCCTCGTCGGCCTCGTCGTCTCGCGCGACGACATGCCGAGCATCGTGGCTCAGCGCGATGCGCTCGCCCAGTTCGGCGTCCCTATCGAGGGCTTCCGGCATCCGGCCCCCGAGACGGGCGAGAGCTGGCAGGAGCGCCTGTCGCGACTGTTCGGTCACCTGACGGCGGGTGACGTCGTCGTGGTCTCGGACGTGCACGCGCTCGGCCGCGACGCCGACGAGGAGACCCGGACGATCGCCGAGCTGCGCCGCCGCTCCGTCATCGTGAAGGTGCTCGGCTCGCGCCAGGCCTGAGGCCGGTCAGACGCTCGGCGCCGCCGTCGACTCGCCCGCGACGAGGTCGCCGGCGATCCGGTGCAGGCCCGGCTCGTACGGCTGACCGTCGATGACGTCGGCCAGATGCGCGGCCGCCCGGGCGCCCAGGTCGGCGAGGCGGAAGTCGATCGTCGTCAGGCTCTCGTCGTCCTGGCCCGTGAGGCCCGAGATGTTGTCCATCCCGGTGATGGCGACATCCTCCGGCACGCGGACACCGGCCTCGGCGAACGCGGCGATCACGGCGCGGGCGATCGTGTCGTTGCCGCAGCAGACGGCGTCGAACCTCTCACCCGACGCGATCAGTCGCTCGGCGGCCTCGCGACCCCAGCCCCGCGACCAGTCGCCGCGCAGCACGAGCTCGGGTGCGAGGTCGGTGCCGGCGGCCGCGAGGGCGGCGGCGAGGCCGTCCGCGCGCTCGCGCGCCGAGTGGTCGTCGGCCGACGCGGTGATGTGCGCGATGCGGCGGCGCCCCGACGCCAGGAGGTGCTCGCCGGCGCGCTTCCCGGCGGCGTAGCCGTCGTGGACGAACGAGGCGTCGGCGGCGTCGTCGGAGATGCCGTAGACGTAGACCACCGGCGCCGGGAACCCCGCGGTGACCGAGCGGATCTCCGACCCGGATCCGTCGCCGACGACGAGCAGCCCGTCGATGCTGCGGGCGCGGAGCTTGCGGACCGTCGCCGCCAGCACCGTGCGGTCGAGGTGCGAGTCGGTCACGAGGACCGACAGGTCGCGCGTGCCGAGGGTCGTCGTCGCGCCGGTGAGAACGGGCATCGTGAAGGCGCCCGGGGCGTTCATGGTGAGCACGCCCACGGTGGCGCTGCGCCCCTGGACGAGGAACTGACCCAGCGCGTTGGGCTGGAAGTCGAGTCGCTCGGCGGCCTCGAAGATGCGCTCGCGCGTGGCATCCGACGCCTTGCCCTGGCCCCGCAGGACCTTCGACACGGTCGACACCGAGACGCCGGCGACAGCCGCAACGTCACGGAGGGAAATCGCTTTTCTCGCCATCTCGCTCCGAGTCTATGACGTCGCCTCCGACGCCACATCGCTCAATTGATCGACGCGCACCGAGATGACGGACTCCCGGGTCTCGCCGGGAGCGAGACTCAGGGAGCCGAGCGCGTCGAGAGGCGTGCCGTAGGGGTCGGCGGCCGGCTCGAGCCCGACGGCGTCCATCGCACCCCACCACGGGAAACCGGCGCTCCCCCGCTGCTCCTGCCAGACGTAGAGCCGCGGCAGCAGCGACGCGTCCCAGCTCAGCGCGACCTCGACCCCGGCCTCGGGCGCGGTGATCGTCACGTCGCCGGTGGGCGCGGCGAGGTCGGCGAAGGATGCCGCGGGAGCCGGGTCGAGCCGCACGACGCGATCACCCGTGCGCACCGTGGAGGCCGGGCCGAACAGGTCGCCCGCGAACGCCGGGTGCTCGGCCCACCCGTGGTTCACCGGCTCGCTCCCCACGTTGCGGACCGCGGTCTCGATCACGAGCATGTTCGCGCGGACCGACATCCAGCGGTCGATCGCGAGCGGGAGGGTCCGCAGGACGACCGAAGCACGACAGGCGTTCCGGCTGCCCGTGAGCCGCCAGGTGCGCCACGCGGCCTCGCCGTGGAACGGCTGCGGCGGGGAAGCCGTGGCGGGGCTGTCGCCCGCGCGCGGCAGCAGCAGGTGCCACCCGCCGCGGTAGGCGCGATGCCACTGCGCGCTGGAGTCGGCCATGACGAAGGCATCGGCGGGGTCGTCGGCCCAGGGCGTCGAGGCCAGCAGCTCACGGCCGGTGGGCAGGTGGCGCAGTGACGAGATGCGGGCCCCGTCCGACTCGACGACCGCGACGAGGTCGTCCGACCCCATGCGCACGCGGGTCATGGCGTCCGCCGGAGCGATGCGACCAGCCCGCGCACGCGATCGACCGGCTCGCGGAAGAGCCCGCCGCCGATGCCCACGGCGATCGCGCCCGCAGCGATCCAGTCGGCGGCGTCGTCGATGCCGATGCCGCCGGTCGGCATGATGGCGACGTCGGGGAGGACGTCGCGTACGGCGCGCAGGTGCGCGAGACCCCCGCTCGCGGCGGGGAACAGCTTCGCCAGGCCGCTCGTCCCGGCTGCGGCACGCAGCTCGGTCGGGGTGAATCCGCCGGCGATGAAGGCCGCCTCGCCGGCCGCCGTGCGCACGGCATCCCCGACGACCGTGGGCGACACGAGGAAGCGTGCTCCGGCGTCCCGCGCCGCCTCGGCCTGGGCCGCCGTCGTGACGGTTCCCGCACCGAGCAGGATGCGATCGAACACGGTGTCGCCGGCGATCTCCGCCAGCACGCGGTCCCACCCCGGGGTCGTGGCCGTGATCTCGAGCACCGGCAGCTCCGCCTCGACGGCGAAGTCGATCTGCCGACGCAGCTCAGCCTCCGACGGAGCCCGCAGCACGGCGACGACGGCAGCGGCGGCGAGAGCAGCGCGCACGTTCGCGGTCATCGTCCCGCCTCCGCCACCTCGCGCTGCGCCGCTTCGAACGCGTCGAGCTCGGCGCGACGCGGGAAACCGTCATGATCTCCGGGATCGGCGACCACCCGGGCCGCGCACCACGCCGCGACCGGCAGCGCCGCGTCGACGGTGTAGCCCCGCAGGGTGCACGAGATCCACGCTGCCGCGAAGGCGTCGCCCGCTCCCACGGGATGCGTCGGCGCAGCGACCGCCGAGGCGGGCGTGAAGCGGCGGCCCTCGGCGTCTCCGGCCATCGCACCGCGACCGCCGAGCTTGACCACGACGACGCGGGGACCGCGCCGAGCGAGCGCGTCGACCGCGGCATCCGTCGACGTCGTCCCGGTGAGGATGCGCGCCTCGTCCTCGTTGCAGAAGAAGGTGTCGACGACGTCGAGCCAATCGTCGACGACCGCTCGGAGCTCGTCCTCCGTCATCAGCTGCCGCCGGTGGTTGGCGTCGAGCGAGATCGGGATGCCGCGCATCGACGCCTCGTGCAGGACGTTCTCGAACAGCCCTTTCGGGCCGGTGCCGAGGGCGGGGGTGATGCAGGTCGCGTGCAGCCAGTCGGCTCCGTCGAGCGCAGCCGCCGGCAGATCGTCCGAGCGCAGCCGGCTCGCGGCGCTCGTCGCGCGATAGTGCTCCGAACGGATGTCGCCGTCGCCCAGGCGCTGCTTGACGATCAGCCCCGTCTGCTCCCCCGGAGCCGCCACGACGAACCGATCTTCGATGCCCTCGGCGCGCAGGGTCTCGCGCACGAGCCCGGCGAAGACGTCGTCGCCGAGCCGTGAGGCCCACGCGACATCGTGCCCGAGACGGGCGAGGCCGACCGCGGTGTTCAGCTCTGCGCCCGCGACGGTCGCCGGCGTCAGGGTTCCCGCCTCGTCGACGGTGGCGGTGGCGAGCGCTTCGCCGAACGTCACGATCCGGCCGCTCATCGTTCGGCCCCGCTGCGAGCGGGGCGCAGCACGAACAGTGCGTCGCCGGTGAACTCGGGCTGCTCGAGCCGGATGCCGCCGTCCACCGCCGTCCACCGCGCGGCGTCCGGCCGCCGTGCGGCCAGATCATGGACGGTGACCTCGAGGCCGGCAGCCTCGGCGTCGTCGAGCGCGAGGGTGAGCACGAAGGGCGTGGGCGCGTAGACGGCGATCGTGCCGCCGGGAGTGCGTCCGGCGACGGCCCCGGAGGGCTCGGCGACGAGCAGATCGGGGGCCGCGTCGAGGCCCCGCAGCTGTTCCGCGTCGACGACCCGGCGGAGGTAGGCGACGTCGTCGGCGCCCGGGAACGCGGCGGCGACGGAGAACGGGAAGGGCGCGCCGTGCACGTCTTCGGCCGAGAAGCCCTCGCCGCGACGATGCCACGACCACACGCCGTGCGCGCCGTACCCGAGGCCTGCGGCCGCGCCGGAGACGACGCCCGTCCAGCTCGCACGACGGACGTCGGCGGCCGAATGCCGCGCGGCGCCGCGGAAGCGTCCGAGTCCCTCATAGCAGGGCTCGAGGTTGATGATCGGTCGTGCGACGTCGAGCGCCCGGTAGTAGTGGGTGAGGTCGGCGGGCAGGGTCTCCCACGCCTCGTTGTGCCCCGACTGCAGGGCGTGGAAGTCGACCAGTCCGCTGTCGGCCAGCGGCTGCGGCATCCGCGCCGTGGGGGTGTCGTGCCACGTGACGAGCTGGCCGGGTGCCACCTCGCGCAGCAGCGCCGCGACCGAGCTGTACCGCTTCAGCGCGACATCGTCGTCGAGGTCGTCGTCGCCCGACACGATCCAGATCGGATCGAAGCGGCGGAACCGCGCGACCATCTCGCGGACGTAGGTGTCGGTCTGCTCGGCGCTCAGGACGTGATCCGGAGTGAGGCGCGAGCCCCACGTGCCCGGCACGAAGTTGTTCCACAGCAGGACGAGCATCGGCGTGAAGCCGCTCTCGCGAGCCTGCTCGAGCATGCGCTCCGCGACAGTCCAGTAGTCGGGATCGCCGGCCGCGAAGTCGACGGCGCCGTCGCGCAGGGCGTACGGCGAACGCGTTCCCGTCGACCGGTCGTGCTCGATGGGCAGGACGCTGATCAGCAGCGCGTTGAAACCCTGGCGCCGCCGGAGCTCGAGATGGTCGAGCCATTCGTTCTCGGTGGGCCCGCCGAAGGCCGCCCAGACGGTGTCGGCCAGGAGGAACGTCGGTTCGCCGCGGTGCAGCAGCCAGCGCCCCGAGGGCGCGATCGACCACGTGGTCATGGATCTCTTTCGGGTTGGAGGAATGCGGAGTTCGGGATTCGGGAGTGCGAGCAGCGGCGATCAGGGCGCGATGAGGGCGCCGTCGGGGGCGCGAACGCCCGCCGCCCACGCGTCGTGGCCCGAGAGGCCGGCGGGGAAGCGTGCGGCGGCGGCCTCGTCCATCTCGATGCCCCAGCCGGGGGCGTCGTTGGGCGTCAGCCAGCCGTCGACGATGTCGATCATGCCGGGGAAGACCTCGTGGGTCTCGTCGTTGTAGACGTGCCCCTCCTGGATGCCGAACGCCGGCGAGGTCACGTCGAGTGCGACCGCCGCGGCGACGGCGAACGGCGAGGCGTCGCCGGGCGAGTGCCAGGCCGTCCTCACCCCCTCGATGTCGGCGAGGACGGCGAGCCGGCGCGCGGCGCTGACGCCCCCGACATCCGAGAGGTGACTGCGGATGTAGTCCACGTGATGCTCGCGGATGAGACGGGCGGCGTCGGTGAAGGATGTCGCGAGCTCGCCGACCGCGATCGGCACCGGTGACGCGGCCCGCACCTCGGCGAGGCGGTGCCAGTGCTCGGGGGCGAGCACGTCTTCGAGGAAGAAGGGCCGGTACGGCTCGAGCGAACGGGCGAGGGCGATCGCGGTCGCGGGAGTGAGCCGCGAGTGGACGTCGTGCAGCAGCTCGACGCCGTCGCCGAGGGCCTCGCGCACGTGGGCGAAGAGCTCCGGCGTGCGGACGAGATAGTCCTCGACCCGCCAGCCCGCGGGGTTCTTCGCCCACGCGAAGGACCCCGCGACGGGCGGGGCGCCGTAATGTCCGACGCCCTGCTGGCCGGTCTGGATGCGCACGTGGCGCTGGCCGGCGGCCATGAGCTCGCGCGCGTGCGCCGTGGTCTCGTCGAGATCGGCGCCCTCGGCGTGCAGGTAGGTGTCGGCCGCAGCGCGAACCCGCCCGCCGAACAGCTCGTACACCGGCATCCCGGCGCGCTTGCCGGCGATGTCCCACAACGCCATGTCGATGCCCGAGAGCGCGTTGTTGCCGACCGGCCCCTCGCGCCAGTAGCCGGTGAACCGCACCAGGCGCAGCAGGTCTTCGATGTCGCCGGGGTAGCGCCCGACGAGCAGGGGACGCAGGTGGTCGAGGAAGGCCACGACGGCCTGCCAGCGCTGCGTGAAGGTCGCGCAGCCGTATCCCCACAGTCCGTCCTGGTCGGTGTCGATGCGCACGACCACCAGCGGGATGCCCTCGGGCGCCGTCACGATCGCCCGCACATCCGTGATGCGGACGTTCTCGCGCGGCATCCAGGGCTGATCGAACGTCGTGGGCTCTGTCGTCATCGGTCGCTCCTCACGAGTGCCGGGTAGGGGGTGGCGGTGCCGTCGTGGATCGACTCGCGGGGCTCGAAGCCGAGCACCGTCCGCGCCGTCGTCAGGTCGACGAGCGCCTCGCGACCCGAGATGCGCGCGGGCGGCCGGGCACCCGGTGCGTAACGACGCAGCAGCTCGGCGGTCGGGACGTCGAGCAGGGTGTCGCGAGCGCTGAGCGGCACGACCACGGCGCCCGCGACATCAGCCCGCAGCGCCCGCTCGATCGCGCGCACGGCGTCGGACATCGTCAGGTACGCCCAGCCCTCGCGGGCCATGCGCGCGGGGTCGGCCCGCACCTCGTCGGCGACCTCGTGCAGGACGTGCGGCCACTTCACCAGCGGGAACCGCAGCGCGACGACGTCGATGCCGTAGCGCCGGTGCGCGTACCGGGCCGTGGCCTCGTCGGCGAGCTTCGACAGCGAGTAGGCGTCGGCGATGTCGGGCGGCGTCTCGGCATCCAGCGGAAACGCCGGCGGGAACGTGTCGTGCGGATTGTTCGGGTATCCGATGGCGTTGATGCTGCTGGCGATGACCGCCCGGCGCACACCCGCCTCGGCGGAGCGCGTGAGCACGTTGAACGTCGCCGACGTGTTGACGCGGAAGACGTCGTACGGGGTGCCGAGGCTCGGATGCGGGATGGCGGCGAAGTGCGCCACCGCGTCGGCGTCGCGCATCGCCTCCTCGACGTCGGCCCGCGAGGTCGCGTCGCCGGTGATCCGGCGGTCGGCGGGGTGGTCTCCGCTGAACGCGAGCGACAACGCGGTGACCTGGTGGCCGCTCGCGACGAGGTGGTCGCTGACCGCGCGACCGATCTCGCCGTCGGCGCCGGTGACGAGGATGCGGCTCATCCCTTCACCCCGCCCGCCATGCTCGCACCGCGCAGGAACTGCCGCTGGAAGATCAGGAACAGCGCCACCGGGATGATCAGCGAGAGGAACAGGGCGGCCATCTGCACGCTCAGCTCGGTCTGGTCGGCGAGGCGGGGCAGCGCCACCGACACGGGCTGCTTGTCGGGGTCGGGCAGCACGAGGAGGGGCCACAGGTAGTCCTTCCACGACGCCACGACCGTCAGGAGGCCCACGACCCCGAGGATCGGTCGCGACAGCGGAAGCACGATGCTCCACAGGATGCGGAGCGGGCCGGCGCCGTCGATGCGGGCCGCCTCGTAGAGGTCGGCGGGGATCGCCTCGAGGAACCGGGCGATGATGAGCACGTTGAACGCGGCGGCTCCCGCGGGCAGCCACACCGCCCACCAGGTGTTGATGAGCGAGACGCCCAGCACCGGCAGCTCGCGCACCGTGAGGTACAGCGGCACGAGCGAGACGATCGAGGGGATGAACAGGGTCGCGAGGATCGCTCCGGAGAGCAGCTTGCCCCAGCGCGGGCGGAGCACGGTGATGACGAAGGCGGCCGTCGTCGAGACGACGAGCGTGACAACGACCGAGCCCGCAGCGAGGATCGCGGTGTTGGTGAGGTAATGGCCGATGCGGCCGCGCTCCCACGCGATCGCGAGGTTCTCCCACTGCACGGTGCCGCTGGAGAAGAACGAGAACGGACCGCGGATGAGGTCCTGCGTCGGCGAGACCGCGGCGAGCGCGAGCCAGATGAGCGGGCCGAGTCCGGCGATCAGCAGCCCCGCCAGCACGACGGCCTGCCCGATGCCGAGCCACACGCGCACCGAGGGTCGCCGGCGGTCGCTGTCGGAGATGTTCGTGCGCGACAGCGGGTCCGGTGCGACGTCGCGACGCCGGGCGAGCCGCCGCGCGGGAAGAAGGGCGCTCATGCTCGGCTCCAGCGTCGGGTCAGTCGGAAGTAGAGGAGCGACAGCAGGCCGAGCGATGCGGCGAGCAGCACGCTCAGCGCGGTCGCTGCGCCGTAGTCGACGCGCACGAAGGCGTAGTCGTAGATCGTCATGAGCAGCGTCTTGGTGGCGCCCTGCGGCCCGCCGCCGGTGAAGAGGAACGGCTCGGTGAAGATCTGCATCGTGCCGATGACCTGCAGCAGCAGCATCGTCGCGATGATGCCGCGCATCTGCGGCAGAGTGACGTGCCAGACGCGGCGCCAGATGCCGGCGCCGTCGAGCTCGGCGGCTTCGTAGAGCTCGGAGGGGATGCTCGTGAGGGCCGCGATGTAGATGATGATCGCCGTGCCCGCGCCGGCCCACGTCGTCTCGAGGACGATCGAGGGCATCGCGGTCGCCGTCGAGTTGAGCCAGGGAAGGGGGCCGATGCCGACCCAGCCGAGCACGGTGTTGAAGAGGCCGTCGGCGTCGGGGGCGTAGAAGAACTTCCACAGCAGGATCGCGACGACCGGCGGCACCATCACCGGCAGGTACGCCAGCGCGCTGAAGTACCAGCTGCGCGAGCGCATCTCGGAGATGAAGACCGCGAGGGCCAGCGGCACCGGGAAGCCGAACAGCACGGCGAGGACCGTGTAGTAGATCGTGTTCAGGGTCGCCTGCGGAAGTCCGGGGTCGGACAGCACGTAGGCGAAGTTCTCCCACCCGACGAAGCTGCTCTCGCCGCCGATGACGACGCGCTGCACGCTCATGGCGAGCGAGCTGACGATCGGTCCCCACGAGAAGTACAGGAAGACGAGGATCGCGGGCGCCGCGATGGCGAGCGCCGTCAGGCTGGGACGCCACCGCCGGCGGCGCCGCGACGGCGCGGGCTCAGGGGATGCGGACGAGGGTGTCGCCATCCGGGTCCGCGGTCTCACGTCGGTCATGGGGGTCCTCCGGTCGGGGGCGGGCCGAGGTCATCGGCCCGCCCCGTCGGGTCAGCGGCTCAGGCGGGACTGGACGTCGCTCTGAGCGGTGGAGAGAAGAGCGGGGATGTCGGCGCCCTTGTCGGTGAGCACCGTCTGGACGACGGTGTCGAGTGCGCCGTACACCTCCTGCGCGTTGTTCACGGGCTCGGGCACGATCGGGATGTCGGCCGACGCCTCGAGGTAGGGGGTGAAGTTCGCGCTCGGGACGTTGATGTAGTCGGCGATCCAGGTGAAGTACTCGGAGTACTGATCGGCGTTGACGACCGGCAGACCCGGGAGACCCGTGACCGACCCGGCCTCGCTCGACGCGCGAGCGTCTTCGACGGCCGTGTCCTCGTCGAGGAAGCGCTGCAGGTAGAAGAACTCCACCCACTTCACGGCCGCGGTCTTCTCGGCGTCGCTCGCGTTCGGGTTGACGATCTGCACCGTGCCGCCGCTCAGCGTCCCCTGCGTGCCGCCGGACTGCGGCATGCCGCCGATGCCGAACTGCTCGGCGGGCAGCTTCAGGTTCTGCACGACGTTGTAGTACGAGTCGCTGGCGCCGAGGATCATGCCGATCTTGCCGGCGGCGAAGTCCTGCCCCTGCGACTGCACGTCGTAGAGGGTGTTCTCCGGCAGCGTGCCGTCGTCCCAGCGCATCGTCTGGAGCAGCTCGAGGGCGTCGCTCGACGGGGCGTCGTCGAAGGTGGCCTTCGAGCCGTCCTCGTTCTCGACCGTCCCCCCGAACGAGTAGGTCATGCCGGTGAACTGCCACCCGCCCGTGTTGGCGGTCGTCAGCACGGAGAAGCCGGCGGCGTCGGTGGCGTCGCTGATCTTCTTCGCCGCCTCGCGCACCTCGTCCCAGGTCTTCGGCGGGTTCTCGGGGTCGAGGCCCGCCTGGGCGAAGAGATCACGGTTGTAGACGAGCCCGAAGGAGTACGCGTTCGTCGGGATCGCGAAGACACGGTCGTCGCTGTTCTTCGTGAGGGCGAGGATGGTCGGGTTCAGCGAGTCGAGCAGCCCCTCGCTCTCGAGCGCGTCGGTGATGTCGGCTGCCTGGTTGCGCTTGATGAGCCCCTGCGGCTCGGTGAGCGGCACGCTCATGACGTCGGGCAGGCTGCCGCCGGCGGCGAGCGCCTGGAACGTCGAGGCGTCGTAGCCCGTCTCGACCGGCTGCAGGTCGATGTCGGGGTTCGCCTTCTCGAACGCGGCGACGCGTTCGTCGAAGTAGGCGCGGTCCTCCGGCCGGTCGGCGGTCGGGCGGTCGCCGATCTCGATCGTGACGGTGCCGTCGGCGGGCGCGGCCGCGTCGCTGCTGCAGCCGGCGAGGGCGGCGACGGACAGTCCGCCGATGGCGATCGCGGCCGCGACGGAACGGAAACGTTTCGTCATTGAAACTCCTAGGTGTGAGTGGCAAGCAGGAAAAACGATTGCTCTCCGATGTCTAGCACCTCTGGCCCCGACACGTCAAAACAAAAATCTCCCAGCGCGTGCTCGCCCTAAGAATCGGGCTTCGTGTCGAGCAGAGTGTTGACAGAGTGCACGCCTCCCGGCCAAACTGCCCGCTGGACAAACGATTTTCCTACGGGTCCACCATCCGCGAACACTCGATGAGGAGCACCGCGTGCCGAAGCATCCTTCCCCCCATCCCGTCCCGCGGCTCGTCGCCGCAACCGCCGCACTCGCGCTCGCCGCCACCGCGGGCGTCGCGTTCGCCGCGCCGGCCTCCGCAGACGCGCCCGCGGTGTCGATCCGGCCCGATGCCTGGGGCAATCTCTTCCACGCCGGCGACGCCGTGTCGTTCGGATACGACACGACCGCTCCGACGATCGCCTGGCGCGTCGTGGACGGCTGGGGCGAGGTCATCGACGACGGCACGGAGCCCGCCGACGGCGTCCTGGCCCCCGCTGTCACCGAGCGCGGCTGGTACCGCCTCGAGGTGACCGCGGCCGGCGACGGATCGACGAGCGCCGCGACGACGTTCGCGATCCTCCCCGACACCGATGCCGCCGCCTCGGCGACCGACCGGTTCGGCGCCGCCACCCATTACGGGCAGTCCTGGGACCCGGCGTCGATGCAGGCGCTGACCGCGGGCGGCTTCGCCCAGCTGCGCGACGAGGTCTACTGGAGCGAGGTCGAGACGCAGCCGGGCGTGTACGACTGGTCGCGCGCCCGCGCCGTGTTCCTCGACCCCGCCCGCGAGCAGGGGATCCGCCCGCTGCTGCTCGCCGGGTACGGAAATCCGCTCTACGACGCGGGAAACGGCCCTGTCAGCCCCGACGCGGTCGCCGCCTACGCCGCCTATGCCGCGGCGATGGCCGCGGAGTTCGGCGACATGTCCACCGGCATCGAGGTGTGGAACGAGTGGGATCTCGGGCTCGGCGGCAACACCAACGTCTCACCCGAGGACTACGTCGCCCTGCTCTCCGCCGCGGCTCCCGCGATCAAGACGGCGGCCCCCGATCTGCCGGTCATCGGCCCCGCCGTGGCCAACCTCAACACCGACTGGCTCGAGCGGACGTTCCAGCTCGGCGCGCTCGATCACCTCGACGGCATCGTCCTGCACCCCTACAGCTACCCCGTCGGAGCCGACGCCCTCGATGAGACCCTGACGCGCATCGACGCCCTGGTGCGCCGCTACAACGGCGGCGAGTCGAAGCCGCTGTGGATCACCGAGCACGGCTGGCCCACCGGAACCAACGCGCGGGCCGTGTCCGAGCGTCAGCAGGCGGCCGACATCGCGAAGTCGGCTGTGATCGCGGCAGCCCATGATGCCGCCCGGTACTACGTGTACGACCTCGTCAACGACGGTGTCGACGACGCCGAGACGGAAGAGAACTTCGGGCTCCTGCACCACCCCGACGACGCTCTGGGCGCTTTCACGCCGAAGCCCTCGTTCGCCGCCTACTCCGTGGCCGCCGACGCCCTCGCGACGGCGACGTTCGCCGAGCGCGACGAACCGCTGCCGGGCCTGCGCCACGTGCGATTCGACACCGCCGACGGGCCCCTGCACGTGCTGTGGTCCGACGCGCCGCAGACGGTGTCGCTCGAGGTCGCCGGGTCCGCCGACCTGACGACGATGTTCGGCGACACCGAGACCGTCACCGGCGGCGCCGGCGCCCCGGTGCTGGCACCGACCGGCACCGAACCGCTGTACGTCCGCGGTGACGTCACCGCCATCGCGCAGACCGATGCCGGCCTGACGCTCGATGCGGGTGTCGTCGGAGCCCCCGTGACGGGCTCGTGGACCGTGGCGGGCCGTGCGGATGCCGCATCGTCCTGGCGTCTCGTGCTGCCGGACGGGACCGAGGCGACGCAGACCACCGCCCCCGGCGCGACCGTGAGCACGACGGTCTCGTTCCCGGCTCCCGCGACCGTGGGGACGTACGAGACGAGCGCGCGCGTCTACGAGGGCGACCGCTACGCCGGCACGCTCCGCGCCGCCGCGGCGGTGAGCGAACCCGTGTCGCTGCAGGCCGCGCAGGCCGTCACGGCGGAGGGCGCCTCGGTGCTCCGCATCCGTGTCATCAACGCGTCCGCCACCGCCCGTGCCCTCGACGCGGTGTCGTACACGCTCGGCGATGCCGGTGGACAGCCGGAGGCTCCGGCGATCGTCGATGCCGGCTCGGATGTCGTCGTCGACATCCCGCTCGACACGCTGGCCGGACCCGCCGCCTTCACGGCGACGGCGGTCGTCGACGGGGTGACGCTGACGGCCTCGGGGCGCGTCGCCCCCGTCGATGCGGCATCCGCTCTGCCGGCCGCTCATCGCACGATCACCGTCGACGGCACGCTCGACGACCTCGACGGCGTCACGCCGATCGCCTTCACCGCCAACCCGGAGGCCGACGACGATTTCGACCAGTCCGCCGTCGCCTGGCTCACGTGGGACGAGGAGTATCTGTACTTCTCGGCCGATGTCACGGACGACGTGCACGACCAGCCCGCGCAGGGCGCGAACATCTGGCAGGGCGATTCCATCCAGTTCACCGTCGCCGGCGGCGCTCCGGGTGCCGCGACGACCTGGCACGAGTTCGGCATGGCGCTCACGAGCGCCGGCCCGCAGCTGTACCGCTGGCTCTCCGTCGACGCGGGCGCCGGTCCCGTCCCGGGGGCTCCCGTGGCCATCTCGCGCGATGACGCCGCCGGGCGCACCGTGTACGAGACCGCGATCCCGTGGCGTCTGCTGCGCGGCGTCGACAGGGCGACATCCCTGCTGAGCAGCGCCGCGATCGTCAACGAGGCAGACCGAGCCGGGCGCGCCGGCTTCCTCTCCTGGGGCGGCGGCATCGCGGGCGAGAAGGACTCGGGCGAGTTCACCGCCGTGCGGCTGCTCGCGCCGGCCCCGGTGGTCGAACCGCCCGTCGAACCGGGGCAGCCAGCGGCACCGGGCGACGGCGGCTCGGCGGCGCCCGGTGCCACCGGCGGGAACGCAACCACCGCCGGGGCCAACGGAGCCCGCGCGCTGGCGAGCACGGGCGGGGCGGCACCGCTCGCGTGGCTCGGCGCCGCAGTGGCCGCCGGGGCGGGCGGGATCGCGCTCCTGCTGACACGTCGCCGGGCTCCCCGGTCGTGAGCGTCGCGCGCGAGCCGCGCGTCGTCGCCCTGCGCGTGGGACGGCGACGGGACATCTCCGTCGCCGCCTCGCCGCGACCGCCCGTGTCGTGGCTGGTCGAAGCACCCGCCGAGTGGGTGGCGGTCCGTGCCGAGCTCCGGCTCGACGGCGCCGCCGTCGCGGTCGCGTCGCCCTACGGCATCCTCGAGGACTGGCCCTTCGCCCCGCTCCGCGCCGGTGGCACGCACGCCCTCGAGGCGCGCGTCGTCGGTGCCGATGGCATGGCGAGCCCGTGGTCGGAACCCTGCGAGGTCCGTGCCGGGTTTCCCGCCGGAGCCTGGTCCGCCCCCTTCCTGCGCCTCGCCGACCCCGGCCGTGCCGCCCAGCCGTTCCTCGCCCGGCGCGAGTTCACGGTCGCCGAGACGGTCGTCGCCGCCGAGCTCCAGGTGGCGGCGCACGGCGTGTACCACGCGCGCCTCAACGGCGCCGACGTCGACGACGCCGTGCTGAGCCCCGGCTGGACGGCGTACCAGCACCGCCTCCCCCTGCACCTGACCGATGTCACCTCCCTCGTCCGCCCCGGCGTGGCGAACGTCCTCGCGATGGAGGTCGCGGGCGGCTGGTACACCGAGTCGTACGGGTTCGGCGAGACGGCGGAGCGCTTCTACGGCGATCAGGCCGCCGTCGCACCCCTGCTGCGGCTCCGCCACCGCGACGGCCGGGTCGAGGAGATCCGGGCCGACGCGCGCTGGCGGCTGACCGGCGACGGCGACCTCGTCTCGAGCGGCATCTACGCCGGCGACGAGATCGACCTGCGGCGGCATCCGCGCGGGTGGGATGCCGCCGCATTCGACGATGCCACGTGGGCGACACCCGCACTGTCCGAACCCGACCGGCAGCCCGAGGTGATCGACGTCGAGCCCGTGCGCCGCATCCGCTCCCTGCCCGTCGTCGCGATGCCCGAGAGCGCCGATGCGGATCGCATCCTGCTCGATTTCGGCCAGAACATCGTCGGACGCGTGCGGCTGCGCGTCTCGGGCCCGGCCGGCACCCGGATCACACTGCGGCACGCCGAGGTGCTCGAGGGCGGGCGGCTGAGCACCCGGCCGCTCCGCGCCGCCGCGGCGACCGACACGTTCATCCTCGACGGCGCCGCCGACACCGTCTGCGAGCCGCGCTTCACCTTCCACGGGTTCCGCTACGTCGAAGTCACCGGCTACCCGGGCGCGCTCGACCCGGCAGACGTCACCGCCGTCGTGCTCCACACCGACATGACGCGGACGGGATGGTTCTCGTGCTCCGACGAGCGCCTCACCCGCCTGCACGAGAACATCGTGCGGAGCTTCGCGGGAAACGCCCTCTCGCTGCCGACCGACTGCCCGCAGCGCGACGAGCGACTCGGCTGGACGGGCGACGCCCAGGTGTTCGCCCCGACCGCGGCATCCCTCTTCGACGCGGACGCGTTCTTCGCGTCGTGGCTCGACGACGTCGCGGCCGAGCAGCGCGCGCGGGACGGGCGGGTGCCGACGGTCGTCCCGCAGACGCTCGGGCGGCTCGGCGAGACGATGGCCGCCGGCTGGGGCGACGCCGTCACTGTCATCCCGACCGTGCTGCACGAGCGGTTCGGCGACCGGTCTCTGCTCGAACGCATGACGGGTCCGATGCGGGCGTGGGTCGACACCGTCGCGGATGCCGCCGGGCCGGGCCGGCTGTGGGAGCGCGGGTTCCAGTACGGCGACTGGCTTGATCCCACCTCCGCCCGCCCCGACAAGGCGAAGACCGACCCCGGGCTCGTCGCCACGGCCTACCTCGCACGTTCTGTGCGGCTGACCGCCGACGCATTGACCCTCTCGGGCGAAGCGGAGACGTCTGCCCGCTACGCCGCCCTCGCCGACGACGTGCGCAATGCGTTCGTCGCGGCGTATGTCACGCCGCGCGGCCGCCTCGCCTCCGACGCCCCGACGGCGTACGCCCTCGCGCTCGAGTTCGAGCTGCTCCCGGCCGCGTTGCGCCGCGCGGCGGCGGAGCGTCTCGCCTTCCTTCTCCGCGCCGGCGGCTACCGCACGGCGACGGGATTCCTCGGGACGCCGCTGGTCCTCGACGCCCTGCTGTCGGAGGGGCAGGCCTGGGCCGCCGAACGGCTGCTGCTCCAGACCATGTGCCCCTCCTGGCTCTATCCGCTGTCGCAGGATGCGACGACGGTGTGGGAGCGATGGGATGCCGTCCGCCCCGACGGCTCGCTGCATCCCTCCGGCATGACCTCGCTCAACCACTACGCACTCGGTTCCGTCGGCGATGTGCTGCACCGACGCATCGGGGGGCTCGCGTGCGCCGAACCCGGCTGGGGGCGGCTGCGAATCCAGCCGTGGTTCGTCTCGTCACTGGAGCACGCGAGCGTCACGCACGACACCCCGCGGGGGCGCGCCTCGGTGGCGTGGGAGCGGGATGCCGCCCACCGCGAGCGGGTGCGCGTCCACGCGCGCGTCCCGCACGGGGTCACGGCACTCGTCGACCTCGGCGACCGCGCGCCCTTCGAGGCGGGCGCCGGGATCCACACCTGGAACGCGACCGCGGGCGTCCGGGCCCCCGCCGCGATCGGCGTCGACTCCGACCTCACCGCGATCGCGGACACCCCGGATGCCTGTGCCCTGGTGTCCCGGTCGATCGCCGAGCACTCCCCCGAGATGGCGACGGAGTTCGACGCCTACATCCGGTGGGTCCCGGGCAGCCGGTTGCGCGACGAGCTCGCCGCCGTCTCAGCACCGGACGCGGTCGTCACCCGCATCGATCGGGCGCTCACGACGCTCGTGCGCTGAGACGCGGCATCCGCCCCGCTCCGCCGTCCGGTGTCAAGACCCTGGCATGCGGCCGGACGGACTCTACCGTTGAGCGTGGCCGATCCGACCCGGGGATGCGGTCGCAGGGAGACGCCATGGTCACGAACGAACCTCCGCCCACGGAGGCGATGCTCGACGGTCGATACCTGCTGGGCGAATGCGTCGGCCACGGCGGCATGGCCCGGGTCCACCGGGCCGAGGACGTCCTCCTCGGACGCACCGTGGCGATCAAGCTGCTGCGACCCGAGATGGAGGGAGCGAGCACCTCGTCCCGCGCGCGCGGCGAGATGACCGTGCTCGCCTCGCTCAACCACCCCGCTCTCGTGACGCTCTACGACGCGCAGCTGGCGCCGGGCCGGGCCGAGTACCTCGTCATGGAGTTCGTCGAGGGCCCGACCCTCGCGGCGCGCATCGCCGAGGGGCCTCTCCCGGCCGGTGACGCGGCGGCTCTCGCGGCTGACCTCGCCGAGGCGCTCCACGTCGTGCACGACGCGGGCATCGTGCACCGCGACATCAAGCCGTCGAACGTCCTCTTGGCGCCGGTGCCGCCCCTCGGCAGCCGATCGGGCGCGAAGCTCGCCGACTTCGGGATCTCGGTTCTCGTGGATGCCGCTCGGCTCACCCAGCCGGGAACGGTCATCGGAACGGCCGCATACCTCTCCCCGGAACAGCTCACCGGGGCGCCGCCCGCTCCGCCCGCCGACATCTACGCGCTCGGCCTGGTCATGCTCGAAGCGCTGACCGGCCAGCGCGCTTTTCCGCGCGCCGAGGGATTCGGCGAAGCACTCGCACGGCTCACCGTCGCACCCGAGATTCCCGACACGCTCGACCCCGCGTGGGTCGCCCTGCTGCGCCGCATGACCGCTATGCGGCCGGAGGACCGCCCCAGCGCGGCCGAGGTCTTCGCGGCGGCATCCGATCTGGCCCGCGCACCCGCGACGCCGGCGCGTCCCGTCGTCCCTGCCGCGGTCGCGGCGGCTACGGTCCCGGCGACGGCTGTCACGGCTGGGACCAGCCCGACGCGGATCCTTCCCGACGCTGCAGCCGATCCGGCCCCGTCAGCGCGTCGTCGCCCCTCGCGAGCGCGGCTCGGCCTCATCGGCGGGCTCGCCGCAGCCGCTCTCGCGGCGGCCGCGATCACGGGCCTCGGGCTCGCGGGCGCGGCGCCCGAGACCCCGCCGACCACTCCCGCCGACACCGAGGAGTCTCCCGTCCCGGAGCCGGCGCCCACCGACGAGACCGAGCCCGCCACCGTCGTGACCGATCAATCGGACCAGTCCGGTGAGCAGCCCGCCGCGCCGGTGGAGGACACCACCGGCCCAGGACCGGGGTCGGAGGCAGACCGGAAGGCCGCCGAGGAAGCGGCGAAGAAGGCCGAGCAGGAGGCGAAGAAGGCCGAGCAGGAGGCGAAGAAGGACGCCGACGAGCAGAAGAAGGCCGAGGAGCGGGAGAGCAAGCGCGATCAGGACAAGCCCGGCCGCGGCTGACGCGGCGTCAGGGCGTGCATCCCCGCACGGCATCGCCCGCTCCGCCGTTCGCGCGCACGAGCTGCACCTCGATGCAGGTCCGGCCCGACGGGTCGGCCGGCACGGTGACGGTCTCGTCCTCGACGCGCTGCGGTGCGCTCGCGCCGTCGAGCGTGACCGGGTACCAGAGGTACGAGTCGCCCTCGGCGGGGTTCGGGTTGGTCCACGTGAACGTGACGTCGGCACCCGCCGCAGCACCCGCGAGGTCGCCCACACGCGGCACGAAACCGGCGAGCGGGTCCTGCGGGGCGCTGGAGGGCGACTCGCTCGCCTGCGGCTCGGCAGGGGCAGACGGCTGGAGCATGCTCGCCACCACGACGAGGGCGACGACCAGCGCCGCGGCGACGCCGCCGAGGGCGATCCACAGCCAGGAGCGCGAGCGCCCCGGTGCAACATCCTCGGCCGTCCCGGCGGGGGTTCCCTCCCCCGGCGCGACGGCGTCCGGGCTCGTCACGCTCGCGGCCGCCGCGGACGCCGTCGCCCCGCGCTGCACCGTGTGATCGGCGGCCG
Organism: Microbacterium sp. TS-1; assembly: GCF_000509385.1. Classification (NCBI taxonomy): domain Bacteria; kingdom Bacillati; phylum Actinomycetota; class Actinomycetes; order Micrococcales; family Microbacteriaceae; genus Microbacterium; species Microbacterium sp. TS-1. Next base: position 1,745,356 of record NZ_BASQ01000001.1, read on the forward strand.
GCTCGACCGTGCGGGGACGGCGGACGGTGGCGTCCTGCCCGGCACGCGCAGAGGGGCGCAGCACGGTCTCGTCGGGGGCCGCCGGCGCGAACGGCGATCCCGAGGCGGCCGGCGCGAACGGCGACGTCGCGGCCGCCCCGTCCTTGCGTCGCGTGGACCCGGCGGGAGGCGCCGTCGTCGGCTCGATGCTCACGATGCCGCGAACGCGAGTCAGCTCGCCGTCGGCATCCTCTTCTTCCTCGGCGTCGGGGGAATCGTCGAGGATGTCGATCGGCGTCACCGAATGGGCGAGCTCGATCTGAACGCGCTGCAGCGCACGGGCGAACGCCACCGCGCTGTCGAAGCGCGCCGCGGGACTCTTCGCCATCGCACGAGCGAGCGCCTGCTGCAGCGACGGCGGCACGTCGGCGCGGTCGAGCGGTTCGAGCGGTGCGGTCTCGATGCGCTGGATGAGATCGGCGGCGCCGTTGCGTCCGCCGGGCTGCTCGAAGGGCGAACGGCCCGCCAGCAGCGTGTAGATCGTGGCGCCGAGTGCGTAGACGTCCGAGCGCACGCCCGAGTCCATGCCCTCGCCGAACGCCTCGGGCGGCGACCAGGGGATCGACATGCCCGCGGTCTCATCGGCGCTGTCGGTCGTCGTCGCGATGCCGAAGTCGGTCAGCGCGGGGCGGTTGTACTCCGTCACGAGGATGTTGGCCGGCTTGATGTCGCGATGCAGGATGCCGGCACGGTGCGCCGTCTCGACCGCCGCCGCGACCTGGATGCCCACGCGCAGCGCCTCGGCCACCGAGAACGCCGCGGTGCGGTAGCGCACCTGCAGGTTCGGCCGCGGGCAGTTCTCCATCACGAGATACGGCCGCTGGTCGTCGGCGAGACCGGCCTGGTAGATCGTCACGATCGCGGGATGCGTCGACAGCATCGCCATGACGTTCGCCTCGGCGGTGAACTGCTCGACCGAGCCGCCCGCCATCCGCTCCGGCAGCAGCACCTTCACCGCGACCTTGCGCCGAGGCAGGTGCTGCTCGTACAGGTAGACGTCGGCGAAGCCGCCCGAACCGAGCAGCTCGAGGTAGGTGAACCCGGGCAGCTCGGGCGGCGGCGCCGGGGGCCGCTTTGCGCTCACGGCAGATCCTCGAAGGCGATCGTGACGCCGTCACCGATGTCGAGCACGTCACCCGAGACGACCATCGTCGGCTCGTTCGGATGCAGCCGCACCGGGTCGTTGCCGCCGCGCAGCAGCACCGAGCCGTTCGTCGTGTCGAGGTCGACCACGAGAACGTGCTCGCCCTCCGCCCGGATCTCCACGTGATTGCGCGAGATGTCCTGCTCGGGGCTCTCGACGGCGACGAGCGTGGGGAGCATGTCGCCCGTGGATCGCGACGACCGCGGGCGCCGTCCGACGATGACGGTGTTGTCGAGCTCGACGACCTGCCCGTCCGAGACACGGATGCGGCCCCGCGCGAGGCGACGAGCCGGGACGATCTCGGTCGACTCGTAGACCGCCGGCTCGCCCCGTCGCGCGCCGCGGATGTCGGCGACGGCGACGGTCTCGCCGTCGTGGTCGCCGGCCGGGCCGGCGGGAGAGGACACGACGGTGGCGTCATCGGCGGGAAGGGGCGCGTCGGCCGCGTCGGGCTGCTCGGAGGGCAGCGTCGGCCGGACCACCGTCTCTCCCCAGATCATCGCGTGCTCGTCGGCGGCGGCCGTGTCGCCGAGCGGGACGAACGTCTGCGCGCCGGGCGACTCGTCGAACGGGATGTCATCGTCCACCGGCCCTGCCTCGGCCTCTGGCTCGGGCTCGGGCTCGGCGACGATAGGCGGCTCGGGCTGCGGCTCGGCGGCGGATGCCGGCGCAGCGACCGGTACCGGCGTGGACACCGGAGGCGACGCGGACGCGGGGGGCTCTGCCGCGGGCGGCGCCGGCGCGGTCGGCGCTGCGACGAAGGGGCTCGCGGAGCGGACGCCCGGCCGGGCATCCGTCAGGTCGACGGTGACGGAGTCTGCCGCGACGACGCCCTCGACGAAGGGCAGCGACGCGGCCTCGTCGGCCGCCTCGGCGAAGAGAGCCGACGCGCGCCGGACACCCGGGATGTGACGTTCGACCCACGTCGAGACTCCCTGGCCCGAGACGGACAGCGGCCCGGACTCGGTCTCGACGACGAGCTCGACCGGCCCGCGCACCGCGACGCGGAGCCCGTCGCCCTCGACGATGGCCAGGATGAAGTCGGGGATAGCCGCCAGCGAGGTGCCGAACGCGCCGGTGAGGGCCTCGATGACGGCGCCGATGCCGCGTTCCGCGAGTCGGCGCCACACGGCCTCGACCGTCGGGATCGACACGTTCGCGGGCAGGGCGACGGCCGCTGCGGGCGCGAGTGCGACGCGCCAGTGCTCCGCGCCCGTCGCCGGAACGTAGCGGACCTCGACCATCAGGCTCTCCCCCCTGCGGCCGCTGCGCGCGGCCGGGTGTCTATGTCTGCGTCATCCGGCTGAGCGGACGGCACGGTGTCGTACACATCGTCACCGCCGTCGCCCAGCGCGTCGATGACGATGACCGTGACGTTGTCGCGACCACCGTGCAGCAACGCTTCGTGGACCAGTCGCTGCGCGGCATCCTGCGGTTCCGTCTCCTCGTCGAGGATACGGGCGATCCGCTCGTCGTCCAGCTCGGTCGACAGACCGTCCGAACAGACGAGGATGCGGTCGCCGCTCTCCGCGGGCAGCATCCAGAAATCCGCCTGCCCGACGCTGCCGGCCCCGAGCGCTCGGGTGATCTCGTTGCGCCGTGCGTGGCGCGCGGCGGTTTCGGCGTCCATCTGCCCCGAGTCGACCAGTTCCTGGACGACGGAGTGGTCGACGCTGATCTGCTCGAGGCGGCCGCGCGCCCACCGGTACGTGCGCGAGTCGCCGATGTTCAGCGTCAGCCAGTAGCCGGCGTCTCCGACACGGGTCAGCACGACCCCGGTCAAGGTCGTCCCGGCCGCGCGCTGGCCGGTGGCGAGGGCGTCGATGTTCGCCCGCGCCCGCTCGATGGCCGCCCGCACGTCCTGGTTCGTCACCACGGCGACGCCCACCAGAGGCTCGAACTCGGCCACCGCGGCCGCGCTCGCGCGCGCACCGGCCTCGTGCCCGCCCATGCCGTCGGCGACGACGAAGACGGGCGCTGCCGCGAGGTAGGAGTCCTCGTTCGCGCGCCCCCGCAGCCCGGCGTGCGTCGCGGCACCGTGTCCGACCCGTACCGACATGGGAGTCACCGCACGACCTGGACGACGAGCCACCGATCACCGAGGTCGAGCCGGTCACCGCTGCGGAGCACCGTCTGCGTGCCCGGCACCACGGGAACGCCGTCGCTTCCGCGGGTGACGACCACCCCGTTCGTCGACGCGCGATCGATGACGGCGAGACCGCCGGGCTCGAGGGGAACGAGTTCGAAGTGGGTTCGGGACAACGTCAGCGTCTCGTCGCGGAGCACGATCGCATCGGCCCCGGTGCCGCGATGAGGGTCGCGGCCGAAGACCGTTCGGCCGTACACGGCGGTGCGGGTGCCGTCATCCCACGTCAGCAGCGCACGCGCGCCGCTCCGGATGTCGGGAACCCCCGCGAGCGGCTCGGTGTCGAAGATCATCGCGCTCATGCGCTGCCTCCCCGGGCGCGCCGCGTCCGGCCCCGCAGCAACGACCGCAGGCTGAGGCGAGCGCGCAGCCGGCGCCACACCGACGCGCGACCGCTCATGCCGACGACGATCGCGTCGACCTCGCGCCAGAAGGCGTCGACGTCTTCGGCGGAGGGCTCGCCCGGTCCGAACACGCGCGCATCGGCCGACGTCGCGAGGGCGGTCACGTCGGGCTGGTCCATGGTGGCGGCGACGACCCGTGCGCTCTCGGTGCGCGTCGCACCCGAGGCGACCGGCGCATTGAGGTCGACCGCACGGTCGATCAGCTCGTCCCAGCCGCCGGAGATGCGGTCGGCGGGCTTGTCGGCGTTTCGCCGCTTCGTGCGTCGGGCGGTCTTGACGGCGCCCATGATCACGAACGGCGCGAAGATGATCGCCAGGACGCCGATGCCGATGCCGACCGGGGCGAGGATCGCGCCGATCCAGTCGAAGCCGGGGTCGTCCTCCTCCTCCTGGTCACGATCGTTGGCGATCGCGGGCGGCAGCTCGGCCGGCTCCTGGGCGGGAGGCGGCGGCTGCAGCACCTGCGGCTTGGGGTTGGCCCGCGGAGTCGTCGTCTGCTCGTTCGGCTCGTTGTCCTCGTCGGGCGTCGGGTCGAAGGGGATCCACCCGTACCCCTCGAACGCGACCTCGACCCACGCGTGAACGTTGTCGCCGGTCGCGGTGAACTCCCCGGCGGTGTCGCCCTCGTCGGGGTGCCACCCCATGACGACGCGCGCCGGAATGCCCAGCTGAGCCGACAGCAGGGCCATCGCGACGGCGTACTGCTCGTCGTCGCCGATGATCTCATCGCCGCCGAAGAAGCTGGTGATGCGCGCTGCGCCGTGACCGGAGGGCGAGTACGGGTCGTCTTCGAGCCCGTGACTGAAGTAGCCGTCGGTCGAGAGCCAGTCCGTCAGCGCGCGGACCTGCTTGATCGGCGTATCCGCGTCGCCGACGGCATCCGTGGCGATCTGCGACAGCCCGTCGGGGATGCCCTCCTGCTTCGGCATCTTCACGGGCGCGAACGCGACGTCGGCGAGCGCCTCGTCCGTCGGCAGCACGGGGAACACCGTGTCGACCGTGTAGGTCGTGCCCGGAGCGAGCCCCGCGGTGACGGCCGCCGTCCCCGTGGCGTCGTTGTAGTGGGCGGTGCGGCGCAGTTCGTCGGCGCGTTCGCCCTCGAACTCGATCGACCGCACGGCACCGGCGTCGGGCAGCCACACGCCGCGCAGCTCGTCGATCTCGAACTGCAGCTGACCGGGCACGCCCTCGGCGTCGGGCGACATGTTCGAGCGGAGCGGCGTGAACGAGCTCGACGATCCGGCGCCCTCGTCCGAGACGTTGAAGACGATGCCGTTGTAGGCGTCCATCGTCGCCAGGCGGATACGGCCGTCGTCGGGGAGACCCTGCACCGTGAACAGCGGCGTGTCCGCGTCATCGCGCACGAGACCGCGGAAGCCCTGCAACGGGCTCGGGTACTGCTTGACGTCGAAGGGCGGGATGACGATGTCGCGCAGCACGTACCGCGTCGACGGCGGACTCGCCACGGCGGCGGTCGCGACGCCGGCACCCACGGCGACGGCGACGACGGCGGTTCCCGAGATCAGGCGACGCAGGCGCGTGTGCCGGAGGGTCGCGGCATCCGAGGTCGCCGTCGGCTCGATGCGGACGGCGGCGTTGTCGGGGTCCCAGGCCTGCCGCAGCGCGAGCCACACCGAGGCGACCACGGCGAAGACGACGCCCTGGAGGACCGGGACGGCGGGTTCGGTCATCCCGAGCAGGATCTGCGCGACCAGGAACGCGGTCACGGGGATCAGGGCCCACGCCGCCTGGCGCAGGCGCAGCGCGAGAGAGGCCGTGAGGACGGTCGCGACGAGAGTGAGCAGGAACGGAACGATCAGGTGCCCGTCGTACGGCGCCACGGGAGCCACCGTCGTGAGCAGGCGCTTCCACGACTGCACCGAGCCGAGGGCGAGCTGCGTCCACGTATCGAGGGTCGGGATGACGCCGAACAGCGCGGTGTGCGGCAGCGCGAGAGCCCCGCCGAAGATGAAGTAGGCCGCGACGGTCAGGCCCGCCGTGGGCAGCACGCCCCAGCGGCGTCGCGCACACAGCCAGGCGATGCCGACGCCGATGACCAGCGCGCCGAATCCCGCGACGAGGTACGCGCCCCCGTCGAACGTCGGCCCGAAGCCGACGATCGCCACGGACAGCAGCAGCGCGACGGCGACGAGGTCGAGCACGAGCCGGCGGCGGACGGGCGACATCACGAGAGCACCTTCCGCATCGCGGGCGCGAGCTGGTCGAGCGCGCTGATGGAGATGACATCGGCGTCGCCGACGCGACGCAGCAGCGGCACGTCGGCCGAGCGGTCGGCGACGACGGCGAGAACCCGGACGCCCTGGGGCAGTCGCGAGCAGGCGAGCTTGAGCTCGGCGGGGTCGGCACCCGAGCCGCAGAAGAGGACGACGATGGCGATGCCGTGGGAGTTCATCGCGATCGTCCCGGCGAGGGCCACGATGCCCCCGTCGCGCTGACGCGAATGCTCGAGAGCCGACAGGTTGTCGAGCAGGCGACGGGGCCCCTCCGTGCGAAGCGGACCGCGCTGCGTGCGCGCCTCGAGCATGCGGGAATCGCGCAGCGCGCGCAGTCCGATCGAGCCGGCCGCGGAGATCGCGAGCTCGAACTCGTCGGGGTCGGCGTAGTCGCCCGCGTACGTCGAGAGGCCCAGCACGAAGTGCGACCGGCGCGTCTCTTCGTACTGACGCATCATCAGATTGCCGACGCGTGCGGTGGACTTCCAGTGCACGTGACGCAGGTCGTCACCGGGCTGGTACTCGCGCAAGGCGTGGAACGACACGTCGTCGGGAGCCAGCTGCGTCGAGGGCAGCCCTTCGAGGTCGCGCAGGCGCCCGAGCGAGAGCCCCTCGAGGGGGACGGTGCGCGGGTGCACGTAGAGGTCGACGGCTTGGCGGCGGTCGCTGCTGCGCTCGAAGAGTCCGAGCGGGTCGCCGCGGAGCACGCTGACCGGGCCGACCGCGAGCACCCCGCGGGCGGTGGTGGGGATCGCGAACAGCTCTTCGTGGGCGGCCTGGGGCGCGAGCCGCGGCACGTCGAACTCGCCGCGCCCCGACCCGACGGGCAGGACGACCCGCGACGGCAGGATCGAGCGCGACGTGCCGTTGACGAGGGTCAGTCCACCGATCGCGCGCTCGCCCACGACCACGTGGGTGCGCGTGAGATCGAGGTCGACGTCGTACGCCGTGCCGCCGAAGAGGAACGGCACGCTGATGACGACGATGGCGGTGAGGATGACGGCGGCGATGACCATCTCCTGCCAGCCGAAGCTGAGTGCGACGACCCACAGCAGCACGGTCGCGAACAGCAGCACCCAGCCCAGCGGGCGGACGGTGCGGGTGACCAGACGGATACCGCGCCGCGCGACCGCCCACCACGACTCGAGACGCTCCAGCCAGAGGACCAGCCGCGACGGCGTCTCCGCGTTGACGGGGGCGGCGTCGGCCGACAGGGTCGTCGTGCCCACCCGCAGGGTCGCGTCGGCGTCTCGGGTCGTGTCGCCGACGGTGCGGGAGTCCGCGGCGCCACCCGACGTGAGGTCGGCCGCGCTCTCACCGCTGCCAGCGCCTCGGCCCCGGCGCGGTCGGCGCGTCGGGGTCGAGGCGGCAGGGGGTGTGGCCATCAAGCGTCCGCCCGCGCGAGGGGGGCCTCGACGTCGGCGAGGGCGTTGTTCATGACGGTCTCGGCGGTCGTGCCGGTGAACTCCGCCTCGGGGTCGAGCACGAGACGGTGGGCCCACACCGGCAGCGCGAGCAGCTTGATGTCGTCGGGCACGACGTAGTGGCGCCCCTGCGCGGCCGCGTACACCTTGGCGATACGGATCATCGCGATGGCGCCGCGCACCGAGACGCCGAGGCGCGTCGCCGACGCTTCGCGCGTGGCCTCGACGATCTGCGCGGCGTACCGTGCGACGACCGGGTCGATGTGGACGGTCGCGGCGAGGTCGGCCATCTCGCCCACTGCGCGCGTGGTGATGACAGGCTTGAGGCTGGCCGACGGGTTGCGGTCGACGGCGCCGACGAGGATGCGCTCCGAGACCGCCAGGGTCGGGTAGCCGATCGACGTCTTGATCATGAAGCGGTCGAGCTGGGCCTCCGGCAGCTTGTACGTACCCGCCTGCTCGATCGGGTTCTGCGTCGCGATGACGAGGAACGGGCGCCCGACCTCGTGCGCGACGCCGTCGACGGTCACCCGCGACTCCTCCATCACCTCGAGCAGCGCCGACTGCGTCTTCGGCGAGGCACGGTTGATCTCGTCGGCCAGGACGATCGAGGCGAAGACGGGTCCGCGGTGGAACTCGAAGCGCTTGTTCGCCTGGTCGTAGATCGTCACACCGGTGACGTCGGAGGGCAGCAGGTCGGGCGTGAACTGGATGCGCGTCGAGGTGCCCTGCACACTCGCCGCGATCGCCTTGGCCAGACTCGTCTTGCCCGTACCCGGTGCATCCTCCAGCAGCACGTGCCCCTCGGCGATCATCGCCGACAGCACGAGGGCGACGACCTCGCGCTTGCCGAGGAGGGCGGCGTCGACGTTGTCGATCAGGCGCGCGAAGGTGTCGCGGAACCACGCTGCCTGCTCGGGTGTCATGCTCATTCGTTCGTTCTCGTTCCTCGTGATGAGTGGATGCCGGGGGCGGATGCGGGCGCTACCAGCGCGTCGTACTGGTTCGACCCCAGCCGATGATCTCGGCGGAGATGTCGCGGCCGTCGGCGCCGATCCAGCAGTCGAGCTGGATCGAGCCGTTGGCCGGTACGTCGTACGACGACGGGTAGGTGTTGAACTTCCGGTTGCCGTCGTAGCAGTCGATGCGGTAGTTGCCCGCGGGGAAGTCCTGCGTGTTCACCTTCAGGTGGAAGCAGCCGTTGACGCAGCCGCCGACCGGTGAGCCCTTCTCGACCGACGCGCGTGGCTGCGGCGGGGGCGGCGGGTTGGGTGTCGTCACGCTCGCCGAGGCCTCGCGTGCCTCGCTGCCGGCGGCGCTCACGCGCACCCGGATGGTCTGCGTGCTGCTGTAGCCCGCATCCCGGCTGTTCGATCCGCTCGCGTCCACACGCTGCCAGCCGCCGCCGTTGATGCTGATCTCCGTGGTGATGTCGCGCCCGTTGCGTGCCGGCGAAGACCACGACAGCGTGACGCGGTTGCCGTCGCGGGTGGCGTTCGCCGACGGGTTGCCGATCTGGCCGTAGGGTGCGACCTGGTTGGATGCGGCCGAGGGCTCGCCCTCGTACCGCGATCCGTCGGCTGTGGCCACGGCACGGACGCGCACGGTGTAGGTGCCGTTGTTGTTGACCTGGCCGTTGCCGATCGTGCCCGATCCGCCGTTGCCGCCGCCGATCCAGTCGCTGCGCCAGCCGCCGTTGTTGACGGAGTACTGGTAGCTGACCTCACCCGGGTTCGCGCCGTTGAGCGGCCCGGCCGTCCACGACACGGTGACGCGGTTGTCGCCTTCGCTCGCGCTGATTCCGGTCGGGGCACCGGGAGGTGTGAAGGCGCGTCGAGGTGCGGATGCCGCGCTCCATTCGCCCCAGCCCGCCTTGTTCTGGGCGCGGACGACGAACGTGTAGTCGGTCGTCGAGGTGTCGACGGTCACGGCCTGGCTCGTCTGGCCGGCGGGCACGCTGATGGTGTCGACGGTCGCGCCGCCGCGGCGGACTTGCAGCTGGTACCCCGCGATCGCGTCGCCGTTGTTCGCCGGCTGGTTCCAGCTCACCTGCATCTGCGAGCGGTTGCCCACCGGGTTGAGGCGCTGGGTCGACGGCGCGCCGGGAGCATCCGGCTTGCCGGCGGGCACCATCGCCTGCGACCAGACGCTCCAGCTCGACGGCTCGGGCGCGCGGTTGTGGGCACGGACGCGCACCTGGTACTGCACACCGTTCTGCAGGCCGTCCCACGTGATCCGGGTTCCGGTCACGCCGGTCTTCTCGGCGACACCCGACGGCGGCGCCGGCGAGATCTGCAGGCTGTAGCTCTCGACGGGCGAGCCCTCCGTGCGAGGAACCGTCCACGACACGTCCAGACTGCGGTCGCCGAAGGCGAGACTCGGCGGGTTCGGGGTGTCGGGCCGCTGGTCGGGACGCGCGGTCTCGGACGGCAGCGACGGGTCGGACTCGCCGACGCGGTTGGTCGCGGTGACGACGAAGTTGTATTCGACGTTGTTGGTCAGCCCGTCGAGCGTGCACGTCGTCGAACGGCATTCGCGGGTGTACGAGCCGGCGGTCGAGCGTACGGTGTAGCCCGTGATCGAGGCGCCGTTGTCGACGGGCGGCGACCACGACATCACGACCGTGCGGCTCTCGACGCTCGTCACTGTCGGCTTGCCCGGGGCATCCGGTCGCCCCTGCACCGTGATGCGGATCTGGCCCTCGACCTCGCGGTCGGGGTCGCCGGTCGCATCCTGAATCCGGTAGCGCACGACGAGGGTTCCCACGAAGTCGGCGCGGCTGGTGACCTCGACGCGGTCGCCGGCGACGGTCGCCGAGGCTCCCGAGGTCTCGGTGAACGCGCCCACGATCTTCAGCGGCGTGCCGGGGAAGGGGTTCACGTCGTTGTCGAGCACGGCAACCGAGATGGTCTCGCCCTGGTCGGCCTGCTCGATGACGTCGGCGTTCGCCGTAGCGAGGGGGCGGGTCGAGGCGGTGACGGTGACCGTGATCGTCGCCGTCACCGGGTCGGACTCGCCGTCGGTGACGCTCACCTGCACGGGGAGGGACGTTCCCTTGGCGACGTCGGTGCTCGCCTCGACCGACAGCACGGACCCGTCGACGCGCGCCGTGAGCCCGTCGGGCGCACTGCCGACGACCGCGAATCGCAGCTTCTCGGCATCGCCCGGATCGGGGTCGGTCGCCAGCGCGGCCAGATCGAGGGTCCGGGCGTCCTCGCCCTGCGCGACCTCCATCTGCGCGCCGATCATGCTCGGCGGCCGGTTGTCGGGAGGCGTGACGGTGATGGGGATCATCAGGGTCGCCTTGCGGCCCTCGGGATCGTCGGGCCCCGAGCCGTCGGTGACCTCGAAGGTCAGGGCGTCCTGACCGAAGTAGTCGGCGGCGGAGGTGTACTGGAGAGTCCGCTCGTCCTTGACGAGGGATGCACCGTTCGAATGGGCCGCCGTGACCTTCTCGGCCTCGGTGATGACGACGTCGCGCCCGCCCGAGGCGCGCACGTACTCCGACAGCGGCAGGTCGACGGTCTCACCGCTCTGGACGACGAGCGCCTCGGTCGAGATCAGGCTCGGCGGAAGCTCGGCGAGCGAGGGCACGTGGATGAAGGCGGCCGCGGTGAGCTCGTCCTCGTCGGTGATGAAGTAGGTGATGAGCTGGCGCTCGTCGGTCAGCGGCACCGACACCGTGCCGTTCGGGCGCACGGTGGCGTTCTCGCCGCCGGCGCCGAGCGTCACGCGCAAGGCGCTGCGCGTGCCGTCGGGGTCGTCGTCGTTGTCGAGCACCGCGACCTCGGCCACGCCGTTCTCGTCGACGTCCTCGGCGCGCACGCGGTCGTCGCGGGCGATGGGGCGCTGCAGCGGCACGTCGGGGTCGACGGTGATCTGCACGGGGGCCGTCGCGGTCAGCCCGCGAGCGTCCTCGATCGTGTACTGGATGCTGGTGTTCATCGGCGCGTCGGGCGCGGTGATGACGATCTGCTCGCCCGACACCTCGGCCGAGAGACCGTCGACGTCCGGCACCTCGAGAGCGTCGGCGGCGAAGCCGAACTGGTCGCCGTCGGGATCGGAGTCGTTCTCGAGGACCGAGACCGCCACCTGACGCCCGGGCCGCATGATCACGGCATCCTTCACGGCGTACGGCGCCTGGTTGGTCGTCTCGGGAGGGGCGATGCCGACCTGGATGCGGGCGGTGCCCTCCTTGCCGAGGCGGTCACGCACTCGGTAGGTGAACGAGTCCGAGCCGACGCTCGTGTCGAACGCCTCGTAGACGAACGTGTTGGAGCCGGTCTCGACGATGCGGCCCTTGCTCGGCGAGCTCGCGATGCCGAGCAATTCGACCGAGTCGCCGTCCTCGTCGATGCCGTCGAGCGGCACCGGGATCGTGACCTCCGATCCGCTGAGCGTGCGTGCGGTGAGGTCGCGGGGACGCGGGGCGGCGTTAGCGTCATCCTGCCGCGGCAGGATCTGGATCGTCACGTACGCGCCGGCACGCTGACCCGAGCTGTCGACCGCCTCGTACGTGGCGTTGACGGTCTTGGGCTCGTCGCCGGCGCGGAACCGGAGCTTGTCCTCCGAGACGAACACCTGGCCGTCGGCCTCGTCGACGAGCGGCGGCACGAGCTCGGGAGACACGTGCAGAGTGTCGCCGTTGGGGTGGGTGTCGTTGGCGAGCACGTCGATCGTGACGACGTCGCCGACACGAACGACCGCCGTGTCGTTGTTCGCGACCGGTGGCCGCAGCCGGTCGGGTGCGGGGATCGGGATGACGACGATCTCACCCGTGGCGGACTGATCGCCGTTGGAGATCGTGTACGACACCCGGGTCTGCTCGCTGAGCGAGCCCTGATCGGTGATGCGGACGGTCTCGTGGCCGAGCACCGCTGCCGTGACGCCGCCGTCGGGGTCGGCCGTCACCGACTGGACGACGAGGATGCCGCCGGCCGGGTCGGTGTCGTTGCCCAGGACGTTGACGAGCACGTCGCCGCCGGTCGGCAGCAGCGCGACGTCTCGCACCGCGACGGGCGGGAGATTGGTGTCCGCCGCCGGCAGAACATCGACCCGCACGAGCCCTGGGACGCTGTTCGGGCCTGCCGACACGAGGTAGTCGACGTAGTAGGTGTTGACGGCGTCGGAGGTGAAGGTGAAGGTCTGCTCGGCGAAGTCAGGCTGGATCGTCGCACCCTCGACCTCGTCGACGCGCGTCAGACGCAGCGGCTCGCGGCCGGCGCTCGTGTCGTTCGAGAGAGGCGAAACGGTGACGGACTGGCCGACGCGGGTCACGACGTGATCGGCGTTGGTCACGGGGACCGTCGTCCCGGGAGGACGGACGTCGATGCGGAGCACCCCGGCGCCGTCGTCCGTTCCGTCGGACACGATGATGGGCACGTCCTTGCGGCCCTGCACCGCGCCGATGGCGCGGTAGGTGATCTGACCGTCGGACGTGAAGTCGGCCTCGTCGCCGCCGTCGGGCTGGACCGACTTGAGGAAGATGTCGTCGCCGTCCGGGTCGATCCACTCGCTCAGCACGTTGTACGACGTGGTGCCGCCGGCCTCGACGGTGACCGGCGTGACGCGCTGCTGGACCGGCGGTGAGTTCTCGTCGTCACCGCGCACCGAGAGCCGGACGGTGGCCGAGGCCTCGCCGCCCCGGCCGTCATCGGCGGTGTAGGTGAACGACGTCGACCCCGACGCGTCGTCGGGCACGGCGATCTGTAGGGCGCCGCCGTTCTGAATCTGCGAGATCTCACCGAACGCGGGATCGCTCGTGGCCTCGGCGACGAGCACGTCGCCGTCGGCATCGGTGTCGTTGAAGAGGACGGGGAGAACGGTCGTGCGACCGGGGCGCACACCGAACGAGTCGTCGACGGCGATCGGCGGCGTGTTCTCGTCGGTGCGCTCGGGCAGGGCGGTCTCGACCGTCTCCTCGGTCGTCTCCTGCTCCTCGTCACCGGTGCCTTCGGGCGGGGTGATGTCGGTCCAGTTGTCGACGCGCTGCATGTTCTCGCTCGCCAGCCAGGCCGCGCCGCCGAACACGTCGTTGAGCACGACGACATCGCGGTTCACGCGGAACTCCAGTTTCGCGGCGGGATCGATGCCCTCGATCTCCTGCACCACATCGTCGGCGTCGTTCGCGCAGTCGCGCACGAACACTCCCGATCCCGACCACGCCCCGTAGGCGCAGCCGCCGACGTACACGGGATCGGCGGGGGTGCCCTCGGCGCCGGCCTCGATCGTCGTCGTCTGTCCGCCGGGCTGCACGCGCAACAGCGCGCTGCGCGTGCTGACGGTGAGGGTCTCGGCGGAGTTGGACGGACGCTGCAGCAGCGCATCGGCGGGAAGATCGGTCTGCGATCCGTCGCCGCCATAGAGCACGTTCGTCTCCCGGTCGAGGACGAACGGGGTCTGCCCGAGCGACGTGATCGCGAGTTCGTGATCCTCGGCGATGCCCTCGAGGCTCCGCTCGGCGGTCTGCGCGACAGTGCCGTCGCCGATCGGCGCGTACGCGTAGAGCGAGGCGCCCGCCGCGGACGCCGCGTAGATCGTGCCATCGGTGCCGACGGTCGCCGTGGCGTTCTCACCGAGCTCGGCGATCGGCTCGTTGCCCTCGAAGCTGAAGCCGTTCACACCCGCGAACTGCACGGTGCGCAGGTCTCCGGCCGCGTCGAGCACCGAGACGGTGTCGGAGCCGAGCGCGATCTGCGCTCCCGGCTGCACCTCGGCGGTGCCCGACAGCACGACCTTCGCGGGATCCACGGCCGACATCGCCGACCCGTCGGCGTCGACCACGACGACGCGGGGGCCCGACTGGAGCACGTCGTACTCGGCGGAGGTCGTGCGCAGGCTGCCGTCGAGCACGCGGGACTCATTGTTGTAGTGCCCCACGAGCAGGCTCGACTGCTTGGTCACCCACACGCCGCCGTCGTGGAGGTCGACCTCGGTCGTGGGCTCGCCCTCGTACGCGACGGCGAGGGTTCCGATCGTCAGCGCCGCGACGGTGACGATACCGGCGGAGAGGAACGTCCGCGGGCGTGCGCGCAGCCACGAGGTCGACGTCATTGGGCTCGGCTCCCCCCGGGGCGACGGTGATGGGCCCGGCTTCCGGGCTCGCACTGGTTGAACTGCGGAACCACCCTATGTCAGGAGGGATGCGGGATTTGTCGGTTGACATGGGGAGTTCTCCCCATGTCGACCGTCTCTAAGGTGTGCATCATCGGTCCGACCCCGCGCTCGTCCCGACGTACCGGCGCAGATGCTCGGCCGTGAGGGTGTCGCCACCGGCGACGAGGTCGGCGGGCGACCCCTCGAACACGATCCGCCCGCCGTCGCGCCCGGCGCCGGGACCGATGTCGATGATGTGATCGGCGTGCGCCATGAGCGCCTGGTGGTGCTCGATGACGATGACGGAGTTCCCGGCGTCGACGAGGCGGTCAAGCAGCGCGAGAAGGTTGTCGACGTCTGCCAGGTGCAGGCCCGTCGTGGGCTCGTCGAGGATGTAGACCGAGCCGGACGTCGCCATCGAGATGGCGAGCTTCAACCGCTGCCGCTCGCCGCCGGAGAGCGTGCTGAGCGCCTGCCCCAGCGTGATGTACCCGAGGCCCACGTCAATGAGACGCGAGAGGATGCCGCCCGCCACGCGCGCCGGCAACGCCTCCGCGGCCTCCGCCGCGCTCAGCGCGAGCACGTCCGCGATGGTGCGCCCGTCGAGGGTGTACCGAAGCACCTCGGGGCTGAACCCCGATCCCCGGCAGACGTCGCACTCCGTCTCGACGGACGCGGTGATCCCGAGCTTCGTCACGATGACGCCGAGTCCCTTGCAGGCCGGGCACGCACCCTGCGAGTTGGCGCTGAAGAGAGCCGGCTTGACCCCGTTCGCCTTCGCGAACGCCGAGCGGATCGGATCGAGCAGTCCCGTGTAGGTCGCCGGGCTGCTGCGGCGATTGCCGCGAATGGGCGACTGATCGACGACGACGACCCCCTCCCGCCCCGCGAGGCTGCCGTGGATGAGCGACGACTTGCCCGAGCCGGCCACCCCGGTGACGACGGTGAGGGCCCCGAGGGGGATGTCGACGTCGACCGACCTGAGGTTGTTGGCGGTCGCGCCTCGGATCTCGAGGACGCCGGAGACCGAGCGCACCGCTGGCTTCAGCTGCGCCCGGTGATCGAGGTGCCGGCCGGTCAGCGTGTCGGAGGCCCGCAGCTCGGCGACCGTTCCCGTGAACTGGACCCGCCCGCCGTGGCGACCCGCGCCCGGCCCGAGGTCGATGACGTGATCGGCGATCTCGATGACCTCCGGCTTGTGCTCGACGACGAGCACCGTGTTGCCTTTGTCGCGCAGGCCGCGAAGCAGGTCGTTCATCCGCTGGATGTCGTGCGGGTGCAGTCCTGCCGTGGGCTCGTCGAACACGTAGGTGACGTCGGTCAGGCTCGATCCGAGATGCCGGATCATCTTCGTCCGTTGAGCCTCGCCGCCCGACAGGGTGCCCGACGACCGATCGAGCGAGAGGTATCCCAGCCCGATGTCGATGAAGGACTGCACGGTGCCGCGCAACCCCGCGAGCAGCGGCTCGACACCCGGCGCGTCGATCGATGCGAGCCACGCGGCGAGGTCGGTGATCTGCATGGCCGCGGCGTCGGCGATGCTCGCCCCGGCGATCTTCGCCGACCGCGCGCCGGCGTTGAGCCTCGTTCCATCGCATGCCGGACAGGGCATGAACTTCACCGCGCGCTCGACGAAGGCCCGCACATGCGGCTGCAACGCGTCGCGATCCTTCTGCAGCATCGACTTCGTGACGCGGGGCACGAGCCCCTCGTAGGTCATGTTGATGCTCTGGATCTTGATCTTGGTCGGCTCTTTGTAGAGGAAGTCCGCGAGTTCGGCATCCGTGTAGTCGGCGACGGGCTTGTCGGGGTCGAGCAGCCCCGACTCGCTGTACCCGCGCACCATCCAGCCGTCGGCGCTGTATCCGGGAACGCGGATGGCCCCTTCGTTGAGCGACTTCGACCGGTCGACCAGTTCGTCGATGTCGATGTCGCTGACCTCGCCGAGGCCCTCGCAGTCGGGACACATGCCGCCCGTCACCTGAAAGGAGCGTCGTTCCGCCCGGCCCGCGTCGCCTCCGACCGCGACCGTGATCTCGCCCGCCCCCGACACCGACGGGACATTGAACGAGAAGGCCTGCGGTGAGCCGACGAACGGTTCGCCGATGCGGCTGAACAGCACGCGCAGCATGGCGTGCACGTCGGTCGCCGTGCCCACGGTCGAGCGGGCGTTCGCTCCCATCCGCTCCTGGTCGACGATGATCGCGGGGCTGATGTTCTCGAGCGCGTCGACCTCGGGCCGTGCGATCTGCGCCATGAACTGCTGGACGAACGTCGGATAGGTCTCGTTGATCAGCCGCCGGGACTCGGCGGCGATCGTGCCGAACACGAGCGACGACTTGCCCGAGCCGCTCACCCCGGTGAAGACGGTGAGGCGTCGCTTCGGGACGTCGAGATCGACGCCGTCCAGGTTGTTCTCGCGGGCGCCGCGCACGCGGATGACCTCGTGCGAATCGGCGGCGTTCTCAGCGGATGCGGCGGCCATCGGACATCCTCTCGGTGCGGACCTCCCCATTGTGGGGCTCGACGGCGTGCGAGGCGAGAGCTCGATGGCATCCGACGACGTGGTCGTCGACCATGCCGGCCGACTGCATGAGCGCGTACATCGTCGTCGGCCCGACGAATCGGAAGCCGCGGCGGCGCAGGGCCTTGCTCATCGCCTCCGACTCGGCCGTCACCGCCGGCACCTCGGCGAGTGTCGCCGGACGGGGCCGCGGCACGGCGGGCGCGAAAGACCACATCAGCTCGTCGAACTCGCCGTCGGCGACGTCGAGCAGCAGCCTCGCGTTCGAGATGGTGGCCTCGATCTTCGCCCTATTGCGGATGATGCCGGCATCCGCCATCAGGGCTGCGATCTCGGTCGATCCGAATGCGGCGACCCGCGCCGGCTCGAACCCCGCGAACACCTCGCGGAAACGGGGGCGTTTGCGGAGGATCGTGATCCAGCTCAGTCCCGCTTGGAACCCCTCGAGGCTCAGCTTCTCGAACAGTGCGCGATCGCCGTGGAGCGGGCGCCCCCACTCCTCGTCGTGGTAGCGCCGGTACTCGGCGTCATCCCCCACCCAGCCGCAGCGAGCGAGGCCGTCGGGTCCGGTGATGAGGTCGTGCACCATCCCGTCAGGCTAGCGAGCCCCGCCGACATCCCTCGGGCGATCGGCGGGGCGGCATCCGATCAGGACCCTCGCTTGGCCGACTTCGCGAGCGTCTTCTCCGAGACCGGGGCGCTGCCCGACGCGGCGAGCTCTGCGAAGTACTCGCGCGCCTCACGCTGCCGCTCGGCCTCGGCGCCCGATGCGATGGGCGCCCGGACGTGCTCGGGGGCGAACCCGAAGGCGTCGACGAGGTCTTGGGCGTGCGGGCGGAGCCGAGCGCACAGCCGGTCGATGTAGCTCGTCACGGCGGCCGCGCGCTGGGTCGAGAGGCGACCGTGGATGAGGTACCAGGCGAGGTGCCGCTCGATCAGGGTCAGGCCGAAGAGGTCGCGCAGCCACACGAGCACCTGGCGCGTGCCCTCGTCGTCGACCCGCTCGACACCCTGCGCGAAGGCCTCCCACTGCAGCAGCTCGCCGTGGGCACGAGCCGCCTCGATCAGCTCCGACTGGTGCTGGTTGAAGACGGCGGCGGCATCCTGCTGCGACATCTTCGACGCGGGCCGGAGGGCGGCCGCGATATCGGCGATCATCTGCTCGACGCGGCCCGTCAGCAGCTCGTGCTGCTGTTCGGCCCGCAGCCCGAGCTCGACCGATCGCGCCGTCTGACCGAAGTCGGCGACCGACTGACCGAGCCGCCGGAGGCCGGCGCCGTGGAAGACGCGCTCGGCGGTCGAGACCGCGGCGAACTTCGCGAGGGCCTTCGCGTCGGCTCCCTTGAACTGCTTCGCGTAGTCGCTGAGCAGGCGCTTGCCCACCAGCTGGAGGAGCACGTTGTTGTCGCCCTCGAAGGTGGCGAAGACATCGAGGTCGTGGTGCAGGTCGACCATGCGGTTCTCGGCGAGAAAGCCTTGACCGCCGCATGCCTCGCGGCATTCCTGGATCGTGTCCAGAGCGTTCCACGTCGACAGCGGCTTGAGCGCCGCGGCGAGGGTCTCGAGGTTCTCGCGCCCCTCCGGGGTGTCGGTGCGGCCCGAGAACACGCCGTCGAATGCCTGCAGCAGCTCGTCGTGCGAGAAGTACTGCGCGTAGGTCTGCGCGATCCGCGGCAGCAGGCGCCGCTGGTGCCGGCCGTAATCGAGCAGGGTGACCTCTTCGGTGCCGGCACCCGAGTCGAACTGCCGGCGCTGGTTCGCGTACGTCACGGCGATGTACTCCGCCAGTGCCGAGGCCGTCGTGGCGGAGCCGTCGAGCGACACGCGACCCTGCACGAGTGCCCCGAGCATCGTGAAGAACCGGCGGCCGGGGCTGGGGATGTCGGAGCTGTAGGTGCCGTCGGGCGCGACGTCGCCGTAGCGATTGAGCAGGTTCGTGCGCGGGATGCGCACGTGGTCGAAGTGCAGCCGGCCGTTGTCGATGCCGTTGAGCCCGCCCTTGACGCCGTCGTCCTCACCACCGACCCCCGGCAGGAAGTTGCCCTCGTCGTCGCGGAGCGGCACGAAGAAGCAGTGGACGCCGTAGTTCACGCCACCCGTGATGAGCTGAGCGAACAGGGTCGCCGCCTTGCCGTGGACGGCGGCGTTGCCCAGGTAGTCCTTCCACGCGCCGCGGAACGGCGTGTGGATCACGAACTCCTCGGTCTCGGGGTCGTACGTGGCGGTCGTGCCGATGGCCGCGACATCCGATCCGTGCCCGGTCTCGGTCATCGCGAACGCGCCCGGCAGGCGCATCTCCATCGCATCGCGCAGCCACGCGTCGTGATGCGGCTTCGTGCCCAGCTGGTGGATGGCGGAGCCGAAGAGACCCCACTGGACACCCGACTTGATCTGCAGGCTGGGGTCGGCCAGGACGAGCTCCTGGAAACCGGCGAGGTTCGCGCCGTTGTCGCCGTCGCCGCCGTACTCCTTCGGGTAGCCACGGCCTGAGGCGCCGCGCTCGACGAGCAGGTGGAGCTGCTTGAGCACGCGTTCACGGTGCTCGGCCATCGGCTCGCCCGGGATCTGCCAGAACACCGGGTCCTTGATCATCTCGCGCGCCTCGCGACGCGTCGCCGCCCACGTTCCGAGCAGCATGTCGGTGACCGCGTCGATGTCGATGCGGGGCTCATGCGCCTCCGCCGCGGTGTGGGGCGCGGTCGGGGCGCCCCCGGCCGGGGTGCGGTCGGCGGTTGCGGGCTTGTGGGGACGAACAGCGGCGTCGGTCATCGCGTGCCTTTCGACGTCGGAAGGATCGGAGTCGATACTCACGGTAGGACTTCCACAACACCTCACCAAGCGGGTTGGTCGATCAGCACAACGGGATGCCGGTACGTCGGCGACCCGCATTGTGCGACCGCGACATCCGGTCGGTCGGTGGGATGTGCGTCAGTGGGATGCCACGACCGCGAGCACCGCGTCGCCGTAGGCCTCGCGCTTCTTCGCCCCGATGCCGGTGATGCCCTCGAGGTCGGCCGACGTGCGGGGGCGGCGATCGGCGAGAGCGCGCAACGTCGCGTCGCCGAAGACGATGTATGCCGGTACGCCCTGCTCGCGAGCCTGCTCGGCCCGCCACGCGCGCAGGGCCTCGAAGAGGTCGCGGTCGCCCTCGGCGACCTGCTCGGCCGCGGCCGCCTTGCGGACGCGAGAGCCGCCGCTGTTCTGCCCCCGTCCGAGCACGTCGCGCCGAAGGGGAACGCCGACCTCGCCCTTGAGCACCGGCGCGCCGGCGTCGCCGACCGCGAGCACGCCGTACTCACCGCGGGCGACGAGGATCCCGCGGGCGAGCAGCTGCCGGATGACACTGCGCCAGTCCTGGTCGGACAGGTCGGCCCCGAGGCCGTACGTCGCCAGCTCGTCATGACGCTGCTGGCGGATGCGCTCGGTGGAGGCCCCGCGCAGGATGTCGACGAGGTGGCCGGCGCCGAACGACTGGTTGCGCTCGCGCTGCAGCCGCACGATCGTCGAGAGCAGTTTCTGCGCCGGGATCAGTCCGTCCCAGGTGTCGGGCGGGGTGAGGCAGGTGTCGCAGTTGCCGCACGGCTCGGAGTCCTGGCCGAAGTAGCCGAGCAGGTTCTGGCGGCGGCAGGCGACCGTCTCGCACAGGGCGAGCATCGCGTCGAGGTGCTGCCCCATGCGCATCTTGAACGTGCGGTCGCCGGGGCTCTGATCGATGAGGCGCCGCTGCTGCACGACATCCCCCAGGCCGTAGGCCATCCAGGCGATCGACGCTTCGCCGTCGCGTCCCGCGCGTCCGGTCTCCTGGTAGTAGCCCTCGACGGACTTCGGCAGATCGATATGGGCGACGAATCGCACGTCGGGCTTGTCGATGCCCATCCCGAACGCGATCGTCGCGACCATGACGACACCGTCTTCGCGGAGGAACCGCGACTGGTGCTTCGCCCGCATCTCGGCCGGCAGCCCGGCGTGATACGGCAGCGCGTCGAGCCCCTGCGCGGCGAGGTAATCGGCGGTCTGCTCGACCGACTTGCGGCTGAGCGCGTACACGATGCCGGCCGACCCCTCGGGCATCGAGCGGATGAACGTGACGAGCTGCCGCCGCGGGTCGACCTTCGGCTCGATGCGGTACTGGATGTTGGGCCGGTCGAAGCTCGCGACGAAGTGACGCGCCTGCGGCAGGCGCAGCCGCTCGGTGAGTTCCTGGTGGGTCGCGCGGGTCGCGGTGGCGGTGAGCGCCATCCGCGGCACCCCGGGGAACCGCTCGTCGAGGTCGCCGAGGGCGAGGTAGTCGGGGCGGAAGTCATGGCCCCACTGCGAGACGCAGTGCGCTTCGTCGATCGCGATGACGCTCAGGGCGCCTCGCTGGAGCAGCTGCGTCGTCTGCGGCACGCTCAGCCGCTCGGGTGCGACGTAGAGCAGGTCGAGCTCGCCGGCGAGATAGGCCTGCTCGACGCCCGCGCGCTCGCCCGGAGACTGCGTGGAGTTCAGATAGGCCGCCCGCACGCCGTTGGCGATCAGGGCATCGACCTGATCGTGCATGAGCGCGATGAGCGGACTGACGACGAGTCCGGTTCCGGGACGCACGAGCGCGGGAACCTGGTAGGTGATCGACTTGCCGCCGCCGGTGGGCATGAGCACGACGGCATCCCCGCCGCCGATGACGTGCGAGACGATATCGCCCTGGTCGCCGCGGAAGTCGTCGTAGCCGAAGACCTCCTTGAGCACGGCGCGGGGGTCGGCGCCGGTGAAGTCGCGGCGCGCGAGGGAGAGGACCGCGGCGGGGGCCGCCGTCGGAGGCGCGGCTGCGGTGCGGGCCGGGCTCACGGTGCTGCGGGCCGAGGTCGCGAAGGCGCTCGACGCCGGGGCGGCGGCGCGGTCGCGGGTGGCGCGGGCGACGGCAGCGCCGTAACCGTCGAACTCGGGCGGCGGCGGTGCGTCGAAATCCTCGGGCGGAGCGAACTCGTCGGGGTTCCAGTCGAGGTCGGCGTAGGGATCGGCATCCCAGGACTGCTGCTCTCGACTCACCCGATTCACGATAGCCGCGGCATCCGACATCCTGCTCCGTGCGTTCACAGGCGCGGAGTCGTCGCGTCTGTCGTCAGCACCATCGTTCGGCGAGTGTCGCGACGACGTTGAGGTTGCGGTTGGTCGCGACGCCGAGGAGTTTCGCCGCGCCGAGCGGATCGACGGTGCCGTCCTGGTATCCGGGCTCGAGCAGCGCGTGGACGGCGCGGCCGCGCACGAGCATGCGCCCGGCGGCAGTCGCGAGGGACGCGACCCGGGCGGCGGTGTCGGGGTCGAGCTCGTCCTTGAGCAGGTACACGTAATGGCGGGCCAGGCCCGGGTTCGCCTCGCTCACGGCGAGCGCCTCGGCGGCGAGCGCGGCGAACTCGTCGGCTCGGAACGTGATCGTCGGGACGTCGAAGCCCCGATCGGCCGCGTAAGCCCGCTCGAGGGTCTGCTCGAGCTTCACGCGGGATCGCATGCGCGTGTCGAAGCGGATGTTGCCGGTGTTGATGTGCGTGACGACGTTCTCGAAGCCGGCGGCCTCGGTGACCCGGCGGATGTCGTCCTTCGGGAAGACGCGCGTCGCGCCGAGGTTGATCGCCCGCAGGAACCCGAGATGTGTGGCCACGCCCTCATCATGCCCGGGGCCCGCGACATCCGGTCACGGCGCGGCCGGGCCGAGGTCAGAGGCGGATGACCTCGGCCACGCGCACGACGGCCGTGCCGGCTTCGACGGACTGCTCGAGGTCGACCTCGGCCCGGATGCGCCAGTCGTGGTCTCCGGCGGGGTCGTCGATGATCTGCTCGACGCGCCAGATGCCGTCGCGGGCCGCGGACTCGTCGATGACGCAGAGCGACGGCGAGCGCGCGGCACCACCGGTGAGGATCTCCTCGTGCTCGTCGTAGTACCGGTCGAGCACCTCCGGCCAGTCGACTTCGGCGTCGAGGGCTTCGAGCGCTTCATCGTCCTGCAGCGCGGCGAGCTGAACCCGGCGGAACATCTCGTTGCGCACCAGCACCGTGAACGCGCGCCGGTTCGTCAGCACCGAGGGCGGCGCGGGCGGCACGACGGGAGCGTCGGGGTCGTCGGTCGGGTGCGCGAGCGACTCCCACTCGTCGACGAGGCTGGAGTCGACCTGCCGCACGAGCTCCCCCAGCCACTCGATGAGGTCCATCAGGTCGTCGGTCCGCGCCTCGGCCGGCACGGTCTGGCGGATCGCGCGGTACGCGTCGCTGAGGTAGCGCAGCACGAGGCCCTCGCTGCGCCCCAGTTGGTAGAACGACACGAACTCGCCGAACGACATCGCCCGCTCGAACATGTCGCGCACGACCGACTTCGGCGACAGCTCGAAGTCGCGCACCCACGGCTGGCTCGACGCAAAGGTCTCGAACGCCTGGGCGAGCAGGTCGGCGAGGGGCCTGGGCCAGGCGATCTCCTCGAGCAGCGCCATCCGCTCGTCGTACTCGATGCCGTCGCGCTTCATCGCGCCGACCGCCTCGCCGCGCGCCTTGTACTCCTGCTGCGACAGGATCGCGCGCGGGTCGTCGAGCGTCGCCTCGATCACGCTCACGACGTCGAGCGCATAGTGGCCGGTGCCGGTCTCGGCGTCATCCGGGGACAGCAGCTCGATCGCCGCGAGCGCGAATGGCGACAGCGGCTGGTTGAGCGCGAAGTTGGGCTGCAGATCGACGGTGAGTCTGATCGTCGACTCGCCAGAAACCGCGGATGCCGCACCCCTCGCATCCGCATTCTGTGGCGAGTCGACGGCAAGAGCCACCGACGCGGGGCGCACGACCTCGACGATGCCGGCGGCCACCAGGGTGCGGAAGATCGCCAGGGCCCGGCGGGCCAGGGCGTACTGCCGGGCGCGGGGTTCGTGGTTGTCGAAGACGAGCGAGCGGACGTTGCCGAACACGTCGCCCCCGCGACCGATGACGTTGAGCAGCATCGCGGCGGACAGCTGCAGCTGCGGCGTGAGCGGCTCGGGCTGCGCCTCGACGAGCCGCTCGAACGAGCCCTCGCCCCAGTTGACGACGCCGGTCGGAGCCTTCTTGCGCACGATCTTCTTGCGCTTGGCGGGGTCGTCTCCGGCCTTCGCGAGGGCGACGGCGTTCTCGATCTCCCACTCCGGCGCCATGACGACGACGTTCCCGTGCGGGTCGAAGCCGGCGCGTCCCGCACGCCCCGCGACCTGATGGAACTCGCGGGCGGTGAGCTGCCGCATCCGGGTCCCGTCGTACTTCGACAGCGCCGTGATCACGACGGTGCGGATCGGGACGTTGATGCCCACCCCGAGCGTGTCGGTGCCGCAGATGACCTTGAGCAGCCCGCGCTGGGCGAGCGTCTCGACGAGACGCCGGTACCGCGGCAGCATCCCGGCGTGGTGCACGCCGATTCCCGCCCGCACGAGGCGCGACAGGGTCTTGCCGAAGCCGGTCGTGAAGCGGAATCCGCCGATCGCCTCGGCGATGGCATCCCGCTGCTCGCGCGTCGTGATCTTCACGCTCGACAGCGCCTGCGCGCGCTCGAGCGCGGCGGCCTGCGAGAAGTGCACGATGTAGACCGGGGTCTCGCGCTCCTCCAGCAGCCGCTCGAGCACGTCGTGCACGGGGCGCCGCTCGTACGAGAAGTGCAGCGGCACCGGACGCTCGACACCGGTGACCAGGGCCGTCCGCCGGCCCGTGCGACGCGAGAGGTCGTCGGCGAGGTCGGTGACGTCGCCGAGCGTGGCCGACATGAGCAGGAACTGCGCGCGCGGCAGCGTGAGCAGCGGCACCTGCCACGCCCAGCCGCGATCGGGGTCGCCGTAGAAGTGGAACTCGTCCATGACGACCTGGTCGACGTCGGCGTCGGCACCCTCGCGCAGCGCGAGGTTGGCGAGGATCTCGGCCGTGCAGCAGATGATCGGCGCCTCGGGGTTGACCGACGAGTCGCCCGTCACCATGCCGACTCGCTCGGCCCCGAAGATCTCGACGAGGGCGAAGAACTTCTCGCTCACGAGCGCCTTGATCGGAGCCGTGTAGTACGTGCGCCCGCCGCGGGAGACGGATGCCGCGTGCGCGGCCACCGCGACGAGCGACTTGCCCGTGCCGGTGGGCGTGGCCAGCACCACGTTGGCCCCCGAGACGAGCTCGATGACCGCCTCGTCCTGTGCCGGATAGAGCGTGAGCCCACGTCCCTCCGCCCAGGAGGTGAAGGCGTCGTAGATCGCGTCGTCGGAGGGATCCGGGCCGATGAGGTCGAGCAGCGGCGCGGAGGTCATCCCTCGAGTCTGCCCTACACCCGCGGAACGGCGGCCGCCGCGTCGACCTCTCGCACGGATGCCCGGACACGCAGCGGCATCGGCAGAAGCGACGGCGCGACCGCCGCGTCGCCCGCACCGGTGTCATCCTTCGCCGCCTCGACCCGGTCGATGAGAAGCTCGACGGCTCGCTTGCCCATCGCACGGTGGGGCAGCGCGAAGGTCGTGAGCCCCGGACGCAGCCACTGGGCGAACGAGACGTCGTCGAACGAGACGACCGACACGTCGTCGGGCACCGCAAGGCCTCGCTCGCCGAGCGCCTGATACGCGCCCATCGCCAGGCGGTCGTTGAAGCAGATCAGCGCCTGCGGCACGACTCCCCCGTCGAGCAGCTGCGAGGTCAGCCGGAAGCCCTCGGGCGGCAGCCACTGGATGACGGGACTTCCGGATGCCGGCTCGAGTCCGGCATCCCGCAGCGCGTCGAGGATGCCGTGCAGTCGCTGCTGCGCGCCGAGTGAGAACGGCGGCGCGTCGTCTTCTGTCGGCCCGGCACCGATCAGGTGGATGTCGCGGAGCCCGCGCTCGAGCAGGTGACCGACCGCCTCGCGACCGGCGGCATACTCGTCGGGAAGCACCCGCGGAACATCCGTCGCGCCGTCGACCTCGAGGTTGAGCAGAACGGCGGGAGTGCGTGTCGCCTCGGGAGGCAGCGCCCGGCGGTGGGTGATCATCGAAGCCAGGACCAGGCCGTCGACCTGCCGGTCGAACATGGCGTTGAGCAGCTGCCGCTCGAGCTGGACATCGCCGCCGGTCTCGCCGACGAACACGAGGAAACCGCGCGCACGGGCGGCGTCGATGGCGCCCTTGATCATCTCTCCGGCCAGTCGCGACGAGGCGACCGAGTCGGAGATGAAGGCGAGGGTTCGGGTGCTGCCCGTGCGGAGCCCGACCGAGACGGCGTTGGGACGGTACCCCAGCCGCTCGGCGGCCGCGCGCACCCGCTCCTGGAGCGCCTGCGAGAGGCGCAGCTCGCTGCCGCGTCCGGCGAGGACGAGGGATGCCGTCGATGCCGCGACCCCGGCCTCCGCGGCGACCTGTGCCAGCGTGACGCGCTTGCGGTTCATCTCTCCCCCTCTCGCTCCGGTGCAGCTTCAGTATGCCGCGATTGCGAAGAACCGCCACTGGCTAGTACGTTTTAGCCCGGGTGCTATTTCGTGTTAGCAGCACCTGCCCCTCCACCACCCACAGAAGGTAGACGATGATGTCGACACGAATGCGACGACGTGTTCTCACCACCGCGGCGACCGGCTTCGCCGTCGCGGTCACCCTTTCGGCCTGTGCTCCGCCGAGCGCCGCCCCCGCCGGCGAAGGCGCGGCATCCGGCGGTCCGATCCAGACGACCTGCGGAACGGAGGACGTCACCCTCGACGCTTACGTCGAGACGGGCTTCCCGGTCTTCAGCGACCTCGCCACCGAGTTCGAGAAGCAGTTCCCGAACGTCACGGTGAACCTGCGCGAAGACCAGTTCGCCGTCATCACCCAGAACGCGCCCCGTGTGCTGGTCGACTCCCCGCCGGACATCATGCGTCTCCCCACGATCGTCGACCTGGTCGACAGCGACCTGCTCTACGACCTCGATCCCTACGCCGAGGCCTACGGCTGGGACCAGTGGCCCTCCTCGCAGCTCGAGCAGCTGCGCGTCGACGAGAACGGACAGCGCGGCGACGGGCCGCTGTACGGCATGGGCATCAACTACTCGGTGACGGGTGTCTTCTACAACAAGACCCTCGCTGCGCAGGCCGGCATGACCGAGCCGCCCGCGACCCTCGCCGAGCTCGACGGCTACCTGCAGGCGGCCAAGGACGCCGGGCTCACGCCCGTCGCGCAGTTCAACGGCGGCGCGACCGGCGGCCTCGCCTTCCCGCTGCAGGCGCTCATGGCCTCGTACGGTGAGCCCAGCAAGATCAACGACTGGATCTTCCTCAAGGACGACGCCACGATCGACACCCCCGAGAACCTCGAGGCGGCCGAGCACCTGAAGGGCTGGATCGACGCCGGCTACTTCGCTCCCGACATCAACTCGATGGACTACTCGCAGATGATGAGCCGCTTCATCGGCGGCGAGAGCGTCTTCATCTTCAACGGCGACTGGGAGTCGGGCAACCTCGACGCGCAGATGCCCGACAACGTCGGCTTCTTCCTCATGCCCCCGGTCGAGGCCGGCGGCCAGGTCGGCGCGATGTCGGCGCCGACGACGTACGGCGTCTCGGCCTACGCCGACGAGCCCGACTGCGCGGCCTTCTTCTTCGACTGGGTCGCGACCAACGAGACGGCACGCACCATCGCCGTCGAGTCCGGCGGTTCGCACCCCATGGGCCCGGCCGACGCCTTCATGCCCGAGATCGCCGAGGGCAGCGTCACCGCCGAGACCCTCGCCGCCGGCGCCGACCTCTCGGCGAACAACGGCTCGATGGACTTCATCGCCAACGCGACCGGGTCGATCTACGCCAAGACGCTGACGCCGAACCTCCAGGAGCTGTTCGCCGGAAAGCAGACCGCCGACGGCCTGCTGACCAAGGTGCAGTCCGACTACCTCAGCCAGAAGAAGGAGTAGGCCGTCCCGATGACCGTCACCGGACAGCTCGGCGATCGCCGGGCAAACCGGGACTCGTCGGCCTCTCGGCCGCGCAGGCGCCGCGTCACCACGCGGCGCCTGCGCGAGAGGTCGATCGGTCTCGCTCTGATCGCCCCCGCGCTCATCGCCTACGCGATGTTCGTGCTCATCCCCCTCGGCTCGACCGTCCAGTACTCGTTCTACGACTGGGACGGCATCACCACCGCGACGTGGGCGGGCTTCGACAACTACATCCGGATCTTCACCGATTCGACGCTGCTCGTCCCGATCGTCAACGCGCTGAAGCTCATCCTGTACTTCTCGATCGTGCCGGTCATTCTCGGACTCGTCTCGGCCGCTCTGATCCGCAAGCTCGGCGGCAGCCGTCTGGCCGGCATCTCGCGCACCGTCCTGTTCCTGCCGCAGGTGATCCCCCTCGTCGCGGCCGGCATCATGTGGACGTGGCTGCTCGCCGCCGACGGCCTGGTCAACCAAGCCCTGCGCCTGGTGGGACTGGGCGGCGTCACGCGCGCGTGGCTCGGCGACTTCGACACCGCTCTCCCCGCCGTCGGCGTCATCGGAGCGTGGGTCTCGCTCGGGCTCTGCATGCTTCTCATGCTGTCGGGCATGACCAAGATCGACCCGGCGCTCTACGAAGCCGTCCGCATCGACGGTGCGGGCCCGATCCGCGAGTTCTTCACCGTGACGCTGCCCGCGGTGCGCCAGGAGCTCGGCGTCGCCATCCTCATCACGGTGATCAACGCCCTCCGCAGCTTCGACATCATCTACATCTCCACGCAGGGCGGTCCCGGCGGCTCGACCACCGTGCCCGGTCTCGAGATCTACTACCTCGCGTTCTTCCAGCGCGAGGTCGGACAGGCGTCGGCCCTCGCCGTGGTGCTGACGGTGCTCGTCCTGGTGATCGTCCTGCCCCTGAACCGCATCACGCGCGGAAGCGAGAAAGACGCATGAGAACCTCCGCCGTCGAGGCCTGGACGGGCCGCGTCGTCCTCATCGTGGTGATGGCGTTCACGATCATCCCGTTCATCACGCTCTTCGTCACCGCGCTCCACGAGCCCGGCACCTACCCCAAGGGCCTGTCGTGGCCCGAGACCCCGCACTGGGACAACTTCGCGCTCGCGTTCCAGTCGGCCGACATGCTCAAGATGCTCGGGTCGAGCGCCCTCATCGAGCTCGGCGTCGTGCCGATCTCGCTCGTCATCGCGACGCTCGCCGGTTTCGCCCTCGGGCACCTGCGCGTGCCGTTCGCCCGTGCGATCTTCGTGCTGTTCGTCCTCGGCCTGACGCTGCCCTTCGAGGGCATCATCGTGCCGATCTACTACCAGATGAAGGGATACGGCCTCCTCAACACCCAGCTGGCGATCGTGCTGCCGCTCATCGGCCTGTTCATGCCGTTCGCCGTGATGTGGATGCGGGCTCACTTCGTGAACATGCCGCACGAGCTCACCGAGGCGGCGCGCATCGACGGCGCCACGACGTGGCAGCTGTTCTGGCGCATCCACGTCCCCCTGTCGGGACCGGCGATCTCATCGCTGGCGATCCTGCTGTTCTTGTGGACCTGGAACCAGTTCCTGCTCGCGATCGTCCTCGTCGACGACCCGACCAAGCGCACGATGGCCGGCGCGCTCGGCGCGTTCCAGGGTCAGTGGGGCACCGACATCCCGCTGCTGTGCGCCGGGTCGATCCTGATCCTGCTGCCGACGCTCCTGGTGTTCCTCATCTTCCAGCGCCAGTTCGTGGCGGCGCTGCTGCAGGGGGCGGTGAAGGGATGACGGATGTCGCACGGCCGCCCTTCGACGACGCCGTCGCCCGCGCTCTCGCCGAGTTCGACGACCTCGTGGTCGTGTCGATGAGCAGCGACGAGATCCCGCGCGTGCGCGCGTCCGGGGTCGCGGCTCCGCTCGCCGAGCTCACCGCGCACGGCGCCTTCGAGCGCGACGAGCTGCTCGTCCCCGGGTGGCGTGAGGACGACCCGCCGGTGGGCGTCGTCGTCTACACGCCCGCCGTCGTGCGCCGTCCGGCGCCCGTCATCCTGCACCTGCACGGAGGCGGGCTGATCG
This sequence comes from Microbacterium sp. TS-1, assembly GCF_000509385.1. Classification (NCBI taxonomy): domain Bacteria; kingdom Bacillati; phylum Actinomycetota; class Actinomycetes; order Micrococcales; family Microbacteriaceae; genus Microbacterium; species Microbacterium sp. TS-1. The sequence continues at coordinate 1,775,310 of NZ_BASQ01000001.1, forward strand.
CGGGGAACGCCGACTCGGACATGCCGGCCACGGCCGAGCTCGCCGAGCGCACCGGCTGCGCGATCGTCTCGGTGGAGTACCGGCTCGCCCCCGAGCACCCGTACCCCGCAGCGCTCGAGGATGCCGCTGCCGCTCTCCGCTGGCTGGCCGGGCCAGACGCCCCCGCCGCCCTGGACGGCGACCGCATCATCGTCGCGGGGGTCAGCGCGGGGGGCGGCCTCGCCGCGGCGACGGCCCTGTTCGCTCGCGATCACGGCGGTCCGCGCATCGCGGGGCTCGTGCTGCTGTGCCCCATGCTCGACCACCGCTCCGACTCGGAATCGGCACGGCAGATGGCGGGCCACGGTTCGTGGGACCGCGACGCCAACGCGACCGCCTGGGCCGCCTATCTGGCCGATGTCGAGGGCGGCGTCCCGCCGTACGCGTCGCCGGCCGTGGCCGACTCGCTCGCGGGGCTGCCGCCGACCTTCATCGACGTCGGCTCGGCAGAGACGTTCCGCGACGAGTGCGTCGCCTTCGCGCGACGGATGTGGGCCGACGGCGGCGACGCCGAGCTGCACGTCTGGCCCGGCGGAGCGCACGCGTTCGACTTCCTCGCGCCGTGGACCGTCCTCGCGCGCGACGCGCGACGTGCCCGCGAAGAGTGGCTGCGCCGCCTGCTCCACCGCATCTGACCCCTCGGAAGAACCCCCAGAACCCATGAACCCCGATTCCCCCCAGCTCATCACCTACGTCGACCGTCTCGGCGGCACCGTCACCGGCATCCGCGATCTGCTCGCGACCCGGCTGTCCGGCGCCTTCGGCGGCGTGCACCTGCTGCCCTACTTCACCCCGTTCGACGGTGCGGACGCCGGCTTTGATCCGGTCGACCACGCCTCCATCGATCCGCGTCTGGGCACGTGGGACGACGTCCGCGCGCTGAGCGAGACCCACACGGTCATGAGCGACCTCATCGTCAACCACGTCTCGGCCGACTCGGCGGCCTTCGCCGACGTCCGCCGACGCGGCGACGCATCGCCGTTCGCGCCGATGTTCCTCACGCTCGACTCCGTCTTCCCGGACGGCGTCACCGAGGCCGACCTCACCCGCATCTACCGCCCCCGCCCGGGGCTCCCCTTCACCGCCATCGTCCTCGGCGACCGCTTGCGGCTGGTGTGGACGACGTTCACGTCGGAGCAGATCGACATCGATCTCCGCACCGACGCCGCCTGGGAGTACCTGACGGCGGTCATCGACGCGCTCGTCGCGGGCGGCACCTCGATGCTCCGGCTCGACGCCGTCGGCTACACGGGCAAGGAGGCCGGCACCAGCTGCTTCATGACGGCGGCGACCGAGCGCTACACGCAGCGCATCCTCGAGCTCGCCCACGATCGGGGCGCCCAGGTGCTGCTCGAGATCCACGGCCACCACACGCAGCAGATCGCGATCGCGCGGACGGTCGACTACGTCTACGACTTCGCGCTGCCGCCCCTCGTGCTGCACGCGCTCCACGCGCACGACGCGCGCCCGCTCGCGCGCTGGCTCGAGATCCGTCCCGCGAACTCGATCACGGTCCTCGACACCCACGACGGCATCGGCATCATCGACGTCGGTGTGAGCGACCTCGCCCCCGGCGAACCCGGCCTGCTCGAGCCCGAGCAGATCGACGCCCTCGTCGAGGCGATCCACGACGCGAGCGGCGGCACCAGTCGGCAGGCGACCGGGGCGGCGGCATCGAACCTGGATCTGTACCAGGTCAACTGCACGTTCTACGATGCTCTCGGGCGCGACGACCGGCGCTACGCGCTCGCGCGGCTGCTGCAGATCATGACCCCGGGCATCCCGCAGGTGTATTACGTCGGGCTCCTCGCCGGCGAGAACGACATGGATCTGCTGAAGGCGACCGGCGTCGGCCGCGACGTCAACCGGCACCACTACACCCCCGACGAGATCGATGCCGCGCTCGCGCGACCGGTCGTCGGACTCCAGCTCGACGCGCTTCGCCTGCGCGCGACCCACCCCGCCTTCGCCGGGACGTTCTCGCACGACCTGCGAGACACGCGCGGTGAGCTGCGGTGGGATGCCGCCGACGCGTCGGTCACGCTCGGCTTCGACCTGGGCGACGCGTCGTTCCAGCTGACGGCGACCGACGGCTCGGCGACGAGCACCTGGTCGCACGCGCGTCTCACCGGGAACTGAGCCGAGGCGGGTGGGGCGGGCGACCGCCTCACCCGCAGCATCAGCCGGCCGTGCCGGCATCCTTCGCGGCCAGCACTCGGCCGCACGACTCGTCGACGCGCTCGGCGAAGGCCGCGTCGGACTCGGCCCGCGAGAGCACCGCGTCGTACATCGCGGGGAGCACCGTCGGATCGGCCGACGCGAGCACGATGTCGACCCCCGCCGACAGCGCCTCGACGGCCCGATCGCCGGGGGCGACGATCTCCGCGGCGGCCGCGGCCGACAGATCGTCGGTGATGACGACACCGTCGAAGCCGACCCGATCGCGCAGCAGGTCGAGCACCGCCGAAGAGAACGCGGCCGGGTGGTCGGGATCGATGTTCTGGTACCGCGCGGTGCCGACCATCACGAGCGACGGACCGGATGCCGTGAGCGCCCGGTACACGTCGACATCCGGCGATTCCGCCGAGACCACCGTGTCGAGAACCTCGGCGGTGTAATCGGTGTTGGCATCCACCCGCCCGAGCCCCGGGAAGTGCTTGAAGGTCGGCAGCACGCCCGATGCGCGCATCCCGTCGGCGAATGCCCCGGCGCCCGCGGCGACGGTCTGCTCGTCGTAGCCGTACTGCCGTCCGAGCGCTCCGATGGGCGGGTTGTTCGATCGGGTGTCGGCGCTCGTGACGATGTCGGCGACGGGGGCGAGATTGACGTCGATGCCCGCTGCCGCCAGCTGAGCGCCCCACGTGGTGGCCGCGGCGCGGAGCGCGTCGGGGCCGAGATCGGCCTGCCGGATGGCGTAGGGCATCTCGTCGAATCCGGGTCCGCTCAGCACCTGCACCTCGCCGCCCTCCTGATCGGTCGCGACCCAGAGCTTCGGCGAGCCCTCCGGCGCAAGGTCGCGGAACTGCGCGACGAGAGCCGCCGTGGCCTCGACGCCCGAGCTCGAGCGGCCATGGAGGAACAGTCCGCCGACGCCGCGGTCGCGGATCGCCGCCGCGGCATCCGGCGAGACCGTGTCGACCGGCGTCCCGACCATGAGCACCTGCCCGACGCAGCCCTCCAGCCCGAGGGCCGCCGCCCGGCCAGGCGAGGCTGTGGGTGTCGGGGGTGCCGGACCCGTTGCGGTCGGGCTCGGGGCGGACGCCGTCGGGTCGGCCGGTCCGGGCTCGGGGGCGCAGCCGGCGGCGAACGCCAGCACCCCGACCAGGGCGGCGGCGAACGCAGAACGGGCGGCGCGCGAGGAGGAGGGAGTGCGGGTCACCCTTCCATGGTCACCCGGTCAGCAGCAGCGCGCACCGGGGTTGCGGTCCTGGTCGTCCATGCGCTGGCGCCAGAACTGCCGCTCGGTGAGGGGTTGGGTGTCGGGGTGCGTCCGGCGCTGGTGCGCCAGGTACGTCGCGTAGGCGTTGTCGCCCATGAGCGAGGTGACGTACCAGTGCACCGCGCGGGCGACGCGGAGGACGGCCCGACCGGCGCTCTGCACCATCGGTCAGTGCCCCCGGCGCGCCGTCTCGGCCCGCTCCTCGGCGAGCAGCGGCTCCCACTCCTTCTCGAGCTCGCGCTCGGGGCCGGTGGGGATGAAGCCGGCAGGCGCGAAGCGGCGGGACGGGACGGCGGGGTCCTCGGTCTCGTCTCCCCCACCCCGCACGATCGCCCGGACGGCGACGACGACGGCCGAGACGATCACGATGATCGCGAGGACCACGAAGATGATCGACAGCGTGCCCTGCACACCGGTGTTGCGGATGACCGCCTCCACCGTCGCCACCGGCCCCAGGCTCTCGTCTCCCGAGGCGAGGGCGTCGCGGTAGCGGAAGTGGTTCGCCCAGTAGCCGATCGCGGGCACCGGCGAGAAGATCTTGTACGCCGAAGCGGTGATCGTCACGACCGCGGTGAAGGCGAGCGGCACGGCGATGATCCAGATCCACTTCACGTACGAGCGTCCGCGCTTCGCGACGATCGCGAGCACGACGGCGAGCGCGATCGCCGCGAGCAGCTGGTTGGCGATGCCGAACAGCGGGAAGAAGGTGTTGATGCCGCCGAGCGGGTCGGTGACGCCGAGGATCAGGATGGCGCCCCACCCGGCGACCATGATCGCCGTCGTGATCCACACGCCCGGACGCCACGACACGTCGCGGAATCGCGGGATCCAGGCGCCGATGGAGTCCTGCAGCATGAAGCGGGCGACGCGGGTTCCGGCATCCACCGCGGTGAGGATGAACAGCGCTTCGAACATGATCGCGAAGTGGTACCAGAACGACATCATGGCCTGGCCGCCGAGGGCCTGCTGCATGATGTGCGCGAGCCCGAGGGCGAGGGTCGGCGCGCCGCCGGTGCGCGAGACGATCGACTCCTCGCCGACGTCGGCCGCGGTCGAGATCAGCAGATCGGGCGTGATCTCGACCCCGGTGAGACCGAGCGAGTTGACGAAGGCGACCGCGCCCTCGACGGTGCCCCCGGTCGCCGCCGAGGGCGCGTTCATCGCGAAGTAGATGCCCTGGTCGATCGAGATCGCGGCAACGAGCGCCATGATCGCGACGAACGACTCCATGAGCATGCCGCCGTATCCGATGAAGCGCGTCTGGCGCTCCTTCTCGACGAGCTTCGGTGTCGTACCCGAAGCGATGAGCGCGTGGAAGCCCGAGAGCGCGCCGCAGGCGATCGTGACGAACAGGAACGGGAAGAGCGGGCCGGCGAACACCGGGCCGAGTCCGTTCTCACCGAAGATCGTGACCGCCGGCACCGAGATCTCGGGGCGGACGAGCACGATCGCCCCGGCGAGCATGACGATGACGCCGATCTTCATGAAGGTCGAGAGGTAGTCGCGAGGAGCGAGCAGCAGCCACACCGGCAGCACCGCGGCGATGAAGCCGTAGATGATGATGCCCCACGCGATGACGGTGCGGTCGAGGTGGAAGATCTCCTGACCCCAGGCCGTGTCGGCGACCCAGCCTCCGGCGATGATCGCGCCCATCAGCAGCACGAACCCGATGATCGAGACCTCGGTGACCTTGCCGGGCCGGAGGTAGCGCAGATAGACGCCCATGAAGAGGGCGATCGGGATCGTCATCGACACCGAGAAGACGCCCCACGGGCTCTCGCCGAGCGCGTTCACGACGACGAGCGCGAGGATCGCGACGATGATCAGCATGATGAGCAGGGATGCCACGATCGCGGCGGTGCCGCCGATGCGCCCGAGCTCCTGCCGGGCCATCTGACCGATCGTCCGGCCACCGCGGCGCATCGAGAAGAAGAGCACGGTGTAGTCCTGCACGGCGCCCGCGACGACGACGCCGACGATGATCCAGATCGTCCCGGGGAGGAACCCCATCTGTGCTGCGAGCACCGGGCCGACGAGCGGACCGGCCCCGGCGATGGCCGCGAAGTGGTGGCCGTAGAGCACACGGCGGTCGGTGGGGACGTAGTCCTTGCCGTCCTGCTTGACCTCGGCCGGGGTCGCGCGCCGGTCGTCGGGGCGCAGCAGGTAGCGCTCGATCACCTTGGAGTAGAAGCGGTACCCGATGAGGTAGGTGCAGACGGCGGCGAACACGAACCAGATCGCATTGACCGTCTCGCCGCGGACGACGGCGAGCATGACCCAGGCGAGTCCGCCGAGCAGGGCGATCGCGATCCAGATCACGACCTTCAACGGCGTCCAGCGCGCGGCGGCGCGGTGCTGCTCGTCGGAGACGGCGACCGGCGGCAGTTTCGGATCGGTGACGATGTCGGACGAGGATCGAGGCATCGGTTCTCCTGGGGGAAGGCGCTTCATTGCGTTTTCCCAGCTTAGGCGGATGCTCCGAGGCATTCCCGGTATTCGGTCGTAATGGTCTCGACCGGCCTTACCGTGGAGGTGATCGAGAGGAGATCACCATGACCGACGAGACCCCCACCGTGATCCGCAACGACGAGCAGGACCGCTACGACCTCCACGTCGGCGACGTGGCCGCCGGTTTCGCCGCTTTCCGGCGCGACGACGAGGGACGCCTGGTGTTCGATCACACCGAGGTCGACAAGGCCTTCGGCGGGCGCGGCCTCGGCAAGGCGCTGGCCGCCGATGCGCTCGCCGACGTCGCGCGACGTGGCGAGACCGTCGTTCCCGAGTGCCCGTTCATCGTGAAGTTCCTTCGTGAGAACGAGGTTCCCGGCCTGAAGATCGCGTGGCGCGACGAGGATGCCGTCGACGCCGCTGCCCCGGCGGAACCGTCGGCGTGACCCGCTTCGACGCCGAGACGGCGCCCGTCGACGAAGACCCGGGGGCGGGATCGCCGGGTCCCCGGCGCGCGCTGCTCGAGGCGCGCGAGGTTCCGCTCGGAGGCGTGCGCGCGATGTCGGTGCACCGCTTCCTGCCGCAGCGCGATCTGCCGCTCGTCGGCGCCTGGTGCTTTCTCGACCGGTTCGGCCCGCAGCGCACGCGCATGCGCGTCGAGCCGCATCCGCACATCGGACTGCAGACCGTCACCTGGCCGCTCGCCGGTGAGGTGCACCACCGCGACACCCTCGGCAGCGACGTCGTCATCGAGCGCGGCGCGCTGAACATCATGACCAGCGGTGCCGGCATCGCCCACTCCGAGTACTCGGTCGGCGACGAGCCGATCCCGCTCGACGCGCTGCAGCTGTGGGTGGCCCTCCCCGAGGAGCGCCGCCACGGCGCTCCCGACTTCGAGCGTCACGACGACCTGCCCGAGCTCGACCTCGGCGGCGGGGCCACGGCGACCGTCGTCGTGGGTGAGCTCGCCGGCGCCGTCTCGCCCGCGACGATGCATACGCCGATCGTCGGCGCGGAGCTCCGACTGCCCGCCGGGGCGATCGTCGACCTGCCCCTCGAGACCGCGTGGGAGTACGCCGTCGTGCCGGTCTTCGGATCGGTTCGTGTGGAGGGGACGGATGAGGCGGCCGAGGCAGGCGCGGACGCCGAGACGCAGGATGCCGTCGCACCCGGCGCCCTGCTCTACCTCGGTGACGGTCGTCGCGGCACCCGCCTGACCGCCGGCGACGAGGATGCGACGGTCTTCCTCCTGGGCGGCGAGCCCTTCGGCGACGAGATCGTCATGTGGTGGAACTTCGTCGGCCGCAGCCACGACGAGATCGAGGCCGCCCGCGAGGAGTGGGAAGCGGCATCCGATCGATTCGGCCACGTCGTCGGTCACGGCGACGAGCGCATCCCCGCGCCGCCGCTCCCGCACGTGCGGCTGACGCCCCGCCGCCGCCGGCTCTGACCCATCCGCTGATGGAGGCGTGGCCCGGTTCGAGCCACGCCCCCGACCCGACGTGGCCCGTCAGACGCGTTCGGTGTGAAGGAGCGTCTGCAGCAGCGACCTCGCTCTCGCGTGTCGACTGCGAACCGTGGCGGCATTCATTCCCAGGTGCCGCGCGGCCTCCACCAGCGTGAATCCATCCCAGTAGACGAGGCGGATGATCTCCTGATCGATCACCTGGAGCTGGGTGATCGCAGCGCGCACATCGGCGGCATGATCCTGCTCCTCGGTCCGGGGCAACTCCGCGAGGTGTCGTGCGAGCTTGTTCGCGAGCGCATGCCGACGTGCATGCGACCGCCGGCCTTGAGAAAGAACGCGGCGAGCGATACCGAACATCCACATCCGGGCTTCGACGGCCTCGGAGGGGACCGACCGCGCCTTACGCCACACGACGACGAGGGTTTCTCCCAAGAGGTCTGCGGCATCTTCGCGATCGGGCACACGCCGGACGAAGTAGTCCAGGAGCGCACCGGCGTGATCCTTCACGAGCTGGGCGACGCGCTGGTCGTTCGTCGGCGCGGGCTCAGATGCGCCCGTCAATGCAGCTGTCCCGTGCAGTCGGTGTCTCGGCCGAGCCCGCCGTCGCCCGGAAGGATGTAGTCGTCAACCCCGGCGAAGATCACATCGTCCGCCGCTCCGAACCACGGCGAGAAAAGACCAGCGGCCTCGCGCTCCAAAGCCCTCTCGTAGATCTTCTGTCCGACACCATCCCAGTTCTGAGCCGCGATGTACTCGACGGCCTCGGTGTTCGTTTCGACGTAGTCGAGTTCGCCGTTGAAGAGCTCGATCGAGCAAGAGATCTCACGACCGGTGTCGGTGACGTACGAGACGGGAATCTCGAAGTCGGGAATCATTCGCGGATCGGTGCCGGCTGTGGACGCGAGTGCGATTCCCGGCAAGGCGAGCACCGGCAAAGCGACCCACGACAGCCGGCGGACACGCCGCCGGCGCGCCGCATGAACGCGCGCTGCGATCCCGACGCGATCTACTTCAGCTGCAACCATTCCGTCCGTTGATACGCGGCGCGGGGCACTTGCCCGCAACAGGTCATCAATCGATGTGTCCATGGAGTCCTCCTCGGTGCTCACCACGTACATGGCCGGACCTCGGCCGAACGTTGCACGACAGCGAGAGGTCGTGAAGGAGCCGCGTGGTCAGCCTCGCTCATCACCCCGTCCGCGGAACATCGCGATAGGCGCGACCTGAGACCATCCGAGGCTCTCGTAAAGCTTGCGTCCGTCGGCGCTCGCCACGAGGATTCCCGTCGTCGCCCGCTGCTCGGCCGCCCAGGCGGCGAGGCCGGTCATGATCAGGCGCCCGAGCCCTCGGCGTTGGAATGCCGACATCGTCCTGATGCGATCGAACACCGCGTCGCTGGCAGCCACGGCGACCTGCCCGTGAGCGGCCAGCTCGCCGTCCATATGGATCCGGGCGTAAGCCACCGGCCCGTCCTGCTCGATTTCGACCTCGGTCGGCACGATGCCCGGCTGGATACGCGCGCTCATCATGCATTCGCTCGTGTTCGCGGGATCGAGAACAGCGACAGCGTCATGCATCGACGCGTCGACTTCGCCGATGAGAGTCAACCTCACATCGGGCTCGCTCGTCACGGCGACCAGGCGGTCGATTTCTGTCAGCGACGCCGTCGACGCGACGCGTTCCTGGGAACGGCCGTCTGCCCCGACCTCCACGAGCCAGCTGTCGCCATCGCGGCATCGTTGCATCTGCCGCGAATTGCACCACCCCGTGACCCATCGGTCTACCCAGGCACTCGTCATGATCGTCCTCACTGGCCGCCGTACCCGCCGGCCGCTCACCCTCGAGACACTGACACGAATCCGCCTCTCGTCGCAGGCTACCGATGTCGATGCTCCAGCCCGGGCTCATTCCTCGGGCGACCGACGGACGGAGGCGAGGACCGACCAGCCTCGGTGGGAGGATGAAGAGCATGACGCACCCGCCGAGCACCGATGTCGATTCCACAGCGCCCGCCAACCGCTATGCGTCCGCCCCGGCCTGGCGGGCCGTAGACGATTACTTCACCGACGCGCTCGTCCGCGAGGACGACGCACTGGCATCCGCGCGCGAGTCCGGCGAACGCACGACGATGCCGAACGCCGAGGTCGCCGCCAACCAGGGCGCGCTCCTCGGGCTCATCACCCAGCTCTCCGGCGCTCGACGAGTCCTCGAATTCGGCACCCTCGCCGGCTACTCGACGATCTGGTTCGCCCGTGCTGTCGGCCCGGAAGGGAAGGTCGTCACCTTCGAGCTCGAGCCGGCCAACGCGGAGGTTGCACGAGAGAACTTCGAGCGAGCGGGCCTCGCCGACCGGATCGAGCTCGTCGAGGGCTCGGCCGCGGATTCCGCCGAACGACTCATCAGTGAAGGCACCGAACCATTCGACCTGGTGTTCATCGATGCGGATAAGCCCAGCAACCCTCTGTACTTGCAGGCTGCTCTCGAGCTCACGGGTCCCGGCGCGGTCATCATCATCGACAACGTCGTGCGCGACGGTGCCGTCGCTGACGCGGGCTCGGACGATCCCCGCGTGATCGGTGTGCGAGACGTCGTCGACGCCATCGCCGCACGAGACGATCTGACAGCCACGGCGCTGCAAACCGTCGGCGTGAAAGGCTGGGACGGGCTGATCATCGCCCGTCGGACCTGATCCCTGTCCCGCAGCCGCGGAGCTGGGCGACTAGCGGACCGCGGCGAGGACCTCCTGCTCCTCGTCCCTTGTCAGCCCGGAGCGCCGGGGCCGGTCGAAGCCGCGCGAGATCTCGTCCGTGAGCACACGGGTCAGGGTGTCAGCGAGCGGTCGCGACCGACCTCCTGTGGCAACGAAGGCGCTTCCCGCTCGCTGGGCAAAGCCCGCGGCCTCGATCGGCAGCCATAACGGGAGAGACCGGGGGCCGGCCCAATAATGCACGTCGAGAGCGAGGAGCTCTTCGTCGTCAACCGTGATGAGTTCGCCGTCGAACCCGGCGACCGACCGGGCGGCACGAAAGAAGTCCGCCATGGTGTGAGCCTCACCGACGGCATTGACGACGCCGGCGATCCCGGCCGCACCCGCTCTGACGATCCAGTCCGCGAGGTCATCGACGTCGATGAACTGGACGAATCGCTGGCTCATCGTCGGAGCAAGCACGTTGCCGCCGCGATGCAGCCGAGCCGGCCAGTAGCCGAGGCGGTCGCTCGGATCACCCGGACCCGCGATCAAACCGGGTCGGGCGATGAGCAGGCGATCACCGAGCGCTGCCGCGGAGGCTCGTTCGGCGGCCACTTTCGCGTCGGGATACTCGGCGAGGTTCTGCGGTTCGACCAGCTGCGCCGTTTCGTCGGCGCCGGGCGTGCTGTTGTCCGCGTATACCGACACAGTCGAGACGAGAGTCCAGTGCGCCGCTCGGGCCGCGAGCGCCTTCAGAGCGGACTCGACGAGCTGCGGCTCGGAGGCGAGCTCGACAACGTCATCCCATTCACCCCCGAGACCCTCGTAAGCCCCGGCGAGCGATCGGTCGGCGCGCACGAGTCGCACACCATCCGGCGCCGGTCCCGACTCGCCGCGCGCCAGGCAGACCACCTCGGCTCCGCTCTCGTGCGCCCGTCGCGCAACCTCGCACCCCAGCCATCCGGTTCCGCCCAGCACGAGGATCCGTCTCATGCCCGCCAGTCAACAGGCACCGACTGACGCGGAGGAGTCACCTTCGCTGCGGGCGCAAACTGCGCCCACAGCGAAGCGCGGTTGTTGAATGGTGCGATGAGCGCTCTCACCGACTACATCGCAGCCTGGAAGACGAACGACACGAAGCGGATCGTCGAGACCGTCGCCGAGGATGTCGTGATCACCGAGAGCTTCGGGCCTGTCTATCACGGCCGGGAACGCGTGCGGCAGTGGTGCGAGAAGTGGAACGAACAGGGGTCGCGCGTGCTCGACTGGACGATCACGAACGAGTTCCGGGCCGGAGATCTCCTCGTGGCCGAGTGGCGGTTCGAGTACCACCAGGACGGCGAGGACCGGACGCTCCTGGGAGCGACGATCGCGACCCAGCGCGACGGCAAGATCGCCGCGCTTCGGGAGTACGCCGTCACCGACGATCTCTACACCTGGGAAGGCGAGTGGAAATGACCGCCGCCGCGACCGGAGGCCTCGCCCGGATTCGTCGCGCAGGCCGACGTGGTCGACGGCTTGCCGGCAAGGCCCGGGGCGGGGCACGACGCCGCGATGACCGCAGCCGGCGTGCCCCGCATCCGCTGCACAGCACGAGCGAGCAGAGGCACTGCCCAGAACACGGCGAGCGGCACGACGACCGTGATCACCAGAGCTGTCCTCGCGACATCGGGCCAGCCAGCGGTCATCGGAGCGGTGAGAGCCGCTACTCCGAGTGAGAGCGGCAGGATCACCGCCCACGTCACGAGTGCCTGAAGGGGGCGCGGAAGCGGTCGCATGAAAACTCCAAACGTTCGGTTGGATTAACGCTAGCAGAATCCAACTGAACGGTTGGCATCTGTCGACATCGGCGGGGACGGCTGCGACATCATCCGCGAGGCTGATGTCGCTCATCCACGCGAGCGACGACGCAGACAGCGGGTCTTCGTAGCGTCGATGGCATGACGAAGCCCCGCCTCCCCCGCGACATCCCACCCGGCGCCGCCGCCCTCGGCATGGCAGCCATCCTGCTGACGTTGTCGGGCTGCGCCGCCATCGACTCGGTCGCCTACGGTCGAGCGGAGAGCTCTTACGCGACGGCCCAGGAGTTCGCGCAGGCGCGCGGCGAAGCACCCGCGTGGCTGCCGCCCGACGCGCGTGAGATCACGCGGGTCGTGTCGACCCGGGCCGAGGCCGAGTCACTCCTGTTCTCGAGCGAGGACGGACTTGCAGCGTGCGAGGACGTCGAGCGGGTCTCGGCGCCGACCATGGAGATCGCCTCGGCTCCCGATGTCTACGCGATCGACCGTGTCGCCGTCTGCGGCGAGTGGGCAGTGGCGGAGAGCGACGGGACGTTCTACGCATGGACGCCAGCGCAGGAGGCCCAGTGATCCGGATCCGGCCGGTCTTTAGACTCGGTGGGATGGACGTCACTCTGCGCCCCGCGGTCCGAGCCGACATCGAGTGGCTCGTCGACCTGCGCGCCGACGTGCTGCGCGTCGACCTCGAGCGCCTCGGCCGCTTCGACGAGCACCGCGTGCGCGAGCGGATGCGCGCGGGCTTCCGACCCGAGTGGACCCGCATCATCGTCGTCGAGGGAACGGATGCCGGCTGCATCACGACCCGCCCAGACGGCGCCACCCGCTGGATCGAGCACTTCTACCTACCCGTCTCCGTGCAGGGGCGAGGCATCGGCAGCACCGTTCTACGGTCGGTGATCTCCCAGCCGCACGACGGACCGACGCGCCTGAACGTCCTGCAGGGCAGCGCCGCGCGGCGCTTGTACGAGCGGCACGGCTTCACCCTCGACAGCGAGGACGACGTCGACGTGTGGCTGACCCTGCGGGCAGAGGCCTGATCCCGAACGCCGATATCGTCGCCGTGTGCAGCGATTCGTCCGATTCCAGAGCGCGGTTCCCAACCGGAACGGACGCTTTCCCGGCGTCTTCGCCCTAGCGAACGGCCTGGCGCACGACGGCATGCTCCAACCCGAGGACGAAGTCTGGTGGCGGGCGGCGAACGATCGCGCCAACAGCCTCTACGACGCACCGGCTGAGGCCTATGGCCCGTATGCGCCTCCCGGCGGGCGCTCGTGGTTCAAGACTGAAGCGCACGACATTCTCGCGCTGACGGCGGGATACCTCGACCTGCTCGACCGCTACGACGTTCCCTGGCACGAGGTCCGGACGACTTATCCGGGAACGATCCTCTACGAGGACCCCGTGCAGGTGGTCGCTCTCCCCTTCACGCACGCACAGAGTTGGCCGTTCACCAGACAGAGCTCGTGACGAATCTCCGTCATCGGGCGCTGGTCGTTGCCGAGGGCACGGCGTACTTGAACCCGACGTGCGAGTCGGCGAACCCGAGCCTGCGGTAGAAGCGGTGCGCGTCGACGCGCGCGGCATCCGATGTGAGCTGCACGAGAGAGGCGCCGAGCTCGACCGCCGCGGCATCCATCACCCACCGCATGAGCGCCGTGCCGATGCCGGATGAGCGTTCGGTGCTCGCGACGCGTACGGCCTCGACGAGGAGACGGGTGCTCCCCCGCCGCGCCATCCCGGGGATGAGGGTCAGCTGCAGGGTCGCCACGACCTGCCCCGTCTCGTCGACCGCGACCAGCAGCTCGTTGGCGGGGTTCGCGACGATCCGTTCGAGCGCGTCTGCGTACGCGCCGCGGTCCTCGTCGCGGGCAAGGTCGCCACGCCCCGCGCTGATCGGGTCGTCCGACAGCAGTAGCACGATCGCATCGAGATCATCCGACGTCGCGCGACGGATGACGACATCCGCCGAGCGGGCGCGGACGGTTGCTGGGAGGTTCAAGCCGTTGATCACGGTCTCTATTCTCGGGCTGTCTCCGGTACGCGCTCAGCGCCGCGTGAGGTTGCCGTCGGCCCATTCGCCCAGCTGACTGAGGATCGGCACCAGGCGCGAGCCGGCCTCGGTCAGCGCGTAGGTGACCGCGACGGGCGGTCCCGACTCGACCCGCCGGACGACGAGTCCGACATCCGAGAGCTCGGTGAGCCGGTCGGAGAGCACCGCGTCGCTGATACCGGCGACGGCGCGACGCAGGCCGACGAACGAGAGCTCGCCCTGCCCGAGCACGTCGACGATCATGCCGTTCCACCGCTTGCCGAGCACCGAGAACGCATGCGACACCGCGGCGTCGCACTGTCGCGCGTCGTGGGGCTCGGTCATCCCTCCATCGTACGTGTGCTAGCGTTCCCGAAGTCGCTTTATTTTTCATAGCCCCTCTGATCGGAGAAGCGCATGACCCTCTTCCGCCTGGATGCCAGCATCCTGCCCGCCACCTCTGCCAGCCGCGAGCTGGGCGACCTCGTCGAGGCCGAATGGCTCGCCGCCCACCCCTCGAGCGATGTCATGCGCCGCGACATCGCCGCCGACCCGGTCCCCGCGACCGCATGGCGGGATGCCGTGACGGCCGGATTCACGCCCGCCGAGCAGCAGACCGATGGCCAGCGCGACGCGATCGCCCTGCGCGAGCAGCTGGCCGACGAGCTGATCGGTGCCGACGCCCTGCTGTTCACCGTGCCGCTGTACAACTACGGCGTCTCGCAGCACGTGAAGACGTGGTTCGACCTGGCCTACACCGACCCGCGCATCGACCCGCAGGGAACCGCTCTGCGCGGCAAGCCGGCGACGCTCGTCACCGTGCTGGGCGGCAACTACGAGCCCGGCAGCCCGAAGGAGGGTTGGGACCACTCCACCGGGTGGCTCCGGCGCGTGTTCGCAGACGTGTGGGGCCTCGACCTCACGGTCGTCCACCGTCCCTTCACGCTCGTCGGCGTGAACCCTGCGCTCGACGCCTTCACCGAAGCCGCGGCCGAGCTGCGCGCCAACGCCGAACGGGATGCCGTCAGCGCCGGGCGTGCGCTCGCAGCATCCCGCACCGCCTGAAACACGACGACGGGGCGCCCGGACCGAAGTCCGAGCGCCCCGCGCATCCGCACAGAAGTGCGTCAGCCGGTCATCACCACAGCACGAGGAAACCGCTGAGCCCCAGCGATCCCTCGACCGTGTCGCTGCCGTTGTAGGTGGCGACGACGACCTTCAGCCCGCGCGACTGCCGGGGCAGTTCGAACCGCGCCGTGCCGTCGACGACATCCGCGCTGTACCGGGTCGAGTTCACCCAGATGTCGACGGTGCCCGTCGCGGGGGCGCCACCGGTCGGAGTGACCTTCACCGAGACGACGTAGGGCTGCGAGGCCGTTCCGACGTAACGGTTGAGAGACACGGTCGTCGCCGAGGCGAATTTGACGAACACCTCGTTCGACACCGCGGTTCCGGTCTGGGGGTTGCCCTCCGCCGTCGCGGTGACCCGCACCGACAGCGCCGTGCCGACATCGGCGCGCGTCACCTTGTACGACGCCGAGGTGGCACCCTCGATGGGCTCGCCGCCGCGAAGCCATTGGTACGCGACGCTGACCTCTGCGGGGTCCCACTCGCCAGCGGTCGCCTTCAGCGTGCCGCCGACCTTCGCCGACCCCGACACCTCGGGAGCGACGACCGCGACCGGCGCACCCTGGCCCGACTCGACCTCGACGATCGTCCGGATCGAGGAGTCGCCGTAGCGAACGACGCCGAGGTACGACGTCTCGGGCTCGAGGCCCGCCCACGACAGGGTGTAGGTCGCCTTCTCGCCCTGCACCGTCGGCAGCGGGTCGGGGGTCGCGGTGAACTCGCCGCCCGTCGCTCCCGCCGCCACGACCGCAGTGGTGAGGTCGTAGGTGAAGGGCTCGCTGAACGAGTACCGGTTGACCTTGACCAGGTAGGTGCCCGCGGTGGGGGCCGTGAGCGAGACGGCCTCGTTGGCCGATGCCGTCGCCGACGACCACTGCTCGTAGTAGCGCAGGTCGTCGGGACTGACCACGCGGTACACCGTCATGTCGAGGTCGGTCGTCTCCGTCGCCTCGGTCTCGACGGCGAAGCGCGCGAACTCGGTGCCCTCGGGGACGTCGACGATCTCGTAGGTGTTGAAGCCGGCCTCGCCCTCGTCGTAGAACGAGTCCTGGTCACCGGAGTGGCCGGGCACCTCGGGGAAGTCCGGGTTCACGCGCAGCTCCTGCGGCACGAGACCCGACAGGCCGAGGTCGATCTCACCCGTCAGCGACGGCGCGACCGTGACGTCGACCGAGCCGGTCGTGCCGGCGCCCGACACCGACTCGGGAGCGTCGACCGGCACCGGGAACACCGCGATCGGCGAGCGCACGTCGTTCGCCCCGCCCGTCCAGGTGAGGAAGCCGGTGGCCCACTCGCCCATCGCAGCATCGACGCGCGACAGCGTGATCTCGACCGTGGCCGACTCGCCGGCGCCGAGGGTCACCGACGACGGCGAGACCTGCACGTCGATGCCGGGAACGGATGCCTGCGCCTCGTACGTCCCGGCCTCGGTGGCCGTGATCGTACGGGTCACCGTCTGCGGCGCGCCGAGCGCGCCGACGCCGATGGAGGGCAGGTTGAGGTCGCTCGGGTCGATCGGGTCGACACCGAAGTCTCGCAGCCCCAGGCCCTGCAGGTAGGCGGCCCAGTCGGCCGGACCGTTCAGGTAGAGCAGGCCCGGCTCGAAGTACTTCGTCGGGTCGGTCTGACCGGCACCCTGCGTGAACGGGTCGGTGACGGCGTCGCCGGCCGCGTCCACGGTGTCGTAGGCGGTCGTCATCATCGCCGACTTCACCTCGGCGGGCGTCGCCTGCGGGTGCTCGCCGAAGTAGAGCGCGGCGAGTCCGGCGACGTGCGGCGACGACATCGAGGTGCCGGAGAGGATGCCGAAGGTCGGGTCCTCGCCGATGCCGTTCTCGGTGGCCGCGAGGATCGCGACGCCGGGAGCGGTGATGTCGGGCTTGATGACGTCGCTGCCGTCGGCGAGCATCGGTCCGCGGCTCGAGAAGCCCGCCACCTGGGGAACCGGGGTCTCGGTGCCGGTGACGTTCTCGCCGATCAGGGTGACGACGCGGTCGGCGCCTCCCTGGACGTACTCGAGCACAGCCGGGCGGGCGGTGTCGGCGACGTGCACGGTGGGAACCGAGTGGAAGTCGTTGTCGAGCGAGGCGGGCGTGACGTTGGTCAGGATCATGCCGATTCCGCCGGCCTCTTCGACCGCCTGCGACTTCTCGACACGAGCGTTCGATCCGCGGTCGCAGACGACGATCTTGCCGGTGACCTTCGCCGGGTCGAGCGAGCCGAGCAGGCAGAGCTCGGGCGTCGTGGCGCCGGCCAGGCCGGCATCGCCGGCGAACACGGACGGGCCCGAGATCGTGTCGCCGAATCCGACCGACACCGACGCGCCGGGGAACTGCGCGGCGGACGTGTCGCCCTCCTCGCCGAGGCGGACGGTGCCCTCCCAGGTCGGAATCGTGGATGCCGCGACCGTGGCGTACCACGGCGACGCGTGGTCGGCCGTGACCGGGTCGGGTCCGGAGTTGCCGGCGCTCGTCGCGACGAAGACACCGGCCGCTGCCGCGTTGAAGAACGAGATGTCTTCCGGCGCGAGCACGGTCGTGGCCGAGCCGCCGCCGATCGAGTAGTTGATCACGTCGACGCCGTCGGCGACGGCCTGGTCGATCGCGGCCAGCAGGTCGCTCAGGGCGCAGATGTCGTCGGTCGTCACGAGCGGGTCGGGACCGACGTAGCAGGCCTTGTACGACGCGACCTTAGCCGCCGGTGCGACGCCGGAGATCGAGCCGAAGTCGATTCCCTCGACGGTGGCCTCGACGCCGTTGTTGCCCGCGGCGGTGCTCGCCGTGTGCGATCCGTGCCCGTCGCCGTCGCGCGGCGACAGGTGGTCGTCGGCGAACGAGAACCCGTTGGCCGCGGCGCCGTCGCCGAAGTAGTGCGCAGCGATGAGCTTGGTGTTCAGGAGCGACGGGTCCCAGGCATCCTTCGTGCCGGCATCCTGATCGACGATCGTGCTGCGGAACTCGCCGCCGTCGGCCTTCGTGAACACGACCTCGTCACCGTCGCGGTAGGGCTGATCGCCCGGCGAGGTGCCGAGCGCGTCGCCGGCGAACGCGGGGTTCTCGGGCGCAATGCCCGTGTCGACGACGCCGACGACGACGCCCTCGCCCGCCGCATCGATGCCGCCGACCTTCTCCCAGACACCGCCGGTGCCTTCGAGCCCGAGGAACTCGGTCGACGGCACGGCGTCGACGTGGCGGATCTCGTCGGGGAAGACGCCGAGCACGCCCTTCTTGGCAGCCAGCTTGCCCGCCTGGTCGGCCGTCAACTGAGCCGCGAACCCGTTGAGGGTGGTCTGGTAGGTCGCGTCGGGAGTCGCGCCGACTTCGCTCGCGACCTCTTCTTGACGCTGCTCGAGGAAGCCCGAGTAGTCGGTCACGGCGCGGGACTGGGCGTCGAGACGCTCGCCCTCGTCAGGCTTGGTCGGCGCGAGGCCGGCCTCGCCGCCCTCGTAGGTCGCGACAGGAGCCTCATCGAGCAGGACGATGTATCGCCCGCTCTCGCTCTCGATCGGAACCGGGATGTTCACCCCCTCTCCCGTTGCAGCGAAGGATGCCGTTGCGGCAGAGCTCGTGAACAGTGCAGCCAGGGATACAGCCGCGACTGTTCGCAGGGTGGTGCGAACCATGTGCGCTCCAGTGGGGGGATGGATGAGCAGTCCGCGCGGCGTCGGCGGCGCGCGGTGAAGTCAACCTAGCTCACAGTTCCGACACAAGGAACCCTCGGCTTTCATTCAGGTCACGGAAGCGCCACCCCGACCGAGGCATTTCTCACGGCCCACGAGGGAACCGCCCTGCGCGCGTCCCATAGGCTGGGCGGGTGGCCCCGGCATCCCGCCTTTCGACGCGCGTTCTGCTCGTCTGCGCTGCCATCGGCGTCGCCACAGGTCTGCTCGGCGGCATCGAGGGATGGCTCGCCGTCCCCGTCATCACGGGTCTGCCGATCGTCTACGGCTTCCTCCTCGGCATCCACGTGCTGCCCGGAATCGTCGCGCAGGAGACCCTGCGGCTGCCCTGGGTCGCGCTCATCACGCACCTGATCGCGGCGCTCGCATCGTCGGCCGTCGCGCCGCCCTACACGTTCCAGTTCCTGGGGACCGCCGTGCTTTTCGGCGGCCTGCAGGAGGGCGTCGCCGCTCTCGTCCGCTATCGCTCGTGGGCGCCCTGGCGGTTCTTCGTCTCGGGTCTCGTCATCGGCGTCGTCGTCGCCCTCGCGGTGTTCTTCGCCGCTCATCTCAGCGCCCTCCCGCTGTGGGCTCAGATCACCTACCTGATCCTGGCCGTGCTCGGCCCCGTCGTCTGGACGGCGATCGGCCTGTGGATCGGCGTCGGCCTCCGCCGCGCCGGCGTCGCCCGGCGCTGAGCCCCTGCCGGCCTTCCGAGCCCAAGTTAGGGTCGGCTAAGCTAAGCGCAACCGATCCGATCCGAGGACGCCCGTGACATCCGCCGCATCCGGTGCCGCCACGGCGGGGACGCCGGTCGCCGCGACCGCATCCGCGCCGCTGCTCGCCGTGCGCGATCTCGCCGTGACCTACGAGGGATCGGATGCCGCGGCGACGCGCGGCGCGTCGTTCACCGTCACTCCCGGCGAGGTCGTGCTGCTGCTGGGGCCGAGCGGTTCGGGCAAGTCGACGGTCGCGCTGACGCTCAACGGGCTCATCCCCCAGTCGATCCCGGCGACGACCGAGGGCACGGTGCTCGTGTCGGGCGAGGATGCCGCGACCACCCCGATTCCGCGCCTGAGCACCCGTGTCGGCATGGTGTTCCAGGACCCCGACGCGCAGCTCGTCACCGGCACCCTGCTCGACGAGGTCGCCTTCGGCCCCGAGAACCTGCGGCTTCCCGTCGACGACGTCCTCGACCGCAGCGAGCGGGCGCTGCGCCGGATGGGTCTCTGGGAGCGGCGGCACGAGAACCCCGACCGCCTCTCCGGCGGGGGACGCCAGCGCCTTGCGATCGCGTGCGCGCTGGCGATGGACTCCCCCCTGCTCGTGCTCGACGAGCCCACCGCGAACCTCGACCCCGAGGGCATCGAAGACGTCTACGCCGCTCTGGGCGAGATCGCCGCCGCCGGCGACCGGGCGATCCTGCTCGTCGAGCACAATCTCGACGCGGCGATCGGCTTCACCGACCGCGTCGTCGTCCTCGATCACGGCGGCCGTACGATCGCCGACGGCCCGATCGACGCGGTGCTGCGCGAACGGGCGGCCGAGCTGCACGAGATCGGCGTGTGGCTGCCGATCTCGACCCTCGCGGCCCTGCACCTCCGCGAGGCCGGCTACCCGCTCGACCCGCTCCCCCTGACGCCCGAAGAGCTGCGCGCGGGGCTCGAGGCCGCGGCATCCGGGCGCGAGAATCGGACGATTGCACCGTCGTCGGAGACATCCCCCGGTCCGCTCCGAGTTTCGCGCGACTCTCCGAGGCTCGCGACCGCACCCGCCGTCTCGGCGCGCGGTCTGACGCTGCGTCGAGGCCGGACGACGGTGCTGCACGACGTGGACCTCGAGGTCGCGACCGGCGAGTTCGTCGCGATCGTCGGCGCGAACGGGGCGGGGAAGACGAGCCTCGTCCAGGCGATCGCGGGCGTCGTCCGGGGACCGCGCGGGCGCATCGACGTCGGCGGTATCGACCCGAGCCGGGCGGACCCGCGCGCGGTGGCAGAGCGCATCGGGTTCGTCTTCCAGAACCCCGAGCACCAGTTCGTCGCGCACACCGTGTTCGACGAGCTCGCCCACGGCCTGCGGCGCCAGCGGGTGCCCGCCGAGGAGATCCGCGAGCGCGTCGATCGGATGCTGCGCCGCTTCGGCCTCGAGGCGCACGCCGACCGGCATCCGTTCCTGCTGTCCGGCGGTCAGAAGCGTCGGCTCTCGGTCGGCACAGCGCTCATCGCCGGCGCTCCCGTGCTGGCGCTCGACGAGCCGACGTTCGGCCAGGACCGCGCGCGCGCCGATGAGCTGCTGCACCTGCTGCGCGACCTCAACCGCGATGGCACGACGATCCTCGTCGTCACGCACGACATGCAGCTGGTGAGCGAGTACGCCGAGCGCTGCGTCGTCGTCGGAGACGGCCGCATCGTCGCCGACGGTCCGACCGCAGACATCCTCGGCGACGACGAGCTGCTGCGTTCCGCGGCGCTTCGGATGCCGCCGCTGCGGCGCGCCCTGCACGGACTCGACGTGTTCCCGGAGCTGGCGGGCGTCGCGCGTCTCCGCGATCTGCCGCGAGGCCCTCGAGACCCGCGAGGCCGGCGATGAGCGCGACGGCGACCACCGCGATCGATCCCTACGCGGCCGCGCCGGCATCGCGTCGGCTGCTGTTCCGGCTCAACCCGCTGGCCAAGCTCGCTGCGCCCGTCCCCGCGATGGTCGCGCTGATCTTCACGCGCGATCTCGTCACGCCGCTCGCGATCCTCGCGCTCGCTTACGCGGTGCTGATCGTCGGCGCGCGCTGGACGCTCCGCACCGTTCTGCTGATCGCGGTCGCCGTGCCGGTCGGCATCCTGCTCGTGGGCGCGGGGATGTCGCTGTGGGTCGACGCTGCGCGGGTGGCCGACACCCCCGTGCTGCTCCAGCTCGGCACGTGGAGCCTGCACGCCGGGGCGCTGCAGATCGGGATGGCGACCGGGTTGCGGCTCGGAGCGATCGCCGCGCTGGCGTTCATCGCCGGACTCACCACGACGGGGCCGGACCTCGTGCGGGCGACCGTCCAGCAGCTGCGGGTGCCCTACCGCGTCGGCTACACGGCGCTCGCGGCGTTCCGGTTCGTGCCGCGCTTCGGCTACGAGCTGGACCTCATCAGGCAGGCGCACCGGGTGCGCGGTGCCCACGGTGGGCGGGGGCCGTTTGCGGCGATCGCACGGTGGGGAGGTTACGTCGTCCCCCTGCTCGCAGGAGCCATCCGCCACGCCGAACGCGTCGCGCTCGCGATGGACTCGCGCGCTTTCGGCGCACACCGCGATCGCACCGAGCGCCACCTCGTACCGTTCCGGCGGCGTGACGTCGTCTTCATCGTGGTCTTCTGGATGGCCTCGGCCGCGATCCTCATTCCCCTTTTCCCCTGGACCCCCTGATGCCGGCCACACCCCATCGAGTCGCCACGTATCGCGGATGCGGGGGCACCCGCATCCGCATTTGCTGGCGAGTCGACGGGTTGTGGCGAGCCCGGAAAGGATGCTGCGCATGACCCGCAACCTCGTCAAGCCCACGACGCCCGGCCTGGTGCGTCTGGAGGTGCTACGCGCCGAGCGGCTCGCTCCGCACTGGATGCGGGTGACGTTCGGCCGCGGCGACATCGACCGGTTCGTGCCGCTCGGCTACGACCAGTGGTTCCGCCTCTTCCTGCCGCTCGGCGGCGATGAGGCCCTCGATCGCATCCCCGCGAAGGCCAACAAGCTGTTCGGGTACCTCAAGTACCTCCGCATCCCCGAGGGCGAGCGGCCGGTCATGCGCAACTACTCGGTGCGTGCGTACCGGCCGTCGGGACCGTCGGGCGGCGCCGAGATCGACGTCGACTTCGTGCTGCACGGCTCGGGACCGACCGCCGGCCCCGCCTCGCGCTGGGCCTCGCAGGCCCACGCGGGAGAGAGCGTCGTCATCATCGACGAGGGACTGCGCTTCAACCCCGAGCGAGGTGTCGACCGGGTGCTGCTCGTCGCAGACGAGACGGGTGCACCGGCCGTGGCCTCCATCTGCGCATCGTTGCCGGGAACGGCATCCGGGATGGCGCTCATCGAGGCTCCGTCGAGCGACGACGTGCTCGAGATCGAAGCGCCTCCGGAGGTCGATGTCCGGTGGCTCGTCCGGGCGCCCGACGCGAAGCCGGGGTCAGCCGCCCTCGCAGCGCTGAGCGCGTTGGCGCCGGGCGCCGTGCCTGCGCAGCCGCTCCATGCCTTCGTCGTCGGTGAGCAGTCGCTGCCGACCACCGCTCGACGGATGCTCATCGCCGACCACGGCATCCCGAAGGAGCAGATCAGTTTCGTCGGCTACTGGCGCGAGGGCGCGGGATCGCCGGCTCCGAGGTCGCGGGCGAGGGAACAGCACGCGCCCTCCGACGCGGCTCCGAGGTCGGCGGAATCGGAGGCAACGGCATGAGCACCTCGGCCCGATCTCGCGCCGCACGCGTCTCGACGGCGTACCTGCTGACCTGCGCAGCGATCGGCGTCGCGGCGAGCGCGTTGCTCGCGCCTGCGTGGGTCGCATCGACGACCCTGTTCCTCACGGTGCCGTTCGCGACGGTGGCGATCGCCGGGCTGTGGGTTCTCCCCGCCGTCATCGCTCTCAGGCTGCTGCAACGCCCGGGAGCGGGGCTGCTCGTGGGGCTGATCTCGGGGCTCGTGCTCGCGCCGTTCTTCACGATCGGATCGGTCGCGACCATGTTGTACTGGTCGTTCTTCCCCGAGCTGCCGTTCCTCGCGACGCTTTACCGGCGCTGGAACACGTGGCTGCACTACGCGGGTGCCGCGATCATCGGTGCGACCTACCCGGTCTTCGCGGCGCAGTCGTTCGACCTGTGGAGCATGGCCACGCCCGTGCTCGTCGGGTTCATCGCCCTGTGCATCGGGAGCTGCCTCGTGGCCACGTGGCTCGGCATCCTGATCGGCGACCGCCTGCGCGCCGCCGGCGTCGCGACCCTCGCCCGCCGCCGGACGCCCGCCTGACCCCCTCTTCCCCTTCCCCTTCCCTCCTCCGTCGACTCGCCGAAAAAGGCGGATGCGGGGGGTGCAGCATCCGCAGAACCTGGCGAGTCGACGGCCCGGCGAGCGCCGCGGCAGGTCAGTCGGCGTAGGTCGGGGCCGGGGGCATCCCGAAGAAGTCTTCGAGGGTGCGGTAGCCGCCGTCGGCGTAGAGCGCCGCCAGCTCGGGGCCGATGTAGCGCAGGTGCCAGGGCTCGTACTCGTAGCCGGTCGTGTCAGTGCGGCCGTCGGGGTAACGGATGATGAAGCCGAAGCGATGCGCGTTGGCGGCCACCCAGTCGGACTGCGCCGTGCCGCCGAACTGCTCGATGGCTCCGCATCCCCCGTCGCACGCGACGACATCGACGGCGAGGCCGGTCTGATGCTCGCTGTGGCCGGGGCGGGCGCTGGTGAGGTCGGCGTTGCTCTGTCCGAGCTGACCGACGTAGTTGCGGTACGTCGACACCTGGAAGTCGTACGAGCGGAACCCGCTGTTGACCCCGATCGTGCCCGCACCCTCGTCTCTCGCGGCTGCCGCGAGCTGCGAGAGGGCTGCTGCGACGTCCGCACGCATGTGCCCCCCGCTGGTCCGCTCGACGCCCTCGGCGCGCGCTTGCGGCTCGGGCCAGTAGTCGATCGGATCGAGCGCGTTGAGCTTGTTGACCACGACCCAGGTGCGCCCGGCCTCGTGCAGGTCGATGCACGGGGCCGCCCCGGTGGTGATCGCGGCGCGGAAGGGCTCGGCTCCCCCTGCCGCGGCGATGACGTCGGCGTCCGAGCCGGACGAGAGCGCCTCCGCGAAGCCCGGAGCTGAGCAGATGTCGCCCGCGGCGGCGGCATCCGTCGCGGCATCGTCGACCGGCTGCGCAGCGGAGTCCGCGTCACCGGACTGCGCGGGCGCGGGGAGGCTCGACGCGGTGGGCGCGTTGCCCGCCGTGTCGCCGAGGAGCGCGGCGACGGGGTCGGCGGCAGCGGCATCCGATCCGCTCAGCGCCGACGTGGTGCCGATGGCACCCGCGACGACGAGCCCGACGAGCGCGAGGGCCGCAGCGCCGGCGACGGCGCGGCGGCGGACATAGACGGATGCCGGCAAACGGACGGACGCCGTCAGGACGCCGGGCTCGGACGAGCCACCACCCTCGCGCGCCGGCGCGGATGCGGCATCCTCCGGCGGACGCGACACGGCAGACCCGGAACCGGCGGCGCGCTCGCGCAGCTCACGGCGCGTCGGAAGGGGTCGCGTCTCCGGCGACCGCTCGCGTCGCGAGCGACGCGTCTCCGGCTCGGTCGGGTGCGCCACGACCCCCATTCTGCCCTGCGAGCCCGCCGGCCGCCGGTTACGCCTCCTTCGTGATTGACATCGCTTCGAATTTCTGTTCGAATCTTCTCATGCGATGGCAGGGGCAGCAGGTGGGCGTGGCGGATGCCGCTGCTCTGCCCGGCCTCGAAACGCTCAATGGCCTCGTGCGCTCGGTGACGACGCCCGAGTTCGCGGGAGTGACCTTCCACGAGGTCATGTCACGCTCGGCGCTCAACCGGGTTCCGGGCCCGTCGGCGATGCCGTTCGACTGGACGGTCAATCCGTACCGGGGATGCACGCATGCCTGCGTCTACTGCTTCGCCCGTGGCACGCACGAGTATCTCGACATGGACGCGGGGGCCGACTTCGACTCGCAGATCGTCGTCAAGCTGAACGTCGCCGACGTGCTGCGTCGGGAGCTCTCAAAGCCGAGCTGGGCACGCGAGCAGGTCGCCCTCGGCACGAACACCGATCCCTACCAGCGCGCCGAGGGCCGCTACCGGTTGATGCCCGGCATCATCACGGCACTCGTCGACAGCGGCACGCCGTTCTCGGTGCTGACGAAAGGCACGCTGCTGCGACGCGATCTGCCGCTGTTGGCCGAGGCGGCGCGTTCCGTGCCGGTCGATCTCGCGATGTCGATCGCGGTGCTCGACGAGCCGTTGCGCCAATTGCTCGAACCCGGCGCGCCGACGTTCGCCGCGCGCCTCGACACGGTGCGAGCGGCCAGCGCCGCGGGGTTTCGGGTGACGGTGTTCCTCATGCCGATCGTGCCGCACCTCACCGATTCGACCGAGGTACTCGACGATGCCCTGAGCCGGATCGCAGATGCCGGCGCCGCCCGCGTCGTCTACGGCGCGATGCACCTGCGACCGGGCGTCAAACCATGGTTCCAGCAGTGGCTCGCGCGTGAACGCCCCGACCTCTTGCCGGTGTACCGCGGCCTGTACCCCGGGGCCGCGGTGCAGGCACCTCAGGGCTACCGGCGCATGCTCGCAGCGCGCGTTCGACCCCTGCTCGCGCGGCATCGACTGCGCGGCGGTCTCGAAGAGGAAGAGGCGCAGCCGAGCACCCGACGGTTCCGTCCGGGACCGGTCGTCACGACCTCGCGCGGCCGCGCCGCTGCAACGGCATCCGTTCCCACCCTGTTCTGAGCCGGCGGGAGGGCGGCGATGCCGTCAGCGCGGGAGCGCGGAGTGGACCGCAAGGGCGACGTCGCGGGTCGTGTCGGGCGTCGCGAGCTCTCCACCGCCGACGGTGATCCATGCGGCACCGTCGAACACGTAGGTCACGGCCGTGCTCACATCGCCCGCCTCGATGGCGTCGCCGGTGAAGACGGTCGCGGTGCCCGAGCGTTCCTCCGTGAAGGTGTCGGACGCGTCGCGGAGTGTCGCGATCAGGCGGGGAGCCGCCTCCGAGGCACTGACGACCGCTATCGACACCGCTCGTCCTGATCTGGGCACACCCCACAGGCAGGCCGTCGCATCATCGGACGCGGCGAGCGCGTCTTGGGCCGCGGGTCCGACCGGCTTCCACGTGTCCGTCGTGTCGGCGATCAGCACGACGTCGGCGCCAAAGGCGGCCTGGACGATCGCATCATCGACCTGAGCCGCGCACTCCGGGATGGCGAAGTGCGCCGGTATGCCGGTCCGCTGCGGCTCAGCTGTCGCGGTCGGCGTCGGGGACGAGTGCGCGGCCGACGAGGGCGGAGACGCCGCCGACGAGCCCGGCTCGGTCGCAGCGGGCGCGATCTCCGAGCCGGGAACTGTGCATCCCGACAGCAATAGAACCGCGGCGGCGCAGGCGGTCCCGATCGAGAGTGCTCGTGTGCGATGCATGCTCCTCAGCTCAGCGGCATCCGCCGTGCAGGGGAACCCGGTCGCGCCTTCATGAGAATGTCGCTAATGCGCACCCGCCCCCGCGCACGCGCGCGAGGGCAGGGCGTCGGGTCAGGCGTCGACGTTCGCGAGCTGTCGGCCCGAGACCTCCTCGAGGATGTCGTCGCCGGGGCGCACATCGTCGAAGGGGGCGTCGATCTCGGCACGCTCGAGCATCTCGGTCATGCGGCGGCGGCGCTGACGCGTGATGAGGGTGACGACCGCGCCCGAGCGACCGGCACGGCCGGTGCGGCCCGCACGGTGCAGGTACGTCTTGTACTCATCGGGGGCGTCGGCCTGGATCACCAGATCGATGTCGTCGACGTGGATGCCGCGGGCAGCGACATCCGTTGCGACGAGCACCCGCACCTTGCCGTCGGTCAGACGCTGCAGGTTGCGCGTGCGCTTGCCCTGGTTGAGGTCGCCGTGGAGCGCGACCGCCGCGATCCCGGCATCCTCGAACTGCTCGGCGAGCATCTCGGTGTAGGCACGGGTGCGGGCGAAGACGAGGGTCTTACCGTCGCGATCGACGAGGGAGTTGAGGATCTCGGCCTTGTCGCGGTGGTCGAGGACGAGCACGCGGTGGTCGATGGTCGAGGTGTCCTGGCTCTCGCCCGCGACCTCGTAGACGGCGGGCTCGACGAGGAACTCGTCGACCAGCGCCGCGACCTCGCGGTCGAGCGTCGCGGAGAAGAGCAGTTTCTGCGCGCCGTCCTGCACGAGGCGGAGGATGCGCTGCATCGGCTCGAGGAAGCCGAGCTCGCTCATGTGGTCGGCCTCGTCGAGCACGACGATTGCTACCTCGGAGAGGTCGAGCTTGCCCTGGTTCTGCAGGTCCTCGATGCGCCCCGGGGTGCCGATGATGATGTCGACGCCCTTCTTGAGCGCACCGACCTGACGCGCCTGCGGCACTCCGCCGTAGATCTGCGTCGTGAACAGGCCGACGCTGCGCGCGATCGCCTGCACGGTGCGGTCGATCTGCAGCGCGAGCTCGCGTGTCGGTGCGAGGATCAGGGCCTTCGGCGAACGCCCGAACTCGCGGCGCTTGCCGGCCTGGCTGCGCAGGATCGACTCGACGAGCGGAGCGCCGAACGCGATGGTCTTGCCCGAGCCGGTGCGGCCGCGGGCGAGCACATCCTTGCCCTCGAGGATCGGCGGGATGGTGGCCGCCTGGATCGGGAACGGGGATGCTGCGCCGAGAGCCTCGAGCTGACGGACGATGTTGTCGCCGAGGCCGAGGTCGGCGAACGACGACTGGGCGACGGATGCCGCATCCACGGCCTCCGCCTGCAGGCGCTCGTGGACGGTGTCGACGTGGTCCTGGTGGGCCTTCGACTTGGTCTCGGCGTTCCAGTCCGAACGGTTCGGGCGGTCGCCGAAGTCGCGGCGGGGACGGTCGTCGAACGAACGCGCGGGGCGGTCGTCGCGGCGCGGGCGGTCCGAGAAGTCACGACGCGGACGGTCGTCGAACGAACGCGCCGGTCGGTCGTCGCGACGCGGACGGTCGGCGAAGTCACGACGGGGACGGTCATCCCGGTTCGGGCGGTCACCAACGTCACGACGCGGACGGTCGTCGAACGAACGCGCAGGGCGGTCGTCGCGGCGCGGGCGGTCGCCGAAGTCACGACGCGGACGGTCATCCCGGTTCGGGCGGTCGCCGAAATCACGACGGGGGCGATCATCGAACGAACGCGCGGGACGGTCGTCGCGGCGTGGGCGGTCACCGAAGTCACGACGCGGACGGTCATCGCGATTCGGACGGTCCGAGAAGTCGCGACGGGGGCGGTCATCGAACGAACGCGCAGGGCGGTCACCGAAGTCACGACGCGGACGGTCGTCGCGGAACGAGGGACGCGCGTCGCCGAAGGTCCGGCGGTCGTCGCGAGGCTGCGCTTCGTAGGGGCGTCGGCCACCGGCATCCGATCGGCGGTCGTTTCCGTAGCCGCGCTGCTCGCGAGGCGCTCGGTCATCGCGACCACCCCGGTCGTCACGGAAGGAGCGATCGCCACGTCCGCCGCGGTCGTCGCGGGCCTGCGAACGGATGCCGCGGGCTTCGTCACGACCCGCACGGTCCTGTGAAGACCAGCGGTTCTTGCGGCCGGTGTCTTCGCTCTCGGCACGGTAGCCGCGGTGACCGGGGCTCTTGCTGCCGGGGGTTCCGGCCGACGACTGGCCGGGGCGACGCTTCGCGTCCTGGTACGAGGTCTTCTTGCCGTAGCGGGGCTCGAAGTTCTGCGCGCGGCCGCCGGCCGGCTTCTTGTTCTTGGGCATGGGTGTGTCCTTCTGGGTTCTCTGCACGAGAACAGCGCCCGCGCGCACGCGGGCAAACCCGGACATCCGTCGGCCGGGGGCCATTCACATGATGGTCATGCGCGCCGATCGGCGCTCACCATCGGCCCCATGGACTCACAAAACCTGTCGCGATCACGCGCTGCCCAGAGCCGACCCGCCCACCATACGGCATCCGCCTGGGAATCCGCCCGCCGCGGCGTCGGGGCCGACAGCAAGGGCCGGGGTCGGGGGCCGGGGCAATGGATGCTGCGATGCAAGGGTTTCGGCGCAACACCCCGGCGCTCGCTCCCGGCCACGGCGCGCCGCGGGCGATTTCTTGCATCGCGGCAAGCCGGCAAGCCGACGGCCCGGTGCGAGCCCGGAGCGTGCCGCGATCAGACCAGGCGGCGGCGACGGGGTCCGCGAGACGGTCCGGGGATGCGCTGAGCCTGCCGACGGGACGACCCAGCACCCGGCTCGCCGGAATCCGCCGGCCGTCCACCAGCACCAGCACCAGCACCACCGGCACCGGCACCAGCACCACCGGCACCAGCGTGGTCGTGGTCATCCGGCGCGACGGGGATGACGAGATGCGTGGGCGCATCCGGCGAACCGTCGACCGGAACGACGAGGTGGGTCGGCTCGGCCGTCGCCGCCTCCGCGAGGCGCCGCTCGCGCCGGGTCATCGGCGCCGCAGACGCCCCGTCCCCCGCCGAACCAGCACCCGAAACAGAACCAGCACCCGCACCGACGTCACCCCGGCGCCGCGCCGCCCGGCGCTCGCGCGCCCCCTCGACGAGGTTGTAGAGGGTCGGCAGCACGAGCAGGGTCAGCAGGGTCGACGAGATGAGCCCGCCGATGACGACGATCGCCAGCGGCTGCGAGATGAAGCCGCCGTGGCCGGTGATCCCGAGGCCCATGGGCGTCAGCGCGAAGATGGTCGCGAGCGCGGTCATGAGGATCGGTCGCAGACGCCGCGACCCTCCCGCGATCGTCGCGTCGTGGGCCGACAGCCCCTTCTCGCGGTACTGGTTCACGAGGTCGATCAGCACGATCGCGTTCGTCACGACGATGCCGATGAGCATCAGCACACCGATGAGCGAGGCGACGCCGAGCGGCACGCCCGTCGCGATCTGCAGCAGGATCGCTCCCGTCGCCGCGAACGGCACCGAGATGAGGAGCAGCAGGGGCTGCCGCAGCGACTTGAAGGTCGCGACCATCACGATGTAGACGATGAGGATGGCGGCGAGCGCGGCGAGCCCGAGCTGTCCGAAGGCGTCCTGCTGCTGCGTGAGCACGCCGCCGATCTCGGCGTCCGCGCCCTGCGGCAGCTCGACGGTGTCGAGCGCGTCCGAGACGATGACGGATGCCGCGTTGAGATCGTCGCCCGAGGGGGTCACGGTGACCGTCGCGGTGCGCTGACCGCGCTGCGTCGTGATCGAGGTCGGTCCCTCGCTCTGCTCGACGGTCGCGACGTCCTGCAGCGGAATGGGACCGCCGGCCGTCGGGATCGTCAGCTGACGCAGCTCGTCGATCGACGCGGGCGCCTGCGACGCCGCGAGGTAGACGGTGAGCGAGGTGTCGTCGATCTCGACGGTGCCGATCGACTGCGGCTGCATCGTGCCCGAGACGATGCCGCCGACCGCGACCTCCGACAGGCCACGGGATGCCGCCGCGTCGCGGTCGACGGTCACGGCGATGTACGGCAGCGAGGCCGAGAGGTTCGATGTGACCTGGCTGACGCCGTCGGCATCCTGCAGCGAGGCGACGACCGCGTCGGTCGCTTCGCGCAGCGCCGTCTGGTCAGGCGCGGTGACGTCGATCTCGATGTCGCTCGAGCCGAATCCGCCGCCGCCCGCGGCGATCTGGATGTCGCCGACGCCTTCGAGGTCGGCGACGGCGCGCTGCACGCGGTCGCGGACGTCGAGCTGGTCGGCCGAGCTGTCGGTCGTGATGGAGTAGGTGACTCCGCCGCCTCCACCCGAGAAGGCGTCGCGCAGCTGAGATCCGGACGAGCCGATCGACACCTGCACGGCGTCGATCCCCTCGAGGCCGGTGATCGCGTCCTCGACGCGCTGGGCGGCGGCATCCTCCGCTTCGAGGGATGCCGCGGGCCCGAGCGTCTGCGTCATCGTGAAGGTGTTCTGACCGGAGTCGCCGAGGAAGTTCGTCTTCATCAGCGGCACGGCGGCGAGCGTGCCACCAAGCACGAGAACCGCGAGCACGAGGGTGACGGCCGAGTGACGCAGGGTCCAGCGGAGGATCGGCAGGTACGCCTTCTGCAGTCGCGACGGCGGCGCTTCGGGGTCTTCGGGGTCGATGCGCCGGCCGTCGGGGGTGACGACGGGCTTGCCGGGGCGCAGGAACCAGTACGCCAGCACCGGCACGATCGTCAGCGAGACGAACAGCGACGCCGACATCGCGATGGTGACGGTCAGCGCGAAGGGCCGGAACAGCTCGCCGGTCAGGTCGCCGACGAAGGCGATCGGCAGGAACACCGCGACGGTCGTGATCGTCGACGCCGTGATGGCGGCGGCCACCTCGCGAACGGCCAGGGTGATGGCCGCGAGCTTGTCGGCTCCCTCGACGTAGTGCCGCTTGATGTTCTCGATGACGACGATCGAGTCGTCGACGACGCGGCCGATCGCGATCGTGAGGGCGCCGAGGGTCAGGATGTTCAGCGAGTAGCCGAATGCCTGGATGCCGACGAAGGTGATGAGCACGCTCGTGGGGATCGAGATCGCGGTGACGATCGTCGAGCGCACCGACAGCAGGAACACGAGGATCACGAGCACCGCGAACACGAGCCCCAGCAGGCCCTCCTGCGCGAGGGCCTCGATCGACTGCTCGATGAACGGCGCCTGATCGAATACGACGGTGAACTGCGCGTCGCCGCCGAGGTCGTCCTCGAGCGCGGGCAGCGCGTCGAGGACGCCGCGGGAGACGTCGACGGTGTTCGCGGCGGGCAGCTTCGTGACCGCGATGGTGAGGGCGGGCTCGCCGTCGACGCGCGAGATCGAGGTGATCGGCGACGGCTCCTGCGCGACGGTCGCGACATCGCCGATCGTCGTCGTGCCGCCGGCGAGCTGCGCGGCATCCGTCGGCACGAGCGGCAGCGCCGACAGCTCGTCGACCGAGGCGATCTTCGCGCCGGTCTGCACGGTCAGCGACTGGTCGCCCTCGGTGATCTCGCCGCCGGGGAACAGCACGCCGTTCTGGTCGAGGGCGTCGCGGATGGCCTGCTGCGTGAAGCCGGCCTCGGCGAGCGCCGCCTGGTCGGGGGTGATCGTGATGCGCTCGACGCGGCCGCCGACGACCTGGGCCGCGTTGACGCCGTCGACGTCTTCGAGATCGGGGATGACGGTGCTCTCGAGCCGGGCCTGCACCGATTCGGCGTCGTCGTAGCCGGTGACGGCCAACTGGATCACGGGCAGGTCATCCAGCGAGAAGCTCAGCACGCTCGGGGTGACCCCGTCGGGCAGCTGGCTGTCGATCCGGTTGATGGCCTGCAGGATCTTCTGCTCGGCCGTCGCCAGGTCGGTGCCGTAGGTGAACGAGGCCTGGATGATCGAGGCGTTCGTCGAGCTGGTCGCCGTCGTCGATTCGAGCCCGGGAACACCCTGGATCGCGGTCTCGATGGGGGTCGAGACATCCGTGTTGACGACTTCGGGCGAGGCGCCGGGGTAGGTCGTGACCACGGAGAGCTGGGGCAGCTCGATCGAGGGGATGAGCTCCTGCTTGAGGTTGGTGAGCGCTAGGCCTCCGAACACCGCGGCGACGATCGTGATGAGTGCGATGAGCGCGCGATTCTTCAGGCTCAGGACGGCGAGTTTCGACACAGGTTTCCTCGGGCGCACCGGACCGGCGCTGTAGGTGTGATGCAGGCGAGCGCGATGCGCTCGTCGATACATGGATGTATCGACTTCAGTATCCCACGCGGTCGCCGACGCAGCGTGGGCTCAGCCTGGGAGCAATCCCCCGATGACGATGCCGATCGCCGCGGCGACGACGGCCACGGCGAAGGTGCCGACCAGGTTCACGATCGCCCAATCGCGCCGGCCGCGCCGCGCGAGCTGGATCGTCTCGACCGACACCGTGCTGAACGTCGTGTATCCGCCGAGCAGCCCGACCCCGAGCACGGCCAGCCAGTCGGGCGCGACGAGCGCGCCGAGTCCCGTCAGCAGCCCCAGGAGTCCCGAGCCGGTGACGTTGACGATCAGGATGCCGACGGGAAAGGCGTCGCGCCGCCCCCGCGTGACCACGACGTCGAGCACGTAGCGGATGCCGGCTCCCGCACCGCCCGCGACGACGAGGGCCACGAGCATCCCGCCGCTGACGCCGTTCATGCGGCATCCCTCTCGCGACGGGTGCCGAGGGCCAGCCCGAGTGCCGCGGCGACGAGTCCTCCCACGAGGCTCACCACGACGAGGGCCAGGCCGACGACGGGGGCGGCGGTGGCGACCTGTATCGACTGCACGGCGAAGGCACTGTAGGTCGTGAAGCCGCCGAGCACGCCGGTGCCGGCGAACGCCCGGAGCCGCGGCCGGCTCACCGCCCACCGCCCGACGACGACGCCGAGCAGGAACGATCCGAGCAGATTGCAGCCGAGCGTGAGCGCGGGCACCGCGAGCGGGTGAGCCCATCCCGTGAAGGGCAGGGTGATCGCGGCGCGCACGGCGACTCCGGCCGCACCGCCGATCACGACGAGGACCAGCGTGAGCGGCGAGATGCGCGCCCGCTCGATCACGTCGCCACCGTAGACCCCGGCATGCGCCGACGGATGCCGCCACTCCGGGTCACACCTCGACTCATTTCCTATAGGATCGACGAAAGGTTCGCTCCCCCATCGCAGAGGAGAACGCAATGACGCGTCTGTTCAACGACCCCGACGAGTTCGTCGAGGATTCCGTCGCCGGCTTCGTCGCGGCATCCGCCCGATGGGTCCGCCCCGTCACGGGAGGCGTCGTCCGCTCGACCCGCGGCGCGGAGCCGACGGTCGCTGTCGTCGTGGGGGGCGGCAGCGGCCACTACCCCGCGTTCGCGGGCCTCGTCGGCCCCGGTCTGGCGCACGGCGCGGTCATGGGCAACGTGTTCGCGTCGCCGTCGGCCCACCAGGTGCGCTCGGTCGCGAAGGCCGCTCATGAGGGCCGCGGCGTGCTGCTCAGCTACGGCAACTACGCCGGCGACGTCCTGCACTTCACCCAGGCCCAAGACCGCCTTCGCGAGGCGGGGGTCGACTGCCGCACCGTGACGGTCACCGACGACATCTCCAGCGCACCCGCGCACGAGCGCGAGAAGCGCCGGGGCATCGCGGGCGATCTCGTCGTCTTCAAGATCGCCGGCGCGGCCGCGGAGGAGGGCCTCGATCTCGACGACGTCGAGCGCCTCGCCCGGCACGCCAACGACCGCACCCGCTCACTGGGGGTCGCCTTCGGCGGCTGCACCCTTCCGGGCGCGACCGAGCCGCTCTTCACGGTGCCCGAGGGACGCATGGCGGTCGGTCTCGGCATCCACGGCGAACCCGGCATCGACGAGGTCGACATCCCCACCGCCGCCGAGCTCGCGAAGCTGCTCGTCGAGCGCCTGCTCGAAGAACGACCGGACGGCGCCGCCCCGACCGGTCGCGTCGTGCCGATCCTCAACGGTCTCGGCTCGGTGAAGTACGAGGAGCTCTACGTCGTGTACGCGGCGGTCGACCGCCTGCTGACCGAAGCCGGGGTCGAGGTCACCTCGCCCGAGGTCGGCGAGTTCTGCACGAGCTTCGACATGGCCGGCGTCTCGCTCACCCTCCTCTGGCTCGACGACGAGCTCCATCGGCTGTGGCATGCCTCATGCGACACCCCCGCGTTCCGCCGCGGTTCGGTCGCGGGCCGCGTCGCGGTGGCCGCTGCCGCCGATGACGACGACGATGAGACCGAGGCGATCGGGCCCGCATCCGAGGCGTCGCGCCGCGCGTCCGCCGTCGCCGCCCGCGCCCTCGACGCCGTCGCCGCGATGCTCGACGAGCAGGCCGAGGAGCTCGGGCGCATCGACCGCATCGCGGGCGACGGCGACCACGGCATCGGCATGCAGCGCGGCAGTCGCGCGGCCGCGGCCGCCGCCTCGCGCGCCGTCGCGGCCGGCGCGGGCGCACGGACGGCGCTGCAGCACGCCGGCGACGCCTGGGCCGACAAGGGCGGGGGCACCTCGGGTGCGATCTGGGGAGAGATGCTCCTCGACCTCGGTGCGGCCCTCGGCGACGACGATGCGGTCGACGCCGCCCTGCTGTCCGCGGGCGTCGGGCGCATGAAGGATGCCGTGATGTCGTTCGGCAAGGCCACGGTCGGCGACAAGACGATGATCGACGCGATCGTGCCGTTCGCCGACACGCTCCGCGACCGGCTCGCCCAGGGAGATGACCTGCTCGACGCGTGGGCCACCGCCGCCGACGCCGCACAGGCCGCCGCCGAGGCGACCGCCCAGCTCACCGCCCGGCTCGGTCGTGCCCGTACGCACGGCGACCGCAGCCTCGGCACCCCCGACCCCGGCGCGGTCTCGTTCGCGCTGGTGACCCGCACGGTTCTCGATGTCCTGAAGGAGGACGCCTGACATGGCACTGCGACTGATCGTCGGCTCGGATGACGCCGGCTACGAGTACAAGGAACGCATCAAGGCCGACCTGGAGGCGAACCCCCTGGTCGCCGAGGTCATCGACGTCGGCGTCGACGCCGACAGCCACACCAACTACCCCGCGGTCGCGACGGCCGCCGCCGAGCGCGTGCGCGACGGCGAGGCCGACCGCGCGATCCTCATCTGCGGCACGGGGCTCGGCGTCGCGATCGCGGCGAACAAGGTCACCGGCATCCGCGCCGTCACGGCGCACGACTCGTACTCGGTCGAGCGGTCGATCCTGTCGAACGACGCCCAGGTGCTCTGCATGGGCCAGCGCGTCGTGGGGATCGAGCTGGCACGGCGCCTCGCGGCGGAATGGCTCACCTACACCTTCGACACCTCGAGCGCCTCGGCCGAGAAGGTGCGCGAGATCTGCGCGTACGAAGAGGGGTGAGGTCCGCCCGATGATCATCGGCGCGAGCCTGAAGACCTACTTCTCGCACGCCCGCACGCTGAGCTGGGTATCGGAGGTGGCGGCGATCCTCGACGAGCACCCCGCACGCGACCGGGTCACGGCGTTCGTGGCGCCCCAGTTCCCCTCGATCCCCGGCGCGCTCGAGCGCGCGGGGCGGCTCGCGGTCGGGGCACAGGACCTCGCCGTGCACGACACCGGCGCCTACACCGGCGAGGTCTCGGGCGCGGTCCTGGCCGAGGTCGGATGCCGCTACGCCGAGGTCGGCCATGCCGAGCGGCGCCGCCTGTTCGGCGAGACCGAGAGCGTGGTGTCGGCGAAGACCCACGCCGCGCTGCGGAACGGCCTCGTCCCGGTCATCTGCGTCGGCGAGGAGGACGAGGCGGGGCTCGACGCCGCGATCGCGACCTGCGCGCAGCAGGTGCGCAGCGCCCTCGCCGATGCCGACGAGGCGGCCGCGACCGGCGCGGTGGTCATCGCCTACGAACCGCTGTGGGCGATCGGTGCGCCGGCACCCGCGACATCCGATCACATCCGCTCGATCTGCTCGGGATTGCGATCCCGGATCGGCGCCGTCGATCGCGAGATCTCGATCATCTACGGCGGCAGTGCGGGGCCGGGGCTGCTGTCGACGATCTCAGACGCCGTCGACGGCCTGTTCCTCGGCCGGTTCGCGCACGACCCGCGCGCAGTTCGTGACATCCTCGATGAGGTGGACGCCCTCTCGGGGTGAGGTGCGCTCCGTGCGAACCGGAAGAGGGACGATGACCGCATCACGGGACGGCAACCTGCGGGGACTCGACGCCACGATCGAGCGGCGCGGCCTGCGCGATCACGTCTACGAGCGGATCCTCCAGCTGCTTCTCAGCGGCGAGGCGGTTCCCGGCCGCCGCTTGTCGATCGACACGATCGCGCGTCAGCTGGACGTGTCGCAGACCCCGGTGCGCGAAGCGCTCGTGCAGCTCGAACGCACCGGGCTCGTCACGCGCGAGGCGCTGCGCGGCTACCGCGTCGCCCCGCCCCTCGGACTCGATCAGCTGCGCGAGCTCTTCGACGCCCGCATCATGCTCGAGACGCATGCCACGCGCCTCGCGACGCCCGCCTCGCCCGAGATGATCGACGAGCTCCGCGCGGCGGAGGAGGAGCACCGCGGCATCGGCAAGCGCGTCATCGAGGCCCTCAACGCGGGGGCCGCCGACCTGGAGCTGACCGCCGCATACTTCGTCGCGGACGCCGCGTTCCACCGCGTCGTGTTCGATCACTGCGGCAACCGGTATCTCACCGAGATGTCCGAGACCCTCGGCGCGCAGCTGCACCGGATGCGGCAGTCGGTGCGGCACGGCGTGACCGACGTGCGCGAGGCGATCGCCGAGCACGAGGCCCTCGTCGACGCGTTCGCCACGGGCGACCCCGACGCTCCCGAGCGCTCGATGCTCCATCACCTCGAGCAGGTGCGCCAGCGATCGCTCGGGCTCGAGCAGGCCTGAGCCCGTCGCCGCGAACTCCCTCTTGCAGCGTTCTCTATTTCCTATAGGATCTACGGGAGTCCTCAGCCGGACCCGCTCGCCAATGGAGTCGCCATGAATGCACCGTCGCACCCGTCCGCCCCCACGCCCGGCCCGATCGCGGTCTGCATGCACGGCTTCGCCCCGGTCGCCGCAGACGGAACGCGTCTGCACGACGCACCCGCCGAGACCTGGGACGACGTGTTCGCGCAGGTCGAGCGGCTCGGCTTCACCGCGATCGAGATCGCGGACAGCCACATCCGTCCGTCCGAGCTGACCGCGTCCCGTCGCGCCGAGCTGAAGTCCGTCGCGACGAGTCACGGGATCGAGCTCGTCTCGGTGCACGTGCAGCGCCAGAGCGTCATCCAGCCCGGCAAGGGCGAAGAGAACCTCGCGTACGCGCACCGCGCCATCGACGCGGCGGCCGAGCTCGGCATGCGCGTCTTCTCGACCGGCCTCCACCAGCCCTTCAGCGAGGCGCAGCGCGCGGCCCTGTGGTTCTGGACCGCGCCGGGCCCGGTCGACCCCGATGACACCGACACCCGCGCGCTCGCGGTCCGCCGCCTGCGCGAACTCGGCGAGCACGCGGCATCCGTCGGCTTGCCGATGTCGCTCGAGATGTACGAGGACACCTACCTCGGCACCGCCGACAGCGCGGTGCGCCTCATCGAGGAGATCGGGCTCGACAACGTCGGCCTCAACCCCGACATCGGCAACCTCGTGCGCCTGCACCGCCCCATCGAGGACTGGCGCGAGATGCACGAGAAGACCCTCCCCTACGCCAACTACTGGCACATGAAGAACTACGCGCGCGACGAGGCGGCCGACGGCAGCTGGCAGACCTCGACGCCGACGAGCATGGAGCTCGGCCTCATCAACTACCGGGCGATGGTCGCCCGCGCGCTCGAGCTCGGATTCCGCGGCCCGTTCCTCATGGAGCAGTACGGCGGCGACAGCCTCGGCGTCTGCGCCCGCAACCGCGACTACCTGACCTCCCTGCTTCCGGCGACCGCCGGAGCCTGACCGACACCGACGAGGAGAACGTCATGACCGAGAACGAACGCCCCGTGTACGCGGTGGTGGGCAGCGGCTACATGGGCGGCGGCATCACGCAGTCGCTCGCCCTGTCCGGCGCCGACGTGCGCATCGCCGATGTCGACATCGAAGTCGCCCGCGGCAACCGCGACCGCCTCATCGCCGAGGCAGCGCAGTTCACCGCCGACGGCCTGTTCCCCGCCGACGCCAGCGCCGTCATCGCGGAGCGCATCACGGCGATGACGATCGAGGATGCCGTCGCCGGCGCCTCCTTCATCGAGGAGGCGGTGCCCGAGAAGATCGATATCAAGCACGCGACCCTCCGCCGCATCTCGGCTGCGGCCGCGCCCGACGCGATCATCGGCAGCAACACCTCGACGATCCTCATCGGCCGCCTCGCCGAAGCCGTGACGAACCCCGGCCGGTTTCTCGGCGTGCACTTCTCCAACCCCGCTCCCTTCATCCCCGGCGTCGAGCTGATCCCGCACGCCGGCACCGACGAGGCGGTCCTCCCCGTCGTCGAGGCCATCGTCGCCGCGACGGGCAAGGAGACCGCCCGGGTGAAGGATGCGACCGGGTTCGTGCTCAATCGCCTGCAGTACGCGCTCTTCCACGAGGCGACGCAGCTGGTGGAGGAGGGCGTCGCCACGCCGGAGGACATCGACACCATCGTGCGCACGACCTTCGGCTTCCGGCTGCCGTTCTTCGGGCCGTTCGCGATCGCCGACATGGCCGGCCTCGACGTGTACGCGTTCTGCTACGCCTCACTGCAGACCGAGTTCCCCGAGCGGTTCGCGACGCCGCCCATCCTCGACCAGCTCGTCTCGGCCGGGAAGCTCGGCACGAAGTCCGGCGCCGGGTTCCTCGACGTCCCCGCCGAGCGCACGCCCGAGCTCATCGCCTACCGCAACAAGGCGTACGTCGCGATGAAGAAGCTCATCGACGAGCTCGGCCCCGCCCCCATCCACCCCGCACAGGACTGAGAGAACACGCCATGGCATCCGTCTTCCCCGCTGAGCGCACCGTCATCCTGACCGGCGCCGCGAGCCCCCGGGGCATCGGCCGCACGACCGCCTTCCACCTGGCAGAGCGCGGCTGGCATGTCGGCATCGTCGACGTCGACGCCGCGGCCGCCGAGCGCACCGCCGCCGAGGTCGCCGAGGCTCACGGTGTGCGGGCCGTCGGCGTCGGCGCGAACGTGGCCGACCGCCAGCAGGCCGTCGCCGCGATCGACACGCTCGAGGCGTCGCTGCCGCAGATCGTCGCCCTCGTGAATTTCGCCGGGGTCTCGTCCCCGATCCCCTACCTCGAGGTCACCCCCGAGGAATGGCACCGCGTCGAGTCGATCAACCTCGACGGCGTGCACTGGGTCACCCAGCGCGTCGCCCGGACGCTCGTCGCGAACGGCGTGGGGCGCCTCGTGGGCATCTCGTCGGTGTCGGCGCAGCGCGGCGGCGGCACCTTCTCGAAGACGCCCTACTCGGCGGCGAAGGCGGGTGTGATCGGCCTGATGCGCTCGGTCGCGCGAGAGCTCGGTCCGCTCGGCATCACGGCGAACGTCATCTCGCCAGGCCCGATCGACACCGACATCATGGGCGGGACGCTGACGGAGGAGCGCAAGGAGGCGATGGCCGCCGACGGCGTGCTGCCGCGCATCGGCACTCCCACCGACATCGCCGCGGCGGTGGCCTACCTGATCAGCGAGGACGCCGGATTCGTGACGGGCCAGACCCTGAACGTCGACGGTGGCCTCTACATGCACTGAGGCTCCCGTGAACCGCAACTGGTCCCGCGGACGCCTCGGGTTCCTGGCCATCGGGGTGATCTGCGTGGTCGTCGGCCTCGTCCTGATCATCCCCTCACTCGGCGGCTGAACCGCCGCCTCGTCACTCCGTCACACCCACACGAACTCGAAGGAGAGTCACTGTGTCCTCATCGGACTACGGTCCCGCCACGCGGGCCAACGTCACGGTCGCGAATGAGCTGCTGAGCAGCCC
Source organism: Microbacterium sp. TS-1 (assembly GCF_000509385.1). Lineage (NCBI taxonomy): Bacteria > Bacillati > Actinomycetota > Actinomycetes > Micrococcales > Microbacteriaceae > Microbacterium > Microbacterium sp. TS-1. The sequence continues at coordinate 1,816,061 of NZ_BASQ01000001.1, forward strand.
GCACCTGGCGAGCGGCATCAAGAAGGCCACCTACCGGCTCATGCCGATGCTCATCATCCTGTACTTCGTCGCGTTCCTCGATCGCACGAATGTCGGGTTCGCCGAGTCCGCTCTCGAAGTCGACCGGGGCATCTCGGCCGGGGCCTATGCCCTCGGTGCCGGCATCTTCTTCATCGGCTACGCCCTCTTCGAGATACCCTCGAACCTGCTGCTCGACAAGTTCGGCGCGCGCTTCTGGCTCGCCCGCATCGCGGTCACCTGGGGAATCGTCGCGTCGCTCTTCGCCTTCGTCAACGGCGAGACGATGTTCATCGTGCTGCGCTTCCTCCTGGGCGTCACGGAGGCCGGCCTCTTCCCCGGCGTCATCATGTTCCTCGCGCAGTGGTTCCCCAACAAGCGCCGCGTGCAGATGTTCGCGCTGTTCTACCTCGCGCAGCCCTTCTCGCAGATGCTGGGAGCCCCGCTGTCGGGCGGCCTGATCAGCATCGGCGACCAGGTCACCCCGTGGGCCGGCTGGCAGGTGATGTTCTTCGTCGAGGGCATGATGGCGGTCGTCGCCGGCATCGCAGCCCTGTTCTTCCTCGTCGACTCGCCGCAGAAGGCGAAGTTCCTCGATGACGACGAGAAGGCCGCGCTGAAGGCGGTGATGGAGCACGAAGACACCGTGAAGGAATCCGATGGGCCCCGCGGCATCGGCGCGGCGCTCATCAGCTGGAAGGTCTGGTACTTCACCGTCATCTACTTCTGCCTGCAGATCGCCGTCTACGGCACGACGTTCTACCTGCCGCAGCAGGTGTCGAACCTCATCGGAGAGTCGGTCGGCTGGCAGGTCGGCCTCGTGTCCGCCATCCCGTGGGCCGTCGGCCTGTTCGCCTGCTACTACGTCGGCAAGCACGCCGACACCGTGCGCCGGCGCCGCGTGTGGGGTGCCCTGTTCTTCCTCGTGACGGGTTCGGCCATCCTCGTGTCGGCGTGGGCCGGAGCCAACGGGCAGGGCCTGCTCGGCATCATCGCGATCACCGTCGCGGTCGCGGCGTTCCTCTCGACGGGCCCCATCACCTGGTCGTTCCCGACCTCGTTCCTCACGGGGGCCGCGGCCGCGGCCGGCATCGGCCTCATCAACTCCCTCGGCAACCTGGGCGGCTTCGTCGCCCCGATCATGCGCACGGGGATCAACGAGGCCGTCCCGACCGAGAGCGGAGCCTGGGGCGTGGTGTCGCTGGGTCTGTTCGCGTTCCTCGCCGCCGTCATGATGTGGGCGACCCGGTTCTTCAGCTCGAAGGCCGACGCCCTCCTGACCTCGGGAGAGCCCCAGCGCCGCTGACGCGTCGCGCGTTTCGAACGGCCCGGTGTCGCCTCGTGCGGCCCGGGCCGTTTCGGCGTCGCGCCGAAGCTGCCCGGTGAGTGCTCGGGCGCTGCGCCGTCGGCGTCAACCGAGGACGAGGGAACGGATGGCGGACTCGGGCGAGACGGTCGTGTCGAGCAGCATCCCCGAGCGATAACGCTCGAACACGCGCGGATCGATGTACGAGCTGCGCGCGACCGCCGGGGTGTTGCCCAGCGCCGTCGCCGCGGCGCGCACCGCTTCGACCTCGGCCTGATGCACGGCCCGGGCGGTCTCGGCGATGCCGATGCGGGCGAGGGCATCCGCCGCGACGACGGTGCCTCGGAGCGTGCGGAAGTCCTTCGCGGTGAACGGGCCGCCGGTCAGCGCACGGACGTACGCGTTGACGTCGTTCGGGGTGAGCGGCACCCGCCGGCGCTGCCGCTGCCACGCGAGCAACGGCGACGAGGGCCGCCCCTCGATCAGCAGCATGATCGCCGTCGCGAGATCGGGGTCGGGGATCTCGAGCGCCTGCCGCTGCCCGCTCTTGCCCGAGAAAGCCAGGCTCACGACGGCGTCGGCCACCGAGGCGTCGCGCCGCCGGAGCGTCGTCAGCCCCCGGCTGCCGTGCTGCAGCAGGTAGCGCTGCGACCCGATGCGCAGCGCCGAGCGGTCGAGCAGCCGGAATGCCGCCGCGAGGACGCGTTCGCGGTCGAGGTCGGCGCGACGCAACGACGCGGTCGCCCGGGACCGGGCGCGCGGCAGGGACTCGGCGAGCTGCAGCGCCCTCGCGTACTTGCCCTTGTCGCGGCTGCGCGTCCAGTCGGGATGGTAGATGTACTGTCGGCGGCCCGCATCGTCGGTTCCGACGACCTGGATGTGCCCCTGGGGATCCGCGCAGATCCAGACGTCCTGCCACGCCGGCGGGATGACGATCGTGCGGATGCGGGCGAGATCGCGCCGCCCGACCACGCCGCCGTCGGCGTCCGTGTACCGGAAGCCCTTGCCCGAGCGGATGCGCCGGATGCCGGCATCCACATCGGGTCGGACCCGGACGAGTCGGGCCACCTCAGTGGTTGCGCAGCATCGAGATGATCTGCGCCTTCTTCTTGCCGGAGTACCCGGAGATGCCGAGTTCCTTGGCGCGCTTCTTCAGCTCGTCGACGGTCCAGTCCTCGTAGTCGCCGGACTGCCCGCCCCGGCTGCCGACCTTCTTGCGGCCGTCACGGGCGGCGGCGTTCGAGATGCGAGCGGCCTTCTCCTTCGAGGCGCCGTCCTCGCGCAGCTCCTCGTAGAGCTCGGGGTCTTTGAGACTGTTCGATCCGCGTCCCTGTGGCATGGCGGTCTCCCCTCTTCGTCAGGCCGAGATTACGACCGCCACGACGGCCGTCGCAGGTGCTTGACAGGCATTCGCGCAAGGGCGTAACCCCACCCGCCGCCCGCCGCCCGCCGGCCGCCGCCCGCCCGCGACCCGACACAAAGGGCGCCATCCTCGCCGCCGACACGACCATGCGCGTCGGGTCGGCGCGTGATGGGTTACCACCACGGGGAATCGATCGTCAAGGCCTCGGCACTTACGCTCGGCATTCTCTAACGTTGCGGTCAGCCCTTTACGGGGTCGGAACGTCTCGCAGTGGGACGGACATTGGGAGACAGACAAGGAGCCCCCATGAACATCTTCCTCATCATCATCATCGTCGTTGCGATCGTGCTCGCGATCGTCAGTGGCCTGAACAGCGCCCTGAGCTGGCTGCTCTGGGTTGCTCTGATCGTCGGTGTGATCGCGCTCATCGCGTTCCTCTTCCGAGTGATCAGCGGCAACAAGCGCGTCTGACCGCCGCGCTGCGCGAACGCCTCCGCCTCCGGGCGGGGGCGTTCTGCATTTCCGGAGCCGCGAGGCGACCTGCTCCGAGGACCTCTGGACGAGTCGCGATATATCGTGTTACCGTCAGCACACGCGATATATCGCGAATAGTTCGCGGCAACCGTCGCCTGAGAGAGGGAAGCGCCATGACACTGCAGAAATGGATCGTCCACCCCGACGAGACGCGGGTGATCGACGTCGATGACATCCGCAAGCTCAAGGTGAGCATGGTCGGGGGTCAGATCGACATCGTCGCCCACGACGAACCGGGCGTCCGCATCGAGGTGCACGCCGTCACGGGCAAGGATCTTCGTATCGAAGCGACCGGCGACGTCGTCGAGATCGACCACCCGCAGCTGCGCTGGGACAACTTCACGCAGGTCTTCCGCAACTTCGGGTCGTCCGGGCCGAAGGCCGAGATCAGCGTCGCCGTCCCGCGAGGCACCGACCTCACGCTCGGCGTCGTCAGCGCGAGCGCGCTCGTGTCGGGTCTCACGGCCGATGCGCGGGTCAATACCGTCTCGGGCGACATCATCATCGACGGGATCACGGGCGACGTGAACGCCAACGCCGTCTCGGGCGACGTACAGGCTCGCGAGCTGACCGGAGCGCTCACTGCGAAGTCCGTGTCGGGCGACGTGTCGGCGATCGGCACCCTGCGCGCGGCCGACATCGACACCGTGTCGGGCGCCATGCTCGTCGACTCGTCCGGTCCGATCCAGTCGATCACGCTCCACACCGTGGGCGGCGACGCGACGGTGCGCCTCGACGAGAGCCTGCCCGCGAACTATCAGGTGCGAAGCGTCAGCGGACGCGTGCTCATCGACGGGGTCGTGCGATCCGGTCAGGGTGCCGGGCCGCTGACGAGCTTCGCCGGCTCGACCGGTGAACTCAGCGGATCGTTCGTCGATGTCCGCACCAACTCGGTCTCGGGCGACCTGACCGTTCTGCGGCGCTCCGCCCCCGCGGCCACCGACGTCGCCGGCACGAGCACTCCCGAGGTCGCCGGCGAGGCAGCACCCGACGCCGCCCCGGGCGAAGCGGCGCCCACCACCCCGGCCGAGGACACCGCCGACCGTCGCGAGGAGCACTGACGATGCCGCCCGTCTTCTCCCACGGTGATCTGCGGCTCTACCTGCTGTCGCTGCTCGACGAGTCGCCGCGTCATGGGTACGACCTCATGCAGGCCCTGACGGAGCGCACCGGCGGCACGTACTCACCGAGCGCCGGCACCATCTATCCGCGGTTGGCCAAGCTCGAGGACGAAGGACTCGTGACCAAGACCGTCGACGGTCGCAAGACGATCTACGAGATCACGGATGCCGGCCGTGACGAGCTCTCGGCCCGCCGCCATGACCTCGACGGCATCCAGGCCGGCCTGGCCGACAGCATCCGCCTCATCGCCGACGAGGTCCGGGGCAGCGTGCGCGCCGCGATGAAGAGCCTCCAGGCCGATCTCGCAGCGGCCGCGAACCTCGATCACGAGACGGCCACGCGTCCGACACCACCCGAGAACCCGCGCGCCGAAGCCCGCGCGCAGGCGCAGCGAGCGGATGCCGCGATCGCCGAGTTCCGGGCGAACGTGAAGGCCGACCTGCGGTCGCACATCGCGCGCGACGGCGACGTCACGGCTTCCACCGTCGACGACCTCGTCGCTGCACTCACCCGGGCCCGCGATGAGGTGCTGCGGGCCCTACGGGGCTGACGACGCGCGGTGCCACGCCGCACCGATGACCTCTGCTCCGGGCCGCTCAGGGCTCGGGCCAGAGGTCTTCGTCGTCCGCGGCGGTCTCACCCTGCGGTACGACGAGGATGGGTCGCCGCTGCCGATGCGCCAGCCGCGCCGCCACCGAGCCCGTGAAGAACTCGCGGATCGACTCGCCGATGCCGCGCCGGCGCGTACCGACCACGAGCAGCTTGGCGTCGAGCCGGTCGGCGAGGTGCTTGATCGCGAGCGCCGGATCTCCGACGAGCTGATGCACGGTCCACTCCACGGGGGACGACCGGAGCGCCTCCGCCGCGGCCGCTCGGATCTGCTCGAGCTGCGCCGCGCTCGAGACCGCCCCGAGGTCGATGGGAGCCGTGTGGACGTAGCCGTCGGGGTCTTCGTAGGTCACGAACCGGGTGACGTCGACGTGCACGATGATGAGCCCGACGCCGAGCATCGACGCGTATCGGGCCGCTTCGACGACGACGCGAGGCGACTGCCCGGGGATGACTCCCGCGATGACGGGCGTCGACGGGAGGCGGCTCTCGTCGCCTGCGGAGTGCTGATCGGCCATGGTCGCCCCCTGTCTCAGCGGCGGCACCGGCGATGGCTCGGGGCCCCCGTGTTATTCTTGATGCTACTCTTCCCCGGCGCAGCGCCGGATCGTGAAATGCTCCGGGCACCGCTGAACAGCCCGTGACTCAGAAATGAGGGGGTCTCGCATGGGGCGTGGCCGTCAAAAGGCGAAGCACACCAAGATCGCGCGTGAGCTGAAGTACGACACCTACAATGTCAACTTCTCCTCGCTCGAGAAGGAGCTCGCTCATTCCGACGACGATCAGTACGTCGACAAGTGGGCTGACCAGTACTCCGACGAGTACGAGGACGAGAAGGCCTGACCGGGCTCATCACCATGCGCCGTGGCGCTGCTCCCACTCGTCCTCGATCGTGTGGGGACGCGTGACGACGATCCCCGCGGGGATCGCAGCGAGCATCAGCACACCGACCATGATGAGCGGGGCCGTCCAGTCGCCCGTCACTTCGTGCAGGAGCGCGAACGAGATGGGGAACACCGCGGCCACGGCATAGCCGATGCTCTGCGCGAATCCGCTCAGAGCGACAGTGCCCTCGTGCGTCCTCGTCTTGCGCTGGATGAACACCAGCGCAGCCGGGAACAGCATCTGCGGCGTGCCCAGCAGCACGACCCACAGCACGACCGCTGATCCCGGCGCGATGAGCAGCCCCGCGACGGCGACGAGCCCGGCCGACGCAGCGACGGCGTAGATCGGGCCGAGCCGCTGCCACCGCGTGATGACCAGCGGCACGAGGATCGACCACGGCAGCCCCATCGCACCGAACAGCGCGAGGAGCGACCCCGCGGCGGCGTGCGATACGCCCGCGAGGTCGACGAGGATGATCGGCAGCCACGCGAAAGACGCGTAGACGCTGGATGCCGACACCGCGAAGGTGACCGCGACGGCCCACGCCATCGGCAGGCGCACGAGCCGGCTGAGCACGTTCGGCGACGGAGTCGGGGCGATCACGGCATCCGCCGACGCTGCCGCGATGCGCGACCGGCGCAGCGTCACGAGCCAGGGGATCACCGCGAGCACGGCGAACACCGACCATAGCCCGAGGGAGAACCGCCAACCCGCCGTGTCGGCGATCGGCACCGCCACCAGCGGCGGCACGAAGGCCGCGACGGCGAGCATCGTCGAGTAGACCGCGGTCATCGTCCCGACCCGGTCGGGGAAGTACGTCTTGATCAGCGGCGGCAGCACGACGTTGCCGATGCTGATCGCGGCGAACAGCACGGTCGTGGCAATGAGCAGGATGCCGGCATCCGGCGCGAGCGCTCGACCCAGCAGCGCGGCCCCGGCGACGACCATCGCGGCGACCGCGAGGCGCTGTAGCCCGAACCGTCGCTCCAGGATCGGAGTGATGACGCCGAAGACGGCGAAGCACACCGGCGGCGCCGCGCCGATGAGGCCGGCCACCCACGACGGCACGCCGAGGTCCGCGTCGATCTCGGTGAGGATCGGCGACAGCGACGCGACGGCCGAACGCAGCGAGAAGGCGACGAGGATGACGCCGAGGAACGCGAGGACGCGTCCCCGCCAGAGCGAAGTCACGACTGCTGGGTGCCCTCGACCCAGCTCAGATACTCCTCGCTGACCGTTCCGGTGACGTAGCGCCCGTCGAAGCAGCTCATGTCAAGGTCGACGATGTCGGTGCCCTCGACGATCGCCGCTTTCAGGTCGTCGATCTCCTGATAGACGAGGTAGTCGCAGCCGAGCTCCTCGGCGATCTCGGGGATGGTCCGGTCGTGGGCGATGAGCTCGTGACGCGAGGGCATGTTGATGCCGTACACGTGCGGGTAGCGCACCGGCGGCGCGGCCGACGCGAACGTGACGCTCTTGGCACCGGCATCCCGGGCCATCTGGATGATCTCCTTCGACGTCGTGCCGCGCACGATCGAGTCGTCGATGAGCAGGACGTTCTTGCCCTTGAACTCGCTCGACATCGCGTTGAGCTTCTGGCGCACGCTCTTCTTGCGCACGGCCTGGCCCGGCATGATGAAGGTCCGGCCGACGTAGCGGTTCTTGTAGAAGCCCTCGCGGTACTCGATGCCGAGCTTGCGCGCGACCTGCATCGCCGCCGGACGCGATGAATCGGGGATCGGCATGACGACGTCGATCGCACCCTGAGGGGTGTACTTGGCGATCGTGTCGGCGAGACGCTCGCCCATGCGCAGGCGAGCCTCGTAGACCGAGATGCCGTTCATGATCGAGTCGGGGCGGGCGAGGTAGACGTACTCGAACGAGCACGGCGCGAGCTGCGTCTGCTGCGCACACTGACGCGTGTGCAGCGTGCCCTCGGCGTCGATGAACACCGCTTCGCCGGGCTCGACGTCGCGCACGACCTCGAAGCCGCCGTTCTCGAGCACGAGCGACTCCGATGCGACGGTCCACTCGTCGCGGCCGTTCTCGGCCCGGCGGGTGCCGAGGATGAGCGGACGGATGCCGAACGGATCGCGGAAGGCCAGCAGGCCGTGGCCGGCGATCAGGGCGATCGCGGCGTACGAGCCCTCGACACGCTCGTGAACGCGCTCGACAGCCTGGAAGACCTGGTCGGGGTCGAGGTCGAGGCCCGAGATGGTGGCCTGCAGCTCGTTGGCGAGCACGTTGACCAGAAGCTCGGTGTCGGAGCTGGTGTTGAGGTGACGGCGATCCTTGCGGAACAGCTCGTCGGTCAGCTCGCGGGTGTTGGTCAGGTTGCCGTTGTGCACCAGCACGATGCCGTACGGCGCGTTGACGTAGAAGGGCTGCGCCTCTTCTTCGCTCGACGCGGTGCCCTTGGTGGCGTAGCGGACGTGGCCGAGCCCGATGTTGCCGAGCAGCGACCGCATGTCACGCGTGCGGACCGCCTCGCGCACCTGCCCGTTGGCCTTGAAAATGTGGAAGACGCCGCTGTTCTCAGCGGTCGCGATGCCCGTCGAGTCCTGGCCGCGGTGCTGCAGCAGCAGCAGGGCGTCGTAGATCTCCTGGTTCGCCGGGGACTGCCCGACGATTCCGACGATTCCGCACATAGGGGGTCAGTTAACTCCTGCTTCGCGGTACCCGCCGACGAGGCGCACGGCCCCGCCGTCGACGCCCTTGGCGCCCTGCTCGTAGTCGCCCGCGGGACGCGGGCCCGTCGAGACGACACCGACCTGCCAGGTGTCGATGCCGTCCGCGCGAAGCGCCGCGATCGCGGCATCCGCTGCGGCCGGCGACACGACGGCGAAGAAGCCGATGCCGAGGTTCCAGGTGCCCTCGGTGCGCTCGAGCTCGAGGCCCCCGAGGTCGGCGAGCACGCGGAAGACCGGCGACGGCGACCAGGTCGCACGATCGACGTCGACCCAGGTGTCCTTCGGCAGGACGCGCGCGAGGTTCGCCGCGATACCGCCGCCCGTGACGTGGCTGAGGGAGTGGATGCCGTCGCCGAGCTCGGCGATCAGGCGCAGCAGCGGCGAGGTGTAGAGGCGCGTGGGCTCGAGCAGCTGCTCACCCCAGGTGCGGCCGAAGTCCGCCGCCTGGTCGCCGTAGCCGATGCCCGCACCCGTGATGATGTGGCGGATCAGCGAGTAGCCGTTGGAATGCGGGCCGCTCGAAGCGAGCGCGAGCACGACGTCGCCGTCCCGCACCCGGTCGGCGCCCAGCACCTGCTCGGACTCCACGACACCCGTCGCCGCACCCGCGACGTCGTAGTCGTTCACGCCCAGAAGACCGGGGTGCTCGGCCGTCTCGCCGCCGACGAGCGCGGTGCCCGTCGCAGAGCAGCCGTCGGCGATGCCGCGGACGATGTCGGCGATGCGCTCGGGCACGACCTTGCCGCACGCGATGTAGTCGGTCATGAAGAGCGGCTTCGCGCCGACCACGACGATGTCGTCGACGACCATGCCGACCAGGTCCTGCCCGATCGTGTCGTGCTTGTCGATGGCCTGCGCGATCGCGACCTTCGTGCCGACGCCGTCGGTCGAGGTCGCCAGCAGCGGCTTCGTGTAGCCGAGCAGCGCGCTCGCATCGAAGAGGCCGGCGAAGCCGCCGACACCCCCGAGGACTTCGTCGCCGTGGGTTCGCCGGACCGCCGACTTCATCAGTTCGACGGCGAGGTCTCCCGCCGCGGTGTCGACGCCGGCTTGGGTATAGGGATCAGTGGGACTCGAGGCCACGGCATCCAGAGTACCGGCCCGTGGAGCGGCCGAGCGCCGGGCGTGTCTCGGCGGCCCGAATCGGTGGTGATTCCATCGCGACACGGACCGGGGTCAGATGCCCTGCCAGGCGGGCTTGTTCGCCCACGCGTGCCGGTAGTACGGCGTCTGGTTCAGGGCGCTTGCGGCGGCCTCGTCGACGACGACGGTGACATGCGGATGCAGCTGCACGGCCGAGCCGGGCGCCGAGGTGCTGACCGGGCCCTCGACGGCCGCGGCGACGGCATCCGCCTTAGCTTCGCCGAACGCCAGCAGCACGAGGTGGCGGGCGCGCAGGATGGTGCCGATGCCCTGGGTGATGCAGTGCATCGGCACATCGTCGGGCGAGTCGAAGAAGCGGGCGTTGTCGGCCCGCGTCTCCTCCGTGAGCGTCTTGACCCGCGTCAGCGAGGCGAGCGAGCTGCCCGGCTCGTTGAAGCCGATGTGCCCGGTGCGGCCGATGCCGAGGATCTGCAGGTCGACCCCACCGGCGGCGCGGATCGCGGCCTCGTACTGCTCCCCCGCGGTCTCGATTCCGTCGAGGTCGCCGTGCGGCACCTCGATGCGGGCCGGGTCGAACCCGACGGGCTCGACGACCTCGCGCTCGATGACGCTGCGGTAGCTCTCCGGGTGGCCGGCGGGCAGCCCGACGTACTCGTCGAGCGCGAAGCCGCGCACGCGCGACACGTCGATGTCCTCGCCGCGCACGCGCTCGGCGAGGTGCTGGTAGACCGCGAGCGGGGTCGACCCGGTCGCCAGTCCGAGCACGGCATCGGGGCGCCGCTGGATGAGGTCGACGATCGCGTCGCCGACGAGACGGCCCGCCTCCTGCTCGCTGGGGACGATGACGACTTCGGCCATGACTCTTCCTTCTTTCGGTTCGGTCGGGAGGGCGGATGCCGGGGCTCGGCTCAGGCGAGCCCGAGGGTCTCCGACAGCACGAGGGCTGCGGCTCCCCGCAGTCGGAGGTCGCCGTGGGTCTCGGCGAGGCGCACGGTCAGGTCGTCGAAGAGGATCGGCAGCACGCGAGCTGCGATGGCTTCGCTCGCGGCGTCGATGAGCGCCCCCTCGATCAGCTCGGCCGGTCCGCTCAGCACGACATCCGTCAGCCCGAGCGTCGCGACGAGCGGTGACAGCGCGATGCCGAGGCACCGCCCCGCCTCGCGGCGAACGTGCAGAGCGGCCTCGGCGTCGGGCGCCGCTGCGAGCCGAGCCTCGAGCTTCGGCACCGACAGCCAGGCCTCGAGGCATCCGGTGCGGCCGCACGCGCAGACGGGCCCCTCGCCCTCCGTCACGACGACGTGGCCGATCTCGCCCGCGGCCCAGTTGCGTCCGTGGACGACCGCGCCGTTCACGATCGCGGCGGCTCCGACGCCGGCGCCGATCCGGACGAGCAACAGGTCGTGGTCGACCTTGCCGAAGCTCAGCTCGCCCATGCCCGCGGCGTTGAGCCCGTTGGTGACCGAGACCGGCAGACCGGTGCGGTCGAACAGGATGCCGCGGAGCGCGACGTCGTGCCAGTCCAGATGCGACGACTCGCGGACGACGCCCGCGCCGTCGACGACGCCCGGTGTCGAGACGCCGATCCCGAGGATCGGGGCCTCAGCCGTGCGGACCAGCCGGTCGATGAGGTCACCGAGCACGGCGAGCGCCTCGGCGCCGGTCGACCCGCCGCGCTCGACGACCTCGCGCGCGATGACGGTTCCCCCGAGGTCGACGACGGCGCCCTCGATCGTGTCGCCGCTCGAGATCGACACGGCGACCACGTCGCGCGACGACCTCGCCAGCGCGAGGGCCCGGGAGGGCGCGCCAGGCCCCGACCGGTGTCCGCGGCCGCTCTCGACGACGAGCTGCTCGTCGACGAGCTCACCGACCAGATCGGAGATCGTCACGCGCGAGAGTCCGGTCGCACGCGCGATGTCGGCGCGCGACAGCCCTTCCTCGCGGTGGAGCGCCTGCAGGACGAGGCGACGGTTGTTGCTGCGCGCGTCCTCGGGACGGATGCGGCGGCCGCGCGCCCTCGGCGAAGCAGCGCCTTCCGCTGACGTCGTAGTCATACGTTCCCCGATCGAGTACAGTTCCCGAGAAATAATTCGGAAACGTTCTTAACCAATACTGCCAGAACCCCGTTCCCCCGCGCACATCGGAGTGACCCGTGAAATTCTTCCAACGACTCGGCCGGTCGATCATGCTGCCGGTCGCCGTGCTACCCGTCGCCGCCATCCTCGTCGGGATCAGCTACTGGATCGCCTCTGCCGCAGGCCCCAACATCATCGCGACGTTCCTCGCCGCCGCAGGCGGTGCACTGATCGACAACATGGCCCTGCTGTTCGCGATCGGCATCTCGATCGGCATGGCCAACAAGTCTGACGGGACCTCAGCGCTGGCCGGGCTCGTGTCGTGGCTCACGATCACGACCCTCCTGAGCCCCGCAACCGTCGCCGGCTTCCTCGGCATCGAGGATGTCGCCGAGGTCGACCCCGCCTTCGGCAAGGTGCAGAACGTCTTCATCGGCATCATCTGCGGCCTCATCGGCGCCTGGGCCTACAACCGGTTCAAGGACGTCAGGCTACCGGACGCGCTGTCCTTCTTCTCGGGCAAGCGCTCCGTGGCGATCGTCACGGCCGGGATCTCGCTCGTCGTCGCCGCGGTGCTGTTCTTCGTCTGGCCCATCGTCTACGCGGGCCTGGTCATCTTTGGCGAGTGGATCTCGACCCTCGGCCCCGTCGGCGCAGGGCTCTACGGCTTCTTCAACCGCCTCCTGATCCCACTCGGGCTGCACCACGCTCTGAACTCGGTCTTCTGGTTCGACGTCGCCGGCATCAACGACCTCAACAACTTCCTCGCCGGCTCCAACGGCGAAGGCGTCTTCGGGGTGACGGGTCAGTACATGACCGGTTTCTTCCCGATCATGATGTTCGGCCTGCCCGGCGCCGCCCTGGCGATGTACGTCACCGCCAAGACCAAGCGCAAGAAGATGGTGTCGGGCATCCTCCTCTCGGCCGCCGTCGCCTCGTTCTTCGTCGGCGTCACCGAACCGCTCGAGTTCACCTTCATGTTCCTCGCGCCGTGGCTGTACCTCGTCCACGCCGTCTTCACGGGCATCTCGGTCTTCATCGCCGCGCTGCTCCCGACCCGCATGGGCTTCGGTTTCTCGGCGGGCTTCATCGACCTGGTGCTCGGCTGGATGAACCCGCTGGCTCAGAACCCCTGGATGATCCCGATCATGGGCGTGTTCTGGTTCGCGGTCTACTTCGTGGTGTTCCGGTTCCTCATCCTGAAGTTCCGACTGAAGACGCCGGGCCGTGAAGACGACGACGAGCTCGCAGCCGACATCGGCCCGGCGATCAACCGCGACGCGGGCTACGGCCCCACCGCGGAGAAGATGATCGCGGGCCTCGGCGGCAAGGACAACATCGTTCAGCTCGACAACTGCGCCACCCGCCTGCGGCTCGAGGTCGCCGACACGTCGCGTGTCGACAGCGACGCGCTCAAGCGCGCCGGCGCGGCGGGCACCATGGTCTCCGGGCCCAAGTCGGTGCAGGTGGTCTACGGGCTCAACGTGCAGTTCGTGAAGGACGCGATGGACGACGTCCTCGCGGGCCGCGAGGTCGAGCCGCCCGCGGCATCGTCGGCACCGCAGGGTGCGGGCACGGTGACGACCACCGCCCCCGCCGTGGTGCGGCTGCGTCAGCCCATCGCCGGCACGGTCGTGCCGCTCGCGCAGGTTCCCGACCCGATGTTCTCGCAGGGGACGATGGGTCCCGGCCTCGCGATCGACCCGTACGGAGACACGGTCGTCGCGCCCGCGGACGGCACCGTGACCACGGTGTTCCCGACCGGTCACGCCGTGGGCATGACCCTCGACGACGGCACCGAGCTGCTGATCCACGTGGGCATCGACACCGTCGACCTCAAGGGCCGTGGGTTCCAGGCGCTCGTCCAGCAGGGTGAGGGCGTGCACGCGGGGCATCCGTTGCTCCGCATCGACACGGGCGTCATCCGCGGCGCGGGCTACTCCCCCATCACGCCGGTCATCGTGCTGAACAACGAACACGCGTCTATCGAGTTCGAGTGACGCCTCGGCCGGTGCCGAGCGTCATCTCCTCGGCACCGGCCGCACCCCACCACCCCCGCTCTAAACTGGCGCCATGAGCGCGGCGAAGACTCCCGAGTGGGTGGTGCGGGAGGATGCCGCGCCCTCGGTCGTCGTCGCGCTGTACCTGCGCCAGGTGCTCGGCATCCGCACTCCGGATGAGCTGCCCCACCTGCGTGGGATAGAGCCGACACCCGTCGAGCGCGACCCCGAGACGCAGGCCGAGCTCGAGCGGCAGTGGCGCGCGTACTGGGAGATGACGGTCGAGCCGCTCGCGCATCCCTCCCCCGTGCCGCTCGATCTCGTCGACGGCTTCGACACCCTCGTGGCACTGCCGACCGAGGGGTTCGAGCGGCTCGAGCGCGAGATCCGCCCGCACGCGGCCGAAGCGGTGGCTTTCGCGCGTGACGTGCACGCCCGGTACACCTCGCGCTCGTCGGGCGCCGGCGCCGTCGCCTACCGCGCGTATGCCGGGGCGCTCGCGCAGCACGAGCGCCGCATCGGGCGGCGGGCGCACTCGTTCGAGCTGAACGTGCAGGTGCTGCCGCTGAGTCAGCGCGGCGTGTGGTGGATCGGCGCGCTCACGATCGCCGTCACCGACGGACTGCGCAGCGACGTCGTGGCCTTCGACGCAGCGATCGCACCGATCATCGCCGAGATCGCCTGACCCGCGAGAACCGGGCCCGCGTCAGGCGTCGTCGACGGCGCGCACGCGCTCGTGGAGGATGCGCACCTCGCGCGTGCGGCGGCGTGCGGCGCGGTCGAGCACGAGGGCGATGACGCCCGCGATCGCCATGCAGACCGGGATGGCGCCGAGCGCGATGAACCCGAACACCTGACCCGCGGAGTACTGCAGGCCGGTGTTGGTGCTGACTCCCTCGTCCGGGATGCCGAACGTCAGGGCCAGCGCGACGATGATGCCCGCCGCGGCGCCGAGCAGGAGGAACACGCTGTACTTGGGCACGCGACGCACGCGCGCCGACTCGACCCGTTCGGTGATCTCCTCAGCCATGACTCCATTGTCGCACCGCCCGAGCAATGCCCGGGCGGTGCGACGAGAGGGCTCAGCGAGTCGTCAGAGCGCGCTGCGGCGACGACGCGTGAACGACACGGCGAGCGCGCCGATCAGCAGCATGCCGGCACCCAGCCAGAGAGTGTCGACGGGAGCCTGTCCACCGGTCGCGGCGAGGGTCGCGTCGGTCGAGGCGTCGCACGGCACCTCGGCGCCGAGCGGGAACGTGATGCTCACCGGGTCGAGCGCCTCGCCGGCCGAGTAGAAGCCGGCGAAGGCCTCGGCGCCCGCTGCCGTCAGCGTGGCCGATGCACCCGTCCAGCTGATCCGATTCGCCGTCGTCGTGGCGGCGGGCAGCGAGAGCGTCGCGAAGACGACGCCGTTCGCGTTCACGTCGGGCGAGCCGTTGTATCCCTTGGACTGCACGTTCACGATCAGCGAGGCGGTGTTCGCGCCGGTGATCTGCACGCGCGGGTTCGACAGGGTCATGTCGAGCAGACCGCTGTGGCCGGTGTAGTGCACCGAGCCGCCGAAGCTGACGCGGCCGCGGTCGTTCTCGGGGCTGTACGCTCCCGAACCGCTGCCCCAGCCGCCGGAGATCTCTCCCTTGGCGATCGGGCCCGTGATGTACGAGCGGTACGACTCCTTCACACCCCACTCGATCGTCGCTCCCGAGACCGACCGGGCGACGCACGACGGTGCGGCCGGCGACTCGACGGCTGCGGCGACAGCGGCAGGGGTGACCCGGAAGGGGGCGGATGCCGCGACGACGCCGCCGACGCTGAGCTCGAGCGTGTGGTCGCCCGTCGCGAACCCGGCGGGAACCGCCCACGAGAACGACACGCGTCCGCCGGCATCCGCCGTCGCCGTGCCGATGGTGACCGGCTCGGAGTGCGCGACGGCCGTCACGACGTCACCGGGTGCGAAACCGCCGCCGGTGAACTCGAGCACGCCGCCCTGGGCGACGGTCGCCGAGCCCGCGAACGCGACGAACGGAGCCGTCGGCTGAGCGACGGTGACGTCGGCGAAGGCGTCGAGCGTCCGGTCGGTGATCGACAGCGCGTGCGCCGCGGAGGTGGCGACGTGGTAGCTCTTCGTCGGGTCGAGCGAGCCGGCGGGGACGGTCAGGTCGACGGTGAACGCGCCGCCGATGATCGAGCCCGGGCGCACCCAGGCAAGCTGCACCCAGCCCTCGGCGGGGAGCGGTCCGGCCCCGGCCCAGACCGACTTCTCACCGAAGAGGACGTACGCGCCGTTGGCGGCGCTGTCGCCGACGAAACCGGTGCCCGAGACCGTGAGCGTGTGGGCCACGGCCGGGTCGAGGTCGGCGTTCGGTGTCACCGTGATTCTCGGGCTCTTCGTCGGCTCGGGCTGCGGCGCGACCGCGGCCCACGTCACAGGCACGAAGAGCTCGTTGTCGGGCTGCAGGCCCTGCGACGCCTTGTTGCCGAAGGTGAAGACGCCGAGGCGGTAGTCGTCACCGGGGCGCTTCTCGTTCGCGGACTTCTCATCGACCTGGACTGTCCACGTGAAGTCGACCGTGCCGTCGGCGTTCTCGGTCCACGGGAGGTTGGCGTCGCCGGTCGGCTCGCCCGAGACGCGGACGTACGAGACCGAGGGGCGAGCGGAGTTCGCGGCGCCCTCGGAGGGCTTCCAGGTCTCGGCGACCCAGCCGAAGCGCAGCGCGAAGCCGGCGCCGACCTCGCTCTGGCGGTAGTTGCGTCCCTCGACGGTGAGCGTGGCACCGCTCGGGTCGACATCCGTGTTCGGGGTGACCGTGAGCGTCGGCGCGGGAAGCGGCTCGGTCGGCGTCGTGGCCGCGAACGACACCACGGCCTTCGCGTCCTGCGTGCGGTTGGTCATGCCGGTGTGATCGGCGATCGTGTAGACCGCCGTCGTCTCGCCCTTCGGCGCGACCGTCAGCGTGGTCTCGAACGATCCGTCCTCCGCGAACTTCACCATCGTCGCCGTGGTGGGGTTCGAGGTGACGAGCTTCGCGCCTCTCGTGCATCCCGCCGCGATGAAGGCGAAGTCGACCTCAGCGAGCGGGCGGTCGGTGCACGTCGTGAGGTAGATCGGCTGAGCCGGGTCGTAGCCCGTGCCCGTGACGGTGATCTCCTCGCCCGCGGGGTCGAGCCCCGTCGACTTCGAGAGCGTGAGCGTGGGCACCCGCGCCGGAGTCTCGGGCTCGCTCGCCTTCGCGGTGACCGTGTAGCTCAGCGCCGGTGCGGTCGAGGCGGAATAGGCCGTGGCGTCGGCCGGGGTGAACGCGGCCGCGATGCTGTGCGCGCCGACGGCGAGCGACGAGGTGACGATGCTCGCGACGCCCCCGTCGACCGGAGCCGAGCCGAGCGACGCGTCGCCGGCCGTGAACGAGACCGCCCCGGATGCCGCCGGCGAGACCGTCGCCGTCAGGGTGACGTCGGCGCCCTCGACGGCCGTTCCATCGGGTGAGGCCGACAGGGTCGTCGTGGTCGACTCGGCGACGACCGGGAAGAGCGCGGCCCAGTCGATCGAGACGTCGGCGCGGGCGAGGAGGTTCGCCTCGGTGGGGAACGAACGAGACGGCCACGAGATGACCTCGTAGGCCTTCGTGCGATCGAGCTCGCTCGCGATCTGCTCGAGGCTTCCGGTGATCTCGCCCGCGGTGGAGACGTCGAGCGAGGCGTTGGGCGTGGTCGCCTGGTCGACCGTCAGGTCGCCCTTCTCGACGAGGGCGACGTAGGCGTGCCGGCTCGGCTGACCCGGGTACTGGGGAGCGACCTCGAAGCCGGTGCCGGTGATGGCGACCGTGATCTTCTCGTTCGCGACGACGGTGGTCGACGTCGTCAGGGTGGGGCCGGCGGCCGTTGCCGGCGCGGCGACGCCGACGACGGCGGCCATGGCGACGAGCGCGCCGGTCAGCACGCTCGCGAGCGGACGCTGCAGCGCCGCCCTCCTGGTTCTCAGCATGGGAACCCTCCGAATCTCGATGCAGGTGAAGCTCGCGCGTCGGGCACGCGACGATAGTTAGCTTAGCCTTACCTAATCGAAGTTTGTGAAGTTCCTGACAGTCATCGCTCGGCGTGACGGCGCGGCAGGATGACCGGACGGCCGGTGTCGGGGTCGTCGAGCACGCGCACCGGGGTGCCGTAGACGGCCTCGACCCACTCCGCGGTCAACACGTCGCGCGGGTTCCCCCGAGCGACGAGCCGGCCGCCGTCGATCATCGCGACCTCGTCGGCGTATGCCGCGGCGAGCGACAGGTCGTGCAGCACCACGACCACCGCGCGCCCATCCCGCGCGAGCCGCCGCGCGACGCGGAGGACCTCTTCCTGGTGCCGGAGGTCGAGGGCTGCGGTCGGCTCATCGAGCAGCACGACGGGGGTGTCCTGCGCGAGTACTCGAGCCAGCGAGACACGCGCCTTCTCGCCACCCGAGAGCGACGGGTAGGCGCGATGGAGCAGGTGTGCGACATCCGCTCGCTCGACGGCTTCGGCGATACGAGCGTCGTCGAGGCGGGCGCGCTCGGTTCCGATCCAAGGAGTGCGCCCCATCGCGACCACCTGGCCCGCGGTGAACGAGAAGGCGACCTGGTTCGACTGCAGCAGCACCGACCGTCGCCGCGACAGCTCGCGGGCCGACCACTCGCCCGCCGGACGCCCGTCGAGATGCACCGCGCCCGAGGTGGGCGCGCGGTCGCCTGTCAGCAGGGAGAGCAGGCTCGACTTTCCGGCGCCGTTGGGCCCGACGAGAGCGAGCAGCCGGCCGTAGCCGACATCCGTCGTCACGTCGTCGAGGATCGTCGCCTCACCCGATCGCAAGCTCGCGTGCCGCACCTCGACGGCCACGCCCGTCACGACCAGCCCCCGGCGGTGCGGCGGGTGCGGCGGATGAGCCAGAAGAAGAACGGTCCGCCCACGAGCGACGTGAGGATGCCGATCGGCAGGTCTGCCGCGACGACGATGGTCCGCGCGAGGAGATCGGCGTAGACGAGCACGACGCCGCCGCCGAGCGCCGAGAGGGCGATGAGCCCCCGGTGCGCGGGCCCGACCAGCATGCGGATGATGTGGGGCACGACGAGGCCGACGAACGCGATGATGCCGACGAACGCGACGGCGACGCCGGTCAGCAGGGCGACGAGGACGATCGACCCGACCCGCAGCGCCTCGACGCGCACACCGAGGTGGGCGGCGGTGCGATCGCCGAGCGCCAGAAGGTCGTAGCGGCGCGCGAGAGCGAGGGATGCCGCGGTGCCGAGCGCTCCGACGAGGGCGACGACCGCGACCTCCGTCCAGCGCGAGCCGTTCATCGAGCCCAGCTGCCAGAACACGATCTGCTCGCGCGACGCCGTGTCTCCCGCGAACATCAGGAGCGCCAGCGCGGCCCCCGCGAACGCATTGACGGCGATGCCCGTCAGGATGAGCGTGATCGACTCGGTCCGGCCCTGCGCGCGGGCAGCGGCATACACGACCAAGGTCGCGACGAGACCGCCCGCGAAGGCGCAGACCGCGATCGACCACGGACCGAGGAACGAGAAGCCGAGCGTGATCGCTGCGGCAGCGCCGACGGCCGCGCCCGACGAGACGCCGACGACGCCCGGCTCGGCGAGCGGGTTCGCGAAGATCGCCTGCATGACGGCACCGGCGACCGCGAGCAGCGCACCGACCAGAAGCGACATCGCGACGCGCGGGAAACGGATCTGCCACAGCGTCTGCTCGATGAGCGGCTCGGTCGGCGCCCACGAGCCGGGCATGCCGAGGGCGCGGAGGACGGAGCCCACGACCTCGGCGGGACCGACCGGCAGCTGACCGAGCCCGGCCGAGAGCACGACGCCCACGACGAGCAGCACCGCGCTCACGATCGCGACGAGAACTCCGCGGCGCCCAGCGGCACGCCCGCTCACGACGCGGGATCGGGCGCGTAGACAGCGCGTGCCAGCGCGTCGAGCACCCCCGCGCTGCGCGGCCCGAACGACAGGATCTGCCCGTCCGCCATGTCGACGAAGCGGCGATGCTGGCCGGCTGCGGTCAGCGCGATCGCGGGCTTGTCGGAGAGCAGACCGTCGACGCCGCCGACCGATTCGAGCCCGGCGGTCATCACGAGGATGAGGTCGGGGTCGGCGGCGACCATGGCTTCGTCGGTGAGCGGCTGCATGCCGTTCCAGCCGAGCTCGCCGGCGACGTCGACGCCGCCGAGCGCGGCGATGAGCTGGTCGGCGCCCGATTCGGAGCCGAAGAGGTAGTACACCCCCGCCGTGCCGCGCAGGTAGAGGAAGACCATGCGCAGCCGGTCCGCCGCGGCCGCCGGCGCAAGCGCGGCGATCTGGGCACGCGTCTGGTCGACCTCGCTCGCGATGCGCTGGGCGAGCTGCTCGCCCGCGTCGGGTACGCCGAGCACCTCGCCCACCGTCCGCGCGAGATCGGCGGCACCGTCGAACGAGGCGGAGCGCTCGACGAAGACCACCGTGATGCCGACATCCCGCAGTTGCTGCACGACGTCGACCGGTCCGATGCTGCCGTCGGTGATGACGAGGGTGGGGGCGAGGCCGATGATCGACTCGGCGTTGACCGTGTGTCCGCTGCCCGTGACGACCGGCAGGTCCGCCGCGCCGGGGAACGTCGTCGAGACGTCGCGGCCGACGAGCTCGCCGCCGAGGCCCAGGCCCCAGACGGTCGCGGCCAGCGAACCGGAGAGGTCCATCGCGATGATGCGCGAGGTGTCCGTCACCGTCACCTCGACGTCGCCGGTGAGATCGTGCGAGCTCACGGTGACGGGCAGGCTCTGGGTGGGATCCGTCACGACCGGCTCGACCGCGGCGTCGGCGAGGACGGCGGTCGAGGGGCCCTCGAGCGAGCGCGGGTCGGTCACCGGCGCCAATTCGCTCAGCGGGGGTCGGTCGATCACGACCTGGCCCGCCGCCTCGCCGTGAGACGTCGCAGCCGGAGCGCAGGCGCTGAGCGACAGGGCAGCAGCGGCGAGCGCCGCGACGAGGAGTCGCCGCATCTTCACGCGGCCGGCCCTTCGTCGGCGTGATCGGCGGGCCCACCGCCGGCACGCGCCTTCCGCTGCTTGCGACGCGAGGCGACGATCGCTGCGGTCGACCCGCCGATCGTCGCGACGAGCGCGCCGCCGATAGCGGCGAAGAGCGCGACCGGCAGCGCGCCGCTCGATCCGCTCTCGTCATCGCCCGCCTCCGCGGCATCCGCGGCGGGTGATGCATCGACGACGGGCGATGGGTCTGCCGTCGGGGTGGCAGCCGCGCACACACCGCTCGCGGTGAACGACAGGGGGTCGAAGGCGGTGCCGGTCTCGTAGTTGCCGAAGGCGGCGAACCCCTCCTCGGTGATCGCGGTGGCGGCATCCGCGGCGGCGAGAGTGAGGGCCTCTCCCGAGACCGTGTTCTCCAGACCCGCCAGGTCGACGGTCACGAACGGCACCTGGGGTGTCGTGACGACGGTGTCGTCGCCGGCGAGCGCGCTCTCCATCGAGACTCCGGCGAGGTCGACGAGAACACGCCCCGCCGCCGGCGCGATCTCGAGCGTGACGTTCTGCACCGTCGAGTCGAGCAGGCCGCCGTGCCCGGTGAACCGGATGCCGCCGGGGAAGGCGATCGAGCCGGCGCCGGTCGCGGGGTCGTAGCTGCCCGTGCCACCGGTCCAGGTGAACGCGGGCGTCTCGTAACCCACGCCGCCGAACGGCTCCCACGCACCCTTCGCGATGGAGCCGGAGATGTACGAGCGGAACGACTCCTTGAAGCCCCACGTGATGGTCGCGTCGGTGATGTCGCAGACGGGCGGCGAGGTCGCGGCGGTCCGCTGCTCGACGGGCGCGGCGTCGCCGATCGCGAGGGCGGGGCTCGCGACACCGAGGACGATCGACGCAGCGGCGAGCACCCCGAGGGGCGCGCGGGACAGAAGGGAAGAGCGCACAGCAGACTCCAGAGATAAGGTCAGGCTTGCCTAACCTTATCGGAGCCGGTGTCAGGGTCGCAGTGGCAGCAGCGCCCCGAGATCGGCGCGGGTGCCCGACGCGCGCAGCCGGCCCGCGGCGGCGGCATCCGCCCAGGCGAGGTCGCCGAGGGCGAGGGCGATCCAGGTCGCGGCATCCGTCTCGACGACGTTCGGCGGGGTGCCGCGCGTGTGCCGCGGCCCCTCGACGACCTGGACGGCACCGAACGGCGGCACGCGCATCTCGACCGAGTTGCCGGGCGCCTTCTCGACGAGCAGCTGCAACAGGTAGCGCACGGCGGTCGCCAGGTCGGTTCGAGCGGGCTTCTCGCCGGACGCATCGGCGGCGGCGACGGCGGCGAGCGCGGCGCGGCCATCGGCGGTGAGGATGCTGCGGGCCATGGGTTCCACGCTAGCCCGGTCGGTAGGCTGGCCGGGTGAAGATCCTGGTCCTCGGCTCGGGCGCGCGCGAGCACGCCATCATCCTCGCTCTCGCCGCGGAAGGCGCAGGTCACGACCTGCTCGCGGCCCCCGGCAACGCCGGCATCGCCCGCGATGCCGAGATCGTGCCGGGCCTCGACCAGAACGACCCGGTCGCCGTGACGGAGTTCGCCGGCAGCGCCAACGTCGATCTCGTCATCGTCGGGCCGGAGGCCCCGCTCATCGCCGGTGTCGCCGATGCGCTGCGCGAGCGCGGCATCCCCGTCTTCGGCCCCGGCAAGGTCGCCGCGCAGCTCGAAGGGTCGAAGGCGTTCGCCAAGCGCGTCATGGACGAGGCCGGCGTGCCCACCGGGCGCGCCGTGCGGGCGCGGAGCCGTGCCGAGGTCGAGACGGCGCTCGACGAGCTCGGCGCTCCCCACGTGGTCAAAGCCGACGGCCTCGCCGCCGGCAAGGGCGTCATCGTCACCGACGACCGTGAGGCGGCGCTCGCCCACGCCGACACCTACCTCTCGAGCGGCCCGGTGCTGATCGAGGAGTTCCTCGCCGGCCCCGAGGTGTCGCTCTTCTTCGTCTCGGACGGCGACACCGTCCGAGCCCTGAGCCCGGCGCAGGACTACAAGCGCGCCTACGACGGCGACGCCGGCCCGAACACCGGGGGCATGGGCGCCTACTCGCCGCTCCCCTGGCTCGCCGACCGGTTCGGCAGCGAGGCCGGATTCGTCGCCGAGGTCACGCGCGACGTGGCCGAGCCCGTCATCCGCCACCTCGACGCCGAGGGCACACCGTTCATCGGCCTGCTCTACGCGGGCCTCATCCTCACCGAGTCGGGCATCAAGGTGATCGAGTTCAACGCGCGGTTCGGCGACCCCGAGACGCAGGTGGTGCTCGCGCGGCTGACCTCGCCGCTCTCGGAGCTGCTGATGGCCGCGGCGAGCGGGCGACTGGAGTCCGAGCCCGATCCGACGTTCTCGGACGATGCCGCCGTCACCGTCGTGCTCGCGAGCGAGGGCTACCCCGACAACCCGGTGACCGGCCGGGCGCTGACGGGGCTCGACGCCGCGGCATCCGTCGAAAGCGTGCACCTCGCGCACGCTGCGACCGCCGAGTCGGTCGACGGGCTCGTCGCCACGGGTGGACGCGTGCTCAACGTCGTCGCACGCGGCGCCGACTTCACCGAGGCTCGCGACCGCGCCTACCGCGCCCTCGCGGAGATCAGCCTCGAAGGCTCGCACCACCGCACCGACATCGCCGCCCGCGTCGCGGACTGAATCCACGGCACGGGCGGCCCGACGGAGCGCGACGGGGTCAGCGCTTGGCGAGGTGCGCGGGGCGCTTGAGGAAGATCACGACGATCACGGCGACCCCGATGACGATCGCCGGCAGGAGCATGGCCTGCGCCATCGCGGCGGAGAAGCCCTCGGCGATCGCGGGAGGCATCGCGCCGCCGCCACCGCCAAAGTCGCCGCTCGCGGCATCCCCGGCACCCGGCAGGTTCGCCGTCAGCCGCGACTGCATGTAGGCCGCGATGGCCGCCGAGCCGATCACCGAGCCGACCGTTCGGGTCGTGTTGTAGATGCCCGAGCCGGCACCCGCCTGACGCGGCGGCAGGTTGCGGGTCGCGGTCGTGGCGAGCGGCCCCCACATGCCGGCGTTGGCGACACCGATGATCGCGGCAGGGATGAGCAGCAGCAGCACCGGGGCCTCGGTGTTCATGAGCAGCGCGTAGCCGACGAGGCCCACGACCATCAGCGTCAGGCCGGGGACGAGCAGCAGACGCGGGTCGACCCGGTCGAGGATGCGGCCCGCCAACGGTGCGAGCGCGCCCGACAGCACCGCCATGGGGACGAGCAGCAGCGCCGACTGCGTCGGCGTCAGGCCCCGCGCGAGCTGCGTGAAGAACGCCATCGGCAGCGCCATGCTCGTCACCGTGAAGCCCACCGCGGCGATCGCGAGGTTCGAGATCGCGAAGTTGCGGTCGCGGAAGAGCTCGAGCGGAACGAGGGGCTCGCTCTTGGTCCGGCCCTGTGTCCAGACGAACACCGCCATCACGACGACACCCGCGGCGATCATCGCCCAGATGCCGGCGGCCCACTCGTAGTGCTCGCCCTCCTGCAGACCGAAGACGATGAGGAAGAGCCCGATCGCGCTGAGCACGACCCCCACGACGTCGAAGCGGTGCGGGTGGGTCTCGAGCTGCGGCACCAGGCGCCACGCCAGCACGAACGCCACGACGCCGACGGGGATGTTGACGAAGAAGATCCACTCCCACCCGAAGCCGTCGACGAGCAGGCCGCCCGCGAGCGGTCCGACGAGCGTCGCGACACCGGCGGTCGCACCCCACAGCCCCATGGCCGCGCCGCGGCGCTCGGCGGGGAAGGTGCGGGTGATGACGGCCATCGTCTGCGGGGTCATGAGCGCGGCGCCGAGACCCTGCACGGCTCGCGCGATCACGAGCACGGCGAGCGAGCCCGAGAGCCCGCAGGCGAGCGAGGCGATCGTGAAGATCGCGAGCCCGATCAGGTAGATGTTCTTCGGTCCGAACCGGTCGCCCAGGCGGCCGGTGACCAGCAGCGGCACGGCGTACGCGAGCAGGTACGACGAGGTGACCCACACGACGTTGTCGAGGTTGCCGGTCGACGGGTCGAGCGCGGCCTTGATCGCGGGGTTCGCGACCGAGACGATCGTCGTGTCGACGAGGATCATGAAGAATCCGATGACCATCGCCCACAGGGCGGGCCACGGGTTGACGGCGGGTGCGGCGCCTTCGGGGGCGCGGACGGTGCTGGTTCTCTCGCTCATGCGCGGGCGGCTTCTCTCTGTGCCAGGTAGCGGTCGGTCGGGGCGAGGTCGGTGACCCCCCACACGGTGTCGGGACGACGGATGTACTCGACCGCTTCGTCGAGCCAGGCGACATCCGCCGACAGCAGAGCCGTCTCGCGGTGCACCTCGATCCAGAACTGGGGATACGAGCCGCGCTCGATCGCGTGATCGCGCGCCTGACGGTGCGCACCGAGGGATGCCGCCAGGGCGTCCCTCCGCTCGCTCAGAAGCGCGACGACTTCGCCACGGTCGAGGTTGTGCGACTCGGCCAGCGCGACGCGGAAACGGTCGGGGCGGTCGATGGCGGGGAGCTCGCGCCGCACCCACGCGATCATCATGTCGGCGCCGGCCTCCGTGAGCGTGTAGGTCGTCCGTTCCGGACGGTTGCCGTCACGGTCGGTACCGACCTCGGCGATGAGCCCCTGCCGCTCGAGGCGAGCGACCGTGTGATAGATCGTGCCGTGGGTCGGGGCGACGAGCCGGTCGGCCTTGCGCTCGCGCAGCAGACGGACCATCTCGTAGGCGTGCATGTCGTCCTCGTGCAGCAGCGCGAGCAGCATCAGCCCGAGCGGCGTGAGTCGGTCGACGGCATCCGGCATGGCACCCCCCTCTCGATTAGTCCATGTGGACTATACGCCCTTTTTCACGGGTCGTCGCGGCGTTCCCCGCTCCGGGATAATGGCCGGGTGAGCGCCCTCGATCTGCCCGGCTGGAAGCACGTCTACTCCGGCAAGGTCCGCGACCTCTATCGCCCCGCCGACGGCCCGGCCGACCGGATGCTGGTGGTCGCCAGCGACCGCGTCAGCGCGTTCGACCAGGTGCTCGAACCCGGAATCCCGGGCAAGGGCGAACTGCTGACGCGCCTCAGCCTGTGGTGGTTCGCGCAGCTCGCGGGCGCCGACGGCGGACGCCCGATCCCCAACCACGTCCTCGGGCTCCAGCCCCCGGCAGAGGTCGCGGGCCGGGCGATGGTCGTGCGCGAGCTCGACATGCAGCCGATCGAGTGCGTCGTGCGCGGCTACCTCACCGGCTCCGGCTGGGCGGAGTATCAAGACAGCGGCACGGTGTGCGGCATCCCGCTTCCCGCCGGCCTGCAGAATGGCGACCGGCTGCCCGAACCGATCTACACCCCCGCCTACAAGGCGCCCCTCGGCGAGCACGACGAGAACATCTCGTTCGAGCGTTCCGTCGAGCTCGTCGGTGCCGAGACCGCGGCCGCGCTGCGCGACGCATCGCTCGAGATCTACCGGCGTGCCGCGACCCTCGCCGAGAGCAAGGGACTCATCCTCGCCGACACGAAGTTCGAGTTCGGCCTCGACGCCGACGGGGTGCTGACCCTCGCCGACGAGGTGCTCACGAGCGACTCGTCGCGCTACTGGGATGCCGAGGCCTGGCGCACCGGCACGACGCCCGCCGAGCGCATGGCGAGCTACGACAAGCAGATCGTGCGCGACTGGCTCGCGGGCGCCTGGGACAAGACCGGCACTCCCCCGGCCCTCCCCGACGACATCGTCGAGCGCACCGCGGCGAAGTACCGCGAGCTGCTCGAGACGCTCGCCGGCTGACTTCGGTACCGTCCTTCGCGGCGCGGGTCGCGCGGCTCCGCGGAGCGCCGACCGGACATCCAGGGATCTCACAGATAGGGTGGGGCCGCTCTCGCGCTCCATCCCGAATCCCTCATCCTTCCCGAGGAGTCCCATGCCCATCTGGTCCCTCCACGGCGACGGCCGCACCGTCGCGCGCGGCGCCGTCGTCAAGCCCGGCGAGCGCCTGAACTGGCCCGGCACCATCGCCATCGGCGCGCAGCACGTCGTCGCCATGTTCGGTGCGACGTTCCTCGTTCCGATCATCACCGGCTTCCCGGTCTCGACGACCCTGCTCTTCTCGGGTCTCGGCACCCTCGTCTTCCTGCTCATCACGCGCAACAAGCTGCCCAGCTACCTCGGCTCGTCGTTCGCGTTCATTGCCCCCATCACGGCACTCAACGGCGGCAACCGCCTCGAGACCGCCGAGCAGATCACGCAGGCGCTCCTCGGCGTCGTCGTCGCGGGCCTCCTGCTCGCGGCGGTCGGCTTCATCGTGCAGGCCTTCGGCACCGGATGGATCGAGAAGCTCATGCCGCCCGTGGTCGCCGGAGCGATCGTCGCGCTGATCGGCTTCAACCTCGCCCCCGCGGCGTGGAACAACTTCCAGCTGCAGCCCGAGATCGCGACGGTGACCCTGTGCGCCGTCATCCTGTTCAGCGTGCTGTTCCGCGGGTTCCTCGGACGCATCTCGATCTTCCTCGGCGTGATCGTCGGCTACGTCGTGGCCGCCGTCACCGGGCAGGTCGAGTTCGAGGCCGTCGAGGCCGCCGCGTGGTTCGGTCTGCCCGACTTCCACCTCGTGGCGATCGGGGATGCCGCGGCCTGGTCCATCGTGCCGATGTTCCTGCCGGTCGTGCTCGTGCTGATCGCCGAGAACGTCGGCCACGTGCGCGGCGTCGCGACCATGACCGACGACCCGTCGATCAACAAGCACACCGGTCGCGCCCTCATCGCCGACGGTGTCGCGACGACCCTCGCGGGCGGCTTCGGCGGCTCGGGCACCACGACCTACGGCGAGAACATCGGCGTCATGGCCGCGACCCGCGTCTACTCGACCGCCGCGTACTGGGTGGCCGGCATCGTGGCGATCCTCCTCGCCTTCTCGCCCAAGGTCGGGGCGGTGTTCAACACCATCCCGGCGGGCGTGCTCGGCGGCGTCACGACGGCCCTCTACGGCCTGATCGGCGTGATCGGCATCAAGATCTGGGTCGACAACCGCGTCGACTTCTCGCGCCCCGTCAACCAGTACACCGTCGCGGCGTCGTTCGTCATCGCGATCGCCGGGTTCGCGATGAACTTCGGCTCGCTGCAGTTCGGCGCGATCGTCCTCGGCACCATCGCCGCCCTCGTGATCTATCACGCGGGCAACGCGATCGCCCGCTGGCGCAAGACCGGCGCCGACGACGGCGGCCCCATCCCCGCGGTAGGCCCGCTGGGCGGCGACCCCCAGTAGCGACAATTCGAGTGCACGGCATCCCGTCGAAAGGACGACTTTCACACGCGAGGATGCCGTGCACTCGGCATTTTGCCGTGCACTCGGCGCCACCCGGGGGGGGAATGACATGGGGGGTGTGGGGGTTGTGTATGTGTGTGAATGAGAAATTGGCGGATGCCACCAGGATGGGCGCCGTCACCCTGCTGGTCGGCGACCTCGACGCGATGACGCGTTACTACCGCGACGTTGTGACCCTGCAGGTGCTTGCCGCCGAGGGCGACACCGTCACGCTCGGGCGTTCCGGTCGACCGATCGTGATCCTGCGCCACGAGCCCTCGCTCCGCCACGCGGCTTCCGGGTCGGCGGGCCTGTTCCACACGGCGATCCTCTTCGAGACGCAGGCAGCCCTCGCGGCCGCGCTCTACAGCGTCGCCCGTCACGCGCCTTCGACTTTCAGCGGCAGCGCCGACCACCTCGTCAGCCAGGCGTTCTACTTCACCGACCCCGAGGGCAACGGCATCGAGCTCTACTGGGACCGAGACCGCAGCACCTGGTCGTGGACCCACGGACAGGTCGAGATGGACACCCTCTTCCTCGATCCCAACGCCTTCCTGCGCGAACACCTCGACCCTGCGACGCTCGACGGCGCGGGCAGCGCCGCCTTCACACCGTCCGATCCCGCCCGCGTCGGACACGTGCACCTCTCGGTCGGCGACGTGGCGACCGCACGGGCGTTCTATGTCGACGCCCTGGGGTTCGACACGACCGCGGCGCTCGGCGATCAGGCCCTCTTCGTCAGCGCGGGCGGCTACCACCACCACATGGCGATGAACGTGTGGAACTCCCGAGGGGCGGGGCCGCGCATGCCGGCGCTCGGGCTCGGCCGCGTCGACCTCGCGCTGCCGACATCCGACGATCTCGGGGCCCTCACCGAGCGTCTGCGTCATCACGGCATCGCGGTGCGCGACGACGGGCGGACGGTCGCGTTCGACGACCCCTGGAACAACACGCTCCACGCCGCCCTGGCCTGAGCGTCAGGCCGAGCCGCGGACGATGAGCTCGGTGTCGAGGATCGTCACCTCGGGCGGAGACATCCCCGCGAGCCGGGCGAGCAGGACGTCGGCCATGCACTCGCCCTGCGTGAACGACGGCTGCCGCATCGTGGTCAGCTGCGGCTCGGTCGTCAGTGCGACGGGCGAATCGTCGAAGCCCACGACGGCGACCTCGTCGGGGATCCGGATGCCTTCGGCCGCGAGCACCTGCATCGCGCCGCGCGCCATGAGGTCGCTGGCGACGAAGAGGCCGTCGAGCGGCTCACCCGCCGCGAGGATGGCTCGCATGGCGACGGCACCGGACTCGGTCGTGAAGTCGCCCTGCACGACGGGAGCCGGAGTGAGTCCCGACTCCGCGAGCGCCACGCGGTAGCCCTCGGCGCGGTCGACGCCGGCGGGCATGGAGGGCGGACCCGTGATCGCGCCGATGTGCCGGCATCCGCGGCCGATGAGGTAGGCCGTGGCATCGCGCGCACCGGCGACGTTGTCGACGTCGATGTAATAGTCGCCGGCCCGCGACCGCACCGGACGGCCGCCGTAGACCACGGGGATCGCGGCTGCGATGCGCTCGATGAACGTGTCGCTCGTGTGGTGCGACACGATGATCGCCCCATCGACGGCGCCGCTGCGCACGTACTGAGCGGTCTTGTCGCCGGGGTCGGCACTGGCCATGATCAGGTTCAGCACGTAATCGCTGCGGCTGATGCGCGAGTTGATGCCCGAGACGACCGACGCGAAGAACGGATCGCCGAACACGCGGCTGGTGTCTTCTGGGACGACCAGGGCGATCGCCATCGTCGACCGGCTCGCGAGCGAACGCGCCGCGCGGTTGGGAACGTAGTTGAGCTCGGCAATCGCACGGCGCACCGACTCGAGCGCGGCCGGGCTGACGGCGGTCGAGCCGTTGACGACGCGCGACACGGTCGAGCGCGATACACCGGCGACGGCCGCGACCTCTTCGATGGTCGCGGCCGTCCGGTTCTGGTCGGAGATCACAGGTGGGCTACCTCGGGACGGCGGTCCGGGCGGCGTCCGCCGCGGCGGGAACGTCGATCGCACGATCTGCGATGACCCGACGATACTCCTTCGCGCTGTCCTTCAGCGTCCGCTCCTGAGTGTGGTAATCCACGTGCACGATCCCGAAGCGCTTCTCGTAGCCCCACGCCCATTCGAAGTTGTCGAGCAGCGACCAGTAGAAGTAGCCGCGCACATCGACACCGGCCTCCTGCGCATCGAGGATCGCACCGAGATGAACCCGGAGGAACTCGGTGCGCTCGGCGTCGGGAACTATCTTCTCGCCGTCCACCTCGACGAGCTCGTCGTCGTAGGCGGCGCCGTTCTCGGTGACGTAGAGGATCGTGCCCACGGGCTGGGCGTACTCGGTCCACACGCGCTCGAGCAGCTGGGTCAGCCCCGCGGGCTGCACCTCCCAGTGCATCGACGTCCGCGGCAGGCCCCGCTCGTGCCAGTAGATGTCGTGACCGGCGGGCCAGGGCGACCCGGTCTTGCGATCGGTCGGTGCATCGCCCGGGGTCGGCGGGTGGGGGTCGGGACGACCGCCCACGAACTCGCCGTGGTAGTAGTTCACTCCGAGGGCGTCGAGCGGCTGCGCGATGATCGCCTCGTCGCCCGGGCGCACGGCATTCCGCCAACGCTCGACCGCCGCGGCATCCACCTTCTCGATGTCGGCGACGATGTCGCCCGGGTACGCGGTCCGGAAGATCGGGTCGAGGAACCAGCGGTTGAACTGTCCGTCGATACGTCGCGCGGCGTCGACGTCGGCGGCGTCGGCCGGGTCGGCGGGCTCGGCGACCGTGAGGTTCAGCGTGATGCCGAGCGACAGCGACTCGTCCCGCTCGCGCAGCGCGGCGACGGTCTGCCCGTGGCCGAGCAGCAGGTGGTGCGCCGCGAGCATGCCGTCGCCGATGTCGAACCGTCCGGGAGCGTGGATGCCCGCGGTGTAGCTGAGGAACGACGAGCACCACGGCTCGTTGAGCGTCGTCCAGTGGTGCACACGGTCGCCGAGGGCGTCGTGCATGTCGAGGGCGTACTCCGTGAAGCGGTCGGCCGTCTCGCGCAGGGTCCAGCCGCCCCGCTCCTCGATGGCCTGCGGCAGATCCCAGTGGTAGAGCGTCAGCCACGGGATGATGCCGGCGCCGAGCAGTTCGTCGACGAGCCGCTCGTAGAAGTCGACGCCCTGCGGGTTGAGCGGGCCGCCGTCGGGACGCACGCGCGACCACGAGGTCGAGAACCGGTACGTGTCGAGGCCGAGCTCCTTCATGAGCGCGACGTCGTCACGGTAGCGGTGGTAGTGGTCGCACGCGACGTCGCCGTTGTCGGCGTTGATCACGGCACCGGGAACACGGGCGAACGCATCCCAGATCGACGCGGTACGGCCGTCTTCGAAGGCCGCGCCCTCGATCTGGTACGCCGCGGTGGCTGCTCCGAAGAGGAAGCCGGTCGGGAAGCTGCGCGAAGCGTTCATGTTCTCCTGCTGAGTGCGGTCGAGGTTCAGGGTCATCCCTTCACCGCCCCGGCCATGATGCCACTGACGAGCTGCTTGCCCGCGAAGATGAACAGCAGCAGCAGCGGGATGGTGGCGAGGATGACGCCCGCGAGCACGACCGAGTAGTCGACGAAGTAGTTCGACTGCAGCAGCGACAGCGCCACGGGAAGCGTCGGGTTCTGCCGGTCGAGCACGATGAACGGCCAGAAGAAGTTGTTCCAGGCTCCGACGAAGGTGAAGAGGAACAGCATCGCCGCGGCCGGACGCGCCGCGGTCATGCCGACGGTCCAGAACGTGCGGATCATCGACGCGCCGTCGACGCGCGCGGCCTCGATGAGCTCGTCGGGCACCGCCTGGCGCAGGTACTGCGTCATCCAGAACACCCCGAAGGCGCTCGTGAGGGCGGGGATGATGATCGCGCCGATCTGCCCCGTCCACCCGAGCTCGGAGAACAGGATGTAGAGCGGCACGACGCCGAGCTGCTGCGGCACGGCCATCGTGGCGATGACGAAGACGAGCAGCGCCGGACCGCCGTGGAAGCGCAGCTTCGCGAAGGCCCAGCCGGCGAGTGTCGAGGTGATCACGACGGCGGCGGCGATGAGGAACGAGCTGTAGATCGAGTTCCACAGCGCCGGCCAGAAGTTGACCGCCGGGTTGGAGATGACCGACAGCGCGTTCTCGATGAAGTTGCCGCCGGGGATCCACGGGAAGGGCTTGCGGAGGGTGGTGGAGTCGCCCGAACCGATCACGAAGGACCAGTACAGGGGGAACACCGCC
The DNA here is from genome assembly GCF_000509385.1 of Microbacterium sp. TS-1. NCBI lineage: Bacteria > Bacillati > Actinomycetota > Actinomycetes > Micrococcales > Microbacteriaceae > Microbacterium > Microbacterium sp. TS-1. The sequence goes on from NZ_BASQ01000001.1 coordinate 1,848,343, forward strand.
GAGAGGAAGACGGCCCCGAGGATGCCGTAGGTCCAGATCCCGGGCCGGCTGCCGCGGATGCGGCGGGCGCGGGCTCCGCGACGCTGCTCGCGAGCGGTCGGGATCCCTTCTTCCACCGTGGCGAGAGGGGCGGGAGTGCCGATGGTGCTCATGCCTGGTTCTCCTTCAGCGCGCGCTGCGCCTGCTTGGCCTGCTGCTTCTGCTGCCGTTTGCTGAGCTCGCGCCTCAGCCCCTCGTCTCGGACCAGGGTCCGGGTGACCACGAGGTTGACCAGGCCGATCAGCACGATGATGAGGAAGAGGATCCACGCCATGGCGGCGGCGCGACCGAAGTTCCACTGTCCCCAGCCGACGTCGTAGAGGTAGAGCGTGATGGTCAGCCACTGCTGGGCCGAGCCACCGCGGCCCGCCTGATCGAACACGCGCGGCTCGTCGAAGATCTGCAGACCGCCGATCGTGGCGGTGATGATGACGAAGATGAGCGTGGGCTTGAGCGAGGGCAGGGTGATCGAGAAGAACTGGCGCACGGGGCCCGCGCCGTCGACGGTGGCGGCCTCGTAGAAGTCGCGGTTCACCGCCTGCATGGCTGCGAGCAGGATGAGGGTGTTGTAGCCCATCCAGCGGTAGTTCACCATCGTCGCGATGGCGATGTGGCTCCAGAACGGCTCGACGTGCCAGGGGATGGCGCCGATGCCGATCGACTGGAGGATGCCGTTGATGAAGCCCGACTGGTCGGCGAACATCGCGTTGAAGATGAGGCCGACGGCGATGGGAGCGACGACGTAGGGGACGAGCACCGCCATGCGCCAGAAGGTCTTGGCGCGGATGTTGCGGTCGAGCACGGCCGCGATGAAGATCGCGAGCACGAGCTGCGGAACGCTCGAGAGCAGGAAGATGCTGAAGGTGTTGCGCAGGGCCGTCCAGAAGTGGGGCTGCGTCAGGATCCAGATGTACTGGTCGAATCCGATGAACTCGCCCTCACCGCGGATGAGGTCCCAGTCCATGAACGAGATCACCGCGGTGTACGCGATGGGGAAGAGCCCCACGATCGCGAACATGATGAAGAAGGGCGAGATGTAGAGGTACGGCGAGAAGCGGATGTCCCACTTGCTGAGCTTCTGCGAGAAAGAGATGACCCGCGGGGGACGACCGCCGTCGTCGGTTCGGGGGGAGCGCGTCGCCGGGCGCTGCTGTGTCGTGGTCACGATCGTCCTTCGGGTGCGTGGGCGGGGAACGCCGGGGCGCACCGGCGATGCGGTGCGCCCCGGCGGGGCGGGTCAGAAGCTTCCGACCTCGTTCACCCAGGTCTTCCAGGAGGTCTCCTTGTCCTCGATGCCGTCGAAGACACGCGTGATGGCGTTGCCGAGGGCGTCGTGGAACTGGAAGTACTTCGGACCCTTGAAGGTCGTCACGGTGATCGCGTTGGCGCGGTCGATGCCGATCTCACCCGTGGGCGCGTTGTTGAAGTACTCGCTGACGAACCCGGTCAGGTCGGGGCTCGACTGCGCCTCGGGCTGGCTCGGGAAGGTGCCGGCGTTGTTGAAGGCCTTGATCTGCGTCTCGGGCGACGTCAGCCAGTCGGCGAGCTTCTGCGCGTTGGTGAGGTTCTTGCCGTTCGCGGGGACCACGAGGTACGAACCGCCCCAGTTGCCGCCGCCCTCGGGGAACGCGTTGGCGATGTCCCAGCCGGCGATGTCGGGCGCTTCGCCCTCGATGATGCCGTGCATCCACGGCGGGCACAGCATGGCGGCGAACTTGCCGCTCGCCATGGCGGCGTACCAGTCGTCGGTCCACTGTCCCGGGTAGGCGGAGATCGGGATCGCCTTGTCGACGACGGTGTCGTAGGCCTCGCGGATGTCGGGGTTCTCGGTCGCGATGACCGTGCCGTCCGGCTCCTCGTAGGCGACCTCGAGCTGGTTCACGACCCCCTGCAGGACGGAGTTGGCCGAGTCGATGAAGGGCTGGCCGGTCTTGGCGACGTAGTCGCTGCCGATCTGGAAGAAGGCGTCCCACGTCGGGAAGAGCTTCGCGACCTCTTCGCGGTCGGTGGGCAGGCCGGCGGCCTCGAACAGGTCGGCGCGGTAGCAGATGGCCTGCGGTCCCACGTCGGTGCCGTAGGCGACGAGGTTGCCCTCGGCATCGGTCGCCGCCTTCTCCTTCCAGTCGAGCCAGCGGCCGGCGAGCTCGTCGGGAACCGGCGCGATCAGGTCGGAGTACTGCATCATCTCGGGGAACCAGTCGACCTCGACGCCCTCGACGTCGGCGAGGCCGGTCTTGCCGAGCTTCTGGAAGAAGTTGGTGCGGGCGTCGTTCGAGGTCGCCGCCTTGGTGTGGACGACCTTGATGCCGGTCTCCTCGGTGAACTCCGCGAGCAGCTCGTCGGTGTAGCCGAAGTCGTTGAACGTCGCGAGGGTCACGGTGTCGGAGTCGCCACCGGATGCGGCCTGGTCACCTCCGCCCGAACATCCGGCGAGGACGATGGCCGAGGTGGTTGCGACGCCGGCCACGAGGCCGATCCGCCGCAGTGCGCGTGAATTCACGTGTCACTCCTTCGTGATTGCGGGTATCTGGTGCGCGGCGGTTCGCACCCGACTTTGGGAGCGCTCTCACCGATTGACCATGACCATACGGGAGCGCTCCCAGGATCACAAGAGAGCGCTCCCAAAGACGATGGTCACGATCCGGTCACGAGACCGGCCGGATGCGGCGAACGAGGCGCGCATCCCACCCGTAGACTGGTCGCGCACCCATCCCGCGACCTCCGGAGCGAGCAATGCCCACCATCGTCGTCGACGTCATGCCCAAGGCCGAGCTGCTGGATCCGCAGGGCAAGGCGGTATCGGGGGCCCTCACCCGCCTCGGCGTCGCCGGTTTCTCCGACGTCCGCATCGGCAAGCGCTTCGAGCTCACCGTCGACCGCGCCGACGACGCGACCCTCGAGACCGCTCGCCGCATCGCCGACGAGATCCTCTCGAACTCGGTCATCGAGGACGTCGTGAACATCGAGGTCGTGGAGTGACCGCGCGCATCGGTGTCATCACCTTCCCGGGCTCGCTCGACGACCGCGACGCGCAGCGCGCCGTCCGGCTCGCCGGCGCCGAGCCCGTCGCGCTCTGGCACGGCTCGCACGACCTCGACGGCGTCGACGCGCTCGTCCTGCCCGGCGGCTTCAGCTACGGCGACTACCTCCGCGCCGGCGCGATCGCGGCGCACGCGCCGATCATGGCCGAGGTGAAGGATGCCGCAGACAAGGGCATGCCGATCCTCGGCATCTGCAACGGATTCCAGATGCTCGTCGAGGCGCACCTGCTGCCCGGCGGCCTGATCCGCAACGCCCACCAGCAGTTCATCCGCCGCGACCAGCGCCTGGTCGTCGAGAACGCCGACACCGCGTGGACGAGCGGCTTCGAGACCGGCCAGGAGATCGTCATCCCGCTGAAGAACGCCGACGGCGGCTTCACCTGCTCGGCCGAGACGCTGAAGCGGATCGAGGACGATGGTCTCGTGGCCTTCCGCTACCGCGGCGTGAACCCCAACGGCTCGCTCGACGACATCGCCGGCCTCACGAACGAGCGCGGGAACGTCGTCGGACTCATGCCGCATCCCGAGCACGCCGTCGAGCCGGGCTTCGGCCCGAACACCACCGAGGCGATGCGCTCGGGCACCGACGGACTCACGTTCTTCACGTCGGCCGTCGCCGCGGTGCTCGCCCGCGTCTGAGCGCCGGGTCGGTAGCGTTGGGGGCATGAGCGAATCCCCCGGCACCGTCATCGTCAGCGTTCCCACCGATGAGCTGGCGGCCGACATCGGCCCTCTTCCCGACGGAGTCGAACTGGTCGTCTGGGACCTCCGCTCTCCGGCGCCCCGCGGTGCGTTCGACATGGTGGTCCCGCCCTACATGTCGGGCAAGCGACTGCTCAGTGCACTGGGCGACGTGAAGGTCGGGCTTCTCCAGAGCCAGTCGATCGGCTACGAGGGCATGGGCGCTTACCTGCCCGAGGGCACGAGGCTCGCGAACGCAACGAGTGTCCACGAGACGGCGACCGCCGAGATCGCGGTCGGTCTCACCATCGCCGCGCAGCGCGACCTCGCGGATTACGTCCGCAACCAGGAGTCGGCGCGGTGGGCCCCGCAGTTCAGCCGCAGCGTCGCCGACCGCACCGTGCTGGTGCTCGGCTACGGCGGCGTGGGCAAGGCCGTGGCATCCCGCCTGCTCCCCTTCGAGACCACGATCATCCCGGTCGCGTCCCGCGCGCGCGACGAGGACGGGGTCCACGTCCACGGCATCGACGAGCTCGACGAGCTGCTGCCGCACACCGACATCCTCATGATCACGCTCCCCGGCGGCGAGCCGACAAAGGGGCTCATCGGCGCCCGCGAGCTGGCGCTGCTTCCCGACGGCGCACTCGTCGTCAACGTCGGGCGCGGCACCGTGCTCGACACCGACGCCCTCGTGGCCGAGCTGCAGGCGGAACGTCTGCGCGCCGCGCTCGATGTCGTCGACCCCGAGCCGCTGCCGGAGGACCACCCGCTGTGGCGCGCCCCCGGGGTGATCGTCGTGCCGCACGTGGGCGGGGCGGCCGACGCCATGCGTCCGCGCATCGCGAAGCTCGTCCGGACCCAGATCGAGCGCCTCGCCGCCGGCGAGGAGCCGGTCAACGTCGTCGACGCCTGACGACGCCCGGCGTCAGGCGCCGGGTGCCCGGCCGTCAGGCGCCGGGCGCCCGGCCGTCAGGCGCCCGTCCGTCATCCGGCGGATGGTCGATGTCGCGGCCGTGCCACAGGTCGGAGCACTCCACGCCTACAGCACCGATGCGCCTGAGGTAGGCACCCGCCCCCTCATCGCCGGAGACCGCGCGCGCGGCGGCGTCCCAGTGCGCTCGCCCGAGGACGACGGGATGGCCGGGACGCCCGCCGAAGACGGCGCGATGACGCGCGCGAGCGTCACCGGCGGCGGCGGTCAGCAGCCGGGCCACCGCTCGGGCTGGCAGCTCGGGGACGTCGACCGGCACGATGACCGCGACGGCGGCGTCGGTGCCGGATGCCGCCGCGAGCGCCGCGCGCACGGTCGCCGACAGACCCTCGCGCCAGTCCTCGACCACGCGCGCGCGTGCCCCCGCGGGGACAGGCGCCTCCGGCGCGGCACCGAGCATCACGAGGATCGGCTCGCACCCGGCCGCAGCGAGCGCCGCCACCACCCCGTCCAGCCAGGCGCGTCCCCCGGGCGCGACCGCCAGCGCCTTCGGCATGCCGTAGCGCGTGCCGGCTCCGGCGGCGAGCACGATTCCGACGGGGGGAGTACGACGCGGCGCGACGTCGTCCGTCACGTGACCAGGTGGTCGACGCGGCATCCCTCCGACGCCGTGTCTCGATGGATCGGGCCCGATCCGGCGCGCAGCGGCGCACCCGTTCCACCGCGCCGCGCGGCCACGACCTCGGCCAGGATCGACAGCGCCACCTCGGCGGCGCTCGTACCGCCCAGGTCGAGCCCGATCGGCGAACGCAGCCGGTCGACGAGCGCTGTCGGCACCCCGGCTTCGACGAGCCGACGGACGCGGTCCGCGCACGTCGCGCGGCTGCCCATCGCACCGACGTACGCGGCCGGCGACATGAGCGCGGCGGCGAGCGCGGGAACGTCGAACTTCGGGTCGTGGGTGAGCACGCAGACGGCGGTGTGCACGTCGAGGCCGGCGGCTGCGAGATAGCGACCGGGCTGGTCGACCACGACCTCCGCGGCCGGGAAGCGGTCGGGGCGAGCGAAGACGTCGCGCGGGTCGACGACGACGACGTGGAACCCTGCTGCGGTCCCGAGCGCGACCAGGGCAACCGCGACCTCGACGGCGCCCACCACGATGAGCCGCGGCGGTGCGCCGAACTGCAGGTCGACGCTCCCAGCGGGCGCGGGGGTGGGGGCCGTGCCCGCGTCGATGATCGACGCCGACCCCATCCCATCGCCGGCCGTCCGCAGCCGGAGCACCGTGGCGACGCCGTCGCGGTCACGCGCGGCGAGAAGAGCGAGCGTCGCAGCCTCGGGCGACCCGGGTACGAGCGCGCGCACCAGCACCTCGATCGTCCCGCCGCACGAGAGCCCGACCGCGACGGCGTCGTCATCGGCGATGCCGAAGCGGTCGACCACCGCGTCGTCTCCGGCGAGCACCTCGACGCACCGCTCGTAGACGGCTCCGTCGACGCATCCCCCCGACACGTTGCCGAACGCCCGCCCGTCGGCCGCGACCAGCATCGAGGCGCCGATCTCGCGCGGCGAACTGCCGGCTGCGGCCACCACGGTCGCCACGGCGACGGCGCGGCCCGCGGCCAGCTCATCGCGGGCGACGGCGAGGATCTCGCGCATGGGACCTCCTCGGGGCGGCGACGGGACTGCTCCGCACGTTAGGCCTCACGTGTTGCCGGTTCGTTGCGGCTCGTTGCGGCGACGTGAAACACGAGCGAAATGCGGGGCTGATTCACTCATGCGACGTCCGAGCCGAGAGGAGCCCCATGGACATCACGACCGTCACCGGCTTCCGCGCCGCCCGGACACGCGACGATCTCGTGCTCGCGCCGGGCGAGAGGTTCATCGCCGGAGGCACCTGGCTGATGTCGGAGCCGCAGCCGGGGACGACCGGCTTCGTCGACCTCACGACGATGGGCTGGCCCGAGCTCGAGGTCGATGAGAACGGCCTGCGCATCGCCGCGACGTGCACCATCGCGCGACTCGTCGCCTTCGCAGCCGGGCGCCTCGAGGTGGCCCCCCGCACCGACTGGACCGCGCTCGACCTCGTGCCGGCCGCGGCGAACGCCCTGCTCGCGAGCTTCAAGATCTGGAACACCGCCACGGTCGGCGGCAACCTCTGCCGCGCCTTCGCCGCGGGGGCCATGATCAGCCTGTGCGCTGCGCTCGACGGCGTCGCGGTGATCTGGCACGCCGACGGCGGGGAGACGCGGATGCCGGTGGCCGAGCTCGTCGTCGACGACGGCGCGACCTGCCTCGCGCCGGGCGACCTGCTGCGGGCGATCGAGCTGCCCGCCGCGACGCTGCGCTCGCGCGCGGTGCTCCACAAGATCGCCCTCGCCGAGCTCGGCCGGTCGGGAGCCGTCGTCACCGGGCGCCTCGACGACGACGGGTCGGCCACATTCACGATCACAGCCGCCGTCCGGCGCCCGGTCGTGCTGCGCTTCTCGGGGATCCCGTCCGACGCGGCGCTGGTCGCGGCCGCCGAGGCGGCACCCGGCTATTACAGCGACCCGCTCGGTGCCGCGGACTGGCGCCGCGGAATCAGCTCCGTGCTCGCTCGCCGAGCCGCCGCCGACCTGCGGCGCGAGAGGGACCGGATGGAGCCCGCATGACCGCCGACGCCGTCAGGTTCGAGGTCGACGGGGTGGCGGTCGAGGCCGCGCCCCGCGCCGGGCAGTGCTTGCGCACGATGCTCCGCGAGACGGGCCGCCTCGAGGTCAAGAAGGGCTGCGACGCGGGCGACTGCGGCGCCTGCTCGGTGCTGCTCGACGGCGAGGCGGTGCATTCCTGCCTCATCCCGGCGGCGCGGCTCGACGGTCGCAGCGTGACGACTGCGGCCGGTCTCGCACCCGGCGACGAGCTGCATCCGGTGCAGGAGGCCCTCGTCGAGCATTTCGGCTTCCAATGCGGGTTCTGCTCGCCGGGTCTGAGCGTGACGGCTTCGACCCTGTGCGCCGACGACCTCGACGACCTCGACCGTCGGCTCAAGGGCAACCTGTGCCGGTGCACCGGCTACCGCCCGATCCGCGAGGCCGTCCGCGCCTCGGTGCTCGGCCCCGTGCGCGAGACGGGTGCGCCCGCCTCGGCCGAGGGAGCTCCCGCGGCCCCGCGCGGAGTCGGCCGTTCGGTGTCGCCCGAGGCCGCGCGACGCGTGGTGCAGGGCCGTGAGCCGTACACGTTCGACATCGCCGACACCCCGGCCGGTCCGCCGCTCGTGCTGCGCGTGGTCGGATCGCCGCACGCGCACGCCCGCATCCTCGCGATCGACACGGATGCGGCGCGGGCCGTGCCCGGCGTCGTCGCGGTGCTCACCCCGGCCGACGTCCCCCGCATCCGCTATTCGACGGGCCGGCACGAGCACCGCGAGGACGACCCCGACGACACCCTCATGCTCGACGAGGTCGTGCGCCACGTCGGACAGCGGGTCGTCGCGGTGGTCGCCGAGACCGCCGAGGCCGCCGACGCCGCCCGGCGTCTCGTGCGCGTGGAGTACGAGGTGCTGCCGGCGGTCTTCGACCCCGAGGAGGCACGGAGCGCCGGCGCCCCGCTGCTGCATCCCGACCGCACGCCCGCCGACCGCGTCGACGACGCCGGCCGCAACGTGATCGCGGGACTCCACCGCGAGACGGGCGACACCGCGGCCGCTCTGGCGGCGAGCGCCGCCGTCGTCAGCGGCACCTGGTCGACGCAGCGCGTCTCGCACGCGCAGCTCGAGACGCACGGCTCCGTGGGATGGCTCGACGACGCGGGACGCCTCGTCATCCGCTCCTCCACCCAGGTGCCGTTCCTCGCCCGCGACGAGATCGCCCGGCTGTTCGACCTGCCCACCGACCGGGTGCGGGTGTTCACGGCGCGCGTGGGCGGCGGCTTCGGGGGCAAGCAGGAGATCTTCACCGAGGACCTGGTCGCGCTGGCGGTACTGCGCACGGGCCGACCGGTGGCCTACGAGTTCTCGCGGACAGAGCAGTTCCAGCGCGCGTCGCTGCGGCATCCGATGCGCGTGTCGGTGACCCTCGGCGCCGACACCGACGGCCGGCTGACCGCGATGACGGTGGATCTGCTGAGCGACACCGGAGCCTACGGCAACCACTCGCGCGGGGTCATGTTCCACTCGCTCGCCGAGTCGGTCGCGCTGTACCGCTGCGATGCCGTGCGCCTCGACGCCGAGGTCGTCTACACGAACAACGTCCCCTCGGGCGCCTTCCGCGGATACGGGCTCGGCCAGGTCATCCTCGGCGTCGAGTCGGCGATGGACATGCTCGCCGAGCAGCTCGGCATCGACCCGTTCGAGCTGCGCCGTCGCAACGCGGTCGGACCGGCGGATGCGACGCACGAGCACGACCTCGTCTGGGGCAGCTACGGCTTCGACCAGTGCCTCGACCTCGCCGAGGCCGCGCTGCGACGCGGCAACGGCTCCACCGCACCCGACGGCTGGCTCGTCGGCGAAGGCATGGCGGCGGCCATGATCGCGACGATGGCACCGTTCGGCCACATCGCCCACACGACCGCGACGCTGCGTCCCGACGGCTCGTACCTCCTGCGCACCGGCACGGTCGAGTTCGGCAACGGCACGAGCACGGTGCACCGCCAGATCGCGTCGTCGGTGCTGGGCAGCGAGCACCTCGAGGTGCGCAGCGCCGACACCGACGCCGTGCATCACGACACGGGCGCGTTCGCCTCGGCCGGCATCACCGTCGCCGGGAAGGCCCTGCACGCCGCCTGCCTCACCCTGGCCGATCGGATGCGACAGGCCGCGGCCGCGCTCACGGAGACCTCCCCGGCCGACGCGGTGCTGCAGCCCGACGGCTCGGTGCGCACCCCGGTGCGGCTCGTCGGCCCCGCTGAGCTGATCGCCGCCGCCGATCCGGCGCACCGCGACGAGCACGGGCTCACCGCCGACGGCAGCGAGCTCGGCGAACAGCGATCGCTCGCCTTCAACGTCCACGCCGTCCGCGTCGCGGTCGACCCCGAGACCGGATCGGTGCGCATCCTCCAGTCCGTCCAGTCGGCGGACGCGGGGGTCGTGCTCAACCCGGCCCAGTGCCGCGGACAGGTCGAGGGCGGAGTCGCGCAGGGCATCGGCAGCGCCCTGTACGAAGAGGTGATGATCGACGACGGCGGGCGGGTGAGGAACCCGGTGTTCCGCACCTACCGCGTGCCGCAGTCGGCTGACATCCCCGACACCGAGGTCTTCTTCGCCGAGACCGACGACGCGCTCGGACCGTTCGGCGCGAAGTCGATGAGCGAGTCGCCCTACAACCCCGTCGCGCCCGCGATCGGCAACGCGATCGCCCGCGCCCTCGGGCGACGACCCTACGAGCAGCCCTTCAGCCGCGACCGGATCTGGCGGCTGGCTCAGCACGACCCCCGCTGAGCCGCGACGCGCCGGAAGCCGTCACAGCATCGAAACACGAGCGCGACGGTGACCGAAATATTCAAGCAATAGCTTCAAGCCAGCACCTCCCCGCAGCGGCATCCGTGCACCCGCGCTGCGTTCCTGCACCCGCACACCCGAAGGAGAACCGATGCCCGCACCGCGCATCCGGAAACACCGCCTCGTCGCGACCCTGGCCACCGCCGCCGTCGCCGCCCTCGCCCTCTCGGCCTGCTCGTCGAGCTCCGCCGAGCCCGGCGCATCGGGCTCCGACGACTCCGCGTCATTCGGCGAGATCAGCGTGCAGTACTCGTGGATCAAGAACGAGGAGTTCGCCGGCGAGTTCTACGCCTACGAGAACGGCTACTACGACGAGGCCGGCTTCGACGAGGTCATCGGCATCTCCGGGCCCGACACGGGCGTGGCGAAGCTGCTCTCGGGCACCGTGCAGGTCGCGCTCTCGGACGCCGCCTCGGTAGGCGCCGCCGTCGCCGAGGAGGATGCGCCGCTGAAGATCATCGGCGCGACCTTCCAGAAGAATCCGTTCACGATCCTCTCGCTCGCGGACGGCGGCAACATCGCGACCCCGCAGGACCTCATCGGCAAGACGATCGGCGTCCAGGACTCCAACGCCTCAGTGTTCGCGGCCCTGCTGAACGCCAACGGCATCGACCCGAGCGAGGTCACCGTCGTTCCCGTCGACTTCGACCCGACCCCGCTCATGGACGGCCAAGTCGACGGCTTCATGGCCTACCTCACCAACGAGGCGCTGACCGTCGAGCTCGCGGGCTACGACATCACCAACCTCTCGTACGCCGAGAACGGCGTGCCCTACGTGGCCGAGACGTTCACCGTCACCGACCAGTACCTCGCCGAGAACAAGGAGCTCCTCAAGGAGTTCCTCATCGCCGAGATCAAGGGCTGGACCCAGGTGTTCCAGCAGCCCGTCGACGACACCGTCAGCCTGGTGCAGAAGTACTACAACCAGGCCGCGGAGGAGTCGGAGGACGGCCTCGAGGCCGTGTTCGGCGCCCTCGACCCCGCGAAGACGACCGCCGGCATCGCCGCTCAGAACCTGCTCATCTCGACCGAGGAGACCGAGGCCAACGGCCTCTTCACGATCTCGGATGACCTGAAGCAGCAGACGGTCGACTCGCTCGCCGCCGCAGGCTGGAAGGTCTCGGTCGACGACCTGTTCGACACCACCATCATCGACGAGATCTACGACGAGAACCCGGAGCTGCTGGACTACCTTCCGTAGGTTCGGACGCTTCCCTCCATCACATGACACACGACGACACCCAGGATGCCGGTGCCCCTCGCGGCACCGGCATCCTGATCGACGGCCTCAGCAAGACCTTCCACACCGGCCGCGGCCGGACCGTGACGGCCCTGCAGGACACCCACCTCCACACCGACAAGGGCTCGTTCCTCGCCCTGCTCGGCCCCTCGGGGTGCGGCAAGTCCACCATCCTGCGCATCCTCGCCGACCTCGAGAACCCGACCGCGGGCGAGGTCCGCGTCGACGGCAAGACCCCCCACGAGCTGCGTCGCGACCACGAGCTGGGCATCGCCTTCCAGGACCACGCCCTGCTCCCCTGGCGCAGCGTGCTGGCCAATATCCGCCTGCCCTTCGAGATCGCGGGTCGCACGCCCGACAAGGCGTACATCGACGAGCTCATCAAGCTCGTCGGGCTCACCGGCTTCGAGAAGTCCAAGCCCGCCCAGCTGTCCGGCGGGATGCGGCAGCGCGTGTCGATCGCCCGCGCGCTCGCGCTCAAGCCGTCGGTGCTGCTGCTCGACGAGCCGTTCGGCGCGCTCGACGACATGACCCGGCAGAACCTCAACCTCGAACTGCTGCGCATCTGGACCGAGAAGCCCGCGACGACGCTGCTCGTCACCCACGGCATCTCCGAGGCGATCTTCCTCTCCGACCGCGTGGCGGTCATGTCGCCGCGCCCCGGCCGCGTGGTCGAGATCATCGACGTCGACCTGCCGCGCCCGCGGACTCCCGAGATGATGCGGACTCCCGAGTTCCACGCGCTGGTCGACCGCGCGTCCGAGCTGCTCTTCGGCAGCGACGGCCGCGCCGACGCGGAGTCGTGATGCGCCGCGCCGGAATGCCGACCTGGCTCGCGGGCGTCATCGGGGCCGTCGTGCTGATCGCGGCGTGGTGGCTGCTATCGGTCACGGCGTTCTCGCCGCCCGAGGGCACGACCTTCACCCCCGTCCCCTCGCCGTTCACCGTGTTCGAGACCATCGTCCGCGACGGTCTGGCGCCGTACTGGACGGTGTTCCAGGTCACGATCGGCGAAGCGATGATCGGCTACGTCTGGGGCAACGCGATCGCGCTCCTCCTCGCGTCGACGGTGCTGCTCCTCCCCCGCCTCGAGGTCGTCGTCACCCAGATCGCCGTCGTCAGCTACTGCCTACCCGTCGTCGCCGTCGGCGGCATCGCGATCGTCGTGCTGGGCGGGGCCAAGCGCGCGGGCGATCCGAGCGCGACCGCGATCTTCCTCGCGGCGCTCGCGGTCTTCTTCACCACTGTCGTCGGCGCGCTGCTCGGGTTCAAGGCGGCCGACAAGGCGGCGCTCGACGTCGTGCGCGTCTACGGCGGGTCGCGGTGGACGCAGCTGCGCAAAGTGCGCCTGATCGCCGCCACCCCCGCCATCCTGAACGCACTGCAGATCGCCGTGCCGAGCGCCTTCCTCGGTGCCATCCTCGGCGAGTACATGGGCGCGATCGACCGGGGCGTGGGCATCACCCTCATCAAGCTGCAGGGCGACCTCGACTCGCCGCGCGTCTGGGCGGTGTTCCTGCTGTCGGCGATCGTCGCCCTCATCGGATACGCGGCCCTCGGCCTCGTCGCGCGTCTCGTCACGCCGTGGGTCTCGGGGAGGTCGGCCGCATGATCGTCGCCCTCCGCCGCTCCGTCGGCCGCTCGCTGATCAACGCCCTCGCGACCGTGCTCATCGTGCTCGCGCTGTGGTGGGCCGTCGTCAACCTCACGGGCATCTCGACCTACGTCGCCAAGGGCCCCGGCGAAGTGTGGGAATTCTTGTTCACCGCCGACGACGCCGCCGAGAACCGCATGGGCCTGTGGCCGCTCATCGGCCAGACCGTGCAGGACGCCGCCCTCGGGTTCGGCGTCGGCATGCTCGTCGCGCTCCTGCTCGCCGTGGCGTTCTCGCTGTCGAAGGCGATCGAGGCGGGCGTCATGCCGCTCGCGCTGCTGCTGCGCTCGGTGCCGCTCGTGGCCATCGCGCCGGTCATCATCCTGATCACGGGCCGCGGCACCGCGGCATCCGTCGCCGTCATCGGCTCGATCGTCGTGCTCTTCCCCGCCCTCGCCTCGATCCTGTTCGGCCTGAGCCGCGCGACGAAGGAGAGCCTCGACCTCGTGCACGTCTACGGCGGCGGACGCCTCGCGCAGCTGCGCAAGGTCAGCGTGCCGGGCGCGCTGCCCTCGCTCTTCGCCGCCGCCCGCGTCTCGGTGCCGGGCGCCGTCACCGGCGCCCTCCTCGCCGAGTGGCTGTCGACGGGGCAGGGCATCGGCGGCATGATCGTGAAGTTCACCGCGACCGCCCGCTTCGACGACCTGTGGGCGTCGGTGGCGATCATCACGCTGCTGACCCTCGTGCTCTACAACCTCGTGCAGATCGCCGAGACCCTCGTCCTCACCCGCATGGGCATGACGACCTCGGTGGCCTGACGGGTCTGCCGAACCAAACCGCGAGACGACACACGCGCAGCTGTCGTCTCGCGGTCCGGAGGGACGGGCGGGCCGAGGGTCAGTGAGGGTGCGTGGGGCGGCGACGCGCGACCTCGGCGAGGCTCTCGTGCAGACGCGCAGACGCCTCGGCGGCCAGGGGGTTCGTCGACGTGCCGCGATCGTCGACCAGGACGCCGCCGACGTACACGCGCGTCAGGTTGCGGGGACTCATCGCGAGCACGTAGCTGCGCACCGGATGCCACAGCGGACCCACATCGGGACGCCGGGGGTCGACCACCACGAAATCGGCCAGCTTGCCCACCTCGAGCGAACCGACCCGGTCGGCGACGCCCATGATCTCAGCCGCACCGAGGGTGTGCAGCCGCAGCACCTGCTCGGGCATCATCGCGAGCGGATCCTGCAGGCGCGCCCGCTGCTGGTAGATGCCCATGCGCATGTTCTGCCAGGGATCCGAGACATCCGTGCACGCCTGGTCGTCGAGTCCGATGCCGACCTTCATGCCCTTCGCGAGCATCTCGGGAACCTGCGCGGTCCCCGACGCGAGCCGCCCGTTCGAGGCGGGCTGCCATGACATCGCGGCACCGCCCGCGACGGCTTCGTCGATGATCTCCGGGGTCGTCTGGATGAAGTGGCCGAAGACGAGACCGAGACCGAGGGCCCCGGCATCCCGATACTGCGCGAACTTCGACCGCTGGTGCTCCACCGCCTCGGGCGATTCCAGGAAGTGCGCCTGATTGGTCACGCCGTATCGGCGCATCGCCTCGACCTCGAGCCAGGCGGCCTCCTCACGCGGCGACCACTGCACCTGGCCCATGATCGACGCGCCGAGCGCGAAATCGGGGTCCATTGCGCGGGTGTGCGCGACCGACGCGGCGAACCGGGCGAAGATCTCGTCGTCGGAGCCGACGGTGACATCCATGCCGATCGAATCGACGAACCGGATGCCGGCGTCGCGCGTCGCGTCGGCCTGACGCGTGTGGTACTCGAGCTCGCGCATGCGGGCGTCGCCCACGCGCTTGCCGTCGACCATAGACTCCCAGGACTGCAGCGGGTCGGTGAAGTTGTAGGCGGTGGTCACGCCGTTCGAGAGGAAGTCGAGGGCGCCGTGGAGCGTCGACCAGTAGACGTCGTCGGCGGTCATGTGGGCGGTGGTCCCGAGCATCGCGTCGCACCAGCCGTAGAGCGTCTCGGCGACCCCGAGTCCGCGCAGACCCGAGGTGAACAGGTGCGAGTGGCTCGAGACGAACCCGGGGGCGACGAACGAGCCTCCGGCGTCGAGGATCTCGTCGGCGGTGGTGCCCACGGGCGGATCCCCGGCGCCGATGGCGGCGATGCGCCCGTCGTCGCCGACGAGCATCCATCCCTCCTCGATGTAGCCGGGGTCGTCGATGCCGGCGGGCACCGTGATGAGGCGGGCGTGGGTCACGAGCAGGCGCATACCCGCACGCTACCGAGCCCATGTTTCGCCCTCGGGTCAGGGGTATTGCGCCCGCGCGGTGCGGATCTGGCGGACCGCCGGCCGGGTCAGGCGGCGGCGCGGCGGTCGGCGGCGAGGTGCAGGACGGATTCGGCGAGGGCGCGGATGCCGCGGGCGACGTCAGCGGTGGAGACGTCCTCGTCGGGGTGGTGGCTGATGCCGTCGGGGTTGCGCAGGAACAGCATCCCGATACCGGTGAGACCGCCGAGAGCCATGCCGTCGTGCCCCGCCCGGCTGAAGATCGCGGGCGGCTCCTCGGTCACCTCGCCCGCCGCCGCGCGGATTCCCTCGCGGACGACGTCCTGCAGCAGCGGCGCGCAGGCGACCGCCGCCGCGTTGTGGATCTCGCGGTGCTGCCAGCGCAGTCCGCGACGGCCCACGATCTCGTCGAGCTCGGCGGTGAGCCGCTGCCAGACGCGGTCGCGCTCACCGTCGAACTCGCCCCGCAGGTCGAGGGAGAACTGCACCTCGCCGGGCACGATGTTCACGCCGCCCGGGAACGCCTCGAACTGGCCGACCGTCCCGATGATGTGATGCTCGGCCCGGCAGATCCGCTCGACCGCGAGAGCCGCCTCGGATGCGCCCAGCAACGCGTCGCGCCGCATGTCGTAGGGCGTGCCTCCGGCGTGCCGCGCCTCGCCCTCGACCGACAGCAGGAAGCGTCGGGCCGAGGCGATCGACGAGACGACGGCGAGCGATTCGCCGCTCCGGTGCAGTTCCGGACCCTGCTCGATGTGCGCCTCGAGGTAGCCGACGAGCTCGTCCGACCGGCGAGCCGCCTCGCCGACCCGCCCGGGGTCCAGGCCGAACTCCCGGAAGGCCTGGGCCAGGGTCGTCCCCTCGGCGTCGGCGAGGTCCCACCATCCGTCGTCCCAGACGCCGCCGACGGCCGACGACCCGAGCAGCGCCTTGCCGAACCGCGTGCCCTCCTCGTCCCAGAACGCGGCGACCTCGAGGGCGAACGGCAGGGGCGACCGCCACGACGAGCCGTCGTCGTCGGCGGGCTCGCGCAGCATCCGCACGACCTCGATCCCCATCAGGACACCCACGATGCCGTCGTAGCGCCCGGCGTCGGCCACCGTGTCGAGATGCGAGCCGATCATGAGCGCGGGCTCGTCGCCGGCGGTGTCGAGTCGGCCGATCTGATTGCCGGCGGCATCCTGGCGCGTGGTCATGCCGACCTCCCGCATCCATTCGGCGGCGAGACGGTTGACACGGGCGTGCTCGGGCGAGAGGTAGACGCGCTCGATCCGGTCGGGGGCCGCGCTGATGCGCGCGAGATCGTCGCAGCGCGACATCACCCGTCGTGCCGCGTCGGCGATGCGTTCGGGCGATACGGGGAGCAGAGCGGATGCCACGGCTCAATGTCCCCGGTAGACGTCCGCTGCCGCCTCGACCCCTCCGGCGACCGGCACGGCGGCGCCGTAGCGGCGCAGCACCGCCTCGAGCGCCGAGAGGGTGGTGAGCACGGCGTCCTGCCGGGCGTTGTAGCCCATCGTCCCGATGCGCCACACGCGTCCGTGGAGCGGACCGAACGACGTGCCGATCTCGATGCCGAAGTCGGTCAGCAGCGCTGCGCGCGCCTCGTCGCCGGGCACTCCGTCGGGGATCTCGACGGCCACGACGTTGTTCATCTTGTGCGCGATGTCGCCGAAGACGGTGAGGCCGAGCGCCTGCACGCCGGCGAGCATCGCGGCGCCCGCGAGACGGTGGCGCGCGATCACCTCGTCGCGCCCCTCGAGCAGCAGCACGCGGGCGCATTCGCGCGCCCCGTAGAGCATCGACGTCGCCTCGGTGTGGTGGTTGAGACGGCGCGGCCCCCAGTAGTCGAGGATCATGCCGAGGTCGAAGTAGTTCGACCGCACGAAGTCACTCGCGTCCGGATCGCCGGGCTCGCGGATGCCGGCTTCGATGCGCGCCCGCGACCGCACGACCTCGACGGCGCGCTCGCTGAGGGTGATGGGCGCCGATCCGCTCGGTCCGCCGAGGCACTTCTGCAGCCCGGCGGTGGCGGCATCCAGGCCCCAGTCGTCGGCGTCGAACTCGTTGCCGCCGAGCGAGGCGGTCGCGTCGGAGTAGAACAGCACCCCGTGCTTCGCGCAGATCGCGCCGATCTCGTCGAGCGGCTGGTACATGGTCGTCGACGTGTCGCCCTGCACGAGCGCGAGCAGCGTGGGCTTGACCCGCACGACGGCCTCTTCGATCGCGGCGGGCGTGAAGACCTGCCCCCACTCGGTCTCGATCGTGTGCACCTCGGCGAGCGCGCGCTCCGCGATCTCGGCGAGCAGGTGCCCGAAGCGTCCGAAGATCGGCACGAGCACACGGTCGCCGGGCCGGACGAGCGAGACGATCGCCGCCTCGATGCCGGCGCGGCTCGTGCCGTCGACGAGCATCGTGGCGTCGTTGCGCGTGTTCCAGACCGCACGGTAGAGCTCCTGCGTCTCGGTCATCGTCCGCGTCATGAACGGGTCGTACTGGCCGACGAGCGCGGCCGACATCGCGGTGAGCACGCTGGGGTACGCCGAGATCGGCCCGGGGCCCATGAGCAGGCGAGCGGGCGGGTCGATGGGTCCGGGGATCTGAACGGTCGGGTTCGTCATGGCGTGTCCATCCGGGGGTCGAGGAGCGAGAACAGGCGGCGGGCGAGCCGCACGAGGGCGAGGTCGGTGCCGGCGCGCGAGACGAGGCAGACGCCGACGGGCGCCGGTCCCAGCGGCGACGGCACGGTGAGCAGGGGCACCGAGATCGCGGGGAGCCCGGCGACGGCGGCCGGCGTCGTCATCCGCAGTGTGTCACGGCGCAGCAGGTCGAGCGCCTCGCCGCCGGCGGTGCGCGCAGGTGCGGCTCCGGGGACGGTCGGCAGCAGCAGCACCGCGTCGTCGACGACGGCACGCAGGCGGTCGGCGAGAGGGGCGAGGGCGGCGCGCGCCCGCTTCTCGTCGTCGGGTGTCACGGCGGCGGCGGTGCGGAAGCGGTCGGCGACGGCGGCTCCCACCGCGCCGGGATGCTGCACGAGCCAGTCGCCGTTGTTGCGCCAGGCCTCCGCGCCCTGCACGGTGCGGAACGCGTCGAGGTAGGCGTCCAGGTCGCCGATCGACACGCGGCCGACCGAGACCGCGGCTCCCGTGGCCGTGACGCGGTCGAGCAGCTCGGCGAACGCGCGCCGGGTGGCGGGCTCGGCGGCCGCGAGGATCTCGTCGGGCACGAGGAGGCGCGTCGGCAGCTCGTCGTCCGGCTCGCCGTGCACGCTCTCGGTCGACTCCGAGCCGGCGTACCCGAGGCACCACTCGGCGACGCGCTCGAGCGTCGATCCGTCGCGGGTCAGCCATCCGACGGTGTCGAAGCTCTGCGCGAGGGGCAGCATGCCCTGCCGGGGCACGAGGTCGTGGGTGGTCCGCAAGCCCCAGAGCCCCTGGTACGAGGCGGGTACCCGCACCGATCCGGCGGTGTCGGTGGCGAGGGCGACATCGGCATGCCCGGCCGCGACGGCGGATGCCGGCCCGCTCGACGAGCCGCCCGGGAGCGCTCCGGGCAGCGCGGCGTTCGGCGGCGTGCCGTAGTGGGTGTTGTCTCCGGCGACGGAGTAGGCGAACTCGTCGGTGCGCGCGATGCCGCGCAGCGACGCTCCGCCGCGCAACAGGTCGCCGACCGCGGGCGCCGTGGTCGTCTCGGCGCGGGCCGAGGCGAGGAACGTCGGGTTGCCCGCCCCGATGCGGTAGCCGCGGATCGCGAAGAGGTCTTTGACGGCGACGGTCAGCCCGGCCAGCGGACCTTCCCAGGCGCCCTGGTAGAGCGGGTCGCCCACGGTGCGCCAGATCGACCGGTCGAACGCCTGCGGCCGCGGGGTCACGTGTGCGGCGGTGATGAGCCAGCGACCGTCGATGCGCTGCCAGAGCTGGGTCTGCAGGCCGGTGCCACCTGCGGCGTAGCGGGAGACCGAGATCAGCAGAGCGACGTCAGGGGCGAGCGGCCGGTACTCGATCCGTTCGATCTCGCGCGCCGCGACCCCGCCGCGCGCCCCGCGGAATGCGCTGATCGCATCGTGGCCGACGAGCAGGCCCCCGGCATCCGCCCGCATCGTGCCGGCTCCGGGGGCGAACGCGGCGTCGAGCGCCGCGAGGTCGTTCTCGACGATGGCGCGCTCGTAGTCGGCGAACGCCGCCGCGAGATCGGCGGGCATGCCGCCGGCCGGGGCGCCGTCGTTCGGCGCATCGCCGTGGGCGCGACCGGTCACGACGCGTCCTCGCCGACGGCGACGAGAGTGCCGCCGCGCGAGAGCAGCCGCCCGCCCGGAACGCCCGCGGCATCCATGGCATCGGCAACATCGACGCCGGCCTCGAACACGACCTCGCCTCGGAGCCAGGTGCGGCGCACCCGTCCCGTCAGCACGCGGCCGTCGTAGGCCGAGATCGGGTTGCGGTGACGCAGCTCGCGCGCGTCGACGCGGACGACGTCGTCGGGGGCGAAGACGGCGAGGTGCGCGGGCGCGCCCACGGCGATGCGCCCGACGGCGAGGCCCGCGACGACAGCGGGTCCTGTCGTGAACAGCGGCAGGATCGTCTCGAGCGGGATGCCGCGCTCGCGCGCCTCGGTCCAGACCGCCGACAGCCCGACCTGCAGTCCGGAGATGCCGCCCCAGGCGAGCCCGAAGTCGCCGTCGCCTGCGCGCTTGAGGTCGACGGTCGAGGGCGAGTGGTCGCTGACGATCGCGTCGATCGTGCCATCGACGATGCCCTCCCACAGGAGGTCGCGGTTCGAGGCCTCGCGGATGGGCGGGCAGCACTTGAACTCGGACGCGCCGTCGGGGATCTCCTCGGCGATGATCGTGAGGTAGTGCGGGCAGGTCTCGACCGTGAGGTCGATTCCGTCCGCGCGGGCCGCACGGATGGCGGGCAGTGACCGGGCGTCGCTCAGGTGCAGGATATGCGCCCGGCCGCCGGTCGCGCGCGCGGCCTCGATGACGGCGTCGATCGCCGACGCCTCGCTCGTCGCCGGGCGCGACGCGAGAAAGGCGTCGTATCCGCGGCCGATCGCGCCGTCGGCACCGAGCAGCTCGGGGTCCTCGGCGTGCACGATGAGCCGCGAGCCGAGCGCCGCGATCTCGCCCATGGCCTGGCGCAGCTGAGCACGGTCGAGGTGTCCGAACTCGTCGACGCCCGACGGCGCGAGGAAGCACTTGAACCCGTAGACGCCGGCCTCGTGCAGGGGGCCGAGCTCCCCCAGGTTCTCGGGCACCGCCCCGCCCCAGAACCCGACGTCGACGTGCGCGGATGCCGCGGCGGCGGCACGCTTGACCTCCAGTGCGCCGGCGGTCGTGGTCGGCGGGATGGAGTTCAGCGGCATGTCGACGATCGTCGTGACACCGCCCGCCGCCGCGGCCCGCGTCGCCGAGCCGAAGCCCTCCCACTCGGTGCGTCCGGGCTCGTTGACGTGCACGTGCGAGTCGACGAGCCCGGGCAGCAGCACAGCGTCGGCGGCGACGCGCACCTCGGCGGCGTCGGCGACGGCGGCGTCCTCGTCGAGCATCGCGACGACGAGGCCGTTCTCGACGACGACGGCTGCGGGGACGAAGGCCGTGCCGTCGAAGACGCGGCCGGCGCGCACGACGAAGCGGGACGGGGACGATGCGGTCACGAGATCTCCGGGCGGGGTCGGGGGCGAGGAACGACGGCGGGCGCGCGATGCGCAGAGCCCGATGTCAATATAAAGCTATGGGTTAACGCAGCCGCGGCGGTTACCCCGATGTAACGCTCTCGTGACGACGCGGCGGGGCGGCGTACTCCTCGCGCTTGCTCGTCCCCACCCGCATCCGCACCATCGCCGACGCGAGCCCGACCGCCGCGCCGACCCCATCGACCACGGGAACGCCG
Organism: Microbacterium sp. TS-1; assembly: GCF_000509385.1. NCBI lineage: Bacteria > Bacillati > Actinomycetota > Actinomycetes > Micrococcales > Microbacteriaceae > Microbacterium > Microbacterium sp. TS-1. The sequence goes on from NZ_BASQ01000001.1 coordinate 1,869,531, forward strand.
ACGCGCTCCGTCAGGGCGTGGCAGAGATCGGCCATCCCGGCGCAGCCGAGCACGATGACGTCGGCCCCGCCCGCCACCTCGGCGGCGCACAGCGCCGCGATGCGCTCGAAGGCATCCGACCCGGTGTCCTCGAGATCGAGCACCGGGATGCCGGAGGCGACCAGCGAGGCGCAAGCCGACGTCATCCCGTAGCGGGCGAGCAGATCGCGCGCCCGGCCGAGCGTCCGGCCGAGCGTCGTGACCACGGCGAACCGACGACCGGACAGGGTCGCGACGTGCATCGCAGCCTCGGCGATGCCGATGACGGGAACGTCGACGAGCTCGCGCGCGGCGTCGAGTCCCGGGTCGCCGAAGCACGCGATGACGTACGCGTCGCTTCCGCCGACGGCGAGGTCGGCCTCGATGATGTCGACGACCGAGCGGGCGGCGGTGATCTCGTCGAGATGGCTCTCGATCGCGGCCGCGCCGTCGGTCGGATGCGCGGCGACCACCTCGACCCCGGGCCCGGCGACCTCCCGGGCGGCGACGGCGATCTTGTCCGTCATCGCCCGGGAGGTGTTGGGGTTGATCAGCGTGATCCTCACGCGGCGCCCTCCGGCGCGGACTCGGGCAGGGTGCCGTCCGAGATGCCCTCGGTCTCGCCCGCGAACGTCGGGACCTGCGGGTCGAGCCGCTCGAACACCACGAACGCGGCGAACGCGAGGCCGCATCCGATGAACCAGGTGAAGTTCCCGATCCACGAGACGTCGAACAGCCCCATGTCGGCGAACGTCTTGGGCAGGATCGCGAGCAGGATCGTCGGGATGCCGGCCACGAGGAGCGTCTTCATCGCGTTCGGGTTGTACCCCTTGCGGTACCAGTACGCCCCGCTCTCGCTCATCGTGAACATGTCATCGGTGCGGATCCGCTGCTTGGCCGCGATGTAGTACCCCGCGACCAGCAGGCCGAACAGCGGGCCGATGAGGGCCGCGAGGATGCCGAGGGAGTAGTGGATGGCGGTGGCGTCGGAGTACCAGTTCCAGGGCGTGAGGAACACCGATCCGACCGCGGCGATCATGCCGCCCATGCGCCACGAGATCTTCTGGGGCGCGACGTTGGAGAAGTCGAAGGCGGGCGCGATGAAGTTGGCGACGATGTTGATGCCGACCGTCGCGGTGACGAAGGTCAGCCCGCCGAGCAGGATCGCGAAGGGGGTGTCGATCGCCTCGACGGTGTGGATGGGGTCGAGGAGCAGCTCGCCGAACACCGGCACGGTCGCGGCGGCGGTGAGCACGGTCAGGATCGAGAAGAACAGGAAGTTCACCGGAAGGCCCCAGAAGTTGCCCTTCTTGACCTGGCTGAACGAACGGCCGTACCGCGCGAAGTCGCCGAAGTTGAGCATCGGGCCGGCGAAGTATGCCACCACGATGCCGACCGCCATGGCCATGAGGCCGAGGGTGCCCCAGAGGTCGTGCGGCGCCGCCGCCGGGTCGGAGAGGTTCAGGTCGATGTTCTCCCAGCCGGCCTGGCTCACGAGGTACACCGCGAGCACGATCATCACGACGTAGACGGCGGGGCCGGCCCAGTCGATGAAGCGGCGGATGACCTCCATGCCGTTCCAGAACAGCGCGACCTGGGCGACCCAGAGGATCGAGAAGGAGATCCACCCGAGCGCCGAGAGCCCGAGGAAGCTCACGTCGAGCAGCGCCGCGGAGCCGGGGATGAACTTCAGGAAGATGATGTTCAGCGACTGCGCCGCCAGGAAGGTCTGCACGCCGTACCAGGCGATCGCGATGATGCCCCGGATGATCGCGGGGATGTTCGCGCCGCGCACCCCGAAGATGGCGCGGTTCACCACGGGATAGGGCACGCCCGTCTTCTGACTGGGCTTGGCGACCATGTTCGCGAAGACCTGCACGATCACGATGCCGACGACGAGAGCCACGAGCACCTGCCACGCGGCGATGCCGAGCGCGAAGAGCGACCCCGCCGTGACGTAGCCGCCGACCGAGTGCACGTCCGACATCCAGAAGGCGAAGATGTTGTACCAGGTCCACCTCTGCTTGCGGAGCGGGGCGAGGTCCTCGTTCGACAGTCGGGGGTCGTAGCCCCGATCGGGAACCGTCGTCTCGGCGGGCAGGATGTTCGGAGGAGCGGTCATGGCGTCGGAACCTTCCAGGAGGGGATCTGGAAAGTGAAGCTATGGGTTAATCGATCCCGGCGGGTTTCGCTGATGTAACGACGGTGTGAAGTTGGAGCTTCACAGCGGTCGCGATCGGACGCCGCCGCAGCCCGTTTAGACTCGGCGGCATGTCAGAGCTCGCGCTGGGGACCGGGACCGAGGTGGGCGTCCGGCTGCGCGAGCTTCGGCGGCAGCGAGGGATGTCGGCACGTGCCGTCGCCGCCGCGCTGGGCATCAGCCCCAGCGCGGTGTCGCAGATCGAGCGCGGCGTGCTGCAGCCGAGCGTCTCGCGGCTGCTCGCCATCACCGACGCCCTCGGCGTGCCCCTCGCCGCCGTCTTCGAGAGCGGTGGCGAGGCCCCCGCCGCTGCGCTCGCGGCGGAGATCGACGGATTCTCGCTGGTCCGCGCCGCCCAGGCCACGACGGTCGAGCTCGGCGACGGAGTGACCTTCCGCCGCCTGTCCCCCGGACCGAGCCCGGGAATCGACTACTTCCAGTCGACCTATCCGCCCGGGTCGTCGGCCCACCGCGACACCGACCTCTTCCGGCACGACGGGTACGAGGTCGGCACCATGCTCTCGGGCGAGCTGACGATCGATTTCACCGATGAGCGGGTCGTGCTGCGTCCCGGCGACACGATCAGCTACCCGTGCTCGCGACCGCACCGCATCCACAACGACGGCGACGAGACCGCCGTCGCGACCTGGCTGATCGTCCACGGGCCCGCGTGAGCTCGGTCGGACGCCGGCGCGCGCGAGGCGCCGGGGACTCAGCGCCCCGTCGCGCCGTCGACCGGCCCCGTCGACCCGACGACCGTGAGCCACGTCGCGACCGCGACGCTGTCGGTGCGGTTCGCGACGCGGTGCGGTCGGGATGCCGCGAACGAGAGCGACTCGCCCGGGCCGAGCTCGACCTCGCCGTCGGCGAACTCGAAGGTGAGCGTCCCTGTCACGACGAGCCCGCTCTCGTAGCCTGCGTGAACGAGGAGGCCGCCGTCGGCGCTCGAGCTCGCGCCCGGCGGGTAGGTCGACTCGAAGTGCTCCACGCCACTGATGGGCACGGGCGTCAGCCGCCGGTAGGTGACGCCGCCGCCGAGGTGCGCCGTGGTCTCGGTGCCGACGCGGGCGACGAAGACGCCGGGGACGGGCTCGTTCAGCTCGCCGGGGGCATCGGCATCGGGGATCACCGCGACGGCGTGATCGTCGAAGATGACCGACACCGGAGCGCCCAGCACCCCGACGAGCTCGACGAGCCGGTGAACCGACGGCTGCATCGCACCCGTCTCGATCTGCGACAGGGCGCTCGCCGAGATGCCCATCTCCTGCGCGACCGAGGCGAGCGAGCGCCCCGTCCGGGTGCGCAGCGCCCGCAGGCGGCGCCCGATCGACGCGGGAAGGTCGGGCTCGGCGCGCTGCGGTTCCACGGCACGATGATATGTAACGCGGGAGAAACGCGGTGACAGTACCGTGACGCGCATGCACCTCGACGAGTTCCACGCCCTCAGCGCGGACGATGCCCGACGCGTCGTCGCCGTCTGGGCCCCCATCCCCCGCTGGGTCGAGACCCTGGTCGCCGGGCGGCCTTACCGCGACGTCGCGGAGCTGGGCGCCCGGGCGCGGGCCGAGGCGGCGCACTGGAACGAGGACGACCTCGATGCCGCGCTCGCGCATCATCCGCGCATCGGCGCCCGCGTCGACCAGCCGGGTGCCGAGGGCGACGCGTCGCGATCCGAGCAGGCCGCGATGCGGTCGGCATCCGATGACGACGCCGCCGCGATCGCGGCGGGCAATCGGCGCTACGAGGAGCGGTTCGACCGTGTCTTCCTCATCCGGGCGGCCGGCCGGACCCCGGGCGAGATGCGCGCCGAGCTCGAGCGGCGCCTCGGCAACGACGACCGCACCGAGACGGCCGAGGCCCTCGGCCAGCTGGCCGAGATCGCGCTGCTCCGCCTGTCGCAGACCGTCACCACGGAGGCGCCGGCATGACCCACCTGACCACTCATGTGCTGGACGCGGCGACCGGCACTCCCGCTGTCGACGTGGCGATCGAGCTCGCCGACGCCCGCGGAACCGTCATCGCGACGGGCTCGACCGATGCCGACGGACGGCTCGCGCTCGGGCCCGACCGGCTCGAGCCGGGAATCTACGCGCTGACGTTCGACACGGGCGGGCACTTCGCCCGGGCCGGCACCGCGACCTTCTACCCGTCGGCGACCGTCAGCTTCACCGTCGGCGACGAGCCCCACCTGCACGTGCCGCTGCTGCTGAGCCCGTTCGCGTACTCGACCTACCGCGGCAGCTGAACCCCGCGCTCACGCACCTTAAGCGCTGGCTTAACAAGGTCGTTACACGGCCTTCACCTCGCGAGCGATCGGAAACCGTTGAATGACGGCAGTCCTCTGCACCGCCGTCCTCCTCCGATCGGAACCCCATGCGCGCACGTTCACCCCGCGTCGTCCTCCTGGCCGCCGTCTCCCTCGCCGCCCTCGTCCTCGCCGGCTGCAGCTCCGCCGGCGACGACGCCGCGGGCGATGACGGCGTCGAGACCGTCAAGGTCGGCACCCTGCGCGGCCAGCCGCACTTCTACCAGCCGTTCCTCTACGCCGACCACGCCGTCGACGGCGTCGAGTTCGAGGTCGTGACGCTCGACACCACCCCGGCACTCTCCGACGCGCTCGTCTCGGGCAGCATCGACTTCGCGATCACCGGCGTCACCCCGACCATCTCGTCGATCTCGCAGAACCGCGACCTGCGCATCGTCGCGAGCGCCGCCGACGGCGGGTCGGGCTTCATCGGCAACGGCGAGACCTCCCTCGCCGAGCTCGCGGGCTCGCAGATCGGCATCGTCCAGGGCTCGGCGCAGGAGGTCGCGCTGCGACTGCTCATCGACGAGGCCGGCATGTCACCCGACGACTTCGAGCTCACCCCGATCCCCGTCCCCGAGATGGCTTCGGCCTTCGCGAGCGGCGACATCGACGCCTTCATGGGAGTCGAGATCGGCGTCTCGATCGCGAAGGCCGCCGGCGGCACCGAGGTCGTCGACCCCTACTCCACCCCCATCGGGCGCGTGAACATCGGACTCGTCACGACCGGCGAGCTGATCGAGGAGAACCCCGAGCTGGTGCAGCGAGTCGTCGACACCCACGCCGCGACGACGGCCTACATGGCCGACAACATCGAGGAGTGGCTGCCCAGCATGGTCGAGGAGTTCGGCGGCGACGAGGAGGTCCTCACCTCGGCGCTCGAGAACTTCTGGCTGCGGTCGGACCTCTCGGACGAGTACGTCGGCCAGCTCGAGGCCCTCGCCGGAGCCATGGCCTCGATCGGCCTGATCACCTCGACGCCGACCGCCGACACGATCGTCGACACGAGCTTCGCCGACTGACCCGCGGGGAGAAGCACCATGACCGACACCGTCCCGTCCGGGCGCACCGACGACGCAGCCGTCGTCGCCGGTGCGCCGGCGAGCGCGCCCGTCCGGCGCCGCCCGCCGGCACGCCGACCCAACCAGCGGGCAGCTCTCTACCGGTTCCTGCTCGGCCTGCCGGTGCCGTTCCTCTTCGTCGTCCTGTGGCAGATCGGCCGCGACCAGGAGTGGGAGATCCCGCTCATCGGCATCCGGATGGCGTTCCTGCCGACGCCCGCCGAGGTCGTGACGTCGCTGTGGGACTACGGGTTCGGCGGCGTGAACGACGACGCCTTCTCGGGGGACCTCTGGGTCAACCTCGGCACGTCGGCGCTGCGCGTGCTGGTCGGCTTCGCGATCGCCGCGGCCATCGCGATCCCCCTCGGGATCGTCATGGGCCGCTCGTACACGATGGACGGCCTCTTCGACCCCTTCATCAACCTCTTCCGTCCCATCCCGGCGACGGCGTGGGTCCCGCTGGTCGGGCTGCTGATCGGCTGGGGCGACCAGGCGACGATCTTCCTCATCGCCCTCTCGGCGTTCTTCCCGATCGTGCTGGGAGCCATCAGCGGGTCGAAGGAGGTGCCGCAGCGGCTGGTCGAAGCCGGTCGGATGCTGGGCGCCCGGCGCAGCGAGATCCTGACGCAGGTGGTCGTCCCCGCATCGGCGCCGTCGATCATGAACGGCCTGCGGGTCGGCCTCGGCATCGCCTGGGTCGTGCTCGTGCTCGGCGAGTCGGTGGGGGTGAACGTCGGCCTCGGGTCGGCCATCATCCTCGCCCGCGACGTCGTGCGCACCGACATGGTCGTCGTGGGGATGGTGACGATCGGCGCCGCCGGCTTCCTCTCCGACCGCATCCTCGTCGGGGTCTTCCGTCTCGCGACGCGCGGCCGACCCCTCATCAAGTGACTGGAGCGACGATGACCGACATCATCTCCCCCGCGGCGGATCTCGCCGCCGACACCTCGGCCTCCGTCGAGATCGTGGGTCTGGGCAAGCGCTACGGTCCCGAATGGGCGGGCACCCAGGCCGTCGCCGGCGTCGACCTGAGCATCGCCTCGGGCGAGTTCGTCGCGATCGTCGGGGCCTCCGGATGCGGCAAGAGCACGGTGCTGCGCATCCTCGCCGGCTTCGAGGAAGCAAGCAGCGGCTCGGTCTCGGTCGGCGGCGCCCCGGTCACGCGTCCCGGGCCGGATCGCGGAGTGGTCTTCCAGGACTACGGGCTGTTCCCGTGGCTCACCGTGCGCGAGAACATCGCGTACGGCCCCCGGCGCCGGCGCCTCCCCCGTGCGCGGGTGAACGAGCTGGTCGACCGCTTCCTCGCAGCCGTCGGGCTGACCCGGTTCGCGGCCACGTACCCGGGGCAGTTGTCGGGCGGGATGCAGCAGCGCGTCGCGATCGCACGCGTGCTGGCCAACGAGCCCCGCGTGCTGCTCATGGATGAGCCGTTCGGCGCCCTCGACGCGCTGACGCGTTCCGACCTGCAGGCCGAGCTCAAGCGCATCCACCTCGAGACGCGCACGACCGTCGTCTTCATCACCCACTCGATCGAGGAGGCCGTCTTCCTCGCCGACCGGGTCGTCGTGATGACCGGTGGCGCGTCGCACGGGGTGCCGGGGCACATCAGTCGCATCGTCGAGATCGACCTGCCCCCGCAGCGCGACATCCTCTCGCCGGCGTTCGCCGAGTACAAGCGCACCATCTCCGACCTCGTGCACGAGCCGGTGGCGGCGGCATGAAGGTCATCGTGATCGGCGCCGGCGTCGGCGGCACGAGCGCCGGCATCGCCCTGCAGCGGCTCGGCCACGACGTCGTCGTCTACGACCGGATGCGCGAGAACCGGCCGGTCGGCGCGGCGCTGTCGCTCTGGTCGAACGGCGTGAAGGTGCTCAACTGGCTGGGAGTGGGGCCGGAGGTCGCGGCGCTCGGCGGTGCGCTCGACCACATGGCCTACCGCGACGGCATCACGGGCGAGGAGCTGTGCCAGTTCTCGCTCGCGCCGGTCGAACAGCAGACCGGGCAGCGCGCGTACCCCGTCGCACGCGCAGACCTGCAGAACCTGCTGATGGAGCGGTTCGGCACCGACCGGATCCGGCTCGGCATGCAGCTCGTCGGCATCGACGACGACGGCACGACCGTCACCGCGACGTTCGCCGACGGCACCACCGATACCGCCGACATGCTCATCGGCGCCGACGGCGCCCGGTCGTTCACGCGCGACTACGTCACCGGCGCCGACGAGCCGCCGATCGAGCGGACGTACGCCGGGTACACGAACTACAACGGACTCGTCGCGTTCGACGGACGCATCGGGCCCGACGACCAGTGGACCACCTACGTCGCCGAGGGCAAGCGCGCGGCCGTCATGCCGATCGCCGGCGGACGTTTCTACTACTGGTTCGACATCCCGCGCCCCTCCGGCGAGGACGGCGACGCCCTCGCCGAGCTGCACGAGGCGTTCGCGCACTGGGCCCCCGGCACGCGGGCGCTGATCGAGGCGATCGAACGCGAGGGCTCGCTGAACCGCGTCGAGATCTGGGACATCGACCCCTTCGACACCTGGACCCGCGGACGCGTCGCGATCCTCGGAGACGCGGCGCACAACACGACGCCCGACATCGGACAGGGCGCATGCTCGGCGCTGGAGGACGCCTTCGCCCTCGGCATCGCGGTCGCGACCGACACCGTGTCGGTCGAAGACACGCTGCGGCGCTATGCCGCGTCGCGCGTCGAGCGGGCCGGTGACCTCGTGCTGCGGGCCCGCGCCCGCGCGGCCGAGACGCACGGCGCCGACCCGGAGGTCACCGCGAATTGGTATCGGGGCCTGCGCGGCACCGACGGGGCCGGCATCATCCGCGGCATCGTGGGCAACATCGCGGGCAGCCCGATCAACCTGGGGGCCGGCGTGCTCTGACGGCGCCCCGCCCGCGAGGGCGCGAGCGAGGTCAGACGCGGAAGATCGTGTGCACCGGACCGCAGACGTCCTGCCCGCCGAGCTCGGTGAGCTCCATCAGCACGGCCGTCCCGACGGTCCGGTGGCCGAGGCCTTCGAGCAGGCGCTGGGCGGCACGCAGGGTTCCCCCCGTGGCCAGCACGTCGTCGACGAGCAGCACGCGGGTGCCGCGGGGCAGGTCGTCCGCCATCTCGATCGTCGCCTGACCGTACTCGAGGTCGTACGAGACGGATGCCGCCGGGCGCGGCAGCTTGCCCGCCTTGCGGATCGGCACCATGCCGACGCCGCTCGCGGCGGCCACCGCACCGGCGATGAGGAATCCGCGTGCCTCGACGCCGGCGACGACGTCGAACTCGCGGGCGAAGGGCGTGATGATCGCGTCGATGACGGTGCGCAACGCGGTCGCGTCGGCGAGCAGCGGCGAGATGTCGCGGAAGAGGATGCCCGGTTCGGGGAAGTCCGGGATGAGCGCGATGAGCGACTCGGCGTGCTCGAGGGGGTCGGAAGTCACCGAACCACCCTAGGCCTGTTTCGAGAGGCCTCCGACGGTGACGACACGACTGCAAGCGCTTGCACTAGAGTGAGCGCCATGACCTCCTCCTCCGTGGACACGGCGGCATCGACCCTCGCCCCGATCGGGATCTCCCGGCCCGGCGCCGAGTGGTGGCGCACCGCCGTCATCTATCAGATCTACCCCCGCTCGTTCGCCGACGCGTCGGGTGACGGCATCGGCGACCTCGCCGGCATCACCTCGCGCCTGGGCGACCTCGCCGACCTCGGCGTCGACGCCGTCTGGCTCAGTCCCTTCTTCCGGTCGCCGCAGAAGGATGCCGGGTACGACGTCTCCGACTACTGCGACGTCGACCCGCTCTTCGGCACGCTCGCCGACTTCGACACCATGCTCGCGGAGGCGCACGACAGCGGCATCCGGGTCATCGTCGACCTCGTCCCCAACCACTCGTCCGACCAGCACGCGTGGTTCCAGCAGGCCCTCGCCGCCGAACCCGGCAGCCCCGAGCGCGCGCGCTACATCTTCCGCGACGGCAAGGGCGAGAACGGCGACGAGGCTCCCAACAACTGGGAATCGGTCTTCGGCGGCCCCGCCTGGACCCGCACGACGAACCCCGACGGCACGCCGGGCCAGTGGTACCTGCACCTCTTCGACTCGACCCAGCCCGACTTCGATTGGTCCAACCCCGAGGTGGGCGACGAGTTCGAGCGCATCCTCCGCTTCTGGCTCGACCGCGGGGTCGACGGTTTCCGCGTCGACGTGGCCCACGGACTGGTCAAGTCCGACGGTCTGCCCGACTTCGTGCCCGCCGAAGACGCCGGATCGATGGGCGGCGACAGCCTCGATGTCCCCTACTGGGGCCAGGAGGGCGTCCACGACATCTACCGCCGATGGAACCGCATCCTCGCCGAGTACGAGGGCGACCGGGCCCTCTGCGCCGAGGCGTGGCTGCCCACGGTCGACGAGACCGCTCTGTGGGTGCGCCAGGACGAGATGCACCAGGCGTTCAACTTCCCGTACCTGCAGACCGAGTGGGATGCCGACCACCTCACCGAGGTGATCTCCGAGTCGCTGCGCGCCTTCCCCGCCGTCGGCGCGCCGGCCACCTGGGTGCTGTCGAACCACGACGTCGTCCGCCACGCCTCGCGCCTGGCGCTGACGGCCGAGAACCCCCAGGGCCACGGCCTCGGACCCGACTCACCCGGCCAGCCGGACCCTGTCGTGGGCCTCGCCCGCGCCCGCGCCGCGACCACGCTCATGCTGGCCCTCCCCGGCTCGGCGTACCTGTACCAGGGCGAGGAGCTCGGGCTTCCCGAGGTCGTGCACCTGCCCGACGACGCCCGTCAGGACCCGACCTGGTTCCGCACCGACGGCGAGCGCTACGGCCGCGACGGATGCCGCGTCCCGATCCCGTGGGAGGCCGACGCCCCCGGCTACGGGTTCAGCCCCACCGGCGCCTCGTGGCTGCCGCAGCCCGAGGAGTGGCACGGCCTCGCACGTTCGGCGCAGGACGGCGACCCCGCCTCGACTCTGACGCTCTATCGCGAGCTCCTGGCGGCGCGCCGCCGGCACGACCTGGGAACCGGATCGCTCGAGTGGGTCGATCTGCAGCTCGGCGACGACGTCGTAGCGTTCCGCAACGGTGACGTGCTCGTCGTCGCCAACACCGGGACGGATGCGGTCGCACTGCCCGCCGGTGAGATCCTGGTCTCGAGCGTCGCCGGCCTCGCTGAGCGCGCTGGAGGCGGCTCCGAGCTGCCCGTCGACGCGGCGGTCTGGATCCGCGCGAGCTGACGAGAGGAGCGGGGGATGGTCGGCATCGACGACGTCGCGCGACGCGCCGAGGTCTCGACGGCGACCGTCTCCCGCACCCTCAGCGGCCGTGGTCCGGTGTCGCCCGCGACGCGCGAGCGCGTGCTGCGTGCGGCATCCGACCTCGGCTACGTCGTCTCGTCGGCGGCCTCGAGCCTCGCGTCCGGACGCACGCGCAACATCGGTGTGCTCGTTCCGATCCTGGACCGCTGGTTCTTCTCGCGCGTGCTGACGGGCATCGCCGCGACACTCCAGCGCGACGGCTACGACGTCGCGCTGTACGCCCTCACCGCCGAGGCCGACGAGCGCCGCCGGGTGTTCGCGACGTCGCTCCGGCGTCAGCGGGTCGACGGGGTGATCGTCGTGTCGATGGCGCTCGCACACGACGAGATCGCGCAGCTGGGCGACCTCGGCCTTCCGGTCATCGCGATGGGCGGGCAGCTGGCCGGCCTGCGATCGCTCACCGTCGACGAGATCGAGGTGGCCCGGACCGCGACCGAGCACCTGCTCGGCCTCGGGCACCGCGACATCGCCCATATCGGTCTGCATCCGCAATTCGAGGGCGACTTCCACATCCCGTCGCAGCGTCGCCGCGGCTTCGAGGCGGCCTTGGCCGAGGCCGGTCTCGCACCGCGGGCCGATCGCTTCGCCGCCGCGGACTTCACGATGGCCGGCGGGCACGACGCTGCGACGCGGCTGCTCCGCGACGCGGAGGCACGACCGACGGCGATTTTCGCGGCCTCGGACGAGATGGCGATCGGCGCGATGCTCGCGGCGCGCGAGCTCGGGCTGCGCGTGCCGGAGGACGTGTCGGTCATCGGGGTCGACGGCCACGACCTCGGCGGGTTCTTCGGGCTCACGACGGTCGACCAGTTCCCGGGGCGGCAGGGCGAGCGCGTGGCCTCGGCGATGATCGCCGCCCTGCGCGGGGCGGCGTCCGAGCCCCCGGCCGACCTCGACTTCGCCCTCTTGGAGCGGTCGAGCACGGCCCCACCCGCCTGAGTCGGGGCCCGAGGCGGCCGGGGCCGCGCCCACGCCGGGGCCGCGCCGGCGCCGATACATTCGCCGGACCCGCGGGGCCGGTGGGGTCCGGACGCCGCGTGCACACGACACCAGCACCGCGCATCCGACAGCTGTATCGCCCCGGGCTCTGCAACGGCCCCTAGGCGGCGCGCAGGCGGCCTCCCGTAGGCTCGAAGCATGGCCTTGGACCTCGACGCCCTCTACACCGACCTGCACCGGCACCCGGAACTGTCGTTCCAGGAGACGCGGACGGCCGCTGTCATCGCGGCTCGGCTCAGCGAGCTCGGTCTCCCGTACGAGGAGGGCGTCGGCCGCACCGGTGTCGTGACCGCGATCCGCAACGGAGACGGTCCCGTCGTGTGGCTCCGCGCCGACATGGACGGCCTGCCCGTTCCCGAGCAGACCGGCCTCGATTACGCCTCCACGGCGCGCGGCGTCGACCCTGCCGGCAACGACGTGCCCGTCATGCACGCGTGCGGCCATGACATGCACGTCACGGCACTGCTCGGCGCCCTCGAGCAGCTCGTCGGGACGCGCGACGAGTGGTCGGGAACCGTCGTCGCCGTCTTCCAGCCCGCCGAGGAGTACGGCGCCGGCTCGCAGGCGATGATCGCCGACGGCGTGCTCGACCGCTTCCCGAAGCCCGACATCGTGCTGGGCCAGCACGTCACCCCGCTGCCCGCGGGTGTCATCGGTGTGCGACCCGGCACGCAGATGGCGGCGTCCGACGGCCTGACCGTCGTGCTGCACGGCCGCGGCGGACACGGCTCGCGCCCGCATTCCACGATCGACCCGGTCGTGATGGCGGCGGCGACCGTCATGCGGCTGCAGACGATCGTCTCGCGTGAGGTCGACCCCCGCGACGTGGCTGTCGTGACGGTCGGCTCGATCCACGCCGGCCTGAAGAACAACATCATCCCCGCCGAGGCCAAGCTCGAGCTCAGTCTGCGATACCCCGACGACGAGGCCCGCGAGCGCGTCCTGGCGAAGGTCGAACGCATCGTGCGCGCCGAGGCCGCGGCATCCGGCGCCGAGACCGAGCCGACCATCACGACCGATCACACCCTGCCGCCCACGATCAACGACCACACGGCGACCGCACGCCTGACCGCCGCCTTCGAGCGCGCGTTCGGCGAGGGCAGCGTCGTCGACCCCGGCATGTTCACCGGAAGCGAGGACGTCTCGTGGTTCGCGCGCGAGGCCGGCGTTCCGCTCGTGTTCTGGTTCTGGGGCGGCGTCGACCCGCAGAAGTTCGCGGATGCCGTCGCGGCGGGCACCGTCGAGCGCGACATCCCCACCAACCACTCCCCGTTCTTCGCGCCGGTCATGCACCCGACGATCGAGCGCGGCGTCGAGAACCTCGTCGTGGCAGCCAAGGAGTTCCTCGCATGAGCGACCCCAACGACCCGTTCGCCGATTTCGAGCCCTACGAGCCGCCGGCCAAGCCCGAGCGCGCGAAGCGCGAGAAAGCACCCCGGGAGCCCCGCGAGCCCCGGGAGCCCCGCGCGAAGAAGCCCCGCGCATCGCGCGAGCCCGGTCCCAAGCGCGAGAAGGGGGCGGGGACGCCCTCCGTCATGGCGGGCTGGCCCGACGAGCCCCTCGCGCCGCGTCCGGCCGAGCCGAGCGACGGCGGCGGCGGCGGCGATCGTCGTCTGCTCGTCATCCTCTCCAGCATCGCCGGACTGCTGGTCGTCGCAGTCGTCGTGGTGTTCGCGATCTACCTGACGCAGCAGTCCCAGCGTCAGGAGCCCGCGGCCGACCCGGTGCCCACGGCTCCGGCGACGCAGTCGATCCCGCAGCCGTCGGCGACCCCGCAGCCGTCGGAGAGCCCGAGCGCCCCAGCAGCGACCTCCGGCGTCGCGGTGACCGCCGACGGATTCACCATCAGCGACGCGAGCGGTTCGATGGTCTTCACGCACGCGTGGGCGGATGACGCGGCCCCGGCCGTGGCGGCGCTCACCGAGCTCTTCGGCGCGGCGCCGACGGAGGACTTCCAGAACGGCGACGCGGAGAACTACGCGTATCGGATCTACGCGTGGGAGGGCTTCCGGCTCTACGACGTCTACCTCAACGAGAGCAACCGTCCGCGATCCGAGGTCCCGGCACCGACGTTCATCTCCTACGACTCGGACATCGACGTGCCGGTAACCGACGACTTCGGCGTCGGGCTCGACATGTCGGCCGACGAGGTCGCGGCGCTCGGTCCCGACTCCGGTCAGGGCGGATCGTTCGTGTTCGGCTCGGATCGCAACACCTTCTACCAGGACGGGCAGCGCCGCTTCGGGGCAGCCGTCACGGTCGAGGGCAGCAAGGTCACCGTCACCTACACCTTCCGCGCCGGCCGCTGAGTCTGCCGCGGGTCGGCCGCGGGGCGGGCCCGTGCCGCGATCCAACGGATCGTCACCGACGCGCCGCGGCGCGGCATCCGTTCCCGGCGCGCCGTGACCGATTCGTTGCATCCGCGCACGCGGGCACGGCGAGAAAACGGCGGTTCGACAACGCTCTGGTGACGCTCGGCGCGGCGAGATTGCGCAGGATGCCGCGCCAGGCGTAATGTCGCCCGCCGTGACCACTGACAGTCGCGAACCGGGCGAGGAAACCACGCCTATCGCGAAGCGCATCCTCATCGGCGACCCGCTCGATTCCGAGAAGCTCGACGACCAGCTCCTGCCCAAGCGCCGGGCGCTTCCGATCTTCGCCTCCGACGCCCTGTCGTCGGTCGCCTACGCGCCCCAGGAACTGCTGATGATCCTGGCGATCGGCGGCACGGCGATGCTCGCCTTCAGCCCGTGGGTCGCGCTCGCGGTCGTGGCCCTGCTCATCGTCGTCGTGCTGAGCTACCGTCAGCTCATCAAGGCATACCCGTCGGGCGGCGGCGACTACGAGGTCGCGCGCACGAACCTCGGCGAGAAGGCCGGAGTCGTCGTCGCGGCCGCGCTGCTGGTCGACTACATCCTGACGGTCGCGGTGTCGGTGGCATCCGGTGTCGACAACATCATCTCGGCGTTGCCCGGTCTCGCCCCCTGGCGAGTCGAGTTGGCGGTCGGGTTCGTCGTCCTCATCATCATCGTCAACCTGCGCGGCGTGCGCGAGGCGTCGTCGGCGTTCGCCGTGCCGACGTACATCTTCATCGGCTCGGTCGGCGTCATGGTGGCGACCGGGCTCATCCGCACGCTGCTCGGCGACGCCCCCGTCGCCTCGAGCGCGCAGTTCGCGATGGAGGCCGAGAGCCTCAGCCAGGTCGCGCTCATCCTCCTGATCCTGCGGGCGTTCTCGAGCGGCTGCTCGGCCTTGACCGGTGTCGAGGCGGTCTCGAACGGAGTGCCGGCCTTCCGCGCGCCGAAGATCGCGAACGCGCAGAAGACCCTCGTCATGATGGGCACGATCGCCATCCTGCTGTTCTCGGGCCTGACGGCGCTCGGCCTCATCGCCGGCGTCCACTACGCGGAGGACCCCTGCGCCCTCGTCGGCTTCGACTGCGTCAACCAGCCGCAGCCGAGCCTCATGGCCCAGATCGCGGCTGCCACCTTCGGCATGGGGTCGATCCCGTTCTTCATCATCCAGGCGGCGACGGCGTGCGTGCTGCTGCTCGCCGCGAACACGGCGTTCAACGGATTCCCGCTGCTGGGCGCCGTGCTCGCCCGCGACGGGTACGCGCCGAAGTCGCTGAACACCCGCGGCGACCGGCTCGTCTTCTCCAACGGCATGATCATCCTGGGGCTCGCCGCGATCCTCGTGCTCGTGGTGTTCCAGGCCGACCTCACGACGCTCATCCAGCTGTACATCATCGGCGTGTTCGTGTCGTTCTCGCTGGGCCAGGTCGGCATGGTCAAGCACTGGCGGCGCGAGCTGCGGCTGCTGCATCCGTCGGCGTCGGCCGACCGCGCGGAGGCCCGCCGGGGACTGGTCATCAACGGCATCGGCGCGACCTTCACCGTCGCGGTGCTCGTCATCGTCACCGTGACGAAGTTCACCCACGGCGCCTGGCTGGTGTTCATCGCGATCCCGATCCTGGCGTTCCTCATGGTCGGCGTCAGCCGCTACTACCGCGACGTCGAGCACGAGATCGCGATGGACGACGACGTGCATTACGGCTCGACCGGTGACGTCGCCCTCGTCCTGGTGAACCGCCTGCAGAAGCCGGTCGCGAAGGCCGTCGACTACGCCCTCTCGGCCAAGCACGACAAGACGATCGCCGTGCACGTGGCGGTGTCGAAGGAATCGGCGCAAGAGATCCAGACCGACTGGGAAGTGCACGGGATGCCGGTGCCGCTGGTGATCATCGAGTCGCCCTACCGTCAGTACGCGGCCCCGCTCGCCGCCTTCATCCGCAAGTACCGCGAGAAGCACGGCTCATCCGTCGTCACGGTCTACCTGCCGCAGTACATCGTCGGGCACTGGTGGGAGACCTTCCTGCACAACCGACGCGCCCGGCGCATCGCCCAGCAGCTCATGATGGTGCACGGCGTGCAGATCACCCTCGTTCCCTGGCTGCTCGACTCGTCGGAGATCGTCTACGGCCGCCGCTCGCGCCCGATGCCCGGCGACGACCGCGCCGGCCGCGCCTCCGCGACCTACGGCCTGGTGGCCCACACCGAATCCCCCGACGAGCGCTGAGCCCGCGCCCGGCGCCCGGCGCGCGCGAGAGCGCTCCCTCTCGGCGAGGGCGCACCTTTCACGGTGCCTTCTCGCGGCAGCGGTACGCGCTCGCGCGGCGGATCAGGGGGTCAGGGGGCGAGGAGGAGGCGCTCGCGGCGGGAGAGGAGATCGGCGGTGCGCGCGGATACGGCATCCGCTCGCTGGGCGAGATAGTCCTTCAGCCCGCGCAGGCGCAGATCGAGGTCGGATGCCGCGGCCTGCGCGTCGGCGATGCGCTGACGCACCATGAAGTCGGAGATCACGTTGTCGAACAGCACGTCGAAGACGGCGAGCGACTCCGAGATCTGCACACCCGCGACCGGCGGCGCGTCGATGTCGGCGAGCTCGGTGGCGAGCGTCTCGAGGGCGCGGTTGACGGCCGCGAAAGCACGCGCGGAGCGTCCGATCCGGTCGTGCTTCATCCAGTCGGCGATCATGCCGCCGCCGAAGAACGTGTCGTAGGTCGACCAGCCTCCCGCGGCATCGAGGTCGCGCTGGGCGACGGCGAGCGCCTCCTGCGCCTGGCCGAGAGCGACCTGCGCCTCGGTGATCTCATGCGACTCGGCGCTGAGCTCGCCGGCCTCGGCGTCGAGTCGGGTGAGCTCGGCCGCGGCCTCCCGGCCGGCCACGCGCAGCTCTTCCTCACGCCGTCCGAGAGCAGCGGAGTAGGCGGCGTCCACGTCTCCCAGCGCGGCGATCTCGCCCTCGATGCGGGCGAGGTCGGCCCGGGCGTGCGCGAGTCGCTCGGTCGCGCCGTCGACGGCGTGCTCGGCCGCCTGCTGCTCCGCGCGTTCGACGGCGAGCTTGTCGTCGATGTCACCGCGGAGGAGGCCCCACACCTGCGCGGGCGAGAAGCGCTCGAGTCGACGGACGTCCGCTGTCTCGACCCGCAGCTTCTGCTGCATCTCGGTGAGCTCGCTCTCGCGTTGCTCGACGAGGCGGCGCGCGGCGTCGGCGTGCACGGCCAGCTGGTCTCGCCGGGTGCGGTCGCGCGCCGCATCGTGCAGTCCGCTCGGGTCGGGAGTCGTGTCGCTCATGCCCCCATCGTGCCAGCGCTCCCCGTCCGGCGCCCCGGCCCTGCCGATGCCCCGGCTCGAGTGCGCACCGGCGCGGCGAGCGCGTACCCCGCACGGTGCATTCTGGTGGCGGCGGTACGTTCTCGCCGCCAGCCGGCCACCCGCGCCCGAGCTCGGGTCGGTGGGCGGGCGTAGCCTAGAGGGGTGAGTTCTTCCGCCGTTCCCGCCGCGTCGCCGCGCGTCAGCCCGCTCGACGCGGTGTCGTTGCGCGCCGACTTCCCGATCCTCTCGGAGCAGGTCAACGGGCACCGGCTCGTGTACCTCGACTCCGCCGCGACGAGCCAGAAGCCCACCGCGGTCCTCGACGCCGAACGCGCCTTCCTCACGCACGCCAACTCCGCCGTTCACCGCGGCGCGCACACGCTCGCCGCAGAGGCGACCGATCTCTTCGAGGACGCCCGTGCCGCCGTGGCCGGGTTCGTCGGCGCCCAGCCCGAGCAGCTCGTCTGGACCAGCGGCGCGACGGCCGGCCTCAACCTCGTCGCCTACGCGATCGGCAACGCCACGCTCGGCCGCGGCGCGCCCGCATCCGCACCGTACGCGCTGGCACCCGGCGACGAGATCGTCACGACGGCGATCGAGCACCACGCCAACCTCATCCCCTGGCAGGAGCTCGCCGCCCGCACCGGCGCCGTGCTCCGCCACATCCCGGCGCGTGCGGACGGCACGCTCGACCTGGATGCCGCGGCATCCATCATCGGCGAACGCACCCGGATCGTCGCCTTCACCCACGTCTCGAACGTGCTCGGCATCGTCAACCCGGTCGCCGAGATCGTGGCCCTCGCGCAGGCGGTCGGGGCGACGACCGTGCTCGACGCGTGCCAGTCGGCCCCGCACCTGCCGCTCGACCTCCCCGCGCTCGGCGTCGACCTCGCCGTCTTCAGCGGCCACAAGATGCTCGGCCCCTACGCGATCGGCGGACTCTACGGCCGCGCCGACGTGCTCGACGCGCTGCCGCCGTTCCTCACCGGCGGGTCGATGATCACGACCGTGACGCTCGACCACGCCGAGTACCTGCCGGCTCCCCAGAAGTTCGAGGCCGGAACGCAGGCCGTCGGACCGGCGATCGGTCTCGCCGCGGCTGTCCGCTACCTGCAGGATGTCGGGCCGGCGAACATCCACGCGCACGAGGTCGCCCTCGCCGAGCGCATGGGTGCGGGCCTCCGCGAGATCCCCGGCGTCCGCCTGCTCGGCGACGCACCGGGAGCCGATCGCGTCGGCCTGTGGTCGTTCGACGTCGCCGGGGTGCACGCCCACGACGCGGGGCAGTTCCTCGACGCGCAGGGCATCGCGGTGCGCGTCGGACACCACTGCGCAGCTCCGCTGCACCGGCAGTTCGGGATGACGGCATCCGTCCGCGCCTCGACGGCGCTGTACAACACAGAGGACGACGTCGACCTGTTCCTCGACGCGGTGCGCGGCATCCGCGGCTTCTTCGGCGTCACCGACCAGGCCGAAGGGGCACACGCATGACCGGGCTCGACTCGCTGTACCAGGAGCTCATCCTCGACCACTCCAAGCACCCGGTCGGCAACCCGCTGCACGACGTCGGCGACGCCGCCCACGCCGACTCGCACCAGAAGAACCCCGTCTGCGGCGACGAGATCACGCTGCGCGTCGCCGTCGACGGCGACCGCATCACCGAGGTCTCGTGGGAGGGCACCGGATGCTCGATCTCGCAGGCCTCGGCGTCGATGCTCGCCTCGCTGGTCGAGGAAGAGGTCGAGGGCGACGGGATGACGCGCGCCGACGCGGCCGCCCTCATCGAGCGCTTCCGCGAGGCGCTGCGCTCGCGCGGCAGCATCCCCCTCGACGAGGAGACCTTCGGCGACGCCGCGGCCCTGTCGGGCGTCTCGAAGTTCTCGGCGCGCGTCAAGTGCGCGATGCTCGCCTGGGTCGCCCTCGAAGACGGTCTCGGGCGGGCCTGAACCCCGGCCGTCCGGGCAGGCCGCGGGCCGGGCGCCGGTCAGGCCGACGGCCAGGCGACGGATGCCGCGGGCCAGTCCGACCGCTGCAGCTCGGCGAGCGTCTCGCGCTGACGCTGCACCGACTCGAGCGAGTCCGTGCGGAACGCCGTCGCGATGACGACCTCGCGCCAATAGTCGTCGCGACCCTGGTACGTGGTGAACGCGCGCGTCGCGAGGGGCTCGAGCAGCGTCCACGCCTCGTCGGCGGTCAGGTAGCCGGCGACGTAGGCGTATCGGACACCGCCGATCGCGCGCTCGATGTCGGCGGCCAGCAGCAGCCGCGGCGGACGTCCCTCGTCGCCACGCGCGAGGTCGTGGATGTCGAAGACCGGCAGATCCGTGAGGGCCGCGATGCGCGACATCATGTGCTCGGCTGCATCGCTCCGCGCGACCTCGGCGAACCGTGTCGAGAGCACGCCGCGGGCGAGCGTGTCGGCGACGAGAAGCTCGGCGTCCGAGCGCGACACGATCTTGAACTGCTCGTCGAGAGCCGCGCGGAGCTGCTGCATGCCCGGCAGCGGCATCGCGAACCACGGCGATCCGTCGACCCCGTCACGGTGCTTGGCGCGCAGCTCCTGCGGCAGCTCCGCGAAGGTCGGCGTGAAGGCGAGCGACGAGTTCCAGCCGCGCATCGCGAAGTCGCTCGCGGCGTCGAGCGCCAGGATCTGCTGCCGCCGCGGCGTCAGCGGGCTGCGCGCCGCAAGGGCGAGGTACTGCCGCTGCGCGTCGCACGGTGCGCGGGCATCGCGCACCGCGAGGACGATCGAGGCGACGAGCAGGCCCGCGCACATCCCGAGGAAGAGACCGAACAGGTTGTTGCCGAAATCCTCGCTGCCCACCCACACGTACGACAGCACGAAGCCCAGGATGCCGATCGGCACCGCGATCGCCGTCACGGGGAGGGCCCGCTTGCGCATGGCCGTGGGGTCGGCCTTGCGCCGCGCGTCCAGCATCCGCGTGTACCGCCGCCGCGGGCGGACGGGGAACTCCACGTCGCCGGGATGATTCTGCAGGGCGATCACGGGTTCGGTCACCTCATCATTTTGACAGCACCTCCGCCTCGAGGCGGGCGTAGGAGTCCTCCATGCCGTCGGCCATGCCGGTGGCGAGCACCGTGTCGCGCGTCTCCTTGTCGGGATACTCGATGAGGAGCGTGAGCAGGGTCGCGCCGTCCTCCTCGTACAGCTGCAGGTCGTTGACGGTACCGGGCCCCTCGACTCCCGACATCCGCTCGGTCGTGACCTCGCGGCGCGGTGCGTCGAGCTGCAGCAGCTCGCCCTCGAAACCGAACGCCGTCTCGGGCGCGCCCTCCTGCTCCCACGCGTAGCGGAACGTCCCGCCAACGTCGGTGGCGGGCTCGGCGACCGTCATGGTCCAGCCGTCGGGGCCCAGCATCCACTTCTTCAGTAGCTCGGTCTCGTGGTGCGCGCGCCAGACGAGCTCGCGCGGGCCGTCGATGAACCGCGTGATGCGCACGTGCGTGTCGTCGAGCAGTTCGACGCGCGTGCCCTGCCCCTGCGCGTACGCGCGGAGGTCTTGGACGACCGCGTCGAGCTGACCCATGGCGAGGCGCGAGCCCTCGATGGCGCCCATCGCGATGACCTGCTCGAGGCCTTCGGCCGAGGTGAAGTAGGTGACGTTCGTCAGGCGCGAACCGTTCTCGGTCGTCTCGAACGAGAACAGCATGCGCATCGCAGGGAACTGCTCCATCGGCTCGCCGTTCTCGTCGGCGAACGCGTCGAGCACCTCGAAGCTGCGGCCCTCGTCGATCGCGATGAACTCCCAGGTTCCTCGCGACTTCTCGCCCTGCGGGCTCGACATGGCGTACTGCGCGCGTCCGCCCGGCGTGAAGTCGAACCGCGTGAAGGTCGCGGGCCAGCCGGGAGGGCCCCAGAAGCGCTCGAGCTGCGCGGGCTGCGTGAACGCGCGCCAGAGGCGGTCGACGGGCGCGGCGACATCCGCCACGAGCGTCATCGTGAGGTTCTCGGCATCGGTGGTGATGTCGGTGACGGGCATCGGATTCTCCTTCGAACGGATGGTGCGCGTGGGGTGGGTGCGGTCTGCGGGCTGCGGGCTTGCGGTCTGCGGGGTCAGTCTTCGGGCTCGGCGAGCAGCGCGTCGAGCCGGTCGACGCGGGCACGCCAGAGGTCTTCGTAGCGGGCGAGGAAGGCCCGGGCGCGGGCGATCATGGCGGGGTCGGCGCGGACGAGGCGCTCGCGCCCCTCGGCCCGCTTGACGATGAGGCCGGCCGTCTCGAGGACGCCGATGTGCTTCTGCACCGCGGCGAACGACATGTCGTAGTCGGCAGCGAGCGCCGACACCGACTGCTCGTGCTCGATCGTGCGGCGGAGGATGTCGCGACGCGTCGCCGTCGCGAGCGCGTGGAAGAGGCGGTCGATGTCGTCATCGCTCAGCTCGCTCCGCTCACTCGGTAGGGGTTCGTTTCGTACAACCATTTGGTTGTACGTTAGGACTCGGCGTGGGTGGTGTCAATGCCCTCGGCGTCGAGAACGCGTTCCGGTGACACAACCGGCTCTTGGATGACACAACACTCCAATGGAGTGACACCATGTGTCACGAAACGCCGATGCCTTGCAGAAGTTGCGCCCCTCGCGGGAGGAATATCAGCGGCAGATACAGGAGCGATGGGGCTCCGGTCGCCCCTTCGTCTTCGCATCCGAACGCGGATACACATGCGAGAGGGGCTGCGATGCGGCCAGTAGATGAGGCAAAGCCGATCAACCCCCGACGGCGCACGTCGTCCACCGAACTGCACTGGATCCCTCGTGCGGGCTCCAGCCCTACGACCGCCGGGCTCCACGAGTGGGCCGTTGTCGATCGAGATCTCGGCGACAGAGACTGGGCGTCGATTGATCCTACGAGGGTTCGGAAGTCGAAAGGCGTCGTCCGGCATCAATTCACACCGGCAATGTACTACTGGCAGCGCACTCGATCTCATGTGTGGTGCGAGTCGCAGCAGGAGCGCTGGGAAGTCCTGTGGCTGGACTACGGCGGGCAGGTAGAACTGCTGTGGGCGCAGCCGCTGGCAATCGCCTTCGGGCACGGTTCCCGGCTATTGGGAGAATCACACGTCCCTGACTTCCTCGCCCAGTTCACAGACGGAAGCCTTGGGCTTCTCGATGTACGACCCGCAGAGCTCGTTACTTGTAGCGCCAGCCCAGCGCGTCGCAGATCGTTGCCGTTTCCTCAAACTGGACACGCGCATGGTCAGCGATTCCGCCTCGCTCCCCATGGCATCTCCGTCAACGGCACGTTTGGGAGGACGTGATGCCCGATCGACGCCGACGTCGGAGCCCTGCAGCATATTCAGATACCATCCACGGCCGGGCTCGCGTTAGACGAGAGCCCGAGTACAAAGCCGGAGACGTCGAAAACGTTACAGGCGCCGGGCTGCGGTGGTGAAGGCATCTGCGGCCGCACGATTCCTCATCACCCGACGTCAGGTTCGCATGCCAGATCTGCTCCGCGCCAAGGCATCAGTTCCAGCCGCGCAGGTGGCAACGGAGAAGCTCGTCGCCCACGCGCCTATGGCATGCAACGAAGTTGTCGCCCGGGTCGTTCAGTAATCGCGACGTGCGTCGAGACACCGCGCGGGTGTCGCAAGAAATCGTGCGGATCCATTGCCTGCGCTGACGTGCCCGGCGAGCTACTCTGAAGTGACCCCGTTCCGCACTGAAGGGACCCCGCATGGACCGGATTCATCGGCGCGATGACAGCCTTGTCATGCCCGCGAACTTCATCCGCGCCGTCCGAGAATCAGGCTACCTGAACGTGTCGAGCGCTCTTGCCGAACTCGTCGACAACTCCCTCCAGGCTGGCGCGACGCTCGTCGACATCCGGGTCGATCGAGACGCCGATCGCAACCTGCCCCGGATCAGCATCGAAGACAACGGCGGCGGCATGGATACTGCAGAACTGGCAGCGTGTCTGCGCTTCGGAGGCTCATCGCGGTTCGATGCACGCGATTCCTTCGGCAGGTTCGGGATGGGACTTCCCGCCGCGTCCCTCAGCCAGGCGCGACGAATCGAGGTCACCGCATGGCGGCCGGGATCTACCGCGCAGTCCGTGACGCTCGACGTCGACGCCGTCGCGACTGGCCACCCCGCCGATCTCGCCCCGTCGCCAGGCACAGCCGGCGAGTCCCCTTCGGGCTGCCGGGTGGTCTGGCACGACTGCGACCGCATCGAGTACCAGCGCCTGGCGTGGCTGGAACGCGCTCTCCACAAAGACCTTGGACGGATGTTCCGCCGCTTCCTCACCGGCGCGTTCACGCTGCGCATCAACGGCAGCATCGTCGAGGCGTTCGACCCGACAATGCTGTCGACGACGCTCCACGGGCACACCGCGCGGCTTGCGTTCGAACCACTCCACTACGAGATCGCGACCGTCACCGGATCGACCAGCCATGTCACGGTCACCTTCACCATGCTGCCGGTCGCGCAATGGCACAACCTCGACAACACCACAAAACGTCGCCGCGGCATCATCGGAGGCAGCGGCGGCGTATCGATCCTCCGCGCGGGACGAGAGATCGCGAACGGTTGGCACCTGATGGGCGGTAAACGCAAGGAGAACTACGACGACTGGTGGCGATGCGAGATCGAGTTCCATCCGGCGCTTGATGAGCACTTCGGCATCACCGTCAACAAGCAGGGGATCCGCCCCAGCGCCACGCTCCGAGAAGCCCTCGAGCCGGAGCTCGAGTCTGTCGCTCGGATCCTGAACGCCCGGGTGAGGCAGGCGTTCGAAGAGGTAAAATTTGAGGCCGCGGTCCAAGGCTCCTGCCGAATCGCCGGTGCTGCGGATGCGGATCTGCCCGTGATCCGCTCCCGCGGGCGTGCTCACGGCGCGCTGAGCTACCGCCTGGGCGCCAACCAATTGACCGGAGATTCCTTGTTCGACCTGACGCTGCGGCAACGCCTCCTCGACGTCACAATGAACACCGATCACCCGGGCTACACCGCGCTGTACCGGCCCCTGCAGGAGATGGGCGATGCCGCCGCGCCAGTACGCACCGCCCTCGACCTGCTTCTGTTGTCCTTCGCACGATCCATCGCCGCCGCCGGCGCCCACGAGGAGTACTACCGAACCCTGCTGCTGGAATGGGGCACCACATACGGGCGGATGCTGGAGAAGTCGTGACTGACGAAGACGAGACGGAGTACGTCAACATCTCCCTCCCGGCCGGAACATCACGGACTGAACGCGAGGGATTCCTCCGTCTCTGCAAGGTTCTCTCCACCGCGCCCCTCGATCCCCGGCGGCGCGTGGTCCGAGAGCGCGTGTTCGCGGAGGCAGAGATCGCTGATCTCTACAATCGCCCCACGCTCGGCGCGGCCGCGCACACCCTCATCGACCTCGCCGAACAAGGGTGGACACTCAAGCTGTACAGGCACGGCCCACTGCTCATGCCCCCTCCATCGCACCCCGATCCCGAGACGGAGAAGGCCCGCATCCGGCGGCAGGAGCACCTTCGACGTGACCCCCAGCTCCGCCAACCGAGCGTGCGCCGATTCATCGAACGCATGGAGAAGCCTCGCGAGCATGCGGGCGGGCTGGTGTCGATCGTCAACTTGATGCGTGATGGTCGAGAGCTTGCCGACGCACTAGAGAGCGCGGATAACCCGAGCGCCGTGATCCAGCCATACGTGCAGATCGTCGACAGCGGGAAATGCGAGCACACCGGACTCGCCCTCCACGACATCTGGCGGTACTTCCGGCACACCTGGTCGAACGCGTATTTCACCGTGCCGGGACGGTCCATGCCGATCCTGGTCCGCGACGCCGCCACCCCGCACCATGCGGTCGTCGGACTCGCCGCCATCTCCAGCCCCGTCGTTCAGATCGCCGAACGCGACCAGTGGATGGGATGGGACACCGACACCTTCCTCGAATCGATCCGCGAGACGCCGACACGGAAGGTGGCGCAATGGCTGTCCGCGCGCATCGACGCACAACTCCACGAGATCTATGTCGAGGACCTGCTCAATGACGACGTCCTCCAGCCCGCGGCACTGCAGCAGCCCACCCTCGAGGCGGTCGCGCTCCTACGCGCCGACGCCGAGCGACACCGGCAGAAGCACCACCGCACACCATTGCGGGAGGTTCGGCAAATCGAACGAGACGACTGGGCTCAACGGGCCCGAACTCCCCTGTTCCGCAGCAAGCGGGCAACGGCACTCGCGGACACGCTCGAGACTGCTCTCGTCCTGAATCCCTATCTGCAGCCCACGCCGACCGCCGAGGGTCTCGCTGCGGCGTTGAAGGACAGTAAGGCGAGGACGCAGGTACGTCGGCTTGTGCGTCGCGCGCGCGGCGAAAGGGTGGGGACGGTCATCGCGGACTTGACGGTGTGCGGGGCGGTGGCACCGTACAACGCCCTGGCTGCCGGCAAGCTCGTCGGCGCGCTAGCTGTCTCCCCGAAAGTGATATCCGCCTACCGCGCCAAGTACGCGCGGCCCAGTGAGATCGCGTCCGCGATGGCCGGACGAGGCATCGAACGCGAGTCGCGTCTCTCCTTCATCAGCACTACCTCGCTATACGGAAGCGGATCCAGTCAATACAACCGGCTGCGGTGGCCGGCGGAGGTCATGGGTGGATCGGGCGACCAGCAGATCAGCTTCCATCAACTCGGACGCTCTCGGTCTTTCGGTACGTCGCAGTTCACGGACGACACCGTCGACGCGCTCGTCCGTCTGTCCCGATTGAAGGGCGCGACCGTCCGTGTCAACAGCCTGTTCGGTGAGGGCGTCAGCCCGCGACTCCGGAAGGTTCGGCTCGGCCTTGCCGCGCTCGGGTGGTCAAGCAACGAACTGCTCAAGCACGGCCGAGAAAGAATCGTGTACGGGGTGAAGCTCGTGGAGAATCTCCGCGACTACTCGCTCGGCATCGACCCGGACCCTCGTTATCTCGTCGATCCCGAGCAGGTCGACGGGGAAGCCGCGGTCGCTCAGTGGTGGTTTGAACGTTGGGGGCATCGCCGTGCCCGTCAAGCCACTGTCGCCGAGTCGGTGCGCACCCACCGGTTGGTGCGCCCCCTCCGGCACGGGGCACGCGTGTCACTTCCCGACGTCGAGGATGTGCCGTCCGAGCAGACTCCGCCGGCGACCGCCCAGCAGGCTTGACTATCGGGACACCACTGACAGGATCTCGGAGCTGCTGGTTACTGAGGCGATCAGAGCATCCGCCCCGTCAGGGTCGATAGTGCGTTTCACACCCAGGATCCGCACCTGCTCACCGACCGGCAAGGTGAACGACGGGCGGGGGGTACGCACGAGTAGGTCGCTGCCGGTACGCCTCTCCCGCAGCACCCAACTCTTCACGCCGTGCTCCCGCAGCACCGTCCCCTCCACGTCGTACCAGCCGCCGTCGACGACATCCACGGTGTTCGACGCGCCCCCTTCCCAGTACGCGTCGCACAGGCCGCGCACGTCACACGCGCCGCACTGCTCCCCCACGACGGCTGCCGGACGGTCCGCGGCAACCATAGCGTCGGCGCGACCGACCCTGGCGGTCACGTCCGCGCGGAGCTCCGCGAGTTCCGCCTCCGTCGGGACAGTCACCACCACATCCCGGTGCGGGTAAGCGACAACCAGCGCGGTCACGGGGAGAGCGTCGGGGTTGCTCTCACTGTCATCGGTCCACAACAGCGTACAGACGGAGCTGATCGAGGCGCGTCGGGTCCTCGGCGCCAGTCTTCGTGTCCGTGATCTCCGCGCCGTCGGCGTCAACGCTCAGCACGTCGACGCGACCTTTCACGCGCAGGTGCGCGGCCACCAGTTCGCGTTCGGAATAGGTACCTCCCCGGATCGGGTACCGCTTCGCAGGCAGCTCGGTCTGCGCACCGACCGGCGCGGGACGCGGGCGCAGCGTCATGCGGTTTAGGTAGCTCTGAATCTGTTCGCGCGCTTCCGGCAGCCAGTCCGAGAGGGCACGGCCGACCTGCTCCCGCCGGTCCGCGCTGATCCGAGGGTTGCCATCGAGTCGTCCCAACTGTTCGTCGAGGGTGCACTGCGCGACGGCCGTGTAGCCTCCGAGATCCCGCAGCACCGTGACGGCGTCGGCGGACCTCGGCGAGACGCAGCCCGCCGTGACTAGTGCGGTGACGATGACCTGCAGCGCCCCGTGCACCACGTCACCTTTCATCGCGGCCAGATTGGGCACCCGCGGGTACCCGCGCTGCGCCCACAGCTCCGGGTAATCCGCTCGTGCCAGGGCGAATCGGCGCGGGCAAGTCTCGGCTTCCTTCAGGGAGGAGTAGCTCCACATCGCCGGCACGGCCGGCAAGACCGCCAAACTGTAGCTGATGCCGGTGTCGTAGAGTCTCGTCTCGTTCAGTTGAGCCACCGCAGCACCTGCTGGCTCGCGACGGGCAGGTTTCGGGTGACGACGATGTCGTCGATCGGGTGGATCGGTACACCACCCAGTTCTTTCGCATCCCAGAGTTCCTGCGTGGGCGGGGTGTCCCGGGTCAGCGGACTCTGGATGTAGAAGATGCGATCAGCGCCATTGCCGCGAGCGAGGATCGGGGCAGTGACAGACCCAATTCCCGGGATGAGCACCGGTTCGTTCTTCAGGAACTCGATGCCCACGATGTCACGGCTCTGCAGGTCGGCGAGGAGCTTGTCGATCGACTGGTTCATCCGCGCCTCGTTCAGCACCGGGCTGGTGCCGTCCAGGACATACCGCAACAGGGCGGCACCGATCTGACGGTCGAGCAGGCTGTGTTCGAACCGGTTGCGGAAGCTGCGCAGGCACCGGTAGCAGGACGCGTCGCAGTCGGCCGGGCAGTGCTCCAAGCGGTCCAGCGCCTTCCGAAAGATCGATTCCCCGTACCCGTGTACCCGCCGTGTGAACCCGGCACCGCCGGCGAGCGTATCGTACAGGTAGATCTCCGCCTCCTGCCCGTGGTTACCGCCCGGTGTCAGTGCGGGGCGGTACTCGGCCTGCAACTCGCTCGCGTCCACGTCGAGTTCACCTGTCGCGGCGATCGTGAGCGCTTCCGCGACGGTCCGCAGCGCCACCTGTGTGGACAGCAGCTCCGGGCGCAGGGTGAGTGGCTTCTCGACGCTCAACCGCACGAGCAGCACATCGGAGATGAAGTCGGTGCCCAGCACGAGACCCTTCGTCGAGCCTGATCCTTGACACTCTTGCTCGCGCTCGTCGGGGAACGGCTTGGTGTGGGGGCCGGCGACGGTGCCCGTGGCACCATGCGTCGGTTCGATCAGGCCACATTTCGTGCAGTATGTGTATCCCTCGCCGCGCGGACCGGTGTTGGTGACCAGCAGTGTGTCCCGCCGGTAGGTCTGCTCGAGGCGGGGTGTGACGTGATCCCAGGCTTCTTCGCGCTCCGGGCCCTCAGCGACCAGTTTGGCGCGCGTGGCGTAACTGTTCGCCGGTGCGTCGTCCGGGCTGGTGCCGGGATCGTCATTAGCGCGGTGGGCGAAGCCGGGCGGTCGCATCCAGTTCATCGCCTTGCCGAACTTGCCGGGCGCGCCGCAAGCGTCGCAGTCACGCTCCTCGCCGCGCTGGGCCTGGTCTGCCGGGACGTGCTTGGCGTAGTGGCACACCTGGCATTCGAAGTAGAGCATCTTGTCGCGCCACGCTTGAGCTCGTTCTTTGTGCATCGGCGCGTAAATGGCGCCGGAGGTCCATTCCTTGTTGTCGATCCACACCACCTTGCCGGGTGCGTACTGGGTCAACGCGACCGGCAGGCCCTGGCTCGGCGCATACCGGAACTCGGTGTGGAACCGTTCCGACTTGGCACGGTCGAAGACGTGGAACGCCACCACATCGGTCGGGAACGCGTACCTCGGCAGCACCCCCTTGTAGAGGAGGCGATCGAGCAGATTCGACTGGCTGCGCTGCTCGGTGGGCACCTCGGCGCCGTCCTCGCCGGCATCGCCGTCCTCGACCACGACCTCTTGTGGCGCGGCGTCGCCATCTTCCGGTTCAGGCAGCTTCCCATCGGCTTGCAGGTCGAGCGCGTCATCGATCGCGTCGAGGGTCGCTGTGACCAGGCCGTCGAGGAGACGCGATCGGTCCGTTGCGGTCAGCTCCGCCGGCAGCCACGACGCGATGTCGTTTCTCAGCACGGTCTCATGCTCGGTCAGCCACCCTTCGAAGTCGGTGCGGTTCAACGGTGACGTGGTGCCCACGAACCCGCGGACGGTGCCGAGCACTTCGAACAGTTGCGGCTGATCCTCCGGGTCGATCTCGGGCAACCTGTCCTGGTTGTACCGCTGCAGCAGGTAGGCGATGACATGACGCCGGGCGATCTCGTCGTTGTCCAACGTCAGCACCGGGTCGTCCACGTCACCGCGGATCATCAGGTGCGGGTTGCGGAAGTAGTGGTCGTCGTGCGTGTCGGCGCTGCCGAATGCGACGACCGTGGCAACCGCGTTGCCACGACGACCCGCCCGGCCCGCCCGTTGTTGGTAGTTGGCACGCGATGGCGGCATGTTGCGCAGGGCGACACCCGACAGGCTGCCGATGTCGATGCCGACCTCCATCGTGGTGGTGCACGAGAGCACGTCGATCGCGGCGCGTTCCTGTTCCCCCGGCCGGGGCAGTCCGACATCGATGTCCTGGAACAGCAGTTCGTACTCCTCGGCACGTGAGAAGACCGCGTCGGATTGGGCCGCGTTCAACTGGGCGGTGTGCTCCGCGGCGATGATGCTGAGGATGGGTCTGTGGGGAGACCGCAGGGCACGTTCGGCGCTCTGCCTGTAGTAGCCCTTGCGCGCCTGGAAGACCTCGTCGGTCGTGGGGTCGAGGGTTCGCACCTGGTTCTGGTTGCAGTTGACGCAACGGGTTGATCCCGGGAAAGGCCGCTGGGTGAACCGGCACCGCTCGCAGTATCCCCACAACCCGCCCGACTCCAGCGCGACCGTGCCGGCGAGCAGCCGATACTTCGCGCCCTCCAACTCGCAGAACGCGGGAAGCAGCACCGGAAGCCACTCCTCCTTGAACCTCTTCTTCGCCGCCGGCGTTCCCAGCCAGCGGTCGACGGCCTGGAATCTGCCGGTGTGGGGCTTCACGCCGCCCTTCTGCCGCCACCACTCCGAGGTCATCGTCGGGAACCAGATGCCGCGCGTGGGCGTCGCCCACTGCGCGAGCCACAGCCGGACCAGGGCGAGGCGCTGCTCGTCGGTCGTGGCGACACCATCGATGGCTGGCAGGTCCGCGAGGAGATCGTCCCGCAGGCTGGCCTTCTCCCGGATCGACGCGAGTCCCAGAGACACCAGACCGTAGTGTTTGTCGGTCAGGGCCAGGTAGATCGCGCGCAACAGGGCCTGTGGGGGCGGGGAGGTGAGCATCAGCAGTTCCCCGCGCGCCTCCTCGTTTCCCGTCAACGCCCCGTTGTCGAGTGCCTTGCCGACCGCTTTCAGAACGTGCAGGGACTCTGCTTCCCGCAGTTCCGGACGCAGCCGCACCTCAAGTTGCTTGGCTCCCACCATTACCGCCAAGTACAGACGCTCCAGGCTCAGATGCTTGCCAATGCCCGGCTGGGCGGACAGTTCTTCCCACCCCTTCAGGATCAGCGGCCGGATCACGTCTCGCATCGAATACGCCTGCAGGTTGGGCGCCAGACGTGCGGCGACCTGTCGCGAGTCGGAGAACGCCAACACCTTGCGGCCGCGCAGCGGCGCGAACGTGGAGTACGGGGCGCTGGGCGGCTGCACCTCGATCTGTCGGGTTACCAGTGCCTGGAACGGCTGGTCACCCTTGGTCTGGTGGTCCTGCACAGAGGAGCGGCCGAAGAAACCCGCCAACTGTCCGCAGACACCGCACGGTTTGAATTCGCCGTCCGCTTCGGCGTGGTCGTCGCCGTCATCGCCATCGTCGTCGCTGGTCACCTTCTCACCGCTGCGCAGCTTCGGGAGAAAAACGACGCGGCCGCGGACCGGCGGCTTGTCCGGATCGAGCCGGCCGGTCACCAGGTCAATCTCGGCGACCTGAACCTCCCCAGCCTGCGGTTCTTCCAGTAACAGATCGAGGGGAAACAGCTCGGGGACCGCGCCAGCGGTGGTCTGGAACGCGCCGCCGCTCTCATGCCACAAGAACGTCGGATGCTGCAGATCATCGGTGTAGCCGCGCGCGTAGGCCGAACCGCAGTGACGGCAAGTGTAGAACTCGAACACCCGCGCCCCGCAGTCGCAGGTGGCCTGCGGTTGCGGGTATAGCTTGCCGATCGGTCCGACGCCCGCCGGCAGATCGTCACGGTCGACGGCTCCGCACTCGGGGTCGATACATGCCCACAGTCCGGGAAGCCCTCGGAAGAACGCATGCACCCGGCAAGGCAGCAGGCCCGCTTCCTCGGGGGTACAGCGTGCGGCGCTGCCCAGCGCGACGAGGGCGGTAACCGCCTTGTCCGCCACCTCGGTGGCAACTCCGGGGAACACCGCGGTGCCAAGCTCATGCAACGGTTGCGCCTTCTGCATCGTCTCGTTGATGAGCAGGTTCATCGGCTCGTAGCCGGTCAGGGCGTCGTACAGCAACGCCGCGACGGGACGGTCCCGATCGTCCACACCGCGGTCGATAAGCAGGTCGGCGACCGCGACCGTGCGTGCCGGTTCCGTCTCCGCGTTGTAGAAGTCTGTGAGCGGAAGGCCTGCGAGCAGCGTCGCCGCAGCCGGGGTGCCCTGTGCGGCATTGGATCGCAACGCCGGTTTGCTGGTGACCGTCCGGAAGTCGGCTTCGTCCTTTCCGGTCAGTTGCGCGGCAAACGCGCGAGCATACTCGGGGGTGCTGAAACTCGCGCTCGTTGTGATCACCTGGACACGATCCGGTGTGATCCCCAGCCGGGATCGCAACCGGCGCAGCAACAGTGCGACCTCGGCGCCCGCGGCTCCCCGGTACAGGTGCGCCTCGTCGACGATCAGTAGGAACTTCTCCTCCGGGTTTTCCGCCAGCCACTGCCGGGTGTGGTCGAACACCGGCCGCTCGAGCGGCCTCATCAGCATGTACTCGAGCATCGAGTAGTTGGTGATGAGCACGTCCGGGGGTGCGGCGAGGACCTCGTGGCGCGTGAGGAGTTCCGGGTCATCCCGTCCCATCACGGCCCGCACGAACCGCCCGCTCTTCGCGTCCTTCCACTTCGAGCCCTTGGGTCCGAACCATGCCTTCAGGTCGGGTTTCGCGGGCCACTTGCCCCGCGCCTCCAACTTCTCCTTGAGCTTCTTCGCCTGTGCGTGCCCGGGCGCTTTCGGATCGGCAGCTTTGTCGATCAGCAGCAGGTAGAAGTCCTCGATCGATCCGAGCCGCTTCTGGTCCTTCTTCGCCGTCCGCACACCCGGGTACAGGGTGCGGCTGGTGTAGCGGGCAAAACGGGCGGGGCGCCCCGCCCAGGCATGGAACTGCGTCGTCAGCCGCGGGTCGCCCAGCAGCAACCGCAGACGCCCCAACTGGTCGTTGACCAGCGCGTTCATCGGGTAGAGGATCAGCGCGCGCACGGCGGGGGCAGCGAACGACTCCGGCCGGTGCTTGGCTTCGGTGGCCAGCTTGGCGAGCATCGGCAGCAGGAACGACTCGGTCTTCCCGGAGCCGGTGCCGGTCGTGATGGCGAGGCTGTTGCCGTCGCGGGCCGCCCACTCGATGGCTTCTGCCTGATGGGTGTAGGGCGGATCGTGCAGCAATCGGTCGAGTGCGCCGACCTTCTGAGTGAGCGGGGTGAACAGGTCGTGGACGGCGCCGTCGACGTCGAGCTCCGCGAACGTGCGGTTCGTCTGATACCGCGGGGTGCTCTCGATGAAGGGAGCTTTGAACAGAACCCCCTCAGTCAGCAGCAATTGGCGGCGCTGCTCGATGATCGTGGGGTGACCGACGTGGTAGGTGGCCTCGATGTACTCACGTAGAGCCGACTGGATATCGTCGATCGTCTCGGCGATCGTGGGAGCGTCAGACGCCATGTGGTGCCTCCTCTTGTGTCATCCACAACATGTCAATCAGAAAGGTTTCGACGCCGTCGGCCGCAGCGGCGGGCACACGGAACGAGAACAGCGCACCCGTCGTCTTCCCGAGCGGCAGCCCGACGAACTGCAGGTAACGTTCCGCGAAACCCGGCAGCGGCGAGAAGAAGTCGAAGACGACGTCACCGCCGGCTACGTCGCCCGCGCGGCGCCGGAATCGTTGCGGCACGCCACGGGCAGCGTCGACGGCCGCCTGGTAGCGCCATGCCTCGTCGCGACCGGGCAGGACCGGGTTATCGACCGGCCACTCCAGCAGACGCGACGGCACGCCGCGCTCACACCGAGCCAGACACCACAAGTCGGCGCCATAAGCCTGCGGCCGGCGGGCGATGAAGTCTCCGGTGTCGGAGGCCGCCGGCGGCCGCCAACGGCCCGCATAGTACCGGACCGAGGATGCCGGGTCGAGGATCTGGATGTCCTCGAGGTGGCCG
This sequence comes from Microbacterium sp. TS-1, assembly GCF_000509385.1. NCBI lineage: Bacteria > Bacillati > Actinomycetota > Actinomycetes > Micrococcales > Microbacteriaceae > Microbacterium > Microbacterium sp. TS-1. The sequence goes on from NZ_BASQ01000001.1 coordinate 1,903,499, forward strand.
GCCAGGGCGGCGGTATCGAGGCGCGCCCGAAAGTGATCGAGAAATGCGGTCGGAGTTTCGATGGCCGGTCGGGCGAGCCAACGTTCTCTAGCAACGCAACGCAGCCCCCGGTCGCGGAGTTGCGTCGGCCCGTCCTCCGCATCGAGGCTGATCGACCGTGTCGGGCCTTCATAGTCGATCGTCTGGGCGAGATCGTCCAGTATCAACGGCACACCGAACGGTCGAATGCCGGTGAGCAGGTAGCGGCCCGGGTGTCGTTCGATGAACGACGGCGGCGCCAAGTACAGCAGCCGCGCCGACTGGCCGTTGTCACGGCGAAGTTCCAGCAAGTCCCCGGAAGCGACCAGTTCATCCAGGATCTCCCCGATGCCCGACCGGGTGACCGCACCGGCACCGGCGAGGGGCTGCACGGCGCCGTACACGGCATCGGCGAGTCGTCCCGGACTCGTCGGGCACAGGAACGACGCAGCCCGGCGCAGCGCGGCGGCCAGCGCCTCGAACGAGGTGAGGTCAATGATGTCGGAGTCCAGGCCGAGAGTTCGTATCGCCGCGACGGCGGCCGTCTCGGCCGTGAGCTGGCTGATCTGCATCAGAAGCTCCGTTCCACGCCGTCGGCGTCGTTGAGGGCCCGGGTGCCGAGAACCGCGAACCGTGCGGCGCGGTAGAGCACCGGGGTCTGCATTACCTGCTCGAGCAGGAACGTGACTTCGTCCTTGGGCCACTGGAGAAGATGCCCGGGACGGCCGGCGAGCATCAGTAGGAAGCGGGACACCGCCGGGTGATCGCCCAGCCCGCTGCTGGCGAGGTGCGGTGCGATGACGGCGTCGAACCCGCGCAGCAGACTCCCGGCCGACAGCCACTGGTACAGGCTGTACGCGATCGCGGTCGCGAGATCCTTGTGGGATGTCGAGATCCCGACAGCCTCCTGCATCTCGGCGAGCAGGTCCGCGACGTCCTGCGCGCGAGCGACCTTGCGTTCGATGGCGACCCAGTGGCTCCCTCCGATGATGGTCCCGATCGCGCCGGCGATGGCGTCACCGATCACCTGCTGCTGATACACGACGAACGCGTCCGCGGGCAGTTCCGCGTTCAGCCACCGCGCGTGTGCGTCGACCAGTTGGCGGACGTCGGTCGAGGTGCGGCCGGCGGTCGGCACCGCGGGGCGCAGGGCGGGTTGCTGGAGGAGCGCGTTCGGTTCGGTGGGGAGGATGAGAGACGCCGACGCGTCACCGGCGCGGGCGACGACAAGTCCCCCGCGCGGCGGGGCGCTAATGTCGGCGCCGACCGGCCGCGGCACGGCGGCGGTCGGCGACTGCACATCGTAGAACTCGACGGTCGTGGCGTCGCCGTCGGTGCGGTCCACCAGGCGAGCGTGGACGTGTCCCTCGTGGCTGCGCGCGAATCGCCACCGCAGCGGCTGGAAGCCGCGCTCACAGGTCAGGGTCGCGAAACCGACACCGGCGCGAGCGACGGTGATCACGCAAGACTCTGCCTCATCGTAAGCGTCGCTGAAGCGGTGATCCCTACGGATCGCTTTGGCGAGCGTAGTCCACGCTTCCTCGTCGAGGGGCAGGTCGATGGACCGCCTCAGGTCCGCGATCGACTGTCCATGCTCGCCACGCAGGCTCACCTCGATGTCCGCCTCGGCACCGGCGGGCCCATCGATCACGAGCTGTGCGCGCTCGTCCCACAGTTCGCTGAGGGTCGGACGGGCGGGGGTGGCGAGCAGACGGATCCCCTCGCCGACGGAGGCGCCCTCGGGGCGGATCTGTGGGTCTCGAATCGTGATCACGAGGGAGCCGACGGTCATCGGGCGGTCATCGTCTCCCAGCAGACTGACACTCGCGACGTGGGTGCCGACGCTCAGGCCCTGCAGGGAGAAGAGCAGTTCGGCCTGCCCGGCTGGCCAATCAAGGAAGTACACGTCCCCGCCAATCGTCAGCCGACACCGTTGCGGGGCCAGTTCGGATCGGATCCCGAGGATTGCCGGTTCCCCCGCAACCCATTCGGCTTCGCCCTCACCGTCCCATGCGCTGGCGACGATGCCGACCGGGCGGATGGCGACGTGAGTGAGCACAGCGATGCCGCCGGCGGTCAGCGCGGCGGCATCCTTCTCGCTGACCTGCTCGGGGACCGTGAGCTCGTAGCCGCGCACCCCCTCAACGTTGATTCCCACCTCGGCAATCCACGGCACCGTCGGCGGGGTCAGCGCACTCGCCCCGATCAGCAGGTAGCGGTGCCCGGGGCGAACCAACTTGCCCTTCACTTCGGTCGCCAGGCCCGCGCCTTGGCGGCGAAACAGCCACCACGGCCCCGGGGTGATGACGCACTGGTCTGCCAGGATCCGGTTGGTCTCCGCCTGCGCCCGGTCCAGCCGCAGGAAGGCTTGATCGGTACGCGGCCACGTCGCGAACTGCACCGATTGGCCGGGGTAAAGCAGTCCGCTCGGCGGCACGTGCCGGTCGGCGCCATTAACGAAACCCCGCGACACCCGCAACTGCCGGAACACGTCGGGCAACCCCGCCCCCAGCGGCGTCAAGTCGGGGAGCTCCGCATGGGCGTTCCACTGGTCCCCCAGACGCAGATACAACCGCGGATCGGTCGCGCGTGGCTGCGTGTGCGGCACCGATGCTGTCTGCCCCTGAGTCGCGGTCGGGCGAAAACCACACGCCCGATGCGCGGACCGCTGGGCCGTTCGCAGCCAGTGATGCGCCTGCTGCTCCTTGGACAGATCAGTCACGATCCGCTCGAGTGTTGAGTTGAGAAGGTACGGGCTGGGTGAATCGTGCCCGGACAACAGCGCGGCGGCGACCTGCCCGACGAGGGTGGTGTTCTCGCAGAAGATGCGGAACCGCTCGGTGTACGACGTTGCTCGTTGCGCCAGCCTCAGGCCGAGGGCGGGTGGGTTTTCGAGCAGGTCCGAGGTGAGGGCGGCGCTGAACTCGTACAACAATTGGGCCAGTTGTCGCTGCAGGTAAGTCGGCAGCACGCCGTGCGTGATCGGCCAGGCGATGATCGTGAACGCCGTAGCGAAGGCGCCCGTCGGCACGGCCCCGCCATATGCCGCCGCGAACTTCGTGAACCACGACTTAATCAAAGCGCGGTGCTCAGAGCGCCAGCCGGGCGTGCGCTGCTCGAAGCTTCGCCAGTACTCATCCCCGACATAGTCGTAGCCGGCCTCCGCGGCGTATACGACGAACGGCAACCACCACCGACGATGGCGAGAGCCGAGACCTTCGGCCACCACTGTCCGCACCGTCGCGATCAGCAGATCAAGGTCTTCGGCAGAAAGCTCATGTTCAAGGGCGAAAACGGGCGCAGCGACTTCTAGGAGCGCGCGCTCATCCCGCATCCCGCTGAAATGGGTGTCAAGGCGCGCGTGAAGATACTCCAACAACTCGTCGGCCGTGCTCGACGCCACCTCAGACATGGATGCCCCCTCCCACATGTCTTACTCCGCTGTATCCATATCAGTGTGGTCGAAACCTCCGACGTTGCCCCAGCTTTCGCCACTCCGACACGAATTTCTGCGCTGCCAGGCGCCCGGCGCCGAGGAACCGCGCCCATCGATGCCAGCGCGCATCGCCGGTTCCGACGATCCTCACCAATCGATCTGCTTGGTCGGCATCCGAACGGTGCGATTGATGGCGTCGCGCGTCGGATACTTCGCGCGGACCCGCTCGGGGATCGGGGTCCGCTCAACGGGCTGATCACGCAACCCCAGTGCCACGCCGAGCTCAGTGACGCGGGCTGCGGTGTCACGTGAGATGGGGTGCTGGGGCAGGTCTACCCGTCGCCGCTTGTTCGGCCACAGCGCCACCAATGAGCCGCCGGCCGCCCGCTTCACCTCGCGCACCGCGTGGTTCACAACAGCTCCCAGCTCGGGCTCGCTGACGATAACGACGACGAAAAGGTGGCCGAGACCGCCAAAAGCGAAACTGCGAACCGCAGTCTCCCGGGATCCGTCGACCGTGAGCGCGCTGTAGTTCCCGCCGGCGTAGAGGAAACCCTCGTCGTTGTGCCCGATAAGAACATGGGCGTCACGAGGAGGCCGTCGAAGCTCGTACAGTTCGGAGAAGCGTGTCGATGGCAGCCCGTACCCATCCCGCTGACCCCACATCCCGATCAGCGCGGCCCGGTATAGCGATGTCGCCAAAGGCAACACCTCGGGAGCTGACACATAGGTCCGTCGCCGGAGCGCGAGATCGATCGCCACCTGTTTGGCGGCAATGTCGATCTCCCGTAACCAGCCGCTGTTGCAGTCCCGACAGATGCCGTCGAACTGCTTGTCGAACTGGCTGAGGTTTTCGACCCGGCTTGTGCTTTCGCCGTCATAGTCGTGTCGCGCCGAGATCAGATTCGGGAGCCGCGGGAAGTACTCGCCCCAATCTGCAGGCAGCCAGTGCTCCTTGCTGAACTTGACGCCGGACTCACCGCAGAAGGGACACCGTCGCTGTCGCTCCGTCGCACCGTCACCGTTCTGTCTTCCCACGGCTCCAGACTAAGCGCGAGCACCGACAGCGAGATCGCTGACGTCCTAGCGCCGCGCGGCAGCGCGCGCCTCGGTAGAGACGTTGACAACGAACTGCCACGCTTCCTTGCGGAGCACGGTCTGAAAACCGGGGTCGCGCCAAACGCGCAGGGCGCACGCGCCGATAGTAGCGGCGAGGTTCGCGTGCCTGGCGGGCTGGGGTGAACTCTGCAGAGTCATGATTCACCTCCTTCTCCGGTCGGATGCCCGATCGCACAGCACCCTCCAGCACTGCGCGCTCTGCACTCCCCAGACGCTCGCCCAGCCAGCGAGGTCGAAGTTGCAAAGTCGACCAGCATGCGGCGACGTCATCGAGCACCGCAAGTGGCGGGGAATCGCGACCAGTCTTGGCGGGCGGCTTGACAACACGAACGCGATCCTCATAACCCGATCAACTTTGCTTCGGGCGACCGAGAGTGGAGACAACGCGAGAACCGCACGGTCTCGACGGGCAACTCGAATACCCGAGAGGGGTGAACATCATGGGGAAGAACTTCCGCGATCAGAACTGCTGGTCACGCGGGGAGGTGAGTGATGCCCGTCTGCACCAGCACTCCGGCTCCCAGCACGCTTTCGGCGGCTGGGAGAAGGTAAGCAACGGCGACGGCTCGTTCTGGATGCGCGCAACGCGTCGCTGACTCCCGTCGACGCTCCGCCCGGCCTCAGGGCAACCTGCCGGGCGGAGCGTCTTCTCGACCGTGGACGCCCGTCCACGGTTCAATGACATTGACGAGAGAAGCAGCAGAGAGGGGCCGGGATGCCGGATCCAGTAGGCGCGACACCCGAGTCGGGGAGCCCAGATGCACCGCGCCGCAACGTCGAGTACGGCGCAGACTGGGTCGGAATCGACACCAGGTCGATGGAGGCCAAGCGCGACGTACAGCGTCAGCGTGAGCGCGAAGCCGTCGCTGCAGAACGAGCGCGGCTGAAGCGAGAGGAAGAGGAGATTTTCTCCTCCTTCGCGAACGATGAGGCAGACGCGGCGCCGCCCCGGGTCGCCCGCACCACCCACGATGAAACCGCCTCACCGCGGATCTCGGAACCGAGCCCCTTGGTCGAGCGGCTCCACATCGAGAACCTGCGGTCGTTCGCGGGCGCCCACGACATCGCCCTTGCTCCGATCACCTTGATCTACGGACCGAACTCCGCGGGCAAGTCGACGGTGATCAAAGCCCTGCGACTCCTCATGCAAGTCGTCGACTCAGGGCGTTACGACGCGCTTCGCCCGTGGGACGCTGCGTTCAGCGAGTCGAGCGCACGCAGCCTTATGACGTACGCAGAACCGGACCCCGACGATCCGAGCGGCTATCAATGGCGGTCGCCGCTCGTGCTCGGCGTCGACTTCAAGGCTCAGGATGGCCGACGTGCACGTGCCGCACTTGACTACGACCTCAACCCGGTGGGTTCGATCGATGTCCACTCCACATCGTTCGGGTCGCTCAATGCGGGACCAGTGATCCGCAAGCGGTTCACACCGGAGAACTTCGACGACGACCACGACCCCTTTCACCCCTCAGACTTCGGCGAGTCGCAGCTCGCGACCTTCATCGTCGAGGAGAGCGAGGATGACGAGACGTGGTCTCAGGAGACGAAGCTCATCGATGCCGAGCTTTTCGGACACGCCGACCGGAAGCTGCAAGCCGAACTCTTCGAGATGGCCTTCCTGCTCCGCTACCTGGGTCCTCATCGCGGCGCCCCGGGCAAGGCCTATGACCCCGTCAGTGGCGCCTTCAACTCCGGCTGGTTCGATGGGTACCGGAAGCCGCGACGGCCGGGATTCGGCGAGTTCGACCTGTTGAATCAGATGCTGGCTCAGCTCGAGATTCCATACGTGTTCGAGGAGGATCCGATCTGGAAGCTCAGCAATCCGCACCAGCAGAAGTGGACGCTGAAAGACGTCCGCTCGGGCGCACCTGTCGACCTCGACCAGGTTGGTTACGGCGTGAGCCAGCTTCTGCCAGTAATTGACGTGTGCGTCCATGCCGAGCGGCAGATCATCTGCATCGAGGAACCGGAGTTGCACCTCCACCCACGCTTGCAGGCACGTCTCGGCAACTTGTTCGCGACTGCTGCAGTGATGGGCCGAAACCAGGTCATCGTCGAGACTCACTCCGAGGCGATCCTTCTTCGCCTGCGGCGTCTGATCCGCGGCGGGAAACTCCGCCCGGATGACGTCGCGGTCATCTACGTCGACAACACGGCGGCCGAAGGCGCCTCCCTGCGCCGCCTTCGACTCGGCGCCCGCGGCGAACTCCTCGATCCATGGCCAACCGGGTTCTTCGACGATGGGCTGGCCGACATCCTCGGGATCACCGCATGAGCCAGCCGCAGGTGCTGTTCCCGATCGCGGTGGATCCGGACGCGCTGACTGATCATCCAGCCGATCGTGACCAGCTGATCCATCGCGAGGTTGTCACGACCCTGGGCGCCCACGGGATCCTGGCACTTCCCGAAGCCGATCGTGAAGCACTATTCCGGGCCATCGGGAACCTCGGCGACCTGTCAAAGACTCTGTGGATCAAGCAACTGGCCAGTCTCAACGATCTAAACCGTCTCGATCAGCTCCCAGGCGCCATGGGTGTGGGCGAGCGCCTGCGACACAAGAGCGAAGAAGGGGACGGCCAGACCGACGCGCGCGTGTTCGTCGCCAGCCGCGCGCTTGCCGAGGAGTTCGGAGTCGACGACACCTCGGGATCAAACACCGTCGACGACTCGGATGTTGTCCTCGCGAGCACGATCCACCGGTCGCCTGCCGTGGTTGCTGCGAAGGAAGCCGGCCTCTTCCCGACAGGCAGGACACGCCGCCCCGCCGTCGCGAGTACCTTCATACGTCCGCTCGCAGCACGTTCATCCACAGTGAAGATCCTCGATCCGCACATTCTCGAAGGTCTCATCAGCGGTAACAGCACCACGTCACATGCCGAGTGGCTCATTCAGACGCTCGCCGACTCGATGCCGGCGAACGCGACCTTGTCCATCCTGGGGAAGCTCCAGCGCGACTGGCAGACGGCTGACCGCCCACGCCATGAGGCACGCATCGAAGACTTCTTGAGCAAAGCGCTCCATAGGCGGACTCTGCCGATAGCCGTCGAGGTGCGCCTCTTGAAGTCCACTACGCTCCGAGATCGCTTCATCTGGTTCAGTTCAGGATCTTCGTTCGACGTCCTGCACAACTTCACGGCCCTATCGAGCGAGGTGCTGAACGACAATCTCCGCTTCATCCGGCACGACGACAGAATCGCGCGGCAGACGCTCCAGGCGGCCGAGGCAATGGAGAGTAATACCCAGCCGACGATGGTGAGCATCACGAAGTTCATCGCGTGAGCACGCTTGCGCGCTGGGCGTTCACGTCAGCGGTAACACGCGTCCGATATTGGTCGCCTTCACCGCAGTCTCGACCCGGGCTGACCGCAAGAACTCGCGCAACGCACCTGACCCCATCGGTCCGTGCCCGCAAGCCGGTCGATCAGCGTACCCGACCAGCTCCGGGCCACGTCCCGGCGGTTGCCAGCGACCACAGGTGCGTATACCCCGCACGATCAAATGCACGCTGACGGACCATGTCCGTTCCAAGTCTCTATGACTGGAACAAGCGCAGGAACGCTCATACCGAGGTTCCCCTTGCGAGGGAGCTTGTTGTCGACGATCGGTCAGTGAACGCGGTTATGGATGCGGGAGGGCTGCTGCCTGAGGCGCGCTCCGCTGACCACCACCCGTCGGGAAAGTGTCACGGCAAAGACGACTTGCAGGCCAACGAGTGGTCCGAAATGCATGACACCCCGTGTCATCTCGCCCCGTTTCCGACACTCGGCGGAACAAATTTCGGAGATCGGCGCAAAACTCGGACCGGGACGCCGCATACCTCCGAATTTCGCGTCATTCTCCGACGTTCGGCCGGATGCGGACGCGGTGGCGCCTACGCGCTCGGCTAGCGCGAAGCACAGGCGACGCACATCGTCGCGTGAGGGCGCACCTCGAGGCGCTCGACCGGGATGTCGCGGCCGCAGCTCGCGCACACGCCATAGGTGCCCGCGGCGACGCGGGCGAGGGAAGCCTCGACCTCGACGAGCTCGGCCCGTGCAGCGCGGCGTAGAGCCTCGACGCGCTGCCACTCCCCCGACAGCGTCGAGCCCTCGGGGTCGTGCTCATCGTCGGCAGTGGCGTCGGCGCGGTCGTGACGGAGGCTGTCGTCGTCGGCATCGAGCCGGTCGAGCTGCACGGTGAGCTCGCGCTTGCGCTCGTGCAGCCGCGCTTCCGGGTCCATCCCGCGACCCTACGCCCGCAGGAGGTCGTCGCAGCGACGCGGCTCGCGCCACCTGTCTTTCACGACGACACCGGCCAGGATGACGGTGACGGCGAGCGCATGGAGGGCGATGATCGACGGCCCGTAACTCGGCCCGACGAACACCGACTCCCCGGTGGGGGCCGTGTAGCGGCATCCGACGCCGAGGGGGAAGAGCTGCCAGGCGCCGTGGGCCGCGACGGATTCGGGCACCACGGATAGGTCGAACACCGGGCGGTTGCCCACGGCGTGCGCGCAGGCGCCGCTCGGCCCGTCGTTGATGCCGGCGGGCATCGCTGCCAGCAGGGCTCCAGCCCACAGCACCGCGGCGACGAAGGCGAACGACAGCTTCAGCGCGCGGGTGCCGGTCCGTGACGTCATCCGCGAACCTTACCGAGGGGCCCGCCCGGTGCGCTTCGGCCACGCGAGTCGCTACGTCAAGCCGGTGACATCGGCGGCCGGATCGGCGCACGCTGGGGGTGGAAGGGAGTAACGACATGACCGATCACCACGACAACGAGGCCGAGCACGCCGACGAGGGCGCCCAGCACGCCCCCGACGAGAACCCCTCGACGGAGGAGCTCGAAGAGCCCAGCGTCGCGAAGGAGCCGGGCGAAGAGCCCAAGGCGCCGGAGCAGAAGGACGAGGAGCCGAGCCACCACGCCGTCGGCATCGGGGTCATCGACGACGAGTCCTCGCCCCTCGCGCCCTGACCCCGCCCCCTGACCCGGCCGTGAGGCGGGGCATGGCGATACATCCGCAGGACCGGTGGTGCGGGTGTCGTCTCGGCGCAGGTGCGAGGCGACACCAGCACCGGACATCCGACGGATGTATCGCCACGCAGACCGTGAGGGCGGCGTGAGGAGCGGGCGCGAGGCCGTATGGATTCCGTGAGGACCGCGGGAGCGGCATCCGGCGGGGTGTTGCATCGGATCTCGTGCTCGACCTCATCTATCTCGCCGCGATCCTCGCGCTCTTCGCCGTCGCCGCCCTCATCGCCCGGGGGGTCGAGAAGCTGTGATGGTCTTCTCGCTCCTCGCGGCGGTGCTGGCCGTCGCCGCCATCGTCTACCTCGTCGTCGCCCTCGTGCGGCCCGAACGGTTCTGACGTGGATGCCGCGCAGATCGGGTTCGCGTCGCTGCAGATCGCGACCCTCGTCCTCATCCTCGTCCTGCTGTACCGGCCCGTCGGCGACTACATCGCCCGCGTCTACACCTCGCCGCGCGACCTCGCCGCCGAACGGGGCGTCTACCGCCTGATCGGCGTCGACCCGCGCGCCGAGCAGACATGGCCGGCCTACGCCCGCGGTGTGCTGCTGTTCTCGCTCGTCGGCGTCGTGATCGTCTACGGGCTGCAGCGCCTCCAGCCGCTCCTCCCGTTCAGCCTGGGCCTTCCCGCACCGAGCGAGCACCTCGCGTTCAACACCGCCATCTCGTTCGTGGCCAACACGAACTGGCAGTCGTACTCGCCCGACACGACGCTCGGCTACACCGTGCAGTTCGCGGGCCTGGCCGTGCAGAACTTCGTCTCGGCTGCGGTCGGCATGGCCGTGGCCATCGCCCTCGTCCGCGGCTTCGCGTATCGCCGCTCCGGCACGATCGGCAACTTCTGGGTCGACCTCGTGCGCGGGCTCGGCCGCATCCTCCTCCCGATGGCGATCGTCGCTGCCGTCGTGCTGCTCGCGGGCGGCGTGATCCAGAACTTCGCCGGCTTCACCGACGTGCAGACGATCGCCGGCGGGGCGCAGTCGATCCCGGGCGGACCTGTCGCCAGCCAGGAGGCCATCAAGCTGCTCGGCACGAACGGCGGCGGGTTCTTCAACGCGAACTCCGCCCACCCGTTCGAGAACCCGACGCCGTGGACCAACCTGTTCGAGATCCTGCTGCTCCTCGTCATCCCGTTCGCCATGCCGCGCGCCTTCGGCCGCATCGTCGGCGACGACCGTCAGGGCTACGCGATCGTCGCCGTCATGGGCGGGATCTTCCTCACCTCGATCGCCCTCGGCTCGTGGGCCGAGGCATCGGGCGGCGGCACGGCGACGCAGCTCGCGGGCGCCGCGATGGAGGGCAAGGAGACGCGCTTCGGCGTCGCCGCGTCGGCTCTGTTCGGCGGCGCGTCGACCCTCACCTCGACCGGCGCGGTCAACGCGATGCACGACAGCTTCACACCGCTCGGCGGCATGATGCCGATGCTCAACATGATGCTCGGCGAGATCGCCCCCGGCGGTGTCGGCTCAGGGCTGTACGGGATGCTGGTGCTCGCGATCCTCGCCGTCTTCGTCGGCGGCCTGCTGATCGGACGCACGCCCGAATACCTCGGCAAGAAGATCGGGCCCCGCGAGATCAAGCTCGCGAGTCTGTACATCCTCGTGACGCCGACGCTCGTGCTCGCCGGAACGGCGCTGAGCTTCGCGATCCCGGCCGTCCGCGCCGACGTCGAGAGCACCTCGATCTGGAACCCGGGCGTCCACGGCCTGAGCGAAGTGCTCTACGCGTTCACCTCCGCGGCGAACAACAACGGCTCGGCCTTCGCCGGCCTCACCGCCAACACCCCGTGGCTCAACACGGCGCTCGGCGTCGCGATGCTGCTCGGCCGGTTCATCCCGATCGTGCTCGTGCTCGCCCTCGCCGGATCGCTCGCCGCACAAGACACGGTGCCGTCGAGCGCCGGCACGCTCCCGACACACCGCCCGCAGTTCGCGGGCCTGCTCGCCGGCGTCGTCGTGATCATCACCGCGCTCACCTACTTCCCGGTCCTCACCCTGGGCCCCCTCGCCGAAGGACTCTCCTGATGTCTGCCCCTCTGACCGAAACCCGGCCCTCATCCGGCCCGTCGTCCGCCGAGCCGGCCGCCGGCCCGGCACGGCGCCGCCGCAGCGCGTTCAGCCTCGAGCAGGTCGGCGCCGCCCTCCCCGGCGCGCTGCGCAAGCTCAACCCCGCCGCCCAGTGGCGGAACCCCGTCATGTTCCTCGTGTGGGTCGGCGCCGCCCTCACGACGGCGATCGCGATCGCGGAGCCGTTCCTCGGCGGACCCGAATCCTCGGGCGGCACGACCGTCCCGGCCGGGTTCACGTGGGGCATCGCGGTGTGGCTCTGGCTCACCGTGTTCTTCGCGAACGTGGCGGAGTCCGTCGCCGAGGGCCGCGGCAAGGCGCAGGCGCAGGCGCTGCGCAAGACCCGCACGACGACGACCGCGCGCCGCGTCGTCTCGTACGACGAGCGGACGGATGCCGCGGCCCGCGGCGCCGCGACCGAGGAGGTGCCCTCGGCCGACCTGCGGCTCGGGGATGTCGTGCTCGTCGAGGCGGGCGAACTGATCCCCGGCGACGGCGACATCGTCGACGGCATCGCGACGGTCGACGAGTCGGCGATCACCGGCGAATCGGCTCCCGTCGTCCGCGAGTCGGGCGGCGACCGGAGCGCCGTTACCGGCGGCACCCGGGTGCTCTCCGACCGCATCGTCGTGCGGATCACCTCGAAGCCCGGCGAGACCTTCGTCGACCGGATGATCGCCCTCGTCGAGGGCGCCGCGCGGCAGCGCACACCGAACGAGATCGCCCTCAACATTCTGCTCGCGAGCCTGTCGATCGTCTTCGTCGTGGTCGTGCTGGCGATGAACCCGATCGCGTCGTACAGCGCCTCGCCCGTCAGCATCCCGGTGCTCGTCGCGCTGCTCGTCTGCCTGATCCCGACCACGATCGGCGCTCTGCTGTCTGCCATCGGCATCGCGGGGATGGACCGCCTCGTGCAGCGGAACGTCCTGGCGATGTCGGGACGCGCGGTCGAGGCGGCCGGGGATGTGACGACGCTCCTGCTCGACAAGACCGGCACGATCACCTACGGCAACCGTCGCGCATCGGAGTTCGTCGCGATGACCGGCGTCGACGGCGCCGAGCTCGCCCGCGCGGCATCCCTCTCGTCGCTGTCGGACCCGACGCCCGAGGGCACCTCGGTGGTCGAGCTCGCGGCCTCGCAGCACGTGGTGGCCGAGCTGCCGCGCGATGCGGTGGCCGTGGCCTTCACGGCGCAGACCCGCATGAGCGGCGTCGACCTGCCGGGCGGCACGCAGGTGCGCAAGGGCGCGTCGGGGTCGGTGCTCGCCTGGCTCGACGCCTCGGCGCGGCCGGTCTCGCCCGAGGCCCGCGCAGAGCTGCTCCACCACGCCGACGCGATCGCGCAGTCCGGCGGCACGCCGCTCGCCGTCGCGACCCTCGACCCATCCGGCACCGGAACACTGCTCGGCGTCATCCACCTGAAGGACGTCGTCAAGGACGGGCTGCGCGAGCGCTTCGACGAGCTGCGCTCGATGGGCATCCGCACCGTCATGATCACGGGCGACAACCCGCTGACCGCCGCCGCGATCGCGAGAGAGGCGGGCGTGGACGACTTCCTCGCCGAGGCGACGCCCGAAGACAAGCTCGCCCTGATCCGCAAGGAGCAGGAGGGCGGTCACCTCGTCGCGATGACCGGCGACGGCACGAACGATGCGCCCGCGCTCGCGCAGGCCGATGTCGGTGTCGCGATGAACACGGGCACGTCGGCGGCGAAGGAGGCCGGCAACATGGTCGACCTCGACTCGGATCCGACGAAGCTCATCGATATCGTCCGCATCGGCAAGCAGCTGCTCATCACGCGCGGCGCCCTCACGACGTTCTCGCTCGCGAACGACATAGCCAAGTACTTCGCGATCATCCCGGCGATGTTCATGGGCGTCTTCCCGGGGCTCGCCGCGCTCAACATCATGCAGCTGTCGTCGCCGGCATCCGCCGTCACGAGCGCGATCGTGTTCAACGCGATCGTCATCATCGTGCTCATCCCGCTGGCGCTGCGCGGCGTGAAGTACCGCGCGGCCAGCGCCTCGTCGATCCTCAGCCGCAACCTCGTCGTGTACGGGCTCGGCGGCGTCATCGCCCCGTTCGTCGGCATCAAGCTGATCGACCTCGTCGTCAGCCTCATCCCGGGCTTCTGAGCCCCCTCCTGGAGACCTGTCATGTCCACCGCCCGCGCCTCGCTGCGCACCTCCGCCGTCGCCGTCCGCGCGATGGTCGTCCTCACCCTCGTCCTCGGGGTCGGCTACACCCTGCTCATCTCGCTGATCGGCCTCGCGCTGCCGGCGCAGGCGAACGGATCGCTGCTGCGCGACGCCGAGGGCCAGGTCGTCGGCTCGTCGCTCATCGGCCAGTCGTTCACGGATGCCGACGGCGAAGCGCTGCCGCAGTACTTCCAGTCACGCCCCTCGGCGGCCGGCGACGGCTACGACGCGGCCGCCTCGAGCGGTTCGAATCTCGGCCCGAACAACGCCGACCTCGTCGCAGCCATCGAGGAGCGGCGCACGGCGATCGCCGACCGCGAGGGCGTGGCCGTCTCGGACGTGCCGCCGGATGCCGTCACCGCCTCGGCGTCGGGCCTCGACCCGCACATCTCGCCGGCGTACGCCGAGCTGCAGGTCGCCCGCGTCGCGGCCGAGCGCGGGCTGTCGGATGCCGAGGTGCGCGACCTCGTTGCGGAGCACACGGCCGGCCGTGATCTCGGGTTCCTCGGCGAGCCGCGGGTGAACGTCGTCGAGCTGAACGCGGCGCTGGACGGCCTCGCGCGATGAGCTTCCTCCCGGGCACGGGTGCAAGGGATGCGGGGCGGCGCGCCGGGCAACAGCGCCCTTCGGCGGGGTGTCGGGCCGGATCCCTTGCATCGCGGCCCGCAGGAGCGGGTCGAGCCGGGCGCGGGGAGAACTAGGGTGATGCCGTGAAGCGGGGACGGCTGCGGGTGCTGCTGGGAGCGGCGCCGGGCGTGGGCAAGACCTACGAGATGCTCGAGGAGGGCCGCCGGCTGCAGGATGCCGGGGTCGACGTCGTCGTCGCGATCGTCGAGACCCACGGACGCGCCGCGACCGCCGCGATGACCGCGGGCCTGCCGATCGTTGCGCGCCGCCGCATCGAGCACCGGGGCGTCACGCTCGACGAGATGGACCTCGACGCCGTGCTCGCTCGGGCCCCGCGCGTCGCGCTCGTCGATGAGCTCGCCCATACCAACGTCGGCGGATCGCGCAACGAGAAGCGCTGGCAGGATGTCGAGGAGCTCCGGGATGCCGGCATCGACGTCATCACGACCGTCAACGTCCAGCACATCGAGTCGCTGGGCGACGTCGTCGAGCAGATCACCGGCGTCGCGCAGCGCGAGACGGTGCCGGATGCCGTCGTGCGCTCGGCCGACCCGATCGAGCTCGTCGACCTCGCGCCGCCGTCACTGCGCGACCGCCTCGCCGCCGGCCTCGTCTACCCCGCCGAGCGCATCGACGCCGCCCTGTCGAACTACTTCCGGCTCGGCAATCTGACGGCGCTGCGGGAGCTCGCGCTGCTGTGGCTCGCCGACGAGGTCGACAGCGCTCTGCAGGACTACCGGGCCGAGCACGGCATCCGGGGCACCTGGCAGGCGCGCGAGCGCGTCGTGGTCGCGCTGACCGGCGGCCCCGAGGGCGAGACACTGATCCGCCGCGGGGCCCGCATCGTCGACCGGTCGGCCGGCGGCGAGCTCCTGGCCGTCCACGTGTCGGGTCAGGACGGCTTGCGCACCGCCGACCCCGCCGCCCTCGCCGCCCAGCGGGCCCTCGTCGAGTCGCTCGGTGGCAGCTATCACCAGGTCGTCGGTGACGACATCCCCGCCGCCCTCGTCGAGTTCGCGCGGTCGGTCAACGCGTCGCAGCTCGTCGTCGGCGTCAGCCGTCGCGGCCGGCTCGCTGCGGCCCTCAGCGGCCCGGGCATCGGCGCCACCGTCATCCGCGAGTCGGGCGATATCGACGTGCACGTCGTGACGCATGCGGCCGCCGGCGGCCGCTTTACCCTGCCCCGTGTCGCCGGCGGAGCGCTCAGCGTGCGGCGCCGGATCCTCGGTTTCGTCGTGGCGCTCACCGGCGGGCCGCTGCTCACCTGGCTGCTCGTCGCACTGCGGAGCCCCGAGTCGATCACGAGCGATGTGCTCGCGTATCAGCTGCTCGTGGTGGTGGTCGCGCTCGTCGGCGGCCTGTGGCCGGCGGTCTTCGCGGCGGTGATGTCGGGGGTGACGCTCGACTTCTTCTTCGTGGCGCCGCTGTACACAGTGACGGTCTCCGATCCGCTGCACGCCTGGGCGCTCATCCTGTACGTCGTCATCGCGCTCCTCGTGAGCGTCATCGTCGACCGCGCGGCCCGGGGCACGCGCGCGGCCCGGCGGGCGGCGGCCGAGGCCGAGCTGCTCGCGGCGGTCGCGGGCAGCGTGCTGCGGGGCGACGGCTCGATCCCGGCTCTCGTCGCGCGGGCGCGCGAGGCCTTCGGGATGTCGGGCGCCCGCCTGGTCGCGTCGGACGGAACCGTGATCGCCGCCGACGGCGAGCCCGTGCGCGACGACCGCCATCTGCGCGTCGACGTCGGCCCCCAGGCCGTGCTCGAACTCCACGGCAGCGAGTCGGAGCAGCTCGACGGCTCGGAACGCCGACTGCTGGATGTCGTCGTCGCGCAGCTCGCCGCGGCCCTCGAGCAGGCCGACCTGCAGCGGGCGGCGAGCTCGGCGTCGGTGCTCGCCGAGACCGACCGGGTGCGCAGCGCCCTGCTCTCGGCGGCGAGCCATGACCTGCGGCGCCCTCTGGCCGCTGCCGTCGCGGCGCTCGGGGGGCTCCGCGCAGCCGGCCCCGCACTCGACGACGCCGACCGCGACGAGCTGCTCGCGACCGCCGACGAGAGCCTCGGCACGCTGACCTCGCTCGTAACCGACCTGCTCGACGTGAGCCGCATCGAGGCGGGTGCTCTCGCGGTCGCCCTGCGGCCGGTCGACACCGCCGAGGCCGTGCTCGCCGCCGTCGACGAACTCGGCCTGGGGCCCGGCGCGGTCGAGCTGGCGATGGATGAGGCGATCGAGCCCGTGCTGGCCGACCCTGTGCTGTTGCAGCGCGTGCTGGTGAACGTGCTCGCCAACGCCCACCGCCACTCGCCGCCCGGAACGCCGGTGCGCATCAGCACGAGCTCACTGGGCGAGCGGGCGCAGATCCGCGTGATCGACCACGGACCCGGGATCCCGGCCGAACGCCACGGCGACGTGTTCGCGCCCTTCCAGCGGCTGGGCGACACCGACAACACGACCGGGCTCGGATTGGGGCTCGCGCTGTCGAAGGGCTTCACCGAGGGAATGCAGGGTCAGCTCGTCCCCGAGCAGACCCCCGGTGGCGGCCTCACCATGGTGATCGAACTGCCCCTGGCATCGTCGGCGGCACCAGAGGGCAGGATCGAGGGGTGAAAGTCCTTCTCGCCGACGACGACCCGCAGCTCGTGCGGGCGCTGCGCATCACGCTCGCGGCCCACGGGTACGACGTCGTCGCGGCGGGTGACGGGGCCGCCGCGATCGCCGCGGCCGCGGCCGAGCACCCCGATGTGATCGTGCTCGACCTGGGGATGCCGCGCCTCGACGGCGTCGCCGTCATCGAGGCCGTGAGGGGATGGAGCGCCGTGCCGATCATCGTCGTCTCGGGGCGCACCGGGTCGGCCGACAAGGTGGCGGCGCTCGACGCCGGCGCTGACGACTACGTCACCAAGCCGTTCCAGATCGACGAGCTGCTCGCGAGGCTGCGCGCGCTGACCCGGCGGGCCGGCGGTGCGGCATCCGTCGCCGTCGTGCGGTTCGCCGATGTCGAGATCGACCGGGCCGCCAAGACCGTCACCCGCGGCGGCGAGCGCGTGCACCTCACCCCGACCGAGTGGCGGATGCTCGACTTCCTCGCGCGGAGCCCCGGGGCGCTCGTGACCCGGCAGGACCTGCTGAAGGAGCTGTGGGGCACCGAGCAGGTCAACGACACCGGGTACCTGCGTCTCTACGTCTCGCAGCTGCGGAAGAAGCTCGAGGCCGATCCCGCGCATCCCGAGCACCTGCTGACGGAGTCGGGCATGGGGTACCGGCTCATCGTCGACTGACCGCCGCTCGCTACGATCTGGTCGTGCCCATCGACATCCGACCGCCGAGGCCTGACGAGCTGAGCCTTCTCGAAGACATCGAGAATGACGCCGACGCACTGCTCCGCGATCGGCTCGACCCGCCGACCTGGTGGCCGGCGCCGACCGGCGCGTCGCGCGCTGCGGAACCGGGATTCCTGCTCGTCGCCGACGTCGGTGACGGGGTGATCGCCGGGTTCGTCCATGTGCTCGAGCTCGACGGTCATGCTCACCTCGAACAGCTGTCGGTGTCGCCCGAGCACGCTCGCCGCGGGTACGGCCGCATGCTCGTCGAGGCGGCGATGGCCTACGCCGGCGACCGCGGCCACGATCGGATGTCGCTCCGCACCTTCGCCGACGTGCCCTGGAACGCCCCGTTCTACGCGCGCCTCGGCTTCGCGGTGACCGAACCGCGTTCGGAGTTCGAGCTCATGCTCGTCGAGACCGAGGAGCGCATGGGACTCGACGCCCTCGGCCCGCGCGTGCAGATGACCGCGGATCTGCGGTCGTAGCGAGCCGCGCCACGACCGGCGGATTTCGACCACCAACCCTGTAGATTAAATATAAGAATTCCAGCCGGAGGAGGATCGGGATGCTGTACAAGCGGGTGTACGAATCGTTGCGTCTGGCGATCACCAACGGCACCTACCCGGTCGGCGAGCGCCTGCCCTCCGAGGCCGAGCTGTCCAAGCAGTTCGACGTGAGCGCCATCACGGTCAAGCGGGCACTCGAGCTGCTGCGCAGCGAGGGGATGATCATGCGTCGTCCGCGCATCGGCACGGTGGTGACGAGCGCGACCGCGACGACCGTCCCGGCCGCGGGGTCGGAGGTCTCGACCCGCCTGCTGGGCTGCGTCCTCACGAGCTTCGACGACACGTTCGGCAACAAGATCATCGAGGGGATGCTCGCCGCGGCGGGCGCCGACACCCACGTCATCTTCAAACGGTCAGGCGGCGACCTGGCCGAGGAGGACGCGTGCATCCGATCCCTCGTCGACGCCGGCGTCGAGGGGCTCGTGCTGCTCCCGAGCTCGTCGGAGTACATCCCGCCCGCCGCCCTCGAGCTCGTCGCGCGCCGGTTCCCGCTCGTCATCCTCGACCGCCTCTTCGACGGCATCCCCGTCTCGGCCGTCTGCTCCGACAACCTCGGCGGAGGACGCGCGGCGACCGAGCACCTGCTCGAGCTCGGGCACCGCACCGTCGGGTTCGTGGGACCGTCGAGCCACGTGTCATCGAGCGACGACCGTCGCAACGGGTACATCCATGCCCACGCCATGAACCACCTGCCCCTGGAGAACCGTGCGGAGCTGCAGACGCTCGAGTCGACGGTGCCCGGCAGCACCGACACCGTCGAGGACGACATCGAGCGGCTCATCGCGTTCGTCGGCGAGCATCCCGACATCACCGGCTACGTCGCGGCCGAGTACAACATCGCGCTCATGCTGCGCGAGGCTTGCTCGCGGCTCGGGCTCAGCATCCCGCGCGACGTGTCGGTCGTCTGCTTCGACCATCCCGACGCGTTCTTCGACACGGGCCTGTTCCGCTTCACCCACATCCGGCAGGCGCAGACCGAGCTCGGCGGCCGTGGCATCGCGTCGTTGCAGCAGCAGATCGCCCACCCGCTCACGGTCGACAAGGTCGTGCTGCCCACCGAGCTCATGCCGGGCGCGTCGACGGCGCCCCCTCGCAGCTGAGGAGGCGCCGTCGTGCGCGGAGCAGAACGAGGCGGCGCGGCCTAGGCGCCGACGACCGTACCGGCTGCCGCGGCGGAACCCGCGCCCACCGTCTCACCCGCGGACTCGGCGCTCTCCCGTCGCGCGCGCTGCTCGATCGCGAAGATCGCGCTGACAGCGGTGGAGTACGGAATCCACTCCCCCGCCGGCTCCGACCAGTCGTTGCCGGGACGCAGCCGACCGTCGACGACGCCGGTTCGCCAGAGCTCGTCGGTGCTCGCCCGCAGGAACGCCTCGAGCAGCGCCCGCTCGTCGGCGAAGCCCGGCTCATCGGCGAGGACCGCGAGCACCTCCCCCAGGTAGCGGTAGTAGACGCCCTTGAACAGGCCCTCGTCGCCGCCGTCGCCCTCGTCGCGGAACACCGAACCGTCGCTCAGCTCTCGGACGGCGGTGACGGCCGTCTGCACGGCACGCTCGAGGAACGCGCGGTCGCCCGTCAGCCGGAACAGCTCGACCGCCGCTCCCGCGTAGAGCCCCTGGTTGTAGGTGAAGCGCCACTGCGTGTCGACGGCGCCGTCATCGTTGCGATTGACACCGTCCTCGACGAACCCGTCGGGTCCGACGAGGTTCGCCGTCAGCCAGTCGAACGCCCGATGGGCGTAGTCGAGGTGGTCACCGGACGCGTTGAGCGCGCTCAGCCGCGCGCCGAGGATCACGAGCGGCCCGTTGGCGGGCGTGTTCTTGTAGGCCAGCTGCTGCTTCCGCCACGCGAGGCTCCACCCGAGGGTCTCGTTCCAGCCGTGCTCGACGACGTGGTCCCAGATCGCGCGGGCGTCGTCGAGGTGACGCTGATCGCCGGTCGCGGCGTGGAGCCGCTCGAGTGCGAGCGCGAACCAGAGCATGTCGTCGAAGTAGTCGTTGAACAGCGAGCCGCCGTTGCGTTCGACGATGTTGTCGCGGGCGGCGACGGCCGCTTCGAGCCAGCGGGCCTCCCCCGTCCGCAGCCACGCGTCGATGCGGGCGTCGACGACATGCGCCAGCCACCAGTAGTTGAACACCGCGGTGTCGCCGCGGTCGTGCGGGTGGCTGTTCGCGAGGAACTGGATGCCGGGGACGCCGAAGAAGTGGTCGAGGCTCTCCTGGGCGACATCTGCTCGGGACGACCAGACGATCGCTGCGGGACGGGTCATGCGTGCTCTTCTCTCTGGATGGGGAGGTCGGCGGCCTCGCGGGCCGAGACGGGGGTCGGTCGCGTCATCGGTTCTTCGCGAGGATCTGATCGCCCTGCTCCTGCGCGTCCTTGAGGGCCTGCTCGGCGGAGATCTCGCCGGACATGAACCGCTCGAGAGCGGGCACCAGCGCCTTGCCCTCGACGTCCGAGAAGCCCTGCACGTTCGGCCGGGCCCCGGCGTAGTTCATGGTCTCGATGAAGGCCGCGTAGTGCTCGTCGTCGGTGAAGTAGGGGTCGTTCGCGGCCTCGATGTTCGCGGGGATCCAGCCGGAGATCTCGCCGAAAGCGACGCCGTTCTCCGCCTCGGTCGTCCACCACTTCATGAACTCCCAGGCACCCTCCGCGTTCTTGGCGCCCTCGGGGATGACGAGCCCGAAGCCGCCCATGTACGCGCCGGAGTCGCCGTCGGGACCGGCGGGCGGCTGCGCGACGCCGTAGGTCAGACCGTCGACCTTGTCGAGCGTCGAGAGCGCCCAGGGGCCGTCGAGCTTCATCGCGGTGCGCCCCTCGGCGAACGCGTCGCCCGTGTCACCGAAGCCCTGCGAGTACACGCCGTCATCAAGCAGGCTCTGCCAGAACTCGAGCACCTCGAGGCCCTCCGGGCTGTTGAAGGCGGTCTTCGTCTCGTCGTCGTTGAGCAGCTCACCCCCCGCCTGCGCGAGGTACATGCTGAACAGGCCGGGGTCGCTCAGGTCGAAGCCCGACTGCACGAGCTTGCTGCCGTCGCGCCTGGTCAGCGCCTGGGCGGCCGCCTGGAGCTCGTCCCAGTTCGTCGGCGCCGCGACGCCGGCTTCGTCGAGCAGCGCCCGGTTGTAGACGAGCGAACGGTTGTCGACGAGCAGGGGAAGGCCGTAGAGCTTGTCGTCGACCTCCATCTCGCCGAGAGCCGGCTCGTAGAAGACGCTGGTGTCGACAGAATCCTCGGCGATGAAGTCGTCGATCGGAGCGAGCGCTCCCTTCGGGGCGTAGAGCGAGGTCTGATAGCGGTCCCACAGCACGATGTCCGGCACCTGGCCCCCGGCGAGGGCCGTGAGGAGCTTCTCCTCGACGAGCTCCTGCGGCACGTAACTGACCTCGTAGTCGTCCTGCGCCTCGTTGAAGCGGGCGGCCTGAGCCTCGAGCTGGGCGACCTGATCGCCCGACCACGAGCCCCACATGACGACGGGCTCGGGTCCGTCGCCGCCGTTGCCGGCATCGGAGCCGCCGCAGCCGGCGAGGGTGACGGTCAGGGTCGCGACGCCCAGCAGGGCGAGCGAGCGCACGGTGTTCTTCATCGGAATCTCCTGTGATCGGATGGTGTGGTTGCGGGTGGGAGTGTCGTCTACTTGGTGCCGACGTGCGCGACGCCCTCGATGATGTATCGCTGGGCGAAGAGGAACACGAGCAGCACGGGGAGGCTCGCGACCACGGTCCCGGCCATGAGCGGGCCGAATGCCGTCTCGTAGTTGTTGACGAACGACGCGAGCCCGACCTGGACCGTCATCATGTCCTGGCTGTTCAGGACGATGAGCGGCCACAGGAAGTTGTTCCATCCGGCCTGGAAGCTGATGATGCCGAGCACGGCGAGCCCGGCCTTCGCGAGCGGGAAGTAGATGAGCGCGAAGATGCGGAACTCGCCGGCGCCGTCGATGCGCGCCGCCTCGCCGAGCTCGTCGGGCAGAGTCTCGAAGAACTGCTTCATAAAGAAGACCGCGAATGCACCGGCGGCGCCCGGGATGATGACGGCCCAGTAGGTGTTGATCAGGCCGAGGCCGCCCTGCCCCAGAATGTCGTTGCCGCCCGCGAACGGGATCGACCGCAGGATCAGGAACGACGGGATCATCGTGATGATGCCGGGGATCATGAGCGACGACAGGAAGACCGCGAACACCGCCGTGCGGCCGCGGAACCGCAGCTTGGCGAGGGCGTAGCCGCCCAGCGCGCCGAAGAAGATGTTCGTCGCCGCGCCGCCGATGCCGAGCACGAGCGAGTTCACGAAGTACCGCCCGAACGGCACCTCGTCGAACACCCGGACGTAGTTCTCGATCGTGGGGTTGTCGGGGATGAGCGAAAGGGCGCCGGAGAGGATCTCGGTGGCCGGCTTGATCGACGTCGAGATCGTCCAGACGAGCGGCGCGACCGTGACGATGCTGACGAGGATCACTCCGACGTACCAGGCGATCGTTCCCGCGCGCTGCCGCGGCGTCCGCGGACGAGCGGTCGGAGCCGCCGCGACCGGCGTCCGGGCCGCGAGGGCGGTCTGGACGGCGCTGCCGCCGTCCACGGAGCCGTTGAGCGTGTTCGTCATCGGACGCCTCCGCGATTCGTGAGTCGTGCGTTCACGAGCGAGAACACGAGGATGATGAGGAAGAGGATGAACGACAGCGCCGAGGCATAGCCCATCTCGAGGGCCCCGAACCCCTTGTTGTAGATGTAATAGACCATCGTCACGGTGGAGTTGCCCGGCCCGCCCTTGGTGAGGACGTAGGCCTGGTCGAAGACCTGGAACGCGCCGATGATCAGCAGCGTCGATACGAGGAACGTCGTGCGCGTGAGAGACGGCAGAGTGACGTACCGGAACTGCTGCCAGGCGTTCGCGCCGTCGAGACGAGCGGCCTCGTAGAGCTCGCCGGGAACGCCCTGCAGTCCGCCGAGGAAGATGATCATGTTGGCGCCGAAGCCGGCCCAGACGCTCATCATGACGATCGCGATCATCGCCCACTGCGATTCGTACAGCCACGCGGGGCCGTCGATGCCGAACCAGCTCAGCACGACGTTGAGCAGGCCGTTCTGCGGGTTCAGCATCCAGAACCAGATCGTCGCCGTCGCCACCGTCGAAGCCACGACGGGGATGTAGAAGAGCGTGCGGAAGATACGGACGGCCCGTTGCCGACGATTGAGGAGCAGCGCCGTGCCGAGCGCGACGACGAGTCCGGCCGGGACGTAGAGCACCGTGTAGTAGGCGGTGTTGCGCAGCGCGATCCAGAAGAACGGGTCGACGGCGATCTCGGCGTAGTTCTGCAGCCCGAGCCAGTCGAAGTCTCCGACGATGGCGTAGTCCGTCAGGCTCAGCACGAGCGCGATCGCGATCGGTAGCGCCATGAAGACGAGGAACAGCACGCCCGGCACCAGCAGGAACAGCCAGGCACTCCGGGTCATCTGCCGGGCCGAGGGGTTCCCCGGCCGATGCGTCCGCTGCGCACGCGGCGTCTGCTCGGCCGAGCCCGGACGCACCACGGTCGACGCGCTCATGACGGCCGCGCCTCGGTGACCGCGTCGCGGACGAGCACGCGGAGGCCCGCGAGGTCGAGCACGAACTCGCAGAACATGGCGTTCGCCCACGAGAACCATTCGCGCGTGAACGTCTCGGGGTCGGTCGCGAGGAACGACTCGTGCATGAGCCCGGTGCCGGCGTCGGTGTCGAGGAGCAGACGCAGGATGCGGCGCCGCTCGTCCTCGTCCGAGGTCGTGAGACCCTCGATGCACAGGCCGATGGGCCAGATGTGACCGGCAGGGGTGTGAGGGCTGCCGAGGCCGCGCACGTCGCCGCCGTCCGGCAGAACGCCACGGACGAAGGTCGGGTTCGCGTCGCTGAGGATGAAGCGTCGGGTCGCGAGGTACCGGTCGTCGTCCGTTCCGCACCACCCGATGAGCGGCAGGGAGAGCAGACTCGGCACGTTGGCGTCGTCGAGGAGCAGGACACCGCCGCGACCGTCGACCTCGTAGGCGTACAGCTCGCCGTGATCGGAGTCGACGACGAGACCGTGCTCGGCGACCCCGCGCTCGATATCGTCCCTCAGGTCGCGCGCGGTGCGGGCGAGCTCGGGATCGCCGAGCACGGTCTCGGCGATGTCGGCGATGTGGCCGAGCTCGACGGCGGCGAACATGTTGCCGGGCACGTTGTAGCCGTATGCGCACGCGTCGTCGCTCGGGCGGAAGGCCGACCACGTCATGCCGGTCGGCGCGGTCTCGGGACCACGGCCGTCGCGAACGAGCGTGTCGCTCGGGGGGCAGTCGAAGCGCTGGAACCGGTAGGGCGAGGACGCCTCGTGATCCTGCTCGACGCGCCACAGCGCGATGATCCGACGTGCGGCCTCGGCGAAGTCGGGCCCGAGGTGATCCGTCCGACCGGTCACCGTCCACAGGTCATGGGCGAGCTGGATCGGGTAGCAGAGCGAGTCGACCTCGTACTTGCGCTCCCAGACCCACGGTGAGCCGTCGGTGAGGTCGTCCTGGTGGCCCTTGCCGTCGGGAGCGGCGTTGAAGGCGTTGGCGTAAGCGTCGATGAGGACGAAGGCGACCTGTCTCCGCGAGACGGCGGCGATCATGTCGGAGATCGCCTGATCCTCGGCGGCGAAATGCAGGTAGGGCGCGAGCTGCGCTGTGGAGTCGCGCAGCCACATGGCGGGGATGTCGCCGGTGAGCATGAAGAGCGTCCCGTCGGGCATCGCCGTGAGCGTCGTGCCGAGGGTGTTCTCGAAGCAGCGCTCGAAGATGTCGGCGACCTCGTCGTCGAGACGTTCCCGCACACGATCGGAGACGGAACGGATGAAGGCCGAATGCACGTGAGCCACGTTGCTCCTCGGGTGGTGTCGGACCCGCCCAGCGGTGGACGGTAGGCCCGAGTATAGGACGGATCTAGCAATCCGTCTATTAAAACGTATAAATATGTGCAACGCTGTATCTCGCGCAGCCCAAGACGCTGAAGCCACTGAAAGGCGGCGTCTACCGGTCGGCAATCAATATGTTTTTTCACTGAGGAGAGAACGATGAAGAGATCCCTGCCCATCCTCGGGGCCACGCTGCTCGCGGCGGCCCTCCTGGCCCCGCAACCGGCGCACGCGCTGACCGCGGCCGAGCCCGAGACGGCCTTCGACGACTTCGTCGACGTCTTCTGGGACGACTCCGCGAACTACTTCTTCACGTACAGCGACCATCAGATCCACCCCGAACACGCGCACGGCCCCCAGGGCGGCCTCTACACGGACTACTGGTGGGAGGCGCAGCTGTGGGAGACGGTCATGGATGTCTACGAGCGCACCGGCAGCACCGACGCCCGCCAGATGATCGATGACATCTACGACGGCTTTCAGACGCAGTATCCCGACTTCCGCGACAACGACTGGAACGACGACATCGGATGGTGGGCCCGCGGCGCCATCCGCGCGTACGAGCTCACCGGCGACGTCGAGTACCGCGACGACGCGATCGAGATGTTCGATTTCATCGCCCAGTACGCCGACACGACCTACGGCGGCGGCATCTGGTGGAAGAACGTCGACATCGGCGACGGCGAGCGCAACGAGAAGAACGTCGCCACGAACGCGACGGCCGTCTACACGGCGATGCGCATCTATGCCGCGACGGGCGACGTCTCGTACCGCGACCAGGCGCGGACCATCTTCTCCTGGCTCGACGCAAACTTCTACGTCGGCGGCAAACTGCGCGACCACATCGAGGGCACCGGCCAGTTCGTCGACTGGGACTGGACCTACAACCAGGGCAACTACGCCGGCGCCGCCCTCGAGATGTATCTCGACTCGGGCGATCCCGCTGAGCTTTCGCGCGCGGTTGCGGCGGTCGACTGGGCCGTGGCGAACCTGACCTCATCGGGCACCTTCCTCTTCGAGGGCGTCGACGACACGGGCGGGTTCAAGGCCATCCTCACGCGCAACATCCGCGCGCTCATCGACGAGGCCGGGCAGACGCAGTACGAGCAGCTGCTCACCGACAACGCGACCCAGGCGGCCAACCACCTCAACTCCGCAGGCATCGGGGCATACGACTGGACCGCCCCGGCACCCGAGCTCGGCACGACCGCCATTCAGAGTCTCGCCGCAGCGGCCAGCGTTGCCGTCATGAGCCAGGCGACGCCCGACGGCTACACGGGGCCAGTCGAGGGAACCCGGGTCTACGAGGCCGAGAACACCGAGCGCTCGGGAGTGATCTCCGAGAGCGGGCAGTCGGGATACAGCGGGCGCGGATACATCGGCGGTTGGATCGGCGACGGCACCGGGGCGACCTTCCACGTCAACGTCGCGTCCGCCGGCACCTACGAGCTGCAGTTCCACTACGCCGCCGCGGCTGGTGTCGCCTCACGGGCTCTGACCGTCAACGGTGCGACGACCCCGCTGTCGTTCCCCGCGACGTCCGGCTGGGGTGACTGGCAGACGCGTACGGTGACCGTTTCGCTCGATGAGGGGTACAACCGCGTGGACCTGCGCGTCGACAGCGCGGCGGGCGGCGCGAACTATGTCAACCTCGATCGGATGACAGTCGCGGATTGACCAGCGGCCGGCGACTCGGGTCATCACGTCCCGGGCCGCCGGCGTCGACGGCGGGGCTGGACAACGAGGCGAAACGAGTCACTCACTCCACGCGCGAGACTGGAGCCATGGCAGGTTTCCATCACGTCGAGCTCTGGGTCAGCGACATCGAGAGCGCACGCTCCGACTGGGGCTGGCTGCTTCGGCGGGTCGGCTTCGACCTCGAGAGCACGTGGGCGCAGGGCGAGTCGTGGGCGGCGGGCGAGGCCTACCTGACGCTCACCACCTCACCGAACACGGTCGGCGCCGAGCACGACCGTCGGCGGCCGGGCCTGAATCATCTGGCCTTCCACGGCGGCTCCCCCGCCGAGGTCGATGCGATCATGGCCGACGCCCCGGCCGCGGGCTGGATGCCGCTCTACCAGGAGCGGTACCCGCACGCCGGCGGCCCGCAGCACTACGCCGGCTGGCTCGAGAATGCGGCGGGCTTCAAGGTCGAGGTCGTCGCGACGGGGACCAGCTTCGTCGCGGAGATGAACCAGCACGCAGGCATCTCCTCGTCGCTGTGACCACGTCAGCCTGATCGGGACTGTCCGGCGAGCACTGCCCGAGGGATGCCGCCGTGTCAAGCCACTGGGGAAGCGGTTCTCCCGGCTCCTAGCTTCGGCCTCACAGGACGGCATCCACCAGGTCCTGCGGGTATGACGGCATCCGGAGGACGACATAAGCATCACCGCTCGCGCGCGACCGACGGCGGTCCGCGCCACACGGCCGAGCCGCATCCGGCAGAAGTACAACAAGCGCGAGGCGCTGGCGGGCTACCTCTTCCTGACGCCGTGGATCATCGGCTTCCTGGTCTTCACCGTCGGGGCGATGGTCTACAGCCTGTACATCTCGTTCAGCAGCTACAACCTCGCGACGAACTCCTCGCGGCCCATCGGCTTCGACAACTACGCCCGGCTCTTCGACGACCCCCGCGTGGCGGTGTCGCTGGGCAACACGCTGTTCTACGCAGTCATGGCCGTGCCGCTGGAGATCATGTTCGCCCTCGTGCTCGCGCTGCTGCTGAACCGGATGGGACGCGGCGCGGGCGTCTTCCGCACGCTCTACTATCTGCCGAAGATGACCCCGGCGGTCGCGACGGCGGCGGTGTTCTTCCTTCTGCTCAACGGCAACTCCGGCGCGATCAACCAGGGGCTCGCGGCCATCGGCATCCAGGGTCCGCAGTGGCTCGTCGACCCGGCCTGGGTGAAGCCCAGCATCGTGATCATGGCGCTGTGGACCGTCAGCGGCACGATGGTCATCTTCCTCGCCGCGCTGAAGAACGTTCCCGTCGAGCTGTACGAGGTGGCATCCCTCGACGGCGCCGGGCCGGTGCGGAAGTTCTTCTCGATCACGCTGCCGATGATCTCGGGCGCGATGTTCTTCAACGTCATCGTGCTGTCGATCGCAGCCTTCCAGGTCTTCGACCAGGCCTATCTGCTGTTCTGGCGGGATCAGAGCAACGCATCACCCGAGGCGTCGCTGTTCTATGCGATCTATCTCTTCCAGCAGGCGTTCCGGCAGTTCAACTTCGGGTTCGCCGCCGCAATGGCCTGGCTGCTGTTCGTCATCATCATGGCCGTCACGGTCATCCAGGTGAAGTTCGGCAACCGCTTCGTCTACTACGAGGGCGACCGCTGATGGCGACGAGGTTCCGCACCCCGAAGACCGTCGCCGGCCGCGTCACGCTCGCCGCGATCTCGACGGGCTTCGCCCTGCTGTTCCTGTACCCGTTCGCCTGGCTGCTCGCGGCGAGCTTCAAGCCCCGCGGCGAGGTGTTCGACAACCGCCTCATCCCGCAGACCTTCGTGCCCGAGAACTACGCCGAGGTGTGGAACCAGCTCCCGCTGCTCAGCTGGATGTTCAACAGCGTCGCGATCGCGCTGCTGGCGGCGACGGCGGTGTCGATCTCGAGCTCGATCGTCGCGTTCGGGTTCGCCTACTTCTCGTTCCCCGGTCGCAAGCTCCTGTTCGGACTGGTGCTCGCGACGATGATGCTGCCCGGCGCCGTGACGATGATCCCCGTCTACCTGATCTGGAAGGAGACCGGCCTGCTCGGAACGTGGGTCCCGCTGTGGGGCGCCAACCTCTTCGGGTCGGCGTTCTACATCTTCCTGCAGCGCCAGTTCTTCCTCGGCCTGCCGCGCGAGCTCTTCGAGGCGGCGCGCATCGACGGCGCGAGCTACTGGGGACTCTTCTGGCGTATCGCGATGCCGCTGTCGGTGCCCTCGTTCGTGATCGTGTTCCTGTTCGAGTTCCAGGCGAGCTGGAACAACCTGCAGTCCGCGCTCATCTACCTCAACGCCGGGTCGGTCGACGAGTTCACCGCACCTCTCGGCATCGCCTACGCGATGACCAAGTACAGCCCCACGGCCGGCGGCCAGGGCGACTACCAGTACGTGATGGTGGCATCGCTCATCGTCACGCTGCCCATGCTCATCCTCTTCGCCTTCGGACAGCGCTACTTCATCGAGGGCGTCGCGACCCAGGGCCGCAAGGGATGACCCGCGTGCTCGCGCGGAACCACGACAGGAGGAATCACATGCGCAATCGACTGATCGGGACGACCGCGGTGGCCGCGGCATCCGTCATCGTGCTGGCGGGATGCAGCAACGACGCCGGCACCGCGGAAGACGTCGACTTCTCGGCGACGCCCACCGGAACCCTCGCGGCGTGGGGCTTCGAGAACGCCGACGACGTCGGCACCGCGCGACTCGACTACGCGGCGGAGCAGCTGTCGGATGTCGACGTGCAACTGGATGCCACGGCCTTCGACTCGCAGAAGTTCACGACCCGCATCGCGAGCGGCGACGTGCCCGACGTCGTGCAGATGGACCGCCGCTACGTCACTCAGTACGCGGCCCAGGGCCTCATCATGCCGCTCGACAGCTGCTTCGAGGCACAGGATGTCGACGCGGACGACCGGTGGTACGAGTCGGTCGTCGACGACGTGCGCTACGAGGATCAGGTGTGGGGAGCGCCGCAGTTCTACCAGCCGCCGGCCATCATCCTGAACAAGCGGGTGATGGATGCCGCGGGCGTGACGGCCGACGAGATCGACACCTCGCAGCCCGACGTCCTGCTGGCCGCCGTCGAGAAGATGTATCAGGAGTCCGGCGGTGTTCCGACGCGCCTGGGCTTCGACCCCGTCTCGACCGGTCAGTCCGCGCTGTGGATCCTCGGGGCGGGCGGCCAGCTCACCGATGACGACGGCGTGCCGACCCTCGACGACCCGAGCAACCTCGCCGGCATGGAGCTGCTGCAGCGCATCAACGACGCGCAGGGCGGTTTCGCGCAGGTGAAGAGCTTCACCGACGCCTTCGACACGTTCGGCGACGCCAATCAGTACGTCACCGACCAGGTCGGCGCACAGGTCAACGCGCAGTGGTACCCGAACGTGCTCTCGCCCTACCTCGAGCAGATCGACATCGAGGCGGTGCCGTTCCGCGACAGCGACGGCGAACCGTTCTCGGTCTCCGGCGGCCAGGCCTTCGTCATCCCGGCCGGAGCGAAGAACCCCGCGGCGGCCTGCGCGTGGGTCTCGGCTCTGACCAGCGACGAGGCGTGGAACGCGGCGGGCGAAGCGCGCGCCGAGACGCGCGCCGCTGACGGCGGTGCCAACACCGGCCTGTTCACGGGATCGCCGCAGCCCGACCAGGCGATCCGCGAGAAGTGGGTCACTCCATCGGGCGACGAGGGATTCGACCAGGTCGTCGCCACCTACTACGACGTGGTCGACTACGGCACGTCGTTCGGTTCCTCCCCCGCCGGACAGGACATCCAGAACGAGCTGAACAACGCCGTGACGGCGGCACTTCTCGGCGACAAGACCGCCGAGGAAGCGCTCGCGGACGCACAGGATGCCGCGATGCGGGCCTACGAGAACGCCACCGCGATTCGCTGAGGGCGGGGTACCCCGTCGCACCCGCCGATAATGGGCGGATGGAGCCGTGGGAGATGCACGCCTGGTACGCCGAGTACCTCGACGCCTGCAATCGTCATGACCTCGACGCCATCCGCTCGTTCATCGACCCGAACGTGCGGCGAGCCCACCTGCCCGGCGGAGCCGACGCGTGGATGGCCGACGCCGTCGAGGTGCTCGACGCCTTTCCCGACTGGCAGGTGCGCCGCATCCAGCTCGTCGTCGAGGATGACCGCATCGCGGCGCACGTGCGCGCGAGCGGCACGCACACCGGCCCGTTCCGCGGCATCCGGCCCACCCGCCGACACGTCAACGTGGCGGAGTTCGGGTTCCTGCGCGTGGCGGGAGGCCGCATCGTCGAGTTCGCCGGCACCACCGACCACGCCGCGCTGCTGGCCCAGCTGCGCGCCTGACCCGAGAGGAATCACATGACCGACATCGCCTGGTCCACCGGATCGTGGACCAACGAGCCCGCGGCGACCGCGCTCGACGGCCACGACCTGCTCGTCACGGCGCGCGAGGGAAGCGACGCGTGGCGCGTGACGTCGTACGGGTTCGTACACGACGACGAGCACGGGCTGCTCGCGCCGATGGCACCCGGCACAGCGGTCGAGGTGGCGTTCGTGCTCGACTTCTCGGCGCAGTTCGATCAGGCGGGTGTCTTCCTGCGCGTCGACGACGAGACCTGGATCAAAGCCGGAATCGAGCACAGCGACGGCGCCGACAGCCTGGGCGCGGTGGTGACGCGCGGGATGTCGGACTGGTCGCTCTCTCCCGTCGCCGACTGGGCTGGACGCGTCGTCACGGTTCGCGCGAGCCGGTCGGGCGAAGCCGTCACGATCCGCGCCCGCGTCGACGACGAGGACTGGCGGCTCGTCCGGGTGGCCCCCCTCGACCCGGAGGCGGAGGTGGCGGCCGGGCCGTTCTGCTGCGCGCCCACGCGCGCCGGGCTCACGGTTCGTTTCGTGTCGTGGCGGAGCGTGCCGGCCGACGCGTCGCTGCATCCCGACCACTGATTCGCCGGCGCAGCAACCGATCGATCCCGACAGCGGCCCACGTCGCGACGAGCCCGCCGACGATCACGATGCCCTGCATCGCCAGCGCGTAGCCGCCGCTTGTGACGTTGGCCTCGACCAGTCGGGGGCCGACGATCGGCGGGACGAGCGCGACGATCACGACGACCCACGACAGCGGATGCCGGCCGCGCGCGACCACCCAGCCGCCCACCCCGGCCAGCAACGCGATGAAGCCCTGATTGAGCACGACCTCCCACAGAGGGTCGAGGTGGGCGAGATGACCGGCTCCGCGCAGCAGCCCGAACGTCGCCCAGAGGAACAGCGCGACGCACGCGAGGGTCACACCTCCCACGCGGCGCATGGGCGACGTCGGGAGCACGGCGAACGCGGCGACGGGGGTCGCCACGACGAGCACGAACTGGAGCGTGTCGACGTACGGCATGTCGTTCGTGATGGTGCCGGCGTACATCTGCGCCTGCACAATTGCGGAGAAGTCGGACGCGACGGCGAGATAGGTGCCGAACATCGCCGCGACGATCGCCGCACCGTATCGGGCTCCCCGATCGAAACGCAGGCCGTCCTCCATGGTGTGAGGGTAGCCTGATCGCCGAGCACCCAGGGAGGGAGGGGACCCGTGACCGACGACGATCGCGACGAGACGGACGCCTCCTGGGCCAGCCGACGCCCGTCGCGCCGCGACTTCCTGCGCCGCGCGGGCCTCGGAGCCGCAGGCCTCGCGGTCGGAGGCTCGGCCGGCGCGGCCGTGACGGCGGCGATGACCGCGCATCCGCCCGAGTTCGCGCCCCTCGCGGCGCGGAGCGTCGCCGGGTTCGACCACGTCGTGGTGCTCATGTTCGAGAACCGCAGCTTCGACAACCTGCTCGGCCACCTCTACACGGCCGACGAGAAGAGCGCGGCCGACTTCGACGGCATCCTGCAGGGCGACTACGCCAACACCGCCCCCGACGGAACCGTCGTGCCCGCGCACGTCTACACGGGCGCGACCGACCACATCATGCAGCAGCCGCAGCCCGACCCCGGCGAGACCTACCCGCACGTCAACACGCAGCTGTTCGGGACGATCGACCCGCCCGCCAACGCCGACATCGCCCGCAACGGGCTGCAGCCGCCCTACAACGCTCCCGCCGCGGGGAGCGCGCCCCGCAACGACGGGTTCGTGCACGACTACATCGTCAACTACCGCCTCGCGAAGAAGCGCGAGCCGACCGCCGACGAGTACGCCACGGCGATGGGCGGCTTCTCGCCCGAGATGCTGCCGGTGATCTCGACCCTCGCCCGTGAGTTCGGCGTCTACGACCGCTGGTTCGCCGGCGTGCCGTCCCAGACCTTCTGCAACCGCAGCTTCTTCCACGCCTCGACCTCGCACGGCTACGTCGTCAACCACACCGGCGACAACTACGACAAGTGGATCGACGCACCCGCAGCACCCACGATCTTCAACCGCCTCGAAGACGCCGGCCTGTCGTGGCGCGTCTACTACGACGCGACGCAGCTCGTCTCGCTCACCGGCATGCTCCACGCGCCCGTGCTCGAGCGGTACTGGAAGACGAACTTCCGCGTCATGGAGCAGTTCTACGAGGATGCCGCGAACGGCGAGCTGCCCGATTACGCGTTCATCGAGCCGCGCATGGTCTTCAATCACAACGACATGCATCCGCCCTGGGGCGCGACTCGCGAGGGCGAACTCGAGCTGCCCGACGGCAGTCGCATCCGCATCACCAACAGCGCTGACAGCGACGTCCGCGCCGGCGACAAACTCGCGCAGGACGTGTACGACGCGATCCGCACGAGTGCGTCGACCTCCGGCTCGAACGCCATGAACACGGCGCTCGTCATCACCTTCGACGAGCACGGCGGCACCTTCGACCACGTCGCGCCGCCGGCCGCGCCGCCGCCGGATGCGAGCGGACCCGGCGAGATGGGCTTCACGTTCGACCGCCTCGGTCTGCGGGTGCCGGCGATCGTCGTGAGCGCGTACACCGCCGCCGGGACAGTCATCCACGACGAGATGCACCACGGATCGGTGATCAACACGCTCTGCCGGCTGCACGGGCTGCGGCCGCTCAACGTCCGCGACGAGACCGCGAACCCGATCTTCAACGCCGTCAACCTCACGACGCCGCGCCAGCCCTACACCTGGCCGCAGCCGCAGTCGCTGTACGTGCCGCCCAATCCCGAGAAGGGCGCGACCAAGGCCCCCGACGAGAAGCACCACAAGCGCCCACTCACCCCGCCCGCTCGCGGACTGCTCGGGCTCCTGACGTCGCGCTTCGACCCCGGCAGCACGCTGCCCGCGACCTACGGCGAGGCGTACGACGCCCTCGTCGAGCACGGCACCGGTCTCTTCGGCGCATACAACGCGCCCTCCTGAGCGTCGACTCGCCAGAAGGCGCGGGTACCGGACCGCCCGCATCCGCATTTCCTGGCGACTCGACGGTTCGTCCCGCCAACTAGACTGATCGCGTCCGGCATCCCGAGTCCTGGAGTCCAGCCGCGTGAGCACCCCTGTCGCAGATACCGTCGAGAACGCCACCGCCACTCCGGAGCGTGATCAGCCCTACGGAGCCCTGGGCCTCAAGCCCGACGAGTACGCGAAGATCCGCGAGATCCTCGGCCGCCGCCCCACCTCGGGTGAGCTGGCGATGTACTCGGTCATGTGGAGTGAGCACTGCTCCTACAAGTCGAGCAAGAACTACCTGCGCCGGTTCGGCCAGAAGGTCTCCGACGAGATGAAGACCCGCCTCATGGTCGGCATGGGCCAGAACGCGGGCGTCGTCGACGTCGGTGAGGGCTGGGCGGTCACCTTCAAGGTCGAGTCGCACAACCACCCGAGCTACATCGAGCCGTTCCAGGGCGCCGCGACGGGTGTCGGCGGCATCGTCCGCGACATCATCTCGATGGGCGCGCGGCCCGTCGCCGTCATGGACCAGCTGCGCTTCGGCGCCATCGACCACCCCGACACCGCCCGCGTCGTGCACGGCGTCGTCAGCGGCATCTCGTTCTACGGCAACTGCCTGGGCCTGCCGAACATCGGCGGCGAGACGGTCTTCGACTCGGTCTACCAGGGCAACCCGCTCGTCAACGCCCTCGCGGTGGGCGTCATGCGCCACGAGGACATCAAGCTGGCCAACGCCACCGGCGCCGGCAACAAGGTCGTGCTGTTCGGAGCCCGCACGGGCGGCGACGGCATCGGCGGCGCGTCGATCCTCGCGTCCGACACCTTCGCCGACGGCGGACCCACCAAGCGCCCCGCCGTGCAGGTCGGCGACCCGTTCGCCGAGAAGGTGCTCATCGAGTGCTGCCTCGAGCTGTACGCGGGCGAGCTCGTCGAGGCCATCCAGGACCTTGGCGCGGCCGGCATCTCGTGCGCCACGAGCGAGCTCGCCGCCAACGGCGGATCGGGCATGCGCGTCGACCTCGAGAACGTGCTGCTGCGTGACCCCTCGCTCACGCCCGAGGAGATCCTCATGAGCGAGAGCCAGGAGCGCATGATGGCGATCGTCGCTCCCGAGAAGCTCGACGCGTTCCTCGCCGTCGTCGGCAAGTGGGATGTCGAGACGAGCGTGCTCGGCGAGGTGACCGGCGACGGCCGCCTGCAGATCTTCTGGCACGGCGAGAAGATCGTCGACGTCGACCCCTCGACCGTCGCGGTCGATGGTCCCGTCTACGACCGCCCGGTCGCCTACCCGACCTGGATCGACGGCCTGCAGGCCGACTCGGCGGCATCCTTCCCCCGCGCCACCGACGGCGAGGAGCTCCGCGACCAGTTCCTGCAGCTCGTCGGCAGCCCGAACCTCGCTGACACGAGCTGGATCACCAACCAGTACGACTACTACGTGCTCGGCAACACCGCGCTCAGCTTCCCCGACGACGCCGGCATGATCCGCGTCGACGAGGAGTCGGGCCTCGGCTTCGCGATCGCGACGGACTGCAACGGCCGCTACTGCCAGCTCGACCCGTACGCGGGCGCGCAGCTCGCCCTCGCCGAGGCGTACCGCAACGTCGCCGTCACGGGCGCCGTGCCCACCGCCGTGACCGACTGCCTCAACTTCGGAAGCCCCGAGAACCCCGAGGTCATGTGGCAGTTCGGCCAGGCCGTCGACGGGCTCTCCGACGCGTGTCTCGAGCTCGGCGTGCCGGTGACGGGCGGCAACGTCTCGTTCTACAACCAGACCGGCGACCAGCCGATCTTCCCGACCCCCGTCGTGGGCGTGCTCGGGATCGTCGACGACGTCGCCCGCCGCATCCCGTCGGGCTGGCAGGATGCCGGCGAGAACATCTACCTGCTCGGCACGACCGCCGAGGAGCTCGACGGCTCGGCCTGGGCCGACACGATCCACGGCCACCTCGGCGGACGACCCCCGAAGGTCGACCTCGCCGCCGAGAAGCGTCTGGCCGGCCTCATCCAGGCCGCGTCGCAGCAGGGACTCATCTCGGCCGCGCACGACCTGTCGACCGGCGGCCTCGGCCAGGCCCTCGCCGAGGCGACGACCCGCTTCGGCGTCGGCGCCCGCGTCTGGCTCAGCGAGATCGTCGAGCGCGACGGCGTCGATGTCGCGACCGCGCTGTTCAGCGAGTCGACCGGCCGCGTCATCGTCTCGGTGCCGCGCGAGGAGGACGTGAAGTTCCGCGGCCTGTGCGAGGGCCGCGACTACCCCGTCATCCGCATCGGCGTGACGGATGCCGCCGAGGGCGTCGAGTCGGTGCTCGACATCCAGGGCCTGTTCTCGGTGCCCGTCGCCGAGATCCGCGCCACGTCGCGCGCGACCCTGCCCGCCGCCTTCGGCGACATCGTCGACGAGGTGCCGACGTCATGAGCGCGGCATGAGCGGGCGCGACCTGACACCGCAGGGCGAGGACGACGAGTACGCCGGCTTCGCGCGCGGGCGCTCGCGTCGCCTGCGCGTGACCGCGTGGGTCGCGATCGTCTCGCTCATCCTCGTGGGCGGCGGCTCGACGGTCTTCGCGCTGCTCTTCGGCTGATACATCCGTAGGACCCGTGGGGCTGGTGTGGCCTCACGGCGGGTTCGACCGTACACCAGCACCACCAGTCCGACAGGTGTATCCCCAGCTGGCTCGAAGACGCGGCGCGTCGAGGTGCGTAGGCTGAAGAAGTGGATCCGATCCTCGCACTCGCGGCCGAGTGGTGGTGGATCGCGCCGGCGGGAGCCAGCGCGGGCGCCCTCGGCTGGGCCGGCCTGCGCCGGGGACGGCCGTCGCAGCGTCGCCTCGAGCTCGATGCCGCCCAGCTGGACCTCCGCCGCGCGCAGCAGGGCGTCACCCATGCCCGCGCGCAGCTGAAGGTCGCGCGCGCCGAGCTGATGCGCGCGCAGGCCGAGAAGGCGACGCCCCGGGCGACCGCGGGTGCGGTGCCCGAGGCCCGTCGTCGCCTGCAGATCGCCGAGCGCCAGGCACGGGCCGCCGTCGCCGAGCTGAAGGCGCGGCGCGCAGGCGTACAGGCCGCGCGCGCGATGATGCCCGCGTCGCGCAAGGAGGTCGACCGGATGCCGCTGGCCCGGCTGATGGCCGAGCACGACGCACTGCTGGCGCGGTGGATGGACTACGAGACCGATGCCGCGAAGGCCATCGGATTCCCGATGATGCTCGACGCCCGCTGGCCGCCGATGGACCTCTTCCTGCGCGAGCACCAGCAGGCGTCGTGGCTGCGCCCGGCCTCGCGCGAGGTTCGCATGGCCCCGGCCGACTACAGCGCCTATCGCGAAGCCGTCCGGCGCGCTACCCATGCCTTCGACGCCGCGGAGCGCGCCGCGCGGCAGGGCACGCCTCGCGAGCTTCCCGAGCCCGACGACCGTTCGCCCGATTGGGCCGAGGTCGCGCAAGACCTCCTCGACAACGCGCAACGCGCCATCACCCGGTCGACCGAGATGTGGAACCGGATGCGGCGCGACCGCCCGTCGCGCGGCGACCGGCCGGAGTGACGAAACCCCCGGGAGCAGCTCCCGGGGGTTTCGTCGTCACTCAGACGAGGTCAGCTGGTCTGCAGACCGTCGACCTGGCTGCCGTACTCCTCGAGCCAGGCTGTGATCGCCTCGGCTTCCTTGCCCTCGCCGTACTGATTCACGACCATGTCCTCGAGCGCGGCGTACTGCTCGTCGTCGAGCTTGATCTTGCCGATCAGCTCGGCGGCCTCGGGGTGCTCGTCGGCGAAGCCGGACGTCGCGAGGAAGTGCAGCGCCTCGGTGTCGCCCATCGCGCCGCGCGGGTCTTCGAGGTCCTTGAGACCGTAGCGCTCGTTGGCCCAGAACGGACGCCACGAGGTCACGACGATGTCGCGCTGCGCAGCGATCGCGGTGTCGAGCTCGGTGAGCATCGCCGCGGTCGACGAGGTGACGAGCTCGTACGTGCCGTCGAGGCCGTACTCGGGGATCATCGACTCCTGGGTCTGCTTGGTCAGCCCGGCG
This sequence comes from Microbacterium sp. TS-1, assembly GCF_000509385.1. Taxonomy (NCBI): domain Bacteria; kingdom Bacillati; phylum Actinomycetota; class Actinomycetes; order Micrococcales; family Microbacteriaceae; genus Microbacterium; species Microbacterium sp. TS-1. The sequence goes on from NZ_BASQ01000001.1 coordinate 1,941,833, forward strand.
CCCGGCTCGATGCCGTAGATCTGCCCGCCGAAGCGGTCGGCGTTCGCAGCCAGGTCCTCGATCGAGGTGATGTCGACGTACTCGGGCACGGCGATCGTGAGCTTGGCGTTGTCGTAGTACGCGCCGAGGTCGTCGATCTGGTCGCCGTAGCGCTCCATGTACGAGGCGTGGGTGAGCTCGGGCCAGGCCGACGGGTAGATGTCGACGTCGCCCTGCGCGAGACCGGCGTAGAGCGGGCCCGCCTCGGTGAGCTCCTGCATCTCGACGGTGTAGCCGAGCTGCTCGAGCTGGTTCTCGAGCAGGTACGCCGTGCTGAGGCCGTCGGTCCACGAGGGCAGGTAGCCCAGCGTGATGGTGCCCTTGCTGTCGCCGCTCTCGCCAGAGCCGCCTTCGGCCTGGTTACCGCTCGCGCAGCCGGCGAGGGCCAGGGATGCCGCGGCGCCGAGCGCCACGATCCCGGTGAGGTGTCGCTTGTTCATCGTGTGCCTTCCGTATGGATTCATTCGTTCCGTATGGGTGGTGCAGGGAGGATACGTTCGGGATGCCGCGGCTCACGCAGCCGGGGCGAGCTCGCGCTTCTCCGCGGCGGTCGCGGCGGCGGCCGCGGTGCGACGGCGGCCGATCACGCCGAGGATCGAGCCCTTCTGGCCCTTCATGTCACCGAGGGCCGAGGTCAGGCGGTCGAGGTAGATCGCGAGAATGACGACGCTGAGGCCCGCCTCGACACCCGTGCCGATGTTGACGGTCGACATCGCCTGGACGATCTCCTTGCCGAGGCCGGGAGCACCGGCGATACCGGCGATGACGGCCATCGAGAGCGCGAGCATGATGACCTGGTTGACGCCCGTCATGATCGTCGGCATCGCGAGGGGCAGCTGCACGCCCCGCAGGATCTGCCCCGGCGTCGCGCCGAACGCGTGCCCGGCCTCGACGGTCTCGGAGTCGACGCTGCGGATGCCGAGCTCGGTCAGACGCACGCCCGGCGGCAGCGCGAAGATGACGGTCGCGACCAGACCCGGCACGAAGCCGATGCTGAAGAACACGATCGCGGGGATGAGGTAGACGAACCCCGGCATCGCCTGCATCAGGTCGAGGACGGGCTTGATGATCGCGCTGAAGCGGTCGCTGCGCGCGGCGAGGATGCCGAGCGGAACGGCGATGACGACGGCGATGAGCGTCGCGATGACGACGAGTGCGAGCGTCTGCATCGCGGTGACCCACTGGCCGACGCCGAGAATGATCGCGAACGAGATCGCGGTGCCGATCGCGAACTTCCACGAGCGCAGGAACCAGCCCAGCAGCGCCGCGATGACGATGACGACGACGATCGGTGCGCTCAGCAGCAGGTCGGCGAGCGAGCCGACCAGCCAGCCGACCGCGGTCGAGACCGCGCCGAGCAGCCAGGAGAGGTTGTCGCGGATCCAGTCGACCGCGACCTCGGCCCACTGGCCGAGCGGAATGCGGAACCCATCCATCAGCGCACCTCCCCGTTCTGGAGAGCGGCGCCGTCGACGGCGGTCGCCTCCGCGAGCACCTCATCGATCGCGGCCTGCGGCATCGGCTGCAGCGGGATCGTGATCTCCTCCGTCGCGCCGGGCCCGGGGCCGAGGGCGGCGAGCAGGGTGATGCGGGGGATGACGCCGACGAGGCGCCCCTCCGCGTCGGTCACGGCGAGCGGCAGCGGCGACTCGACGGCCGGGACGAAGAGGTTCATGAGCACCTCGTCCTGGCCGACGGTCTGCGGCGCGGGCTTGATGACCGAAGACAGCGCCGACTCGCCGCGGCGGACGAGCTTGACGGCGTCGCGGTCGGTGACGACACCGAGCAGTTTGCGGTCGCGCCCGACGACGTAGGCCGCCGACATGAAGGCATCCCGCATCTGTTTGAGGGCCACGCGAGGACCGGCGGATTCGGCGACGACGGGGCGCGGCCGCTCCATGACGTTCGCGGCCGTGAGGACGCGGGCGCGGTCGACGTCCTGCACGAACTGCTCGACGTAGTCGTTCGCCGGGTCGGTGAGGATGTCTTCGGGCGTGCCGATCTGCACGATGCGGCCGTCGCGCATGACCGCGATGCGGTCGCCGAGGAACATGGCCTCGTTGAGGTCGTGCGTGATGAAGATGATCGTCTTCTGCAGCTTCTGCTGCAGTTCGAGCAGCTGCTCCTGCATCTCGCGCCGGATGAGCGGGTCGAGCGCGCTGAAGGCCTCGTCCATGAGCAGGATGTCGCTGTCGGCGGCGAGCGCGCGGGCGATGCCGACGCGCTGCTGCATTCCGCCGGAGAGCGCCGACGGCAGCTTGTCGCCCCAGCCTTCGAGCCCGACGAGGGCGAGGATCTCCTCGGCCTTCGCGAGGCGCTCGACCTTGCCGACGCCGCGAAGCTCGAGCGGGTAGGCGACGTTGGCGGCGACGGTCCGGTGCGGGAGCAGGGCGAAGTGCTGGAAGACCATCGCGATGCGCTCGCGACGGATGCTGCGCAACCGGGCGGGCGCGACATCGGTGATCGAGTCGCCCTTCACGGTGATCGTTCCTGCGGTGGCGTCGTGCAGGCCGTTGAGCATGCGGATGAGGGTCGACTTCCCCGAGCCGGACAGGCCCATGATGACGAAGATCTCGCCGGGCTGGACGGTGAAGGAGGCGTCGATGACGGCGGCGGTCCCGGCGTCGGAGATCTCGTTGCGCTGGGCGCCGGCCCGCAGCTTCTCGACGATGGTCTTCGGGTTGCGCCCGAAGACCTTGTACAGATTCTTGGCTTCGAGAGCGGGGGACGTCTTTTCCCCCGAAGAAGACGGACTGGTCACAGGTCACCTCGGCAGCCGGTGCAGGCTGCATCGGTTACGCCCGGGTGGCGACCTCTCGGCGCGTCTCGCGACGGCGTCTCGGCTGCGGATGTCGGACCCACGAGCACAGGCCGCCGACCATACGCTCGCCGGTCTGGAACCTCAGGAGATTGCCACCAGCGACCGCGGACTGGTCGGGTAGTGGCCCGCGGAGGGCCTCATCCAACGTTTCACGTTCACAGGGAGGTCGCAAATCGAACCGAGGATTTGACCGCTGACCGGCCATTCGGATAAACGCGCGCGCACGCGCCCGAATGGACAGTCGACTCACAGACAACTGTATGTGCAGTGCACGTACAGTTACGGCATGACCCGTACGACGTCCCGCACCGTCACCCCTGTCACCCGCGGAGAGATCGACGTGGCGGCGGACCTGCTGACCCGCGCGTTCGCGAACGATGCCCCCACGCGCGCGCTGCTGCAGGAGCGCGCGCACGACGAGCGAGCGCGCCACCGCCTGTTCCGCGCCATCCTGCTGGGCGGCCCGTTGCAGAACGGCACCGTGGACGGCGTTCGCGATCCCGATACCGGGACGCTCATCGGGGTGGCCGTGTGGTCGCGTCCGGGCGACACCGGCATGCGCACGGCCGCCCTGCCCGAGTACGCCCGTGCGATCGGGATCGGGGGCCTCGCGCGCGCCCTCCGCGTGTCCGACGCGATCGACTCCCACCGGCCCGCCGTCCCGCACTGGTACCTCAAGGCGGTCGGCGTCGCGCCCGACGCGGTCGGCGGCGGCATCGGGGGAACCCTGCTGGCAGCTCGGCTCGAGCTGATCGACACCCAGGGCTCTCCCTCCTACCTCGAGTCGTCGAACGACCGCACGACCGCGCTGTACCGCCGGCACGGCTTCGTTCCGCTCACGCGGCTGCCCTGGCCCGACGGCGCCGGCCCGCTCGCGATGTGGCGAGCCGGTGACACCGCGGCGAGTGGAGCACCCCGTGCGGCCGAGTAACCGCGAGCTCATCATCGACGCGGCCGTCGAGCTGTTCGCGACCTCCGGGGCCGAATCGGTCACCTACGACGACCTGGCGGCGCAGACCGGTCTCACCAAGAGCGGCATCGTCTATCACTTCGCGACGCGGCAGCTGATCCTCGAGGCTGTCGCGGGCCGGCTGATCGACGGCTGGGCCGAGGCGGCGGCATCCCATGCGGCCGACGAACCCGACGATCCCCCGCACAGATTCGCCGCGTTCGTGGCCGGCATGCTCGAAGGAGACGCCACACCGGCCGAGCTGCGCCTCGCGGTCGAGACCATCGGCGGGCGGCGGATGCACGACGAATGGCATCGCATCCGGGCGCACTGGCTGCAGCCGGACGACGCCACACCCGCGCAGCTGACCGCCGTGGCAGCGGCACTGGGGCTGTGGGTGAGCCGGGCGACGGGGTTCCTCGACTTCGACGCGGTTCAGCGCGCGGCGATCGAGCAATCGATCCGGCAGCTCGCGGCTCCCGGCGACTGAGACTCAGTCGGCGATGTCCTCGGCCGCGATGCGGTGGTGGCGGATCACCTCGGCGACCACGAACCCGAACCACTTCTGAGCGAACTCGGGGTCGAGATCCGCCTCCTCGGCGAGACGACGCAGCCGGGCGATCTGCCGCTCCTCCCGACCAGGATCGGAGGCCGGCATGCCGTGCGTCGCCTTGAGCTCGCCGACCTGCTTCGTGCAGCGGAACCGTTCGGCCAGCATGAAGACGAGCGCGGCGTCGATGTTGTCGATGCTCGCGCGCAGGCGATGGAGTTCGGTCGTGGCGTCGGTCATGGTGGCTCCTCCCCCGCCGACCCTATCTGCTCGACGGCCTCCGCCCCGCCCCTCACGGAGCGCCGACCCCGCCTCTAGAGTGTGACCATGACGAAGCCTCGCTCGACCGGCCCCGCGCCCGCGGACCCCACCGTGCCCGTCTCCGAGCAGGCCACACGCGACCAGCCCATCTGGGGCGCGCTCTCCCGCCCGTTCGCCGCGGGCTTCTTCCTGGCGCTCGGCGCTCTCGCCGCGATCGTGCTCGGCCTCGCGATCTCGAGCCTGTCGACGGTCCTCATCTACGTCGCAATCGCCCTGTTCGTCGCCCTCGCGCTCGACCCGGTCGTGCGATTCCTCGTGCGCCGCGGCATCCCGCGAGCGTGGGGCATCGTGATCACGTTCGCCGCGCTCGCGCTCATCATCGCCGGCATCCTGTGGGTCGTCCTGCCGCCGGTCGTGCGCCAGGTCGAGCAGTTCGCGAAGGACGTGCCGAACATCGTCAACGATGTGCTGAAGAGCGAGACGGTCCGATGGGCCGAAGACACCTTCGGCGACAGCCTGAGCGACGTGATCAATGAGGTGCAGAGCTTCGTCACCAACCCCTCCAACATCGCCGCGATCGGCGGCGGCCTGCTGCAGGTCGGCGTCAACGTGGTGACCGCTATCTCGGGCTCGATCATCGTGCTCGTGCTGAGCCTGTACTTCCTCGCGTCGCTGCCCCGCATGAAGAACGCGCTCGTGCGCATCTCGCCGGCCCGGTCACGGGCCACGGTCGCCGACATGACCCGCCAGATCACCGAGTCGATCGGCGGTTACCTGTCGGGCATGGTCGTGCTCGCGCTCATGAACGCGACGTTCGCCTTCATCGTGCTCACCATCCTCGGCGTCCCGTTCGCGGCCCTCATGGCCGTGCTCGCTTTCGCGATCACCCTGATCCCCCTCGTCGGAACGGTGATCTTCTGGGTGGGCGCCTCCGTCATCACCCTGTTGACGAACCCGACTGCGCCGGTGCAGGCGATCATCTTCGCAGCCGTGTATCTCCTCTACATGCAGGTCGAGGCATACGTCCTGACGCCGCGGGTCATGAACCGCACGGTCTCGGTGCCCGGCTCACTCGTCGTCATCGGCGCGCTGGTCGGCGGCACGCTGCTCGGCCTGCTCGGCGCCCTCGTCGCGATCCCCGTCACCGCGTCGATCCTGCTGATCATCAACCAGATCGTCATCCCGCGTCAGGACGCCAAGAAGCTGCCCCACTGAGCCCCGCGGCGGGGCACGCGATCACGCGACCGGCAGGATGCAGGTCGGGCTCGGCGCTGTCACGCGGTGGCGCACGCGACCGGGCACGCCGGTCCGGGGGTCACGTGTCATCGACACGACCTCGCTCGAGAGCTGCCCGGCGACGAGCAGGGTGTCGCGCACGACGACGTGGTGGCGCGGCCAGTCGACGCCCGCATCGACGAGGGCGAGCTGCTCGAGCCGGTCGCCGGCGTCGCGCACGCGCAGCACACCGAGGGTGTTGCTGCCACGGACACCGGCATAGATGGCCTCGCCGTCCGGCGTCATGGCGATCTCAGCGGCGGTGTCGTCGTCGAGAGCGCCGAGAAGACCGGTCGCCGATAGCATCCGCCATCGCCCCTCACGGTCGGCACCGAGCACGAACACCTCGCGCGAGAGTTCCGTGAGCACGTACAGGTGGCCGCTCGGGTGCCAGAGCGTGTGGCGCGGCCCGCTGCCCAGCGGCAGGGCGACCTGCTCGACGAGCCGGAGCCCGCGCGGGCTGTCACGCCAGAAACGTACGAGGTCGAGGCCCATGTCGGTCGTGACGATGAGGCCGCCCGGCAGGTACCGCGCCTGGTGGGATCGCGACGGACGCGGGGCTTCGGCATCCTGATCGGGACCGGGATGCGGCGCGGCGGGCGCGTCGGAGCCGGGCACCAGATGGTCGAACTCGGGACCGGCCGCCTCTCGGAGCGCCCGCGCAGCGGCGGCCAGGTCGATGTCGTCCACCGTGGGCTCGGCCGGTGCGTCGGGCCCATACGGGTCGACGGCGGCGGGCGCGATCACGGGCGCTGACGGGATGCCGGCGGCGTCGACGCTCATGCGGACGACGCGGCCGTCGCTCCAGCAGCTCGCGACGAGCGATGCTCCGTCGGGGGCGACGGCGACGTGGCACACCGCCTCGCCCGCCGCGACGGGGCGGCCGAGCGGCGTCCACGCGTCGAGGCCGGTGCGCCGGTAGGCCTGCACCTCGCCACGGAACTCGAGAGCCGCATAGACGACGTCGAGGCGCGGGTGGCGGGCCACCCACGACGGCGACGACGCGGCGACGAACTCGGGCCGCAGCGAGAGCTGACCGTCCGCGGTGGCACCTTCGGGATCGCCGGCGTGCAGCAGCCCGATGCCGGCGGCTTCGCCGCCCATGTCGGCGGTGTAGCCGCCGAGCAGCAGCCGCACGTCAGTCGACGAGGTCGTGGCGGACGATGACGGCGTCGCGGGCGGGCCCGACACCGATCACCGAGATGCGGGTGCCGCTCATCTTCTCGAGGGCCAGCACGTACTCCTGGGCCGCGGTGGGGAGGTCGTCGAACGTGCGTGCCGTCGAGATGTCCTCCTTCCAGCCGGGGAAGTACTCGAGGATCGGCTTGGCGTGGTGGAAGTCGGACTGGTTGACCGGAACCTCGTCGAACCGCTCGCCGTCGACGTCGTACGCGACGCAGACCGGGATGCGGTCGAGCCCCGTGAGGATGTCGAGCTTGGTGAGCACGAGGTCGGTGATGCCGTTGATCCGCGTGGCGTAGCGGGTGATCGGGGCGTCGTACCAGCCGACCCGGCGGGGACGGCCGGTCGTCGTGCCGAACTCGAACCCGCGCGAGCGGAGGAAGTCGCCGTTCTCGTCGAACAGCTCGGTCGGGAACGGACCCGAGCCGACGCGCGTCGTGTATGCCTTGACGATGCCGACGATACGGTCGAGGCGGTTGGGGCCGACGCCCGATCCGGTCGCGGCGCCACCGGCGGTGGCCGACGACGACGTGACGAAGGGGTACGTGCCGTGGTCGACGTCGAGCATCGTGGCCTGGCCGCCCTCGAAGACGACCACGTCGCCGTTGTCGAGCGCCTCACTCAGCAGCAGGCCCGTGTCGCAGACCATCGGACGCAGGCGATCGGCGTACGAGAGCAGGTCTTCGACGATCTCATCGGCGGTGATCGCGCGACGGTTGAAGACCTTGACCAGCAGGTGGTTCTTCTGGTCGAGGGCGCCCTCGACCTTCTGCCGCAGGATGTTCTCGTCGAAGAGGTCCTGCACGCGGATGCCGACGCGGTTGATCTTGTCGGCGTAGGCCGGCCCGATGCCGCGGCCGGTGGTGCCGATCTGACGCTTGCCGAGGAAGCGCTCGGTCACCTTGTCGAGCGTGCGGTGATACTGAGTGATCAGGTGCGCGTTGGCGCTGACCTTGAGGCGCGAGATGTCGAGCCCGCGCGCCGACAGCGCCTCGAGCTCGGCGAACAGCACCTCGAGGTCGACGACGACGCCGTTGCCGATGACGGCGTTGACGCCCGGCGAGAGGATGCCGCTCGGCAGCAGGTGCAGGGCGTACTTCTCGTCACCGATGACGACGGTGTGCCCGGCGTTGTTGCCGCCGTTGAACTTGACGACCCAGTCGGTGCGGTCGCCCAACAGGTCGGTGGCCTTGCCCTTGCCCTCGTCGCCCCACTGGACGCCGACGATGACGATTCCCGGCATGCGGATCTCCCTTTCTGTCGAGGAGGGATTGCACCCCATCCTATCGACACGGACGCAACCCCCTTACGGAGATCGCGGCGCGCGCGCCAGGGTGATGGCGCAGATCGGATGTATCGATCAGACACGCAAGGAGGAAGGTCTCATGCACCACCGGCTCGCCGCAGCGGTCGGCGCGGTCCTGTTGCTGCTGACATCGTCGTTCGCGCTCACGGGGTGCGGGCTATCGATCCCCACCGACCCGTCGGGCACGCTCGCCTCGGTCGAGGGCGGCACATTGCGGGCCGGGGTCTCCCCCGACGATGAGTGGGTGCAGGTCGACGGCGACGAGCCGCGGGGCAGCGAGCCGGACGCGATCCGAGCCTTTGCCGAGTCACTCGACGCCGACGTGGAATGGACCGTCGGGTCGGAGGAGGCGCTGGTGCGCGAGCTCGAGAACGGCGGGCTCGACCTCATCGCCGGCGGCATCACCGACCAGACGCCGTGGACCGACAAGGCGGGGGTCACCCGCCCCTACGCCGAAGCGACGGCGAAGGACGGCAGCACGCTCAAGGTCGTCATGCTCGTGCCGCTCGGCGAGAACGCGTTCCTCTCGCGCCTCGAGACGTTCCTCTCGGAGCGGGCGAAGGCGGGCGAGCTGTGAACCGGTCGGAGGTGCGGTTCGGGCAGACCGAGCTGCCGGAACGTCAGGTCGAGGTGCTGCGCCGCGCGGTGCGGCTCGAGTGGATCACCATCGGGTTCCTCGCGGTGACGGTGACCCTCGTCTTCCTCGTGCTCGGCAATTCGCAGGCGATGAAGGCGGCGTGGATCGAGGACCTGCTGTCGTTCATCCCGCCGCTGGCGTTCCTCATCGCTATCCGGGTCAACCGTCGGCGGCCGACGCTCCAGCATCCGTACGGCTATCACCGCTCGGTCGGGGTCGGCCACCTGGTCGCGGCCGTGGCCCTGACCACGATGGGCACCTACCTGATCGTCGAGTCGGGGATCGGGCTGCTGAGCGGCGAACACCCGACGATCGGGACGGTCGAGCTGTTCGGCGCGTCGATCTGGCTCGGGTGGCTCATGATCGGCGTCATGGCGATGACCGCCGTGCCGCCCGTCCTCCTCGGGCGCGCGAAGCTCAAGCTGGCGCGCGAGCTGCACAACAAGGTGCTCTACGCGGATGCCGACATGAACAAAGCCGACTGGATGACGGCCGTCGGCTCGATCGTCGGCGTCACCGGCATCGGGCTCGGGTTGTGGTGGCTCGACGCGGCGGCGGCGCTGTTCATCGCGTCGGGCATCCTGCGCGACGGACTGAAGAACCTGCGGGCCGCGATCGTCGATCTCATGGACGCGCGCGCCACGACGTTCGACGAGGCCGAGCCCCATCCGCTCGCAGGCGAGATCGACGCGTACCTCGCAGGTCTGCCCTGGGTGTCGGCTGTCGGCAGCCGGGTGCGCGACGAGGGGCACGTGTTCCACGTCGAGTCGTTCGTCGTGCCGCGCGACGGGCGCATGCCGAGCCTCGACGAGCTGGAGGCTGCCCGCGAAGGCTGCGTCGAGCTCGACTGGAAGGTGCAGGACATCGTGCTCGTGCCCGTCCGCGAACTGCCGATCGTCGTGCCGGTCAGCGAGTGACGAGCTCGCGCAGCGCTGTGACGACATCCGGCCGGCCGACGATGACCAGGTCGCCGTCTGCGGAGGTCCAGGATGCCGCTCCCGCCTCGGTCGCGATGAGCGCGCCGCCGACGAGGTCCCAGATCTCGTTGCGGTAGGCCACGAGGGCGCCGAGCCCGCCCGTCACGAGCAGCGCCCAGTCGGACGACGGAGCCCAGCTGCGCAGCACCCGCTTCGCGCGGCGCTCGAGGCGGTCGAACAGCTGGTTGCGGCGCGGGTCGTCATGACCGACGCCGTAACCCTGCGTGAACGCGACGGTCGCGTGCGAGAGCTCTCCTGCTCCGTCGATGGCGAGGCGGGACGCCGCGACTCCGGCTTCCGGGGAAGCGCCGGCGGAGAACGCCCCGCGGCCCTCGATAGCCCAGAAGGTGCGGTGGCGCGGTGAATCGTGCACGACAGCCATGACCGGTCGCTCGTGGTGGCAGAGCGTGATGCAGACGCCGTACACGTCGAGTCCCAGCACGTAGTTGTGCGTGCCGTCGAGCGGGTCGATCAGCCAGCGCCACTCGCTGCCTTCCGCGCCCTGCTCGCCGCCTTCCTCGCCGCGGATCGCATGGTCCGGGTACTCGCGACGGAGGGCCGCGACGATCCGGCGCTCGGCCTCGCGATCGACGTGCGTCACCAGGTCGGCGCGGTCGCCCTTCGCGTGGACGCGGGCGGTCGCCCGCTCTGCGACGGCGAAGTCACCGACCTCCCGTGCGAGGGCGATGGCGAGGTCTACGGCGCGCTGGAGATCCACCCATCTGACGCTAGCGGGCGCCACCGACAATGAAAACCCGCCAAAAGTGGCCGAGAACACCAGCGGCCCATTGAGGGCATATCCCGACGCCGGTAAATTCCCGCACCACGGGGCGCAAAATGTGCGTCTTATTCCGAAAACTCCGAGGCCGGATATCGGCAGAAAGGAGCGAGCATGGATGCCATCGCTGACCTCATCGAAGCGCGACACCTGGATCAGCTGAAGCAGGTCCACATGGACTGCTGCGCAGTGATCGACGAACCGAAGTGATCACACCGGGCGGCGGGGCGGACCGAGAGCGCACCCGCCGCCCTCCGTGCCGCAAATGAAGGAGAGGCGACTCATGCTCACGAGGAACTACGTCGAGACGGTTCGCAGCCGTGTCGACGAAAAAGGACTGGCCTGCACCGACCGACATATCATCGAGTGCCTGAAATACCTCGCGATCATGTCGGGCACCAGCGGGCGACGAATAGTCGTCACTCCGGAAGTCGACGAGGTCTGGCACGAGCTCATCGTGCAGACAGGCCCATATTTCGCCCTGTGCGAAGCCCTGCCGGGTGGCAGGTACGTTCACCACGCCTCGATCACGCCGGACGCATACGCCGCGCGGACGGGAGAGCGGGAGTTCGTCGCCGAGTTCCTCCGCTGGGTCCCGGACTACGTGCACAGCTTCGGGCCTTTCGATCCGGAGCGTGCGGAGCACTGGACAGTGGTCGGGTTCCTGCGTTCCGAGCTCGGAATGACGCTCGACGAGATCAACGCAGTCGCGGCATCCGCTCAGCCCGAGGCAGCACTGCCGCCGGACTCACCATGGCGCATCCTCGCGCACGACGATCTCGAGATGCTCCTGGCCGCGTGAATCCGGACTACGCGCTGAGCCCGCCCTCGCGGGTGTCGTTCGCAACGCACGACCGTGATGTCGATGTCGCCTGGAAAGCCGAGGTCCTCGAGCGGGTGCGCCTCTCGCGCTGGAACACCTACGTCGGCCTCGACGGACGGCAAGCAGCCCGAGACTTCGCGGAGCGTCTCAGGCTCGACCCCGGGGGCGACCGGCGCGGGTCGCTCCACCGCGGCGCGGAAGCCGCGCTGAAATGCCTGATCGAGCACCGGGCGCCCGAACGACTGTGGGTCCCGGCGCACGGGTACCCCGGATTCGCTCGCGTCGCGTCATCCTGCCGCATCCCGCTCCTCACGTACGCCGACCTCGACGATCTCGCGGGGTCGCGCCGCGGCGACCTCGTCGTCATCACGACGCCGTCGTCGCCTATCGCGACGGCGGATGCCGGCGATCTCCTCCGGGCGCTGGCGGGAAGGGGCGCCCAAGCCGTTGTCGACGCGACATTCTCGCTTCTCGACCCCGACGGCGTCGCCGGGCTCGCACCCCTGCTGCGCCTGACCGACGCGCCGGTGATCGTCAGCGCGTCGAAATCGCTGGGCCTGGCCGGCATCCGTCTCGGCGTTCTGCTCGATGGCGGACCCGGACCGCACGTCATGCCGAACCCGATGGAGCTCGATGTGTTCCAGTGCGCCGTCTGGGACGCATTCATCGATGGCGACAACCTTCGCCGTCGCGCCCACGACGTGGGTACACGCCAGCGGAAGCTGCACCATCGGCTGCGACGCGCACTCGAGCGTCTCGAGGCGGAGGTGATGTACGCGTCGAACAGTTTCGCGATCACAGTCCGGCGGGGCTCCGTCCCCGAGCCCGCGCTGGGGGACCACGGCTGGAAGGAGTACCCACTCCTCAACGCCCTGCGTCTCGATGCCTCGGATCGGGTGGCCGCCTCGATCGAGGCGTGGACAGGAGCCCCATCATGAGGCGCGACTATCTGGGGCGGGCCGCTCTGGCGGCATCCGCGATGTTCCTGCCGGGGATCGGCAGCGTCGTCATCCTGCTGATCATGGCGACGGCCTACTCCGACGACGTGCAGGCGGCGATCGGGCTGGGCGGCTCGACCGCCGCGATCGTGACGGTCGTGGCATCCGGTTTCGTGGTCACCACCATTCGTGCACGCACGGCGGGACGCTCCCTCCAGGGCGAGCTGACGGGTTCCGTCAGGGCAGCGATGCTCCTGCTGCTCGCATCGATCGCGATCGCCTTGCTCAGCCCGGTGCTCTCCCGCTCGGACGCGGGCGGGTTCTTCGCCGCGTACTGGATCGCCACCATCCCGGCGACGGTGCTCACGCCGATCGGCTTCGTCTTCAACGGCGCGTTCCAGGCGCTGCACCGCGATGGCACGAACCTGATCACCGCGGTCACCGGGACGCTCGTGAAAGCGGCCGTCGCGGCGGTCGTCGTCGTGCTCGGCGCCTCACCGCTTGCTGCCGTCGCGGCGGTGGGGGCCACGACGTCGGTCGCGTCGATCCTGGGAGCGCTGGTACGAGGATCCCAGCTCGCGCGGGCGGACATGATCTCGTGGCCCATGTTCGCGGCGGCGACGCGAGACGCTCTCGCGCACCCCGTCGCGGTGGTCCGCTCGCTCGGCGAGCGTGCTGCTGCGTCGGTCGACGGGTTGGTCTTCCTGGTCGCCTTCACCGCGGCGATCCTGGTGGCCACAGCGCACTCCCCCGCAGACGGCGCTGTCGTCGCGCTCTCGGTGGCGGTGATGCGCTCGGTCATCGTCCCGTTGAAGCAGTTCGGCGTGGTCGGGGCGCGATTCGTCATCGCCGAGCGCGGGCGCGAGCGCGAGGACGCCATGCGTCTGTCGACGGTCCAGACGAACTGCTTCGTCCTGCTCGCGGCGATCGCGGTGGCGCTCGCGATCTCGCGCCTCGCCCTACCGGTCTTCGACCAGCTCGGCTGGCTGCTCATAGCGATGATGGCCGTGCAGCTGCTCATCGAACCGTGGGCAGGCGTTCTCTACTCCTACCGGAAGATCGCGCTGTCGACGGCGGCCGGGCTGCCCGCCCTCGGGATCGCTTACGGGGCGGTGGCCGGCCCTGGGTTGACGCTGCTCGCCGTCACGCGTTCCGGCTCGGCGGAGGCCATCTGGGCGGTCCTGCTCGCGACGCGCGTCGTCTTCGCCGTGCTTTTGGCCTGGACTCCTCGCATATCGATGCCCGCAGGTCCAGACTGGCGTCGCGGCGTCATCCGCCGCAGGCGGGATGCGACATGAGACCTCTCCGGTATTCGATCAATGTGACGCTCGACGGCTGCTGCCACCACGAGGCGGGCCTGCCGCCCGACGAGGAATCGATGGATTTCTGGACAGCGCAGATGGCCGGCGTCGACGCGCTGCTGCTCGGGCGGGTGACGTACGCGATGATGGCGGCGGCCTGGCGGCGGCCGCCTTCGGGCGAGTGGCCCGCCTGGATGGATGACGCCGAGGTCAGGTTCGCCGAGGCCATCGACGGCGCGCGGAAGTTCGTCGTGTCGTCGACTCTCGCGGACCCCGACTGGAACGCCGAGCTGATCTCGGGCGACCTCGAGACAGCCGTCCGCGCGTTGAAGGCCGAGCCGGGCACCGGGCTCTGGGTCGGCGGCGTGACCCTGCCGACCGCCCTGGCGAACCTCGGCCTCATCGACGAGTTCGAGTTCCTCGTGCAGCCGGTCGTCGCGGGGCGCGGACCGACCCTGCTCGCGGGCATGGAACGGCAGATCGAACTCGACCCCGTGGACCGCACGGCGTTCCGCTCCGGGGCCGTCGCGACGCGATATCGGCTCCGCAGCGCCTGACCCGGGCTCCCGCCGCGAACTCCGGTTACGACAGGTGTCGCCGGATGACGCGCGCCCTTGGCAGCGCCGAGGGCGAGGTCGACAGTGGGCTCATGTCTCACCGCATCCATCTCGCCGTCGCTCTCGAGCGGGCCGGCTGGCACCCCGCCGCGTGGCGCGCCGCGGGCCTCTCGCCACGCGCGCTCACCACACCGCGTCACTGGGCCGAGCAGGTACGCGTCCTCGACCGGGCGGGCGTCACCTTCGCGACCATCGAAGACGCGCTCACCCTGACCGATCGCTCCGAGAACGCCGACGCCCCCGACCCGCAGCGCCTGCACGGCCGCGTCGATGCGGTGCTGCTCGCCGCTGCGCTCGCGCCGCTCACCCACCGGATCGGCCTGATCCCGACGGTCACGACGACGCACACCGAGCCGTTCCATGTGGCCACCGGCATCCAGACGCTCGACTTCGCCAGCCGCGGCCGCGCGGGCGTCCGCCTCGTCGTCGGCGGGTCGGCAGCCGAGCGGGCGAATTTCGGGCGCCGCGACGAGATCGACCTCGAGACCGGGTTCCGCGAGGCGGGCGAGGTCGCCGACGCGATCGGACGCCTGTGGGACTCCTGGCAGGACGACGCGATCATCCGGGATGCCGCGAGCGGCCGATTCGTCGACGCCGACCGCATCCACAACATCGAGTTCACGGGCGAGTTCTTCTCGATCACCGGCGCGTCGATCGTGCCCCGGTCACCCCAGGGCCGCCCGATCATCTCGGTGCTCGCGCATCAGACGGTGCCGTTCCGACTGGCTGCCGAGCACGCCGATGTCGTGTTCGTCACGCCCCACGACGAGGCCGCGGCCACCGGGATCCTCGCCGAGCTCGACGGCGCCGCCGCCGAGCTGCGCCGCTCTCCCGAGCGGCTGCGCGTGTTCGCCGACGTGATCGTGCTGATCGAGGAGACATCGTCCGCCGCACGCGAAGCGCTCGCGCGGCTCGACGACCTCGCCGGAGCCGAGTTCCGCTCCGACGCGCGGATCATCGCCGGAACGCCGACCGAGGTCGCCGAGCACCTCCGTGCCCTCGCCGAGACCGGCGTCGACGGCGTGCGGCTGCGTCCCGCACGTCAGCCCGACGACGTCGTCGCGATCGCGGAGCGGCTCGCTCCGCTGCTGCGCGCGACCCGCGTGCTGCGCGACGACGACGCGGCCACCCTGCGCGGCCGCCTCGGCCTGCCGCGGCCCGCCAGCCGGTACGCCACCACGTCGCACGATTCCGCCCCGGCACGAGAGAAGGTCGCCCTGTGAGCCGTTCGCCCCGCCAGATCCACCTGGCCGCACACTTCCCCGGCGTCAACAGCACGACCGTCTGGACCGATCCCACGTCGGGCAGCCAGATCGACTTCGCGGCGTTCGAGTACTTCGCCCGCACCGCCGAGCGCGGGTTCTTCGACTACGTGTTCCTCGCCGAAGGGCTGCGGCTGCGCGAACACAAGGGCCACGTGCACGAGCTCGACGTGCTCGGCCGCCCCAACACGCTTGCCATCCTCGCGGCGCTCACGGCGGTCACCGACCACGTGGGTCTCGTCGGCACCCTGAGCACGACGTTCAACGAGCCGTACGAGCTCGCCCGCCAGCTCGCGACGCTCGACCACCTGTCCGGCGGCCGCGCCGGATGGAACGCCGTGACGAGCTCCGACGCCTTCCACGGCGCGAACTTCCGCCGCGGCGGGTTTCTCGACCACGCCGATCGGTACGAGCGCGCGAAGGAGTTCGCCGCGCTGTCGAAGAAGCTCTGGGACTCGTGGGACGAGGGCGAGGCGCTGCCGCGCCGCATCCGCCACTCCGGCCCGCAGTTCGATGTCGACGCCCTCTTCGACGTGCCCCGCTCGCCGCAGGGGCGCCCGGTGATCGTGCAGGCCGGCGACTCCGCCGACGGGCGCGACTTCGGAGCTGAGCACGCCGAGGTGATCTTCTCGCTGCATCAGGACTTCGACGCGGCCCGCGTGTTCTACGACGACGTCAAGGGCCGCCTGGCCGCCTGGGGTCGTGACGAGGACTCGCTGAAGATCCTGCCCGCCGCGACGTTCGTCATCGGCGACACGGATGCCGAGGCGCGCGAGCGGTCGCGCGAGATCGCGCTTCAGCAGGTGCGGCCCGAGCAGGCACTGACCTACCTCGAGCAGGTCTGGGGTCGCGACCTCAGCGGCTACGACCCCGACGGCCCGCTGCCCGACGTCGAACCCGACACCGGATCGGAGACGGCACGCGGCTGGGCCAACCGCCACAAGGCCGTGCAAGCGCGCATCGCCTCGTTGCGCGACCTGTCCGCGGCGGAGGGTCTGAGCGTGCGCGAGCTCGTCATCCGGCTGACGGCGAAGCACACGTTCGTCGGCACGCCCGAGCACATCGCGGGCGAGATCGACCGCTACGTGCAGGAGCGGGCGACCGACGGCTTCACCGTCGTCGGCCATCTGACGCCGAACGGGCTCGACGAGTTCGCCACCCGCATCGTCCCCCTCCTGCAGGAGCGCGGGTCGTACCGCGACTCGTACGACGAGAGTGCGACGCTGCGCGACCTGCTCGGGCTGCCGGCCGCGGTTCCGGCCCCCGCATCCGTACCGGCGTGAGCGTCCACCGGCTCGTCTTCGTGGGCGCCGGCCCGCGCGCGATCATGCTCCTCGAGCGGATCGTCGCGCGGTTCGGCGCCGCGGCGGGCACGGCGGACGCTCGTACCGTCGGTGCACCGCGGCTGCACGTCGAGCTGATCGACCCGCATCCCCCCGGTGCCGGCCGGATCTGGCGGCGAGCGCAATCGCCGCTGCTGAAGCTCAATTCGATGGCGCGCGACGTGACGGTCTTCACCGACGACAGCTGCACGATCGACGGCCCGATCCGCCCGGGGCCCTCGCTCATCGAGTGGGCCGAGCTCTGGCGCAGCGGCGAGCTGACCGCGACCGGCCGAGGCATCGAGATCGACGACGAGGTCGCCGCGGCCGAGGCACGCGGGCTGCGCGGCGACAGCTTTCCCACGCGGCGGCTGCACAGCTACTACCTGGAGTGGTTCTACCGACGCACGGTCGCCGAGGCGCCGACCGGCGTCACGGTGCGCTGGCGGCCCGACACCGTCGCGAGCGTGAGCCCGGAGAATCGCGTGACCCTGTCGAGCGGCCTCGAGCTCGAGGCCGACGGCGTCGTGTTCGCGCTGGGTCACACCGGTCGCGAACCGGACGCCATCACCGCCGACCTCATCGCGGGAGCCCGCCGCGGACGGCTGCAGTACGTGCCGCCGGCTTTCACCGCCGATGCCGACCTCTCCCATCTCGGAGCCGGCGACGACGTCATCGTGCGGGGCATGGGGCTGGCCGCGGTCGACCTCGTCGTGCTGCTCACTCAGGGCCGTGGCGGACGCTTCGTCGACGACGGCGGCGCCCTGCGGTACGTCGCCTCGGGGCGTGAGCCCCGCCTGCATCTCGGGTCGCGCCGGGGTGTGCCCTACCGTTCCAAGGTGTCGTCGGCGATACAGGGCGACGCGCCGCAGCGCGAGGTGCTGACGCCCGCGGCGATCGCCGAGCTGGTGGCCCGCCCCGGTCTCATCGACTTCGAGGCCGATGTCTGGCCGCTCATCGCGGGCGAGCTGCTGCACGGCCACTACCGCGAGCTGTTCACGGGCCACCCCGACCGTGTCGTAGGCGACTGGCCGACCTTCCGTGCGGTGCTGCAGTCGCACGCGTGGGACGACCCGGCGCTTCTGGAGGCGATCGCGGCGGCGGTGCCCGACCCGCTCGACCGGTTCGACGTCGCGTCGCTCGACCGCCCGCTGGCCGCGAAGACCTTCACCGATCGCGAGGACGCGCACGACCGCGTGCGCGCCCACATCGTCACCGACCTGCATCTGCGCACGTCGCCGAAGCGCAGTGCCGCGCAGGGCGTCTTCCTGGCCGCCTTGCTGTCGTTCCTCGCGCTTGCCGAGATCCCCGCGGTGCGGTGGAACGAGCGCTCGCGCACGCAGTCGCTGCCGGGGCGGTGGCACACCTTCTTCAGCTATGTCGCGAGCGGCCCGCCCGCACATCGCCTCGAGGAGCTCCTCGCCCTCGCGGATGCCGGGGTCGTCCGCTTCCTCGGACCCGAGATCGGTGTCCGCATCGATCCGCAGCGCGGCTTCGTCGCCTCGAGCCCGCGGGTCCCGGGCGAGACGGTCGCCCGCAGCCTCGTCGACGCGTGGGTCCCCGGACCCGGCGCCGCCCTCAGCGAGAACCCCGTGCTGCGCGCGCTCGCCCGGCAGCAGGGCTCGGTGGCGCGGGTGCTGACCGACGCCGACGGCCGCGTGCTGACGGCGGACGGCGTGCCGACGGCATCAGTCTTCGCGCTCGGACCGTTCACGTCGCTGCCCGAGAGCGGCGCCTTCACCCGCCCGGGGTCGAACGCGCTCTCGATCCGCCAGACGGATCGCACCGCCGGCGCCATCGTCGCCACCGTTCTCGACGCAGCCGCGCCGCTGGTTAGGGTAACCTAACGTGCGGCCGGATCACCGGTCGCACAACCCTCTCCAGCCAGGATCCCCATGCACACCGCTCTCTCACGTCCGGGGGGCCGCGCCGCCGCGGCCGTCACCGCCCTCATCATCACCGGAGCCGGCCTCGTCGCCTGCTCCGCCCCCACGGACCAGAACGCGAGCACAGCACCCGCCGCGGACGGCTCCGACGCTGCCGGCTTCCCCGTCACCGTCACGTCCGCCCTGGGCGACGCGGTGATCCCCGAGAAGCCCGAGCGCATCGCGACATGGGGCTGGTCGGCGCAGGACGCGGTGCTCGCGCTCGGCGTCGTCCCGGTCGCCATGCCCGCGTTCGCCTACGGCGGCGTCGACGGCGTGCTCCCGTGGGATGCCGATGCGATCGAGGACCTCGGCGGCGAGACCCCCACGCTCCTGACGGGCGGCGACACGGGCGAGCCGAACATCGAAGAGTTCGTCGAAGCCCGCCCCGACGTCATCCTCGCGCCCTACTCGGGGCTGACACAGGAGCAGTACGACGCTCTCAGCAAGGTGGCGCCCGTCGTCGCATACCCCGACCAGCGCTGGGCGACCTCGTGGGAGGACCAGACCGCTATCGTCGGCCAGGCGCTGGGCCTGACGGATGCGGCCGCCGACCTGGTCGCTCAGGTCGACGCCGACATCGCCGACCTCGCCGCCGAGTATCCGGCGCTCGCAGGCACGTCCTTCGCCTACGGAGCGAACAACCAGCCCGAGATCTTCAACGTCTTCCGCGATGACGACCCGCGCGTACAGCTGCTCACCCAGCTGGGCATGACGGTCGCCCCCTCGGTCGAGACGCTCGCCCCCGACGACGACAGCTACTTCTACCAGCTCGGCTTCGAGAACCTGAACGCCCTCGAGTCCGACGTGCTCGTGGCCTACTTCGGCACACAGGCAGACGTGGACGCGTTCGTCGCCGACCCGCTCGTCGCCGCCATGCCGCAGGTGAAGGAGGACCGCTTCGCCCCGATCGTCGGCGAGTCGTTCGTCATGGCCTCGAGCGCGCCCACGGTGCTGTCGATCCCGTGGATGCTCGACCAGTACGTTCCGCAGCTCGCCGCCGTCGCCGAGCGTGTCGGCTGACACCCTCGCGCTTCCCCGGGGCAGGGGCCGCTCTCCGCGGTCGCTGCCCCGTCGGCGCGTCTGGGCGGGGGCGGCAGTCGCGCTCGCGCTCGGGGGCGTCGTCGTCGCGAGCCTCGCGGTCGGGACGTCCGAGATTCCTCTCGGCACCGTCTGGCATGCGCTGACGGCCTACGACCCCGCCGATCCGGAGCACATCGCGATCGTCGAGAAACGTCTGCCGCGCACGGTCGTCGGCATCATCGTCGGCGCCGCGCTCGGGCTGTCGGGCACCCTCGCCCAGGGGGTGACCCGGAACCCGCTCGCCGACCCCGGCATCCTCGGCGTCAATCAGGGAGCCGCCCTCGCGGTGGTCGCAGCCATCACGGTCTTCGGTGCGACCGGGCCGAGCTCGTATCTCTGGTTCGCGATCGTCGGCGCGGCGATCGCCGCCGCCATCGTCTGGGTGCTGTCGTCGCGAGGTCGCGACGGGGCCACCCCGGGCAAGCTGGCCCTCGCGGGAGCGGCCGTGTCCGCCGCGCTGTTCTCGCTCGTCTCGGCGGTGCTCATCGTCAGCCGCGAGGCGCTCGATGCCATGCGCTTCTGGCAGGTCGGCGCCCTGGCCGGACGTGGTCTCGACGTCCTCGTTCCGGTGCTGCCGGTGCTGATCGTCGCGGCCGCCGTCGCGCTGGCGTCGGGTCGGACGCTGAACCTCTTCGCCCTCGGCGATGAGACCGCCGCGGCCCTCGGCTTGCGGGTGAACCGCGCGCGCCTGCTTCTGGCGATCGCGCTGGTCGTGCTCGCAGCCGGCGCGACGGCGGTCGCGGGTCCCATCGCCTTCGTCGGTCTGATCGTGCCGCACGCCGTGCGCAGCATCGCGGGCCCGGATTACCGATGGATCCTGCTCTTCGCAGCGCCGACCGCCGCCGTCCTCCTCGTCACGGCGGACGTCGTCGCCCGGATCGTCGCGCGACCGGGCGAGCTGCAGGTCGGCATCGTGGTCGCGGCGGTCGGCGCACCGTTCTTCATCGCGCTCGTGCGGCGGGGTCGGATGGCGGGGCTGTGACGGGCGCGGTTCCCGCAGCTCTCGCTCAGCCGCTCCGCCGAGCAGCTGCCCGCCGGGTCGTGATCGTCTCGGCGAGCGCCGCCGTCGCGGTCGCCGCCCTGTTCGCCGTTGCGCTGCTGCTGGGACCGGCGGCGCTCTCGCCGGCTGAGGTCGTCGAGGCGATCACGGGCCGCGCCCAGCCGGTCGTCTCGCTCGTCGTCTGGGAGCTCCGGATGCCGCGCGCCCTCGCTGCCGTCGTCGTCGGCGCCTGCCTCGGCGCCGCGGGGGCCGTCTTCCAGTCGGTGCTGCGCAACCCGCTTGCGAGCCCCGATGTGCTGGGGGTGACGGCGTCCGCCGGAACCGTCGGCGTGGCCGCCGTGCTCGGTTTCGGTGTCAGCGGCATCGCACTGACCTGCCTCGTCGCCGGCGGGTCGGTCGTCGCCGCGGCGCTCATCGGCGTCCTGGCCTGGAACCGCGGGCTGCACGGCATGAGGCTCATCCTCGTCGGCGTCGGGTTCTCCGCCTTCGCGACGGCGCTGACCGGAACCGTGCTGACCCGTGCGGAGATCCGCGATGTGAGCGTCGCGTACACGTGGCTCGTCGGCAGCCTGGGCGGCTCGTCGTGGGCCGTCGTCGGAACGAGCGGGGCCGTCGCGGTCATCGTGTTCGCCCTGCTGGTCCTGCAGGTGCGGGGTCTGCGTGGGCTCGAGCTCGACGACGCGACCGCCGCCGCCCTGGGCGTGCGCGTGCAGCGGGTCCGGATCGGTGTGCTGCTCACCGCCGTCGTCCTCGCCGCGATCGCCGTCGGAGCGAGCGGACCGATCGGCTTCGTCGCCCTGATGGCGCCGCAGATCGCGCGACGCCTCGTGGGCCCGGGGTCGATCTCGCTCGTGGCCTCGGCCGCCGTCGGCGCCGCCCTCGTCAGCGCGGCGGATCTCATCGCGCAGTACGCGGTACCCGGCATCCCCTTTCCCGTCGGGGTCGTGACGGGCGCGATCGGCG
Organism: Microbacterium sp. TS-1; assembly: GCF_000509385.1. Classification (NCBI taxonomy): domain Bacteria; kingdom Bacillati; phylum Actinomycetota; class Actinomycetes; order Micrococcales; family Microbacteriaceae; genus Microbacterium; species Microbacterium sp. TS-1. The sequence continues at coordinate 1,963,842 of NZ_BASQ01000001.1, forward strand.
CGCCCTACCTCGCCTGGCTGCTGACACGTTCCGACCCCACCCGACCGGGAGGCACCCGATGACCACCGCCGATCACCGACTCAGCGCCGAGGCGATCACGCTCGGCTACGACGGAGTCCCGATCGTCGACGGCCTGTCGCTCGCCGTGCCACCCGGGCGGATCACCGTGATAGTCGGGGCGAACGCGTGCGGGAAGTCGACGCTGCTGCGGGCTCTCGCCCGGCTGCTCACGCCCACCACGGGCGCGGTGCTGCTGGACGGCGCCGACATCCGTTCGCGGCCGACCGCGGAGGTCGCGCGTGTGCTGGGGCTGCTGCCGCAATCGCCGGTCGCGCCGGAGTCGATCCTCGTGGCCGACCTCATCGCCCGCGGACGGTATCCGCATCAGAGCTGGCTGCGGCGACGCGCATCCGAGGACGACGCGATCGTCGACGCTGCGATGCGCACGGCGGGGGTCGCCGAGCTCGCCGACCGCTCCGTCGACACCCTCTCGGGCGGTCAGCGCCAGCGCGTCTGGATCGCGATGGCCCTCGCGCAGCAGACCGATGTCATGCTGCTCGACGAACCGACGACCTACCTCGACATCAGCCACCAGATCGACGTGCTGGACCTGCTCGTCGACCTCAACCACCAGCGCGGCACCACGATCGTGATGGTGCTGCACGAGCTGTCGCTCGCGTGCCGTTACGCCGACCATCTCGTCGCGATGTCGGGCGGGCGCATCGTCGCGGAGGGCGCCCCAGCCGAAGTCGTCACCGCCGACCTCGTGCGCGAGGTCTTCGGCATCGACGCGATCGTCATCCCCGACCCCGCTTCCGGGGCGCCCCTCGTCTCTCCCCTCGGCCGCCACCACCGCGCCTGAGGTGTCCCCCCGGCGGATGACGCTGCGTGTCGGGGTCTTCCGCTGTGTGACGGGGCCGCGCGCCGGCCGCGACGATGGTCGCGAGCCTGGGACGCATGCCTCTCCTCCGCACACCTTCCCCTATCCGCACCCGTTCGCGCGCGCTGCGCGGCGCCGCGCAAACCGTGCTCCTCGTCGGCGCGGCCGCCGGCGCCCTCCTCCTGTCCGCCTGCAGCTCGACGACCGCCGGAGCGAGCCCGTCGCCGTCCGGCGAGCCCGTCTCGGGAGGCACGCTGACCTTCGCGATCTCCGTCGACAGCCAGTGCATCGACCCCCAGCAGGTCGGCAACAACGACGCGATCGCGATCGCCCGCCAGACCGTCGCCTCGCTGACGACGCAGGATGCCGAGACGGGCGAGATCCTGCCCTGGCTCGCCGAGCACTACGAGGTCAACGCCGACGCGACGAGCTTCACGTTCACGCTGCGCGACGGAGCGACCTACGCCGACGGCGCGCCGATCGACGCCGCCTCGGTGAAGACGAACTTCGAGGCGATCCGAGCGCTCGGGGCGAAGGCACCCCTCGGCTCGTCGTACCTCGCCGACCTCGAGAGCATCGACGTCGTCGACGACAGCACCGTGACGATCGCCTTCTCGCGTCCGAGCGCGCAGTTCCTGCAGGCGACCTCGACGTTCAGCCTCGGCCTGCTCTCCCCAGCGACCGCCGCGGTGAGCCAGGCCGACCGCTGCCTCGGCGAATATGTCGGCTCGGGTCCGTTCTCGGTCGAGAGCTACACGCCCAACCAGGGCGCGACGCTCGTACGCCGCGAGGGCTACGACTGGGGTCCCTCGACCAACGACCACACGGGCGAGGCCTACCTCGACGCGATCGAGTACGTCGTGGTGCCCGAGGCCGGCAACCGCACCGGCAGCCTGCAGTCGGGACAGATCGATGCGACCACCGGCATCTCGGCGACCGACGCCGTGCTGTTCGAGGGCGACGGATTCTGGAGCGAGAACCGCGCGAACCCCGGCGTCGTCTACAACCTCTACGCGAACCAGTCGACGCCCAAGCTCGCCGACGCCGACGTACGCCTGGCGATCCAGAAGGGCATCGACCGCGACGAGATCACCGCGACCCTGCTCGGGCCCGACGACAAGCCGGCGCTGTCGCCGCTCGCCTCGTCGACGCCGTACTTCAGCGACCTGAGCGATGTGCTGGAGTACGACCCGGATGCCGCGGGCGAGCTGCTCGACGACGCCGGATGGACGGTCGGGGCCGACGGCATCCGCGAGAAGGACGGCGAGAAGCTCAGCTTCCTCGTCACGTACTGGCAGTCGCCCAAGGAGGTGCTCGAGCTCGTCCAGCAGCAGCTGCGCGAGATCGGCGTCGACCTGCAGCTGAAGTTCGCCAGCATCGCCGATTCGCAGGCGGCATCCGCCGACGGCACCTACGACTTCGTCTACGGCAACCTGACCCGGTCCGACCCCGACGTGCTGCGCACCGTCTTCACGGCCGACAACCCGACCGGCAACACCCGGCGCACGACGCGCACCGCCGTCGACGACCTGCTGGATGAGCAGTCGGCGATCACGGATGCCGCACAGCGCCAGGCCGTCGTCGACGAGGCGGCGCGCGCGCTCGTCACCGAGGGGATCACCATCCCGATCTACGAGCTGTCGACCACCATCACCGCGGCCTCGAAGGTGCGGGGACTGAAGTTCGAGGCGTCGAGCCGGCTCGACTTCTACGACGCCTGGATCGCCGAGTGATCATGTGGCTCACCTATATCGCGCGTCGGGTCGGGCAGGGACTGGTCGTGCTCTGGGCGGCGTACACGATCTCGTTCCTCGTCCTGTATCTGCTGCCCGGTGACGCCGCGGCCCTGTTCGCTGGCGGCGCCGACCAGGAAGCGGTCGACCCGGAGCTCGTGGCGCGGCTGCGCGCCGAGCTCGGGCTCGACCGCCCCCTGTGGGAGCAGTACCTCACGGCACTCGGGCGGGCGCTCGTCGGCGACTTCGGCACCTCGACGCAGACCGGGCGCCCCGCCGCCGATCTGCTCGGCGAGGCGCTGCCTCCGACTCTCGCCCTCACCGGCTTCGCGTTCGTGCTGTCCGTCGCGCTGGGTGCGGTGCTCGCGCTCGCGGCTTCGCTCACCCGCATCGCGTGGCTGCGGAACCTGCTGTTCTCCCTTCCGCCGATCGGCGTCTCCATTCCGGTGTTCTGGATCGGTCTCCTGCTGCTGCAGGCGTTCTCGTTCCAGCTGCGCCTGTTCCCGGCGATGGGCGACGACGGCTTCGTGAGTCTCGTCCTGCCCGCCGTGACGATCGCGATCCCCTCGGGCGCGTTCATCGCGCAGCTGCTCTCGCGGAGCCTGCGCTCGACCCTCGCGCAGCCCTACGTCGAAGTCGTCCGCGCGAAGGGTGCCGGCGAGACCCGCGTGCAGTTCGGGCATGCGCTGCGCAACGCCGTCATCCCGACCCTCACGATGGGCGGCGTGCTCGTGGGCGGCCTGCTGTCGGGGGCCGTCGTGACCGAGACCGTGTTCTCGCGGCTGGGCATCGGACGCCTGGTGGTGACCGCCGTCAACAACCGCGACGTTCCGGTCGTGCAGATCGTCGTGGTGTTCGCCGCCCTCGTCTTCGTCGTCGCCAACCTGATCGTCGATCTCGTCTACCCGCTCGTCGACCGCCGCATCACGCTCGCACGCACGGCGTTCGTCGCCGCCTGAGCCGGAGGAATCATGGCCATCACCCTCGACGCCCCCATCCGCCCCGCTGAACCCGCCGATCCCGCCGAATCCGCCGGCCGGGGGCCGAGCGGCGGCCGTCGGTCGACCCGCACCGGAGCGGATCGGGCACGCGCCGCGCGCGGCATCCGATCGTTCCTGCGCCAACCGACGCTCGTGCTCGCCGTCGCGGTGCTCGCCCTGGTCGTGCTGTGGGCGGTCGCGCCGACCTGGTTCACGTCATGGGACCCGATCGAGGGGGTGGCGCGCGACCGGCTGCAGCCGCCGTCGGCCGAGCACCTGTTCGGCACCGACAACCTCGGCCGCGATCTGTTCGCCCGGGTCGTGCACGGATCGGCCACGTCGCTCGCCGCGACGAGCGTCGCCGTCGTCGTGGGGCTCACGGTGGGATCGGTGTTCGGGCTGCTCGCCGGCTTTCTGCGCGGATTCGTCGACGACGTGATCATGCGCTTCATGGACGTGCTCCTCGCGGTCCCGAGCCTGCTGCTTTCGCTGGCCCTCATCACGGCTCTGGGCTTCGGGACGATCAACGTCGCGATCGCGGTCGGACTCGCGAGCGTCGCATCGTTCTCGCGCGTCATGCGCGCGGAGGTGCTGCAGGTCGCAACGTCCGTCTACGTCGAGGCCGCCCGGGTCTCGGGCGTGCGGTGGTACACGATCCTCGCCCGCCACGTCCTGCCGAACGCGTCGGGACCGGTCGTCGCCCTCGCCGCCCTCGAGTTCGGCGTCATGGTGCTGGCCATCTCATCGCTGTCGTTCCTCGGCTTCGGCGCACCGCCGCCGACGCCCGAGTGGGGATCGCTCGTGTCGGGCGGGCGTGACTACCTCGCCGTCGCCTGGTGGCTGACAACGCTCCCGGGACTCGTGATCGTCGCCGTCGTGCTCTCTGCCAACCGCATCTCACGCGCTCTCGAACGCAACGGAGGAACCCGATGACCGCCCCGCTCACACCCCTGCTCGAGGTCGACGGCCTGAGCGTGTCGTACACGGTGGACGGCGAGACGCGCGCGGCGGTGACGGATGTCTCGTTCTCGGTCGACCGCGGAGAAGTCGTCGCCATCGTCGGCGAGTCCGGATCGGGAAAGAGCACGACCGCGCACGCCGTCATCCACCTGCTGGCGCGCAACGCGCGTGTCGACGCCGGTGCCATCCGATTCGACGGCGAAGACCTCACCGGCCTCTCGTCCCGGGCCTGGCGCGAGGTGCGCGGCCGGAGGATCGGCCTGATCCCGCAGGACCCGGGGACGAGCCTCAACCCCGTCAAACGCGTCGGGCGGCAGGTCGGCGAGCCGCTCGTGATCCACGGGCTCGCCTCGCGCCGTGCCGCCGATCGGCAGGCGGTGCAGCTGCTCGGGCTCGCCGGCATCCCCGAGCCCGAGGCCCGGGCGCAGCAGTTCCCGCACCAGTTCTCGGGCGGGATGCGGCAGCGCGCACTCATCGCCGCGGCGCTCGCAGCCGAGCCGCAGCTCGTGATCGCCGATGAGCCGACGAGCGCGCTCGACGTCACGGTGCAGAAGCAGATCCTCGACCACATCGACACGCTCGCCGACACCCTCGGCACCGCGGTGCTGCTCATCACGCACGATCTCGGAGTCGCCGCCGACCGCGCCGACCGCATCGTCGTGATGCAGAACGGTGGGATCGTCGAGCAGGGACCGACCGGCGCCGTGCTCGCGGATCCGCAGCATCCCTATACCCGCGCACTCATCGCGGCGGCACCGGGACTGCGGGCGGCGGGTCTGCGAACGGCGGATGTGCGGCCTGCAGCGGATGTGCAGCCCGCGCCGCTTCTCGAGGTCACGGGTCTGCGCAAGGAGTTCGCGCTTCCCGGCCGCCGGCGTCTCGTCGCGGTCGACGACGTGTCGTTTACGGTCGGGCGGGGCGAGACCCTCGCCGTCGTGGGCGAGTCGGGGTCGGGCAAGAGCACGACCGCGCGGCTCGCGCTGCGGCTCGAGCAGCCCACGGCCGGCGGCATCCGCTTCGACGGCGTCGATCTCGTGACCGCTGGGCGCGAGCAGCTGCGGTCGCTCCGTCGCCGGTTCCAGCTCGTCTACCAGAGCCCGTACGCCTCGCTCGACCCGCGGTTCACGATCGCGGACGTCGTCGACGAGCCGCTGCGCGCGTTCGGCATCGGCGATCGGACACGACGCGCGGCGCGCGTGCGAGAGCTGCTCGACCGCGTCGCGCTCCCCGCCGACACCGCCGGGCGCCGGCCCGCCGAGCTGTCGGGAGGGCAGCGCCAGCGCGTCGCGATCGCGCGCGCTCTGGCAACCGACCCCGACCTGGTGGTTCTGGACGAGGCGGTCTCGGCCCTCGACGTGTCGGTGCAGGCACAGATCCTCGACCTTCTCGTCGAGCTGCAACAGCAGCTCGGGGTGTCGTACCTCTTCATCAGCCACGACCTCGCCGTCGTGCGCGAGATCTCGGACCGCGTCGCGGTGATGCGGCAGGGACGCATCGTCGAGCAGGGGGCGACCACCACGGTGCTGACGTACCCGCGCGAGGAGTACACGCGCCGTCTGATCAACGCCATCCCCGGACGCGCACGAGAGGCCGTCGCATGAGCGGCACTCCGGGGCTCGCCGAGCAGACGACCGAGCTGTTGCAGCAGCTGATCCGGAACGCCGCGGTCAACGACGGTACCCCCGACTCGGGGCAGGAGTGGCGCCAGGTGCGCACGCTGCAGGAGTTCTTCGCCGGCTCCGGCGTCGAAGGCGTCGTCGTCGAACCGCATCCGGGGCGCGAGTCGTTGATCGTGCGGATCGAGGGCACCGACCGCAGCGCGCCCTCGCTCGCGCTCGTCGGCCACACGGATGTCGTGCCCGTCGAGCCGGCCGGCTGGGAGCGCGATCCGTTCGGCGCCGAGATCGTCGACGACGTGCTGTGGGGACGCGGGGCGATCGACATGCTGAATCTCACCGCGGCCTACGCCGTCGTCACGCGGGCTATCGCGACGAGCGGCTTCCGTCCGCGCGGCGACCTCGTGTTCGCGGCCGTGGCCGACGAGGAGAGCGGCAGCAGGTTCGGTGTCGGCTGGCTCACCGAACACCGACTCGACCTCATCGACGCCGACTACGTCCTGACCGAGTCGGGCGGCGCGCACGCCGGCTCCACGCCGGCGCTCGGCGTCATGATCGGCGAGAAGGGCGGAGCCGGCCGACTGCTGCGGGTGCGCGGCGTGCCGGGCCACGGCTCCGCGCCGTGGGGGACCCGCAACGCCGGCGTGATCGCAGCCGAGGCGATGACGCGGCTCGCGCGATTCCGCGGCCCCACGGTCATCACGCCGCAGTGGCGCGCCTACGCGGAGGCGCTCGAGCTCGAGCCCGACGTGAGTGCGGCGGTCACCGATCCTGCCCGGTTCTTCGAGGGCGTCGACGCGCTCGGAGACCTCAACGGCTTCGCGCACGCCTCGACGCACACGACCATCTCGCCCAACGTGGTGCGCGCGGGCGAGAAGGCCAACGTCATCCCCGGCGAGGCGACCGTGCAGCTCGACATCCGGATCTTGCCGGGTGTGACGCGCGACGACGTCCACGGCTACCTGCGCGAGGCGCTCGGCGATCTGCTCGAGCACATCGAGATCGAGGGCGACTGGTTCGGCGAGTCGACGATCTCGCCGACGGACACGCCGTTGTTCGCGGCGCTCGGAAGCGCCGTGCGCCGGGCCTACCCCGGCGCGGAGCTGCTTCCGATGCTCGGCATCGGCGGCACCGACGGCCGGTTCTACCGGCGCCGCGGCATCCCGGCCTACGGGTTCGGCGTGCTCAGCGAACGCTGGGACTACGGCACCTTCCGCCGGCTCTTCCACGGCCACAACGAGCGCATCGACCTCGCCTCGCTCGACCTCACCGTCCACGCGCTCGACCACGTCGTGCGTACCTTCCACGATCAGGAGAACACATGAGCACGACGACCGACGACCGCATCCCCGGCGGCACGATCGACCGCGCGGCCTTCGGTCGCGACTGGGAGACCTGGCACCGCGAGCACGAGGCGCGGCGGGCCGACCCCCACGGCTTCCTCGCGGTGACGGGGCTGCACTGGCTCGGCGATGCCGCCGTCACGCTGCCCGACGCACCCGGCACGTGGACGCTCGGGCCCGACGGGCCGGTCGTGAGACTGGCCGACGGCGAGACGCTCGACCTCGACGGCGAGACGCTGCGCGGCGAGCACGCCTTCGGCGACATCCCCGAGCGCGGCGGCGTGAACCTCGGCTTCGTCGACGGCGACGTCACCGGGGTGATCGAGCTCGCACAGCGGGGCGGTCACACGATCGTGCGTCCGCGGCGCCCCGACCATCCCTTCCTGGCGTCGTACACCGGCACACCCACGTACGTTCCCAATCCGCGCTGGCGGGTCGCGGCGCGGTTCCGGGCGTTCGACGAGCCCCGTCCGACCACGGTGGGCGCGGCCGTCGACGGGCTCACCCACGTGTACGACGCTCCGGGCGTGCTGGAGTTCGAGTGGCGCGGTGAGACGTTCTCGCTGACCGCTTTCCCGGGGCATGCCGAGCCGGGAAGCCTGCTCGTCCTCTTCACCGACGCGACGAGCGGACTCACGACGTACGCCGCGAACCGGTCGGTCTCGGTCGCGGCGCCCGACGCCGACGGCTGGACGGTCATCGACTTCAACCGCGCCGTGAACCTGCCGTGCGCCTACACCGACCACGCGACGTGTCCCCTGCCCCCGGCGGAGAACCGGCTGCCGATCGGCATCGAGGCGGGCGAGAAGACTCCGCTCGCCCGCGTCAGCGCCGACACGGAGGTGTCACGATGAGGTTCCAGCTGCTCGACATCGTGCCCTACCGCCCCGATCCCGTCACCGGCCGCCAGGTGTCACCGGCCGATCGGTTCGCCGAGACCCTCGAGCAGGCGGTCCGGGCCGAGGAGTGGGGGCTGGATGCCGTCGCCGTGGGCGAACGCCACGCGGGCCACTTCATCTCGTCGTCGCCGACCGTGCTGCTCGCGGCGATCGCGGCGCGCACCAGCCGCATCCGCCTCAACTCAGGCGTCACCGTGCTGTCGGTCCTCGATCCCGTTCGGGTCGCCGAGGATTACGCGACGATCGATCAGCTCTCGCGCGGCCGCCTGGACATCACGATCGGAAAGGGGAACGAGGTCGCGCAGTTCCCGCTGTTCGGACTCGACATCGACGATCAGTGGGAGCTGCTGGCCGACAAGTACGCGCTCCTGCGCACCCTCTGGCGCCACGAGGGCGTGTCGTGGGCGGGCTCGCCCTACACGCGACCGCTGACGGATGTCACGACACTCCCCCGCCCGTTCGCCGGTGCGCCGCGGGTCTGGCACGGCTCGGCGACCACCCTGTTCTCGGCGGCGCTGGCCGCGCAGTACGGCGATCCGCTGTTCAGCGCGAACGCCATCCAACCGCTCGAGAACTACGGCGTGCTCGTCGACCACTACCGCGCCGAGTTCGCCCGGCACGGGCACGATCCCCGCGGCGCCTTCGTCGGCGCCGGGTCGGGCGCGCTCTTCATCGCCGACACCACCCAGGAGGCCGTCGCGGCCTACGGCCCGGTGTACAACGCGCTCGTCGCCGCGACGAATGTGCCGGGCAACAACACCCCGTTCCGCGACATCGAGCACGCCGTCGCCGACGGGCCGGCCCTCGTCGGCACGCCGCAGCAGGTGATCGACAAGATCGCACGTTTCCACGGTCGGCTGGGGCACGACCTGCAGTCGATCAGCCTGCCTACGACGGTGCCCTTCCCGCGCCAGCTGGAGATCCTGCATCGCTTCGCCACAGAGGTCGCCCCGGTGCTTCGGCGCGAGCTGCCGACAGACCTGTGGACCGAGCGCGACCCCGCCGCAGGTCGGGCGCAGACCGCCGCCGCCGACCAGGTGGCCGTGCCCGCGTGAGTTCCCGGGCGGCGCTGTGGGCGTGCGTGGCGGCCGGCTTCGCGACGCTGTTCGACGCGACCGTCATCACGTACGCGGCGCCGGATGTCGCGGCATCCCTCGACGCGTCGACCGCCGGCGTGCAGTGGCTGCTCGCGTCGTTCTCCCTCACCTTCGGCCTGGGGCTGATCCCCTCGGGCCGACTGGGCGACGTGTACGGGCGGCGGCGGCTGTTCGTGCTCGGCCTGGCGGTCTTCCTGGTCGGCGGGCTCGTGGCGGTGACGGCTCCATCGATCGGGCTGTTGGTGGCGGCCCGCTTCGTCCAGGGCCTGGGTGCGGGTGTCATCAGTGCGCAGGTGCTGGGCACGATCCAGGACCTGTTCACCGGGGCAGCCCGCTTGCGGGCGCTCGGCGCCTACACGGCGACGGGAGCCCTCGCGGGGCTGCTCGGGCCGGTGGCAGCGGCCCTCGTGTCGACCGCCGCACGGGCGGACGGAGCCTGGCCAGACGGAGGGTGGACGGACGGGGCCTGGCGCATCGTGCTGCTGATGCCGCTGCCGTTCGTGCTCGCGGCGCTCGCGCTCGGGGCTCGCGGACTGCCGGGTCCCGTCCGCCGTGGTCCGTCGGACGGGCGCCGCGTCGCCCTCGACCTGCCCGGCATCGTGCTGCTCTGCGCGATCGTCGTGGCGGCCACCCTGCCGGTCGTCGAACCCGGCCTCTCGGGAGTCGCCGGGATCATCGTTGCGGCCGCCGCCGGCGTGCTGATCGTGGCCCTCGTCGCGTGGGAGCGTCACTACGGCCAGCAGGGACGGCTTCCGCTGTTCGCGCCGGCCCTCGTGCGCTCGCGCGGCTTCGTCGCGGGCAACGTCTCGGCGCTGCTGTGGTTCGGCAGCGGCATGGCCTTCGCCTCGGCGGCGACCCTGTACTTCCTGCAGCGTCCCGGGCTGACGCCGTTCGCGATCGCCCTGCTCTTCGCCCCGGAAGCGGTGGCCAGACTGGTGGCCTCTCTGCTGAGCCAGCGGGTGTTCGCGAGGATCGGCACGGCGACCGTGTCGCTCGGGCTGACGATCCAGCTCCTGCTGCTCGCGACGATCGCGGTCAGCGCACCGCTCGTCGACGACGGCCCGCTGCTCGTGATCGCGGCCGCGGCGCAGATCGGTCTCGGGTTCGCCGGCGGGCTGGTCGAGCCGCCGATCCGCGCGGTCACGCTGTCGTTCGCGTCGACGCGACTACACGGTGTCGCCGCATCCTTCCTGCAGCTGACGCAGCGGCTGGCGGCGACGTTCCTGGTGGCGCTGACGACCGGCATCCTGCTGACCGCCGGCGGCCAGGCGACGGCCGGTTCGCTGCAGGCCGCGGTCACGGTCTGCGCGTTCGCGAGCGCCCTGTCGCTCGCGGCCGCGCTGCATCCCGCGCTTCGCGGCACCCCCGTCGAGTCGCCAGGAATTGCGGATACGGCGGGGCCAGGACCCGCAGTTCGTGGCGAGTCGACCGGGGGTGTCGCAGGGTCAGAGGGGATCAGGCTGAGACGGTGACCAGCACGCGCTGCCAGCCGCTCGAGCCGTCGGGGGCGATGGGGGCGCGCTCCTCGATCTGCGTGTCGCCGTTCTTGTTGACCGCGCGCACCTCGACGTAGTGGGTGCCCGCTTCGGCCTGCCACTCGAGCATCCACTGCACCCAGGTGTCGGCATTGATCGGGGTCGAGAGCGTCGCGGCCTGCCAGTCGCCATCGTCGATGCGCACTTCGACGCGCTCGATGCCGACGGTCTGCGCCCACGCCATCCCGGCGATCGCGACGGTTCCCGCGGCGACCGGGGTACCCGTGCGCGGAGTGTCGATGCGGGAGGAGAACTTGATCGGAGCTTCGGCCGCGTATCCGCGCGGAGTCCAGTACGCCTCGTCGGCCTCGAACGTCGTGACCTTGAGCTCGGTGACCCACTTCGTCGCCGAGACGTAGCCGTACAGCCCGGGAACGACCATGCGCACCGGGAAACCGTGCTCGAGCGGAAGCGGCTCGCCGTTCATCTTCACGGCGAAGATCGCGTCGCGCGCATCGTCGGTCAGAGCTTCGAGCGGGGTGGACGCCGTGTAGCCGTCGACGCTCTTCGAGAGCACCATGTCGGCGCCGGACTGCGGGCCGGCCATGCGCAGGATGTCGCGGATCGGGACGCCCTGCCAGATCGCGTTACCCACCAGCCCGCCACCGACCTCGTTCGAGACGCAGGTGAGCGTCACGGCGTACTCGTCGAGGCCCATGCCGACGAGGTCGTCGAAGCTCAGCTCGACGCGTTGGTCGACCATGCCGTCGATGACGAGACGCCACGTCGTGGGGTCGACCGAGGGCACGGTGAGCGCCGTGTCGACGCGGTAGAAGTCGGCGTTCGGGGTGATGAGCGGCGAGATGCCCTCGACCTCGAGCTCGGCGCCGTCGGGAATCGTGACGGTCGACCGCGGCTCGGGGATGCGCAGCTCGCGGCGCAGGGCATCGACCGACGCGGACGTCGCGTTGAGCAGACGTGCGCCGACGCCGACGATGACCGCAGCGATGCCGACGCCTCCCGTCGCGACGAGGAACGAACGGCGACCGAGGCCGCGCTGCTCGGCGGCCGGTGCCGCGGGGGTGTCGGCATCAGCGGCATCCGCGGCGCCCGCCCAGCGCCGGAGGCGCGTGATGACGAACACCAGGACGAGCACTCCGACGAGCGTCCCGACCACGGGCGGCACGAACGCGAGGGGACTGGCGCCGGTTCGGGTGATGATCGCCGCGGTCGAGATCACCCCGGCGAGGGCGATGACGATGACTCCGAAGGGCCGGACGAAGAACTGCAGGATGCCGGCGATCGCCGCGGCGATGACGACGGCGAGCGCGAGGCTGCCCAGCAGGACGATCTTGTCGGCCGAGCCGAAGGTCGCGATCGCGAACTCCTTGAGGGGTTGCGGCACGATGTCGATGACGAAGGCGCCCACCGCGAGGATCGGGCTGCTCTCGCGCGCGACGAGCAGCGCGATCAGCTCGGCGACCGCGAGGAAGGCGGCCGCGCTGACGATGCCGGCGAGTGCGCTCCAGAGGCCCCAGACCCAGCGACGGGTCTTCGCCTCGTTCGCGGATGCGGTCGATTTCGCCATCGCTGTCGCCTCTCGATCGGCAGATCACTCCTACCGTGCATAGTGTCTTCGTCGCCGAGCCCGCAACGGATGGAAATTCGGCGGTGTCGATGCCGCGAGAACGCACCGCCATCACGAGGACGCACCCTGCACCGTGCGTCTTCGCCGGGAGGGTGCGTTCTCGGCGATCGTGCCAGGGGGCTCGGGGCTACAGGGGCTTGGCGAAGCAGCGGGAGAAGGCGTACTCGGTGTACGGGGCGTAGATCGGGATCGGGGTGTAGCCGAGGCGCTCGTACAGGACGACGGCGTCGTGCTGGCGGTCGCCGGTCTGCAGGATGACGCGCGCCGCGCCCCGGTCGCGGGCGATGCGTTCGAGCTCGGCGAGCAGTGCCCGGCTCGCGCCGAGACCGCGGGCCCGAGGGTGGACGTACACGCGCTTGATCTCGAGATCGCGGATGCCGTCGTGCTCGAGATCGCGCAGCGCGCCGTGGCCGATTGCTTCGCCCGCGGCATCCGTCACGAGCACCGTCGCCACGATCGTCGCGGGATCGAGGGCGAACGCTCGTGCCGACCGAGCGGCGGCCTCGGGGTCGGTCTCGTCGAAGCGGTCGGCGTAGCGCGGGCCGACCTCGCGGTCCATCTCGGCGCGCAGGGCCCCGGCACGCGGGTCGTCGTAGTCGATGTGCTCGAACAGCCACGTCGTGGCCGAGGCGCCTGCAGGAGCGCGGGTTGCGGCGGCAGGCTCGGGCGCGAGGTCGTATCCGAACGCGAGCAGCTCGATGAAACGGCCCGGCTCGACCTCGATCCGACCCTCGCGCTCGGGCAGACGTGCGAAGCCGAGCTTGGCGTACAGGGCATGCGCCGCGGTCATCTCGGGCCCGCTGTTCATGACCACACGGTGGGATCCGCGCTGCCGGGCCAGCTCGATGACGTGCCGGGTGAGTGCTTCGCCGACCCCGCGCCCCCGCGCCTCGGGGGCGACGGCGAGCTGACGGAAGTCGGTCTCGCCGGGCTGCGCGACCCCGGCGAGCGGGCGGTTGGGCCGAGCGACCCACACGGTCCCGAGGATCTCGGGCTCGGCAGCGGCATCCTCACTCCCGCCGGCGTCCACCGCCACCCACACATCTCCGCTCCGGACGCGCGCGGCGACGTCGCGCAACGAGGCGAGGTAGTGCTCCGAGAGTTCGCCGTAGCTGTGCTGGTAGGCGCGAGCGGTCAGCTCGCCCGCCCGAGCGAACTCCTCGGTGCGGACGAGCCGGATGGTGAGCGCTGTCGCGGTCGATGTCACGAGGTGACGCTACCTCTCACCGAGACCCGATCGCGACGCGGGCCATTCATGACGCGGGGAGTCCGGGCGGGTTGATCTCGCTCGTCTCGATGCGCTCCGACTCGAGCCCCCAGGTCTCGAGGACCTCGTCGTACTGGCCGCCGGCGATGAGGGCGTTGAGCGCGATCGACACGGGCTCGATCAGGCCGTTGCCCTTCGCGGTGGCCGCGGCGATGTTCGCGGTCTGCGGCCAGCCGCCGGGCACGAGCCCGACGAGCTTGGTGTCGCCCGTCTCCCGCGCCGACCAGGCCGACGTCGCGTTGGGGCCGAAGGTGGCGTCGACGCGGCCGGACTGCAGCGCGAGCACGGCCGCGGCGTTGTCGTCGTAATACTGCAACTCGGCAGGCGCCTCGCCTGCGGCTTCGAGCTCGTCGTTCCAGGCGAGCAGCACCTGCTCCTGGTTGGTGCCCGAGCCGACGACGATCTTCAGGCCCGAGATGTCGGCGGCTTCCTCGATCTTGTCGATGTCGCTGTCGGAGCGGACGTAGAAGCCGAGCAGGTCTTCGCGGTAGCTCGCGAAGTCGTAGAGCTCCTTGCGCTCCTCCGTGACCGTGACGTTCGAGGTGATGAGGTCGTACTTGCCCGACTGGATGCCGAGGGGCCAGTCGGCCCATGCGACGACCACGGGGTTGTACTCGAGGCCCAGCGCCTCGGCGACGAGCGAGCCGATGTTCGGCTCGGTGCCGGCGGCCTCGGTCTCGCCCTCGGGGATGTAGCCGAGGGGCGGCAGATAGGCGGAGTGCGCGACGGTCAGCTTGCCCTCCTCGACGGGGGTGAACCCGCTCGCCTCGAGAGCGGCGACGGCCTCGGCGACGGGCTCGTCGAGGTGCACCCAATGGATGTCGTCGGTCGCGACGTTCGCGGTCGTCGCCGCCGGGGCGGCGGCTTCGGCCTCGGCGGGCCGGTTGAGGTTGACCGCGGTGACGATGCCGCCGACGATCGCGGCGACCGCGACGACGCCGAGTCCGGCGGCGATGCCCTGCTTCTTGCTGATGGCCATGCTGTGGATCTCTCTCGAAAGGGTGGGGTGCGGATGGAGCGGGATGGAGGGGAGCTCAGGCGAGGACCTTGGCGAGGAACTCCTGCACGCGGGGGTGCTTCGGCGCGACGAGTACCTCGGCGGGCGGGCCCTGCTCGATGATCCGGCCGCCATCGAGGAAGACGACGCGGTCGGCGACCTCGCGGGCGAAGCCGATCTCGTGGGTGACGATGATGAGCGTCGTGCCGAGCTGTGCGAGGTCGCGGATGACGTCGAGCACCTCGCCGACGAGCTCGGGGTCGAGCGCGCTCGTCGGCTCATCGAACAGGATCACCTTGGGCTTCAGAGCCAGCGCTCGCGCGATCGCGACGCGCTGCTGCTGCCCGCCGGAGAGCTGGCGCGGGTAGTGACCGGCCTTGTCGCCGAGTCCTACGCGGTCGAGCAGCCCGAGGGCGAGTTCGCGGGCGTCGTCCTTCGACAGCCGCCCGAGGGCGACGGGCGCCTCAGTGACGTTCTCGAGGGCGGTGAGGTGCGGGAAGAGGTTGAAGTTCTGGAAGACGATCCCGATCTGGGTGCGACGCTCGAGCACGGCCTTCTCGCGCAGCTCGTAGAGCTTGCCGTTGCGCTGCTCGTACCCGATGAACTCGCCGTCGACCGTGACCGATCCGCGGTCGACCGTCTCGAGGTGGTTGATGGTGCGCAGCAGCGTCGACTTGCCCGAGCCGCTCGCGCCGAGGATAGCGACGACCTCGCCCGGCTCGATGGTGAGGTCGATGCCGCCGAGCACCTCGACTCCGGCGTAGCTCTTGTGGACGTTGTGGATCTCGACGAGACCGCGGGTCATGACTCTCCTCCGGAAGTGGCGCGGCTGGTCGCGAGTGGGCGGGGTGCCGGCGCGTCGTCGCCGAGGCGGGCCCACTGCACGGCGATCCAGCGGCGCGCACGCTGAACGGGCGTGGGCGGCAGAACCCGCACGGATCCCCGCGCGTAGTGACGCTCGATGTAGTACTGCAGGATGCTGAGCACCGTGGTGATGATCGTGTACCAGACCACCGCGACGAGCAGGAGCGGGATGACGCGACTGTTGCGGTTGTAGATCACCTGCACCGCGTAGAACAGCTCGGGGATCGCGATCACGAACAGGACCGAGGTGCCCTTGACGAGCCCGATCACCTCATTGGTGGCGTTGGGGACGATCGATCGCATGGCCTGCGGCAGCACGATGCGGCTGAGCCGCCGACGCGGCGGGATGCCGAGGGCGGCGGCCGCCTCGAGCTGGCCTTGGTCGACCGAGAGCAGGCCGCCGCGGATGATCTCGGCGGAGTAGGCCGCCTGGTGCAGGCTCAGGCCGAGCACGCCCGCCGCGAACGCGCTGATCAGCTGCACCGTCGGGAACTCGACGATCCAGAAGTCGGTTGTGAAGGGGGTGCCCAGTCCGAGCGTCGGATACAGGTAGCCGAGGTTGTACCAGACGACCAGCTGCACGACGAGGGGGACCGAGCGGAAGAACCAGATGAAGCTCCACGCCGCGGCGTTGAGCAGCGGCGACTTGGCGAGCCGAGCCAGCGCGAGCACCGTCCCGAGCAGGAATCCGATCGTCGCCGACACCGCCGTGTAGACGAGGGTGAGGCCGAGTCCCTGCAGCACCGGGTCGGAGAAGAAGTACTGCGCGAAGTAGTCCCACTCGTAGTTCTCGTTCGTCACGAGCGACCACAGGAACTGCGCGACGACGAACACGACGATCGCCGCGATCGCCCAGCGGAACCAGTGCCGTGTGCGGACGACGGGGATGTCGCCGAGGTCGACGCGCGGCGCGGTCGGCGCGGGGTCGCCGACGGCGCGCTCGACGCGCGAGACGGTGTCGGTCATGCGGATCTCCTCGGAACGGCGTGGATGCAGCGGAGGCTGCGGATCGCACGACAGTAGGACTCGGAGGAGCCCGGTGTCGCGGCATCCGCTCACACGACGACACGAAGAGAGATACGGCGTAATACGAGGAACCGGCCCCCAGCGAGAGAGCTTGGGGGCCGGTTCCGAGAGCGGTTCGGGCTACTGCGCCGCCTGCACGATCTCGAGGAGGCTCGGGACGTTGGCGTACGCCTCGGCCGCGTTCTCCTTCGTGACGATCACGGGCTCGAGCAGATAGGCCGGAACGACCTTCACGCCGTTGTCGTACTGCTCGGTGTCGTTGACCTCGGCATCCTCGCCCTGCTGCAGCTCGCCGATCATCTTGACCGTCTGCTCGACCAGCAGCGTCGTGTCCTTGTTGATGGTCGAGTACTGCTCACCGGCCATGATCGACTTCACCGACTCGACCTCGGAGTCCTGACCGGTGACGGTGAAGGTCGCGACATCCTTGCCCGCCTGCTTCACCGAGGTGAGGATGGCACGGGCCAGGGTGTCGTTGGGCGAGAGCACGCCGTCGAGCGTGTCGCTGCTGTAGGTCGACGTCAGGATCGAGTCCATACGGCTCTGGGCGTTCTCGGCCTTCCAGCCCTGGGTCGCCGTCTGCGCGATCTCGTCCTGACCCGACTTCACGACGAGGGTGCCGTCGTCGATCTTCGGCTGGAGCACGTCGAGCGCGCCGTTGAAGAACACCGCGGAGTTCGCGTCGTCGGGCGAGCCGGAGAACAGCTCGATGTTCCACGGCGCGCCGTGGCCCGACCGCGCCTCGAGCCCGTCGAGCAGCGCCTGCCCCTGCAGCTGACCGACCTTGAAGTTGTCGAACGCGACGTAGTAGTCGACGTTCTCGCTGTTCTCCAGCAGCCGGTCGTAGGCGATGATCTTCACGCCCGCGTCGGCGGCCTGCTGCAGCTGGGTACCCAGCTGCTTGCCGTCCTTCGCGCCGATGACGATGACCTTCGCACCGTTCGTGATCATCGCGGAGATCTGGTTCTGCTGCTCGGCGACTGTGTTCGATGCCGGTGCGTACTGCACGTCGGCCTTGAAGCCGGCGGCCTCGAGGTCCTTCGTGAACAGGTCGCCCGCGAGCACCCAGTTCTCGCTGGTCTTGTCGGGCAAGGCGACGCCGATCGTCGCGTCGGCCGCGAAGCCCGCCGCAGCGGAGGCGTCGCCGCCGGCGCCCGCGTCGGTGCGCGCGTTGGAGCACGCCGACAGGGCCAGCGCCGTGACCGCGAGCGCGGTGACGGCGAGAGCGATCTTCTTCATTGCATTCATCTCTTTTCTTCGGTGCGGAGAGCCATCAGCGAGCGGTGTCGTCATCGACGACCGGCATCGACGGGCTGACTGGTCTCATTGGTTCCGGCGGTCGGCAAGACAGTCGGAGGTGTGGGGACGTCGGCGCGAGCTCGGCGTCGCGCCGACCAGAGGCCGATGATCGACGGGCGCCCGGTCGCCTTGCTGAGCACGTCGATGCCGACGGCGAGCAGCAGCACGAGGCCCTTGATGACCGATACGAGGTCGGCGCCGGTGCCCACGAGCTGCAGCCCGTTGTTGAGGAAGGCCATCACGAGTCCACCGATGATCGCGCCGATGACGGTGCCGATGCCGCCCGAGACCGCCGCGCCGCCGATGAACACCGCCGCGATGGCGTCGAGCTCCCATCCGTTGCCGTCCTGCGGTCCGGAGGCACCCGAGCGGGCGACGAAGATCATGCCGGCGAGCGAGGCCAGTACCGACATGTTCATCATCACGAAGAAGTCGACGCGCCGATCCTTCACCCCCGACAGCGTCGCGGCGAGACGGTTGCCGCCGACGGCGTAGATGCGCCGGCCGAACGTCGTGTTGTTGGTGATGAACGAGTACAGGATGACGAGGGCGACGAGGATGACGCCCGAGATCGGGAACCCGGTTCCCGGCCGCCCGGTCGCGAACAGGTAGGCGGCGATGAGGATGACGCCGCCCACGACGACGACCTTGAGGATCGAGACCCACAGCGGGGCCGACTCGGCTCCGGTCTTGGCCTGACGCCGGCGCAGGCGGATCTCGTTGACGACGATCCAGAGCGCACCGAGGATGCCGAGCGCGAGGGTCAGCACGTTGAACGGCAACGGGATGAAGGGGAGCTCGGGCAGGTACCCGGCACCGATCACCTGGAAGTCGGCGGGCACGGCGAGGGTCGTCGACTGCCCGACGATCTGGTTCAAGCCTCGGAAGATCAGCATCCCGGCGAGCGTGACGATGAACGCCGGCACGCCGACGTAGGCGACCCAGAACCCCTGCCAGGCGCCGATGAGCACGCCGACGACGAGCCCGAGCACGATCGCGAGGTACGACGGCAGGTTCCAGTCGGCCATCGACTTGGCGACGACGATGCCGGTGAAGGCGGCGACCGACCCGACCGAGAGGTCGATGTGGCCCATGATGATGACCATCACCATGCCGATCGCGAGGATCAGGATGTAGGAGTTCTGATTGATCGCGTTGATGAGGTTGCCCGACGACAGCGTCAGGCCATTGGTCCAGATCTGGAAGACGAGGATGATCAGCACGAGCGATCCGAGGATGCCGAACTGCCGCAGCGTGGATTGTCCGCCGCCGAACGCTTTGCGGATGTCGGCCAGCCCGCCGGTGCGGACGGGGGCGGTGTCGGGCTGAGTCATGCGGTCACTTTCTTTCCACGGTCTGCGGTCATGCTCCGCATCAGTTCCTCGGGTGTGGCTCTGCGTGCGTCGATCTCGTCGGTGATGCGCCCCTCGAAGACCGTGTAGATGCGGTCTGCCATGCCCAGCAGCTCCGGCAGCTCGCTCGAGATGAGGAGCACGCCCTTCCCCTGAGCGGCGAGGTCGTTGATGATCGAGTAGATCTCGTACTTCGCCCCGACGTCGATGCCGCGGGTGGGCTCGTCGAGGATGAGCAGGTCGGGATCGGTGAACATCCATTTGGCCAGGACGACCTTCTGCTGGTTGCCGCCCGAGAGCTTCGAGACGCCGTTGTCGACGTTCGACGTCTTGATGCGCAGCCTCCCCCGGTAGTCGTCGGCGACGGCGCGCTCTTCGTCCTTATGCAGCACGCCGTGCGGCGCGATCTTGCGGAGCTTCGCGGACACCACCGATCGCCGGATCGGGTCGAGCAGGTTGAGCCCGAGCACCTTGCGGTCCTCGCTCACGTAGGCGAGCCCGTGCGAGATCGCCGCCGGCACGTCCTTGAGCGTCACGGGCTCGCCGTCGATGAGGATCTGACCGCCCTCGTAGAGGCCGTACGAGCGGCCGAACAGGCTCATCGCGAGCTCGGTGCGGCCGGCTCCCATCAGGCCCGCGAGACCGACGACCTCGCCGCGGCGGACGGTGAGGTGCGACGACTTCGCGACGAGTCGGTCGGCGTTCAGCGGATGCCGCACCGTCCAGTCGCGCACCTCGAAGAAGACCTCTCCGATCTTCGCGTCGCGCG
Source organism: Microbacterium sp. TS-1 (assembly GCF_000509385.1). Lineage (NCBI taxonomy): Bacteria > Bacillati > Actinomycetota > Actinomycetes > Micrococcales > Microbacteriaceae > Microbacterium > Microbacterium sp. TS-1. The sequence goes on from NZ_BASQ01000001.1 coordinate 1,984,047, forward strand.
GCGGGAACCGGTTCTCGAGCGAGCGGCCGACCATGCCGCGGATGATGCGGTCCTCGTCGACGTCGCCGGCGTGGACGTCGAGCGTCTCGATCGTCCGACCGTCGCGGATGATCGTGATCGAGTCGGCGATCTGGGCGATCTCGTTGAGCTTGTGGCTGATGATGATCGAGGTCACGCCGCGGTCTCGCAGATCGGTGATGAGGCCGAGCAGGTGCTGCGAGTCGTTCTCGTTCAGCGCGGCGGTCGGCTCATCGAGAATCAGCAGCTTGACGTTCTTCGACAGGGCCTTGGCGATCTCGACCAGCTGCTGCTTGCCGACGCCGAGCTGCTTGATGGGGGTGGCCGGGTCATCGCGCAGGCCGACCCGTTCGAGCAGCTCACGCGCCCGGGCTCGCGAGGCGTCCCAGTCGATGCGGCCGAACCGCGAGATCTCGTTGCCGATGAAGATGTTCTCCGCGATCGACAGCTCGGGGATGAGGGCGAGCTCCTGATGGATGATCGCGATGCCGGCATCCTCGCTCGCCCGGATGTCGCGGAACTGGGCCGCCTGCCCGTCGAAGACGATGTCGCCCTCATAGGTCCCGTACGGGTAGACCCCCGAGAGCACCTTCATGAGCGTCGACTTGCCGGCGCCGTTCTCGCCGCAGATCGCGTGGATCTCTCCGACCTGCACCGTGAGCGACACGTCGGCGAGGGCGATGACGCCGGGGAAGCGCTTCGTGATGGAGCGCATCTCGAGCAAGGGTCGGCCGGTCGAACTCCGGTCAGGCCGTTCGCGGCCGTGTCCGGGCACGCCGGATTCTGAATCGGTCACCAAAGCTCCTCTGCCCCAGCTCATCGGATGTCAACGTTGTCATCGAGCGACGTCACTCTACGCTCCGCCTTGCGATGTGTGAAGCATCGCCGCACAGATAGAATGTCCACCGTTGTCATCGGAGGGAGCAGGGATGCCGAATCCGACGCGGGCGACGATTCAGGATGTCGCCCGGCTCGCAGGGGTGAGCGCGAAAACCGTCTCGCGTGTCTTCCACGGTTCGGACCAGGTGCGTCCGGACACGCGCGAGCGGGTGATGGCCGCCGCGGAACGTCTGCGATTCCGTCCGAACCGCGTCGCGCGCGATCTGCGCCGCGGCGGGGTGACCAGCACCGTGGGCTTCGTGATCGGCGACATCCAGAACCCGTTCTACTTCACCGTCGCCGGGGGCATCGAGTACGAGCTGGCGCAGCACGGGTACACGATGCTGCTGGCCACGACGGACGACTCGGCCGAGACCGAGCGCCGCGTGGTCGACGCGGTCCTGTCACAGGGCGTGCGGGCACTGCTGCTGATCCCCGTCGCGGACGATCAGTCGTACCTCGAGGGCGAGCGCCATTTCGGCACGCCGATCGTCGGGGTCGACAGGCCTCTCGAGAACCTGCTGTCCGACACGGTGCTGCTCACCAATCGCGCCGGGATGGCTGAGGCGGTGCGATCGCTGACCGCCCTCGGACACCGCCGGATCGCGTTCGTCGCGAATCCCGCGTCGGTGCACACAGTGCGGGAGCGATTGGCGGGGTACCGCGACGCGCTCGCGGAGGTGGGGGTGAGCCCGACCGATCGCTGGCTGAGCCTCGGCGACGACCCGGCGGCGAGCACGCGCGACGCCGTCGTCGAGCTGATGCGTTCGAGTGAGCCGCCGACCGCGATCGTGACGGGCAACAACCGGGCGACGACGGCGACCCTGCAGGCGCTGCGCGATCTCGATTCGCCGTGCGCGCTGATCGGCTTCGATGATTTCGAGCTGGCGGAGATGCTGGGGATCTCTGTCGTCGCGCACGATGCGCACGCGCTCGGCCGAGCCGCAGCGCTGCTCGCGATCGATCGGATCGACCGCCCGACGGCGCCGCCGCGACGCGTCGAGATCGCGACTTCGCTGGTGCAGCGCGGGTCGGGCGAGCGTCCGCCGCACGGCTGAAACATCGACGGAGTAGCTTTCGCTCGTGATCCCGTTCGAGAATGTGCTGGCGTTCCTGCTCGCCGCGGTCGTCATCATCGTGATCCCCGGGCCGAGCGTGCTGTTCGTCATCGGGCGGTCGATCGCGTTGGGGCGCCGGGCCGGGGTGCTGAGCGTCATCGGCAATGCCCTCGGCACCGTGCCCGCTGTGATCGCGGTGGCGTTCGGCGTCGGTGCGATCGTCGCGTCATCGGTCGCGGCGTTCACCGTGATCAAACTCGTGGGCGCCGCCTACCTGGTGTGGTTGGGCGTGCAGGCGATCCGCCATCGCCACGTGCGGGTCGACGCTCCGGGAGGCGAACGGACCTCGTCGACGCGTCTGCTCACCCAAGGGTTCGTCGTCGGCATGACCAACCCGAAGACGATCGCGTTCTTCGTAGCGGTGCTGCCGCAGTTCGTCGCCCCCGAAGCTGGTCCGATCTGGATGCAGCTCCTCGCGCTCGGCCTCCTCTTCCAGGTGCTCGCCGTCGTCTGCGACAGTTTGTGGGCGCTGGCTGCGGGAACGGCCCGCGCCTGGTTCGCCGACTCGCCGCGGCGCATGTCGACGCTCGCGGGAACGGGCGGCGTGATGATGATCGGCCTCGGCGGCACCCTTGCGTTCGCCGGCTCGAAGAGCTGACCGCATGTCGCACAGGCTGACCGCGGGGGAATTGTCGGTGTCGAACGCGACCGGCGTCAGAAAGCTGGCGTCAAAAGGGTGGTGATTCGGGTGGCGCTACCCGCTCGGTTCGGCCACCCGGTGGCGCGTCGCCGATAGCGGCCGTGTCACCCGTGTCGATCGTGAAGCACACCGCCGGTGTCGGTACGTCTTCGCGGTAGACCCGCCCGAGGGGTGAGGTCCATTCGAGGACTCCGCCGCCGAGTTGTCTGACTTCCCATTTCGTGAATTGCTTCATCGAATGATGTCGCTGACAGAGGTGGGCAAGGTTGTTGATATGGGTGTGCCCGCCGAGGGCGTAGTCGATGGTGTGATCCAGTTCGCAGCGGATCGCTGCCCGTCGGCATCCGGGGAACCGGCAATGCTGGTCCCGTGCCATCAGCAGTTTCTTCATCGCCGCGGTGGGCCGGTAGGTGTCGATCTCGACCGGGGTGCGGGTGACCGGGTCGATGAACAGCCGGTCCCACTCCGATCCCTGCCCGGCGACCTCGCGTGCCGTTTCGGCGTCGATCAGCCCGGCCCCGACGGCCTCGGCGGGCCGCTCATCCCGACCTGTCAGGGTCTCGGCGGTCACGGCGACCTGCACCCGCGCGCGGATCGCGCCGAGCCCACCGGCCCGGTCGGTCCCGTAGGTCGGATCGACCACGGGCGCCCCGCCGAGGACGAGATCGCCGAGGACGTCCGCGCGCAGTTGGTCCATCGTCCGGACATCCGGTGCGGCATCCGCATCGACACTCGCGCCCGCGCCATCCGCATCGACACTCGCGCCCGCGGCATCCAGCCCCTCAGCGCTCGGCCCTGCCACGGCGCCGGCCGCCTCCACTCGGGCGTCCTTCACGGACTGTCCCATCTGCGTGAGCCGGTCGAGGATTCCGGCGGCGATGACGGTGGGGAGGGTGGCGATGAGGTCCGACATCCCGTCCGCACCGTGCGATACCCGCACGCACCTGCTCGCGGCGGCTTCTCGGTGCCGGTCGGTGAAGGTGCGTTCGTGCAGTTGCTCGGCCAGGGCCCGCAGGGCCGGTTTCACCCGCGTCGCGATATCCCGCTCACAGACCGCTATCGCGGCGACCTCGAACTCGGCCCGCACCTCATCGGGCAGCCCGGTTCCCGCTTTGACGACCACCTCGATATGGTCGCGGGTGATCCGCCGCTGCTCCCACGCCTCGAACACGGCCGGGTAGTCATCGACGATCGTCAACGCATGGTCGATGTCGGCCTGCAGGCGCCGGTCGCTGCGCCGGGCCAGCCCGGCCGCTTCGGCCGCGACCGAGCGCAGCTCCATGTCCGACGCCATCCCGCGAACCCCATCACGCTGGGCCTCACGAAGCGCCGACCGCCCGAGCTCGGCCAGCGCGCGCACCGACGCGACCTCCGCGTAATGCACCAGCGCCAACGTCTCGCCGTAAGCGGCGATCGCGTGGGCGTGCGGCGAGACCTCCACCCCGTCCGAGCCACCACCCGTGTTCGCTGCCATGTTCCCATTGTGGCAGCAGGGTCAGACATTAGTATCGAACATAGCGACGAACTAAGAAGCCCGTCAGAGCGCGCCCCCTGGGGAGGAATCGCCGCTGGAGAATCGCGCAGCGAACGCCCCGCTCAGGGAACTCGCACGCCGGTGAAGTTCGTCCGCTGCCGCAGCTCGAATCCGAGCTTCTCGTACCCGGCGATCGCATTCACGTTCGACGCCGCGGCGTGCATCATCGCGCGGCCGCCCCGCTGCCGGATGTGGAAAGCGACATCCAGCACCAGCCGAGACGCCAGCCCCTGCCGCCGGTACGCCTCGTCGGTAGCGACAGCGCTGATCTCGGTCCACTCGCCCGGCTGCAGCCGCTCCCCGGCCATCGCGATCAGCCGGCCGTCACGCCGGATGCCGATGTACCGGCCGAGCAGGTAGGTGCGCGGGCGGAAGGGGCCGGGCCGATTGCGCTCGACGAGCGCGAGCATGTCGGCGACATCCGCCTCACCGAGCTCGACCGCCTCGTCGTCCGGCCTCGGGCGGAGGCGATCCGTCTCGACGAGCTGCACGCCTGCGCCGCCGAACGTACGGACCCAGCCCTCCGGCAGTTCCGGCGCAGAGGCAGCGACGCCCGCGGCATCCGCACGGTCGGGCGTGCTGATGCTGAACTCGTTGCCCGACCCCACCACGGTCGCGAGCGAGTCCCACACCGCGGGGTCGTCCCACGTGCGCACGCCCACGAAGCCGGCCACGTCGTCGGGGTACCGGCGGACGAGGTCGTCGCCGATGGCGAAATGCGCATGCACCCCGGTCAGCGAGTGCCACGCGGCGTTGTCGCGGACGTCGGAGACTCCCAGAGCAGGAGGGGTGGTGATGGTCATCGGATTCGTCCTCTCGCGCGCGCCGCGTGGTGCCTTCGTCGCGGTCGCCGAGGAACGCAACGCACGGGAGCGCAGATCCATGCCCGAGGATGCCGCACCGCGACGCTAGCCGTGACCGGACGCGACATCCCGGACCGCCGCCACATACGTTCACGAACGGCGGGCGAGCGATAGTGTGCCCTCGTGCAGAGCTCGAGGCAGGCGACGGTGTGGTCCGTTCTGCGGCTGGCGATGGCCGTCGTCATCCTGGCCGCCGTCATCACCCAGCTGACCGTGTCGCTGACCCGAACCGCCGAGACCGGCGGCGACGTCGCGACAGTGTTCGCGAACTTCTTCAGCTTCTTCACGATCCTCTCGAACGTCATCGCGGCGGTGGTCCTTGCGACGGCGGGCGCCCGAGCGCTGATGCGGCCCGCCGAAGCCGCCGGCTCACTCGGGCTCTCCGCCGCGCTCACCTGCGCCACGGCGTACATGGTCATCACCGGAATCGTCTACAACGCACTCCTGCGCGGGATCACGCTCCCGCAGGGATCCGAGCCGGTGCCGTGGTCGAACGAGGTGCTGCACCTGATCGGCCCGATCTTCCTCGTGCTCGACCTGCTGATCGGAACCCGGCGCCGCGCCCTCCGCTGGCAGGTCGTCTGGGTCGTAGTCGCGTTCCCGCTGCTGTGGGTGGCCTACACGCTCGTCCGAGGCCCGCTCGTCACGAACCCCACGACGGGCGAGCCGTACTGGTACCCGTACCCGTTCCTGAATCCGAATGGGCCCGGCGGATGGGGGTCGGTCGCGGCGTACGTCGTCGTCATCGCGATCGGCTTCGTCGCCGTCGGCTTCGGAGCGGTGTGGGTCACCCGCCGCCGCGGCCGCGCCGTGCCGACGAAGGCCACCACGGCAGAGGCCACCGCGACGGAAATCACCGCGACAGAGTGAGGATCTCGGCCGCTCCGTCGGTGATGGCGATCGTGTGCTCGGTGTGCGCGGTGAGGCATCCGGTCGAGCTGCGGAGCGTCCACCCGTCCGCGTCGGTCACGAGCACATTCGTGTCTTCCATGACCCACGGCTCGATCGCGATGAGCAGCCCGGGCCGCAGGATGTAGCCGCGCCCCGGCCGCCCGGTATTCGGGATGTGGAGGTCGCCGTGCATCACCGTCCCGATGCTGTGACCACCGAACTCGGTGTTGATGGAGTATCCGGCACCGGAGAGCACATTGCCGATCGCGCGCGAGATATCGCCCACCCGGTTGCCCGCGCGTGCGACCTCGATGCCCGCCGCCAGGGCACGCTCGGTCGCGTCGATGAGGGCCGCCGCCCCCTCGGGACGTTTGCGCCCGACGATGAAGCTGATCGCGGCGTCGGCAGCGAGGCCGTCTTTGATGACCGCGAGATCGAGCGTCAGGAGGTCGCCATCGGCGAGACGGTAGTCATGCGGCATCCCGTGCAGCACCGCGTCATTGACGGCGGTGCAGATGTAGTGCCCGAAGGGTCCCCGCCCGAACGACGGCGCATAGTCGACGTAACAGGACGTCGCTCCGTTGTCGGCGATGAGCTCGCGCGTCCACTCGTCGATCTCGAGCAGGTTCGTGCCCACCTGCACCCGCGAGCGCAGGTCGCGAAGGATGCCGCCGACGATGGCTCCCGTCTCGCGGGCGCGGTCGACCTCGGGCGGTGTGAAGATCTCGATCATGATGCGCTCCTCCGGTATAAAAATACCGGTCAAACTATACCGATACGATGAGCGCATGATGGTTCGTCGAGCTCTCACCCCCGAAGCCGTCGAGCGCGGCCGGCGTCTGGGCGCCCACCTCCGGCGAGCGCGCGGCGACCGGTCGATCGCCGAGGTCGCGGCAGCCGCGGGGGTGTCTCCCGAGACGCTGCGCAAGATCGAGACGGGGCGGCTGGCGACCCCGTCGTTCGCGACCGTCGCCGCCGTCGCCGCGAGCCTCGGCCTATCGCTCGACGCGCTGGCCGCCGAGGCGCTGCTCGCAGACACCGCCCCTGCCACGATCTGATCGGTGACCGCCGGGCGTCCGGCCCCGCCTCGTCGAGGAGAAGCCGGACGCACGGGCGGGGTTGGCTCAGGCGCCGTCGCGCAGGTCGCGGAAGAAGGCGTCGACGTTGTTCCGGAGCGTCGCGATGCGACGATCGCGCGCCGCTGCGGCGTCGAACCCGAGGTAGGGCGGCGGGTCGAGCCGCCGGACGTTCCGCGAGCACTCGAATCCCGAGCACAGGAGCGTCCCGACGGTGTTTCCGGCACGACCGGCCTTGCCCGCCCGCTTCGCGGCGAAGAAGACGACCTCGTTGGGGAGGGTGACGTCGCAGCACCACGAGCACTGCGGACGCGTACGCGTGGCCTGGTCGGCCTGACGCAGCTGCAGGCCGACGGCCTCGCCGTCGACCTCGGCGACGATGAACCCGAGCAGCGGAGTCTTGGGGTCGCGCCATCCGTAGTAGTCACGGGTGGACCAGTCGACGTCGCCGAGATCGGCGGGGATGACGAGCGAATTGCGCTCGCGGAGCGAGACGTTGATGAACGAGGAGCGGATGGCTTTGGCCGTGAGGGCGAACATGGAAGGGTCCTGTCTGAGTACGCGTTCGCGCACCACCGTCGCGCCGGCGCCCGGAACGGGCTGCGAGCGGACGGTCGTGAGCGGATCATCCCGGAACGACGGAGTCGTCGCCCGGGACCGGGAGAGCGCATCGCGGACGAGAGTCGACGCGACGCGCGCCGGATCAACCGGCGAGGAGGACGAAGGATGCCGCGCCTGTGCCACCGGCGCTGAGCGCGCCGGAGACCCCCTCACGCCCAGAGGGCATCGGCAGGCGGGCGGTACTCACGCGTCCAGGCTACTCCCTGCCCGCCCGGCCGTCACCGGCGATAGCATCCCCCCGTGACGACGAACGATCGGGGACGGCGCCTCGTCGAACGAGCCGGGGCCCGCCTGGAGGAGCATCATCCGTCGTTCGTGACCTCCCACCCCACGGCCCTCGGGCTGCTGTGGATGGTCGCCGTGGTCGCACTGCTCGTGATCTGCGATCTGCTGGGCGGCCCGCACTGGCTGCGCGCGACCCTGACCCTCACCGCAGCACTGCCCCCGCTCGTGGCGACGCTCATCGTCCTGTCGCAGACACCGAGGTCGCACCTGGAGTACGAGCCGTCGATCCTGACCCACTTCTTCGCGCGGTTCCTCGCGCTCTTCAGCGCCTTCGTGTTCTGGCTGGGCTCGGTCGTGATCGGCGGAGCGATCGCCGTGCAGCTCGCCGACGAGAGCGGCACGAACATCGAGACCGCCTGGCTCGTCGCCGGCGACCTCTTCGCCCGCATCGTGCCTCCGGTGACCGTGCTGCTCTACTGCGTGCTGATCATCCGCTACGCGAGCTACCTCGTGCGTTTGCGCGGCTGGTCGGCTGTGCCCACGCGTCACCGCATCCCGGAGCATTTCCTGGCCGAGGCGCCGCGCACCCGGCAGATCGTGATCGGTCTCGCCCATCCGGGCCTCCTGCTGGCCTCGGGCCTGCTGTCGACGCTCGTCGCGACCGCGCTCACGCTGCGTGCGGAGGCGCTGCTCTCCTGAGGCGGAAATACACCGCGCGGACGATGCGACTCAGCCTGCGAGCGGATGCCGCGCCGCGGCGCGCTTCCTAGCGTTGCTGAAGTGAGCACCGTCATCCCTCGATCGTCGATACTCCCCCTGTCCGCTGTCGCGGTCATCGCCGCGGCGGCGCTGCTCATCCCGTGGTGGGGCGTGAGCCTGAGTGTCCAGGTCACGCGCCGGGCGATGAACGCGGGACTCGCGCTTCCGGCGACCGCGTACCTTTCGGACGTGTTCCTGTCTCTTCTCGCCGTCGGAACGGTCGTCGCGTTGGCCGTCGCGCTCCGCCGCGGCCCGCGGCGCCGCATCCTCTCGATCGCCGCAGCGGGCGGAGTGGTCATCGCCTACGCAACGAGCGAGATGGTCAAGGTGGCTCTGATGCAGGCCCGTCCGTGCACCCGCTGGACCGCGCTGACCGCGTGTGACGCGACGGGCTACTCCTTTCCCTCGAACCACTCGGTTCTGGCGATGGGCGCGGTCTGGGTCATCGCCGTCGCGCTGCACCGGGCGTGGGCGACCTGGACGGCTGTCGCAGCGGCGCTCATCGTGCTGTCGGGCCGGCTGTTCGAAGGTGCGCACTACCTGCACGATGTCGCGGCCGGGACTCTGCTCGGTCTCGCCGTGCCCGCGCTGCTGACGGCGATCGCGGTCGCCGCGACGCGAGAACCGCGGTCGGCGGGGGTCTCGCCGGCCTCGGCGCTCAGTCGATCGCCGCGCGGACCAGATCCCGCACGCGACGCTCGACCTCGGGAGTGACCTCGACTATCGCGAACGACGTCGGCCACATCGACCCGTCGTCGAGCGTCGCCGTCTCGTCGAAGTTGAGGGTCGGGTAGCGGGTGTCGAACTTCGACTTGGGCTGGACGAAGATGACGACCTTGCCCGCCCGCGCGTATGCGGGGAACCCGTAGAACGTCTTCGGATCGAGGTCGGATGCCTCCTCCGACACGATCCGGTGGACCATGCGGGCGACCTCGCCGTCGATCCCCTCGAGCGCGTCGATCGCCTCCATGCAGGCCTCGAGCTCCTTCGCGAGCTTCGCGGCACCCTTGAGACCCTTCGTCGAGCGGAGCTCTTCGGCCCGCTGCTTCATCGCGGCCTTCTCCTCGTCGGAGAACCCGGCCCCGCCCGCCGTGCTGTCAGCCATCGCCACCCCTTCCGCGGCCCGCGGCGCGGGCGTCACGGTCCGATCGTGCCACTCGCGCCGCGTGCGGGAAAGATCCGACATCCGGGCGTCTGCCGCGGAGACCGAACGACGTCGCGAGGACTACCCGGGAGGCGGCATCCAAGACCGTAGGCTCGGACCATGCGTGCTCGCCTCGGTTCCGCCCTCCTCGTCCTGTCGGCTCTCGCTCTCGCCGGATGCTCGTCGTCGCCGGCGCCGGCCGAACCCGACACGATGCCGACGGCGGAGACCGTCCCGGAGGGCTCGTGCGCCTACGTCGAGGCAGCCGGCGGCGTGCGCGATGTGACGCCGCCGCCCGCTGAGGCCGAGGTGTCGGGGCAGGTCTCGGCCGTCCTGCAGACGTCGGCGGGCGACATTCCGATGACCCTCGACGCCGACCGCACGCCGTGCACGGTGGGGAGCTTCGTCTCACTCGCCGAGCAGGGCTACTACAACGACTCGCCGTGCCACCGCCTCACGACCTCGGGCATCTTCGTGCTCCAGTGCGGCGACCCGTCGGGCACTGGACGCGGCGGCCCCGGCTACAACTACGCCGACGAGCTCGACGGCAGCGAGACCTACCCGGCCGGAACGGTCGCTATGGCCAACGCCGGCCCGAACACCAACGGCTCGCAGTTCTTCCTCGTGTACGAGGACACCCCGCTGCCCGCGAAGTACACCGTCTTCGGCACGCTCGACGAAGCGGGCCTCGCCGTCGTGCGCGAGGTCGCCGCAGCCGGCGCCGAGGGCGGCGCCGCCGACGGCGCCCCCGCAACCCCCGTGACGATCACCGGCGTCTCACTGGGCTGAGCCGCCCGCGGCTGGGACGAGCCCGCCGAGAACGCACCCTTGCCGCGAGCACGCACCGAACGGGGTGCGTGCTCGCCCCGACGGTACGTTCTCCCGTGGGCGTAGGCGTGCGCGGCGGAATGAGGCCGCTCGGCACGGCGTTGGGGACAGCGTGATCGCGCTCGAACAGGCTCTGGCATCCCTCGAGATCCGGCCGCGTATGGCCCATCGGGCAGACCTCGCCCCGGGTGGATCGCTGCCGCTCGGCACAGGCGACGCAACGCTGGTGTACGTGCGATCGGGCGAGATCACCGGCGATCCGGCATCCGGCACCAGCTGCACGGTCGTCGGACCCTCCGGCGACGCCGCGACCCCGACAGGCGCGCGCACGCTCCTCGCCGGTGACGCCTTCCTGAGCCTGGGATGCCGTCCGATCTCCCTGACCTCGCAGTCGGGCGCAGAGCTGACGGTCGTCCCCGCCGACGTCTCCCTCGCCGCGGTGACCCCGCTGCCGCCGTTCGTCTTCGTCGACGGCTTCGTCGAGCTCGAGCCCGCGGCCGCCGCCCTCGTCTCCCACCTCGGAACCGGCACCGCGTCCGGGCGGTCGGGAGACGCGGTCATCTGCCAGATGATGGTCAAGACCGTGCTGCTCTCGGCCATCCGCGCGTGGGCCGCGCACACCGCCGGCGCCTCCGCGTGGCCCGCGCCGGCCGTCGACCCCTTCCTCAGCCGCGCCGCGGAGGCCGTCGCCGCCGACCCCGGTCGCGACTGGACCATCGACCAGCTGGCGAGCCTCAGCGCCATGTCGCGGACGGTCTTCGCCGCACGCTTCCGGCGCGCGTACGGGCGTTCGCCCGCGAGCTACGTCACCGAGATCCGGATGCAGCACGCCAAGGACATGCTCGAGTCGGGAGCATCCGTCTCGGAGACCTCCCGCACCCTGGGCTACGGATCCGACGAAGGCTTCAGCCGGGCGTTCCGCCGCCATACCGGGATGCCGCCGTCGCTGTGGCGTGCGCGGGCGGCGGCGCCGTCGTTGTACTGACGGTACCGCCGCCCGAGAGCCGCCCTCGGCGGCGGGGCGGTCGTCCGGGCGCCTCGTCAGGGGCGCGGCATCCGGTCGGCCTCGTGCGTCCGCACGACCCAACCGAACAGCACCGCGCCGGCCGCGAGGAGGGTAACGGCGACGACGTCGATCGCGACGACGCCGACGAGATCGACCAGCAGCCCGCCGAGTCCGGCCGCGAGCACGATCGCGAGCTGGAACCCGACGACCGTCAGGCTTCCACCGGCCTCGAGCCGGTCCGGCATCCGGTGTCCCACCCACGTGTTGACGATGATGAGCCACGAGGCGAAGAAGAAGCCCCAGGCGAAGACCGCCAGGACGACGACAGGGATCGATCCGGGCAGCAGCACGAGAAGCGCGAGCGCCGCGGCGATGACGACCGGCGCCGTGACGGCGAGGACGCGGAACGCCCGGTCGACGAGCAGTCCGATGACGAGGTTTCCGACGAGCCCGCCCGCCCCGAACACCGCGAGCAGCAGCACGATCGTCTCGGCCCCGACATCCGGTACCCGCTCCAGCGCCAGCCGAATGTAGGTGTACGCGAGGAAGTGCCCGAGCACGACGAGCACATGGCCGATCATGCCCGCCGCGACGCCGGTGCGCCGGAGCGAGTCGACGAGCAGCCGCAGACTGGATGCCGCCGCGGCCGGCACCGTGGGCAGGGTGAGGCGCACGGCGAGCGCGACGGCAGCGGTCGCGGCTCCGACGACGGCGAACGCGATGCGCCAGTCGAGCATCTCGCTGAGAAGGACGCCGAGGGGCACGCCGGCCACGGTTGCGAGCGACACCCCGGCCGAGGTGAACATCATCGCCCGGCCGATGCGTTCCGGCCCGGCGAGCCGGGCCGCCACCGTGATCGACATCGACCAGAACGCGCTGATCGAGGCGCCGAGGAAGAAGCGGGCGATGAGGATCGCGACCAGGTGCGGTGAGAGCGCGACGACGATGCTCGAGACGGATGCCGCCGCCGCGGCCCCCACGAGCAGCGCGCGCCGATCGAGGCGCGGGAAGATGAGGCCGATCGTCGGGGCCGCGATGAGTCCGGCGAGCGCCGTGATCGTCACCGTCTGGCCCGCCTGACCGGGTGTCACCCCGAGGCCCGCGGCCATCTCGGTCAGCACGCCGTTGGGCAGGAACTCCGCGGTGACCACGAGGAACCCCATGAGCATGACGACGATGAGTCCGCCGTATCTCATGGGCGCGGCGTTCTCGTGGGCGAGGGGGATGGCTGCGGTCGAGGTCATGCTTCCGATGTTGTCGCCTCGGCCGAACGTGCGCCCGACCGAACGTCCGCGGCATCCGACCGTCTGGCCGCGGCCCGGGCACGCGGCATCCGCCGGGAACGCACCCTCTCGGCGAGAACGCGCCGTGCGGGGTACGCGCTCGCGGCGACGGTGCGTGCTCGCGCGTCGGCAAGCGACGGCGACATTTGGGGTAACGAGAATTCGGCGCGGCGCGTGAACACCGGGAAACTCGGGGTGACGCCGGCGACCCGACGGCGCACACCTCCGAAAGGCCCGACCGTGATCGCGCTCGAGCACGTATCGAAGACCTACGGCGGCTTGACCGCCGTCGACGACGTCTCGCTGCAGATCCCCTCCGGGGAGATCTACGGCATCGTCGGCCAGTCCGGCGCCGGCAAGAGCACGCTCGCCCGTATGGTCAACCTCATCGAGCGGCCGGATACAGGCCGAGTGGTCGTCGACGGGGTGGATCTGACCGCCCTCGACGCGAACAGCCTGCGCGCGGCACGGCGCCGCATCGGCATGGTGTTCCAGCGGTTCAACCTCCTCGGCAGCCGCTCCGTGCGCGGCAACGTCGAGCTCGCCCTCGAACTCGACGGCAGCCCCCGGACCCGGCGGCGCGACCGCGCGCAGGAGATGCTCGACCTCGTCGGCCTCGGTCACCGCGGCGACGCCGCCGTGCACGAGCTGTCGGGCGGGCAGCAGCAGCGCGTCGGCATCGCCCGCGCCCTCGCGAGCGGCCCGAGCGTGCTGCTCTCCGACGAGGCGACGAGCGCCCTCGACCCCGAGACCACGACCTCGATCCTCGACCTCTACAGGCGCATCAACGCCGAGCTCGGACTCACTGTGCTCCTCATCACGCACGAGATGGATGTCGTGAAGTCGACGTGCGACTCGGCGGCGCTCATCGAGCACGGCCGCGTCATCGAGAGCGGACGCCTGACCGACGTCATCCGCACGCCGGGCTCGCGCCTCACGTCGCAGCTCTTCCCGCTGGGGCCGATTCCTGCGGGAGCCGATCCGAGCGCGACGGTCATCGACATCACGTTCGCGGGCGGCACAGCCGACCGTCCCGTCATCGCACGCATCGCCCGCGACCACGACGTCGACGTGTCGCTGCTCGGCGCTCTCGTCGAGCAGATCGCAGGGACGCAGGCCGGCCGCACCCGTCTCGAGGTGCCCGCGTCCGCGGCATCCGCCGTCATCGCCGACCTGCGCAGTCAGGGTCTCATCGTCGATGTCCTGCGAGGAGGGGATGCCGCGTGAACGAGCAACTGCTCAATCTGCTGCTGGTCGCCACGGGCCAGACGCTCTACATGGTGGGCGTCGCGTTGCTGGCGACGATCGTCATCGGCCTGCCGCTCGGCGTCGTGCTCGTCGGCACGGAGCAGGGGCGTTTTCTCGCGACGCCCTTCGGCTCGCGCCGCGTCGGCATCGTCATCAACCGCGTGCTCGACTTCATCGTCAACCTCGGCCGCTCGGTGCCGTTCATCATCCTGATGGTCGCGCTGATCCCCTTCACCCGGCTCATCGTCGGCACCTTCATCGGACCGACCGCGGCGATCGTGCCCCTGTCGGTCGTCGCCATCCCGTTCTTCGCCCGCATGGTCGAGATCGCGATCAAGGAAGTGGATGACGGCCTGCTCGAGGTCGCCGCATCGCTGGGAGCGAGCCGCTGGCAGCTCGTGACGAAGGTGCTGCTGCCCGAGGCCGCGCCCGCGATGCTGCTCGGCCTCTCGACGACCGTCACCTCGATCATCAACTTCTCGGCGATGGTCGGCACCGTCGCCGGCGGCGGTCTCGGCGACGTCGCGATCCGGTACGGCTACCAGCAGTACAGCTGGATCCACATCGTCAGCGTCATCGTCGTGATCTTCGCGATCGTCATGGTGCTGCAGGGCCTCGCGAGCTGGGGCGCCCGGCGCCTCGCCCGCCGCTCGCCCCGCGGCCGCACCGCCTCCCCGAGCGCACGGATGCAGCGGGCCGATGCCCGCGGCGCCGCCTGAACACCCGTCCGTCCCCGACCCGCACCCCACGCACCGCACCGCACCGCACCGCACCGTCATCCCGAGAGGAACCCTTCATGTCCCGCACGGCTCGCACCGCCCGCACCCCGCTCCTCATCGCCGCCGTCGCCTCGGCCGCGCTCCTGCTCGCCGGGTGCGCCGGCTCGCCGGCGTCCGAGTCGGGTGACGCCGACGGAGACGGCCTCGGCACGCTCAAGGTCGGCGCCCTGCAGACCCCGGCCGGCGACATCCTCAACCACATCGCCGAGAACGGCGCGGCCGAACTCGGGCTGACGATCGAGTTCGTCCCCTTCACCGACTACAACACCCCCAACACGGCGCTCGTCGACGGCTCGATCGACGCGAACCTGTTCCAGAACTCGACCTTCCTCGAGAACTTCAACACCAACACCGGGTCGGACCTCATCAGCGTCGGCGAGGCCTACCTGCCCTCGGCCGCGTTCTACTCGAGCAAGGTCGACAGCCTCGACGACCTGGACGACGGCGCGACGATCGCCATCCCGAACGACCCGACGAACGAGGGACGAGCACTGAAGCTGCTCGCGCAGGAGGGCCTGATCGAGGTCTCCGACGACGTCGCCGACCTCACCGGCATCACCGACAACCCGCGCGACTTCCGGTTCCAGGAGATCGAGAACGCGACGCTGCCGCAGGCCGTGCCCGACGTCGACGCGGCGTTCGTGACGATCAGCTTCGCGCTGCCCGCCGGCCTCACCGCCGATCAGGCGATCCTCACCGAGGGCGAGGGCAGCCCGTACTACAACGTCCTCGCGACGCGCCCCGACCTGAAGGACGACCCCCGCATCGTCGCTCTCTACGACCTGCTGACCTCCACCGAGGTCGCCGACTTCGAGAACGAGACCTGGGGCGGCCTCGTCGTCCCCGTCACGAAGGACTGACGCCTGCTCAGTAGGATTGTCCCCATGTCGAAGGTCCTCCAGTCCCTGCCCGTCGGCGAACGCGTCGGCATCGCCTTCTCGGGGGGTCTCGACACCTCCGTCGCGGTCGCGTGGATGCGCGACAAGGGCGCCGTCCCCTTCACCTACACCGGCGACCTCGGTCAGTACGACGAGGATGACATCGCGTCGATCCCCGGTCGCGCGCTGCAGTACGGCGCCGAGGGCTCGCGCCTGATCGACTGCAAGCCGATGATGGTCGAGGAGGGCCTCGTCGCCCTGTCGTGCGGTGCCTTCCACATCCGCTCGGCCGGACGCACCTACTTCAACACCACGCCGATCGGCCGCGCCGTCACCGGAACGATGCTCGTGCGCGCCATGAAGGAGGACGGCGTCGACATCTGGGGCGACGGCTCCACCTACAAGGGCAACGACATCGAGCGGTTCTACCGCTACGGCCTGCTCGCCAACCCCGCGCTGCGCATCTACAAGCCGTGGCTCGACGCCGACTTCGTTACCGAGCTGGGCGGCCGCACAGAGATGAGCGAGTGGCTCGTCGCGCACGGCTTCCCCTACCGCGACTCGGTCGAGAAGGCCTACTCGACCGACGCCAACATCTGGGGCGCGACGCACGAGGCAAAGACCCTCGAGCACCTCGACGTCTCGCTCGAGATCGTCGAGCCGATCATGGGTGTGCGCTTCTGGGATCCGGCCGTCGAGATCGAGACCGAGGACGTCTCGGTCACGTTCGAGGCCGGCCGCCCCGTCGCCGTCAACGGCGTCGAGTACTCCGACATCGTCCAGCTCGTGATGGAGGCGAACGCGATCGGCGGCCGCCACGGTCTCGGCATGAGCGACCAGATCGAGAACCGCATCATCGAGGCCAAGAGCCGCGGCATCTACGAGGCCCCGGGCATGGCGCTGCTGTTCATCGCGTACGAGCGCCTGGTGAACGGCATCCTGAACGAGGACACCCTCGCGACCTACCACGAGCAGGGTCGCCGCCTCGGCCGCCTGATGTACGAGGGTCGTTGGCTCGAGCCGCAGTCGTTCATGCTGCGCGAGTCGATCCAGCGCTGGGTGGGCTCCGCCATCAGCGGCACCGTGACGCTGCGCCTGCGCCGCGGCGAGGACTACACGATCCTGAACACCGAGAGCCGCAACCTGTCGTACTCGCCCGAGAAGCTCTCTATGGAGCGCGTCGGCGACTCGGCCTTCGGTCCGACCGACCGCATCGGCCAGCTCACCATGCGCAACCTCGACATCGCCGACTCGCGCTCGCGCCTCGAGCACTACGCCGGCATCGGCCTCATCGGCGGTCCGACGGCCGAGCTCGTCGGCGACCTCGAGCGGGGCGGTGCGGCCGAGATCACCGGAAACGTCGAACCGACCGACCAGGATCTGGCCGAGCGAGTGGATGCCGCGGGCGAGTCCGCGTCGTTCGACTTCGGCGCCGACTGACCCGCAGCACGCGCTGCAGCGAGGTAACTTGCACACGCATGTGCAGGTTCGTATCATCGACGGGTGACCGACACCGTCTCCCCCCGTCGTCCGCGGAAGGATGCCGCCGCGAACCGCGCCGGCCTGCTCTCCGCCGCCGCGCGCACGCTCGCGCTCGACCCGAGCGCTTCCGTCGACGCGATCGCCCGCGCCGCCGGGCTCAGCCGCCGCGCGCTCTACGGCCACTTCGACGACCGTGACGCCCTCGTGCGCGAGCTCGTGGCCTCGGGCGCGCAGCGGTTCAACGCCATCGCGACCGACCCCGCGCTGCGACTCGACACCGAGCCCGTCCCCGTCGCCCTCGCCCGGTTGACGGGCCGGCTCTGGGGCGAGGCGTCCCACGTGCAGGTCGCGGCGGCCGTCGCCCTCGACGAGCGCCACGTCGAAGACTCCGCCGCGGCCCTCGCCCCGCTCCGCCGAGCGCTGATGGCGCTCGTGCGCCGCGGTCAGGACGAGGGCACGCTCCGCACGGACGTCGCGGCGCCGACGCTCGCCCGCCTCATCGAAGAGACCGCCCGAACGGTCATCGTGCGCCTCGACGCCTCGTCGCCCGAGGCGCGTTCGCTCGTCGTCCGAGCGGTGCTGTCGATCGCGGGGCTCTCGTGGCGCGACGCCGCCGCCATCATCGACGCACACGCCGACGTGGTCGGAACGGTGTCCTGATGCGCGTCGAACTGCGCGAGGTGGCGAAGGGCCGCAAGGATCTCGCTCTGCCGCCCACGAGCCTGTCGTTCCGCACCGGCCGCGCCACCCTCGCGATCGCCGAGACCGAGCAGCGCCCGACGGTCCTGGGCCTCATCGCGAGCGGACGCATGCGGCCCGACGGCGGCACCGTTCTGCTCGACGGCGCCCGGGCGGCGCGTACCCTTCGGCACAAGACCGCACTGATCGACGCTCCCGACGTCAGCGATCCGCCACCGAACATCTCCACGGTCGGCATGGTCAGCGAGGAGCTGATGTTCGCGGGCCGGCTCGCCGACCCGATCTCCGCTCGGCGCTGGCTCGACGAGCACGACCTGCGCTCGTATTCGCGCGTTCCCATCGGCGACGTTCCCGCGACCGATCGCATCCGGATGCTGCTCGAGCTCGCGGCCCTGCGCCCGGGCGTCGAGGGCATCGTGCTCGTCTCGCCCGACCGCCACGGCGGCGATCCCCATGCCTGGTGGACGCTCGCGCGCGAATTCGCCGGACGTGGCCTCGCGGTGCTCGTCATCGCCGGCGAGGCCGCCGCGACGCTCCTCACTGAAACCGATCCCCTCGCGCCGCATCGACGCCTGGTGCCCAGCGGCATCCGGTTGCGCGGCACCCGTCCGAAGGCCTCCCGATGAAGATCCCCGCCCTGATCAGCGCCGAGCTGCGACGGCTGACGGCCACCCGGATGTCGGTGGTGGCCCTCATCGCGCTCATGCTCGTTCCCGTCCTCTATGGCGGCCTGTACCTGTGGGCCAACCAGGACCCGTACGGCAAGTTCGCCGACATCCCGGTGGCCCTGGTCGACCTCGACGCGGGTGCGCCCGCGAGCGAGGGCGACGGCACGGTCAACTACGGGTCGGAGGTCGCCGACAAGCTCGTCGAGGGCAAGGATTTCGGCTGGAAGCAGATGGATGCCGCCGAGGCGCAGGAGGCGCTGCGCACCGGCGAGGTCGACTTCTCCGTCACCCTTCCCGAGGACTTCTCGCTCGCTCTGACGAGCGCCGCCGGCGATACGCCCCGGCAGGCGACGCTGGTCCTCGCCACCAACGACGCGAACAACTACCTCGCTTCATCGATCGGCTCGCAGGCGGTCGAACGCATCCGCTCGTCCGTCGCCGAGCTCGTCGGCCGCGAGGCCGCGTCGCGTCTGCTCACCGGCATCGCCGACATCCGCGTGCAGCTGCAGAACGCCACCGACGGTGCGAACCAGCTCGTCGACGGTGCCGGCCAGGCCCTCGACGGCGCGAACCAGCTCGCCGACGGCACCGGGCGGCTCTCGAGCGGCGCCGTGCAGCTGCGCGACGGCGCGAACCAGCTCGCCGACGGTGCGTCGCAGCTCGCCGACGGCACCCGCACCCTGGCTCAGGGCTCGTCCGATCTGGCGTCGGGCGCGGCCCAGGTCTCCGACGGCACGGCCGAGCTCGCCGGCTACGCCGACCGCGTTCGCGCGGCCGTCGATGACGCTGCGGGGCAGCTCCCGCAGGTGCGGACGGACATCGCCGCCCTGCTCGCCAACGGGGGACTCGACGAGGGGCAGATCGCGGCGGTCCTCGCGCGCCTCGATCCGATCGGCGAGCGCCTGCAGTCGGGCGCGACGCGCGTCGACGAGGCGACGGGGCAGATCGACCGTCTCGCCGCGGGGGCCGCTCAGGTCAGTTCGGGTGCCGCCCAGCTCGCGAGCGGCGCCGCACAGGCCGCCGACGGTGCGGCATCCGTGTCGTCGGGTGCCGGCCAGCTCGCGTCGGCGACGGACGAGGCCGCGACCGGCGCCGCTCAGCTCGACGAGGGCGCGCGGCAGCTGGCGTCGGGTCTCGGAACCCTCGACGGCGGGCTCGTCACCCTGCGTGACGGGCTGAGCTCGGGCGTGGCCCAGCTGCCCGATTCGACTCCCGAGCTGCGCGACCAGCAGGCGCAGACGATCGCCGACCCGGTGGCGGTCGACTCCGGCAACCTCGCGAAGGCCGGCGATTACGGCGCGGGCCTCGCGCCCTTCTTCGCCGCCCTGGCCGGATGGATCGGCATCTACGCCCTGTTCCTCATCGTCAAGCCGGTCTCGCGCCGCGCCGTGACCGCGCTGCGCTCACCCCTGCGCGTGACCCTCGCCGGCTGGCTGACACCCGCGATGCTGGGCGGGATCGGCATGATCGTCCTCTTCGGGGTGCTCTCTATCGCGCTCGGGTTCAACTTCTCGAGCCCCGTCGGCACGCTCGGGATGCTGATCACGGCGTCGTTCACGTACGCCGCGATCATCCTCGCGCTCAACGTGTGGCTGGGGTCGGTCGGTCAGTTCATCGGCCTCGTGCTGATGGTCCTCCAGCTCGTCACGGCGGGCGGAACCTTCCCCTGGCAGACCCTGCCGGCACCGCTCGCCGCCCTGCACCATGTTCTGCCGATGGGTTACGTCGTCGACGGCATGCGCCAGTGGATGTACGGGGGCGACCTCAGTCGGGTCAGTCTCGATCTCGCGGTGCTCTTCGCGTGGATGGCCGGCGCTCTCGTGCTCGCCGCGGTCGGCGTGGCCCGGATGACGCACGGTCGCACGCTGCGCGACCTACAGCCGAGCCTCATCGGCTGATTCACTCCGGGCCAGTCCCGCTAGAATGTCGACAATCGACACGAGAGCGAGGAGTGGCGGAATGGTGGACGTGGACGCCGACGGAGCACGTGACCCGATGGCCCCCGAGCGGACCCGCGTCGACGACGTCGGCACTGCCGTGATCGATCTCGTCCGACGGCAGGACATCGACGCGGTGATGTTCGACTGCGACGGCACCCTCGTCGACTCCGAGCCCATCGGCCACCGCGTCTGGAGCGCTCTCGCCGGCGACCTGGGCGTGGTGGCGGCCCCGGGAGCCGACGCGGAGGGCCTCAGCTTCGAGCAGCGCCTCGAGGCGCTGCGGACCACGAATCCCGCGCTTCCCCCGACCGAGGTCGTCTATGCCGAGTACTGGCGGCGCCTGCGCACAGCCTTCGACGAGAGCCTGCAGCCCATCGAGGCGACCTACCGCCTCGCCCGCGAGCTCGTCCGCGCGAGCATTCCCGTCGCGATCGTCAGCAACAGCGCGCAGGAACGGCTGCAGTACACCGTCTCCTGCGCGCTGCCCCTGCTGGCGGGAGTGACGCTGGTGGGATGGACGCCACGCGACCGCCCCAAGCCTCACCCCGACCTCTACCGTCGAGCCGCGTCGCTCGTCGCGGCTCCAGCCGACCGGTGTCTCGCGATCGAAGACAGCGCCGTCGGCGCGCTGGCCGCCTCGCGCGCGGGCATGCGCACTCTCATCCTCGACACGGTCGTTCACTGACCCGCGGCGCTCACCGGCTCACGCTCGGCCGAAGCAGATCGGGCCGCGTGCCCCATCGGTCGAGGGCTTCCTGCGAGAGCCGGATGCCGAGGCCCGGCCCCTCGGGCACGGCGAGCATGCCGTCGGCGTCGAGCTCGGGAGGCGTCTCCAGCAGCCCGTCGATGTAGGCCGAGCCCGTGCGGTACTCCACGAGGTCGGTGCCGGCGACAGCGGACGCGAGATGCAGATCCGCGCTCAGCCCGACCGCCGTGTTCCACCCGTGCGGGATGAGCTGCACCCCGAACTCCTCGGCCAGCCAGGCCACACGGCGTGATTCGCTGAGCCCGCCGCTCTTCGTCGTGTCGGGCTGCACGATGTCGAAGGCCCCGGCGCGCATGCATCTCGCGAAGTCCTGGCGCCGCGTCAGCACCTCGCCGCCGGCGATGGGCACGCCGGCTCGAGCACGCAGAGCCGTGTAGCCCTCGATGTCATCGGGCGCCAATGCCTCCTCGAACCATGCGACGTCGTAGTCGGCGAGCATCGCCGAGGTGCGGATCGCCCACGCCGATCGGCCCGCCCAGAATCCATCCGACCCGCCGGCGTCGACGGCGAGCAGGGCATCCGGCCCGATCGCGTCGCGCGCCGCGGCGACGACATCCTCGTCGTATCGGCTGTCGCGGCGTCCGAAACCGCCCCACCCGATCTTGAACGCGTGGAAACCGTCGGCCGCGATCTCGTGGAGCGTGTCGCGCAGCGGGGCAGGGTCGTCGACCAGCAGCGACGCATACGGTCGTACACGCGACCGGTAGACGCCCCCGAGCAGCATCCCCACGGAAAGTCCCGCCGTCTGCCCCAGGATGTCCCACAGGGCGATGTCGATCCCGCTGATGGCGTGCGCGACCGCGCCCCCTCTTCCCATCCAGAAGGTATGGGCTGCCAGCGTCTGACTCACCCGCTCGGGCTCGCGCGGGTCTGCCCCGACGACCAGCGGTGTCAGGAGCTCGAGCGCGGCGCGGACGAGCGCCTCGCTCGAGTAGCAGCTGCCGACGCCGATGACGCCCTCGTCGGTGTGCACCGCGATAAGGGTGTGGATGACGTCGTCGGGGCCGTGCTCGTGCGTCCATCCGCCCTCCGGGGTCGCGCCGCGCAGCCCGCACGTCTTGATCTCGCTGATCTTCATCTGATCCGCCTTCCTCACCACGGAATCCGTTCTGTCGATTGTCGACAATAACCGTACCGGCCTCTTCCGGCCATTGTCGACAACGACCACCGGATTGCTACGGTGGCGGAGTGAGCTCCTCTCCGCTTCCGCCGATCCCGACCGCTTCTCGCCGCCAGCAGGTCGCCGACGTGCTGCGAGAGGCCATCACGTCCGGGGACCTTGAACCCGGACACAAGCTCACCGAGCTCGAGCTCGCGAGTCAGCTCGGGACCAGTCGTGCGCCGATCCGCGAGGCGCTCCGACAGCTGGAGCAGGAGGGGCTCGTGGTCTCCTACCCGTACCGCGGCACCGAGGTGCTCGGCGTCTCGCAGGAGGAGATCGAGAACGTCCTCGTTCCCGTCCGCCTCGCCCTCGAGCGCTTCGCCTTCGCGAAGGCGATGGAGGCGTGCACGGATGAGGATGCCGCAGGACTGGCAGCCATCATCGAGCGCATGGACGATGCGGCGTCGGCCGGCGACCTGGGTCGGCTCGCCGACGAGGACGCCCGGTTCCACGAGGCCATCGTGATCCTCTCCGGCCAGCAGCACTGCCTGCAGATCTGGCGGACGATCCAGCCCCGCGTACGCGCGTACTTCCGGCGCGATGCGTCGTTCTACAGCGACCCGCACGCCGTGGGGGCGCAGCACCGAACACTGCTCGACGCCCTGCGCGCGGGCGACCAGGACGAGGGCCGGCGCGTCATCAGCGAGCACATCCGCACGCACTTCGGCGACCCCGCGGACTCACTCCGTTCGTGACCCGCCGACGGGCCGCGCGTGGTCCGGCGGCCGCCCGACCTCGGCGACGGTGTGCCCCTCGCACTCCGCCGCCGTCACGTGCGCCCGCTCGACGCGATCCATCGCGAACCAACGCATCCCGTCGCGCAGGCGACACCATCCGATGAGATACCAGCGGCCGCCATTCGACGCGAAAAGCACCGGCTCGACGTCGCGCGTCGTGGTGGCGCCGCTTTCAGCGGTGTAGCGGATGCGGACGACGCGCTGCTCGGCCATCGCCTGTTCGAGGGCTGATCTGACCGCACGCGAGGCGCCGGGCGCGCCGTCGACCCAGACCCGTCCGGCGAGGTCGGCCGCGTGCTTCCGGGTGCGTGGGTCGAGCACGTCCACGATCTTGCGCACGGCGGCCGATGCGAGGTCGGCGTACGGCGCGTCCGTCGCGGCCGCGATCGCGGCCATGAGCGCCACCGCCTGAGACGGCGACAGGCTGATCGGCGGGAGGGAGGACCCGGCGGCGAGCCCGTAGCCACCGCCCGGGCCGGGCCGCGACCAGATCGGCGCACCGCTGCGTTCGAGCGCATCGAGATCACGCTTGACCGTCCGAACCGACACCTCGAACTCCTGCGCCAGACGCTCGGCCGAGACACCGCGCGCCCCGCTGCGGCGCAGCGTCTCGGACAGGGCGTGCAAGCGCTCCGCGCGCTTCATCGTCGCAATCGCGATGAATTCATGACATAGATGATGACACACTGCTGTCCAACACCCGGCGGATGCTGGTGTCATGACCGATCAGCTCACCTCTCCCCCGCTCCTCCTCGTCCCCGGCCACTGGCTGGGCGGATGGGCCTGGGACGACGTCCTGGCCCACCTCTCCCCCGCCGATGCTCGAACGAAGGCGCTCACCCTGCCGGGCCTCGACGGCGACGACCCCGCGCACGCGACGCGCACACTCGAAGACCAGGTCGACGCGATTCTCGAGACGCTGGACTCGCTCGGTGCGTCACCCGCCGACCCGGCGGTCGTCGTCGCCCACAGCGGCGCCAACGGGCCGGTGAGCATCGTCGTCGACCGGCATCCCGAACTCGTCCGGCGCATCGTATGGGTCGATTCCGGCCCGATGGCGAGCGGCTCCGCGTTCGCGCCAGGACTGCCCGAGACCGTCTCCGAACTTCCCCTGCCCCCCTTCGACGAACTCGGGCAGCAGGCGAGCCTCGCAGGGCTCGACGCCGACCACCTCGACCGCTTCCGCGACCGCGCCATGGCCGAGCCCGCGCCGGTGGTGCGCGAACCGGTGCGCCTCACGAACGATGCGCGCCATGCCGTGCCGACCACGCTGGTGTGCTGCTCGATCTCGGGCGCGCAGGTCATTCGGATGGCCGAGAGCGGTCATCCCATGTTCGCCGAGGTCACGCGGCTTCGGCACGTCGACGTCGTCGACCTGCCCACGGGCCACTGGCCGATGTGGAGCAGGCCGCGCGAGCTCGCCGACATCATCCGGGGGGAGGTCGCGCGGGGCCGCTGACGAGCGCGCGGCATCCCGATAGTCTCGGGACATCGTTCTTGGAGGGTGGTCGATCATGCGAAGCGTTCTGCGGATCTTCTCGGCCATCACGGCGGTGCTCGCTCTCGCGGTGACCGTCGGGATCGCCCACGCCGCGCCGGCGAGCGCACACGAGCAGACCCGGCGGGGCGCGGGCCCGTCGGCCGGCGCGAGCTCCGGCCCGAACCCACTCGCGCGCGGAGCCGCGCTGCCGACGTATTCGGCCGCGGCCCAAGCGGTGTCGGACGCGCGAGCTCAGGGCCGGACGGCCGAGGCCGACGCTTTCGAGGTGATCGCGAGCCGACCCACCGCGACCTGGCTCGGGGAGTGGTACAGCGACGCCGAGCTCGTACGGGTGCTCCAGGCGGAGACCGCGGCGGCGGCGGCGCAGAACAAGGTCGCGACGTTCGTCATGTACGCGATCCCCGCCCGCGACTGCTCCGCCTACTCGCAGGGTGGGCTCCCGGTCGACCGCTACGGCGCGTGGGCACGGCTCATCGCGCAGACGCTGCGCGGCACGGCATCCGCCGTCATCGTCGAGCCCGACGCCCTGGCGATGCTCGGCGACTGCGAGGGCCAGGGTCCGCGGGCGACGCTGATCGGCGACGCCGTCCGTGCCCTCACCGCGGCCGGCGTCGCCGCGTACGTCGACGCGGGAAACGCGAACTGGGTGCCGCCCGAGACGATGGCCCAGCGGTTGCGCGACGCCGGGGTGCTCGAGGGCCGGGGGTTCTCCACCAACGTGTCGAACTTCTCGCCGACGGTCGACGAGCAGCGCTACGCGGAGCGCCTGCGCGCCCTTCTGGGCGGTGCCCCGCGGTACGTCATCGACACCTCGCGCAACGGCCGCGGATGGCAGGGAACGTGGTGCAACCCGACCGGGGTGGGCCTCGGTACCCCGCCGAGCATCGGCACGGACGGCTCCGGGCTCGACGCCCTGCTCTGGGTCAAGCGTCCCGGAGAGAGCGACGGGACCTGCAACGGCGGGCCCGCCGCGGGCAGCTGGTACGAGAAAGCCGCCCTCGAGCTGGTGCGCAACCGCGCGTTCTGAGCGCCGTCGGCAAGCTCAGGCGATGCCCCAGGTGACCGCGATCACCGTGACGTCGTCCTCCTGCTCGCTCTGTGCGGCACGAGCGGCGAGTTCGCTGACGACGGCGTCGATGTCGTCCCGACCGGTGACGAAGTCGCGGTAGCGGTCGATCGAGTCCAGCGATCCGCCGAAGAGGTCGAGGACGCCGTCGCTGACGCTGATGACACTGTCACCGGGCCGCAGTGCGACCTCGTCACTGGTCCAGCCGGTGCCGACACCGATGGGGAGCTGTCCCGAACGCAGGAAGAAGCTCGTGCCGTCGGCGCTCCGGACGATCGTGAGGCCATGCCCGGCATCGGCCCAGCGCAGCATCCCATCCGGGCTGATCCGCGCATGGAAGCACGTCGTGAACTGGGTGCCGATCGTGTCGGTGGGACCCGTGTTCAGGCCGACGGCGGCGCGCCGCAGAGCCGCGGCGGGGTCGGGATCGTCGACGTTGCTGCGGATGACCGTGCGGACGGCTGCGGCGATCATCCCGGGGCCGACACCCTTGCCCATGACGTCGCCAAGAGTGAAGGCTGTGCCGCCGTCGGGCGTGGCGTACCAGTCGTAGAAATCGCCGCCGACCGTCCGGGCCGGCACGCAGACCCCCGCGACGCGGAAGCGCGGCGGGAGGTCCGAGCCGTCGACCGGCTGCAACGACCGCTGCACCACGGCGGCCTGCGAAACCTCGGCCTCGGCCAGGCGCCGGTGCCATTGCGACGCCGTGAGCTTCTGCAGCGAGCGGCGCGACAGCTCGTTGACGACGGCGCCCGCTGCCGCGTAGACGAGCACGGCGATGATCAGCCGGACGAACTCGCTCACCGTGAGTACCTGACCGGGCGCCAGCACGAGCGGCAGCAGCAGCGTGACGCAGACGCCGACGAGGGGGACGAGGATGCGCCAGCGCCCGGGCCCGGCGGCGATCCAGATCACCGGGAGCACGACGATCGCAAGGAACACGGACTGCGTGTCGCCCGTGCCGAAGCGCAGCAAGCCGATCGCGACGAAGTCGCCGATCGGGATGATCAGCTCCGCGCGCCGCAGCACCGGCCACCGCGCCATCAGAGCGCCCAGGACCAGCAGCACCACCGCGAGAGCGGCTCCCTGCCACATCCTCGTCGCGTCCGTCACGGGGAGCCAGGGCACGGCCGCACTCGCGATGGCCGCTCCGACGACGACGGTGGCGACGATCGCCTGCCGCGCGAGGTTCTCCCATGATCGGTGTCCTGTCGCCACGACCACGGGCGTCGTCTCCGCCGGGGAGACCCGGGTGTCAGGCGGGGCGTGCGTCATGCCTCCAGTCAATACGACTCCCGCCCGCTTCGGGGCGCGGAGCCATGCCTTTTTGATAGCACACGCGTGCTAACATCGGCGCATTCGTCGACTCGAGAGGACTCGATCATGATTCTGGCCGCGATCATCGCCTGCGAGGTGGGGTTCTGGGTCGCGATCGTCGCCGGCCTCGTCGCCCGCTACGCCCTCAACCGCCCCCGACTCGGTGCGATGCTGCTCCTCGCAGCGCCGCTGATCGACCTGCTCCTGCTCCTGCTCGTCGCAGCGGACCTGATCGGCGGCGGGACGGCCTCCTGGCACCACGGCCTCGCCGCGCTCTACATCGGCATCTCCGTCGCGTACGGGCACCGGATGATCGCCTGGGCCGACGCGAAGGTCGCCACACATTTCCGGGGCGCGGCCCCACGCCCCGCGCTGTACGGCGCGGCGTATGCCGTCGCCTGCTGGAAGGACGTCCCGCGCACACTGCTCGCGGCGGCGATCGCTGCCTCGATCCTGGGCGGGCTCATCGTCGTCGTCGGCGACGCGGACCGCACCTCGGAGCTGCTCGGGTTCTTCCCCATTCTCGGGGTGATCGTCGGGATCGACCTGCTCTGGGCGATCAGCTACTCCCTCTGGCCCAAGCGGGCTCCCGTCGCTGCGGGATGATGTTGGCATGCCCCGCCTGATCGACCACGACCACCGCAACGACGAGATCGCTGCGGCCGCGTTCCGAGTGCTCGCCCGCGACGGGGTCGCGGCACTGTCGGTACGGCGGGTGGCGGACGAGGCGGGGATCGCGACCGCATCCCTTCGTCGCGCGTTCTCCACGCAGGATGAGCTGCGCCGATTCTGCTTGGAGCGACTGCAACAGGACGTCACGACCCGCCTGCTCGCCGTGACCGGCCAGGGCCGCGAACGCGCGATGCGCTGGATGCGTGAGCTGCTGCCGCTCGACGATTCCCGGCGTACCGAGCTCCTCGTTCAGCTCCAACTGACCCGGCTCGCACTCACCGATGACGGCTTACGAGGCCACGCCCGCGACCTGCACGACGGCGTCCATCGGGTCTGTGCCGCCGCCGTGGAGGAGCTCGCGGCCGCGGGAGAGCTCGCGTCTCACCTCGACCCGGTCCTCGAGACGGAGCGACTGCACGCGCTCCTCGACGGGCTGGCGCTGCACCTCATCTGGACCTCGTCGATCGACACCGTCGTCAACGCCGATGAGGTGCTCGCGCGCCACCTCGACTCGCTCGCCGGCTAGCGCTTCTTCGCGCCTCAGTCGCGGGTGTCGCTCGGCGCAGGAGCGTCGGCGAACTCGTCGACGAAGA
The DNA here is from genome assembly GCF_000509385.1 of Microbacterium sp. TS-1. NCBI lineage: Bacteria > Bacillati > Actinomycetota > Actinomycetes > Micrococcales > Microbacteriaceae > Microbacterium > Microbacterium sp. TS-1. The sequence goes on from NZ_BASQ01000001.1 coordinate 2,012,440, forward strand.
GCGAATCGCGGTCGAGGGTCTTGTTCCGGTATGCCTGCCGCCCCACCATGTGCGCCGACAGAGGAGCCGTCGCCAGCTGGATGAGCGCGACGGGGACGAGGAAGGCGACGACCGGCCACGAGTGCAGCGAGACGCCGACCGCGATGCAGATCAGGATGAAGCCGAGCACCTGCGGCTTCGTGGCGGCGTGAAGGCGGGTCGGCACGTCGCGGAAACGCAGCAAGCCGATCGCCGCCGTGAGGCACAGCAGCGCCCCGATGAGGACGAGCACGAGGGCGATGACGTCGGTGATGGTCATGATGCGTCCGTGTTGTCCTTCCGCGCGACGAAGCGCGCGATCGAGATCGAACCGAACACGCCGACCGCGGCGACGATCAGCAGCACGGGCAAGGTGCGGGTGTGATGGTTGATCGCCATCTCGGCGCCGAGCGCGCAGATGACGAGCGTCAGCAGCACGTCGGAGGCGACGGCGCGGTCGAGGATCGACGGGCCGACGATGATGCGCCACAGCGTGAGCAGCGCCGAGACGGCGAAGACGACCGAGATGACGACGATGAGCCAGGTCATGAGCGCTCCCTCCGCAGGTCCGAGAGCTGGTGCGCCTGCTCCTTCGAGCCGACTGCACGCACGATGCGCTCCTCCCAGTGCTGGATCTCGCGCCGCTGGTGCTCGAGCTGCTCCTGCGTGCGGATGCCGATGGCGTGCACGTACAGGATGCGGCGATCGCGGTCGATGTCGATGATCAGCGAGCCGGGGATGAGGGATGCCGTCACCGCGACGTGCGTCATGATCAGGTCGTCGTCGGTACGCAGCGGCACAGCGATGATCGCAGCGCCCGGCTGACGGCGCGGATCGATGACCTGCCAGGCGACCAGCAGCGATCCCTTGACGAGCGAGAGGAGGAACTCGAGGAAGAAGACGACGCCCCACCAGATGTTGACCCGACCCGACAGCTCGACCGGCGGCAGCCGGAATACGCGCGTCACGAAGAGGGCCACCACGATCCCCGTCAGCGCCGCGAGCACGGTGAACTGACCCCACAGCAGCATCCACAGCGCGACCAGCCAGACGAAGAACGGCAGCTGTCGCCAGAGCGCGGTCGCGGCATTGCGCTTCGCCTCGCCCATCATCACTGCACCTCCTGCTCGAGCTGACTGATCGTGACCGGCTGCAGGAGCGATTCTCCGATGGCGGCGCACAGGTCGTACAGGGGCCCGGCGAAGACGGTCAGCGCCACGGTCACCGCGACCATTCCGGCCGTCGCGGTCGTCATGATGCGCGGGATGACGCGCTTCTCGGTCTGGACGTCGGCCCCCTCGGCATCCCCGAGGTAGGCGATGCGCGAGTCGGTCTCGCTCTCACCCTCGCCGACCTCGTCCTTCTCCCGCCAGAACGAGAGGTTCCACGCGCGCATCAGGGCGTAGAGGGTGAGGAGCGAGGTGATGATGCCCGCGACGATCAGCACGTACATCAGCGGGGTGCCCTCGTCGGCGGCCGCGTCGAAGAGCGCGTATTTGCCGATGAAGCCCGAGAAGGGCGGGAGCCCCCCGAGGTTGATCGCCGGGATGAAGTAGAGCACGGCCAGCAGCGGTGCGGCCCGCATGAGGCCCTTGACCTTCAGGATGGAGGTCGACCCCGCGCGTCGCTCCACGAGCCCCACCGCGAGGAAGAGGGTCGTCTGAACGACGATGTGGTGGACGATGTAGTAGATCGTGGCCCCGACGGCCGCCGGCGTCGCGATCGCGAGGCCGAAGATCATGTAGCCGATATGGCTCACCAGCGTGAACGACAGGATGCGTTTGAGCTCGGCCTGCGCCACGGCGCCGAGCACCCCGACGATCATCGTCGCCAGCGCCACGATCAGCAGCAGCGTATTGACATCGTTGTCCTGGAAGATCTCCGTCTCGGTGCGGATGATCGCGTACACGCCGACCTTCGTCAGCAGACCCGCGAACACCGCGGTGACAGGAGCGGGGGCCGTCGGATACGAATCGGGCAGCCAGAACGACAGCGGGAAGACGGCGGCCTTGATGCTGAACGCGAGCAGCAGCAGCAGGTGCAGGACGAGCTGCGTCTCCTGGGGCAGCTCCGTCATCCGCTGCGAGAGCTGCACCATGTTGACGGTGCCGAGCGCGCCGTAGATCGCCGCGATCGCCGACAGGAACAGAATCGACGACACGAGCGAGACGACGATGTAGACGACGCCCGTGCGGATGCGCGACTCGGTCGAGCCGAGGGTGATGAGCACGTACGACGCAACGAGCAGGATCTCGAACCCGACGTACAGGTTGAACAGGTCGCCCGCGATGAAGGCGTTGAAGATGCCCGCCGAGAGGATGAGGTACGACGGGTGGAAGATCGAGACCGGCGTCTCGTCGTCACCGTCGGCGGCGCCCTGGCCGACCGAGAAGAGCAGAACCGCGAGCAGGACGACGCTCGAGACGACGACCAGCAGCGCGGCCAGCCGGTCGACGTAGAGCACGATGCCGAAGGGGATCGGCCAGCCGCCGACCGAGACCGCGATCGGCACGCCGGTGGCGTTGATGGCGTTCAGGAGCACCGCCGCGATCACGAGCGTCGCGGTGAGCGTGACGATCGAGACCCCGACCTGGATGCGGCGGCGGCGACCGAAGATGAGGGCGATCGCGGCCCCCAGCAGGGGCAGCGTCACGAGGAGGGGAACCAGGGCGCTCATCGGTCTCCTCCGGGGCGATCGGTGGGCGCGTCGTCGCGCAGCGCGTCGAAGTCGCGCGAGTGCAGCACGGTGATGGGCGAGGTCTGATCGCCGACGAAGTCGGTCGTGGCGTCGTCGTCCTCGTCGGTGATCTCCTGCTCCATCGCCTCGTCGTCTTCGGCGACACGATCACGCACGGCGAGGTCGGCCTCGTCGTCCTCGACCGTGTCGGCCTGACCGAGCTGCCAGGAACGGTAGATCAGGGCCAGCAGGAACGCCGACACCGCGAAGGTGATGACGATCGCCGTGAGCGTCAGGGCCTGCGGCAGCGGGTCGCTGAACTCCGAAGGGTCGTCGGCGGAGCCGTAGAACGGCGCGACGCCGGGCGCCCCCATGACGACGAGGAGGAACAGGTTGGCCGCGTTGCCGAGCAGCAGGAACCCGATGAGCACGCGCGTCAGGCTGCGCTCGAGCATCGCGTAGACGCCGGCGGCGAACAGGACACCCATGACGATGATGAGGATCAGCGAGACGTTCATCGGGCGAGCTCCTCTCGCTCCTTGCGCTGGCGGTCGACTTCAGCGCCCAGCGAGCGGAGCACGTCGAGGACGAGACCGATCACCACGAGATACACGCCGACGTCGAAGATCGTCGAGGTGACGAACTCGACATGGCCGAGGACCGGCAGTTCCGCTTCCCAGAACGTGCTGGTGAGAGCTGGTGCCCCGAAGAAGAGGGGGACGACCGCCGTGCCGACGGCGAGCGCCATCCCGACGCCCAGCAGCCGCCCGGCATCCGCGGGAGCCGCCGCACCGAGCTCGTACGGGCCGCCCGCGACGTAGCGCATGACGAGCGCCATGCCCGCGACGAGTCCGCCGGCGAAGCCGCCGCCCGGCAGGTTGTGGCCGGCGAACAGCAGGTAGAGCGAGACGACGATGATCGTGTGGAACAGGATGCGGACGATCACCTCGAGCATGATCGAGCGCGTCTCGGGCCGGAGCTTCTGCCCGCCCACGAGCCAGGCCTGCCGAGACGAGCCCGAGCCGGCACGCGGACGCGGGCCCTCCGCCGTCTCGACGAGCGGGCGCCGGGTGCGGAGCGCGCCGGTCGGCAGCGACGAGATCGCCCGCGAGAGCGTGTCGGAACGGTGGGTGACGAAGACGAGCGAGGCCACGCCCGTCGCCGCGAGGATGAGCACCGACAGCTCGCCCATCGTGTCCCAGCCGCGCAGGTCGACGAGGGTCACGTTGACGACGTTCTTGCCGTGGCCGATCTCGTAGGCGAGGTCGGGGAACGCGGTCGAGATCGGCTCGGCGACGCGGGCGCTGGTCGCGACGATCGCCACGAGCGCCATCGTCGCGCCGACGCCGATTCCGAGCAGCGCGCGCCCGATCGGCCAGACCGAGGCATTGTGGTCGCCCATCCGCGACGGGATGCGGCGCAGCACCAGCGCGAAGGCGATGAGCGTCACGGTCTCGACGAGGATCTGCGTCAGGGCGAGATCGGGCGCACCTGCCGAGGCGAAGAGCGCGACCATGCCGAGCCCGGTCACCGACACGAGCACGACGCCCGTGTAACGCTTCCGCGCGCGCACCGCGATGATGCCCGCGATGATCATGATCGGTGCGACGAAGACCTGCATCGGCGAGTGCCACGCGGCCAGGTCTGCCTGCCAGCCTCCGTGCGCGATGAGTGCAGTGCCCTCGGCCGCGACGAAGACGACGAAGATCGTTCCGACGTAGACCGGGAGCGACCCGCGCTGGGTCAGCGACGTCGTCCAGACCGAGGTCCGCACGATCGCACGGACCGTCCCGTTGTAGGCGTCGACCGCTGTGAAGGGAAGCCAGCGACGCTGCGTGCCGTCGCGCCGGCCGACGAACCAGAACAGCACCAGACCGGCGAGGATGCTGCCGATCGAGAGGAACAGCGCCGGCTCGAGACCGTGCCACAGAGCCAGGTGGTACTCGTAGCCGTCGGCGCCGGCCACCTCGGGCATCGTGTCGGCGTAACCCGAGAATGCGACGTCGAGCAGGGGTGCCGCGACACCGCCGACGATGGTCAGGCCGCTCAGCAGCACCGGGGCCGCGAGGAAACCGATGGGCGGGTCGGGCCACTCGGTACGGGGCAGAGTCTCGCCCGCGGCATCCTTTTTCGTGAAGAACGCCCCCCACACGAAGCGGGCGCCGTAGGCGGTGGTCAGGAGCGACCCGAGCACGATTCCGATGAGAGGCGCGAGGGCTTCGGGATCGGTGCCTCCCTCGAGCAACGACGAGAGCGCCGCCTCTTTCGCGACGAAGCCGACGGTGGGCGCGAGGCCCACCATCGAACCGATCGCGATGATCGAGAAGACCGCGAGCGTCGGCGCCTGCCGGCCCACCCCGGAGAGCTCACGGATGTCGCGAGTGGACAGCTGTCGGTCGATGACGCCGACCACGAGGAAGAGCGATGACTTGAAGAGCGCGTGGCCGACGAGCAGGGCCAGACCCGCGAGAGCGGAGTTGCGCTCTCCGTAGCCCAGCACGACCGTCAGCATGCCGAGCTGGCTGACGGTGCCGAAGGCGAGGATGCGCTTGAGGTCGGATTCGCGCAGCGCCTGCAATCCGCCGAGCAGCATCGTGAAGACGCCGAGTCCGATGACCATCGGGCGCCACGGATCCTCGTGGGCGAAAGCGGGGGCGAGGCGGGCGATCAGGTAGATGCCCGCCTTCACCATCGCGGCCGCGTGCAGGTACGCGCTCACCGGTGTGGGTGCGGCCATCGCGCCCGGAAGCCAGAAGTGGAAGGGGAAGATCGCCGACTTGCTCAGGGCGCCGACGAGGGTCAGCGCGATGGCGACGTTCAGCAGCGCGCCGTCGGGGGCCGGTGATGCGACGATCGTGCTCAGGCTCGTCGTGCCGTACAGCACGACCAGCATGACGACGCCGATGAGCATCACGAGCCCGCCGAGGGTCGTGACGAGCAGAGCCTGCAGAGCCGCGCGCCGGCTCGCACCGCGGGCGTTGTAGAACCCGATCAGGAGATACGACAGGACGCTCGTGATCTCCCAGAACATCACCAGCACGACGATGTCGTCGGTCAGGACGAGGCCGTACATGGCACCGGCGAAGGCCAGCAGCACGGCAGCGAACTGCCCGACGCCGACCTTCTTGCCGTCGAAGTACCAGCGGCAGTAGATCATCACGAGCGCACCGACGCCCGTGACGATGAGCGTCATGATCCACGCGAGGGTGTCCATCCGCATCGACAGCGCGATGTCGAGCTGGGGGATCCAGGCGTATGACTCGAACGGAATGCCACCGCTCAGAACCTCAGGAGCGCGGCGGGCCGCATCGACGAACGCGGCGATGGGCAGCAGGGCTGCGACGAAGAATGCGCGGGCGCCGATCCGCTTGATCAACCACGGCAGAACCAACGGAAGAACCGCGAACGCACCGAGGAAGATCAGCAACAGGCCTCCTCTGGGCGTGGGGGGTCGTGTCATCCATCTTACCGACAGGATGACGGTCCTGCGCCCCGGGATCTAAGATTCGGCGGCGACGGGCCCCGTCGTGTTCCCGATGCGGAACGTACTGGTGAACCACTGCGAGTCGGGCGTGTCGCCGCCGAGCAGCGCAGCGACCGCCTCGCCGGCGGCGCGCCCCTTCTGCCACGCGGGCTGCACCAGAGTGGTCAGCTCGTAGGGCGCCAGGCCGTCGACGACGATGCCGTCGAAGCCGGTGATGCTCACATCGTCGGGCACCCGCAGTCCGGCTTCCTCCGCCGCGCGCAGCACGCCGACGGCGAGCAGGTCGCTCTGCGCGACGATCGCGGTCGGCCGAGGGCCGTCACCCGCGAACAGGGCGCGGCCGACCGCGGCGCCGGCGTCGATCGAGCTGTCGACAGCGGCGTAGGCCGCGGCATCCGGGAACACGTCGCGGAATCCGGCGAGCCGGTCGGCCACCACGTCGACCGAGGTGGTGCTCTCGTCGTCGCGCGACAGCCAGCCCGACTCCGACCCCCACCGCACCGGCATCGTCACCGCGACGACGTTCGTGTGCCCGAGATCGCGGACGTGCTCGGCGGCCAGACGCTGCGCCTCGCGGTTGTCGAGCGCGATGCGGGGCACCCCCTCTCCCCCGTCGCCCTCGATGACGACGACCGGGATGCCGCGGGCGCGCACGCTTGCGAGGTGATCGCGCAGCAGCGCGCTGCATCCGATCAGCACGGCGGCGTCGATGGGAGCCGTCATGAGGGTCGGCTCGCCCGCGACGACGCTGCCTTCGCGCAGCAGCAGCAGGCCCGCACCGATGGGAGCGACCGCATCGGCGAGCGCATCCATCGTCGTGCGCATGACGGGGTCGCCGAAGACGCTGCCGAGTCGCCCTCCGCTGACGACGCCGATGATGCCGCTGCGTCCGCGTCGGAGCGACGCCGCGCGCGGGTCCGGCCCAAGGTATCCGAGCTCGGCTGCGGCCGCGAGGACCTTCGCCCGGGTCGCCTCGCTCACGGGCGTCTTGCCACTGAAGACGACGGATGCCGTCGACGGCGAGACCCCGGCCGCGTGTGCGACATCCGAGATGGTGGGCCGACGAGCATTCACGCCCCGATCGTACCTGGCTGTCGTGCGACGTCGAATCGATTCGGTACGCTGACCCGGTGACCGATGTGCTCTCCCGTTCCGTCTACCTGCGCTGGCGCAACGCCGTCTTCGCGATCTTCGCCGCGAGCGGCCTGAGCATCGCCACCTGGGCGGCGCGCGTTCCCACGATCAAAGAAGACCTCGGCATCGAGAACCGCGAGATCGGACTGGCGTTGCTCGCGATGGGGATCGCCTCGATCCTCGGGCTCTCCGCGAGCTCCGTCATCATCGCCCGGCTCGGCACCCGCACCGGCATGTTCGGGGTGCTGATCACGCTGTCGATCGGCCTCGCGATCCTCGGGCTCGGCAGCGGTTTCTTCCACTCGTACGCGATGCTCATCGTCGGGCTCGCGCTGTTCGGATTCGGCAACGGATGCCTCGACGTCATGATGAACGTCGACGGTGCCGCCATCGAGACGCAGTCGGGTAAGACGATCCTGCCCCTGTTCCACGCCTTCTTCAGCTTCGGAACCGTGATCGGCGCGGGGCTCGGCGCCATCGCCGCGGGCCTGCGGATCGGCGTCGCGATCCACGCCGTCACCATCGCCGCCCTCATCGTGGTGCTTGCGATCGTCGCGATCGCGAACGTCCCCCGCCGGGCGGTCACCGACGCCGTCGCCGCCGATTCCGCGGCCCCCGAGGCGACGCCCGCCGACGGTCCCGCGCCCGGCTGGCGTCAGCGCCTTGCCGTGTCGCTTTCGGCCTGGCGCGAGCCGCGGACCTACACGCTCGGCATCATCATGCTCGGCATGGCCTTCGCCGAAGGCGGTGCGAACGACTGGCTCGCGCTCGGCGTGGTCGAGCACGAGGGCGGAACCGCCGCCATCGGCGCTGCGGCCCTCACCGTCTTCAGCGTGTCGATGACCGTGGTGCGCGTCTTCGGCGGACCCCTCGTCGACCGCTTCGGCCGCGTCGCGACGCTGCGCGTGCTCGCCGTCGCCGCGACAGCTGGCATCCTGCTGTTCATCCTCGCCCCGAACCTGCCGCTCGTCTTCGTCGGCGCGGCGCTGTGGGGCATCGGGGCGTCGCTCGGCTTCCCGCTCGGGATGTCGGCCGCCGCCGACGACCCCGCCCGCGCGGCCGCGCGCGTCAGTGCCGCCGCGACGATCGGCTACGTCGCGTTCCTGTGCGGGCCGCCGGTCCTCGGCTTCATCAGCGACCACATCGGCCTGCTGCCGACGCTGTTCATCCTGGTGGTGCTCGTTGCGGCATCCGGTCTCGCCTCGTCCGCCGCGAAGCCGCTGCCCGGGGCCAAGGTCGGCGCGGGGCGCCACTGACCCGTCGCGCGAGGTCCGCGCCGCTTCACCGCGCCGCGAGGTCCCAGTTTGGCCGGGTATCCCGCCGCCATTCCCCGCCCAACTGGGACCTCGGCGGAGCGGTGAAGCGGGCGGGGGCAGATGGCCTGGCGGACGAGTCGGGGTCGTGTGAGCCGAGCCGATCCCGTCCGGTCGACAGGCTCAACCGTGCTCGCTGACGGCCCGCGGGGCTTCAACGGCAGGTGAGCCTGACGACCGGACAACCGGCAGATGCCGGCGCGGTAGCTCAGAACCGCGGCAGCGGCACCCCCATGCCGCGAAGCAGGGCGCGGACCGCGTCGACGAGAGATCCGGCCGGGACCGGCGCTGCGACCGCGTCGGCTGCGGCTCCGTCGAAGAGCCAGCGGATCGCGCGAGCCTGGCCGGTGCACCTCGCCGGGTCTGCATCGAGAGCCTGCGCGAGGTGTTGCGTGAGGAAGTCGTCGATCGCCGCGGTCTCGGCGGCGAGCGCTTCGCGGACGGGCTCGAGCCGTTCGACGTCGCCGATCGCCCGGACGAGACCGGGGTACAGCTCGTCGGCGAGCTCGGTCTCGACGTGGGCGGCATAGGCCAGAACGGCATCCATACCCGCTGCCCGCTCAGTGATCTCGGCCAGCGCCCGTTCCGTCTCGGAGCGCCCGGCCTCGAGCACTCCGACCAGGAGGTCGAGCTTCGTCGGGAAGTAGTGGAACAGCGTGCCCGACGACACGCCCGCGCGACGGTGGATCGACGCAGTGGTGGCGGCCGCGTATCCGGATGCGGCGAACTCGGCCGCCGCGGCATCCAAGATCGCCGAACGTCGCTCTTCGAAGCGTTCTGGATCGCGTCGGCGTGGCACGGGAGCCACGATAACCCGCCGATCGTTACTAGAGTGCCCACTCTAGAGCAGCTAATCTGCTTTCGTGGAACCTGAATCGAACCCCGTCGCGGCACCGCAATCGCCCCGCCCCCGCGCGCTCGCCTGGACGACCGCGCTCGTGGGCATCGGTCTCGCGTGGTCACCGATGTGGCTACCGGAGGTGCTTCGCGCCGCGGGAGCCGACCCGCGCCCCCCGCTCGCGGCGATCGGGCTCGCGGGACCGGCGGCCTCGATCTTCTGGAACTGGCTCGCGACGGCGCTCGTCCTCGCGTGGGTGTTCGGTGTCGAGCGGCGCGGGCTGTCGTCTCTGCGCTTCGTGCGGCCGACCGGCAAAGACCTCGAGTGGGCGCTCATCTTCTTCGGTGGCGCCATGGCCTGGAGCTGGCTCGCGCAGCTCATCCGTCCGCAGAACGCACCCGGCACCGGCTCCGCCACCATCGCGGCGCTCCCGATCCTGGTGGTCGTCGCGATGATCCTCAGTGCCGCGATCTGCGAAGAGATCCTGTTCCGCGGCTATCCCCTCGAACGATTGACCGAGCTCACCGGGCGACGCTGGGTCGCGGTCGCCACGACGCTTCCGTTCTTCGTCGTGCCACATCTGTTCACCTTCGGACCCGAGTGGCTGCTCTACCACGCGAGCGGAACCGTGGCGATCTACGTGCTGTACCTCTGGCGCCGCAATCTCGTCGCCTGCATGGTGCTTCACGCAGCCGTGAACGCGCCGATTCTCATCCCGACCGTCGCCGCGCATATCGGCTGAACACGCGGGCGCGCGCCCGCGCCCGCACTCTGCCAGGATCATCCGCGATGACGATCTCCACACAGCCCTGGCATCTCCCGGCATCCGACACCGGCGTCCACCTCGACATGATCCCCGAGCAGGTTCTCCATGCCCTCGGGGCAGGGGACACGGCGAACCTCGACCCGATCTACGCCAACCCGTTCCTCACAGGCCCGGAATGTGACTGGCTCTGGCGGCACCGCAGCGCACAGGTCGGGAACGCGCCTGGTGACGCTCCGTGGATCACCCGGCTCATCATCGATCCCCAGCGCTACGTCGCCGTCGGAGTGGCCGGCTTCCACGGCCCGCCTGATGAGGGCGGAATGGTCGAGGTCGGCTACCGCGTAGACCCCGAGCTGCGACGCCGGGGATATGCGCGGCAGGCTCTCGAGATACTCCTGGACGTCGCCCGCACCCACCCCGATGTGCGCACGGTGCGCGCGACGATCAGCCCTGACAACGTCGCGTCACGAGCGCTCATCGACGGTTACGGGTTCGTCGAGCGCGGCGAGCAGTGGGATGACGAGGACGGCCGGGAGATCATCTACGAGCTCTCCGTCGCCGATGCCGACACCGACGCCGAGGCCGACGCCGCCCAGCGATAGCGCTTAGGCTCGACGGGTGCGTCTGGTCATCGCCCGCTGCTCCGTTCAGTACACGGGGCGCCTCAATGCTCACCTTCCGCTGGCTACTCGGCTGCTGGTGCACAAAGGCGACGGCAGCCTGCTCGTGCACTCCGACGGCGGGTCGTACAAGCCACTCAACTGGATGAGTCCGCCGTGCACGCTCACGGTCGAGACGCCCGAGGACGACCCGGATGTCGAGGAGCAGGTCGTCGAGCAGTGGCGGGTGACCCACGCGAAGTCGGGCGACACCCTCGTCGTGCGCATCTACGAGATGATCCACGACTCGTCGCACGAGCTCGGCGTCGACCCCGGTCTCATCAAGGACGGCGTCGAAGCCGACCTGCAGCGGCTGCTCGCCGAGCAGGTCGAGGTCATCGGCGAGGACCTGACGCTCGTCCGACGCGAGTTCCCGACCGCGATCGGCCCGGTCGACCTGCTGCTGCGCGATCCCGCGGGCGGCACGATCGCCGTCGAGGTCAAGCGCCGCGGCGACATCGACGGCGTCGAGCAGCTCACGCGCTACCTCAAGCTGCTCGGCCGTGACCCGCACCTCGCGCCCGTGTCGGGTGTGTTCGCCGCACAGGAGATCAAGCCGCAGGCGAAAGTGCTCGCTACAGACCGCGGCATCCGCTGTGTCACGCTCGACTACGACGCCATGAAGGGCATCGAGTCGGGCGCACCGCGCCTGTTCTGACGCGGCGCGCCCGCGACCACGAACCCGTCAGGAACCGAGCTTCGACAGCTCCTCGAACTCGTCGTCGGTCAGCTCGATCTCGGCGCCGCGGAGGTTGTCCTCGAGGTGCGCGACGCTCGAGGTGCCGGGGATCGGCAGCATGACCGGCGAGCGCTTGAGCAGCCACGCGAGGGCGATCTGGGCGGGGGATGCCTGCTTGCGCTCAGCGAGCTCGCTGAGCGGCGAGTCGGCACCGGTCAGGCCGCCGGTCGCGAGCGGGAACCACGGGATGAAGCCGATGCCCTGCTCCGTCGACCAGTCGAGGAGCTCCTCGGCATCCCGCTTCTGCAGGTTGTAGAGATTCTGCACCGAGACGATCGTCGCGATCTGCTGCGCGGCCTTCACCTCATCGACGGTGACCTCGGAGAGTCCGATGTGGCGGATCTTGCCCTCGTCCTGCAGCTTCTTCAGCTCGCCGACCTGGTCTTCGAGGGGAACCTGCGGGTCGATGCGGTGGAGCTGAAAGAGGTCGATGCGGTCGAGTCCGAGACGGCGGAGGCTCATCTCGGCTTCCTGGCGCAGGTACTCGGGGCGCCCGAGCGGCGGCCACTCGTTGGGCCCAGTGCGCGTGAGTCCGGCCTTCGTCGCGATCACGACGTCGTCGCCGTAGGGGTGCAGCGCCTCCTTGAGGAGCTCCTCGGCGACGTAGGGTCCGTACGAGTCGGCGGTGTCGAAGAAGTTCACGCCGAGCTCGACGGCGCGCTTGAGCACGCGGATCGCCTCGTCGTGATCCTTCGGCGGACCCCAGACGCCGGGGCCGGTGAGCTGCATCGTGCCGTAGCCGAGGCGGTTGACCTCGAGGTCGCCGCCGATGCGGAAGGTGCCGGAAGCGTGGGCTGAGGACGTGCTGGATGTCGTCATGAGGATGTCAGCGCGCGGGAGCCGCGAGACATTCCCGCCACCCGCATAGCCACCCCGGCGGGCCTCATGAGCGAGACCCATAATGGGGCGGTGCCGAAGATCACCGCTGCGACCGTCGCAGAACACCGCGTCGCTCAACACGGAACCCTCCTCGCCTCGGCGAAGGCGATCATCGCCGAGGCCGGCGTCGCCGCCATCACCCCGCGTTCCGTGTGCGAAAGGGCCGGCCTCTCCCGGTCGAGCTTCTACGAGTACTTCCCATCGAAGGACGACCTCCTCGCCGCGATCGCGATGCAGGCGTTCGAGGAGTGGGGTGCGGAGCTCGAGGCCGCGATGGATGCCGCCGGGCCGGGGCGTGATCGCTTGCACGCCTACGTCACCGCGACGATCCGGATGACGGCCGACGGCAAGCACACGCTCGCAACGGGGCTTCAGCAGACCGACATCTCGCCGAGGAACGTCGAGGCGATCATGGCGATGCACGACGCACTCACGGCGCCGTTGCGTCACCTCCTCGAGGAGCTGGGAATCCCGGATGCCGCAACCCGTGCGGCCCTCGTTCAGGGCGTCATCACCGCCGGCATGCAGCTCGTGGAGCACGGGGTCGACGCCGACGACGTGATCGCCAGCGTCATCGGGGTTCTCGATGGAAGCGTGCACGGCGCATGTGAACTTGTCCCTCGTAGGTGACAGCCTGTCGGCACGACACTGCGACCGCGTGCTGGAGATGGCCGACGGCGCCCTCACGCCGTACTCCGTGTCATCGCGCACATAGGGTGGGACCTATGACCCGATCGCCGTTCTCCTGCGTGCTGTGGGACATCGACGGCACAGTCGTCGATGCGTCCGAAGGCATCCTCCGCCGCCTCACCATCACGCTCGAGCACTTCGGCCACCCCGCGCCGACGCGTGAGGAGCTCATCCACTGGATCGGTCCGCCGATGCACGAGTCGTTCCAGACGAACCTCGGGATGACGCCCGAGAAGGCGACCGAGGCGGTGTCGTTCTACCGCGTGCTCGGCAAGGCCGACGGTTACACGACCGGTGCTCGCCTCTATCCCGGCGTCGCCGACCTCATGGTCGAGCTGGATGAGGCCGGCGTGCCGCAGTCGACGGCGAGCTCGAAGCCCGAGATCCAGGTGCGGGCGCTCATGGAGCACTTCGGCCTCGCTCCGCGGCTGCGCGAGATCGTCGGGGCCACGAGCGACGAGAAGACGCTCAGCTCGAAGTCGGACATCGTGGCGGAGGCTCTCCGACGCCTGGCGGCCGACGGCATCGACGTGTCGCGACCCGTTCTCATCGGAGATCGCCACCACGACGTCGAGGGCGGCGCCGCGAACGACGTGCCCGTCATCTTCGTGTCGTGGGGCTTCAGCACCCCCGACGAGGCGAACGGCGCGATCGCCGTGGCGGCCGACATCGACGAGCTGCGTAGGCAGCTGCTCCCTGCCGGCTGAGCGTCGGGGCACTCCCCCATTCGACGCCCGGGCTGCGTGCCAGAAATGCAGCGCCCGGGCGTCGACGGATCCCCCCGGATACGTCACGCGATGCGTGACGGGATAAGCGTACTGATCTTCGCCGCGCACCGATACCCATAAATGAGACGGATTTCATCCGCGTAGCGTGCCGGTGTGACTCATGTGGATCTCCGCCCCTTCGACGATGACGACGCGGATGCCGTCTTCGAGATGATGCGCGACCCGGATGCCGTCGCCCAGGCCGCGTTCACCGCCGACGACCCCTCGGACCGGGCAGCGTTCGACGCCTGGCTCGAGCGCCACCGCGCCGACGACCGGGTCTCGATGTTCGTCGTGACCGATGACGGCGGCTTCGCCGGCACCGCCGCGGCCTTCACCGTGGACGGAGACCGCGAGGTCACTTTCTGGATCACCCGAAACGCGCGGGGCCGCGGTGTCGCGTCCGCCGCCCTGCGCCTGCTTGTCGCCCGTGAGGCCGAGCGTCCGCTCTACGCGCGGGTCGCCGCCGACAACGCGGCATCCATCGCCGTCCTCACCAAGAACGGCTTCAGCGAGATCCGGCGGCAGCGCGCCTACGCCCCCGCGCGTGGCGCCGAGATCGACGAACTCGTGTTCGCCCTCCCGCCCACGCTCGACGGGATCTGACCGAACTTCGCTACAGGCCACCAGCCCGGCTGGACTTCGAGAAGGACGCTGAAGTTCTCGCCTGCTGCTCTCGTGTTGTGGGCAGCGAGTCGGCGGCGGCAGCTTCGAAGAGCAGCTTCGAGAAGCTTGTGTGACCCGACATGATCTCGTTGGCCTGCGCTTGTAGGAGGCCTGCAGTCTCGGCTATCTCGTCGGCTGATGCGCCATCCAGAACCGCCTGAGCAAGAACGGCGCGGATGAGACCACGAAGGCGAACCGTGCGGGCAATACTTGTGGCCCCGGGTGATACTCACGCCGGGGCCACAAGTGATACGGGTCCCGGAAGTCAGAACTCGAAGACCTTCGTCAGCTCGTCCGATATGAGCACGGTGTGGGGGAGGTCCTTCAGTTCGTCTGGACCCACCTCGATACCGCGCACTCGCGCGGCTTCCGCGTACTCCTCCCACGGAAATGACTCGCCGTCCACTCCGTCAGCCCGAACGAGGTCGAGAACTTCATCGATTACGTCCTGCGCGGCGCTCTTCCAGCTCACGGGCCTCTCCCACCCGTGTTTGAACGAGCTCACCCCGCGATCCATGTCGAGGCGCACCATCGAGTCGTCCGACATCCGCAAGTACTGCGTGATCTTCATGCTCATGGTGGGCCGAGATCTACCGGTAAGGGGCTGGTCGAGTTCGCAGATGATGACCAGTCGCGTGACAGAAAGCTCTGACAACACGAAGGCTCGGCGTTGAGGTGCGCGATGGTACTCGTCGGCTGGGCGCAGAGGGACGTACCGGATCTGCTCGTCGTCCTCACTCATGCCGGCGAGCAGCTCAGATCCTTGGCCGGCCCATCGTCCCAACCAAACGGATCGTAGAAATCAGTGAGCGCCGTGTCGACACGGCCGCGCCAACCGGTGAGGTTGTTGTTCGCGCACGCCTTGTGCGGAGTGGCCCACCGCCCCGTTCCCGATCCTGGCTTCACACCCGGGGCGACGTCTGTCGCCTGGGTGATCCATGTACAACCGAACTGGCTGCAGCCCAGAGCTTGCAGTTCGACAGTGACCGTTCCCGTCGCTGGGCAGTCGCCACCATCCTTGACCCAGTACCCATGTACAGAGGCTTCGTTTTTCGTCACGTGCGGGTAATCGGCTTTTCCGCGCCAGTCGCAGCCCCACCAAGACCACAGAGGGGTGACGACGGGCTCGGTTGCGGCTGGCTCCGGGACATCTTCAGCATCAGCGTCGAAACCATAAAGTGCTTCCGCTTCCGCTACCGTGACGTACCGCAGCTCGGGATCGCTCGCGATCTGAGCCGCCACATCAGCCGGTGGTGCCGGTTCAACCTGCGCCGCGCTAGCAGCCCCCGGGACCGCCAGCATCATGGCAAGCGCCGACGCGACGACGAGGCCGAGCATTTTCGCGTTCCGCATCTTCTGTCCGTTCTTTAGGTGGAGCCCCCCTGCCGCATAGGACTCTGCCATCAGCCGGGTTCCACCGAAACCCCCCTCGAGCCGGTGCCGCCGTCGCGGGCTACTAACGGCAGCTCAGAAGCTCGGGGTCTTTCATTCATCTGGACGATGACCGCCGGGGACTGCGGGTCAATGGCCCCAGGGCGCGAGGATCGCTTCTTCGATGAGATCGAGCCTCAGCGTGTCGCGCAGCTGCTCATTGATGCCGACGAGCCCCCCGCAAACGATCGTTATGGCCGGCCATCGCCAGGTACTTGGTTCGCGCTGTGGAGCCCGCTGACCCGGTCGGCATCCCGGCCGCTACGCGCCCAGGGGTAGACGCCTATCGAGAAACGATCTATCGTTTCTCGATACCTAGTGAAGGAGCGCGATATGAACCGGACCCTGATCGCCACCGCCAAGATCGTGTTCGCCGTACTTGCCCTCACCGGGCTCGCGCTCCAGCTCTTCATCATCCCCGCGAACGTCGCCGGCCTCGCCAGCGCCTACGCGGAGGTCGCCAGCATCGAGCCCGTCATCATCGGGTGGGGAGCCTTCGTCATCGCCTGCGGTCAGGTAGCGGTCATCGTCACGTGGCGCTTGCTCGATCTTGTGCGCGACGACAGCATCTTCACGACCGACGCCTTCACGTGGGTGCGCGCGCTGACGTGGTGCCCCGCCGCGATTGGGCTCAGCACCCTCGCGATGTTCGTGGTGCTCAACGCCGCGCACGTCACGCCGCCAGCGCTCATGCTCGGCATGCTCGCCGCGATCGGAGTCAGTGCCGCGGCGACGTTGATTCTGGCCGTGCTGTTCACGCTGCTTCGGCAGTCCGCCTCCATGCGATACGACCTTGCGGAGGTCATCTGATGCCGATCGTCGTCGACATCGACCGGCTCATGGACGAACGCGGCATGACCGTCGCTGAGTTGTCCGCGGCGATAGGAATCACGCCAGCGAACCTTGCCGTGCTCAAGAACGGTCGCGCGAAGGCCGTCCGCTTCTCCACGCTCTCTGCGCTCTGCGAGGCGCTCTGCTGCCAGCCCGGCGACATACTTCGATACGACAACGCCCCAGCCGTCACGTAGGCTCGGGCACCCACCAGTGTTGTGCGTCCGGTCGCCGAACGCGCGGATGGCGAGATTCACCGGCGCTCGACGGGATCTGACGCGACAGTTCGGTGTCGGCGCGCCGGATACTGTTGCATGGATGGGAAGTACTCGGGCTGAGGCCGCATATCTGCGTGCGTTGTCGGCGTTCCGTACCCCCACGCTCGATCTGCTCCACGGCCGCTATGCGCCGTTCGTGGTCGCGACGCTCTCGCTCGTCTTCTCGGTCGACCGGCCGTCGGTCGAGATCTCGGACGCGCATGCCGAGGTCGCCGAGATCCTCGACGAGCTGCGGGGGGCCGGATACGACGAGGACGACCGCGCGCTCCCGGCCGGCACAGCCCGTGAGATCTGTCGCTACTGGGTGCGGGTGGGATGGCTCGTCCCCCAGATCGACGGCGACGTCGAGGTCTACCGGCTGACGGCCCACGCGGTGGGCGCGCTGGAGATCACCGGACGCACCACCGGCGGACGCACCCGGGTCTCGAACTCTCGTGTCCGCACCCTCCTCGAAGCGGTCGAACGACTCTCCGACCACGCCGAGACCGACCCGGAGGTGCGGTTGGCTCGCCTCATCCGCGAACGCGACGCGCTCGACGCCGAGATCGCGCGCCTCCAGGTCGGTGAGTCCGAGCCGATCGATGACGAGCAGCTCCTCGAAGAGGCCGAGAACGTGCTGCACCTGGCGCGTGAGCTGCCCGCCGACTTCACGCGCGTCGCGGAGTCGATCAAGGCCATGCAGCGCGATGTCGTCGCCGACCTCCGGCGCGATGTTCGGCCCACCGGAGAGGTGCTGCGCGAGTACCTGCAGCGCGGGCAGCACGTCATGCAGTCGACCCCCGAGGGCCGGGCGTTCGCCGGCGCGCTGCGGCTGATCGGCGACCCCGAGCGGATCGACAGCCTCACCGATCAGCTGCACGCCCTGGTCGCGCAGCCCTTCGCGCGCCTGATGGACGCCGAGCAGCGCGCCGAGCTCGATGCGATCGGACGACGCGTCGAGCTGGGCGTCGAAGAGGTGCTGACCGCGCAGCGCCGTGCGTCGCGGGTCATCACCGCGCAGGTGCGCACGCACGACCCCATCCGCGATCGCCACGTCGACGATCTGCTGCGCGATGTCATGGCCGGCCTCCAGGCCTGGACGCACAGCACGTCATCCGAGGCTACCGTCGAGATGATCCGCAGCCTGCCGACGGCCGACATCCGCCACCTGCGGCAGTCGACGACCGACATCCGCCCGCCGCGTGCGCCGGCACCGCTGACGGCATCCGACGAAAACCCGGAGATGCTGGATGCCGATACGCGGGCCTGGGGCGGTCCGCGCTATGCGGAGCTCGAGGCTCTCGTCGCCGGACTCGGCGAGGAGTTCGACTTGGGTGAGGCCTTCCTCGCCGCGGACGACGATGTCCGCCGCCCGGTCGACCTGGTGGGCCTTCTCGAGATCGCCCACCGCAACGGCATGCGCGAGGGCGAAGACCTTTCGGTGGTCGAGGCGCGTCGCCCCGACGGAACCACCCGGCGCTTCGCCTTCGGATCCGTGACCGCCCGCACCTCGAAGGAGTCCGACGATGACTGACACCGCCACCCTCGGCGCAGCCCAAGACGAGGCCCCGGGCGACGGCGCATTCGTCGAGCCCGCCGCGATGGAGGACGATCTCGGCGAGCTCTTCCCCGGCGATCGCGGAGTTCTCGATCCCGCGGTGCGCCGCGTGCTCGTCCACCTGCTGCAGCGGCGGTTCGTGCTCGCCGACCGCAACCGCGAGGAGTGGACAGCCCTCCTCGACAATCAGCAGCTCGTCGAATCGCGCCTCAACGACCTTTTCGTGCGGCTCGTGATCGACCACGACCGCGGGGTCGCGTACAAGCAGCAGGTGCGCTCGGACGAGCTCGATGTTCCGATCCTGCTTCGGGATGCCGCATACACGCGCTCCGAGACCCTCGTCCTCGTGCACCTGCGCACGGTGTACCAGCGGGAATCGGCGGCCGGTGAGCCGGCTGCCCGGGTCGACATCGAAGACGTCGAGCAGACCGTGATGAGCTACTTCGCGGATGCCGACGGCGACACCGCGAAGCGGCAGCGCCTCATCCGCAAAGCGATGGACCGGCTCGCCCGCGACGGCATCGTCGACGAGGAGACGACAGGCCGCTTCCGCATCAGTCCGCTCGTCGAGATCGTCCTCAGCGCCGAGAAGCTGCGGGAACTGCGCGATTGGCTACGCGACCGGTCGGGGGCGGACGACACGGGTGGCATCGCGGCCGGCGAAGACGAAGACGAAGAAGGCGACGACGAGCCTCAGGAGGAGGAGCTGTGACGATGCTCGAGACGCTGTTCGGGCTCATCCCGGCGGCATCCCGCGGCCAGCAGTGGCTCGCCGAAGACCTTCAGCTCATCAACTGGGGCGGCTACGAGGGCGCCCATCGCGTGCGCTTCTCCCCCGGTGCCACTCTTCTGTGCGGCGGCTCGGGGTCGGGCAAGTCGACGCTGATGGACGCCTACATCGCGCTCATGATGCCCCACACCACTCCCTTCAACGGCGCCTCGAACGGTGGCGTCACCGGGCGTCCTCGCGGCTCCGAGCAGCGCAACATCCTCTCCTACGGTCGCGGCAAGATCGACGAGTCGCGCACCGAGGACGGCACGAAGATGACCGTCCTCCGAGGCGACGGCGAAGACACCTGGACCGCCGTCTCGATGACGTGGATCGATCACGACGGGTCGCAGTTCACAGCGGTGCGAGCCTGGTACATCCCGGCCAGCGCGCGCGTGCTCGAAGACACCGTGCGCGTGCGGGCGACGACCGATCGGGCCTTCGACCTCCGCTCGCTCGAACCGGCCGCCGCGCAGCGGCTTTCCGATTCCGCCGTGCGCGACGCCGGTCTGGAGCCCGTCGGAACGGACCGCGAGTTCTCGGCCCGCCTGCACGCCGTCCTGGGCATCGGGGCAGCAGGGGCCGGGGCCAAGGCGATGAGCCTGCTCGCGCGCATCCAGGCGGGCCAGCAGATCACGACCGTCGACGACCTCTACAAGCGTCTCGTGCTCGAAGAGCCCGAGACGATGGAGACCGCCGACGCCGTCGTCGCGCACTTCGACGGACTCGAGAGCACGCGCATGCGCATGCTGACGGCTCGGCAGCAGGTCACCGCGCTCACGCCTATCCCGCAGCTGCGCGCCAAGATGGCCGCCGCCGCCGAGCGGGTGAACCTGATCGACGAGGTCGGCTCCTTCTCGGATACCGGGTCGCTCGCCACGCTCTGGCGAGCGGACAGACGCCTCGGGATGCTGCGCGACGTCGAGACCGAGCTGCGCGAGCGCAAGACCGCGGCCGAGGTCACGCTGCGCGAGAAGCGTGCCCTCGCAGATGGCGCCGAGGCGGAGCGCGATGGCCTGATCGACGTGCTCCGGCTCTCCGGCGGGGATCGGCTGGCCACGGCGCAGCGCGAACTGCGCGAGGTGGAGCGGCGCCTCACCGACGTCCGGCGACACCGCGAGGTGCTCGACGCCGCCCTCCGCGGTCTGGGCGTCGAGATCTCGAACCGCGACGAGTTCACAGCGTTCATCTCCCGCGCGCGGGCCGAACTCGCCGACTCCGATGCGAAAGCGCGTGCTCGCTCCGCCTTCGCTGAAGCCGCGTCGGCGGCGAAAGCCGCGCGGATCGACGTCGCAGAACTGGAGGCGGAGGCTCAGCGCGTGGCCTCTCGCCACGGCAACATCCCACCCGCTCTGCACGAGTCGCGCGAGCGGCTCGCGGAGGCCGCCGGGCTCACGACAGCCGACCTTCCCTTCGTCGGCGAGCTCGTCGAAGTGCGCACCGAGTTCGAGCCGTGGCGAGAGGCGTTCAACCTCGCGCTCGGCGGCTTCGCGACCACGGTGCTGATCGACACCGCTCACCTGGGGCGCTTCCGGGCGGCGATCGAATCGGTCCACACCCCCGTGCGGTTGCGCTTCGAGGGCGTGCACGCAGGCATGGAGCCGGTCGCCAACCTCGACCCGCAGACCCTGCCCGGGCGCCTCGACTACCAGAGCTCGCCGTTCACCGGTTGGCTGCAGGAGCGGCTCGAAACCCGTCACGGATACGTCTGCGTCGATTCCAGCGCCGAGCTGCCGAAGCATCGCATGGCGCTCACGATCACCGGACAGGTCGCGCAGGGCAACCGCGGCGCGCACGGTGGCCACGGTCGCGAGAACGTCCTCGGGTTCTCGAACGAGCGACGCCGGCACGACGTGGCGCGTCTCATCGACGACGCTCGCCGCCGTCTCGACGACGCCCTGCGGGAGCGGAAGGTCGCCGAGACCGAGCTCGACACGGTCGACTCGCGCCTTGCTGTGTACGCCAAGATCACTGACCTGACCTGGGAAGAGGTCGACGTCGAGGCGGTCACCGCGGAACGAGAGCGCTGGATCGGCGTGCAGAGCGACGTCACGGCCGCCAACCCCGAGATCGCCGATGTGCAGCGACGGATCTCCGACATCAAGGACCGGATCTCACACCTGCGCGACGAGATCGCCCGCGTGTCGATCGAGCGTGATCAGATCGAGGCGCAGTGGGCCGAGGTGATCGACGACGTCGATTCGGATCAGTCCGTGCTGGACGACGCCGAGCGGGCGGAGCGCACTCTCACCGCCGCACAGTCCGCGTTCCTCGACGAGCGATTCCATCTCGATGGGCCGACCTCGGACGCCAGCCCGTCCGAGGCGCTGAACCGCTTCTCCGCCGCCCTCGCGACGGCTGCGCAGCGCCTCGCAGAGGACCGGCGGGCGGCCGTCGATGCCCTCGACGAGAGCCGTGAGGGCCTGCGACGCATCATGGCGAGCTTCCTCGAGCGGTGGCCGAATCCGAACCTGCTGCCCGACCCCGACACCTCGATCGACGACTTCGAACGCGCTCTCCAGGCCCTCGAGACCAGTGGGCTGCATGAGCTGGAGGCGGAGTGGCGCGACAGCCTGCTCAAGCTGTCGGGCAACGACCTCACGAACCTCGACTCGACGCTCAGCCGGTCGATCCGCGAGATCCGTGATCGCATCGACCCGATCAACCGCATCATGCAGGACCTCCCGTTCTACGACGACGACCACCGCCTGCAGATCACCACGCGCGAGAACCAGTCCGAGCCTCGCCGGCGCTTCCGGCGCGAGCTGCGCGAGGTGCGCGGGCTGATCGAGAACGCCACGACGGATGATGAGCGCGAGCACGCCTACCGCCGGATGTCGCGCCTCATCGGGCACATGCGGCGGTCGGCACCCGATTTCGGCGACCTCATCGACGTCCGCAACCACGTTCGCGTGAGCGCCGAGCGGGTGGATGCCGTGACGAAGCAGCACGTCGCGCTGTACGACCACATCGGCGAGAAGTCCGGCGGCGAGTCGCAGGAGCTCATCGCGTTCATCGTCGGCGCGGCCCTGCGCTACCAGCTCGGCGACGCCAGCGCCGAACGACCTCGCTACGCGCCCGTGTTCATGGACGAAGCCCTCATCAAGGCCGATGCGCACTTCACCAAGCGTGCGATCGGAGCATGGCGCGGACTCGGCTTCCAGCTCGTGATCGGCGCCCCGAACGACAAGTACAGCGCCATCGAGCCGCACGTCGACGTCGAGTACGACATCCTCAAAGACACGCGCGGTCGATCGTGGGCCAAGCCGAAGGTCGCCCTGGAGGCCCCGGCATCCTGACGGCGCGCGGCATCACCTTCTCGAACCGGAACATCAACTCCGGCACGTCCTCGTCGACCTCGGGCGAGTGATCCTCGTCCGCCTGCGCCTCGCCGGGGTGTTCGAGCGGATGGCCGGGGTGGAAGAACTCGACGATGTGGAAGCCGCACACGTTGACGTAAAAGTGGATGTTGCGCACTTCGAAGTGGGGTGTGTGGGTCTCCCAGATCCCGGTGTCCGGGTAGCGCGCCTCGACTGCGTGCCAGGCCGTCCGCCCGAGCCCGCGCCCGTGAGCGCCGGCATCGATGAAGAAGAGCTCGAGGGATCGACGATCGTCGTCGCCCGCGACGACCGCTCCGCCCACGACCTCACCCTTCGCCACGACGTCGAGAACCTCTGATGCGGCGTCATCGAACGAGGCGAACACCTCACGGTCGGACGGCGTCGGGACGTCCGACCTCGGACCGTGATCGGTCACGGCGAGCGCGAACGCCGCTTGGAGACGGCGGGCGAACGACATCCGGTCGCTCGGGTCGGTGGGTCTGAGATCGACCCGTCGGACGATGTTGTTCATACGGAGCCCTTCGCCAACTAACTTGCGAAGGTATGGGCTCGGGATGTGACTCGAATATGGAGCACCCCACGAACGCCGAAGGCCCCCGCCGGTTTCCCGGTCGGAGGCCTTCGTCTCACTGTGCGCGAGGGGGGACTTGAACCCCCACGCCCTTGCGGGCACTGGCACCTGAAGCCAGCGCGTCTACCTATTCCGCCACTCGCGCGAGAACGTGTTTCCACGAACTCAACTTCCCGAGGATATCACGCCGACGGCGGCTCCTGAGCCGCGATCCGAGGCCCAATGCATGGTCCGTTCAGCCTCGCTGACTACGATGAAGCAACCATCCGCCTGCCTGAGGAGCCCAGTGGGACTACTTGACAGCTTCGAGAAGGGTCTCGAGCGTGCCGTCAACGGCGCCTTCGCCAAGACCTTCCGCAGCGGCGTCCAGCCGGTGGAGATCGCCTCGGCCCTCCGCAGCGAACTCGACAAGAAGGCCGCGGTCGTCAGCCGCGACCGCATCCTCGTTCCGAACGCCTTCACGGTGCGCCTGTCCGACAACGACGCCGAGCGCATGAACGCGATCGGACCCGCTCTCCTCGACGAGCTGCGCGGAATGGTCGAGAAGCACGCGAAGGCGCAGGGCTACTCGTTCTCGGGCGCCGTGACCGTGACGCTCCAGGCCGACCCGCAGCTGTCGACCGGCACCGTCCGCGTCGACTCCACCTCTGACGCGGGCGCCCGTGTGTCGTGGCAGGCCGTGCTCGACATCGACGGGACGCGGCATCCGATCGTCGCGGCCCGCACCGTCATCGGGCGCGGCAGCGACGCCGACATCACGATCCCGGATGCCGGAACCAGCCGGAAGCACGTCGAGATCCTCTGGGACGGCGAGCGCGCCATGGTGCGCGACCTCGGTTCCACCAACGGCACCCAGCTCAACGGCTCGCGCGTCAGCGAGGCCGCCCTGCCGTCGGACGGCGTCGTGCGGATCGGTCGCACCGACATCGTCTTCCGCGTCGTCCCGCAGGCTCAGGCTCCCGCACGTCCGCGGATGTCGGCGGCCGACGCGACCCGCATGTACGACACCCGAGGTGACGTCCGATGAGTCCGCTGACCCTCCTGCTGCTGCAGATCGGCTTCCTGGTCCTGCTGTGGTTCTTCGTCTTCGCCGTCGTGTACTCGCTGCGCGCCGACCTGTTCGGCGTCAAGGTGCGCAAGCTCCCCGAGCCGGCCGCCGCCGGTGCCGCGCCCGCGGCGAGCCCCGCGGTCACCCGTCCACCCACGTCGTCTCCGGATGCCGCCACCGCCGCCGTCGGCGCGGTCGGCACCGCGGCCCCGGCAGGCAAGGGCGGAAAGGCGACGACCGACGCCGTGTCGCGCATCGTCATCACCAGCGGTCCCAAGGCCGGTCTCGAGCTTCCGCTCGGCTCCGAGCCGCTGACCATCGGTCGCTCGAGCGAGTCGGGTCTCGTCATCCGCGACGACTACACGTCGAGCCACCACGCGCGTCTGGTGCTGTGGGGCAACCAGTGGATGATCCAGGATCTCGACTCGACCAACGGCACGTGGCACGACGGCGAGCGCGTCGCTTCTCCGGTTCCGGTCGTCGTGGGAGCGCCGATCAAGGTCGGCGCGACGACGTTCGAACTGCGGAAGTAGCCCGCACGCATGGTTTTCCAGGGCTCCAGCGCCGCCATCTCGCATACCGGGAAGGTGCGCTCGAACAACCAGGACTCGGGCTTCTGCGGCTCGAACCTGTTCGTCGTTGCCGACGGCATGGGCGGGCACGCCGGCGGTGACGTCGCGTCGAGCCTGGCGGTCCGACGGCTCGAGAGTCTCGACCACGCCTTCTCGTCGACGACCGAGGCAGAGGCCGCGCTGCGCGAGGCGCTGGCCGACACGGCCGCGGAGCTGATCAGCACCGTCAAGGTGCGCCCCGAGCTCGCCGGCATGGGAACCACCGTCAGCGCGCTCGTCATGGTCGACGAATACGCCGTGATCGCCCACATCGGCGATTCGCGCCTCTACCTCTTCCGCGACGGGACGCTCACCCAGATCACGACGGACCACACCTTCGTGCAGCGCCTGGTCGACTCGGGTCGCATCACCCCGGAGGAGGCCCGGTATCACCCGCGCCGTTCGGTGCTCATGCGCGTGCTGGGCGACATGGATCCCGATCCCGAGATCGACACGTTCATCATGCCCACGCAGCCCGGCGACCGGTGGCTGCTGTGCTCCGACGGACTGTCGGGCGTCGTCGACGACGCGCACACCGCGAAGGCGCTCGGGCAGGGCTGGGCCCCCGGTCGCACTGCCGACAGCCTCCTCAAGCAGGCCCTCGACGGCGGAGCGCCCGACAACGTCACGATCGTCATCGTCGACGTCGGAGGTCAGCACCCGCTGTTCAGCGGACCGCCGACGGTCGTGGGGTCGGCGTCGCACCCGCTCGGCATCGAGGTGCCCGCCGCTCGCCCGCAGCGCAGCAGCTGGCTGCATCCTGCTCGGCAGGCCGCGAACGAACCGACGCACTTCGAACCGGCCGCAGAGTTCCTCGAGGAACTGATCGAGGAGGACCGCCGCCGCGCACGCCGGCGCCGGCTCACCTGGTTCGCGGGCTTCATAGTCATCCTCGCGGCGATCGGCGTCGTGCTGTTCGGCGCCTACAGCTGGACGCAGACCCGCTTCTTCGTGGGCGTCGACGAGGACACGGTCGTGATCTACCGCGGCATCCCGCCGAGCATCGGACCGATCTCGCTCTCCTCGCCCGAAGAGGACACCGGGATCGCCCTCGCCGACCTGGCTCCGTACCAGTTGGACCTGGTCAAGCAGACGATCACGGCCGACTCGCTCGCCGAGGCGCGAGCCATCGTCGAGAACCTGCGCGTGGACGGAGGATCATCGTGACCGGCACCGCCGTCTCGGCCGACACCTCGGTCATCAAGGCGCTGCGCAAACTGCGGATGCCGCAGACGCAGCGCAACCGCGAGCTCGGCTTGCTGCTCTTCGCGTTCATCATCAACGCCGCCGCGCTCGCGCTCGTGCAGCTCGGCAAGAACGACGCGATCGACTCCTCGTTCCTGATCTACTGCGCCGTGCTCGACGCGCTCGCGCTGGCGATCCACGTGGTGCTGCGCCTGCGGGCACGCGACGCCGATCCCTTCGTCGTCCCGATCGCGACGCTGCTGTCGGGCATCGGCATCGCCATGATCTACCGGATCGACCTCGAGGGCACGTCCGAAGGCTGGGACATGCTGGCCGTGCGTCAGATCGTCTGGTGCGCGATCGCCCTCGTGGCAGCGCTCATCGTGGTCATCGCCCTGCGCAACTACCGGGTGCTGTTCCGGTACACCTACGTCTTCGGGTTCGCCGGCATCGCCCTGCTGCTCCTGCCGTTCATCCCCGGCCTGGGTGTCGAGGCCGGCGCCGACGTCTGGGTGTCCATCGGCGGAATCGTCTCGTTCCAGCCGGGAGAGCTGGCGAAGATCGCCCTGGCGATCTTCTTCGCGGGTTACCTCGTGCGCACGCGCGAATCGCTCACATCGGTCGGCACCCGTTTCCTCGGCATCACGTGGCCACGCGCCCGCGAGCTCGGCCCGGTGCTGGTCATCTGGGTGATCTCGCTCGGGATCATCGTGCTCCAGCGCGACCTCGGTACCGGAACCCTGATCTTCGGCATGTTCATCGCGATGCTGTACGTCGCGACCGGCAAGACGAGCTGGGTGATGATCGGCCTGAGCCTCGTGGTTGCCGGCGGTGCGATCGCCTCGCAGGTGCTCCCCTATGTCAAGGGACGATTCCAGAACTGGCTGAACCCGTTCGACCCGGCGAACATCGACGCCGCCGGAGGCAGCTTCCAGCTCGTCAACGGCCTCTATGGTCTCGCGAAGGGCGGCTTCATCGGCACGGGACTCGGCCAGGGCCGCCCGTGGATGACGCCACTCTCGCAGAGCGACTACATCTTCCCCAGCCTCGGTGAGGAGCTGGGCCTCATCGGCCTCTTCGCCCTGCTGTGCCTCTACATGGTCTTCACGAGCCGCGGCGTGCGCATCGGCCTGGCCGGTCAGGACGACTTCGGCAAGCTGCTCGCGACCGGCCTGTCGTTCACGATCGCGCTGCAGGTTTTCATCATGGTCGGCGGTGTGACGCGCGTCATCCCCCTCACGGGCCTGACCACGCCGTTCCTGGCTGCCGGCGGCTCGTCCCTCGTGGCCAACTGGATCATCGTGGCCCTCCTCCTCCGCATCTCGGATGCGGTTCGCTCTCGACCCCGGGTGGTGATCGGATGACCAAGGAACTGCGGCGACTCAGCTTCGTGATGCTGGCGATGTTCCTCGCGCTGTTCATCTCGACCAGCTGGATCCAGGTGATCCAGGCCCAGGCGCTGAACGAGAACCCGGGCAACCGGCGAACGCTGTACGACTCGTTCGAGGTTCAGCGCGGCTCGATCATCGCGGGCGGATCGGTCGTGGCGGCATCCGTGCCGAGCGGCGACCTCTACACATGGCAGCGGCAGTACACGGATGCCGCCATGTGGGCGCCCATCACGGGATGGATCAACCCGGTCCTGGGGTCTTCGTCGGGCATTGAGCAGATCATGAACCAGTCGCTCTCGGGCACCGATGACACGCAGTTCCTCGCCCGCCTCGAGCAGATCATCTCGGGTGCACCCGCGCGCGGGTCGAACGTGCTGCTCACGATCGACCCCCAGTTCCAGCAGGCCGCGTTCGACGCCCTGCAGGGGTACGAAGGCGCCGTCATCGCGAGCGACCCGTCCACCGGACGCATCCTCGCGATGGTGACGAGCCCGAGCTTCGACACCAACCTTCTCGCGTCGCACGACTCGGCCGGCGTCAACGCCGCGTACGACGAGCTCGCGGCGGACCCGCTGAAGCCGCTGTTCAATCGCGCCATCGGCGGCGACCTCAACCCGCCTGGGTCGACGTTCAAGCTCGTCGTGACCTCCGCCGCGCTGTCGTCGGGAAAGTACACGCCCGAGTCGACGTTCCCGAATCCCGCGACCTGGACCATTCCGGGAACGAGCAACACGCTCCACAACTTCGACCTGGGCACGTGCGGTCCGGGCGAGACCGTGACGCTCGCAACCGCGCTGCGGCTCAGCTGCAACATCCCGATGGCCGAGCTCGCCGTCGAGCTCGGAGACGACGCCATCCGCGAAGAGGCCGAGAAGTTCGGCTTCAACAGCGAGATGGAGATCCCGCTCCCGGCCGCCGCATCCGAGTACCCCCGCGGACTGAACGACGCCCGCACGGCGCTCTCCGGCTTCGGGCAGGGCGACGTCACCGCGACACCGCTGCAAATCAACCAGGTCTCGGCAGGCATCGCGAACGGCGGGATGGTGATGAAACCGCAGTTGCTCGACTCCGTCGTCGCACCCGATCTGACCGTGCAGGAGAAGTTCGAGCCGAGCGAGTTCCAACGCGCTCTCAGCACGGATGTCGCTGAGCAGATGCGCACGCTCATGGTCGCCAATGTCCGTGACGGTGCGGCGAGCGGTGCAAGAATAGACGGCGTCGATGTCGCCGGAAAAACGGGCACTGCGGAGCACGGTCCAGGCGATCCGTACACGTTGTGGTTCACCGGCTTCGCGCCGGCGGACAACCCCCAGGTGGCCGTCACAGTGATGGTCGAGAACGGGGGCGGCCAGGGGCAGGCCGGGACGAGCAGCGGGATCGCAGCCCCCATTGCGAAGAAGGTTATCGAGGCGGTGCTGAACAGATGAGACCCATGCAAGGCGTGAGCTTCGGCGGGCGTTACGAACTGGATTCGCGGATCGCGATCGGCGGTATGGGCGAGGTGTGGGAAGCCACTGACCACGTCATCGGCCGCACCGTCGCGATCAAGATCCTCAAAGACGAGTACATGGGCGACCCCGGGTTCCTCGAGCGCTTCCGCGCCGAGGCCCGCCACGCCGCACTCGTGAACCACGAGGGCATCGCGAGCGTCTTCGACTACGGCGAGGAGAACGGCAGCGCGTTCCTCGTGATGGAGCTCGTTCCCGGTGAGGCACTGTCCACGATCCTCGAGCGTGAAGGCTCGCTGTCGTCGGACAAGACGCTCGACATCGTCGCCCAGACCGCGTCGGCCCTGCAGGCCGCTCACGCGGCGGGCCTCGTGCACCGCGATATCAAGCCGGGCAACCTGCTCATCACGCCCGACGGTCGCGTGAAGATCACCGACTTCGGCATCGCGCGTATCGCCGACCAGGTGCCGCTGACTGCGACCGGTCAGGTCATGGGCACGGTGCAGTACCTCTCCCCCGAGCAGGCCTCGGGGCACCCGGCATCCCCGGCGACCGACATCTACTCGCTCGGCATCGTCGCGTACGAGTCCGTCGCGGGCAGGCGCCCGTTCACGGGCGAGTCGCAGGTCGCGATCGCCATGGCGCAGATCAACGAGCAGCCCCCGCCGCTTCCCGCCACCGTCTCCGACCCGGTGCAGAGGCTCATCCTCGCGATGATCGCCAAGAAGCCCGACGACCGTCCGGCCTCCGCGTCGGCCGTCGCGCGCGCGGCATCCGCTCTCCGCCGCGGCGATCTGGCGGCCGCCCACGCCGCCGTCCCGGCGATCGTGGCCGGTGCCGGCACGAGCGACGTGACGCAGCTGCTCCCCGCCGAAGGAGGCGACACCGCGACGCTGCTGCTCCCGGCCGGGGCCGCCGCGGCCGGTGCCGGGCTCGCGGCCGCGGGTTCGGCGGGCGCCGCGTCCGAAGCGGCCGCCGTGGACGACAACCTGACCGAGACCCCCAAGCGCAAGCGCAGCCGGTGGACGTGGCCCCTCGTCGCTCTCATCGCCCTGCTCGTCATCGTGCTCGGCGGCACCCTGTTCGCCCTGCTGTCCGGCAACGGCGACCCCGAGCCCGCTCCCACGACGCCGACCGAGTCGGCGCCCTCGACCCCGGCCAACACGCCGTCGACCCCGGCGAGTCCGAGCGCGGCAACGACGATCAACGTCGACGGGCTGGGGCTGACGGGGCGTTCGTGCGAGGACGCCCTCGCGGTCGCCGCTCGCGCGGGCCTCGAGAACGTCACCTGCGCACCCGGGAACCCCGCTCCGAGCGAGGACCAGGTCGGACAGGTCTACGACGTCGTCCCGCTCGGCAACGTCAAGGCCACCGATTCGGTGACCCTGACCTCGTACGCGGAGCAGAGCCCGCTCGGCGCACCCTCCGCTCCGACGATCCAGTCCAACGGTCAGACCGCCACCAGCGTCACCGCCGGCTCCACCGTGCAGGTGATGTGGTCGAGCTACTCCTGCCCGGCAGGTCTCACGCCTTCGGAGTACCGCTTCACGGTCTCGGGCGGCACGTTCGGCAACGGCCAGACCACCTCGAGCTTCAGCCTGAACCAGCGTCCCGAGCCGGTCACGGTCGGAGACTCCGGCGCGCTCTCCGTCACCTACACCGTGACCTGTGCGGGTGAGAGCGGCGACCGCACGTCGCCCGCCTCCCCCGAGGCGGCCGCCACGATTCAAACGGCGCCTTCTCCGACCCCCAGCCAGAACGGCAACGGCGGCAACAACGGTGGCGGAAACGGCAACGGCGGAAACGACGACTGACCCGGTTCGACCATGAGTCCCACATCCGAGTACGAGTCGAACGCAGGGAGTGACGTGTCGGCAGAGCAACGTGTGCTGTCAGGACGCTACCGCATCGACGAGCCCATCGGGCGCGGCGGAATGGCGAGCGTGTTTCGGGGATACGACGTGACCCTCGGGCGCGACGTGGCCATCAAGGTGCTCAAGCGCGAGCTGGCGGACGACCCCGGTTTCCGCATGCGGTTCCGTCTGGAGGCCCAGGCGGCATCGCGGATGGCCCACCCGTCGATCGTGCGCGTGTTCGACGCCGGGGAGGATACCGAGATCGACCCAGACGGCAGCGAGCACTCCGTGCCGTACATCGTCATGGAGCTCGTGACGGGCCGCCTGCTCAAGGACATGGTCGAAGCCGGACCGCTCTCCGAGGAGGATGCCGTGCGCTACGTCGACGGCATCCTCGAGGCCCTCGAGTACTCGCACCGCGCCGGGGTCGTGCACCGCGACATCAAGCCCGGGAACGTCATGATCACCGACGCCGGGAACGTCAAGGTGATGGACTTCGGCATCGCCCGTGCAGTTTCGGACTCGTCGTCCACGGTTGCCGAGACGACCGCGATCATCGGCACGGCCGCCTACTTCTCCCCCGAGCAGGCCAAGGGCGAGCCCGTCGACGCGCGCGCCGACCTCTACTCGACGGGTGTCGTGCTCTACGAGCTGCTCACCGGCCGCGCGCCCTTCCGGGGCGAGACGCCGGTGGCGGTCGCCTACCAGCACGTCAGCGAGGCGCCGCTGCCGCCGTCGGAGATCGTCGACGAGGTACCGCGGGCGCTCGATGCGGTCGTGCTGCGTGCCCTCGCGAAGAGTCCGTTCCAGCGATTCCAGGACGCCACGGAGTTCCGGGCCGCGCTCGACCAGGCGGTCGGCGGCAAGCAGCCGACGAAGCGTCAGATGGGCGCTCTTGCGAGCGAGCTGTACGGACCGGATCCGCGTCACGCGGCCGAGACGGCGCGGTCGCTGCGTCAGCTCAGCACCGACAACACCATGCGCCGTACGCAGTCCGGCCCGCCCGTGAGCTGGATCTGGGCCGGCGTTGCAGTACTGGCGGCGCTGCTGATCGCGGTGCTCATCTGGGTGCTCGCCTTCCGCGACACCGGGACGACCGTTCCCAGCACCTCGCGCACCGTCCCCGAGGTCTCCGGGAAGTCCTGGGACCTCGCGGAGAACCTGATCGAAGAGGCGGAGCTCGATCCCGTCCGCTCCGACCGCAGCGACGACGCGGTGCCGGCAGGCGACGTCATCGGCACCGAACCGGCCGCGGGTATCACCCTGTCCCCCGGACAGCGCGTCACCGTCTACGTCTCGACCGGCCAGGAGATGGCCACCGTCCCGACGCTGCAGAACCTCTCACGCACCGAAGCGACCGAGGCGCTGCAGCGCGCCGGACTGCAACTGGGAACCGTGCGATCCCGCAACGATCCGACCCTGCCCGCCGGCACGGTCATCGAGGCCTCCGCTCCCGAGGGCTCAGCGCTCGCGATGGGATCGTCGGTGAACCTCGTGGTCGCGAGCGGCACCGTGACCCTGGTCGACCTCACCGGGTACACCGTCGAGGCAGCCGAGCGCGAGCTCCAGCAGGAGTCGCGTCAGCTGATCCCCGAGGTGGTCGAGGATCCGGGCTGTGCCGCGGATGCCGGCGGACGCACGGTCTCGTCGCAGTCGCTTGCACCGGGCGAGGTGCCGATCGGATCGACGGTCACCCTCCGGGTCTGCACCGGCAGCTGAGAGCAGCGCCTCGTCCGATCAGGCAGCGCCGACATCCCGTCGATGCGGATGCAGCCGGGCGCCACGCTCCCGCGCGGTGATCAGCCCGAGCGAGCCCAGCCAGTTTCCCAGCATCCGGTATCCGCCCTGAGTCAGCACGGACTCAGGGTGGAACTGGACGCCGACGATGGGTGCGACTCGGTGGGCGATCGCCATGACGGTGCCGCCCGGGGCCAGCGCGGTCACCCGCAGCTCGGCCGGCAGCGTCGCTGGGTCGACGGCGAGGGAGTGGTACCTGCCCGCCGTGAAGGTGTCGGGCAGTCCGTCGAAGAGGAACGACCCGTCGTGCCGCACGTCCGAGGTCATCCCGTGCATGAGCTCCGGCGCCTCGCCCACGGTGGCACCGAAGGCGACGGCGATCGCCTGATGACCGAGACACACCCCGAGCAGGGGAACCGCGGATGCCGCGGCCGCCCGTACGACGGCGATCGATGCACCCGCGTCCTCGGGAGTCCCGGGCCCGGGCGAGACGAGGACGCCGTCGTAGCCTGTCAGGACGCGTGAGGGGTCGAGGACGGCATCCGACTCCACCATCTCGGTCTCGGCGCCGAGTTCACGCAGATAGCCGACGAGGGTGTGGATGAAGCTGTCGTGATTGTCGATCACGAGGACGGCGGTCACCCTACCGTCGACTCCTCGCCGGGGGCGAAGAACGGCGCGACGGCGGGGAACACCCAGAAGAAGAGTGCGTAGACGGCCGCGGCCGCGAGGATGAGCAGGAAGACCACCCGGAGCCACCACGGCCCGGGGAGAACTCGCCACAGCGCTCCGTACATCAGGCGGAGACTCCCTCTGTCAGCGACGCCGGCGGTCCCGCCGAGGTCGGGGTGAACTCTTCGAAGACCGCATACGAGATGATGCGCTCGAGCATGTTGAGCTTCGGCGCGCAGCTCGTGAGGGTGAGGTACTTGCCGTTGGCGCTGACATCCACCTGCTGCGGAACCGGGTTGAGCACCTCGATGGCGGTGTCCTGCACGTACTCGACGTTCCGGAAGCGGTAGGTGTACCAGCCGTCCTGGGTCTGAATGACGATCGCGTCGCCGACGACGAGCCGGTCGACCGGGTCGAAGGGCGCACCGGAAGTCCAGCGGTGCGCGGCGACCGCCATGTTGCCGTCGGCGCCCGGCATCGCCGATCCCTCGTAGTGACCGATGCGCCCCTGGTCGAGGATCGCCTTCTTGCCCGTGCCGTTGGCGATCGTGAACTGCCAGTCGGAACCGAAGCGCGGGACATACATGATGCCGAACTCGGCGCCCTGTTCGGGCTCGGCCATCACGGGAATCGCCGCAGGGTCTGCCGGCCCGGATTCTCCGGTGGGCGTCGGAGCCTCTTGCGCCTGCGTCTGCCACTGCTGCGCCAGCGCGGCGGCCTCGGCTTGCTTCTGCGATCCGATGATCATGTCGCCGAACCACATCTGCCAGCTCACGAAGAGCAGCATCACGACACCGGCGGTGAGGAGGAGCTCGCCGAACACGCTGATCACACTCGCGCGTCGCCGCGGACGCACCTGCGACCGAGGTGAGCGTCGGGTCGGCGTACGGGTGCTCTGCACAGTCGCAGAGTTTATCCCTCGGCCCTGGAAGATCTCACTGTGGCGACGAGCCCACGGACCGAACCGGGCGTCGGCACGTCGATCCAGAGCCGGATGCTGCCGGTTCTGGCACCTGCGCCGTTCACGACGGCGGCTCCTCCGAGGTCATCGAGCAGCGGATGCATTTCGGCCGCGATCGACTGCGGCAGGTATCCGACGCCACGGCCGTTCGAGAAGGCGGCGACGTTGCCGCTGCCCCGGGATGCGTCCACCTCGGTACGCAGGACATAGGCACGCGGATGACGGCTCTGTCGCTCGCGGTCGTTGACCAGATAGTGGGTACGTTCCAGTCTCACCGCCCGCGACGGCAGTCGCCGAAGATCCGGCAGGTCATCGTGCCGGCTGACGCGACCGGTTACTGCGTGGACGATCTGTTCCCACCATGCGGGCATATCGGCCCCTCTCGATTCGGCATGCCGTCACCGAGGCGGAGCACTCCCCCACTTTCTCACGGCGGGCCTGTGGGAGTCCTGACGGGTGAGCCCGGGCGCTTCGAGGTCCGACGGCTAGGATTCTCCCATGGCATCTTCGAGCGACCACGACGACCCGACCGTGGAGCGACGCCCCGCAGATGACGCACCTAACCCGGTCTGGTTCAAGCCGATCATGCTGGGACTGATGCTCATCGGACTCGTGTGGGTGCTCGTCTTCTACCTGAGCAACTCCACCCTCCCCGTTCCCGGCATCGGCGGCTGGAACCTGGTGATCGGTTTCGGAATCGCCTTCGTGGGCTTCCTCATGACCACGCGGTGGCGCTGACCAGTTCTCCACATCGGGTGAATCACACCGGTGTGATTCCATCCCCACCTGGGGATAGACCTGTGGATAACTTTCGTCAGTACAGCGCGAGGGGCACGGCGAGCAGGGCGACCAAGGCCGCCGCGGTGGCGCCGAGCAACCAGATCTGGAGCTTCCGGCGCCGGATCGTCCGGGTGCGCGCGTAGATCAGTCCGACCAGAGCGCCCGCAGCCAGTCCGCCCACATGCGCCTGCCACGAGATCTGGACGCCGCCCCCGCCGCCGAGCCCGCTCGTGAGCAGGGGCAGGAACGTGATGACGAGGTTGATCCCGAGGACGACGGCGATGCCTGTGATGTTCGCGCCGATGTGACGGCCGATCACGAGCAAGGCGCCGAAGAGTCCGAAGATCGCGCCCGATGCTCCGACGACCGCGGACGTGAAGCCGAACAGGACGACCGCGACGGATCCCCCGAGGCCACTGAGCACGTAGAGCCACAGGAAACGACTGCGTCCGAGCATCGGTTCGAGGCTGCGCCCCAGCATCCACAGCGCGAGCATGTTGAGCCCGACGTGCCAGAAGCCGCTGTGCACGAACAGCACCGTGAACAGCCGCCATGGCTGGAAGGTCCCGCTGAACTGCGGGTAGAGCAGCGGCGGGTACAGCGCCAGAAGCGACTGCACCGCCGCGCCCGCGCCGGGAATGAGTCCCACGACGAAGGCGAAGAACGTCACGCCGATGATCCCGTACGTGACCAACGGCCGGGAATCGTCGGAGCGCACCGCACGCAGGATGCGCGGTGCACGGCGGGGACGCGGCGCGCCCGAGCTCTTCTGCTGATCACGCAGACATTCGGGGCAGATCACACCGACGGGCATCTGCGTCTGGCATTCCGCGCAGATGGTGCGCAGGCACCGCTGGCAGAGCACGAAGCTCTGTCGATCGGGATGCCGGTAACAGAAGTTGTCGGGGTTGCTCCGCAGCTCGGACGCGCTCACGTACCGCCTCAGACCGTGACGACGTCGATCGACGAGATGACCACCGGGTCGACCGGACGGTCCTGCGCGCCGGTCTTCACCGAGGCGATCGTGTCGACGACCTGACGCGACGCGTCATCCGCGACCTCGCCGAAGATGGTGTGCTTGCCCTGCAGCCAGGGGGTCGGGTCGGTGGTGATGAAGAACTGCGAGCCGTTCGTGCCCTCGGCCTTGCCGGTGATCGCGTTGCGGCGCAGTCCGGCGTTGGCCATGGCGAGGATGTAGGGCTTCTGGAAGTCCAGCTCGGGGCTGATCTCATCGTCGAAGTTGTAGCCGGGGCCGCCGATGCCCTGGCCGAGCGGGTCGCCGCCCTGGATCATGAAGTTCGGGATGATGCGGTGGAAGATGACGTCGGTGTAGAGCGCGCCCTCGCCGGGCTTGCCCGTGGCGGGGTCGGTCCACTCCTGCGAACCGTCGGCGAGGCCGATGAAGTTCTTCACCGTACGGGGGGCCTGGTCGCCGAAAAGGTTGACGACGATGTCGCCGTGGTTGGTGTGGATCGTCGCTACTGCGGTGTGCTGAGGCATGTGTGCCATTCTCGCACCTGTCAATGCCCTGCTGGCTGGAGCGCTCTCTGGCAAGATGAGGGAAAACGTCCCACGATGCAGGGAGGGCCCACGTGAGCCTCAGCCGCAAGCGCAAGAAGCAACTCCGCAAGCTCCAGAAGCAGGCGAACACCCTGTGGGAGTCGCAGCAGGTCCTGATGGGAGAGGCCGCCAAAGTCGCACGCGACGCCGGCCACCAGCTGGGCAACTACAACCGCGAGCACGTCAAGCCCGCCGTTCAGAACACCTACGAGCAGTACGCGGCGCCGTACGTCGACAAGAGCGTCCGCGCCACCCGCAAGGTGTACAACGGCGCCCTCATCCCCGCCGCTGGTGCCGTCGTGGGCGGCGCCCTCTCGGTGTGGGATGCCGCGAACGACACGCGTGAGCGCCTCGCCCACGGCCGCGGCGTCGACCTCGACCTGACGTCGGTCAAGAAGAAGGCCGCCAAGTACGGCAAGAAGGCGACGAAGAAGTTCCAGTCGCGTGCCGCACTGCCCGAGCCGAAGAAGAAGCGTGGCGCCGGTGGCGTCATCGCCCTGGTCCTCGGTGTCGCTGCCGCCGCCGGCGTGCTCTACGCCGCATGGCAGACGCTCCGCGCCGACGACGAGCTGTGGGTTGCCGACGACCCGCTGCGCGCTCCCGACGCCTGAATCGGATGACCGACGACATCGAGCCCACGTCTCGGGTCCGCCTCGCTGCGGCCGAGCGTGGGCTCGATGTCGTCGTGCGACCGCGTCCGGACGCTTCCAGCCTCGATGAGGCCGCAGCGCTCCTCGGACTCGAGCCCGACGACATCGTGAAGACTCTCGTGGTCAAGCGCAGCGACGACACCTACCTGTTCGCGCTCGTCCCGGGCGACCGGGTGATCTCTTGGCCGAAGCTCCGGGCGCTCGTGGGAGTCAACAAGCTGCGCCTGCCCGAGCCTGAGCTCGCCCTCGCGGCCACCGGTTACGAACGCGGCACGATCGTGCCCATCGGCAGCACTCACGACTGGCCGGTCTTCGCCGATTCGTCCATCGCGGGCCGACGCATCGCGATGGGTGCCGGCGCGCACGGGTACAGCCTGTTCGTCGACGCCGATGCTCTCATCGCCGCCTACGGCGCGACTGTCGCCGACATCACCGAGCAGCGTTCGCGCTGACTGTGTCGGATCGCCCCGCCGCAGATCGCAGTCGCCCCGACAGTGCGAGCGCGAGTGCAGCGAGCGCGGCGGTCACGGCGAAGACGGTCGCGATCGCTGCGTGAAGGCTCTCGGCCGCGCCGGCCGCTGACGCGACGATCGCTCCGCCCACGCCCGCGATGACAGCGGTGGCGAGCGTCTGAGCCAGTTGCAGCGCACTGCTGACCTGGCCCTGCTGTCCGTCGGGGGCCTGTTCCATCGTGTCCGTGGTCGACGCATTGAAGGCGATGCCCATGCCCAGTCCCCCGATGGCCCAGCCACCGATCGCGCACCACCCGGGAACCGCGTCCACCAGAGCGGTGACGGCGATAGCGACTGTGCCGAGGAGGAGAACAGCCGCTCCCCCGGCAACCGCGCGCGAACGGCGCCCGTGATGGCGACGGTCCCACCGGGCCTGGAGCAGCGAACCGGCCACCCAGGTCAGGGCGCCCGCTGAGAGCGCCAGGCCCGCCGCTGCCGGAGTCTGCCCGCGCAGTTCCTGGAACGCGAGCGGGAGGAACGCCTCGCTGCCGAAGTAGGCGCCACTGAGGAGCAGGCGAACGATCACGCCGGCTCCGAGACCGGCGCGGGCGGACAGCGTTCCCTCCGGCGTCACCCGGCGGAACGCGACGAGCGCGACGCCGAGCCCCAGGATCGCACCGACCGCCATCAGCACGAGGTCTGCGAGCAACAGAGCCTGGAGCAGCAGCGCCGTTCCGAGGGTGAGCAGGAGCGAGCTGGCGAGGGGCCCACGCCACCACCGCGCTCCACGGGCGGTCGTCTTCTGCGCGTGAGCCGGGCCGGCGTCCGCCACCCGGCGCAGTCGCGGGAGCGTGAGCGCCATGGCCGCGATGATCAACGGGACCATCGCGACGAACACCCACCGCCAGCCCACGAGGTCGGCGGCTATCCCCGCCAGGAGCGGCCCGACGAGTGAGGGAATGGTCCACGCCGACGACAGCAACGCGAACATCTGCGCTCGGAGCGACTCCGGATATGCGCGCCCGATCGCGGTGTAGCTCGCAGCCATCACCGCCCCGACGCCGATTCCCTGGACCACCCGCCCGAGCAGGAAGAGCGACCACGAGCCCGAGACACCGGCGATCATGCACCCCACGAGGAAGACCAGCATGCCGAGCGCCAGCGGACGCGCCGCTCCCCGCCGATCGGCCATGTAGCCCGCGGTCACGGTTCCCACGATGTTCGCGAGCATCAGCGCCGACAGCCCCCACCCGTAGGCGCCGAGCCCGTCGAGGTCGCGGGCGATCACGGGCAGCACGGTCGCGACACCGAGCGACTCGAAAGCGACCATTCCCACGGAGAGCAGGATGCCCGCGGTGAGCCCGCGGTGGCGGGCATCGAAGACCCCGCTCCGCGCAGTGGACGACGGCGACGACGCGCTCCCCCGATGTTCCGGCATCTCTGAAACCCTCCACTGATTTACGTTTGATGTTAGAACACAATATAAACGACTATCGTGTGACCGTGGCACCCTCCGCTTCCGATGCTCGCGACGCCCGCCCCAGCCGCGGCCGGCCTCGAGATCCGCGCATCGACGAGGCGATCCGGCGTGCGACGCTCGAGGTTCTCGCCGAGCGCGGTTACAGCGGCCTGACGCTCGAAGACGTCGCCGCGCGGGCGGGAACGAACACCCCGGCGCTTCGCCGCCGGTGGCGATCGCGACAGCACCTCATCGTCAGCGCGCTCTTGGACCGGTTGGGCGCGGCACCGACACCCGACACGGGATGCACCCGGTGCGACCTCATCGAGGGAATCGGCTCTCTCAGCCCGTCCTTCGACGCGGAGATGGGTCGCTCGGTCCTTCCGGCGCTCGTAGCGGACCTCGCGCACGACCCGGAGCTCGAGACGCAGTTCTTCGACCGACTGTTCCATCCCCGCCGCGCCTCCAGCGAAGCGGCGCTGCGACGAGGCATCGAGCGCGGCGACATCCGCCCCGATGTCGACATCCCGCTGATCCTCGACATGCTCGCCGCGCCCGTCTACTACCGGATGCTGTTCGGGCACCTGCCGGTGACGCCGACGCTGGCCGAAGAGGTGGTGGCCGTGGTCATGGACGGGATCGCCATCAGCACGGGCGCGGAGAACCACGCGCACTCCTGACTTTCCGCGATTGTTGCGCGGGTTGTTACATTCCGTCCAAGTTTCCGAGCGGGCCCTTCGCAAAACGCTCTCAGGATGCTTTGATGCCAGTGGGTACCCACCATTCATTCCCCCCGATGGAAGGACATCCCGTGAAATCAACGACCCGTTCGGCTCTGGGGATCGCCGCCCTGAGCCTGGCATTCACGAGCATCATGACGGCTCCGGCGTCGGCTCAGACACCCGGGCCCGACGATGGTTCTGGCGGCGTCGATCCTGGCCTGCTCTCCGCGATGGCAGAAGAACTCGGCACGGACACCGCTGGCGCCCTCGACGTCCTCGCGTTTCAGGACACCGCGAACGCAACGACCGCCACACTCGCCGATGAGACGGGGGCCGCGTATGCGGGCTCGTGGCTCGACGAGTCGACCCGCACCGTCTATACGGCGGTGACGACCGCTGACGCGCGGCAGGCAGCCGAGAATGCGGGCGCCGTCCCCGTCGAGGTCACATACTCGATCGACGATCTCGAAGCGATCTCCGCCCGCCTGTCAGAAGGCGGACCCGTCGGCGACGTGACGTCGTGGTGGATCGACGTGACCACCAATCAGGTGGTCGTCGAGACTCTCGGGGATGCGGCGGCATCCGAGGTCGCGGCGCAGATCGGAGCCCCCGCGGACGCGGTGCGCGTGGAGACCACGGCCGAGGCGCCCGAGACGTTCGCGACCATCCAGGGCGGGATCGCCTACACGATCAACGGCACCTCGCGCTGCTCGGTCGGCTTCGCCGTCGAGGGC
This sequence comes from Microbacterium sp. TS-1, assembly GCF_000509385.1. NCBI lineage: Bacteria > Bacillati > Actinomycetota > Actinomycetes > Micrococcales > Microbacteriaceae > Microbacterium > Microbacterium sp. TS-1. The sequence goes on from NZ_BASQ01000001.1 coordinate 2,053,094, forward strand.
GGGTTCGTGACCGCCGGCCATTGCGGCCGGGCGGGGGCGTCGACGAACTACGGGACTTTCCGCGGCTCGAGCTTCCCGGGCGATGACTACGCCTGGGTCGCGACGCCGTCGCACACCCCCGTCGCGACCGTCTCCGACTACGCGGGCGGCGCCGTCGCCGTCGCCGGATCGACGCCCGCAGCCGTCGGCGCGACCGTATGCCGCTCCGGATCCACGACCGGCTGGCACTGCGGTCAGGTGCAGGCCTACAACAGCAGCGTCCGCTACGCGGAGGGCACCGTCTCGGGCCTCATCCGCACGTCGGTCTGCGCCGAGCGCGGAGACTCCGGCGGTTCGCTGCTCGCCGGGAACCAGGCGCAGGGCGTCACCTCCGGTGGATCGGGCAACTGCAGCACCGGCGGCACGACGTACTTCCAGCCGGTGAACGAGATCCTGCAGGCGTACGGTCTGAGGCTGCTCACGCGCTGACGTACGCGCCGGCGAAACAGTGACGCCGGGTATCCGTTGGAACGGATACCCGGCGTCTTATCTGTGGAGCCTAGGAGATTCGAACTCCTGACATCCTGCTTGCAAAGCAGGCGCTCTACCAGCTGAGCTAAGGCCCCGAGGGGGTTCGGGGTGGGGCTACCAGGACTTGAACCTGGGACCTCTTCATTATCAGTGAAGCGCTCTAACCGCCTGAGCTATAGCCCCGTACCGACGCGCTTCACGCGCCGGCAACCTCCAAGACTTTACCCGATGATCCGGGAATCTACTAATTGGAGGTGAAGCCGACGAGCAGGCCGCCGGTGACCTTGACCATCACGTTGTAGATGCCCGCGACGACAGCGCCGAGCACGGTGATGACGATGAGGTTGAGGATGGCCACGACCGCCGCGAACGCCATGACCTGCGGCAGGTTCAGGAACTGCTTGATCGAGAAGTCGCCGTTCGAGAACGCCACGAAGAGCTCGTCCACCCGGTCGATGAGACCGGTGGTGCTGAGCACCATGAAGACGAGGAAGGTCGCGACGACCGTGACGATCGCCAGGGCCACGGCCGCCAGGAACGACAGCTTCACGGCAGACCAGAAATCGACGTAGACGAGGCGCAGGCGGACCTGCTTGGCGCTGGTCTTGCTCGTGGATTTCTTGGCGAGTTTGTCGGCGACCGTGCTCATGCGTCAGAACCACTCTCTTCGGTATCCGCGGACGGGGGTGCATCCGGGGCGGTGGCATCCTCGGATGCCGCGTCTTCGGTCAGTCCACGCTCGCCGTTCCGGGCGATGGCGAGGATGCGGTCGTCGTCACCGAACCGGGCGAAGACGACGCCCATGGTGTCGCGACCCTTGGCCGGGACCTCGGCCACGGAGGAGCGTACCACCTTGCCGCTGGCAAGAACCACGAGGACCTCGTCGGTCTCCGACACGATGAGACCGCCCGCCAGCACGCCTCGATCGTCGTTCAGCTTGGCCACCTTGATACCCAGGCCGCCTCGGCTCTGGGTGCGGTACTGGTCGACCGAGGTGCGCTTGGCATAGCCACCGTCGGTGACGACGAACACGTAGCCCTCGTCGCGCACGACCGATGCCGACAGCAGGCTGTCGTCCTCGCGGAACGAGATGCCCTTCACACCCTCGGTCGATCGGCCCATTGGACGCAGCGCGTCGTCAGTGGCCGCGAAGCGCAGCGACATCCCCTTGCGTGTGATGAGCAGGATGTCGTCGCCTTCGTCGACGAGCAGAGCGCTGACGAGCTCGTCGCCGCCGGTCTCGTCGTCCTGACCGCGCAGGCGGATCGCGATGACACCGCCCTGGCGGTTGGTGTCGTACTCGGTCAGCGCGGTCTTCTTGACCTTGCCGTCACGGGTCGCGAGCACCAGGTACTGCGCAGCGGCGTAGTCGCGGATGTCGAGGATCTGCGCGATCTCCTCACCGGGCTGGAGGGCGAGGAGGTTCGCGACATGCTGGCCCTTCGCATCGCGACCGGCCTCGGGAAGCTCGTACGCCTTGGTGCGATAGACGCGGCCCTTCGTCGTGAAGAACAGCAGCCAGTGGTGCGTCGTCGTGACGAAGAAGTGCTCGACGACGTCATCCGCGCGCAGCTGGGCACCCTTGACGCCCTTGCCGCCGCGGTGCTGCGAACGGTAGTTGTCGCTCCGCGTGCGCTTGATGTAGCCGTCACGTGTCACCGTGACCACCATCTCCTCTTCGGGGATGAGGTCTTCCATCGACATGTCGCCGTCGAACCCGTGGAGGATGTGCGTGCGCCGCTCGTCGCCGTACTTGTCGACGATCGCGGTCAGCTCCTCGCCGATGATCGAGCGCTGGCGTGCGGGGGTGGCGAGGATGTCGTTGAGGTCGGCGATCTTCAGCTCGAGCTCGGTCGCCTCGTCGATGATCTTCTGACGCTCGAGCGCGGCGAGGCGGCGCAGCTGCATCGACAGGATCGCGTCGGCCTGCAGGTCGTCGATGTCGAGAAGGGTCTTCAGTCCCTCTCGCGCCTCCTCGACCGTGGGGGAGCGGCGGATGAGCGCGATGACCTCGTCGAGTGCGTCGAGCGCCTTGAGGTATCCGCGCAGGATGTGCATGCGCTTCTCGGCCTCGTTGAGGCGGTAGCGCGTGCGACGGACGATGACCTCGATCTGGTGGGTGATCCAGTGCGAGATGAAGCCGTCGAGCGGGAGGGTGCGGGGCACGCCGTCGACGATCGCCAGCATGTTGGCGCCGAAGTTCTCCTGCAGCTGCGTGTGCTTGTACAGGTTGTTCAGCACGACCTTCGCGACGGCGTCGCGCTTGAGCACGACCACGAGACGCTGGCCCGTGCGGTCGCTGGTCTCGTCGCGGATGTCGGCGATGCCGGTGATCTTCCCGTCACGCGCGAGGTCGCGGATCTTCAGCGCGACGTTGTCGGGGTTCACCTGGTACGGCAGCTCGGTGATCACGAGGCACGTGCGACCCTGGATCTCTTCGACCTCGATGACGGCGCGCATCGTGATCGAGCCTCGACCGGTCCGGTACGCCTCGCGGATCCCCTTCGTGCCGAGGATCTGTGCCCCGGTGGGGAAGTCGGGACCGTGGATCCGCGACATCAGCGCTTCGAGGAGCTCCTCACGCGACGCGTCCGGGTTCTCGAGCGACCACAGCGCGCCCTCGGCGACCTCGCGCAGGTTGTGGGGCGGGATGTTCGTGGCCATGCCGACGGCGATACCGACCGAACCGTTGACGAGCAGGTTCGGGAAGCGCGAGGGCAGGACGACAGGCTCCTGCGTCTTGCCGTCGTAGTTGTCCTCGAAGTCGACGGTGTCCTCGTCGATGTCGCGGACCATCTCCATGGCGAGAGCCGCCATCTTGGTCTCGGTGTACCGGGGGGCCGCGGCGCCCTGGTTGCCCGGCGACCCGAAGTTGCCCTGCCCGTCTGCAAGCGGGTAGCGCAGCGACCACGGCTGCACGAGGCGGACGAGCGCGTCGTAGATCGCGCTGTCGCCGTGCGGGTGGTACTGACCCATGACCTCGCCGACGACGCGGGCGCACTTCGAGTAGCTCTTGTCGGGGCGGTATCCGCCGTCGTACATGCCGTAGATGACACGTCGGTGCACGGGCTTGAGGCCGTCCTCGACGCGGGGGAGCGCTCGTCCCACGATGACGCTCATCGCGTAGTCGAGGTAGCTCCGCTGCATCTCGACCTGGAGGTCGACCTGGTCGATGTTGCCGTGGTTGTGGGCAGGAGTGAGGTCGGGACGTTCTTCGTCAGACATACGTTCTCAGTTTCTCGATGTCGCTCGGCTCGATCAGATGTCGAGGAAGCGGACGTCCTTGGCGTTGCGCTGGATGAAGGTGCGGCGGGACTCGACGTCCTCGCCCATGAGCACCGAGAAGATCTCGTCGGCGGCAGCCGCGTCGTCGATCGTCACCTGGCGCAGGGTGCGCGTGCTGTGGTCCATCGTGGTCTCCCACAGCTCCTTCGGGTTCATCTCGCCGAGACCCTTGTAGCGCTGGATGCCCGACTCCTTCGGGATGCGCTTGCCGTTGGCGAGCCCGTCGGCCAGGAGCGCGTCGCGCTCCTTGTCGCTGAACACGTACTCGTGATCGGCGTTGGTCCACTTGAGCCGGTACAGCGGCGGCATCGCGAGGTAGACGTAGCCCGCTTCGATGAGCCCGCGCATGTAACGGAACAGGAGCGTCAGGAGCAGCGTCGTGATGTGCTGCCCGTCGACGTCGGCATCGGCCATCAGCACGATCTTGTGATAGCGCGCCTTCTCGACGGCGAAGTCCTCGCCGATGCCGGTGCCGAACGCCGAGATGATCGCCTGGATCTCGTTGTTGCCGAGGGCGCGGTCGAGCCGCGCCTTCTCGACGTTGAGCACCTTGCCGCGGAGCGACAGGATCGCCTGGGTCTCGGGATCGCGGCCGCGCACGGCCGAACCGCCGGCCGAGTCGCCCTCGACGAGGAAGATCTCGGAGATCGACGGGTCCTTGCTCGTGCAGTCCTTGAGCTTGTCGGGCATCGACGCCGACTCGAAGACGCTCTTGCGGCGGGCGGTCTCACGCGCCTTGCGAGCCGCGAGGCGCGCGGTCGCGGCATCCACGGCCTTCATGATGACGCGCTTGGCCTGAGCGGGGTTCCGGTCGAGCCAGTCGGTGAGCTGGTCGCCGACGATCTTCTGGACGAATGCCTTCGCCTCGGTGTTGCCGAGCTTCGTCTTGGTCTGGCCCTCGAACTGCGGCTCGGAGAGCTTGACGGAGATGACGGCGGTCAGACCCTCGCGGATGTCGTCACCCGTGAGGTTGTCGTCCTTCTCCTTGAGCAGGCCCTTCTCGCGGGCGTAGGCGTTGACGCGCGTGGTCAGCGCGGCCCGGAAACCCTCTTCGTGCGTGCCGCCCTCGTGGGTGTTGATCGTGTTCGCAAAGGTGAACACGTTCTCGGTGTAGCTCGTGGTCCACTGCATCGCGAGCTCGAGCGAGATGTGACGCACCGTGTCCTCGGACTCGATCTCGATGATCTCGTCGTTGACGACCTCGCTCTTGCGCAGCTTGTTGAGGTACTCGACGTAGTCGACGAGGCCCCGCTCGTAGTGGAAGTCGTCGTGACGCTGCTGCGACTCGGATCCGCCTTCCTCGAGGTCGACGACGACGGCCGCCTCGGGGCGCTCGTCGGTCAGCGTGATGCGCAGCCCCTTGTTCAGGAACGCCGTCTGCTGGAAGCGCGTGCGAAGCGTGTCGTAGTCGAAGGCGATCGTCTCGAAGATGTCACCGTCGGGCCAGAAGGTGACCGTCGTTCCGGTCTCTTCGCTGTCCTCGCCCTTGGCGAGGGGAGCCTGCGGCTTGCCGCCGTCGGCGAAGGTCTGACGCCACACCGAGCCCTGACGCTTGATCTCGACCTCGAAGCGCGTCGAAAGCGCGTTGACGACCGACGATCCGACGCCGTGGAGCCCACCGGAGACGGCGTACCCGCCGCCGCCGAACTTTCCACCGGCGTGCAGCACGGTCAGCACGACCTCGACGGTCGACTTCGTCGGGTCGGAGGCGTGCGGATCGACCGGGATGCCGCGGCCGTTGTCGACGACGCGAAGACCACCGTCTTCGAGGATCGTCACGTGGATCGTGTCGCAGTAGCCGGCCAGCGCCTCATCGACGGCGTTGTCGACGATCTCGTAGACGAGGTGGTGCAGGCCACGCTCACCGGTGGATCCGATGTACATTCCCGGACGCTTCCGGACCGCCTCGAGGCCCTCGAGCACCTGGATCGCGTCAGCGCCGTACTCGTTCGGGACCTTGGCCGAGGTCGCCTCGGCCGCGTCGGGGGTTTCGGGGTCTTCGGGAACGCTGTCGGGATTCTGAGACGTCATAGGTTTCGAGCGCTCCACATCGGTTCGGTCAGTCCCGTCCAGTCTACCCTTTCAGGCGCTCTCACGCGGCGCTCAGCGCCCGTATGGCGAACGAAAGTCGGATTCGACGACTGGGGACGTGGCTCAACCGTAGGTATCGCGAGGGCCACGGCCTGGAACGGCTCTGGGGCCCCATTTCCAGGAGGGGACGTCCGGGCCTACGAAACGCACCGACTGCACGCCCGACTGTGGGAACGCTTTCACGAGCTGCGTCGTGATGACGGTCCGCATGAGGTGAAGGTTCTTCGCCCACGCCGTCGAGTCGCACTGCACGGTCAGAACGCCGTCGGAGAGCGCAACCGGCGAGGCGTGCCGCGCGGTCTCCTCGCCGGCGACCTCCGCCCACCGCAGCACGAGGTCTTCGCGCGAGAGCTGCGCGTCCCATCCGGCCTGACGAGTGAGGTCGGCGATCACGTCACCGAGCCCCTTCGGATCGCGCCCGGAGGTGAAGGGCTGGTTCTCGTCGTCGTCGGTCCGCTGCCGCCTGCGTTTCTTCCACCGCCCCGACGGTTCGAGCCCGCGGAGGCGGAGATAGGTGGAGATGGTCTCGGGAGCCTCGTCAGACGGCAGCATCGGAATCCTCATGCAGCGTGCCCGCCTCGACCCGGACGGTGCGGGCCCGCAGACCGAGGGGAACGTCTTCGGCGACCGCCGCCGTGACGATGACCTGCTCGTAGTCGGCCACGATGCCCGCCAGCCGCGAGCGACGATCGGCGTCGAGCTCGGCGAAGACGTCGTCGAGGATGACGATCGGATCACCCAGCGTGGACTCGGCGCGCAGCAGCTCGGCCGATGCGAGCCGCAGCGACAGCGCGACGGACCACGATTCGCCGTGTGACGCGTAGCCCTTCACCGGCAGATCGCGGATGCGCAGGATCAGATCGTCGCGATGCGGGCCGACGAGCGTGATGCCGCGCTCGAGCTCGGTGCTGCGACGATCGGCGAGGGCGGCACGGAAGAGCTGCTCGATCGCCGCGGCGTCGGCGACACCGGATTCGGCGGGGGAGTCGTCCTCTTCCGGGTCGGCGCCGCCCACCGACAGTGCCCACTGCAGCTGGGGGCGGTGATCGGCACCGGCGATGGCGGCGTAGGCGCGAGCGACGGGGCCGGTGAGTTCGGCCGCCAGCCGCAGGCGGGCGCGGATGACGTCGGTGCCGAGGGTGACGAGCTTGTCGTCCCACACCTCGAGCGTCGAGAGGCCGTCGCCCCGGATGCCGCGCGCGCGGGCCGACTTCAGCAGTGCGTTGCGCTGTTTCAGGACCCGGTCGTAGTCGGCGAGCACACCCGCCAGACGCGGTGCGCGCTGGATGAGGAGCTGATCGGCGAAGCGACGACGAGCCGAGGGATCGCCTCGGACGATCTGCAGGTCTTCGGGCGCGAAGAGCACGACCTGCGCGTATCGGGGGAGCTCAGCGGTGCGCACTGGTGATCCGTTGACGCGGGCCTTGTTCGACCCGGCGCGATTGAGCTGCGCTTCGAGCTGCACCCGACGCTGTCCGTGGGCGAGCCGGGCCCGGACGAAGGCGGCATCCGCGCCGTCGCGCACCATCGGCGCGTCCTGCGAGACCCGGTGCGAACCGAGCGTCGCGAAATACCCGATCGCCTCGGCGAGGTTGGTCTTGCCCTGACCGTTACGGCCGACGAACACGTTCGCCCCGGGAGCGAGAGAGAGCTCGGCGGCCGCGTAGTTGCGGAAGTCCACCAGGCTCAACTGCTCCACGATCATCAGATCACCCTAGTTCGCGTCTCCGACAGCCCACCGCGGTGGGCCCTGCCCCGGACGATCAGCGCAGGAGCAGGTTGGGCTGCAGGAGGTACTTGAACGACTCGACGCCGCCCGACGTCTGGGGCGTGATGAGGATCGGGCTGAGCTTGTTCGCGTTCTCGCTCGACGTGAACGTGACACGCGTGAACTCGCTCTTGACCGCCGCGAGCGCCTCGAGCAGGTACTGCGGGTTGAGGCCGATCACGACCTCCTCGCCGGTCAGCGTCGCGTCGACCGATTCGGTCGCGCGCGCCTGCTCGGTACCGGATGCATCCATCGATACCCCGTCGGCACCGAACGTGAAACGCAGCGGAGCGGAGCGATCGAGCACCAGGGCCACGCGGCGCACGGCCTCGATGAGCTCACCCGTGTTGACGACCGCGTGGTGATCGGTCGCCTCAGGGAACAGGCGCCGAACCGGCGGGAAGTTGCCCTTGATCAGCAGCGACGTGACCGTCTTGTTGCCGGCCGTGAAGGCGATGATCTCGCGGTCTCCCGATCCCGAGAACGAGACGGTGATGTCACCCGAGTGGGCGAACGTCTTGCCCACCTCGGTCAGGGTGCGCGCCGGGACGAGAGCCGTGGTCGTGTTCTCGTCGGCGACGATCCCGCTGTCGAACGGGATGTCGCGGAGCGCGACGCGGTAGCGGTCGGTGGCGACGAGGCTGAGCTGCGTTCCGGTCACCTCGAGCTGGACACCGGTCAGAACGGGAGTCACGTCGTCGCGCGATGCCGCGAAGGCGACCTGCGAGATCGCCGTGGCGAAGTCCTCGGCGGGCACGACACCGGATTCGCCCGAGACCTCGGGGATCGCGGGATATTCCTGCACCGGCATCGACGCGAGCGTGAAGCGCGCCGAGCCGCATGTGAGCAGGATCCCGTCGTCGTCGACGGCGATCTGGATCGGCGCGTTCGGCAGACGGCTGGCGATCTCCGACAGCAGACGGCCGTGCACGAGGATCGTGCCGGGTTCGTCGACCGTGGCCTCGATGGTCGTGCGTGCGGACGCCTCGTAGTCGAAAGCCGACAGCGAGAGACCGGTGTCGGTGGCTTCGATGAGCACACCCGCGAGGATCGGCTGCGGGTTGCGCTGGGGGAGGAGCTTCACGACGAACGACACAGCCTCGCTGAAGACGTCGCGATTGACCTGGAACTTCACTGGCGCTCCCTTGTCGTGGACGAAAGCTCTCCCATGCTAGTGCCCATCCCGAGCGGTTCCTGAAGCACCGTTGCGACCGGCCTCACCGCCGTCGAGGTGATCGAATCGCAAAATCTCTAGATGTAACTGTCTTCTTCATCTCCGCTGTGGAAACTGTGGACAACTCGCTCGATCCCAGTCGAGAGAGGGGAACCACACGTTTGTAACTTGTGAGCCGGCTGCGGATGAGCGTGGGATGACGTCGAGCGCCGACGGATGCGGCTCGAGCGGCGATCCACAGGAGATGTGTGATTCGTTCACAACTCTTCGACGACGAATCGAAGTTATCCACAGGTTTTCCACACTGTGCAGAACCGCATGATGGGCCGTCGTGCGACCCCTGTCAAGCTGAGCTCAGCGACGGCCGAGCTGCGAGGTGATCTCGGAGACCTGGTTGTATATCGAGCGGCGCTCCTTCATGAGCTCGCTGATCTTCTTGTAGGCGTACATCACGGTCGTGTGGTCGCGGTTGCCGAAGAGCTGACCGATCTTCGGCAGCGACAGGCTCGTGCGCTCGCGGCAGAGGTACATCGCGATCTGCCGGGCGGTCGCCACGGCCTGCGATCGGCTCGAGCCGTAGAGGTCGTCGACGGAAAGGCGGAAGTACTGCGCGGTCGCGTTGATGATGTCGGTGGGGGAGATGACGTTCGCGTCATCCTGATCCACGATGTCGCGCAGCACGGTCTGCGCGAGGGAGATGTCGAGGTTCGAGCGGTTGAGGCTCGCGAACGCCGACACCCGGATGAGGGCGCCCTCGAGCTCGCGGATGTTCGACGAGACCTTCGTGGCGATGTATTCCAGGACGTCGTCGGGGACGAGGAGACGCTCGGACTGCGCCTTCTTCCGCAGGATCGCGATACGGGTCTCGAGGTCGGGCGCCTGGACATCGGTGATCAGGCCCCACTCGAAGCGGCTGCGCATGCGGTCTTCGAAGCCGGTCAGGTGGCGAGGGGGCACGTCGCTCGTGATCACGACCTGCTTGTCGTGGTCGTGGAGCGTGTTGAAGGTGTGGAAGAACGCTTCCTGGGTCTCGGCGCGACCCTGCAGGAACTGGATGTCGTCAATGAGCAGGATGTCGACCTCGCGGTAGCGCGCCTGGAAGGCCGATCCGCGGTTGTTGGCGATCGAGTTGATGAAGTCGTTGGTGAACTCTTCGCTCGAGACGTACCGCACGCGGATGCCGGTGTACAGGTTGAGCGCGTAGTCGCCGATCGCGTGGAGCAGGTGCGTCTTGCCGAGCCCCGAGTCGCCGTAGATGAACAGCGGGTTGTACGCCTTGGCCGGAGCCTCGGCGACGGCGACGGCGGCCGCGTGGGCGAAGCGGTTGGACTGGCCGATGACGAAGTTGTCGAACGTGTACTTCGGGTTGAGCCGGGTGTCGTGGCGGGAGGTCGAGACGGGGGCCTCGACGTACTCTTCGCCGGCCGGCCGCAGCGGCGCGGGCGCGGCCGCGGACTGGACCGGGATCGGGGCCGTCAGGTGGGCGTCGGCGAGCTCGGGATTCACGACGACGCGGTAGCTCGAGGCGCCCGGCTCGACGTGCACGTGCGCGAGGGCCTCCATGATGGGCTGACGCAGTCGCTTGTTGAGCTGAGCGGCGGTGAGGTCGTTCGGAACGTCGAGGTAGAGCGTTCCTCCCATGACACCCTGTGCGACGGCGAGACTCAGGAACCCCTGCATCTGGGGGGTCACCCGGTCATCGTCGGCGAGCAGGTCGAGGACCGCGTTCCACACCGGGACGTCCGGGAGATCGTGCTGAGCCAAGAGTTCCCCCGCGGATGATCGATGCTTGTCCACACAGCTACGCGCCAAACTGGGGATAGCTGTGGATAACTGCCCGTGACACGCTAGTCATGCGGTGTCGGGAGCGCCAAATCCACTGTAGTTCCGGCCCGCGTGTCGCCGCCAGGGCCTGTGCACAGCGGTGGATAATTGCGGGTTCCCATCGCTCCGGTTTGAGTTACAGGAGAACGCGACGTACCCTTAGTCGGTTGACTTATGCCCGCGAGGGCAGTCCTGTACCCCCGTGTCCCCGGTCTGAAGCGTTCCGGTGACCGCCGATCCGGAGTGATCCCTATGAGCAAGCGCACGTTCCAGCCCAACAACCGCCGCCGCGCCAAGAAGCACGGCTTCCGCGCCCGCATGCGCACCCGCGCCGGTCGCGCCATCCTGTCGGCTCGCCGCGGCAAGGGCCGCACCGAGCTGTCGGCCTGACACAGCCTCTTCTGTGCTGGCGCGCGGAAACCGGATCACGCGCGGGGCGGATTACAAGGCCGTCGTCCGCGGGGGTGCTCGCTGTGCCGGTGCGCACACCGTGACCTACGTGGTGTCCACCGGTGCGAGCCGAGCTCCCCGCTTCGGTTTCATCGTCAGCAAGCAAGTCGGATCAGCCGTCGTGCGCAATACAGTGCGCCGACGGCTGAAGGCCGTTTGCGCGCAGGCCCTTCCCGACGTCCGCGAGGGCGCCGACATCGTCATCCGAGCGCTCCCCTCTGCGGCGCGCTCGGATTTCGCGGATCTGAGAGACGAGGTGGAGCGGTGTCTGCGACGACGTGCGGCGGTATGAGCTGGTCGACGCTCCCGACGGCCTCCGTCGGCGATGGACACCTGACCGCGGCATCCGTTCTCCGCGCCATCCCCCTCGCTCCTCGCAACGCGGGGATCGCGCTGCTCCACGCATACCGGTCCGTCGTATCGCCGCTGTACGGCGACGTCTGCAAGTACTACCCGAGCTGTTCCGCGTATGCGGTGGGAGCCGTGCAGCAGCACGGTCTCGCGAAGGGCTCCGCCCTCGCCGCCGCTCGGCTCGCCCGATGCCACCCGTGGGCAGCGGGGGGCGTCGACGACGTTCCCACCCACCGGGACTTCCGCCACACCCTGACCAGGCACGGCTTCGTCGTGCCGCCGAGAAAGGACTGATCCCGTGCTGGATCTCTTCCTCGCCACGCCGACTCCCGTCGTGCCGACCCCGACGACTCCTCCTCCCGGCGGTGCTGACTTCTTCAGCACGATCATGTGGCCGTTCAAGTTCCTGGTCGAGGCGATCCTGGTGTTCTGGCACTGGGTCCTGACGGCTCTCGGGATGCCGGCCGCGGCAGGCGCCACCTGGGTCATGTCGATCATCGGCCTGGTCATCGTCGTGCGCTCGGCGCTGATCCCGCTGTTCGTGCGGCAGATCAAGAGCCAGCGGAAGATGATGGAGCTCGCGCCCGAGATGCGCAAGATCCAGGAGAAGTACCGCGGCAAGCGCGACCAGCTGTCTCGAGAGGCCATGAGCCGCGAGACGATGGCGCTGTACAAGAAGCACGGAACGACGCCGGTGTCGAGCTGTCTGCCGCTCCTCGTGCAGATGCCCATCCTCCTGGGCATGTTCTACACGCTCAGCGACGTCAAGAAGCACGCGGAGTGGGGCGTGGGCGGCGTGGGTCTGCTCAACGTCGACCTGACGAAGCAGTTCTACGATGCGCAGCTGTTCGATGTGGCGCCGCTTCACACGAACATGATCGAGGCGATCAACCTCGGGCAGACGGCCACCGTGACGATCCTCGTGATCCTGGTCGTGCTGATGATCGCGTCGCAGTTCATCACCCAGCTGCAGATCATCTCGAAGAACCTGTCGCCCGAGGCCAAGACCGGTCAGGCGTACCAGATGCAGAAGATCATGCTCTACGTCCTTCCGCTGGCGTTCATCTTCTCGGGCGTCTTCTTCCCGCTCGGCGTCGTCATGTACTGGTTCACCTCGAACATCTGGACCATGGCCCAGCAGTTCATCGTCATCCGCAACCTTCCGACCCCCGGTTCGGAGGCGGCGAAGGCCCGCGAGGAGCGGCTCGCGCGCAAGGGCAAGGCCCTCGATTCCAAGGGCCGCGTCGTGTCGATGGAGAAGTACGAAGCCGAGCAGCAGCGGCTCCTCGAAGAGGCCGAGCGTGCCCGCGCGGCTCAGCCGAAGCGTCAGCAGCCGCTGAGCAAGCAGCGCGCGAAGAAGCAGTCGAACAAGGACGGCTCGCAGGGCTGACCCTGCCGGCATCCGCATCGCACAGATCCAACCACGCGAGGAATCATGACGAACCCCACCGAGTCCCCGACGACCGAACGCCCCGACGCCACGGTCGAAGAGCTCGAGCGCGAAGGCGACATCGCTGCTGACTACCTCGAGGGTCTGCTCGACATCGCCGACATCGATGGTGACCTCGATCTCGATGTGCGAGCCGGCCGTGCCTACGTGTCGGTGGAAGCCGACGACCCGAACTCGCTCCGCGTGCTGTCGGATCCGGATGTCGTGCAAGCGGTGCAGGAGCTGACTCGGATCGCCGTTCAAACGAAGACAGGACGCTTCTCGCGCCTCATCCTCGATATCGGAGGGTCGCGCGACGCCCGCCGGCGCGAACTCGAGCGTCTGGTCGACCGTGCGGTCGAGCGTCTCAACGATGGCGCATCGCAGGCGTCGCTGCCCGCGATGTCGAGCTACGAGCGCAAGCTGGTGCACGACATCGCCTCCGAGCGTGGGGTCGTCTCCGAGTCGTACGGCGAGGGCGCGGATCGCCACACCGTCATCCGTCATGGCTGATGTTTCACGTGAAACACCCGTGATCGAGCAAGAGCCCACCGCTGCGGTCGAGGTGCTCTTCGGGTCGCACGCCGACCTCGCGCGACGCTACACCGCATCTCTTGCGGAGCACGGTGAGGAGCGCGGGCTCATCGGTCCACTCGAGCTCCCGCGACTCTGGACGCGGCACGTTCTGAACTGCGCGGCCGCAGCGCCCCTCTTCAGCGGACGCGTCGGAGATGTCGGCTCGGGCGCCGGTCTTCCGGGCCTCGTCCTGGCCATCGCAAGACCGGACGTCGAATGGGTTCTCATCGAGACCATGGAGCGTCGCGTCGCGTGGCTTACGGAGCAGGTTTCCGCCCTCGGACTGAAGAACGTCGAGATCGTTCGCACGCGAGCCGAGGAATGGAGCGGCGCCGGCACCCTGGACGCTGTGACCGCGCGCGCGGTCAGTGCGCTGCGCACGCTCGTTCCGATCACCGCTCCGCTTGTGCGTGACGGTGGCGAGCTCATCCTGTTGAAGGGTGCCAATGCCGAGGCGGAGATCGCTGCCGCCGAGAAGGCGATTCGTCGGTTCCGGCTCCAGGACGTTCGGGTCGAGACCGTGGGGGAGTCGGTACTCACGGAACCCACGCGCGTCATTCGCGCGACCGTGAGGTGATGTTTCACGTGAAACGTCGGCCAGACCGTCCCACGTTTCACGTGAAACATCACCGCCCGCGTTTCACCTGAAACGTCGCAGCCCCCGTTTCACGTGAAACGTCGCAGGGCATCCGTAGAGTGAGATCAGGAACTGAGGAGTTGAACGAATGGCAGAACCGGAATCGGGCCGCGCGTCGCTGACGTTCGATTCTCCGCTGGCGCGCGAATTGGCCGATCTGTCGTCGCGCCGACGCGCGTTGGATGCCGTATCGATCGATTTTTCCGGCGATACGCGTGTGATCACCGTGTCGAATCAGAAGGGTGGCGTGGGCAAGACGACGACGGCAGTCAATCTCTCGGCTTCTCTCGCTTCGCTCGGCGCTCGCGTCCTCGTTATCGATCTCGATCCCCAGGGGAATGCTTCGACGGCACTCGGGGTCCCGCACAGTGCCGATATCCCCAGCGTGTATGACGTGTTGATCGATCAGTTCCCCCTGTCGGACATCGTCCAGGTGAGTCCGGAGTCACCCAATCTCCTCTGCGCGCCGAGCACGATCCATCTGGCCGGCGCCGAGATCGAACTGGTCTCGCAGGTTGCGCGGGAGCATCGCCTCCGCACGGCCGTCGAGGACTATCTCGCGTCGACCGAGGAGCGCATCGACTTCGTCATCATCGACTGCCCACCTTCTCTCGGGCTTCTGACCATCAACGCTTTCACCGCCGCGCACGAACTGCTGATCCCGATCCAGTGCGAGTACTACGCGCTGGAAGGCCTGAGCCAGCTCCTCGGCAGTGTCTCGATGATTCAGAAGCATCTGAACAGCCGGCTTCACCTCTCGACGATCCTCCTGACGATGTACGACGGGCGCACGCGTCTGGCGCAGCAGGTGGCGGAGGAGGTGCGCTCGCACTTCCCGAAGGAGGTGCTTCGTACGGTGATCCCGCGATCGGTGCGCGTCTCGGAAGCACCGAGCTTCGGGCAGACCGTGATCGCTTACGATGGGCAGTCGGCCGGCGCGGTGGCGTATCGCGAGGCAGCCGTCGAGATCGCTCAGCGAGCGACTGCCGCAGCACGAGGAAACAAGGGAGAAGCCTGATGGCCAAGCGCACCGGATTGGGCCGAGGAATCGGCGCACTCATCCCCACGTCGGAGGCGACGGAGGCGCGCCCCGTCGACGTCTTCTTCCCCGGTGCCAAGGGTGCGACGACCACCGTCGAGCCCCCGGCATCCCCTGACGCGGCGAAAGACGATGCTCCCGAGCTCGTCTCGATCCCCGGAACCGCCCTCATCCAGGTCGATCCGAACGAGATCGTGCCCAACCCGCGGCAGCCGCGCACCCACTTCGACAGTGACGACCTCGCCGAACTGGTCCACAGTGTGCGAGAGTTCGGCGTGCTCCAGCCGGTCGTCGTCCGCACGAACGAGGACGGCAAGTACGAACTGATCATGGGTGAGCGCCGCACCCGCGCCGCTCGCGAGGCCGGTCTGACGGCGATCCCGGCCGTGTTGCGCGACACGTCGGACGAGAATCTCCTCCGCGACGCGCTGCTCGAGAACCTGCACCGCTCCCAGCTGAACCCGTTGGAAGAGGCATCTGCGTACCAGCAGCTGCTCGAGGACTTCGGGATCACGCAGGAGGAGCTCGCGACCCGGATCGGACGGTCGCGCCCGCAGATCAGCAACACCATTCGCCTGCTGCGGCTGCCGGTGCCGGTTCAGCAACGTGTCGCGGCGGGTGTTCTCAGTGCGGGTCACGCCCGCGCGATCCTCTCTGTCGACGGCGCCGATGCGATGCAGCGCCTGGCGGACAAGATCGTCAACGAAGACCTCTCGGTTCGGGCCGCCGAGGCCGCCGCCAAGACCATCGAGGCAGCCGGCACCCGACGCCCCACCCCCAAGGCGGGGGGAGTTCGGGCGCACCTCGACGAAGTGGCGGGACGCCTCGGCGATCGTCTCGACACCAAGGTGAAGATCTCGCTCGGTGCGCGGAAGGGCCAGATCGTCGTCGACTTCGCGACGATCCAGGACCTGAACCGGATCCTCGCGGAGCTGGGCGAGGACGCGTACGGCGCACGCTGACGCCGGTGTCGGTGGCGCGACGTAGGCTTGTTCGGTGAACGACGAGCAGAACCCCAAGCGAGCGAGCGTCGAGCTGCTGCGCGCTGAGGCCGCCGACGAGTTGTCGGTGCTCGTGGAGGAGCGTCTTCGTGCGGGTGAAGACCCGTGGGAGTTCATGGAGGAGCTGCCGTCGGTCGACGAGCTCGTCGTCCTCATGCTGCGGGCCGAGAACATCGCCGCCTACGGCGGTGGGCGTCCCAGCGCGGCTCGCAACTACCGCGTGCTGCGACAGATCGCGATGGATCACCCGGAGCTGACCCGTGCCGTGTGGCGTCTGCTCGGCAGCGAACCGCACCGCCGGTGGGATGCTGCGACGACAGCCGACGCATCCTGAGCCGCACAGCGAACTTGCGCTGATAGAAAAAGCCCCGGTCAGATCGATGATCTGACCGGGGCTTGTTTCGTCTGGATGTCAGCCGATGTACGAAGCGAGGTCCTGCTCGAGAGCGAACTTCGGCTTGGCACCGATGATCGTCTTCTCGACCTCGCCCTTGTTGAAGACCTTCATCGCGGGGATGGAGGTGATCTGGTACTGCATGGCGAGGTTGGGGTTCTCGTCGACGTTCAGCTTGAGCACGGTGATCTTCTCGGGGTGCTCGGTAGCGATCTCGTCGAGGATGGGTCCGACCATGCGGCAGGGACCGCACCACGCGGCCCAGAAGTCGACGAGGACGGGTCCATCGGCGTCGAGGACGTCCTGCTGCCAGGTGCTCTCGGTCGTGGCCTTGGCGGTCATGGTGATCTCCTTCGAAAGGGTGTCGCCTACGTCAACGACGAGGGCGTGGGAATTGTTCCGTCAGGCCGTCTCGGTCTCGGCGACGAGCGACTCGAGTCCTTCGTCGGGGCGGCCGCGCAGCGGCGAGCTGTCGGCTGCGGGCTCGGATGCCTCACCCAGGGCGGCGAGGTAGTGCTCGACGTCGAGGGCTGCGACCGTGCCGCTTCCGGCAGCGGTGACCGCCTGACGGTAGGTCGGGTCGATGACGTCGCCGGCCGCGAAGACACCGGGGACCGACGTGCGCGACGAACGACCGTCGACCCACACGGTGCCGTGCTCGGTCAGGTCGAGCGAACCGTGCACGAGGTGCGTGCGCGGGTCGTACCCGATGGCGACGAAGATGCCGTCGAGCGCGAGCTCGCGGGTCGAGCCGTCGACCGTGTCGCGGAGGACGACGCCCGTGACGGCATCCTCACCCAGGATGTCGGCGACCTCGCTGTTCCAGATGAACTCGATCTTGTCGTTGTTCATCGCGCGGTTCTGCATGATCTTCGAGGCGCGCAGCTCGTCCCGGCGGTGGATGACATACACCTTCGAGGCGAACTTCGTCAGGAAGGTCGCCTCCTCCATGGCCGAGTCGCCACCGCCGACGACGGCGATCGTGCGCTCGCGGAAGAAGAAGCCGTCGCAGGTGGCGCAGTACGACACCCCGCGTCCGGAGAGGCGGCTCTCGCCCTCGATGCCGATCTTGCGCGGGGCCGAACCGGTCGCGAAGACCAGGCTGTCAGCTTCGTGGGTGGCGCCGCTGCCGAGGGTGACCTTCTTGACGGGGCCGTCGATGTCGAGCTCGACGACGTCGTCGTAGAGGACCTCGGTTCCGAACTTCTCGGCCTGCTCCTGCATCTTGGACATGAGGTCGGGCCCCATGATGCCCTCGGGGAAGCCGGGGAAGTTCTCGACCTCGGTGGTGTTCATCAGCTCGCCGCCCGCTTCGACCGAGCTCGCGATCAGCAGCGGCTTCAGGTTCGCGCGTGCCGCGTAGATCGCAGCCGTGTAGCCGGCCGGGCCGGATCCGATGATGATGACCTGTCGCACGTCGACATCCCTTTCTGGGGTCTGGAATCCGCGTCGCGGATACCCCGACACGTCCAACCCATGGTAGCCGCGGGGCATTCCCCGGCGGCCGTGAGGGATAGGTGTCAGCGGCCGAGGATGCGGCGCACCGTGCGAACGGCGGTGCCGAGCTCCGGCGCGCGGAGGAGCGCGAGGAGGATGACGTAGACGGCGAGGGTCGCCAGGCCGATGACGGCGCCGCCGACGAGCGCTGCGGCGACCGTCTCGATCGTCCACCCCCACACACGTGCCAGGAGCAGCGAGACGGCCCAGCCGACGGCGCAGGCGGGGATGCCGGCCGCGACGAAGCGCAGAACGCCGCGTACCGCACCGCCCAGGCCGAGCGGGCCGATCTTCCGGCGCAGGAGGATGACCGCGAGCACCAGCTGCACGATGTTGGCGAGCGACTGCCCCAGCGCGATGCCGACGGCGAGATACTCGACGGGCAGCAGGAGGTAGGCCGCGACGGCGGTCGCGGCGACGAGGATCGCCTGCACCAACGTGAACACGAATGGTGTCCGCGTGTCCTGGTGGGCGTAGAAGGTGCGCTGCAGCACGAACTGGAACGACAGCGGCAGCAGAGCGACAAGATACGCGGCGAGGACCCAGGCGAACGTCGCCGCCGTCTGCGGACCGGTCGTGAAGACGCGCGAGATGGGCAGAATCGCTGCCACAATCGCGGCCAGCGCACCGACCATGAAGATCCCGATGGTTCGGGTGGCGGCGTCCAGATCGGAGCGGAGCGCATCGGGTCGCCCCGTGGCGACATGCGCGCTCAGACGGGTGAAGTAGGGCGTTCCGATCGACAGTACGATCACCGAGAACGGCAGCATGAACACCAGCCACGCGTAGGACATCGCCGCCACCGAGGCACCGGCGTTGGATGCCGCGCTCACGAGAGTCGACTGGACGAGGCCGGCGAGCTGGCCGACCAGGACCATCAAGAATGTCCAGCCTGCGAGGCGGCCGATGTGCCGCAGCCCGATACCTCGCCACCGGAAGTCGGGACGGATGTGCAGGCCAGCGCGGCGCCAGAACAGCAGGAGCACGCCCGCCTGTGCGACGATGCCCGCCGTCGCGGTGCCGGCGATGACGGCCACCATCGTCGGAGTCCAGCCGACCACGTCCTCTTGGACGCCGAAGAGCCAGATGAAGACGAGGAAGCCGATGATCGACACGATGTTGTTGACGATCGGCGACCAGGCGAAGGGGCCGAACACTCCGCGCGCGTTGAGGATTTCGCCGAGAAGGGCGTAGATGCCGTAGAAGAGCAGCTGCGGCAGGCACCAGTAGGCGAATGCCAGCGTCAGCGCCGAGGCCTCGGGACTCAGCCGGGAGCCGAACGCCACGACCAGCAGCGGCGCCGCGACGACGGCGATGACCGTCGTGATGAACAAGGCGGTGGTTCCGAGTGTCAGGAGCTTGGAGACGAAGGCGCTGCCGCCGTCGCGATGCTTCGCCGCCTGGATGATCTGCGGGACGATGACGCCGGCCAGAAGGCCGGACGAGATGATCGCATAGATGTTGTTCGGCAGCTGATTGGCGATCGCGAACGCATTGGCTGCCCCGCCGGTGGCGCTGGTGGCAATCACCGGCAGCGCTGCGGCGAGCACGATGTTGCGCACGAGGCCCGTGACCCGGGAGACGAGTGTTCCCGCGGCGACGACCGCTCCTGCCCGGCCGATTCCGCTCACTCGATGCTCTCCTGCTGTTCGGGGGTGTCTTGCTGCTGAACAGCGGCCTCATCGCGTCGACGTCGCAACTTCAGCACCGTTCGGATCACGCCGCCCGCGATGAGGACGACGACGATCACGATGATCGCTGTGATCCCGACCGACTCCCACTCCGCGCGCACCGTGAGGCCGATGGCCTCGGGTGCGCCGATCGGCACTGCCGAGGTGCTCCGCAACTGCAGGCTGAGTGTCGTCTCGCCGCTTCCGACGCGTGCCTCGACCGGCACGTCGACACGCGTGTTCTGCTGCGCGCCCGCTTCGACGACCGTCGCCTTCTGCACGATCAGGCGGGGGTCCCCGGTCTCGGCGAACAGCACGAGGGAGACCGGCCAGGGCAGGTCGTTGCGGACCGTGACGGGAATCGGGGCGCTCGTGGCGAGGAAGTTGATGGTGCCGGGGTTCGCGATGCCGACGGCATCCAGCGTGCTCTCGGTGTTCTCCTCGTGCTGCGCGACGGCAGCTGCCCACGCGGTCGGCTCGGTCAGCCACGCGTCGCCGATCAGCTGCAGGATGGCGGTGCGTTCGCGTGCCGTCAGCTGGGTGGGTTCGACCAGGGCGGTCGCGAAGGTCGCCAGGCGCTCTTCGTCGGCGAGGAAACGCTGCAGGGCCGCGACGCGGTCGGCATCGGCGGGGATGTCGGCGACGGCGACCTGCCCGGGCGCGGCGGCACGCAGATCCTGCAGCGACGTCGGCGCGGCGCCCGCAGCGCCCGTGATCGCGGTGATGGCCGTCCTCACACCGGCGCGCGAGGTCGTCGCGGGACGATCGATCGTTGCGACGAGGGGGCCCTCGCCGCTCAGGGCGACCTGCGCCGTGGCGGCGGCGAGTTCCGCGCTGCGGACCGGCGCGTCGTCGGAGGCGGCCGCAACGCGTGCGAGCTCGGCGGAGACCAGGTCGTCGTACACGAGGAGATCCGCGTCGCCCGTGGCGGCGCGGACGCCGCCGTCACCGCCGGAGACGGTGTCGGACGGGACGAGGGTGAGCGCATCGGCGTCCGCCCCGGCCTGCGCGTCGATGGCCGCGACGACGTCGGGTCCCGCGGTGCCGCCGGCGGGCCAGAAGATGTCGCGGACGGTGTTCGCCGCCGTGCCCACGGCCAGCAGCTGCCGCAGATCGGGTACGCCCTCGGCAGTGGTGGAACCGGCGGCGCTGAAGTTCGCCGGATCGGCGTACGGGGCGAGGGTCGTGGGCTCGAGCGGCGCCATCAGACCGGCGTGCACCTGCGTCGCGAGGTCGGCGTCGCCGAACTGCAGGGCGAAGCGCTCATTGGGCAGAGCCATGAGGCTCGCGAGCCAGCCCGTGGCGGTGGCCGGTGCGCTCGAGCCCAGGACGCGGATCGAGGCGACGATCGCGGGGTCGACCGCGAGCACCGCCGGGGTGCCCGTGACAGCGTTGAGCGTCGCGCTGAGGGCTCCGTTCTCGGCCGTGAGCTCCGTGAGCTCCGTCGCCGTGAGCAGTCCCGAGGTGCGGGCTCCCGCGGTGATCGGGACGATGACGGTGGTCGAGCGCGGCGGGGCGTCGGTACGGGGCACCGTGATGACCGTCCGCGATGAACCACCCGGACCGGACACGGCGACCGGGTAGACCCCGGGGGCGAGGCCGACGAGGTCCTTCTCCGTCGCGGAGATCGACACGTCCGTGGCGCGTTCGTCACCTGCCGCGAGCTCGGCGACATCGGCGCGCGCGACCTCCTCGAAGACCGGAAGCGCCTCTTCCGCGTCGTCGCCGGGGCGGAGCCAGTCGACGACCGCCTGCTGCGACGCCAGGGCTGACCGTGACAGCGAGACCGAGACGGTGCCGGCGGGAAGGGGGCGCGGCGACCCGTTCCGCTGATCCACCGAGATGAGCGCGTCGGTGCCGGTCGCGACGGTTCCGCCGTTGGCCGGCGCGGCGATGAGCGAGGCGATCCCCGGGGTCCCCGGCGTCGGGCTGACGTCCGGCGTCGAGCTGGAGCTCGGCGACGTCTCGGCGAGAGCGGACGCGGGAGACGCCAGCGGTGCCACGACGATCGCTGCGGCCGCGAGCCAGCTCAGCACGCGGGCACCGCGACGGCCGCGACGGGCGCGGGCGGTGGCAGGGGAAATGTCGGTCATGGCGGTTCTCGACCCGCTGCGATACCCGACCGCAGGGTCGCACAGAGTCTAGGGCGGGCCCGCTGTGCGTCATCCGAGGCGGGCCGGGCCATGCGGCTATTCGGTGGCCCGCACGGTTGAATGGGGGAGTGACCCTGCATCCCGACGCCGGCCGCTGCGCGGCGCTCCGTACCGATCTGGATGCCGCGGGCTACCGCGCCGACGCCGTGCGTGCGCTCTGGGGCGGGATGGTCGACACCGCGGTGGGTCACGGCCTCATCGAACCCGCGCGGCGCGTGCTGGCCGGACGCACCGACGCGCTGGCCGTGCTGGCGGGCCTGCTGTTCCTGGGAGGGCCGGCTCCCCGCGCCTCGGTGGACGCCGCGCTTCCCTCGCTCGGCGCTGCGGGCCTCACGGAGCTGGGGCTGGCCCACCTCGACGGCGACCTCGTCGTGCCCGACGCCCTCGTGCGACCGCAGGACATCTCGGATGCCGCAGGCGAGGGCCACTGGTGGATCGCGAGCGACCTCGACGAGGCCGCGGTGGGCGGACCACTGCCCACAGGGCATGTCCTGGGGGTCGGCGGCGCGTCGCTGACGCTCGCGGGGCTGCAGTTGACGTCGCAGGTGGGACGCGTTCTCGACATCGGCACGGGATGCGGCATCCAGGCTCTCCGTGCGCGGCGCGCGGGGGACCGCGTCGTGGCGACGGACGTCTCGGAACGCGCCCTCGCTTTCACGCGCCTGAATGCCTTTTTCAACGACGTCGATGGAATCGAGACACGGTTCGGCAGCCTGTTCGAGCCGGTCGCCGGCGAGCAGTTCGAGCGGGTCGTGTCCAACCCGCCGTTCGTGATCACTCCCCGGGTCCAGGGCGTACCGGCATACGAATACCGCGACGGTGGCATGTCGGGCGACG
The DNA here is from genome assembly GCF_000509385.1 of Microbacterium sp. TS-1. NCBI lineage: Bacteria > Bacillati > Actinomycetota > Actinomycetes > Micrococcales > Microbacteriaceae > Microbacterium > Microbacterium sp. TS-1. Next base: position 2,075,780 of record NZ_BASQ01000001.1, read on the forward strand.
ACCTCGTCGCCGCCTTCGTGCGCGAGGTCGGCTCGGTGCTGGCTCCGGGAGGCGTCGCCCAGCTGCTCGGCAACTGGGAGTACCGCGCCGGCGAGGACGGGCTGGACCGGGTGCGCTCGTGGGTATCGGAGTCGTCCGTCGCCCTCGATGCGTGGGTCGTGGAGCGCGAGCAGCTCGATCCGCTCGCCTACGCCGAGCTGTGGGTCCGCGACGGCGGCACCGCGCCCGGCTCGCCCGCCTACGCGCCGCTCGTGCAGGCGTGGCTCGACGACTTCGCCGCTCGCGGGGTCACCGCGGTCGGATTCGGCTACATCACGCTGCACCGCCCGGCCGTCATCCCGACGCTCGCCCGCTACGAACGCATCGTCGGAAGCATTCCCGGCGCCCTCGGCCCCCACATCGGCGAGTCGCTCGACGCCTGGCAGCGGCTCTCGAGCATGACCGACGCCGACCTGGATGCCGCGGTGCTGCGGGTCGCCCCCGATGTGACCGAGGCGCGCCATCACACTCCGGGCGTGGAGGACCCCCAGGTCATCGAGCTGCGTCAGGGCGCGGGATTCGGGCGCGTGCTCGATGTCGATCCGGCCCTCGCCGCGCTCGTCGGGGCCAGTGACGGCGACCTGCCCGTCGGCGTGCTCGTCGCCGCGATCGCCGACCTGCTCGAGGTGGATGCGGCAGCGCTCCGCGCCGACCTGCTGCCGCGCGTGCGCGAGCTGCTGTTCACGGGCTTCCTGCACTTCGCCGGCTGATCCCGCGCTGGGGGAGGGGCGGACGAGCCCGGTAGGCTCGGACGCATGCTGAACATGGCCGAGGGTGTCGCGCGCCTGGGCGCCCTGGCAGCATCTCCGGTCGTCTCGACACTCGCCGGCGCTTTCGAGCGTGCGGGCTTCGAGCTGGCGATCGTCGGCGGTCCCGTACGAGATGCGTTGCTGGGGCGCGCGACCAACGACCTCGACTTCACGACGAACGCCCGACCCGACGACATCCTGCGCATCGTCGAGCCCCTGGCGACCGCGACGTGGGACATCGGCCGCGCCTTCGGCACGATCGGTGCGAAGGTGCGCGGCGAGCAGATCGAGATCACGACCTACCGAGCGGACAGCTACGACGGCGTGACCCGAAAGCCGACCGTCGAGTTCGGTGACACGCTCGATCAGGATCTCGCGCGCCGGGATTTCACCGTCAACGCCATGGCGCTGCGTGTTCCGGGACCCTCGCTCGTCGACCCGACGGGCGGGGTCGAGGATCTCGTCGCGACGACGCTGCGGACGCCGAGCGATCCCGCCGTGAGCTTCGGCGACGACCCGCTGCGGATGCTGCGTGCCGCCCGCTTCGCTTCTCAGCTCGGCTTCTCGCTCGATCCCGCCACAGAGCAGGCGATGACCGAGCTGCGTGAGACGCTCTCGATCGTGAGCCCCGAGCGGGTGCAGGGCGAGCTGGTGAAGCTGCTGCGCACCGACGACCCCGCACGCGGCATCCGGCTGCTCGTCGACACCGGCCTCATGCAGCTCGTGCTGCCCGAGGTGCCGGCGCTGCGCCTCGAGATCGACGAGCACCATCACCACAAGGACGTCTACGAGCACTCGCTGACGGTGCTGCGCCAGGCGATCGAGCTCGAGCACGAGCGTAACCCCGGCGCAGAGCCCGACGTGGTGCTGCGCCTCGCGGCGCTCCTCCACGACATCGGCAAGCCCGCGACGCGCAAGCTCGAGCCCGGCGGGGGAGTGAGCTTCCACCACCACGACATCAAGGGGTCCCGGATGGCGCGCAAGCGCCTGCAGGCCCTGCGCTTCGACTCCGACACGATCTCGTCGGTGAGTCGCCTCGTCGAACTGCACCTGCGGTTCTTCGGTTACTCGGAAGGCGCCTGGACGGATTCGGCCGTCAGGCGCTACGTCCGCGACGCGGGTGACGAACTCGAGCGACTGCACATCCTCACGCGCGCCGACGTCACGACGCGGAACAAGCGCAAGGCCGCTCGCCTGAAGTCGGCGTACGACGACATCGAGCGACGCATCGACGAGCTGGCGGCCGCGGAAGAGCTCGGCGCCATGCGCCCGGAACTCGACGGCAACCGCATCCAGGCGATCCTCGGCATCGGCCCCGGCCGCGAGGTGGGCGAGGCGTACCGGTTCCTGCTCGACATCCGGCTCGACGAGGGCATGATCGGTGAGGATGCCGCGGAGCGTCGCCTGCGGGAGTGGTGGACCGTGCGCTCCGACGCGTGACGAGTCGACGAGCCCTACCGCGACGAGCCCGTCCGGCTTAGGCTGAGGGCGCTCCTTCACCGCCGATCGGAGTCGCCCGTGTCCTCGTCGTGGTCCGCGCAGTGGGATGTCGCACCCGAGTCGTCCCGTCTGCTGATCGAGCGCGCGCACGACGAGCTGTTGGCCGGAACCGATGCCGAGCGCCGTCTGCAGGACGTGCGGTCGCTCGTCCGCGATTCGTGGCGCCGGTCGATGGCGAACCTCGTCGGTGCCGAGGCGCTGCCCCCGGTCGAGTTCGACCAGCGCGCCCTCGCCGCCTACCGCAGCGCCCACCCGCTCGCCGGTGTCATGGACATGGTCCGTGCGCTGCTCGTCCCGAGCCCGGACTCCGGGGTCGTCGTCGCCGTCGGGGATGCCGCCGGCCGACTGCTCTGGGTCGAGGGCGATACGAGCGTCCGAACCCTGACGGGCGACATGGGCTTCGTCGCGGGGGCCAACTGGTCGGAGTCCGCCGTGGGCACCTCGGCACCGGGGACGGCCCTGCAGCTCGACCGATCGGTGCAGATCCGGGGCGCCGAGCACTTCAACCGTCTCGTGCATCCCTGGTCCTGCACGGCCGCTCCCGTGCACGACCCGGAGACCCGCCGACTGCTCGGGGTCATCGACGTGACCGGCCGTGCAGAGGCCGCGAGTCCGCAGGCACGGCTGCTCGTCGACGCGACGGCACGTGCGATCGAGAGCGAGGTTCTCGTCGCCCGGCTGCGCTCTCGTGCAGAGCGTCCGCGCGGCTTCACGCGATCCCGGAGTCGCGTGGGTTCGGTGCCGACGGCGTCGACTCTCCGCGTTCTCGGCAGGGACCGTGCGCTCCTCGAGATCGCCGGCGTCGGCGGTGAGCGGGCCGTCGAGGTGTCGTCCCGGCACGCCGACATCCTGCTCATGCTCGCGACGCACCGGCAGGGCCTGTCCGCGGAGCGGCTCGCCGAGCTCGTCTACGGTCCCGACGCCACCGACACCCTCCGCCCTGAGATGGTGCGGCTGCGGCGGGTGCTCGAACGAGCTGCGCCGCATCTCGTACCGCTGTCGCGGCCCTACCGTCTGCCCGCTGACCTCGAGACCGATGCGCAGCAGGTGGCGTCGCTGCTCGACCGTGGTGCGCACCGCGTCGCGCTCGCGGCGTATCCGGGCCCCGTCCTGCCCGACTCGTGCGCTCCCGGAACCGAGGAGGTGCGCAACCGCCTCCGGGCGTCGCTCCGCGAAGCGCTGATGGCCGAAGCATCGGTGGACGTCCTCCTGGCATACCTCGAGACGGACGAGGCCACCGATGACGCGGAGATTCTGCAGCTATGCCTGCGACTGCTGCCGGCGCGGTCGCCGAAGCGGGCGGGCATCGTCGCACGGCTGACCGCGCTCGGCAACCCCGACGAGTGACCGTTCCGTCGCCGCCGAGCCGCTGACAGGATGGCGACGCGATGTTGCACGTGAAACATCGGGAGGAGGCACGCGTGAGGACGACACGGATCTCATGGACCGGCATCGGGTCCGTCGAGACGATCGAGCGATGCGCCACGGAATATTCCGATGACGGCATCCGCATCGTCGGGGAGGTCGACGGCGGTGACGAGCCGTGTCGGTATGCCGTCAGTCTCGCGCCCGACGGCACCCTCCGCCACGCGACGATCGCATCGGGCGACCGCACGACGCAGATCGAGCATGTCGACGGCGCTTGGACGGTCGACGGTGAGGAGCGACCCGACCTCGCCGGCGCGACCGACGTCGACATCACCGCGACCCCCGCCACCAATGCGCTCCCGATCCGGCGCCTCGGACTCGCCGTCGGGAGCCGCGCCGACATCGAGGTGGCCTGGGTGCAGGTTCCGTCGCTCGAGGTGCGGCTCGGGCGGCAGCGCTACACCCGCGTCGGCCCGCGCGCATACTGCTTCGAGTCTCGCGACCGCGAGTTCCGACGCACGCTCACTGTCGACGCGGACGGATTCGTGCTCAGCTACCCCGGCCTGTTCGAGCGGGTGACGGGTTCGTGAGAGCCGCACAGAGCGAGGAGACGAGGACATGACGATGAGCGACGCGCCCACTGCCGACGACGCCCCCGGCGAGGCGCTCGTCTCACTGGCCGAGGCCTACGGGATCGCGACGGAGTACTGGTCGTTCTCCGGCGAGCAGGTCCACGTGCCCGGCACGACCCTGCGCGCGGTGCTCGCCGCGATGGGCGTCGTGGCGGACGACGACGAGGCCGTCGAGCGCGCCCTCGCCGAGCGCGCTGCGGAACCATGGCGACGACTCGTGGCGGCGTCGACGGTCGTGCGTCAGGGCACCGGGTCGATCGAGCTGCACGTCGCCGACGGCTCCGACGTCGAGGTCGTGCTCGTGCTGGAGGACGGTTCGATCCGTCCCCTGCCGATAGCCGAGCAGCAACCGGTCGCCCGCAGCGTCGACGGCCGGACGCGCTGGCGGGTGCGGGTCGCCGTGCCCACCGACGTCCCGCTGGGGTGGCACACGGTGCAGGCGCGGCAGTACGGCGGAGCAGATGAGCTCCTCGCGAGCGGCACGCTCGTCGTCACGCCGCCGCGATTGACACCGCCCCCGGGCGAGTCGGGACGCCGCTCGTGGGGCCTGATGGCTCAGCTCTACTCGGTGCGATCGCATCGGTCGTGGGGGATGGGGGACCTCGCCGACCTGGCCGACCTCGCCGCTGTCGCAGGGGAGTCCGGAGCCGACTACCTCCTGATCAACCCGGTGCACGCCGCGGAGGTGACCACACCGATCGAGCCGTCACCGTACCTGCCGTCGTCGCGGCGGTTCCTCGCTCCGCTCTACATCCGCCCCGAGCTCATTCCCGAATCGGCATACCTCTCGAGTCGGGCACGGGAACGGTTCATGCAGCTGAACCGGAGCGCCAGCTCGACCGACGGAGATCCCGAGCGCATCGACCGCGACCTCGTCTGGACCGCCAAGCGCGAGGCGCTCGCGCTCATCCACGACGTACCCCTCTCGCCGGCGCGACGCGCTCGACACGATGCTTTCGCTCGCTCCCAGGGCGCCGCCCTCGCCGACTTCGCGCTGTGGTGCGCGGTCCGCGAGCACGAGGCGGCGACCGGCGACCGGCTGCCGGAGGGCATCGCGATCGACGATCCCGCGGTGCTGGAGCTGCGTGACAGACTGTCGGACCGCATCGCGTTCCACGTGTGGCTGCAATGGGTCGTCGACGAGCAGCTCTCGGATGCCGCCGCGGCGGCATCAGCATCCGGAATGCGGATCGGGATCATGCACGACCTCGCGGTGGGCGTCTCGACGGCCGGGTCCGACGCATGGTCGCTGCGCGACCTCTACGCCCCGGGCGTCGTCGTGGGCGCACCCCCCGACATGTACAACCAGCAGGGTCAAAACTGGAATCAGCCGCCGTGGCTGCCGCAAGCCCTCGCCGAGCACGCCTACGCGCCCCTGCGCGACATGCTCCGGTCGCTTCTGCGCCATGCGGGCGCCCTGCGCATCGACCACATCCTCGGCTTCTTCCGCCTGTGGTGGATCCCCGAGGGGCTCGGCCCGGGGGAGGGCACCTACGTCCGATACGACCACGAGGCGATGATCGGCGTTCTCGCTCTCGAAGCGCACCGGGCCGGAGCACTCGTCATCGGCGAGGACCTCGGTCTCGTGGAGCCGTGGGTGCGCGACTATCTCGCGGAGCGCGGCATCCTCGGAACGTCGGTCCTGTGGTTCGAGACCGATGACGACGGCGGGCCACTCGCTCCCGAGCGGTACCGCACCGACGTGCTCGCCACCGTCAACACGCATGATCTGCCGCCCACGGCCGGATATCTCGACGGCGAACATGTCGCGCTGCGCGCACGGCTCGGTCTGCTCACGCGGTCGGTCGACGACGAGCTCGCGGATTTCGAGCGCGACCGCGACCGGATGCTGGCGGAGCTGCGCTCGCGCGGACTGATCTCCGATGGCGCGAGCGAGCAGGAGGTCGTCGAGGCGCTCCACGTCTTCCTCGCCGCATCGCCCTCGCGGCTGCTCGGCGTCTCGCTCGTCGACGCCGTCGGCGAGAAGCGCGTGCAGAATCAGCCGGGAACCGACGACGAGTATCCCAACTGGCAGGTGCCATTGGCGGATGCTGCCGGGCGGGCCGTGATGCTCGACGAGCTCGCGTCGCTTCCGCGATATCGCTCGTTGGTCGACGCCGTGGAGCGGGCGCTGCGCTCCGTCTCGTAGAGGTCGTGCGCCGGGCTTGTCAACCCGGTACGTGCGACACCGGGCATCGCCCGTACGGTCAGGGCGTCGAACGAGAGGAGACGCCATGGTCGACACCGCACCCCTCACGCGGGCGAAGTACCCGCGGTCGCTCATCGCGGGGCCCTACGGGCACCCGTTCCATGCGATCGCGATCATCCTGCCGATCGGCGCCTGGGTGTCGGCATCCGTCTTCGACGTCATCGCGGTCGCGAGTCCGGATGCCGCCGTCTTCGCCCTCGGCGCCCGCATCCTCATCGCGATCGGTCTTCTGGGTGCCGTCGTGGCCGCTGTGCTGGGGCTGATCGACTGGAGCAGCATCCCCAGAGACACCCCCGCGCGGGCCACGGGGCTGACCCACATGATCCTGAACCTCATCGCGATGGCGGTGTTCGCCGGCAGCCTCGCCCTGCGCGTCGACGAAGAGACGGTTCCGACCCTCGCGATGATCGCGAGCTTCGCCGGACTCGCCCTGCTGTCGGTGTCGGGGTGGCTCGGCGGCAAGCTCGCCCACACCTTCGGCGTCCGCGTCGCGACCGAGACGACCCAGGCCGAGGGCCTGGAACCGCTGCCCTGACCGAGGAGAGATGATGACCGACCTGGACACCCGTCCCGACAAGCGGCCTGCGAACCCCCTGGCAGGTCCCTACGGACACCCGTTCCACCCGATCGCCGTCACGATTCCGATCGGGGCGTGGATCGCGAGCTTCGTCTTCGACATCATCGGCCTCATCGTCGCCGACCCCACCCCGTACGCCGTGGGTTCGCGCGTCCTCATCGGGATCGGTCTCGTCGGCAGCCTCGTCGCCATCGTGCTCGGCATCTTCGACTACCTCCGCATCCCCGATCGGACGCGCTCGTCGAGCACCGCCACGATCCACATGGGGCTCAACTTCGTGGTGTGCGGTGCGTATCTGTTCCAGCTCTTCCTGCGGACCTCCACCGACGACATCCCCATCGCCGGGGTGATCTTCAGCGCCGTGAGCCTGCTGATCCTCAGCGCGTCGGGATGGCTCGGCGGCAAGCTCGCCTACCGCTACGGCGTGCGCGTGGCTCACGAGTCGAAGCAGGCGGAGGGCTTCGTCACGCGACGCAGCCGGCGCTGAGCGCTGGTGAAACGGGCGGCGACCTTCGGGAGAGAAGGCCGCCGCCCGTTCACGGCGGCGTGCGCCGGTGTCAGGCGGTGCCGGCCCGGCGTGCGGGTCGGATCGACCACAGGACGCCTCCCGCGACGAGCATGAGCGCAGCCAGCAACGCGGCGCCGAGCGGCGCCTGAGCGCCGGTGACGGCCAGCTGCCCGGAGGCGGTCACGGTGATCGGCACGCTGCCGATCACCTGACCGTCGGCGCCGAAGACCACGATCGTGTGATTGCCCGTAGCCAGATCGGCAGGGATGCGGACGTCGAACGCGACGCGCCCGTTCGCATCGGCGGTGGGGATGCCGGTGACCCGGATCGGGTCGCTCCGCAGTTCGGCGGCCACCTGTTCGCCGGAGTTGAGTCCGGTCACCGTCACCCGCACGGACTGCCCGCGCTCGACCGTCGTGGCCGAGACTGAGACGACCGGCGCGGTGGTGCCGGGCTCGATCGGGTTGGGCTCGGTCGGGTTGGGCTCGGTCGTGCCGGGCACCTCGCGCGGGTCGACGCTCGCGAGCGTCGGCGTCACCGTCTGGAACAGTCCGTCCTCGCCGATCTCGAGGCGGTCTATCGTCGTCTCGCGGTTGGTGCCGTTGCCGCCGGGGATCGCGAACCGGTGGTAGGCGATGTACCACTCGTCCGTTCCCGGGACGTTGACGATCGAGCTGTGGCCGGTGCCGAGGATGCCCTGCGACGGGTTCTTCTGCAAGAGGATGCCGCGGTAGGTCCACGGCCCGTCGATACTCGTCGACGTCGCGTAGCCGACGCGGTAGTTCTCCGAACCGGTGTCGTCGATCGAGTACGTCAGGTGGTACGTCCCGTCGCGGTAGTTCAGGAAGAGTCCCTCGCGGAAGTCGGGCAATCCGTCGATGGGCCGGATCGTCCCCTCCTCGACGCTCAGCATGTCGTCGGACAGCTCGCCGTAGACGGGTCGTCCGTTGCCCCAGAAGAGGTACGACTTGCCGGTCTCGGGGTCGGTGAACGCGGCCGGATCGATCGCCTGACCGCTGTTGACGGCCTCGGCGTTGGTGATCATCGGCTCCGCCCGCGCGGTAAACGGTCCTTCGGGACTGTCGGCGACGGCGACGCCGATCATCTTGCGGTTCGCGTTCGGCTCATGCCCGCTGAAGTAGAAGTAGTACTTTCCGCCCTTCTCGATGATCGTCGGAGCCCACGCATTCCCAGTGGCCCACGGAACGTTCCCGTTCGCGCCGTCGAGCGTCAGGATGGGCTCGTCCGACCGTGTCCAGTCGATCAGGTTCTTCGACGTCCAGACGTAGAACGTGTTGCCGCCCCACCCAGGGGTGCCGTCGGTGGTCGCGTAGATGTAATAGGTGTCAGCGAACACGGCGATGTTCGGATCGGCGTACAGCCCCGGCAGCACCGGGCTCTTCATCTCCACGGCCTCGAGCGTCCAGACGACGTCGGGCTGTCCCGGTGTGGTGAGCGTGACCGTGGCGGGCGTGCTCAGGTCGTGCACGGTGCCCGACGCGGGTGTGGCGGTGGTGCCGGATGCTGTGGCGAACACGGGGCGCAGCTGCGTGAGATCCGTGCCGCGGTTCACCGGGAACACGACCGTGCGGGCGTCGGTGTCGACCAGCGGTGCGACCTTGAGGGCACCGGCATCCTGCAGGCTGACGGCCCCGAGCGCTGAGGTGTTGCCGGAGTTCTGCACGATCTCTTCGGCGCTCCGAGCGCGGTTGTACAGCGCGAACTCGCGCATCTGCCCGCGGAAGAGGTTGTCAGCGTCGTAGACCGACTTGCCCAGGTAGTTCGCGAGCGTGCTGCCGCCGCCGATGTCCCCGGGGCGCACCGTCACGTCGGTCTTCTCGGCGACCGGCTGACCGTCGAGGTACAGCCGTGCCGTGTTCCCGCTCAGCGTGTAGGTGAGGTGCACCCAGCGGTCGCGCGGAAGGGCCGCGCCTGACGTGACGTTCTGCTCGCCGCTCCAGTTGCCGGTGGTCAGTGCCGCGCGGTACTGGTCGCCGGTCGAGAACAGGTAGCCGTTGCCGGCACCGTCGCCGCCGGTGTTGCCGAAACCGTAGAGGAAGTACGGAGTGCGCTGGGCCGGGTCGATCCGCAGTTCGGCCTCGACCGTGATGTCGTCGACGCCGACGAGGACGTTGTCGGGCAGGTCGACGTAGTCGTCGGTGCCGTCGAAGGCGAGCGCGCCGTCGGCGAACGTCGCTCCGCCGCGCACCTCGGCGTCACGCCCGGCGCCGGAACGGTCGTGCAGCACGGCGCCTGCGGCATCCGTGAAGTCGTAGCGCAGCAGCTCGCCCTTCTCGTTGGCCGCGAGGGGCTGCGGCAGGTCGGCACGCAGCGCCTCGAGCTCGGCCGCGGTCACGGGCATGACCGTGCCGTGGCGCGGGCTCGCCGGAAGGCGGTAGCTCGCCGGCACCTGCCAGTCCGGCGCGTCGAGGTCGTCGGTTCCCAGGGGGATGTAGCCGCGTCCGCCGTACTCGTCGACGAAGAGGTAGTAGTTAGAGCCCGACGTGTCGCCGGGGTTGGCCGCGAAGATGGTCGGGCCTTCGACGGCACCGAGGCCCGCATCGCGACCGATGCAGCTGTCGATCAGCTTCCAGGCGGGGTCGCCGGGGTTCCAGCCGGGAGCGTTGCGATCGTCGACGGCGGTCAGGCTGGACGAGGACTCCTGGATGATGTCGCGGCATCCCGTCGTGCTGGCCTCATCCTTCGTGAACCGGTAGTACGTGCCGTTGTCCTCGAGCACCGTGGAGTCGATGCGCGATGCTCCGAAGTCCTGCCAGACCTTCGGCTCGCTGAACGTCGTGAAGTCGCGCGTGGTCGCGTACATCATGGTCTGGTAGAAGCTGCCCGTGTGGTTCGGGTCGTCCTCGCCGAAGAGCGACGATGCCCAGAACACGACGTACTCGCCGAGTGCCTCGTCGTAGTACGCCTCGGGCGCCCAGGTGTTGCCCGCGTTGTCGGGGGCGACGCGGACGTGGCGCTGCTCGCTCCAGGTGACGAGGTCGTGCGACTCCCACACCTCGAGGTACTTCGAACCCTGCGTCTGCGCTCGGCCCCAGTCGCCGTTCCGCCCGATGGAGAGGTCGGTGGCGATGAGGTAGAACGTGTCGCCCTCGGGCGAGCGGATGAGGAACGGGTCGCGCAGGCCCCGCTCGCCCTCCGTGGAGGTGAGCGTCGGCTGGCCACCGTTGAGCTCGGTCCACGACAGCGCGTCGTTGCCGTTGCTGGCGGCGAAGTAGATGTTCTCGCCCGCCACGGAGTTTCCCGTGAAGTAGGCGAAGGTGTAGCCCTCGAAGGCTCCGATGTTCGCGGCCTTGCGCACCGCGGCCGGGAAGGAGCGGGTGAGCGTCGACGCGCCCTTCGTCACGGATGCCGTCAGCGCGACGGTGGTGTCTTCCCCGGGACGCGTGACGATGCCGTCAGCGGTGATGACACTCGTGTCGGCCGACGACCAGGTCACGTCGAGTCCCCGCGACGTCGTCGGCAGCGTGAGGTTGCCGCGCACGTCGTCGATGTTCGTGACGGTGAGGGCGTCGAGGGCGGCCTGCGCGACCTGATCGTCGGGGGTATCGACGAGCGCGACCTGCCCGGAATGCTGAAGTGGTCCGGCAGCCTGAGCTACGGCGGGAACGACGAGCGGCGCGGCTACGAGTGCAGCGACGAGCGGGACGGCGAGCGTCCAGGGATGGTGTCGGCGCCAGGGCGCCGGGCGAGCGGATGCGGGCACGGGGGAACCTCTCGTATGCGACGTTGCACGGCCGTCAGCACTGACGACGCTGAAATGTTAGCGCTCACAATTGGCGCAGCGCCAGTGCGCGGCATCCGGCCCTGCCGACGCCGAGGACGCGCATCTGCAGGGTGTTGACCCCCCAGAACCGTGCGGATGCGCCTCCTCGCCGTTGCCGGACGAGCCGTGCAACGCGTTGCAACGTGGCGCGGCGTAGCGTGCCCGACACCACCGCAGCACCGGCGCTGCGGGGAGTCGAGGAGATGACATGACCATCGTCGAAGAGGGCGTCTCGAGCGTCTACGCCGCTCCCGGTCAGCGTGGAGCCGTCGCAGAGTATCGAGCCCGCTACGGGCACTACATCGGCGGCGAGTTCGTCGAACCCGTCAAGGGGCAGTACTTCGAGAACATCACGCCCGTCACCGGAAAACCGTTCTGCGAGGTGGGTCGCGGCACCGTCGAAGACATCGACCGCGCCGTCGATGTCGCCTGGCAGGCGTTCGCGTCGTGGAAGAAGACCACGCCGGCCGAGCGCGCCGTCATCCTGAACAAGATCGCCGACCGCATGGAGCAGCACCTCGAGAAGATCGCGGTGGCCGAGACATGGGAGAACGGCAAGCCCGTCCGCGAGACGCTCGCCGCCGACATCCCCCTCGCGATCGACCACTTCCGCTACTTCGCGGGGGTTCTGCGCGCCCAGGAGGGCTCGCTCAGCCAGATCGACGAAGACACCGTCGCCTATCACTTCCACGAGCCGCTCGGCGTGGTGGGGCAGATCATCCCGTGGAACTTCCCGATCCTCATGGCGACGTGGAAGCTCGCGCCCGCGCTCGCCGCCGGCAACTGCGTCGTGCTGAAGCCCGCCGAGCAGACGCCCGCGTCGATCCTGTTCCTCTTCGAACTGATCGGCGACCTGCTGCCCGCCGGCGTCGTGAACATCGTCAACGGTTTCGGCATCGAGGCGGGCGCGCCGCTCGCGCAGCACCGCCGCATCCGCAAGGTCGCGTTCACGGGCGAGACGACGACGGGGCGATTGATCATGCAGTACGCCTCGCAGAACCTCATCCCCGTCACGCTCGAACTCGGTGGCAAGAGCGCCAACGTGTTCTTCGAGGATGTCGCGCGCGAGCGCGACGACTACTACGACAAGGCCCTCGAGGGGTTCACGTTCTTCGCGCTCAACCAGGGCGAGGTGTGCACGTGCCCGTCGCGGGCGCTCATCCAGCGGTCGGTGTACGACTCGTTCCTCGGCGACGGCCTCGACCGCGTCGGCAAGATCGTGCAGGGCAACCCGCTCGACCCGGCGACGATGATCGGTGCGCAGGCATCCAATGATCAGCTCGAGAAGATCCTGTCGTACATCGACATCGGCAAGGCCGGGGGAGCGAAGCTGCTCGCCGGCGGCGATCGGGTCGACCTCGGCGGCGAGCTGAGCGGCGGGTACTACGTCGCCCCGACGGTCTTCGAGGGCACGAACGACATGCGCATCTTCCAGGAGGAGATCTTCGGCCCGGTCGTCTCGGTGACGAGCTTCGACGACTTCGACGACGCGATCGGCATCGCGAACGACACCCTCTACGGGCTCGGCGCGGGCGTCTGGAGCCGCTCGGGCGACACCGCCTACCGGGCAGGCCGTGCGATCGAGGCCGGTCGAGTGTGGACGAACACCTATCACCAGTACCCCGCCCACGCCGCCTTCGGCGGCTACAAGCAGTCGGGCATCGGCCGCGAGAACCACCTCAAGATGCTCGACCACTACCAGCAGACGAAGAACCTCCTCGTGTCGTACGCCGAAGGCGCGATGGGCTTCTTCTGAGCCGCATCCACTCATCGACATGTCGAACGACACGTACAGCAGGGTCGCGGTGACCGACGCCGCCGCGGCCCTGCTGCGCGACCTCACCGCCCAGCACGGGCCGCTGATGTTCCATCAGTCGGGCGGATGCTGCGACGGCTCCGCCCCCATGTGCTATCCGGTCGGGATGTTCATCACGGGCCCCGCCGACGTGAAGCTCGGTGAGCTCGATGTCGGCCTCGACGACCCGATCGAGGTGTTCATCTCGCTCGCCCAGTTCGAGTACTGGAAGTACACGCACATCACGATCGACGCCGTGCCTGGTCGCGGTGCCGGATTCAGCGTCGAGGGACCGACGGGAATGCGGTTCATCATCCGGTCGCGCATGCTCGACGACGCCGAGCTGGTGGCCCTCGGACTGGCGCCGGCGTTGCCGTCGTCGTAGGGTCGGATGTTCCCCATGTGCGTCGCGGCACAGCGGGTTCGGTGCGCCATGGCCTCGGCAGGGGGGAGGGCGGCTCAGCGCCGGCGCCGCTCGATGAGTATGGTGTCGCGCCAGGTGCCCGCCCAGGGGCCGTGAGACATGTAGGCGATACGTTCGCGCTGGCCGATGCGGCGGAAGCCGACGCGTTCGTGCAGGGCGAGGCTGGCGGTGTTCTCGGGGAAGATGCTGGCTTGCACTGTCCAGATGCCCGCAGCGTCAGCTGCGCGCAGGAAGGAGGTGAGGAGTGTCGTGCCGATGCCGCGCCCGCGGGCGTGGTCGGCAATATAGACGGAGTGCTCTACGACTCCTCGGTAGACCTCGCGTGCGGAAACGCGGGATGCGGAAACCCAGCCGAGGACGGAGCCGGCGGGATCCGCGGCGACGAGTCGGCCGACCTGGAGCTTTGCCCGGTCGAAGTCAGCCCAGGACGGGGGTTCGCGCTCGAACGTCGCGTTTCCTGCCGCGATTCCTTCGCGGTAGATCATCTCGACCTCGGGCCAGTCCTTCTCGCCCATGGCCCGGACGGCGGTGTCGCTCATGCGCGGAGAGCGCGCGATGCGGCGTCGAGAGCATCGGTGACGACGCGGTAGTAGGCCCATCGGCCGCGCTGCTCGCGGGTGACAAGACCGACTTCGACGAGCTGCTTCATGTGGTGCGAGACGGTCGGCTGCGAGAGGCCGACGGGCTCGGTGAGGTCGCAGATGCACGCCTCCCCATCGGCGGATGCGGCGATCAGAGACAGCAGGCGTACGCGCGTGGGGTCGCCGAGCGCTTTGAATGTCCGGGCGGTGCGCTCAGCATCTTCGAGCGAGATCACGGCTCCGGTCACCGCAGCGCAGCAGGTGTCGCCCTCCGCGGAGGAGAGAAGCGGGAGCTGTGCAGTCATCGTGCAATCCTCTCATGACAGATTGACAATCATCGATGTACAGATGATGCTCTATCCATCGATGTTCGTCAATGAATGGATGAGGGTGCTGTGGAGAACGTCTTGCCGGTGGCTGTGATCGGTGCGGGCCCCCAGGGTCTCGCCGCGGCTGCGCACCTGATGGAGCGAGGGGTGCCTGTCGTGGTGCTCGAGGCTGGCGCTTCTCCGGCGGCTGCGGTCGCGGAGTGGGGGCATGTGCGACTGTTCTCCGAATGGCCCGAGTTGATCGACGCGGCGAGCTCTCATCTTCTCGCAGGCTCGGGGTGGCAAGCCCCGACGACGGGATACCCCACGGGGGAGCAGTGGATCGAGGAGTATCTCGCGCCCCTGGCTGTCGCCCTGGGTGATCGCGTCCGCTACGACGCTCGGGTGACGGGAGTTTCTCGGCTCGGCCGAGACCGCCTTGTCGATGCGGGCCGGGGAGATCAGCCCTTCACTGTTCACGTCTCATCCGCTCAGGGGGAGGAGTATCGGCTGCAAGCGCGAGCTGTGATCGACGCATCCGGCACCTGGTCGACGCCCAACCCTGCGGGAGCTGACGGGCTCCCCGCCATCGGTGAGGCGGCATCCGCGGACCTGCTCTCGTACCGCATCCCCGACTTTCGTGACCGTGCTGGTTTCGCCGGCAAGCACACCGTCGTCATCGGTTCGGGGCACTCCGCAGTGACGGCTGTGCTGGCCCTCGCGCGAATGGCTCGCCGTGACCCCGCGACGACGGTGACTTGGGCGCTGCGCCGAGCGACCGCCGGGAACGCCTTCGGCGGGGGCGAGGCGGACGAGCTTCCCGCGCGCGGTGCGTTGGTGATCAAAGCCAAGGAGTATGTCGACGCCGGTCTGGTGTCCCTCGTCACGGGATTCCGGGTCGAACGCGTGACCCGTGACCGTACGCGCCCCATTCTGGTCGCGGAGGACGGCCGCACTCTCACCGCTGACCGGGTGGTGGTCCTCACCGGCTTCCGTCCCGATCTGTCTCTCCTCTCCGAGCTGCGGTTGGAGCTGGACCCGACGCTCCAGGCGCCGGTTCGGATCGCCGCGGAGGTCGATCCGAACGTACACTCCTGCGGTTCCGTCGCCGCGACCGGCGCCGCTGACCTCGCGCAGCCCGAACCGGACTTCTACCTCGTCGGGGCGAAGTCCTACGGCCGTGCGCCGACATTCCTCGCGCTCACCGGGTACGAGCAGGTGCGCAGCGTTGCAGCCGAGATCGCGGGCGATCGCGAAGCCGCCCGCCGCGTCGAGCTCGTCCTCCCGGACACCGGTGTCTGCGGCGGCGCAGGGCTGTTCGACGCATCCGGCGCGTCGCTGGGTGGGGCGTGCTGCGCGCCTCCGGTGCTGCAGATCGGGCGGTAGCCGGCGCCCTCACGGCCGGCTCAGCGGCGGAGGAGAGCTGTCCAGGTCGGTTTTGCGGGTTGTATTGGTTTCTGTCAATATAGACACATGTCGATTCAAGAGGTTGAGCTGGTCATCGTCGGGTCAGGCCCCTCGGGCTACACGGCGGCGGTGTACGCGGCCCGGGCCGGGCTCGCCCCCGCCGTCATCGCGGGTTCGGTCACCGCGGGCGGTGCCCTCATGACAACGACGGAGGTGGAGAACTTCCCCGGTTTCGTCGATGGCATCCAGGGGCCGGAACTGATGGACACGATGCGCCGGCAGGCCGAACGCTTCGGCGCGCGCATCCTCCTCGACGACGCTGTGCGCGTCGATCTCGAATCCGACACGAAGATCATCCAGACGGGCGCCGGACTGACCTTCCACGCCCGCGCGGTCATCCTCGCCATGGGCTCCGCGTACCGGAAGCTGGGGCTTCCCGGAGAGGAGCGCCTGTCGGGTCACGGCGTCTCGTGGTGTGCGACGTGCGATGGGTTCTTCTTCCGGGACCAGGACATCGTCGTGGTCGGTGGCGGGGACTCGGCCATGGAGGAAGCCCTGTTCCTCACGCGGTTCGCGCGGAAGGTGACCGTCGTCCACCGCCGCAGCTCGTTCCGGGCATCCAAGATCATGGCGAAGCGTGTGCTCGAGCACCCGAAGATCGACGTCGCGTGGAACAACGAGGTCGCAGCCCTGCAGGGCGACGAAAAGGTGCAGGGCGTTCGCCTCCGCGACACCGTCACCGGGGCCGAGCGTGACCTTCCGGTGACGGGCGTGTTCGTCGCGATCGGCCACGACCCCCGCTCCGAGTTGGTCACCGGACAGGTCGCGACGGACGCCGATGGATACGTGCTGGTCGAGCACCCTTCCACGCGCACCTCACTCACCGGGGTGTTCGCGGCCGGCGACCTCGTCGACCACACCTACCGGCAGGCGATCACGGCCGCCGGCACGGGATGCGCGGCAGCACAGGACGCGCAGCACTACATCGCTGCGCTCGAGGTCCCCGAACTGGCGGAGGCTCTCGCGTGACCGACGCAGCTCCCGTCACGCGCCGCCTCTCGACCCTCGACCGGTGGCTGCCGTTGTGGATCGGAGTGGCGATGGCCGGCGGCATCCTTCTCGGCCGATTCGTCCCGGGGCTGTCCGACATGCTCGCCCGCCTCGAGGTCGGCGGGATCTCTCTTCCGATCGCGCTCGGGCTGCTGATCATGATGTACCCGGTGCTCGCGAAGGTCCGCTACGACAAGGTCGCCGCCGTCACCGGCGACACGAAGCTCCTCGTCTCGTCGCTGGCCCTGAACTGGATCGCTGGGCCGGCGTTGATGTTCGCCCTCGCGTGGGTGTTCCTGCCGGACCTGCCCGAGTACCGTACGGGGCTGATCATCGTCGGCCTCGCGCGATGCATCGCCATGGTCGTGATCTGGAACGACCTCGCCTGCGGGGACCGGGAAGCGGCGGCGGTGCTCGTCGCGATCAACTCGGTGTTCCAGGTCATCGCGTTCTCGGTCCTCGGCTGGTTCTACCTCACCGTTCTTCCCGGCTGGCTCGGCCTCGACAGTCACGGCCTGGACGTCTCGGTCTGGCAGATCGCGCTCAATGTGCTCATCTTCCTCGGCGTGCCCCTCGTCGCCGGGTTCGCCTCCCGTCTCATCGGGGAAGGTCGCAAGGGCCGCGTCTGGTACGAGGACTCGTTCCTCCCCCAGATCGGACCATGGGCGCTCTACGGGCTGCTGTTCACGATCGTGCTGCTGTTCGCGCTCCAGGGGGAACAGGTCACCTCCCGGCCGTTGGACGTCGTCCGGATCGCGCTGCCGCTGCTGGTCTATTTCGCCGTCATGTGGTTCGCCGGCTTCGTCACCGGGAAGAGCCTCGGGCTGGGCTATGCGCGCTCGTCGACGCTCGCATTCACCGCGGCGGGCAACAACTTCGAACTCGCCATCGCCGTCGCGATCGGCACCTTCGGCGCCACTTCCGGGCAGGCGCTCGCCGGTGTCGTCGGCCCCTTGATCGAGGTTCCCGTGCTGGTCGGCCTGGTCTACGTCTCGCTGTGGGCTGCGCGAGCATGGTTCCGCGTCGACCCTTACGCGATGCCCGAACCCGCCCTCGAAAGGACTCGATGATGAGCGCCCCCACAGCCACCGAAGCCGACACCTGCGCCCCGTCGCCCACGCACGCGATCGGAGACGAGGCGGCCGCGGCGATCGCCACCACACTGAAGGCGCTGTCCGATCCGCTGCGGTTGCGGATGCTGTCGGCGATCGCGACCGACGCACGGGGAGAATCGTGCGTGTGCGACCTCGCGGAACTGGCCGAGGTGTCGCAGCCCACGGTGTCGCACCACCTGAAGGTGCTCCGCGACACCGGAGTGCTCACCTCCGAGCGGCGCGGCACCTGGGTCTGGTATCGGATCGACCCGGCGCTCCGTCCGGCGGTGACGACGCTGCTCGACTCGTTCGCCCCCGCCGCCATCGCCCCTGTCCGCCCCGAGCATGCGGGGCTCGAGAACGTCGACGCCGCCCTCACCCGCCTGGCGGAAGCGCTCCATCAGGACTACCGCCAGCTCGACGGCGGCCTGGTGGCGACGATCGTCCGCGAGTCGTACACGGCCTTGGCCAAGAGCGCTCGGGTGAAGAACCACCTGCTGTCGCTCACCGACCGGTTCGCGCGCCAACGCCTCACCGACATCACCCGTGACCGTACGCAAGGAAAGCCGCAGGTGCTGTTCGTCTGCGTCGCGAACGCAGGGAGATCGCAGCTCGCCGCCGCACTGGTGAATCAACGCTCGGCCGGCGCCGTCGTGGCACGCTCGGCCGGATCGACCCCGGCTGCCGAGATCCACCCTCACGTGCAACCCCTCATCGACGAGCTGACCCCGGCCGACGACGAAGCGCGGTTCCCCAAACCGCTGACCGATGACGCCGTCCGCGCAGCTGACGTCGTCGTCACCATGGGCTGCGGCGACGTCTGCCCCATCATCCCCGGCGTCCGCTACGAGGACTGGACCGTGGGCGACCCCGCCCTCGCCTCCGCAGAAGGCGTCGCCGCGATCTGCGACGACATCGCCCGACGCGTCGACGCTCTTCTCGCCACACTCACCCCCACCCGCTGACCGGAGCCACCATGACCGACACCAAGCCTTCCGTCCTCTTCGTCTGCGTGCACAACGCCGGTCGCTCGCAGATGGCCGCGGGGTTCCTCCGCGACATCGCCGGCGACCGCATCGAGGTCCGCTCCGCCGGGTCCATGCCCGCCGATCGGATCAACCCGGTCGCGGTCGAGGCGATGGCCGAGCTCGGCATCGACATCACCGCCGAGCAGCCGAAGGTGCTCACGACCGAGGCCGTGCAGGCATCCGACGTCGTCATCACGATGGGATGCGGTGACGCTTGCCCGTTCTTCCCCGGCAAGCGCTACGAGGACTGGAAGCTCGACGACCCCGCGGGTCAGGGCATCGACGCCGTCCGGCCGATCCGCGACGACATCCACGCACGGATCCGGCAGCTCGTCAGCGAACTCATCTGACGGGGTGCGGCCCGCTCGCGCATGAGCGCCCCTCGGGACCGTGGGGTGTCGGCGGATCACAGGGTCGCGAGGATCTCCTTCATCGTGGCGATCTCTTCCGTCTGCGCCTCGATGATCGTCTCAGCGAGTGCGACGGCGTCGCGGTTCTGGCCGTTGTCTACCTCGTCCTGGGCCATGTCGACGGCGCCCTCGTGATGCCGGATCATCTGCTGGAGGAACAGGCGTCCGGCGTCCGCACCGCTGGCCTCGTCGAGGGCCCGCATGTCCTCGTCGGACATCATCCCGCTGCCGTGATCCATGCCGTCCATGCTGTGCGGATCGGTCCCCCATCGTCGGAGCCATTGATCCATCGTCCGCATCTCGGGCTCCTGTGCAGCCTTGATGTCCTCAGCGAGCGACACGACGCGGTCGTCGACACCGTCCTTGCTGAGGAGGACGTCGGACATCTCGACGGCCTGCGCGTGATGCTCCTTCATCATGCGTGCGAACATGATGTCGGCGTCGTTCGCATCCGCTGTCATTGCAGGTGCTGACGAGCGGTCGTGGTCCATGCCTACCATCCCGTTGTCGGTACCGGTGTCGCCGGCACAGCCCGACAGGGCGAGCAGTGCAGTGAGTGCGAGTGCGGCGATGGCCGCGGGTCGAATCGTCATGAGTCTCCTCCCAGGATGATGATGGGGCGCGACATCGCCGGTCTGTCTTCGCCGCCTAGCTCGTTGTCGCAGCGTCCGGTCGGAGGTCCAGCCGGCGCAGCAGCTGCGCGTTGAGCGCGACGACGACCGTGGAGAGAGACATCAGCACGGCCCCGACGGACATCGGCAGCACGAACCCGAGAGGGGCGAGCACGCCGGCCGCGAGCGGGACGGAGAGCAGGTTGTAACCGGCGGCCCACCAGAGGTTCTGCTTCATCTTCCGGTAGCTCGCCCGCGACAGTGCGATCACCGCCAGCACCGACCGCGGGTCATCGCTGGCGAGGATGACACCTGCCGACGCGATCGCCACATCGGTGCCCGCGCCGATCGCGATGCCGACGTCGGCCTGCGCGAGTGCAGGCGCATCGTTCACTCCGTCTCCGACCATCGCGACCTTACGGCCCTCGCTCTGCAGCTCCCTGACCTTCGAGGCCTTGTCCTCGGGGCGCACCCCGGCGAAGTACCTGTCGATGTCGAGCTCGCGCGCGACGGAGGCGGCGACCGCGTCGGCGTCGCCGGTGATCATGACGACCTGCACGCCACGCTCATGGAGAGCAGCGACCGCACGACGCGACTCCGCGCGGATCTCATCTGCCAGGCGAATCGCGCCCGCGACCTGCCCGTCGATGAGCACGTGCAGGATGATCGCACCCTCGTTGCGCCAGTCGTCGGCGACCGGTAGCTCGTGGGCGTCTTCCTGCTCGAGCATGTACGGTCCGCCGACCTGCACGATGTGGCCGTCGACACGCGCGCGTACCCCGACCGCCGGAGAGGACTCGAAGTCGGTCGAAGACGGAACCGGGCGAGTCTTCTCGTCCGCCGCGTTCACGATCGCCCGCGCCAACGGATGTTCGGAGTCCGTCTCCGCTGCCGCCGCCAACGCCAACAGCTGCTCAGCATCCACTCCCGAGACCGGAGCGATCGCGGTCACGGCGGGCATGCCCTTGGTGAGCGTGCCGGTCTTGTCGAACAGAACGGTGTCGACAGAGCGCATCCTCTCCAGCGCGAGGCGATCCTTGACCAGTACGCCGCCACGGGCGGCCCGTTCCGTCGCGATCGACACGACCAGCGGAATGGCCAGGCCGAGAGCATGCGGGCAGGCGATCACCAGCACGGTGATGGTGCGGACGACCGCGGCATCCGGCATACCGACAGCCGTCCACACGATCGCGGTGATCGCCGCCGCGCCAAGCGCGAACCAGAACAACCACCCCGCAGCTTTGTCGGCGAGTCGTTGCGCCCGAGACGAAGAGCTCTGCGCCTCGGTGACGAGTCTCCGGATGCCGGCGAGAGCAGTGTCCTCGCCGATCGCGGCGATCTCCACCCGGACCCCGGAATCGGTCGCGACGGTGCCGGCGATCACCGGGTCGCCGTCGCTGCGACGTACCGGTCGGGACTCCCCGGTGATCATCGACTCGTCCATGCTGGCCGAGCCCTGCACGATGCGACCATCCGCGGGAACGCGTCCGCCGGGGCGCACCACCACGACATCGCCCACCTGCAGGTCGGCAGGCGCGACGGTGACGGTCGTGTCGCCCTCCACCTTCTCCGCCTCGTCGGGCAGCAATGCGGCCAGGGAATCCAGCGCCGAGGTCGTCTGAGCGAGGGAGCGCATCTCGATCCAATGGCCCAGCAGCATGATCACGATCAGCAGCGCCAGCTCCCACCAGAAGTCCAGCTCATGGTGCAGCAGGCCCAGGCCGGCGCCCCAGGACGCGACGAACGCGACCGTGATCGCCAGGGCGATCAGCAGCATCATCCCGGGCCTGCGAGCTCGGATCTCGCTCACTGCACCGGTGAGGAACGGCGCACCTCCCCACACGTACATGACGGTTCCGAGAACCGGGGATACCCACCCGACCCACGCGGCATCCGGCAACGGGTACCCGAGCAGCATCGAGAACATCATCGAGAACCCCACGACAGGCACCGCGAGGATCAGCATGATCCAGAACAACCGCCGGAACTGGCCCACATGATCGCCGTGTCCGCCGTGTCCGCCGTGTTCCGGCGAGGCGCCGTGATCGTGGCTCATCGCCGTGTGGTCATGTGTCGTCGTGGGCGCATCGCCGTGGTTCTCGTGCGCGGCGTGAGGGCTGTGTTCGTCGTGCTGTCCCATCGGAACCTCCTGGCCGGATGCGCCCCAGCGTTCGCGTCACTCGGGCCGCGGTCAGTGCGACCGGGCGTCGCGTGCCCCTCGAGTTACGGAGGACGTGTCGTCAAGGTCACCATATACCCCCCAGGGGTATAGGTCTCCGGGCTGTTCGCATTCCCGTGCCCCCGTTCTGCCCCGCGATCCGAGCCCGCCGCGACCTCAGGCTCGGATCCCGGGGGTCTGATGGTCCGGGTGACCCCCCCGCCGGTCGCGAGGAGGCGCATCCGCACGGTGCGGACCACCTCCGACCGTGCAAATGCGCGCTCTCGCGGCCGCGAGACGAGGGGGTGAAGCGGAGAGCAGGGGTTGACAGGGGCGGGCGGGGGTGAGAACGTTTACAACGTCCAGCGTTGGAAACGTTTACAACCGCTCGAGGGAGAGCTATGGTCCGCGTCACGATCACGCAGGTCGCCGCCCGCGCCGGCGTCTCCGTCGCGAGTGCGTCGCGAGCGCTGAACGGACTCGTCGCGAGTCCCGAGACCGCGGCGAAGGTCCGGAATGCTGCGCGTGAACTCGGCTACGTCGCCGATGCCACGGCGCAATCGCTGAAGCGGGGCCGCACGTTGCAGCTGGGCTTCGCCGTCGCCGACATCGGCAACCCGGTCTACGTCGAGATGATGGCCGCGGTCGAACAGGTGGTCTCCGCATCCGGATACCGCCTGCTGCTGTCGTCGACCGGCACGTCGTCGTCTTCGGTGGATGTCGTCCGCGACCTCGGTCGCGGCTATGTCGACGGGCTGATCCTGTCGCCCCTGCGCGTCACCGACGAGCTGCTCACCGCGCTCGCCGCCGCTCCGATCCCGTTCGTCGTCCTCGGCCGGCTGCCCGCCTCGGCCGACTTCGACACCGTGCGCGCCGACTCTCCGACGGCGATGCGGCTCGTCGTCGACCACCTCGTCGCCCAGGGGCGTCGCGACATCGCGTTCATCAACGGCCCGACCGACACCACCCCGGGCGTCATGCGCCGCGACGGTTTCATCGCGGCGGTGGACCGGTACGACGACCTGCGGACGCGGCACGTCGACGCCGCCGACTTCACGATCGCCGCGGGCTACGACGCGGCGCTCCCGCTTCTCGACCGGCCCGACCGGCCGACAGCGGTGGTCGCGGCGAACGACCTGATCGGCGTCGGAGTCCTGCGTGCCGCCGAAGACCTCGGCCTGCGGGTCCCGGCCGATCTCGCCGTCACCGGCCTCGACAACACCGAGCTCGCCGAGGTCGTCCGCCCCGGGCTCACGAGCGTCGACCTCGGCGCCAAGGAGCGCGGTCGCGCCGCTGCCGAGATGCTCCTCGCCCGGATCGCCGACGACACCCGGCCGGCCCGCACCGTCACGGTTCCGCCCGCGCTGGTCGTGCGCGGGTCGACGTCGGCGTCCGTCCCCGCGGCGCTCCAGCGCCCCGAGCCCATCGATGAGGAGAGGGCACACGGATGACCACGCTCGCAGAGACGAAGACGTCCTCGCGCCCACCCCGCGTCCGGCAGATCGGACCGCGCGCCCGCGCGCAGCGCAAAGAGGCGATCGCCCTCGTCGCCCCCGCGCTCCTGCCGATCATCATCTTCTCGGTCATCCCGCTCGTCAGCGGAGTGCTCCTCGGATTCACGGATGCCACGCTCGCGCGCAACGCCGAGATCTCGTTCATCGGGCTCGACAACTTCATCGAGCTCGCCGGCGACCGTCGGTTCTGGCAGTCGTTCGGCATCGGCATCGTGTGGGCGGGGTCGGTCGCCCTCCTCACCCTGGTGAGCGCGATGGGCCTTGCTCTGCTGCTCAACAGCAACCTGCGGCTGAAGGGCCTGACCCGCGTTCTCGCACTCATCCCCTGGGCGATGCCGCCGGTGGTCATCGCGATCGTCTGGCGGATGATCTACAACCCCAACTCGGGCCCGCTCAACGGCGTGCTCGGCTGGCTCGGCATTCCGGGAGTGAACTGGCTCGGCGACTTCTCGACCGCTCTCCCGGCCGTGATCGTCGTCGGCGTCTGGGCCGGCATCCCGCAGACGACCGTGCTGCTCCTCGCGGGCATGCAGTCGATCGCCCCCGAGCAGCACGAGGCTGCGGCCGTCGACGGCGCGGGAGCCGTCCGCCGGTTCTGGCACGTCACGCTGCCCGCCTTGCGGCCCGTCATCATCGCGGTCACCGCGCTCGACTTCATCTGGCAGTTCAACTCGTTCGGGCTGATCTACGTGCTGACCGAGGGCGGCCCGGGCGGCCGCACGATGATCCCGCCGCTGTTCACCTACCTCGAGGCGTTCCGCAACCGCGAGATCGGGTACGCGTCGGCGATGGGCAACGTCCTCGTCGTCGCGATCCTGGTGATCCTCTCGCTGTACCTGATCAACCAGTTCCGGCAGAACAAGGGGGCCCGCAAGTGACCACCAAGCGCCCCCTGTACGCGACCGTCCTGATGTACCTGGCGCTCGCGGGCTACCTGATCTTCCTGGGCTTTCCGCTGCTGTGGCTGCTGTCGGCGTCGTTCAAGTCGACACGCGAGCTGAACTCGCTCGCGGTGAACCTCATCCCGCAGCAGTGGGACTTCGGCAACTACATCGCCGCGCTCGAGCGGCAGAACCTGATCACCGCGGCCGGCAACTCGGTGCTCGTCTCGATCGTCACGATGATCGTCGCGGTGCTCCTGTCGATGCCGATGGCGTACGCCCTCGCCCGGCTGAAGGGCCGGCTGCGCGCGGCCGGCACGGTGTGGATCCTCGTGAGCCAGGTGTTCCCGACGATCCTCATCATCATCCCGCTGTTCCTCGTGCTGCGGAGCCTGCAGCTGAACGACACCCTCTTCGGCCTCATCCTCGTCTACGTCACCTTCACGATGCCGTTCACGCTCTGGATGCTGCAGGGGTACGTCGCGGCGATCCCGCCGGAGCTCGAGGAAGCGGCCGAGATGGACGGCGCCGGCCGGTTCACGATCCTTCGCACCGTGATCCTGCCGCTGCTGATGCCGGGCCTGGTCGCCACGGCGATGTTCACCTTCGTCTCGGCCTGGAACGAGTTCTTCCTCGCGCTCGTGCTCATCCAGAGCCCGGAGCTGTACACGCTGCCCATCGCGCTGCGCTCGTTCCTCGGCGCCGAGGGGCAGACCCAGCTGGGGCCGCTGGCCGCCGGCGCCATCCTCGCCACGATCCCGTCGCTCATCATCTTCGGGATCCTGCAGAAGAAGCTCACCGGCGGCATGCTCGCCGGTGCTGTCAAGGGCTGACCTCCCCGTGACGACGAAACCCGAAAACCAGAAAGGCCACACCATGAGAAGAATCCGCGGCATCGGCGCCGTCGCATTCGTGGGCATCGCAGCCGTCGCGCTGGCAGGATGCCAGCAGGGCAGCGCGAACGACAGCGGGGGAGACGGCGACGTCGTCACCCTCCAGTTCCAGTCGCTCTCGGACCAGCCCGCGACCCAGGCGGCCATCAGCGAGATCGTCGACGCCTGGAACGCCGAGCACGACGACGTCCAGGTCAAGATCATCCAAGCCGGCTGGGACGGCACCTACGACAAGCTGATCACGCAGTTCTCGGGCGGCACTGCGCCCGACATCATCCACTTCGAGGCGAGCTCGATCGTGTCGTTCGCGGCCGACGGCTACCTCGCCGACCTGACCGACCTCATCGACCCCGAGCTGAAGTCGGACATCTCCGACGGCATCTGGGAGTCGGTGACCCACGACGGTCAGATCGTCGCGTATCCCTCGACCCTGCAGTCGTACATGGCGTTCGCGAACGCCGACCTGCTGGCCGAGGCGGGCGTCGAGGTGCCCACGGGCGACACGATGACCTGGGATCAGCTGCAGGAGATCGCGAGGGCGACGACGACGGCAGATCACTACGGTCTCGGCTGGGGTCTCGGTTCTCCCACCGCCACGATGATGAGCCTGTCGATGGGCTTCGACGGCGGCTACTTCGACGGCGAGGGCGACGACGTGACGATCGAGGTCGGCGACGACGAGCTCGCCGTGCCCGAGCGCATCCACGAGATGGCCTACACCGACCGGTCGATCGACCCGACCTCGCTCACGCAGTCGGGCTCGGACGTGCTCCCGTCGTTCTACGGCGGCAAGGTCGCGTTGACGGTGCAGGGCTCGTTCCAGGCGACGAACATCGCAGCGGACGCTCCCGAGGGCCTCAACTGGGTCGCGCTTCCCCCGCTCGAAGGATCGGCCGGTGCCATCCAGGCCGCGAACCCGCAGACGTACTCGGTGAACATCGACTCGGAGCACGTGGAGCAGTCGGCGGAGTTCCTGAACTTCTTCATGGACGGCGAGAACCTCGCGAAGATCGCCTACGCCGATGCGCTCATCCCCTCGTCGGGTGCCGCGCGCACGCAGGTCGCCGAGCTCGCCGGCGACGACGCTGCCTGGAAGCAGGTGCTGGCGTCGGGCGAGGGCCTGGAAGGTCCGCCGTTCCTGAAGGTGTCGAAGTACACCGAGTGGAAGGACACGATCGCGACGCCGGCGTTCCAGCAGTACCTGGCGAACCAGATCGACCGCGACCAGCTCGCCGCGCAGCTCAGCGACGGCTGGGCCGACGTCGCCGGATGACGATCCGCGGGGGCGGGTCGATCCGATCCGCCCCCGCCTCACACGCTCGAACGAAGAGAGGGACGTAATGGACGTGTTGCACGATCGGGTGGCAGCAGTACTGGCGGGAGCCGCCGTGGGCGATGCGCTCGGCGGTGCGACGGAGGGCTGGACCCCGGAGCAGATCGAGGAGCGGCACGGCGGACGTGTCGAGGGGATCGTCGGTCCCTTCCTGCCCGACTGGCGCACGGCTCGCCCCATCGCGCCGTACCACAAGGGCGACGGACACGTCACAGACGACACCCTCATGACCCACGCGCTCATCGAGGTGTACGCCAAGCAGCGCCGGCACCTCGACGCGTACGACGTCGCGAGCGATCTCGTGCCCCTCATGATGGGCGAGCGGCGCTGGATCCCCGAGCTCGAAGACGAAGCGCTCATCCTGCAACGCGTGTTCCTCGCCGAGAAGTGGCTCGTCATGAAGCTGCACTACGGCCACGCCGACCCCCGTGAGGCGGGCGTCGGCAACGTCGTCAACTGCGGCGCGACGATGTACATGGCCCCCGTCGGCCTCGTGCACATCGGCGACCCGCGCGGCGCGTATGCCGAGGCCATCGACATCACCGGCGCGCACCAATGGTCGTACGGTCGCGAGGCCGCTGGCGTGTTCGCGGCCGCCGTCGCCGCATCCGCCACTCCGGGAGCAACGGTCGACGATGTTCGACGGGCGGTGATGGATGTCGCGCACGACGGCACCGCCGCCGCCATCCGCGCCGTGTTCGAGGCCGTCGACGCCTTCCGCGCCGCCGGCGGATCCGACGATCCGCGTGAGCTCGGTCGCATCATCCGCGACGCGGTGCGGCCCTTCGACACCGTGGGCGAGGCCTACCGGTCACCGGCCATGGACGCGCGTCTTCCCTCGCGGACGAAGGCCATCGAGGAGCTCCCCGTCGCGCTCGGCTTCGTCGTCGCCCACGACGGCGACCTGCGTGCCGCCGTGCTGGACGCGGTGAACTACGGCCGAGACGCCGACTCGATCGCCACGATGGCGGGCGCGATCTGCGGTGGGCTCCACGGCAGCGCCGCCGTTCCCGAGGAGTGGGTGCGCGAGGTCGTGACCGCGAGCCGCCTCGACCTCGATGGCGTCGTCACCACGATGGTCGAGGTCGTGCGCGACGTCGCCCGTGCCGATGCCGAGCGGGCTGCCGCGCGTGCAGAGTCGCTGATGTCTTTGCTGTCGGTGGGGGCAGAGGCGTGAGACTGACGTGGGCTCAGCCCGAAGACCTGGTGCCGGCGGAACTCGCGGCGCTGCGCGAGCAGGGGGTGCCCGACGACGAGCTGTCGGCGATCGAACGGCGCTGGGCGGATGCCGGCGGAGCGACGGTCCTCGCTCCCTCCGGAGCCAGCGCGACACCGGCATCCGCCGAACTGCGCGCGACGGCCCGTCGCGTGCTCGATGAGTTGCAGGGACTGCAGCGCCCGAGTGCTGACGAACCCGATGAGTGGGAAGCGATCGAAGCACTGCTTCCCGCGCAACCCGAGCCGAGCGCTGACCGCGGCGCCGCGTTCGATCGCGTACACGGCGCGTGGCTGGGCCGGTCGGCGGGGTGCCTGCTCGGCAAGCCGGTCGAGAAGATCCCGCGCGAAGGCATCGAGCAGATCGCACGTGCCACGGGGAACTGGCCGATCAGCGGCTACTTCACCGCGCGCGGCCTGCCCGCCGACGTCGCGGAGCGCTGGCCCTGGAACCGCCGCTCCGCCCCGACCTCGCTCGTCGAGAACATCGCCGGGATGCCCGAGGACGATGACCTGAACTTCCCGCTCCTCGCCCTCGACCTGCTCGAGCGGCACGGCTCCGCGCTGACGACCGATGATGTCGCCGAGGCCTGGCTCGCGGCCCTGCCGGCGGGGCGGGTGTTCACCGCCGAACGCGCTGCGTACCGCAACATCCTCGACGCCCGGCCGGTGCCCGAGACCGCGACCCACCGCAACCCGTTCCGCGAGTGGATCGGCGCCCTCATCCGCGCCGACGTGCACGGGTGGGCGCACCCCGGCGATGTCCGGGCCGCGGCCCACTCGGCGTGGATCGATGCGCGGCTCAGCCACACCCGCAACGGCCTGTACGGCGCCATGTGGGCGGCCGCTCTCTGCGCGGCATCCCTCGTCGCCGACTCGACGGATGCCGTGCTGGATGCCGCCGACACCGTCGTGCCGCCCGCCTCCCGCCTGGCCGCGGCCGTGCGGTTCGGGCGCGAGACCGGCCGAGCGCTCGCCACGGGCGAGCTCACGACGGCGGGTGCGCTCGACGCCCTGCATGGCGAGTTCGCCGGGATGCACTGGGTGCACACGCTGAACAACGCCGCGCTCACCGCCTGTGCGCTGCAGGCCCACGATCGCGACTTCGGTGCCGCCGTCGCGCTCGCCGTCGCCGGCGGCTGGGACACCGACTCGGTCGGCGCCACGGTCGGCTCGGTAGTCGGCGGCCTCGTCGGTGCCGATGGCATCGGGCCCGCGTGGACGGCGCCCCTGAACGACAGCATCGCGACCTCGATGCCCGGCGGGCCGCAGCGATCGATCCGCGAGCTCGCCGAGCGGACGGTCGCGCTCGCGGAGGGAACCTCGTGAGCGTCGTCGTCGTCGGCAGCATCAACCAGGACGTCGTCGCCCGCGTCGCCCGCATCCCCGCTCCCGGCGAGACGCTGCTCGCTTCGTCGCTCGTCCGGACCGGCGGGGGGAAGGGGGCCAATCAGGCCGTCGCCGCCCGGCGCGCCGGGGGCGCGGAGGTCGCCTTCGTGGGGGCGGTGGGAACGGATGCCGTGGGCGAGGCGCTGCGCACAGCGCTCGAGGCCGACGGCATCGACGTCTCGGGAGTGGTGCAGGTCGACGAGGTGACCGGAACAGCGCTCATCTCGGTGGATGCGTCGGGTGAGAACGCGATCGTCGTCGCCGCCGGCGCCAACGCCGCACGCGATTCCCTGAGCGACGCGCAACGCGCCGTCGTCGCCTCGGCCTCGGTTCTGCTCACGCAGCTCGAGATTCCGGTGGCTCTGGTACGCGACGCCGCAGCGACCCGGGGCGAGGGAGCCTGGCACGTGCTGAACGCGGCGCCGTCCGCACCCTTCGCCGCCCGCCGCGACGAACTGCTCGCGGCGACCGACGTGCTGGTCGTGAACGAGCACGAGGCCCTCGAGGCGGCGGGCGTCGGAGACCTCGACGTGGCCATCGCCGACCTCGCCCGCACGGTGCGCGGACTCGTCGTCACGCTCGGTTCTCGCGGCTGCCTGGTCGTCTGCGGTGACGAGCGCACCGAGGTGCCGGCCCATGTCGTGACGCCGGTCGACACGACGGGCGCCGGGGACACCTTCTGCGGTGTGCTGGCCGCCGCGCTCGCCGCCTGCGGACGCCGCCCCGACACCGTCGATCTCGGTCTGCTCGCGGATGCCGCGCGCGCCGGTGCTGCGGCATCCGCCCTTGCCGTCACGCGCCCCGGTGCGCAGGACGCGGTGCCCACAGCCGACGAGGTCGCCGCCTTCCGGAAGGAGAACCGACCGTGAGCGGCGGATTCGATCCCCTGGTCCCGCGCGAGATCGACCGCCCGACGCCGGTGCCGCTCGATGCCGACGTGCGCTCGGGCGACGCCGCGGTCGTGCTCGACGACGCGAAGATCTTCGTCGCGCCGACGGATCCGGCCGACCTCGGTGCATGGCGTGCCCAGCTGACGACGTGGCGCGAAGGCGCTCGCGAACGGCACGGCGTGCCGACCCGCTACGAACAGCCCGAGTCCGCGTGGGCGAGCCGGTGCTTCACGGTCGCCCAGGTCTGGCTCTGGGACGAGCTGTTCTTCGACTTCGACGAGCAGCGCTTCACGCCGGAACGCTTCATCGCCGACGCGCAGCGCCGGTTCGGCGGTCTCGACGGGATCGTGCTGTGGCACGCCTACCCCGTCATCGGCATCGACGACCGCAACCAGTGGGACTTCTACGCCGTGCCGGGGCTCGTCGAAGCCGCCGAGGCGCTGCGCGCCGCCGGTGTGGCCGTGTTCGTCGACTACAACCCGTGGGACGTCGGCACGCGGCGCTCGGGAGGCGACGCCGCGGAGCTCGCCGCGACGGTGCGGCGCCTCGGCGCAGACGGCGTCTTCCTCGACACGCTGCGGAAGGCCGACCCCGATCTCGTCGCGGCCCTGGATGCTGCGCGCCCGGGCATCGGCTTGGAGGGCGAGTCGAAGCTCGCGACCGAGCGCATCGCCGACCACACCCTGTCGTGGGCGCAGTGGTTCGCCGACTCGGAGGTGCCCGGCGTGCTGCGCGCCCGGTGGTTCGAGCGCCGACACATGCAGCACCACATCCGCCGGTGGCACCGCGACCACGCAGAAGAGCTGCGCTCGGCATGGCTCAACGGCGTCGGCGTGATGGTGTGGGAGGTCGTCTTCGGCGTCTGGGTCGGCTGGAACGACCGCGACGCCGCGACCCTTCGGCGGATGCTGCCCGTGCAGCGCGGCATGCACCGCTGGCTGGTCGAGGGGGAGTGGACGCCTCTTGCCGTGCACGACGCGCCGGTATTCGGGTCGGCGTTCGAGCTCGACGGGGTGACGCTGCTGTGCCTCGTCAACACGTCGGGCGCCGACGTCGAGTTCGAGCTCGAGTCGGGGGGCCGGTGGGTGCCGCTGCACGAGCCCGGCGATCGGGTCTCATCGGTGACGGTGCCGGCCGGTGGCGTCGCCGCCGCGGTGCGATTGGCTGAGGATGCCGCGGACACGGCGGACGCCGACGTGCCGCCGGTCGTCGCGGAGGTGAAGGCCGCGCTGCACGATGAGCCGCCGGTGGCGGACGGGTCGTTCCCGCACCGCCGAGCTCGGCGCCTCACCGCTCCGGCGTGGGCCGGGCCGGTGCGCGACACCGGCGCGCGGGATGAGGTCCAGACGGTGACCGTGACGCCCGGAACGCACCTGCTCACGGTGCGGTTCCGTGCGCGCGAGACCGGGATGTACGAGGGCGCACCCTACGTCGACGAGTGGAAGCCGCTGCCGCCCCGCCTGCACGATCAGCGGACGCTCGAACGCTTCGTCGAGGTGCGGCATCCCGTGCGCGTCGGGGCGGCTGAGGTGACCGAGGCCGAGTACGCGCGGTTCCTCGACGCGATCGGCGAAGACGCGGATGCCCGTGACCCCGAGCGTCCGGCGACGCGGGTGACCTTCGCGCGGGCCCGGGAGTACGCCGCATGGGTCGGCGGACGTCTCCCCACCGAGGACGAGTGGCAGCTCGCGGCATCCGATCCGTCGTTCCGGCGGCGCACGCCGGAGGTGTGGAACTGGACGGAGTCGGAGCACTCCGACGGCCGCACCCGCTTCGTCATGCTCAAGGGCGGCAGCGCCCACCGCAGCGAGGGCTCGGACTGGTACTTCGACGGCGGCGTGCAGACGCCGGAGTTCTCGGCCAAGCTTCTCCTGCCGGGACTCGGCCAGGACGCGTCGCCCTCGATCGGATTCCGCGTCTGCTGGGAGGACCGCTCGTGACCCCGCTCAACGGACTGCGCGTCATCGACGCCTCGACCCTCTTCGCCGGCCCGATGGCGGCGATGCACCTCGGCGACATGGGAGCCGAGGTCGTCAAGGTCGAGCATCCGACCAAGCCCGACCCGGCACGTGGTCACGGTCCGAGCAAGGACGGCCAGAACCTGTGGTGGAAGACGCTCGGCCGCAACAAACGGACCGTCGCGATCGACCTGCACACCGCCGACGGGCGCGAGGCGTTCCTGCGCCTGGCCCGCACCGCGGACGTCGTGGTCGAGAACTTCCGCCCCGGAACCCTCGAACGCTGGGGACTCGGGTACAACGAGCTGTCTGCCGAGAACCCCGGCCTCGTACTCGCCCGCGTCACCGGATTCGGGCAGATCGGGCCGTACCGCAGTCGCCCCGGATTCGGCACGCTCGCCGAGGCGATGAGCGGGTTCGCCGCCGCAACGGGCGAGCCTGACGGGCCGCCTACCCTTCCTCCGTTCGGCCTCGCCGACGGCATCGCTTCACTCGCGACCGCCTACGCGATCATGACCGCGCTGCACGCCCGCGACCGCGACGGCCGCGGGCAGGAGGTGGATGTCGCGATCATCGAGCCGATCCTCGCGATGCTCGGCCCGCAGATCACGCGCTGGGATCAGCTCGCGACCGTGCAGCCCCGCACCGGCAATCGATCGGCGAACAACGCGCCGCGCAACACGTATCGCACGGCCGACGGTTCGTGGGTCGCCGTGTCGACGAGCGCGCAGTCGATCGCCGAGCGGGTCATGACCCTCGTCGGCCGCCCCGACCTCGCCGCCGAGCCGTGGTTCGCGAGCGGGTCGAGCCGGGCGCAGCACGCCGACGAGCTCGACGAGGCCGTCGGCAGCTGGATCGCCCAGCGCACGCGCGACGAGGTGATCGAGGCGTTCGAAGCGGCGCAGGCCGCGGTCGCCCCGGTCTACGAGCCGTCCGACATCGTCTCCGATCCGCAGTTCCAGGCGCTCGGCACGGTGCACCGCATCCACGACCCCGATCTCGGTGAGATGGCCATGCAGGGGCCGCTGTTCCGCTTGTCGCGCGACGAGTCGACGATCGCGTTCACCGGTCGGGCTCACGGCGCCGACACCGCCGAGGTGCTCGCCTCGCTCGGCTACACCGACGACGACATCGCCCGCATGCGTGCCGAGGGATCGGTCGCATGACCCGCCCGATCGTGGTCGCGCTGTATGCGCCCGCCGACCGCCCCGAGCGCTTCGAGAAGGCGCTGGATGCGGGAGCGGATGCCGTCATCGTCGACCTCGAGGACGCCGTCGCGCCCTCGCGCAAGGTGCGGGCGCGGGCGTCGCTCGCCGAGTTCGCCGAGGCGTGGGCGTCGCTCGGGGCTGCCGCGCCGGCGGTGCAGGTCAGGGTGAACGCTCGGGGCGCACGGACGCACGACGAGGACGTCGCTGCTGTCGCGGATCTGCCCGCGGCGTTCGGCATCCGCCTTCCGAAGACGCAGTCGGCGGATGACGTCGCGGCGGTCCGAGCCGCCGCACCCGGGCGCGAGATCCATGCCCTGCTCGAGTCGGCGCTCGCGATCGAGCGGGCGTTCGAGATCGCGCAGGCCGGGGTCGCGTCGGTCGCGGTGGGCGAGGCCGACCTGCGCGCGGAGATCGGCGTGCCCGCCGGGCGTGAGGGGGAGCCCGGGCTCGCGTGGTCGCGCGCGCGGGTCGTGAACGCCGTGGCGGCGGCCGGTCTGCCGCTGCCGCTCATGGCGGTGTGGGCGGACGTCGCCGACCTCGAGGGCCTGGAGGCGAGCTGCCGGGTCGGTCGTGCGCTCGGCTACGCGGGGCGGACGGCCATCCATCCGCGGCACATCGAGGTGATCCGGCGGGTCTTCACCCCCGACGCCGACGAGGTGGAGCGCGCGCGGCGCATCGTCGAGCGGGTGCGCACGGCGGCCGCCGACGGGACGGGCGCGTTCGTGCTCGACGACGGCACCTTCATCGACATCGCGATGGTCAAGGCTGCGCAACGCATCCTCGCCGCCGCGCCCTGACCCTCGCTGCATCCGCCGGGCCCCCTGCATCCTTCGCATGCGAGGTCCCGGTTGGGCCGGTTACCGAGCCGGGATTCCCGGCCGAAGTGGGACCTCGGAGGGCGGGGTCAGCGGGTGATCACGCGGTACGGCACTTGATGGTGCACGCCGGCCTGCGTGGTCGCGTCGCTCAGGATGTCGAGGATCGACGCCGCCGCCTGCTCGACACCGTGGTCGACGGTCGAGAACGCGGGGATGTGGAAGCGCCCCTCTTCGATGTCGTCGAAGCCCATGACCTGCACGCGGTCCGGCACGGAGACGCCGTGGGTGCCGAGGGTGTACAGCGCGCCGAGGGCGAGGCTGTCGCTGAAGCAGAACAACGCATCGACATCGGTTCCGCTCGCGAGAAGGCGTGCGACTGCCGTCGACCCTTCGGCGCGGTTGAACTGATCGACCGAGGCGTACAGCGCCGGGTCGTCGGCGATGCCCGCTGCGGCCAGCGCTCGCCGGTACCCCTCGAATCGGAGTCGAGAGGTGGCAGTGGGCCCGGCTTCCTGCACGCCTACCGCGGCGATGCGACGTCGCCCCTGCTCGATGAGCTGCGTGGTGGCTGCTGCCGCCGCCGAGACGTTGTCGATGCCGACGTGATGCACCGAAGGGTTCACGAGCTCTTCGGCCTGCTCTCCGATCAGCACGAGCGGAGGAACGCTCGGCCGGTCGCGCACATCGTCGGCGGTCAGGGCGAGCGGACTCATCACGATCCCGTCGAGCGCGGGGAAGCCCTCGCCGGCCATCATCGCCAGCTCCGCGGCACGGGCGCCGCCCGTCTGCGCGATGAGAACCGTCAATGACCGGGTCTGCGCGGTGGTGACGAACTGCGACGCGAACTCGGCGAAGTAGGGCTCTCGCAGATCGGGGAGGACGAGCGCGATCAGTCCGCTGCGCCCGTTCCGCAGTTGCCGTGCGGCGAGGTTCGGTCGGTATCCGAGCTCGTCGATCGCAGCGAGGATGCGCCGTCGCATCTCGTCGCCGACCCATCCCGTTCCGTTCACGACGTTGGAGACGGACTTCGCGCTCACGCCGACACGAGCGGCGACGTCGGCGAGTGTGACGCGGGTCATGCAGGCTCCTGTCGAGCAGTTCCGAGGGTCGCTGTTGACTCTAGTTCAGCGTGGAACTATCGTGTAGTTCAACGTGGAACGGAAAGCGGTTTCCATCCCGTCTGCGGGCGGGTCAGCGACAACGCCGGCATCGATGCCGGCAGAGGGAGTCAATGCAGTGGAGCAGGATGCCGGTCGAGAGCCCGACACGGTGCGTGCGAGCACGCTCGAACCGGCGCGGCCGCGTCCGCAGCTCGTGCGCGACTCGTTCCTCCTGCTCGACGGGGAGTGGGGGTTCGCTCACGACGATGACGACCGAGGCGTCGCCGAGCGGTGGTTCGACGGCCGTGACCTGGCCGGCAGCATCCTCGTGCCTTTCCCGCCCGAGTCGCCGGCCTCGGGCGTCGGCGAGACGGGGTTCCATCCGATCGTCTGGTACCGCCGGACGCTGACCGACGCCGACCTCGCCGCCGCCGGACACCGGTCGGAGCAGCGTGCGATCGTGCGCTTCGGTGCCGTCGACTATCGGGCCACCGTCTGGGTGGACGGGCAGATGGTCGGCAGCCACGAGGGCGGCCACACCCCCTTCGCCGTCGACATCACCGACGCGCTCGACGGTGACGCTCGCGAGCATGTCATCGTCGTGCGCGCCGAGGACGACCCGCACGACCTCGCGCAGCCTCGAGGGAAGCAGGACTGGGAGGAACAGCCCCACTCGATCTGGTACCACCGCACGACGGGGATCTGGCAGTCGGTGTGGCTCGAGTCCGTCGCGCCGCAGCACATCACCGCGCTCAACTGGACCAACGACCTCACCGACGGCACGGTGACCCTCGAGCTCCGACTGAGCCGGCCTGCCTGTGCGAGCGCGAGCGTCCGCATCGCGCACGAAGGTCGGGAGCTCGCCGCCGCGACCATGCGGACGAGCGGCACGAGGGCGACGTTGACGATCGCCCTGGACGGACAGCGAAACGGTCAGAACTACGAACGCCTGCTCTGGAGCCCAGACCGGCCCACCCTGCTCGACGCCTGGATCGAACTGACGGATGACGGTGGCCGAACGGATGCCGTCGCGAGCTACCTCGGTCTGCGCAGCGTCTCCTGGAG
Organism: Microbacterium sp. TS-1; assembly: GCF_000509385.1. Classification (NCBI taxonomy): domain Bacteria; kingdom Bacillati; phylum Actinomycetota; class Actinomycetes; order Micrococcales; family Microbacteriaceae; genus Microbacterium; species Microbacterium sp. TS-1. The sequence goes on from NZ_BASQ01000001.1 coordinate 2,112,276, forward strand.
CGACGGCGCGCTGCTGCTCAACGACCGCCCGGTGACGCTGCGGTCGGTTCTCAGTCAGGGGTACTGGCCCGAGTCTCACCTCGCGGCCCCCTCGCCCGACGCACTGCGACGCGAGGCCGAGTTGATCGCCGAGCTCGGCTTCAACTCGGTGCGCGTGCACCAGAAGGTCGAGGACGATCGTTTCCTGTACTGGGCGGACCGGCTCGGACTCCTGGTGTGGGGCGAGATGGCCGCGACGTACACGTTCGACGAGCGAGCCGTGCAGCGGACGACCGCGGAGTGGACGGAAGCCGTGCTCCGCGACCGGGCGCACCCCAGCATCATCACGTGGGTGCCGCTCAACGAGAGCTGGGGCGTGCAGCACATCGCCTCGCGCTCGGATCAGCGGGCTTTCGCCGAAGCGCTGTTCCACCTGACGAAGGCGCTCGACCCCACCAGGCCCGTCATCTCCAACGACGGGTGGGAGCTCGGTACCTCCGACCTGTGGACCCTGCACGACTACGAGGCGGACGGCGGCATCCTCGCCCGCCGCTACGACGTCGACGCGGTCGAGCTGCGCAAGCTCGTCTCGGGCATCGGCCCGGCCGGTCGCCGCGTGCGTCTGCCCGGAACGGCCGACAGCGGACAGCCGGTCATGCTGACCGAGTTCGGCGGGGTGAAGTGGGCGGCTGATGCGAGCCCGGATGATTCCTGGGGCTACTCCGAAGCGCGCGGCGCCGAGGAGTACGGCCGGATGGTCGCGGCGATCCTCCGCGCGGTGCAGTCGGGCACGCGAGGCTTCACCGGCCGACCCGACGGGCTCGCCGGCTGGTGCTGGACGCAGCTCACCGACACCATGCAGGAGCGGAACGGCCTGCTCACCGAAGCCCGGAAACCCAAGCTGCCCGTCGAGACGATCCGCTCACTCGTCCAGGGAACCGACACCGACTGACCTCGGCCGGCTCTCGACCGGCCACCGCCATCGACACCCCGGGCCCATGCCCGCTCAATGAGGAGGAACCATGATCAAGAGACTGCCCGCATCGCTCGCCTTCGTCGGAGCCGCAGCACTTCTGCTCGCCGGCTGCGGCACGGGAAGCGGCTCGAACGCCGCCCCCGAGGAGATCACCTTCGACGACCAGACCGCAGCGAAGATCAGCTTCTCGTGGTGGGGGAACGAAGACCGTGCCGCCCGTTTCGAAGAGGTCGTGGCGCTCTTCAACGAGCAGTACCCGAACGTCGAGGTGGTGCGCAACTTCAACGCCTGGGGCGACTACTGGACTGCGCGCAACACCGAGGCGGCGGGAAAGTCGCTTCCCGACGTGGTGATGATGGATGCCGGCTACCTCGGCGAATACGCCAGCAAGGGTCTGCTCGCCGATCTCTCGCCCTACCGCGACTCACTGCTCCCGCTCGACGGCGTCAACGATCAGGTGCTGGGATCGGGAACGGTCGACGACGAACTCGTCGGCGTCCCGCTGGGCACGAACGCCTGGTCGATGATGTACAACAAGGACATCCTCGACTCGTTCGGCATCGACTATCCGACCGACGACATGACCTGGGACGAGTTCAACGACTTCGTCCTCGAGGTCAACGCGGCGGGAGCGTCATCCGAACCCCGGATCTACGGGGCGGAGGACTACACGGGCGGCCTCCCGAACTTCATCTACCACCTCATGCAGGACGGCAACCCGGTCTTCGAGGAGAACGGTGCGCCCGCGTTCGACGAGAACGATGTGATCGAGTACCTCGACTCTGCCGCCGACCTCCGCGACGACGGCGACTTCTACCCCGTCGAGCGCAGCGTCGCCCTCTCGCCCAGCGGGGGCTTCCTCGCCGGTGAGACGGCGATCTGGTTCAACTTCTCGACGACGGTGCTGCAGGGCATGACGGATGCCGGCACCGAGAACATCGGCATGGTGCAGCCGCCGCTCGAGAAGGGCCAGGACGAGCATGTGCTCGCGCCCAAGCCGAGCATGCTGCTGAGCGTGGCGAAGAACTCCGACCAGCAGCAGGCCGCTGCTGCCTTCGTGAACTTCCTCACCACCTCGCCCGAGGTCGCGACGATCTTCGGTACGTCGCTCGGCACACCGCCCACGGAGGCTGGACGTGATGCGATCGATCAGACCGCAGCCGACACCGTCAACCTCGACTACCTCGCATCCATCGACGATGAGCTGACGGCGAGCTACCCGATCCTCCCCGCGGGCTACGGCACCATCGAGGCCAAGTGGGGAGAGCTGCACGAGCAGCTGAGGTACGGCGACCTGACCACGAAGCAGTTCGCGCAGGAGCTGTTCTCGGAGATCTCGTTGGTGCTCGGCTCCTGACCGCTCCGCACGACCCTGCCGTACGGCCGAGACGCCGGTTCGCAGGAGAAAGGAACAAGCCATGACTGCTGCAGCCGTCGTCCCGGTTCGTGCGGGCTCGACCGTGCGGGCTCGACGCGAGACGCGTGCCGGCTATCTCTTCCTGAGCCCGTGGCTCATCGGGTTCTTCGCCCTGACCGCGGGGCCGATGGTCGCCTCGCTCGTGCTGTCGTTCACCGACTACAACCTGTTCAACGATCCCGAGTTCATCGGCGTGGACAACTACACGCGCATGTTCTCCGACCCGAACTTCCTGCAGGCGGTCAAGGTCACCGGGATCTACGTGCTGGTCGGTACGCCGCTGAAGCTCGTTGCCGCGCTCGGTGTGGCGCTGCTGCTGAACGCACCACGCCGGGGCCAGGGGTTCTACCGGTCGGCGTTCTACCTGCCCTCGCTGATCGGCGGCAGCGTCTCGATCGCGATCGTGTGGAAGGCGATGTTCATCGACGACGGCATCGTCGCGCAGATCGGCTCGTTCTTCGGCGGGCCACCCGCCTCGGAGGGCGGATGGGTGGGCGACCCGGCGCGCACGCTGCCGCTGCTCATCCTGCTGACGGTGTGGCAGTTCGGCGCGCCGATGGTGATCTTCCTCGCGGGGTTGAAGCAGGTGCCGCCCGAGCTGTACGAGGCGGCCTCCGTCGACGGCGCCGGACCGGTGCGCCGGTTCCTCTCGATCACGATCCCGATGCTGTCGCCCGTGCTCTTCTTCAATCTGCTCCTCGAGACGATCCACGCCTTCCAGGTGTTCAACTCGGCCTACATCATCTCCAACGGCAGCGGTGGGCCGGCCGGATCGACGCTCTTCTACACGCTCTACCTCTACCTGCGGGGATTCCGAGATTTCCAGATGGGCTACGCCTCGGCGATGGCCTGGGTGCTCGTGATCGCCGTCGGGCTGGTCACGCTCATGCTGTTCCGCACATCGCGGGCGTGGGTTCACTATGCGGGGGACGAACGATGACGAACACGATCACCCAGACCGAGCTCATCACGACCGACTCGTCGTCGCGGCGACGCGGCCGCGAGCACGCGGGAGGGCGGGGTTGGCGCACGCGGGGGAGCGCAGCGGTCTTCCACGTGCTCGCGATCGCCGTGCTCGTCGTCATCCTCTATCCGGCGGCGTGGATGGTGATGTCGTCGTTCAAGCCGGGCAACGAGATCATCGGCTCGGTGAGTCTCGTGCCGGAGAGCTTCTCCCTCGAGAACTACGCGACCGCCTTCGCCGGCATCGGGGGAGTCTCGTTCTGGACGTTCGTCGTGAACTCCCTCATCCTCGCGGTCGCCTCGGTCGTCGGGGTCGTGCTCTCGTGCTCGGTCACGGCGTACGCGTTCGCCCGCATCCGTTTCCGCGGCAGCAAGGTCTTCTTCCTGTGCATGATCGCGACGATGCTCCTGCCGTTCCACGTCGTGATCATTCCGCAGTACATCGTGTTCAATCAGCTCGACATGATCAACACCTACTGGCCGCTGCTGCTGGGGAAGTTCCTCGCGGCCGACGCCTTCTTCGTGTTCCTCATGATCCAGTTCATCCGGGGTCTGCCGCGCGATCTCGACGAGGCCGCGCGCATCGACGGCGCCGGCCATGCGCGCACCTTCACCGCCGTCATCCTGCCCCTCATGCGACCCGCGCTCGTCACGAGCTCGATCTTCGCGTTCATCTGGTCGTGGAACGACTTCTTCGGGCCGCTCCTGTACCTCAAGGATCCGGGCATGTACACGATGCCGCTGGCTCTGCGCCTTTACGTCGACCAGACCTCGACCAGCGACTACGGCGCACAGATGGCTATGGCGATCCTCGCCCTGGTGCCCGTGGTGCTGTTCTTCCTCGCCTTCCAGCGGTACCTGGTGGCGGGCGTCGCGACGGAGGGGCTCAAGGGATGACCTCCGCGCGCAAGACAGACGGATCGCCCGAGAGCCGCGCGGTCTTCGGCTGCTCGGGCGTCGCCGGGTTCGGCGAGATGTTCGTGGTCGGCATCGGGGTGACGCTCCTGTCGCTGCCGCTCGTGACCCTGGCTCCGGCCTTCGGCGCAGGGGTGCAGCACTTCCGCGCACACCTCGACGACGAGCCCGACTCGATCCGACTCTTCGCTCTGCGCGGCCTCCAGGCAGTGCGTTCGGGCTGGTGGTTCGGTGCGGCCTGCGCCGTGGTCATCGCGCTCCTCGCCCTGAACGCGGTCGGGGCGGCACAGGGGGCGCTTCCCGGCGGGACGGTCTTCGCGATCATCAGCGGCGGACTGGCGGTCGTGGTCGCCGTCGCGATGCTGCGAACCGCGGCGCTCTGGACGCCGGGCGCGCGGTGGATCGACCTCTGGCGGGAGGGGCGCGGCATCGTCGTCGACGACCCGATCGGAACATCGCTGGTGCTGGTGGGCCTCGGGGTGAGCGCGACCGTCGTATGGATGCTGCCGCCCCTCATCGTGATCGCGCCCGGGCTCGTCGTCGTGTCGCTCGTCGGTGCCGAACGCCGCCGCGCTGCGACATCATCGAGGAGAGCCGCGTAGGCGCGGCCCCGATCGGAGGAGAGCACGATGCAGTGGGATCTCGACGGCAAGGTCGTCGTCGTCACCGGAGCGGGTCGCGGCATCGGCCGCGCCATCGCCGAGACATTCATGCGTGAGCGCGCCGTCGTCGTCGCGACGGACATCGCCGAAGATGCGGTGGCCTGGGCCGACGACGCACGCCGCGACGCGGAACTCGACGGTGCCTCGCTGGCGTGCGACGTGCGGTCGTCCGCTTCGGTGCGGCAGGCCGTGGATGCTGCGCTGAGCCGGTTCGGACGCGTCGACGTGCTGGTGAACAACGCCGGCATCCTGGGTGACGGGCTCATCGAGGACGCCGATGCCGAGACCTGGAACCGCGTCTTCGACGTCAACGTCACCGGCACGTTCCGCACCTGCCATGCGGTCATCCCCGCGATGAAGCGGCAGGGCGGGGGCCGCATCGTCAACGCGGCCTCGTTCGCGGCCATCATCCCCAGTGTCGGCGGTGCGGCCTATGCGGCATCTAAGGCCGCTGTCGTCCAGTTCACCAGAACACTCGCGGGAGAACTGGGCCCCTGGGGGATCACTGCCAACGCGTACGCTCCGGGCATGATCCCCACCGACATGAACGGCTTCGCCGACAAGCCGCACGACGAGCAGCGTCGCCTGCTCGACACGCTCACGCTGCGGCGCTGGGGTGACCCGCGCGAGGTGGCGGACGCCGTCTGCTTCCTCGCGAGCGATGCCTCGCGCTACGTCACGGGCACGCTGCTCGATGTGAGCGGCGGCAAGTTCGCGACCCAGTTCCCCCAGCGCGCGTACGAGATGGCGGCCCGGGCATGACCTCCACCATCGCCTCCCAGCGACGCGTCGCATGGATCACCGGAGCCGGCAGCGGGATGGGCCGCGCCGCCGCGCTGGCCCTGGCCCCCGACCGGCGCCTCGCGCTCAGCGGACGGCGCCACGACATGCTCGCCCAGACGGCGCGCGAGGTCGCGGATGCGGGCAGCGAGGCGATCGTGCTGCCGTTCGACGCCCGGGACACGGGCGCGGTGAGTGCGGCGCGTGACGAGATCCGTCATCGGTGGGGCCGCATCGACGAGCTCGTCCTCGCCGCCGGCCTCAACTCGCCGCGGCGGACGTGGGAGAACCAGTCGGTCAGCGAGGTCGAACAGGTCATCGACACGAACCTCCACGGCGTCATCCACGTGATCGACGCAGCGCTCCCGGACCTCCGGGCATCCGGTTCGGCCGTCGTCGTCGTGGTGTCGTCGATCGCAGCCTGGCGTTTTTCGCCCGTCGCGGGTGTCGCCTACAGCGCCAGCAAGCGCGCGCTCGCCGCTGTCTGCGAGACCTTGAACGCGCAGGAGGCTGCCGCCGGCATCCGCGCGTGCCACCTGTGCCCGGGCGACGTCGACACGGAGTTCCTGAGCCTGCGCCCCGAAGTGCCGGATGCCGACGCCCGCGAGCGGATGTTGACTCCCGACGACATCGGGCGAACGGTGCGCTTCATCATCGATGCGCCCCCGCACGTGCGTATCGACGAGTTGGTGATCAGCCCGGTCGCGCGGCCCTGAAGGCGCGAGGGTGCACGTCTGCACGGTGTCGGGGGCTCTGGACTGTGCGGATGCGCACCCTCACTGCTGTATGTGGCGTCCCGGAACTCGGTTACACACACGAAACACATCAGCAATTTCCGACGCGCTCGCCCGGTATACGCTCTGCTTACTGACACCGATCAGTGTGATTACCGAAACCCAGGGAGAGCGATGGACGACGCGAACCTCGGCCCCCGCGTTCGAGAACTGCGCACCCTGCGCAAGATGTCGACGCGCGAGCTCGCACGACGCGCATCGATCAGCGCCGGCTACGTGAGCCAGATCGAGAACGGCCAGGCCAACACGAGCCTGGACGTCGTCCGCCGGATCGCCGGGGCGTTCAGCATCCCGTGGACCGAGCTCTTCAGCGCTCAGCCCACCCTCGGCACGATGCTCCGCAAGGAGGAGCGTCCCATGCTGGCCGCGGGCAACGACGTGCGGCACTTCCGCATCACGCAGCCCCCGCTCGGCAACGTCGAGGTGCTCGTGTCGGAGTACGAGCCCGGCCACGGTGAGGGAAGCGACAGCTACACGCACGGCGATTCGCAGGAGGTGTGCGTCATCCTCCGCGGCGACTTCCGGTTCCGGCTCGGCGATCAGGAGTTCGAGCTCACCGCCGGCGACAGCATCGACTACCGCACCTCCACGCCGCACAGCATCGTCAACATCGGCGATGCGGTGGGCGAGGCCCTCTGGGTCGTGACGCCACCCTCGGAGAATCCGCCCCGGACGGACTGACCCCGTCCCTCAGCTCCCGGTGCCGTCCTGCTCCCGACGGACGGCACCGGTGTTCGGCCATGCCGAAAACGCCTGCGCGCAGGCATCGCACCACTGTCCCTGAGCTCCACCCACATCGCCGGATCGACCCGATCCGCGAACCACCCGCGCTAGGAGACACCATGAAGTTCACCCGTACCGCTGCGGTCACCGTGACCGCCGCCCTCGCTCTCACCATCGCCGGCTGCGCCGGTGAAGACGCCGGATCCGCCGACGGCACGACCACCGTCGAGTTCGGCATCCCCACGAACATGGGCGCGAACAACTCGCCGATGGCCGTCGCCCAGGCGATGGGGTATTTCGAGGACGAGGGGCTGAAGGTCGACATCGTCGTGACGGGCGATTCCACCTCGATCGTCCAGGGCATCGACTCCGGCTCGCTCGACATCGGGAGCACCCCGCCCGAGCCGATCTGGCAGGCGATGACGAAGGGCAGCCAGCTGCAGCTGGTCTACAACTACATCCGCAAGCAGACCGGATCGCTCGCCGTCCTCGACGACAGCCCCATCACCTCGCTCGGCGACTTCGAGGGTGCCGTCATCGGCCAGAGCAGCCTGGGCACGTCGAACATGCTGCTGTCCGAGGGCATCCTCGCGTCGGCCGACCTCACGCCCGACGCTGACTACAGCCACCTCGCGGTCGGAACCGGCGCCGCCGCGCTGCAGGCGCTCACGACCGGTCAGGTCGATGCGCTGTCGCTGTGGGACACCGAGTACGCCGCGTTCGAGGCTCAAGGAACGCCGCTGCGCTACTTCACCACCGACAAAGCCGCATCGCTCTTCTCGACGACCTATTTCACGAGCAGCGACTACGCGGCCGACAACGCCGAGACGATCGAGGCCTTCGGCCGGGCGATGGCGAAGGCCACCCTCTTCACCGCGACGAACCCCGAGGCCGCCCTGCGGATCATGTACGAGGAGTACCCCGACACGCTCGTCGCCGGCAACTCGATCGACGACCAGTTGGCGATCGACCTCGTCGCGCTCAACCGCCGCCTCGAGCTGCTCACCGCCGACGACCCGCAGGACACCGCGTCGTGGGGTGCGTACAGCGAGTCGGCTCTCGCCGCGTGGGGCACCTTCGCGCTCGACTCGGGAATCATCGACTCCGAGGTCGACACGGTCGCGGCCGCCCCGAACACCTTCGTCGAGGCGTACAACGACTTCGACGCGGATGCCGTCGTCGCCGAGGCTCAGAACTGGAGCGCCGAATGAGCTCCCTCACCTACACCGACGGCGTCCCGGCGATCGACCACCACTCCCACGCCGGCTACGTCCGGCCCGGCGAGGAGCTCGAAGGCATCGATGCGCTCGAACGCGAGAACGCGGCCGGCCATGTCGAGGCCAACCTCCCCGTGGGCGTGTTCGACGAGTTCGTCGCCGCCCGTGGACGAGGCGACCGCGACGAGCTCGCCCGGCTCGACGCGGCCCACGGCATCGAGAAGCTCTTCGACGAGAGCATCCGGTTCCAGTCGACGAGCGTGCACGGCGTATCACTCGTCGAGGGCAGTCGCGCGCTCTACGGCGACCTGGGTCACGACGAGATCGTGCGGATGAGCCGCGACCGCAGACGTGCCGACTTCGCGGGTCTGTACGGCGAGGCGCTCGACATCTCCGGCACGGCGGCGGTGCTGACCGACCTGCCGTGGATCGACGCGGACGCCTGGACGCCCGAGCGCTACAAGCCGATCGGCCGCATCGACCCCTACCTCTACCCGTTCGGTCACCCCGCCTTCCGCCGCCGCGGCTCCGACACGCCCCGCTTCCGGCGCGTGTTCGCCACGGTGCTCGAGGGTCTGCTGAAGACCGCCGGCCTCGACGCCCCGCCGGCGACGCTGGGCGAGTACGTCGCGTTCGTACGGGACTCGATCATCCGCCGTCAGGAGTCGGGCTTCGTCGGCCTCAAGATCGCGTCGGCCTACGTGCGCGCGCTCGACTTCCGGCGACGCTCGCGCGACGAGGCCGAGGCGGCCTACGCCGCACTCCGGTCCGACCCGGCGTCGCTGGAGACCCCCGCGTACACCGCGCTCGCCGATCACCTCGTGTTCGCGATCGCCGAGCTCGCGGTGGAGCGCGAGCTGCCGGTGCAGATCCACACCGGCATGGGCCACGCCGAGCCCGGCCTGCTGCTCAGCGGCGCCGATCCGCGCAACCTCGAGCCCCTGCTGTCGGATCCGGCGCTGAACCGGCTGCGCATCATCCTCATCCACGGCGGCTACCCGTACACGTCGCTGCTCCCGGCGCTCAGTCAGGCGCACGGCAACGTCTTCCTCGACTACTCGTGGATGCCGTACCTCCACCACCACGCCCTCGAACGGATGCTGCAGGAGTGGCTCGAGCTGCTTCCCGCCGACCGCGTGATGTTCGGCACCGACACGGGGCAGCCCGAGTTCCACGTCGCCTCGACGGCCCGCGGCCGGCTCGCGCTCGACCGCGCGCTCACTGCCGGGGTCGCCGACCGCCTGTGGACGACATCTCAGGCCGAGTGGCTCGCCGCGCGCGTGCTCAACGAGAACCTCTGCCGCGTCTACGGACTGGAGAAGCCATGAGCCTGATCGAGATCTCCGACCTCTCGAAGACCTATCAGACCCGCACGGGCGACGTCACGGCGCTCTCGCACGTCGACCTCGGGATCGCGGAGGGCGAGTTCGTCTCGGTTCTGGGGCCGAGCGGATGCGGCAAGACGACCCTGCTGCGCATCCTCGCGGGTCTCGAGGGTCACACCGCCGGCACGGCCACGATCGCCGATGTGCCGATCGGCGCCCCGCGGGGCGAGGCCGGCATGGTGTTCCAGAAGGCGACCCTGCTGCCGTGGCTGAACATCCTCGACAACGTCCTGCTGCCCCTCAGCCTGCGCCGGCGGGTGACCGGCGCCGATCGCGCCCACGCGCGGACGCTGCTGACGATGGTGGGTCTCGAGGACTTCACCACCAAGCACCCGCACGAGCTGTCGGGCGGGATGCAGCAGCGCGCGGCGATCTGCCGGGCGCTGGTGCACGATCCCGCCGTGCTGCTGATGGACGAGCCCTTCGGGGCGTTGGACGCGATGACCCGCGACGCCCTGAACGTCGAGGTCAACCGCATCTGGCGCGAGACCGGCACCACCGCCGTCCTCATCACGCACAGCATCAGCGAAGCAGTCTTCCTCGCCGAGCGCGTGGTCGTCATGACCCCGCGCCCCGGACGCATCGCCGAGATCATCGACATCCCGTTCGGAAAGACGCGCACCCCCGAGCTCCTCGGCGATCCCGAGTTCGCGGCCCTCACCGCCCACATCCGTCGTCACTTCGAGGTGAACGCATGAGCACTTCCGTCCGGACCCGCCCCGTCACGACCCGGCTCGTCACGCGACGCGTCGTGAACACGCCCGCCAAGCGGGTCATCGCCTCACTGGCTCTGCTGGGCCTGCTGCTGCTGGGCTGGCAGTTCGTCCCCGGCTGGACGAACACCCCCGTCTACGTCGTGCCGCCGCTCAGCGATGTGCTGAAGGCGCTGTTCGACCCGAACGCGTTCCCGCGCTACCTCGAGAACACGGCATCCACCATGTCGATCGTGCTCACGGGCCTCGGCATCGGAGTCGTCGCGGGCCTCGTGCTCGCGATCGTGCTCGCGCAGTTCCCGACCGTCTACGCCGTGGTGTTTCCCTACATCGTCGCGATCGAGTCGATCCCGAAGGTGGCTGTCGCGCCGCTGTTCATCATCTGGTTCGGGTTCGGGATGCCCTCGAAGGTCGTCGTGGTCGTGCTGCTGGCCTTCTTCCCGATGCTCGTCAACGCGCTGCACGGGTTCCGCGGCGTCGACCGCGACCAAGTCGACCTGTTCCGGGTCAACGGCGCGAAGCCGCTGCAGATCCAGACGCGCCTGATGCTGCCCGCGGCGCTCCCGCAGATCTTCTCCGGGCTCGAGCTCGCCGTCGCCAATTCGATGATCGGCGCGATCGTCGCGGAGTTCGTCGGGGCGCAGAAGGGCCTCGGCGTGCTGATCCTGCAGGCGCAGGGCCGGATGGAGACGGCGGCGGTCTTCGCGCTGCTCATCATCCTCTCGGTGCTCGGCATCGTCCTCAACCTCGTCGTGCGGGTCCTCCGCCGCGTGGTCATCCGCTGGGAAATGACGGCGCGCTGAGCGCGCCCGGAAGGAGAACACGATGACGTTCAGCATCATCGCCACCGATCCGAGCACGGGTGCGGTCGGGGTCTGCCAGGGCACGGGGTCGATCGCGCTCGCCTCGCGGTGCCCCCATGTTGCGGGAGGGGTCGCGGTGACGAGCCAGTGGCACTCCGACTGGCGGCTCGGCCAGCGCGCCCTCGACCTCGGGACGACGGGTCTGGCGCCCGAGACGATCATCGCGGCGCTCGCCGCGACCGACGAGTCGTTCCGGTACCGGCAGCTGGGCATCGTGCTCGACGACGGTCGCGTCGCCGCCCACACCGGCGACGTCGTGATCGAGTCGCAGTACGCCGGTCACCTCGTCGGCGACGGCTTCGCCGTGCTCGGGAACACGCTCATCGGTGCGGGCGTGCTCGAGGCGATGGCCGCGTCGTACGAGAACGACACCGCCGGGCTCTTCGAGGAGCGTCTCATGCGGGCGCTCGAGGCCGGCCTCGCCGCCGGAGGTGAGGGGCGCCGGCACCTGTCGTCGTCGATCATCACGACGGCACGCGGTCAACGGCGCGCGCACGTCGACCTGCGCGTCGACATCGCTCCCGAGGGGCTCGACGCGATTTCGGAGCTGCGCCGCATCCTCGACGAGTACCTGCCCTTCGCCGACTACTACGGCGACCACTGGCTCGATCACCTGAGACGAGCATGGACGACTGGCTCGCCCGCCAGCCCGCCGTCTCGCCCTCTCGCTGACGCCGAGAACGCGCATCTGCACGGTGCGGGCCGCCCCGGACCGTGCAGATGCGCACCCTCGCCGCCGCGAACAGGCGGGGGTTACTGGAGTCTGGCGGTCGCGTCGCGGGCGGCGGCCAGCACGAGCTGCGCGAGGTCGTGGTGCTGAGTGTCGCCGAGTCGGTCGACGAGGTAGGCGACCGAGAGAGAACCGGCCGGGCTGCCATCACGGTCGAAGATCGGGGCGGCGACGCTGCTCGACATCCGCACGCGCTCGCCCGCGGTATGCGCCCACCCGCGCTCGCGGGTCTCGGCCAGACGGTCTCGGATCATCGTCTCGTCGATGACGGTCGCCTCGGTGTACGCGTGCCGCTCCTGGCTCAGGACGTAGTCGATGTCGACCGGGTCCATGAACGCCAGGATGCTGATGCCGCTCGCTCCCGACCACAGCGGAACATGGTCTCTCATGCGCACGCTGATGCGGATCGGGTTGATGCTCTCCACGAGGCCGATGTAGTGCCGTCCATGTCCGTGGCGGGCCGTCAGCGTCGTGGTCTCGCCGGTCTGATTGGCCAGGTGCGAGATCGCCGGCATCCCCGCGGAGTACAGCCGGCTGCCCGCGGCTGCCGTCTGACCCAGGGCGACCGCCGCTGGGCCGAGGCAGTAGCGGCGAGTGTCGGGCAGGTAGTCGACGAGTCCCGATGCGACGAGGGACTGCAGGATGCGGTGAACCACCGCCTTGCTCAGGTCGCACGACCTCGCGATCTGCGAGACGCCCAGCGGCGCGGTCGCGTCGGTGAACGACATCAGCACCTCGGCGACCCGGGATGTCGTCGACGGGGCAGTATCGGCCATGGCGCACTCTCCTCGCGTGGATGAGCGTCCGGCACGCTCTGCGCAGAAGCGTACGGCCACGTTTCACTGAACGGAACGCCAGATGCCCGATTCGGGCGAGACGAAACATTCCGGATACACGCGGGCAACTGGCGCCGCATATCCGAGGCATACCGTCGCATACATCCCAGTCAGGGACTAACCCGAACGTTCCGGTCACCGAAACAGCTCCATCAGACGGAACACCACCCTCCAAGGAGTCGAGTTGAAAACCACGAGTCGCTTCACGCTCGCCGTGACCGCTCTCGCCGTCGGCAGCGTCACGCTCGCGGCCTGTGCCGGATCCGCCGTCGGAGCAAGCCAGGCAGCATCCTCGGGCGAGGCACCCGAGGAGATCGTCATCGGAGCCCTCCACCCGCTCAGCGGTTCGAACGCGGTCGACGGCCAGCAGATGAGCAACGCCGCACAGATGGCCGTCGACGCGATCAACGACGCCGGCGGCATCGAATCCCTCGGCGGCGCGAAGCTCGTTCTCGAGGCGGCCGACACCCGCGGCGAGCCGGAGACCGGGCAGAGCGAGGCGACGCGTCTCATCCAGGAGGGCGCCGCGGCGCTCGTCGGTTCGTACCAGAGCGCGACGAGCGCGAACATCGCCTCGGTCGCCGAGCGCAACGGCGTGCCGTTCGTCATGGACGTGTCGGCACTCGACTCGATCCTGGAGCAGGGTTACACCAACTCGTTCCGCATCCAGCCGTCGGCGAGCATGATGGGCGAGCAGAGCGCGACCTATCTGTCCGAGATCGCCGAGGCCGCGGGCACCCCGGTGACCAAGGTCGGCTACCTCTACGAGCAGGGGAACTTCGGCGCCTCGGCTTACGAGGCGTTCGCTGCGAAGGCCCAGGAGTACGGCATCACGGTCGAACCGGCGATCAGCTACGACCCCTCGTCGAGCGACCTGTCGACCCAGGTGCAACAGGTGGCAGCCGCCGGCGCCGACGTGCTCGCCGTCTCGGGCTACTACAACGACAGCCTCGCGATCGCTCGCGCTGTCAGCTCCATCGCCCCCGATCTCGACGCCGTGTTCGGTGTCGCCAACGGCGGATACGACCAGGTGCAGTTCACCGCCGACGCCCCCAACGGGGGTGAGAACTACTTCGACGCGAACTACCGGTGGGATGCCACCAACGATGAGGCGGTCGCGGTCGCCGCGGCGTTCGAAGCCGAGTTCGGCGAGCCGATGCGGACGAGCGCGATGCTCACCTACGACGCCGTGACGCTCATCGCCGAAGCGATCGACGCCGCCGGGAGCGCCGACCCCGCCGACATCCGTGATGCGATCGCCGCGACGACGTACGAGCCGCATGTCGTCAACGACGGTCCCGTCTCGTTCGATGAGACGGGACAGAACGTCAACGCCTCGGTCGTCACGATGCAGGTGCTCGGCGGCGCAGTCACCCAGGTCTACCCGGCGGCCCTGGCTCAGCAGCCGCTCGTCTACCCGGCCCCCGTCCGCTGACAGCGAGGAGTGAGTCTCATGACGATCCAGGCGTCCCCGCCCACCGCCCCGGCCGGCGAGAAGCGCGTCCGCAACCGCCGCTACAACGGCCCCTCGCCGCGCGCTCTGGTCGTGACCCTCGGGGTGCTCGCCCTCGCGGCCGTGGTGGCCGGGTTCATCTCGGGCAGCCCGACCGTGCTGGCGCAGGCACTCGTGACGGGACTGCTGACCGGAGGCATCTACAGCCTGGTCGCCATGGGACTCACCCTCGTCTACGGGGTGCTCCACATCATCAACTTCGCCAACGGGGCCATGGTCGCTCTGGCGATGTACCTCACGTACGTGCTGGTGAACCTCACCGGGATGCACCCCTACGCGACGCTGCTGATCACCGTTCCGACGATGTTCCTGCTCGGCGCGGTGACGCAGGCGGGTCTGCTGAACCCGATCATGCGCGCCCCCATCCACACCCAGCTGCTCATCACGATCGGCTTGGCGCTGGCGATCGAGAACATCCTGTTGCTCGTGTTCGGCCCCAACCCGCTCTCGGTCCAGCTGCCCGGCAACACCGGTGTTCCGATCCTCGGCGCGACGGTCGACCTGAGCCGCATCTACGCCTTCGTCGGTGCGCTGGTCCTCGTCGCGGCCCTGTGGCTCATCCTGCAGCGCACCCCGGTCGGCACGGCGGTCCGATCGGTCGCCGCGAACCCCGAGGGCGCCCGCCTGGTGGGCATCGACATCAAGGGGATCTACATCCTCACCTTCGCGCTCGGCGCCGCCGCAGCCGGAGCCGCCGGCACGCTGGTTGCTCCCTTCACCACGATCGAACCGACAGCCGGGTCGGTGTTCAACCTGACGGCGTTCGTCGTCGTGGTCCTCGGCGGCATGGGCAACGTCCCCGGTGCGCTCGTCGGCGGGCTGATCGTCGGCCTCACCGAGCAGCTGGGCGGGCTGATCCTGCCCGGCCAGTCACCGCTGCTGGCCGTGTTCGTCGTCTTCCTCATCGTGCTCTTCGCCAAGCCCCGCGGAATCTTCGGGAGGACCGCATGACCATCGCCACCCCCGCGCGCCCGACGGCGCCCGACTTCACCACGGGTGCTCACCTGCTCGCACCGCGTATCCCTCTGCACCGTCGCACGACCTTCCGTCACTACGTCGCCCTCGGGGTGCTGGCGGTCGTCGGGGTCGCCCTGCCCTTCGTCCTTCCCGCTGCGGAGCTCGCCGTCGCCATGCGCGTGCTGATCTTCGCCCTCATGGGGATCGGCTGGAACATGATGAGCGGCTTCGGCGGAATGTTCAGCTTCGGTCACGCCGCCTACTTCGGCATCGGCTCGTACGTCACGGCCGTGCTGCTCGTCGACTTCGGTGTGAGTCCGTGGATCGGCCTGATCGCCGGGATGGCCCTGGCAGCAGCGGCAGCCGTGGGCATCAGCTTCCTCGCCCTGCGCTACAAGCTGACCGGTGCCTATTACGCGCTGTCGACGTTCGCCTTCGCCGAGATGCTGCGACTGTTCGTCGTCGGCAACGACGCGCTCAACCGCACGGTCGGCTTCACCGTCCCCGTGCTGCGCGGCGACGACTGGGCGATGTTCCAGTTCCCCGTCGGCTCGCCGAACTACTGGTGGATCGGCGTGGGCATGGTCGTGCTGGCACTCGTCGTCGTCATCGAGTTCCTGCGTCGCCGCACGGGTCGTTTCACCCTGGCATCGCGCGACGACGACCTGGCGGCGGCGGCCATCGGCGTCAACGTGCTGCGGTACAAGCTGACCACCGTCGCTCTCTCCGCCGCCATCACGGCCGCGGCGGGCACGCTCTACCTGCAGTACTACATGTTCATCGATCCCGAGCTCGCGTTCGGCGCCCACGTCTCGAATAACGCGATCATCACGGCCGTCGTGGGCGGGGTCGCGACCGTCTGGGGTCCCGTCATCGGAGCCGTCGTCATGGCGCCGCTCTCGGATGCCGTCGCCGCTTTCCTCCGTCACCCTCCCGAGGCGCTGTCGTTCCTCCAGGGCCACGGCGGTCTCGACATCCTCATCTACGCCGTCATCCTCATCGCCTGCGTCCTGCTTCTCCCCAAGGGCGTCTACGGCACCGTCAAGAACTGGGTGGTGAAGAAGAAGTGACCCTTCTCGAGATTCAGGGCATCAACAAGTCGTTCCGCGGCCTGCACGCGCTGCGCGACGTCGACATCTCCGTCGACGAGGGCGAGATCGTCGGGATCATCGGCGCGAACGGCGCCGGCAAGACGACGCTGTTCAACTGCGTGACGGGCGCCTTCCCGCCCGACTCGGGGCGGGTCACGCTCGACGGGCGCGACATCACCGGCGCGAAGATGCACGTGCTCGCACGCTCGGGACTCGTGCGGACGTTCCAGCTGATGCGGCCCTTCCACACGATGACCACCCTCGAGAACGTCACGATCGCGGTGCAGAGCCGCGGGGTGCGGCCCGAGCGCGCGGCGCGTGACGAGGCGGCGACGCTCCTCGATCGCACCGGCCTGTGGTCGTGGGCGGATGCCGAGTCGGGCTCGCTCCCGACGGCGGTCCAGAAGCGTCTCGAGCTCACCCGCGCCCTCGCGATGCGTCCGCGAGTGCTGCTGCTCGACGAGGTGCTGGCTGGTCTGGTGCCGTCCGAGCGCACTCCCGTGCTCGACCTGCTCGACGAGCTGCGGCGCGAGGAGGGCGTGACGATGCTCTTCATCGAGCACATCATGACCGCCGTCCGCCGACTCAGCGACCGCGTCGTGATGATGGACCAGGGAGCCGTCATCGCGCGGGGCTCGGTCGACGACGTTCTGCACGATCCCCGAGTCATCGAGGCCTACCTCGGGAAGGAGTACGGCGATGCTGCTTGAGATCGACGACCTGCGTGCGGGTTACCACGGACTGGAGATCCTCCACGGGATCTCGCTCTCGGTCGACGCCGGAGAGGTCGTCGCGATCGTCGGGGCGAACGGCGCCGGCAAGTCGACGACGCTGAAGACCATCGCCGGCGAGGTGAAGCAGCAGGGCGGCTCGGTCCGCTTCGACGGCGGCGCCGTCGGCTACGGACGCAGCCACCTGGTCGCGCAGCGCGGCCTGATGCTCGTGCCCGAGCACCGCGCGCTCTTCGGCTCGCTCACCGTCGAGGACAACCTGCGCATGGGCGCTTGGGGCAAGAAGGGGCGCACGGGGTTCTCGGAGGACGAGATCCTCGACCTGTTCCCGATCCTGCGCGAGCGACGCCAGCAGCTCGCCGAGACGATGTCGGGCGGTCAGCAGCAGATGCTCGCCATCGCCCGCGCTCTCATGGGAGCGCCACGTCTGCTCATGCTCGACGAACCCTCGACCGGGCTCTCGCCGAAGCTCACCTGGGACGTCTTCCACGCCGTCAACGCCATCCGCGATCGCGGTGTGGGCGTGCTGATCGTCGAGCAGAACGCCCACCAGGTGCTGCAGCTCGCCGACCGCGCCTACGTTCTCGAATCGGGCAGCGTCGCGCTCGACGGCACCGCCTCGGCGCTCGCCTCGGACGAGCGCGTCCAGGCCGCCTACCTGGGCCACTGAGCATGACGACTCACCGCGAAGCGTCTCGGATTCTCGGCGAGTGGGCCGCGTCGGCGCCGTTCGCAACGGCCTCGGATGATGCGAAGCGTTCGCTCGTCCGCGCCGTCGAGAACCTGCTCGCGGTCACCGTCGGAGCCGCCGCGATGCCCGAGATGCAGCGGCTGCGGCGTGCCTGGACGCCGAGCCCCGGGCCCGCGACCCTCGTCGGATCCCCGCGCCGCGTCGCCGTCGAATCAGCTGTGTGGCTTAACGGAGTGGCCGGGGTCTCGACCGAGCGCGACGAAGGCAACCGGTACAGCAAGGGGCACCCCGCGGCGCAGACCGTGCCGGCCGTGCTCGCGCTCGCGGAGGCGCAGGACATCGCGGGCGAGCGGCTGTGGGACGCCCTCTACGTCGGTTACGAGGTCGCCGCGCGCGTCGGGCGGGCGACGACCTTCCGGCCCGACGTGCACACCCACGGACCCCTCGGCGCCGTCGGTGCGGCGGCGGCGTGCGCGGTGCTCCTGGGTGCGGATGCCGACGGCGTCGCGCGCGCCGTCGGCACCGGCGCCGCGATGGCTCCCGCGACGTCGTGGCAGCCCGTGCTGCGCGGTTCGGCGGCGCGCGATCAGTGGGTCGGCCAGGGGGCCCTGGCCGGACTCGCGGCGGCGCGCTTCTCAGCCGCCGGGCTCGCCGCCGACCCCGACGGGCTCGCCGCCGATCTCGGCGGTCTCGGGACGATCGACCCGGATGCCGTGATCCGCGGCCTCGGTGACGAGAGCCTCGTCACCACCAGCTACCTCAAGCAGCACTCCGCATGCGCCTACACGCACGGTCCCGCCGACGCGGCGCTCCTCGTTCGCGCTCGCATGGTCGCGGCGGGCGTCGACCTCGCCGACATCGTCTCGGTGCGCGTCGAGGGGGTGGCCTCGGCGGCATCCTTGCCCGCCACATCGTGGGGTTCGCGGCACGGCGCGTACTTCTCCGTCCCGTTCGCCGTCGCCAGCGCACTGTGGTTCGGTGACGTGTCGGCCGAGCGGGCCGATGTGCCTCCGCACCCGCAACTGGCGCGCATCGCCGCCGTGGTGGCGGTAACGGATGCCACGGCCGACCTGCGGCCCGATACCGCGACCTCGCGTCCCGCGCGGGTCACCGTGCACCTCGCCGACGGCACCGCCCACACGGCATCCGTCAGGCACCCGCAGGGCGACGCCGTCGATACTCCTTTCTCGGATGCGCGGATCGACGCGCTGCTCACCGAGGCGCTGCGCCCGACGGGCTTGGGCGCCCCCGACATCCATCGCGCCGTCCACGACTTCCACGACCCCGACCCCGGAGCGCTCACTCGCGCTCTCGGCCGACTCGCCCCACCCTCCGAAGGAGACCTCGCATGAACGACACGATCGACTGGAACGTCGAGATCGACACGATCCGAGACCTGCGCGCCCGGCGCACGAAGGTCGGACCGGGAACGTCACCCGCCGTGATCGTCATCGACTTCCAGCGCGCGTTCACCGAGCACGAGAAGATCGGCCCCGGGACGGCGGTGGCGCTCGCGCACACGAACGAGCTGCTCGAGGCGGCGCGGGCCGCGGGCGTTCCCGTCATCTACGCGGTGATGATCCTCGACTCGCTCGACGACCGGATGCTGGCACAGCGGGTGCGCTCGAGCCTGACCGAGCGCTGCGAACGCGGCAACCCGTGGACCGAGATCAGCGCTGCCGTTCCGCCGGCTCCGACCGACCACATCGTCGAGAAGACCGTCGCGTCGGCGTTCTACCGCACCCGCCTCGACGACCTGCTCGCCGAGCTCGGCGTCGACGAGCTGATCTTCACGGGCACCTCCACCAGCGGATGCGTCCGGGCGAGCGTCGTGGATGCCGCCTACCGCAGCTTCCACATCAGCATCGTCGAGGAGTGCTGCGACGACTTCCGCACGGTGTCGGGCGAGGTGTCGCTGTGGGACATGCAGGACCGCTTCGGCGACGTCGTGACCAAGCAGTGGGTCCTCGACCGATTCGAGGCGATGCAGGGTGCCGATGCCGAGGCGCTGGCCGAGGCCACCGCGGAGCTCGCATGACGATCCGCAACAACGAGCGCCTCTGGTACGCCCCGATGGCGACCCGGCCACGCGTGGAGTGGCCGGGCGGCAAGCTGCTCGCGTTCTGGCACGCGCCGAACGTCGAGCACTACGACTGGATCGCGCCCGGGGGCGGCTCACCGCAGGGCCGGATCGCCTTCCCCGACGCGCAGCACTACATGCACCGCGACAGCGGCAACCGTGTCGGCCTGTGGCGGATGCTGCGCATCGTCGATGAGTTCGAGATGCCGTCGACCGTGTCGCTCAGCCTGTCGCTGCTCGAGGAGCAGCCCGAGGTTCGCGACGCCATGTTCGAGCGGGGGTGGGAGATCATGAGCCACGGCATCTCGAACCTGCGGCCGATCTACGACATGCCCTACGACGAAGAGGACGCGTTCTACGCGCTCTCGCAACGGCTGAGCGAGACCTATTACGGCGGCCGGCGCATCAAGGGGATGCTGGGCCCGAAGATCTCGGGAACCGACAACACCGTCGACCTCATGGCCGCGCACGGCATGCAGTACTTCGCCGACTTCATCCACGACGAGCAGCCCCGCCCGCTGCGAACGGTCGGTGACGCCCCGATCGTGTCGATGCCGTACAGCTTCATGCTCAACGACGTCCCCATGGTGCACGTGCGGAGCCTCTCCGCATCCGACTTCATCGCCCTGGCGAAAGCGCAGATCGACCGCTCGCTGGCCGACAGCGAACGCGACGGGCAGGGGCGGGTGGTCTGCCTCGCGACGCACCCCTTCCTCGCCGGGCAGCCGTGGTTCGCCGGGGCTCTCCGAGAGCTGTTCGCGCACGTTCGCGCCGACGAGCGCATCTGGGCCACGACGGCCGGCGCGATCAGCGACCACTACCTCGCCCACCACTACGACGCGCAGGTCGACTTCGCTCGCACGCTCGCCGACGAACACGCGGCTCTTCTGACGGAGGTCGGCGCATGAGCCTCATCTCCCACCCCGCGGACGCGACCGTGTTCGCCCCCGACCTGCCGCGCGCCTACGACGCGCACCGTCCGGCGTGGGCGCTGCCGGGCGCGAAGAAGCTCGTGGTCTCGGTGCTGCTGCACGCTCCCTCGTACCAGGACGACCTTCCCGCGGGAGCGTTCTCGCCGACGTCGATGCAGGGCGGTGTGGGCCGCGACACCTCCGAGCCCCGGCACGGACAGGTCGCCCGACTGTCGCAGTGGGACTTCGGCCTGACGACCGGCATCTGGCGGCTGCTCGACATCGCCGACCGGGCGGGCGTTCCCGTCGCCGTCGCGCTCGACGAGTTCGGTGCCCGTACTGTGCCGGGGCTCGCCCGCGGCGTCGCGGCACGAGCCGATGAGATCGTCGTGCGAGGTGCCGGCGCGAACGTCATCCTGTCTCCTGAGATGGATGCCGCCACCGAGCGCTCGTACATCGAGAGCGCACGCGACACCGTCCAGCGTCTGACCGGGCGCGAGGCCACCGGATGGTTCGGCCCCGAACGCGCCGGCACCTCGCGGACCACCGCCCTGCTGCGCGAGGCGGGGTTCGGCTGGTTCGGGGACTGGCCGATCGACGAGCGCCCCGTGACGCTGGTCGGCGCCTCAGACGGCCTCGTCGCCGTGCCGCATCCGCTGGAGACGGAGGACATGTTCGAGCTCTACGCCCGGGGGATCGTCGCCGCCGACTACGAGGAGCTGCTCACCGCGACGGTCGACCAGCTGATCGCCGACGCGGACATCGTCGGCGCCCGCCACCTCGGACTCAGCCTCTTCGGCTGGGTCTCGGGTCAGGCGTGCTTCGCCGACGTCGTCGAGCGCACCTTCCGGATGCTCGCCGCCCACCCCGATGTGCTCCTCGCGACACCGGGCGGGGTGGCGGAGCTCGCCGAGTGACGCCGGAACCCGCGGCTGCGGGCGGCCCGGACGGCCGCCGCTCGCTGCCGCTGCGGCTGCCGTGGTCGCTCGGCAGCGGCACGATCCTCCTCGGGCTGAACTCGTCGATCATCGCCGTCGCGCTCGTTCCGATGGTGGCGTCGTTCGGGGGAGAGGTGGCCGTCGCCACGAGCGCGACCGCATGGATCATCAGCGCGCTCTACATCGCTGCTGCGGTCGGGTCGCCCACGGCAGGACGCCTCGCCGACCTGTACGGACCGCGACGCGTCTACCTCGTGGGCTTGGTGCTCATCCTGGTGGCCTCGGTCGCCGGTCCCTTCATCACCGACAGCGCCTGGATGATCGTCGACCGGGTCGTGCTCGGGCTGGGAGCCGCCGCGCAGTTCCCCGCGGCGATGGCGATCATCCGCCGCCAGGCCGACCTCGCGCGCGCGGCGCCCACCGGCGCGATCGGCATCATCGCGCTGTGCGGGCAGACGACGGCAGCTCTCGGCCCCACCGTCGGCGGTCTCGTCGTGGTGGTGTGGGGGTGGCCGGGCATCTTCTGGATCAATATCCCGATGGTGATCCTCTGCGCGACGCTCGTGCTGGCCTTCGTCCCCGCCGACGCCCGTGGCGCTCGGGCGAGCGCGGCTCAGACCTGGCGCGTGCTCGACCCCGCCGGCATGGTCCTCATGATCGGCGCGCTCGTCGCGCTCATGGTGGCGCTGCTCAGCATCGACTCGGCGCCGACGGTCGCGGTGGTTTCCGCTGCGGTGACCGCGCCTCTGGCCGCCGGGTTCGTCTGGCGAGAGCTGCGCGCGGAACGGCCTTTCGTCGACGTGCGCCTGCTGGGCCGGTACCCGCAGTTCGGCCTCACCTGCCTGCGGGCGATCGCGACGTTCATCTCTTTCTACGTCATCTTCTACGGACTCCCGCAGTGGATGCAGGCGACCCGCGACCTCGGACCGGCGCTGACCGGACTCCTCATGCTGCCGGTCTTCGGGATCGGGGCGCTCTCCACCGTCCTCGCCACCCGCCTCGGGCGCACTTGGCACCCGCGTGCCCTGCTCGCCGTCGGCACCTCGGCGATGGTCCTGGCCGGCACGCTCCTCGCACTCACCGGTGCGGCCGACATGCCGCTCTGGGTGCTCGCGATCGTCTGCGCCCTGCTCGGCGTGCCCAACGGCTTCAACAACCTGGGCAACCAGCTCCTGCTCCATCACGCGGTGCCCGCCGGGGCTGCCGGTGCCTCCACCGGGATCTACCGCACCGCGCAGTATGTCGGCGCCGCGCTCGCCGCCGTCGTCGTGGCGCACCTGCTCGACGCGGGCGCCGTCGCCGGCGGCATCCGCGACGTCGGGCTGACGATCGCCGGGCTGGGGCTCGCCCTGCTGCTCGCGACCGTCGTCGCCGTCATCCGTCTCCGCCGAAAGGAAGCAGGAGCATGACCCTGATCTCTTCTCGTCCTGCCGGGAAAGGAGCCGCCGACGAGGCGGACCGCCCGGCGCTGCTCCGACCGATACGGCTGCGCGACCTGACCCTGCGCAACCGCATCGGGGTCTCGCCGATGTGCATGTATGCCGCTCCAATACCCGACGGCGTCGTCGACGACTGGCACGTCGTCCACTACGGACAGTTCGCCCTCGGCGGCGCGGGGCTCATCATCACCGAGGCGACCGCGGTGTCACCGCTCGGCCGGGTGACCCCCGACGACTCTGGCATGTGGGACGACCGGCACATCGCCGCCTGGCGACGGGTCACCGATGCCGTGCACCGCACCGGCGGCCGCATCGCGGTACAGCTCGCGCACGCCGGACGCAAGGGCAGCAAGTACGCCGGGCTACCGGGTGATCCGCCGGAGCACCGCGGATCGGTTCCCCCAAGCGCCGGCGGATGGCAGACCCTCGGCGCTTCTGGCGAGCCCTTCGGGCGCTTCGCCGATCCCGCGCGTATGGACGCCGACCAGGTGGATGCCGTCGTCGCAGAGTTCGCCGCAGCCGCGCGCCGCTCGGTCGCCGCCGGCTTCGACGCGATCGAGCTCCATGGCGCGCACGGGTACCTGCTGCACGAGTTCCTCTCACCGGTGACGAACCGCCGCGACGACCGGTGGGGCGCCGACCGGGCGGCCCTCCTGCTCGCGACGGTCGCCGCGGTGCGGGCGGAGATGCCCGAGGGGATGCCGCTCATCGTGCGGCTGTCGGTCGACGACGTCGCTCCGGGCGGGTCGCAGGCCGCCGACAGTGCTGAGCTCGCGCGGCGCCTGCACACAGCCGGGGTCGATCTCGTCGACTGCTCGTCGGGGGGACTCGTCGCCGGTGCAGAGTACTCCCCGTCGCCCGGCTATCAGGTGCCGGGATCAGCCGTGGTTCGAGCCGCCGGGGTCCCGACCGCCGCCGTCGGTCTCATCACCGACCCGCGGCATGCCGACCGGATCGTCGCCGACGGCGACGCCGACCTCGTCCTCCTCGGCCGCGAGATGCTCCGCGACCCCCACTGGGCCCGCCGTGCCGAGCTCGCTCTCACGGGCGCGGCGTCGCTCGAGCCTCGCTACCACCGCGCCTACCTCTGACACGGATTCGCCCGGCGGTGCTCGGCGAGGTCCCAGTCCGGCCGGGTATCGGGGGGTGATTCCCGGCCCAGATGGGACCTCGCCGACCGAACGCGCGACACGGGTGCCGCGCCGACGGGTCAGCGCACGGCGGCGAAGATTCCGCCGATGAAGGCGATGACTGGGCCGATGGCACCGACCGTGACGATGAGCAGCACCACGACCACTGCCATCCACGGCACGCTCTTCTTCAGCCGCTGGCCGGGTGCGGCGACGCCGGGCGGCGGCCGCAGCAGTCCCGGCGGCGGCGTGACGGGCAGCGCAGGTGCGGAGCCGGCAGCCGCACCCGGTCCCGCCGCAGCCGGCCCAGCGGTCGCGGCCTCCGCGGCACCGCCCGGCGCCGCCCCCGCACCGGATGCCGCCGGCGCCGCCAGCCGGTCGTCGCGCCAGCGCTCCCACTGTGCGAACTTGTCGATCATCGCGCCGACGGCGCCGAACAGCCACGACCAGGTGGCCGGGTCGAGTGTCGAGAAGTCGCGCTTTCCGTAGAAGAAGAGCCAGTCGTCGACGATCTCGACATCCAGTGCGGCGGCGTTGTCGACGAACCGCGCCATGATGTCGGGCGTGAAGAGGTACAGCGCGTCGCGTTCGTATCCGCGCGGGCAGTAGAGGCGGAAGTACCGGTCGAAGTCGCCCTCGAGGCTCAGGTGCTGGTCGCGGTCGAACGCGACGGGGAGGTTCGAGCCGAACAGCCCGTTGTTGCCGAGCGCGTCGAGCACGATGTGCGGCAGGGGAGTCGACAGGTGCACCGCGACGTAGCCCCACGTGTGCGTCTGCTGGTTCTTGCCCGACCCGGTCGTGTAGCGGTAGTTCGCGAACTCGACGAAACGCGGCTGGTCGCAGCGGACGAGATTGGATGCCATCCGCCCCGACCCCTGCGAGAAGATCATGCCCGGCAGCGGGGGCTGGGGCCGCTGCGGCTCGAAGCTCATGCCGTTGGCCCGCGCGAACCCGTCGAGCCGGTACCAGACCGCGGCTTGCGCAGCGCGCTGTCGGCGGACGAAGAACGGGATGAGCGCCGCGAGCGCGATCAGGATGACGAGGGGGATGACGGGCGCCAGCGAGACCACCGCGCCGGAACCCGACTGCGTCCCGATGGCGAACACCAGGCCGCCGACCATGGCCGACAGGACGCCGCCGAACACCAGCACCACGAAGACGATGACGACGATCGCGATGATCACGCCGGCGGTGCCCGACCCGCCGGGAAGCCGGCCGCTGTCGGCCAGATGCTTCCGGAACGCACGTGCGGTGGCGGGCGACACCGGCTCGAGCAGGGGCCGGGGGTCGAACGGGACGCTCATCGATTCACCTCGTCTGCTCCCCACGACAGGGATGCGTCGGCCGGCAGGGGCAGGGCTTCGAGCTCGGGGGAGCGGCAGATCGCGTCGACGAGCTCCCTCGAGCCGCCGACGATCGTCGAGTCGAAGTCGACTTCCGAGACCATGACCCAGGCGCGGTCCGCGGGCCAGAGCAGGCTCGGGCTCTGCGACGTCGGCACGGCTCCCATCGCCTCGGCGGCGAGGTCGCGCCACGGCATCCGCAGCTCCCAGTCGTCGTCGGCGAACTCGTCGACAGCGCCGCGGAACAGGACGAACGCCCGCTCCGGCAGCCTCAGCCGTGGTCCTTCCGAGATCTCGCGCGAGAGGATGCCCTCCTGCCAGGTGGGTTTGCGGAAGACGCTGTTGAAGCGGTCGCCGATCGACGACCCGAGCATGCGGTTGTGGCGGGCGAGGGTCGCGTCGTCGGGGTCGCCGGGCTGGAAGACCGTGCGCGACGGCGCGCGTCCGAGGTGCCCGAGCAGGCCGCCCCGGCCTTCCCAGAGGCCCGCGGTCACGTCATCCGGTGTCGACGTGTGCCCGATCAGCTCGCGGGCGAGAACCGCCATGTGGTGCGGGTCGAGATCGCCCATCCCGGGTGCGGCGAACCACCGGCCGTCGGGCGCGCTGCGCTGGTTCGTGCCGAACTCGGGCGAGCGCACGATCGAGTCCCACTGCGCCAGCGGATGCAGCGTCGTCCCGAACGCGGCGGCGGTCTCGGCCCATGTGGCGGGATCGGTGACGAGGTCTGCCGCCACCTGCTGCGACTGCTGCCACGGCATCTCGACCCACGCGTCGAACGGGGGGAGTGGCGCGCCGTCCGCACGCGA
The DNA here is from genome assembly GCF_000509385.1 of Microbacterium sp. TS-1. Lineage (NCBI taxonomy): Bacteria > Bacillati > Actinomycetota > Actinomycetes > Micrococcales > Microbacteriaceae > Microbacterium > Microbacterium sp. TS-1. The sequence continues at coordinate 2,138,859 of NZ_BASQ01000001.1, forward strand.
CTGAACGGATGCCGGATGCAGGATGCGCGCGTACGCCTCGAAGCCCCGCGGCACCACGTCGTGGACCGTCCCTCGCCACGGATCGTCGATGCGCTCGCGCAGCCAGTCGCCGGTCGAGACGTCAGCGATCCACTCCATGCGCCCACGCTACCGGTGACCGGTCGGCGGCATCACGCGCGATCAGGTAAGCTGTTGTGGTTGTCCGACCTCGGTCGGGCACGTGCTACACACCCTCCTGCTTCCGGGAAACGCCCGGGAGCCGTTCTAGTCCGAAGGAGGTGGGTCAGTGACGCACACGTACCAGTACGAGCTCATGGTGATTCTCCAGCCCGAGATCGATGAGCGTCAGGTTGCTCCCAACCTTGACAAGTTCCTCAAGGTCATCACGAATGACGGCGGAACCATCGAGAACATCGACATCTGGGGCCGTCGCCGCCTGGCATACGAGATCCAGAAGAAGAACGAGGGCATCTACGCCGTCGTCAACTTCACCGCGACGAGCGAGACCACGCAGGAGCTCGACCGCCAGCTGAAGCTGAGCGAGTCGATCATGCGCACCAAGGTCCTGCGCGCCGAGGAGGCCATCGCACAGGTCGCCGCCGAGAAGGCGCGCTCCGAGGCGAAGGCCGCTCGCAAGGCTGCCGCCCCCGCTAAGGCTGCGAAGGCGTAAGGCTCATGGCCGGCGAGACCGTCATCACCGTCGTGGGCAACCTCACGGCAGACCCCGAGCTGCGTTACACGCAGAACGGACTGCCGGTGGCGAACTTCACGATCGCCTCGACTCCTCGCACCTTCGACCGTCAGGCGAACGAGTGGAAGGACGGCGAAGCGCTGTTCCTCCGCGCGTCCGTGTGGCGTGACTTCGCCGAGCACGTGGCGGGTTCGCTGACCAAGGGCATGCGGGTCGTCGCGACCGGCCGCCTGCGTCAGCGCTCCTACCAGGACCGTGAGGGTCAGAACCGCACCGCGATCGAGCTGGAGGTCGACGAGATCGGCCCCTCGCTGCGCTACGCGACCGCACAGGTCACGCGCGCCGCATCCGGCTCCGGTGGTGGTGGCGGCGGAAGCTTCGGCGGCGGTCAGCAGTCGCGCCCGCAGCAGCAGGTGCAGGAGGAGCCGTGGGCGACCCCGGGTTCTTCGGCTCCCGACGCGTGGAGCGCACCGGGTACCAGCGGCGCCTCCTACGGCGACGACACCCCGTTCTGAATCGGATTCCGGATGCTGCGCGCAGCGGCATCCGATCATCACTCTCGTAAGGAAAAACAATGGCTGGAAAGGCAACCGGCGACCGCCGCAAGCCGCGGAAGGGCGCGAAGAACGCGGCCCCCGCGAAGGCGATCCGCGTCGGCGTCATCGACTACAAGGACGTTTCGACGCTCCGCAAGTTCATCTCGGAGCGTGGGAAGATCCGCGCCCGTCGTATCACCGGTGTCTCGGTGCAGGAGCAGCGTCTGATCGCCAAGGCGATCAAGAACGCGCGCGAAATGGCGCTCCTGCCTTACGCCGGCGCTGGCCGGTAAGGAGCACCGACATGGCAAAGCTGATTCTCACGAACGAGGTCGCCGGGCTCGGAAGCGCCGGTGACGTCATCGAGGTCAAGAACGGGTACGCCCGCAACTACCTCATCCCCCAGGGCTTCGCTGTGGCCTGGACCCGCGGTGGCGAGAAGCAGGTGGCGTCCATCCGCGCCGCTCGCGACGCCCGCGCGATCCACGACCACGAAGAGGCCGTGGCCCTCAAGAACAACCTCGAGTCGAACAAGGTCAAGCTGTCGGTCAAGGCCGGCGCCGAAGGCCGTCTGTTCGGTGCAGTCAAGCCCGCCGACGTGGCTGACGCCGTCAAGACCGCTGGTCTGGGCGACCTCGACAAGCGCAAGATCCACATCACCTCGCCGATCAAGGCCGTGGGCGAGCACGAGGCGACCATTCGCCTGCGTGACGACCTCACCGCTGTGATCACCCTGCAGGTGGTCGCCGCCAAGTAATCCCTGGCGCGCCGTACGGATGCCGCGGACCTTCGGGTTCGCGGCATCCGTCGTTTCCGGGGTGTGCCGCGGGCCGGGATGCAAGATTTCTGGGCCGACACCCCGCGAGCGGATGCCGAGCCCCGGGGTGTCGGTTCAGATCCCTTGCATCCCGGTGCGGTGGCGTGCGCGTCGGTAAGGCGCCCAGCGGGCAGGCCGGAGCGGATGCCGCAGGCCGAGGCCCGCGGCATCCGCTGTATCCGAGACTGACTCCTGTCGGGATCAGACCGTCGCGCGGCGGCGCAGAGCGACGAGGACGAGCCCCACCAGCGTCAGCGCCAGGGCGCCGATGCCGAGACCCATCGGAGCCTCACCGCCGGTCTTGGCGAGCATCAGCGGGCGAGCCGACGCTGCCGAGGCCGTCGTGCCGACCACAGCGGTGTCCGTCGTGCTCGACGCGGTCGGAACCGCGGGAGCTCCGCCGTTGCCATCCGTGCTGGGCGTGGTTCCGGGGTCGGTGCCCGGGTCGGTTCCGGGGTCGGTTCCGGGGTCGGTGCCCGGGTCGGTTCCGGGGTCGGTTCCGGGGTTGGTGCCCGGGTCGGTGCCGGGGTCGGTGCCAGGGTCCGTGCCGGGGTCGGTGCCCGGGACCGCCGGGGTGACGACCTCCGTGGTCGAGTCGCCGACAACGGAGATCGCGGTTCCGTTCAGCGAGATCGGAGCAGTGATCGGGAGCACCAGCTGGGTGCCGCCGAGGATGCTGTCCGAGCCGCTGGTCGACGCGCCGGGCGTGTTGCCCGTCGTGCCGCCGTTGCCACCGGTGGTGGTGTTGCTGGTGGCGTCGCCGATGACCGAGACGGCGGTTCCGGTGAGGTCGATCGGTGCGGTGACCGGGGCGACGACCTGGGTGCCGCCGAGGATGCCGTCGGTGCCGTCGGTCGACGCGTCAGCCGCGGAGCCGCCGTTGCCAGCGGTGTTGCTGCCGCCGGTGGTGTCGGTGGTGGCGTCTCCGATGACCGAAACGGCGGTGCCGGTCAGGTCGATCGGTGCCGTCACGGGTGCGACGACCTGGGTGCCGCCGAGGACGCTGTCCGAGCCGCCGGTCGACGCGTCAGCCGCGGAGCCGCCGTTGCCAGCGGTGTTGCTGCCGCCGGTGGCGTCGCTGGTGGCGTCTCCGATGACCGAGACGGCGGTGCCGGTCAGGTCGATCGGTGCCGTCACGGGTGCGAGCACCTGGGTGCCGCCGAGGATGCCGTCGGTGCCGTCGGTGGTTGCCTCGGGCGTGGTGCCCGTGGTGCCGCCGCCGTTGCCGGCCGTGTTGCTGCCGGTGGTGGTATCGGTGGTGGCGTCCCCGATGACGGAGACGGCGGTGCCGGTGAGGTCGATCGGTGCGGTGACCGGTGCGACGACCTGGGTGCCGCCGAGGATGCCGTCGGTGCCGTCGGTGGTTGCCTCGGGCGCGGTGCCCGTCGTGCCGCCGTTGCCAGCGACGTTGTCACCGGTGGTGGTGTCGCTGGTGGCGTCTCCGATGACCGAGACGGCGGTGCCGCTGACCTCGATCGGCGCCGTCACCGGAGCGACGACCTGGGTGCCCGAGGCGACGCCATCCGCGCCGTTCGTTTCGGCAGCCGGTGCCGGAGCGGGCTGCGCCGGAGCGGGTGCCGGCTCGACGGGCGCGCTGCCGCCGTCCGTCGACGACGTGCTGTCGCCGACGACGGCGACGGAGGTGCCCTCGACGGTCACGGGCACGGAGACGCTGATGAGCGCTTGCGACCCCGAGCCGACGCCATCCGAGCCGCTCGTCGAGCCGCTGGGCGCCGGTGCCGACTCCGGTGCGCTCGAGCCTGACGTCGAGCTGTCCGCGTCGCCGAGGACGGCGACGGACGTCCCGCTGACCGTGATCGGAGCGTCGACGGAGATGATGCCTTGGGTGCCCGAGAGCAACCCGTCCTCTCCCGTGGTGTCGGCCGCGTGGGCGACCGATGCGCCGAGGATCGTGATCCCCCCGGCGACGAGCGTGCCCCAGATGGCACGCGAGACGATGGTGTTCATGAGTGTTCTCTCCTTGAGAATGACGAATGGATGGCGCTGCGCGCCGATGGTCGTGCCGCTCGAGCGCGGCCGGCCGTTCGTTAGTCAGGAGAGACGTCGGTGGGGTAGATGGGCGAGATCGGGCCCGTCGAGTTCGTGAGGCGTCCGCGGCGTCCGGGGAGCAGGAACGCTGCTCCGGCGAATGCGAACAGGGCTGCGGCGATACCGCCTCCGGCAGCGGCGGCGCCGGCCGAGGCCGCGCCCGGAGCGCTGACGGCGAGGCCACCCGAGGCCGGTGCGCCCAGAGCGAGCGCATGACCCGCGACGGCGGGTGCCTCGCTGGCCGCCGCGGCGAACAGTTCGGATGAGGGCGCGAGAACCTCGGCCGACGTCGCCAGGACGCCGAAAATGCCGAATGGGCCGTCGGTCGACGTGGACGTAGCCAGGTCACGTGCCAGGCCGAGGGCGACGGTGGAGAGCGCGTCCAGCGGCGAGCTGGTGGCGATTCCGGGCTCCGGCGTCTCGCCGGGAAGCAGGGGGACGAGCGGCTGCGAGCCGCCGGGTACAACGGCATCCGTGATCGGGACGATGACGGGAGTGAGTGCGTCCGTGACGGGCGCGAGGGCATCGGTCACCGGAGCGAGCACCGCCACGACGGGTGCCAGGGCGCCGTCGAGGATGCCGAGCACGGGAATCACGGGGGCGACGACGGCATCGGTCACCGGAGACAGTGAGCCGACGATCGGTGCGACGACAGGCGCGAGGTTCTCCGCGACGGGCGCCGCGACATCCGAAACGGGCTCGATGACGGGAGCCACGGTGTCGGCGACCGGCTCGACCACGCCTGCAGCCGGCTGCACGGCCGGGGCGACGACGTTCTGCGCGATGGGCTCGACCGCCTCGCGAACGACCGGGTCGACGACCGGAACGACGGCGGGAGGAGCGGACTGGACCACAGGGGCGACAGCCTGGACGACGGGCTCTGCGACGCGGGCCACGGGCTGGACCACGGACTCGAGCACGGGCGCGACGACGTCTTCGACGGCACGGTCGACCGGATCGGTGACGGCGGAGACGATGCCCTGCAGAGACCCAGTCTCTTCGTCGGCCGCGTAGCTCGCGGGCGCGAGTGCGAGGGAGAGCGCCGTCCAGGCGAAGGCGAGACCGACGCCGGTGCCGAGGATCGGCACCCAGCGAGGCGCACGGCGGTGCTGGGCCATGACGAGCGATCACCTCCCCCGAGAGCGTCGACATCGTTCGCACGGGAGACCCCATGCCGTCGGGTACTGCTTGGCGAAGAAAGATACTCCTGTCTCGGGCAACTGTCTAGGGTTCCACTGAGTTCGTCATGAGCCCGTCCTGAGGATGCCGCGCCGGGGGCGCCGAGTCGACTTGACAAGGCGGGCGTTTTACACAAGTGAGTCCCCAGATGAACAACCTTCAAGTGAGACTTCAACCACGATCTTCATCCACAGGTTGGGGAAACTTAAACCCCTGATCAATGCCTACTTACTCGTGGACTTTCCACGTATCCCCGGGCGTTTTCCACAGGACTTCTTCACAACCGTCGCGGCGTTTCCCGCATCGTCTCCACAGAGTTATCCACAGGCCGGTTTGCGGGTGTCGGACGCCATCCATACCGTGTACTCCGGCTCGGTCACAGGCCAGGATGCGGGGGTGCGGATGTCGATCGCGGACATCTCTGACGACAGGCTCGGCGGACGGCGCGAACCCGATCGCACCCCGCCGCACGACATGCTCGCCGAGCAGAGCACGCTCGGCGGCATGCTGCTGTCGAAGGATGCCGTCGCCGACGTCATCGAGACGCTCCGGGGCACCGACTTCTACGTGCCCAAGCACGAGCTCATCTACGAGGCGCTGCTCTCGCTGTACTCCCACGGTGAGCCGACCGATGTCGTGGCCGTCACCGACGAGCTCATCAAGAACGGCGAGCTGCAGCGCGCCGGCGGCGCCGACTACCTGCACACGCTCACCTCGATCGTGCCGACCGCGGCGAACGCGGGTTACTACGCGACGATCGTCAACGAGCGCGCCCTGCTGCGCCGCCTCGTCGAGGCCGGAACCCGCATCGTGCAGATGGGGTACAACGGCCAGGGCGACGCGGTCGACCTCGTCAACAACGCGCAGGCCGAGATCTACTCGGTCACCGGCGCCGAGAAGGCCGAAGACTACGTGCCCCTCGAGGTCGCGGTCACCGCGGCCATCGACGACATCGAGGCCGCCCGTGGTCGCGACGGCCAGATGACCGGCATCCCGACCGGCTTCTCGGGGCTCGATCAGCTGACGAACGGTCTCCACCCCGGCCAGATGATCGTCGTCGCGGCGCGTCCCGCCATGGGTAAGTCGACCCTCGCGCTCGACTTCGCCCGCGCTGCCGCGATCAAGAACAACTCGCCCACGATCTTCTTCTCTCTCGAGATGGGGCGCAGCGAGATCGCGATGCGCCTGATGAGCGCCGAAGGCGCCGTGCCGCTGCAGTCGATGCGCAAGGGAACGCTCGACTCGCGCGACTGGACGACCGTCGCCGCGACGCGCGGCCGTATCAACGACGCGCCCCTCTACATCGACGACAGCCCGAACATGACGCTCGTCGAGATCCGGGCGAAGTGCCGACGGCTCAAGCAGCGTGTGGGCCTCAAGATGGTCGTGATCGACTACCTGCAGCTGATGACGAGCGGTAAGCGCGTCGAGTCGCGCCAGCAGGAGGTCTCGGAGTTCTCCCGTGCCCTGAAGCTGCTCGCCAAGGAGCTGCAGGTTCCCGTCATCGCGCTGTCGCAGCTGAACCGTGGTGCCGAGCAGCGTGCCGACAAGAAGCCGGCGATCAGCGACCTTCGTGAGTCGGGCTCGATCGAGCAGGACGCCGACATCGTCATCCTGCTGCACCGCGAGGCCGCCTACGAGAAGGACAGCCCGCGCGCCGGCGAGGCCGACCTGATCGTCGCCAAGCACCGTAACGGTCCGACCGACACGGTGACCGTGGCGTTCCAGGGTCACTTCTCGCGCTTCACGGATATGGCCGTGGGGATGGACTGAACGGTCAGCCGACGACCGTTATAGTCCAGTGCGCGCGATCACGCGCATCCGCCCTCGGCCCGTTGGGAGCCTGATGCCGTTCCGCAGTAAGGAGACGCTCGAGCTCTGGCTCGGCGAGTTCCACGAGCAGCGGGGAGCGGGTGAGCTCATCCGCGTCCTCGTGCAGGACGGTTCGGAGGGATCGGACACGGGGCTCGTCGTCGTGCCCCTCGCGAACTCTTCCGTGTCGGTGTTCATGGAGCCCATCGAGATCGGTGATGCCCGCTGGCGGATCACCATCGAACCGCAGCCCGACTTCACCATTCTCAGCAGCTTCCAGATGCACTCGCTCGCCGCAGAATTCAACGTCGCCGCCGAGCTCTGCGCGTTCCTCGAGGCGAAGTCGATTGGTCACGAGGAAGACGACCTCGACGAGTCGTGACACCTCGCCATCATGGCGTCCGCTGGCGCGAGCGCAGTCGGCTGGTCCGGATGCTGCGCCTGTGGCGCACACGCAATCCGACGACGTTCCGTGAGAAGGTGCGGTACAAGATGCTGCGCGACCGCCGCAGCCTCATCGTCACCTTCGCCGACAAGGCCGCCGTGCGCGACCACGTCGCCGCGGTCATCGGCGAGCAGTACCTGCCTCGCGCGTACGCGATCGTCGAAGATCCGCAGAGCCTGCTGGACCTCGACTGGCCCGATGCCTACGTCGTGAAGCCGACGCACGGGAGCGGCGCTGCGATCGTCATGTCGGCCGCCGCCTCCGCGGATGCCCGGCTTCCGGAAGCGCGCTGGGGGTGGGTCTATCGGCACGTGCGCCCGGAGTTCGCGAACCCGCACGACCTCGCGGCGATCGCCGCGGGCTGGCTCACCAAGCTCTACGGTCAGGGCCCGAATCGCGAGTGGGTCTACGGGCAGGTGCCGCGCCGAGTCATCGTCGAGGAGTTCCTGGTCGGTGCCGATGGCGGCATACCGGACGACTATAAATTCTTCGTCTTTCATGGGCGATGCCACTTCATCCAGGTCGACGGCGGACGCTTCGGCGGTCGCACGCAGGACTTCTTCCGACCCGACTGGAGCCGCATCCCTATGAGCGGCGGCCCGCCCTGGGCTGATCCCGAGCGCTCGCGGCCGGCGCATCTCGACGAGATGATCAGCATCGCCGAGCGGCTCGGAGAGGGCACCGACTTCGTGCGCGTCGATCTGTACGACGTCGACGGTCGCGTCGTCTTCGGCGAGCTCACGAGCTTTCCCGCCGGCGGCGACAGCCCGTTCGATCCGGAGTCGTACAACACCGAGTTCGGCCGCCCCTGGACGGTGCCGCGGCGCTACCGCTGACGCCGTGCCTCACCCGTGCGCCGGATGCCGGCGCGTCCGAATTCCTTCGCACGGCGGAGGCGCGACGAACCGCGCCTGCATAGCGTCGTATCCATGAGCACCGCCACCGCGAACCAGCCCACCGACCGTGCGACGCGAGAGGCGTCTTGCCTGCAGATGGCGAGGACCTGGCTGCCGGTCGGATCGGCCATCGCCCTGCTGGCCCTCATCGTTTGGGCGATCGTCGCGGGCGTGAGCGGATCGCCTGCGGGCGTCATCGCGGCGACCTCGGGAGCGGCGGCGGTCGCCGTGGCCGGGAGTACGGGCCTCGTCGGCATCACCGCGCGGTTGCGTCAGCTCGGCGTGGTGCGGGCCCGCCACCCCCGCACTCGTCGGCTCCGTAGCTGACTCAGTCGAGCGCGGCCGCGATGGCGCGGTCGAGGTCGCGGACGTATGCCTCGGGTTGCTCCCACGAGGGAAAATGACCGCCCACCGGGTGCTCCTCGAAGGCCTCGAGGTCGAAGAGGCGCTCGGCGAAGTCGCGCGGGGCGTTGACGAGGTCGTCCGGGAAGATCGAGAGCACGACCGGGATGCGGCCGGGTATCTTCGTGTTCGGCGGCGCGGTCCGCAGTGCATAGGGGCCGAACGACGAGCCGATCGCGCTGGTGAACCAGTATGCCGATACCCAGGTGAGAACCTCGTCGTGCGAGAAGACGCTGGTGATGTCATCGCCGTGGTCGGTCCAGGTCCAGAGCTTCTCTCCGATCCAGGCGAGCAGTCCGGTGGGGGAGTCGGTGAGCGCGGCGGCGATGGTGGCGGGTTTCGTCGCGTGTTCGAGGCTGTATGCGGCCTCGGTGGTCTGCCACCGGTTCCAGCGGTCGACGTAGTCGCGCTCCGTTGGACTGAGGTCATCGGGGATGCCGCCGGCGAGGTGTCTCTGCGACACGTCGGTCAGGTGTGCCGCCGCGACCATCGAGGGGTGATTGCGCATCAGCGCCTCGGCGACGTTGCATCCGATGTCGCCGCCGCTGACCACGAAACGTGTGTACCCGAGTCGGTGCATGCCGGCGGCGACGACGTCGGCCATCTCGTTCGCCGACATCCCCTCGGCCGGGGCGTCGACGCTGAACGGATAGCCGGGCAGCGCGGGCGCGACCACCGTGACATGCCGGAGCAGTGGCAGCACCTTCTCGAACCGCAGCACCGAATCGGGCCATCCATGGAGGAGGAGAACCACGGGGGCGTCCGGTTCCGCCTTCTGGTGGATCACGCGAAGCGGGTGTGGCGCGTCGACGAGCTCCCACGGCAGGGCGAGGATCCGGTCCTCCTGCGTGCGCCAGTCGAACCCGTCCGTCCATCGCGCGACGAGCGTGTCGAGCCAATCCAGATCGACACCGGCCGGGGGTTGCCCGCCGAGGAGCGCGGCGAACCGACGCCGACGGCTGAGACGCGCATGCAGGTCGGCGATCGCCTCGTCGCTGACACGATCGGGGGCGTGGTGCTCGTTGGTCATGCCCCGAGTATCCCGCTCGCGTCGCCGCACCGCAGAAGCTTGTCAAGCCGCTACGGGTTTCGGGATGCCGCGACCTAGCGTTCGCGGAATGAGCAAGACCGATACCCCGGCACCTACCCGCCTCCGGCGAGGAATGGGCGGACCGCTGCTGTTCGCCTTCATCCTCGGTGACGTTCTGGGCGCGGGTGTCTACGCGCTCATGGGGGTGCTGGCCGAGCGCGTGGGCGGGATGCTGTGGGCGCCCTTGCTCGCCGCCCTCGTGCTGGCGCTGCTCACCGCCGGGTCGTACGCGGAGCTCGTGACGAAGTACCCCCGGGCCGGCGGTGCGGCCGTCTTCGCCGAGCGCGCGTTCAAGAACAAGCTCGTGTCGTTCCTCGTCGGCTTCTGCATGCTTGCCGCGGGCGTCGTGAGCGCAGCGGGGCTGTCGATCGCCTTCGCCGGTCAGTACCTGCAGACGTTCGTCGAGGTTCCCGTGGTGCCGGTAGCGATCGTGTTCCTGGCCGTGCTCGCGGCGCTCAATGCCCGCGGCATCCGGGAATCGATGGGTGCGAACTTCGTCATGACCGCCATCGAGGTCTCGGGGCTGGTGATCGTCGTGGTCGTGGTCGGTTTCCTCCTCGCCGGCGGAGGCGGGGATGTCTCACGCGTCACGCAGGTTCCCGAGGGCACCGGTGTCGCGTCGGCCGTGCTCGCCGGAGCGATCATCGCGTACTACTCCTTCGTGGGCTTCGAGACGTCGGCGAACATGATCGAGGAGGTCAAGGAACCCTCGAAGATGTACCCGCGCGCGCTGTTCGCCGCTCTCGGTGCAGCCGGGCTGGTCTACGTGCTGGTCGGCCTCGCGAGCAGCATCGCGCTGCCGCCCGAAGAGCTGTCGAGCTCGAGCGGACCGCTCCTCGCGGTGGTCGAGGCGAGCGGTGTCGCCATCCCCTCGTGGCTATTCAGCCTCATCGCGCTCGTCGCCGTCGCCAACGGCGCGCTGCTGACGATGATCATGGCGAGCCGCCTCACGTACGGCATGGCAGAGCAGGGGCTGCTGCCGCGTGCTCTGTCGCGGGTGCTGCCCGGGCGCCAGACGCCGTGGGTGGCGATCCTCGCCACCACGCTCGTCGCGATGCTGTTGACGCTCGTCGGTGACCTGGCGCTGCTCGCCGAGACGGTCGTCCTGCTGCTGCTCTTCGTCTTCCTGAGCGCGAACATCTCGGTGCTCGTGCTGCGCCGCGACCGCGTCGATCACGATCACTTCCGCGTGTGGACGTTCGTTCCCGTGCTCGGCGTCGCGTCGTGCCTGCTCCTGCTCAGCCAGCAGACCCTGCGGGTGTGGATCTTCGGCGCCATCCTCATCGTGGTCGGCGTGGGGCTCTACTTCGTGGCCCGTTGGGCGCGTGGTCGCGGGGAGCGGGAGCAGGCAGCATCTCGATGATGCGGTAGCCACCGCCGTCCGAGATGCTTCGTGGGCATATCGTTAGTAGCCTAACGATATCCACGAGAAGGAGGGCGTCAGCGTGTTCGTGCTGTTCTTGGTTCTGTTCCTCGGTGGCATCTACCTGATGAGTGCCGCTTTCAACGTCGCGGAGTTCCCCGGCCTCGTCTTCACCGGAGGGCTGCTGGTCACGTCGGCGGCCGTCGGCATCCCGTTCCTCATCGCCGCGGTCGAGCACCGTGGTGAGGAGCGCAGCGACGGCAGCACGCGCTGAGACATTCGCGGCGCGTGCTGCCGGTGGCTGTCTGCGGCTGCCGGTGGCTACCGGTGCGACTCGCTGACGACGCCGGCCGCGAGCCGTAGCCGTCGGCCGGCGCGCGCGGCGACGGCGGAATCGTGGGTGACGACGATCAGGGTGAGGCCCTCGGCGTGCAGCGAGTCGAGCACTCGAAGGATGTCGTCGCGCATCGATTCGTCGAGGTTGCCGGTGGGCTCGTCGGCCAGCAGGACGCGCGGACGCTTCGCGATGGCTCGCGCGATCGCCACCCGTTGCTGCTGACCGCCGGAGAGCTCGCCGGGCAGGTGGTCGGCGCGTTCCGCGAGGCCGACGCGCGCGAGCGCTTCAGCCACCCGCGTCCGGCGCTCCTCGCGCGGCAGGCCGAGCGGCTCGAGTCCCATGTCGACGTTCTCCGATGCGGTCAACGTCGGTATGAGGTTGAAGCCCTGGAAGACGAAGCCGATGTCACGAGCACGGATGGCGCCGAGAGCGCGGTCGGATGCCGATGCGAGGTCAGCGTCACCGAGCTGGACGGTGCCGCTCGTCGGGCGATCGAGTGCCCCCAGCAGTTGCAGGAGCGTCGACTTGCCTCCGCCCGTCGGGCCCTGGATCGTCACGAAATCGCCTGCTTCGATCTCCAGGTTCACGCCGGCGAGAGCGCGAACAGAGCGCCCGCCGCGGGAATACTCCTTCGTCACGTTCTCGATCCGGTAGCCGGCGGTCCGTGTCGGCGTCGTGATGGGGGTGTCGGTCATGGTCTCTCCTTCGGGTGAACGCGGGTCGTCGATGCTCATGCGACAGCTCGCAGGGCCTCGGCGGGCCGGAGTCGCGCGGCACGCCAGCCGCCGAGGATCCCGGCGACGAGGCCGCCAGCCAGGGCCAGCGCGAGCGCGAGCAGCACGATTGACGGAGCGATCGGCGCCGTCAGCACGATGTCTCCCGCGACCGTCGCCTGCTCCGACATCGACCCGGGGCCGCCCATTCCGCCCGGAAAGCCCGCCGACCCTGCGGGGCCCGATTCGGCGGCGGCGCCGACGGTGGGTGCGACCGCGGTGATGATGAACGCGCCCACCAGGCCGACTACGGTGCCGATGACACCGCCGATCGCACCCTGGACGATCGACTCGCCGGCGACCTGGCCGACGACGCGACGGTTGGACCATCCGATCGCCTTCAGCGTCCCGATTTCCCTCGTGCGACGCGAGACTCCGGAGATCGTGAAGAGGACCGCGAGGGCGACGGCGACGACGAGCAGGATGACCGAGAGCCAGGTGCCGAGCCCGGAGATGAGGGCGCTGGCGCTCGACAGCGAGGACGACACGCTCGAAGCCAGGTCCGACTGCGAGTTGACGGTCGCGTCCGGCAGTTCCGCCTCCAATGCGGTCTTCACCGCCTCGATCGAGTCCGCGGACTCCGCTTGGACGTAGACCGTCGAAACGACATCCCCCGCACCGGAGATCTCCTGTGCCGTCGCCAGAGGCAGGTACACGTCGGCCGCGGTGTCGGCATCAGCGGTGGCCGACGCGACGATGCCCACGATCTCGACATCCGTGCCGCCGACGTCGATCGTGTCTCCGACCGCCAGGTTCTCGCTGGTGGCGTAGGTGGCATCGACGATGGCCCGCGTCTGGCCGTCATCGGATGCTGCCAGGGCTCGGCCGTCGGCGACCTCGACAGCCGAGAGGGGGCCGACGCCGGACGCGTCGGTGGAGACGCCGAGAACGGTGAACGAATCGATGTCGAACGAGCCGCCGCCGAAGCCTCCACCCGGACCGCCCTGGCCCTCGCCGGGAACGCGCTGCTGCGCCGAGGCCTCGCCGTCGCCTTGAACGTCGTCCGCAACGCCGTCGCTCGGAACCTGCGGCAGCTCCCCGTCGAAGTTCGTGTTGGTGAGACTCAGTGCGCCGACGGCCGCTGCGACGCCCTCGGTTCCCGCAACGGCGTCGACCGTGCTGCCGTCGAGGGTGCCGCGCCGGAAGTCGGTCATCAGTCTCGACTGACTCAGGTTGGTGGCCCCGTCCTCGCCGGTCTGCGCGTCACCGCCGCCGAACTCGAAGCTCGGTCCGCCCCCCTGCCCCGGTTCCGACTCGGCGCCGGACACGGTCAGGTCTGTGCCGACGCCGTACACGGCTGCGAGGGCCGACGACTGAGCGTCCTTCACGCCTGCCGCGAGGGCGTTGACGATGATGACCAGCGCGATCGCGATCGCGAGGCCGGCTGCGACGATGGCGGTCTGCTTCTTTCGGCCGGACAACTCCCGGCGCAGATAAGTCAGGTACATGGGCTCTCCTTCGGGGCGCACAGAGCGCCGACGAACGAGAAACTAAGCGGCCCGCCGATGACGAGCGTTGGCTTTTCTTATCTACGACTTATGTAACCGGGGCCGTGCGGCGTCGGACCGCGAACGCGCTCAGGCCGGATGCCGCTTGAGCAGCTTCGCTGCCACGATCATCGCGCCGCCGAGCACGGCGGGGATGCCGCCGCCCGGGTGAACCGAGGCGCCGACCCGCCAGAGCCAGGGTGCGCGGAGGTCGTGCTGCGCGGGCTGGTGCAGCGGGCCGCTCATCCACAGCGGTCGCGACGCCCCGTAGAGGGCGCCGTGGGGTTCGCCGAACGATCCGAAATAGCGGGGGTCGAGCACGGTCGTCTCGGTCATCCCGTCGGTGAGGAGTCCATCGAGGCCCATGACGCCCGAGATGCGCTCGATCTCGCGCCTCACGAACGGGTGGTCGAGCGAGTAGCCCTGGCCGTCGGCGGGGCTCGTCAGCAGGACGGCGAGCGTGCCGCGGTCGTTCGGGTAGATCTCGCCGGCCCGGTAGTGGTTGACGAACGCCATCGTGTCGGCGGGCTCATCGCCGGCGGCGAGACTGCGGTGCAGGGCGTCGGGCTTCGTGGGCAGGATGACGCTGTGCGCGGCGATCCGCTCGGGGAGGGGCGTCTCGAGCACGCCGTAGATCGCGACCGCCGAGCACGACAGCTGCGGCGAGCCGGGAACCACGCGGCGCCGCCCCAGCAGTCCGTCGAGCCGTGACGCGTCGAGACCGCTCACGACGACATCCGCGTCGTGCACACCGCGCTCGGTCGTGACGCGTCCGCGCTCGATGCGCGTGACGCGCTCGCCGGTGCGGATCTCGACGCCCGCGGCATCCGCCAGCCGCTGCAGCGCGATGACGATCTCGAACACCCCGCCTCGGGGCACCCACACCCCGTCGGCGGCCATGACGGCGGGCATGCTCGCGTAGAGCGCGGGAGTGCGGGAGGGGGAGACGCCGGCGTTGAGGGTGTGGATCGCGATGATCTCGCGCAGGCCCTCGGGCATCCAGGTCAGGCTGTCGAGGTAGGCCCGGGTGCTGAGGCGCCGTCCGTATACGGCGAGCAGCCGACGCAGTGCGGGCAGCGACGCGCGATCGAGCGGGTCGGCGACGAGCAACGCGGCGACGTCGTCCGCGAGGGATGCGTGCTCGTCGCTGAAACGCTTCCACGCGGAGTGCCAGGGGTGCCCTTCGGGCACGGGCAGCGAGACCTCTTCGCCCCGGTAGTAGTAGCGGCCCACCTCATCCAGACGCACGAGGTCGAGCCCACCGGCATCCGTGCCCGTTCGCGACCCCGCGCCCAACCGGCGCAGCAGCTCGTCCCAGACGGACGGGAACGTGACCAGCGATGGGCCCGTGTCGATGCGCTCGCCGTCGAGTTCGATGCGTCGGCTCTTGCCGCCGACGGTCTCGGCCGCTTCGAGCAGGGTCACGCGGTGACCGGCGTGGGCGAGCAGGGCGGATGCTGCGAGCCCGCCGAGGCCCGCCCCGACGACGACGATGCGGCTCATGAATAGACCCCCAGGAACATGGCTGCGAGCAGCAGCCCGCTGGCGACCGAGCCCGCGATGTACGGGAACGCGATCGACAGCGGGTAGAGCCTGCGACCGGTGGCGGGCGTGGGGCGCAGCAGCATCCAGACGACGAGGGTACCGGCAAGGGCGAGGTTGACGAGGGCGACGGGCAGGCTGACGAGCGCGAACAGCACCGTCGAGACCAGCCACCACGCCCCGCTCCACAGGGCCGTCCCACGCGGGCCGAGCAGGACGGCGGTCGTGGTGATGCCGGCCTCGCGGTCTTCGTCGATGTCCTGCACGGCGTCGTAGGCGTGCTTCGCGACGCTCCAGGCCAGCAGTCCGACGACGGCGGGCCAGACCGGCGGCGCCTCGAGAGCGACCGGCATGATCAGCAACGGCAGGCCGTATGCGGCGTTGCTCAGCGAGTCGAGGAACGGTCGCGCCTTGAACCGCAGCGGCGGAGCAGAGTAGAAGACGAACACGCCCGCGTAGAGCAGAATCAGACCGACCGCCGCGATGGGCAGCGCGATGACGAAGTAGACGAGGAACGGGACGTTGGTGATGGCCACTGCCCATGCGATCAGCTTCACCTCGCGGGGCTCGATTCGCGCACCCTCGATCGACCCCTTGCGCGGGTTCAGCGCATCCGTGTCCTGATCGAAGATGTCGTTCACGCCATAGATCAGCAGGTTGAACGGCAGCGTCAGCCAGATCAGCAGCGGAATCGCGGCGACGTCGATGAGCTGACCGGTCAGCCACATGCCGAGCGCGCCCGTGCCGATCGTGTTGATCCACAGAACGGGCCGCGAGATGTGGACGAGGCGCGCGATCGGGGTCATCCGAGGTCCGTCCGATCCAGACGCGGCATGTCATCGTTCACGCGGATGCTCACGCCTCACGGTACCTCAGCGACGAAGGGGCGCAGCTCCGCTGTTCTCGACGCGGGTTCGGCGACGAAGAGCGGTTGAGATCAGCGCGCCGGCTGCGCCGATGCACGCCGCCACGATCAGCGGCGGCACGGCGAGATCGACGGCGGTCAGCGCCATCACGAAGACCCCGATGCCATAGTCGGCCATCTCCGCCGGGTAGGGCGCCAGCACGCGCGTCCCCGCGGCGGACGAGACGGCGGTGAAGAAGGCCGGTCCGACCCACAACGCGGCCAGGCTGACGACGACGGCCGCGACCCGCCCGGCCGTGCGGAACCCGCACCATGCGATGACGGCGCCGACGAGAACGGCAGGAAGCCACCGCAGCAGCAACAGAACAGCCGAGGTGGCCGGGTCGTTCGTGAGCGAGAGATAGCTCTGCAACGGCAGTCCGATCCACCCGGGGACGGTGATCGCCGTGAGCGACAGAGCGATCGCGGCGCCGGGGACGGGGCCTCGCGCGGTGAGAAGCAGCACGAGCATGCTCATCAGCAGCGAGACGACCATGACCGCGATCACTGCCGCCGCATAGAGGACGCGGCGGCTCGAGTCCTCGAGCATCGATACCGTCACGACCGACGACTGCACGACCGCGATGACCTGGATCACGGCTACCCCGAGCACGAGCAGGCCTGTCGCGTGGCGGGGGCGGCGGTGGCGCAGCGTGCGTGCCGAGAGGCCCGCGACGGCGCCCCCGACGACGAGCAGTGAGACGATCGTCGTGAGGAAGTACTGGCTGAACGGCAGCAGGGAGAACGGCGTCGTCAGGTCGGTCTGATCTGCGGCGAGATTCTGCAGGGGGAGCCGCGCGCCGGTGATCAGCCAGGGCAGCAGACCCGCGACCGCGCTCCCGGCCCCGACGAGGACCCAGACGGCGCCGGACAGAGGGGGGCGGTGGATGCTGCTCACCCGCGCAGACTATCGACACCGGACGGCTACTTCACCGATGGCCGGATGGTCGTGAATCCGCCGTCGACCGGGATCACCTGGCCGGTGATGCGGGAGGCGTCGGGGGAGAGCAGCCAGTCCATGACCACGGCGACCTCGTCGGCGGACTGCACACCGCCGAGCGGATACTGCTTCTCGGCACTCTCGCGCAGCATGGGTGCGGCGAGCATGCCCGCGGTCAGAGGTGTGTCGGTCATGCCGGGAGCGACCGCGTTCACCCGGATGCCGCGCGCGGCGTAGGTCGCGGCGGCGCTGCGCACGAGAGCCTCGACACCGCCCTTCGCCGCGGCGATCACCTCGTGGTTCGCGACGCCGATACGGGCGACGACCGAGCTCGCGAAGACCGCGGCGCCCGGCGCCTTGCCCGTCGCGTCGAGCCAGGCGTGCAGGATCCAGAGGCTGCTCTCGAGGTTGACGCGCAGCACGTCGCGAGCCTCGTCGGTCTTCGTGCGGTGCAGTGGCGTGATGAGCGTGCTGCCCACCGCGTGAGCGAGCAGCGCGGGCGGGCCGCCGAGCGCGGTGCGGCACTCCGCGAACGCGGTCGCTGCGCCGTCGGGCGTCGTGACGTCGGTTTCGATGTGCGCGTCGGCGTCGACGTCCGCGAGCGATGCGGCGTCCCGGCCGACGGCGGCGACACGCACGCCGCGAGCGCGCAGGCGTGCGACGAGCTCTCGGCCCACCCCGCCCCGGGCGCCGGTGACGAGCGCGATGTCGTTCTGTGCGGCGTTGCCGTCGGTCATCGGGCTCCTTCCGGTGCGGTCACGTCGCCGCGCCGGATGGCGTCGGCGCGGCCCCGGATCGCGGCGATCTCGTCATCGTCGAGGCGGTCGAGGTTCTTCACCTGCAGCGCCATGCGGTGGTTCTCGGCGAGGGGCTGCTCGTGCCGGATGAGGTAGTCCCAGTACAGGGTCGTGAAGGGGCAAGCGTCCTCGCCGACCCGCTTCGCCGGGTCGAACGGGCACGTCTTGCAGTACGGGCTCATCCGGTCGATGTACTTGCCCGTCGCTGCGTAGGGCTTGCTTCCCATGAGCCCGCCGTCGGCGTACTGACTCATGCCGAGGGTGTTCGGCAGCTCGGCCCACTCGACCGCGTCGACGTACACGGCGAGGTACCAGGCGTGCACCTCGCGCGGGTCGACGCCGAGCAGCATCGCGTAGAGACCCGTGACCATGAGGCGCTGGATGTGGTGCGCGTACCCGTTCTCGAGCGTCGTGCCGACGGCATCCTTCAGGCACGCCATCGGGGTGTCGCCCGTCCAGTACCAGTCGGGCAGCGGCTCGAACGCCTCGAAAGCGTTCCGCTGGACGTAGCCGGGCATCTGCGTCCAGTAGATCCCGCGCACGTACTCGCGCCAGCCGAGGATCTGCCGGATGAATCCCTCGACTGCCGACAGGGGCGCGCGCTTCGAGCGGTACGCCTCCTCGGCGGCGGCCACGACCTCACGCGGATGCAGCAGCTTGAGGTTCATCGACGACGACAGGTGCGCGTGCCACAGCCAGGGTTCGCCCGGCCACATCGCATCCTGAGCGTCGCCGAAGCCGGGCAGTCGTTCGTCGATGAAGAGGTCGAGCGCCTCGAGCGCTTGCGCACGGGTGACCGGCCAGGCGAACGAGTCGAGCGAACCGGGGTGCTCGCCGAACTCCTTCTCGACGAGCTCGATCACCTCACGCGTGATCTCATCGGGCGGAAAGGTCGCCCGTGGCGGGACGAGCCCGGGTCCCTGCTTGGGGAACGGCTTGCGGTTGTCGGCGTCGTAGTTCCACTGGCCGCCGACGGGCTGTCCTCGGGTGGTCATGAGGATGCTGTGCCGCTTGCGCATCTCACGGTAGAAGTACTCCATTCGAAGCGACGCCCGGCCTTCGGCGTGCTCGGCGAACTCGGCGACGGTCGAGAAGAAGTGCCGGTCGACGCGGATGTCGAGAGGGATGCCGGCGGCATCCGCGGTCTGCTGCAGCGCTTCGCGCACGCGCCACTCGCCGGGCTCGGTCATCACGAGCGCCTCGGGCTTCAGCTTCTCCAGGTCGGCGGCGAGCTGGTCGGCGAGAGTGCCCTTGTTCCCCCGCGCATCGAGCTCCGTGTAATGCAGGGTGTGTCCGGCGTCGCGCTGATCGGCGGCGAAGTGGCGCATCGCCGCGAGGAACACCGCGGTGCGCGGCTTCGAGCTCCAGACGTGGGTGGACTCTTCGGCGACCTCGGCCATCCAGACGGCATCCTGCGCCGGGTCGAACTCGTCGAAGGCGCTCGCGTCGGGGTCGAGCTGGTCGCCCAGGACGATCACGAGGTTTCGGAGCACGGTGTCAGCGTAGGAACGGCCCCGGGTGCGTCCTATCGCTTGTGCGTGAGCCCGGGCTGCGCTAGTCGCGTGCGTCGACGCGACGCCGAAGCCGTGAGGATCCATCCGTCCGTCGTATGGATGGCGTGAGGGGACATCGCCGGGAGGGTGCGTCGAGCGTAGACCTGAGCCATGACTCTCACCTCCATCCTCCCGACCCTGCGTCGCAGCATCCCGTCGCCCCACTCGCGGGATGTGTGGCCAGCGCGCACCGTCGTCACGTGTGACGACATCGTCGTCGGCGGTATCTCCGTGAACCGCTTCGTCGAGCTCTGCGGGCTGCCGGCGGTCATGACGGCACCGGCGGTCATTCCGGTGTCGGGCGGGATGTCGTCATCGACAGCCACGACGACCGTGCTGCTTCTGCGCGTGATGGCGGCTGGAGGCGTCGACGGCGGGACGGCGCTCGCCGTCGACGCCGACCTCGTTGCGGCGGCGTACGCGGTGTGGAGCGAGGCCCGGCTGCTTGCCCGCGTCTCGAGCGCCCACGATCACCGGTTCGCCGTCTGCGGGGCCGACGGCGAACGGCTGCCGGGGGTCGCGGTCGTCCTGCCCGCCGATACGGGCTGCGGTGATGTCATCGCCGTGCCCTGTCCTGGTGCCCTGTCGGTCGGCGACGTGCGCCCCCATCCGACTCTCGCAAAGGGTCTGAACGCCGGGGGCGTGGAGTGATGGTCTACGCGACCGTCTTGTGGGCGAGCCGATGCGCGCGCTACGACGCGATGATCGCGGCGGCTCAGGCCGCGGAGGAGGACGACGAGAGCAGTCCGCCGAGGAACCGGGCGATCTCACCGGGTCCGGACGCGTGAGCCGAGGCCTCGACGTCGGGGTTGTAGTTCGTGTTCGTGTTGAGGTCGTAGGTGACGAGTCGCCCGTCGATCGTCTCGACGAACTCGATCCCGGCGATGCGGATGTCGACGGTGCGCAGGAAGTCGCGGTGCTGCACGACCAGGGGATGATCGGCGGTGATCTCGTCGCGCAGCGCGAAGGGCGGATAGGCGGGGGTGGCACCCGTGCCCGCCGCGGGGTCGACGACGCACGCATCGGCGGGGCAGAGCTCGAAGCTGCCCGCGCTCGTGTCGACGCGGACGGCGTAGACGAACTCGCCGCCGACGTATTCGGCGCGCGTGACGAACGGTTCGCGTGCGAACAGGAACTCCTGGATGAGCGTGATGCCATCGGGGGATGCCTCGAAGTCGGGCCCGTCGACCCAGGCGTCGAACTCGTCGTGGGAGTCCCAGCGGCGGACGCCGAGACCCTTGCCGCCCTGGTTGTGCTTGCTGATGAACGGCACCGGGAACTCGCGTGCGCGCTCCTTCAGGTCACCGGTGCCGAAGACGGCGACGGTGTGCGGGACATCGATGCCGCTCGCCCGCAGGGCGGCGTGCTGGGCGACCTTGCTGACCTCGAACTCGAGGACGTGGCTGCCGCCGATCACCGTGCGGCCCCACGACTCGAGCCACCGCAGTACCGCCCGGCCGTACTCCTTCGACTGCGCGTGGTCGCGCGTGTGCGCCGATGCCGACAGGCGCGACCAGAAGACCCCCTGCGGCGGCTCGGCCGACAGATCGATGGATCCGTCGGTGAGCAGCCACTGCTCGGCGGGCACGTTCTCGGCGGCGAACGCGGCGGCGAAGGGCGCCCACCACTCAGGGTTCTCGTGGATCACGTACACCTGCGGAGAAGTCGACATCCCGTCAGGCTAAGCCGATCGAGCCGGGTCGCGGGCCGCGTGACGGAGCATGACGCGACGCGGACTCCCGCGCGTCCCGACGTCACCGCGCGTGTGAGGATCGACGGGACCGACGGATGTTCCGCCGGAGAGGGAGCACCATGAGGTTCGGATACTGGACCCCCACTTACGGCGGCTGGCTGCGCAACGTCGCCGACGAGCACACGCCCGCGACTTTCGAGCACATCGCGCGCATCGCCCGGGCCGCGGAGGACGGCGGCTTCGACGTGACCCTCGTCCCCGAGCTGAACCTCAACGACATCAAGGGGCATAACGGCCCCGCCCTCGACGCCTGGGCCATCGCCACCGCGACCGCAGCCGTGACCTCGCGCCTGGAGATCATGGCCGCATTGCGGCCGAGCTACCACCCCGTCGCGCTCGCCGCGAAGCAGGCCGCCACGATCCAGGAGATCGCGCAGGGCCGCTTCACGCTCAACGTCGTCTCGGCGTGGTGGGCCGAGGAGGCGCGGCAGTACGGCATCTCGTTCGCCGACCACGACGACCGCTACGCGCTGACGACCGAGTACGTCGAGGTGCTGCACGGGCTGTGGTCGCAGACGCCGTACAGCCACGAGGGGCGTCACTTCTCGCTCGAGGGCACCCACCTCGAACCCAAGCCTGTGACGGCGCCGCTGATCTACGCGGGCGGTGAGAGCGAGGCGGGCCGGGCGGCGATCGCGGGCTTCGCCGACGCCTACGTCACGCACGGCGGCACGGTTGACGAGCTCCGGACGAAGATCGCCGACATGCGGGCGCGCCGCGAGCGCGTCGGCAAGCCCGCCTTCCGGCACTTCGGCATGGCGGCGTTCGCGATCGTCCGCGACACCGAGGAGGAGGCGCAGGCCGAGCTCGCGCGTATCACCGACGTGCGCTCGGGCGCGGCCTACGAGTCGTACCAGGACTTCGTGACCAAGTCGCAGCTCGACGTCGAGATCAGCCTGCGGGAGTACTCGGTGTCGAACCGCGGCCTGCGCCCAGAGCTCATCGGAACGCCGCAGCAGGTCGCCGACCGCATCCGGGAGTTCCAGGACGTCGGCGTCGACACCCTGCTGCTGCAGTTCTCGCCCGCGCTCGACGAGCTGGAGCGCTTCGCCGAGCAGGTTATCCCGCTCGTCAACGGGCGCGGATAGTCCCGGGCCTCAGCGCGCGTCGACGGCGGCGAGGATGTCGGCAGTCTCCGTGCGCGTCGTGTAGTCGATGTGAATGTCGACGAAGCGCACGACACGGTCGGCGCCGACGACGATCACCGTGGGATACGGGATCGCCGGGGTGTCGTCGGCGTTGCTGTCCTTGACGGCGAAGCCCAGGGCGGTGTGGGCGTCCTGAGCCTCGGCGCTGGGCGCGGTGACGATGCCGAGGGCGCCCGCGAACGCGTTGGCCGGGTCGGACACGACCGTGAAGCCGAGCTCCCCGTTGGTGACGGCGGCGGCCGAGCCGTCGGGTGTCTGTGGGCTGATCGCGATGAGCGAGACGCCGCGCTCGGCGAGTCCGGGGGCCAGCGTCTTGTCGTAGTGCCGGAGCGTGATGTTGCAGTACGGGCACCATGCGCCGCGGTAGAAGACGAGCACGGCGGGCCGGCCCGCGAGCAGCCCGTCGAGTCCGATCGGCGATCCGGACGTGGCGACGAGCTCGGCGGACGGCAGGACGTCGCCGACGGACACGGCGTTCTCCGGCCCTCCGGCGGCGCGCAGGTCGGCCTGCTCGCCGGCGAAGACGGCGCTGAGCTCGGGACCGATCGTCTCGGTGAAACCGACGTTGAACTCGGCGATCTGCGCACCGATGGTGGCGGGGGTGGTCGACATGATGCTCCTCGGATGGCGGGGCCCTGCGGTGGGTAGCGCGAGCATAGGTCGCGCATCGCGGCACCGATGGCGGACCCGTAACGGGGCGACATCCCGCGGCATCCCCCACGATGCGCCCACTCGACACCGCACGAGGCGGGTCCGGACGAAACCGGACCCGCCTCGTGGACGACGACCCGGCTCACCTCAGAGTGAACTCGACCGTCGTGGTGTTGCCGGCGACGTCGTGCACGACGAGCGTGTTCGCCCCCGACACGGCACCGAAGACCCCAGGCTTCACGAAGTTGACGTCCGACCACGCGTTGTTCGTCAGATCCTTCGTCACGCCGTTCAGCACGGCCTTGTCGATCTTGCCCGCGTCGTGCAGCTTGAAGCTCACCAGCGAGTAGTCGTCGCCGTCGCGGGCCGTGAACGACGCCCCGTCCTTCACCGTGACGGTCGGCGCGGTGGCGTCGATCGTCACGTCGAACGTCTTCGTCTGCGCGACATTGCCGGCCAGATCGTGCGCGTTGTAACGGACCGTGTAGGTGCCGTCGGGCAGCGTCACCGAAGCCGCGTGCGTCGCGGCTGCGGCGCCGTCCACGGCGGTCTGCGTGCTCTTGACGAGCGTGCCGTCACGGTAGACATTGGCCACGATGCGCGCGAGCCCGCGGTCGTCGGTCGCGTCGACCTTCAGCTCGAGCGACCGATGCGGACCGGCCGTCGTCGGAGCGGTGAGTGTCACCACCGGCTTGACCGTGTCGGGCTCGGGGTCCGGCGTCCCCGCCGCGATCACCTGGACGTCATCGACGAAACCGGTGTTGTCGCCCTCGGTCGTCGTCGCGACGAACGAGATCGTGTGCTCGCCTTCCGCGACGGTGAACGGTTCGGTCTCGTACGCGGTGTACTTCCCATCGCGCGTCGGCACGAAGTGTCCGAGCTTCTGATCGTCCACGAGAACATCGAACTCCTGCTGGCCGCCGAAGCCCACGCGGTTGGCCGCCGCGAAGGTGATCGCGAACGTGCCGGCCGGGAAGCGCACGGTCTGGTCGATGCGGCTCGCGAGCCCCGAGTCGCTCTTCAGGTACGCCGTGCGCTCTCCTTGCGGGGCAGGGAAAGCGGGCTGGAACACGCTGTTGTTGTGCTGGATGCCGGCACGTGCGCTGAACGTCCATCCGTTGACCATCGGTCCGTTCGACGTCCCGCCGGTGGCGGGCCGCTCGAAGCCGGCGTTGTAGATGGTGACGATCGGCTGCTCCTCGGGAACGTCGGGGTTGACGAAGCACCGGTTGTCGCCGTCCGGGTTCGGGTCGCCTCCGAAGCTCGCCGCGGTGCAGTCGACGCCGCCGGTGAAGGTGCCGTAGCGGAACAGGCCATCCGAGCCGAATGCGACACTCGCCTCGCCCTCGAAGGCGCATACGCCGCGGTCCTGGTACTGGCAGAAGGCGTACCCGTCGGGTGCGTTCTGCACGTCGCGCACCTTGTAGAGACGCGAGGTCACCCCCGAGTCCTCGAGCCCATCGCCGACGGCGATCGCGCGAAGGTACGTGGTCTTGAGCGGCGCGAGCACGATCTGCCCCGTGTAGAGCGTCGAATCCGCCGTCGGAACGCTGCCGTCCGTCGTGTACCGGATCTCGGCGTCGGGCGTCCCGGTCGTGATGCTCACTGCCTCGACCGACTCGTACAGCCCGGGCTCGAGGCTGAACACCGGGGCGTCAGCGACCCCCGGTTCGGACGCCGGTGTCACGAGCACCTGAGCGACGCCGTACACGCCGTCGTCGAGAGTCGCGCGGATCGCGACGGTGCGCTCGGTCGTGACATCCGGTGCCGTGAAGACGCCGTCCGCGTCGACCGCGCCGTTGTCGTCGCCGACGACGGACCAGGTCAGGTCGCCCGAGCCGTCGATGACGCGCGCGTCGAGGTCGAGCTGCTCGCCACCGGCGACGGTCGATTCGACCGGGTCGACGGCCACCTGGGTCGCCGCAGGCGAAGTCGTGTAGATGGCGAAGGTGTTCTCGTCGCCGATCGCGTCGTCGGTGAACGCGTTGCTCGTGGGCGTCAGCGTTCCCGACGAAGCGGGCAGCAGGGCGTTCTTCTCCCGCTCGACGATCGAGTCGGAGTACGCCAGGCGCGTGAACGACTCGGTGACGTCGCCTCCGGTGAATTCCACGCGTACGACCTTCGGCGAACCCGACTGGGTCTCGACGAGAACGGTGAGCTCGCCGTCGCGATCCCGGAACGCGGTGGCGCGGACGTCGTCGTGCGAGGTCTCGGTGCCCAGCACGGTGCTGTGCTCGGGGATGTACCGCATGAGCAGGCCGGCCTCGTAGAACGCGGCTGTCGGCTCGAGACCGAGGACGAGCGAGTCCCACAGGTTGTAGGAGCCGTTCGTGTCACCGGCCGGGTCGTGGGTCATGACGCCGTTGAGCTGCCACACGAGGTTGGAATGGATGCCGTTGTTGGCGCTGCCGATGATGTAGTTCGCATAGCCGGTCTCCCAGACGCTCGTGCCGGGGTTGGTCCACCCCATCTCGGAGAGGTTCAACGGCGCGTCGCCGATCGTCGACCGTCGCTGGTCGATCGCGTTGCCGAGGAACTCGTACGACTCGCCGTAGAGGTGGAACGAGTACTGGTCGAAGACGTCGCCCGCGTTCTCGGCCATGTACTGGGTCCAGTCGGGCGCGTTGACCTCCTCGGGGCCCCAGATCTGCACCTCGTCGCGAAGGCCGTCCGCGATCAGCTGGTCGTGGACCTTGCGTGCCATCTCGGCGTAGTACGCCTTCTGGTCGGCGGGGCCCTCGAAGTCCCAGCTGCCGTTGGGTTCGTTGTAGAAGGTCAGGAAGTCGATGTTGTCGTAGCCGCGCGCGTTGATCAGCTCGTCGAGCAGCGCCGATGCCGAGCGGCCGTAGGCGTCGAGGTCGCCGGGGGCGCTCTCGTAGGGCTTGGTCACACCGGGGTAGAGGAACCAGTCGTGGACGCGCTCGCCGACCTTCCAGCCGAAGTTCAGGAGGACCTCGGTTCCTGCCTGCTCGAACGCGTCGAGGTACCGGTAGAAGGCCCGCATCTCGGGGCTGTCGAAGTCGTACTGGCCCTTCTCCAGCTCCATCCAGTCGATCTGGAACCAGACACGAGCGACCTTCGGCTGCAGCGTCAGGATGCGTTCGACGTCGACCTCCCAGTCAGCGTCGTCGTAACCGAGGCGCGTGGTGCCCTCGAGCAGGCTCCACGGGATGACGTTCACGCCGATGCCGAGGTAGTCCTCCTGCACGGTCTCATCGAGTGCGACGGTGACCGTCCGCTGCTCTGCGGGCGCGGTGTCGTCGGCGGTAGCGGGAGAGACGGGTCCGAGCGCGCCGACGGACACGGAGCCGGCTATCACGGTGGCGGCCGCTGCGACCGCAGCGCCGATTCGTCGTTTCACGGGGGGATCTCCTATCTGCGTCGATGGAGCGCAGTCGCTTGCGGTTCGGGACCGTCGATGGCGACACCAGGTAGTGCGACTACGAACATCTGATGTCGAGCACCGTATATCAGTGCCGTTCGGGGCCACAAGAGCCCGATTGTCCGACATTCTTTGTAGTCGGGCTACCGATCCGAGCTAATTTCAGGTACTTTACTTTTCGCCGGACCACCCGGCCCCGAGCCCGCACATCGACGTGTCGGAAAGGAACGACGATGATCCTCCGTACCCCCTGGTCCCGTGCCGCGACGCCCCTCGCCGCGGGAGCCGTCGCGCTGCTGCTCGTCAGCGGCTGCGCTCCGCAGAGCGGCGACGACCGCGGCATCTCGATCTCGACCGGCGCGATCGGCGACATCACGAAGAACTTCAACCCGTTCTCGCCGAACGTGCTCCAGCCGACGCTCGGGGCCATCTACGAGCCGCTGTTCTTCTACAACAACCTCGCCGTGGGTGAGCCGAAGCCGATGCTCGGCACCGAGTATTCGTGGAACGACGAGGCGACCGAGCTGACGATCCAGGTGCGCGACGGGGTGACCTGGTCGGATGGCGAGGCCCTGACCGCGGAGGACGTCGCGTTCACGTTCGATCTCATCGCCGACACCCCCGAGATCAACACCATCGGATACACCGGCTCGGCCGAGGCGGTCGACGACGACACCGTCGTCGTCACATTCGACGAGCCGTCGCTGCCGATCGGCCCCGAGCTCATCGGCCGCACGGCGATCGTGCCCGAACACCTCTGGTCGACGTTCGACGACGTCGCCAACTTCGTCAACGAGGAGCCCGTCGGCACCGGTCCCTTCACGCTCTCGACCTTCACGCCCCAGAGCTACGTCCTGCAGAAGAACGCCTCGTACTGGCAGGAGGGCAAGCCCGCGCTCGAGACGCTGCGCTACGTCTCCTTCGCGAGCGGCGACGCGGCCACCACCGCGATGGTCAACGGCCAGCTCGACTGGAACACCGGCCTGGTGCCCGACTTCGCCGACGAGGTCGAGTCGCACCCGACGCTCAACCAGATCAACACGCCCATCAACCAGACCGCGTGGATCGCGTGCGCCGATGCCTCGCTGGGATGTTCCGGGCCTCAGACGGATCCCGCCGTCCGACTCGCCATCAGCCTCGGTCTCGACCGCCAGGAGATCATCGACATCGCCTTCGAGGGCCTCGGCGGCGCGGTCTCGCCGGCCATGCTGCTGCCCGAGCGCGACGCCGAGTACATCGCGTCGGACCTCGGCGACACGACCTCCCCGTCCGCCGACCCCGCAGCCGCCGCGGCCGTGCTCCAGGAGGCCGGATGGGCTCCGGGCGCCGACGGCATCTACGAGAAGGACGGCGAGCGACTGAGCGTCACCGTGCAGGTTCCGCAGGAGTGGACCTCCTACGTCACGGCCGTCGAGGTCGCCTCGCAGCAGCTCGCCGACATCGGCATCGATCTGAAGCCCGAGGCACTCCCGGGCGCACAGTGGAACGAGAACCGCTTCTCGGGCAAGTTCTCGTTCACGATGGACGGCGTCTACCAGGGGCCGTCAGCCGATCCGTACTACATCTACGCGAACTACTACACGACCGCTGCCACGGCGCCGGTGGGCGAGCAGGCTCCCACGAGCTACTCGCGCTACACCGACCCCGAGGTCGACGCCCTCGTGGACCAGGCGCGCGTCGAGGTCGACCCGGAGCGACGCCGGGAACTGTACTTCGAGATCCAGCGGATCATCGCGGCGTCGATGCCCTACATCCCCGTGCTCGTCGTGCCGACGGTCACCTACTACAACACCGACGACGCGACCGGCTGGCCGACCGAGGACGACTTGTACGCGTTCCCCGCCGCCTGGTCGATCTGGAACCTGGGCGTCGTGGCGGCGAACCTTCAGCCGGTCGGGGAGTGAGCCGGTGGGGATGAGGCGCCGGGTCGCGCGGGAGGCGCGGAGATGAAGTACTACGGAAAGAAGCTCGCGTTCTACGGCATCGCGCTGTGGGCCGCCGTGACCCTGAACTTCTTCATCCCGCGCCTGCTGCCGGGCAACCCGGTCGACATCATGCTCGCCAAGCTCGCGCAGAAGGGTCCGGTCAGCCCGGCGGCGCGGCAGAGCCTCGAGCTGCTGCTGGGAACCGGCACCGACGTGCCGGTCTGGGAGGCCTACCTCGGGTACCTCCGCAACGTGCTGACGTTCGACTTCGGGCCCTCGATCACCTACTACCCGACGCCGGTCGTCGACGTCATCTCGCAAGCGCTGCCGTGGACGATCGTGCTCGTGGGGGTGTCGACCGTGCTCTCGTTCGTGCTCGGCATCACCCTCGGCACGATCGCCGGGTGGCGCCGCGGCGGCTGGCTCGACAACCTCATCCCCATCACGACGATGCTGCAGGCGGTGCCGTACTTCTGGATGGCCATCATCCTGGTGTACCTGCTGGCGGTGATCTGGCCGATCTTCCCCGCCTTCGGCGGGTACGACATCTACAGCACGATGCCGGGCTGGTCGGCCGACTTCGTCGGCAGCGCCGTGTACTACGCCTTCCTGCCGGCCCTCACGATCGTCATCAGCTCGGTCGGCGGCTGGATGCTGGGCATGCGCAACATGATGGTCGCGACGCTGTCGGAGGACTACATCACCACGGCTGAGGCGAAGGGCCTCTCGCCGGTGCGGGTGCGGCAGCGGTACGCCGCGCGGAACGCGATCCTCCCCTCCGTCGCCGGCTTCGCCCTGTCGCTCGGTTTCGTCGTCTCGGGCTCGCTCGTCACCGAGCAGGTCTTCTCGTATCCGGGCATCGGATACGCCCTGCTGCAGTCGGTGAACAACAACGACTACGCGCTCATGCAGGGTCTGTTCCTCGTGATCACGCTGGCCGTGCTCGCCGCCAACCTCATCGTCGATCTCTTCTACGGAGTCATCGACCCCCGTACCCGGATCCGGAGGTAACGGATGTCGTCGCAATCGGTCACCGCCACCCTCGCGCAGCTGTCGCCGCGCCGCCGTCGTCGTCGCCCCGTCAGCACGAAGCTGGTGGTCGGACTGTCGATCACGGGCGCCATCGTGCTGTTCGGCCTCGTCGCCCCGCTCTTCGTCGGCGACCCGTTCCGCATCCGCCCGATCGGGATCACCCCGCCGAGCGCCGAGTTCTGGCTCGGCACGACGCAGAAGGGGCAGGACATCTTCGCGCAGCTCGCCGTGTCGACGACGAACTCGCTGCTCATCGGTGTGGTCGTCGGCGTGCTCAGCCTCGTGCTCTCGGCGTTCTTCGGCATCGTCGGCGCCTACCTGGGACGCTGGTTCGACGAGGGCTTCTCGCTCATCACGAACATCGCCCTGGTCATCCCGGGGCTGCCGCTCATCATCGTCGTGTCGAGCTACGTCGAGAGCCGCGGTCTCGGGGTCGTCGCCCTGATCCTGGCGCTCACGAGCTGGGCCGGCGGCGCGCGCGTGCTGCGCGCGGTCACCTTGAGCCTGCGCAACCGCGACTACGTCGCCGCTGCACGCGTCGCCGGCGAACGCACGTTCCGCATCATCACGGTCGAGATCCTGCCGAACCTGCTGCCCATCCTCGCGTCGTCCTTCATCTTCGGCGTCGTGTCGGCGATCCTCGCCGAGGCGGGGCTGTCGTACCTCGGCCTCGGTGTGACGGGCGACTACACGTGGGGGCGCATGCTCTATGACGCGCAGATGAACTCGGCACTGCGGGCCGGGGCATGGTGGTGGTTCGTGCCGCCGGGCCTGCTCATCGCGACGCTCGGTGCCGCGCTGTCGCTCGTCAACTTCGCCCTCGACGAGATCGTGAACCCCAAGCTGCGTCTGCCCGTCGCGGCGCGTCCCCGTCGGAAGGCCCTCTCGTGAACGACATCGTGCTGAGCATCGAGGACCTGCGCATCGACTACGCCTCGGACCCCGTCGTCCACGCCGTCGCGGGAGTGAGCTTCGAGTTGCGGCGCGGCGAGATCCTCGGCATCGCGGGCGAGTCGGGATGCGGCAAGACCACCCTCGCCTACGGCATCACGCAGCTGTTGAAGCCGCCGGCCGAGGTCGTCGGCGGGGCGGTCCGCTTCCTGGGCGGTGACCAGCCGGTGCGCGTCGACGAGCTCGAGGGCGCGGCACTGCGGGCGTTCCGCTGGGATCGCATCTCGATGGTGTTCCAGGGTGCGATGAATGCGCTCAACCCGGTGCTGCGCGTGCGCGCGCAGCTCGAGGACGTGCTGACGACGCACCGCCCGACGATGACGAAGCAGGAGCGCCGCGACCGCTGCGAGCACCTCATGCGCGTCGTGGGAGTGCCGGCCGAGCGGCTCGACGCGTACGCGCACGAGCTGTCGGGCGGGATGCGCCAGCGCGTCATGATCGCGATGGCGCTGCTGCTCGACCCGCCGGTGATGATCATGGATGAGCCGACGACCGCCCTCGACGTCGTCGTGCAGCGCGAGATCATCGCCGAGATCACCCGGCTGCGCGACGAACTGGGCTTCGCCGTCATCTTCATCACGCACGACCTGCCGCTGCTGCTCGAGATCAGCGACCGGATCGCGGTCATGCGGCGCGGCGAGATCGTCGAGCTCGCCTCGACGCGAGACATCTATCACCGGCCGCGAGACCCGTACACGCGTGAGCTGCTCGCCGCGTTCCCGAGCCTCACGGGCGAACGACTGGGGTATGCCGGCGCGGCGACCTCGACGACGGAGGAGGGCGCATGAGCGCGATCGAGGCCATCGGCCTGCGCAAGACCTACGGCACGGGGCGCGGCGCCGTCGAGGCGGTGAAAGGCGTCGACCTCTCGATCGACTACGGGCAGACCGTCGCGCTGGTGGGTGAGAGCGGCAGCGGCAAGTCGACGATCGCCAAGATGCTCCTGCTGCTCGAGCAGCCCAGCGGCGGCGAGATCCTGCTCGACGGCGAGAAGCCCCCGACGCGCGGCCGCACAGCACGCGAGTACCGCACCGCGGTGCAGATGGTGTTCCAGGATCCGTTCGCCTCGCTCAACCCGTTCCATTCGATCTATCACCACATCGCCCGTCCCCTCGTGATGTCGGGGCGTGCGCGGGGACGGGCCCAGGTGCAGCGGGCCGCCGCCGAGCTGCTCGAACGCGTGCAGCTCGATCCCGACGAGTACCTGCATCGGCGCCCGCACGAGCTGTCGGGCGGGCAGCGACAGCGGGTCGCCATCGCGCGCGCTCTCGCGCCGTCCCCGCGGGTGCTGATCGCCGATGAGCCGGTGTCGATGCTCGACGTCTCCATCCGGCTCGGCGTGCTCCGCCTGCTCGCCGACATCCAGCGCCAGGACGATCTCGCGGTGCTGTACATCACGCACGACCTCGCGACCGCGCGGCACTTCTCCGACGAGATCCTCGTGATGTATCACGGCGAGATCGTCGAGCGCGGGCCGGCCGATGACGTCATCCTGCATCCGCAGCACCCGTATACGCAGCGGCTCGCGGATGCGGCGCCCGACCCGCACCGCCGCTTCGCGGAGACCTCATGACCGGCGAGGCGCGTCGCCCACAGCGGGCGCACACGTGGGTGACTCCGAAGATCTTCGCCGACCTCGCCGATCCGCAGCCCGGAGTCGCGGCGTTCTTCGATCACTACGCCGATTGGTTCGACCGCGTCGACGAGGTCGTCGTCACCTTCTGCGCCGGTAACGGCGATCATGTGCTCGCATACCCGGGCACTGGGCACGGGGCGACGAGATTCGACTGGGGCCGCTACAACTCCTACGTCGGCACCGCCGTCTCGACGCGAGACCACAACGGCCACTGGCTGCGCGTCGCGCGGGAGGACCGGGTCATCGCGGGGAATCCGTACCACGCCGGTCCGGCGTTCGTGCTGAGCGAGCAGCCCATGGACTACGCGACGCTCGCCGCGATCTACCGATCATTCCGCGACGAGGCGCGGCGGCGCGGCATCCCGCTCGTGCTGCTCGAGTACCTCGAGCCGGGCTCGGAGTTCTGCGCGTGCGTGTGGAAGACCGAGCGGCACCCCGAGGCGGCGTCCGGATGGGTGGATGCCGGCGGCAACATCGCCCCGGGTCTCCTCGATGTCGCCGCGGTGCTCGACGCCGACTCCGAGGCGTACGCGGCGTATCCGAGCGGCATCCCGGCGGGCGAGCCGGTCGAGCGTTTCGCCGCACGCCAGATCGCGGCGTTCGTCGCCGACTTCGGGCTCGATGGCATCACGCTCGGGAATCAGTTCGGCCTCATCGGAATCTGGCATCCCGAGCACGCTGTGGAGTCGACTCCCGAACGGCGCGCGTCGGTCACGCGGTTCTTCACGCGGCTGCGCGAGTTGCTCGACGCTGGTGTGGGTGCGGGCACCGGTGCGGGTGCAGGTGCCGGCGCGCGGATCTACTGGCAGGACTCGTTCTGGCCCGTCGAGGTGGAGCAGGACGTCTGGGGCATGACCGACGAGGCGTATGCGGCGCTGAGCGGCATCGTCGTGTCGAACTTCGCCGTCCTCGCGCGCGAAGACAACATCGCCGAATCGGCTCGCAGCAAGATCGCGCTGCGCGATCGCCTCGGGGGCGAGCTCGAGATCATCTACTCGCTCGACTTCGTCGACCCCTGGTACTGGTATCGGGTCTACCTCGACTCGCCGCACTTCTGGCATCGCCAGCGGGCCGTCTACGGCGAGCTGAGTGGGATGCTGGACGGCGTCATGTTCTTCGCCAACGACACGTTCGGGCACTTCGTGATGCCCGACCCGCTCGGTACGACCCTCGCCCTGCTGCCGCGACGGGCCGCCGACAGGCACGCCGATGCGTCCCGGCCCTGAGCCGGATGCCGCGCCCGCGCGGCGCCCCACCCGCGCGGTCGTGCTCGAGCTCATCCGGGTGGCGGGCCCGATCAGCCGCACCGAGCTCGCGGAGGCGACCGCGCTGACACCC
This sequence comes from Microbacterium sp. TS-1, assembly GCF_000509385.1. Lineage (NCBI taxonomy): Bacteria > Bacillati > Actinomycetota > Actinomycetes > Micrococcales > Microbacteriaceae > Microbacterium > Microbacterium sp. TS-1. Next base: position 2,172,288 of record NZ_BASQ01000001.1, read on the forward strand.
GCGACCATGACCACCGTCGTCCGCGACCTCATCGCCGACGGTCTCGTCGTCGAAACCGGCGTCGGGGAGCCGACCGGCGGCAAACGGCGGACGCTCCTCGAGGCGCGGCCCGACTCGCGCTACGCGATCGGCATCGTGCTGGGGTTCGCCGCGACCTCGTACGTCGTGGTCAACGTGTGGGGCGAGCTCGTCGCCGAGCGCTCCGGGCCGGGGGCCGACCGTCTCGAGCCGGCCGAGGTCGTCCGGCGCATCGCGGACGAGGTCGACTCGATCATCGCCGAGGCGGGCATCGAGCGCGAGATCGTCGCGGGTGTGGGCATGGTCGTGCCGGGGCCGATCGACATCCTGAGTGGAGCCGCCGTGCAGCTGCCGTCATCGCTGCCCTGGTCGGACTTCAGCATTCGCGACGCGCTCGCCGAGGCTCTCGCCCTGCCGGTCGTCATGGAGAACGACGCGACCGCCGCTGCCGCGGGGGAGTACTGGTCGCGCGCGACGAACGGCCAAGGGACGTTCGCCACGATCCACATGGGCATCGGTATCGGGGCCGGCATCATGATCGCGGGCGAGCTGCTTCGCGGCATCAGCGGTAACGCGGGGGAGATCGGTCACGTGTCGATCGACCTCGACGGACCGCGCTGCCACTGCGGCAACCGCGGCTGTCTCGAGCTGTTCGCCGCACCGCCCGCGGCGGAGGAACGCTACTTCGCCGTGTCGGGCGAGCGTCGCGATTGGATCGACATCGCGGCGCGCGCGGGCGGGGGCGACGACCCCCACGCCGTCGACACGGTTGCGCAGTCGGCGGATGCGCTTGCCGTCGCGGTGACGAGCCTCGTGAACCTCCTGGACCTCGACCTCGTCGTGCTCACAGGGGCCGGGTTCGCGGGCGCCGGGCCCGTGTTCGCCGAACGGATCGGCTCGGTCCTGGACGACACCTTCTTCGCGCGCCGTTCTCACCCCGTGCGGGTCGTGGCCTCGGCCGACCCGAGCCGCTCGGCCGCCCTCGGCGGTGCCGCGATCGTGCTGCGCGAGGCGCTGGCGGGTCCGCGGGCTCAGGTCTGAGCGGCGCGCGAGAGGCGCTCGACGGCATCCCAATCGCCGGCGCGGAGCGCGTCGGCCGGCACCATCCACGAGCCGCTGACGGCGAACACGGCGGGGTCGGCGAGGTACTCCGCGGCGTTGGCGGCCGAGACCCCGCCCGACGGCAGGAACCGCACGTCGGGGAACGGGCCGGCGAACGCCCGGACCGCGGCGAGGCCGCCGACGAGTCCCGCGGGGAAGAGCTTCAGATAGCGGAGGCCGCGGCGCAGCGCCGCCTGGATGTCGCTGGCCGTGGCGACGCCGGGCACGATCGGCAGGCCGCGCTCGGTGCAGCGGTCGACGACGTCCGCGTCGAAGCCCGGCGAGACGGCGAATGCGGCTCCCGCCTCGACGACCGCGTCGACCTGGTCGGGGTCGACGACGGTGCCGGCGCCCACGAGGATGTCGCCACGATCGCGCAGCGCGCGGATGGCGTCGATGCCCGCTGCGGTCCGCAGCGTGATCTCAGCGCACCGGATGCCGCCGGCCACGAGCGCGTCGGCGAGAGGGTGCGCGTCATCCGCATCGTGCAGCACCACGACCGGCACGATCGGTTCGCCGCGCAGCGGTCCGGCGTCGGGGATGCCCCCACGCTTCATCAGGCGTCCTGCGACGTCGGGGCGACCACGATCTCGCGGAAGCTGATGTGCTGGGGCAGCTGGTAGGCGGTCAGGATCGCCTGCGCGATGTCGCCGGGACGCAGGCCGCCGCCGATGCTGCTCTTGTAGTCGAGGTAGCCGTCGAGGACGGCGCCCTCGCCGGTGTTGCCGAGCAGACCGGTGTCGACCATCCCCGGGGCGACGAGCAGCACCCGCACGCCGTGAGCGGCGTTCTCGCGGCGAAGCCCCTCGGTCATGGCGTGGACGGCGTACTTCGTGCCGTTGTAGACGGTGTGGTCGGTGTACAGCTGCTTGCCCGCGATCGAGCCGATGTTGACGATCGTGCCGCGGCGGCGCGCCTGCATCCCGGGCAGCACGAGCTGGCTGTTCTTCATGAGCGCGACGCAGTTGACGTCGAACTGCTCCTGGACGAGCGCGGGATCCTGCTCGGCCACCGCCGACAGGGCCATGAGCCCCGCGTTGTTGACCAGCAGGTCGGCGGGGCCGAAGCGCTCCTCGGCGCGGGCGAGCGCGTCGGCCACCGCCGCGGTGTCCGTGACGTCGACGGCGGCGAGCTCGGCGTTCTCGAGGCCGAGCTCGACCATGGGCTCGAGGCGACGGGCGATGAGCAGCAGGGGGTGGCCTGCGGCGGCGAAGGCCCGCGCGGTGGCGGCGCCGATGCCGGAGCTCGCGCCGGTGATGACGACGAGGGGAAGGTCGGTCATGAGGAGTTCTCCTGTGTCGGGGTGAGGGAGGCGAGCGCCGAGACGGCCGCGTCGAATCGATCTCGGGCGCCGGCGTACGACTCGGGTGAGGTCGGCACGATCTCGTCGAGGCCCGTGTGCGCGGCATCCGTTCGCCCGTAGTCGTCCCAGATGCCGAGTCCGACGAGTGCGATGGCGGCCGCGCCGAGCGTCGCGGCCTGCTGGTCCACGGCCGAGCGCTGCAGGGGAGATCGCAGGATGTCGGCATAGATGCCGTTCCACAGAGGAGAACGACTGCCGCCGCCGGTGATGAGCAGCGCCTCGCGCGAGCCGCTGAGCTCGCGCATGAGCGTCAGGCTGCGGTCGAGCGAGAACGCGATGCCTTCGAGGCAGGCGCGTACGAGGTCGGCGGGACCGGCGCCCAGGTGGAGACCCGTGAAGCCGCCCCGGACACCGCTGCCGCCCTCGAGCGGAGTGCCGCCGGCGAGGGTGGGGACGAAGCTCACGCCGCGGGCCCCGGGGACGCTGCCGGCCGCGAGATCGATGAACGCCGCGGTGTCGGTGCCCGGCGCGAGGGTCGCGTGCAGCCACTCGAGGCTCGTGCCGCTGCTGAAGGTCGACAGGGCGCTGACGAACATGCCGGGGATCGCGTGCGCGAAGACGTAGGGACGCGCGTGCTCATCGATGACCGGTCGCGCCGAGGTGACGGTGATCCAGCTCGACGACCCCAGCGCGGCGTAGATGCGCCCTTCGGCGGTGCCGCGCGAGCCGAGTGCCATGGCCGCGTTGTCGACGGCGCCGGCGAACACGGGGATGCCGGTCGGCAGGTCGAGCGCTGTGGCGGCCGCCCGGGTGAGCGAGCCCACCCGCTCCGACGACGGCGCGATGCGCGGAAGAACGTCGCGATGGAGGTCGGCGGCGGCGAGTAGTTCGTCGTCGTAGTCGCCCGTCGCGAGGTCGTAGGCTCCGCTGCCCGACGCCATCGAGGGGTCGGTCGCGAGCTGGCCGGTCAGGCGCAGGTTGATCCAGTCCTTCGATCCGACGAGGTGCCGCGTGCGCGCCCAGGAGCCGGGGTCTTCCGCGCGGAACGCGGCGGCCTTCGTCAGCGGGTACAGCGCGGCCCCGAACCCGTTGCCGGTGCGCCGGTACCACTCGGCCTCGGACAGGTCGCCGAAGACGGCATCCGGGCGCCCGCGGGTGTCGGACCAGATCGGGGTCGTGGGAGCGACGAGCTCGCCGTCGTCGTCGATCTGGACGGCGCCGAGACTCTGACCCGACAGGGCGATGCCGGCGATGCGCTCGCGTGCTCCGGGGGAGCGTTCCAGCAGCTGCCGGGTCGACGCGGCGACGGCATCCCACCAGTCGGCCGGTCTCTGCTCGTTGCGTCCGGGCGCGGGATGGCTCGTCGGGTAGGGCACGACGGTCTCGGCGAGCATCGTCGCCGCGGGCGTCCACAACGAGGCCTTGCAGCCCCCGGTGCCGAGGTCGTAGGCCAGGACGAGGTCTGGCGCCGCGCCGAGGTCGGTCATCGTCAGCGCGTCGAGCCGGCGAGCTCGCCGAGCCGGTCGAACGACGCTCCCGAGGTGGGGATGTCGACGTCGAACACCTCGGCGATCACCTGCGTCCAGCCGTGCACGAAGTAGATCCATCCGTCTTCGACCTGTAGTGCGCGGGACTGCTCCTGCGCACGTGCCTGGTCGAGGAACACGAGGTCGCCGCGGTAGTTGAGGTCCCACGCGACGCCGTGCTCGGGGAAGACACCGGCGGCGGTGAGCGGCGAGCCGGGCGCGTCCTTGCCGAGACCGGTCGCGTTGACCACGAGCGAGCGCGGCGCGAGACCGGCGAGCACGCGATCGTTGTCTTCGGGCGTCGGAGTCAGGACGTACTCGAAGACGGTGTCGGTATCGAGCTCGGCATGGATCGCGCGGATGTGGTCGAGGCGCTGCGCCGACCGGTTGGTGACGATGATGCGCCGGGGGCGGTCGGCGCCCGACTCACGACGCGAGAGGTACCAGCTGATGGCGATCGTCGAGCCACCGGCACCCATGCAGAGGGCGTCGGCACCCGAGCCGTCCCAGTACCCGCGGGGCAGGAACGCGTCGAGGGCGAGGCCGCTCGAGATCGGGTCCTTCGCGTGGCAGATGAGCCGCCCGCCGCGCTTGGAGATGCAGCTCGTCTCGCCCATGAGGCGCGCGAACGGGTCGATCTCGTCGAACATGTCGGCGCAGGCGGCGTAGAGGTCGATCTTGTGGGTGGTGACGAGGGCGCCGAGGCTCAACGGGTCGTTCGCGATGAACTCGACGACCCGGCGGTAGTCCTCACGCGGTGCATGGAGGGGCAGGTCGATGCCCTGCAGCACGGCGCCGTCGAGCCCGAGCTCGTCGGCCCAGCGTGGGAACACCTGCTGGATCGACGATCGGCCGGTCGTCACGCCGATGAAGTAGAGCGTCGGGGTCTGCGCCGGCCGCAGCTCGGCCGCGTTCATGGTCTGGATGATGCTCATGCGTCGTCTCCCCGTTCGCCTGCCGCCGCCGCGACCGCCGCGACGGCCGAGTCGGCGTTCATGCCGAACCGGGTGACCCCCAGGGCCGCCATGGTCCGGATCGTCTCGATGTCGCGGATGCCGCCGGCGGCCTTCATGGCGGCGCGGCCGTCGACCTGGTCGGCGATGATCCGGATGTGATCGATCGTCGTGGGGCGGCCCGACCACCCGGTGCCCGTCTTGATCCACGGGATTCCGGCCGCGACGGCGGCATCCACGCCACGGCGGATCGCGGCCTCGTCGAGGTGCCCGACCTCGAGGATCGCGCGCAGCGGCACCCGTCCGCCGACCACGTCCGCGACCGCGGCGAGCTCGTCGGTCACGTAGTCGGTCTCGCCCGAGCGCAGGCGGCCGATCGCCACGACGACGTCGAGCTCCTGCGCGCCGAGATCGAGCAGCTCGCGCGCCTCGGCGACCTTCGTCGCGGTGGTCGCACCGCCGCTGGGGAAGCCGACGGGCGATCCGGCGAGGACGCGAGACCCGGTGAGCAGCTCGCGGATGACGGGGAGCCACCCCGGAAGGACATGCGCGCTGACGAAGCCTCCCGCGACGGCGCGCCGCGCGAGCTCCTCGACGTCGGCGCGCGCGTGCTGCGCCTGGACGCAGCTGATGTCGATATGCGCGGCGAGGTCGGCCAGGACGCTCTCGGCGCCGGGTGCGATGGTGGTGTCAGGCACGGTAGCCTCCGTGGTCCGGATTGGGGCGGGTGGTCCAGCCGCCGGTGTCGTCGGCGACCACGAGCTGGCTCATCCCGCCCGCGCGTTCGATGATGCCGTAGTCCTGCCCCGCCTCGGTCGCGTACGCGAACAGTGTCACGAGCAGCTCGTCGCCGACGTTGACGCTGCGGTGCACCCATCCGCCCGGCACGTGGACGGCGACGCCGGGTGCGATCGGCAGGGCCCGAGACTCTCCGTCGACGCTGTCGAGGAGCATGACGCCCGACCCCGAGATGCCGAAGTACAGCTCCGCGAATTCGGCCTGTGCGTGCAGGTGGCCGCGCGTCATCGCCCATTCGTCGCCGACTCGGCCGGGGCGCAGCACGCTGAGCCCGATCGTGAGGGCTCCGCGGCCGGTGTCGGGTGTGCTGCTGTCGACCCAGTACACGGGAGTCCCGTCATCGGCCGCGACGGCGGTCTCGAAGGCTTCGGCATCGCGGTAGAGGCCGCGCAGGTCGGCGAGGTGCTTCTCGTACCGTTCGGTGGGACCCGCGAGAGCTCCGGCGAGGGCCTCGACGGTGAGGGCGGCGGGTTCAGCCGGTCGTGCAGCGGCGCACATGCTCACATCCATTCATCACGACCCGGGTCTCGGATCGGTAGTGATACTACGTGAATAGGCGTGCGAGGTGCAACGAACGCGCGTAAGCGCGGCAGGAGGCGCGGTATTCCGGTAGTTGTGCTACTTCTAGAGGGTGACTTTCCATGCCCTGTATTCCGGCTGGCACCTCACGCACGTCGCTGGAGACGTGCCGGAGACCTTCGCCGAGACCACTCGTTCGAGCATCCCTGCGACGGTGCCCGGAGTCGTGCACACCGATCTGCTGGCCGCCGGCCTGATCCCCGACCCCTACATCGACGACAACGAGTCGGCGCTCGCCTGGATCGGTCACTCCGACTGGGCGTACGAGACGACCTTCGCCTGGTCGGACGACGGCGAGGCGATCCACGACCTCGTCGCGCACGGGCTCGATACCGTCGCTCGCGTGAGTCTGAACGGTCGAGAGCTGGGCCGAACCGTCAATCAGCACCGCACCTACCGGTGGCGGCTCGGCGCGCTGCTCCGCGAGGGCGACAACGTCCTGCGCGTCGAGTTCTCGTCGCCCATCGCCTACGCCCGTGAGCGGGAGGCGGTCCTGGGTGAGCGTCCGCACTCATACGTCCATCCCTTCAACACGATCCGCAAGTCGGCGTGCAACTTCGGGTGGGACTGGGGTCCCGCCGTGGTGACGGCCGGCATCTGGCGTGACATCGGCATCGAGGGCTGGAGCGACGTCCGCATCGCCGCCCTTCGTCCCGTCATCGGCGTCGATGACGACCCGCGGCGGGTCGACGTTCACGTCGAGCTTGAGTGGCAGGCGCTCGACGCGGATGCCGCCGGCACGGGGGCCCGCGAGATCGTGGCCGAGGTCGCGGGCGCGCGTGCTGCCGCATCGGTCGCGCACGGTGACGCTCGCGTGACCCTGTCGCTGCGCGCCGCGGATGCCGAGCTGTGGTGGCCCCGGGGCTACGGCGACCAGCCGCTGTACGACCTGCGGGTCGCGGTCGGCGAGGTCGAGGCCGGTCGTCGCATCGGCTTCCGCTCGGTGAGGCTCGACGTCGAGGCGGACGAGGATGGCAGCCCCTTCGCGCTCGTCGTCAACGGTCGTCCCGTGTACATCAAGGGCGCGAACTGGATTCCCGAGGACACCTTCTTTCCGCGCGTGACGCGCGAGCGTCTCGCCGAGCGATTCGACGACGCCGTCGACGCGAACATGAACCTGCTGCGCGTCTGGGGCGGCGGGATCTACGAGTCGGAGGACTTCTACGACCTCGCCGACGAGCGCGGCATCCTGGTCTGGCAGGACTTCCTGCTCGCGTGCGCGGCCTACAGCGAGGACGCCGAGCTGTGGGACGAGTTCGCCGCTGAGGCGCGCGACAACGTCGCCCGCCTGACCGGCCGCGCGAGCCTCGTGATCTGGAACGGCGGGAACGAGAACATCTGGGGTTGGGTCGACTGGAAGTGGCGGCCCCGGCTGCGCGGTGCGACGTGGGGCGACGGCTACTACCAGCGGCTCTTCCCCGAGATCGTGGCCGAGCTCGCGCCCACGACGCCCTACTCGCCCGGAAGCCCGTACGGCTTCAGCTCGTACGTGCACCCCAACGACCCCGCGCACGGCACGACGCACATCTGGGACGTCTGGAATCAGGTCGACTACGACGTCTACCGCACGTACCGCCCGCGGTTCGTATCCGAGTTCGGCTTCCAAGGTCCGCCCGCATGGTCGACGCTGTTCTCCGTCGTCCACGATGAGCCGGCCGACCCGTACGGCCCGCTCATGCTCGTGCACCAGAAGGCGCAGGACGGCAACGGCAAGCTCGAGCGGGGCCTCGGCGCCCATATCGCCGCGCCGCGCTCGATCGAGGACTGGCACTGGGCGACTCAGCTCAATCAGGCGCGCGCTGTGCGCTTCGGGATCGAGCACTTCCGGTCTCTGCATCCCCTCAACCAGGGTGCGATCGTCTGGCAGCTCAACGACTGCTGGCCGGTCATCTCGTGGGCCGCCGTCGATGGGCACGGTCATCGCAAGCCGCTGTGGCACGCGCTGCGCGCCGTGTACGCCGACCGCTTCGTCACCATCCAGCCACGCGGGCGGGGCCTGGCCGTCGTCCTGCACAACGACACGGATGCGGTGTGGGATGCCGCGCTGTCGCTGCGGCGTATCGGGTTCGAGGGTGCGGTCTCGGCCGACGAGCCGGCCACGGTGAGCATCGCACCCCGCCAGGCGGTGACGGTGCCGGTGCCCGACACAGTCGCCACGGCGTCGGATCCGGCCCGCGAGCTGATCGCCGCCGAGCTGTCGACCGAGGAGCGCGCACTCTGGTACTTCGCCGAGGACCCCATGCTCGCGCTCGAGCCCGATGGGTTCGAGGCCTCCGCGGTCGCGACCGATGCGGGCTACGAGGTGCGCATGACGGCTCGATCGCTCGTGAAGGACCTCGTGCTGCAGGTCGACCGCATCGACGCGACGGCGCGAGTGGATCGCGGCCTCGTGACGCTGCTTCCCGGAGAGAGCGAGACGTTCACCATCACGGCCCCTGCCGGGATCGATCCGCACGTCTTCACGGCGCCCGGCATCATCCGCTCGGCCGGCGATCTGAACCCCGTCCGCGTCTGACGGAAAGTCCCCGCCGCCGGCTCGCTCGCGTCAGACGCGCCAGGCTAGCCAGGCGGCGGGGTTCCGTCGCAGGACGCGATCGACGACGTCGTCGCCGGCGGCGTCGCGCAGGCGTGGCACGAAGCGGTCGCCGAGATAGCGCAGGCCCGGGATGCCGCCGTAGGCGCGGTACCGCGTCGCGCGGGCGACGTCGCCCCCGAGCAGCACGCGGTCGGCGCCGCCGCGCCGCGCGGTCTCGGTGAGGCAGTCGATCAGCACCGCGTCGGGCCAGTCGCGCGCCCGCGCAGCGCCGTCGTAACCGAGGAACGCGCCGCGCGCGGCGAGCTCCGCGTGCAGGCCCGGGTCGGGATTGCGGTCGATGTGGGCGAGCGCGACGCGATCGGCTGCGACGCCGACGGACGCGAGGGCGTCGAGGGCCTCGTGGGCGGCCGAGCCGTGCTCGAGGTGCACCATGACCGGGGCGCCGGTGTCGCGATGAGCGGCTCCGACCGCGGCGATCGCCCGGCGGGCGGCGTCATCGATGCGCCAATAGCCGAGGCCGGCCTTGAGCACCCCGGCGCGCGGCGCGGCATCCTGGTCGGGCTCCGAGTCGAGGGACGCCGGCGAGAGCCCCTCGGCGGCACCGACCGTCAGGTCGCGGTGGAATGCGGCCACGAGCTCGTCCTCGGATGCCCGGAGCAGCGGGTGGTCCGCGGCGTAGTGCTCGCGGCGGTGGACGCCGGTGGTCATGACGACGGTGAGGCCCGTGGCGCGCGAGATGCGGCGGATCGCGTCAGGTCGTCGTCCCAGGCCGAGCGGGGTCGCGTCGACGAGCGCGGCGAAGCCCGACTCTCGCAGCTCGGCTGCCTCGCGCCCCGAGGCGTCTTCGTCGTCGAGGTCGTCGCCCGGCAGCAGCGGGGAGCGCTGAAACAGGTGCTCGTGGTAGTTCACGGTGCCGAGGGCGTCGGGCTCGACGTCGCCCGTCACCGTGCGGACCTGCCCGCGCATCCCGGTCATGGCATCGCTCATGGCGCGACCGGGTGCCGCGGCTCACGGCCCTCGAGCACGGCACGCAGATCGGCGGTCGCCATGCGACCCATGCCGTCGACGCCCTCGCGGGTCTGGGCGGCGAGGTGGGGTGTGACGATGACCCGATCGGCGAGGTCGGGGGCGAGGAGGGGTGAGGCGCCCTCGCCATGGTTCTCGGTCGCCAGGGTGTCGGCTGCGTAGGCCCAGACGCGGCCGGAGCGCAGCGCGGCGGCGACGGCATCCTCGTCGATGAGGTCGGCGCGCGCGGTGTTCACCAGCAGCACCGGACGATCGGATGCGCCGAGCCAGGCGTCGTCGACGACGGTCTGGCCCCCGGGGGCGTGCAGGGTGACGACGTCGCACGATCGGGCGAGGTCGTCGGCGGACGCTCGCTCGATCTCGTCGAAGATCGGGTCGTCGGTCGGCACCCAGGGGTCGGCACCGAGCACGCGCGGACGGAATCCGCCGAGGCGCTCGATGACGAGGCGTCCGATGCGCCCGAGGCCGAGCACTCCGACGGTGAGGGCCGACAGCTCGCGTGCCTGCCAGCCCGACCAGTCGCCCGCCCGCACGCGGCGGTCGGCGGCGGGCACGCCCCGGAGGGCGGCCAGGAGGAGGGCGACGGTGTGCTCGGCGACCGCGCTCGAGTTCGCTCCGGGGGTGTTGGTGACGACGACGCCGCGCGCCGCGGCCGCCGCGACGTCCACTTTGTCGATCCCGACGCCGTAGCGTGCGACGACCCGCAGTGCGGGTGCGAGCTCGAGGTGCGCCGCCGTGACCGGGCCGGTGCCGGCGATCCATCCGTCGACGCCGGGCAGGAGCGCCTCGAGCTCCGCGAGGTCGTGAGCGGGGCTCGATCGCACGACTTCGTAGCCGGCGGCGTCCAGCTCGGCGGCGAAGTCGGTGCCGCCGCCGCCGAACGACCGCGAGGTGACCAGCACCCGGCGGCGCGCGGCCGACGTCACGACGCCTGCTCGCCGCCCGCGGCCTGCTCGTCGTCGGCGTCGCGGTGGCGCATCGACGCGAGCTCGCTTTTCATCCGCCGGATGGCTGCGGTGTGCTCGGGGCTGCGGCGCAGCGCGACGCCCGTGGCGAGGATGTCGATGACGACGAGACCGGCGAGGCGGCTGGTCGACGGCGTGTAGACGTCGGTGTCCTCGAAGGTGCGTGCGATCAGCGGCACTGTGGCGATCTCCGACAGCGGGCTCTGGCGTCCGGTGATGGAGATGACGGACGCGCCGGCCTTGCGCGCCGCCTCGGCGACGATCATCGTCTGCTCGGTGTGGCCGGTGTTCGAGATCGCGACGGTGACCGAGCGCGGGCCGCTCATCGTCGCGGCGATGAACTGCTGGTGGAAGTCTTCGGGTGCCTGGCACGGCACGCCGAAGAGGGGGAACTTCTGCTGCGCGTCCTGCGCGATGATGCCGCTCGCGCCGAAGCCGACGAACAGGATGTCGGATGCGTCGAGGATCAGCGCGATGGCGTCTTCGACCGCCGCGGCGTCGAGCGTGCGGCGAGCCCGATCGAGGCTCGAGATCGTGTGGTCGAAGATCTTCTCCGACAGGTCGGCGCTCGAGTCGTCGGGTGTGATCGACGAGTGCGTCACGGGCAGGCCGAGCGCGAGCGTCTGAGCGAGCTGGATGCGGAAGTCCTGGAACCCTTCGCACCCGACCGAGGCGCAGAAGCGCATCACCGTCGGCTCGCTCACCTCGGCGGCTTCGGCCAGCCCGGCCATCGTGAACTGCACCGCCCCGACGGGGTTGTCGAGCACGATGGCTGCGACGCGCTGTTCTGATCGCCGCAGGCTCGGAAGCTGCCGGGTGATGCGCTCCAGCAGCGTGTCGCTCGAGTCCTCCGTGCGTGCTGCCGTGGTGCCGGATGCGCCGGGTGCGGTGTCCGTGGTCACGGATCCCCCCTCCATGTAGTATCGCTACAAACCTTACCCCACCACCCCCGAAGGGCACAGAGATGTACCGCGAACGGCTCGAACTGGACGGCAGAGTGGCCGTCGTCACCGGCGGATCCCGGGGCATCGGACTCGCCTGCGTCACGGCGCTGCGCGAGTTCGGAGCGACCGTCGTCATCGCCGACCTCCTCGACGACGTCGGCCGCGCGGCCGCAGAATCATTCGACGGCGGGGTCGAGTACGTGCACCTCGACGTGACCGACGCGGCGGGGGTCGCCGAGGTGTTCGCCGACGTCGCCGCTCGCCACGGCCGGCTCGACATCCTGGTGACCTCGGCGGGCATCGCCAACCATCAGCCCTCCTCCGAGATCACGCGCGAGGCATGGGATGCGGTGCTCGCGGTCAACGCGACCGGAACCTTCTGGTGCGCCCGCGAGGCCGCCCGGCACATGACCCGTGGTGCGTCGATCGTCGCCATCGGCTCGATGTCGGGCGAGCTCGCGAACGCGCCGCAGAGGCAGGCCGCCTACAACGCGTCGAAGGGCGCGGTCCACCTCGCGGTGAAGTCGCTCGCCGTCGAGTACGTCGATGCCGGCATCCGGGTCAATGCCGTCGCGCCGGGCTACATCGGCACCGACCTGACGAAGGACGGGGTGCCTGGCGAGTGGTGGGACGACTGGATCCGGCGCACCCCGATGCAGCGACTCGGCGCGCCCGAGGAGGTCGCGTCGCTCGTCGCCTTCCTCGCGTCGGATGCCGCCTCGTACCTGACCGGGTCGATCGTGCTCGCTGACGGAGGCTACTCGGCCTGGTGACCGGGCCGGTGGCTCAGGCGTGACCGCGGATCGTGTGCACGCCTGAGCCGACCTCCCGCCGGACGCCGGGCAGCACGACCTCGGCGGTGACCCCGACGGGAACCTCGCAGGTGAGCTCGAGCTCGTCGGGAGCGAGACCTGCGCCTCCGCGTCGCCAGCGCACCGAGAGGTCGCCGTACGGCGTGCGCACGGCACCCTCGGCCTCGGACAGAGCGGTCGCCGTGACGCCCGGCTCGATGCGGGCACGTTGCCACCCGGGTGCGAGCGGGCGCAGACCGGCGACGTCGCCGTAGAGCCAGTCGTCGATGGTGCCGAGGAAGTAGTGTCCGCGCGAGCGCGACTCCGGCTTCCAGTGCTCCCACAGCGACGTGGCCCCGAGCTCGACCCAGTGGCCCCAGCTCGGGAAGGTCGTCTGCGTCGCGATCGCGACAGCGGCATCCGCATGCCCGAACCGCGTCAGCACGGGCAGGATGTGCTTCGTCGCGAGCGCGCCGGTCCACAGGTGGTCGCCTCGGTCGCGTACGTCGGCGGCGAGACGATCGGCGGCGGGCTGCCGGGCATCCTCGGGCAGGACGTCGAAAGCGAGGGCGAGAACCGCATGCGCCTGCCGGTACCCGTCGTCGCCGACGCCTCGCACCTCGGCGCGACCGGCATCCCAGAAGGTCGCGACGAACGCCGCGCGACTGCGCTGCGCCGCCGCGAGCCATTCGTCCGCGGGTTCGCCGAGCTCGACGGCGATCCTGGCGGCGGTGTCGCACATCGCGATGAGGAAGGCGGTCGCGGCGATGCGCGCGTCCTCGGGCGGGTTGCCGCCGCCGGCATCCGTGTCGGGAGCGACCCAGTCGCCGAGCGTCGTCTCGGCGATGCCGCCGGGCGATCGGTCGATCTCGAGGCGGAGGTAGTCGCGGGCGTCGGGCCACACCGCCGCGAGCACGTCTCGGTCGCCTCGCTGCAGGTGCACCTCCCACGGCACGAGGAGCAGCGCGGAGTGCCACGTCGGCGCGGGAGACCAGTCCATGCGCCATCCGCCGTGCGGTGCGATCACCTGCGGGGCGCCCGCACCGTGGCGGGAGTGGGCGATGTCGGCCGACCATTTGGCCAGCAGCTCGTGCGTGTCGAGGTTCTGGAGCATCATCCGCGCGCCGACCATCCCGTCGCCCGTCCACCCGTTCTTCTCGTACTTCGGGGTGTCGGTCGGGATGCCGTGCAGGTTGCTCAGGATCGTGCGCACCGTGAGCTCGTGGATCGTGTTCAGCAGCGGATCGGAGCACGAGAAGCGGCCGATTCGCGGGGCCCGGGTATGCACGATCGCCGCCCGCAATCGGGGAAGGCGGGGCGCGCGCACCTCGACGTAGCGGAATCCGTGCCAGGTGAATCGGGGATGCCAGCGCAGCGGGCCGGTCTCGCGCGTGTCGTCGAGGATGATGCGGTCGGTCTGGAAGCGGCCGTCGAAGTAGCCCTTCTCGTCTTCGTGGTTCGGCGTCCCGTCGGGCTCGAGGGTCTCTCCGAAGCGGAGCTCGATCACGTCACCGGCGGCACCATCGGCCTCGATCTCGACCCAGCCCGCGACGACCCGTTCGAAGCCTACGACCCAGCGGCCCTCGCCGAGCTCGACCACGGACTCCGGCTCGAGGTGCCCCGCGACGACGATGGGCGGCTGTCGCTGCGGCTCCGGTGCGCCGGCCGGGCCGGTCGCCACCCGAACGCGCGGCCAGTCGGAGACGTCGGTGCCGGCGGAGCCCGCTCCGACGACACGACGCCGTGCGTCGAAGTCCTCGCCGGCGTACAGGTCGTCGCTCGTGGTCGCGCCGTCGACGGCGCGCCAGGTGTCGTCCGTCACGACGACCTGTTCACCGTCGGCTCCCCGGATGACGAGCAGCAGCCGGACGCAGGGATCGTCGTGCCAGGGCGCGGTCTCCCAGTTCCAGGTGTTGCGGCCGAGCATCCCGTAGAAGCCGCGGCCGAGCTCCGCCGTCAGCACATGGGTGCCCGCTGCCAGCTGCGCGGTGACGTCGGCAACGGTGTAGTGGGTGACGACATCGTAATCGGTGAACCCCGGTCCGAGCACGGAGTCGTCGACGGGTCGTCCGTCGAGCTCGACGTGCGCGAGGCCGCCCGCGGCGATGACGAGGTAGGCCTCGTCGGGCGCAGCGTCGACCTCGAATGCGCCGCGCACGATCGGAGCCGCGGGGGTGGGCTGGGACGCGCCGATCCAGGAGGCGCCGCGCCAATCGGCATCCACCACTCCGGTGACGAACGTGCCCGCGCTCTCGGCGCGCCCGGCGGTCGTCTCCACCTCGATGGACCATCGATAGCGGGCGAGCGGTCGCAGCGGCGCACCCCCGTAGCCGATGTCGACCGAGTGATCGTCGGTGACGACGCCTGAGTCCCACACGACGCTTCCGGCGAGATCCCGCACCTCGATGCGCCGAGACCGCTGCCGGGTGTCGGGCTGATCGCTCGTGATCTGCCAGCCGAAGACCGGTCGCGCGCCGGTTCCGACGGGGTTCGCGGAGTGGTCGACGGTGAGCTCGCGCAAGGCGGTCATGCATCATCCTTCAGGCGCGACAGCTCGTCGCTGCCGCCGTAGTACTCGTTCAGGGCGGCGTCGACCGTCGGATGCGCGGCCAGGAACCGGAGCAGCGGCACCGGCTCGTCCTGCGGGCGCGTGCGCTTCTGATTGATCTCGCCGAGCAGGCTCCAGCGCCGGTCGCCGAGACCTGACGGTTCGACCGCGTCGCCGTCGTAAGCGGTGTAGTCGAACACCCGGATGCCGTCCGCGTCCGTCACGACCCCCAGGCGGAAGCCGGCCGTCATGAACCAGGTGACCGTCTCGCCCAGGCGCGAGGCCTGCACGCCGCTGCCGCTCTGCTCGAGCAGATAGGCCAGTCCCTCGTTGTCGGGGTGCCGGGTGCGCCACTCCTCGCCGAACTCGGCGATCGTCGGCATCCTCAGGTCGGGCCAGCGCTCCCGCAGGCCGCCGAGCCAGCCGCCCCAGGCCTCGAGCGTCGACGGGTCGGTCTCGAGTCCGCGGGCGACCTCGCTGATCTCGTAGTTCACCGTTAGCCAGCCGAGGCCGTTGCGCTCGACGTTCCGGTCGTTCAGGTGCGCCTCGCTCGTCGCGTCGAGCTCGCGGAGCGCCTCGCCGCGCGGCAGGCGGTGCAGCGTCTCGATGGGGCCGAGCCCGAGACGCGAGTTGTAGTGCGACGACATCCCGGCGGTGCGGGCGGCGACGAGATCGACCGTCCAGCCGTCGAGCTGGACGGCGTCGATGCGCTGGTCGCCTGTCCCCGGCACGAGGAAGTGGGATGACGACGGGTAGTAGGGGTAGGCGATCGAGCCGTCGCCGTCCTGGAGGTCGATGTCGAACTGGCTCCAGATGTTGCCCTGCACCGTCCGCATTCCGCGGGCGCGTGCGTCGGCGATGTTGTGCGCCGAGAGGAAGCCGGCGACGAGCGATCGGGGGGCGCGGCCGAACTCCTGCGCGATGAGGTCGGCGGCGTCGGTGATATCGCGCGAGACGTCCTCGCGTGAGCCGTACAGGTTGGCGAAGAACCCCCCGGGCACGAAGGCGACGTCGTCGCCGTGCGCCTCGGCCGCGCGGCGGACCGCGGCACGCACGTCGCGGTAGCGGGGCGACGCGTCGGTGAGCGCTCCCCATGACAGCGCCCAGGTGACGCGAGCATCCGGAATGGCCGCGCGTACGGTGTCGGAGAACCGCTCGACGAGCGCCGCGGAGTGGAGCTCGGATTCGTCCTCCCACAGTGAGCGGGTGCGGGTGGCCTCGATCTGGTGGCGCCGGACCACGGTGTTGACGGTGATGCGTCGGCCGATGGCGTCGGGCTGCTGGGAGGATTCCATGAGGCATCACCCTAGCCACGATCTCGGTCGAGAAAGTAGTGGCACTAGCGAAATTGTCGTGTTGAACGTCTCATTTCGGTAAACACGAGACGAAACGGCGGCTCGTGTGTAGTATCGCTACCAATACCCGGACGCCGCGCCTCCAGCGGGCGTCGACCATCGATGAAGACAGGGAGAAGCCATGAAGAAGTGGCTCAAGGGGACAGCATTCGTCGGAGTCGCGCTCGCGACCATCGGCACCCTGGCCGGGTGCGCGGGTGACGCCGCCGGCGGGAAGACCGAGATCAGCTTCCTGATGTGGGGCGACGGTGGCGACGCACAACAGGCTTACCAGGACGTCATCGATGCATTCGAGGACGCGAACCCGGACATCGCCGTCAATGCCGAGTTCTTCAACACCAACGACTACGACAACATCCTCAAGACCCGTCTCTCCGGCGGCGCCGGCCCGGACGTCTACGGCTTCGACCTCGGCAACATCGAGACCTTCGTCGCCGACGGCTTTGCGGCCGATCTCTCCGACGGCGGCGAGAGCTACCTGTCTAAGCTCAACCCCGAGGCGGCTGAGGATGCGCAGCGGGAGGGCGGCACCTACAACCTGCCGATCTCGCTCTCGGGGAACGGCATCATCTACAACAAGGCGCTGTTCGATCAGGTCGGCATCACCGAGGAGCCGACGACCTACACCGAGCTGCTGGCCGCCTCGGAAAAGCTGAAGGCCGCCGGCATCACGCCCTTCGCGATGAGCGCTCAGGACAACTTCTGGCCGCAGTTCATCATCTACTACGCCCTCGCGGAGCACGGGGCCAACGAAGAGCTGGGTGCCGAGATGGCGGCCGGCGAGGCCACGTTCTCCGAGAGCAAGGCGTGGGCTGACTCGCTCGACATCGTCCGCGAGCTGACGCCGTATTACATGCCCAACCCGCTCGGCACCAGCCAGACCGCGGCGCAGTCCGCGTTTCTCGCCGGACAGGCCGCGATGTTCCCCGCGACGTGGATCCTCTCCGACGCTCGCGACGCCGACCTCGATGTCGACTACATGAACTTCCCGACCACGGATGAGGGGTCCGACGCGATCTGGGGCACATACCAGGTGCGTTTCGGGCTGAACCCGAACAACGGCGACGCCAAGCTCGACGCGGGCCAGAAGTTCCTCGATTACTTCATGCAGGACGAGGTTTACAGCAGCTTCTTGGACAAGGTGAAGCTCTTCCCGACAACGACGGGCGTCGAGGTCGGCGAGGACGTCGACCCGCTGTTCCCCGACATGCAGGCGTCGTGGGAGGGCAAGCAGTTCATCGCGGCGTTCTCGCCGACCGATCCCAGCATCCAGGACACTCTGCTGGTCGGGCTGCAGAACATCATCGGTGATCGTCAGAGCACCGAGGAAGTGCTGACCGACCTCGACGCTGCCCTGGCGCAGTACGTCGCAAACCGATGACGCACGGTCCCCGTGTCCGTCTCGCGAGCGCGGCCGGTCTGGTCGCGCTCGCGGCGGCGGCACTCACCGGATGCGGCAGCGCGGGCGGTGGCGGCACGCAGCTCAGCTTCTTGATGTGGGGCGACGGCGGCGACAACCAGAAGGCGTACGAGAAGGTGATCGCGGCCTTCGAGGAGGCCAACCCCGACGTCACCGTCAACGCGGAGTTCGTCAACACCAACGACTACGACAACGTTCTGAAGACGCGCCTGTCGGGCGGTGCGGGGCCGGACGTCTACGGCTTCGACCCGAAGAACCTGACCGACTTCATCCAGGACGGCTTCGCCGCCGATCTGTCGTCGACCGACTTCCTCGGAAGGCTGAACGAGGCCGCGGCACTCGAGGCGACGCGCGACTCCGACGGTGAAGGCGCCTACTCCGTGCCGATCTCTCAATCGGGCAACGGGATCATCTACAACGCCGCGCTCTTCGAGCAGGCCGGCATCGACGAGGTCCCGCAGACCTACACCGAGCTGAAGGATGCCGCACAGAAGCTGTCGGACGCGGGCATCGTGCCGTTCGCGATGTCGGCCCAGGACAGTTGGTGGCCGCAGTTCATCGCGTACTACGCGATGGCGGAACACGTGTTCCCGGACAAGCCCGACATCATCGAGGAGCTGCTCGCGGGGGAGACGACGTTCGCCGAGACTCCCGGATACGAGAGTGCTCTGGATGTCGTGGAGGAGCTGGTGCCGTACTACATGCCCGACCCGGTCGGCACGAACCAGTCGGCTGCCAAGACGGCGTTCCTCTCCGGCAACGCCGCGATGTTCCCCGCGACGTGGATCCTCTCCGACGCTCGTGCGGCGGGCGTGGAGCCGGGCTACATGAACTTCCCTACCCTCGACGCCGACGTCGCCGACATGTGGGGGAGCTACCTCGTCGCGTGGGGCATCAACCCGGGCAACGACAAGACCGATGCGGCTGAGCGCTTCATCGACTTCTTCTTCCAGGACGACGTCTACGCCGAGTTCTTGACAGGGGTGAAGGCCTTCCCCGTGACCGAGGGCATCGACGTCTCGTCGGTGGATCCGCTGTTCGCCGATATGGAGGCCGCCTGGCAGGGCAAGACGTTCCGCCCCATGGTGCTGCCCGCCCACCCGCAGCTGCAGGAGAAGCTGCTGGTGGGTATGCAGAACCTCATCGCCGGTCGGACCGACTCGGCGTCGGTTGTCGCGGAGCTCGACGCGACGCTCGACGAGATACGCGCGTCGCGGTGAGCTAGGGGTAGCGCGGCTACCCAAGACCCCCGAAATTCGCTCGAGTCGAGCAATTTCGGGGGCCTTCACCCGTCATTCGTGTAGTCTGGCTACACAACGCAACTCAAGGAAGTGTTCCGTGACCCAGCTCCTCACCCTCGAGGACCCGCATCTGTCGATCGCCTTCGATGCCCGCACCGGTGGGCTCGTGCGATTCGATGATGGCAGGGTCGGTCCGTGGCTGGAAGAGGCGAGCGCCGGTTCGCTGTTCGTCGTCGAGATTCCGCGCGGCGGCGACCGCACCGTCGTCGTCCAGACCGCGCAGCAGTCGCTCTCCGGTCACGAGTTCACCGCCGACGGAAACGCCGTGACGCTGCGCTGGACCGACCCGATCACGTCCGCCGGCGAGACGCTTCACGGCGACATCACGGTCACTGCGGCGATCGACCAGGGCGGTCTCCGGCTCTCGCTCTCGCTCGCCCTCGAGGAAGGCGGCGTCGAAGCGGTACGGTTCCCGTCGATACGAGGCGTGCGTCCGGCGGCGCGCGAGCTCGAGCTTCGGGGGGTCGACTACTCGACCGGCACGCGCGTCGGCCTGCTGCCCGTGTTCGACAGCAACGCACCCTATTGGGGCACGATGTTCCCGGACTATGCCAGCGGCAACCTGCGGCCCGAGCTCGTCGGCAACCCCACCTCACCGTTCGTCGCCCTCGTGACCGATGCCGGCGGCATCACCGTCATGCCCGCGGCGCCGACGCTCGACTTCATCGGCTGGCGTGCATCGCTCGAGCCTGGGTTCGCCGACGGCCTCGCCCGCACCGCCGGGCCCGATGCCGCCGTCACGCTCGACGCCATCCACTTCCCCGCCGCGACCGGCGACCGCATCGAGCTGCCCGCGATGTCGCTCATGCCGTACGCGGGGGACTGGACCGGTTCGCTCGTGCCGTACCGTCGCAACCAGGCGCCCACCCGGCGCTCCCGCGCGGCCTGGCTCGCGGAGCCCCGGCTCTGGCTGCAGGTGCAGCTCATGTCGACCGAGGGCGAGCCCCGCTACGACTTCGACGACCTCGTCGACATCATCGAGGAGTGCGCGTCGACCGGGATCGGCGCGATCCAGATCGTCGGTTGGAACGAGGGCGGACAGGACGGCCTCGTCCCGTGGCACCGCCCGGCGGCGAAGCTCGGCGGAGCCGCCGGCCTGCAGCGGGCGCTCGATCGCGCCCGCGAGCTCGACGTCGCCACCGTGCTCTACGTCAAGTACGTGTGGGTCGAGAAGCCCGGCCCGAACTGGAATGAGCTCGAGCGCTTCGTATCGCGCGATCCCCACGGGCAGCCCTACGCGCAGCCCGGTCCGGTCTACCACTCCTCGCGCAAGCGCTACGGCATCAGCACGCCCTGGTACGTGCCCCTGTGCTTCGGCGTGCGCGAGCTGCGCGACCGCATCGCCGACGAGGTCGCCGAGATGGCATCCTGGGGCGCCGACGGCATCCTGGCCGACGAGTCGCTCTACCACGGTCGCGCTCTGCTGTGCTTCGCCGACGATCACGGCCATCCCGTCGGCGCGAGCGCCTTCACGTGGGACGCGGCGTACATCGACGACATGCGCGCTCGCCTCGGCGACGCGGCCGACACCTTCGTCATCGCTGCCGAGGGCGCTTACGACGCCCAGTTCGAGGACTACGACGTGTCGTACTTCCGCAGCGCATCGCCCCACCATCGGCCCGTCGGCAGGATGCTGCGTCCCGGCGCCCGCATCGTCACGGCGCTGACCGGTTTCGACGAGCGCGGCATGATCGCCCAGAGCCTGCTGGACGCATACGCGATGAGCCTCGAGCCTTTCAACTTCAAGGGACGCCCCCGTGACATGCCGGTCACCGTCGAGCGAGCGCGTCGCGCGGAGGAGGTGCGCGGCCGGTACGCCGACTGGCTGTGGAACGGCGAGCTCGTGGCCGACGCCGCCGTCACGGTGGCGGAGGCCGGTGCCTCCGGTTCGGCCGCGCTGGTTCGCCACACCGTCTGGCGCCGTGGTCAGGGCGACCCCTCGCGCGTCGTGGTCGTCGCCAACTTCGGTGACGCCCCCGCGCGAGTGCGCGTCGCCGGTCTCCCGGCCGGATCGCATGTCGTCCGTCTCGACGGCTCGGCTGAGACGGACCTCGACGCGACAGACGCGATCCTCACCATCGATCCCCGCGACGCCGCCGTCGTGGTTCCCCCGACCGACCCGATTGGAACGACATGAGCAGCACGCGCGTCGAAGATCCTCGCGTCCTCGCCTTGGACGACCCGGAGAACGTGACTGCGCTCCGCAAGCGCACGACGCTGAAGGAACGCCTCTGGACCGGCCGGAGCTCGGCCGGGAAGTTCTGGGTGGCGATCTCGCCGGCCCTCATCCTGTACCTCGTGTTCACCGTGTACCCGATGGGGCAGGTCGTCGTGGCGAGCTTCACCGACGCCCGCGGGTTCAATCGCGCGTGGGAGTTCCTGGGACTCGACAACTTCGTACGGATCTTCTCGGGCGACCCCGTGCTGATGGAGGCGGTGGGCAACACCGCGATATACGGCTTCTTCAAGATCGTCGTGCAGACGGTGCTGGCGTTCCTGTTCGCCGTGCTGCTGCACCGGCAGCTGCGACTAGGCAACATCTACCGTGCGATCTTCTTCGCGCCGATGGTGATCTCTCCGGTCGCGATCGTGTTCGTGTGGAGCTTCATGTACGACCCCACCACGGGGACGTTCAACACCATCCTCCGCAGCCTCGGGCTCGGCGGCCTCGCGCAGGACTGGCTCGGCAACTACGACCTCGCCCTGTACAGCGTCATCCTCGTCGATCTGTGGAGCGGTCTGGGCTTCAACATCGTCATCTTCCTCGCCGGGCTGTCGACGATCCCGGGTGAGATCCTCGAGGCGGCGAAGGTCGACGGGGCGCGCGGCTGGAAGGCCCTGCGCTTCATCACGCTGCCGCTGATGATCCCCTCGATCGGCCTGGTGCTGGTGCTGTCGATCAACGGTGCGCTGCGCGCGTTCGACACCGTCTACCTGATGACCAGAGGCGGGCCGGGCAACTCGACACAGCTGTATATGACCCAGGTCTTCCAGGAGGGCATGGTCAACAACAACTTCGGCTACGCCTCGGCCATGGCCGTGCTGGTCATCATCGTGCTCATCGCCATCGCCGCGGTGCAGAACCGCTTGAACAACCGCATCGCCGCGGAGGAGGAGGGCCGATGAACAGCCGAACCGCGACGCGTCTGCTGCGACGCGTTCCCGTCAACGTCCTACTGATCGTCCTCAGCATCCTGATGATCTACCCCCTCGTGATCATCGTGATCACGGCGTTCAAGCCCAACCTCGAGGTGCTGACGAACCCGACGGGACTGCCGATCTCGCCGACGTTCGACAACTTCGTCACCTCGTGGAACGAGGCGAACTTCACCAACCTGTTCGCGAACTCGATCCTGCTGACACTCGTCAGCATGACCGTCGCGACCTTCGTGGCCGCGCTCGCCTCGTACGCCATCGTGCGCCAGGCCACGAAGATCGGCTCGGGTATCTACCTGTTGCTCGCCGCCGGCATCTTCCTGCCCATGCAGCTCGCCCTCGTGCCGCAGTTCCGCGTCGTGCGCGACCTCGGGCTGATCAACAGCTACGCCGGCGTCATCCTCCTCTACATCGCCGGCGCTCTACCCTTCGGCGTCTTCCTGATGGCCGCGTTCATGCGGCAGGTGCCGCGCGAGATCGTGGAGGCCGCGGTCATCGACGGTGCCGGCTACTTCCAGTTGTTCTGGCGCATCTTCTTCCCCCTCGCGCGTCCCGCCGTCGCCACGTTCTGGGTGCTGCAGGGTGTGGGCGTGTGGAACGACTACCTCGTGCCGCAGCTGCTGCTCACCGACCCGGGCAAACGCACGCTGACGACCGGTGTCCTGTACTTCAAAGCGCAGTACCTCGCCGACTGGGGCAACATCATGGCCGCCGTGCTCATCATGAGCCTGCCTATCCTCCTGCTGTTCGTCTTCGCTCAGCGATACTTCGTCAGCGGTCTCTACGCGGGTGCGGTGAAGTAGCCGGTGACCGCGTCGCTGGACGGCATCGAACGGGAGCGGTGGCTGAGCTCGCCGCTGTTCGGAGACCGCTGGATCGAGCACCACGCGTCGGTCCCGTCTCGGGCAGCGCGTGTCTCGCGGGAGGACGCAGTCGCCGCGGCGCCCGCCGGTTCTCAGGCCGACGTCGTGTCGCTCGACGGTGAGTGGCTGCTCGCGGGGTCGCTTCCTGGGCGGGAGTTCTCGATCGAGCGCTGGCTCGGCGACCGATCGGATGCTGCGCGCCGCAGCCCCGTCGGCTGGCATCGCCCCGACACCGACCGCTCGACCTGGGTGACGGCGACGGTCCCGGGCACCGTCCAGGGCGCGCTGGCCGCGGCGGGAGTCATCGCCGACCCGCTCGTCGACGACAACACCTACGCCGAACTCGTCGAGCACGGCGTGCCCGAGAAATGGCCGTGGTACTTCCGCCGCACGCGGATCGAGCAGCAGGAGTGGTGGTACGCCCGACGCTTCCGCGTGCCCGAGGGCTGGCGGGGCGACCGCATCCGCCTCTCGTTCGACGGTCTCGACTACGCGGCATCCGTGTTCGTGAACGGCCGGCCCGTCGCGCGACAGGTCGGCATGTACGGCGGCCCGGATGTCGACGTGACGGCGGTGCTCGACCTCGAGGCCGAGAACGAGATCGTCGTGCGGATTGATCCGCCGCCGCACGACTGGCACGGCGTGATGAAGCCGTCGCCGGGCTGGGGCTGGCACTACGGTCATCTCATCTCGATGGGCATCTGGCGCGGCGTCCGTCTCGAGCGCGTACCCGAGGTCGAGCTCGCCGATCTCGCCGTCGTGGTCACCGACGCCCGGGAGGGCGCGGCACGGGTGCGCGTTCAGTGGGACGTCGTCGCGCCTCCGAGCCGCACGGAGCCGCTGCCGGTGTCGGTGACGATCCGCGATCCCGACGGCTCCGCCGTCTCCGAGCTCGAGCTGTCGGCCGACGTCGGTCCCGACTTCACACGACATCACGTCGAGATCGACGTGCCGGATGCGCGGCTCTGGTGGCCGTTCGGGTACGGCGAGCAGCCGATCTACACCGCCGAGCTACGGGCCGCCGGGCAGGTGCTCGCCACCACCTTCGGCATCCGCTCGGTGCGCATGGAGCCGCTCGTCGGCAATCACGGTCCCGACGTCTACGACTGGCGGTTCGTCGTCAACGGGCGCGAGCTGTTCCTCAAGGGCGCGAACTGGTGCTGGACCGATCCGATGGCACGCCGCGGGTTCGACGTCGACCGGCACATCCTCGACCTGGTCGAGCGCGGCAATCTGCAGATGCTCCGGGCGTGGGGCGGCGGGACGATCGAGAGCGACGAGTTCTACGACGAGTGCGACCGTCGCGGCATCCTGGTCTTGCAGGAGTTCCCGCTGACCTTCGGTCTCGATGCCACGGGCGCCGATCTCGCGACGATCGACGAGCAGGTCTCGCGCATCGTGCGCCGGCTGCGAAACCACCCTTCGCTCGTCATGTGGGGCGGGGGCAACGAGAATCCCGCGACCATCACCTCGGACGATCTGCTGACGGTCATCGGGCGCCGTGTCGCGCAGTACGACCCCGGGCGACCGTTCCACCGGACCGACCCCTGGGGCGGCAGCGAGCACTTCTACGGCGTCTATCACGAGGGCATGCCCGTCGAGGCGTACACCGGCTTGCTGCCTGCGGTCTTCGGCGAGTACGGCCTGTCGAGCCAGTGCGACCTGTCGAGCATGGCGCGCTTCCTCGACCCAGCCCTGCTCGAGCAGTGGCCGCCGCCCGAGCACGGGGCGATCGTGCAGCATCAGTCGCAGTTCTCGCTGTTCGATCTGTTCAAGCAGGCGCGATATGCCGCGTACGGGCCCATTCGCGACTGGCGCACGTTCGTCGAGTATTCGCAGCTGGGGCAGGGCGACGCGCTGCGGTTCGCATCGGAGCGGATGCGCGCCCACAGCGGCGACACGACGTCGGCCTACTGGTTCTACAAGATCGGCGAAGCGTTTCCGGGCGCGTCCTGGGCGGTCATCGACTACTACGGAGTACCGAAGCTGTCGTACTACCGTGCGAAGCAGTTCGGCGCCCCGGTGTCGGCGTATGCGACGTACGAGAAGTTCGACTGGTCGGTGACCGAGACGTTCCGCGCCCGCATCCACGTGTCGAACGACACGCCCTCGACGGTTTCCGGCGCCCGGTTGTTCGTGCGTCTGTACGACGCCGATCTTCGGGTCGTGGTCGAGAACGAGTCGAGGGTCGACGTCGCGGCCGATGGTCGGGTGGACGTCACCGAGATCGTCGCGCCGCTCGGCGGGCGGCCGGTCGAGCCACTCGTCCTCGCCGTGACGCTGCAGGATGCCGCGGGCGGGCGGATCTCGTCGCAGTGGTACCCGTTCAACCACCAGCGGAAGGACGCCGCGCTGCGCGAGCTGGAGGCGCGGCCCCTCGACGAGGCCGCGGCGACGCCGGTTGCCGAGCTGCTGCAGCCGTATGCGGACCTGACGTCGCCCCTGTCGGAGCTGCCGTCGACTGCCGTGTCGGCGCATGTCGAGGATGACGCCATCGTCGTTCGCAATGTCGGCGAACACCCGGCGCCGATCGTGCTGATCGATGGGTTCCCGCACGGGCTGGGGGCGGTGCTCGACGACAACGCGTTCGGGCTCGATGCCGGCGAGGAGCGCCGCGTCGGCTTCGCCCTGCCCGACGGCTCGGACGGCAACGGGCTCGACGGCGTTCGTGTGCGAGCCTGGAACGCACCGGAGGTGATGCTCTCATGAGCGAGAGGCGGACGATCCTGGCCACGTGCGGCGGGTGGAGCCCCGCGCAGTGGGGTGATGTCGAGTTCAGCCCGTTGCAGCGATATGCCCTGGATCTGACGGGTGTCACCGGACGTCGCCCGCGTGTCGCGTTCGTGAACACGGCGGCCGGTGACCAGCGCGTCGACGAGGGCCGGGAGCTGGCTGCGGCGCAGCAGCGCGGTGTGGATGCCGTCCACATCCGGCTGTTCGGGCGGAACCAGCCGGACCTCCGCGAGGCCGTTCTGGCGAGCGATCTCGTCTGGGTCGCGGGTGGCAGCGTCGCGAACCTGCTGGCCGTGTGGCGGGTGCATGGGCTGCCCGAGGTGCTCGCCGAGGCGGCGGATCGGGGGACTGTTCTGGCGGGGACGTCAGCGGGCGCGATCTGCTGGCACGTCGGCGGCCCCACCACGACGTTCGGCCCGGTCGCCGTGATCGACGACGCGCTCGGTTTCGTCGACCGATCCGTCGGGGTTCACTACGACTCGCAGCCCGACCGGCGCCCCGCGCTGCAACGCGCGATCGCCGACGGAACGTTGCCGAACGGGTTCGGCCTCGACGAGGGCGCAGCGGTGCTCTACGTCGACGGCGAGCCGGTCGAGATGCTCACCGAGTCCGCCGACGGTGCGGTGTGGGCCGTCGAGCGCGATGGCGACGGTGTCGCCGAGACTCGCTGCGAGACGCGCCTTCTCGCCTGATCCGATTCAGTCGGCAGCCAGCCGGCGCCGGTGAGCACCTCGAGCGCGATCTCGGCGGCGGATCGGCCGTCCGTGGCGATGCGGCGAATCCCGTCTCCGGCTTGATCGAGCCGCCGGGCAGCGGCTTCGCTGCGGCGGATGTGCTCGTCGAGTGCGGTCCCGATCTCACGACGGGCGAGCCGTTGGGCCGCGATTTCGTCGGAGGATGTCCGCAGGACCGCGGAACAGTGCACGTCTCCGCCCAGTGCGGCGAGGAGCGCCGGGATCCGGAGCACGCTGCGCTACACGCGCGTCTCAGCACACCCTGACGCACCGACGGCAGGCTTCGTTGTGGATGCCCTCACAGCATGAGAGGAGCGCACCGCCGCAACTGACGATGAAACAAGCGATGCAGACCCCCGTTCCGCTGCACGTCGCGCAGAGCGCGCACCCGGCAGCGCCCAGAACGCACGAAACGACGTTTCCAGTTCGGCATTCACCTCGCAGCTGCTGCCCCCCGACTTGGCAAACCCCGTTACAGCCCCCGCAGGGGTCCTTGCCGTCTCGGAGCGCGGCCGCCATCTTTGCTTCAGGTACTGGTGTCGGAACTTCCCCATTGAAACTACTGGCCAACACACGGAACCTCTCGGGTCGCGCGTTCTCAGCGTCCCAGCCGCTGAACTGAACTGCGAAAGCTGAGGACAACACACCATCGATAGGCTCGCTATAGACCGCATAACAGAGGAGTCGCTCGTTGGTCTCGTCGTACTCGACCACGAGAAGGCGTTCTATCCCACCCTCGAGGTCAGTCCGCAGTACGGTCGTCTCGACCGTGGGAGCAAGCGCCGTAGCTACCCCAAAGCGGGGCGATCCAAGCAAGCCCGCGAAGTCGCCGGCCGCAACCAACCCTGACGCTTCCGCCTCGTTTACAACATTCCGTACATCGATTGACTCCCACATCTTTCGGACCGCTTCGTCTGCGCTTTCACCAGTTAAACGTGATTCTGACAGTGCGCGCCGTGAAGGGGCGGCGGCGGCTGAACTCCCACGGCCGAACAACCCACCGCCATTGAAGAGTAGGACGCCCGCAGTCAGAGCCAGGCCCGCCTGAAGAGATGTCCTCCGGGTTATCTTGCGTGGTTGCGCTTGCCTACCTGGCCGGTTCGACGAACGGCCGAGTTCCTCGGCGCCGAGTGCGGACAGGGCGGCCATCGCTCTTTGTGGTCCAACCGCTCTGGTGAGCGCGGGTGCGATTCTCCAGCCGGTCCACCCTTGAACTGGCGATCCGTCGCCGACGCGTATGAGGGTCGGCGCCCAGGGGGCGTTGTCTCCCCACACTTCCTTGCGCCATCTTTGCATTCGCTCGTCTGTGAGCGGAACAGTGACTACTGCGTCACCTAGAGCGCGAGCAAGTGCACCTGCTATGTTACGGCAATAAC
Organism: Microbacterium sp. TS-1; assembly: GCF_000509385.1. Classification (NCBI taxonomy): domain Bacteria; kingdom Bacillati; phylum Actinomycetota; class Actinomycetes; order Micrococcales; family Microbacteriaceae; genus Microbacterium; species Microbacterium sp. TS-1. Next base: position 2,200,314 of record NZ_BASQ01000001.1, read on the forward strand.
TACATGAGTCATCGAAACCCAGGTATGTTTCTTGCCTATTCGGCATAGTTCCTCCTAGCGCCACGATGACGTATCAGTTGCCTATTTTCGCTCTGCCCGACGATCGCGTCCATTTGACTTGGCTCTCCAGGAGCCGATTAGCATCACTACGCCGACGAGTATTTGCCCAACCGCCAAAGCACGCGTGAATCCGTCCGTTGTCAGGGCGAGATAGAAGCCGATGGCGACGATGATTATGGAGGCAACGATTCTGACTGTCCTTGAGCGATTCAAATGACACTCCGCCGATGTGTGTTGATTTCGTGAGACTCTATGCAATCCCCTCGGTGGACGTCAAGGGGCGAACGAGGATGATCGCTTATCGCACGTGCGGCATATGTTTTTAGGTCGCTGGCATCTGCTTGCTCTCGTCGAGTCCTGTCGGGCTTCGCGACGAATGCCGCGTGGAACGTAGGTCGTTTGTCATGCTCGCAGAACCGGTGTCGCCGAGACTCGCTGCGAGACGCGCCTTCTCGCCTGACCACCTCCCGGGCTCCTGTCAACAGCCCGCCCCCAACGGCCGCAGCGCGCGCAGACTGGACATATGCCCCGAGCCGCCTCCGCCGCGACCCCGCCGCCGAAGACGTGCGCGTCGTGCGGGCGCGAGATGCAGTGGCGCGCGAAGTGGGCCCGGAACTGGGACGAGGTGCGCTACTGCTCGGACGCCTGCCGCCGTCGCGGCATCCGTCCTGTCGACACGCAACTGAGCGAGAAGATCCTCGAACTGCTGAGTGCTCGTGCCGCGGGGGCGACGATCTGTCCCTCCGAGGCGGCACGCGCCGTCGGCGGGGAGGAGTGGCGCGACCTGATGGAGCCCGCGCGCCGTGCCGCGCGACGGCTCGTCGCCGACGGCGAGGTCGAGATCACGCAGCGCGGTACCGTCGTCGACCCGTCGACCGCGAAGGGGCCGATCCGCATTCGTCGCGCTCGCCGGTAGCCGCGAGGAGCGACTCGCTCTAGCCTGTCGGCATGGCGGACGTCTTCGGCTGGGGCACCATCGTGCTCGTGCTCTCGGTGCCGGTGGTCTTCATCGGCTCCGCGTTCGCGACCCGACGCCGTGACGATGCATCTCAGCCGTCGTCGGGAGGGTTGCTCGGGTTCGACGAGTTGTTCCACCCCGCGGCACACAACGCCCGGCTCACCTGGGAGGTCGAGCAGGAGCTGCCGGTTCCCGCGCCATCTCCCGACAAGGGCCCGGGCGTGATCGACGCCGGGCGCCGGATCGTCATCGAGATCGACCCGCGCGCCTAGGCGCGGCGCGAGTCCCCGGCGCGCTGAGGCACCCGCCCGAAGTCCGACTCGCGGATGCGGGCGTGGATGCCGCAGACGATGTCCACGACCTGTGAGATATCGAAGTCGGTCGCCGCGCTCAAGTAGGCGTAAGCGAGGTGCTCGTCCATGCCCCACCGGGCGGTGATGACGTCGAGCGCCGCGCGTACGCACTTGCGCATCGCCTCGTCCAGGTCGGAGTCGAGCCCCATGGGCACGAGGAACTCGTCGGTGCGGGCGAGTGGGCCGGTGAGCTCACCGAACTCCGCGAGGGCATCGGTGCGCGCGACGACCTCGAATCGCAGCGTCGCCCGCAGCGAGGCCTCCAGAGCGGTGAGCGCGACTTCGCCGTCGCCCTGCGCGAAGTGCGGGTCGCCGACGTAGGCGAGGGCGCCGGGAACCTGCACCGGAAGGTAGAGCGCCGCCCCCTCGGTCAGCAGCTTCACATCGAGGTTGCCGCCGTGGTCGCCGGGTGGCACCGAATGGGGACGCTCGTCTCCGGCGACGGCCACGCCCATCGTTCCGAGGAACGGCGCGAGCGGGAACTCGACGATCCGGCGGCCGTCGTCGGTCAGCGGCATCGTGCCGACGAGGCCGCCCGGGCGTTCTTCGACCGGGGTGAAGACGCTGACGGGATGCGGGCCGCGCGGGAGCACGCCGACCAGCGCACCTTTGCCGTGCCGGTTGGAGATGACGCCATAGGGCACGCGCGGGACGAGGCGCTCGACGGTGATTTTCAGCAGGTCGCCGGGCTGGGCGCCCTCGACGTGGATCGGTCCCGTGACGACGTGCGGTCCGTCGTGAGCAGGGTCGCGCGAGAGCGACGCGGCGATCGCGACCGCGTCGTCGAGGACAGCCTCCGGGGCGACGCCGTGACGCCCGAAGTAGGCGCGGGGATCCTTGCCCTGATCCTCGAGGATTCCCTCGTGGCTGACGGTGTCGATCGTGACGGTCATGCCCGAGGCGATCGTGAGCACCGGCGCGTCGGCGGCGCACGGCAGCCGCCCCCACAGCACGGTGTCGGGACCGGCGGGGAGGTAGTGGTCGCCGGGGAGATCGCCCTCGCCGGGCTGCAGCACGCTCACGCGACGACCGCTTCTCGTCGCGCCGGCGTGAACAGCCGAAGATGCCCGAGCACGACGACGGCGAGCGTGAGCAGTGCAGCCAGGAGGAGCGGGACCCCCGGGGTGAGGGGCAGCAGGACGGTTCCGACCAGTGCGCCCAGGAAGAGAACGAGGATGGCGGCGACGCGGCGGTTCCAGATCCCGCGCAGGCCGTCGTCGACGAACGATTCGCTCGCGAGGGACGTGAGGGTCGAGGTGACCACCACTGTCGTCATGTCGGTGACGGCGAGGCTGCGGGCGACGGCCGCCTGCGCGCCCATCGCGGCGGCGGTGAGCGTGGATGCCGTGAGGACGACCGGCTCGGAGCCGACGGCTCCGGGGATCAGGAACGTCACGCCCAGACCCGCGAGAACGATCGCCCCCGCGGCCAGCAGGCCCGTCACCGCGCCACCCCATTCCTTGCGTCGTCTCCGCAGGAACAGCCCCGCCGCGAAGGCGGCGGCGGTGAACGCCGCCAGAGCGATCGCCGGGCCGAGAACCGGGAGGTCGTCGCCGCCGGCGACCGCCATGCCGAGGATGACGATGTTTCCGGTCATGTTGCCCACGAAGACGCGGTCGAGGGCGAGATAGCCGACCGCGTCGACCACGCCCGTCACGAAGGTCAGAAGCATGAGCGCGATGAGGGCGGTCCGGCGTTGTGCCGGCGCCACGTCGCGACGCGCGAGGCGTGAGGTCGAGGGATTGCGTCGCACGTTCGGCCTTCCGTAGGGGCCCGGGGCGGGCCGGTTCGAGATGACAGTAGCGGATGCCGAGCAGATTGGTCCTACCGGAGGGCAGAGCTCACGCGTCGCTGGCGGCATCCGCTCCGGACGATCCGGCCGATTCGATCAGCTGCCGGATCTCGGCCAGGTGGATGCGCATGGCGTACTCGGCGGCGTCGGGATCACCCGCGGCGAGGGCCGCGAGGATGCGCGCGTGGCCGTCGTGCGACAGGCGTCGCCCGTCGGCATCGAGGTGGGAGTACAGGCGGGCTGCGACCGTCCATGACGCCGTGAGCTCGCCGAGGGCCGCCAGCAGCGGGTTGCCGGTGGCCTGTGCGACGGCGGTGTGGAACGCGATGTCGAGGGCCGCCGATCCTTCGGCGTCGTTCTCGCCGCCGGACTCGAGCAGCTCGCGGAGAGCCTCGAGCTGGCTCCGGTCGACGCGGGCAGCGGCGAGGCGGACGAGCTGGGGCTCGATGACGGCCCGGAACTCGGCCGCGTTGCGGAACTCGGCCGAGACCTCGTTCATGCGTGCGGCCAGCGTCGCCGAGAGCGGAACCCTCCGGGCGATGCGGTTCGCGCTGCCCTGCCGACGCTCGATCAGCCCGAGTCCGGCGAGGCGGGTCAGGGCCTCGCGGAGAGCGTTGCGCGAGACGCCGAGGGTCTGCGCGAGCACACGCTCGGGCGGCAGCGGCGCACCCGGGCTGAGCTCGCCGGTCACGATGAGGCGCTCGAGGTGTCGCGAGATGTCGTCGGCGATCAGCGCGTGCGTGCGGGGGAGGGGGCCGAGGCTCGCTCCGGCGGGGTCGGTCACAGCGGATCCTCCTCATCTGGCGGGCCGGCTCAGTCTGTCACGCTCGCCGCCTCCTCATCCGACGTTCCGATCATGTAAACGGGTCGTTACGGTCCTACCAATTCTCCGCGTCGACGATCGGCGCCGACCTAGCGTCGATGTCACCGCCGTCCGGCGGGAAGGCTTCGAGAGGGACGGACGACCGTGAAGAGAGCATTGAAGAGCCCTGCGTTGCAGATCGGACTCGCGGCACTGCTGGGTATCGCGTTCGGGCTCGTGCTGGGCGACGCGGCGGCGGCGATCGCGTTCGTCGGTGACATCTTCATCCGCCTCATCCAGATGTCGATCGTGCCGCTGGTGATGTCGTCGATCATCTTCGCGATCGGCTCTCTCCGCGGATCGGGCATGGGCCGCCTCGCGACGCGGACCTTCGCGTGGATGCTCGTCTTCGCGGCGGTGGCCGCCGTGGTGGCCTGGATCATCGGCTCGGTCCTGCAGCCGGGGTCGGGAGTCGATTTCTCCGGAGCGGTCGATCCGTCCCTCGAGGATGCCGCCGGCGAGGCGCTGGGCTGGCAGGACACGATCGTCGGTTTCGTCTCGACGAACATCTTCGACGCCATGTCCGGTGCCGCGATGGTCCCGATCATCGTCTTCTCGCTGCTGTTCGGCGCCGCGCTGAACGTCTACGTGACGGCCAGCGGCAACCGGCTCGTGCTCGACTTCTTCGATCAGATCCAGCAGGTGGTCCTGACGATGATCCGTTTCGTGATGCTGATCGCGCCGATCGGCGTCTTCTGCCTCCTCGCCGACCTCGCCGGTACGGTCGGATTCGGGGTCGTGATCGGCGGGCTCGGCTATCTGGGCTCGACCCTCCTCGGCGTGCTCGTCCTGCTCATCCTCTTCGTCGCCGTGGTGTGGGCGCGGACGCGCGTCAACATCGCCTTGCTGCCAGCCAAACTCGCTCAGCAGACGCTGATCGCCGTGACCACGACGAGCTCGGCGGTGACGTACCCGACCGTGCTCAAGACGGCGATCGAGAAGATCGGCGTCGACCGCACCGTGGCCAACTTCACCCTCTCGGTGGGGCTGACGATGGGGTCGTACGGCGCCGTGCTCAACTACGTGATCGTCGTGATGTTCCTCGCCCAGTCCGGCGGCGTCCACCTCGACGCGGGCACCCTCCTGCTCGGGATGGGGCTGGCGATTCTTCTCAACATGGGCACGATCACGGTACCGGGCGGGTTCCCCGTCGTCGCTACCTTCCTCGCCACCTCGCTCGGGCTGCCGTTCGAGGGAGTCGGGCTCCTCATCGCGGTCGACTGGTTCGCGGGCGTGCTGCGAACCTTCCTCAACGTCAACGGCGACACGTTCGTCGCCATGCTGGTCGCAGACGACCGGAAGGAGCTCGATCGCGACGTCTACGAGGGGAGGGTGCGGGCCCTGGCCGTCTGAGCCCGGGCCGCCCGAGCCCTGGCGGATGCGCCTGGCCAGCGATATCATCGCCGTGTGACGATGAATCCCGAGGCCTCCCCGCGGATGGCGACGCAGCTCGACGAGCGGGCCACCGAGATCTACGCGCACCTGTTCCAGGCACTCGCCGATCCGACCCGCCTCGCGGTGCTGCAGCACCTGTCGTACGGCGAGCACCGCGTTCGCGACCTCGTCGAGCACGTCGGCCTCGCTCAGTCGACCGTCAGCAAGCACGTCGCCTTCCTGCTCGAGTGCGGGCTCGTGACCCTCCGTCCCGAGGGGCGCTCATCCTGGTACGCCCTGGCCGAGCCCGACGCGACGGCGGGGCTCGTCGACGCCGCCGAGGCTCTGCTGCGCGCGACCGGTACCCGTGCCACGCTGTGCGCCCACCTCCGCCGGCCGCGGCCGGTGACCGACGTCGCGGTGGCCGGCTGATGGGTGCGGGGCACAGCCACGCGCCGGCGGGTGCGATCCCGGCGGGGCAGCCGGCCGACTTCCGTGTGAAGCTGTGGATCGCGTTCGGCATCACCGCCGCGATCGTGGTGACCCAGGCGGTGGGCTCGATCGTGACGGGCAGCCTCGCGCTGCTCACCGACACGGCGCACGCCCTCACCGATGCCTCCGGTCTGCTCGTCGCCCTCGTCGCGGCGAACCTCATGATGCGTCCCGCGAATGCCCGCCGGACGTGGGGTTTCCGCAGGATCGAGGTGATCGCCGCGTTCGCGCAGGCGGCGCTGCTGCTCGTCGTCGGCGTGTACGCCGCGATCGAAGGCATCCGGCGCCTGTTCGAGCCGCCGGAGGTGCCCGCGATCGAGCTGCTCGTCTTCGGCGTCGTCGGGCTCGTCGCCAATATCGTGGCGATCGCCGTCCTCTCGTCGAGTCGCGGCGCGAACTTCAACATGCGCGCGGCGTTCCTCGAAGTGCTCAACGACGCCCTCGGCTCGGTCGGCGTCATCGTCGCCGCGATCGTGATCGCGACGACCGGATTCGCCCAGGCGGATGCCGTCGCCGGCCTGTTCATCGCCGCCCTCATCGTGCCCCGCGCGGTGAAGCTGATGCGCGAGACGGCCTCGGTGCTGATGGAGTTCACGCCCCGCGGGCTCGACCTCGACGATGTGCGCGCGCACATCCTGCGTCTGGACCATGTGACCGACGTGCACGATCTGCACGCGTCGACGGTCGCAACGGGGCTGCCCACGATCACGGCTCACGTCGTCGTCGAGGACCGATGCTTCAGCGACGGCCACGCGGCCGAGGTGCTGCAGGAGGTGCGCTCGTGCGTCGCGGAGCACTTCGAGGTGTCGGTGCTGCACTCCACCTTCCAGATCGAAAACGAGCACATCCGCGATGAGGAGCCCGACTCGATGCGGCACGCGTGAGACCGGCCGCCTGAACCTCAGTCGCGCGCGTCGAGCACCGCGCGGGCCAACCGGGTCGAGCCGGCCACGGCGGCAGGCATCGTGACCACAGCCCCGAGCGGGATGAGGAAGCACAGCTGCGTCGCGATCCCGAAGCCCAGGAACCGGGCGCGGTGGGAGCGCCGCAGGCGGCGACGGTCGGCCGCCAGGATGCCGCGCGCCGACAGGGCGCGCGAGGTGAGCTCGTCGGCGAGGAGCCAACCCGTGAGCGACACCGCGGTGACCGACCCCAGCACGCCGCCCACGACCGGGATGAGGCCGACGAGGGCGGCCAGAACGGCGGCCAGCAGACCGCGGGCGATCAGCCCGATCGCATCGCCGACCGATCGCCAGAACCCTCCCTCGCTGTCGGGAACGGCGCCGCCGAGGTCGGCTTCGGCCGCACGCCAGATGCGGTCGTAGAACGGCTCGCCCACCATGAGGGTGAGCGCGGTGAACGACACCGCGACGAGCACGATCGCCCCGCCGAGCAGGGCGGTGCCCGCGGCGATGCGCACGATCGTCGTCCACACCTCGGGCCACGCGTCCGCGAAGGGCGTGAGGGCGTCGACGATCTGAGGCAGGAAGGCGCCGAGGGTGATGAGTCCGCCGAGGAGGACGAGCCCGACGATCGCGGCGGGGATGAGTCCGAGCGCCATGACCCCCGGCCGGCGCGACCAGAAGCCGAAGCCGCGCGCGAGGTCGGCGGCGCCGCGGAGGAACGAGCGGGCGGGGGCATCGGACATGTCTCTCATCCTGCCTGCATCGGGCACCGGCCAGCGGCAGGTTCACAACCACAGATCGCGCGCCGGCGCCAGGGGTTGTCCGAATTCGGGATGTGGCGCTGGAGTGTTGCGATGACCAACGACACCAGTGCGCCGATCGCCGACGATCGGCCCGGGCTGAAACGGGCCATCGGAACCCCCCTCCTGTTCGCATTCATCGTCGGCGACACCCTCGGCGCCGGCATCTACACCCTCGTCGGAACGATGGCGAACGACGTCGGCGGCGTGATCTGGCTGCCGCTGCTGATCGCGCTCGTCGTCGCGCTGCTCACCGCCGGCACCTATGCGGAGCTCATCACGAAGTACCCGCACGCGGGCGGTGCCGCCCGCTACGTCGACAAGGCGTTCGGCATCCCGTTCCTGTCGTTCCTCGTGGGGTTCCTCATGATGGCGTCGGGCATCACGACGGCGGCGGCGCTGGCCAACGCGTTCGCGGGGGACTACTTCGCCGCGCTGTTCGACATCCCGCCGATCCCGGTGGCGATCGCCTTCATCGCCGTGCTCACCGTCATCAACCTGCGGGGTGTGCGCGAGTCGCTCGCAACGAACTTCGTGGCATCGATCATCGAGGTCTCGGGTCTGGTGATCGTCATCTTCGTCGCGGCGATGGTGTTCGCCGGCGGCGGTGGCGAGCCGGCGCGCGTCTTCGAGTTCGCCCCGGATGTGCCCCCGCTGCAGGGGGCGTTCGCGGCATCCATCGTCGCCTTCTTCTCGTTCCTCGGCTTCGAAGCGGCGGCCAACATGGCCGAAGAGGTGAAGAACCCCTCGAAGTCGTACCCGCGGGCGCTCTTCGGCGCCATCATCACCGCGGCTGTCGTCTACCTGCTCATCGCGATCGGTGCCGTGATCGTGGTGCCGCCGGCCGAGCTGGCCGAATCGACCGGTCCGCTGCTGGATGTCGTGACCGCCAGCGGCGTCGCCATCCCGCCGTGGCTGTTCAGCCTCATCGCCCTCGTGGCGATCGCCAACGGCGCCCTCCTCTTCATGGTCATGGCCAGTCGCGTGGGTTACGGCCTCGCCGAGTCGGGTCTGCTGCCGCACGCCTTCGGCCGCGTGTTGTCGAAGCGCCGCACGCCGTGGGTCTCGATCCTCGTCGTCGCCGGCGCCACGATGCTCCTCACCGTGCTCGGCGACATCGGAACGCTCGCCGAGACGACGGTGCTGCTGCTTCTGCTCGTCTTCCTCTCGGCCAACGTCAGCGTTCTGGTGCTGAAGAAGGACAAGGTCGAGCACGAGCACTTCTCGGTGCCCCGGGTCGTGCCCGTGCTGGCGATCATCGCCAGCATCGTGCTGCTCACCCAGCAGACCGGCCCGGTGTGGCTCGGTACCGCCGGCTACATCGTGGTCGGGACGGTCCTGTTCTTCATCGCGCGGGCGGGGCGCCGCCGCTCGGACCGCAAGGCTCAGGCCGGGCCCTGATAGCCCAGGCCTGAGCTGATGCGGTCGGCGGTCTCGACGACCGTCCGGCCCAGCTCCGCGCCGCGCGTCTCGAGATCGATCGCCGTGAGCGGCCCGGAGATGGATACGGCCGCGATGATCTTTCCGCTGCGGTCGAGGATCGGCGCGGCGGTCGAGGCCCGTCCGAGCACGAACTCCTCGACCTCGATCGCGTACCCGCGTCGCGCGGTCAGCGCGACCTCGCGGTCGAGGTCATCGTGCGTCGTGATGGTCGCCTCGGTGAATCCGGGCAGCTCCGGCAGCAACCGCTGGCGCTTCTCGCGATTCGTGCCGATGAGCGTGGCCTTGCCGATGCTGGTCGCATGCAACGGGACGCGCTGACCCATCAGCGTGTGCGACTTCGGTGAGAGCGGCCCCTCGAAGTTGCAGAGGTAGACCAGCTCCGCACCGCGGAGGAGGGCGATGTTGACACCGAGGCCGATCTCACCGGCGAGGCTCTGCGCGATCTGACGACCGACTCGGTGCACCCGGTTCTGATTGATCGCGATGCCCGCGAGGGTCATGAGCTCGGCGCCGAGGAAGTAGAGCGACGTCTGCGGGTCGCGCTCGACCAGCCCGCCGGCCTCGAGGGTCGCGAGCAGACGGGATGCGGTCGACTGGCCGATCCCCGCTTCGCGCGCGACATCGCTCACGCGCATGGGCTCGCCCCCCGAGAAGGTCTCGAGAACCGTGATCGCCTTCTCGACGCTCTGATTGGCGCCCTTCTCCGCAGCCATGCTTCCTCGCTTTCGCCGCCGATGTTCGTCACCCTATTATGCACATAGTGCATGGCAGTTGCGCACTGTGCGCACGTCGTGCACTCTGAGTTCGGCGACGCGGATGGTCGCCGCCCCGGGAGTCGCAGACGACGGCCCGGACGACGAAACGAAGGACGACGATGACCTCTTCGAGCGTGACCGCTCACGAGAGCCCCGGGCGGGGCCGACTCGGCTCGCGGCTGAGCGAGCGCACCTTCCTGGTCTTCCTGCTGCTGCCCGGGTTCGTGCTGCTCTGCGCGATCGTGCTCTATCCGCTGCTGCGGTCGCTCGTCTCGGCGTTCTTCGACGAGAACCTGCTCTATCCGGGCATGGAGTTCGTGGGGCTCGAGAACCTGTCCGCCGTCCTCGCCGACGACTTCGGTCGTCTCGTCTGGCAGACCCTCATCTTCACCGTGGGCGCGACCATAGCGCCCTTCCTGATCGGGCTCGCGCTCGCGCTCGTGCTGAACCAGCGCTTCCCGGGCCAGCGCATCCTGAGGGGCGCCTTCCTCATCCCGTGGCTGATTCCCGGCGTCGTCGTCTCCTTCCTCTGGATGTGGATCTTCGATGCCAACTACGGCGTGCTCAACGGCATCCTCATGAGCCTCGGCGCCATCGACAGCCCGGTCGCCTGGCTCTTCCAGACCGACACCGCTCGCGGCGCCCTCATCATCGCGAAGACGTGGAACACGTTCCCCTGGGTGATGGTCATGCTCCTGGCCGCGCTCCAGACGGTCCCCGGCGAACTGCACGAGGCGGCCTCGATGGACGGAGCCGGCGTCGTCCGCCGCTTCTTCGCCGTCACGTGGCCGCACATCCGCGGCGTCGCAGCCCTCGTGGTCCTGCTCGAGTTCATCTGGAACTTCCAGCACTTCGACACGATCTTCGTGCTGACCGGCGGCGGCCCCGCCGGCACCACCAGCACCTTCGCGACAGAGGTGTACGACACCGCCTTCCGCGGGTACGACCTGGGCCACGCCGGCGCGCTCGGCATCGTCTGGATGGCGCTGCTGACCGTACTCGTCGTGGTGTACGTCTGGCTCTCCGAGCGCGGCGAGAAGGAAGGCTCCCGATGAGCACCATCACCCCCGTTCCCGCGCCCGTGGCAGCGGCCGCGACGACCCCCGAGTCCCCGCGTCCGACACGACGCCGACGCACCCGCATCCGCTGGGGAATGTGGACCGCGCTCGCCGTCATCGTCCTGTTCGGGTTCGCCCCGGTGTACTGGCTCCTCGTGACGTCGCTCACGCCGAGCGACCGCGTGTTCGCCTTCCCGCCGGCCATCTTCCCCACCCAGGTGACGTTCGAGCACTATGCGACGGTCTTCGGCAACGAGCAGATCTTCGGCTACCTCCGCAACAGCGTGATCGTGTCGGTCGTGACCGCCGTGCTGTCGGTCGTGGTGTCGATGTACATGGGGTACGCCTTCTCGAAGTACCGCTTCGCCGGTCGCAAGTCGCTGATGTACTTCGTGCTCTCGAGCCAGATGTTCCCGCAGGCGCTGTTGCTCGTCACGCTCTACCTCGTCTTCGCCCAGTTCGGTCTCCTGAACACCTACCTCGCGCTGATCCTGTCGTTCACGACGTTCACGCTGCCGCTGTGCGTCTGGATGCTGAAAGGCTTCTTCGACGCGCTCCCCGACGACCTCATCGAGGCGGCGCGCATCGACGGCGCCGGTCCGTGGCGCATCTTCCACTCGGTCGTGTTCCCGCTGGCCGCGCCCGGTCTGGTCGCGGCGGGGCTGTTCGCCTTCGTCCGCGGGTGGAACGACTTCATCTTCGCGCTCACTCTCGCCGGGCCCGATCGGCAGACGCTGCCGCCCGGCCTCGTGAACACCTTCATCTCCGAGGCCAGCACCTCGTGGCCCGCGCTCATGGCGGCATCCCTCGTGGTGTCGGTGCCGGTATGCGTCGCGTTCATCCTGCTCCAGCGCTTCCTCGTCGGCGGCATCACCGCCGGCGCGGTCAAGGGCTGACCCACCCACCCGATTCGAAGGAGAATTCATGGTCCAGGACATCTCGCGGCGCACGCTGCTGCGTTACTCGGTGTTCGGCATCGGCGGCGCGGCCGTGCTCGGGCTCGCCGGCTGCGCCCCGGGAGGCTCCGGTGCGCCGGCCGCGACGCCGGGCGGCGGCACCGCCACCGACTTCACGTTCTCGTCGTGGAGCCTCTCGGAAGAAGCGGCGAAACCGGCGATCGAGTCGGCCCTGTCGGGCTTCCGGCAGGCGCAGGGCATCGCGATCGACACGGTGGCCTACCCGTACAACGACTACCTCAACCAGCTGACGCTGCAGGTGCGGGGCGGTCAGTTCGCCGGCGCCGCCCAGCTCGACGTCGCCTGGCTGTCGGCGCTCGCCGCGCTGGGGAAGCTCACCGATCTCTCGGCGTTCGCGCAGGGCAAGGGATACACCGATGCCGCGCTGGGCGCGGGGAAGTCGGACGGCAAGCAGCTCGGACTGCCCTGGACGATCGGCGCCGTGGGTCTCATCGGCAACGCCGAGCTGTTCGACCGTGCCGGGGCGTCGCTCACCCCCGCCACGATCGAGGAGTTCGAAGAGGGCCTGCGTGCGCTCAAGGGCATCGGGGTGATCCCGTACGCGGCGAGCACGAAGGCCGCGCAGCTCAAGGACATCGTCGTGTGGATGCAGACCTTCGGCTCGCCGATCGTCGACGGCGACGCCTCGGCGATCGGCGACGAAGCGTCGATCAAGGCCGTCGAGTGGTACAAGAAGCTCTACGACGAGGGGCTCATCGCGCCCGACGTCGACCGTGCCGCCGCCCGCACCCTCTTCGCACAGGGGTCGACCGCGCTCTACGACGACGCGCCCGTGGGCAAGTCGGCGGTGCTGTCGCAGTCGCCCGACGCTTCGCTCGGCGACAAGATGACCCCCATCGCCCGGCCGGTGCTGAAGGCGGGTCAGACCCCGCAGCACGTCCTCTGGGGACACCTCGTCGTCGTCGTCGACGGCGAGGGGGCGCAGACGGCGGCCGACTTCGCATCGTGGCTCACGAGCGACACCGCGCAGAGCGAGACGTACTTCACCGCGCTCGGCCTACCGCCGACGACGGATGCCGCCCTCTCGTCGAACGCGGTCACCTCGAACACCTTCGTCGAGGCGTTCACGTCGTCGATCACCGCGACAGCGAAGCCCAGCCCGCTGTGGAAGTACCCCGCGTACGGGCAGATGGAGACCGCGATCGCCGAACAGGTCCAGGCGGTGCTCATCGGCCAGGCCCAGCCCGCCGCGGCGATGAAGAGCGCGGGGGAGGCGATCTCCCGCCTGCTCTGAGCCCGCTCGCCTCACCGCTCGACCAGACCGCCATCCGACCGGCGGGAGCCGTCTCGCTCCCGCCGGTGTCCCCCCTGCCCTGAAGGAACCATGCGCACTCAGAACATCGAATCCGACATCACCGTCGTCGGCGGCGGCCTCGCCGGCGTCTGCGCGGCGATCAGCGCCGCGCGACTGGGGAAGCGGGTGGCGCTCATCGGCAACCGGCCGGTGCTGGGCGGCAACTCGTCGTCGGAGGTGCGGGTCTGGGTCGTCGGCGCGACGTCGCACGGCATCCAGCGGTTCGCCCGCGAGAGCGGCGTGATCGGCGAGCTCTATGTCGAGAACCAGTACCGCAACCCGGAGGGGAACCCGATCATCTGGGACGAGGTGGTGCTCGACGCGGTGCGGGCCGAGCCCAACATCCGGTTGTTCCTCAACACGGATGTGCGCGAGATCGACACCGACGACGTCGACGGCGAGCGGGTCGTGACGGCGGTGCACGGGTGGACGATGGGGTCGGAGATCGCCACGACGTTCCGCAGCCCGTACGTCCTCGACTGCACCGGCGACGGCCTCATCGGGTACCTGGCCGGCGCCGACTTCCGGATCGGCCGCGAGGCCCGCGGCGAGTTCGGCGAGGCGTGGGCGCCCGAGACGGCCGATGACGAGCTCCTCGGTTCGACGATCCTCTTCTACACCAAGGATGTGGGCAGACCGGTCGACTTCGTCGCGCCGGACTCGGCGAAGGACATCACGACAACCCCGATCCCGACGTCGCGGATCCTGCGGTCCGGCGACTCGGGCGCGCACTACTGGTGGATCGAGTGGGGCGGCCACCTCGACACAGTTCACGACAACGAGGCGATCCGCGACGAGCTGCGCTCGGTGATCTTCGGCATCTGGGACTACATCAAGAACTCGGGTCGCTTCGACGCCGAGACCCTCGACCTCGAATGGGTCGGCACGATCCCGGGCAAGCGCGAGTACCGCCGATTCCTCGGTGACCACGTGTTGACGCAGAACGACATCCTCGATCAGGTCGACCACCACGACGACGTCGCGTTCGGCGGCTGGTCGATCGACCTGCATCCGGTCGAGGGCATGTACGCCACCGAGGCCGGGGCGCACCAGCGGTACTCGAACGGCATCTACGGCATTCCGTTCCGCAGTTACTACTCGCGCAACGTCGCGAACCTGCTCGTGGCGGGCCGCGACATCTCGGCGAGCCACGTGGCATTCGGCTCGACCCGCGTCATGGCCACGTGCGGCGCGGGCGGCGAGGCGGCGGGAACCGGCGCCGCCCTCGCGCTCGACCTCGGGGTGCGTCCGCGGGCGCTGGCGGCCGATCACGCCGACGAGCTGCGCCAGGTGCTCCTGCGCCAGGACGCCTCGGTGTTCGGCGTGCGCAACACCGATCCGGCCGACCTGGCGCGGCACGCCCGCGTGTCGGCGTCGTCAGCAGCAACCACGGTCGATCCCGTCAGGCTGGTTCCGGATGCCGCTGTCGCTGAGCACCCTCTCGATTCCGACCTGGGCGTGCTCGTTCCCGTGGACCCGCGGCTCGACGGCCTGGATGTCCTGCTGACGGTGGCCCGCGACACGACCCTCACCGCCGCCCTGTGGACCACCGGGCGTCGGCAGAACGCGGTTCCCATCGACGAACGGTCGCGGGTCTCGGTCGATGTGGCGGCAGCCGCCGATCCGCAGTGGGTGCGGTTGCCCCTGGCATGGACACCGGACGAGCCCGAGAACGTCGTCGTGGTGCTGGGTGCCGACCCCGACGTGAGCGTCGTGCTGGCTGAGGCTCAGGTGCCGGGAGTGCTGACCCTGCCGCACCGGCCTCAGGCCGACGGCGATCAGAACGTCGCCGTCGACGAGTCGGAGAGCGTCATCGCGTGGCCGGCGATCCCGATGCGGGGACGGACCCCGCGCGTGCGCCTGCACCCCGACACCGCGGCGTTCGCGGCCCCGCAGGCGGTCGGCGGCTACCAGCGGTTCTTCGGCGGTCCGAACCTGTGGATGTCGCGTCCCGACGACGCAGCACCGCACCTCGCCCTCGCGTGGGATGACGCGCAGTCGATCAGCACCGTGCGCCTGGTCTTCGACGACGACACCGACGTCGAGTTGAACACTCTGCACCATCACCGCACACCCGATCGCGTGTTCCCCGAGCTCGTCCGCGACTACGTCGTGGAGACCTGCGGCGCCGACGGCGTCTGGGTCGAACGGGTCAGCGTGACGGCGAATCGCCGACGCCAGCGCGTGCACGAGGTCGAGGTCGACGGGGTGACGGGCCTGCGAGTGCGGGTGACGGCCACGAACGGTGCCGCGCAGGCGCGGATCGTCTCGCTGCGCGTGATGTGAACACCGAAAACCCCGACGAAAGGTAAGACATGAAGAATCGATGGAGATTCTCGCTCGGTCTGATCGGCGTCGTCGCGCTGACGATGGCAGCCCTCCCGGCGACCGCCGCGCCGACACCGCCCGCGACGATCGACGAGGCGTTCGACGAGCTGACGTCCGAGTGGCTGCCCGCAGCCGGGACGTGGGAGGCAGCGGACGGCGTCGCGAGAGTCGTGCAGCCGGGGTCGTCACGAGGTTCGATCCTCGCGCTGACCGGCCGCGGCCTCGACCAGGCGGCGACCGCGACGGTGACCTTCTCCGCTGCGGGCGGGGGAGCCAGCGCGTGGGCGGGCTTCACGGTGCGTCGCACCGGAACGGCCGACGACTACACGCAGTCCGGTTACACCGTTCTCGTCCGCAACAGCGGTGAGCTGGCGGTCATCCGCGCCGCCGGTGACGGTCAGGTCGCCGTACTCGGCACCGCGCAGACCGACGCTCGCCCCGGGTCCGGCCCGGTCACGGTCACGGCGTCGCTCGACGGCGAGCGGATGCGGGTCGGCCTCGGCGGCGTCGGGGAGGCGACGACGCTGATCGACGTCACGGACGGCGCCTTCTCGGGCAGCGGGTTCGCCCTCGCGGCGCACCGAGACGTCCGGATGTCGGCCGCCTCCGTGCAGCTGTCGGGCGTCATCGATCGGGCCGAGCCGGTGCCGACCGACTGCGTCGGCTGGTCGGGGACGCCGGCGACGGATGCCGGCCGCGGCGAGGTGCTCGTGAGCGACGCCCGCGTCGAGGCGGTATCGGCGCGCATCGCGGCGGGCGAGCAGCCGCAGGCGTTCGCGTACGCGCGTTTGCTCACCGCTGCCGACGCGGGTCTCGAGCGAGCGCCCGCCCCGCCGACGACGTTCTTCGTGCCGTTCTTCTACAACGATCCGACCGCGCACCGTGCGGCACGGGATGGGCTGCAGAACGACGCGAACACCGCCTACGAGCTCGCGTTGGCGTATCGCCTGTCGGGCGATGCCCGCTACGGTGCGCATGCCGCGCAGTTCATCGACGCCTGGACCACGACGGTCGAATGCGTGCGCACCCGCGAAGATTCCGCGCTCGCCTTCAGCTACCACTTCCCGGCTTTCGTCCATGCCGCCGAGCTGCTGCGCGGCACGTCGGTGTGGAGTGCGGCCTCGGAGGCCGTGTTCGCCGGCTTCCTGCGCGAGACGGCGACGCCGGTCGCGGCGTCGATCCTTCACCGCACGAACAACTGGGGCAGCTGGGCCCTCGAGACGACGACCGCCGTGGCGGCGTACCTCGACGACGAGGCGGGGCTCGACGCGGCGAACGCGCGCGCCGTCGAGCTGCTCGAGCACCAGATCGACGAGAACGGGCACCTCCCGGAGGAGGTCGATCGGAACAACGGCGTCGGAGACTACGGCATCTGGTACACCCATTTCTCGCTGCTGCCGCTCTTCCTCGTCGCCGAGACGCTGTCGGCGCACGGGTACGACGTACACGCTCACGTCAACGCGAACGGGCGCGGGCTCGCCGACGCCGCGGACGCCGCGACGGGATGGGTCGCCGACCCGGCATCCTTCCCCTATTACACGGGCGACCCGGCGAAGCTCGCGAATGTGCGAACCATCGACTACCTGCGCGACGCGGGGGTCCTGGCGCACAGCATGAGCTACTTCGAGCTGGCGCAGAACCACTTCCCGACGGACCAGCGCGCGGCGCTGCTCGCCGAGGAAGGGCCGATGACGACGATCCACTCGGCGCCGTACCTGAGCCTCACCCACGGTGGACTCGCCGACGTCACGGCGGCACCCGGTGAGGGTGAGCCGGGCACGGGCGAGCCGGGAGGGGGAACCCCCGGCGGCACGGGTTCGCCGGGAGGGTCGTCGGGAGGCTCGTCGGGCACCGGTCCGGCCGGGGCGCCGGCCGGTGGCTCGGACGCCCGGGCGATCGGCTCGCTCGCGGCATCCGGAGGCCAGGTCTCGCCCGCGCCGCTGGCGCTCGCCGCAGGGCTGAGCCTCGTCGGCCTGCTCCTCATCGTCGCGCGGGTGCGCCGGCGAGCGGTCACGACGCGGGGCTGATCCTGGACGGGGTGTCGGATCGGATGCCGTGCATCCCGGTGCCGGTCAGAGGGTGAGCAGCACCTTCGTGGCGCGGCGCTCGTCCATGGCCCGGTAGCCCTCGGCGGCGTCGTCGAGCGGCAGCGTCAGGTCGAAGACGGCGCCCGGGTCGATCGCCCCCGACATGATGAGTTCGATCAGCTCGGGGAGGTACTGCCGCACGGGAGCCGGCCCGCCGTGCAGGTGCACGCCCGATCCGAAGAGCTCGGCGCCGGGAAGCTCGACGTCGTGCGAGACCCCGACGTATCCGACGTGACCGCCGGCGCGGGTGGAGCGGATCGCCTGCATCATCGACTCCTGCGTGCCGACCGCTTCGATGACCGAGTGCGCGCCCAATCCGTCGGTGAGCTGCTTGATTCGCGCGACGCCGTCGCCGCCGCGCTCCTCGACGATGTCGGTCGCGCCGAACCGGCGGGCGAGCGCCTGGCGGTCGGCGTGGCGCGACATCGCGATGATGCGCTCGGCCCCGAGCTGCTTGGCCGACAGGATGCCGAGAAGTCCGACGGCGCCATCGCCGACGACCGCGACGGTCTTGCCGGGGCCGGCCTGAGCGGCGACGGCGGCGAACCACCCGGTGCCGAGCACGTCGGATGCCGCCAGCAGGCCGCGGATCTGGTCGTCGGTGGGCTGGCCCGGGACGACGACGAGCGTGCCGTCGGCCAGGGGGACGCGCAGGCGTTCGGCCTGCGAGCCGAGACGGCCCATCGGCACGCGGTCGACGCAGTGCGACTGGTAGCCGTCGCGGCAGATCTCGCAGGTGTTGTCGGAGGCGATGAACGAGCCGACGACGAAGTCGCCGACGGAGAGTCCGCTGACATCGTCGCCGATCTGCTCGACGACGCCGACGTACTCGTGCCCCATCGGGATGGGGCGCTTGATGGCGTCTTCGCCGCGATAGGGCCACAGGTCGGAGCCGCAGATGCAGGCCGCCGCCACGCGGATGACGGCATCCGTGGGCTTCTCGATGACCGGGTCGGGGCGTTCCTCGACGCGGACGTCGCCGGGGGCGTGCATGATGACTCCGCGCATGGTGGTTGTCCCTTCGTAGCGGTGATCCCATTCCACCTCATGCGAGGGCCAGCGGGTCCCTCCTGGCCAGCCATGAGGGTTGCGTGGCATCATGCGGGCTCACGCTGCGAGGACGGTTCAGGGGCGGCCGGGCGATCTCCCGCCCGGAGCGGCGCCCGCCGTCGGGGTCGTGGTCGTGTCGACTCGCGCCGTGAGTGAGACGCCGTACCCGGATGACGTGTCTCCTGAGACCGTTGCGAGCTGGAGCGCGCCGCCGTCGTCGCCGAAGACGTTGTCGGAGGCGAGCGACACCTGCTCGAGGTTGCGCGCGGAACCGCTGTAGGCAGGGAGCGCGTAGACGGCGGTGCAGATGTCCTCGGGGAGGGCGACCTGGGATGTCGCGACGGCGTTCGCGGCGTCGGTCATCGCCGACGTGTCGGGGTACACCTCGAAGTGGATGTGCGGCCACCGGCCCGTGTAGCAGGCGGGGATGACCGAGGTGAAGGTGACGACGCCGGATGCGTCGGCAACCTGCACGCCGCGCAGGTAGGTCTCGTTCTCGACCCCGTTCGAGTACATCGAATACCCGCCGGCGGCGTCGCAGTGCCAGACGTAGACCGCGGCACCCGCGAACGGGACGTCGCCCCGGGCCGTGTCGAGGATCGTGAGCCGGAGGGTCATGGGCACGCCATCGGCCGTCGTCCCGCCTTCGAGCGACGATCGGATGTCGCTGCGGACGATTCCGGACCGCTCGAGGATGTCGGGTCCGTTCGACCCGTCGCCGGGGTAGGGGCCGGCGGTTTCGTCGGGAATCTCGCCGGCGGGCAGGTCGGAGTTCGCGAGGGCTGTCGCGGACGGTGTTGCGGTGGGTGTCGCGGTCGGTGCCGCGGTGGCCGAGGCCGACGGCGAGGCGGTCGCCGTGGGAGTGCAGGCCGCGAGAGCTGCGGCGCCCAGTCCGAGGCCGGCGAGGCTCAGCACGGAGCGGCGGCTCATCAGCGTGCGGATGTCGAACGGGGCGCCCTGGTCGACGACCTCGTCGTCGGCGCGGTCGAGCAGACGGCCCTCGTAGGCCGGCCCTGCGGGCGTGTGGTCGGGTTCGGGGATGCGGTTCACGTCGGACTCCTCGGTCGGTTCGACCACCGAGCATCGCCGGTCAGCCCATCCGTATCGTTGGGTGGACCTATGCGCCGGATATGAGACCCGCCCCAGACGCCGCGCGGTCAGAAGGGTGGTCTGTCCGGTGGCGGATCGGCGGTGTCGATGGTGAAGCACACCGCGGGTATGGGTACGTCTTCGCGGTAGACCCTGCCGAGGGGTGAGGTCCATTCGAGGACCCCGCCGCCGAGCTGCCGGACTTCCCATTTCGTGAATTGCTTCATCGAATGGTGTCGTTGGCAGAGGTGGGCGAGGTTGAAGATGTGGGTGTGCCCGCCGAGGGCGTAGTCGATGGTGTGGTCGAGCTCGCAGCGGATCGCGGCTCGCCGGCATCCGGGGAACCGGCAGTGCTGATCCCGCGCCATCAGGAGTTTCTTCATCGATGCGGTAGGCCGGTACGTGTCGATCTCGACCGGGGTCCTGGTGACGGGGTCGATGAACAGCCGGTCCCATTCGCTGACCTGCCCGGCGAGCTGCCGTGCCGTGTCGGAGTCGATCAGCCCGGCGCCCACAGCTTCGGCGGGGTTCTCGTCCCGCCCCATCAGGGTCTCCGCGGTGACGGCGACTTGCACGCGTGCCCGGATCGCGCCGAGCCCACCGGGCCGGTCGGTCCCGTAGGTCGGGTCGATCACGGGTGCCCCACTGAGGACGAGGTCGCCGAGGATGTCGGCCCGCAGCTGATCCATCGTCCGCGTATCGGCCGGCTCGCTCTCCCCGACGGGGGCCGCGCCCGCAGCATCCGTCCCGGCGGCGCCCGCGCCCGTCTCCGCCCAAGCGTCCTTCACGGACTGTCCCATCTGCGTGAGCCGGTCGAGCATCCCCGCCGCGATCACCGTGGGCAAATTGGCGACGAGGTTCGACATCCCATCGGTTCCGTGGAACACGCGTACGCATCGTTCCGCCGCCGCGGTCTTGTGCCGCTCTGTGAACGTCTGCGGGTGCAACCTGGCCGCCAGGGCCTCCAGCGTGCCTCGCACCCGGGAGGGCACGTCCCGCTCGCACACCCCGATCGCGGCCTCCGCGTAAGCCGACCGCACCTCCGCCGGCACCCCGGCACCGACCCGCACGACCACGTCGACGTGGCCGCGTTCGATCCGCCGCTGAACCCATGCGTCGAACACCGCGGGATAGTCGTCGATGACGGTCATCGCGTGGTCGATCTCACCCTGCAGTCGCCGGTCGGTGAGTCGCGCGATCCCTGCGGCTTCGGCCGCGACCGAACGCAGCTCCATGTCCGACGCCATCCCCCGCACCCCATCACGGCGCGCCTCACGCAACGCCGACCGACCCAGCTCCGCCAACGCACGAACCCGCGAGACATCAGCCGCATGGAACTGGTCGAGCGCCTCCGCGAACACGGAGAACGCGTCGGCGTGCGGCGACGCATCTGCGGCACCGTCGCGCCCGAGCCCTCCGCCGTCGTTCGATGTCATGTTCCCATAATGTCAGCGACCTCTGACATGGGAGGTGTATATACGTTCGACGGTGGATATGTCGCGACGTACGCGAATTGTGCAGGAATCGCCATACCCGCCGACAGCAGAAACCGCGAAAAGGCGGCATGACGAGCTGACTCATCCTGCTGTCAAGAGGATGCGGCTGGGGCGCAGCCGCGGGCACCATCGCACCATGAGTGACGACGACGACCAGACGCGGCACGAGTTCCGCGACGCCGTGAACATGAGCCCCGCCGAGCTCGAGAAATGGCTCGATACCGACGAGTCGAAGAAGGTCGGTCAGAAGGACGGCGGCGGCGAGTCGACGGGCCACCAGTCGGGCCGACGCATCGTCGACCTCCTCCGCACCAAGAAGGACGAGCTCACCGAATCGGACCTGAAGCACATGCGGAAAGTCGTCGGCTACGTCAACCGGCACCTCGCGCAGCGCCCCTCGGGCGACATCACCGAGACGGCCTGGCGCTATTCGCTCATGAACTGGGGCCACGACCCCGCGAAGAAGTGACTGCCTCCGCCGAGCAGGCCTCCGCCGCGCGGGAGAATGGAGCCGTGAGCATCCCCGCGTCCTCAGGTCTGACCGAGCTGCCCGAACCGCGATTCGTCCTCGTTGGCGAGGACGGCCACCGCATCGCCACCTACTCGTGGGGGGAGGACGACCTTCCGACGGTCGTCGTCGTGCACGGGTTCGCGTCGAACACGAAGGACAACTGGGTCTCGACCGGGTGGGTGCGCGACCTGCAGCGCGCGGGCTTCCGCGTGCTCGGTCTCGATCAGCGAGGACACGGTGCGAGCGACAAGCCGCATCGTGCCGCCGACTACGACCTGCACCAGCTCGCATCCGACGTCGAAGCTGTGCTCGACACCTATCTCGTCGACACGGCGATGTACGTCGGCTACTCGCTGGGCGCGCGTGTGGGCTGGGAGGTGCTTCAGGACTTCTCCGCGCGCATCACGCGCGGCGTGCTGGGCGGCGTGCCCGACGGCATCCCGCTCGCGCGCCTCGACATCGATCAGGTGCGCGCGCTCGTCGAGAACGGCACCGAGGTGACCGACCCCGTCACGCAGAACTACGTGCGGCTCACCGAGCGCGTCCCCGGCAACGACCTGCGGGCGCTGCTGGCGATCGCCGGCGGCATGCGCGCCTCGGGCACCGTCGATCCCGACCCCGCGAACGCGCCGGAGCAGCCCGTGCTGTTCGCCACGGGATCTCGTGACGCCATCATCGAGGGATCGAAAGCGCTCGCCGCCGCGACGCCGCAGGGGCGCTTCGTCGAGATCCCCGACCGGCACCACTTCAACGCACCGGGGTCGCGGGTGTTCCGCCAGACCGCGATCGAGTTCCTCACGGAGGGATGACGCCGTATCCGCCCGGGCGCCGGCTGCGGCGTCACGACGACGCGCGCCGATACGCGTCGCCGAGCCATCGGTCGTAGGTGAGCCACGGATCGGATGCCGCCGCCCGTACCGTCTCGATGTGCTCGGTCAGCGGGCTCACGAGGGTGAACCACTCGCCGCCCTCGCGGAGTGCGGCGAACTCGCGGTGCCGCTGCTGCTCGAGCGACCGCCCGCCGCGTTCGAATGCGAGGAGCTCGTCGTGCCGGATGGCGGCGAGCCGCTGCCGTGGCCGCTCGCTCGTGCCGATCTTCACGCGGGCGCCGAATCGCAGGTAGTAGACGACGGCCACGACCGGGCGGGGCAGGTCGGCGTCGAAGGCGTCACCCAGACGCCATCCGCAGCGCCGGCACACCCAGTGCCCCGTATCGGGGCTCATGCCGCCGGAGCGCCCGCCGCACACGCGGCAGGCGGACGGCATCTCGGATATCAAGGAGGCGGGCACGACTCCAGGATCGCGCCCGCCTCCGACATCCACCCGTCAGACCGTGACGACGATCTTGCCGCGGGTGTGCCCCTCTTCCAGACGGGCGTAGGCGGCGGCGGCGTCGTCGAGCGGGAAGGTCTCGGCGACCTCGACCCGCAGCGAACCGTCGGCGGCGAGACGCGCGAGCTCGGCGAGCTGCGCGGCATCCGGGCGAACCCAGATGTAGTTGCCGCCGAACTCGGATGCCGCCCGCGGGTCGGCGATCGAGGTGACGACACCGCCCTCGCGCAGCAGGTCGCGCGTGGAGTCGAGCGAGCTGCCACCCGCGAAGTCGAGCACGACGTCGACGCCGTCGGGAGCGATCTCGCGCACCCGGCCGGCCAGGCCGTCGCCGTAGACGACGGGCTCGGCGCCGAGCCCGCGGAGGTAGTCGTGGTTGCGCTCCGACGCGGTGCCGATGACGCGCGCGCCACGCAGGCGGGCGAGCTGAACACCGAACGATCCCACTCCGCCGGCCGCGCCGTGGATGAGGACGGTCGATCCCTCTCCGACGGCCGACCGCTCGATCGCCTGCAGCGCGGTCAGGCCGGTGAGCGGAATCGCAGCGGCCGCGGTGAAATCGAGACCGTCCGGCTTGCGCGTGGCCGTGCGCACGGGGACCGCCATGTACTCGGCGACCGAGCCGCCGCTCACGACATCGGCGCGCGCGTAGGCCAGCACCGGGTCGCCGACCTGGAACTCCGGGGTGTCGAGACCGACCTTCTCCACGACTCCGGCGACGTCCCACCCCGGGACGGCGGGCAGCTGGACGTCGAGCAGGCCCTGCAGGTACCCCTCGCGCACTTTGTAGTCGACGGGGTTCAGACCGGCGGCGACCACGCGCACCACGAGGGTGTCCGGCCCGATGTGGGGCATCTCCCGCTCGGTGATCTCGAAGCGGTCGTTGCCGCCGAACTCGTTGTACGTCAATGCCTTCATGTGCGGGGGCAACGTCGATGCCGTCCGGAGGATTCCCCGGCGGGATGCCGCCCGGCGGGCGGCGTCCCGGGCCGGAAGCGTAGAATCGGGGGGATCCCGTTCTGAATCGCGAGAGTCCGCCGTGTCTGCAGCATCCGCCGCCCGCACCTTCGAGGTGCGGCATGTCCAGCTCGCGCGCGCCCTTTTCGCGGCCGTCGCCGCCGTGATGATCACCTTCTCGCCCGATCACTCCGCCTCCGTCGGGATGTCGGTATTCAGCGGCTTCGCGACAGCGACCGCGATCATCTTCTTCGTCGGAGCCTGGCTGACGAGTCCCGCGGGCCGCCGCGGGCTGCCGATCGCGCTCGGGGCACTCACCCTCATCGCCGCGATCCTCGCCGGCATCCCGCCGCTGCGGACGCCGATCGGGTTCTTCGCCGTCGTCATCTCCTGGGCCGCCGTCACGGGCCTCATCGAGCTGGTCGGCGGCATCCGCGGGCGACGCTCCGGTGCCCCGGCCGCCCGCGACGAGGTGCTCATCGGCGCGATCACCCTGCTGCTCGTGGCGGGCCTGCTGCTGGTGAACCCGGCCTACCGTCTCGATTACGTCATCGAGGAGGCCGGCGCCTTCACGCTCACCGGCATCACCATCGGGGTGGGACTGTTCGGCGGCTACGCCGCGATCGTCGCCGTGTTCCTCGGAATCGCCGGCTTCTCGCCGCGGCGCGAAGAGATCGTGCCCGCGGCATCCGTTCCGTCATCCCCCTCGTCCGATCCGGAGGTCGCATCGTGAGCGGCGAACACCCCACCCGCCGCGAGATCATGCGCCCGGTCCAGCTGCTGGGCCTCGCGTTCGTCGCGGCGATCTTCTCGGGTGTCATCACCCTCGTGTCGATGGGGGCGTTCCAGTCGATCCCGCGCGAGTCGGTCGAGCGTGCCGTCGTCGTGGCCCTCGTCGTCGCCGGCATCGCCTTCATCGCGACGCTCGTGATCATCGCACTGCTGATGCTCGCCGTCGATCCCGCGCAGGTGAGCAAGCGTGTCGACCGCCCGGTTCTGTACCCCGACGAGTCCGAGACTCCCGACGACCCGGCCCCCGGCACGTCGCCTCGGAGCTGAGCGACCGCCGAGCGCGTACCGTCCACACCAAAACGCACCGCCCCCCGAGCGTTCTCGGCGGGGCGGTGCGTTTTCGGCGTCAGCCGAGGCGTGAGACCAAGTCGTCGGCGAGGCCCGCGTAGGTCGCGGGGGTCAGGGCGAGCAGGCGCTTCTTGGCGGCATCGCCGATGTCGAGGCCGCGCACGAACTCGGCGAGCTCCGGTCCGCCGACACGGCGACCGCGGGTCAGGTCCTTGAGCAGCGCATAGGGGTCGGTGATCTGCGAGCGGCCGGCGGCGATCTCGGCGCGGACGACGGTCTGGATCGCCTCGGCCAGCACCTCCCAGTTGGCGTCGAGGTCGGCCAGCAGCACGTCGCGCGAGAGGGAGATCTCGGTGAGCCCGCGCTGCAGGTTGTCGAGCGCCAGCAGCGAGTGCCCGAAGGCGACGCCGATGTTGCGCTGCGTCGTCGAGTCGGTCAGGTCGCGCTGCATGCGGCTCGTGACGAGCGTCTGCGCGAGCGTGGCGAACAGGCCTCCGGAGATCTCGAGGTTCGCCTCGGCGTTCTCGAACCGGATGGGGTTGATCTTGTGCGGCATCGTCGACGACCCGGTCGCGCCGGCGACGGGGATCTGCGCGAAGAAGCCGAGCGAGATGTAGGTCCAGACATCGGTCGCGAGGTTGTGCAGGATGCCGCCGGCGTGCCGCACCCGGTCGTAGAGCTCGACCTGCCAGTCGTGCGACTCGATCTGGGTGGTCAGGACGTTGAAGTCGATGCCGAGGCCCTCGATGAACGAGCGCGAGAGCTCGGGCCAGTCGACGTCGGGCTCTGCCGCGAGATGCGCGGACCAGGTGCCGGTCGCCCCCGAGAACTTCGCGAGGTACTCGCCGCCCTCGATCTGCTTCGCGACGCGGGCGAGGCGCCAGGCGAACACGGCGATCTCCTTGCCCATCGTCGACGGGGTGGCGGGCTGGCCGTGGGTGCGCGAGAGCATCGGGGCATCTCGGTGCTCTCGGGCGAGGTCGCCGAGGGCGCCGATGACGGCGTGCAGCTTCGGCAGCCAGACGTTCTCGACGGCGCGCTTGACGGTGAGCGCGTAGGAGGCCGAGTTGATGTCCTCGCTCGTGCACGCGAAGTGCGTCAGCTCGGCGATCGCGTCGAGGCCGAGGGCCGACAGCCGGTCGCGGACGAGGTACTCGACGGCCTTCACGTCATGGCGGGTGACGGCCTCCTTGGCGGCGAGCCAGTCGATCTCCGACTGACCGAAGTCGCGGTACAGGCCGCGCAGCCGCGTCTTCTGCTCATCCGCGAGGGGCGAGCTGCCGAACAGGCTCCGGTCGGTCAGGGCGATGATCCATTCGACCTCCACCTCGACGCGTGCGCGGTTCAGACCGGCTTCGGAGAGGTAGTCGGCGAGGGATCCGACGGCGGCGGCGTATCGGCCGTCGAGCGGGCTCAGGGGCTGCGGGGGCAGAGAGGTCACGAGGCTCCATTCAGTGTGAACGGGCGCTCAGGACGTGGTGCGGATCGCGGGTTCGAGCTGCCGGAAGAGCGCCCGGCTCGCGCTCTCGATCATAGCGAGCACCTCGTCGAACATTCCGGCGTCGCCGTAGTACGGGTCGGGCACATCGAGGTCGCCGCCGGCGTGCGCGTCGAACGACATGAGAAGGCCGAGCTTGTCGGTGTCGGCCGTCGTACGCGCCCAGTTCGACAGCACGCGCTCGTGCGAACGGTCGAGCGCGACGATGAGGTCGGATCGGTCGAAATCCGTCAGCGTGAAGCGACGGGCCCGGTGCCCCCGCCCGTCGTATCCGCGGCGTTCGAGCGCCTCGAGCGTGCGTCCGTCCGCGGGCTCGCCGACGTGCCAGTCACCCGTTCCCGAGCTCGCCGACACGACACGGTCGCCGAGCCCGGACTGGTCGATGAACCAGCGGAAGACCACGTCGGCCATGGGGGAGCGGCAGATGTTCCCGGTGCAGACGAACATGACGCGGAAGGGCTCGGCGCGTCGGGTCACCGTCCCATTGTGGAGGATGCGGCCTTTCCTGCACAGATGTATCGCCGACGTTCGTCGTCCCCCAGCGGGGACGAGGGCGGTCCGTGCGGCTCCCCGCACCGGCATCGTGAGGGGCATGCCTCCGCCTGAGCCGCTCGTTTCGAACGCCACGCCACTCGATGCCGCCGCGGTGCTGACGCTCGAGATGATCGCGGCGCTGCGCCCGCGCCTGACCGCCCTGCGCGACGAGGTGGACGCGATCCGACGCCGCGCGGCCGAGCTCGAACACGACACGGCCTGGCGCGCCCGCGCCGCGCGCGAGTACCGCGAGCGGCTCGCCGCGTGGCGCGAGCGATCGGATGACGCGGCGATGCGCATCGACCGCCTCGACGACGAACTGCACCGGGTGCAGACCCGGCTCGTGGCGGGAGGCCCGTGAGCGACGACTCCCTCGACATCCGCGACGGCGGGGTCATCGCGGTCGATACGGAACAGCTCCGTCTCGCGGCATCCGTGCTCCTCGGCCTGTCGACGGAATGCGACGTGCTGAGGTCGATGTTCGAGACGGCCGCTCGCGAGCTCGCTGCGCACGATGCGACCGCGTGGCCCGCAGCGGCCTTCGCCGCTGAC
The DNA here is from genome assembly GCF_000509385.1 of Microbacterium sp. TS-1. NCBI lineage: Bacteria > Bacillati > Actinomycetota > Actinomycetes > Micrococcales > Microbacteriaceae > Microbacterium > Microbacterium sp. TS-1. The sequence goes on from NZ_BASQ01000001.1 coordinate 2,227,951, forward strand.
CTCACCCAGCTCCTCGACGCGCTCACCGCCGAGGCCTCGGCTCTCGCCGGAAGACTGCGGGATGCCGCGGACGTCTACGACATCGTCGAGCTCGAAGCCGCACGGCGGGCTGCCGAGGGTGGCGACCGTCGCGTGACGGATCTGCTCGACCGCCGGATCTTCGCGGCCCGCGACCGTTCACCGACGGCCGCTTCGCGTGCCGACCTGCTGCTGAGGACCTGGCCGCTGCTGCGGCACGGCGAGCTCCAGCGCCAGATCGGCGGAGCCGCCGTTCCACTGGGCCTGCTCGGGGGAGCCGCCGTCGCGGCGGGCGGTCTCGCGCTGACCGCTCTCGGCGCCCTGGGGCTGGGGCGTGCGACCCCCGATCGCGGCGGGTCCGCGCCGCCGCAGGTCGTCGAGGTCACGCGGTCAGCGGTTCGCGAGGCGGCGGCGCCGGGCACACTCGCCGCGCTCGCGGAACGCATCCCGCGCGAGGGCGATCAGGTTCGCGTCGAGCGCTACACCCTCGCGGGAGGCGAGCGCCGTTTCGCCGTCTACGTCGCGGGAACCCGATCGCCGCTCGGATTCGGCGGCCGCGAGCCCTTCGACATGTCGTCGAACGTGCAGCTCTACGCGGGCCGCAGCTCGGCGTCGTACGAATCGGTGGTGAGTGCCCTCCGCGCCGCCGGCGCGCGGCCGGGAGACGCCGTGCTCGCCGTCGGGTACTCGCAGGGCGGCGCGATCACGTCACGCCTCGCGGTCGACGGGCCCTTCCGCGTCGTGGGCAACGTGACCTTCGGCTCTCCCGTGCAGGCCGATCCCGGCGAGGCCACGCTCCAGGTCACGGTGCGCCACACCGACGATCTCGTCCCGGCGCTGCAGTCCGGCGGCCACCCCGATCGTGCGGGCGCGGCGGGCAGCATCGTCGTCGAACGGGTCGCCGACCCACCGCCCGGCATCGCGGACGTCGCGCTCGGTGCCCACTCGATCGACGCCTACGGCGACACCGCCGCGCTCGCCGACGCCTCGGACGACCCCCGCGTCGATGACGTCCACGAGCGCATCGCGGCCTTCGGGGGCGACGAGCCGGCCGAGGTCACGACCTACCGCGTGCGGAGGCCCGACTGATGGTGCGCGCGTATGTCTGCTCGTGTGTCAGCGGCGGTCGCGGTCTCGGTCGCGACGGGGGCGGAACAGGATGCCGGCGACCCAGTTGATCAGTGCGATCACGATGGCCGCGAGCACCGCGAGCCAGAAGCCGCCGATGCGCAGGCCCCAGTCCCAACCCGAGGTGACCCACCCGGTGAGCCACAGCAGGAAGCCGTTGATGACGAATGAGATCAGGCCGAGGGTCAGGATGTACAGCGGGAACGCGAGCACCTTCAGCACGGTGCCGACGATCGCGTTGACGAGTCCGAAGATGAGGGCGATCAGCAGCAGCGTGAGGACGAGCTGCAGGTCGCCGCCCGGCGGGAACGCCACGACCGACACCTCCAGCGCCGGGATCAGCGTCACGATCCACACCGCGAAGGCGTTGACGATCAGTCGGATGATGAGGCTCATAGTGCCGTCAGTCTCCCACGGGGCCTCCGATCCGTCATCCGGTGGAGGCGGCGGCATCCGTAGACTCGCATCGTGACCGACCTGCCCGTGCGCATCCGACCCGAGATCGCGGCGCTGCCCGCATACCGCCAGGGGCGTCAGGCCTCCGCCGACGCCTTCAAGCTGTCGAGCAACGAGAACCCGTTCGACCCGCTGCCCGGCGTCGTCGAGGCCGTGCGCGCGGCGACGACCTTCAACCGCTACCCCGACGCCTCGGCCGGCCGGTTGCGCGCGCGGCTCGCGGATCGATACGCGGTCGCCCCCGATGGCGTGCACGTCGCGGCGGGTTCGGTGTCGATCCTGTACCAGCTCGCATCGGCGACCAGCGGTCCGGGTGACGAGATCATGTTCGCCTGGCGATCGTTCGAGGCTTATCCCGGGCTCGCGGCTGTCGCGGGCGCGACCGCCGTCGCGGTGCCGCTGACGGCCGACGCCGGCCACGACCTCGACGCGATGGCGGATGCCGTCACCGACCGCACGCGGATGATCATCGTCTGCAGCCCGAACAACCCCACCGGTCCCGTCGTGAGCCAGGCGGCGTTCGACGCGTTCGTGGCGCGGGTCCGCTCCGACGTCCTCATCGTCCTCGACGAGGCCTACGCCGAGTTCGTGACCGACCCGGATGCCGTGACGGGCGCCGCCGTGCTCGCCGCGGGGCACGCCAACGTCGTGATCCTGCGGACGTTCTCGAAGGCCTACGGACTCGCCGGACTGCGCGTCGGGTACGCCATCGGCGACCACCGCATCCTCGATGCGGCCCGCAGCACCGGCATCCCCCTCTCGGTCACAGCCCAGGCGGAGGAAGCCGCGCTTGCGAGCCTCGACGCCGAGGACGAGCTGCTCGAGCGAGTGCGTCACATCGCCGTGCGACGTGACGCGCTCGCCGACCGGTTGCGCGATGCCGGGTGGCACATCCCGAACGCGCAGGGCAACTTCGTGTGGCTGCCCGCGGGTGAGCGGGCCCTCGAGATCGCCGAGGCCTTCGACGCGGCCGGCCTGATCGTGCGGGCGTTCGCCGGCGACGGTGTGCGCATCTCGGTCGGCGAAGAGGAATCGATCGAGCGGATCGTCGCGGCCGCGGCATCCGTCGTCGGCTGACCGGCGCGCGAGCGGGGTCCCTCGGAGCCGACGGTGCGCGTGCCGCGATGCAATGCGTCGGGCTCGACACGCCGGTGAGGATGCCGTCCGCCCGGGGTGTCGGCCACGATCCCTCGCATCGCGGCGCGCGGGTCGTTAGCGCGCGGTGCGGTCTCCGCGCCGAAGAGCACTCAGATAGCGCGTTCGCACGATGACCTGCACGATGCGGACCGCCGGATAGGCGAGCCGCCAGAACCACAGGGGCGCCGGCCGCGAGAGCGATCGCAGCGTGAAGAGCACGTCGTCGCCGCGCCGGGTGACGAGGAACGCCTCCTCTCCCTCGAGCGGATGGCCCGGCAGTGCGAGGTAGACGTAGCCCACCCGGTCGGACTCGTCGACGAAAGCGACGACCTCGACCGGCTCGCGCAGCGTCAGGGGGCCGCGGCCGATCTCGAGCCAGTGCCGCCCACCGACGACGGCCGGCACATCGGGGACCACCCGGAATCCGCTGCGTGTCTTCACCCGCCACGTCAAGAGATCGGTCCGGGCCCGCCGCCACGCGGCATCCCCCGACCCCACGCGCACGGTCCTCTCGAATCGGCGGAAGCCTCGCGGGTCGGCATTCCACTCATCGCGGTGCGGCAGGCTCATGCGACCAGCATCCCACCCGCCCCGCCAGCGGGCGCGTGCGTGGGTGCGTGGATGCGCGGATGCAAGGGATCGGCTGCGACACCCCGTGATGGATGCCGCTGTCGCGGGGCGTCGGTCACAACACCTTGCATCGCGGCACGGCGCTGCGCCGGGGACGGCGTCCGACGGAACCGCCCGCGCTCGCCGCCACGGGTCCTTGACCTGCGGGTTGGCAGTACGCGCCCATATCGCGGGGTTGTGGGGGCGTGAGGTGCCAGGTCAGCGCTGGGCGTGCAGCCCTCGACCGCTGGCCGGGCGAGACACGCCCCCTGGCCGAGAGCCGGAGCGTCCGTCAAGCCGGGGTGAAGCCCAGCTTGTCGGCGCCGCGGGCGATCCAGGGATGCCGAGAGAACGTGTCCCACACGAGGGTCGAGCCGAGGGCTGCGGCACCCAGCAGCGCCGTCGCTCCCTTGTTGAGTCCGTAGCGCGGCTCGGCGTACCAGGGCTCGTCGCCCTCGAGGTTGACCCCGTCGGTCGCGCCCCACTCGTTCCATGCGCCAGGATGCTCATCTCGCAGCACGCGAAGCGCCGGAGCCACCTCCGCGGGAGCGAGCGGCAGCGCCCCGAAGAGAGACACGGGCGGCACGGTGCCGTCGGCATGGGGCTCGCGCAGCGCCGGGCGTGCGCCGTTGACGACGTACCCGCCCGGGCCGAGGCCGGCTGCCGGTCCCCAGAGTCCGCTCGCGAACGTCTTCCACCGTCCGGCCTGGTCGGCGCACCACGCCCGCGAGGCCAGCGACGCCTCGCGCGCGTTCGCCCACCAGTCGCGCCCGTCGAGATCGCGCACCCGCTGGAACGGATAGAACGCGAGCGGGAAGTGGTAGGTGAAAAGGGTTCCCGCCGGCTCATGCACGCACTCGTGCCCGCCGTACGACCCCACCGGCTTGTCGAACCCCCGCCACAGGTCACGCGCGAGCTCGGTCGACACTCGCTCGTGCCCCGCCGCGAGGAGGTACATCGGCAGCTGCTCGGCGGTCATCGACCAGGCGCTCACGAAGCCGGCCTCATCGGCGCCGTCGGCGTAGTCGTCCTCGCGGTCGGCGACCCACGCCATCCGGACGACCGCCCGGTTGCCGGCGTCGTCGATGATCCACGGCCAGTCGATGCGGCGCAGCAGGCGCTCGGTGCGCTCGCCGATCTCCCGTCCGGCGTCGCCGTCGGCCGCGAAGAAGGATGCCGCGACCGCGGCACCGCACAGGGCGAGCGTCGTGTCGATCGTGGAGTACTCCGATCGCCCCTGCCGTTCAGCGGTGGCCGCATCCACGAAGTGCGCGAGGAAGCCACCGCGATGCGGCACCGACTCCTCGAGCGTGCGCAGGGTCGCGGCGACCCGGTCACGCACGTCACGGCGGCCGAGGATGCCCCGCTCGACGCCGACGCACCATGCCGCGAGGGCGAAGCCGGTCGCCGCGACCGTCGCCACGCCCGGCAGGTCGTCGCGGTCGAGCACGAGCCCGCAGCCCGGGCTGTCGAGGTCGCCGGTCGCGTGCTCCCACAGCCACCGGATCGACGCGTCGACCTCCCGCTCGGTCAGCTCCCGGATGTCATCCGGCAGCACGCCATCCGGCAGCATGCCATCCGGCAGCGCACTCTCCGGCGGGTAGGTCTCGGGAAGCTCGGTGTCGGTCACGCGGCGGTCCTTCTCTCGAACGGGTTGGGGATGGCATCGAGCAGTTGTCGGGTGTACTCGGCCTGCGGGTCGTCGATGACGCGATCGGCCGGGCCCGACTCGATGAGCTCGCCGTTCCGCAGCACGAGCGCGTGATTGGCGAGGCTCTTCGCCGACAGCAGGTCGTGTGTGATGTAGAGCATCCCGACGCCGTGATCGGCGACGAGCGACTGCAGCACCTCGAGGATCTCGGCGCGGATCGACACGTCGAGACTCGCGATCGGCTCATCCGCGACGACGAGCCGGGGCTCGGCAGCGAGGGCGCGGGCGATGACGACGCGCTGGCGCTGGCCGCCCGAGAGCTCGTGCGGCAGCCGCCCGAGATACCGGCCCGCCGGAGTCAGCCCGACCTGCTCGAGCAGGCTGGCCGAGCGCTCGACGGCTTCGCGGCGCCCGACGTGCAGGAAGTTCGCGAGGGGCCGCGACAGCGAGTACCCGACGGTCAGCGTGGGGTTGAGGGCGGCATACGGATCCTGAAACACGTACTGCACGTTGCGGCGGTACTCGCGGGCGAGCCGGCCGTGCAAGGCGGTGATGTCGTGCGGCTCGCCGTCGCGCTGGCCGTAGTAGCGCACGGCGCCCGAGGTCGGATCGTCGATGCGGGTCAGGATGCGGGCGATCGTCGACTTGCCCGATCCCGACTGGCCGACGAGCGCCGTCACCTCGCCCTCGCGGAGCGTGAACGAGACGTCTTTCACGGCATCCACGTGCTCGGTCCGCAAGCCCTGCCGCTTCGAGAACCGGCGGTGCAGGTTCTCGACCTCGATGACGGGGGCGTGCTCGACCGGTGCTTCCTGCGACACCTCGACGGGCGCCTCGAGCTCGGCCCCGGTATAGCCGGCGACGTCCTCGCCGAGCAGCTCGGCGTACGACCCGACGAGATGGACGGAGTATGGATGCCGCGGCCCCGTGGTCACGGCATCCTGCGCGCTCATGTCCTCGACGACTTCGCCCTCGTACATGACCGCGACGCGGTCGGCGAAGTCGAGGAGCGTGCCCATGTCGTGGGTGATGAGGATCGCGCCGAATCGCTCGCGCTCCTGCAGCTCGCGGATCTTGTCGAGGATGGACTTCTGCACGACGACGTCGAGCCCCGTGGTGGGCTCGTCGAAGAGCACGAGCTTCGGCTTCAGTGCGAGGGCGAGCGCCAGGTTCACGCGCTGCTTCATGCCGCCCGACAGCTCGTGCGGGTACATGTCGAGGAACCGCACGTCGACGCTCACGAGGTCGAAGAGCTCTTCTGCGCGTTCGCGCGCGGCCGCCGTGCTCGCACCGGTGTGCTCGGCGAGGATGTCCTCGAACATCTTGCGAACGCGGACGACCGGGTTGAGCGAGTTCATACTCGACTGGAACACCGTCGACACGTACGACCAGCGCAGGGGGCGCAGGTCGTCGTCACCGAGTGCCGTGACGTCGCGGTCGCCCCACCGGATCGAGCCGCCGGTGATGTGCCCGGGGCTCCGCAGCAGCCGCAGCACCGCCTGGGCGAACGTCGTCTTGCCCGAGCCCGACTCGCCCGCGAGCCCGACGAACTCTCCGGGTGCGACGCGCAGCGACACGCGCTTGACCGCGTCGAGCGTCGCGCCGAGCTTGGGTCGGTACTGCACAGACAGGTCGGACACCTCGAGCACGGGCGCCGTGCTCGGATCGGATGCCGGGCTCATGACTTCTCCTCTTCGCGAAGGTGGGGGTTGCTGAGCATGTCGACGCCGAAGTTCACGAACGTCAGCGACGTCATGAGCAGCGCCAGCATGATGCCGGGCGCGACCAGCCAGACCCACAGTCCCTGCACGAGCGCGCCGTTCGCGTTGGCCTGGGCGAGCATCTGGCCCCAGCTGACGGTGTTCGGGTCGCCGAAGCCCATGAACGACAAGCCGGCCTCGGCGGCGATCGCAGCGGTCGCGGCGCCGATGAACCCCGAGACGATCAGCGACGACATGTTGGGCATGATCTCCCGGAACACGATGCGCAGCATCCCGTCGCCGCCGAACCGCGCTGCGGTGACGTAGTCGCGGTTGCGCATCGAGATGATCAGCGACCGCATCTCGCGCGATGCGCCGGCCCAGCTGGTGATGGCGATCACGAAGACGAGCAGACCGAGACCGCGCGTCTCGCTGTAGGCGACGATCACCATCATCAGCGGCAGCACCGGAATCACCAGCGCCAGGTTGGTCAGGAACGACAGGATGTCGTCGAGCAGGCCGCCCTCGCGGTATCCGGCGAGAAGCCCCACGACGATCGCGATGACGATCGTGGCGAGTCCGCCGAGCAACCCGATCGCGAACGAGAGGCGGGTGCCGTGCACGAGCTGCGTCCAGATGTCGTAGCCGAGCGTGTTCGTGCCCATCCAGTGGGCCCAGCTCGGGTCCTGCGACGGCGTGAAGGTCGCATCGTTGGGCCGATAGGGCGACAGAAGATCGGCGAACACCGCGACGAGCAGGAACACCGCGAGCATCACGATGCCCACGCGCGCTTTCCGGCTCGACCAGATGACGGCGTACCACCGGGCGGGGCGGACGACCGCCACGACCTCCTTCGTCGACGCGTCCTCGTCGGTCACGCGCCGCCGGAAGGTCCGGACGGGCTCGGTGCGCGTCGGTTCGGTGCGCGCCGGTTGCGGCATCGAGGCCGGCTGGGGGAGGGGGGTCTCATCGGACATCGTCTGTCACCTGCCTTTCACGCTCTGGCCCGGCGGGCCCGCGGATCGATGAGGGGGTAGAGCAGGTCGACGATGAAGTTCGCCGTCAGCACGATGACGATCGTCGCCAGCAGGATCGCCTGCATGAGGGGGAAGTCGCGGTTCGAGGTCGCCTCGCCCATGAGCCGGCCCATGCCGGGGTAGTCGAAGACGGTTTCGATGAGGATCGAGCCGCCCATGAGCACGCCGAGCGACAGGGCGAACCCGGTGATGACGGGGAGCAGCGCGTTTCGTGCGGCGTAGCCGAGGGCGACCGTGCGCTCTCTGAGCCCTGCGGCCGCGGCCAGGCGGATGTAGTCCTCGCCGAGCACCTGCACCATCGTGTTCCGCATCGACAGGATGAAGCCGATCGGCGCCGTCACCATGAGCGTCAGCGCGGGGAGGAACCCGTGCGAGATCACGTCGGCGACATGGATCGGGGTGAGTCCCGGGGTCGTGTATCCGTAGCCGCCGGATGCCGGGAACCAGCCGAGCGTGTAGGCGAAGACGAACAGGATGATGAGGCCGATCCACACCGACTGCAGGTTGCCGACGAACGTCGAGCCGACCGAGATCGTCGCGTCGAAACGGCTGTTGCGTCGCCACGCGGCGATCGCGCCGAACAGCGTGCCGAGGACGAACGAGAGGATCTGGGTGATTCCCACGAGGACGAGCGTCCACGGCAGCGCTTGCCCGATGACGTCGGCGACCGGGTAGGGGAAGTACGTGAAGGATGTGCCGAGGTCGAAGGATGCCAGCTGACGCAGGTAGTCGACGTAGGCGACGAACACGTTGTCATTCGAGTACCCGAGCATCGCCTTCACGGCGGCGACCTGGGCCGGATCGATCTCCCCCTGGCCATTGAGCTGACGGACCATGATCTCGGCCGGGTCGCCGGGCTGCAGGCGCGGGATGATGAAGTTCAGCGTGACCGCCGCCCAGAGGGTCAGAAGGAAGTAGCCGGTCTTGCGGGCGTAGTAGGCCACGGCTCAGCCCTCCCCGCCGGCATCCGACTCGCCGGCATCCGCCTCGCCCGGCGGGCGCAGGTTCGGCAGGACGCGGATGAGCTGGTCGACCGGATAGGGGTTGTCGTCGCTCGGCCACCCGACGGCGTTGTTCGTGCGGTAGATCAGCCGGTTCGGGGCGTACTGCAGCGCGATGTAGGGGAACTCGGTCATGAAGATGTCGATGATCCGACCCTCGATCTCGGCGGTGCGGCTCTCGTCGGTGGTGGTGGTCCATTCGGCGATGAGGGCGTCGATCTCGGGATTGACGTAGCGTGCCCGGTTGAGGAGCAGCTCCTGCTCGGTCGAGATCTGCGAGGCCTGCAGCTTCGCCCCGAGATCGCGCGCCCGCTGGCATCCGCCGCTGATGAAGTCGATCGTCATGTCGAAGTCACCGGCCTTCTGCATCCCCTCGATCGCGTTGGGATCAGTCGTGACCATGCGCACGGAGACGCCGACCTCGGCGGCGTTGCGGGCGACGACGTCCGCCATGGCGATGACGTCCATCCAGCCGGCCTGCACGCTGAAGACGAACGACAGCGGCTCGCCGTTCTGGTCGACGCGGCGCCCGTCGGGACCGCGTTCGTAGCCGGCGGCATCCAGCATCTCGTTCGCGCGCTCGGGGTCGTAGGGGATGAACTCCTTGCCGCGCCACTGCTCGGGAACGGCCTGCTCCTGGAAGGGCAGCAGCAGCATCGTCTGGCTGGCCGGCTCCATGATCCCGAAGCTCGCGCGCTGGCTCAGCGCCTCGCGGTCGAGGGCATAGGCGAAGGCCTCGCGGAACCTCGGGTCGTTCAGCACCGGGCGCTCGTTGTTGAGCACGAGGGCCGTGATGGCGTCGGGCGGATAGAAGAAGTGGGCGTTCTCGGGGTCGGGGGCGACGACCGAGCGGTTGGGGTTCGGGATATCGCCGCGGTAGAGGTCGAGCGCGCCGCTGCGCAGCTTCAGTGCGCCGGAGTTCGCGTCGTACTGGCCCTCGAGCGACAGGCGCTGGACGCGCACCTGGTCGGCGTTCCAGTAGTTCTCGTTGCGCTCGAGAACGAGGCGGCGCCCGTTGTAGGACTCGGGGGTGAAGGGCCCGGTGCCCACCCCCTGCTCGTCGACGAAGAGCGTCGGGTCGCCGTGCTCGGCGTAGATGTGCTGCGGGAGGATCTTGGTGTTCTGCAGGATCGCGTCGGTCTTCGGCACCGCGGGGCCGGCGAACTCGAACACGACGGTGTGGTCGTCGGTCGCCGTGACCCTCTCGGCGGGCGCACCGAAGAAGTCGCCCCACAAGCCCGACTTGTCGGCGGCGGGGAACTCCTTGCCGGCCATGAAGGTGTACACGACGTCGGCGGCGGTGAAGGGCTCGCCGTCGCTCCACTGCACGTTCTCGCGCAGGGTGAGCACGAGGCGGTCCGGTCGTTCCCATTCGTAGTCGGTGGCGAGCCACGGCACGGCCTCGCACGTAAACCGGTCGCGGATCATGAGCGGTTCGAAGAGCCACGTCTGAACGGTCGCGTTGGGCGAGAGCCAGTTGTAGTTGAGCAGCCCCTGGACCGAGCCGCCGGCTTCCGACGGCATCCGCAGTTCGTCGATGAACCCGGGCGGCGCCTCGGGAGCGGGCTCGAGGCCCACGTTCGCGCACGCGGACGTCGTGAGCAGAGCGGTCAGGGCGAGCGCTCCCGCCGCCAGTGTTCTGCGTCTTCTCATCGGAACCTCCTCGTTCCTCTGCGAGACCGGTCGCTCGTCGACCGGTCGTGTTCTCAGTCCGGCGTCCCCTCCGGCGAGCAGCCGCACGACTCCCGGATGACCAGGCGGGTCTCCAGGACGGTGTGCGAGCGGATGTCGTCGCCGAGGGCTCCCGCGGCGGCGCGAGCGCCGAGCTCGGCGATCGGCTGATGCACCGTCGTCAAGCGCGGGGAGGCGATGCCGGCGAGGGCCTGGTCGTCGAAGCCCGTGACCGCGACATCCGCGGGGATGCGGTGCCCGAGCCCCGGCAGCGTCGCGAGCATGCCGATCGCGAGCTCGTCGTTCGCGCAGACGAGCGCGTCGGGCAGGTCAGCGGCGTCGTGCAGCATCCGAGCGGCGACGGCGCCGCTGCGCACGTCGAGGCCGAGGCGCACGGGCTCGCCCGCCTCGGCGAGTCCGCGCTGATCGAGGGCCTCGCGGAAGCCCTGGTAGCGCCACGCGGTGTCGGGCGACCCCGAGGGCTCGCCGACGAAACGCATGCGGCGGAAGCCGTGCACGTCGGCGAGATGACCGGTGAGCTCGGCGGCGGCGGCGCGCCCGTCAGTCACGACGGTCGCCGCCTCGTCGGCCTCTCCGGCGACGACGATCACGCGGCCGGAGCGTGCGAGCGCGGCGACCTCGTCGGACGGCAGGGTGCCGCCGGCGATGATGAGGCCGTCGGTACGCTCGGCGAGCTGGCGGACGGCGCCCACCGCATCGGGCCGCAGGTGGGTTCCGACGACGTTGATGACGACGCCGCGCTCGACCGCCACCGACTCCGCGCCCTCGATGAGCTGGGCGAAGTACGGCCCGCCGAGTCCGGGCAGCACGATGCCGAGGGTGTTCGTGCGCTGATACGACAGGGCGCGGCCGAGGGCCGAGGGTCGATAGCCCAGCCTGTCGATCGCATCCTGGACGCGTCGCTTGGTGTCGGCCACGACACGCGGGTCGTCGTGCGTGACACGGGAGACGGTCGCGACCGAGACCCCGGCCTCACGAGCGATGTCGCGGATGGTCGGGCGGGTGGAGGGGGAGTCGGATGCCACGGGGCCACCTCACTTCGTCGTGTCGGGCGTCGGGCGCGGGTTCGCGCTGTGATCCGGCGATGTAACCGGATACATTGGGACTCTAGCCCGGTGTAACCGGTTACATCAAGCCTGACGTCGAGGACGTCGTCAGGGACGCCGCGAAGGAGCTGCACCATGACCCTCGTCTCCCTGGCAGACCGCCTCGACCGCATCGTGCTGTATCAGGCCTATCCGCAGAGCTTCGCCGACGCCGACGGCGACGGCATGGGCGACCTCGACGGCGTCACGGCCCGACTGGACTACCTCGCCTGGCTCGGCGTCGACGCGGTGTGGCTCAACCCCGTGTTCGTCTCGCCGTTCGGCGACGCGGGATACGACGTCGCGGACTTCGACCGCGTGGCCGACCGTTACGGCGGTGACGCGGCGATGGACCGGCTGCTCGCGGAAGCGGAGCGGCGCGGCATCGGCATCGTGCTCGACCTCGTGGCCGGCCACACCTCGGACGAGCATGCCTGGTTCGACGAGGCCCTGTCGGCGGGCGCCGCGGGCGACCCGGCCGGCGACCGGTACGTCTTCAGCCCCGTCTCCGCCGACGGGTTCGTTCCGGTGCCGTGGGGTGGCCGCGGGTTCTACAAGCCGAACTTCTTCGACTTCCAGCCCGCGCTGAACTTCGGTTACGCGCGGCCCCACCCGGACGAGCCGTGGCGTCAGGCCGTCGACGCGCCCGGGCCGTTGCGCAACCGGGACGCCCTCGTCGACATCATCCGCCGATGGTACGACCGCGGGGTGGCGGGCTTCCGGGTCGACATGGCCGCCTCGCTCGTGAAGGACGACCCCGGACACGTCGAGACCGCGAACCTGTGGCGCGACGTGCACCGGCGCCTCGACCGGACGCACCCCGGCCGCATCCTGATCTCGGAGTGGGGCGACCCGGCGCGAGCGGTGCCCGCCGGATTCGACGTCGACTTCTTTCTGCAGTTCGGCGGCGAGTTCGACGGGATGCCGCTGAAGTCGCTGTTCGAGAACGGCTCGGGCACCGTGCACGAGGCGTGGCCCGCGCGCGACGCGTGGGCCGATGCCGCCGGCCGGGGCGACCCCGCAGACTTCGTCGACGCCTGGTCCGAGGCACGTGACGCCATCGAGGCCGCCGGCAGTCGCGGGATCGTCGGGCTGCCGACGGCGAACCACGACTTCACGCGTCTGGTCAGTGGCGGTCGCGACGCCGTGCAGGCCCGCGCTGCGCTCCTCCTGGTGCTGACCTGGCCGGCGATGCCCTCGATCTACTACGGCGACGAGATCGGCATGCGCTACCTACCGGGCGTCGGCCCCGTCGAGGGATCATCGCTCGGCCCGACCTACGAGCGGGCGGGATCGCGTACGCCTATGGCCTGGGGAGCCGACGAGGTCCTCGGTCAGCGGGCGCACGAGTCGCGATACCTGCCGGTGGACGCCGCCCCGGACGCTCCGACGGTCGCGCAGCAGCTGGAAGACCCGGCATCCCTCCTGCATTTCGTGCGCGAGGCCATCGCGCTGCGCCGCAGCGACCCGCGGCTCTCGGCGCGGTCGCACACGGCGGTGGAGGTTACGGGCTACCCGTTCGTCTATCGGCGGGGCGGCTCGCTTCTCGTCGCGCTCAACCCCGCGGGGCGGCCGTGCGAGGTGGCGGTCGGCGGTCGCGGCATCCTTCTCCTGTCGTTCGGAGCGCGCCTCGACGGCGAAACCCTGCGGCTCGACGCCTTCGGTGCCGCCGTGGTCGACCTCGCCCGCTGAGCGGTGCAGGGCGGATCTGCCGCGTGCGTGGATGCAAGGGATCGGCGCCGACATCCCGTGATGGATGCCGTCGCGGCGGGGTGTCGGCCAGACACCCTTGCAACGGGGCCCGCTTGACGACGCGGCGATCGCGGCGAAACGAGCCGGATCAGCGGGAGACGGAGGCCACCAGGCGCGCGGCCCGGCGGATGAGGAGACGGCGCAGATAGGGCACGAGCACGAGGCGTTCGGCGACCCGGCCGAAGACGGGCGAGGCGAGGGTCACCCGGTCCGTCATGATCGTCGTCGCGTCGCGTTCGACGTAGAGGTGCTCGTGCCGGAAGAGGCGGAACGGCCCGGTGGTCTGCTCGTCGACGAAGCGGTGGGGTCGTTCGAGCGCGGTGATCCGCGATGTCATCCGGAACGGGATGCCGAAGTGCCACGCGCGCCACGTCACCGTCTCGTCCAATCCGATCAGCCCGCTCGTCACACCACCGATCGCGCGCTCGCCGGTGCCGCGCATCGAAGCGACGTGCGCCCCGATGTCACGCGAGGCGTCGAACAGCGCGTCGGCCGGCACCGCAGCGCGGGTCACGATCTCGAACGACGACGTCATCCGCTGATCCTCCCATCCCGCGATCGTCCCGGTCGCAGCGCAGCATCCCGGATGCAAGACATCTGTCATGACACCCCGGTGCGGATGCCGCCCGGCCGGGGTGGCGGCCACGATCCCTTGCATCCGGGCCCCGCACGCACCAACACCCCCACGGCCACCCCACCCGGCTTGTGCCGCACCCACCGCGAATCGCGGCATCCGTTGTCGACCGCATGCAGATGGGGCCATACCGGGGGCGTTAGCGTGGGAGGGTGACCGACGCAGAACTCGATCCCGCTCTCGTCCGCGTCCTCGCGGCCGACGGCTCACTCGACCCGTCGCCCGAAGCCGAACGCTATCTTCCGGTGATCGAGGCGCTCGGCGACGCCGAGCTCGAGACGTTCTACCGCGACATGGTGACGGTGCGGGCCTTCGACCACCAGGCGACGAACCTGCAGCGTCAGGGGCAGCTCGCGCTGTGGCCGCCGTCCTTCGGGCAGGAGGCCGCGCAGGTCGGATCCGCGCGAGCGGCCCGGCCCCAGGACCACCTCTTCCCGTCATACCGCGAGCACGTCGTGTGCACGATCCGCGGCGTCGACCCGATCGACATCATCCGACTCATGCGCGGTCTGACGCACGGCGGGTGGGACCCGACCGACCCGCGCAACGGCAACACCCACATCTACACGCTCGTTCTCGGCTCGCAGACGCTGCACGCCTCGGGCTACGGCATGGGCATGGTCTTCGACGGCCGCACCGGCACCGGCGACCCCGAGCGCGACGAAGCGGTCATCGTCTACTACGGCGACGGCGCGTCGAGCCAGGGCGACGTGCACGAGGCGATGGTCTTCGCCACGAGCTACAACACCCCGCAGGTCTTCTTCCTGCAGAACAACCACTGGGCGATCTCGGTGCCCGTCTCGACGCAGTCCAAGGTCCCGCTCGTGCGCCGCGGCGCCGGCTACGGGATGCCGTCGGTCCGCGTCGACGGCAACGACGTGCTCGCCAGCTATGCCGTCACCAAGCTCGCGCTCGACGAGGCCCGTTCCGGCGAGGGGCCCCGTGCGATCGAGGCGCTGACGTACCGCATGGGCGCGCACACGACGAGCGACGACCCCACGAAGTACCGCACGAGCGACGAAGAGGCTTTCTGGGCGCAGCGCGACCCGATCGCACGGATGCGCGCCTATCTCGAGGGCCGCGGTGCGTCGGCATCCTTCTTCGACGACGTGGATGCCGCGGCCGCGGCCTACGCCGACGACGTCCGGGTCCGCACGAACCAGCTCACCGCCCCCGAGGCCGACAGCATGTTCGCGCACGTCTACAGCGAGCAGCATCCGCTCGTCGACCGGCAGCGGAAGTGGCTCGCCGACTACGAGGCATCCTTCGAGGAGGGACGCGCATGAGCATCGAGACGCTGCCGTTCAGCAAGGCTCTCAACGCGGGCATGCGCGCTGCGATGCGGCAGGACGACCATGTCCTCATGATGGGTGAGGACATCGGCCGTCTCGGCGGCGTGTTCCGCGTCACCGAGGGGCTGCAGGCCGAGTTCGGCGACCGGCGCGTGCTCGACACGCCCCTCGCCGAGTCGGGCATCGTCGGCACCGCGATCGGACTCGCGATGGCCGGCTTCCGCCCGGTGTGCGAGATCCAGTTCGACGGATTCGTCTTCCCCGCCTTCGATCAGATCACCACGCAGCTCGCGAAGCTGACGAACCGGCACGAGGGACGGATGTCGTTCCCCGTCGTCATCCGGATCCCTTACGGCGGGCACATCGGCGCGGTCGAGCACCACCAGGAGAGCCCCGAGGCGTACTTCACGCACACCGCCGGCCTGCGGGTCGTCTCGCCGTCGACGCCGAACGACGCCTACTGGATGATCCAGGACGCGATCGCCTCGAACGACCCCATCGTGTTCCTCGAGCCGAAGTCGCGCTATTGGACCAAGGGCGAGGTCGACCTCGCCGCACGTGCCCTGCCGCTTCACGCCTCGCGTATCGTCCGCCGCGGCACCGACGTCACGCTCGTCGGACACGGCGCGATGGTGACGGTGCTGCTGCAGGCCGCCGCGCTCGCCGAGAGCGAGGGCGTCTCGTGCGAGGTCGTCGACCTGCGGTCGCTGTCGCCGGTCGACTACGGCCCGATCGTCGAGTCGGTGCGCCGCACCGGGCGCATGGTCTACGGCCAGGAGGCCCCCGGCTTCACGTCGCTGGGCTCCGAGATCGCGGCGACGGTGACAGAGCAGGCGTTCTTCTCGCTCGAGGCTCCCGTGCTGCGGGTGTCGGGCTTCGACGTCCCGTTCCCCGCGGCGAAGCTCGAGGGCGCGTACCTGCCCGACGCCGACCGCATCCTCGAGGCCGTCGATCGCGCCCTCGCCTACTGACCATCCGACGCGCCTGCGAGAGGATTCCCTCATGAGCACCCAGACCTTCCACCTGCCGGACGTCGGCGAAGGCCTCACCGAGGCCGAGATCGTGCAGTGGCGCGTCGCCGCGGGCGACGAGGTCGCCGTCAACGACGTCCTCGTCGAGATCGAGACCGCGAAGTCGCTCGTTGAGCTGCCGTCGCCGTTCTCGGGCACGGTCGGCGAGCTGCTCGTCGACGAGGGGACGACGGTCGAGGTGGGGGCCGCGATCATCACCATCGCCGGTGCCGCGGCGGAAGCGGATGCCGCGAGCGGCAACTCCGAGCACGGTCAGAAGCCCGCCGAGAAGCCGGCCGCCGCCGGCGACGCGTCGGAGGAGAGCGGCTCGGTGCTCGTCGGATACGGCGGGGCCGGACAGGTGCAGTCGCGCCGCCGCAAGCCCGCCGAGCCGCCCGTTCGCGCGGCCGTGGGCGTCGTGGCGAAGCCGCCGATCCGCAAGCTGGCGCGCGACCTCGGCGTCGACCTCGCCTCGGTCACGCCGACGGGCGCCGCGGGTGAGGTGACGCGCGAGGATGTCGTGAACCACGCGTCGCAGGCATCCGTCTTCCGGAACCTTCAGACGCCCGCCCGACCCGAGGTCCGCGAGCAGACGATCCCCGTGCCGCCGGCCGTCGTGTCGGCCGGACCCGCCGACGACCGCGAGGAGACGATCCCCGTCAAGGGCGTGCGGAAGGTCACGGCCAAGCACATGGTCGACTCCGCCCACACCGCGCCGCACGTGTCGGTGTGGACCGACGTCGACGCGACGCGCACGATGGAGCTCGTCAAGCGGATGAAGGCCTCGCCCGACTTCGCCGACATCAAGGTCTCGCCGCTGCTGATCATGGCGCGCGCGGTCGTGTGGGCGGTCCGCCGCACCCCGATGGTGAACGCCGCCTGGGTCGAGACCGACAACGGCGCGGAGATCCGGGTGCGCCACTACGTCAACCTCGGCATCGCGGCGGCGACGCCGCGCGGCCTGCTCGTCCCGAACATCAAGGATGCGCAGGACTTGAACATGCGCGGTCTCGCCCGCGCACTCGAGAAGCTGACCCTCACCGCGCGCGAGGGCAAGACCGCCCCGGCCGAGCAGCAGGGCGGCACGATCACGATCACCAACATCGGCGTGTTCGGCATGGATGCCGGCACCCCGATCATCAACCCCGGCGAGTCGGGCATCGTCGCGATGGGCACGATCCGGCAGAAGCCGTGGGTCGTCGACGGCGAGGTGCGTCCTCGCTTCGTCACGACGGTGTCGGGCTCGTTCGACCATCGCGTCGTGGACGGCGACGGCATGAGCCGGTTCATCGCCGACGTGGCATCCGTCTTGGAGGAGCCCGCGCTGCTGCTCGACTGAGCTGATCGCTCTCGAGAACGCACCGTCGTCGTGAGGTCGTACCGTGCGCGGTACGTTCTCGCCGCGACGGTATGGTCTCGGCGGCGGGCGGGGGAGTAGCCTCGGCGCATGAGTGAGAAGGGGCCCGCGTCGTACTTCCCGAGCATCGAGAAGACCTACGGACTGCCGGTCCAGCACTGGCTCGACATCGCGGCCGACCAGCTCGCGTCGGGATCCACGCACATGCAGGTCGTCGAGTCGCTCAAGACCGAGCACGGGTTGGGGCACGGCCACGCGAACGCGGTCGTCGCCTATGCGAAGTCGAAGCGCGCCGGCTGAGCCGCGGCATCCGCGGCATCCGTTCTTCGGAGCATGTCGCGAAGCTCGGACTGTTCGCGCCCATGCGTCCGAGATCGGCGCGATTCTCCGAGGTTCGCGAGCGCGGACAGCACGGCGGGATCAGCCGGCGACCAGGTGCTCGATGAGGATCTGCGTGCCGATGCCGATGAGCACGATGCCGCCGATGATCTCGGCGGGCTTGCGCCAGCGCGTGCCGATGCGGTGGCCGATCAGCACGGCGACGAACGACAGGGCGAACGTGACGAGGCCGATCGAGACGACCGCGATCCACAGCGGCACGTCGAGGAAGGCGAACGACAGTCCGACGGCCAGGGCGTCGATGCTCGTCGCAAGGGCGAGCAGCACGATCTCGCGGGCGGACAGGCCGGATGCCGCATCCGCGTCGTCATCGTCGGGGCGGAACGCCTCCCACAGCATCTTCGCGCCGATGGCGGCGAGCAGGCCGAAGGCGATCCAGTGGTCGAACGGCGCGATCGCCTCCGCGAAGGTGCTGCCGAGCAGCCAGCCGATCAGTGGCATGACGGCCTGCGCGAGACCGAAGGCGCCGGCGATGAGGAGGGCGCCGCGCACGACGTGGGCGCGCAGCTGCAGACCTTTTCCGAGGGCCACGGCGAACGCATCGGCGGAGACGCCGACGGCCAGGATGAACAGCGCCCAGGGCGACATGGCTCCTCCTCGAAGCGGGATGACGGGATGGCGGGCGATCGTCCCGGGCGCCGTCGAACGGAGATCGGCCGCTCTCGAGCTTGCCAGTCGCCGGCCCTCGAGAATGACGAAAAGCCCTGATTGACAGCATTTCGGGCGAGCGAATCGTTCGGTCGCCCGAAATCGCGCGCGCTTCCTGCGGCCGTCAGATCACCCGGTCGTTCCCTCCGTCGACGCTGAGGTGCGCGCCGGTCGTCGCCGGCAGCTGCTCGCAGAACACGGCGACGGCCTCGGCCACCATGGCGCTCGTGACCTCGATGCGCAGGAGGTTCCGCGTGCGGTACTCCTCGATGGACAGCCCGTAGCTGGCAGCTCGTTGCGCGAGCAGCTCGGGCGTCCAGATCGCGGTGTCGAAGACCGCATCCGGCTCGACCTGGTTCACGCGGATGCCGTCGGCGGCCCACTCGAGGGCGGCGACCCGTGCGAGCTGTGCCGCCGCCGTCTTGCTCGCCGAATAGGCGGCGACGCCCGGTCCCGGGGCGGCGACGTTCTTCGTCGAGACGAGCACGACCCGCCCGCCCCGCGGCGAGAGCGCGAGGTGAGGATGAGCCGCGCGCATCAGTCGGAGCGGGGCGGTGGCGTTGACGCGCAGGGCGCGCTCCCACGTCGCGTCGTCGAGGTCGGCGATGGACTGGCTGCCGGGGAAGATCCCCGCGGCGACGACGAGCATGTCGACGCCGCCGTAGGTGCGGACCGCCTCGTCGAGGGTGCGCTCGATGACCGCCGGGTCGGCGACGTCGCCGACGACACCGCGCCAGATGTCACCGGCGAAGGCGTGCCGCACGGCCGGGTCGAGGTCGACCCCGACGACGGCGGCGCCATCGGCGAGGAGTCGCTCGGCGACGGCCCGGCCGATGCCCGAGGCGGCGCCCGTCACGATGGCGACCTCGCCCGCGAGCGGCGCACGGCGGCGGCCCGCGAGCTTGGCCTGCTCGAGAGACCAGTACTCGATGTCGAAGCTCTGCGCCTCGTCGAGCGATCGGTAGCCGCCGATCGCGTCGGCGGCTTGGATGACGGCGATCGTGTGCTCCGCGATATCGGCCGCGACGCCGACATCTCTTACGGTGTCGCCCGCCGTCAGCATCCCGAGCTCCGGGTCGAGCACGACGCGGGGAGCGGGGTCGAGGGGAGTCACCGGCCCCGTCTGGCGCTGCCGATGGCGCTCGACGTAGGCCCGGTAGGCGCTCGCGTAGGCGGCGACATCGCGCCCGACGAGCGGATGACGCTTCGTGTAGATGACGTGCTCGGGGGTCGCGGTTCCGCGGGTCGTGGCCGCGCTGACGTCGGGGCGCGCAGCGAACGCGGCGGCACGGTGCGATCGGCTCTGCCGCAGCAGCAGGGGCCGGCCCGCGGCCCGCGCGATGTCGGCGCGCAGATTCGCGATGGCCTCGATGGTGCCCCGAGACGGGATGCCGCCCTCACCGGCACCCGTTTCACCGGCACCCGTTTCACCGGCATTCGTCTCGGGGGCGACGATCCCCGAGACCTCGGCCGCGCGGGCGACGACCTCGCGATGGCGCGCGAGCACCGCGTCGGGGTCGTCGCCGAAGGTGAACAGGCCGTGGTTGCGCAGCACGAGCGCGTCGACACCGCTCAGGTCGGTGTCGGCCACGAGGCGGGCGAGCGGGAATCCGGGCATCACGTAGGGCAGAACGGCGACCCGCGGGCCGAGCGCCGACGCGATCTCAACGTCGGACACGTCGCGATCGGTCACGGCGACGATCGCATCGGCGTGGGAGTGGAGTGCGACGCGTCCGGGGAGGTGCGCGTGCAGCAGCGCCTCGATCGAGGCCGTCGGCGCCGACGCGTCGAGGGAGGCCTGGCGCAGCTCGTTCACCATCGTCGGGTCGTCGAGGTGCGGCAGGCGCAGCAGGGCTTCGAGCCGTTCGCGCAGCAGCGGCGCGAACCCCGCGGGCTCGATCGTGGCGAGGTCCCACCCGCTGCCCTTGACGAGGACGAGGTCCACGGGTTCGCCCGTGACGTCCTCGCCCCGCGCGGTGATCGAGGTGTTCCCGCCGCCGTGGAGGACGAAGGAGGGATCGCCGCCGAGCGCGCGGCTGACGCGCACGATGTCGTCGAGCGCGGCCGACACCTCCGGTGACGGGGTCATGCGTAGGCCTCCCAGACGCTCGTCATCGACGAGACGACCCGGTCGAAGCGGGCGGCCTGCTGCTGGTACGCCGTGCGGCAGATGCCCGGCTGAACGACCAGCGCGGGGTCGGGCTCGACGCCCCACGGGGTCATGTCGACGCCGACACCGCGTGCCGCGAGCGAGGCGACGCCCCGGGCGCCCAGCTCGGTGCCGAGCTGCCGGCGCATCGCGTGCCCGATGACGTCGGCGAACATCTGCGCCCACTGCGGGTTCTTCGCCCCGCCGCCGGCGAGTGTCCACGGGGCGTCGGTGACGACAGCGCCCGTCGCGACGACCTTCTCGATCTGCACGCGGTGGTACTGCGTGATGCCCTCGGCGACCGCGCGGGCGACGTGCGGGTAGCCGTGGCTGCCCTTGATCCCGACGAACGTTCCGGAGGCGCCGAGGTGCTCGGGTGCGCCGTGGATGAACGGCAGGAAGAGCAGCCCGTCGGCCAGCGGGGGTGCGCCGTGCGCGGCCTCGAGCAGATCGCGCGGCGTCAGCGGAAGAGTGGCGCGCGCGCCGAGCAGTCCGGACGCCCACTCGATGCTCGCCGCGGACGTCGGTGCGACCTCCATGGCCAGCATGAGGCGGGGATCGGGGAGCAGCGCGTTGATGGTGACGCGCGGGGGGACGGCATCCGTCGGCACGACGACCGCGTTGATCGCCCACGTTCCCACGATCACCGTCACGTCGCCGAGGTCGGTGGAGCCCGCCCCCAGCGGGCTCGCGACGCAGTCCATGCACCCGGCGACGACGGGGATGCCCGCGGTCAGGCCGGAGCGCGCGGCGGCCTCGGCGCTGATCGTCCCGACGACCTCGTCGCTCGCGTGCAGGGGCGGCAGGATGCGCTGGAGCTCGCGGGGCAGGCCGAGCATGTCGAAGACCTCGGGCTCGTACTCCCGCGCCCGCAGGTTGACCAGCCCGCACCCCGACGAGTCGGATGTGTCGGCGCTCGCGACGCCGGTGAGGCACGCGGTGATCCAGTCCTTGCAGGTCAGCGCCCAGCGGGCCCGGTCGAGCGACTCGGGCTCGTTATCGAGCAGCCACCGCAGGAGCACGCCGGGCTGCGCGGCCCACGGAAGCGACCCGGTGAGCAGCCGCATCCGCTCGACCGCCGCGGGGTCGAGCGCCGCGACGACGTGCTCGGCCCGGCTGTCGGTCGAGGCGATGGCGGGCCGCACCGGCCGCAGCTGCTCGTCGACGAGGTACAGGCCGTTGCCGTGACCGGTCGCGCCGACGGCCGAGACGGTCCATCCGTCGGCCGCGAGCCACGCGGTCAGGTCGCGCAGGACGTCGGCCACGACGTCCCACAGCGTGTCCATCGCGATCTCCTGCCGCTCGCGCGAGACCGCGACGCGGGGGTTCGGCGCCGAGACCGTGCGGATCTCCCGCCCGGCGTCGTCGAACGCCGCTGCTTTGGCAGACGTGAGGCCCACGTCGATGCCGATGACGCAGATCTTCATCGATCCTCGTTTCTCGCTCAGGCGGCCGTCGGCTGAGCGGGTGCCGGGCGCAGGGTTCGGGGTGCGAAGCGCCGAGCGGCTTCACGGTATCGCGCCAGCTCGGCATCCGCGCGCTCGGCGCTCCAGTCGCCGTGCGCGACGAGCACGTCTGCCGCGCGGGGCGCGCAGCCGAGGCCCACGTCGCTGTTCAGCGCGATCGCGGTGCGGCGGATCAGGACGTCCTCGAGCGTGTGGGCGCCTTCCTCGCGGACGGCGTACACGACCTCCGCCGCGATCGCGCCGCTGTCGTCGTCGATGACCTCTGCCAGCGACGGATCGGATGCCGCGAGCATCTCGATCGGGCGGCTGAGGGTTCCGTACAGGTCGGCGAGACGGCGGGCGCTGCGCTCGGGAAGGACGCTGCGGGCGACGCTGTCGGCGACGAAGCGTCCGTGATCGCCCGCGGGTGCGCCGGGGAACCGGGCCGTCCGGGTCGCGGAGCGGCGACGGCCGAGGCCGAGTGCCGTCTCGATGCGCCGCAGCGCCTGCTCGCCGAGGGCACGGTGGGTCGTGTACTTGCCGCCGATGACGGTGAGGAGCCCCGCGGCCTCGCCCGTGTGCACGACGATCTCGCTGTCGCGGCTGACCGAGGCCGGGTCGCTGAGATCGGCGACGTAGGGGAGGGGGCGCACCCCCGAGAACGACCAGAGCACGGCGTCGCGGCGCAGCCCCGCTGCCGGGATGAGGTCGTTGACGGCCCGGAGCAGGTAGTCGACCTCGTCGTCGTCGACGATGATCTCGTCGATCGACCCGTCGTAGGGCAGGTCGGTGGTGCCGATCATGTACTTGCCGTCCCACCACGGCAGCACGAACATGGGCCGGCCGTCGTCGGGCGACTCGAAGAAGATGCACGTGTCGGGCGCGCCGGGGAAGGCGTCGACGACGAGGTGGCTTCCCTTCGTCGGCCCGATCCGGCGGGGGTGGTCGCCCTGCAGATCGAGCACCGCGTCGACCCAGGGGCCGGCGCAGTTGACGACCACGGGGGCGCGCAGCGTCCGCTCGCGTCCGTCCTCGCGGTCGAGGTACCGGACGCCGGCGATGCGTCCGTTCTCGCGGATCAGGTCGGTGACGGGGGTGTGGGTGAGCACGGTCGCGCCGTGGTTGGCCGCGTCGATGGCGAGCTCGATGCCGAAGCGCTCGGTCACCGGCACGTGCGCGTCCTGGAAGAGGCCGCCCCACTTCACGCCGCCCGCGGCCACCGAGGGCCACTCGCGGGCGAGTCGCCGCGAGAAGACGATGCGGTTGCGCGGCAGCTTCTTGCCCAGCGACAGGATGTCGTGCAGCAGCAGCCCGCACGACAGCAGCCATCCGGGCCGCGAGGCGCCCCGCGAGAAGGGGATGAGCATGGGGTACGGGCGCACGAGATGCGGCGCCGTGCGCAGCAGGATGTTGCGCTCGCGGATCGACTCGAGCACGAGCGGGATCTCCACGCGCTCGAGGTACTTCAGGCCGCCGTGGATGAGACGGGTCGAGATCGCCGACGTGCGGGCGGCGATGTCGTCACGGTCGATGACGACGACGTGGAGGCCGCGGCCGGCGGCCTCACGGGCGATGGCGAGGCCGTTGATCCCGGCGCCGATGACGACGACGTCGGCCGAGGTCGGCTCGGCATGGGTACGAAGCGAGGGCATGCTGCATCCTTCTGGTCTCGGGGCGCCCGTGGGCGCCCCGAGAGGGTTCAGTGGGAGAGGGTCTGGAAGAGGTCGAAGGCGTCGTCGGCGCTGAGGCCGTCGTGCACGACGCCGCGGACGGCCGCGAGCATGGCGGCCGGGTGCTCCGACTGGAAGACGTTGCGTCCCATGTCGACGCCCGCCGCGCCCTCGGCCATGGCGCGTGATGCGACCCGCAGGGCCTCGCGCTCCTCGACCTTCTTGCCGCCGGCGATGACGATCGGGACGGGGCACGCGCTCGTGATCGTCTCGAAGCCCTCCTCGACGTAGTACGTCTTCACGAACGCGGCGCCGAGCTCGGCGCTGATCCGCGTCGCGAGCCGGAAGTAGCGGGCGTCGCGCACCATGTCGCGGCCGACCGCGGTGACGGCCAGGACCGGGATGCCGGTGGCCTGGCCCGCGTCGACGAGGGTCGTCATGTTGCGCACCGACTTCGTCTCGTTGTCGCCGCCGATGAAGACCTGCACCGCGAGCGCCGCGGCATCCAGTCGCACGGCGTCGTCGATCGAGACGGCGACCTCCTCGTCGGAGAGCTCCTTGAGCACGCTCGGTCCGCCCGAGGCGCGGAGCACGATGCCCTTCGCGGAGTGCGGCGGGATGGTCGTGCGCAGGGCGCCGCGCGTGCACATCAGGGCATCGGCCTGGGGGACCAGCGGGAGGATCGAGCGATCGAGCCGCTCGAGTCCCGACGTCGGCCCCTGGAAGTAGCCGTGATCGAACGCAAGCATCACGGTCTTGCCGTCGCGGGGGTCGAACACGCGCGACATCCGCGCGCGCATCCCCCAGTCCTGGCCTGCTTGGCCCTTGATGGGGTAGCCGGTGCCGGCCGCGGCGGGGCCGGAGTAGTCGGTTCCCTCACGCAGGTCGTCGAGGTCAGCCATGGATGTTCTCCTTGTTCTTCGGGGTGGGGTCGGTGTCGGCGCGTCGGGCCGAGGGGGCAGGGGTGGGGCGCTGCAGGTTCGCGCGGAGTCGGCGCAGGGAGCTGCGGCCGGTTCCGGTCGCGGCGGACGCGATCACGACCACGAGGACGACGAGCACGCCCTTGAGGACGTTCTGGGCGCCGACCGACCACCCCACGAGGTTGAGCAGTCCCGACAGCAGCACGAAGAACAGGGCGCCGGTCCAGGCGCCGGCCGGCACGGGGCGGCCTCCCGAGATGAGGGTGCCGCCGATCACGACGACGGCGATCGAGTCGAGCATGTACGAGCTGCCGAGCACGGTGCTCGGGGAGATGAAGGCTGCGAGCAGGCCCCCGACGAGTCCCGCGAGGCCCGCCGACACGAGGTAGGCGGTGACGGTCACGCCCGCCACCGGCAGGCCCGCCCGCTCGGCCGCACGAACGCTCTGGCCCACCGCGATGACGGCCACACCGACACGGGTCCGCGTCAGGGCGAGCCAGACGATCACGGTCATGGCCGCGACGACGAGCGCGATGACGGGGATGCCGAACGCCTTGGCCGTGACGAAGGCTCGCAGGCCCGCGTCGGCGCCGCCGCGAGCGGCATCCGCCAGCAGAAGCGTCGCGGAGGTGACGATGAGGCTCGTCGCCAGGGTCGCGATGATCGGGGGCACCCGCAGGAGGAGGATCGCGGCGACGCTGACCGCGCCGGCGGCGAGCCCGGAGCCGGCGCCGGCGGCGAGCCCGATCACGGGCCCCGCTGTCGCGCCCACGCCGACCGAGACGTACGAGGCCATCGAGATGACGGTGCCGACCGAGACGTCGATGTTGCCCGGGCCGAGGGTGATGACGAGCATCTGCCCGAGGGCGACCAGCACGAGGAACGGCGCGAGTGAGAGGGCCTGGGCCATCGGGTCGAGGGGAGATCCGGGCCGCACGGCGATGATGACCGCCCACACGGCGAGCACGCCGAGAAGCGACCAGCCCCAGGCGGGCCAGGCGGGTCCGCGGCGGAGTGCCGGGAGCGGGATGGAAGCGGAGGTCATCGCGCGATCCTCTCGGTGATCATGCGGCCCGCGAGCACGGCGATGACGATGACGCCTTGTGCGGCCGATTGCAGGGCGGACGGAAGGTTGATGAGGCTGAGCAGCACGGTGATGAGGCCGAGGGTGATCGCGCCGAGCGTCGTCCCGATCGGCAGCGCCCGGCCGCCCGAGAACGTGCCGCCGCCGAGGATCACCGCGGCGATCGTCATGAGGGTGTACTCGCCGGCGGCGTTGATGTCGCCCGACCAGGTCTGCGAGGCGAGCAGCAGGCCCGAGACGACGAGCAGCGCGGCTGCCGCGACGTACGCGGTCGCCCGGGTCGCGACGAGCGAGGCGCCCGTCTTCTCGAGCGTCGCGGCCTGCGAGCCGAGCGCGCGCATGCGTGCCCCCGCGAGCGAGCGTCGGGTGATCCACCAGCCCAGCGCCGTCGCCGCGGCGATGAAGATGAGGGGTGCCGGGAACCAGGTCGGCCGCCAGGTCGACAGGGCCGAGAGCCAGTCGGGGGTCTGGCCGCCGGGGGTCGGCCGGATCTGCAGGCCGATGCCCAGCCACACGAACGACATGCCCAGCGTCAGGATGATCGAGGGCACCCCGCGGCGCTGCACCACCCACGCGAGGAGGGCGTAGACGGCGAGGATGCCGGCGATCATGGCGATCGCGAGCGCGGGGGTCTCCCGCAGGAGCGTCGCGGCGATCACCGTGATGAGCCCGACGAGGTATCCGACGCTCAGGTCGATGTCACCGACGGCCATCATGATCATCTGGGCTTGGGCGGCGAGCACGAGCGGGACCGACGACATGAGCATCAGGGTGAGACCGGGCACGCTGAGGATTCCGGGCTGCAGAGCCGCGGTCAGTGCGAAGATCGCGATGAGCGCGACGAGGGCGAGGAGCGCGGGCGACCCGTTGACGGCCGAGGCGCGCAGGCGCTGCGGGGCGGTGGGCGGGGCGAGCACATCGGTGGTCATCGGTCCTCCTGGACTGTCTCGGCGTCGACTCCGAAGGAGTCGGCGATGATGCGCTCGTCGGTGATGTCGTCGCCGGAGAGCTCGCTCACGACGCGTCCGGAGCGGAAGACATAGACGCGGTCGCAGTGGGCCATCTCGCCGTTCTCGGTGGAGTACCAGACGATCGAGCGGCCGCGTGCCGCCTCGACGCGCATGAGGGCGTACAGCTCGTTCTTCGTCGTGACATCGACGCCCCGGAAGGGGTCGTCCAGCAGGACGAGAGGGGCGTCGGTCGCGAACGCCCGCGCGACGATGACCTTCTGCTGGTTCCCGCCCGACAGCGACGTGATCGGGGCCCGGGCACCGCCCTTGACGTTCAGGCGCTGCACCCATTCCTCGGCGAGCCGTCGTCGCCGCGCGGGCGGAACGATTCCCGCCGTCGCGAGATGGCGGGTGGCGGAGACGGTGAGGTTGTCGGCGACGTTCCAGAGCGAGAAGATGCCGCTGGTCTGCCGGTCACCGGGCACGTAGGCGCGGCCGCGCACGACGCGGACGCCGCGCGCGTTGCTCCAGAGGCGGTGCAGCAGCTCGTCCTGGCCGTGGCCGGCGAGCCCGGCGAGGCCGACGATCTCGCCGGGTGAGACCGAGAACGGCACGTCGCCGCCGTCGATGCGGGCGACGGCGCCCCGCGCGTCGATCTCCGGCGGAGCGCTCGCGGCGCTCACCCGGCGCACCGTCGCCGTGTCGGCGTGGACCTCGCCGCCCATGGCCGCCAGCAGCGCGTCCTCGTCGGTATCCCTCGCCGCGACGACCTCGACGACGCGGCCGTCCTTCATGACGGCGATGCGGTCGGCGTGGGCCAGCACCTCCTGCATCCGGTGCGAGATGAGGACCATTCCGACGCCCTCGTCGGCGAGGCTGCGGAGCGCCGCGTAGAGCTGGCGGGTCGCGTTGATACTGAGCGATTCGGTCGGCTCGTCGAGGATCAGCAGCGACAGCGACGGCGTGCACAGAGCGCGCACGATCTCGACCATCTGCCGCTGCGCCATCGTGAGGTCGCCGGCCCGCCGCAGTACCGAGACACCGTGTCCGGGGAAGATCTCGTCGAGCTTCCGTGACACGCGCCGCTCGGCGCGACGGTTCCAGCCTGCCCCGCGGGTGCCGGCGTCCGAGAGCGCGATGTTCTCGGCGACGGTGAGGTCGGGGCAGAGGGCGAGCTCCTGGTAGATCATCCGGACGCCGGGCTGCTCGGTGCCGGGCTTCGCGGTCGCGCCGCCCGTCCGCCAGCGGATACTGCCGGCGTCGGGCTGCTCGCGTCCGGCGAGCACCCGCATGAGGGTGCTCTTGCCGGCGCCGTTGTGGCCGACCAGGCCCAGGATCTCGCCGGCGGCGACCGAGATGTCTATCCCGGCCAGTGCCGTCGTGTTTCCGTATCGTTTGGCGACCGCCTCGGCCGTGACGAGCGCCACGTCCGAGGGGGTGGTCGCGGGGGTGTGCGACAGGGTTGTCATCGGGTCTCCTGGTTCGAGCTGGTCGGCCACGGTGTCACCGGGCGTCAGGGCAGCGCGGGCACGGCGACGTCGTCGCCGGCCAGCAGAGCCGCGATCGCGGCGTCGGTGGTCTCCTCGTCCCAGGCGTTCGCGGCGTACTCGTCGGTGCCGAGGGTCTCGACCCAGTAGTCGAGGTTCTCCTGCGTGACCTGCACGAGCGGCAGGACGACCTCGTCGGGCACCTCGTCGCCGCGCAGCTTCGCGATGGCGGCGTAGAGGGCGGCGACGATCTGTCCGGGATCGGTCAGCGCGGCGAACGAACCGTTGTCGATGCCGCTCTCCTTCCAGAACGACAGCGACTTGCCGTCGGTGTCGAACACGACGACCGGGATGTCTCGACCGGCCGACTGGAACGCCTGCACGACGCCCATGCCGCCGATGCATCCGGGAACGGCGGCGATCGGGGGCATCGAGCCGAGGATCGCGACGATCTCCTTCTGCGCCGTCGCGGCGTCGCAGAAGCCGTTCACCTCGGCCGCGACCTTCACGTCGGGGTAGTCGGCGAGGATCTCCTGCTGGCGGGCGTAGAACGCCTCGTCGGGCTGCGAGCCGATCACGCCGCGGTTGAGGATGATGTCGCCCGTGCCCCCGATCGCGTCGAGCGCGGGCTGGAGCGAGTCGGCGCCCCACTGCCCGTAGTCGTTGCGCACGACGATGCCGCAGCTGGTGTCCATGTCGGCGTCGACGATCACGACCGTGATGCCGGCGGCGCATGCCTCCTCGACGACGGGGACGAGCGCGGTCGACGAAGCCGGGATGACCATGAGCACGTCGGGGTTCTGCAGCATGAGGCTGCGGATCTGCGATGCCTGCTCGGTCGCGCTGTTCTCGCCCGGGGCGTTGACGACGCTGTAGTCGGAGACGACGCCGCTCTCCTTGAGCTTCGCGGCCTCCGTCTCGAACTTGTCGATGAGGGTCAGGCGCCAGCCGTTGACGAACCCGTTCGAGAGGGCCACCTTCAGGCCCTGGGGTTCTCCGCCGGCAGCGGTGGTATCGGTCGGGCTGCCGGCGCAGCCGGCGAGGACGAGAGCGGAGATCGCTGTCGCGGCCGCTGCGGCGAGCAGACGGCGGGTGGTCGGGAACGTCATCGTTGTGCCTCCTGGTGTCGCATCGTTGCGAGGTGCCGATGTCACGAGGGCGTGCGGGCTGCAAACTCGTAACAACCAACCTGTCATGACAAGTTGGTGATGACTAAGATAGGGAGCGGGCCGCCGAGTGTCAACACGGCGCCGATACGCTCGCCGTGACGGCCCGATCGAGGAGGCTCCCATGACCGCAGCGACGACGCTCGACCGCTCGTCCGATCTCCCGTTGTGGCAGCAGCTGTCGCTCGCACTGCGGGGTGAGATCGAGTCGGGACGGTGGCGGCCCGATCAGGCGCTGCCGTCCGAGTCGGAGCTCATCGACCGCTTCGGGGTCTCCCGCACGGTCGTCCGGGAAGCCCTCGCCGACATGGTGCGCGCCGGGCTGATCTACAAGGTCCGCGCACGCGGATCGTTCGTCGCGCCGGCGCGGCCCGACCTGCGATTCGTCGGGTCGATGGCGGGGTCGTCGGACGATCTCGCCGGAACGGGTCGAGTGGTGACGACCCGCGTGCTCGACTTCGCCGTCGGCACGGCGGAGGCGGCGGACGCCGAGGCTCTGCGCATCCCTGTCGGGGCACCCGTGGTTCGGCTGCGTCGCCTGCGGCGGGTCGACGAGACGCCCTGGCTGCTCGTCGACACGGTGCTGCCCCACGACCGGTTTCCCACGCTCGCGCGCGCCAACCTCGAGAACCGGTCGCTCTACGAGCATCTCCGGCGCAACTTCGGGGTGCAGCCGAGCGGCGCCGATCGCTGGCTCAGCGCTGTCGTGCCCGACCCGGCGGACGCCGCGCTCCTCGAGCTCGCCCCGGGGCAGCCGGTGCTGTCGATCGAGTCGATCGCGTGGGACGCCGAGGGGCAGCCGTTCGAGCGGTACCTGGCCCTTCACCGCAGTGACGAATCGCGCTTCTACGTGGGAATCCGCTGATCTCCCGCTCCGGCGGTCAAGAGAACGATTATCAGTAACGTACAATCGACGGCATGACCCGTCGACTCCTCCCTGCCGCCGCGCTCGTGGCAGCGGCATCCCTCGCCCTCGCCGGCTGTGCCGGCACCTCGTCGCCGGCCGCGAGCGGTTCGGACGACGGCAAGATCAGCGTCGTCGCCTCGACGAACGTATACGGCTCGCTGGCCGCCGAGGTCGGCGGCGACGCGGTCGAGGTGACCTCGATCGTGACCTCGCTCGCGCAGGATCCGCACTCGTACGAGGCCTCGGCGCGCGATCAGCTGACGGTGTCGCAGGCCGACCTCGTCATCGAGAACGGCGGCGGCTACGACTCGTTCCTCGACGCACTGGTCGAGGCGAGCGGCAGCACGGCCCCCGTGCTCACGGCGGTCGAGTTCTCGCACGACTTCCCGGGCGCCGAGGGCCACGACGACCACGCCTCGGATGACGGCGACGATCACGCTTCGGATGACAGCGACGGTCACGACCACGATCACGATCACGAGGGTCATGACCACATCGAGGGCTTCAACGAGCACGTCTGGTACGACCCGCACACGATCGCGCACCTCGTCGAAGACATCGCGCACGAGCTCGGCGAGCTGGATGCGGCCCAGGCCGAGACCTTCGAGGCGAACGCTCAGGCGCTCATCGAGCGGATCAACGGTCTCGAGACGTCGCTCGAGACGATCTCCGCGGCGCACCAGGGCGAGAAGATCTTCGTGACCGAGCCGGTTCCGCTGTACCTCGCAGCGGCCGCCGGCCTCGAGAACGCGACTCCGGCAGCGTTCAGCGAGGCCGTCGAGGAGGGGCAGGACGTGCCTCCCGCGACGCTCCTCGAGGCGCAGCAGATCCTGCGCTCGGGCGACGTCCGGATCGTGATCGTCAACGCCCAGACGGGCGGCGCCGAGACGACGGAGATCACGAAGCTCGCCGACGAGCTGAACATCCCCGTGCTGGAGTTCACCGAGCTGATGCCCGACGGTGTCGACTACGTCGGCTGGATGCAGCAGAACATCGACGAGATCTCGGGCGCGCTCGCGGGCTGACCCGCCGTCGAGATTCCGCTCAGTCCGCCGTCGGGGCCTCGCCCTGGCGGCGGACGAGTGCGTTCAGGAGGGCCTGCTGCTCGTCTGCGGATGTGCGCGCCGCCGAGACGTTCTCGTTCTCGACGGCGGCGACGATCTCGGCGCGCTGGATGCGGGTCGACCGCGGTGCGTCGATGCCGAGCCGGATGCTGTCGCCCTTGACCTCGAGCACCGTGAGCTCGATGTCGTCGCCGATGAGCACCTTCTCACCGACCCGTCTCGTCAACACCAGCACTCGATCACCCTACTTTCCGGACGCCGTCCGCGCGCCTCGCGCTCGACGCGAGTCTCATGCGGTCGCGATGGCGTGCGCGTCGCCGATGCTGTCCCGGACCACGCCTACCGTGTCGATCGCGAGGCCCCCGGCCGTCGCCTCCGTGTACGACAGCACCGGCAGCCCGTCGGTCTGCGACGAGATGAGGCGCCGCACGGCCGAGCGCAGCGACGGGGCGCACACGAGCACCGGCTCGGGTCCGGGGCCCGCCGCCTCCAGCGCCGCGCGCGTCGACGCGACGACCGCCTCGAGCCGGTGCGGGTCGAGCGCGATGTGCGGGCCGTCCTCGCTCGGCCGCATCGCTTCGAGCATCGACTGCTCGAGCAGCGGGTCGATCATCACGATGCGCAGCCGCCCCTGCTCGGCGAAGCGCGTCGCCACGGCGGGCCCGAGCGCGAGACGTGCGGCCTCGATCAGGGCGTCGGGTTCGGTCGTCGTCTTGGCGCGCAGCGCGAGCGCCTCGTAGATCCGGGTCAGGTCGTTGATCGGGATGCGTTCGGCGAGCAGGCCCTGCAGCACGCGCTGCACCTCGGCCAGCGATAGCAGCGCCGGTGTGAGCTCCTCGACCGCTGCGGGGCTCGACTGCCGCAGCGTCTCGGTGAGCTGGCGGACGTCCTCGCGGCTGAGAAGCCGCGCGGCGTGAGCCTGGATGACCGAGGAGAGGTGCGTGATGATGACGCTCGCGCGGTCGACGACCGTCGCTCCCGCAAGTTCCGCGCTGTGCCGCATCTCGAGCGGAACCCACTTGCCGTCGATGCCGAACACGGGGTCGGGCGACGCCCGCCCGGGCAGGGTCTCCAGCCCCGAGCCCAGGGCGAGGAGCGAGGCCCGGGGTGCGACGCCCCGGCCCGCCTCGATGCCGGCGACCCGGATGACGTAGGTCGAGGGCGGCAGCTCGATGCTGTCGCGCGTGCGGACGGGCGGAACGATGAGTCCGAGCTCGAGAGCGGTCTTGCGTCGCAGCGCCCGCACGCGTCCGAGCAGGTCGTCGGGGCCGCCGGTGACGAGGTCGACGATGTCGGGAGCGAGCAGGATCTCGAGCGCATGCACCCGCATCCGCTCGGCCAGTTCCTCGGGGGTGTCGACGGCGCCGCGCGGATCGACGGCCGGGGCGTCCTCGGCAGCCTGCGTCTGCTCGCGTCGGCCGACCCGCTGCGCGATGAGGAGCAGGGTGGCGCCGATGACGAGGAACGGCAGCATCGGCATGCCGGGGATGAACGACATCACGATCGCCGCGCCACCCGCGATCGACAGGGCGTTGCGCGACTGCGTCAGCTGCGCCGCGGCGGCCGATCCCATGTCGGATTCCGCTCCCGAGCGCGTGACGATCATGCCCGTCGCGACCGCCATGAGCAGCGCGGGGATCTGCGTGACGAGGCCGTCGCCGATCGTGAGGAGGGCGTAGGTGTTGAGGGCCTCGCCCGCCTCCATGCCCTTCGAGAGCATGCCGATCGCGACGCCGCCGACGAGGTTGATGATGATGATCACGAGGCCGGCGATCGCGTCGCCCTTGACGAACTTCGAGGCGCCGTCCATCGCGCCGTAGAAGTCCGCCTCGGCGGCGATCTCGGCGCGCCTGCGCCGCGCTTCGGCATCGCTGATGAGGCCGGCGTTGAGGTCGGCGTCGATCGCCATCTGCTTGCCGGGCATGGCATCGAGGGTGAAGCGGGCGCCGACCTCGGCGACGCGCTCGGCGCCCTTCGTCACGACGACGAACTGGATGACGATGAGGATCAGGAAGACCACGATGCCGATGACGAGCGATCCGCCCACGGCGATCGCGGCGAACGCGTCGATGACCTGTCCCGCGTGCGCCTCGCCCAGCACGAGCTTCGTCGAGGCGACGTTCAGGCCGAGCCGGAACAGCGTCGCCACTAGCAGCAGCGAGGGGAAGACCGCGAAATCGAGCGGCCGCTTCACGAACATCGCCGTCAGCAGGATGAGCAGAGCGAACAGGATGTTGGTGATGATGAGGACGTCGAGGATCGGCGGCGGCACCGGCACGATCAGCAGCATGATGATGCCGACGACCCCCATCGGCACCAGCGACCTTCTCAGGATGTTCATCGGGGTGCCTTCCTCTCGGGAACGGTGTGGACGCCGCGTGCCGCGCCGCGGCGCTTGAGCCCGTCGACGAAGACGAGCACGCGGGCGACGGCGGTGTAGAGATCGCCGGGGATCTCCTGGCCGAGCTGGCAGGCGCCGTGCAGGGCACGGGCGAGCGGGATGTCGCGCACGAGCGGGACGCCGGCCTCGTGCGCCCGGTCGCGGATGCGTTCGGCGATGAGGCCCTGCCCCTTCGCGACGACCCGCGGCGCCGATTTGCCGGGCTCGTAGCGGAGCGCGACGGCGATGTGCGTGGGGTTCACGAGCACGACATCCGCATCTCCGACGGCGGCGATCATGCGGTTTCGGCTCATCGCCATCTGCCGGGCGCGGCGCTGGCTGCGGATGAGCGGGTCGCCCTCGGAGTTCTTGTGCTCGTCGCGCGCTTCCTTCTTCGTGACGCGGGTGTGCTTGCGGTTGCGGCGCATGACGACGAGGACGTCGACCGCGGCCAGCAGGACGCCGACGGCGACGGCGGTGATGAGCAGCGCGGTCACGACGTTCGAGGCGATCTCGAGCAGCCGGGTGATCGGGTGGGCGCCGCTCATCGTGAGAACGGGCATGAGCCCGGCGACGACGAACCACAGGGCGAGGCCGATCGCGGCGGTCTTGAGCAGCGCCTTCGCGCCTTCCCAGAGCGCCTGCAGGCCGAACAGCCGCTTGACGCCGTTCAGCACGTTGAACTGCTCGAACCGCGCCGGAACGCCGCGCAGATGGACGCCGCCCTGGGCGACCGACCCGACGATCGCGACGATCGCGACGGCGAGCAGTGCCGTGCCCAGGATGGCCGGGATGCCGCCGAGCGCCGACGACAGGACGGCGACGGCGTGCTCGGGGTCGGGGTTGCGGATGACGGCGGCGATCTCGACGAACTGCGCCGCCCCGGCATCCGCACCCGCCCCGATCATGGCGGGGAGGACCAGTGCGACGGTGCCGATCGCGAGCCAGGCGGACAGGTCCTGGCTGCGCGAGAGCTTGCCCTTGCGGTGGGCCTCGCGCAGCTGCCGGCGGCTGGCCTGCTCGGTGCGTTCCCCGCTGTCGCTGCTCATGACGCGCCGCCGTTCATCGGGTTCCGCCGATCAGCAGGCCCGTCGCCTGGTCGGTGAGGGCCCCGACGACGGCGGGCAGGGCGAGGATGACGCTGCCGGCGAGGAGGAACGTCAGGATGATCTTCAGCGGGAAGCCGAGCGCGAACGCGTTGAGGGCGGGGGCGACGCGGCTGACGAGCCCGAGCGCGATGTCGGCGAGGAAGAGGACGAGCAGCAGGGGACCGGCGATCTGCAGCGCGGCGACGAGCAGCTGCGACGCGGTGTCGACCAGCAGCTCGACCGGGCGGGCGAGGTCGAGCACCCCATCGACGGGGATCGCCGTGAAGCTCCGGGCGAGCCCCGCGAGGATGAGCTGGTAGCCGTTGCTCGCGAAGAGCAGGGCGAGGGCGATCATCTGGAACAGGCGCGTGAACTGGGCGCCGTTGACGTTCATCTGCGGATCGAAGGCCTGCGCGAGCTGGAAGCCGCCGAAGACGTCGATCAGGCCGCCGGCCGACTGCACGACCGCGAAGCACGTCATCACGAGGAACCCGAGCAGCGCCCCCGTGACGACCTGAGCGGTCAGGGCGAGGAAGAACGCGCCGGTGTCGAGGCTTTGGTAGCCCGGCGCCACCGTGCCGCTGAGGGCGAGGGCGACGCCGATCGCGACCATCGCCTTGATGCGGGCGGGGAAGGCGCCGTACGAGAACGGCGGGGCCGTGAAGACGAAGGCGGTCGTGCGGACCGCGGCCAGTCCCGTGGCCTCGATCCAGGCGAAGTCGAGCAGCAGCTGCATCTCAACCGCCCGAGAGCAGGTGCGGGATGCGGTCGAACATGGTGTGGGTGAAGGCGATCGCCTCCGCGATCATCCAGTGCCCGCACACGACGAGGGCGATCGCGACGGCGACGGCCTTCGGCACGAACGAGAGCGTGACCTCCTGGATCTGCGTGATCGATTGCAGGAGCGAGATGGCGAAGCCGACCACGAGTGCCGTGATCAGCAGCGGGGCGGCCAGCTTCGCGGCGAGCACGACGCCCTCCATGCCGATGTCGAGGACCGCTTCAGGGTTCACGCGTGCCCCCGGTCATCCGCCCGCTCCGTAGCTCTCCATGAGGGTGCGGAGGATGAGCCCCCACCCGTCGACGAGCACGAACAGCAGGATCTTGAAGGGCAGCGAGATCATCACCGGCGGGAGCATCATCATGCCCATCGACATCAGCGCCGCCGCGACGACGAGGTCGATCACGAGGAACGGCACGAAGATGACGAAGCCGATGATGAAGGCCGCGCGCAGTTCGGAGATCATGAACGCGGGAATGAGGGTGATCATGGGGACGCTCGCCGGATCCTGGGGATTCTCGGCCCCCGCGAACCGGGTCATCAGCGCGAGGTCCTCTTCGCGCGTGAACGACAGCATCCAGGTGCGCAACGGGTCGGCACCGACGCCGACCGCGTCGGTGAACGTCAGGGAGCCGTCGACGTAGGGCTGAACGGCGACCGTGTTGATCTCGGTCAGCACCGGCCACATCACGAACAGGGTCAGGAACAGGGCGAGGCCCGCGAGCACCTGGTTGGGCGGGATCGTGGGCAGGGAGAGCGCGTTCCGGGTCATCGCCAGCACGACGAAGATCTTCGTGAACGACGACATCATCAGCAGCAGCGCCGGGGCGACCGACAGCAGAGTGATGCCGATGAGCGTCAGCACCGACGACGAGGGCGTGCCGTCGATGCCGTTGATGTCGACCGAGATGCCGCCGTTCGGCGGGGGTGTCGAGGCGGCGACGAGCACGAGCGCCCCGAGCGCGCCGCCGGAGATCACGCGCCCAGGGCCCGGCGCAGCACCTGTGCGGCATCGCGCGCGGTCATGGTCGCCGGGCGGGTGGTGCGGGCGGTGCGTGCAGTGCGTTCGGCGCGGGCCTGCGCGCGGAGCAGGGGCACGGGCGGTGCGAGAGGCTCGTCGCCCGCGACATCCCGGAGAGCCGGGCGGCCCGTGCCGACGCCGTGTGCAGCATCCGCCGTCGCGGGGTGCCCCGTCGTGGTGTCGGGCGACGGGTCGATCCGGTCGAGCATCGACACCCCGCCCTCGGTGATGCCGAGCACGTAACGGGCCCCGTCGATCTCGACCACGGCGACCTGGGCCTTCGGCCCGATGCCGCGCTTGGCGACGACGGTGATGTCGGCGACGGCATCCGAGCGCGCCGGTCTGGGGCCGCGCGCACGGCTCGTGCGCGACCCCGCGGCGCTGCCGCGCGAGAAGCGACGCTGCAGCACCCACACGATCGCGAGCACGACGCCGAGGGAGACGACGACGCGCAGCGCGAGCAGCAGATCGTCGATGTCAGGCCTCCGCGTTCTCGATGATGCGCGTGATACGAACCGCGTAGTCCTGGTCGACGACGACGATCTCGCCGTGGGCGATGAGCCGTCCGTTGAGCTTCACGTCGGCGGGGGCGCCGGCTGAGCGGTCGAGCTCGATGATGCGGCCCGGCTCGAGGTCGAGCACGTCGCGGACGGTCATGCGCGTGCGGCCGACCTCGACGGTCAGCTCCATCTCGACGCCCGCGATGCGCTGCAGGCGGCGCGGCGAGGCGGCGGCGGGATGCGACACGCGGACCGCGAGACGCCCGATGACCCGGGCATCCTCGTCGACGAGGTCGAACACCTGCGCGGCGGGGTGGGCGAACAGCGACGAGGCGTCGCCGATGCTCGCCTCGCCGAGCACGCTCGGCCCGAACGCCGTCGCCGCGGCGTCGAGCGCGTCTCGGAGTCGTTCGGACAGCGGCAGGCCGGCGTCCGCGCCGACGAGAGCCGACTCGTCGAGCACCACGACCGCGAGGGCCGCGCTCGTGTCGCCGACCGACGAGACGATGACCGCGTCGCCGGTCTCGCCCGCGCTCGTCCCGGGGCGGGCGGTGATGCGCGACGCGGTCGGCAGGCGGTCGGCGAACGCCGCCGCGGCTGCGGCCTCGTGGGTGGTGGTGCTGGTCATGGCGACTCCTCGGACAGCGCGGGGGAGAGATCGGATGCCGTCACGACGCACGCGAGGCGTGCTCCGTGCGACCCCACGGCGGCGGATGCGACGACGTGCTCGTCGACGGCGAGATCGAGGGGACGGTCGGCGGCGTGCGCGAGCGAGATGACGTCGCCGATGGCGAGGTCGAGCACTTCGGCGGGGCGGACGGCGCGCGGTGCGAGTCGCAGCGTCACCTCGACGGGGGTCTGCTCGATGTGCCGGCGTACGAGACCCGGGTCGTTCGTGGCGCGCGGCGCCGAGGCGCTGTCGGACAGGCGCTCGAGCAGCGTCGCGGCGGGGAGGGCGATCGTCGCCGTCTCGGTGCGGTCGGCCAGGCGCATCGAGAACCGGGCCACGACGACGAGGTCCTGGCCGCCGACGACCTGGGCGAAGGCCGCGTTGTACTGCACCGCGCCGACGCTCAGCTCGCGAGGCAGGAGGGATCCGAGGGCGGTGCGGAGGTGGCCGAGGGTCTCGTCCATGAGCGACCGGATGAGCGCCTGCTCGATCGCCGTGAGGGCGCGGGCCTCGGGCCGCTGCGAGCCGTCCCCGCCGAGCATCTTCACGATCCACGACAGCGCCGACGGCAGCGGGAACTCGATGACCGCGCGATCGTCCGAGCTCGCATCGGAGCACAGCACGAGCGTCGTCGTCGGCGGGACCGTGGCGACGTACTCGTCGTAGGTCTCGAGGCTCACGCGTTCGAGGGCGATGTGCGCTCGCACCCGCGCCTTCGCGGCGAGGAGCATCGCCCACTGGCGCGCGAAGGCGTCGAAGGCCCCCGCCAGGGCGCGCGTGTGCTCGCGGGACAGCGCCGCGGGTCGCCCGAAGTCGTAGCGTTCCGGGGCCGCGGTTGCGGCATCCTCGGTTCGCACGCTCGGGGCGGTCGGCACGGTCTGCACGGCGGGGACTATCGGTCGCGTCGCGCGTCTGGTTAGCCCCGCGCTTCGCTGGGTGGGGGTGGGGGTGGGTTTGGGTTGGGTTGGGTTGGCAGCTTGTGCCCAGTCAGAGTTCGGGATGGGGCGGGGTCTGCCAAGTGAGACCCCGAGGCACCGCGGGTTGGCGCGGGTTGGCTCGGGTTGGCAGTCTGCGCCCAGTCGGGGCTGGGGATGGGGCGAGGTCTGCCAGGTGAGGCCTGGGGTGGGCGCGGGCTCTGAGGTGGGTTGGCAGTCTGCGCCCAGTCAGAGTTCGGGATGCGGCAAGTTCTGCCAAGTGAGACCCCGAGGCACCGCGGGTTGGGTCGGGTTGGCAGTCTGCGCCCACTCAGCCCGAGCGAGGGGGCGCGTTCTGCCAGGTGAAGGTCGTGCCGGGGAGTCAGCCGTCGGCGGCGGCGAGCGCGGGGAGCTCGCCTCGCACCTGGGCGTCGGCGTCCGAGAGCACGACGATGTCGACGCGGCGGTTCTGCGCGAGGGCCTCGGCGCTCGATCCCTCGGCGAGCGGTCGCGACGAGCCGAACCCCACGGAGCTGATGCGCTCGCGCGCGACCCCGCGTGCATCGACGAGGTAGCCGAGCACGCCGTTGGCCCGCGCGGTGGAGAGCTCCCAGTTGTCGGCGAAGGGCGCGATGGCGGGGCGGGCGTCGGCGTGGCCCTCGACCGAGATGAGGTGCGCGTCGGCGGCGAGCACGGCTCCCGCGGCGTCGAGCACGGCCCGGGCGCGGTCGCTCAGGTCGGTGCTGTTGGTGTCGAAAAACGTCTCGGCGCTGACGAGACCGATCGTGAGGCCCCGGTCGTCGATCGTGAAGGTCGCGGCGTCGCCCAGGCCCTGCTCGGCGAGAGCGCCCTCGAGGCGTGAGCGCAGGTCGTCGAGCGAGCTGTACTCCTGCTCGGCCGGAGTCGGAGCGGTCGGCGTCTCGACGAACCCCTCGCCCTCCTCCTCGACCAGCTCGGGTGGTACGACGACGCCCTCCGAGACGTCGCGGGTCTCGGAGATCTCCGAACCGAACCCGGTCGCGAGCGAGGCGCGCAGCTGCTCGAACTTCTCCTGGTCGACGTTGGACATCGCGAACATGACGATGAACATGCACATCATCACCGTGATCATGTCGAGGTACGACGCCATCCAGCGCTCGTCGGGGCCCTCGTGCGAGGACTCCATGACGCGGCGACGACGCGGCGCGCTCATACCCCGGCGTCCGCTGGCTCGTCGGCCGCCGCCTTCGCCCGACCGCGCCCGGGCTTGGTCTCGGGTGCGAGAGCCCGCAGTCGCTCGGCGACGAGCATCGGCGGGTTGCCCGCCTGGACGGCGAGCATCCCCTCGGTCACGAGCGTCATGCGGTCGACCTCGATCTCGGCGAGGCGCTGCAGCCGCGTGCCGATCGGCAGCCAGATGAAGTTCGCCGACAGCAGGCCCCACAGGGTCGCGACGAACGCGGCGGCGATGAGGGGCCCGAGCTGGTCGGGCTTGTCGAGGTACTCGAGCACGTGGGTGAGCGAGACGACCGTGCCGACGATGCCGACCGTCGGGGCGTACCCGCCGAGGGCGGAGTAGAAGCGCGAGGCCGTGCGGCGCTCCGCGGCGACGGTGGCGACGCGGTCCTCGAGCACGACCCGCAGGTCTTCGGCATCCGTTCCGTCGGCGATGCTCTGCAGGGCGTGGCGCAGCAGCGGATCCTTCTCGTCGGCCACGGCGCTCTCGAGGGCGAGCAGACCCTCGGCGCGTGCCTTCTCGGCGTAGCCCACGACGGTGTCGATGAGCGCCTCGGTCGATCCCTTTATGCCGACGAAGGCCCGCGGCAGGGCGCGCACCGCCCCCGCGGCATCCCGCAGCGTGCCGCCGGCGATGCCGATCGCGATCGTCGCGCCGAAGACCAGCACCATGGGCGCAGGCAGCAGCAGGGCGTTGAGGCTGGCACCCTCGAGCTGGATCATCGCCCACAGGCCGCCGAACGCCAGCAGGATGCCGATGAGGAGTGACGGGTCCATCAGCGCTCGCCCTCCGGTGCGATGGTCGGTGCGGTGGCCGATGCGGGCGCGGTGGCGGATGCCGAGGCATGGCCGAGGGCCGTCGCGAGCACGCGGGCGCGGAACTCGACGATGCTCTGGATGACGGCATCCATCGTCTCGGCAACCACGAACGTCGCCCCATCGACCAGCGTGAGCGTCGTGTCGGGGCTCGCCTGGATGCGCTCGACGAGGTCGGGGTTCACGGCGAACCGGTGACGGTTCAGTCGTGTCAGAACGATCATGTCGCCCTTCTCGTCGGTCGGCGCGCGGGGGAACGAGCTGTCGCGGGTACGACGGCTCCGAGGGGACTGTCGGCAGGACACGGCGGTCGGTTAGCGTTGCGCCCGTGTCAGCGTCGTCGCCGCAGCCCCCGTTCTTCCGCCCCGTCGAGCCGCGGGAGATCCCCGACGACGACCACCCGCCCCTCGACATGCCGGCATGGATGGGGCCGCCCTGGCACGTCGCCCCCCGTGATCGTGGCGCTCGACCGAGAGGTGGGCCGCTCGCCCGACACGGTCGTGTCGCTGGAACTCGTGCGGGTGTACCGCGAGGGTGTCGTGCTGCGGCTGGCAGTGCGCGTGGCCGAGACCGGCCGGCTCGCGCGGCAACGGATCTGGGGGTACCTCGATCGTGCGCACGGCCGGGGGCAGCTCGATGACCGGTTCGATCCGACGGGCCTGCGCTGGGGCGTCCGCTTCGCCGACGGGCGGACGATCACGACGCAGGACGATTCGCCGTGGGCGCGCGGCGACGTGACCGACGCGCAGGTCGAGGGGCCGGTTCTCGAGGGGCTCGGTCGGCCGCAGGGTCACGCCGACAGCTGGGCGCGCGAGTTCTGGGTCTGGCCGACACCCCCGGTGCCGACGTTCGAGGTCGGCGTCGAGTGGCCGGCCCGCGGCATCCCCGAGACGGTGACGCCGCTCGACGCCGCTGCGCTTCGCAACGCAGCTGCGCGAGCGCACCCGCTGTGGCCCTGACCGGCCGCGCGCGCAGCTCCTCAGAAACCGGCGGGCTCGGTGCCGCGCGGGCCGCGAGGCCGAACCCGCAGGAAATCTGAGGAGTTGCGGGCCGCGCCCGCGCTCAGCGCTTGAGGTTGGTCAGCTCCTGCAGCACCTCGTCGCTCGTGGTGATGATGCGGGCGTTCGCCTGGAATCCGCGCTGCGCGACGATGAGGTTCGTGAACTCCTGCGAGAGGTCGACGTTCGACATCTCCAGCGCCCCGCTGACGAGCCCGCCGCGGTCGTCGGTGCCCGCCGTGCCGACGTCGGCCGCGCCCGAGTTGGCGCCGGCACGGTACTGCGACGACCCGGCCTTCTCGAGCCCCTCGGGATTGTCGAAGGATGCGAGGGCGATCTGAGCGAGCACCGATGTCGCTCCGTTGCTGAAGGCGCCGACGAGGCTGCCGTCGGCCGACAGCGTGTACGACACGAGGCTTCCGGGCGCGCGCCCGTCCTGACCGCCGAGCTTGACGGTGCTGAGGTCGGCGTAGCCGGTGATGGCCGAGAGGTCGACCGCGACCCCACCCGAGGTGATCGTCGCGGGCGTCGTCGTCAGGCGTCCGTCGGTGAAGGCGAGCTGCGTCGTCGCGGTGCCGTCGGTGACGTCCCAGCCGCCCGCGGTTCGGGTGAAGGTGAGTGCGAGCTGGCGGGACTCGCCCTGAGCGTCGTAGACGGTGACGTCGCGGACGAGCTTCTCACCGACCGCGGAGCCCGAGGGCAGGTTGCCCGTCACCGCGGCGGTCGTCGTCGCGCGCCCGGGCGAGGTGGCGCCCACCGGAAGCGCGATGTTGCCGACCGGTCCGCCCGTCGGCACGACACCGTCGACGGCGCTCCAGCCCTGCACGAGCGCGCCGTCCTTCGTGGTCAGTCGACCCGCGGAGTCGAAGCCGAACGAGCCGTTGCGCGTGTACAGCGTCTCGGCGCCGTTGCGGACGACGAAGAAGCCGTCGCCCGCGATCATGAGGTCGGTGGGCACGCCGGTGGCCTGCTGCGATCCCTGCGTGAAGTTCGTGCGGACCGCCGCGACCTGGGTGCCGAGGCCGACCTGAGCGGCGTTCGTGCCGCCGGCTCCGGCCTGCGCGGCACGGGAGTTCTGGACGATCTGCGACAGCGTGTCCTGGAACTGCACCGAGCCCGCCTTGAACCCGACGGTGTTGACGTTGGCGATGTTGTTGCCCGTGACATCGAGCATGGTCTGGTGCGAGCGGAGGCCGGAGATGCCGGCGTAGAGCGAGCGGAGCATGGAGTGTCCTTCGGTGTGGGGCTGGCGGTGGTGGTGGGGGTTGCCGGAGTGGCCGTGGTTCAGGATGCGGATGCCGCGGGCGGCGCGGCATCCGACACCGCGATGCCCGAGACGACGTCGAGCGGAACCGCCGTGCCGCCGATCGTCACGAGCGGCACGCCCTTCTCGAACGACACCTGCGTCACGCGACCGCTGCGAGTCGTGCCGTCGGCGTCGACGTACGAGGCCTGCTGGCCGACGAGCGCGGCGGCGGTCTGGCGCATCGTGAGGGCGAAGTGCTCCGACGAGGTCGTGGTGAGCGCGACGAGCTGTTCCATCATGGCGAGCTGCGTCGTCTGCGCCATCATCTCGTTGGTATCGAGCGGAGAGCTCGGGTCCTGGTTCTTCATCTGCGCGACGAGCAGCTGCAGGAAGACCTCGGAATCGAGGGTCTGCTTCGGCGCGGGAGGGGCGGATGCCGCGGGCGTGGCACCCACGACGCCGACGGGCGGAACGCTGGTCATGGTGATTCTCCGATTCAGGCGTAGAGGTCGATGCGACCGGCCTCGAGGGGCGCGGGGCGGGCTGGGTCGTGCGGGAGGTCGGCGGGAACAGCGCGTGCATGACCGGCACGCCCGCCGCGACCCGGGTCGTGGGGGGTCTGCTGCGGCGTTCGGTCGGACGCGCCCCCGTCCGAGGTCTGGCCGGCCGTCCCGCCTGCTCCTCCGGCGTGCTGGGCCGGAGGCGGAAGCGTCGACGCCCGTGACGGATCGTCACCCGGGGTCAGGCTCACGGACGAGAACGGCGCGAGCACGGCGAGCTCGCGGCGCAGATCTCCGAGGACCGCCCGGATCGCGTCGTGTGCCGCCGCCGTGCCGGAGGTCAGCTCGACGGTGACGGACGACCCGGAGATGTGCGCCGTGACGGTGATCGGCCCGAGGCTTTCGGGCGATACCCGCAGCACCATCGTGTGCCGGCCCGGCTCGGCCGCCACGAAGGAGAGGACGGGGCCGCGCAGCTGGGGCGCGAGGGGCGGCGTGGCCGGCGCGCTGCTCGGCGCGGGCGACGCCGATGCGATCGTTGCCGGGGGCGGCAGGGGAGCAGCCGGTGCGGACGCGGGGTGCGGCAGCAGTGCGGATGCTGTTGCGGATGCAGGTGCGGATGCTGCGCCGCCCTGGCTCGTCGCAGCCGTCGACGACGGCGTGACCAGCGCTTCGGCTCGCGGGCCGTGCGGCTTCTCGAACGTGTCCGCAGCCTCCTGCGCGG
This sequence comes from Microbacterium sp. TS-1, assembly GCF_000509385.1. Lineage (NCBI taxonomy): Bacteria > Bacillati > Actinomycetota > Actinomycetes > Micrococcales > Microbacteriaceae > Microbacterium > Microbacterium sp. TS-1. The sequence goes on from NZ_BASQ01000001.1 coordinate 2,272,252, forward strand.
CCGTGAACCCCGCGGTGCTCCCGAACCCCGCGGTGCTCCCGAGCGCCCCTGTGCCCGTGGCGTCCGGACGCCCGGCTGTAGCCGTTGTCGCCTCCCCGGCCGGTATCGGCCGCGCCATCACCGTCGCCGTCGGCCCGGTCACCGTCGCCGCGGTCACTACCGTCGCCGAAGCTTCGGTCGCTGGCGTCACGGTCGCTTCAGGCGCGGTCGCTTCCGCCGCGGTCGCTTCGGGCACGGTCGCTTCCGTCGCGGTCGCCGTCACGGGACCGGTGACCGAGAGCCCGGCAGCGCCCGCCGCGGCCCCGCCCGGGTCGACCCCGTCGCCCGAGTCGACCCCATGAACCGAGACCCCGCCGCCCGAGACCCCGCCGCCCGACACCCCGAGCCCGGCGAGGCTCCCCGCGCCGGCGCTCACAGTGGCGAGCAGTGCTGTCGCGTCATCCGTGACGGCAATACTCCGGTCAGCCGGATCTCCCGCCGCCTCCCCGTCGGGCATACTCGGGCCCTGAGCCGCGGCTTGCCCTGCGCCCGAGTCCGTGCCGGACGCCCCGCGGCCCGCGGAGGCATCCCCACCGGCCACCGGCACACCGTCCACCGGCACACCGTCCACCGGCTCCGCGGCCGCGGCCTGCCCGGCGAGGACGAGGGCGAAGGCGTCCGACGCCGTCGCACCTTCGCCGCCGTCGTCGCCGCCGTTCGGCCCTCCGCCGCCGCGAGGACGCGCGAGCGCGGTCGTCGTTCCGAGTGCGAGGCCCCACATGCTCATGACGCCTCCTCGGGCCGGGGAGAGGTGTCCGACATGCCCGGCATTTCGTTCGCCGAGCGCAGCGCGATCTCGTCGAGCACGGCCTGCTCGGCGGCGTCCCGTCGCTCCCGCTCGCGCTCGTGGAACGCGTCGGCCAGCCGCTCGATGCCTCGTTCGGCCCGGCGGGCGTCGTCGAGGCGCAGACGAGCCGCGTCGACGTCCGCGCGCTGCGCCCTTCGGAGCGTGTCGAGGTCGGCCAGCAAGCTGCGGGCGGCCACACGACTGGCCGCGAGGGCGGCGAGCGTGCGGATGTCGCCGGGCGTCTCGGCAGACGTGGTCAGGGCCGCGCGCAGCTGCCGATCGCGGGCCTCGGTGCGCTGCTCCTCCATCGCGGCGCGCGAGAGGTGCGCCGCCGCGGCACGCTGCTGGATGCCGCGGATGCGCAGCAGCCCCGCCAGGGGGAACCCCCGCTTCACGAGACGTCTCCGAACGAGGCGACGAGCTCGCCGAGACGGCGCCACGACTCGGCGGCCGGGGACTGATCGTCGAGGTCCTGCCGGAGGAAGGCGTCGATCGCCCGCGCAGAGGCGACGGCGGCGTCGACCCGCGGGTCGGCTCCAGGCTGGTACGCGCCGACGCCGATGAGGTCGTGGGCCTCCTGGCGGGCGGCGAGCACGGCCCGCAGCGTCGTCGCGAGCCGGCGCTGATCCCCGGTCGCGACCTTGCCGGCGAGCCGGGAGACCGATCCGAGCACGTCGATCGCGGGGTGGTGCCCGGTGACGGCGAGCGTCCGGTCGAGCACGAGGTGTCCGTCGAGGATCGAGCGCACGGTGTCGGCGACGGGCTCGTTGTGGTCGTCTCCCTCGACGAGCACGGTGTAGATCCCCGTGATCGACCCGTGCCGATCGGTGCCGGCGCGCTCGAGCAGGCGGGCGAGCACCGGGAACGTCGAGGGCGGGTAGCCGCGCGTCGCGGGCGGTTCGCCGGCCGCCAGCCCGATCTCGCGCTGGGCCATCGCGACGCGGGTGAGCGAGTCCATCATCAGGACGACGTGCTGGCCCTCGTCGCGGAACGATTCGGCGATGCGCGTTGCGGTCGACGCCGCGCGCAGGCGCGCCATCGCGGGCTGATCGGAGGTCGAGACGACGACGACCGAGCGGGCGAGACCCGCGGGGCCGAGGTCGTCCTCGAGGAACTCCCGCACCTCGCGGCCGCGCTCGCCGACGAGGGCGATGACGTTGGCCGAGGCCGACGACCCCCGCGCGATCATCGACAGCAGCGACGACTTGCCGACGCCGGACCCGGCGAACAGTCCCACCCGCTGACCGCGGCCGAGCGGGGTGAGCGTGTCGATCGCGCGCACACCCGTGACGAGCGACTCGGTGATGCGTTCGCGTCCCATCGCCGACGGCGGGGCATGGTCGAGGTCGACCCGTGGCCCGACGAGGGGGCCGCGGCCGTCGATGGGGCGGCCGAGCCCGTCGAGCACGCGCCCGAGCACGGCGGGGCCGACCGGCACGCGGGCTCGACCGGACAGGGCGCGCGCCGCGTCGCCGACGCGCAGTCCGTCGGTGACCCCGAGCGGCATGCAGCGCAGGATGCCGCGGTCCGCAGCGACGACCTCCGCGGGCACGCCGGCCGTGCCGCGATCGGTCGTCCCGCCGAGCTCGATCAGGTCGCCGACCGCTCCGTGCACGCCGCGGATGTCGACGCCGAGGCCGACGATCCGCGAAACGGTCCCGGTCCGCAGCGGGCGCGCGGCCTCGACGACCGCCGGCCAGCCCCCGTTCATGCGCTCTCCTCGAGCGCCCGGCGGGCCCGCGCGAACGCGGCGGCGATCCGCAGGTCGATCGCGCCGTCGGCCAGACGGATCGTCGCGTCGCCCGGCGCGAGCCCCGGGTCGACCTCGACCTCGACCGATCGTGGCAGCGTCTCGGTGAGGGCCGAGGCGACCACGTCGGCGTCGGCGGCGGAGAGCCGGACGACCGGCGCCGCGGCACCATCGCCATCGGGCACCGCGCTCTCAACCCGAGCCGCCGTCGTGAGCGCCGCGCGCACGGGATCGGACAGCTCGCGCTCGACGATGGCCTCCGCCAGCTCGATCGCCATCGCATGAAGCTCGGCCACGACGGGCGCCGTCAGCTCGGCCGCGCGCGCGTCGAACCGGGCGGCCGCGCGTTCGAGCGCCGCGACGGCGGCAGCCACGCGCGCCCGGGCGGCTGCGTCCGCCGCCTGCTCGCGTTCGGCCCGTTCCGCTGCGTCGCGCTCGGCGTGGGCTGCGGCCAGCCGCATCCCTTCGGCGTACCCGGCGGCGTGACCGCGGGCGCGGGCGCGGTCGCGCTCCTGGGTGAGCGACGGACCCGACAGGCGCGGGATCTCGAGGCGGGTGAAGGCGTCAGACGACATACTCCTCCTCGACCCGTTGCACCCGGATGTCGCCGGCGGCCTCGAGCTCGCGGATCGTCCGGACGATCGCCGCACGCGCCTCTTCGACCTGCGAGACGCGCACGGTGCCGAGCAGGCGCGACTCCTCCTGCAGCGCCTCGCGGTTGCGTTCGGTCATGTTCCGGAGGATCACATCGGCGACGGGACCCGACGAGCCCTTCAGCGCGAGGGCGAGCACGCGGACGTCGATGCCGCGCAGGACGCGCTGGGCGTCGCGGTCGTCGAGCACGACGATGTCGGCGAAGGTGAACATGCGCGAGCGGATGTCTTCGGCCAGGGCGCTGTCGCGGGCCTCGATGCTCGCGAGCAGGGCCTTCTCGACGGTCGCGTCGGAGCGGTTGATGATGTCGACCAGGGGCTGGACGCCCCCGAGGGTCTCGCGGGCGTCGCGCGTGGTCAGTGCACCCGAGCGCGCACGCAGCGCGGTGGCGACGACGGCCACGGCATCCTGCGACGCGGTGCCCATCGTCGCGATCGCCTGCGCGACGTCGGTGCGGGCGGGATCGGCGATCTCGGCCAGGACGGCCGCGGCGCGCTCGACCGGCAGGTGCGCGATGACGAGCGCGACGGTCTGGGGCAGTTCGCCGTCGAGGATGCTGGCGACCTGGGCCGGCTCGACGGCGGTGAGGAACTCGAACGACGAGCTCGTCATCGACGACGAGACCTTCGTGAGGACCCCCGCGGCCCGCTCGGGACCCAGCGAGGCCTCCAGCAGTCCTGTCGCGAGATCGCGTCCGCCGCGGACGGGCGGCAGGTGTCCGCGCACGACCCGCTGGAAGTCGGTCAGCGCGTCGCGCGTCGTCTCGAGGTCGAGGTCGCGCAGCCGGATGATCTCGGCCGCGATCGCCTCGGCCTCGTCGTCGGAGAGGTGTTTGAGCACCTCGACGGCCTGTGCCCGGTCGAGGTTCATGATGACGACGGCGGCCGTCTGGGTTCCGGTGAGGTCGCTCATGCGTCGGTCGAGTCCCGGACGAGCCGGCGCAGCAGGTCGGCGGTGCGGGCGGGGTCGCGGCGGGCGAAGTCGCCGATCTCGGCGCGGCGGCGGTCGAGGGCCACCTGCACGGGCTCGGGGTCGGGCTCCGGCTCGGGGTCGACCGCCATCGCGGGCAGGGGCACCGTGGGCGCCTCGTCGAGGAGCGGGGTCGCGAGGCCCCGGGTAAGGGCGTCGAACCGGTCGAGCGGCTCGTCGACCGGCGTGAGCGTCATGACCGACTCCGCCTCGGCGGCCGCGCGCCGACGGCGGGCGATCACCAGGCCCGCGATCGTCGCGCCGACGAGCCCGAGCACGACGACGACGGCGATGATCGCCGTGCGGAGCGTCTCGGCCGAGCGCTCGGCCTCCTCCGCCTCGCGAGCCGCGTCGAGGGCGGCCTGGGCGGCCGCGGCGCCCTGATCGCTGAATGCGACGAGCTCGACGGTCACCTGGTCGCCGCGGGCCCGGTCGATGCCGGCGGCCGAGGTCACGAGGGCCTCGAGCTGCGCGACGTCGACGACATCGGTGCCGTCGGCGTTGACCGCGACGGCGACGGTCTGCCGCGCAACGGCGCCCGCCGGGGTCGAGGTGCTCTCGACGGTCTTGTTCACGACGTTCGAGCGGTTGGTCTGCGTCGACTCGTAGGTACCCGCGCCGCCGACGCCGGCGGGAAGCTCGGTGCCCAGAACGCCGGTCTGACCCCCGGTGCCGGTGTAGCTCTCGGTGCTCGACTCCTCGGTGGCCGGCAGCGCGCCCTCGACCGGGGTGTAGGTCTCGTCGACGCGCTCGGTCGCCGCCTGCTGCATCTCGGCGGCGACCGACACCGTCGCGTTGCCGCTGCCGAGCACGGTGTCGAGCATCTGCTGCACGCTGGCGGCCATGCGGGTCTCGTAGGCCCCCGCCTGCTGGTCTGCGTTACGGGTGGCGTCGCCGCCGATCGCCGAGAGGGTGCGCCCGGCGGCATCCACGACAGCGACGTTCTCGGGCTTCATCCCGCTGACGGCGGCCGAGGTGAGGTGCACGATCGCCTCGACCTGCTCGGGTGGCAGTGCGACTCCGCGGGAGGTCTCGATGAAGACGGATGCCGTGGGCTCGACCTTCTGCGAGACGAACACGCTCTCCTCGGGCAGCGCGAGTTGCACCGAGGCCGTCGTGACGTTCTCGAGGGCGCCGATCGTGCGGGCGAGCTCGCCCTCGATCGCGCGCTTGTAGGTGACCGACTGCTGGAACTCCGAGCTCGTCACGCCCATCTTGTCGAAGAGGGAGTACCCCGACGACTCGGCGCTCGGCAGGCCCGCCGCGGCCGCCGCGAGGCGCTGCTCGTAGACCGCGGTCTCGGGCACGAGCACGGTCGAGCCGCCGTCGGTCAGCTCGTAGGGGATCGAGCCCGAGCGCAGCTGCTCGACCACCGCGCTGGCATCCGAGGCCGACAGGCCCGAGAACAGCGGGGTGAGGGTCGGGCGCGACATCCAGCTCGCCAGGGCGAACACGCCCATTGCGAGCACCGCGATGCCGATGATCGCGATCGTTCGCTGAGCGAGGGTGAACCCGGCGATCGTCGCGCGCAGGCGGGTCCAGAGCGAGGTGACGGCGGCGGGCATCAGGCCTGCATCCGCATGATGTCGTTGAAGGCTTCGACGCCCTTGTTGCGCACGGCGGCGATGAGCTCGAGGGTCACCGACGCGCGCGACGAGGCGATCATCGCGGAGTGGATGTCGTCGAGGTCACCCGTGACGGCCGCGACGGCCAGCTCGTTCGACGTCGACTGCATCGCGCGCAGCTCGTCGACCGCGCCGGTGATGCTCGCGCCGAAGCCGGCGCCGTCTGTCTGCTGCGGCGCTCGGGTGCTCGAGGTGAGGGCGGATGCAGCCGCGCCCAGGGCGTCGATGCCCGACAGCGGCGGCATCAGCGGCGTCCGATCTGCAGCGCGGCCTCGTAGGTCGTCTTCGCGCGGTCGACGACCGCCGCGTTGGCCTGGTAGCCGCGCTGCGCGAGGATCAGGTGGCTCATCTGCTCGCCGAGATCGATGTCGGGGTAGCGGACGTAGCCGTCGGCGTCGGCGAGCGGATTGTTCGGCTCGTGCACGAGCCGGCCCTCCGTGCCGCCCCAGACGGCGCCCGCGACGCGCACGCCGCCGGGATCGCCGGCCGACTCGACCGCGATGTAGCGCTGGCGGAACGCGTCGTCGCCGGGCGCGACCGCGGTGTTGATGTTGGCGATGTTGTCGCTGAGCGCGTCGAGCCAGGTGCGGTGGGCCGTCAGGCCCGACCCGGCGATGCCGATGGCGTCGAAGGTCATGAGGTCCTCATCGCGGTCTGGAGCGAGCTGAAGGTGCCGCCCACGGCTTGTGCCGCGAACTGGTACCGCAGCACCGCCTCGATGTTGGCGAGCGTCTCGGTGTCGAGGTTGACGTTGTTGCCGTTGAGACGGGTGGGGGCGGTCGACTCGCGGACGGTCGCGGTCACGGCGCCGTCGCCGCGTTCGACCGAGCGCGCCAGGGCGCTTTCGAAGCTGACAACCTTGGCCCGGTAGCCGGAGGTGTTGACGTTCGCGATGTTGTCGGCGATGGCGCGCTGGCGCTCGGCGAGGCCCGAGAGGGCGCTCGTGAGCGCGGTGGTGGTCACAGATTCGAGCACGAAGGCGTCTTCCGTCGAACGATGTGGCCGATCCCTGGCCGATGGATGAGCGATCCGTGCTCAGCATCCCCTATCGGCCACCGCAGCGATGCCGTTAGCCGCGAGCGGTCAGCCGTCGACGTCGAGGTAGACGGCGTCGGGATGCTGCTGCGGGATGCGGTCGAGGGCGTCGAGGTGCCCGCGAACGGTGTCGAGCTCGGTGCGCAGCTGCCGCGACCGGTCGGCCTGTGCGCGCACGACCGCCCGTGCCCGGTCTTGGAGATGCGCGGGGAGCGGGCCGAGCCCGGCGGGCGGATTCCACGGCAGGGCGCCGGTGGGGTCGCCGGTCAGCTCCGCCTCGAGCCTGTCGAGCAGGTCGGCCCAGGTCACGCGGGGGCCGCTTCTGCCGCACCGTGCCATGCCTCGCGGAGCGGCGCGATGAGCTCGCGGCACTCGCGGGTGCGGTCGGCGTCGCGCCCGATGTTCGCCCCGATGAGCGTCCGGGTGATGTAGTCGTAGACGGCTCGGAGCGACGCCGACCCGCTCCAGCTGTCGTCGAGCGAGCCGGTGAGCTCGACGAGGATCCGCTGGGCGTGCTGCAGCTGGTCGTTGGCGGTCTGCCAGTCTCCCGATCGCTGCGCCGCCTCGCCGCGTTCGACGTCGAGCAGCAGTCGGTCGAACAGGAGGGTGACCAGGCGCGACGGGCTGGCCGAGAGGATCGTCTCTTCGCGGTAGCGCTGCTGGGCGCGGAGGGCGGCGTTCACTTCTTCGCCGCTCCCGACAGGGCCGACAGCTGCGACTCGAGGTACGACGACTGGGTCTGCAGCCGCGAGAGCATCGTCTCCATCGCGGCGTATGTGCGCTCGAGAGTCGCGCGCCGCTGTTCGAGCCGGAGGTCCCAGCGCGTCAGCTGCTCGCCGAGCATCTTCACCTCGGATTCCTGCCCCGTGATGCGGGTGGTGAGCAGGCCCTCGTACTTGTCGGAGTAGCGCTCCGCGACCTCCTGCACGCGGGCGGCGACGCCGGCGAAGACCTGCTGCACGCCGGCGGGGTCGTCGGCCAGGGCCTTCGTGAAGGCCTCTTCGTCGAAGCTCAGCGCGCCCCACCGGTCGACGCTCAGTCCCATGGTCGAGGGGGCGACCCCGTCGAGCGGCAGCTGCACGGCACCGGTGAGCGCCTGGTGGAGCGCGCGCACCGTGCTGTCGCCCGTGAAGACGCCCAGGGTCGTCTGCTGGCCGGGGGTCGTGGCGGCGGTCGCGGCCGACCCGCGGGCGATACCCGCCAGCAGCGTGCCGATCTGCGTGACGAAGGCCTTCGCGGCGGACGCGCTGCCCGCGGCGTCGGCCGACACGGTCACCGAGACCGGCGTAGCCGACGCGCGGCTCACCGTGACGTCGACGCCGGCGAACAGCGACGTGAAGGTGTTGCTCGCCGAGGTCACGGTCTGCTCCGCGGCGGTTCCCGCCCACAGGCGCACCTGGGCGTCCGCGCCTACCGTCACGATCGCCGATCCGGGCTCGGTGGCGAGATCGGTCGCCGAGCCCGCCGCGACGGACGCGGCGTCGCCGCGGAACACCTGGAACGCGTTGTCGGCGCCCGTCTCGGTCGCGGTGATCTGCAGACGCCACAGGGCCTGACCGTCCGCGTCGACGCCCGCCGACACCGCCGACGCGGTGATGCCGGTTCCGGTGGCGCCCAGGGCGTGGGCGATGTCGGCCGCAGCGCCCGACGTCGGTCGGACCTCGATCGGCTCGCCATCTGCGCCGAGCACCGTGAAGACGAGCGGGTCGTCCGTCGCGGAGCCGAACGGCCCCGTGACGACGCTCTGGGCCGTCGCGACGCGGTCGACGACGACATCGGCGCGCAGGACGGGTGCGCCCGCCGATGCCGTCACCGTCACGCTGTCGTCCGAGCTGGTCGCCGTGCGCTGCAGGAGTGCCGTCGGGGCGGCGGCATCCTTCGCCTTCGTCACCAGCGACTGCAGCGACGCATTGAGTGCCTGCAGCTGGGCGATGACGGCTTTGCGGTCGTCGGACTTCGCGCTGAGGATCGTGCGCGGAAGGCGCTCGACGTTCATGAGCGCGTCGATGATGGCCTTGGTGTCGAGATTCGAGGCGAGGCCGTCGATCGAGATCGCCATGTGCCCGTCCTGTCGGTCGTCGGTGCGGTCGCGTGCGCGCCGTCCCTTCGCTCTATCGACCGCGGAGACAGGACCGTTAGCCCGAGACGCGTCAGAGCGCGACGGATGCCGCCGGCGTCACGCCGCGGCCGGTGCGGGGCAGCATCGCGGTGATGCGGGCGAAGTACGCCTCGCGCGTCTCGACCGAGACCCGCGAGATGGGTTCGGCCTGCTCTTCGGCGGCGAACCGCTCGAGGGCGTCGCGGAGCAGCCGGATGGCCTCGGCGCGCTGCTGCGAGACCGCGGAGTGCGAGACGCCCAGCTCGGCGGCGATCTCCTTGACGGGACGCTCGTCGATGTAGACGGCCTGGACGATGGCCCGCATGCGCTCCGGCAGAGCAGCCACGGCGCGCTCGAGGACGTCGCGGCGCTCGCGCAGCACGGCGGCCTCGTCGGGGAGGACCATCGGGCTCGGCACCTCGAGCGCCGTCGCATCGTCGATGCTCGTGACCGTGCGCGCGGCGTCGTCGAGGGCTTCGACGACGGCGGCACGGGGCAGGCCCATCGTGGCGGCGATCTCGTCGACGCCGGCGACGCGGCCGAGGCGAGCGGTCAGGGTGTCGCGGACGGCCGTGGTCTCCTTGATGCGCTTGCGGATGCCGCGCGAGGCCCAGTCCATCGAGCGCATCTCGTCGGCGAACGCGCCGAGGATGCGTCGGCGTGCGTACGCGCCGAAGGGGACGCCGAGGGCGGGGTCGAATGCATCGGCGGCCGTCACGAGTGCCAGGGCGCCGACCGACGCCAGCTCCTCGAGGGGCACGTGCGTCGCCCGCGAGTGCAGATCCCGCGCCAGATAGCCCACGAGGGGCAGGTTCTCTTCGATGAGTCGATTGCGTTCCGCGTGACCGAGGATGTGCAAGGGGGCCTCTTTCGTGGCGTGCACCCGCTCCCGCGGCCCGAATTCGCGGAAGCCGTCACGCCGGCTGAGGCCATCATAAGCAAAATGAGAAAGATCTCATACGAAATCCTGAGGAGATGTAACGGGATCGACTCATCGGCCGATAGACGAGGATGATCGCTTCAGAACGGTTCGTCGGAAGAGCGAGTCGTTCGATGCGGTCCATGGGGGGCTGCTCAGGTAAGGGGGACACCTTGGGAGCTAACGAACTGTCGATGCAGCTGTGGCGCGAGCGCGAGCTGCTCGAGATGCTGATCTTCAAGCTCGAGGAGCAGCGCCTGCTGCTCGAGGCGGGGAACACGCGCTGGATCCATCTCGCATCGCGCGAGATCGAGCGCGTCCTGGAGGAGCTGCGCGAGTCGGGTCTCGGCCGCGACGTCGAGGTCGCCGCCGTCGCCCGCGAGTGGGGCGTGCCCGAGGCCGCCACGCTGTCGGAGCTGCTCGACTCGGCCCCGACCGGCACGTGGCGCGACGTCTTCGCCGAGCACCGCGCGGCGCTGACCGAACGCATGGCCGAGGTCTCGCAGCTCAAAGAGGCGAACGAGACACACCTGCGCGCAGCGAGCCGCGCAGTGGACGAGACGCTCGCCGGACTCGAGTCCGGGACGGGCGAGTACACCACGGGCGGCGGGCGGGTCCGCGAGGACACCGCGCGCATCGTCGACCGGGAGATGTGAGGACGCAGATGTCGACATTCAGCGGGTTGGGGACGGCCGCGAGCGCGCTCGCGGCGGCGCGGCGCGGCATGGATCTCGCGGGACAGAACGTCGCCAACCAGCTGACGCCCGGCTACACGCGGCAGCGGCTCGAGACGTCGGCGGTCGCGCCGCCCGCGGGCGCGACCCGGTTCGGGCCGGTCGCCGGCCAGGGCGTCTCCGTCGACGGCATCGCGCGATTGGGCGATGCCGTGCTCGACGCGCGCGTTCGCGACACGCTGGCGGCATCCGGGTACTGGTCCGCTCGTGCGCAGGCAGCGGTGCGCGCCGAGGCCTCGCTCGCCGAACCGGGCAAGAACGGTCTGGCCGACCAGCTCTCGCAACTGTGGACCGCGTGGCAGGACTTGTCGAACGCTCCCGACTCCACCGCTGCGGCCGCCGCGGTCGTGACGCGGGGCGAGACGCTCGTGGCGCGCATCGCCGACGGATACCGCTCCGTCGCCGAGCAGTGGTCGTCGGCGCGCGATGCCGCCGAGCTGACGGTCGATCAGATCAACGCCGCCGCCGCCGAGATCGCGGAGCTCAACGCCGGGATCCGCGAGGTCGGCGTCGCGGGCGGCTCGGCCAACGAGCTCATCGACCGCCGCAATCTGCTCGCGCAGACCGTCTCGCGGCTCTCCGGCGCCGTGGGGACGGTCGAGGCGGACGGCACCCTCACCCTGCGGGTCGACGGGAACGCGCTCGTCTCGGGCACGCGAGCCCGTGAGCTCGAGGTCACCGGACCCCGCTCGATCGGCGCGGGCGAGCCGGTCGTGCTCGCCTGGCGCGAGCCCGGCGCCCCGCCCGTCGGGGTCTCGAGCGGAGAGCTGGCCGGCACCCTGTCGGTGCTCGCGCCCGCCGACTCGGGGGGAGTGCTGGCCGGGCTGGCATCGTCGTACAACGATCTCGCGGCATCCCTCGCCGCCACCGTCAACGCTCAGCACCGGCTCGGGGCGACGGCGTCGGGCGCAGCAGGAGGAGACTTCTTCGCCCTCGCAGCCGACACGCCCGCCGCGCTCGGGCTGAGCGTCGTGCCCCGCGGACGCGACGACCTGGCGATCGCCGCACCCGGCTCCGGCGCTCTCGACGGCGGCAACGCCGATGCGCTGTCGGGCATCGGGAAGCGCACCGACGGACCCGACGCGCTGTGGAGCGATGTCGTCTCGCGGCTCGCGGTCGCCACCGCCGCCGAGTCGGGACGGGCCGCGCGCGCCGAGACGACGGCGGTCGCCGCAGCGGCCGCGCAGCAGTCGGTCGCGGGCGTCGACAACGATGAGGAGACCATGAGCCTGCTGACCTATCAGACCGCCTACCAGGCGGCGGCGCGCGTGCTCACCGCCGTCGACGAAGCCCTCGACATCCTCATCAACCGCACCGGCCTCGTCGGCCGCTGACACCCGGAGCGCCATGATCAGCCGAGTCACATCGCAGACGCTCGCGCAGTCCGCCCTGCGGAACCTGCAGTCGGGCCTGAACGACCTCTCTCGCCTGCAGAACCAGGCGACCTCGCAGCGGGCTTTCGCCGCTCCGTCCGACGACCCGGCCGCCGCGTCGGCCGCGCTCGACCTCCACGCGGCCCAGCACCGCAACGCCCAGTACGCCCGCAACATCAGCGACGGCCTCACCTGGGTCACCACCGTCGACAACGCCATCTCGGCGTCGACATCGCTGCTCGGACGAGCCCGTGACCTCACGCTGCGCGGCGCGAACTCGGGGGCGCTCGACGCCAACGCGCGCGAGGCGATCGCGCTCGAGCTCGAGACCATCGCCGACGAGCTGTTCGCCCAGGCGAACACGACGCTGCTCGGACGCTCGGTCTTCGCCGGCACCACCGAAGGCAGCGCCTTCGCCGACGATTTCACGTTCGCGGGGGTGCCGGGTAGCGAGGTGCGCCGGCGCGTCGCCGACGGCGAGACGGTGCGCGTCGACGCGAGCGGCGCGGAGGTGTTCGGGTCGGGCGACGGCTCGGTCTTCGCCCTGATCGGATCGATCGTCGCCGATCTGCGGGGCGGAGCCGACGTACGGGGCCGCATCGACCAGATCGACGACCGCATGAACGCGATGCTGGGGGTGCAGGGCACGGTGGGGGCGAGGCAGAATCAGATCATGCGAGCCAAAGACGCGGCGGCCGACGCGACGGTGTCCCTCGAAGCGCAGCGCGCGGCGGTCGAGGACATCGACACCGTCGAGGTGCTCGTCGCCCTGAAGTCGCAGGAGCTCGTCTACCAGTCCGCGCTCGCCGTCACCGCCCGGGTGATGCAGCCGACGCTGATGGACTTCCTCCGATGAGCGCCCTCGAGTTCGTGACGCCGCCGCCCGGACTGTCTCCGCACACGACCTTCGCCCTCGACGAGGTCGCGGGTGGTGGAGGCCTCTACACGCTGACGGCCGCCGACGATCCCGGGGTGCGGCTGTTCGCGGTCGATCCGGGTGCCGTCGTCGACGACTACGCGCCCACGCTCTCCGACGCGCACGCCGCCGACCTGGGGCTGACCGAGCCGGCCGATGCCCGGGTGCTCGTGGTGGCGCGGATGACGGACGAGGGCATCGGCGTGAACCTCCTCGCACCCGTCGTGATCAACCGGCGCACCGGCGTCGCGGCACAGGTCATCCTCGAGGGCCAGGACCTGCCCGTCCGTGCCCTGTTGAGCTGAGGCCGGGCCGGATTCAGGCCACCGCGCGCGCCGAGGCGGCGTGCGGGAGCGACAACGCCGACACGGCGGCATCCGCGTCGATCGCTGCGAGGTAGCGCGGCTTGTGTCCCGTGCGGATCCCGGTCGCGCTGGGCTTGTTCTCGTAGACGCCCGCGGCCCAGTTGCCCTCGACGAGCACCGGTCCGGTCGGCGAGACCGCGATGTCCCAGCCGACGTAGCGCACCTGCGGCACGACGCGCGCGAGCCGGTCGACGAACTCGAGCACCTCGTCGAACATCGGCAGGCGGAAATCGGCGATGCGGATGCCGCTGTCGGGATGCGTGGGGTACACGCGGTCGTTCGAGTCGTAGCCGTCGCCCGTGGCGCGGCCGGTCTCGTCGAGCATCGCGTAGAAGCCGCCGAAGGCGTTCTGGTCGCTGACGGCTCCGCGGCCGAACTTCTGGGCCATTGCAAGCACGTGCGTTCGCTCGCCGTCGAAGTAGGTCGTCACGCGTGTGGTGTTGACGGTGCCGGCGCAGAGGGCTGCGAGCTCGTCGTGTTGGCGGATGACCTCTTCGATGAGCGTCTCGCCGCGTTCGAGCAGTCCGCGGTGGAACCGCGACCAGTCGGTGACGTCGCGGGCGAGGTAGCGGTGCACGCCGAGGCCAGCGCGTCCCATCGGCTCCTTCGTCACGATCGTGCCGTGGCGCAGCGCGAAGGCGCGCACGTCGTCGGCGTTGTCGGCGGTCACGACCAGCCACTCGCGCTGCAGGTACGGGGCGAAGGTGTCGTTGAAGGCGATCTTGTCGTGGAAGAGGTGCCGGTACGCCGGATCGTCGAACCGCACCGCGAGGCGGTGCGAGACGGGGCTCGTCATGTAGGTCGCGCGCTCGGCGCGGGTGAGCATCGCGAAGTCGTAGTCGATGTAGTCCTGGAATCCGACGCCGCGCACCCCGGCCTGCCAGAGCATGTCGACGACGACCCCGAGCGTGCTGCGGCCGTGCCGCTGCCCGGCCCGGCGTGCGCGGGCGACGAGGCTGCTCGGGTTCACACGGCGCGCCCGCTCCCACAGGAAGGGGAGTCCGGGCGTCAGGGTTCGGGGGGATGTCATCGGGTTCCTCGTCAGTTCTCTCAGGCGCGTTCCCGCGGTGCGCCCGCGACGGCGATGGGTCCTGCGTCGGGCGGCGCAGGACCCACCGTCGCGAGGCTTACCGGAGCAGCTGGAGCACGCCCTGGTTGGCCTGGTTCGCCTGCGCGAGCATGGCGGTGCCCGCCTGCGACAGGATGTTCGCCGCGGTGTACTTGACCATCTCGGCGGCCATGTCGGTGTCGCGGATGCGGCTGTTGGCCGCCGACAGGTTCTCCGCCGACACGTTCAGGCTGTTGATGGCCGACTCGAAGCGGTTCTGCGATGCACCGAGGCTCGACCGGGCGGTCGAGATCGCGTTGATCGCGGTGTCGATCGTGTCGACCGTGCCGCGTGCGGCCGCGTTGTCGGTGATCACGAAGCCGGCGCCGACGGCGGTGCCGTCTGCCGAGGCGAGCGTGCCGACGGCGGTCGCGACGTCGGCCAGGTCGATCGTGATCGCGTCGTTCTCGGTGCCGCCTGCGCCGACCTGGAACGTCAGCTCCCCGCCCTTGAGCAGGTCGATGCCGTTGAAGTTGGTCGACTCGGCGATACGGCGCAGCTCGAGGCTGAGCTCACCGGCCTCCTTGGTGATGGCGGCGCGCGAGTTGTCGTTGTTCGAGCCGTTGCCGCCCTGGACAGCCAGGTCGCGCATGCGCTGGAGGATCGAGTGGACCTCCGTCAGGGCGCCTTCCGCGGTCTGGATGACCGAGATGCCGTCCTGAGCGTTGCGCGAAGCCACGTTGAGCCCGTTGACCTGAGACTTCAGGCCTTCCGAGATCGCGAGGCCGGCGGCGTCGTCCGCAGCGCGGTTGATGCGCAGACCGCTCGAGAGCTTCTCGAGCGACTTCGACACATCGTTCTGCGTGCTGGACAGGTTGCGGTACGCGTTGAGCGCGCCCACGTTGGTGGCGATCTGCATTCCCATGGTTCATTCCTCCGTGATTGGGATGAGCGGGAGCCCGTCCTGGGCTCCCGGAGTCCGTCCGTGGACTCCTGGATGCCTCTATCGACCGCTCATCGTCATCGGTTAGGCGGGTACGCTGACCCGGTGAGCCTGCTCGAGATCCGTGGTGCCGCACTGCGGCGTTCCGGGCGTGAGCTGTGGAGCGGGCTCGACCTCACCGTCGAGCCGGGCGAGCTCATCGCGGTCCTCGGCCCGAGTGGTTCGGGCAAGACGACGCTGCTGCGCGCGATCCTCGGGCTCGAGCGGTTGAGCGAGGGATCGATCACGGCGCTCGGCCGACCGGTCAAGCACAAGGGCAACCGGTCGATCGGCTACCTGCCGCAGGCGCGCCCACTGCCACGCGACACCGCGCTGCGCGCCCGCGACCTCATCGCCCTCGGCGTCGACGGGCACCGGTTCGGCCTTCCGCTGCCGCGCCGGCGCGACCGTGAACGGGTCGACCGCCTGCTCGACGGTGTGGGGGCGACGGCGTTCGCCGACCGCCCGGTGGGCGTGCTGTCGGGCGGGGAGCAGCAGCGTCTGCGCGTGGGGCAGGCCCTCGCCGACGATCCGCAGCTGCTGCTGTGCGACGAGCCGCTGACGAGTCTCGATCTGGCGAACCAGCAGGCCGTCGTCGGGCTCATCGACCAGCATCGGCGCTCGGGTGCCGGGGTGCTGCTCGTGACGCACGACATCAACCCGGTGCTCGGCAAGGTCGACCGCATCCTCTACATCGCGAACGGCCGCTTCACGCTCGGCACCCCGAAAGAGGTGCTGACCTCGCCCGTCCTCACCGACCTGTACGGTGCCCCGGTCTTCGTGCTGCGCGCCGGCGACCGGCTGGTCGTCGTCGGCGCCCCGGACGCCGACGCCTCGCACCACCACCACGACCACGGAGACCACGCATGAACTGGGCCGATGTCTGGGATGCGATGTTCGGCGGCCTCCCCGTCTACGGCGACATCCTCGCGCTCGTGCAGAACTCGGTGTGGGCGGGAGCCGTCCTCGGCCTCGTGGGCGGGCTCATCGGCGTCTTCGTGCTGCAGCGCGACATGGCCTTCGCCGTGCACGGCATCAGCGAGCTCTCCTTCGCGGGCGCCGCCGCCGCGCTGCTGATCGGGGTCGATGTGGTGACGGGATCCATCGTCGGGTCGATGATCGCCGCCGCCCTCATCGGGTGGCTCGGCTCGCGGGCGCGCGACCGCAACTCCATCATCGGCGTCCTCATGCCGTTCGGCCTCGGCCTCGGCATCCTCTTCCTCTCGCTCTACGACGGCCGCAGCGCCAACCGCTTCAGCCTGCTGACCGGTCAGATCGTGTCGGTGCAGTCGGGTCAGCTCGGATGGCTGATCGGCATCGGAGCGTTCGTGCTCATCGCCCTCCTGCTGATCTGGCGCCCCCTGCGCTTCGACTCGCTCGATCCGCAGTCCGCCGCGGCGCGTGGCGTGCCCACCGTCGCGGTGTCGCTCGGGTTCATGCTGCTGCTCGGGCTCATCGTCGCCGTCGCGGTGCACATCATCGGCGCGCTGCTCGTGATGGCGCTGCTCGTCACGCCCGCCGCCGCGGCCGTGCGGGTCGCGACCGGGCCCCTTGCGGTGCCGCTGCTGGCCGCCCTGTTCGGCGTGGTGTCGGCGGTGGGCGGCATCCTGCTGGCCGTTGCCGGAACGCTGCCGGTGAGTCCCTACATCACCACGATCTCGTTCACGATCTACCTGGTGTGCCGCATCGTCGGCGGCCGCCGTGGCCGGGTCCTGCGCACCCAGCCGATGCCGAGGCGCGCCGAGTAGACTCGCCGCCATGGCTCAGCGGAACACCTGGCAGCGCGAGCGCGTGCGCACGGCGCTGTCCGATGCCCGCGGGTTCGTCTCGGCGCAGGACCTCCACGCGTCGCTGCGCGACGACAACACCGGCATCGGGTTGGCGACGGTCTACCGAGCCCTCGCGACCCTGGCCGCCTCGGGCGAGGCCGACCAGCTGCAGAGCCCCGACGGCGAGGCCATCTACCGCGCCTGCTCGAGCGACGGCCATCACCATCATCTGATCTGCCGATCCTGCGGCCTGACGGTCGAGATCCAGGCCTCGGATGTCGAGGAGTGGGCGCACCGCACCGCCGCCGCCAACGGTTTCACGCAGGCCGAGCACATCGTCGACATCTTCGGCGTCTGCGCCGCGTGCTCCGCGGCCCGAGCCGATGAGAAGCGTGGCGGGGCCTAAGACCGCACGGCTCGCGCCATCTCCCGCGACGCGTTCGGCCGTCGCGCTCGGGATCGGTGCGGCCGTCGTCGCCGTTCTCGTCGCGGTAGCCGCGCTCACCCCCGGGCCGTCCCTGCCGACGCGGGCTCAGGACGGCGTGACGCTCGGACTGAGCGTGCTCATCGAGTCGCTGCCGTTCGTCCTGCTCGGCGTCGTGCTGTCGATCGTCGTGCAGGTGTGGGTGCCGCCGGGAGTGATCGAACGCTGGATGCCGCGGCGCGCCTGGGCCCGCCGCGCCGTGCTGTCGCTGCTGGGGATGCTCATCCCGGTCTGCGAGTGCGGCAACCTGCCGTTTGCGCGAGGCCTCATGATCCGCGGGTTCTCGGTGCCCGAGACGATGACCTTCCTCATCGCGGCGCCGATCGTGAACCCCATCGTCATCATCACGACCCACCAGGCGTTCGGGTTCGACGACGGCATCCTGATCGCCCGGCTGCTCGGCGGGTACGCCGTCGCGAACCTGATCGGCTGGCTGTACTCGCGGCATCCCGATCCCGACGGCCTGCTGACCGATCGTTTCCTGGCGGCGTGCGAGCTCGCGGCCGAGGATCCGGGCGGCAAGGGGCGCCGCAGCCTCGCGCAGTTCGTCGTCGAGCTGCGAGCCGTCATGCCGGCCCTCGTCCTCGGTTCGGCGATCGCCGGCGCCGTGCAGGTGCTGGTGCCGCGCGACACACTGCTCGCGATCGGGTCGAACCCGGCGCTGTCGATCCTCGCGATGATCCTGCTCGCGATGATCGTGTCGATCTGCTCCAACGTCGACTCGTTCTTCGCTCTGTCGTTCGCGTCGACCTTCACCCCCGGGTCGATCGTGGCGTTCCTGCTCGTCGGCCCGCTCGTCGACGTGAAGATGCTCGCGCTCATGCGCACGACGTTCCGCAGTCGCGTGCTCGTCGGGCTCGTCGTGATCGTCGTGCTCTTCGCGATCGCCGTCGGAGGGATGGTGAATCTCTTTGCCTAAGTCATCGGCCCTGCTGACCCGCCTGTTCGGAGTCGGGCTCGCCGCCGCGCTCGCGGCCATCACCGTCACGCTCGCCCTCACGGGCCGGATCGGGCTCTACATCAACCCGGAGTCGGCCTGGTTCGCCGTCGGGATGTCGGTGCTCGGGCTGATCGGGACCGTCGTGAGCTTCGCGCTGCCGCTCGGCGCCGAGGCCGATCACGGACACGACCACGGCGAGCTGCACGGGCACGGGCACGGGCGCGGGCATGGTCACGCTGCCGCGGCGCACGAGCATCAGGACGCCTATAGCGATCCTGCGCCCGCTGCCCCGGCCACGCCCTCGGACGCACTGCCGACCGCGGCGCCGACCTCCCGTCGCGACGCCCGCGCCGCGGCGCTCGCCGGCGACACCGCCGCCCTCGCCGGCGACACCGCCGCGCCCGGTGCCGCCGTCGCGCCGGTGCGCCCGCGCCCCGATTGGCGTCTCGTGCTGGGCTCCGCGGCCGCGGGGACGGGTGGGCTGCTCGCGACGGGCATCGTCGCGGTGGCGCTCGTGACGCCGCCGGCGACTCTGTCGGCCGAGCTCGCGATGTCGCGTGACACCGGCACGCCGCCGCTGTTCCAGGGCGCCGACACGGTCGCCCTTGCGACGACCGGCGACACGTCGTCGTTCGGTGTCGGCGAGTGGGCGAGCGTCTTCGCGACGGCGACGAACCCGGAGGCGTTCGAGGGCGACGAGATCAGCCTGACCGGTTTCGTGACGCCGTCGAGCTCGGGGGGCTTCGGGCTGACCCGGCTCGTCATCACCCACTGCGTCATCGATGCTCAGCCCGCGAGCATCCCGATCGGGGAGGCCTCCGACATCCCCGCGACGGGGGAGTGGGTGACCGTCACCGGCGTGATCCGCGACCGCGACGGCACCCTCGTCGTCGAGGCCACCGGGGTGCAGACCGTCGACGAGCCCGAGGACCCCTATGAGTACTGACGGGACGGCCCGGACCTCGCGGCGCGGGCGGACGCGCGTGCGCCGTTCGCGACGGTTCGTCGTCGCGATGGTCGCGGTCGTGGGGGCTCTCGCCCTCGTCGGCGGCGCCAGCGCCGTGCTGACGACGGTGCAGGGGCCGCGTGCGACGTCGACGAGCGTCGACCCGCAGGCCGGGATCGAATCGGCGGGATCGCGCCTGATCGTGACGACGACGCAGTCGCTCGAGGAGATCGATCCGGCGCAGGTGCACATCGAGCCGGCCGCGGACTTCACCGTCGACACGTCGGGGCGCCAGATCGGCATCCGGTTCACTCTGCCGCTGCGTGACGCGACGGACTACACCGTTCGGATCGACGGCGTCCAGGGTCTGGGCGGGGGTCCGGCCGCGACGATCGAGGAGTCGTTCTCGACGCCGGCGCTGGAGACCTACATCCTGCAGCGCGGTGGCGCCGAGGACACCATCTTCCGCACGGGGCTCGACGGCGAGGACGCGGTGCCCGTGTTCGCGGATCCGCACATCGAGGACTTCCGGGCGACATCGACCCATCTCGCGATCGTGACCGCCGACGACGAGGGTGTGTCGACGCTCGTCGTCACGGACCGTGAGGGCCAGGGGCGGCGCGAGCTCGCGCTGCCCGGACGCGGCTTCGTCACCAACCTGCAGACCGCCGATCGCGGCGATCTGATCGGCTACACGTACACCGACGCGGGAATCGGCTCGGGGGGCGGTCTCGAGAGCGCGTTGTTCACGGCGTCGCTCACCGAAGCCAGCGCCGATGACGAGCCGGCGCAGCTGCAGTTCGCGGGCGGAGACGCGCGCATCGATGACTGGCGGTTCGTGCCGGGGACGGATGCCGTGCTCCTGCTCGGCTTCGACGGGGCCCTGACACTCGTCTCGGCGGCCGGGGGCGAGCCCGTCTCGCTCGGCAATGCGATCACGATCGACGGCATCGCCCGTGGCTCGACGGAAGCCATCGTGCAGCGCGCGACCGGGCTTGTCGCGATCGACCTCGCCACCGCGGAGGAGCGGCCGTTGAGCGCCGCGGATGCCGCAGCCGGCGAGACCCAGTCGGTCACGGCGCTGCCCGGCAACGCGGACGAGACGCTGCGTGTGCTCTCGCGGCTCGACGGCTTCACGGTGCTGTCGACGTCGGCTGCGGTCGTGGGCGCCGACGGCGCGACGCGTGACGTGTTCACGGTCGCCCCGGAGAATCTGCTGCTGCACACGTGCGTGTCGCCGAGCAGCCGGTACGCCGCGTTCCTCATCGCGCCCGATGCGGTCTCGAACCCGTACGACGCGTATGCGCTGCCGCTGCCCGAACGCGTGCAGACCCACATCGTCGACCTCGGCACCGGCGAGGAGGTATCGGCTCTCAGCGGGTTCGACATCTCGTGGTGCCAGAGCGCGCCGCGGCCATGAGCGTCGGCGATGACGTCGTGCCGCCGGGTTTCCATCCGGCGACGAGGGAGGAGCTCGCGCACCTTCCGGTGCAGGTTGCCCCCCGGCTGCTGGGTGGCCTCCTCGAGGTCGTGGTGGATGGGGCGCGGGTCGTCGCTCGGCTGACCGAGGTCGAGGCCTACCACGGACGTGACACGGGCGACCTGCCCGACCCCGGATCGCACGCGCGGATGGGACAGACCGCGCGCAACGCCACCATGTGGGGCGAGCCCGGGCATCTGTACGTCTACCTCAGTCACGGCATCCATTCCTGCGTCAACGTCGTCTGCGGTCCGTCAGGCGTCGCGGGTGGGGTGCTGCTGCGCGCGGCGGAGATCGTCGAGGGCGCGGATGTCGCCCACGGGCGGCGTGCCGCCGCCCGGACGCACCGCGATCTCGCTCGCGGGCCCGGACGGCTCGGCGAGGCCCTCGGCCTCCGGCATCCGGTGCACGACGGCATCGACGCCGTCGCACAGGTCGAGCGGGACGGGGCCGTAGCTCGCCTGCTGCTCCGGGACGTCCCGGAGCCCGACGTTCTGACCGGCCCGCGAGTGGGAGTCGCGGGAGTCGCGGGAACCGACGCGTTCCCGTGGCGGTTCTGGATCGCCGGTGACCCGACGGTCTCGCCGTTCCGATGGGGTCGCGGCGCCGCCGAGGCAGCGTTGCGCGGCCGCTGACACTCGATCGCCCCGCCGCCCCGCCGCCCCGCCGACCCGACACGAATGGTCGTGTCGGGGCCGGATACGGCGCCGTTCGCGTCGGTTCGCGGGGCAGGGGGGGAAGGAGCCGTCAGTCCCAGCGTTCGACGACGGCGAGGTCGCCGGCGACGGCTCCGCCGCGGCGCGCCTCCGCGAGTGTCGCGAGCGCATCCGGACTGTCGACGAAATGGAGCGCGCACGGGCCCACCGCCCGCTGCCAATCGTCGGCGAAGGCGCGGATCCGCGGCCCCGACATGCCGAACGCCGAGGGCACCGGCAAGAACTGAGCCGGGCTCGATCGCGATGCGCGCTTCAGCAGCCATCGCACGATCGGGCTCCGCCCGCCGGCATCCACCTGCAGCAGGAATCGCGGCGTCCGCACCGGACCGAGCAGCTCCGCCATCGCTCCGGCGAAGGCGTGCTGCTCGGCGAGAGAGGCGTTCCGCAGGTGCAGCTCGAACTGCTGGATGCCGCCGGCATCCGCCGGTCGCTCGACGATCACCTCGGCTGCCGCGGCCTCGCTCAGGCGCCCGGAACGCTGCAATGCGGCCACGACGACGCCCGCGATGCGGCGGTACAGCTCCGGCGCTTCGGCATGCGCACGCCGGGAGCGCCACCAGGCGCGGGCGATCGGCATGCCCACGGCGAGGGCGGCGACCAGCCCCGCCGCTCCGGCCGCGAGCTCCGCGAATCCCGCCGCGCCCGCGCCGCCCGCCGCGCCCGCGCCGCCCGCGATCATGAGAGCGAGCGACGCCGTGGTGACGACGCCTGCGGCGGCGGTTCCGGCTCCGAGCGCGGCATCCGCTCGTCCCCGCGTCCGGAACGTCGGCTCGCCCCTGCGCGGCGCGACGGTCGCGTCGATCGACTCCCGGTCGAGGTAGTCCTCGCCGACGCGCCACAGCGCGCGCGTGCGCTCGCGCGCCTCGACCACCGTCAGCGCATCGAGGTCGTGCGCCGCGGGGCGGCCCGACGCGAGCAGGCGGCGCTGATCGGCCGTCAGCACACCGGGGAGGCCGCGGATGATGCGACGAGGATCGTCGCGGTGCACACCCCAGAGGCGCTCGAGCTTGCGCCGCAGCCGCGACAGGTCGGGGGACGCGTCGATCGGCGACGACGGCGGCAACATCGCCGTCACGGTCCAGATGTGCGCGACCTTCTCCGGCCAGCCCGGATCCAGCCGCAGCGCGCGCCCGCGCAACTGCTGGGTCGCGGGTGCTGTCGCCACCGACGACAGGTCGATGAGCGTGTTGACGGCCGGGCAGTCCCACCCCTCGCCGAAGAGCCCGCGCGTTCCGACGATGACGTCGAGTTCGCCGCGCGCCAACAGGATCGAGGCGGCGCGGACGAAACCCGCGGCGCCGACACCCGGTGCCGAGATCTCGGACACGCCCGGATCGTCGGGCACCGCGACTACCGCGATCGTCGGCGGCGATCCGCTCTCGGGGGCGAGAGCGGCCGCCCACGCCGCGGACAACGCCTTGACGTGACGCGTCGCGATGCGCGTCGTCGATCCGGTGACCAGGGCGCAGCGCAGGTCGGCGGTCGCGGCATCCGTCGCGAGGACGTCGAAGGTCCGCACCGCGCCCGCCCGCCCGATCAGTCCGCCATGGCGGTTGCCGTGCTCGCTGAAGTCCGAGACGACGAGGGCGCGCAGGCGCGAGCCGACCCGGTCTCGTTCGAGCCGCAGGATGTCGCAGACTGCTCGGTCCTTCGACAGCGACGATGCCAGCATCGTGTCGATCGGATCGCGCGTGCGGCGCAGGCCCCGGTCGGTCAGCGAGAAACCGAAGTCGGCGAGGGTCGCCCGGATCCGCTCCCACCGTTCCCGGGCGGCCGGATCGGGGAGGATGCGGTCGAGCGCGAACCGCCCCAGGAGCCGCAGCGACTCCTCGGTCGTCGGCGTGCGCTGCGCCGCGGCCGGAAGGCGCTCGACGAGCGGATGATCCGGATGGACGGTCGCGAGCATCGCCGCGGCAGCCTCGGATCCGGCGAAGTCGTCGGCGAACGCGCGCGACAGCCGGACGTCCACGCGGTCGTTCCGCGCACCGCGCGCGGGCGGGGCGGGAGGCGGTACGAGGGGCGCAGCTGCCAAGCCGCCGCCGCCCGCGCCTGCGTCATCTGCGTCGGATGCCGCGTCGCCGACAGCATCCGGCGTCGGTTGCAGCATCCTCACGAGGTGATCCGCGCCGTCGCCGTGCGCGAAGGTCGAGCGGAGGAGCAGCCCGAGGCCCATCGCTGCTCCCGAGAGGAATGCGAGCTCGTCGGACGTCGGCTCGACGAATCGTACGTGCTCGCGGAAGGGGGCGAGGTTGCCCTCGCGGACGACCGCGGGGATCGGAACCTCGTAGTCGACGTTCCCCAGAAGCGACGTGTAGTTGTCGTAGGCGTCGCCGTCGTCGGCAGAGGGGAGCGTGGCGGTCAGGCCGATGACGAGCGGGGAACGTCCGGCCGCGCGCAGCCGTGCCACGAGCGCCGCGACCACGAGCGCCCAATGGTCGAGCAGATGATGGCACTCGTCGAGCACGACCGTGTCGACGCCGTGATCGACGAGGCGCTCGATCAGCGCGCGAGCATTCGGATGCAGCGCGCGCGACAGCGCATCCGGGTCCTCCTGAGCGATGCGGCGTCGCAGTGTGCGGGAACGCCGCGCGATGCCGGCTGCGTACGCGCGGCGGTTGCCCGAGCGGAGAGCGTCGAGCCAGGCGGATGCCGCATCCGTCGACCGGCCGTCGCTCTCGAGCTCGAGCCGCCAGCGCTCGTGCGCCAGCGCGGCGAGGGGATTCTCGCCGTCGAGCACGCTCAGCGACTGGTAGGTCAGGGCGGTCAGCTCGCTCGGGGCCTCGCCGGCGGTCGAGACATCGGCGGCGTCCGGCGCCAGGCGCCGCGCCTCGGCGGCCCATTGCTCGCGAATCGTGATCGTCGGGGCGAGGACGAGCGTCCGCGTCCCGCGTCGCATCGCGAGCAGGAGGCCGAGAAGCGTCTTGCCCGAGCCCGGCGGCGCGACGATGTGCAGCGGCCCGGGGCCGGAGGCGTCCACGCGTTCGAGTGCATCAGCCTGGTAGTGCCGCAGCCGGCCCTCGAACCGCCATCGCCCGAGGGGAACATCGGCCTCCGGCGACATAGCGGCAGTATGTCAGACGGCACCGACGCGGCATCCCGGGCAGCCGGCGGCCCCGACCGCGGTCAAGGCGACACGCCGTCGCGTGCTAGACTGACTGTTTGTCTGCGCGCACTCCAGCACGCAGTACGTACCCACTCCCCATCACAGGCCCGAAACGGCCGGGTGGAGCGCGGGTGCAGACAAGGGATCTTGGGTGGCACCGTCCGGTGTCACGGTACTAAGGAGAATCACTATGGCAGCAGTGTGCCAGGTGACCGGAGCAGTTCCCGGCTTCGGTCACAACATCTCGCACTCGCACCGCCGGACGAAGCGCCGCTTCGACCCGAACGTGCAGAAGAAGACCTACTACGTTCCTTCGCTCGGTCGCAAGATCACGCTGAACGTGTCGGCTAAGGGCATCAAGGTCATCGACGCCCGCGGCATCGAGTCGGTCGTGAAGGACCTGATCGCGAAGGGTGTGAAGCTCTAATGGCGAAGAAGGCTCAGGACGTCCGTCCGATCATCAAGCTCCGTTCGACCGCCGGTACGGGGTACACCTATGTGACGCGCAAGAACCGTCGCAACAACCCCGACCGCATCGTGCTGAAGAAGTACGACCCGGTGATCCGCAAGCACGTCGAATTCCGAGAGGAGCGCTGATCTCATGGCTAAGAAGAGCAAGATCGCGCGCAACAACCAGCGTGAAGAGGTCGTCGCCCGCTACGCCGAGAAGCGTGCCGAGCTGAAGAAGACCCTCGTCGACCCGAACGCGACCGACGAGGCCCGCGAGGCCGCCCGCGTCGGCCTGCAGAAGCTCCCGCGCAACGCGTCGCCGGTTCGCGTCCGCAAGCGCGACGCGATCGACGGTCGCCCCCGTGGCCACCTCTCGAAGTTCGGCATCTCGCGCGTCCGCTTCCGCGACATGGCACACAAGGGCGAGCTGCCCGGTGTGACCAAGTCGAGCTGGTAAGCGGCCTGCAACACAGCGCCGAAGCCCCCGCCCCGATTCGTCGGGACGGGGGCTTCGTCGTTCCCGCCGCCTGCGCTCGGGACGGGTATCCGCGGCAACGGCTACGGTCGGAGCATGGACATCAGCTCGATGATCATGGGCGGCGCGATCGCGTCGGTGATGTGGATCGTCTTCGTGCCCTGGTCGAAGCTCCGGCGGTTGCGAGAGCTCGACGAGCGCACCGAGCGCGCGGACGGAGACTGACCATGCCGTTGGATCCCTTCTTCGCGGAGCGGCTGCGCACGCACCGGCGCTACCTCCTGCGGCAGGCCTGGCGATCGGTCACGTCCGCGGTGGCCGATCGGATGCCGCGAACCCCGCGATCCCCCGCCGCGGAGGGCGTACCGGGAACCGCCCCCACCTCAGCCCCCAGCCCGGCCCCCACGCCCGCCCCGGCGAAGCCCGCGGGCAAGCGCCCGCTCACGCCGCGCGAGCGTCACCGCAAGGCCGCGCTCGCCTGGGACCGCCAGGAGCTCCGGACGGTCGGCACACCGGGCCCCGAGATCGCCACGTCCGAGCACGTCGTCCCGGTGCCCGGCTACCCCGACGTGCGTGTGCGGGTCTACCGCCCCACCACGCTCGTTGCGGGCGAGCCCGCCCCCGCGTGCCTCGTGATCGGCGGTGGCGCTTTCCGTATCGGCGGCATCGACTACCCGACGGCGGATGCCGCGTGCCGGCGCCGTGCCGAGGCATCCGGTGTCGTCCTCGTCGCGGTCGACTACTCGCTGGCGCCCGAGCACCGCTATCCGACCCAGATCGAGCAGGCGTACGCGGCATGGCGGTGGCTCCACGACGAGGCGGGGGCGCTCGGCATCGATCCGGACCGGGTGGGCATCTCGGGGTCGTCGGCGGGTGGCAACATCGCGGCCGTCCTGACGCTCATGAACCGCGATCGGGCGCGCCTCCCCGTCGCCGTGCAGATCCTCGAGGTGCCGGTGACCGACCTCACGGGGAGGTTCATCGATCTGCGCGCGACCTACGCCCTCGGCATCCCCGCGTTCATCGCCGTGCGCGAGCTCGTCTCGGTCGCCCGCACGTATCTCGGCGACCGCTCGCGGGCGCGCGAGTCCTACGCTTCGCCGATGCGTGCCGATTCGCTCGCCGACCTTCCGCCGGCGGTGATCCTGACGGCGGAGTACGACCCGCTGCGCAGCGACGGAGCGGCCTACGCCGCCAAGCTGCGCCGCGCCGGGGTGGAGGCGAGCGCGACCCGGTACCTCGGGGTCACGCATGACACCCCTATCTTCGTCGGAGCGCTTCCCGCGGCGCGCCGGTGGGAGGCCGAGGTCGTCGCAGCACTGCGCCGGATCTGACCGTCGCGCCGACCCCGGCGACCCCGCGCAGGCGTCACATTCGTCCCATGCGCCCCGAAAACGGGCGACACGCCGGGTGAAAGCGCCCCTGGAAGCCGGCAAATCCGCGAAATTCCGCGGAATCCGCGTATATTCGGGACCGGTCGAACGACCAACCGCGGGACGCGAGTCCCCGGGAACCACCCACGCTGTCGGCGGCGCGTCCGTCGTCCGCCGTCTGGAGGACAACCCTATGGCTGACAAGTCCATCACCAAGACCGAGCTCGTCGCGAGCATCGCCAGCGCCACCGGTCAGAGCCAGGCCGCCGTCTCGGGCGTGCTCGACTCGCTCTTCACGACCGTCTCCGAGGCCGTCGCCAAGGGCAGCAAGGTCTCGATCCCGGGCTGGATCGCCTTCGAGCAGGTCGACACCGCCGCTCGCACCGGCCGCAACCCGCAGACCGGCGAGGAGATCAAGATCGCCGCGGGCAAGCGCGTCAAGGTGACCGCCGGCTCGAAGCTGAAGGCCGCCGTCAAGTAATCGACGACGATTCACCGGAGGGGGATGCCGTACGGCATCCCCCTCCGTCGTCCCCCTGCCCTGCCCCTGCCCCGCCCCGCCCCCGCCCCGCCCCCCGCCCCGCCTCGCTTCTCGAGGTCCCACTTGAGCCGGAAACCCGGCCGACATACCCGGCCCGAATGGGACCTCGCGGCTCAGCCGCTGAGGGGCTGAGGGGCTGAGAGGCCCGGGGCGCCCGGCCGCCGTAGGCTGGTGGGGTGGAATCCCGAGCGCAGCGTCTCGCCGGACCGGCGATCCTCGCTGTGTCGGCTCTCATCGTCGTCCTCATCGGCCTCGCGGCCGGCGGCGGCGCCGCCCCGCTGCAGCTGCTCGACCCCGGACCCCTCGTCCGGTGGGGTCTGCCGGTCATCAAGCTCGTCGTCAACCTCGCGGCGGCGGGCATGGTCGGATCCCTCGTCGTGGCGCTGTTCGCCCTGCGCGCGGGCGAGCGCCCGTTCGACACGGCCCTCGACGCCGCCTCGATCTCCGCGGCGATCTTCACCGTCGCGAGCGCGGGTACCGCGTTCTTCACCTTCCTCAACCTGTTGGGCGCGGCTCCCAGCGCCAGCGCGGAGTTCGGTCAGCAGCTCGGCCGATTCCTCGTCGACACCGAGGCCGGGCGCGCCTGGCTGCTGACGACGATCGCCGGCGCCGTGCTCACGGTGCTCACCTTCGCCGTCCGCGGCTGGACCTCGACGCTCATCGTCGGCATCCTCGCGGCGGCATCCCTCATCCCGATGGCGACGCAGGGCCACTCGGGCGAAGAGGCCAACCACAACATCGCGGTCACCGCGCTGGCGCTGCACATCGTCGCCGCGGCGGTCTGGCTCGGCGGCCTGCTGCTGCTCGTCATCATCCGGCCCGTCGTCGACCGGGCCGACATGGTCGCGATCGTGTCGCGCTACTCGAGCATCGCGCTCGTGGCCTTCATCGTGGTCGCGGTCTCGGGAACGGTCCGCGCCGCCGTCGCGATCCTCTCGCCGGCCAACCTGTTCTCGCCGTACGGGGCGCTGCTGCTGGTGAAGGTCGTCGCCCTCATCGCGATGGGCATCCTCGGCGCCTCGTATCGCGGACGGCTCATCTCCAAGCTCGCCTCATCGGGCGCGGCGCGGGTGTTCTGGCTGCTCGTCACCGTCGAGATCGTCTTCATGGGCATCGCGAGCGGAGCGGCCGCCGCGCTCGCGCGCACGCCGCCGCCCGTCGACACGACCCTCCCCGAGCAGCAGACCCCGGCCCAGATCCTGACCGGCACGGTCCTGCCTCCCGAGCTGACGATCGACCGCTGGTTCACGATGTGGGATGTCGATCTGCTCTGGGTCTTCGCCGTCGGGTTCGGCCTGTTCTTCTACCTCGCCGGTGTCCGGCGTCTGCGCAAGCGCGGCGACCGCTGGCCGATCTACCGGACGGCGCTGTGGGTCTTCGGCCTGCTCCTGCTGCTGTGGGTCACGAGCGGGCCCATCAACGCCTACCAGGACTACCTCTTCAGCCTGCACATGGTCGGGCACATGCTGCTGTCGATGGCGATCCCGCTGTGCCTCGTGGCGGGGGCGCCCGTGACGCTGGCCGCCCGCTCCATCCGCAAGCGCGACGACGGGTCGCGCGGTGGACGCGAGTGGATCCTCTGGGCCGTTCACACCCCGTTCTCGCGCGTCGTCACGCATCCGGCGTTCGCGTCGATCATGTTCATCGGCTCGCTGTGGGTGTTCTACTACACCGATCTGTTCCGCTGGTCGCTGTACGACCACATCGGACACGAGTGGATGGTCGTCCACTTCCTCATCTCGGGCTACCTGTTCGTGCTGTCGCTCATCGGCATCGACCCGGTGCCCTACCGCCTGCCGTATCCGTTCCGTCTGCTCACGCTCATCGCGGTCATGGCGATGCACGCCTTCTTCGGCATCGCGATCATGATGTCGTCGGGGATGTTCGCCGCGGAGTGGTTCGGATCGATGGGCCGAACGTGGGGGCCGACGCCGCTCGAGGACCAGTACATCGGCGGCGGCGTCGCCTGGTCGGTGGGGGAGATCCCCACCCTGATCCTCGCGATCACGGTGGCGATCCAGTGGAGCCGATCGGATGACCGGATGCAGCGCCGCCGCGACCGTCAGGTCGACCGTGCCGGCGACACCGAGCTCGAGGAGTACAACGAGCGCCTCGCCGAGCTCGCGCGCCGCGACGCCGCGCGGAGCCGCTGACCCCGCTCAGCCCTGGTCGGCCGACACCTGGATGGATGCGGTGCCGTCGGGCAGGATCGTGATCGATCCGGTCAGGAAGAACTCGACGTCCTCCGACACCTCGTTGAGTCGCCCGTCGTAGATCGAGCGGATGTCGACGTCGATGTGCGCGACGGCCCGGGTGCTCGGGATGGCCCACTGCGCGCCGTCGGGGACGACCTCGATCTTCGGGTTCTCCGCGATCGACCACTGCGGCGCGCCTTCGACGCGGTTGCGGACGAAGTACCCGAACGGGCATCCCGTGGGCTGCAGCACCTGCTGCGTCGCGCACGATGCGAGGAACTCGTCGACGCGATCCTGCACGACGTCGACGAACTCCGGCGTCGGCTGCGCCTGCAGATCGACGGGGACCGCCTTCTGCGGAGCGTCGGAGAGCACGGCCACCCCGGGGGTCTGCGCCGTCGGGGTGTCGACCGAGATCGAGTAGGCGCCGGGAGAGAAGACGAGCATCGAGACCGGCACGAGCGGATCGGCATCCACGCCCTCGGGTGCGACCTGCCGGGTGTCGAGCTCGAAGCCGTTGACCTGGAACCGGGTGGCTCCCCGCACGGTCAGGTCGATCGCCGACAGCGGGCTGTGCGCGAAGCGCCATGCGGGGGCGACGCCGATCCAGCCGTCCTGCTCGACGTCGAACTGCGTGCGGCCGCGGTGACCGTTCGCGAGGTAGGTCACGGTGATCTCGGTGACGTCGCCGCGGACGCGCTCGCCGATCACCGAGACGTCCGACAGCGGTGCGAGGGCGGCGCGGCGCAGCAGCACCTCGGATGTCGTCGACGGCAGCTCCGCCGCGGCGAGCTCGGCCGAATCCATCGCGACGCCCGGCAGGCGCAGGGCGTCGGCGGCGCTGCCGCTGCTCAGCAGCGACAGATAGCGCTCGACGAACGCGGCGGGACTGTAGAGCGTGCGGTACACCGCGACTCCGCCGACGCCCAGAGCCCCGAGGGCGAGCACCGACAGCAGCCCGATCGCGGTGAGGTCGAGGGCGAGCCGGCGACCGCTGCGTGCACCCCGACGGCGACCCTGCCCGGGGCGGCGGGCGCTCTCGGGCGCGCTCGACTCATCGTCGCCGGTCGCGGCGTCCGGAGTCGTCTGCGCCTCGTGCACAGCACAAGTCTAGGAAGGCTCACCTGTGGCTACCATGAATCGGTGACCTTGCCGCCTCTCTCCGCTGAGCAGGAGGCACTGTTCCGCCGGATCGAGACGACCCGCGACCACGTCTTCGTCACCGGGCGAGCCGGTACCGGCAAGTCGACACTGCTGCAGCACCTCGCGTGGAACACCGACAAGCAGATCGCGATCTGCGCTCCGACGGGCGTCGCTGCGCTCAACGTCGAGGGGCAGACGATCCACTCCCTCTTCCGGCTGCCGATCGGACTCGTCGCCGACAGCGAACTCGAGCAGTCCGAGCCGACGCGCCGCATCCTCAACGCGATCGACACGCTCGTCATCGACGAGATCTCGATGGTCAACGCCGATGTGATGGATGCGATCGACCGGTCGTTGCGACAAGCGCGTCGTCGGCGCTCCGAGGCGTTCGGCGGCGTGCAGATCGTCATGTTCGGCGACCCATATCAGCTCTCGCCGGTGCCGCCGCGCGGCGACGAGCTGAAGTACATCCGCGATCACTATCGCTCGTTCTGGTTCTTCGACGCGCAGGTGTGGGCGGGCCCGAAGGCGGATGCCGGCGCGATCCGCTCGGATGGACTGCTCGATCTCGGCCGGGTCGGCGCTCCGCTGCACATCGCGGAGCTCGGCGAGATCCATCGTCAGGCGGACGCGGGGTTCAAGGAGATGCTCAACGCCGTCCGGTACGGCGTCGTCACGGCCGACATCGCCGCCGCTCTCAACGCGGCGGGCGCCCGCACACCGCCGCCTCCCACCGGTGACGAGCCGCCCGTCATCACGCTCGCGACCCGCAACGATGCCGTCAACCGCATCAACCAGCGGCATCTCGACGCCCTCACGGGCCCGGTGCAGACGGCGAAGGCCGATGTCAGCGGCGACTTCGGGCGGGGGGAGACGTCGTACCCGGCCGACCCCGAGCTGCAGCTGAAGGTCGGCGCGCAGGTGATGTTCCTCCGCAACGACGTCGCGGGCTATGCCGGTGACGGCCCGCGCTGGGTCAACGGCTCCATCGGAACCGTCACCCGCATCGCGGGGTCATCGGTCCGCGTGGAGCTCGACGGCGAGGAGCACGACGTCGAGCCTGCCGTCTGGGAGCGGTTCCGTTACGCGTACGACCCGGGCTCGCGCAAGCTGACCCGCGAGATCGTCGCGGAGTTCACGCAGTTCCCGCTCCGACTGGCCTGGGCGGTGACGATCCACAAGTCGCAGGGCAAGACCTACGACCGTGCGATCGTCGACCTCGGGTCGGGCGCCTTCGCGCCGGGGCAGACCTACGTCGCGCTCTCGCGACTGACCTCGCTCGACGGGCTCTACCTGTCGCGACCGCTCCGGCCCAGCGACATCCTGGTCGACCACGACGTGCGGCGCTTCATGGCCGCCGTCCGCGCCGCCGGCATGTGACCGGCGGCGTCACGCGTCGCGGGGATCAGGCGACGACGGATGCCGCGCGCGCGGCCTTCGCGTCGGCGAGATCGGTGAACAGGTCGGTGTTGAACTGGTAGGCGACGAGCACCTCGTCGATCACCCGCTGCTGCTCGGCCTCGTCCCAGGGAGCGGCGTCGAGCTGCTCGCGGTAGCGCTCCTTGAACGCCGCCGGATCGGCGATGTCGCCGAAGATGTAGAAGCCGATGCCGTTGGTCTCGAAGCCGAACTGGCGGGCCATCAGCTTGCCGATGAACAGGCCTCCCGACAGGTCGCCGAGGTAGCGGGTGTAGTGGTGCGCGACGAAACCGCCGGCCCAGGTAGCCCCGACCTCGTTGATGCGGGCGACATAGCGCTCGGTCGTCGGCAGCGGCGTGATCCGCTCGCGCCAGTCTGAGCCGATCAAGAACTCGAGGTCGGCCTCGAGCGCGGGGAGCCGGGTGAGCTTGTCGCTGATGAACGTGGCGGCCACCGGGTCGGCCGACATCCGGGATGCCGCGGCTTCGAGCGCCTCGTAGATGAACCAGTGCTGCGCGACCAGGGCGACGTAGTCGTCGCGGGTGCCCTTGCCGCGCATGAGGTCGGACATGAAGCCGGCGCCTTCGCTGCCGGAGTGCGCAGAGCTGGAGCGCTCGCGGAGAGCGGTCGAGAAGGGGATCGGTTCGAGCATGGCCCGACGATAGCACTTAGGTACAGCTAACCTGAAGGTTTCTCGCCGACCTCTTAACGAATCCGTAACGCTCAGTCGTGCGGGCGCGGCTCCACGCCGAGTCGCGCACAGGCCTCGTCGTACAGCGCGACGATCTCCCGGCGCACCTCGCGGCGCTCGGTGATCGGGCCGCCGGGCCACGCCACGCGGATCTCCCGGATGCCGCCGTCGGGCCCCACCGCCTGCCAATCCCCGCCGTCGCCGTCGAAGTGCGTCATCGTCGCCGCCGCGGCATCCGGTTCGCCGAACGCGCGCGCGATGAGCAGGTTGTCGTCGCGGTGGTCGTCGTTCATGTGACCGAGCACGCCGGAGATGGCGTCGGCGTCGAAAACGTGTGTCATGGGTCCACCCTAGGTTCGCGGGATCCTCAGGAGCGGTGTGATTCACTGGAGGCATACATCTCGGGGGGTGGCTCAGGAATGCGTGCGACTCGACGCCGTCGAAGCGCGGGGATCGCCGTTGCGGTCGCGCTCGCGCTCGGTCTTTCGGCGTGCGCGCCCGCGAGCGTCAGCAGCGTCGCCGTGCCCCCGCAGGCCGACGGTGAGATCGGCGGCGACACGCAGGCGCAGCTCACCGCCGCGGTCGAGCGTGCGATGGCGATGACCGGCTCGGCCGGTGCGATCGCGGGCGTCTGGGTGCCCTGGTCGGGCGAGTGGGTGCAGGGCTTCGGCACCAACCCCGACGGGACCGAGGTCACTGCCGACGACTCCTTCAAGGCCGGACCCGTCACCCGCGCGATGACGTGCGACGTGCTCTACGGCATGGCAGCCGACGGCACGGTCGAGCTCGACGACCCCGTGACGGAGTGGATCGTCGGATTCCCCGCGACCCCGGTCGTCACCCTCGAGCAGCTCTGCGACAGCACGTCCGGCCTCGGTTCGTACCAGCCGCGTCTGCAGGGCCGGTGGGAGGCGAATCCGGCGCGCCCGTGGGCTCCGCACGAGCTCCTCGCCTACGGTCTGGCGGCCTCGGGCCCGACGGGCGGCACCTCCTACGTCGATTCGGATGCCGGGTACGTCCTCCTCGGCATGGCGCTGGAGCGCGCCTCGAGCAGCACCGCCGCGGAACTGTTCCAGCGCTACGTCTTCGAGCCGCTCGGCATGGCAGGCTCATCCCTGCCCTCGCGCACCGCGGACATCGGACTCCACGGCACGCAGTCCGTGCTGACGCCCGAGGGGACGCCCGACTGCGCGACGGCGGCCGACCTCACCGCTCTGTCGCCCTCGGCCGGGTTCACGGCCTCGGGCGTCGTCACGACGGCAGCCGACCTCGGCCGCTATGTCCGCGCGCTCGCGACGGGGCTGCGTCCGTTCGACGACGACCAGCGGTTCGGCTCCCCCATCCCGGTGGGCGAGGGGTCGCCGACCTGGTACACCGTCGACGGCGGCACCTATCAGGCGGGAACCCTCATCGGGCAGTACGGCTCGATCCCGGGCTACCAGACCGTGGCCTTCGCCGACCGCGAGACGGGCCTCACGGTCGTCGCCGTGCTGAACAACTCCCGCGCTTCGGCCGAGGCGGTCCGCGTGCTCGGGTGGCAGCTCGCCGCGATCGCGTCGAAGGCTCCCGCCGCCTCGGGCGAGACCGCGCCGCCGGCGGGTCTGCCCTGGACGCCCGAGCAGATGGACGGCGACCTCGCGTCGGTCGCGATCTGCCCGCTTCCCTGACGGGGCTGCGCCGCAGCGCGAGCTTCGGAGAATGTCGCCTACCTCGGAGCGATGACTCGGTAGCAGCCGATATCGCCGTGATTCTCCGAGTCTCGCGCGCCCGGGGCGACGCTCGCTGTGTTTCGCGGATGTGAAGAAACGGCCGGATCGCGTGACGATCGTGTCACGCGGACCTCCCCGCGCTGCAGACCTCGGTAGAACGGATGCAGCGTGATCGTGCAATTGCACATTGCACCGTGATGTTGTTTCATGGACAGCACTCGACGCAATGGAGCAGAGAAAGGGAAGGTCCACCGATGACCACCACCAGGAGATTCGCCGGCATCCTCGCCGCGGGAACGGCCATGGCACTCGCCCTCACGGCGTGCGCCGGTGGCGGCGGTTCGCCGCAGCAGACCGGCACCGACGGAACGCCGCAGACCGGCGGAACCGTCCACATGCTCCAGAACGCCGACTTCTCGTACCTCGACCCCGCCCGTGGCTGGGACGGCGGCGTCAACGCGTTCTACCGTCTGCTCTACCGCGGCCTCACGATGCAGGCCGCGGGCGACTCCGACGACCCGAACGCTATCGTTCCCGACCTCGCGACCGGCCTCGGCGAGGTGTCCGACGACGGACTCACCTGGACCTACACGCTCAAAGACGACCTCTTCTTCGACAACGGCGACCCGATCACCTCCGCCGAGATGGAGTTCGGCATCTCCCGCGCATGGGATCCGCAGATCGGCATCGGCTCGCCCTATCTGAAGTCCGTCATAGACGCGCCCGCCGACTACCAGGGCCCCTACGTCTCGGGGGATCTCCCCACGATCGAGACGCCCGACGCGAAGACGATCGTCTTCCACCTCAAGGCGCCCTTCCCCGAGTTCGACAACGTGCTCGCCCAGCCCAACGCCGTGCCCTTCCCAATCGGTTCCGGCGGCGGCGACGAGTTCATCAACGACGTCATCGCGTCAGGCCCCTACACGCTCGATTCCTACACCCCCGGCAGCACCATCAAGCTCGTGCGCAACGAGCACTGGGAGCCCGAGACCGACGAGGTGCGCAAGGCGTACCCCGACCAGTGGCAGTTCGACATCGGCATCGACGGCGCGACGATCGACGAGCGCATGATCGCCGGGCAAGGCGCCGACCAGAACGCGATCGCGGGCAAGATCGCGGGCGCCACGCTGCCCCGCATCCAGACGCCGCAGCTGCAGGAGCGTGCCATCACCGCTCCGGCGTACTGCACGACCTACATGTCGCTCAACACGTCGAAGCCGCCCTTCGACGACCTGCGCGTGCGCCAGGCGGTGAACTGGGCGCTCGACCGCGCCAGCATCCAGAACGCGTCGGGTGGAAACCAGCTGGCGGATGTCGCGACGACGATCATCCCGCCGGCGGTCAGCGGGCACCTCGACTACGACCTCTACCCCTCCGACGGCAACACCGGCGACGTCGACGAGGCCGTGGCGCTGCTCGCGGAGGCCGGGCTCGGCGACGGGTTCGAGTTCACCCTCGACATCCGCTCGAACCCCGTCGCCCAGGCGCAGGCCGAGGCCGTGCAGCAGGGCCTCGAGCGCATCGGTGCGACCGTGAAGCTCAACGTCATCGACACCTCGATCTACTACGAGACCATCGCGACGCCGTCGCAGCAGAACAACGCCGCGATCACCGGGTGGTGCCCCGACTGGGCCTCGAGCGCCAGCACCTTCATCCCGCCGCTGTTCGACGGCGCGGCCATCACCGAGAAGGGCAACCAGAACCTCGCTCAGCTGAACGACCCGGCCGTCAACGAGCGGATCGCCGAGATCCGTGGGATGACCGACGTCGATGCCGCCAACGAGGCCTGGGGCGAGCTCGACCAGCAGATCATGGAGCTCGCGCCCATCGCGCCGATGGTCTTCGAGAACGGCATCTTCCTGCCGGGGTCGAACATCGCCGGCTACATCCCCAACACCAACATGACCGACCTCACGATCGTCGGTCTGAAGGACCCCTCGAAGGGCTGACATGACCTTCAGCTCGGCCCCCCTCGAGGTCGAGGCCACGCCGGGCGGTGATTCCCCTCTCGACGAGTCGGTGGAATCCCGTCCGGCGTCCGGCCGGAAACTCCTCCGAGGCTTCCTCACCGATGTGCCCGCGATGCTATCGCTGGCCTACATCGTGCTCGTTCTGCTCATGGCGGTCTTCGCGCCCCTCATCGTTCAGATCAGCGGCTGGTCTCCGTACCAGTTCGACCAGAGCGCGATCGACCCCAATATGGGCGCGATCCCGATCGGGCCCCTCGGCGGCATCAGCGCCGAGCACTGGTTCGGGGTCGAGCCCGGCAACGGCCGCGATATCTTCGCCCGGATCGTCTACGGCGCCCAGGTCTCGATGACGGTCGCGCTGTCGGCCACCCTCTTGACCACGGTGCTCGGAGTCGTCCTCGGGATGCTGGCCGGATACCTCGGCGGCTGGGTCGACACGGTCATCTCGCGGGTCATGGAGTTCCTCATGGCCTTCCCCGCGCTCATCTTCATGATCGCGATTCTGTCGGCGCTGCCGGCGGACAAACGCGTGCTGCTGCTCGTCGTCGTGATCTCACTGTTCGGGTGGCCCTACCTCGCCCGCATCGTGCGCTCGCAGACGCTGTCGCTCAAAGAGCGCGAGTTCGTCGAGTCGGCTCGCGCCTCGGGCGCCTCGAGCGTGCAGATCATCTTCCGCGAGATCCTGCCGAACCTCTCCTCGACCATCATCGTGATGGCGACCCTCGCGGTGCCGGGATACGTCGGCACCGAGGCGGGGCTGTCGTTCCTCGGTGTCGGGGTCGTCCCGCCCACGCCGAGCTGGGGCCAGATGATCGCCTCGGCGGCGCCCTGGTATGCGGTCGACCCGATGTACTTCCTCATCCCGGGCGCCTTCCTCTTCCTCCTGGTGCTCTCGTTCACGACCCTGGGCGACCGCATCCGCGCGCTCGTCGGCAGCGCGGAGGTGCGCGCGTGACCCGCTTCGTCCTCTCGCGCGCGACCGGCATGGTCGTGGTGCTGTTCCTCGTGACGCTCTTCACGTTCGTGATCTTCTTCGTGCTCTCGCCCGACCCGGCGGTGCAGATCTGCGGCAAGAACTGCACGCCCGAGCGCATCGACCAGATCCGTGCGAACCTCGGGCTCGACCAGCCCTTCCTCACGCAGTTCTTCACGTACCTCTCGGGTCTGTTCGTCGGCCGCGAGTACGAGATCGCGGGCGCGACGGTCGCATGCGGCGCCCCGTGCCTCGGGTACTCGTTCCAGACCGGGCAGCTCGTGGGCGACATGATCGTGCAGCGCCTGCCCATCTCGGCGACGATCGCGATCGGGGCGGCGGTGCTCTGGCTCGTCGGCGGCGTCGTCGGGGGCGTCCTCAGCGCCGTGCGCGAGGGGAAGTTCACCGACCGGTTCGTGGCCGGGCTGACCCTCGGGTCGATGTCGATCCCGAACTACGTCCTGGCCCTGGCCCTGCAGTTCGTCCTGGTCGTCTCGCTCGGATGGCTGCCGTTCCCGCAGGCGGTGCCGTTCGCCGATGATCCGGTGCAGTGGTTCCTGAACTTCCTCATGCCGTGGATCGTGCTCGCGGTCGGATACGCCGCCGTCTATACGCGGCTCACGCGGGCGAACGTGATCGACACCCTGCAGGAGAACTTCGTGCGGACGGCGCACGCGAAGGGGCTGCGGCCGAGCCTCGTGTGGCGCCGCCACGCGTTGCGCCCGGCGCTGACCCCCATCGTGACGATCTTCGGGATGGACGTCGCCGGTCTCCTCGGCGGCGCGGTGATCACCGAGACCGTGTTCGGCATCAACGGCGTGGGCAAGCTCACCGCCGACTCGATCTCGTCGAACGACCAGCCGGTCATCATGGCGGTGACGCTGCTCTCGGCGTTCTTCGTCATCGTCGGCAACCTCGTCGTCGACCTGCTCTACGCGGCGATCGATCCTCGCGTGCGGACGGCGGCCAAAGCATGAGCGGCGAAAGGATGCCGATGACGGACGACCTCCTGCGCGTCGATGACCTGACGGTGCAGTTCCGTACCGCCGGCGGCTCCGCCCGCGTCGTCGACGGCCTGAGCTTCGCGATTCCGCGCGGCGGGGCGCTCGGGATCGTCGGCGAGTCGGGCTCGGGCAAATCGATGACGAGCCTCGCGATCATGGGGCTGCTGCCCCGGGGCGGCAGCGCCACGGGCTCGGTCACCTTCGACGGACGGGATCTGCTGACCCTCCCCGGCCGGGAGATGCGGCAGGTTCGCGGCGACCGGATCGCGATGATCTTCCAAGACCCCCTCTCGTCGCTCAATCCGTACTACACCGTCGGTACGCAGATCGCCGAGGCGTACCGGTCGCACCGGTCGGGCGTCTCGCGCCGTGAGGCCCGGCGGGTCGCGATCGAGGCGATGGAGCGGGTGCACATCAGGGATGCCGCGAAGCGCGTCGACCACTACCCGCACCAGTTCTCGGGCGGAATGCGTCAGCGCATCATGATCGCGATGGCGCTCAGCATGGAGCCCGAGCTGATCATCGCCGATGAGCCGACCACGGCCCTCGACGTGACGGTGCAGGCGCAGATCCTCGATCTGCTCGCCGAGATCCGCCGCGACACGGGCGCCGGCCTCATCCTCATCACGCACGACCTCGCGGTCGTCAGCGAGGTGACCGAGCAGATCGTCGTCATGCGAGCCGGTCGCATGGTCGAGCGGGGCAGCGTCGAAGGGGTCTTCAGCGACCCGCAGGAGGAGTACACGCGGCGACTGCTCGACGCCGTTCCCCGCATCGACGACGCGATCGGCGAGCTGCGCACGACCGATATCGCGATCGTGCCGGACAGCGAGATCACGCCGGACGACGGAATCGAGGAGACGGCATGACCGACCAGACCGCGCCGCTGTGCCGTGCAACGGGCCTCGTGAAGGAGTTCGCGAGCCCGGGTGCGACGATGTTCTCGCGCAGCAGCCGCTTCCGCGCCGTCGACGGCGTCGACCTCGACATCCGGCGCGGCGAGACTCTCGCCCTCGTCGGCGAATCGGGTTCGGGAAAGTCGACCGCCGCGCGGCTGATCGCCCGTCTCATGGACGCCACGGCGGGGACGATCGAGTTCGAGGGGCGGGATGTCACGCACCTGCAGGGGCGCGACCTCCTCGCTTTCCGCAGCGACGTCCAGGTGATCTTCCAGGACCCGTACTCGTCGCTCAACCCCAAGCACACCGTCGAGCGACTCGTGACAGCACCGCTGCGGTATCAGAATCGGAAGATCCCGGGCGGGGCGCGCGCGTTCACGCGGTCGCTCATGGACCGGGTGGGGCTCAACCCCGACCATTCCGACCGGTATCCGGCGCAGTTCTCGGGAGGTCAGGCACAGCGCATCGGCATCGCCCGGGCGCTCGCGGTCGGACCGAAGATGGTCATCTGCGACGAGGCGGTGTCGGCGCTCGACGTCTCGGTGCAGGCGCAGGTGATCAACCTGCTGACCGCGCTGCAGCGCGACGAGGGCTTCGCGTACCTCTTCATCGCGCACGACCTCGCTGTCGTCCGCCAGATCGCGACCCGCATCGCCGTGATGAGCCGCGGTTCCATCGTGGAGACGGGGGAGCGCGACCGCGTCTTCGAGAGCCCTCAGCACGAGTACACCCGTACGCTGCTCGCGGCGGTGCCCCGCATCAACCCCGAGTGGGACCGCCGCCGGCGCGCCGCCGAGAAGGCTCGCCGTGCCCGCGCAGCAGCCGCGGCATCCGACACCCAGACGGAGGCGTCATGACGACCGAATACCACCTGCCCGGCATCCGCGTCGCGGAGCGTCGCATCGAGGTCCCGCTCGACTGGAGCGCCGGTACAGCAGCGGCCGGGACGATCGAGCTGCTCGTGCGCGAGCTCGTCGATCCCGACCGGGCGCGCGATGAGCTGCCGCTGCTCGCGTTCCTGCAGGGCGGCCCGGGTGGTTCGAACCCACGGCCGCTGCGTCGCGAGGGCTGGATCGACGAGGCCCTGCGCGATTATCGCGTGGTGCTCGTCGACCAGCGCGGCACCGGGGGCAGCACGCCCCTCGAAGCCGTCGACGTGGCCGGGCTCGACGCCGCGGCCGGCGCGGACCTGCTGTCCCTCCACCGCGCCGACTCGATCGTCCGCGACCTCGAGCACGTCCGCGAGACGCTCTACGGCGGGCGGCGGTGGGCGACACTCGGGCAGAGCTACGGCGGCTTCCTCACGCTCACCTACCTGTCGACGGCGCCCGAGGCGCTGACCTCCTGCTACGTCTGCGGCGGCATCCCCGGCACCCCGCCGCGGGCCGCCGAGGTCTACGCGCGCACCTTCGACCGGGTCGCGGCGAAGACGGCGGAGCTGTACCGGCGATTCCCCGAGGATGCCGAGGCGATCGCGCGCATCGCCGACCGGCTCGCCGAAGGCGACGTGACCCTCCCCGACGGCGACGTGCTGACCGTGCGCCGCTTCCAGTCGCTCGGGATCGACCTCGGGATGAAGCCCGGCCACGAGCGCCTGCACTGGCTCGTCGAGAAGGCGTTCGCCCGGCCCGGGCGGCTGTCGGAGGCGTTCCTCGCCGACGTGCAGTCGCTCAGCTCCAGCGCCGGCAACCCGCTGTTCTGGACCCTGCAGGAATCGATCTACGGCGACCCGAGCAGCGGGCCGACCGCGTGGGCGGCGCAGGCCGAGCGCGACCGTCGTCCCGAGTTCGACGAGGACCGGCGGCCCTTGCTGTTCACGGGCGAGATGGCCTTCCCCTGGATGTTCGACGAGGTGCGTCTGCTTCGCGGGTTCCGGGAGGCCGTCCATGCGCTGGCCGCCCGCGACTCCTGGACGCCGTTGTACGACCTCGACCGGCTCGCCGCGAACGACGTGCCGCTGGCGGCGGCGGTGTACTTCGACGACATGTACGTCGATGCGGGGCTGCAGCTCGAGACGCTGTCGCGCATCGGCAACGCCCAGTCGTGGGTGACGAACGAGTTCGAGCACGACGGCATCGGCTCGGGTCGCACGTTCACGCGACTGCGCGAGCTGGTCCGAG
The DNA here is from genome assembly GCF_000509385.1 of Microbacterium sp. TS-1. Lineage (NCBI taxonomy): Bacteria > Bacillati > Actinomycetota > Actinomycetes > Micrococcales > Microbacteriaceae > Microbacterium > Microbacterium sp. TS-1. Next base: position 2,313,946 of record NZ_BASQ01000001.1, read on the forward strand.
ACCGCGGAGGAGAGAAGCGATGACCGCCCCCGACACCCCCCGTCCGCCCTACGCCGGCACGCGGTACCCGCGGCTCGCGCAGGTGCCGGCGTTCACCGAGTTCGTCTCGCGCGACTGGGCCGACGTGCCGACCCGCCCACAGCTGCCCGCGGGCGCCCCGGCCGCGGCATCCGATCATCGCGACCGCCTGAGCGCCGCGCTTCCCGGGCGGGTGATCGTCGCGGCCGCCGGTCACGCGCCCGTCCGCAACGACGACGCCCACTACGGCTTCCGCGCCGACAGCGGCTTCGTCTGGCTGACGGCGTGCCAGGTCGAGGGGGCCGTGGTCGTGCTGTGGCCCACAGCCGGCGGTCATGACGCCGTGCTGTACCTGCCGCCGCCGTTCCGCCCCGGTGACGCCGGCTTCTTCTCGGATGCGAACCACGGCGAGCTCTGGGTCGGCCCCTCGGCCGGTCTGCCCGAGTGGTCCGACGCGCTGGACATGACCGTCGAGCCGCTCGCCGCGCTCGACCGGCGCCACGGCGAGCTGCGGGGTGCCGCCGCCGCGCGCTCTGCAGCCGCGCTCGCCGCCGAGGTGGGGGCCGAGGTGTCGGTCGAGCTCGAACGCGCGCTCGCCCGCCTGCGAATGGTGAAGGACGCGTGGGAGATCGGCCAGCTCCGCGAGGCCGTCGACGCGACGGTCGCCGGATTCGGCGCGGTCGTGGCCGAGGTGCCGCGGGCGATCGCCGACGGCCTCGGCGAGCGGTGGCTGCAGGGGACGTTCGACCGCCACGCACGCACGTTCGGGAACGGACCGGGCTACTCCACGATCGTCGGGTCGGGCGCGCACGCGCCCATCCTGCACTGGGTGCGGTGCGACGGCGAGGTCGTTCCGGATGCCGCGCTGCTGCTCGACATGGGCGTCGAGGCCCGGTCGCTCTACACCGCCGATGTGACCCGCACGGTTCCCGCGAGCGGAACGTTCTCGCAGACCCAGCGCGCGGTGCACGATCTCGTCGAGAAGGCGCACCGTGCGGGACTCGACCGCATCCGGCCGGGCGTGGCGTATCTCGACTTCCACTTCGCCGCGATGGAGGTCGTCGCGCAGGGGCTGCACGACTGGGGGCTGCTGCCGGTCTCGGTCGACGAGGCACTGTCACCCGAGGGGCAGCAGCACCGCCGATACCTCGCCTGCGGGATCGGCCATCACCTCGGGCTCGACGTGCACGACTGCAGTCAGGCGCACTACGAGGACTACATGGGTGCGGCGCTCGAGCCGGGCGTCGTCATGACCGTCGAGCCCGGTCTGTACTTCCACGCCCACGACCTGACCCTCCCGCCCGAGTTGCGCGGCATCGGCGTGCGCCTCGAAGACGATGTGCTCGTCACCGACGCGGGCTCGGAGGTGCTGTCGGCGGCCCTGCCGATCTCCGCCGCCGAGGTCGAGGCGTGGACGCGCGCGCAGTGGGCGGACGAGCGATGACGGATGCCGCACCCCGCGCGCTGCCGTTCCCCTACGGGGCGGTGCGACTGAAGCCGACGAGCGCGTTCGCCCCCGCCCATGACCGGATGCTGCGCCTCGCCCGGGTCTACCCGATCGACCGGATCCTCGCGGTCTTCCGCGCCGGCGCCGGGCTCGACACCCGCGGGGCGGTGCCGCCGGGCGCGTGGGAGGGCTTCGGTCATCCGGCGGAGGAGTCGTGGGGCGAGCACGACTATCCCGGTCGTGAGGTCGCGCAGACGGCGAATCTGCTGCGCGGACACTACACGGGCCATTTCCTCTCGATGCTCGCGCTGGCTGCTGCGGGCGAGGACGACGACGAGCTGCGATCGCGCGTGGACGAGCTCGTGGGCGGGCTCGCCGAGGTGCAGCAGGCGCTCGCCGCCACCAGACGGTACTCGCACCCGGGCCTTCTCTTCGCCTCGGGCGAGTGGCAGTTCGCGCGGCTCGAGCATCTCGCGCCCTACGGCGAGATCTGGGCGCCGTATTACACATGCCACAAGCTCATGGCGGGCCTGCTCGACGCCTACGAGCTCGCCGGCAACGAGCAGGCCCTCGAGGTCGTCACGGGTATGGCGCACTGGATCGCGGGCCGCCTCGAGAAGCTCGATCACGACCACCGCCAGCGCATGTGGTCGCTCTACATCGCGGGCGAGTTCGGCGGCATGAACGAGACGCTCGCGCGGCTCAGCGCCGTCGCCGGCGAGCCGCGCTTCCTCGCGGCGGCGCGAGCGTTCGATCAGGCAGACCTGCTCGACGCGGCATCGTCGGGGCGCGACATCCTCGACGGCATGCACGCCAACCAGCACCTGCCTCAGCTCGTCGGTTACGTGCGCGAGTACGAGCTCACCCGCGAGCGCCGCTACCTCGCCGCCGCGATCGGGGTGTTCGACCAGATCGTCCCGGGACGCATGTACGCGCACGGCGGCACCGGCGAGAACGAGCTGTGGGGCCCGCCGCGCACGGTCGCGGGCGACATCGGCCGGCGCAACGCCGAGACCTGCGCGACCTACAACCTCGTCAAGCTCGCCGAGGCGCTGTTCGGTCATACGCTCCAGCCCCGCTTCCTCGACTACGCGGAGCGGGCGCGGCAGAACCAGATTCTCGGCTCGCGGCGCGCGGTCGACTCCGACGACAGCCCCGAGGTGACGTACATGTTCCCGGTGCACGCCGGTGCGCTGCCCGAGTACGACAACGTCGGCACGTGCTGCGGCGGGACCGGGCTCGAGAACCACGTCAGTCATCAGGCCGGGATCTTCTTCCGCGAGACCGGCGCGAAGCCCGCGCTGTGGGTCGCCCGCTACACGCCCGCCGAGCTGCGCTGGGATGAGCGAGGGATCCGCGTCGACATCGACCAGGAGCATCCCTTCGCAGACCGCGTCACGCTCCGAGTGCGGACGACCCAGGCCCGCCCGGTGCGGTTGACGATCCACCTGCGCATCCCCGAGTGGGTGGCCGGTGGCGCCGAGGTCGCCGTCGACGGACGCCGGTTGGAGCTCGACGCGCGCCCGGGCGGTTCCGTCACGATCGACCGTGCTTGGCAGGGCGACGAGAGCATCGAGCTGGCGCTTCCCGCTGCGCTCCGCTCCGAGCCGACGATCGACGACCCGGAACTGCGCAGCCTGCGCTACGGGCCGCACGTGCTCGTCGCGCGCGACGAGTCGACGACGACGATCGAACGATCATGGAACACGCAGCGGATGCCGGGAGGTGCGACCCGTGCCGACGTCGACGATGTCTCGGCGGCGCTCGCGGCGACCGGCGCGGTTTCGATCGCCGGGCTTCGCCACGAACCGGTCTGGAACGGCTCCGACGAGCGGTACCACCTGTATTCGCGAGGCGCAGACCGGACGATCGGGTTCGCCGGCGTCGAGACGGGGGTGCCCGCACGGCGGCGCGCCGACGGCACCACACTGGTCGACGACCTGTGGGTCGAGCCCGCGCCGCAGGACGACGCCGAGCTGCTCGACCGGCTCGTCGCGGTGTGCCGCAGCGGCATGGCGGACTCGCTCGTGAGCGCGTCGGAAGCACGGGCCGTCATCGGCGCCGGGCTCGACGCCGGCCTCGGGATCGGCGCCGAGTCGGCCGTGACCGCGGATGCCGCGCGTCGCGCGCGGGACGTCGTCGGGGCGTTCAGCACGACCCCGGATGCCGCCATGCCGCCGACCGTCGACATCGGGGTCTCACCCGCGCCGGCGGCGTCGGGGTGGTTCACCGTCCCTCCCGCCGTCGAGGTGCGGGCCACCGGCGTGGCCGGCGACCGGCTGCGTCTCGAGCTGCGCATCGACGACGGCGCCTGGCGCACGGCCGACGGCCCCGTCATCGTCGATCGCGAGGGCCTCGTGCGGCTCGAGGCGCGCGCGATCGACGGGGACGGGCGGTCGAGTACCGTGCGGCGCGAACTCGCGATCGACACCCAGCCCCCGCAGAGCGAGGCGCGGGTGAAACAGCTCGGCGCCGCCGTCGAGATCACGCTCGTCGCCACCGACGACGTCTCCGGTGTCGACGGCATCCGCTGGGCGGGGGAGGGGACCTTCTGGGCGACGTTCCAGGAAGCCTTCGTCCGCGCCCTCACGGATCGCGAGCAGGTGATCGAGTTCGCCGCGACGGATCGGGCAGGCAACGAAGAGGCGCGTCACCGACTCACTCTTCCGCCCGCCCCGGAATTGGATACCATTGCAATTGCACTGACACCGGCGCCTGACATCGCCAGATCGGAGAACGACTCATGACCGACCGCAAGCCCTGGCACGGCGTCAACCTCGCGACCACGCTGCCGTTCCGCGACGACCTGTCCGTCGACTACGACGCCTACGCCGAGCTCGTGCGCTTCACGACGCAGAACGGCGTGACCGGCATCATCCCCAACGGCTCGCTCGGCGAGTATCAGACGCTCACCGAGGAGGAGCGCAAGCGTGTCTTCCTCACCGCCGTCGAGGCCGCGCCCGGCGCCGCCGTCATCCCGGGCGTCGGAGCCTACGGCGCTCTCGAGAGCGTGCGCTTCGCCGAGCACGCCGCCGAGAACGGCGCTCCGGCCGTCATGCTGCTGCCGCCGAACGCCTACCGGGCGAGCGACGACGAGGTCGTCGACCACTATCGCCGGGTCGCTGCGGTCGGCCTGCCGATCCTCGCGTACAACAACCCCATCGACACGAAGGTCGACCTGCGTCCCGACCTGCTCGCGCGGCTGTTCGCCGAGGGGCTCATCGTCTCGGTCAAGGAGTTCTCGGGCGACGTCCGTCACGCCTACGAGATCCGCGAGCTCGCGCCGGGCCTCGACATCTCGATCGGATCCGACGACGTCGTGTTCGAGCTCGGCCTCAACGGCGCCGTCGGCTGGGTCGCCGGCTACCCCAACGCGATCCCCGCGTCGACGGTCGAGCTCTACACGCTCTCGACCTCCGACGACCCGCAGGACTGGGTGCGGGCGCGCGAGATCTACCGCGACCTGCACCCGCTGCTGCGCTGGGACTCCAAGACCTGGTTCGTCCAGGCGATCAAGCTCTCGCAGCAGGTCGCGGGCGTGCTCGCGAGCACGACGACCCGTCCGCCGCGCCTCGCCCTGCCCGACGAGGTGGCCGCGCGTATCATCGCGGACACCGAGGCCGTGCTGAGCAAGGGCTACCGCTGACCCGCGGCAACCGTCCCCGCTGAACCCGCCCCGCCGCCGACGACCGAAAGGCTCCTTCATGCGCACGAAGCGCGTCTTCCACGCCGTGGACTCCCACACCGAGGGGATGCCCACCCGTGTCATCGTCGGCGGCGTCGGCACCCTGCCCGGGGCCACGATGGAGGAGCGGCGGCAGCGGTTCATGGTCGAGAACGACGGGCTGCGACGCCTGCTCATGAACGAGCCGCGGGGTCACAGCGCGATGAGCGGGGCGATCCTGCAGCCCCCGACTCGGCCGGATGCCGATGTCGGCGTGCTCTACATCGAGGTGTCGGGATGCCTGCCGATGTGCGGCCACGGCACGATCGGGGTCGCCACCGTGCTGGTCGAGACCGGCATGGTGCCCGTCGTCGAGCCGGTCACGACGATCCGGCTCGACACCCCCGCGGGGCTCGTCGTCGCCGAGGTGGAGGTGTCGGACGGTCACGCCGATCGCGTGACCATCCGCAACGTGCCCTCGTTCGTCGTCGGGCTCGGCCGCTCGGTCGAGGTTCCGGGGTTCGGGCGGGTGCCCTACGACCTGGCGTTCGGCGGCAACTTCTACGCGATCGTCCGGCTCGACGACCTCGGGCTGCCGTTCGAGCGTGCCCGCAAGGACGACCTGCTGCGCGCCGGGCTGGCGATCATGGCCGCCGTCGACGAGGACGACAGCCCCGTGCATCCGGTCGACGGCACCATCCGCGGCTGCCATCACGTCTATCTCGAAGCGCCCGGGTCGACCGCTCGGCACTCGCGGCACGCGATGGCCATCCATCCCGGCTGGTTCGACCGGTCGCCGTGCGGCACCGGCACGAGCGCGCGCATGGCGCAGCTCCACGCCCGGGGCGAGCTCGCGCTGCACACCGACTTCGTCAACGAGTCGTACATCGGCACCGCGTTCACGGGCCGCCTCGTCGAGCAGACCGAGGTCGCCGGCATCCCCGCGGTGATCCCGACGATCACGGGCCGTGCGTGGGTCACCGGCACGGCGCAGTACATGCTCGACCCGAGCGACCCGTTCCCCGAGGGGTTCGTCCTGTGAGCGCAGCGTCGGCGGGTATCCCCGTCGTCTCGGCGGCCGACATCGAGCGCGCGATGACCCCGCCCGCGGCCGTCGAGGCGATCGACGCGGCGCTGCGATCCGGACTCGACGTCGAGGCCGACCACGAGCGCATCTTCGCGCCGCTGTCGGCGGGCGACTTCCTGCTGATGCCGTCGGAGTCACCGGATGCCGTCGGCATCAAGGTGGCCACGATCGCGCCCGGGAACACGCGGCTCGGGCTGCCGAAGATCAGCGCCTGGTATCTGGTGTTCGATCGCGCGACCCTGCAGCCCGCGGCGATCATCGACGGCACGCGACTGACGACGCTGCGGACGCCGGCGGTCACCGCGGTCGCCGTCCGCGCTCTGCTCGCCGCCGACCCACGCGGCGCCCGGCGGCGGATCGATCGTCTCGCGGTGCTCGGCTCGGGCCCCCAGGCGATCGAGCACGCGACGACGCTCGCGGCGATCCTGCCGGTCGGCGAGGTGACGATCGTCGGGTGCACGCCCGAGCGGGTCGAGGACGCCGTGGCGATCCTCCGCGACCGCGGCATCGACGCGCGGACGGCGACGCTCGCGGCTGCCCGGGACGCGGATGTCGTCGTCACGGCGACGTCGTCGAGCACGCCCGTCCTCGACCTGGACGACATCGCCCCGGGCGCCGTCGTCGCCGCCGTCGGGGCGCACGGACTCGATCACCGTGAGCTCGGGTCCGATCTCGTCCGGGCGGCCGACATCGTCGTCGAAGCCCGCGCCTCGGCCGTGCGGGAGAGCGGCAACCTCGCGGGCGCAACACGCGGCGGCGAGCCTCTCGCCGAGCCCGCGAACCTCGTCGAGCTCGTCTCGGGCCGCCTGTCACGCCGCCCCGGCGCGCCCGCCGTCTACACCGGCGTCGGCATGGCCTGGGAAGACCTCGCCGTCGTGCAGGGGATCATGGAGGTCATGCGGCGGGGGTCCGCATCGGAGGAGACGACATGAGCACGCCCGAGTTCCGCAACGTGGTCCGGCTGGACAAGCAGCCCAGCATCCGTTCGACGGTCACGCGCGCGCTTCGCGCCGCCGTCATCAGCGGCGAGCTGCAGCCCGGACGGGTCTACTCCGCGCCGAGCCTGGGCGAGCAGTTCGGCGTCTCGGCCACGCCCATCCGCGAGGCGATGCTCGACCTCGCCCGCGAGGGGCTCGTCGTCACGATCCCCAACCGCGGGTTCCAGATCACGGAGGTCTCCGAGCGCGACCTCCGCGAGGTCACCGAGCTGCGCCTGATGCTCGAGCCGCCCGCCGTCGAGCGTGCCACCCCGCTCATCCCGGCGTCGGCGCTGCCGGACCTCCGGCGCAAGGCCGCCGACATCGTCGCGGGCGCACAGTCGGGCGACCTGGTCGAATACCTCGCCGCCGACAGCGACTTCCACCTCGCGCTGCTGCAGTACGCCGGCAACGCCCGGCTCGTCGACCTCGTCGCGGGGCTGCGCTCGCAGACGCGATTGTTCGGACTGGCGAACCTCCACGAGCAGGGGCGCCTCGTCGCGTCGGCCCACGAGCACGACCTCATGCTCGATGCGATCGAGGCGGGCGACGCCACGGGCGCCCGTGACCTCGTCCACCGCCACATCGAGCACGTGCTCACCGACTGGTCGGGCGAGGCCCCCGCACGCTCGGATGCCGCGGACGGTGGTGTCGGCACGTGACGGATCGCCCCGGGCGCCCCGACGTCCTCATCATCGGTGCGGGCATCGTCGGCGCCGCGGTCGCCCGAGCGGCGGCCGAGGCCGGGTTCTCGGTGACCGTCGTCGAGCGAGGGACCATCGCTGCCGGCACGACGAGCCGGTGCGAGGGCAACCTCCTGGTCTCCGACAAGGAGGTCGGGCCCGAGCTCGAACTCGCGCTCCACTCGCAGCGCATCTGGCGCGGCGAACTGGCCGAACACGCGTCCAGGTGGGAGTTCGAGGCCAAGGGCGGGCTCGTCGTCGCGGCGAGCGAGGGCGGCAAGGCGGCCCTCGACGCGCTCGCCGAGCACCAGCGCTCGCTCGGCATCCGGGCCGACGACGTGCCCGACATCGCGGCGCTGCACGACATCGAGCCATACCTCAACCCCGCGATGGCCGGCGGGGTGTACTACCCCGACGACGCTCAGGTTCAGCCCGTCCTCGCCGCGCACCATCTGCTGCGGCTCGCCCGCGACCGCGGAGCCCGGCTGCTGACGGGTGTGACGGTCACCGGCATCCGCACCCGCGCCGGTCGCGCTATCGGCATCGACTCCTCGGCGGGCGCGATGGACGCGGGCGTCGTCGTCAACTGCGCCGGGCCGTGGGCGGGCGAGATCGCCGCGCTCGCCGGGCTCGAGCTGCCCGTCCTGCCGCGGCGCGGCTTCGTGCTGGTGACCGAGCCTGTGCCGGTGACGGTGCGGCACAAGGTGTACGCGGCCGAGTACGTGCAGAACGTCGCGTCGTCGGACGCGGGGCTCCAGGTCTCGTCGGTCGTCGAGGGAACGCCCAGCGGCACGATCCTCATGGGCGCGAGCCGCGAGCGCGTCGGCTTCGACACGTCGTTCTCGGCCGAGGCAGTCGGACGCGTCGCGCGCGCGGGCGCCGAGCTGTTCCCGGTACTCGCCGACGTGCAGATCCTCCGGACGTACTCGGGCTTCCGGCCGTACTGCCCCGATCATCTGCCGGTCATCGGCCCCGACGCCCGGCTTCCGGGGCTCTGGCATGCCGCGGGACACGAGGGCGCGGGCATCGGACTCTCCGTCGGCACGGCCGCCCTCATCGTGCAGGCGCTTCGCGGCGAGCCCACCGACCTGCCGCTCGACGCCTTCCGGCCCGAACGCTTCGCCGAGCGGGTTGCGGCATGAGCGCGGAGATCGCGGGCGACGACACCTTCCGCTTCGACGGTGCACCGGTGCCGTTCCTTCCCGGCCAGACCGTGGGCGGTGCACTCGCGGCATCCGGCGTCGTGTCGTGGCGGGCCTCGCGAGCAAGCGGTGAGCCGCGCGGGCTCTTCTGCGGGATCGGTGTCTGCTACGACTGCCTGCTGAGCGTCGACGGGCAGCGCTCGCAGCGCGCCTGCGTCACTCCCGCACGTCCCGGCCAGGACGTCCGAAGCGACGACCCGGACGCACCCCTCGCGCTTCCCGCGCCGTCGTCAGCCGCGCCGGAAGGGGCTGGATCGTGAGCGTCGAGAGTCGTGCCGACCTCGCCGTCGTCGGGGCGGGCCCCGCCGGTCTCTCGGCCGCCGTCACGGCTGCCGAGGCCGGGCTGCGGGTCGTCCTCGTCGATGCGGGCACGCAGACGGGCGGCCAGTACTGGCGGCATCCCGACGAACGGCATCTCGACGCCTTCGCCGATCCCGAGCACACGGGGCACCACCACTGGGAGCACTATCGCGGGCTGCGCGATCGGCTGCGGCGTCAGGTCGAGGCTGGAGGTGTCGTCCACAGCGCCGGTCGGCAGGTGTGGCGGATCGACCGCGCGGCGGGCGCCGGGTTCCTGCTGCGGACGACCGCCGTGACCGGGGCGGATGCCGCGGCGCCGGTCGATCGCGCGATCCGCGCCGGGCGTGTGGTGCTCGCGCCCGGCGCCTACGACCGTCAGCTGCCCGTGCCGGGCTGGACGCTGCCCGGCGTCATGGCCGCCGGCGGCGTGCAGGCGATGCTGAAGGCGAACCAGGTCGCGGCCGGCCGTCGCGCCGTCGTCGCCGGAACCGGGCCGTTCCTCCTCTCGGTCGCCGCGGGACTCGCGCGGGCGGGAGTCGAGGTCGTCGCTGTCTGCGAGGCGAACGCGCTGTCGCGCTGGGCCGCGACCCCGCTGCGGGCGCTGCAGGAGCCGGGCAAGCTCATCGAGGGGGTCGGCTACGCGACGACCTTCGTCCGTGGCCGCATCCCGCTGCGCACCCGCACCGTCGTGACGTCCGTCACGGGGGAGGGGCGCGTGACCGGCGCGACCATCGCCCGGGTGGATGCCGCGGGGCGCGTGCGTCCGGGAACCGAACGCACCCTCGACGTCGACCTCGTCGCCTTCGGCTGGGGCTTCACCCCGCAGATCGAGCTCGTGGTCGGTGCCGGGGCCGAGACCCGCATCGACGTCGACGGGTCGCTCGTCGCGGTCGTCGACGGCGACCAGCGCACGAGCGTGCCCGGTCTCTACGCCGCCGGCGAAGCGACCGGCATCGGCGGCGCGGTGCAGTCGTGCGCCGAGGGCGAGTTGGCAGCCCTCGCCGCGGCCGTCGACGCGGGGCTGCCGGTTGCGGCGGCCCCGGCGCGGCGCTTGCGACGGCGGATCGCCCGCGGCCGGAGCTTCGCCGTCGGGATGCACCGGGCGAGCCCCGTGCCCGAGCAATGGGCGACGTGGCTCCGCGACGACACCCTCGTGTGCCGGTGCGAGGAGGTGCCGCTTTCGGCCGTCCGCGACACGGTGACCGACCTCGCCGCCGACGACGCGCGGGATGTGCGCGTGACCGCGCGCCCCGGCATGGGGATGTGCCAGGGGCGGGTGTGCGGCTTCGCACTCTCGTGCCTCGTCGAACGGGAAACGGGGCGACCCCGCCAGGCGGCCGACGTCGAGCCCCTCGTCCGTCGACCGATCGGCACACCCCTCCGCGTCGCAGATCTCGCCGACCTCGCCGACCTCCCCGACCCCGCAGACCTCTCTCCTCGGAAGGAACGCTCATGACCACCGCCGCCTCCCCCGCCACGGCGACGCCCGTCGCCGACACCCCGATCGCCGAGGTCGACGCGTTCGTCGGGATCGCCGCCGACGCGTCATCCGCTTGGCGTGCCGCCCCGATCGCCGTCCGGGGCGAGGCCCTGCGCGCGGTGGCCGAGGGCCTGGATGCGCGTGCCGACGACCTCGTGCTTCTCGCCGGCCGCGAGACGCATCTCGCCGAGGCGCGGCTGCGGGGTGAACTGAAGCGCACGACATTCCAGCTGCGCCTGTTCGCCGATGTGCTCGCCGAGGGGTCCTGGCTCGATGCACGCATCGATCACGCGGTCGCCGACTATCCGATGGGGGCGCCGCGCCCCGACATCCGCCGTCAGCTCGAGGGCATCGGCACGGTGCTCGTCTTCGCCGCGAGCAACTTCCCGTTCGCGTTCTCCGTCGCCGGCGGCGACACCGCCAGCGCGCTCGCGGCGGGGAACGCCGTGGTGCTCAAGGCTCACCCGGGGCACCCGCACCTGTCTGAGCTCACCGGCGAGATCGTCACGGCCGCCCTCGCGGCGGCGGGCGCGCCGGCGGGCATCTTCACGGTCATCCACGGGACGGATGCCGGGGTGCACGCGCTGCGGCATCCTGAGGTCCGTGCCGCCGCGTTCACCGGCTCGATCGCCGGTGGCCGGGCACTGTTCGACATCGCGATGTCGCGGCCCGAGCCGATCCCGTTCTACGGCGAGCTCGGCAGCGTGAACCCCGCATTCGTCACGCGCGGTGCCGCCGCGGGGCGCAGCGCGGAGATCGCCGAGCAGTTCGTCGCCTCGGTCACCGGCAGCGCGGGGCAGCTGTGCACGAAGCCCGGGCTGCTGCTTGTTCCGGCGAGGTCGGGCGTCGTCGACGCCCTCGCCTCGACCGTGCTGCCGGAGCCCGCGCCGCTGCTCAACGACTCGATCGCCTCGGGCTTCCGCCGCGCGCTGGAGGGCGCCGCGGGGCATGACGGCGTCGACGTGCTCGCCGGGACGCCCTCGTCGGACGGCGACGCGCCGCCCGCGCCGGCGCTGCTGCGGACGACCGCCGCCGCGGTGATCGCCGACCCCGACGCACTCGTATCGGAGATGTTCGGGCCGGCGGCTCTCGTCGCCGAGTACGACGACGACGCCCAGCTCGTGGCGGTCGCGAAGCTGCTCGAGGGTCAGCTGACCGCGACGATCGTCGCCGAGGAGGGCGATGCGGTGGCGGCCGAGCTGCTGCCCGTGCTCGCGACGAAAGCCGGACGGGTGCTGTGGAACCAGTGGCCGACCGGCGTCTCCGTGACGTGGGCGCAACAGCACGGGGGACCGTACCCCGCGACGACAGCGGTCGGCACGACGTCGGTCGGAACCGCCGCGATCACCCGCTTCCTGCGGCCGGTCGCGTACCAGAACGTGCCCGACGCGCTGCTGCCCGCCGCGTTGCAGGAGGCCAACCCGCTGGGCATCCCCCGTCGCGTCGACGGCATCCTGCACCCCTGACCCCGCCCCCGCCGGGCGCGCCCCTGTCGACTCGCCACGAACTGCGGATCCCGCACCCCTTGGACCCGCCTTTCGTGGCGACTCGACGGGATGGGCCCCGCCCGGCCCCGCCAACCCATACGTCGACTCGCCACGAACTGCGGATGCCGGCACGCCCGGACCCGCGCTTTCTGGCGAGTCGACGGGCAGGTCACCTCAGGTGCTGGGTGTTGACGGCGGCGCGGGTGGCGCTGAGCGCCGCGTCGAGGTCGGGGTAGCGCAGCTGCGCTACCCGGATGAAGACGAAGTCGGCGACCGCGAGCTGCGCCATCCGGCTCGCGAGCGCGGCGGCGCGCAGGGTCGCCTCCCGTGCCGGGGTGCGCAGGGTGGCGGATGCCGCGGCCGCGAGGGGCGACTCGGTGTCGTTGGTGATCGCGACCGTGAACGCTCCCGCGTCGGAGGCGATCTCGACGGCTCGGAGCACGTCGATCGTGCCGCCGCTGAACGAGAACGCGATCGCGGTGGTGCGCGCGTCGGCGAGGGCTGCGTGCACGAGCTGCACGTGCGTGTCGTGCGAGCTCAGGCACATGATCCCGATGCGCTGCAGCTTCTGCGCGAGGTCGGCAGCGGCGAGGCCCGACGCGCCGACGCCGAAGGTGACGACGCGCTCGCTGTCGGCGATCGCCCGGGCGATGCGCTCGAGGGCCTCGAGATCGAGCATCCGGCCGGTCTGCTCGATCGTGCGCGCCTCGTGGAACGCGACCTTCGCGACCATCTCGGCGGGCGAGTCGGAGGGGTTGAGCTCGCCTTCGGCGATGTTCGAGCGCTCGAGCTCGATCGCTCGCCGCGATACCTCCTGTGCGAGCTCGACGCGGAACGACGGATAGCCCGCGAATCCGAGGCTCTTCGCGAAGCGCACGACCGACGCCTGCGACACCGACGCGCGCTCGGCGAGGCTGGTGACGGTCGCGGTCACCGCGAAAGACGGATCGTCGAGCACCGCGCGAGCCACCTGCACCTCAGCCGGGCGCAGGCGGGGGATGATCGCGCGGGTCGCTTCGAGGACGTCGCCGTCCATGTGCCTCCTCGGGAAGTCGGTTCAGTCTTCCACAGATCTTGACAAAAGATGCCGCAAAGAGCACCCTGTGTGAAACAACGTGCCACGCACCCATCGGCGTGCGCAGCATCCCGACGAGGAGCACCCGTGACCACCCCGCACCCGACCCCCGCCACCGAGACGCCCAACCCGCTCACCGGCGAGCTCGACGCGATGTCCGTCGACGAGATCCTCCGCGTCATGAACGACGAGGATGCCGGCGTGGCCGGCGCAGTCTCCGCGGCCATCCCCGAGATCGCCCGCGCCGTCGACCTCGCTGTCGCCGCACTCTCGGCCGGAGGACGCCTCGTCTACCAGGGGGCCGGCACCAGCGGCCGCCTCGGCGTCCTCGACGCGGCCGAGTGCCCGCCCACTTTCGGCACCGACCCCGCGCAGGTCGTCGGCCTGCTCGCCGGCGGTCACGAGGCGATGTTCCGCGCAGTCGAGGGAGCGGAGGACTCCCGCGAGCTCGGCGCCGACGACCTCTCCGGCATCGAACTCACCGAGCGCGACGTCGTCGTGGGCATCGCGGCATCCGGTCGCACGCCCTACGTCATCGGCGGACTCGACGAGGCCCGCCGGATCGGCGCCGCGACGGTGGCGATCTCGTGCAGCCCGAACGCCGAGATCAGCGCCCACGCCGACGTCGCGATCGAGATCGACAACGGTCCCGAAGTGCTGACCGGCTCGACCCGGCTCAAGGCCGGCACGAGCCAGAAGCTCGTGCTCAACATGATCTCGACGGCGACGATGGTGCGTCTCGGCAAGGTCTACGGCAACCTCATGGTCGACGTGCGCCCGAGCAACGAGAAGCTCGTCGCCCGTTCCGTCCGCATCGTCCAGGCCGCGACCGATTGCGACACGGCGACCGCGCGCCGCGCGCTCGACGAGGCTGACGGTCACGCCAAGACCGCGATCGTCGCGATCCTCTGCGACGTCGACGCGGCCACCGCCCGCGAGCGGCTGAGTGCGGGCGCGGGCTTCGTCCGCGAGGCCGTGCGCGCACGCGGCTGACCCGCCGCCGCAAGCCGAACCAGCCCCGAACCCAGCACCCAACACCCGAACCCCGTCCGCCGGAAGGAATCACCGTGGATTACCCCGAACTCAGCGAGGAGATCCTGCCGCTCGTCGGCGGCTCGCAGAACATCGCCTCGTACACGAACTGCATGACGCGGCTGCGACTGAATCTGCACGACCCGTCGAAAGCGGATGTCGCGGCGCTGCGGCGCCTGGACGGCGTCATGGGAGTCGTCGACGGTCCGCAGCTGCAGGTCGTCGTCGGTCCCGGTCACGCACAGCGCCTGCGCGACGCCTTCGCTGAGGTCGTCGATGCTCCGGCCGAGGCTCCCGTCGACGACCCCGAGGACGAGGTCGCCGACATCGCCGCGGCTGCGGCGGGGAGCCGGGCCGCGGGAGCGCGGGCATCCGGCGGCGGCGAGCCCGTCGACGCGGCGACCGACCTGCGCACGCTGCAGCAGCAGAACACGCAGAAGGTGAAGTCGCGGCACACCTCGCGGGTGCACGGGCTGTTCCGTCACATCGCGAACATCTTCGTGCCCATCATCCCGGGGTTCATCGCCTGCGGACTCGTCGTGGCGATCGGAAACATCTGGAAGCTCATCGACCCGAGTGTCACCGCCAACCCGTGGTTCCTGGTGTTCGCCGCCCTCGGCACGATCGTCGTCACCTCGCTCAACCTCATCGTGGGTCTGAACACGGCGAAGGAGTTCGGCGGCACCCCCGTGCTCGGCCTCATCGCCGGCGCCATCTCGTACCTCCCCGCGCTCGCCGGCATCGCCGCGACGACGGCCGCCGACGGCACGGTCACCCCCGCTCAGCCGCTCGTCCTTCCGCTGTTCGGCGAGCTCAAGCCCGCGCTCGGCGGCATCATCGGCGTCATGGTCACGGCGTGGCTGTTCACGGTCATCGAGAAGTGGATCCGCAAGCGCGTTCCCGCCTGGGCCGACCTCTTCGTCGTGCCGGTCGTGACGCTTCTCATCGGCGCCGTCATCTGCATCTTCGTGATCATGCCGATCTCGGGCCTGCTCATGCAGGGCATCAACTGGCTGCTCATCGACTTCGCCCTCGAGCGCGGCGGCGTCGTCGGCGGATACCTGCTGTCGTCGCTGTTCCTGCCCCTGGTCATGCTCGGCATCCACCAGGGTCTGACTCCGATCCACGCGCAGCTCATCACCGATCACGGCTTCACGGAGCTGCTGCCGGTTCTGGCGATGGCCGGGGCGGGCGAGGTCGGCATGGCGATCGCGATCTTCCTCAAGACCAAGAGCACCCGGCTGAAGAACATCATCCGCGCGGCGCTGCCGATCGGTGTGCTCGGGGTCGGCGAACCCCTCATCTACGGCGTCTCGCTCCCGCTGTTCTACCCCCTCATCACGGCGTGCCTCGGCGGTGGTTTCGGCGGTGCGTTCGTCGCCTTCGGCATCCAGGCCACGGGAGGATTCGGCGCCGGTGCGCTCGGCCTCTCGGGCGTGCTCATGACCGCCGTCATCACGAACGGCGCGTGGCTCTGGTACGTCGGCGGCCTCGTGATCTCGTACATCATGGGCTTCGTGCTGACCTGGTTCTTCGGGTTCAAGGAGCACATGGTCGAGCGGCTCGGCTGAGACGGGAGCGCCCCGATGCTGTTCTCGATCTACCCCACGGATGCCGCCGAGACGCGGCGGGCCGTCATCGACCAGGTGCTCGCGACGGCGCCGTCGCCCACAGCGGCGCCCGGCGCGTCCGTCGACTGCGGTGACGAGCGGATGCTGTTCACCTCGCTGCACATGGTCGACACCGGCGAGCTCGATGCGTTCGGCGACGTGCTGCGCGCGGCGCACGACGACGACGGACTGACCTTCTGCGCCGACGTCTCGCCCGTCGCGCTCGAGCACGTCGTGGCCGGCGAAGAGGGGTGGGGCTGGCTCGCGCGCCGCGGCATCACGATGCTGCGACTCGACTACGGCTTCGACGCGCATGAGATCGGCCGGATCGCCGAGGCCTCGGGGTGCCGCATCGCCGTCAACGCGAGCACCGTCGACGCGGCGTTCCTCGACGAGCTGGCGGGGCTGCCCGTCGCCGGGTGGCACAACTTCTACCCGCGCCCCGAGACCGGACTCACGACGTCGTTCCTCGTGGCGCAGTCGCGGCTGTTCCTCGACCGGGGGATGCCGGTGTTCGCGTTCATCCCCGGCGAGCGCGAGCTGCGTGCACCGCTGCACCTCGGTCTGCCGACGCTCGAGGAGCAGCGGCACCGCAACGCCTGGCGCTCGTACCTCCAGCTGCGGCGGCTCGTTCCCGAGGCGGTCGTCGTCTGCGCCGAGGGCGCGGTGGCCGACGACCACGCGGCCTGGATCGCGGAGTTCGAGGCGACGGGCACCGTGACGCTGCCGGTGGTGGGGCTCGATGCCGCGGCATCCGTGCTGGTGGAGCGGCCCTGGCGGTTGCGGGTCGAGGAGGCGGCGGCATCCTTCCGGCTGGACGAGACGCGCGGCGGCATCCGTCCTTCGCGCATCCGCAACGCCGATGCGCGCGAGCGCGGCAGCCTGCAGGCCGACCTCGACGTCTACGGGCGGTATCGGGGCGAGGTGCACCTGATGCGCGTCGATCGCCCGCTCGACGCGGGTCAGGCTCGCATCGGCGAGGTCGCGGCGCCCTACCGCGGCATCATCGACGACCTGCGCCCCGGCCAGCTCCTCCGCCCGATCCCCTTCCCCGCCTGACCCCCGCCTCGACCCGTCGAGTCGCCACGAAATGCGGATGCGGTCGGCCCCGGACCCGCTGTTTCTGGCGACTCGACGGGGCTAGAGGGGGGTGGGGGCTTACGCTCGGGGGCGTGCGGGAAGTGGGGGAAGCGGGGGAAGCGGGGGAGGTGGGGGATGCGGGGGAGGAGCGGCTCGACGGCGGCAATGCGAGCGGCAGCGTGGTGCGCATCGGCGACACCGTTCGCAAGGCGTGGACGGCATCGACTCCCAGTGTCATCGCGTTCGTCGAGGCGCTTCGAGCGCGCGGGATCGACGCTCCCGAGCCCCGCGGACGCGACGGCACCGGCAGGCAGGTCACCGAGTTCGTCGAGGGGACGCTCGCGATCGACGCGGGCCCGATGGGCCTCGATCAGATGCGACGCGTCGGAGCCCTCGTCCGCGACATCCATGACGCGTCTGCGGCGTTCGTCGCGCCCGCCGGCGCGATCTGGGAGACGGCGATCGCGGCGCCGGGTGACGAGCTGGTGTGTCACAACGACCTCGCGCCCTGGAACCTGGTCGTGGGGGAGCGTTGGGTCTTCATCGACTGGGATGCCGCGGCCCCGAGCACACGGCTGTGGGACCTCGCTTACGCCGCGCAGACCTTCGCTCTCGGCGACCCCGCGGAGGAGCCGGCGGTGGCCGCGGGGCGCCTGGGCTCGTTCATCGACGGCTATGGCGCATCCGCCGCGCTGCGCGCGGAGCTGCCGCGCGCGATGAGCGACCGGGTCGATGCGATGTACGCGCTCCTCGAGACCTCGCACCGGTCTGGCCGTGAGCCGTGGGCGACGATGTTCGTCGAGGGGCACGGCGCCCACTGGGCCGCCGTCCGCGACTACGTCGACCGCCACCGCCCCCTCTGGTCCCGCGCCCTGACCCCCTGACCCCCGGTCCCTCTGTCCCTCTGTCCCTCCGTCGACTCGCCAGGAATGGCGGGTCTGGGGTGCGCCGCATCCGCACATCGTGGCGAGTCGACGGATGCCGCGGAGCCGGGGCAGGGCGATTACTGGTACGTAGCAGTGATACGTAGTATCAATCGCGAGAGGCCGTCGTCGACGAACGTCGGTAGAGTCACATGCCAGGAAAGGCAGTCATGGGGAAACGGCCAACCAGCCGCGACGTCGCAGCGCGTGCCGGCGTGTCGCAATCGACGGTCTCGCAGGTCTTCACCGGGCGCGCCGGCATCTCCGCCGCCACTCGCGAGCGGGTGCTGGAAGCGGCGCGCGAGATCGACTACCGGCCGAACCTCGCCGCCCGCTCGATGCGCACGACGCGAACGGGCCGCCTGGCGGCCGTCCTCCCCATCACCGCGTTCCACTCGGCTCCGCTCATCGCCGGCACGATCGAGCGCGCGCGGGCCGCCGGCTACGACGTCGAAGTGCAGAGCATCCCCAACGCCCCGGACCAGCGTCGTCCGCGACTGCTGGAGATGATCGACTCCCGGCAGTTCGAGGGCATCCTGTGTTACGCGCCCGTGCCGGGCGATGATCTCGTGCACGTCGATCCCAACGTCCCGGTCCTGACGCTCGCCGAGTTCGACGACGACATGCGCGTCTCGGGCGAGATGCTCGACGTGCACCCGCTCGTGAGCATGGTCGAGCGGCTCGCGGAGCTCGGGCACCGCCGGTTCCTGCACATCACGGGAGCGCGGAGCTATCCCTCGGCGGATGCGCGCCGTCGGGCGTACGAGGCGACGGTCGCTCGCCTGGGCGTGCAGTCCGTCGGAGTCGTCGAGGGGGACTGGAGCGCGCAGTCCGGCCTGGACGCGATCCGCTCGCTCGACGAGGGTTCGCTCCCGCTGGCCGTCATCGCCGCCAACGACTTCATCGCGACCGGCGCCATCCGTGGAGCCCTCGAGCGCGGCTGGACCGTGCCGGGGGATGTGAGCGTGACGGGCTGGGACGACTCGCCGACGAGTGCATTCCAGACGCCCTCCCTCACGAGTGTGTCGATGGACTACGTCGAGCTCGGCCGCCGGACCGCTGACCGGCTCATCGCGCTCATGCGGGGTGACCAGCCGCCGTCCGCCGCCGGTCCCCTCCAGCACGTGGTCTGGCGCGAGTCGACTGCGGCCCCGTCCTCCTGACGTCGAGTCGCCAGGTTGTGCGGGTCACGGGGGCCCGGCATCCGCATCTTCTGGCGAGTCGACGGGGGCGCGCGCCGGGGGACGGGCGTAGCGTTCGGGCATGCCCGCGCCGGTTCCCTACCTCCACTTCGCCGGCGACGCCGCCGAAGCTCTCCGCTTCTACAGGTCGGTGTTCGGCGGTGAACTCCAGCTCCACACCTTCGCCGACTTCGGTCGCCGGGACGGACGTGGAGATCTCATCGCGCACGGCGAGCTGCGCGGCCACGTGGATCTGTTCGGAGCCGATGATCCCGGGGGTGCCGCACGGCCGTCGATGTCCGGGATGATGTTCGCCCTCCTCGGCGCGGGAGACGAGCAGACGTCACGCCGCTGGTTCGACCTGCTGGCCGACGCGGGCACGATCATCGACCCGCTGCAGCGTCGTGCCTGGGGCGATCACGACGGGCAGGTCACCGACCGCTACGGCCTCACGTGGCTGATCGGCTTCTCCTGAGCCCCGCCGCTCGACTCGCCAGGAAATGCCGATCCGGGCCGTCCCGCATCCGCAGACTCTGGCGAGTCGACGGTCGGTCCCGGGTCAGGGGGTGGCGCGACGGGCGGGGGCGAGGTCCTCGAGAAGGAACTCGTCGAAGCAGGCGCGCAGTTCGTCGGCCATATCGAGCGTCGTCCGATCGAGGAGCCACTGGATCTGCAGGCCGTCCCACACCGCGATCGACCGCGCGGCGGCGCTGGGGATGTCGACGTCCGCCCGCAGGCCGCCCTCCGACCGGATGACGCTGAGCGCGTCGACCACGATCTTCCGGCTGGTCTCGTACCGGTTCCGGAAGAAGTCGTGGGCGGGGTGGTCGGGTGAGGTCGCCTCCGCCGACAGGGTGCAGAACAGCTCGATGACCCCCGGGATCGTCGAGTTGTAGTCGGCGAGGGCAACGAGATCCTCCAGCGCATCGCGTCCCGAGTGCTCCTCGAACGAGAACCTGCTGCGCGCGAGGTCGTCACGGTGGTCCAGCACCGCCAGCAGCAGCTCGGCTTTGTTGCGGAAGTGGTGCAGCAGCCCAGCCTCGCTCATGTCGACGCGGTCGGCGATCTCGCGCAGCGAGCCCTTGCGGTAGCCCGCGCCCGCGAAGACGGAGAAGGCGGCGTCGAGGATCAGCGTGCGCGTGCGCGCGCTCTTGGCGTATGGGCCTCGAATGGCGGTTCGGGGCGTCTGGATCACGCGCGGCATCTCTTCATCCTGGCGGCAACCCCCGCATGGTGCGGAGCGCGCGCGGCAATGCGAAGCGTTTCGGTCGCGATCGGCGGGTCATGAGCCGTCGAGCCGACGGTCATCGGCGGTTGTGCAGGTGGTCGCGGTGCTTGGCGGCCTGTCGTGCGCGCACGGGCAGGTCGATCGGGCCGGTGACGGTGAGCTCGTCCTCCCAGCACTCGATGCCGCGGACACCGGGCAGTCGCTCGCGCGTGAATACGGGGTCGAGCCCGGCGCGCCGCTGCTCGGTGTAGTCCTTGAGAAGCCGGAAAGCGATGCCCGACAGCAGCGCGATCGCGATGAGGTTCGTCAGCGCCATCAGCCCCATCACGCCGTCGGCGAAGTTCCACACAAGGTCGGCTCCGACGACCGATCCACCGAGGACGGCGGCGACGACGAGCACGCGGTACCCCGTCAGCACGGTGCGGTTGGTCGAGATGAACTCGATGTTCGATTCGCCGTAGTAGTAGTTCCCGAGGATCGACGAGAACGCGAGCATGAAGATGATGATGCTCAGGGCGATGTTCGACCACTCACCGAGGGTGTCGACGAGGGCTCCCTGCGTCAGATCGATGCCGCGTGAGGCCCCGGCGAGGTCGGGGACGGAGACGAGGATGATGAAGGCGGTCACCGAGCACACGAGGAACGTGTCGAAGTAGACGCCGAGGGTCTGCACGAGACCCTGCTTCACCGGATGGGTCACGGCGGCGCTCGCGCCGGCGTTCGGGGCCGAGCCCAGCCCCGCCTCGTTCGAGAACATGCCGCGCTTGACGCCGGTGAGGACGATATAGCCGAACGCAGCCCCGACGACCTCGTTGAAGCCCCAGGCCGACGTGAAGATCTCGGCGAACACCGGCCCGATCCGGTCGAGGTGCAGCGCGACGACGATCACGCCGAGCACGAGGTAGGCGAGCGCCATGATCGGCACGAGCACTTGCGTCACCGAGGCGATGCGGCGCACCCCGCCGAACACGACGAGCCCGGTGAGGAGCGCGATGCCCGCCCCGATGACCCACGGCAGCCAGGGCAGGTCGCCGCCGACGCTCGAGCTGATGGTCGCCGAGATCGTGTTGGCCTGCAGCGAGCTGAACGCGAAGGGGAAGCAGACGATCAGGATGACGGCGAAGAGGATGCCGAGCCACCGGGCGCCCAGACCGCGCTGCATGTAGTACGCCGGGCCGCCGCGGAAACTGCCGCGGTCGCGCGTCTTGAACAGCTGTGCCAGCGACGATTCGATGAAGCTCGACGCTCCGCCGACGAACGCCATGACCCACATCCAGAACACCGCACCCGGGCCGCCCACCGCGATGGCGGTGCCGACGCCGGCGATGTTCCCGACTCCCACGCGGGAGGCCGCGGAGATCGTGAAGGCCTGGAAGGCGGAGACCGACTGCGGCTTGCCGTCCGCGGTCTGCGGCGTCTTGTCGGTCAGGGTGCGGAACATCTCGGGGATCAGGCGGAACTGCACGACGCCCGATCGGACGGTGAAGTAGAGCCCGAGGACGACGACCACGGGGAGGATGATCCAGGTCCAGAGATGGTCGCCCCACGTGAGCAGCCAGTCGTTCACGGCATCCATGCCCGTCGAATCCATGTTCGCCAGTATGACGACTCGGAGTGCCCGGTGCGAGGGCGACGCGACCGAACGCGACGCACCGGTCGCGTGAAAAACCACTCATGTGTGCGATGTCAAGTGTTCGCGCGCACCTGATTCCCCCAGGTGGCCCCCGGTACGCTGTCAGCTGGTGAGCCGGGAAGTCTGGTCGGCGCGTAGTCGTCGATCGAACCCGGAGGATCCGTGCTCACTGTCCTGCCTGCCCTCTGTTGCCGCGCGCCCGCGAACGCCCTGACCGGGCGGCGGCGCGCATGACTCTCATCGCTGCCGTCGCCGCAGCCTGGCTGTTAGTGGCCCTCGCCCCTGCGTTCGTACGCCTGACGGGGCGGTACGCCGGGTGGCCTCTGGCGGGGGGCATGCTCGGGGTGCTCGGGCTCGTGCTCTCGGCATGGAACCCGCAGCAGGTCGTCCGCGAATCAGTGCCGTGGATCCCAGCACTCGACATCGCGCTGCGCCTCCGGCTGAACGGGCTGGCGCTGCTGTTCGCCGTCGTGGTGCTCGCGATCGGCGCGGTGGTGCTCGTCTACTCCACCTCCTACCTGCGCCAGCCTCGATCGCCGGGCTTCTACGGCCTGATGACGGCGTTCGCGGCCGCGATGCTCACCCTCGTCCTGGCCGACGACCTCGTCGTCCTCTTCGTGACGTGGGAGCTGACGACCCTGTGCTCGTATCTGCTGATCCTCCGCTCGGGCCCCGCGGCGAAAGAGCCTGCGACGCGTACGCTTCTCGTCACCGCCGCCGGCGGTCTCGCTCTCCTCGCCGCCGTTGTGACCCTGATCGCCCGCACCGGCACCACCGAACTCACCACCGTCCTCGCCCATCCGCTGTGGCGCGAAGACCCGGGATTCGCGACGATCGTCGCGGTGCTCGTCGCTATCGCGGCCATGACGAAGTCGGCGCAGTTCCCGTTCCACGCCTGGCTGCCGGATGCCATGGTGGCGCCCGCCCCGGTGAGCGCCTATCTGCATGCGGCGGCGATGGTGAAAGCGGGGATCTTCCTGCTCATGCTCTTCGCGCCCGCCGCGTCCGCGGCGGCGATCTGGTCGCCGCTTCTCGTGGGGGTCGGGCTCTGGACGGCTCTCATGGGGGCGTTCTTCGCGGTCCGGCGCGCCGACATGAAGGAGCTGCTGGCGTACTCGACCGTCAGTCAGCTCGGCCTTCTGGTCGCGGTGATCGGCGTCGGCACGCCGACGGCGATGCTCGCGGCGAGCGCGCATGTGGTCGCTCATGCGCTGTTCAAGTCCGCCGGCTTCATGGGCGTCGGACTGGTCGAGAAGCGCACCGGGACCCGGATCCTGACCGAGCTCCGCGGATCATGGCGGATTCTTCGCTGGGATGCCGCGATGCTGATCCTCGCGGCGGTCAGCATGGCCGGCATCCCTCCGATGCTCGGGTTCATCAGCAAGGAGCTGCTTCTCGACTCGTTCCTCACGGCGGCTTCGCCTGCGCTGTCATGGACGCTCGCGATCGTGGCCGCCGCCGGAGCCGTGCTGACGGTGGCGTACAGCGTGCGCCTGGTGCTTCCCCTGCTGCCCGGTCGCCTCGGTGCCGCTCGGCCCGGTGAGCACGGGCCGCAGGCACGCCCCTGGCGCGACACCCGAGCGATGTCGGTCGCGGTATCCGTCCCGGCGATCCTGGGGTTGGCTCTCGGGGCGGGGGCGCCGCTTCTCGACCCGGTCGTGCGACCTGCGGCAGCGGGGGCCGCGGGCGTCGACGTGGCATCCGTCTCGGGCGTCTACCTCTGGCACGGTGTGAACGCGGCGCTGCTGCTGTCGCTGACGGCGATCGTGCTCGGAACGCTGGTCGGCCTCCGGCTGCGCGGTGCTCCCGCTCCGCCGGCACCGCAGCGGTGGTCGGGCGTCCTCGCCGTCCAGCACGCGCAGCGGGGCATCATCGCGCTCGGACGCCGCGTCGGCGACCTGACGCGCTCCGACGCCCCCGCCGCGAACCTCGTCGTGCCGATCCTGCTGATCGGGGCCGCCGCGGCGGCGCTGCCCACGCTGTGGCGCGGCTGGCCGCGCTACGACGAGCCGTTCCTCGTGCTCGATCTGCTCCTGCTCCTGCTCGTCGCGGCAGGGGTGATCGCGGTCTCGGTCGCCACCCGCCGCCTGACCGCGATCATCAGCGTGGGTGTGGCCGGGTTCGCCGTCGTGCTGTGGTTCCTGGTTCTGGGGGCTTCGGATGTCGCGGTGACGCAGCTCCTCGTCGAGATCCTGACCGTCGTGGTGATGGTGCTCGTGCTGCGCCGGATGCCGCGCCGCCTGCGCCCGTCGCGCCCGCGACGACGCGTGCTCGCAGCCATCGCCGCGCTCGCCGCCGGGGTGACCGCGACGCTCGCCGCGCTCGTGTTCACCGGACACCGCGAGCTCTCGGACGTCGCCGCCTTCTTCCTCCGCGAGGCGAAGGAGCTGACCGGCGGCACCAACATCGTGAACACGATCCTGGTCGACTTCCGGGCGCTCGACACGCTCGGCGAGCTCGTCGTCCTGGGGATCGCCGCGGTCTCGATCACGGCGCTTCTCGAGGCGCGCCGAGCAGTCGACCGTCCGTCGGGGAAGGGAACCGCTGCCGCGCTTTCGAACGCCCGCGTCAACGCGGTCTTCCTCACCGCCGTGGGACGCATCGTGGCGCCGGTGATGGTGGTGGGGTCGGCCTATGCGCTGCTGCGCGGCCACAACGCCCCGGGCGGCGGCTTCATCGCAGCGCTCATCGGTGCCGCCGCCATCGCGCTGATCTACCTCGCCGCCCCGAGCGACGAGATCCCGCGGATCGAGCGCTCCTACCTCGCGATCGCCGGAGCGGGCATCGTCATCGCGGTCGGCACCGGTGTGCTGGGGCTTCTCGACGGCTCGTTCCTCCGGCCGCTGCACTTCGACATCGGCAGCCTGCACCTCACCACGGCCCTCGTCTTCGACCTGGGTGTGTATCTCGCGGTCTTCGGGGTCATCCTCGCCGCCATCAATCGCCGCGGTCTGTCTCCCGCCGATGCGGTCCGAACCGACCGTTCGTCAGAAAGGAGCGTCCGGTGATCCTCGCCCTCACGATCGGTGTGCTCGTCGCCGGAGCGGTCTACCTGCTGCTGCAGGAAGACCGGCTGCGCGTCATCCTCGGCTTCGTGCTGCTCTCGCACGCGGTCAATCTGCTGCTGTTCAGCGCCGGCGGCATCGGTTCGCGCGACGAGCCGCTCGGCGAGGCGCTGGACCCGGCGACCACGGCCGATCCGTTGCCGCAGGCGTTCGTTCTGACCGCGATCGTCATCGCCTTCGCGATCACCATCTACCTGCTCGTCCTCGCCGTCACGGGCAGCCCGTCCGAAGACGCCGGGCTCGACGATGCGGGCGCCGACGATGCAGGGCCCGACGATGCAGGGCCCGACGATGCGAAGGCCGCGGCCCCGGCCCCGACCCGAGGAGGACGACGATGAACGACGCGCTGCTTCCGCTCATCGTCGCGGTGCCTCTCCTCGCGAGCGGTGTCGCCGCATTCGCGCGCCATCGTCATCGGTGGGCGATCGTCCTGCTCCTGACGATCCTGACGGCGAACATCATCGCGGCCGCCGGGCTCGTGTGGGCGACAGCCGATGGATCGGTGGTCGCCCACGGGATCGGCGGATGGCCCAACGGCATCGCCATCCCCTTCGTCGCCGACGCCTTCTCCGCCCTCATGCTCACGGTGGCGGGCCTGCTCACCCTCGTCTGTGTCGTCTTCGCGATCGTCGCGGACACCGGTCGCAATCGGCTCTTCCCGGCACTCGTCCTCGTGCTGACGGCGGGAGTGAACGGCGCGCTCCTGACGGCCGACCTGTTCAACCTCTTCGTCTTCATCGAGGTCATGCTGCTGCCCTCGTACGGGCTTCTGGTGCTCTCGCGTCGCGGGCGCGGCACCGACGAGTCGGTGACCGGCTCGAGGCTCTACGTCACCTTCAACCTGTTCGTCTCCACGGTCTTCCTGGGCGGGGTGGCGCTCGTCTACGGTGTCGCGGGCACGGTGAACCTCGCCGAGCTTGCCGGCGCTGCTCAGGAGTCGCCGCTGGTGGCGGCAGCGCTCGGGGTCTGCCTCTTCGCGCTCGCCATGAAGGCTGCCGTGGTCCCCGTGCACGGGTGGCTCGCCCGCGCGTACCCGTCGACGACGCCGGCTATCACCGCGATGTTCTCGGGTCTGCACACGAAGGTCGCGATCTACGCCATCTACCGCATCTACGCCGTCGGCTTCGAGGGCGACCAGACCTACCTCTGGATCGGCGTGGCCGTCTTCAGCGCGACGATGCTGATCGGTGTGCTCGGCGCGGTCGGCGAAGACCGGATGCGGTCGATCCTCGCCTTCCACATGGTCAGCCAGATCGGCTACATCCTGCTCGGCGTCGCGCTGTCCACCCCCGTGGGTCTGGCCGCGGGCATCTTCTACCTGCTTCACCACATGATCGTGAAGGCATCGCTGTTCCTGTCTGCGGGCGCCATCGAGACCCGATTCGGGACGGACCGCCTCGACGACCTGCGCGGTCGTGTCGGCCGTGAACCCGTGCTGATGGTCGCCTTCGGGGTCGCAGCGCTGTCGCTCGCCGGCATCCCGCCGTTCTCGGGCTTCTTCGCGAAGCTCATGCTGCTCGTCGCGGCGGTCGAGGACGGACAGGTCGCGGCGGCGGTCATCGCGATCGTGGTGAGCCTGATCACCCTGCTGTCGATGCTGAAGATCTTCAACGCCGTGTTCGCCCGCACAGTCAGCGGCGGTGAGCCGGTCGGGCCGGCCGGGCCGGTCCGGCGCGGCGGGCTCGCGGTGGCGCAGCGCCCCACGACCCGCGCAGCGCTCGCGGTGCCGGCTGTCGTGCTCGCCGCGGCGACCCTCGCCCTCGGGCTCGGCGCGCAGGGGCTGTTCGCCCTCGCGGAGGTCGCGGCCGCCGGCTTGCTCGATACGACCGGCTACGTCGGGGCGGTGCTGCCGTGATCCTCAGCATCCTCACTCTGCCCTTCCGATTCGCGGCTTTCGTCTGCTGGTTCGCCGCGCAGCTCACGCTGACGTCTGTGAGAGTGCTCGGCGACATCCTCAGCCCGGGGCTGGCCGCGACGCCACGCGTCGTTCGGCTTCCGCTGGGGTCGGCGGGTGACCTGCACGTCACCGCGATCAGCGTCCTCATCACACTGACTCCCGGCACGCTGGCCCTCGGCGCGGCGCGAGATGATGCCGGGGCGCGTTTCGTCATCGTGCATTCGCTGTACCACCGCGACACCGATTCGGCGCTGGCCGACTTCGCCGACATGGACCGCCGGATGACGCGCGCGGTCGCACTGGGAGGACCGAGATGAATCTGCTGGACCTCGCCGCGGCGGGATGCGCGATCGCGATGATCGCGTCCGTCGTGCACATCCTGCGCGGCCCGACCCCCGCCGACCGTGTCATCGCTGCCGACCTGCTCACCTTCAGCCTGGTCGGGCTCGTCGCGCTCGTCGGCGTACGTCTGGCGCGCGAGGGCACGTTCGACCTCGTGCTGGTCGCGACCCTCGTCGCCTTCCTCGCGGCGGTCTCTCTGGCCCGCGCGCTGACGGGAGGGCGTCGATGACGATCCTCGAGCTCATCGGTCAGATCATCGCCCTGCTGGGCGCGCTCATCTTCGTCGTCGCCGCGGTCGGCCTGCGGCGCTTCCTCGACCCCTACGCGCGCATCTCAGCCGTCGCCACTGCGGCCGGCCTGGGGGTCGCGTTCATCACGGTCGGCGCGGTGCTGCAGGTCCCGACCGTGGACAACGTCGTCAAAGTCGTGCTCGCGGTGCTCCTGCAGCTGATCACCTCGGCGGTGGCGGCCATCGTCATCGCCCGCGCTGCGGTGAGCTCGGGGCATCGGTTCAGCGACGGCACCGATACCGCCGCTCTCGACGAGGACGCGTGACACGCGCGGTGGGGCGGGCCGGGGCGCGGGCGCCGTGGCATATGGTGAGGGTGTTCGGCCGTGAGACCGAGCAGGTGCGCCGGGAAGTCTGGTCGGCAAGACGATGACCGCTACCCGAAGGGCTCCCGTGAATCCCCGCATCGCCGTTGCCGGTGACCGACCCGAACCGATGGCGGCAGCCATCGCGTCCCTCGCCACCGAGGGCGAGCCCACCTGCCTGGTGTGGACGGTGAATCTGGAGGCGGAGCCGACGGCCCGCCGCTCCCGCATCGAACTCAAGCAGCGTTACGACTCCCTCCTCGCCCACGCGTCGGGTCTCGCGGCGCTGCGGAACCTGGTCGTCCTGCTGCGGCATGCCGACCGCGTCCCCGAACGCAAGATGCATGCGGCCGCGGCAGCGCTCGCCACCCGGCTGCACGCCGATCTCGAACGGGCGCGCGGTCGCTACGTGGATGTCGCCGTCGTCGACATCAGCTCGTGCACCGACACCCGGCGTCTGCTCGACCGCGTCGAAGAGGTGGCGGGCACCGCGGCCGGCCCGGTCGGGAATGTCGCGCTCACCTGGAACGAGATCCGCGACCGCAGCATCCACTCCGCCGCTGCCGCGTCGCAGTTCTGAGCCCCGCCGCCGCCACCGCCCGTCGAGTCGCCAGGATGTGCGGATCCGGCGCCCCGCGCATCCGCACATCCTGGCGAGCCGACCGCCCGGGGCGAGGGGTCAGCGCTCGGCGACGATGTCCATGCCCGGACCCTCGGCGGTGCGGGGAGCGAAGCCGTGGCGCTCGTAGAACGCGGCTCGGCCGCGCGCGGCGAAGAGCTGGATGTCGTTCACGCCGCGCTGACGTGACTCGTCGACCAGCATCCGCAGGATCTCGCTCCCGATGCCGCCGCCACGCGCTGCCGTCGCCACGATCATCTCCGTGACGAATGCGTGCAGGGCGCCGTCGCTGATCAGGCGACCGAGGCCGATCAGGCGACCGTCGTCATCACGCGCCGTGCACACGACCCAGCTGCCGGCGAGCGCGTTTTCGAAGGTCTCGAGCGACCACTCGGCCCAGCCCGTCTCGCCATAGAGCATCGCGAACTCGGCGGCCGTGGGAGGCGCGAAAGAGTAGTGCACCGTCATCCTGCGTCTCCGAGCAGGGCGTGCCGCCAGCCCGCCCCATCGCGCTCGTAGACGACGCGGGTGTGGCGACGGTCGAGCGATCCCTGCCAGAACTCCACGCGGGTCGCCTCGATGCGCCACAGCGCCCAGTCGCCTTCCGCGACGTCCCGGCGTGCCGCCTCCGACCGTGCCGCGAGGTCGGCTGCGGTGTCGTCCGCGCTCGCCTCACAGACCGGCCCGCGCACGCGCACGGCGCGCATGACCGGCTGCCACCAGAACGCCAGGGCTGCTGCGGGCTGCGCTGCGAGCTGCCCGCCCTTCGCGGAGGAGCGCGTGCTCGCGAACGCCCAGCCGCGGTCGTCGACGTCTTTGACGATCAGTGTGCGGGCATCGGGGATGCCGTCCGCGGCGACCGTCGCGAGGGTCGCGGCGTGGGGCTCGGCGACACCCGCGGCGGCTGCTTGGTGGATCCACTTCTCGAACAGCGTCACCGGCGATGCGGGGAGCCGGTCGGTGTCGAACGCCGGAGGGGTGCCGGTCAGCGAGGCCTGCGAGCGCAGCCACTCGCGCAGCGCGCTCATGCTGCGAGCCAGGCGACGTCGGCGAAGAGCTCGCGCAGGTCGTTGACGAGTCGAGCGGTGTGGAAGCCGTCGGCCGCGGCGTGGTGCACCTGCACGGCCATGGGCAGCAGCATCCGTCCGTCACGCTCGACGTAGCGCCCGAGCGTGAAGATCGGCGCGAGGTGAGCCTCGACGCCCTCGACGTTCAGGTTGAAACCGGTGAAGTCGGTCCACGGCAGGCTCGACACGTCGAAGCTGTTCGGGGGAGGCGGACCCTGCGGGAAGAGCTCGGTGCTGCCGGCGTGATCGGCGATCACGCGGGCAGCGGCGTCGTGGAAGGCGGCGAAGTCGCGGTCGAAGGCCACCGAGACGCTCGAGAACGTCTCGGTCTCGGGGTGGAAGACGGTGAACGAGGGCTGAACCTCCGGCCAGACCGCGGGCGCGCCGTCGGCGGTGAGCGTCATGCGGAACTCCGGATGGCGGTTGACGATCGACGCGATCGCCCAGATCTGCGCGACGTAGGTGCGGCGCCCGGAGGAGCGCACCGCCGCGACGAAGTCCGTCACGTCGATCTCGACCGTCATCGAGTAGGTGCAGCGAACGGTGCGCAGGTAGTGGTCGAAGTGCCGCCGTCGCGGCCAGGTGTCGAGGTCGATGGGGGCGGCGTCGTGCATGTCCTCATCCTCCCAAAGCAGCCGTCGCGCCGCAGATGCGCGAAAGTAGAGGCACTATGACCGACACCAAGCCCTCCGTTCTCTTCGTCTGCGTGCACAACGCCGGTCGCTCGCAGATGGCCGCGGGGTTCCTCCGCGACATCGCCGGCGACCGCATCGAGGTCCGCTCCGCCGGGTCCATGCCCGCCGATCGGATCAACCCGGTCGCGGTCGAGGCGATGGCCGAGCTCGGCATCGACATCACCGCCGAGCAGCCGAAGGTGCTCACGACCGAGGCCGTGCAGGCATCCGACGTCGTCATCACGATGGGATGCGGTGACGCTTGCCCGTTCTTCCCCGGCAAGCGCTACGAGGACTGGAAGCTCGACGACCCCGCGGGTCAGGGCATCGACGCCGTCCGCCCCATCCGCGACGACATCCGCGAGCGCATCCGTCAGCTGGTCGACGAGCTCATCTGACGGCGCCGCGAAACGACGATCGCCCGCAGCGGACGGGTGTCCGTTGCGGGCGATCGAGAAGAAGCGTCAGCGCGCGGCGCCGGCGAGGGTGCCGGTGACCTGGCCCTGCGGGTCGCCGATGAGGCAGAGGATCTCACGGTCGCCGGCGTCCCAGCTGCCTGCGGTGGGGACGTAGTAGTTGAAGCCGAGCACCGACTCCTCGTACGAGATGCCGACGAAGGGGGCGAACGCGTCGTAGCAGACCTGCTCGGCCTCGGTCTGGGCCGCCTCGACGCCGGGGAACTCGTCGGCGTCGATGTCCTGTGCGTGGTAGGCCTCGAGGTCGTGGGCCTCGCTGCACGGGACGGTGGGAGTCTCGGTGACCTCGGTGTCGGCCGTGCCGGAGTCGAGCATGCAGTCGCCGACGCGGATCGCGAAGACGTCGGTGCTCGCGTTCGACTCGGCGATCGCGCCGGACTCGTCACGGACCGGGGCGGCCGCTCCGCCACCGGTGAAGGCGTTGAGCGTGGAGCAACCGGTCGCGAGCAGGGCGACGGTCAGCGCGGCGGCGGGCAGGGCGAGGAGTCGACGAGCAGTGTTCACGTCGTCCGACTCTATCCACTTTCCGCCATTTCTGGGAAATCCTGATGATTCTCCTGAGTGTTCATCCGCCGCTTCAATGAAACGCTTCACGCCACGCCACACCGGGCACGTCGCGAAGGGCCGTGTAGACGGGGATGCCCCGCTCTCGGGCGATCGCGACGTCCTGATCTGCGCCGCGCGACTCGCCGGGCAGGCGGAGGACCGCGTCGCAACGCTGCAGCAGGCGATGGGCGACCGGGTACATCACCTTCTCGGCCAGGGGGTCGGTGGGACCCGAGGCTCCTGCACTGAAGAGCACGGGCAGGGCGACCCACTCGCCGATCATCGGGATGTGCCCGGCCTCGAAGAGCGGCCACGCCGCCTCCTCCAGGCGATCCAGGTTGCGCCGCATCAGGGCAGGGTCGCCGCCGGTGCCCGACGCATAGGGTCCGGCGATGAGGATCATGAGGGAATCGGTCGTGGCTTGTGCGGTCATGGCTCGATAGTATGCATAAACATGCACAAACGTGAAGGAGTCGGAATGCTTGCCGCATCGCGAAAAGATCTGCTGCTCGCGCGGCTCCGCGCCGACGGTCGCATCGTCGCGAAGGAGCTGGCTGCCGAGCTGGGGGTCTCCGAAGACAGCATCCGCCGCGATCTTCGCGAGCTGGATGCCGCCGGCCTCGCGGTTCGCGTCTACGGGGGTGCGGTTCCGGCGTCGCCCGCGGTCGCCGATTACGCGTCGCGTCAGGCGGTCGCAACCGAGAGCAAGCAGCGCATCGCCCGCTTCGCCGCCGGCCTCGTCGAGCCGGGGAGCACCGTGATCGTCGACGGGGGGACCACGGCGCTCGCCACCGTTCGAGCGCTCGATCCGGCACTGACGTGCACGATCGTGACCCACAGTCCGACCGTGGCCGCGGCGCTGCTCGACCACGCGGCCGAGGTCATCATCATCGGCGGGCGGCTGTTCAAGCACTCGGCGGTCGCGAGCGGTGCCGCGGCGGTCGAGGCCGCCCGGATGGTGCGGGCCGACCGCTTCCTGCTCGGGGTCACCGGCATCCACGCCGACGCGGGCCTGACGACGGGCGATGCCGACGAAGCGGCCATGAAGCGCGTGCTCGCCGAGCGCGCTGCCGAGACCTACGTCCTCGGCAGCGAGGAGAAGATCGGCGCGGTGTCGCCGTTCACGGTGCTGCCGTTCGACGAGGTCACGGGGGTCATCGTCGACCCCGCGGCTCCGGCCACCAGCCTGGCGGCCCTCGACCGCCGCGGCGTTCCTTTGCTCCGCGCCGGGTGACGCGTTCCGGGTGACGCGATCGTCGCAGCTCGCTAGGCTGAGCGCCATGCAATGCCGGTGAACTCGCTTCCGACCCCCATCCGCGCGTCGACGCCGACGTGATCGAAAGGTTCACCCATGCACGCTTCTTCTGCTGCGCCCGCTCTGCCGCTGTCCGGAAAGACCGCCCTGGTCACGGGCGTCTCGCGCCGCCGGGGCATCGGCTTCGCCGTCGCCACCGCCCTCGCCGGACTCGGCGCGAACGTCGTCATCCATCACCACCGGCCGCATGACCTCGACCTGCCGTGGGGCGGCGACGATCTCGACGCTGTGCGCGACGGCATCCGTTCTCACCTCGTGGGCGACGCGAGCTTCGCCGACATCGCCGGCGATCTGAGCGTCGCGACGGCGGCGGCCGACCTGGTCGATGAGGCGGCCGCGGTGACGGGCGCGCTCGACATCCTCGTGTGCAACCACGCCAAGAGCGGCGACGACGGCAGCATCCTCGATATGACGCCCGAGCGTCTCGACGCGTTCTGGGACGTCAACACCCGCGCGACCCTGCTCCTCACCGCGGCGTTCGCCGCCCGCTTCGCCGACGTCCCGTCGGTGCCCCGCCGGCCCGGGGACCGGATCTCGGGGTCGAAACCGTACGACGCACCCCGGGGGCACGTCGTGTGGATGACGTCGGGCCAGATCCACGGCCCGATGGTCGGTGAGGTGGCCTATGCGACCAGCAAAGCCGCCCTCGCAGGCGTCACCGGAACGGTCGCGGCGGAGCTGCTCGAGCTCGGCATCATCCTCAACACCGTGAACCCCGGACCGGTGAACACGGGCTATCTCGACCCCGACACCACCGACCGCTCGCTCGACGACTTCGACGACTGGCTGGCGACGACGGCGTTCGGACGCGTCGGGCGTCCCCAGGACCCCGCCGAGCTGATCGGCTGGCTCTGCAGCCCGGCGGGGTCGTGGCTGGTCGGCCAGGTGCTCACGAGCGACGGCGGCTTCAGCCTGGTCGGCTGAGGGGAGGCGCTTCAGCGCTTGTTCGTCGCGGCGAGGGCGACGATCTCGCCCCGGGTGGACGCTCCCGTCTTCCGGCGGATGTTGCGGATGTGGTTCTCGACCGTGCGCACGCTCAGGACCAGCTTGGCGGCGATGTCGCCGTTGGACATGTCGGCCGCGATGAGCTGGACGATCTCGCGTTCGCGCGGTGTGAGAAGCATCGCCGTGCGGTCGCGCCGCGTCCGTCTGACGTTCGTATCGGCCAGTTCGCGGGCCGCTTCTCGGCAGGCCGCTGCGCGGTCGTTGTCGCCGTGATCTCGGTAGAGGTGCGCGGCGAGGTTGAAGTACTTCAGGGCTTCGGTCGCCATCCCCTCGCTGCGCAGCCCGCGGGCGGCAGCCTCGACTCGGGCCGGGTCCTGCGCGTGGGCGGCGGCGCGGGCCTCGAGGAAGATCGCGTACATCGGCCCGCCCAAGCGCTGCGGTTGGTCGGCGACCTGCGCGGCGAGCTCGGGGTCGTAGTGGATGTAGAGGGAGGCGAGCATTGCCAGGTCCGCCGCGAGGCCGTACCCGCGGCGTCGCGCGTCGCGTGTCACCTCGGCGAAGATCTCGGCCGCGACCTCGGTCGCCCCGCTGACAGCGACCGAGAACGCCTCCGTCCAGCGCAGGTCGCTCAGCACCATGCCGTCCGACGCCCCGGCGATCTGCGCGGCATGCTCGCGATACCCCGACGCCGCGCTCTCGTGTCCGGCGCGTGTGGAGATGACCGCCATGAGGACGAGCACGGCCCGGTCGGGCGAGAAGTAGAGGGTCTTGGCGCTGATCCCGGTCGTCAGCAGGATCGCGAGCGCGTCCTGCGCTTCGTCGAGGTTTCCCAGCGCGAGGTGACCGAGTGCGCCGAGGTAGGAGTGGCACGCGAACCCGATGCGATCCAGCGCGGAGATCGACTGCTGCGCGCCCGCCGCGGCGATGTCGACGAGTTCGGTGACCCGTCCCGTCGTGTAGAGGACGAGCCCGCGCATCAGCACGACTCCGACGCGCAACCATGGCCGGAGCTCGTCGTCGAGGCCGTCGAGCACGGTGATGCAGTCGGCGATCCGTCCGGAGACGAGGTGGCAGGCCGCAAGCAGGACCCCGGCGATGTCGGCGCCGAGCCCGCCCGCGGCGGCCCGCGCGGCGAGCACTCGCTCGTCATCGGGAGTGACTCCCTCGAGCTCCCAGCGGACAGCGCGGGCGAGGGTGTCGAGAGCCTCGGCGTAGGCGAATCCCGTCGGGACCTTCTCCGTGAGAGGGCGCACGACGTCGGACAGATCGGCGCCGCGCGATAGAAGCCAGCGCGAGTGGAAATGGCGCAGTGTCAGTTCCGCTTCATGATCCCGGCTGGTGCCGTAGAACAGTTCGGAGCACCGGCCGATGACGTCCTCGATCTCGCGCGGGTCGCTCGGCCCCGTCATGAGCAGTCCGAGGTAGCGCACGGCAGCGCCGGGGTCGCCCTCCTCCTGCCATCGCGCCCGCGCGACACCGACCTGGACGTCGAAGGCCTCGGTGAACATGCGCGAGACCGCCGGGACGTCTGCCAGCTGCAGCGGAGCCGGTGTCGGTGACGCCGACCGCTGCGGAACACCGGCGGGGCGGAGCCGCTCGAGCAGCAGGGCGCGAGTCTGCGTGTCGAGACGCGAGCTCTCGTGCGCGAGTCTGTCGGTCGCGTGGCTGAGGATGCGCCGGCGCCGAGCCGTCGCGGGCTGATTGCGGAAGTAATCCCCCAGCCCGGGCGGGTGCACGGCGACCATCGCGCGTCGATCGGCACCGACCTCGGTGACGCGCACGAGCTGATTGTCCTCCAGCTCCTCGAGCAGGTCGGCGCCCAGGAGGGCCCACGCCGCGGTCACCTCCACCGTTCCCGTCGTGGCGAGCAGCTCCACGGCATCCCGGATCTCCGGCCGGTAGGAGTAGAGCACCGACTCGTAGGCGCCGCGGGCGTCGTCGGACCAGAGCGCGGGGCCGGAGACCCACTGGTCCCCCGAGCGCCAGATCAGACCGTGAGCGAGCGCCCCGTCGAGCAGTGCGACCGCCAGACCGGGGATTCCCGCCGAATCCATGTGGATGCGCGCCGAGACGCTCGGCGCGAGCGATCCGTCGACCCTCTCGTCCAGGAGCGAATGAAGGACATCGAGCCGCAATCCCTCGAGCGCGATCTGCACCACGGGATGGGCGGCCTTGATCAGCAGGTGCTCGTCCGGGTCGGTCAGCGCGCGGCGGAGAGTCGACGCGACGATCGGGCGTCGCAGCAGCCGGTGCAGCTGGATCAGCGCGGACCACGACGCCGAGTCGAGCAGGTCTGCATCGTCGATCATCACGACGCTGTCGCCGCTGGAGAGGTATCGGGCGAGAGCATCGCTGATCGCGGCGGCCGTTCCGCCCTCCTCTGCGACCGCTCTCCGATACGCGGGCGGGAGGGCCACGCGCAGCGCCTCGAGCGGGGAGTGGGATGCCGTCCCCACCACGTTGAGGATGATGTAGTCGAGATCGGCGAGGGTGCTCCGCACCTGGCTGAGGATCTCGGATCTGCCCGACCAGCGGATCCCGACGAGTTCGACGCTGGTCCCTTGGCGGAGGAGTTCGACGATGCGATGCGTCTCATGGGACCTGACGGACAAGCGCGCTTCCTTTCGGTGCGTGGGCGGTGAGGGCTCTCGATGACCGAGAACCGGGTGCCTCCCACACACAATCTGGCACTGATCGCTGTCAGTTTTCCAGGACCGCCGTGCTCCCGTCTCAGCTGAGCAGCTGCATCTCACGAGGCGACCCCATGTCGACGCGCTCCGCCTCCGGGCGCGGGCGGCGCCGCTGACCCGGGATGATGAAGAGCGTCAGGGCGAGCGCAGACACCGTCAGACGCCCTTCGATGCTCTGCAGGTACGCGAAGGTTCGAGCTTCGATGCCCGAGAGCGCGAAGCGGGGGGTGCCGAGCACCTGCTCCTGCGTGACCGGCTGCGGGTCGCGGCTGCTGTTCGCGTCGCCGCGAAGCCAGGCGCCGTCCTCCGTCAGAGAGTCGACGCGGTGCACGTACTGGCTCTGCCCCGACCCGAGGTCGAGCGAGGCGACGACGACCTCTCCCACTTTCCGGAGCTCGTCTCCGGTCGGGTTCTGTACCGAGAGGACGTCGCCCACCTGGAAAGTCGGCACCATCGAGCCGCTCGAGACCGTCACGAAGCGGTCGCCGCTCACCGTCGTCCATGCGAAGGGGAGCACCAGCAGGACGAGGAGGAGCACCGCGCTGCTGCGGAGGAATGCGCGGATCATGCGCGGTCCTTTCGGTCGGTCACGGGTCAAGGTGCGTTCCGGGAAGGCTCGGGGGCGGCGCGGGGAGGGCGCCGCCCCCGAGGTCGATCACGCCGGGTTCATGTAGCTGACGACGAAGTCGGCCGTCACGCGGTGCTCGTCACCGGCGTCGCCCTCGAGGACCGTCGGGTCCTCGAGCAGGATGCGCACCGGCACCTGGATCGAGGCGTTGCCCTCGATCGCGGAGGCCAGGCCGAGGGCCGTCGTGAACTCGACCGGCTCGGCCAGCGTTCCGGCCGCGACCCAGCTCGTGACCTGACCCGAGGCGTCGGTGACGCCGTAGCGGACCTGCAGGTTCTGCGCGAGGTTCGGCGAGATGTCGCCGCGCGTCTCGAAGCTGGCCGCGTACTGCGCCGCGTCACCGCCCTTGTTGGTGACGGTCCAGGTCGCGTCGACGAACTGGTTGTACTTCGTGGTGTCGAAGACGTGGTCGATCGGGGCGCCGGCGACCGTGAGGAGCGCGCCTCCGATGTCGTCGATGTCGCTTCCGGGAGCCGTCGCCGAGAACCGGTTGTCCACGATGGACGTCACGTGGTCCCAGTTCGCTCCGACGCCGACCATCCCGACACCGAGGGCTCCCGCCGCGATCACGGCCAGCAGCTTCTTCCGGTTCTTGTTCGACTGCGTCTTCTCCATCGTCTTCTCCATCGTCTTCTCCATCGTCATCTCCACTCGTTTCGTATGGGAAACCGCACCCGACCGGGATGTTCTGCCCGGGTCGCCGTTGCTGCGCGGCTAATCAGAGGTTAGGAATCGCGCGGGATCCCTCAGCCGCGAAGCCGGGTCAGGTGAGTGACGACGAGTGCCCACCTAGGTGCGTGCCCCGGGTGGGCGCACGCACACCTAGGTGCCGGGTGCGTCGTGATGCTGCTCCCGCCGGCGCAGGAGGAGGCCGACGACCATGGCGAGCGCGGCCAGGAGCGAGGGCACCAGCCAGATCGACGACGGGGCGCCCGAGGCCGCCAGCCCGTTCCCGTGGCCGGGGGCGTCGCTCGGCGTGCCCGCGATGTACGACAGCTCGAAGTTCGCCGTCACCCTCTGCGTCTGACCCGACGGCAGATCGGAGGCGTCGCCGAGCGTCACTCGTACCGGGATGCTCGTCGAGCCGGGGCCCACCATGGTGGAGGCGCCCGTCACCGTGGAGTAGGGGACGGGATCGGCCAGGGTTCCCGCGGGCAGCCAGCGCGTCGCCGTCCCGTCCTCGCCGCTGATGCCGTACTCGATCGCGAGGGCTTCGGCGAGCGGCGCGCTCACGTCGCCCACGGTGACGAAGACGCCCTCGAAGCTGTAGTCCGCCTCCCGGTGCGCGGTCAGCGTCCAGCGAGCCTCCGCACTGTCGCCGGGGCGGGCGGTGTCGAAGGAGTGGATCAGCGGCGATCCCTCGAGGACGAGGCCGGGCGGATCGGCACGGCCCTCGTCCTGGGTTGCGCTGGCGGGAGCGCCGGCGGCGAACGTCAGCCCGAGAAGGGCTGCCGTGGCGAAGCCGATCCGGTGGAGGAGCTGTCCGGAGCGTCGCTCCGGAGCCGCGTTCGCCTTCGGCCTCGGGGCTCGTCGCGGACGTCGTTCTCTGTGTGGCACGGTGCGCTCCTCTCCTGTACGAGAGCGCATCGGTCAGCGTCGTGCGGCACGCCCCCATGGACGCGCCGGATCCGCTGCGGCGCTCCGGTCAGATGCTCGCAGGCGTCTCTGTCTGGCGGCGGACGCCCGGTTCGGATTGCGTGCTCATCGCGGTGCGGCTGAGTGCGGCTCGTCGCGTTCTGAGTGCCGGCCGAAAGCGGAGGGCGACGCTCCGGGGGCGCCCCCGACCCCCCTTGTTGCTGTTCCGACGCGGAGATACCGTCGCCCCCGAGGGGACGAACCACACGGAATGAGGATTTCATGGCCGATTTGATCGTGATCGCTTTTGATACCGAGGCGGATGCCGAAGCCGCCTACAACGAGATTCAGGTTCTCCAGAACGACCTGGTCGTCGAACTCGCCGGCCTCGCCCTGGTCAAGGTCGACGACGAGGGGAAGACGAAGGTCGAATACCCCGGCGTCGTCGGGAAGGTGGGAGCCGGCGCCGCGGGCGGAGCGCTGTTCGGGGCGCTGATCGGCATCCTGTTCTTCGTGCCCATCGCCGGGCTCGTCTTCGGCGGACTGTTCGGGGCGCTGTTCGCGGGCCTCGACAAGACCAATCTGGATGCCGAGTTCCGCGACCGCGTGAAGTCCGCCGTCTCCGCCGGGAAGTCGGCGGTCGTGCTCTACGCGACGAAGATCACGACGGACAAGTTCGCGTCGGCGCTCGCCGGCTACAACGGCACCGTCGTGCAGACGTCGCTGTCGGAGAAGGACGAGCGAGAGCTCATCCACGACCTCAGCAGCACGCGGTAATCCGGAGCGCGTCCGGGTCGGGGTGTCATTCGCCGCACCCCGGCCCGGTTCGTCAGTCCGCGCGGACCAGCAGGTCGCCGATCTCGCAGTCGAGCGCCCGACAGATCGCGGAGAGCGTCGAATAGCGGATGGCGCGGGCGCGATCGTTCTTGAGCACCGAGAGGTTCACGACCGAGACGCCGACCATCTCGGACAGGCGCGTGAGGGTCATCCCGCGCTCGGCGAGCAACTCGTCGAGGCGGCAATGGACCCCGCTTGGGCCGTCGTCGTCTGCCGGGCTCACACGAGGCCCTCGGTGTCGCGCTGCAGGCGCACGCCACGTCGGAAGGCGACCGCGATGAGGCCGACGGTCACACCGACTGCCCATACCGGCGCCCATTGCCAGAAGTCGAGGAAGTGCAGCGGTTCGACCTCGTCGACACCCAGGGCGGTGAGGATGCCGTTACGCCCGATGTTCTCGAGGACGAGCACGACGAATCCTCCTCCGACGAGCGCCCACCCGATGACATCGAAGGCGCGAGCGGTCGCCGGGACGAAGAACCGACCGCGCAAGAAGCTGCGCGCCACGTACATCACGGCGGCGATCACGGCGAGGCAGGTGATCCCCCACGCCACGACCGAGCCGGCCAGCGCGGCGGCGGTGCCGCCGTCGACCTCCGGCGCGATGACGAGGGCGGTCTGCACGATGCCGTCGACGTACCCCGTCCCCGACCCGACGGAGGCGGAGAACGGTTCATCGTCGATGTCGATCCTCCAGGCGACGCCGGCGTCTCGGAAGACGTCGAGAAAGCGCGCGACGACCGTCAGTACGACGGTGACCGCCGCGCCGATGCCGAGGAGGAGGACTGTGATCGCGTCGGCGGCATCCGACCGGGGTTCACGGGTGAGGGTCATCACACCAGTCCTTCCGTGTCGCGCTGGAGCCGTGAGCCGTACCGGAACACCGCGGCGAGGGCGGCGAGCCCGAGGCCCGCGGCGATCGGCCAGAACGGCAGGGTGATGTTGAGAGTCGCTTCCGGCCACCAGGCGAGCGGGTCGTCGATTCCGGGGATCTCGGTCCACCCCGCGCTGCCGCGCGCGAACAGCTCGTGCGAGGCCATGCTCCCGGCGATGTCCGAGAGCACCTGAGCGGCGGTACCGCCGGCAGCGACGATGACAGCGGTCGCCATCGTCATGCGAACGATGATGCGGGTGAAGGCGCGTCCGGCCAGGAGCTGGAAGCAGGCCACGGCGATGAGCGCTGCGATCGCGGCGGGTATCAGCGACCACAGCGCCTGCCCGGCGGTCCAAAGCCCGCGCGCGAGAGGGCTGATGCCTGCCGCATCCACCTCGGCGACCGTGAAGCCGCCGCCGACGACCTCGGCCGTCGGGCCCGTATCGATCGTGACTCCCGGAAGGAGCTCGGGCCAGAATGTCGCGACCGGAACGCTCATGCGCGGCGCGTCGGCGGCGAGGTTCTGAACCACGGAGATGGCCGCGCCGAGCAGGCCGAAGGCCGCCCACAGCGCGGACAGTGTCAGTGCGACGCTCACGACGGGAGAAGGTTCGCCGCGACGGCGTGCGCGTGCTGCAGCGACACCGAACACGGTGGCCGCGACGACGATCACCACCGCGATCACCAGGATCGGGCCGATGTTCCACAAGACCAGCATTCTCTGGACGCTCCATATCGATAGTCGTTGTTATCGAGAAACGTTATGGCCTGACCCCGCCGAGCGCAACCCCGCGTAACGCTATGCCGACGGCGAACACGGGCATACCCGTATCCGTGCCTGGTTACTCTCTTTCGTAAGCGCCCGGAGTCCCGGCGCTCGAAGGAGGCTGACGATGTTCGAGAGATTCACGGATCGTGCCCGTCGCGTGGTCGTGCTCGCCCAAGAAGAGGCGAAGATGCTCAACCACAACTACATCGGGACCGAGCACATCCTCCTGGGTCTGATCCACGAGGGTGAAGGCGTCGCGGCCAAGGCCCTCGAGAGCCTGGGCATCTCGCTCGACGCCGTGCGCGAGCAGGTGCAGGACATCATCGGTCAGGGGCAGCAGCAGCCGACCGGTCACATCCCGTTCACGCCGCGCGCGAAGAAGGTCCTCGAGCTGTCGCTGCGCGAAGCGCTGCAGCTCGGACACAACTACATCGGCACCGAGCACATCCTTCTCGGCCTCATCCGCGAGGGCGAGGGCGTCGCCGCTCAGGTGCTCGTCAAGCTCGGCGCCGACCTGAACAAGGTGCGCCAGCAGGTCATCCAGCTGCTCAGCGGCTACCAGGGCAAGGAGCCCGCCGGCGCGACCGTCGGCGCGGGCGAGCAGACCCAGGCGCCGCAGGGCGGCTCGGCCGTGCTCGACCAGTTCGGGCGCAACCTCACGCAGGCCGCGCGCGACAACAAGCTCGACCCGGTGATCGGCCGCGAGAAGGAGATCGAGCGGGTCATGCAGATCCTCTCGCGTCGCTCCAAGAACAACCCCGTCCTGATCGGCGAGCCCGGCGTCGGCAAGACCGCCGTCGTCGAGGGCCTCGCCCAGGCGATCGTCAAGGGCGATGTGCCCGAGACGCTCAAGGACAAGCAGGTCTACTCGCTCGACCTCGGATCGCTCATCGCCGGTTCCCGATACCGCGGCGACTTCGAGGAGCGCCTGAAGAAGGTCACGAAGGAGATCCGCACCCGCGGCGACATCATCGTCTTCATCGACGAGATCCACTCGCTCGTCGGTGCAGGCGCGGCCGAAGGCGCGATCGACGCGGCGTCGATCCTCAAGCCGCTGCTCGCCCGCGGCGAGCTCCAGACGATCGGTGCCACGACGCTCGACGAGTACCGCAAGCACTTCGAGAAGGATGCCGCCCTCGAGCGCCGGTTCCAGCCGATCCAGGTCGGCGAGCCCAGCATCCCTCACGCGATCAACATCCTGAAGGGCCTGCGCGACCGCTACGAGGCGCACCACAAGGTGCAGATCACCGACGGTGCACTGGTCGCCGCGGCCAACCTCGCCGACCGGTACGTCAGCGATCGCTTCCTGCCCGACAAGGCCATCGACCTGATCGATGAGGCCGGCGCCCGCCTGCGTCTGTCGATCCTGTCGTCGCCGCCCGAGCTGCGCGAGTTCGACGAGAAGATCGCCAAGGTCCGTGAGGACAAGGAGCGCGCGAGCGAGGAGCAGGACTTCGAGAAGGCCGCGGCGCTCCGCGACGAGGAGAAGTCGCTGCTCGCCGAGCGCCTGCGTCTCGAGAAGCAGTGGCGTTCGGGTGACGTCGCGTCGCACGCGGTGGTCGACGAAGGCCTTATCGCCGAAGTGCTCGCCCAGGCCACCGGCATCCCGGTGTTCAAGCTCACCGAGGAGGAGACCAGCCGTCTCGTCTTCATGGAGAAGGCGCTGCACCAGCGCGTCGTCGGCCAGGAAGAGGCCATCGCGGCGCTCTCGCGCACGATCCGTCGTCAGCGTGCTGGTCTGAAGGACCCCAAGCGTCCCTCGGGCTCGTTCATCTTCGCCGGTCCCACCGGCGTCGGAAAGACCGAGCTGGCCAAGGCGCTCGCCGAGTTCCTGTTCGACGACGAGGGTGCGCTGATCTCCCTCGACATGTCGGAGTTCGGCGAGAAGCACACCGTCTCGCGTCTGTTCGGTGCCCCTCCCGGATTCGTCGGATTCGAAGAGGGCGGCCAGCTCACCGAGAAGGTGCGCCGCAAGCCGTTCTCGGTCGTGCTCTTCGACGAGATCGAGAAGGCCCACCCCGACATCTTCAACTCGCTGCTGCAGATCCTCGAAGAGGGTCGTCTGACCGACGGTCAGGGCCGCATCGTCGACTTCAAGAACACCGTGATCATCATGACGACGAACCTCGGTTCGTCGGCGATCGCCGGTGGTCCGGTCGGCTTCCAGGTCGAGGGCAACGCGCAGACCAGCTACGAGCGGATGAAGGGCAAGGTCGACGAGGAGCTCAAGCGGCACTTCAAGCCCGAGTTCCTCAACCGCGTCGACGACGTCATCGTCTTCCCGCAGCTGAACAAGGCCGAGCTCCGTCAGATCGTCGACCTGTTCACGAAGCGACTGAGCGACCGTCTGCTCGACCGCGACATGACGGTGGAGCTGTCGGATGCCGCGAAGGACCGCCTCATCGAGA
Organism: Microbacterium sp. TS-1; assembly: GCF_000509385.1. Taxonomy (NCBI): domain Bacteria; kingdom Bacillati; phylum Actinomycetota; class Actinomycetes; order Micrococcales; family Microbacteriaceae; genus Microbacterium; species Microbacterium sp. TS-1. Next base: position 2,357,374 of record NZ_BASQ01000001.1, read on the forward strand.
TCGGCTTCGACCCGGCGCTCGGTGCCCGGCCGCTGCGTCGTGCGATGCAGCGCGAGGTCGAGGACCAGCTCAGCGAGAAGATCCTGCACGGAGAGCTCAACGCGGGCGACCACGTCAAGGTCGACACCGAGGGCGGAAAGTTCGTCTTCGAGACGGCTCCGCGCGAGGGCAAGGTCGCGGTCGGCGTCGGCGCGGCCGGCGAGATCGCCGCGACCCCCGACATCGCTGCGAGCGGCGACTGACCGGGTTCGCGAGAGCGACCAGCTGCACGGAGGGGCGGATGCTGCGGCATCCGCCCCTCCGGCGTTTCCGGCGCGGGTGGGTCGTGCGCTGGCTCGGAGGGCGAGGGCATGGCTCGGACGGCCGCCGGTGCCCGAGAATGGCGGGATGCAGTCGAACACCGTCGTCGTTCGTGCCGTCGACAGGATGGATGCGGATCGGGCTGCCGTCTCGGGCCTCCTTCGCAATTACCACCTGCAGACGGAACACGAGAAGGCCCAGCACGGGGCGGTGGACCGGCTCGCCGGTGCTGAGCTCCCGGCGCGATACCAGGCCGAGATCGACGACCCGGCGTCGGCGTTCGCGGGAGCGGTGGTCGTCGTCGCCGAGGGGCACGACGGGGTCGTCGGCATGGTGGCGTTGCAGCGCTCCGGACGCGACGTCGAGGTGAAGCGGCTGTGGGTCGCGCCGGCCGGACGCCGGCGCGGGGTAGCGGCGGCTCTCATGGCATACGCGCGCGAGCACGCCGAGCGAGCGGATGCGGAGGGGCTGCGGCTGTCCGTCTGGGACTGGCGCGCCGACGCGCTCGCCCTCTATCGGTCTCAGGGTTTCACCATCGAGCCGTCGTGGGAATCGCGCGCGCGACTGATCTGCCTGCGCCGAGCGCTGCGCTGACCTCAAGCTCGTCGCCCTCCGCTCATCTCCGCGCTCCGTTTCGCTTCCCGGTGTCGCCAACAGGCTGAGCGCGGTGGCGTGCGGTGTCTCGGTCGCCGTGTGCGCCCGGAGCCGGTCGACGGGACACGTCGCATGGACCTCGGCGCGTTGCCCGCGGTCTGCCGCCCGCATCCCGGAGGGCGGTGTGCCGCGTGTGATCGGCGCGAAACACAGCGGTTCTACGATCGGCGCGTGAGCAGCGACGACGCCACGACGGCGCCCCGACCCGTCATCGGCCTGACGACCTACCTCGAGCGTGCGCAACAGGGGGTGTGGGACGTGCGGGCGAGCTTCCTGCCGCAGCAGTACTTCGACGGGGTGACGTCATCGGGCGGTGCCGCGCTGCTGCTGCCGCCGCAGCCGTCGCCCCGGGCCGCCGCGGATGTCGTGCTCGACCGGATCGACGGCCTCGTGCTCACGGGCGGCCTCGACGTGCAGCCCGAGCTGTACGGCGCCGAGCGGCACCCCCTCACGGATCCGGCCCGGTCCGACCGCGACGACTGGGAGCTGGCGCTGCTGCGAGGCGCCCGCGAGCGCGGCATCCCGGTTCTCGGCATCTGCCGCGGATTGCAGCTCATCAACGTCGCCGCGGGCGGCACGCTCCATCAGCATCTCCCGGACGTGCTGGGCACCGATCGCTACCAGCTCGGCGACGGTGTCTTCGCGCGGAACGAGGTCGCGGTGTCGGCCGGGACGATGCTGTCCGAGCTCGTCGGAACGGGCGCCCTCACCGTGAGCAGCTATCACCACCAGGGCATCGACCGCCTCGGCGACGATCTCGTGGTCTCGGCGCGCAGCGGCGAGGGGCTGCCGCAGGCGATCGAGTCTCCCGGGTCGGATTTCCTCGTGGCGGTGCAGTGGCATCCCGAGGAGGATGCCGCCGACCGCCGGCTCTTCCTCGGCCTCGTCGCCGCAGCGACGGAGTACGCAGCGGGCCGCTGAGCCCGCCGGCATCCGTGGCCGGTCGGCACGCGCTTACGTGCCGCGATGCAAGCATTCGTGCCCGACACCCCGGAGTTGGATGCCCCGCCCCGGGGTGTCGGCGCGGATCCCTTGCATCCGCGCACGGCGGAACGCGCACGGCACCCCCGGCGCGTCAGGGCTCGAGCGGGGCGACGTCGACCGAGACGCGCAGAGTCGAGGTCTTCGCCTCGGTGAAGATGATGCCCTTGACGGGCGAGACGTCGCCGTAGTCCCGGCCCCACGCGACCGTGACGTAGCGGTCGTTGGCCCACTGGTCGTTCGTCGGGTCGATCGCGAGCCACTGATCGGTGCCGGGCAGCCAGACCGCGAGCCACGCGTGCGAGGCATCGGCTCCGAACACCCGCTCCTTGCCGGGCGGTGGCTGGGTCGCGAGGTAGCCCGAGACGTAGCGTGCCGCGACGCCGTGCGAGCGCAGGCACGCGAGGGCGACGTGAGCGAAGTCCTGGCAGACGCCGGCGCGCTTCTCCAGCGCATCGGCGACGGTGCTCGTGACGGTCGTCGCGGTGCTGTCGTAGTCGAAGTCGGTGTAGATGCGGTGCATCAGGTCGGTCGCCGCTTCGCCGATCGGGCGCCCCGGGGTGAGCGAGACCGCGCCGTAGGCGGCGGTGGCGTCCGACTGCGCGACGCGGGGAGACGGCATCGCGAACTCCGCGGCGCGCCACGCCCCCTCCTGGTCGGGATGCCGCAGCGGTCGCGCCGACTCCCAGGGCAGGTCGAGTGCTGCCGGGTCGTACTCCGGCGCGGAGACCACGACCTCGCTCGACGCCTCGATCGACAGCGCCTCATGCGCGTCGGTGACGTGGAAGTAGGTCGACCAGTTGCCGAAGTAGTCGGATTCGCGACGCATGTCGCCCGGGGCGGGGGAGACGACGACATCCGCCTCGCGCACCCGTTGCCCGGGCAGCTCGCGCGGGATCAGGTGGAACTGCCCGACGCTGTCCTCGACGGGGGCGCTGTAGGTGTAGGCGGTGCGATGCCAGACGCGGTACTGCTTCACGCGCGAGCCTCCATCAGTTCCTCGATGAGGGCGAGCGACGACAGGGCGACCGGGGGCGGGCCGCTCTCGAAGTGCAGCTCGTCGATCGCGTCGCCGAGCTGTTCGAGCTGCGCCATGAGGTCGTCGAGCAGCGCGGAGAGCGGCGATCGGATGCCGTCGACGGCATCCCCCAGCGCATCCGTGTCGATCGCGTCGACGAGGTTCTCGAGGTCGTCGACCAGGCGCTCCGGACGGGTCGACCCCGTCGATGCGGGAGCCGCGGCGAGATGCGTCCGCAGTTCGGCGAGGCAGAAGGCGAGCGAGCGGGGGTTGTCGGGGTCGCGCAGCAGCAGGTCGAGCACGTCGCCGAGGCGCACCGACCCGCGGAATCGGCGGCGGTGGGTGACGATGCTCTCCGACGCGGTGAGCAGCGCCTCGAGGACGGCCCGTTCGGTGCGCGCGTCGCGGCGGTCGACGACGACCCGCAGCACGTGGCACACCTGCAGTGCGCGCTCGAGGAAGCGTCCCGCCTCGATGAAGTGCCATCCGGTGTCGCGCATCATGTTGGCCGTCACGCCCTGCAACGACAGCACGACGGTGAGCATGCGTCCCGCCGACTCGGCCGTACGGTGCGCGTGCGATGAGGCCCGGAGCGCACGGGCGGCGCGTTCGATGCCCGCGAAGACGCGCCAGGTGTCGCCCGACAGCTGGTCGCGGACTCCGTCGAGCGCCTCGCGCAGTCGGCTGAGCGCATGGGCGGCCGAGCCCACCCGCGCGGGGTCGAGCAGGAGCGACCGGAAGTCGGCGTCGGCGGCATCCGGTCCCGGCCCGGCGAGCCGGTGGACGGCGTCGCGCAGCACGCGGGCGCTCGTGTGGCTGGCGCGGCCGGCTCCGGCGAGGTCGAGCTGCTGCTGCGCCGTGAGCACGAGCCGCAGCAGGTCTTCGGCGCGCTCGGCGTAGCGACCCGACCAGAACATGTCGTCGAGGGCGCGCGGAGCGATGCTCGGCGCGCTGCGGCCGCCCGGGAGCGGGCCGATCTCGATGAGGCCCTGGTCGGCGTCGCCTTCGGCGGCCTTCAGCACCCACACGTCCTTCGTGGTGGGGGCCGAGTCGGGACTCTCGCGGACCGTGGCGAGCCCGCCGAGGAGCGGGCGGTAGGCCGAGCCGTGGCGCAGAGTGAATGCGCGGAAGATCAGAGCCCGGGCGCGTGCCCCCTCACCTGTCCACACCGGCGCCTGCGAGAGCGGCAGCAGCTCCTGCCCGACGTAGCGGTGCGGGTTCGCCTCGATGCGAGCGGCGACGGCCGAGGCATCCCGTCCCGCGAGATCGCGGCGCGACCCGTCGATCGTCCGGACGAGCAACGTCGGGTCCTGCGCGCGCACGCGCTCGATGACGGTGGCGCGCGCTTCGTCGTCACCGCACCACCACGTCGGGACGGCGGGCAGGCGCAGCTGTTCGCCGAGCAGCGCCTCGCACGCGGCGGGCAGGTAGGGCAGGAGCGCCGGGTTCTCGAGGACGCCCGCTCCGAGTCCGTTGACCAGGCGCACGGTTCCGCGCCGCACCGCCTCGGTGAGGCCGGCCACACCCAGGCGCGAGTCGGAGCGCAGCTCGAGCGGGTCGCACCATTCCGCGTCGACGCGGCGCAGGATGACGTCGACCTGCTCGGTCGGTTCCCGGCGGGGCCAGCCGGTGGGCTTCATCCACACCCGGCCGCCGCGCACGACGAGGTCGCTGCCCTGCACGAGCGACAGGCCCAGGCCCCGCGCGAGGAAGGCCTGGTCGAACGCGGTCTCGGAGTGCGGCCCCGGCGTGAGGACGACGACGCGGGGCTCGGTGACGCCCTCGGGTGCGGATGCGGCGAGCGTCGCGTGCAGCGCCGAGAAGTAGGGCTCCATGCGGTGCGGGTCGCTCTGCTGGTACAGATCGGGGAGCACCTGCGAGATGACGCGGCGGTTCTCCATCGCGAACCCGAGGCCGGATGGGGCCTGCACGCGGTCGGCGAGCACGCGCCATTCGCCGTCGGCGTCACGACCGAGGTCGGTGCCCGACAGCAGCAGCAGATGCCGGTCTGCCGCGGTCGCCCGCGCGAGGGGGCGGAGGAATCCCGAGTGGCCGAGCACCGCGGCGGCGGGGACGACCCCCGACGACAGCAGGGTCTGCGGTCCGTACAGGTCGGCGAGGACGGCGTTCAGCAGCTCGGCGCGCTGTGCGAGGCCCGTCTCGAGCGGGGCCCAGCTGGCGGCGTCGACGACGAGCGGAACGGGGTCGAGCTGCCAGGGCTGGGCGCCGCTGTCGGGCCGGACGTAGGTCACGCCGTCATCGGCGAGAAAACGGGTGATCTCGCCTTCGACGCGGCCGAGCTCGGACGGCGTCAGGGCCAGCGCGAGGCCCGCGAGAGACTGCCAGGCCGGGCGGAGGCCGCCGTCGGCGTCGACCACCTCGTCGTAGCGTGACAGGTCTGCAGGTCCGTGGGGAAGCGACGACAGCGGCAGTGTCGGCTGGGACACTGCGGCTGCGTAGTCACGGAGCACGCTCACGTCGGCACTCCAAAGCGGGAGGGATCTCGGGCTGAGGCAACCTTACCGGCGCGGACTATCGTTGAGGTGTGAGCTCCGACGACCCGGCCTTCGTCGTCCGCCCCGCACGGGCGAGCGACGTCCGCGGCATCCGCGAGATGCTCGAGCCCTGGGTGCAGCGACGAATTCTGCTCGGCAAGGACCTCGTGGTGCTCTACGAGTCGGTGCAGGAGTTCGTCGTCGCCGAGGCCGACGGGCAGCTGATCGGATGCGGCGCCCTCCATGTCATGTGGGAAGACCTCGGCGAGGTGCGCACCCTCATCGTCGTCGACGAGTGGCTGCACCGTGGGGTGGGCGGCGCGATCGTCGACCGGCTCGAACAGGGCGCTCGGGAGCTCGGCCTGTCGCGCCTGTTCTGCCTCACGTTCGAGGTCGACTTCTTCGCGCGTCGCGGCTTCGAGGCGATCGGCGAGCAGATCGTCGATGCCGACGTGTACTCCCAGCTGCTGCGGAGCCCCGACGAGGGCATCGCGGAGTTCCTCGACCTCGCGCACGTCAAGCCGAACACCCTGGGCAACACCCGGATGCTCAAGCACCTCTAGGCGTGCCGCCTCGGCGGCATCCGGCCCGCGTCCTACCCTGGCTTCATGACCGACACGCCGCCTCGCCGCCGTCATTCGCCCGCGGTCTACCGTCGGCGACGTCTCGTGCTGCTCCTCGTCGTGCTCCTCGTCATCGCGGCCGTCGTGCTCGCGTTCTGGCGCCCGTGGGAGGGCTCGACCGCGGGCAGCGCGCCCGCTCCGACCGTGTCGTCGGATGCCGGCGAGGCGTCGGCGTCTCCTCCGGCCGACCAGCCCGCGCCCGCGGCATCCCCGAGCGCGCCTCAGCCGTCTTCGGACGCCACGCCGGCCGACGTCGAGGCATGCTCTGCTCGATCGGTCCAGGTCTCCGCGGTCACCGATAAGGACGCCTACGGCGCCGGCGAGCTGCCGCAGCTGTCGATCTCGCTGACGAACTCGGGCGCGGAGCCGTGCCTGCTCAACGTCGGCACGGCGACGCAGAAGCTGACGGTTTCGAGCGGCCCCGACGTCTGGTGGCGCTCGACCGACTGTCAGAGCGAGTCGAGCGACCAGGTCGTGCAGATCGATCCCGGACAGACGGTCTCGAGCGTGACGCCGATCACCTGGGATCGCACGCGGTCGTCGGTGGACAGCTGCGACGGGGAGCGGCCGGCAGCGCCCGCGGGCTACTTCAATCTGGTGGTCGAGATCGGCGGGCTGGCGGGTCAGCAGGAACGTCAGTTCGTCCTGCGCTGAAGCCGTCGCGTGGGTGAGACTTTTCTCACCGGCTAGAGGCAGACAGGGGTCGGGACCGGTCGTAACCTGGATGCAGTTCCCCGAGGAACCCCCGCTGTCCCCAGCAGCGAGTAGTCGCGTAACCCCCCAGAATCGCGACGACGGATCCCCACCTCGGGCGAGCGATGGGCCCTCTCGATTTCCTCAGTCCCCAATGAAGAGTTCGAGAGGGCCCCTTCTCTCTCTAGGCTGAGGTGATGGCTGGAAAGAAGCGGGGCGCGAAGAAGCCGCTGCCCGAGTTCCGCAACCCGCAGCTCGCCGACGCTCTGCAGACGCAGGACATGGCGGCCCTCGCGTTCGCCCTGCGGCACGGCCCGACCGTCGTGCCGCTCATGCGGCCGGGGAACCGGGATGATCCGCGCGACGTCGGGGAGATCTGGACCTATCGGGATCCGAACACGGGGGATGTCGCGCTGCTCCTGTTCAGCGATGCGGCCCACAAGCCCGAGGCGCTCCCGGCCCATGTCGCGCTGCAGTCGCCCGGCGGTCTGCGCGCGTTCCTCGGGGTTCACGAGTCGGAGATCACCACGGTGTTCTTCGACATCGCGGGCCCGCACCCGATGCAGGCCGCCCCGCAGGACGTGATCGCCGCCCTCGACGCGTGATCGTGCGGTCTCGGGTTCGGGTTTGGGCTCGGGGTTTGGGGTTTGGGGCTCGTGGTTTGGGTTGGCGCTTCGCGCCCGCTCGAGCGCTGAGTTTGGGCGTGAGCTGCCAGGTGGCCGGGGTGGGCTTGGGCTCGAGGTTTGGGCTGGCAGTCGGTGCCCCGTCATCCCTCGGGTGGGGGCGTGAGCTGCCAGGTGAGGCGGGGTGGTTGGGGGCTGGTCGCTGAGTTGGCAGTTGGTGCCCAGTCATCCCTCGGGCGGGGGCGTGAGCTGCCAGGTGAGGCGGGGTGTGTTGGGGTGCTGGTCGCTGGGTTGGCAGTTGGTGCCCTATCGACGCGTGGGTGGGGGCGTGAGCTGCCCGGTGAGGCGGGGTGGGCTTGAGCTTGAGGTTTGGGTTGGCAGTTGGTGCCCCGTCATTCCTCGGGCGGGGGCGTGAGCTGCCAGGTGAGGCGGAGTGAGGGGCGTGCGCGGGTCAGAAGCCGGCGTCGGTGGCGGATGCCGCGGGCTGGCGCACCTGCAGGTCGCGCATAGCTCCCCCGATGGTGCGGGATGAGGCATCCACCACCGCGGTATAGCCCATGCGCTTCGCTTCGGACTGCCGCTGGCTCGACTGGGTGACCGGGCGGATCTCGCCCGCGAGGCTGAGCTCACCGAAGGCCGCCACCTGTCGCGACACGGCCTTGCCGCCGACGGCGCCGGCGATGGCGATGGCGATGGCGAGGTCGGCGGCGGGCTCGACGAGGCGCACGCCGCCCACGGTCGAGACGTAGACATCCTGGTCACTCGTGACTGCGACTCCCCGCTTCTCGAGCACGGCGAGGATCATCGCGACGCGAGCGCTGTCGACGCCGCTGACGACACGGCGGGGGTTCGGCGCCCCGGTCTTGAGCGTCAGTGCCTGGACTTCGACGGGCAGCGCGCGTCGACCCTCGAGCGCGATCGTCACGCAGGTTCCGGGGACGGGGTCGCCGTGGCCCAGGAACAGCGCGCTCGGATCGGGCACCTCTGCGATGCCGTCGCCGGTCATGTCGAAGCATCCGACCTCATCCGTCGGCCCGAAACGGTTCTTCAGTGCTCGGACGAACCGGAGCGAGGTCTGCCGGTCTCCCTCGAACTGGCAGACGACGTCGACGAGGTGCTCCAGGACGCGGGGGCCGGCGATCGACCCGTCTTTCGTGACGTGTCCGACGATGAGGACGGGGAGGTCGCGCTCTTTCGCGACACGGATCAGCGTCGACGCCACTTCGCGCACCTGGCTCGGCTGGCCGGCCACTCCGTCGGAGAGCGATGACGACACCGTCTGCACCGAGTCGACGATGAGCAGATCGGGACGCACCTCGTCGACGTGGCCGAGCACCGTGGCGAGGTCGGTCTCGCTTGCGAGGTAGAGCGCGTCGTGCAGCGCGCCGGTCCGCTCGGCCCGGAGCCGGACCTGACCGAGCGACTCCTCGGCACTCACGTAGAGCACGCGACGCCCCGAGCGAGCCGACTGGGCGGCCACCTCGAGCAGCAGAGTCGACTTGCCGACGCCGGGCTCACCCGACAGCAGGATCGCCGCGCCGGGGACGACGCCGCCGCCGAGCACGCGGTCGAACTCGCCGACACCGCTCGACCGCCGTGGTGCCTCGGTCGTGTCGATCTCGGTGATCGGACGAGCGGCGCGCGCAGCGCCGGGACTCACCGCCGTCACGGTCGACGTGATGCCGGTCTGCGTCGCCGCCTCGACGACGGTGCCCCACTGCTGGCACTCCCCGCAGCGGCCGACCCACTTCGCCGTCGTCCACCCGCATTCCGTGCACTTGAAGGCCGTGGTGGGGGCGGGACGTCGAGAGGCCATGCGTCCAGGGTAGGCGCGACCTCCGACATCCCCTCGTCTGTCAGCGCCGGCGCCGGTTCGGGCGATACATACGTCGGACCGGTGGTGCGGATGTCGTCTTCCCGCGGCTCCGGGACGACACCAGCACCGCCGGTCCGACGGATGTATCAGCGCCCCGCGCGACACCGCGCGCCGGGCGCGCGCGAGGTCAGCCGCGCAGGGAGGTGGCGACGTCGCTGAGGGCCGCCGCCGAGTGCTGGAACAGCTCGAGCTCGCGCTTGGAGAACTCGATCTCGCGCACAGGGAACGCGCCCCGGCGGTTGACGACCGACGGCACGGACAACGCCATGCCGTCGACACCGTGGAAGTCGCGCAGCACCGTGGAGACGGGCAGTACGGCATCCTCGTCGCGCAGGATCGCCTCGACGATGCGCGCGCTCGAGAGGCCGATGGCGTAGTTCGTCGCACCCTTGCCCTGGATCACCTTGTATGCGGCGTCGCGGACGTCGACGGCGATCTGGTCCAGCTCCTCCGCGGTGAACTTGGGCTGACCGTCGAGGGGCACCCAGTCGAGGATGGGCACCGTGCCGATGGTGGCATGCGACCACAGCGGGAACTCGGTGTCACCGTGCTCGCCGACGATGTAGGCGTGCACGCTCGAGATCGAGACACCGGCGCGACGGGCGATCTTCCAGCGCAGACGCGAGGTGTCGAGAACGGTGCCGGAGGCGAAGATGCGCTCGGGCGGCAGGTCGGTGGCCTCCTGCGCGAGAACGGTGAGCACGTCGCACGGGTTGGTCACGATGACGAAGGTCGCGTTGGGGGCGACCTCGAGCAGCTGCGGCATCATCGAGGCGATGATGCCGGCATTCACGCCCGCGAGCTCCGTGCGCGTCTGTCCGGGCTTCTGCTTGGCGCCGGCGGTGATGACCACGACGTGCGAGCCCTCTGCGACAGAGATGTCGGACCCGCCGATGATGTCGCTCGAGCCGGTGAACTGAGCGCCGTGTGCGAGGTCGAGCACCTCGGCCTCGGTCTTCTCGGTGGCGATGTCGTAGAGGGCCACGTGACGGGCCGAGCCGCGGATGAGGGCCGCGTAGGCGACGCTGGATCCGACGGCGCCCGCGCCGACGACGGTGAGTTTGGAGTTCTCGATCGCGCTCATGATCTCAGTCTGGCAGGGGCGCATGAGAGTCGCTACCGGGCCCCTCTCCGACCTGCGTGGGGGTCGGAGGAGTTGAGTGTCCGCACGACATCTGCGTAGTCGCCGCGCGCTTCACCATGGCGCAGGAACTTCACGCGCTCGACGAGCACTTCACGCACATCGGCATCCCGCTCGAGGATCGCCATCACCTCGTCGACGAACTCGTCGAGCGGCTGCGCTTGCGGGTTCTCGGCGTGACCGGGCATGAGGTCGGTCTGCACAGCCGGCGGCACGAGCTCCACGATCTCGACGGGGGAGCCGGCGTACTGCAGACGCAGCGATTCGCTCAGCATGTGGATCGCCGCCTTCGTGGCGTTGTAGCTGGGCGTCGCAGCGAGCGGGGCGAAGGCCAGCCCCGACGAGACCGTCATGATCGTCGCGGCGGGGCGGGTCAGCAGGTGCTCGATGAATGCGCCGATCAGCCGGATGGGCCCCATCAGGTTCGTCGTGACGGTGCGTTCCGCGCTGTCGACGAATCCCACGGGAGAGGTCCAGTCCTCCGCATTCATGATGCCCGCCATCGTCACGAGCACGTCGAGGCCGGGATGCCGTTCCAGAACCTCGGCGGCGGCGCGTTCGATGGATGCGGCATCCGACGTGTCGATCTCGACGCCGTCGATGCCCGGGTGCGACGAGCGGAGGTCGTCGATGAGTTCGCGCCGGCGGCCACCGACGATGACCGTGTTGCCGCGCTCGGCGAGAGCGATGGCGAGCGCGCGGCCGATGCCGCTCGTCGCGCCGGGGATGAAGATGGTGCGTCCGGTGATGTCCATGCGACGACTCTCGTCGCGGCATCCGTGCGCGTCCAGGCACGCGTGAACGGGGGAGCGGCGATCCCTGGCTCGAGCGGGTCGCCGCGGTCACAATGGATGCGTGGACCGCGCCGCACTCGCCCGATTCCTCCGCGCACGTCGAGAGCGGCTGCGTCCGGAGGACGTCGGACTGCCGTCGGGGGAGCGCCGCCGGGTGCCGGGACTCCAGCGCGAAGAGGTCGCGCAACTCGCTCTCATGAGCGCCGACTACTACACGCGTCTCGAGCAGGAGCGCGGTCCGCAGCCGAGCCTGCAGATGCTCGCGTCGCTCACGCGGGCCCTGCGCCTCTCGCGCTCGGAGCGCGACCACCTGCACCGGCTCGCCGGGCACACGCCGCCCGAACGTTCCGGCGCTGCCGATCATGTGGCACCGGCGCTTCAGCGGGTGCTCGACCGGCTCGACGACATCCCGGCGCTCGTGATCACCGAGCTCGACGAGACTCTCGCCCAGAACGACCTCGCGCGGGCTCTCTTCGGTGCGCGCGAACGACGCACCGGTCGCGAACGCAGCGGCGCCTGGTGCTGGTTCGTGCATCCTGTCAGCGAGCGGGCGGTGTATCCGGCATCCGATCACGACCGGCAGAGCCGGGCCATCGTGGCGAATCTCCGCGCCGTCGCGGGCCGGGGTGGCGCAGGGTCGCGGGCCGCGCGTCTCGTCGACGACCTGCGCGAGCGGAGCGCCGAGTTCGCCCGGCTCTGGGATCTCGAGGAGGTCGCCGAGCGGTTCGCGGATCACAAGGTCGTGATGCATCCGGCCGTCGGCGAGATCGAGGTCGACTGCCAGGTTCTCTTCACGGAGGACCGCTCGCAGGCGCTCCTCACCCTCACCCCCGAGCCCGGGTCGGAGGCGGCGGAGAAGCTGCGGATGCTGTCGGTGCTCGGCCCGCTCGCGTCGGAGCGCTCGCCGGGCGCGCGCTAGCCCGCCGCTGCCGGGGCGGTGGCTGAGGGTGCGCTGTTCCGGATGCCGGCGAAGGCGATGAGCCCGCCTGCGGCCATGAGTGCGGCAGTGACGATCGCCGCCCGGTGGAAGCCGGCGAGGTCGAGCGTGCCGCCCACGATGGGCGCCAAGAAGGCGATGACCACGAGGCCGGCGACCCGCGCGACGGCGTTGTTCACGGCTGACGCGATGCCCGAACGTTCCGGGTCGACGGCGCCGAGGATCGTCGCGGTGAGGGGCGAGACCGTCGCGCCGAGCCCGAGTCCGAACACGACGAGGCCGGGGAGCACCTGCCACCAGTAGTCGAAGCGCTCGCCGACGAGCAGCAGCATCAGTGCGCCGCCGGCCATGACGAGGGGGCCGACGGTCATGAACAGGCGCCCGCCGAGGCGTTCCGCGAGCGAGCCGGCCCACGGGCTCAGCGCGATCAGCAGCACCGTGGTCGGCAGGCTCGCCAGGCCCGCCAGCGTCGCGCTGAGGCCGGCGCCCTCTTGCAGGTAGACGCCGACGACGAAGCCGTTCAGCGAGAGGGCCGCGTAGACGAACAGGGTCGCGAGGTTGCCGGTCCAGTAGTTGCGCGCGCGGAACAGTCCGAGGGGCAGGATCGGATGCCGCGACGTTCGCTGCCGCAGCAGGAAGGCCGCGAACATCACGGCGCCGCCGGCCAGCGGCATCCAGATCGCGGGGGAGGTCCACCCGAGGTTCGGCTGCTCGATCAGCGCGAAGACCATGCCGCCGAGGCCCGCCGTGCACAGGGCGGCGCCGAACCAGTCGATCCCGGCGTCGGCCCGGCGCTCGTCGTGGACGGGGAGCCGCGCGACGAGCCACAGCGTGACGGCCACCGGCAGCACGTTGATGAGGAATGCGTAGCGCCAGGAGAGCAGGTCGACGAAGAGGCCGCCGAGCAGCGGCCCGACGAGCGAGGCGCCCGTCGTGAAGGCCGTCCACAGGCCGATGGCGCGCGAGCGCTCGTGGCCCTGGAGGAGCGAGGTGATGAGGGCGAGCGAGCTCGGCACGAGGAAGGCGCCAGCCGCACCTTGGACGGCGCGCGCGGCGATGAGGAAGACCGGGTCTTGCGCGAGACCTACCGCTACCGAGGCGACACCGAAGCCGATCAGTCCGATGCGGAGCACGAGGAGGCGCCCGTAGGCGTCGCTCACCGAGCCCGCGAGCAGGATGAGGGACGACAGCGTCAGCAGATACGCGTCGACCGCCCATTGCTGCGTCGCGAGTCCGCCGCCGAGCTCGCGCTCGATCGCCGGGAGTGCGACGTTCACGATCGTGCTGTCGAGAAAAGCCACGGATGACGCGAGCGACGCGATCGCGACGATGAGAGCCGTCTGCGGGGTCGATGATCGCGTCACAGACACACGCTACGCCTGGCCGGGGGCACGTGGTTCGCAGCATCGCCTCGGATGTCGTAAGCTGGTCGGCGGTGACGTGTCCGAGCGGCCGAAGGTGCAACTCTCGAAAAGTTGTGTAGGGTAACCCCCTACCGTGGGTTCAAATCCCACCGTCACCGCCAATGAAAACCCCCGGTTATCCGGGGGTTTTCTGCATATGTGGTGCGTTCCTGGTGCGGATCTGGGTCGTGCTGTCAACCGCGGTTCTGTGGCCGATGAGGGATGGCGCGATCTGGCGCAGAAGGTGGGACGCTGTGCCCGGTAGCGTCTGGCCGTCTCTGCGGCGAGCCCGGCCATGGCTGCGGCGGGTATCGCTTGTAGTAACGCTTCCAGGCGAACACGTTCGCAGCACCTGCGAGAGCTACCCACAGTCCCAGGAGTACCCAGCGCAACGGGGCGCCGGGCTCGTCCAGCGCATGTAGCAGCAGCAGTCCCGCCACGGGGTAGCAGAGAACGCCCGCGACCATGAGCTGGTGGTTTCGCCGACGAGCCGCAGGATCCGTCGGCGGCTGAGGTGTTTCCATAGTGCGATGCGCCTCCGAACCCATCATCGGGGTAGGGCCGCAACCGTGGGAATAGGCTTGGCGGCCGGCGCGGCGCTGACCGTCGGAATGCTCGTCTAGGGGGCGTTTGCTGCCTTCGGGTCGCTGACGTCCCGGAGTAGTGCTTCTAGGATGGCGACGTGACGACCCCCGAGGGTGGCGCAGCCGCAGCAGATCATCGAGATGTTCGGTGACGTCTCGAAGGCGGATGTCATCACGAGTTTCATGCCCGGCACCAACACGACGATGGAGAGCTTCTACTCCTCCACCGCCGACGAGGGGCTGACATCCCTGACGCGGCGGATGGTCGAGTATCCCCCGATGGTGTGGAGGTGGCGGGCTTCGTGCTCAAGCAGGGGTTCTTCCCGAACCTCGCTCCGCCGGACGTGGCGGTGTTCGGGCCGCAGGTGAATCTGTGGGCTCTGCCGCTCGGCAGCCGTTACGCGGCGTTCGAGGAGGAACTGGATGTCATCACCGACTCGACACCTCTCCTTTCCGTCGAGCACTCATTCGGGTCGAGCCCCGGCGGTCAAGCTGAACGGCTGGGTGCTGACTTCCAGGCGCGCGTGATCCTGGCAGGCATCGGGATGCTGGACGGGTGGGAACCGCAAGACGGCACCGCTTACTACGCCATCCAAGGCCCCACCGACATCAACCGGGCGCTCGACGGGATACAAGTGGACCCGTTCGGATACGCCGTGACCGCCAGCGAAGAGAACGGCTTCACCGAGCTCGACTCCGGATTCACAGGCTTCCGTCCCTTCGGGCAACACGGGGACGTGATCTCACCGGACCCGTCCGTGAACCTCCAGACGCATCTCCACCTGGAGCGCATCTTTATGGAACTGGCGAATCAATGAAGCGGTCTCGTGCAGTGTCGGTCACTGCAGTTCTGACGCTGGCAGGCATGACGATGGTGGGGTGTGCGATGGCAGGAAGGCCGACGCTCGAACAGGCGCGGACGGATACTGAGGCAGCGATGCAACGAATCGCGGACGAGATCCCCGGAGGTGTCGTCGAGGTACGAACTCCCGACTCGGCTTACCTGGCTTGCGACGGCGGCGGGTACTACTCCATCAACCGTTGGGCAGTCACGCCACAGCCGGGTTTCGACGGCGAAGCATTCGTCGACGCGCTCCCCGGCCGCCTTGGTTCTGATTACGTGATCGCCGAGACGGTGGACATCAAGTCCCCAGCCGTGGCCTTCAATCACGCCAGCGGGGCGGTCCTCGACGTCAAGGTAGTCGGGACCGAAGGGGACATCGTCGTGGACCTTCTCGGTCTCGCTCCATGCGGCGATGGCGAGCCACCGAACGAGTGAAGCGCCGTCACTGCTTCATTGCGCCATGACAGGCGAGCGCGTCGGATGACGCTGCTTCTGTCCCCGGGCTAGTTTCGGCTGTGACCCTCGGTTGCGCCAGCCGTGTCCGCCGCGGGGCCAGCGACCGGCCCACCCGCGTCCCGCAGTCGTGACACGAGGCTATGGTGGCCGCCAGGTGGGCGTGTCTGGTCCCGCCTTCGGCCCCGCGGCGGCCACTGCCTCGATTCTCTCTCTCTGGAGCGATGACTACCGTGCGCTGGGGCTGGTCGTCGGTCCTTCGGTGCCGGAAATCCGGTCACGCCGCGGACATAGCTGGGCGTCGCGTGGGCGGCGCATGACCGGCAACTGGTCACGGTTTCGGGGCACGGAAGCTGGTTCTCGAGCAGCGGTGAGGGGCTGAAGTGTCGGGGGCGTGAAGCGATGGGGGCGACCTACGAGGCCCCTAGCGACTGGAGCTGAGTCGCCGCACCCGCTTCCACCCTCCGGCTTCGTTCGATGCAGTTCGAGGTATCAGTGCCCGCCATCGCATTCCGGCACTCCAGCGGCATTCTTTTCGACGTTCAGGTGATCGATCTGGACCGCCGCACGGTCGTCTCCCTGCCGGGCATCTCTGCCTGCGGTGAAGGGGAGCCGCCGGCGGAGTAGTCGGGATCGGCTGATCGCTCGCCACGCGATCTCGCCTCCAGCGGCCCTCGATCGGCGATCCGCTCGAGCCCGACTGCCGCCTCGCGACCCGGCACTCACTCTCGGCGGTCGCGCACTCAGATCCCCACGGTGAGCCTCTAGGTGCCGTGGGCCACTCCTAATCTCGTGCGTGGACGAGAACGAAGGGGAAGCACCGTGAGATGGCTCAGGGCTCGGTACCTGACGGCGGTGGCCGCGGTGTCCATGGTCGCGCTGATCGGCGTCACCGTGCCCGCGCACGCTGCGTCGACCGCCGCGGAATCGGTGCAGTCTGAGGCTGCGAGTCCGCGGGCTCTCGAGGAGATCATCGCCTCCGGCGACGACTCCGTCAGGGCGCCGGGAGAAGCATTCCATGTTCTCGCCTATCGTGTGGCCCTGCCCGCCATCACCGGAAGATTCGAGTTCACCGTCCCCGCCCACGTTGAGATCGTGGCCATGCAACACCAGTCGCAGGGGCAGCTCGCCTTCACTCTTCACGATGACGGCCGCACGGCGCGGTCCGTCTCCGCGAGCGTCCCGATGCCCACCGGCATCTTCATGCAGATGCGCTTGTCCGAGGACGCGCCCCGTGGAGCGGTTCTGGAAGGCGGCGCGATGCGGTTGCTGGCGCCGAACGGCGAACCGCTCGCCGCCGGCACCTTTACGGTGACCGTGCTCGATCTGCCGCTCGTGGAGCAGCACCCCGTCGACGTCATCGTCGACGTCGGGAGCGGCGCCGAGTTCACGACATCCGCCTCCGGTGACGGCGTCCGCACCCAGTGGCAGGTGTCGGCCGACGGCGGTGCGACCTGGTCCGACATCGTCGGGGCGACCGCCGCCACGCTCCGCCTGGAGGCCACGACGGCCGAGATGAACGGATGGCGATACCGCGCGGTACACACCAACGCCGCGGGGTCTGTCCACACGAATGGCGCCGTCCTCACCGTTCGCGGTGCACCGTATTTCATCACGCACCCGTCGGATGTCGTCGCTTCGCTCGGAGGGTTCGCCAGCTTCTACGTCTGGGTGGTGGACAATGCGACCCCAAGCACGCTCCCTGTCACCTGGGAGGTCTCGCGGGATGGTGTGGTCTGGGAGGCGTACGAGTCCGGAACGTTCGAAGAGTGGGTTCAATCTCCCAACAGCCTCTTCTTCTCAAACGTCACCGCGGACATGGACGGTCTCCGGTTTCGAGCCGTGGCCGAGAACCACCTGGGCCGCGCTGTCAGCGACCCGGCTCTGCTCACCGTTGCCGCGGCGCCGGTCATCGATTCCCATCCCGCCGACGTGCGGACGCTCGTCGGCCACGATGCGGTGTTCCGGGCGAGCACCCCCGCGGTCTCACCGAACCGCACGCAGCAGTGGCAGCAGCGGGTCGCGGACGGGGAGTGGGTCGATATCCCGGGTGCGACGCAGCCCGAGTACTCGACCGGGCCCACCACGCTGGGCATGGACCGGACCGAGTACCGGATCGTGTTCGCGAACGCCTACGGCTCGACAGCATCCGAGCCTGCGACCCTGACGGTGCGGCCCTCTCTGCCGGCATCGGTCAGCGTCGCGCCGATCGTCCGGCTCGTCGATCGGCTGCCCTGACTCCGCCCGCGGGCGGCCCGGCCCGGGGTCAGCCGTCGCGGGCTCGGTCGCGAGCGCGTTCACGCTGCCGGAAGATCAATCCGACGATGATCACGACGGCCGAGAGCAGTGAGGGAACGACCCAGAACGATGAGGGCGCGCTTGGCGCGGTCAGATCCGACACAGCGTCATCGACGGTCGTGGACGCGAGATGGGAGAGGGCCGAGCCCGGAGGAGCTGCGGCATCGGCGGCCGCCTGCGCCGGTGTGGCGAGCCCGACCCCGAGGGCGCCGATCGCGACGATGGCGACCCGTGTCACGGCGAGAGACCACCGGTGACGCGCGGGGGTCAGCTGCCGGATGTTCCTCCTACGCATCGCGTCGCTCGCCCTCTCCTCGCACAGCGTCTCTACAGGTGCCGGGCAGCACCCGTAGACATGATCGCCAGGGCTCTCCTCGCTCATCCGGCGCCGGCACACGATCTGCGCGTCGAGCGAGGCGCATTGCGTGGTGCGCCGCGCCCGCGTGCGTGTGTGCTGTGTCTCGCGCGGTAACGTGCCGGCCGGCTCCCGCTCCGCTCAGGCCGTGAAGCGGTCGCCGATCATCTCGAGGGAGGCGTCCCAGAGGCGCGGTCCGTCCGTGAGGTCGCGGAACGGCGCCCAGAACTCCTGGCGACGCGGGGCACCCGCGATGACGCGACGCGGGCCGTAGAACTCGTCGCCGCGGGAGTCGGGGCCGGCGGCCGCGAGAAGGGCGGGCTCGGCGGCGCTCGGCACGGTTCCGGCGAGCCCGACGCGCGAGAGCGCGACGATCAGCGCCCGGCCCGGCGACGCCTTCGCTCGGCCCATTCCGGGCTGCGCCGCGAGCAGGTTCGTCGGGCTGACGCCGGGATGCGCGATGTTGCTCGACACGCCCCATCCGCCGGCGCGGCTGCGCGCGTCGAGCTCGCGGGCGAAGAGGGCGACGGCGATCTTCGACTGCCGGTACGCGGCCATATCGTCGTAGCTGCGCCGCCAGTCGAGGTCGTCCCAGTTCAGTCCGCCCGAGCGGGCCGCCACGCTCGTCTGGTGCGTCACGCGTCCTTCGCCGGCGCGGAGCAACGGCAGCAGGCCCAGAGTGAGGGCCACGTGGCCGAGGTGGTTGACGCCCCATTGCAGTTCGAAGCCGTCCGCGGTCGGCTGTCGTGACCCGGGGGTCATGACACCGGCGTTGTTGACGAGCAGGTTGACGGGGCGGCCCGTCGTCGCGAGGTCCCGGGTGAACGCGGCGACCGAGTCGAGCGAGGCGAGATCGAGCGGCCGCGTCGTGACGTGGGCGCCGGGCACCGCGCGGCGGATGCCGTCGAGGGCGGCCTCGGCTTTCGCGGGCGACCGTGCCGGCAGGACGACCGTCGCCCCCGCGGCCGCCAGTCGCGTCGCGATCACCCGGCCGATGCCGTCGGTCGCGCCGGTGACGACGGCGAGGCGTTCACGCAGGTCGGAGAGGGGAGCGGTGCCGCGGGTCATGGTTCCTCCATCGTTCACGCGAACCGGGGTGGCCCGCTCGTCCCATGCTGATCGCGGTGCCCGGCGGCAGCCAGAGCTGACTCATCCACTGATCGTCAGGTCACCCCTCGGCCGGCTTCGGCGCCGATGACGGACAGCAGTTGAAGCTTGTCGTGGCTTTCGCTCCCCGGCACCGCCGTGTAGACGAGCAGGCGGTGCGACTGGTCGGGGTCGAGGAGGGTCTGGCACTGCAGCTCGAGCGCGCCGACTTCCGGATGGCGGAACCGCTTGACCTCGGGCGGAGCGATACCGACCTGCTGCGCGTCCCACAGAGCGCGGAACTCCGTGCTGCGTTCTCTGAGCGACGCCGCCAGCGCGGCCGCGCGTGACGACGGGCCGCGCAGGGCCACGATCTCGCGAAGACCGCCCGCGTACACCCGAGACAGGACCGCGTGCTCGGCCTCGTCGTACGTCGCGCGTGCGGACGGGTCGGTGAACCAGCGGTAGCCGAGGCTGCGGGCATCTCCGGTGTAGCGGGTCGCGTCACCGACGAGTGCCACGCTCAGCGGCGTCTGCCTCAGGGTCTCGCCGAGTTCCGTGACGATCTCGGCGGGGGTGTCGTGCAACCGGTCGAGGATGCGCAGCAGCCCGGGGCTGACGTGATCGCTGGCGGGACCGCGAGCGGGCGGCGCGTGCCCGGCGAGGCGGAAGAGGTGGTCGCGCTCGCCGAGTGTCAGGTGCAGCCCCTGCGCGATCGCGGCGAGCATCTGTTCCGACGGGCGGGGGCCGGTACCGCGCTCGAGTCGGGCGTAGTAGTCCGTCGACATGTTGCAGAGCGCGGCGACCTCCTCGCGTCGCAGCCCCGGAGTGCGGCGACGCTGGCCGCGCAGCAGTCCGACGTCCGCGGGCTGCAGCGCCTCGCGCCGCATCCTCAGGAACGCGGCGAGTGTGTCTCGATCGATCATGTGGCGTTCGCCTTCCGGGGTCGCACGGTGCGGCATCCGTTCTACCGGTCGGCGGCGAGCGCAGCCAGGACCTGCCGGTCATCCTTTCGCCTCGGCTGGCGGTCGAACCGAGGAGCCGACCTGCCCGATCCGACCGGCGGGATCACGTCATGAAACGCGTGACGCGGCGTCTCGTGGGTGACGATCACTCACCGACGAACAGGCGCACCCATGACGCAGCTCGACTCCTTCTCCCCGCAGCACCCAGCCGACACCCGCGATGAGCCTCCCCGAGACGTCGTGGACATCGTGCGTGGGCTGCTGATCGTGAGCGCGCTCGCGCTCGCTGTATGGGCGAGCACCGTCGGCCTTGCGTATGCCGTCGCCGAGGTGGTGCTGGCCGTCACCGACTGACATGTCCCTCTCGAGGATGACCCTCGCCCGGGCAACTACATCGCCGTAGTGATGTGCGTGCCGGGTGCGCCTCGAGAAGATCGAAGGGTGCCACGATCGCGAACCACGACAGCAGCAAGCCCCCATGAGAAGACTCGTCGTCGGAGGCGGCGCGTGATC
The DNA here is from genome assembly GCF_000509385.1 of Microbacterium sp. TS-1. Taxonomy (NCBI): domain Bacteria; kingdom Bacillati; phylum Actinomycetota; class Actinomycetes; order Micrococcales; family Microbacteriaceae; genus Microbacterium; species Microbacterium sp. TS-1. The sequence continues at coordinate 2,378,010 of NZ_BASQ01000001.1, forward strand.
GGGGCGACCGTCGCGGTGGGGGCGATTGCGGCTGTGACAGCCGTCGGTGTCGTCGCGATCGATGTCTACGGCCCCCGATTCGGCGTCTACCTGGTTCCGCCCTCGGTGCAGAAATACGCGGAGATCGCCGTCGAGCGGCTCGATCGCGGTTATCACACCGATAGTGCCGAGTGGCCAGCGGCCCGTGCCGCCCTCCTCGAGGCCGGAGCCCATGCCTCGACCTACGCCGACCTCTATCCCGCTCTCGGGGAAGCGGTCGCGGTCGCCGGCGGGCCGCACTCGCGCTTCATCCCCCCGGGCGACGCGTCGTCAGCCGACGAGGTCGCGTCCGCACCTGTGCCGACGGTGAGCTCGCAGGGCGGCATCACCACGGTTGTGCTCCCCGAGATGATCTCCCCGGATGCGAGCGACCAGGATGCATACGCGACGACCGTCGCCGACGGGATCGATCATGCGGCAGCGGGCACGTGCGGGTGGATCATCGATCTGCGCGGCAATGTCGGCGGCAACATGTATCCGATGCTCTCGGGGGTGGCCTCCCTGATTCCCGATGGGCCGGCACTGTCGTTCCGCGACCGTCATGGCGGTGACGCCGTCGTCTCGGTGCGGCCGAACGGGGCCGCGCTGGGCGAAAGCGTCTTCGTGGACGTCGGCGACCGTGCGAAGCTGACGGGCGTGCCGCTCGCTGTTCTGCAGGACGACAGAACGGCTTCCAGCGGGGAAGCCGTTCTCGCATCGTTCCGCGGGCTCGACGGCGTCCGCACGTTCGGAGTGCCGAGCGCGGGATACAGCTCCGCGAACGTGAGTGCCACGCTCTACGACGGCGCCACGCTCGTGCTCACCGAGAGTGCGTACGTCGACCGGACGGGACGCAACTACGACGAGCAGAGCATCGATCCGGATCAGCCGGTGGCGGCATCCATTGCCCACGATGAAGCGCGCGCTTGGCTTGAGGAGCAGGGATGCGCCGGTTGATCCTCACGCGTCGTGCCCGCGGACGCGGTGTCGTCCCACCCGCGTGCAGCCCCTAAGAGGCGTAAAGGACCCGGTCGAGGGGTTTCCAGCCCGCGATCTCGCGGCGTCCGTGTGAGATGCGCGCCCAGGCGGCGAGGTCGGCGTGCTCGTCGTCATGATCGGGGTCTGCTTCTCGCTTCGGCGCGTTGCCGGCGCACGGATGCCGTCGCGGAGAGAACCTACGACGGTTTACCAGGAAGCTGCACTGTCCCCATAATGGTTCCCCTGCCCGGGCACCAGCCCTTTCCGCCGGATCCGCGCCGCCCCTAGCGTTGAGGCATGGCGCGCGACGACGAACAGCCGGAGGACCTGTACACCGCCCCGATCACCCTTCCGGGGGCGGCGGGCACCGACGGCGACGAGACAGATCTCGAGGTGCCCGAGATCAGTTACGACGAGCAGCGCTACCCGGCCCGCCCGCGGCGACTGCGTCCGCGCGACCAGTTCCGCGGCGGCAGCGTCCGCCGCAACATGACCGACCCGCGGACGGCGAACGGCAGCAACCCCTCGTACGTCGAGTGGCTCGTGCGGCAGTCGATGCTCAAGGACGCCGACGTGCTCGCGCGCCAGCTGTCGGGACAGCCCGCGATGTGGCGCAATCCGTACGCCCGCCCCGACGCGCGCCGCGCGATCTCGACGACGGACGTCTGGTTCACGGCGTACCCGATCTCGCTCATCACGCGCCCCGGGCAGTCGTTCCTCGCCGCCCTCGGCGACGACGCCCTGTGGTCGGTGTTCGAACGCATCGGCATCACCGCGATCCACACCGGGCCGGTCAAGCGCGCCGGCGGCATCACCGATTGGCGCGAGACGCCCAGCGTCGACGGTCACTTCGACCGCATCAGCACGTCGATCGACCCGGCCTTCGGCACCGAGGAGGAGTTCCGGACGCTGTGCGACGTCGCCGACGCGCACGGCGGCAGCGTGATCGACGACATCGTTCCCGGCCACACCGGCAAGGGGGCGGACTTCCGCCTGGCCGAGATGGGCTTCAAGGACTACCCGGGGATCTACCACATGGTCGAGATCCCGCCGGAGGACTGGCACCTGCTGCCCGATGTCCCCGAGGGATACGACAGCGTCAACCTCGACCCCGCGAACGAGCACGAGCTCGCCGAGCGCGGCTACATCATCGGGGCCATGCAGCGCGTCATCTTCTACACCCCCGGGGTGAAGGAGACGAACTGGAGCGCCACGGCGCCCGTCATCGGTCCCGACGGTGCGACGCGGCGCTGGGTCTACCTGCACTACTTCAAGCAGGGCCAGCCGTCGATCAACTGGCTCGACCCGACGTTCGCGGGGATGCGCCTGGTGATCGGAGACGCGCTGCACTCGCTCGGCGAGCTCGGCACCAGCGCGCTGCGTCTCGACGCCAACGGCTTCCTCGGGGTCGAGAAGAGCGCGGAGGGTCTTCCCGCCTGGTCGGAGGGGCATCCCCTCTCGCACGCCGCGAACCACATCATCGCGGGCATGGTCCGCAAGGTCGGCGGCTTCACCTTCCAGGAGCTGAACCTGACGATCGAGGACATCCGCGACACGGGGGCGGTCGGCGCCGACCTGTCCTACGACTTCATCGGACGCCCGGGCTACCACCACGCCCTGGCGACCGGGCAGACCGAATTCCTCCGTCTCGCGCTGACCTCGTCGCTCGAGCTCGGCGTCGCGCCGGTGCAGCTCGTGCACGGGATGCAGAACCACGACGAGCTCACCTACGAGCTCGTGCACTGGGCGACGCGGCACGGCGACGACGAGTACCGCTTCCGCGGGCGCGACATCACGGGCAGCGAGCTCGCGGAGGAGATCCGAGCCGATCTCACCGAGCACCTCACGGGGACGGCCGACTACAACCGCGTCTTCACGCAGAACGGCATCGCGTGCACGACGACCTCGCTCATCGCGGCATCCCGCGGCATCGCGCGCCTCGACGACATCACCGACGCCGACGTTCCCGGCATCCGTGACGCCCACCTGCTGCTGTGCGCCTACAACGCCTGGCAGCCCGGGGTCTTCGCTCTGTCGGGCTGGGATCTCGTCGGCATGCTGACGGTTCCCGCCGACGAGGTCGCCGACCTGCTGGGCGCGGGGGACACCCGCTGGATCGAACGGGGCGCGCACGATCTGCTCGATGCCGACCCCACCGCGACGCGGTCGGCCTCGGGGATGCCGCGTGGCCGGGCTCTGTACGGCGCGCTGCCCGCGCAGCTCGACGACCCGGAGTCGTTCGCCTCGCGGCTGTCGGGCATCCTCGATCTGCGCCGCGAGTACGGCATCGCGACGGCCTCGCAGGTCGACATCCCCGAGGTCGCCCATGCCGGGATGCTCGTGCTCGTGCACCGGCTCGACGAGGGTGACCCCCACGCGGACGCCGCCATGCAGGTGACGGTGCTGAACTTCTCGCCCGAGCCGACGGAGGGCACCGTGCGCTCTGAGCAGCTCGTCCCCCGCAGCGAGGTCTACGACGCCGCGTCGGGGGAGACGATCGGGCGCGTCGACGACCTGCAGAGCTTCAGCGTCTCGCTGCCGGGCTACGGGGCGACGTTCCTGGTGCTGCGCGCGCCCGAGCCTCTCGAGGACTGAGGCCGCGATACATCTGTCGGACCGGCGGTGCTGGTGTCGTCTTGGCGGCGCGTCCGGTGGACACCGGCATCGCCCGTCCGACGAATGTATCGGCAACGAGCACTCGGCGCGGGCTCGGGGCGCCGGGCGCCGGGCGCCGGGCCGGAGCCCGGGTTCAGGCCAGGGCGGCGTCGATGCCGGCGAGAGGCACGGGCAGCCAGTCCGGGCGATTGCGTGCTTCGTAGATGGACTCGTACACCGCTTTGTCGAGCACGAGGGCGCGCAGCAGCACCGGGTCGAGATCGATCGCGCCGGGGGCGGCGGCGTACGACTCGACGAAGGCGTCGCGGCAGGCCGACGCCCATCCCATCGGGTCGGGGCCGTCGCCCACCGCGCCGGCGTAGTCGAACGAACGCAGCATCCCGGCGACGTCGCGCGGAGGCAGGTCGGGGATGGCGCGCTCGGCCATCGGCCGCAGCGGCTCGCCCTCGAAGTCGACGATGCGCCATCCTCCGGCGGGCACAGCCAGCACCTGACCGAGGTGCAGGTCGCCGTGGATGCGCTGGAGGTGCGGCCATGGGCGCGCGAGCGCCGCGTCGTACAGCGCCCCGATGGCCTCGACGCGGTCGGCGACGGCAGGCACCTCGTTCGCCGCGATCGACAGCCGGCGGCGCCACGCCGCCCCCGTCGCCTCGACCTGCTCGGCCGCTGCCTCCGTCGTGTCGAGGGCGTCGCCGAGCGCACCGTGCACACCGGCGACGGCGATGCCGAGATCACGGGCAGCGTCGGTGAAGTCGCGGTTCTCACGAGCCGCCTCGAGGGCCACGGCCCACCCGTCGCGGACGCCCCGGAGGAACTCCTGGGCGAAGCCGAGGGTGCCGCGGGCCGCCCCCGAGTCGCGTCCGATGTCGGGCCATTCGGCGTCGAGGCTGCCGAAGAACCGCGGGACGAACGGTGAGCCGGCGTCGCTCAGCACGCGCTGCACGGTCACGTCGGGGTTCTCGCCGTGGTGGAGCGTGCGGAAGAGCTTCAGGATGATCGTCGGCTCGCCGTCGACGTCATAGACGATCGAGGTGTTCGACTGCTCGCCGGTGAGCACACGAGATCCGGTGACGCGCGTCACGTCGACGCCCATCTCGGCCAGGGTGCCGACGGTGAACCCGGTGTCCCGCGTCGCGTCGACGAGGTAGTCGTCTCCGTCGCGGGCGACCACGTCGTCGCCGTCGGCCGGCGCCGAGATCCGGGCGAGCGGCACGTTGTAGAGCGTCGGCAGCGCGCCGGCGTCGTCCATCAGGAGGTAGCGCGTCGCCCCGCCGGATGCGGGCTGCGCGTCGAGGATGCGGAATCGCGGTCGGTGGCTCTTGCCGGCATACCACCGCTGTCGCGCCGCCCAGGCGCCGAGCTCGTCTGTCAATCGCACGGTCCCACACTGTCGGTTCCGAATCTCCGAGCAAAAGGGCTGGACGCGCGCGGGGGAGAGGCGTAATGCTCGGTCTCGACGCGGGCCCGCACAATTGCAGCGACGCGAGCGATATCGGCGTGGTGAATCGCGGCAACAGTGGCGGACGATCGCCGCGTGTCAGCGGGCGAGGACGGCCGCGTCTCGACGCTCAAGCGCGAGGCGCAGACGCGGGCGCGGCTGCGACCCCGACGCCGGCCGGGTCGCCGTCGGGTGAGGCGCGGTGCGCCGCGGCGTCGACGATCCGCGCGCGCCGTACGGTCACCGCGGCGATGACCATGAGCGCGGCGCCGAGAGCGTACGGGGCCGCGTGCGCGACGCCCGCGTAGAGGACGCCCGCGAGGATCGGGGCGATCGTGCCCATCGCCGCGGTGAGCGACTGGGTGACCCCGCCGAGCCAGCCCTGCTCGTCGGCGCCGACCGCGTTGGACATGACGCCGTCGAGAGTCGCCTGCGCCGCACCCTGTCCGGCAGCGAGCGCGAGCGCGCCCAGGACGAACAGCCACGGCTGGGCGACGAGTGCTGCGACGACGGCCAGGGCGATGAGGCCGGCTGTCTGAGCGGCGATGCCGGCCACGATGACGCCGCGTTCACCCATCCGCGGCAGCAGGTAGCCGAGCAGGATGCCCTGGACGAGGATGTCGATCACCCCGACGACGGCGATCAGCAGTCCGATCGCCGTCGGCCCCCAGCCGATGGAGTCGAGCGCGAGAACGCTGAAGTTGTTGACGAAGAAGCCGAACGGCAGGGCGAGGAGCGCGAAGGCGATGAGCAGCGCGCGCAGCTCCGGCCGGACGAAGGCGCGGCGGAACACGGCGAACGGGTTGAGATCCGACACGGCGATCGCGGTGATGCGGTTCTTGCGGTCGAGACTCTCGGGCAAGAGGAAGACGCTGAGTGTCGCGATAAGGAACGAGATCCCGGCGGTGACGAAGACCGGAAGGGCGAGGTCGATCGCGGCGAGCAGGCCGCCGAGCGCGGGGCCGACCATCGTGCCGATCCCCGACAGCGCGCCGAGCAGTCCGAATCGCTGGGCGCGCTTCTCGGGCGGGGTGATGTCGGCGAGGTAGGCGAATAGTGCGGGAAGGTCGCCGGCCGTGGCGCCCTGGATGACGCGCGCGAGGAGCAGCACCCACAGGGCGCCTCCGACGCCGAACAGGACCATGCTCAGAGCGGCCCCGAACGACGCGACGATGATCACCGGGCGGCGCCCGAAGCGATCGGAGAGGCGCCCGAGGAAGGGCGCCGCGATGAAGGCGCACAGCCCGTTGACGGCCTCGAGCGCGCCGACCCACAGCGCGAGCTCGCCCTCGGCCGAGACGTATCGCAGCACCACGAACGGGAGAACGGGCAGGACGACGGTCATGCCTGCCGTCGTGAGAGTAGTGAGCACGATCAGCATCACCCAGCGGCGGTCGGCGCCGGCGAGACGTGAGTGCGAAAAACCTGGAGTCATACCGAAACTGTACCGATACCAGGTTCGGTGTCAATACAGGTTTTGTCGCACGCGCCCTAAGATCGACGTCATGACCGAGACCGCGCCGCTGGGGCGCCGCGAGCGCAAGAAGGCGGCCACGCGCAAACGGATCTCGGATGTCGCGACGGTGATGTTCCTCGAGCGGGGGTTCGACGACGTCAGCATCCGCGAGATCGCCGACGCCGCCGACGTCTCGCCGACGACCGTCTTCGCGCACTTCAGTCAGAAGGAGGCACTGGTCTTCGACGAGGACGACGAGCAGCGCGAGCGTCTCGTCGCGGCGGTGCGTGAGCGTCCCGCCGGGACCTCGATCGCCGGCGCCATCCGCGCCTACTACGAGCGGGAGATCCGCTCGGGCGCGGCAGAGCACGGCGACGACGTGGCCCGCCGTTTCATGGAGTTCCTCAATGCCACGCCCGCGCTGCGGGACTATGCCGCGCGTATGTGGCTGCGGCACGAGGATGCGCTCGCCGAGGCGGTGGCGGCCGAGCTCGGTGAGGAGCGGCCCGACCCCCACGTCCGGGCGTTCGCGAGGTTCGTGCTCCAGATCCAGACGATGGTCAACGAGAGCGACGATCCCGAGGCGACGCTCGACGCCGGGTTCGCCGTGCTCGAGAACGGCTGGGCGGCCGTCGAGCATCGTGGAGCGGGGCGATGAGTCGCCGCAAGTCGCTCGTCAACACCGTGGCCGACGATCTGCTCGACGGCATCATCGCCGGTCGGTTCGAGCCGGGCGGCGCCCTGCCGACCGAGGCCGAGATCGGTGCGGAGTTCGACGTCAGCCGGGTGACGGTGCGCGAGGCGCTGCGCACTCTGTCGGCTCGCGGCATCGTCCGCGTGGTCTCGGGTGTGGGGTCACGGGTCGCGCCGGTCGAGGAGTGGCGGTCCGTTTCCGACGCGCTCCGGTTCCGGGCGGCGCACGGCGACGACACCCTGGTGGCGGAGCAGCTCATCTCGACGCGTCGGGTCATCGAATGCGAGGCGGCGGCCCTGGCCGCGCCCCTCATCGACGACGCCGCCTTGGGGGAGTGCGCGGCGTGCGTCGACGAGATGGTCGCGGCCGCGGCCGCGGGAGACGTCGATCGCTTCGTAGACGCCGACCTGCGCTTCCACGCCGGGATCCTCGGCGCCTCGGGCAATCTGTTCCTCGGCGTTCTCCTCGCACCCCTCACCGAGGTGCTCGCCGAGCGACGCGCGCAGACGTCGCGGGTGCCCGAGATCCAGGAGCACGCGATCGCGGAGCACCGGGGCATCGTCGACGCGTTGCGCACGCGCGATCCGGATGCCGCACGGGCGGCGATGGATCACCACCTGCAGCAGACGCTCGACGACTTCCGCCGCTACGTGGCCGGCTGAGCCGGGCTCACGCCGAATCCGGCTCGTCGTCGTCGAGGGGTACCTCGTGGCTCTGCTCCCAGACGTCGGCCTCGTCGGCCTCGGTCGACGGTGCGGGGATCTCCGGCGCCGCGCCGGCGTCGGTCGTCGGCTGCTTCTGCTCCTCGGCATCCGCTACGGGAACCTCAGGGCCGTGCTCGCGCTCGATCTCAGACATGCCTGTCTCCTCTCGTTCCTGCGGTCGGGCAACCATCTCATGCCAGCGTGCGGTTCCGGCGGGCGCGGATGCAACCCCCGCGACGCGGCGAGTGCCGGTTGACGGCGAGGATGCCGGTGCTGCATGCTGTCATACATCTGACAGCTGCCCGACTCGCTCGACGACGAGGAGATCCCATGGCGCTCACCGCCCCTCTGCCCGACCTGCCGGAGGCGTCGCGACCCGACCTGGGACTCCTCGCGGCCCGAGTGGCCGAGAGCGGGCGCGTCTTCGTCGTCCTCGACGACGACCCGACCGGGACGCAGTCCGTCGCCGATCTGCCCGTCCTCGGGGCGTGGGATGTCGCCGACCTCGCCTGGGCGCTGTCATCGGGGGCACCCGCGGTATACGTGCTGACCAATTCGCGCAGCCTCGCGCCGGCCGACGCCGAGCGCATCAACCGCGAGGTCGTGCGCGCGGCTCTCGCGGCGGCCGAGACCGCCGGCGTCCGCGTCGATTTCGTCAGCCGCAGCGACTCGACGCTCCGCGGGCATTTCCCTCTCGAACCGGACACGATCGCCCACGAGATCGCTCGGTCGGGCTCGCCTGCGCCGACGAACGTCGTCGTGGTGCCCGCCTTCCCGGATGCCGGACGCGTCACGGTGCGCGGTGTGCACGGCATCCTGTCGGACGAGGGCTTCACCCCGATCGGCGAGACGGAGTTCGCCCGTGACTCCACGTTCGGCTTCCGCTCGTCGCGGCTTGCGGACTGGGTGGCGGAGAAGACCGACGGCGCGATCGCCGCCGCCGATGTCGTCGAGGTGACCGTCGACCACCTCCGGGCGGGAGTCGCCGCGGTCGCCGCCGTGCTGCGCGCCGCACCGGCTGGTGCGCCGATCGTCGTCGACGCCGTCGTGGAGGAGGACCTCGTGGAGCTGGCCCTCGGGCTCGAAGCGGTCGAGGCGGAGGGCCGCTCGTTCGTCTACCGGGTGGGGCCGCCGTTCGTACGCGCGCGCATCGGTCAGCGACGGCGGCCGCCCGTCGATGTCGCCGAGCTCGGCGTCGATCGCGCGGCGCGCGGCGGGCTGGTCGTCGTGGGGTCGCACGTCGGCCTGACGAGCCGTCAGCTCGCGGACCTCGTTCGTCACCGTCCCCTCGAAGCCGTCGTCGAGCTCGACGTGCCGCGGCTGCTCGATCCCGCGCAGCGCGCCGCCGAGCTCGATCGAGCCGGGGCGACCATCGCGACGGCTCTGCTGCGCGGCGACGTCGTGCTCCATACGAGCCGGACCCTCGTGCGAACCGACGACCCCGACGAGAGCCTCGACATCTCGCGCCGCGTCTCGGAAGCCGTCGTCGAGGTCGTCCGCGGGGTCGTCGCGGGGGTCACGCCCCGCTTCGTCATCGCGAAGGGCGGCATCACCTCGTCCGACGTGGCCACGCGGGGGCTCGAGATCCGCCGAGCCCGCGTGCGCGGCTCGCTCTTCCCCGGGATCGTGTCGGTCTGGGAGGCCGCCGACGGCCCGGCATCCGGAATCCCCTACATCGTCTTCGCCGGGAACGTCGGCGACGACGGTTCGCTGACCGCCGCGGTCGAACGGCTCTCCCTGACCCCCGCACATCCCGCTCGAGACCGAGGAGAACCGCAGGAATGAACGAGAACCCGAGCGTCGCCGTCCTGGGACTGGGGGCGATGGGCCTGCCGATGGCCGAGCGTCTCGCAGAGACCTTCACCGTCCGCGGCTTCGACATCGCCCCCGCCCGGCTCGGGCTGGCCGCCGAGTCCGGGATCGCCCCTGCTGGTTCCGCCGCCGAGGCCGCCACGGGCGCGCAGGTCGTCCTGGTGGCGGTGCGTGACTCCGCGCAGCTCGCGGATGTCCTGTTCGGGGATGCCGGCATCGCCGACTCTCTCGCGGAGGGGGCGGTCGTCGTCCTCACGAGCACCGTCGGAACCGAGGGCGTCGCGGATGTCGCGGTCTCGCTCGCGCAACGGGGCATCGGTCTCGTCGACGCCCCGCTGAGCGGTGGTCCGGCCCGGGCGAGGGAGGGCGATCTGCTGATCGTCGTCGGGGCGCACCCCGCCGCCCTCGCCGTCGCGAGGCCCGTCCTGGAGGTGCTCGCGTCGACCCTCACGATCGTCGGGGAGCGGGCGGGTGATGGTCAGGCGCTGAAGACCGTCAACCAGCTGCTGTGCGGCGTGCACATCGCGGCCGCCGCCGAAGCGCTCGCGCTCGCCGACCGGCTCGGGCTCGACCTCGACCGGACGCTGGAGGCGCTGCAGGCGGGCGCCGCGGCGTCGTTCATGCTCGGAAACCGCGGCCCGCGCATGCTGCAGGCCTGGGACGACGAGGGCGCCGAGGTGCTCAGCCGCCTCGACATCTTCGTCAAGGACATGGGGATCGTCGGGGCCGCGGCGCGGCGCGCGGGCCTCCCGGCGCCGCTGGCGGCGGCCGCCGAGCAGAGCTACCTGCTCGCGCAGGCCCAGGGCCTGGGTGAGAGCGACGACTCCTCCGTGATCCGCATCTCCGCCCCCGCGCGCCGCACCTGAGCTCCGATCTTGCGGATTCCTTGAGGTTGCTCGGTAGGCGCGTTGCGCATTCCTTGCGGTGCGTCGCCGAAGATCGAAGAACACCCGGCCACGGGGACGCTGCCCGAACGGCGTCACCGGGCCGGGTTCTCTCGTTGAGGGCTTTTCGCGGAACGCGCAAGTGCCTCGGCTTCTCGGGACGGTCGGCATAGCGTCGAGGCATGACCGACCAGAGCATCCCCACTCCCGACGAGCCGACTTTCCCGGCGCCCGCCGAACCGACCGTCCCCGTACCCACGGAACCGACCGCGCCGGCGCCCGGTGAGCCGTCGGCCCCGACCCCGCCCGCCTCGGCCGCGTTTGCAGCCGACAGCCTCGGCAGCGCCGACACCCCGGACAGCGCCGACACGCTGGGCGGAACCGACGGCGGTGGCCAGGGGTCGCCCGTGAAGGATCCCGAGAACTGGGTCACCGGCGACGAGCCCATGACGGGGCCGCAGCGGAGCTACCTCGACACCCTCGCTCGCGAGGCCGGCGAGGAACTCCCCGGCAACCTCACCAAGGCCGAGGCCTCGGAGCAGATCGACCGTCTGCAGGACGCGACCGGCCGCGGCGAGTGACTACGACCCGGCCGCCGTGTCCCGCGGCGGCCGGGACGATCGCACACGGAACCACAGGCTCAGCTCTCGGGCGGCGCGCAACGTCGCACTCGGGTCGTCCGAGCCCTCGAGGTCGTCGAAGGTGTCGCGGAACCCCGCGGGGGCGTCGCCGGTCGTCTCCGCAATCGGCTGATAGCCCATCGTCCACTCGCGGAACTCGCGCTGGGCGATGGGTTGCTCGATGAGCACCCGCATGTCGAAGTGACGTGGGTCCCGGTCGATCGTGGCGAGGAGCTCGCGCACCGTCCGCTCGGGGCCCTCGAGCACCTGGACGAACCGGCCGCCGCGGTACAGCAGCATCCCGGTCAGGTCTCGCGCCGCGTTCGATGCGCGGCTCTGCGCCAGGAGCTCGGCGAGATCGTCGTCGCCGAACGGGGTGCGTGCGTTGCTGGTGTAGAGGACCGACAGCAGGTCGTCGGAGGTCGAGGTCATCGGATCTCCCGGAGTTCGATGGGCGGCGTCTCGTCGGGGGTGTCGGGAGTCGCGCGGGCAGCGAGCGCGCGCATGGCCGCGGTCAGCTCGACGAAGGCCCCGGCGCAGGCGGACCGGGAGTCGTAGGCGAGATACCGCCCGTCGGGCTGGCGGTCGATGTAGCCGACGAACTCGCCGGTGCGGCTCCCGACGTGGAAGCCGTCCTCGACGCGGGCCCAGACGATTCCGGTTCCGGTCATCGGGCGGCCTGCGCGCGGGGCACCCACACGAGGGTGCCGGCGGCGATGAACGTCGCTGCGCCGATGACGTGGGCGGCCAGCCAGACCGGCTGGTCGAGCGAGAACGGATACACCGGGTTCCACAGCACCGCGATCGCCGCCATCGGGACGGCCCACCACCACTGTCGCGCCTGGATCGCGAACCACGCGATGATCAAAGCCAGGATCGCCGCGATGAACGAGATCACGATCGCGAACTCCCCGCCGATGAGCGGGATGCCGGCCACGAGGGCGGCGGCCCCCAGGATGCCGGGTGCGAGCGCGTTGCGCTGCCGCTGCGGCGGCTCGACGGGGCGGGAGGATCTGGATGCCATGCGGACGTTTCTCTCGGGACGGATGCCGCGGCGCTGCGCGACCGTTCGATCGTACGAGTTCAGCGTGCGGCGACGGCGGCGCTTGACGCGGCGGTCGAATCGGTCATGGGTGTGCCGGAGCCGGTCATGACCGGGACCGGGTCGGAGAGGAGGGCGGCGAACGCGGTCTCGGCGGCGCCCACGAGGAGCCGGTCGTCGCCCAGCTCCGCCGTGCGCATGAGCGGTGCGTGGCCGGAGATCGTCTGTCGCGCGACCGCCTCGGCGAACGCGTCGACGTCGCTCTCGACGAGCGGGGCGAGGAAGCCGCCGAGCACGACCACGGCCGGATCGAGGACGTTGACCGCGCTCGCGACGGCGGAGGCGAGGATGCGGCGCTGCCGCTGCACCTCGGCTCGGGCGGCGGGGTTCGCGGCGCCGTGGACGGCCGCGCGCAGCTCGGCGCCGTCCGCGCCGGGGAGCCCCAGCGAGGCGATCAGGCGGTGCTGGCTGACCTCGTCCTCGAGTGCGGCGTGCTCGCCGGAGCGGCGGTCGGCAGCGTCCTCGACGATCGCGGGATTGTGTCCGAACTCGCCGGCGAGACCGCGTGCGCCCCCGACCAGGGCGCCTCCGACGACGAGCCCGCCGCCGATGCCGCTCGCGCCGCCGTTGAGATAGATCACGTCCGCGACACCTCGCGCGGCGCCGAAGAGGTACTCGGCGTGCGCGCCGTAGGACGCGTCGTTGCCGACGGTCGTCGGGGTTCGCGTCGCGGCCGACACGAGGTCGGCGAGCGGCGCGTCCGTCCAGCGCAGGTGCGGGGCATGCACGACGAGGCCCGCGGCCGGCTCGACGAGACCGGGGACGGCGACGCCGATCCCGATGACCGTCGTCGTGGCGAGCGGCCCCGCGCGCCATTCCTCGATGGTCTCCGCGACGAGCGAGGCGAGCTCCTGCGGCGTGATGAGGCTGGTCGTGACGGCGCGCCGACGGGCCTGCACGCGGCGGTCGAGTCCGACCGCCGCGAGTGTCACGGCGTCGACCTCGGGGTTCACGGCGACGGCGACGACGTCGGGGCGCGCGGTGATGACGGGGGAGGGGCGGCCGATGCGTCCCTCGGCGGCGCCGGCGGTCTCGGTCACGAGGCCGAGGCGAGCGAGCTCCGCCGTGAGCGCGCCGATGGTCGAGCGGTTGAGTCCCAGCTCGGCGGTGAGCGCGGCGCGCGAGATCGGGCCGTCGCGATGCACGGCGACGAGCATCCGGGCGAGATTCACACGCCGGACGAGTTCGGCGGTTCCCGGCGCGACACTCACGGGATCAGCCTACGAGAACACAGTTTGTTGACGTAATAGACAAACCGACTTACGCTGAGGTCGCAGCAATCGAAGCGAAGGAGCACGCATGCGCACCCCGACCCCGGCCGACAAGTTCACGTTCGGCCTCTGGACCATCGGCTACAACGGCACCGACCCGTTCGGCGGTCCGACCCGGCCGCCCCTCGACGTCGTCCACGCGGTCGAGAAGCTCGCCGAGCTCGGGGCCGCGGGACTGACGTTCCACGACGACGACCTCTTCGCGTTCGGATCGAGCGAGAGCGAGCGCCAGACGCAGATCGACCGCCTCAAGGGCGCGCTCGCCGACACCGGGCTGACCGTGCCGATGGTGACCACCAACCTCTTCAGCGCGCCGGTCTTCAAGGACGGCGGGTTCACCTCGAACGACCGCGCGGTGCGGCGCTTCGCGATCCGCAAGGCGCTGCGTCAGATCGACCTGGGCGCCGAGCTCGGCGCCGAGACCTTCGTCATGTGGGGCGGCCGCGAGGGCGCCGAGTACGACTCCGCGAAGGACGTCCGTCAGGCGCTGGAGCGCTACCGCGAGGCGGTGAACTTCCTCGGCGACTACGTCGTCGAGAAGGGGTACAACCTGCGTTTCGCGATCGAGCCGAAGCCGAACGAGCCGCGCGGCGACATCCTGCTTCCGACCGTCGGTCACGCCCTCGCCTTCATCGAGTCGCTCGAGCGCCCCGAGCTCGTCGGACTGAACCCCGAGGTCGGGCACGAGCAGATGGCGGGCCTGAACTTCGCGGCCGGCATCGCACAGGCCCTGTACCACGGCAAGCTCTTCCACATCGACCTCAACGGCCAGCGCGGCATCAAGTACGACCAGGACCTCGTGTTCGGACACGGCGACCTGCACAACGCCTTCGCGCTCGTCGACCTGCTCGAGAACGGCGGCCCGAACGGCGGACCGGCCTATGACGGCCCCCGCCACTTCGACTACAAGCCGAGCCGCACCGAGGACGAGACCGGCGTCTGGGACTCCGCCGCCGCGAACATGCGCACTTACCTGCTGCTCAAGGAGCGGGCCGCGGCGTTCCGCGCCGACCCGGAGGTGCAGGAGGCGCTCGAGGCGGCCCGCGTTCCCGAGCTCGCCCAGCCGACGTTCGGCGAGGGGGAGAGCTACGACGACTTCGTCGGCGACCGCTCCGCCTACGAGGACTTCGACGCCGACGCGTACCTCGGGGGCAAGGGCTTCGGATTCGTCCGTCTGCAGCAGCTCGCGACCGAGCACCTGCTCGGCGCACGCTGACACCGGCGCCGCGAGAAGCCCCGTAACGCGAGAGAAGAGGATGCCGGCATGACGCTGGTCATGGGTGTCGACTCGTCGACCCAATCGTGCAAGGTCGTGATCGTCGATGCCGACACCGGTCGGGTCGTCCGGGAGGGGCGCGCGCCCCACCCGGACGGCACGAGCGTCGACCCCGAGTCGTGGTGGACCGCACTGCAGGCGGCGATCGAGCTGGCGGGCGGGATGGCGGACGTCGCGGCCTGGTCGATCGGCGGGCAGCAGCACGGCCTCGTCGCGCTCGACGAGCGGGGGGCCGTCGTGCGCGACGCGCTGCTGTGGAACGACACGAGATCGGCGCAGGCGGCATCCGATCTCGTCGCCGAATACGGCGCCGACCGGCTCGCCGAGCGCACCGGGCTCGTGCCCGTCGCCTCGTTCACCATCAGCAAGCTGCGGTGGCTGCGCGACCACGAGCCGGAGAACGCCGCACGCACGGCGGCCGTGGCTCTGCCGCACGACTGGCTGACCTGGCGCCTGCGCGGCTTCGGCCCGGTCGCCGACCGTGCGGCCGGGGCCGCCGCTCTGGCCGAGCTCGTCACGGATCGCTCCGACGCCTCGGGGACCGGCTACTGGAGCGCTGTCACGGGCGAGTACGACCGCGAGCTGCTCGTGTCCGCTCTCGGGCACGATGCCGTGGTTCCGCGGGTCCTCGCCGCCGACGAGTGGGTGGAGGACCGGGACGGCCGCCGAGTCGCGGCGGGCGCCGGCGACAACGCGGCATCCGCTCTCGGCGTCGGCGCGGGCGTCGGCGACGTCGTCGTCTCGATCGGCACGTCGGGCACGGTCTTCGCCGTGAGCGAGACGCCCGCGGTCGACGCGACCGGGACCGTGGCGGGCTTCGCGTCAGCCGACGGGCATCACCTGCCGCTCGTGTGCACGCTCAATGCCGCACGGGTGCTCGATGTCGTCGCCGCTCTGCTGGGGGTCGACCACGACGGCCTGTCGCGCCTCGCGCTGTCGGCCGAGCCCGGGGCGGGAGGGCTGACGCTCGTGCCGTACTTCGAGGGCGAACGCACGCCCAATCTGCCGGACGCGACGGCCTCGCTGACCGGGTTGACGCTCGCCTCGACCACGCGCGAGAACCTCGCCCGTGGCGCGGTCGAGGGGATGCTGGCAGGTCTCGGTGCCGGGCTCGACGCGCTGCGCGACCAGGGCGTGCCGCTGCGGCGCGTGCTGCTGGTCGGCGGGGGGGCGCGATCGGCCGCCGTGCAGCAGATCGCCCCCGCGGTGTTCGGTCTCGACGTCGAGGTGCCCGCGCCGGGCGAGTACGTCGCGCTCGGCGCGGCTGAGCAGGCCCGCCGCGTCGCCGCGGCGGGTGCCCGTTAGATCGCCTCAGACGTGGTCGCGCCAGGAGTGCTTCGGCTCGTAGCCCAGAAGCCTGCGCGCCTTCTCGGTGGAGAAGAGCGACTCGTTCGTTCCGAGGTCGCCGCGGATCTCGACGTCGGGGAACACCTCGGCCACGAGCTCCGCGTTCGGGCGTGACATGACGGTGTCGGCGGCGGCGATGAGGAACCGGTCGAAGCCCGTCGGCGCGTTCTCGAGCGCACGCAGAACCGCTTGGGCACCGTCGCGCGCGTCGATATAGCTCCACACGTTCCACTTGCGGCGCATCGGGTCGGCGTCGAACGAGGGGAACTCGGCGTAGTCCTCGGGCACCATGACGTTCGAGAATCGCAGCGCCGTGATCGACAGTCCGGGGTGCCAGCGTACGAGCTCGATCGCGAGCTGCTCCTCGAGATGCTTCACGAGCGAGTACACCGACTCGGGGCGGGCGGGATACTCCTCGTCGACGGGGATGTACGGCGGCGGCACATCGAAGGGCAGCCCCTGCACCGTCTCGCTCGAGGCGTAGACGATCCGGTCGATGCCGAGCCGGGTCGCGGCGTGGAAGACGTTGAAGGTCGCGGCCATGTTGTTGTGGAACGTCGCGATGTCGGGCCGGACGCCGGGCGCGGGGACGGCGCCGAGGTGCACGATCGCGTCGACGCCGTCGTGGCGGTCGCCGACCGAGCCGAAAGCGTCGACGACCTGGCCGTAGTCGGTCAGGTCGATCTGCACGAACGCGGGGCCGCGCCTGCCGATCACGTCGAAGCCGATGACCTCGTGGCCTGCCGCCGTGAGCTCACGAGCGACGACCGTGCCGAGTTTTCCCGATGATCCCGTCAGTGCGATCCGCATGAGAACAGCGTCGCACACGGCGGTGCCACCGGGGGCGGCTAGGCTCGTTCCTCATGGCTGCCGGGGCGACGATCCACACGTTCGATGCGACGCTCGCCGACGTCGACCGCGGCGTGTACGAGTCGTTCGCCCTGCGCGTCGCGCGGCATCCCTCCGAGACCGACGCCTTCATGCTGACCCGGTTGCTGGCGTACTGCCTCGAGTACGAGGAGGGCATCGACTTCACCGAGGGCATCGCCGCGAAGGACGAGCCCGCCGTGCTCGTGCGCGACCTGACGGGATCGATCGTCGCCTGGATCGAGGTGGGGGCGCCGGATGCCGCGCGCCTGCACCTCGGCAGCAAGCAGGCCGATCGCGTCGCCGTCTACACGCAGCGCAATCCCGGTCCGATCGTGGCCGCGTGGGCGGGGAAGAAGATCCACCGCGTCTCGGAGATCACCCTCCACAGCTTCGAGCCGGGTTTCATCGACACCCTCGTCTCGGCGCTCGACCGCCGCAACACCGTGACGGTCTCGGTCACCGAGCGCCACCTCTACGTCGAGCTCAACGGCGTCACCGCCGAGTCCGACGTCATCACTCAGCCCGCGGGCTGACTCGCCGCTTCGCCGGGCGCCTCCGGTGCGGCGGAGGACGCCGGCGCCTCCGACACGAAGACGTCGACGCCGGCATCCGTCAGCACGAACTGCAGCCCGGTGCCGAGGGGATATCGCTCGAGGAGCTCGTCGGGCTGATCCTCCCAGACGACGAAAGAGACGGCCGCGGGGAACGCGCCGGCGGAGCAGCCTTGGTAGAACGCCCCGCTGCGCGAGCCGTCACCGGATGTCTCATCGTCGATGCGCGCGACGGAGAGGCAGACGTCGTCGTTTCCCCGCCAGGTGTCGGTGGAGCGGAACACCGACAGGCCGAGGAACTTCTCGAACGACCCCGGCTCGACCCCGCCACTGTACGGCCGCATGAATGCGGGGATCTCCTCGCCCGTGGGCAGCAGCGTGGTGACGTGGGAGATTCTCGCATCCGGCGGCAACGCGGTCGCGGTCGATGCGCTGCGGGCCGTCGCGAACGCGGTGATCCCCACCGAGAGGGCGGCCACCGCGACGAGCGAACCGGCCCACAAGAGGATCGAGCGCAGCGGCCGCGCGCGGCGCGCCGTCGGTTCCGCGACGCCATCCCCCGGCTCGTCATGCCGCGGCTCGTCGGATCGGGCCGTTGGCAGGTCCGTGAGCGTGTCGATGGTCGACGGACGCACGGGCTCCGGATCGGGCTCGCGTGCGTGCGTGCGCGGTATCCGTTCCGCGCGTTCGCGCTGTTCGAGCTCCGTCAGTCGAGCCAGCGCAGCGGGATCGTCGGCGATGTCACCGCCCGGCGCGTAGGCGCGGAGGCGGAGCGCGCGGAGCTCGGCGGCCACACCCTCGTCCATCCCTGCATCGTGGCACATCCCGACATCGGTGGGGGCCTCGGCCGTTGGCCTCGGCCGTTGTCAAGCGTTCAGCGCATCCCGAGCAGATGCCGCTATTTTTGTGCGATGACGCATCGAGCCTCGAAGGCCTCCGACTCCGACAGTCCCGGCGCCCGGGTGACCCCGGGCGCGTCCCGTCTCGCGAGCGAGGTCCGCCGGTGAACGGCGACCTGCTCCTCAACATCGTCCTCGTCGTCGTCTTCGTGCTGATCGGTGGTGTGTTCGCCGCCACCGAGATGGCCCTCGTCACGTTGCGCGAGAGCCAGGTCAACGCGCTCGCCCTCCGCGGCAAACGGGGCGAGAAGGTGGCCGCGCTCGCGCGGAACCCCAACACGTTCCTCTCCGCCGTGCAGATCGGTGTGACGGTCGCGGGCTTCGCCTCGGCGGCGTACGGCGCCTCGTCGATCGCGCCCTCGCTCGCCCCGCTGCTGGTGTCGTGGGGGCTGTCCGATGCCGCCGCGATGACCGTGGCGACGATCGTGCTGACCCTGATCATCGCCTACCTCTCGCTCGTGCTCGGCGAGCTGGTGCCCAAGCGCCTCGCGATCCAGCGCAACGCCGCCTTCGCGTACGGTGTCGCTCCGGTGCTCAACGGCTTCGCGAAGCTCATGCGCCCGGTGATCTGGCTGCTCTCGCTCTCGACCAACCTGCTCGTGCGGCTGCTGGGGGGCGACCCGAACAAGACCGGCGAGGAGCTCAGCGACGAGGAGCTCCGCGACATCGTGTCGAGTCACGAGGGCCTTCCCGAGGACGAGCGGCGCATCCTCGACGACGTGCTGTCGCTGCGCGACCGTCAGCTGAGCGAGGTGATGCGTCCGCGACCCGAAGTGGTCTCGCTGCCGGGCGGCGAGACCGTCGGCGCGGCCGCCGCGCTCGTTCGCGATCTGCCGTACTCGCGGTACCCGATCATCGATCAGACCATCGACGATGTGGCCGGATTCGTCCACGTGCGCGACGTCCTGGATGCCGCGGGCACCGACGACACGCAGTCCCTCCAGTCGATCGTGCGACCGATCCGCTACTTTCCCTCGACCGCGCGGCTGCTGCCGACCCTCACGTCGATGCGCGCCGAGGGCAGCCAGATCGCGGTCGTCGTCGACGAGTACGGCGGCACCGACGGCATCGTCACCCTCGAGGACCTCGTCGAGGAGGTCGTCGGCGAGATCGTCGACGAATACGACACCGAGGCGATGCCGCATCCGCTCGCCGGCGACGGCGGACCGGTGGACGGGCGGCTGAACCTGCAGGACTTCGAGGAGGCCACCGGCATCTCGATCCCGCGCGGGACGTCCGACACCGTGGCCGGCTTCGTGATCGAGCAGCTCGGGCGCCTCGCGCGGGTCGGCGATCGCATCGAGGTCGACGGCGCGACGATCGAGGTGACGCGACTGGACCGTCGTCGCATCGCGGAGCTGCACGTCGCGCGCGCGTCGACGGAGGGCCCCGCGGTCGCATCGCCCGAAGAGTAAACTGGCGGTCGGCGTGTCGGGAAGTCTGGTCGACAAGGCCGGTGTCGAACGCCGGCGAAGGACGAGAGGTCTCCCCGCATGTACGACGCTTTGCCCCGCCGAGCCCGCCTGCGCCGCTGGCTGTCCCGTGAGACGACGGGCGGCGCGCTGCTTCTCGCGGCCGCGGCCCTCGCGCTGATCTGGGCGAACTCGCCCCTCGCCGCCTCCTACACCGCGTTGTCGGAGTTCACGATCGGGCCCGCGGCGCTGCACCTCGACCTCTCGCTGTCGACGTGGGCCGCGGACGGCCTGCTCGCGCTGTTCTTCTTCGTCGTGGGCGTCGAGCTCAAGCACGAGTTCGTCGCGGGCAGTCTCCGCCGCCCGCGCGAGGCGGCGGTGCCGGTGCTGGCGGCGGTGGGCGGGATGCTGCTGCCCGCGATCCTCTTCACCGCCGTGATCCTCGTCACGGGCGACACCGAGGCGCTGCGCGGGTGGGCGATCCCGACCGCGACCGACATCGCGTTCGCACTCGCGGTGCTGGCGATCTTCGGGCGCGGTCTCCCGCCGGGGCTGCGTACGTTCCTGCTGACCCTCGCCGTCGTCGACGATCTGCTCGCGATCCTGATCATCGCGATCTTCTACACCGCGACGATCCACATCGTGGCGCTCGCGGTGGCGCTCGCGACCGCGGCGGTGTTCGCCGTCGTCGTCCGGCAGCGATGGGCCCGGTGGTGGATGCTGCTGCCGCTCGGGCTCGTCGTCTGGGGCTTCCTCCACGCCTCCGGCGTCCATGCCACGATCGCGGGGGTGCTGCTCGGGTTCGCCGTCCCCGCCCGGCCGGTGCACGGCGAGAGCGTGGCGCGCACCGACACGTACGACGACCTCGTGCGTCCCTTCTCCTCGGGTATCGCTCTCCCCGTGTTCGCGTTCTTCGCGGCCGGGGTCAGCGTGGTCGGGACCAGCGATCCGCTCGCGGTCGTCGCGCAGCCCGTCGTGCTCGCGATCATCGTCGGCCTGGTCGTCGGCAAGGCGGCCGGCGTGCTGGGGACCACCGCGCTCGTCACCCGGACGACGCCGCTCCGGCTGCCGGACGGCGTCGGGATGCGCGATCTTCTGCCCATCGGGCTGCTCTGCGGGATCGGGTTCACGGTGTCGCTGCTCATCACGGGGTTGTCCTTCGCCGACGGCGTCCACACCGACGGCGCCCGGCTCGGCGTGCTACTCGGAACGCTGCTGTCCGCCGCGGGAGCCGCCGTGCTGCTCAGCCGGAGTGCTCGACGCGCCCGGGCGGCCGCCGCGGACGCGCCCGCCGGGCACACCATCGATGGCGACGGACCTGCGCTGGGGTACGACCGCGACGAGTGACCGACGGCGCAGACGTTCGTGTTCCGGATCATCCCCTCTCATGGATGGGCGAGCGCGTCAATCCCTCGGCGTGCGACGTGCGCGAGGCCCCGCCCGCGTCTTAGGATGCCGAGGTGCCCGATGTCCCGACGCCCACGCATTACTGGTACCCGTCGGACTCGGACGACCCCGGCACTCCTCGCGAGCGCGGCATCGCCGTGCTCCAGGCGTTCCGGCTCTATCGCGCCGCGGAAGCTGCCATGCGCCGCCGCACGCGGGATTCCATGTCGATGGGCGAGAACGAGCTGCTCGTGCTCCGCTATCTCATCAAGGCGCACGGCGAGGGGCGTCTCGTCGGGCCGACCGAGCTCTCCCGCTACCTCGGCATCTCGACGGCTTCGACGACGGCGCTGATCGACCGGCTGCAGAAGTCCGGCCACGTCACCCGTCAGGCCCACCCCAGCGACCGGCGCAGCGTCCATGTGGTCGCCACGGAGAAGTCGGACGAAGAGGTGCGCGAGACCCTCGGGCGGATGCACGAGCGCATGATCGCCGCCGTCGACGGCATGTCGGCGGAGGAGGCGCGCATCGTCATCGCGTGTCTCGGACGCCTGCAGCAGGCCGTCGACGAGGTCGACGCCCACGCGCCCGATCCGCGCGCCGTTCAGGCCCGCAGCGACCGCGCCTGACAGGTAGCTAGTCACCGGAGAAAGCCCGCGAATTGACATTCGTCAAGCGGGGAACCGCGTGACACCATGAGAACATGTGTTCCCTTCCGGTGACCCCGACCGAGGAGCGCTTCACCATCGAGGGCCAGGTGGTGACGTCGTTCTCGGGCGTGGTCTCGCGCCTGGCCGCCGCGCATCCGTCCCTCGCCGTCGTCGACATCGAGCGGGTCGTGCTGCGCGAGTGGGAGGCGTTCAGCGCCAGCCGTCCGGTGGTGGTTCCGATCGGCGTCGAAGAGGGTGCCGCCGAGATGCTTGCAGTCGAGACCTCGGCTCAGATCGACGGCTGACGGCCCCCGCGCCCACGGTCCGTCGTTTATCGGACCGTCTGTTGCGCGTTAGGCTCACTGCGTGGGCCGATTCATCTACGACACGCTGGGGAACTCCGTCGAGATCGACGACCGGACTCTGGCGCACCTGCGCATCGTCATCATGAACAAGCTGCGCCGTTCCGAGCCGTTTATGTTCGACATCGATCTGCCTCGCGGGGGTGAGCGTCGCAGCTACTGGATCCACCCGTCCGTGCCGCTGCAGTTCCACTTCTCGGGCAGCAGGCAGCCGCGCATCAACCGCCACTGGGTCGAAGAGCTCATGCAGGTCGCCAGCGGGCCGGCAGGCCTGACGATCGTCCCCGAGCCGGCCGAGGACGGCGCGCCCGAAGTCGGCTGAGCGGCGTTGCCCGCTCTGCGCTGCGGCCGGTCAGGATGCGGCGTCGTTGCCCGTCGGGGCGACCGTGTCGGGGTCGTCGACGTGCTCGGTGACCACCATGATGCCGCCGGACGAGTTCGCGGAGTTCGCCATCTCCTCGACCCACTCGCGGCT
The DNA here is from genome assembly GCF_000509385.1 of Microbacterium sp. TS-1. Lineage (NCBI taxonomy): Bacteria > Bacillati > Actinomycetota > Actinomycetes > Micrococcales > Microbacteriaceae > Microbacterium > Microbacterium sp. TS-1. The sequence goes on from NZ_BASQ01000001.1 coordinate 2,400,831, forward strand.
GAGCGTCGTCGGCTCGGGGTCGTCGAAGGCGAACCGGAGCGGGATCGAGGGGTGCAGCCAGATCGTGCTGCGTCCCGTGGGCTCGCCGTCGGGGTGTCGCCATGAGAGCGTGAAGCTCTCGCCGCGACGCAGCTTGGTGGCGATGACCACCTTGAGGTGCGCCAGCGTGCGGTCTTCGATGTGGATCGGCGATGCGCCGTCTCCGTAATAGATGGTGCCCACGAGCACCACATTAAACGTCCGCGGGACGAAGCCCAATCTCATTGTCAAGGGCTCGACGCTCCGTGGATCGCGGATGAAAGTGGGAGCCGATGATGATTGATCCGCGCCCCGATGACGAGCTCGAGCCCAAGCCCACCGGCTCGCTCGACGAGGACGTGTTCGCGGATCTGCCGGCTTTCGATGTCGTCGATGGTGAACTGATGCCGCGCGCTCCGAAGCGCGGTCGGTAACAATGGCGGGATGACGGCGAACGGGGCGCATACCGACGGCGGTGCGGGCGACGAGTTCGACGCGGCGGCCGCTGAACTGCTGGTCGTGGCGCCCGCCGACTTCGTCGCCGCCCGCAACGCTCGCGCGACGGAGGCGCCCGGGGCGCTCGGCACGCGCATCCGCGGGTTGCGCAAGCCGACGGTGGCGGCGTGGGCGGTCAACCTGCTGAGCCGCGACCCGTCCTTCCGCGAGGCGCTCGAACTCTCCGGGGCGCTGCGTGAGGCGCAAGACGACCTCGACGCGGCTGAGCTCGCCCGACTCGGCAAGCAGCGGCGCGCCCTGGTCGCGGCGCTCGCGCGCCGCTCCGCCGACCTGGCTGACGAGGCCGGTGTCGCGCTGTCGGCGGCGGCGCGCGACGAGGTGGAGCGCACCATCAATGCGGCCATCGTCGATGCCGTCGCGGGCGCGGTGGTGGGAGCGGGCCGGCTCGTGCGCACCCTCGAGCCGGGGTCGCTCGACTCCGAGACGCTGGCTGACCGCGTCGCGGGTTCGATTCCCGGTGTTGCCGAGGCGCCCGCGAGGCCGCGAGACGATCTCGCCGAACGGCGCGCGCGACGTGAGGCGGAGAAGCGCCGGCGCGAGGCGCAGCGCGAGGCGAGCGAAGCAGGCCGGGCGCTGGCCCGCGCGGAGGAACGCCGGTCGAGCGCGCGGGAACGGGCTGACCGGCTGCACGAGCGGGCCGAAGAGCTTCGGCGGGACCTCGCGCGGGTGTCCGAGGACGCCGAGCGGGCCGATGCCGCGGTCGACGACCTCGACGACGCCGTCGCGTCGGCGCGCGAGTCACTGGCGGCGGCGGAGCGCAAGGTGCGCGCGGCGGACGGCGACGGTCAATAGCATCGAGGGGTGCCGGAAGCTGCGACCGAACTCATCGCCGACGCCCGTCGTCGGCTGATCGGAGTTCCCCGGGAACGACTCGGGGTCCGCAGCGAGGGGCGGCGTCTGCTCGGCTTCGGCCGCGCCGCCCGCATCCTGCCGGTCGGGGATGCGTGGCATCTCGGGGTCCTGCTCATCGCCGATGATGAGGTGTTCGCGACAGGGGAGCTGCTGCGAGCCCGAGCCGAGGCGATCCGCGGCTACACCGCCGAAGCGCAGCGGGCTCGGTCCGAGCGTGCGGCAGCGGCGTTCCGCGGTGGTTTCGCCGAAGGCGAGCCGGTGCACCTGGACTGGTCCCCGATCGATCTCGACGTCGTCGATGCTGGCGGGGCTTCGGGGCCGCTCGCGCGCAGCCACGATGGGGTCGTCACCGTTGCGTTCGCGGCGGGAGCCCGCATGCCGCTGGCTTCGTACCTCGACGACCGGATCGCGCTGCTGCCCTGACGCGGTCGCGGCCGGGCAGCAGCGCGGTGACGGGCCTCAGTCGTCCGACGCGCCTCCCGTCGCGCGCAGGCGCTGCGCTTCGGCGCGCTCCTCGGACTCCTGCTTCCGAGTCTTCTCGATGCGGGTGGTGTCGCGAGGCGGCAGCTGGATGGTCTCCTCGGCGGGCATCCCCGCCTGCAGCTCGCGTCCGCGCTCGAGCTCGGCGTCGAACTCCGCGCCGAACAGGAGGGCGAGGTTCGTGATCCACAGCCACAGCAGGAACACGATCACGCCGGCGAACGACCCGTAGGTGCGCTCGTAGTTCGAGAAGTTCGCGACGTAGATGCCGAAGCCCGCGGTCGCGATGGCGAGCACGACGATCGCGATGACGGCGCCCGCACTGATCCAGCGGAACTTCGGCTGCTTCGCGTTGGGGCCGAAGTAGTAGAGCACGGCGACGAGCAGTACGACGATGAACGCGAGCACGGGCCACTTGGCGATCTGCCAGACGAGCACGGCGGTGCTGCCGAGTCCGATCGCGTCGCCGATCGCTTCGGCCACTGGCCCGGAGACGACGAGGAGGACGAGCGCGACGACGACGAGCGCGACCGCCAGAAGAGTGACGCCGAGCTGTTGCGGCTTCAGCTTGATGAAGGGGCGTCCCTCGTCGATCTCCCAGATCCGGTTCATGGCGCGACTGAATGCGCCGACGTAACCGGATGCCGACCAGAGCGCCAGGACGATACCGGAGATGAGGGCGAAGCCCGCCGCGGGAGAGGTGGCCATCTCTTCGATCGGGCCGCGCAGGGTGTCGGCGGCGCCGCCGGGAGCGACCTGGCCGACGATGTCGAGCACGGCGTCGGCGGCCTGCTGCCCCTGCCCGATGACGCCGAGGAGCGAGAACACCGCGAGAAGACCCGGGAACGCCGACAGTACGGCGTAGTAGGTGAGCCCGGCGGCGAGGTCGGGGCACTGATCGCGGCTGAACTCGCGGACCGTTCGCTTCAGCACGTGCTTCCACGAAGGCTTCTCGACGTCGGTGATGGAATCGGGCTTCGCGGGGTGCTCGGGGTCGAGTCCGGCGGTTCTCTGGTTGCTCATGTCTCCTCCTGGGGTCGTGCGCGCTGCGGGATGGTCAGCGGTGCGGGAAACGCGACCGTGCACCGGGTCGGCGGCGGATGCCGTCCCGGTGCACGGTTCGTGCAGCGCTCGCGCCGCGGTGGGTGTCAGCTGCCGCTGACGTTCTCTCGAGCCTCCTGGGCGCGACCGGTGACGTTGTCGACCCCGTCCTGAGCGTCGCTCTTGACGTGGGAGACCGCCTCGGTCGCGGTGTCCTTGACGGCTGCGGCGGCATCCTGCACCGGCTCCTTCAGGTCGGAGCCGACCTGCTGGGCGACGCTCTTGGCTTCTTCGACCAGGGGCTGGGCCTGCTCCTTGACGTCGGCTGCGATGCCCTTCTCCTTCGTGGATGCCGGGATGAGCGAGGCGACGAGCAGGCCGCCGGCGAACGCCATCAGGCCGACGGCGAGGGGGTTGCCCTCGGCCTTGGCACCCACCTTGTGCGCGGCGTCCGACATACCTCCGGCGACCGAGGAACCCGCGTCATGAAGCGACGAGCCGGCGTCGTCGGCCGCACCCATCACGCGGTCGCGCACGGACCCGAGGGCGCCCTTGATCTTGTCGGTCTGGCGGTGGGCGATCTTCGAGGGCGTCACCTTGTCGACGAGAGCGTCGGTGTCTTGGCTCAGCTCGCGACGCTTGCGCTCGATGTCAGCGCGGATCGCTTCCGGTGAATCAGTCATCGGTTCTCCTCATTTCTCTTCAATGCGTCGGGGATCTTGCCCAGGGTTTCGGCCGTCTGCGGGGCGCCCTGGACCCTCTCGAGCTGCTTGCGCCCGAGGGCGTACAGGACAGCCGCGATGATGCCCCAGATGACGGCGACGATCACGGCCGACCAGCCGAGGCCGACGAGGTGGCCGAGGGCCCACCAGAGCGCGATCGAGAGGAAGAAGATCGCCATGAGCGCCGCGTATCCCGCGCCGCCCAACATCCCGGCTCCCTTGCCCGCTCGTGTTCCCGACTCCTTCAGCTCGGCCTTGGCCAGGTTGATCTCCTGTCGCATCAGCTCCGACAGGTCGCGCGTCACCTCGCCCAGCAGATCGCCGAGCGACGTGGTGGCCGCCTGCTGCTCGGAGGGCGTGGGGTTATCGGTCATCTCGGGTCTCCCCGATGCCCTCGGTGTACGGCTCGTCGGCCGTGCGGCCGACGGAGCTGTCGTACAGCGGCGTGGGCTCTGCGGCATCCGGTGCGGAGCCGATCGGGTCGTCGAGCGGAGCCCCGACCGGGGCGTGCGACGGTGCCGACGGTGCGGCCGGGATGCCGGTGGCGGCGGCGCCCGGCGTGCCGATCGGCGCGTCGAGCGGCGCGTTCACCGGTGCGGGCGACGGCGCCGAGGGCGCGGCGGGCACGCCGCCGGACGTCGTGCCGGTGCCGGAGTCGTGCTCTTCTTTCGCGCCCTCGGCGAGAGCGCGAGTGAGGCGGCCGGCGACGACGCCTGCGATCAACGCGCCCGCGATGAAGACGCCCGGCTTGCGGCGCGCGAAGCTCTTCACCTCGCTGACCAGCGACCCCGGGTCGCGCTGCGAGAGCCAGTCGGATGCGCCGCTCACGCGGCTCGACACCTGACGCACGAGGTCGGTGGCGATGCCGGGGTTCTCGGAGTTCTGGGCCAGCGAGTCCAGCTCATCTCCGATCGAGCGCAGCCCGTCGGCGACGCGCTGCTGCTGCGACGCGGCCTGTTCGGTGAGCTGCTGTTTCGTCTGCGTGTACACCTGCTTCGCCTGAGACTTCGCCTCTGACGCGACGCCCGCCGCTTCCTGTTTGGCCGTCTCGACGACGTGACCGGCCTCGGCCTTCGCGGTGCCCGCGACCTCTCCGGCTTCGTGCTTCGCCGTCTCCGCCGTGCCCGACCCTGATCCTGCCTGCGAGCCGGACGTCGGCTCACCATAGTTCTGCGACATCGGTTCTCCTCTCGGTACCGCTTGCGTTCGTGGGGTGCCGATGTAACGCCTCACCCCCGCGTCTTGCCCCGGGGCTTGACGACGGCGAAGCGCTGTGGGATGGTCGCGCCTTCTGTACCGACGCTGCGCGAGACGGATCCGAATCCGGGGCCCCCGGGGTGGGTTCGGGCCCCGGGGCGGGTTCGGCGCACCTTCCGGCTGCGCGGGCGCGTTTCGGCACGCGCGCCCGCGCAGCCGGGAGGAGCGCCGCACGCCGTCGTCGCTTCCCGCTCACCCTGGCCCGCCACCGTGGATCAGAACGGTGGGCGCTCCGGGGCGGGTGGGTCTGTGGTCGTGAAGGCGACGAGGGGTGGTGGTGCGTCGTGGCGGTAGACCCGTCCGGTCGGTGAGGTCCAGACGAGCCTTCCGCGGGGGAGTTGTCGGACTCGCCAGCGGGTGTGGTGTTTGACGTCGTGGTGTCGTTTGCAGAGGTTGGCGAGGTTGCACACGTGCGTTGGCCCGCCCTCGGATGCGGCGATGGTGTGGTCGAGTTCGCAGCGGATGGCGGGTTGCCGGCATCCGGGGAATCGGCAGTGCCGGTCGCGGGCCCGCAGCAGTCGCACCATGGCGGCGGTCGGCCGGTAGGTGTCGCACTCCAGCACGGTCCCGGTGACGGGGTGGGTGAGGAGCCGGTCCCACGAAGTGGCGTTGCCCGCCAGCTCCCGCGCGGTTGCGGCATCGATGGGGGAGCGGCCAGCGAGGTCGGCCGGCCCCTCGTCTTGGCCCGTCAGCGTCAGCGCAGACACGGCGACCTGCACGTGTGCGCGGATGGCTCCGAGGGTTCCGTTGCCGTCTCCCGTGCCGGTGGGGTCGAGGGCGGGTGTGCCGGCGAGGAGGAGGTCACTGAGCACGTCGGCGCGGACCTGGTCGATCGTGCGGGCATCGTCGATGAACGACGACCCGTCGCAAATCGTCGCATCGGCATCGCGGCCGCCACCGTTGGCGTCGGCTCGTGCGTCGGCTCGAGCGTCAAGCGCGTCGGCTCGAGCGTCAGCGCCGATCGCGTCAACGCCCGCCGCTTCGGCCTGATGCCGCACGTTGATGATCTCCCGGGCCTGCCGCGTCAGCCGGTCGACAATCCCATCCGCGATCACCGTCGGCAGGGTTGCGATCAGGTCCGACATCCCATCCGCGCCTGCCTGCACCCGCACGCACCGCCCCGCCGCGGCCTCTTCATGCCGCTCCGTGAACGTCCGCGGGTGCATCCGCTCAGCCAGCATCCGCAGTGCGTCCCGGACCCGGTTCGGGGTCTCGCCCTCGCACCGCTCGATCGCAAGCCGTTCGAACTCTGCCCGCTCCTCCGCAGGCGCCAGGCATCCCGTCTCTTGAATGACCCGCACGTGACCCCGGACGATCCGCCCTGCCTCCCACGCCGCCATCGTCACCGGGTAGTTCTCGACCAGGTCTCGGGCCTCGTCGATGCGCCGCTGCAGCGTCCGGTCGGTCGCGACGAACACTCCCGCGAGCTCGGCGGCGATTCCGCGCAGCGCCATCTCGCGCGCCTTCACGCGCTCCGACGCCCCAGCGGCCTGCTTCTCCGCGAGAACCCCAGCGGCGGCGAGCACCCGAACCTCCTGAATCTGCACCGCGCGCGCGGCATCCGAGACCCCCTCGGCATCCGCGACCAGCATCGTGAGCGTATCGACGTCAGCGTCGCTGCCCATTCCGCTGCCTGTCGAGCCGCCGCGTCCGCTATTCGAATGCATGTTCGAATGCTGTCACGAACGTCAGACATTGCCGCACGACGTTCCACAGGTGCCGCAACCCCTCCATCGACGCCTCCCGAGCACGGCACCGACGTCCGAGCGCAGCAGGGTGGGGAGTTCTCCCCATCGACCTGGCGTGATCGGTGCCGATAGGTTTTGGGTGTCGGCTCCGGAGGGGGGTCGGGACATCTACTTTCAGGAGGGCCGTCATGGCTGATTTCGGTGCATCTTATGGCGAGATGGAGCAGGTTGCGAGCTCGCTGTCGCAGGCTCGTGATGACATTCAGGGTCAGCTGGACACCCTGAAGTCGCAGGTCGACACGCTTCTGGGCGATGACTTCAAGACGCAGCACGCGTCGGGCAAGTTCGGTGAGGGCTACTCCGAGCTCACCACGGGTCTGAAGAACGCGGTCGATGGCATCAACGACATGTCCGAGTCGCTGCTGGGCATGATGCGCGCGATTCAGGACCTCGACCAGCAGCTCGCCGGCAGCTGACCCGTTCGCTGTCGCGAAGGAGCAACCCGGGTGGCGCGAGTGACGGAGGAGACGCCGCAGGAACTGGCACAGCACGCGACCGACTGGGATCGAGTGTCGTGGTGGAAGCTCGAGGCCACCGCGTTCCGCTCGCACCCCGAGGTGCAGTTGGCGCTAGCCCGGTTGGCGCCGCGTGAGGTCTGGAGCTCGCTCGTGCCCGATCGTCCCGCTTTCGTGCAGCCGCTGCTCGCTTTCGCTCAGATCGCCTCCCTCGTGATCCCCGCCGTCGCCGCTTTCGCCTCGTTGCGAGCGGTGCTCATCGAGGGCGATCAACTGGATCTCGCGGTGGCGGGCACGGCGATGGGCGTCGCCGCCCTCATCGCGTTATTCGGGGTGCTGTCGCAGCGGGGCCGCCCCGAGAGCGTGCACCCGCGCACCATGCGCACGATCGGTATCGTCCATCTGATCTCCGCCTTGGCGGTGGTGGTCGTCGCGGTGCAGGCCTTTCTCGATGATCGACTCGTCAGCGCATGGGGCATCGCCGGCGTCCTGGTCGACCTCGCGCTCGGCGCCTCTCTGACCATCCGCCACCGGCGGATGCCGACGGATGAGAACCGCGACAACGTCAAGCGTGCCGGCGCAGGCGTGAAACGCCGGATCGACGCGCTGCCACCCGCAGCGGCGGCGGCGACCCTCACGGCGACCGGGGAGGCCGTCGACATCCTCACCTCGCGTGGGCTGATCAGTGCCTCCGATGCTGCGCGCGCGTCCCGCGCACCGTTGGGTCTGCTCGCGGCGACGATGACCGACGCGCCTGCCGGCCATCGATGATGGTCAGGACGCGGTCGATGACATCAGGCGGGGCAGTGAGCTGGCGGAGAAATCTGTTCGGAGTGACGATGACCGCCATGGCGGCCATCGTCCTGACGGGATGTGGAGCGACAGTGGCGCAACCGACGGGCGACGAGCTGTACCAGGAGGCGGAGAGCCTCTACTTCGATTTCCGCGAGACGACCAACGGCGTGCTGGCCGTCATCAATGACGGCCCGTGGGAGGTGCGGACGTACGGGATGACGCCATCCGGTGTCGGGTGCGGCGACGGCTGGAAGTTCGACCTGACGCGCACGACCACGATCGACCCGGCAGGGGTTGCCGGCAAGCGCGAGGCCGTCGCGCAGCACCTGGTGTCCGAAGGCTTCGAGGTCGACGGCATGGATCTCGATTCGGGCGAGGTCGCTTCTACGGACGTGATCGTCCGCGAGCAGGGCGTCTACTCCCTGCTGACGGTGACGCTGGTCGACAACGGGAACGTCGTCGTCACCGCCACGTCGCCGTGCAAGCCCGGCGACAAGTTCGAGCTCAGCCGGATGCTGTTCGGCAAGGGCCCCCTGCCTGAGGGGTATCTCCCCGACCAGGAATCTCCCTCCGACCCCTTATTCTTCGGCACCGACCGCGGCGAGCGCTGACTCCCACCGGGACGTTCCACTCGCCAGAATCTGCGGGCCCGAAGCCCCGTGCATCCGCATCTTGTGGCGAGTCGACCCGATGGCGGGGGCTTGTCAAGGGCACCGGGTCGTGTGATTGCGCCTGAGTAGTGTGAGCCACACGAACAGGGGAGATCACATGCAGGCATGGCCGGGTTCCGCGTATCCGCTCGGAGCGACCTACGACGGGAACGGGACGAACTTCGCTCTCTTCAGCGAAGGCGCCGAGAAAGTGGAGCTGTGCCTCTTCGACGAGGACGGCACCGAGACATGCGTCGAGCTGCGCGATGTCGACGCCTTCGTGTGGCACGCCTATCTGCCGAACGTGCAGCCGGGCCAGCGCTACGGATACCGCGTGCACGGACCGAACGATCCGGCCGACGGCAAGCGGTTCAACCCGAGCAAGCTGCTGCTCGACCCGTACGCCAAGGCCGTCGAGGGTCAGATCGACTGGGGACAGCCGGTGTTCGGCTACAACTTCGGCGAGCCGGACTCGTTCAACGACGAGGATTCGGCCGCTCACATGATGAAGGGCGTCGTCGTCAACCCGTTCTTCGACTGGGCGGGCGACCGTCAGCCGAAGATCCCGTACGCCGAGAGCGTCATCTACGAGGCTCACGTCAAGGGTCTGACGCAGCTGCACCCCGACATCCCCGAAGACATCCGCGGGACCTACGCCGGCCTCGCACACCCCGCCGTCATCGACCACCTCAAGAAGATCGGCATCACGGCGATCGAGCTGATGCCGGTGCACCAGTTCGTCAACGACTCCACGCTGCAGGAGAAGGGGCTGTCGAACTACTGGGGCTACAACACGATCGCGTTCTTCGCGCCCCAGAACACCTACTCGGCCACGGGCGACCACGGCCAGCAGGTGCAGGAGTTCAAGGCGATGGTCAAGGCGCTGCACGCCGCCGGCATCGAGGTCATCCTCGACGTCGTCTACAACCACACCGCCGAGGGCAACCACATGGGCCCGACCCTCTCGATGCGCGGCATCGACAACGAGGCCTACTACCGCCTCGAGGACGACGACAAGCGCTACTACACCGACTACACCGGCACCGGGAACAGCCTCAACGTCGGCAACCCGCACGCGCTGCAGCTGATCATGGACTCGCTGCGCTACTGGGTGACCGAGATGCACGTCGACGGCTTCCGCTTCGACCTCGCGGCGACCCTCGCGCGCGAGTTCTACGACGTCGACCGGCTGTCGGCCTTCTTCGAGCTCGTGCAGCAGGACCCGATCGTCTCGCAGGTCAAGCTCATCGCCGAGCCGTGGGACATCGGTCCCGGCGGCTACCAGGTCGGCAACTTCCCGCCGCAGTGGACGGAGTGGAACGGCAAGTACCGCGACACCGTCCGCGACTTCTGGCGCGGCGAGGCGTCGACCCTCGGCGAGTTCGCCTCGCGCCTGACCGGTTCGGCCGACCTCTACGAGCACGACGGCCGGTGGCCGGTGGCCTCCATCAACTTCGTCACGGCGCATGACGGGTTCACGCTGCGCGATCTCGTGTCGTACAACGAGAAGCACAACGACGCCAATGGCGAGGACGGCAACGACGGCGAGTCGCACAACCGCTCGTACAACATGGGCGTCGAGGGACCCACCGACGACCCGCACGTGCTGACGATGCGCGCCCGGCAGCAGCGGAACTTCCTCGCGACGCTGCTGCTGAGCCAGGGCGTGCCGATGATCTGCCACGGCGACGAGCTCGGCCGCACCCAGCAGGGCAACAACAACGGTTACGCGCAGGACAACGAGCTGACCTGGATCCACTGGGATCAGGTCGACCAGCCGCTCATCGAGTTCACCGCAGCCCTCGCGCGTCTGCGTCGCCTGCACCCCACGTTCCGGCGCAGCCGCTTCTTCGACGGGCGCCCGGTGCGTCGCGAAGAGGGCGCCCCGGTGCCCGACATCATGTGGCTGCGCCCCGACGGCACGGCGATGCAGCCCGAGGACTGGGACTCCGGTTTCGGGCGCGCAGTCGGCGTCTTCCTCAACGGCGACGGCATCCGCGAGCGCGACCGTCGCGGCGAGGACATCTCCGACGACCACTTCTTCGTGCTGTTCAACGCCGGTGACGACGAGGTGGAGTTCACCGTCCCCTCCGACCAGTACGCCGACCGGTGGGAGGTGCTGATCGACACGAGCGGCGAGCTCGTCGGCACCGAGCCCCTCGAGGGCGGCAACGCGCTGCAGGTCCGGGCCAAGTCGCTCGTCGTCCTGGGCGAGTACACCGAACCCGAGCCCGAGACCGACCACTCGGTCGCGGCATCGCTCGCGGCGTACACGACGCCGATCGACATCATCCCCGCTGAGGCGCCGACCCCGGAGCTGCCCGGCCGATGACCGCTCCGATCTCGACCTACCGGCTGCAGATCCGTCCGGCGTTCGACCTCGCGGCCGCCGCCGAGATCGCGGACTACCTCCGCGACCTCGGCGTCGACTGGGCCTACCTCTCGCCGCTCCTGGCAGCGGCGGAGGGGTCGGACCACGGCTACGACGTCGTCGACCCGACCATCGTCGACCCCCGCCGCGGCGGCGCCGAGGGGCTCGCGCGCTTCTCGGCCGCCGCCCGGGATGCCGGACTCGGTGTGCTCGTCGACATCGTGCCGAACCACCAGGGCGTCGCCGTCCCCGCTGAGAACCCCTGGTGGTGGGACGTCCTCCGCCACGGCCGCGGGTCGGCCCACGCCGAGGCGTTCGACATCGACTGGGAGCACGGCGGGGGCAAGGTCGGCCTGCCGATCCTCGGCTCCACGCTCCGCGAAGCCGTCGCCGCCGGTGAGATCGAGGTCGCGCCGGTGACGGCCGGCGAGGCGAATGGCGCCGAGGGCGTCGCCCGCTACTACGACCACGTGCTGCCGCTCGCCGACGGGACAGCACCCGCGGCCGCGACGACCGACCCGGCCACCGTGGACGCCGTGCTCGCCGCTCAGCACTGGCGTGCCGCGTTCTGGCGCGACGACGCGACCGAGCTGAACTACCGGCGCTTCTTCGCCGTGAACACGCTGGCCGGAGTGCGCGTCGACGTCCCGGCGGTCTTCGAGGCGAGCCACGTCGAGATCCTCCGCTGGCTGCGCGAGGGCTTGGCCGACGGTCTGCGCATCGACCACCCCGACGGCCTCGCCGACCCCGGCGGGTATCTCGAGCAGCTCGCCGAGGCGACCGGCGGCGCGTACGTCGTGGTCGAGAAGATCCTCGAGCACGCCGCCACCGACCATGCCGAGCAGCTGCCCTCCTGGTGGGCGACCGCGGGCACGACCGGGTACGACGCGATGGCCGAGATCGACCGCGTGCTCATCGACCCGGCGGGTGAGAGCCGGCTCGACGAGCTCGACGCGACACTCCGGTCGGCGGATGCTCCCGCGTCGTATGACGAGATCGTCCGCGAGGCCAAGCGTGCGGTCGCCGACACCCTGCAGGCCGCGGAGGTGGGCCGGCTCGTCCGCTGCCTGCCCGACGACGTGCGCGACGAGCTCGGAGAGGATGTCGCACGCGACGCGTTCGCCGAGCTCCTGACGAGCTTCTCGGTGTACCGCGTCTACCCGCCGGTCGGAGACGAGCTCGTCGCCGAGGCGGTCGCCGCGGCATCCGCATCCCGTCCCGATCTCGCCGACGCCATCGCGACCCTCGCCCCGCTGGTCACGGCGGGCGACACCGAGCTGAGCCGCCGATTCGGTCAGACGACCGGGCCGGTCATGGCCAAGGGCGTCGAAGACAGCGCGTTCTACCGGTATCCGCGTCTCGGCACGCTCACCGAGGTGGGCGGCGACCCCGGCGTCTTCTCGCTCGACGTCGCGGGCTTCCACCGCGCGCAGGCCCACCGCCAGGCGATGTGGCCGCACGCTCTCACGGCGCTGAGCACCCACGACACCAAGCGCAGCGAAGATGTCCGTGCCCGGCTGTCGGTCATCGCCGAGATGCCCGAGCGGTGGTCCGACGCTCTCGGACGCCTGCGGACGATCGCCTCGACCGGCGACGGACGCCTCGACGACCTGCTCTGGCAGGCCATCGTCGGAGCGTGGCCCGCGTCGCCCGAGCGGCTGCGCGACTACGCCGAGAAGGCCTCGCGCGAGGGCGGCATCATCACGACCTGGACCGACCCCGATGAGGATGCCGAAGCCCGCATCGCCGCGCTGGTTGATGCCGCCACCTCGGGCGAGGCCCGCGCGACGATCGAGGAGGTCGTCGGCGAGCTGACCGCGCCCGGGCGATCGAACTCCCTCGCCGCCAAGCTGCTGCAGCTGACCGCACCCGGGGTACCCGACGTCTATCAGGGCACCGAGCTGTGGGATCTCTCGCTCGTCGACCCCGACAATCGTCGCGACGTCGACTTCGCCGAGCGCCGCGAGCTGCTCGCGAAGCTCGACGGTGGGTGGCATCCCGAGATCGACGACTCCGGCGCGGCGAAGCTCCTCGTCGTGTCGCGGGCGCTGCGCCTGCGTCGCGATCGGCCCGAGCTGTTCACGCGGTACGCGCCGCTGCCCGTCGTCGGCCCTGCCGCAGAGCACGCCGTGGCCTTCGATCGGGGCGGTGCCGTGACCGTCGCGACGCGCCTGCCCGTCGGACTCGCCGCGCGCGGCGGATGGGGCGACACGGTCGTGATGGTTCCGCCGGGACGTCACACCGACCAGCTGACCGGCCGCGCCTGGGACGGCGGCGCCGTGCGGCTGGCCGACCTGCTCGGGACGTACCCGGTGGCTCTGCTGGCCGCCGAACGTCCGACCGGTGCACGTCCCACCGCCCAACGTCCCACCGCCCCAGAGGAGAACGCATGATCGAGGTATGGGCGCCGCGCCCCGAGCGGGTGCGGCTCCGTCGACCGGATGCCGCCGATGTCGAGCTCTCTCGTTCGGCGGACGGCTGGTGGTCGGCGGACGTCGACCTCGCCCCGGGAGACCGCTACGGCTTCGTCCTCGGTGACGGCGACGACGCGCGCCCCGATCCGCGCTCGCGCCGGCAGCCCGACGGCGTGCACGGCCTGTCGGCGGTCGATGACCCGTCGTCGTTCGCGTGGACCGATCAGGCCTGGACGGGGCGGACGCTCGCGGGTGGGATCATCTACGAGCTGCACATCGGCACCTTCACGAGCGCCGGCACCCTCGACGCGGCCATCGCTCGACTCGACCATCTCGTCGAGCTCGGCGTGACCCACATCGAGCTGCTGCCGGTGAATGCGTTCAACGGCACCCACAACTGGGGGTACGACGGGGTGCTCTGGTACGCCGTGCAGGAGAGCTACGGCGGGCCGGAGGCCTACCGGCGGTTCGTGGATGCCGCCCACGCGGCCGGTCTCGCCGTCATCCAGGACGTCGTCTACAACCACCTCGGACCATCCGGCAACTATCTGCCCGAGTACGGCCCCTACCTTCGCGACGGCCGCCGCAACACCTGGGGTGACAGCGTCAACCTCGACGAGGACGCGGTGCGCGAGTACATCATCGGCAACGCCGAGATGTGGCTCCGCGACTTCCACGTCGACGGCCTGCGGCTCGACGCCGTGCACGCGCTGCACGATGACGACAGCCCGCTCCACATCCTCGGCGAGATCGCCGACCGGGTCGACGCGCTCAGCACGCACCTCGGGCGCCCGCTCACGCTCATCGCCGAGAGCGACATGAACGATCCCGTCATGATCCTGCCGCGCGAGGCCGGTGGTCATGGGATGACGGCGCAGTGGTCGGACGACTGGCACCATTCCGTGCACGTCGCGCTCACGGGTGAGACGGTGGGGTACTACGCCGACTTCGACGCGCTCGATGCCGTTCCCAAGACCTGGAACGAGGGGTTCTTCCACGACGGCACGTATTCGTCGTTCCGGGGTCGCGAGCACGGGCGGCCGATTCCGCCGGAGTCGCCGTCGTGGCGGCTCGTCACCTTCGCGCAGGATCACGACCAGATCGGCAACCGTGCGGCGGGCGACCGGCTCTCGGCGACGCTCGACGCCGACCGGCTCGCCGTGGCGGCCGTCCTGACGCTGACGGCGCCGGGAACCCCGATGCTGTTCATGGGCGAGGAGTGGGGGGCGTCCACTCCGTGGCAGTTCTTCACCTCGCACCCTGAGCCGGAGCTCGCCGAGGCGACGGCAGCGGGCCGCAAGCAGGAGTTCGCCGAGATGGGGTGGGACGAGGACCTCGTGCCCGACCCCAACGACCCGGCGACGTTCCTGCGGTCGAAGCTCGACTGGACCGAGACCGACGAAGGCGATCATGCGCGCCTGCTGGCGCTGTACCGCGAACTGGGCCGACTGCGCCGCTCGGTGCCCGACCTGACCGACCCCCGGTTCACCGCGCGCGGCGCCGGAGCGACCGAGGGCGAGGGCGGGCGGCTCTACGACCTGCAGCGCGGACGCGCACGCGTGCTGGTCAACCTGTCGACGGAGCCGTGGCGGGTCGAGCTGAGCGGTGACCGCGTCTGGCTCGAGACGCTCCCGAGCCGGACCGCCGACGATCTGCTCGTCGTCGAGCCGAACTCGGCCGTCATCGTGGGGCCGGATCTGTCAAGCGGATGACCGGGCGCGGCGCCCGATCTACCGTGGGGGAATGAGCACCACAGCGCACCACGCCGCCCGGCCCCCGCGGACGCCGTCCGACCTCGTGCGGCAGATCGCCGTGATCTCGGCCGTCGTCTTCATGATCATCGCCGCGATGGTCGGGACGGGGCTCTTCGGCGGGACGAACGTGCGCGACCTGCAGGGCGGCGCGCTCGACGCCGACTCGACGGTGCTCGCGCCCGGGACGCAGGCGTTCAGCATCTGGTCGGTCATCTACCTGTTCATGATCGGCTACACCATCTGGCAGGCGCTGCCGTCGCAGCGCTCGCGCGACCGGCAGCGGCTGGTGGGATGGTGGATCGCGCTGACCGCCGTGCTCAACGGGGGATGGCTTCTCGCGGCGCAGTTCACGACGCTGCCGGTGACGGTCGTCGCGATCGTGGCGCTGCTCGCCGCACTCGGGTGGACGTTCCGTCTTCTCGTGCGCTCGCGGCCGCAGTCGGTCGGCGACCGCCTGCTCATGGATGCCACGGTGGGCCTGCACCTCGGGTGGGTGTCGCTGGCCACGGTCGCGAACGTCACCGCCTGGCTCAGCCGGACCGTGCCCGAGTCGTGGGGCATGCAGGCCGACGCGTGGGGTGTCGCCGTGCTCGTGGTCGTCGCCGCCATCGGCGTCGGCATCGCCGCCTTCTCGCGCGGACGCCCCTCGCCGATCATCGCGCTGTCGTGGGGTCTGGCGTGGATCGCGATCGCCCGCACGACCGATCAGCCCCACTCCGCACCGGTCGCCGTCGCCGCCGTCGCCGTCATCGTGGTGGTGGTGGCCGCCGCGGCGGTCACGGCCTGGCGCGCGAACGGTCGCGAGCACCGCGGCATCCTGCGCCGTCCCCGCACCGCCTGACTGCCGGTCCGCGTCGCCCGCCCGGCCGGCCGCGCCGATACATCCGTCGGACTCGTGGTGCTGGTGTCGCCGCGATCGACGTCGGAGGCGACATCCGCACCGCCGATCCGACGGCTGTATCGCACCCGCCGTCAGAACGCGGCGGCGAAGGCGGCGAGGAAGCGGCTCGGCTCGGTCACGGGCGCCGCGAGTACTCGGGCCGCGACGCGGTCGTAGTCTGCCGCGTCGAAGTAGCCGTCGTTGCGGTACACCGTCATGCGCTCGGTGAAGTCTCGCGGTGTCGGCTCGGGGTGGAACTGCGTGGCGTACAGGCGGTCACCCACCCGGTAGGCCTGCACCGGGCAGTCGTCGTTCGTGGCGAGCAGGACGGCTCCGGCGGGCAGCGTCTCGGTGCCCTCCTTGTGCGCGGTGAGCGCGGTGAAGGTCGGGCTGAGGGAACCGAGCAGGGGGTCGGCGCGGCCGGCATCCGTCAGGGTCACGTTCGTCGGTCCGGTGTCCTCGGGGTAGTCGCGTGAGATCGTGCCGCCGAGGTGGGTCGTGGCCACGCCGATGCCGAAGCAGGTGAACAGCGCCGCCGTCCGCCCGGATGCCGCCGCCTCGGCGATGCGCGCGAGGTCGGCCTCCAGTCGCAGCTGTCCCTCCGGCTTCGCCGCCGGATCGTCGGTGGCGTTGAACGGACTGCCGCCGACGACGAAACCGCGCCAGCGGTCGAACGCGTCGTCGGGCAGCGGATCGCGCGTCAGGTCGACGCGCTCGAGCCCGGATTCATCGAGGCCCATGGCGGTGCGGAACGACGCGTACTCCGCCTCCGCGGCCTCCTGCTGCGGGCGCACGCAAACGTACACGAGCGGGGCCATGCCGAAAGTCTATGGTCCGCACCGAACCCGGCCGGTGGGGATGACCTTCCGTGACGGGCGGGGGACAATGGCCCGATGACCGTCCGCGTGATCATCACCGACCCCGCCGAGCTCCTCGCGACGCTCGACCGGCTGGACGCCGTCGCCGCACCCCGGGGCTGGCGGGTGCGCCGGCCGGCCGACGCGGCGGGGGTCGAGGCGCGGGCGCGGGACGCTCGCGCGGCCATGCGGCTGCCGGCTCCGGTCGTGGTCGATCTCGAGACGGATCCGGATGCCGCCGCAGCGGACGATCCGATCGACGCGGCCGCCCTGCTGGCGCGCACGCCCGTGCGCGGAGCGATCCCGGACGGAGCGCGGCGGCTGCACGGGGCGTGATCCGCGGCGCTCATGGGGCGCGTGCCGGCGTGTCAGCGCGTGAGCGCCGCAGCGTATCAGCGCGACGAGTTCGCGGTGCGGCCGCGGACGATGCCGATGAACGTCTCCACGAGCGGGGTCGTGGCCTCGGCCCGCCAGGCGAGCGCAACGGTCGAGGTGGGAGCGTCGACCACGGGTCGGTAGGTCGCGTCCTTGCGATGGTGCAGCCGCGCGAGCGACATGGGCACGAGCACGATCCCGACACCTGTCGCCGCCGTCGCGACCGCATCCTCCGTCGTGGCCAGCTGGGCGAAAGCCGGAGCGTCGGCGCCGGGCACCTCGAGGTCGAGGGCGTCGTCACCGGGGACCATCACGACCTCTCCCGCGAGATCGGCGAGGGTCAGCTCATCGGCGGCGGTGAGCGCGGAATCGACGCTGCACACGGCGACGGTGGTCTCGTCGTAAAGCGGGATCACGCTCAGCCCGTCGCGGTCGATCGGCAGCCGCACGAGCGCCGCGTCGACGTCGCCGCCCGCGAGGGCCGCAGCCTGATCGGCGAATCCGACGGTGACGAGGTCGAGCGGGTTGCCCGGCATCCGCTGCTTCCACACGTCGATCCACTTGCCGGGCGTGGCACCGGGGGCGGCGCCGAGGCGGAAGGCGCCGAGCGCGCTGAGGTCCGGCGCAGCGGCATCCGTCTCGCGCCGGCTTCCCGAGGTGCGGTCGGTTCTGCGGGCGGCGGGCCGCTGTCCGGATGCCGCGGCGCCAGGGCGCCCGGGGGCACCGCCGCCTCGGCCGCCGCTACGCGCGGGGCGGCCCGAGGAACGTCCGGGTGTCATGCCTGAAGCGTATCCCGGGGCAGACACGATCGGCGGGCCCGCGCGCTGCGGGCCCGCCGATCGTCGACGCTGCGGCGGCTACCGCTGGCGGGTCACGCGGCCAGACGGAGCCCGCGCTGGTCGGTAGCCACGTGCTCGCCGTCGGCGATGTTCTCGTCGTCGCCGATGAGAGAGCCGCCCGCCACGTGCGCGTGCGCGCCGATGAACGCGCGGATGCCGATCTTCGCCCGCGGACCGATGGCGGCGCCGGAGCCGACGTGCGCGTGCGGCGCGATCTCGACGTTCGGGCCGATGACGGCCTCGCGCTCGATCCACACGCCGCGGCCGATGTGAACGCCCGCCGCGACCTGGACTCCGGGTTCGACGTAGGCGCCTGCTTCGACCAGTGCGGTCGGGTGCACCTTGGCCCCGTTCGCGATCAAGCCCCGACCGTTCGCGTGCTTGCGATAACGCAGCGTCTCTCCGCGGTCGTTCTCGATGTCGATGTAGTTCTTGCCCACGATCCCCTCCGACAGTTCCGGGTCCGGTACTGAGTACTGGAAACAACCCCGCGACCCGCGTTTTCATTCCCACGAATCATTCGGAGCGGCAGGTCGACCGGTTTGCTGGAACAAGCGTGCGATGCGCAGCCGCTGAGGTCGAAGGGGTGTGCGAGCTGACCTTCGCGCGATAACATGCCCGGCTCGCGCCGCGGTGACCCCCGCGGGCGCCGCCGTTTGCGAGGATGGGCGGGTGGAGCCTTCTCGTGCACCGTCGACAGGACCGTCGCTCGTCTTCGAGGCCGCGCTGACGCGCCACACCCGCGCGGAGGACCTGCTCGGGATCGTGACCGGCACGTTCGTGGCATCCCTCGGGCTGTACCTCCTGCAGTCGTCCGGCTCGGTCACCGGCGGCACCGCCGGCCTCGCGCTGCTCCTTGGCTACGCGACCGGATGGTCGTTCCCGGTGCTGTTCGCTGTCGTGAACGCGCCGTTCGCGGCGCTGTCTCTGTGGAAGAAGGGTGTGTCGTTCACGATCCGCACTTTCGTCTCGATCGGCCTGGTCTCGGCGTTCACCTTCGTGCACCAGCACCTGCTCGAGTTCGCCAGCATCGAACCGATCTACGGCACGCTCGGCGGCAATCTGCTCGCCGGCGTCGGGCTGCTGATCCTGTTCCGGCACCGTTCGAGCCTCGGCGGAGTGAACATCATCGCCCTCGTGCTGCAGGAGCGAATGGGCTTCAGCGCCGGATGGACCCAGATGATCTTCGACGTCGTGATCATCGCGTCCGCGTTGCTGGTGCTGCCGTGGCCCGCCGTGCTGCTGAGTGCCGCCGGCGCGGTCGTGCTGAGCGTCGTGCTCGTGCTGAACCACCGCCCCGGTCGGTACATCGGCCGCTGAGCGCTCTGTCGCTCGGCGTGCGCTCAGGTCTGGCCGCGCGTCAGGTCTGGCAGCGTGGGCACCAGAAGATGTTGCGCTCGCTCGTGGGCAGCGCTCCGATCTCGCCGGCGCGGATCAGCGTCCCGCACCGGCGGCACGGCTTGTTCTCGCGGCCGTAGACCCACATCCGCTGGCCGGGCCGGTCGTTGCCGGTGAAGGTGCGCGCCGCGCGATCGCGATTGGCGTGGATCATCCGGTACCCGGTCTCGAGCACGGCGGTCGCGTCGATCCGGGTGGCAGGGGTCGTGGGCAGGATGCCGCGCACGAAGAGCAGCTCGTTCGCGTAGACGTTTCCGAAGCCGGCGACGTTCCGCTGGTCGAGCAGGGCGACGTGGGCGGCGCGTTCATCCGTGCCCACGCGCCGCGCCGCTTCGGCCAGGTCCCAGTCGGGACCGAGCAGGTCGGGCCCGAGGTGGCCGACGAGGCGGTCCTCCTCGGCGGTCGGGAGGACCTCGACCATCGCGAGCTCGAAGCCGACGGCATCCCGGTCGCGCGTTCCGACGATCGCGCGTGCCTGGAAGGCGGGCGCCCGCCAGCGCTCACCGTGCCGGTAGACGTGCCAGCGGCCCTCCATCTTCAGGTGCGAGTGCAAGCTGAATGCGCCCATGCGCAGCAGCAGGTGCTTGCCGCGGGCGATGGACGACGAGACGGTCTCGCCGCGCAGGTCGGCTGTCGCACTGCCGGGAACACGGACGTCGAAGCGCGTGACCTCCTGACCGACGAGCGCCTCACCCAGCTTCCGCGCCGCCCGGAAGACGGTGTCACCCTCAGGCACGCTCGCCGCTTCCCGACATCGCCGCCCGTGAGCCCGCGGTCAGCCGGCGCAGCGTGAGGCCGCGCGACGACTCGACGAAACCGCCCGCACGCAGCGCCCGCCCGGTCGGGGTGTTGTAGACGAACTCGCCGTTGACCTGCTCGACGGTGAGTGTGTCGAGGCGCCGTGCCTGAGCCGTTCTCACGAGATCGGCTGCGGCCGCGGTCAGCACCTCCTCGTCGTCGGTGAAGGCGAGCGCCGAACGCCCGCCGCGCTCGAGATAGAGCACGAGCGCACCGTCGACGAGCACCACGACGCCGCCGGCCTTCCGGCCCGGTCGATGCGAGACGCCCTCGAGCGCCGGCCAGCCGAGGGCTGCACCGTAGGGATTCGCCGGGTCGGTCGCGGCCAGTGTGACCGCGCGCCGCGGCGGCGGATCGGGGAGCGCTGCGAACTCACGCAGGCGGTCGACGGTGACGGATGCCGCGAACTGCGCGGCGCCGAGGGTCTCGATGACATAGCCGCGGCGGCAGTGGCCCGCCTCTTCGAAGCCCGCGAGAACGCGATAGACCTGCGCGAAACCGCCGGGAACACCCTCGGACTGCACGCTGCCCCGGGTGACGACGCCGTAGCGGTCGAGCAGGAGCCCCGCCGATGCCGTGACGCGGAGCGATGGATCGGGCTCGACGGCGGGCAGGAGCGACCACCGCCCGCCGAGCGTCGACGGGCGCGGCGCCGCCGGCGTCGAGGGACGCGCCAGAGGTGTGCCGCGGTACAGGCGGGACCGCGGTGTGCGGCGGGCGCTGCGGTGAGCCTGCGATCCGCCCGAGAGGAGGGAGCGCACCGGCGTGAACGTGTCGTTGGTCAGCCGGCCCGCCCACGCGAGACGCCAGAGCGCGTCGAGCACGCTCTGCTCGTTGGGGGCGCCGATCGCGGCGACGAGCTGCCCCGCGAACCAGCCGCCGCCGACGGCGAGAGCCTCGAGGATACGGACGTCGAGATCGCCTGCGGTCGACGACTCGTCGGCCTCGGAGTCGGCGTCGGCCAGCGCGAGCGTGAGGGGAGCCATGTCGGCAGGATGGAGCGCGATCCAGCCGTCGCGCCCGGGCAGAGTGCCGTGCCCGGACCACACGACCTCGCCGGTGGCGGTGAGCTCGTCGAGCATTCCCGGCGCGTAGTCGCGCACCCGCGAGGGAAGGATGAGCGACTCCCACGCGCTCGCGGGAATCGGGACACCGGCGAGCTGCTCGATCACGGCGGCGACGCCGTCGACGCCCTCCAGCGGCCGGGTGACGTGCTGCCACACGGGCAGGAACCGCGCGAACGCCTCGGGCGACACCGGCTCGACGCTGCCCCGGATCGCCGCGAGCGACCGCATCCGCAGCCGGCGCAGCACCTCGGAGTCGCACCATTCGAGGTCGTCGGCCTCGCTGCCGGAGGTCTCGGGCAGGAAGTAGCCGCTCGCGATGCGCCCCTGCGACTCGAGCCGCTGCAGCGTCTGACGCGCCACGGCGGTGCCGATGCCGAGCCGCGTCGCGACATCCGCGGTGCGGAACGGCCCATGCGTTCGTGCATGGCGTGCGACGAGATCGGCGAGGGGGTCGACGACCGGCTCGAGGAAGGCGGTGGGGATTCCCACGGGGAGCGCCGCGCCCAGCGCGTCGCGCAGGCGTCCGGCATCCTCGATCGCCGCCGTCCGCTGCACGCCTGCGATCGTGACCGGGATCGCGCGGCGGGCGGTCACGAGCTGTTGCAGCAGGTCGGCGGCCTCGGCGACGCGGTGCGCGGGAGGGGAGCCCCCGTCCGCAGGAGCGGGCGCGGCGTGCGCGTCCTCCGCTGTGCCGGTCTCCTCCGCTGTGCCGGTGCCGGCGGACTCTTCGAGGCGTGCTGCGACCTCGTCGGCGGCGAGCGGGCCCAGGATGCGGAGCAGATCGGCGACGCCCTCGACCCCGCGCGCGCGTCTGTCGGGGGCCAGGCGCTGCGCCTCGCGCTCGAACTGGGCGATGACCTCGGGGTCGAGCAGCTCGCGCATCTCGACCTTGCCGAGCAGCTCCGAAAGCAGCGCGGGATCGACGGACAGGGCCGCGGCGCGGCGTTCGGCGAGCGGTGAATCGCCCTCGTACATGAACGCGCCGACGTAGCCGAAGAGCAGATCGCGAGCGTACGGCGACGGCTGCGACGTGGTCGTCTCGACGAGACGGATGCGGCGGTCGGCGATGCTGCGCGTGATGCGGAGGAGTGCCGGCAGGTCGTAGACGTCCTGCAGCACTTCGCGGAGCGTCTCGAGGATGATCGGGAACGACGGATGCCGCCGCGCGACCTCGAGCAGCTGCGCTGACCGCTGCCGCTGCTGCCACAGCGGCGCGCGCTTGTTCGGGTTCAGTCTCGGCAGCAGCAGGGCGCGGGCCGCGCACTCCCGGAAGCGCGAGGCGAACAGCGCGGAGCCGCCGACCTCGTCGGTGACGATCTG
The DNA here is from genome assembly GCF_000509385.1 of Microbacterium sp. TS-1. Taxonomy (NCBI): domain Bacteria; kingdom Bacillati; phylum Actinomycetota; class Actinomycetes; order Micrococcales; family Microbacteriaceae; genus Microbacterium; species Microbacterium sp. TS-1. The sequence goes on from NZ_BASQ01000001.1 coordinate 2,423,438, forward strand.
TTCGAGTTCGTCGGCGTCGAAGACGAAGAGGTCGGCGCCGGGCGGTTCGGCAGCCGCGTCGGGGACGCGCGCGATGATGCCGTCATCGCTCGCGACGGCCGCGCCTTCGACCCCGAGACGCTCGCGGATGCGTGCGTTGACGGCCAGCGCCCACGGAGCGTGCACGTGCATGCCATACGGGGAATGCAGGATGACGCGCCAGTCGCCGACCTCGTCGCGGGAGCGCTCGACGGTCAGCGTTCGGTCGGTGGGCAGGCTACCGGTGGCCTCGCGCTGCTCGGCGAGGTGAGCCAGGAGGTTCTCGATCGCATAGTCGTCGAGCCCCGATTCGCGCAGCCGCTCGGACGCCTTCTCGGGGCCGGCTGCCGACACCTCGCGGCTGAACTTCCCCAGCGCCTCGCCGAGCTCGGCCGGGCGCCCCAGGCCGTCGCCGTGCCAGAAGGGGAGCTTGCCCGGTTGGCCGAACGCGGGCACGACGTTGACCCGGTCATGCGTGATCTCGACGATGCGCCAGCTGGTCGTACCGAGAGTGAACACGTCGTTGACGCGCGACTCGTAGACCATCTCCTCGTCGAGCTCGCCGACGCGCGCGTTACGGCTTTCGCCGGCGACGAAGACCCCGAACAGGCCGCGGTCGGGGATCGTGCCACCGCTCGTGACAGCGATGCGCTGCGCGCCGGGGCGCCCCGTGAGCGTGCCCTGATCGCGGTCCCACACCAGCCGCGGGCGCAGCTCGGCGAACTCGTCGGAGGGGAAGCGGCCCGCGAGCAGATCGAGCGTCGCTTCGTACGCCGAGCGGGGGAGCGTGCGGAAGGGCGCGCTGCGCCGAACCGTCTCGAACCAGGCCTCGACCTCGATCGTGCCGGTCGCGCACGCGGCGATCGTCTGCTGAGCGAGGATGTCGAGGGGGTTCTGCGGAACCGCGATCGCCTCGATCTTGCCCGCCAGCATCCGCTCGGTGACGACGGCGGTATGCAGCACGTCGCCGCGGTGCTTGGGGAACAGCGCCGCGCGGCTGACCTCGCCGACCTGGTGGCCGGCGCGTCCGACGCGCTGGAGTCCGGATGCCGCCGACGGCGGCGCCTCGACCTGGATGACGAGGTCGACCGCGCCCATGTCGATGCCGAGCTCGAGGCTCGAGGTCGCGACGACGCAGCGGAGCACGCCCGACTTGAGCTCGTCCTCGACCTGAGCGCGCTGCTCCTTCGACACCGAGCCGTGGTGCGCCTTCGCGAGCACCGGCTCGGCGCCGGCGGAGGCGCCGGCCTGCGCCCCCCCGTTCGCCCCTCCGGACGCCGCTTTCGCGCCGCCCGGAGCCTCCGCTCCGTGGGCCCACATGCCCGCGGGGACGGCGGGCTCGGGAAGGTCGCCCCCGAGACGCTCGGTGTAGATCTCGTTCAGGCGTCCGGTCAGGCGCTCGGCGAGGCGACGCGAGTTCGAGAACACGATCGTCGAGCGGTGCTGCAGGATGCGGTCGACGATCGCCTCCTCGACGTGAGGCCAGACCGACCCGGTGACCTCCGTCGCCTGCGGCGCGCGGTACCAGGCCCCGTCGCCATCGTCGTCTTCGCCGTCGTCGTCCCCGTCGTCGCGGCCGCCCGGAGCGCTGGCGGCACCCGCATCCTCGGCGCCGGGCGGGGCCGGGGGATGCAGCATGTCGGGGATCGGCACGACGACATTGAGATCGAACGCCTTCGACGCCTTCGGGGCGACGATCTCGACCGGAGCGGCGCCGCCGAGGAAGCGCGCCACCTCGTCGATCGGACGCACGGTGGCCGAGAGGCCGATGCGCTGCGCCGGCTTCTCGAGCAGCGCATCGAGGCGTTCGAGGCTGACGGCAAGGTGCGCACCGCGCTTCGTGGCCGCCACCGCGTGCACCTCGTCGACGATGACGGTGTGGACGCCGCGCAGCGTCTCGGATGCCTGCGACGTGAGCATCAGGTAGAGCGACTCGGGCGTCGTGATGAGGATGTCGGGTGGTCGGGCGACCAGGGCGCGCCGGTCGGCTGAGGAGGTGTCGCCCGATCTCACTCCGACCGTCACGTCGGGGACGGGCTGACCGAGGCGGCGCGCCGACTGTCCGATGCCGACGAGGGGCGACCGCAGGTTGCGCTCGACGTCGACGCCCAGCGCCTTCAGCGGTGAGACGTACAGGACGCGGGTGTCGGCCGGCGCGGCATCCGCCTTTCTGCGCTTCGCCGGTTTGTCATCGACGGGGCCGGCCGCCACCTTGTCGCGGAAGATGCGGTCGATCGCCCACAGGAACGCCGAGAGCGTCTTGCCCGACCCGGTCGGGGCGACCACGAGGGCGTGCTTGCCGGCGGAGATGGCCTCCCACGCACCGGCCTGCGCCGACGTGGGCTGGGAGAACGCGCCACGGAACCAGTCCGCGGTGGGCGCGGAGAATCGGGCGAGCACATCGGCCATGCCTTCATCTTCGCGCGGACCTCCGACATCGGCGCGGCCTTGCGCCCGCGGCATCCGCCATGCCAGCCCCGCCCGGCCCCGCCCGGAGCCCCCCCGGTGCCCCGCATTGTCCCGCTCAGCCCCGCGAGGTCCCAGTTGAGCCGGGAACAGGACGGACGTTCCCGGCCCAACTGGGACGTCGACCGGCCCGGCCTAACCGGGGCCTCGACTCACGACACAGGCGCGGCCTCGGACAGCAGGCCGTCGCGCAGCTCGAGGGTCAGAGTGGGTGCGAGGCGCGAGAGGAAACCGTCGTCGTGGCTGACCACCAGCACGGCGCCGCGGTAGGCGGCGAGGGCCTCGACGAGCTGGTCGACCGTGTCGAGATCGAGGTTGTTCGTCGGCTCGTCGAGCACCAGCAGCTGCGGCGGGGGATCGGCCAGCAGCTCGCAGGCCAGCGCCAGCCGGAACCGCTCCCCGCCCGACAGCGCCGCGACCGGGCGCAGGACGGTGTCGCCGCGCAGCAGGAACCTCGCGAGTCGGTTCCGCAGCTCGACGTCGGTCGAGCCAGGGGCCGCCTCGCGCACACTGTCGAGCACCGTCGCGTCGTCCCGCAGCCCGTCGACGCGCTGCGACAGGTAGCCGACGCGGTCGGTGTGCGCGACCGCCGTGCCGTGACCCCTCAGATCGGAGGTGTCGGGGCCGGCAGAGCGGCCATCGGATGCCGCAGCGCCGGATTCTGAGGAGTTAGCGCTCGCCGACCGCACCAGCATCTCGAGAAGCGTCGTCTTCCCCGCGCCGTTCGGCCCGATGAGCGCCACCCGCTCGGGCCCCTGAACGACCCACGAGCGCTCGCCGTCGCCGATCGTCGCGAGGCGCCGGCCCGCCGCGACGCCGGGATCCGGCAGGTCGATCCGGACGGTGTCGTCGTCGCGGACCCGCCGCCCCGCCGCATCGAGCGCCGCATGAGCCGCTGCTTCCCGTTCGGACGCCTCGCCGCGCGCGCGACCGGCCGACACCTGTGCGGCCGATGCCCGGTTGCCCGAGATGATCCCGGGCACGCGCTTCTCGCGCTGCGCTTTCGCTCCCATCGCCGACCGCCGCGCGAGCTTCGTCTCGGTCTCGACCCGGTCGCGCCGCTCGCGCCGGAGGGCTGCGGCTGCGGTGGTCTCGGCCTGACGAGCCGCCGCCTGCTCGGCATCCCGCCACGCCCGCCATTCGGAGTACGGCCCGCCGAAGGTATCCAAGGCCCCGCCGTAGAGCTCGGCGGTGTCGTCCATGAGCTCGAGCAGCGTCGTGTCGTGGCTGACGACGATGAGCGCACCCCGCCACCCGCGCACGAGCTCGCCGACGCGGTCGCGGGCGTCGCGGTCGAGGTTGTTCGTGGGTTCGTCGAGCAGCGTGATCTCGGCTCCGTGCAGCCGTACGCCGACGAGCGCGGCGAGCACGGCTTCGCCCCCGGAGAGCTCGCCCACGCGCCTGTCGAGCGCGCCCGCCGGCAGACCGGCCGCCGCCAGCGCGGCCGTGGCTCGAGCCTCGGCATCCCAGTCGTCGCCGATCGTGTCGAAGTGGCGGGGATCGACGTCGCCCGACTCGACGGCGCGCACGGCGTCGACGACGGCGGCCACCCCGAGCACGTCGGCGACCCGCCGGCCGACGTCGAGGGTCAGGCGCTGCGGCAGCAGTTCGACCCGTCCGGACCTGGCGACCGAGCCGGAGGTCGGCGCGAGCTCGCCCGCGATCAGCCGCAGCAGCGTGGTCTTGCCCGAGCCGTTGCGACCGACCAGGCCGGTGCGTCCGGCGCCGAAGGTTCCCGAGACGTCGCGGACGGCGGGGGTGCCGTCGGGATGGATGAGGGTGATGCGGTCGAGGACGACCGCGGGTGCGGAATGGGGCATGACTGCCTCCTCGGATGTCGTCGGGCGCGGGCACGACCGACACCGAAGACACCCCGACCGGGGCGGAACGGTCCGGCGGCCAGCGCGGAAATCGAAGAATGCGCTGGCCAGGTCGGACGCCCGAGGGGTCGACGGATCAGCGCGGGATCACAGCGCGGTCGCGTCGAAACCGATCAACGGTCGTTCCTCACACTCGGGACAGGGGCCCGGGCAGTCTACGCCGCGGGGAGCTGTTTGTGCAGGAACGTCGCGATATCTCGCAGCTCTTCCGCCGAGACGGCGTGCCCGAGATCGGGATACACGCGGCCGCTCAGGTCGACCCGGCCGGGCAGCCACTGCGCCGTGTGCGCGATGAGAGCGGGCGGGATGACGTCATCGAGCGCCCCGCGACCCCAGAACACGGGCGGGCGCCGTGCGGCGAGCTCGGCGTCGGTGTCGAGGTCGGTCGGGTTGGCGTAACCCGACAGGATCACCGCGAAAGCGTAGTCGTGCGGGCGCACCCGAAGGGCCTCGATCGCCATGACCCCGCCCTGCGAGAAGCCGAGCAGCCCGACGGATGCCGCGTCGGCGCGCTCCGCGTCGATCCACTCGGTCAGGGCGCGCGCGGCGGCCGTCGTGGCCTGCGGATCACGACCGTTCAGACCCTCGATCGGGTACCACGACCATCCCGGCGTCGGGAAAGGCGGGGCGAGCGGGGCGCGCACCGCCGCCACGACGTATTCGGCGGGCAGGTGCGGGGCGAGGGCGAATAGATCGTTCTCGTCTGAGCCGTAGCCGTGCATCATGACCAGCAGCGGGCGGCCGGCGCGCTCGGCCGGAGCGGCCGACCAGCGGACGGCGGCGGGATCGAGAGCCGGGACCGACGACATGCGACCATCCTGCCAGCCCCTTCCGACACCGCCGAGGGTCATTGGTATACATGAGGCATGGCCGTGCGCACCCCCGACCCCGATCCCGACGAGCGCGGCGAGTCGTCGCTCCCGGCCGATCCGCTGCGCGGAGCCCCCGGGGGCGGCGCCGCGAACCCGGCGTGGCTCAGCGACGTCGAGCTCACCGAGGCCCGCCGCCGGCTGCCCATGCTCTACGTCGAGGCCGTGCCCGTGCGCACCGACGGTCTCGGTGCCGTCACGCAGGTCGGCATCCTGCTGCGCGCCACGCCGGTCGGCGAGATGACGCGCACGATCGTCTCGGGCCGCGTGCGCTACGGCGAGACGATCCGCGACGCGCTGTTCCGTCACGTCGAGAACGACCTCGGCCCCATGGCCTTCCCGCTCCTGCCCGCGTCGCCCACCCCCTTCACCGTCGCCGAGTACTTCCCGATCCCCGGGGTCAGCCCGTTCCACGACGACCGCCAGCACGCGGTATCCCTCGCCTTCGTCGTGCCGGTCACCGGCACCTGCGAGCCCCGTCAGGACGCGCTCGAGGTCACCTGGCTCGACCCCGCCGAAGCGGCGTCCGATGCGCTCGCGGCCGAGATGGAAGGTGGTCGCGGCACCCTCATCCGGCTCGCGCTCGCTTCGGTGGGCGCGCTCCGCTGAGGCGCGTCCTGCGTAGGCTCGGGGCATGACCGATCCGCAGCCCCTCGTCTTCCCCGCCGACCACGCCGGATGGCTCGCGTTCGCCGCCGAGCGCCCGGATGCCCGCATCGCCCGTGTCCGCGAGGTCGACGCCCAGCTGATCGCGGGGCGCGACCTGTCGCCGCTGGCGCGCCTGCAGCTGTGGAACGAGGCGTCGATCGCGATCGCCGAGGCCGCCTCTGAGGCATCCCTGCTGAGCGAATCGCATCCCGACGCCGACGTTCGCGACGCAGCCGAGGCCCGCGTGCAGGCGATCGACGCCCTCCTGTCGCAGCGGGCGCTCGACCCCTTGCTCTTCGCCGTCTTCGACGGGCTCGCGACCGACGGGCTGGATGCCGCCGCCCGCCGCCTGCTCGCCCACATCCAGCGCGACTTCCGCCGGGGAGGCGTCGACCGCGACGAGGCGACCCGCGAACGGCTGCGCGCGCTCGCCGAGCGCGACACCGAGCTCTCGCTGCAGTTCTCGCGCAACATCCGCGACGGACGCCGCGAGCTGAAGCTTCCCGCCGATGCGCTCGAGGGCTTGCCGCAGGACTTCGTCGACGCCCACCCCGCCGACGACGAGGGCCTCATCACCCTCACGACCGAGTACACCGACCTCATGCCGGTCCGCGAGTTCGCGGTGCGCCGGTCGACGCGCACGGCGCTGCTGTCGGTCTACAACGACCTCGCCTGGCCCGACAACGACCCCGTCCTCGCCGAGCTGCTCGCCGTGCGCGCCGAGCGCGCGGAGCTGCTGGGCTACGGCGACTGGGCCGACTACGAGACCGAGACGCGCATGATCGGCTCGAGCGCGGCGATCCGGTCGTTCCTCGACGACATCGACGCGGCGACGCGCGAGGCCGCCGCCGCGGAATACGACCGGCTGCTCGCGCGGCTGCGTGTCGACGAGCCCGACGCCGACGCGGTCACCGCGGCCGACCTCTGGTACCTCCTCAGCGCGCTCAAGCGCGAGGACTACGCCGTCGACGCGCAGGAGGTGCGCGCCTACTTCGCGTTCGACAACGTCCTGGCGGGCGTGCTCGACGTCACGGCGCGGCTGCTCGACGTGTCGTACGTGCCCGTCGAGGCAGGCGCCTGGCACGCGGACGTCCGCAGCTACGACGTCGTCCGCGCTGATCGCCGGCTGGGGCGCATCCACCTCGACCTCCACCCGCGCGAGGGCAAGTACAACCACGCCGCGTGCTTCAACCTCGCGCCCGGCATCGCGGGACGCTCGCTTCCGGAGGGCGTGCTGCTCTGCAACTTCTCGCGCGGACTGCTCGAGCACGACCAGGTCGTGACGTTCTTCCACGAGTTCGGACACCTCGTCCACGGCATCCTCGGCGGCGCCGACGCCGTGTGGGCCGACTTCAGCGGCATCGAGACGGAGTGGGACTTCGTCGAGGCGCCGAGCCAGCTGCTCGAGGAATGGGCCTGGGATGCCGGTGTGCTGGCGACGTTCGCGCGCAACGCCGACGGCGAGCCGATCCCCGCCGACCTGGTCGAGCGGATGCGGGTCGCCGACGCCTTCGGTCGAGCGCTCGAGGTGACCCGCCAGCTCGGGCACGCCAATGTCTCGTACGGTCTGCACGTCGAGCGGCCGAGCGATCTGCAGGCGGCCGTCGAGGGCTGGTACCGCGCCTCGTCGCCGGTGCACCCGCTGCCGAACGGACACACGTATGCCGGCTTCGGGCACCTCACCGGATACGGCGCCTGCTACTACACGTATCAGTGGAGCCTCGTCATCGCCCGCGACCTGCTCTCGGCGTTCGGCGACGACCTCATGGACCCCGCCGTCGCGACCCGCTACCGCGAGCGCATCCTCGAGCCGGGCGGCAGCCGCGACGCGGCCGACCTCGTCGCCGACTTCCTCGGTCGCCCGTACTCGTTCGACGCCTACCGAGCCTGGCTCGCGGGCGCCTGAGCGGAGGCCTCGGCGGCGGTTCGTCAGCCGGTGCCCGCGCGGGCGTAGCGGTCGGCGAGGAGCGCGAACGCGTCGGCGAGCTCGGGCGGACCGACGACCTCGAGCTCGGCGTCGAACCGTCCGAACGCCGCCGCGAGCGCGGTCCACGACCATGACCCGGCGTCGAGTCGGCAGCGTCCGTCGTCGAGCGGGGTGACCGTGCCATCGCCCGCGAACGGCGCGACAGCAGACGCCGGCAGGTCGAGCACGACGGACCCGCGACACGGCCATGCTGTCGAATCCGACCCGCGGAAGCGTGCCGACACGAACGCGTCGACGTCGCCGCCGGGCAGCGCGCGCCGCGTGAAGGGGGCGCCGGCCGGGAGCCGCGGACGGACCCGGTCCACCCGGTGCAGGCGCCAGTCGTCGCGGTCGAGGTCCCACGCGACGAGGTACCAGCGGCCGTGCGACGCCACGAGATGGTGCGGCTCCGCGCGCCGGGCCGGCGCGGATCCGACGGCATCCGCATCGCGCGCCTCGCCGTAGTCGAACCGCACCGTGACACCGTCGCGGATGGCGTTCGCCAGGGTCGACAGAACCTCGAGCGAGACGTCCGCCGCGACGGCATCCCCCGGACGGCCCACGACGGTCGGGGCCAGCGCGTCGAGCCGATGCCGGAGCCGGGAGGGCATGACCTGCCGGATCGTCGCGAGCGCGCGTGCCGCGGCCTCTCCGATGCCCGCGCCCAGGGCGGGAGCGGTTCGCAGGGCGAGGGCCGCCGCGATGGTCTGATCCTCGTCGAAGAGGAGCGGCGGCAGCTCGCTGCCGGCTTCGAGCCGGTAGCCGCCGTCGAGGCCGGTCGTCGCCCGGATGCGGTATCCCATGTCGCGGAGGCGCTCGACGTCCCGCCTCACCGTGCGATCGCTGACACCCAGTCGCGACGCCAGCACTCCGCCCGGCCAGTCGCGGCCCGCCTGTAGGAGCGACAGCAGGGTCAGCAGCCGCGAGGTCGTCGTCATCGCCCCACCGTATCCGCCGTTGCGGACAGAACCTGACCGCAAGGGCTGTCAGGGTGAGGTCGTCGAGCCGATCGGGCCGGCCCTTTCCTCAGGAGCAGCGATGACCATCCAGACCACCCCCCACCTCAACTTCCGCGGAGACGCCCGTCAGGCACTCGAGTTCTACGGCGCCGCCTTCGACGGGCACGTCTCGATCACGACGTACGCCGAGGTCGGCATGCCCGCCGATCTCCCCGGCGCGGATGCCGTCGTCTTCGGACTCGTCGCCGGGAACACCGGCTTCCGCGTGATGGCGTACGACATCCCGGGCAGCGCCGAGGGATCGATCGCCGGCGGCGGTTCGACGCGCCGTCAGGACAACGCCACCATCACCGATCAGGCGTTCTTCGTCTCGGTCGGTTCCGAGAGCCTCGACGAGCTCCGCGGCCCGTGGGACGCGCTCGCCGCGGATGCCGTCATCGTCGAGCCCCTCGCCGCGTCGGCGTGGAGCGCGGGCTTCGGCATGCTCACCGACCGGTTCGGCGTCACGTGGAGCTTCAGCGTCACCCCCGCCTGAACGCCCGAGAGCCGCGGTCGGATCGATTCCGCCGCGGCTCTCGTCGTGCGTCGCGCGGATGCCCGCCGCCGCGGGAGGTCGTCAGGCGGTCGTCAGACGCGCGAGCTCGGCGACGAACGCATCGACGTCGGATGCCGACGTGTCGAACGAGCACATCCATCGCACTTCACGCCGGGCCTCATCCCAATCGTAGAAACGGAACGACTCGCGCAGCCGATCGGCGACGCCCTCGGGCAGCACGGCGAAGACGCCGTTGGCCTGCGTCGGCTGCGTGAACTCCACGCCCCGCACCGAGCCGTCGGCGATACCCGCCTCGACCGCCGAGCGCAGGCGCTGCGCCATCCCGTTCGCGTGCTCGGCGTTGCGGCGCCACAGGTCGTTCTCGAGCAGCGCGACGAGCTGGGCCGAGACGAAGCGCATCTTCGACGACAGCTGCATGTTGAGCTTGCGCAGGTAGGTGAGCCCCTCGGATGCCGCGGGGTCGAGAACGACGATCGCCTCGCCGAGCATCGCGCCGTTCTTCGTGCCGCCGAAGCTCAGCACGTCGACACCGACATCGCGCGTGATGGCGCGCAGCGGCAGGCCGAGGGCCGCGGCGGCGTTCGCGATGCGGGCGCCGTCCATGTGCAGCCGCATCCCGCGCTCGTGCACGTGGTCGGCGATCGTCCGCAGCTCGTCGGGCGTGTAGAGCGTGCCGAGCTCGGTCGACTGGGTGATCGACACGACGAGCGGCTGCGCGCGGTGCTCGTCGCCCCAGCCCCACGCCTCGCGGTCGATGAGCTCGGGGGTGAGCTTGCCGTCGTCGGTGGGGACGTTGAGGATCTTGATCCCGCCGACGCGCTCGGGAGCGCCGCCCTCGTCGACGTTGATGTGCGCGGTCGACGCGGCGATCACCGCGCCCCAGCGCGGCAGCATCGACTGCAGCGCCGTGACGTTGGCGCCCGTGCCGTTGAACACGGGGAAGGCCTCGGCACCCGCGCCGAAGTGCTCGCCGACGAGGTCCTGCAGCCGGGCGGTGTACACGTCCGAGCCGTAGGCGGTCTGGTGGCCGTCGTTGGCGGCGGTGATCGCCGCGAGGACCTCCGGGTGGATGCCGGAGTAGTTGTCGGACGCGAAGCCGCGCACCGAGGTGTCGTGCAGGGAGGTCATGACCTCATCCTTTCAGCCTCGGGCGCGGCCTCGGTCCGGTTCGCGGTCAGCCGCGGATGCCGCGGGTGGAGGCGATCACGTCGCGCATCTTCTTCTCGAGCGCCTCGTAGAACATCGACAGCGGGAACTCGTCGTCCAGCACGGCATCGGTGTAGCCCTTCGGCGCGCCCGCGAGCACCTCGTCTGGGAGACCTCGCGCCCACACCGACGCCGGGTGCGGTTCGAGCACCGAGCGCACGAGGTCGTACGCCGCGAGCCAGTGCGCGGTCTTCGGACGGTCGATCGACTCCCAGTAGAGGCGGTCGATCGCATCTCCCAGGGCGACCACGGCATCCGGGACCTCCTGCCACTCGAAGGCGAGCGCGGTGTCGGTCCAGTGCAGCACGCCCCGGCGATGCAGCCACGCGAACAGCAGCTGGCCGCCGAGCCCGTCGTAGTTGCGCACGCGCGTGCCGGTGATCGCGAACCGGAAGATCCGGTCGAAGATCACGGCGTACTGCACGAGCCGCGAAAGACGCAGCAGCTCGGCGTCGACCGGGTCGAGATCCGCCTCCGCGCTCAGTCTCCGGTCGAGCGCGACGCACTCGCGGAACGCCGTCAGATCGCACCGCAGCTCTTCGAGGGAGTACAGGAAGAACGGCATCCGCTGCTTGATCATGAACGGATCGAACGGCAGATCCCCGCGCATGTGCGTGCGGTCGTGGATGAGGTCCCACATCACGAACGCCCGCTCGGTGAGTGCCTGGTCTCCGAGCATCTCGGCCGCTTCGGCGGGCAGGTCGAGCTTCGTGATCTCGGAGGCGGCACGCACGACGCGCCGGTAGCGGGCCGCCTCGCGGTCCTGGAAGATCGCGCCCCACGTGAACGGCGGGATCTCGCGCATCGCGACGGTCTCGGGGAACAGTACGGCCGAGTCGGTGTCGTACCCGGACGTGAAGTCGAGCAGCCGCAGCGAGACGAAGAGCCGGTTCGGATACATCGTCTCGAGGCGGCCGATCGCCTCAGGCCAGATCGTCTCGACGAGGAGCGCCTCGACGTGACGGTTGCGCGACCCGTTCTGGGTGTACATCGGGAAGACGACGAGGTGACGGATGCCGTCGACGCGGTGGAGCTGCGGCTGGAACGCGACGAGCGAGTCGAGGAAATCGGGCACGCCGAATGCCCCCTCCGTCGAAGCCGCGCCGTCCGGATGATCCGGCCGCGCCCATCGTTCGAAGTCCCGGATCGACGCGGCGAGGTAGTCCGCGTCGTGCGGGAAGCGCGGTGCGAGCCGGCCGATCGCGGCGGTGATCGCCGCGACGTGCCGCCGCGCCGTGTCGTGATCCCCGGGATCGGGCACGGATCCGTCGGCGGCCTGCAGCTCCTGCAGCGCCGTCGCGGCGTCGCGCAGTGCGATCCAGGCGGGGTCGTGCTCGACGCCGTCCGCGAGCGCGAGGCTCAGGGCGTCGACCGCGCCGCCGTCCTCGACGACCTCGGGCTCGCCGATGATCGTCTTCGTGGCACCGGGGGTGGGGTGCGTCTGAGCGATGGACATGGGGAACCTCCGATCTACGAGGTACGGCTCCCGCGCGGGAGCGGTGGTCAGGTGGCGTCAGCCTAACCGGCTGCCGGGCTTTCGGCGACGGTGGTGGCGATGCACCGTGCCGATACACCCGTCGGGCGGGCGGGGCTGGTGTGGCCTCGGCGGCGCTCTGATGCGACACCAGCCCCGGCGGTCCGACGAATGTATCGACCACCCCGAGCTTGACCTCAACTGAGATTGAGGTTTTACCGTTCGAAACATGACCACGACCGAAACCGACTCCTTCACCGAGCGGTTCCCCGCCGCTCTCCTCGACCGCCTCGCACGCATCACCGGCGACGAGAAGCACAACTCCGCGGCGCACTCGACCCTCGATGCGCTGTGGGTGCTGCACGACCGCGTGCTTCGCGCCGAGGGCGGCGACCGCTTCTTACTGTCGAAGGGGCACGGTCCCGCCTCGTACTACGCCGTCCTGGCCGCCCGCGGCCTGATGCCCGACGCCTGGCTCGACGATCTCGCGGGCGTCGACTCGCCGCTCGGACACCATCCCGACCGTCTGCTCATCCCCGCCGTCGAGATCTCGTCCGGGTCGCTCGGGCATGGACTGCCCATCGCGGTCGGCTTCGCCCGCGGCCTCGACATCGCCGGCGCCGACGGACGTGTGTTCGTGCTGATCGGCGACGCCGAGCTCGACGAGGGCAGCAACCACGAGGCGATCGCCGTCGCCGGGCGCGTCGCCCTCGCCCGGCTGCACGCCATCGTCATCGACAACTCCTCGGCGTCGCTCGGATGGCCCGGCGGGATCGCACGCCGGTTCGCGATGGAGGGATGGGATGCCGCCGAGGCCGACTCGCACGATCACGCTGCGCTCGCCGCGGCATTGGAGGCGAGCGGCACAGCGCCGCGCGTCACTGTCGTCCGTACCGCTGCGAAGGGATCCTGATGCGCGCCCGCTTCTCCACCGTCATGTCCGACCTTTTGGCCACCGACGACCGCGCGACACTCGTGCTCGCCGACATCGGGCCGCTCGATCTCGCCGCCGGAACCCCGGCCGCCGACCGTGTCGTCAACGTCGGCATCCGCGAACAGGCGATGATCGGGGTCGCCGCCGGGCTCTCGCTCGCAGGTCTCCGCCCCTTCGTCCACACTTACGCCCCGTTCCTCGTGGAACGGCCCTTCGAGCAGATCAAGCTCGATCTGTCCCATCAGGATCTCGGGGCGGTGCTCGTGTCGATCGGCGCGAGCTACGACGCGGCCGCCGAGGGGCGAACGCACCAGTGTCCCGGCGACATCGCCCTGCTGAGCACCCTGCCGGGATGGCGGCTGCACACGCCGGGGCATCCCGACGAGGTCGAGACGCTCGTCCGGGCTGCGGCATCCTCCGACGATCGCCAGTACATCCGGCTCTCGACGCAGAAGAACCTGAGGGCGTTTCCGACGGACGGGCGTGTCCATCTCGTGCACGAGGGAACGGGCACGCTCGTCCTGGCGATCGGTCCCCTTCTCGACGCCGCCCTCGAAGCGGCGGCCGGCGAGGGGTACGCGGTCGCCTACACCGCGACCCCGGTGCCCCTGGACCGCGGCGGCCTGCGAGAGCTGAGCGCCGGGTTCGACCGGGTCGTCGTCGTCGAGCCCTTCCTGGAGGGGACGACCGCCGCCACGGTCGGCGCCGCGCTCCGCGGCAGTGGCGTCCTCATCGAGCACGTCGGTGTCGGGGTGGGAGAACAACGGCGCTACGGCACCCCGGCAGATCACGCCCGCTTGCAGGGCCTCGACGCGCCGGGGATCAGGAGGCGCCTCGACCGGCTCTCATGACGAGGGGGTCTCGTCGTCGTCGAGCACGTGCCGGAGCACGGGGGCGACGCGACGCGGCCCGCTGCCCTCGGCGCCGAGCGCGTCGCCGGGGTTCAGCAGATCGCACGAGCGCATCGAGAGACAGCCGCAGCCGATGCATCCCACGAGCTCGCGCTCGAGCGACTCGATCGCCGCCCGCCGTTCTTCGAGGCGGATCTTCCACGCCCGCGAGACCCGCTTCCAGTCGTCGCTGCTGGGTTCGGCCTCGGTGGGCAGGGACGCGAAGGCGTCGGCAACCTCGGCGAGCGGGATGCCGAGGCGCTTGGCCACGAGGATGAGCGAGATGCGGCGCAGCATGTGACGGCTGAACCGGCGCTGATTGCCGGCCGAGCGGGTCGAGCTGATCAGCCCGTGACGCTCGTAGAAGTGCAATGCGGACACGGAGACCCCGGTGCGCGCGCTCACCTCGCCGATGGTCAGGAGATCGTTGGACCGCATCACGCCTGCGACTCTACGATGCGCCGATGCGCGACGAAGCGGCGATACATCTGCCGGGCGGGTGGGGCTGCTGTCGCCTCCGCCGTCGCGTACGCCACTCCGGCACCACCGGTCCGACAGATGTATCGCCGTCTGCCTGTCGCGCACCACTGTCAAGGCGTGGCAGGCGCCGCCCGGCCCGCGTTAGCGTCGCAGCATGCCCGCCGACAGCCCCACGTCCGACAGCCCTGCGTCCGACAGCCCCGCGTCCGACAACCGCTCCGACGGGCCGGGCGCTGACGGGCCGGGCCCCGACGGGCGCGGCGTCCTGCTGATCACGAACTCCCGGGCGGGGGCGTCCGTGGTCCGGCCCGACCCGCTGCCCGAGATCCGGCGGCGGCTGCCCGAGGCGCGGGTCGAGAGCCTGGGCGAATCCTCGATGGACGAGGTCGTCTCCGACGCGATGCGCGGCGACGACGCGCCGAGCGCACTCGCCGTCCTCGGCGGCGACGGGTCGGTCTCGCGCGCCGCGCACCTCGCGCGTCGTCACGACCTGCCGCTGCTCGTCCTGCCCGGCGGTACCTTCAACCACTTCGCCCGTGCGGCCGGCCTCGAGACGATCGAGGCCGCCCTCGACGCGTTCGCGGCCGGCGCGGTGCGCAGCGTTGTCGTCGCCGAAGCGGTCGTCGACGACGGCGATCCCGTCACCGTCCTCAACGCGGTGTCGCTCGGCGCCTACCCCGAGATGCTCGCCGAACGGGAGAAGCGCACGAGCCTCGGCAAATGGTGGGGCGGCGCCGTCGCGGCGTGGCGCGAGATGCACGGAGCCCACCGCATCACGATCGTGCGCGACGGGCGCCGCGCGGTCGTCTGGTCGGTCTTCGCCGGCCTCGGGCGCAATGACCCGCGGCGTATCGCGATGATGCGTCGCGCGAGCCTCGACGAGCCCGTGCTCGATGTCCGGCTCCACCACGCCCGGGGCACGCGGCTGCGGGCGGTGACCTCGCTGGCTTTCGGCCGCCGCACTCTCGCCGTCATGCGCGCGCTGCGGCTCATGCCGCCGGCATCCGACCTCGAGCGGGCCGTCGTCTCCGAGCTCGAGCTGACGGTCCGGCCGGGCGGCGCGACACCGGTGCTCGCACACGACGGCGAGCTGACCGAGACACCGACGGGCTCCTACCGGCTCCGGTTGCGAGCGGTCCCCGACGGCCTGCGCGTGTACGCGCGCTGAGAGCGCTCCGCCGGATACATCGCCAGAGGGATGCCGCGCCCCCGGGGCTCGCGTACCGTCATAGCGTGTTCCGTCCGCTCCGCCGCTATCAGCTCTCCGTCGACGTCTCGGTGGCGGTCGCATTCGCGGCGCTCATGCTGCTGTTCACCTGGGTGGGCGTCGTGGGCGTCGGCATCCCGAACGATCGCGTGTCCGCATTCGTCGCGATCCTCCTCGTCGTCCCGTTCGGCGCTGCAGTGGCGCTCCGCCGCCTCTCGCCGCCGGTCGCGCTGGCTCTGGCGTGGGTCGGCGCGATTCTGCAGATGCTGGCGCAGCTCCCGCCGCTGCCGGTCGACATCGCGATCTTCGCGGTGCTCTACACATGCGCGGCCTACGGCACGAACCGGGTCTTCTGGCTCGGGTTCGCGTCCTCGATCGCGGGTGCTCTGGCCATCACCGTGTACTTGCTCATCCCGACGGCGGCATACTCGATCACCGCGGGCGGCGACGAGCTCATGTTCTACCTCATCACCGGCTCGATGCTCTTCATCGCGGCGGTCTTCGGTCTGCTCCTGGCGTGGACGGTGGGAGCGCTCGTCCGCGTGGGCCTGCGTGCGCGCGGCAACGCGGAGGCTCAGCGGCAGGCCGAAGAGCGCGCGACGGCGGAGTTCGAGCGCAACCGCATCGCGCGGGATATGCACGACGTCGTCGCCCATTCGCTCGCCGTCGTCATCGCGCAGGCCGACGGCGCGCGCTACGCCGCCGCGGCCGATCCGGATGCCGCTGCCGAGTCGCTCCAGACGATCTCCTCGACCGCCCGCTCCGCCCTCGCCGACGTGCGCATGCTGCTCACGCAGCTGCGCCACAGCGAGGGCGAGGGCCCGCAGCCGACCATCGCGGAGCTCGAGGTCCTGTACGCCCAGGTGCGAGCCGCGGGTCTCGACCTGCGCGTGGACATCGATCCCGCCCCGCCGGGCGAACCGCCCGCGGCCGTGCAGATCGCGGTGTACCGCATCCTGCAGGAGGCCCTCACGAACGCGATCCGGCACGGCGCGGGAGGTACCGTGGATGTGTCCCTGTCCTGGCTGCCCGACCGCGTGGAGGTCCGAGTGAGCAACCCCCTCCCGCCGGCGAGCGAGGCGACCGGCCCGGTGCGTACGGGCGGACACGGTCTCATCGGCATGCGCGAGCGCGCCCAGCTCATCGGCGGCAGCATCGAGGTGGGTCCCCGGGGTGACGCCTTCGTCGTCGCGGCGACGTTGCCCATCGGGGGCGCCGCGTGAGCGTCATCCGGGTCGTCCTCGTCGACGATCAGGCGCTCTTCCGTGCCGGCATCCGCATGGTCGTCGCCTCGCAGCCCGACCTGGAGGTCGTCGGCGAGGCGTCGGACGGCGCGGAGGCGATCGGCGTCGTGCGCGCGACGCGACCCGACGTCGTACTGATGGACATCCGGATGCCGGTCATGGACGGCCTCACCGCGACCGCCCAGCTGCTCGACGACCCGGTCTTCGACGGTGCGCCGCCGCGCATCGTGATGCTGACCACCTTCGACCTCGACGAAGCGGCCGCGCGAGCGATCCGCCAGGGGGCGAGCGGCTTCCTGCTCAAGGACGCCGACCCCGAGTTCCTGCTCGCCGCGATCCGCACGGTGCACTCCGGCTCGTCGGTGATCGCGGCCTCGGCGACGCGCGAGCTCTTCGCGACCTTCTCGGCGCCCGAGCAGAAGCCGGTTCCGGCTGCCTTCGCCGAGCTGACCGACCGTGAGCGCGAGATCTTCGGGCTGGCCGCCCGCGGGCTGTCCAACGCCGAGATCGCGCAGCGGGAGTTCCTCTCCGAGGCGACGGTGAAGACCCACATCAGCCGCATCCTCGCCAAGCTCGCCTTGCGCGACCGCGTGCAGCTCGTCGTCTTCGCCTTCGAGCACGGGCTCGCCTGACCCGCGCGGGCGGATGACGCGGGCGGATGAGGGATCATCCGCGAGATGTACGCACCCGCGACGACGGACCGATGCCGGGGACCGGCGGGGTTCGTAGCGTCGGAGACATGCAGATCTCGACCACCGACCTCGGCCTCGCCGCCCGGGTCCAGAACCTCTCCAAGACCTACGGCGCCGGCGAATCGGGGGTGCGCGCCCTCGACGGTGTCTCGGTGGGCATCCGTCGTGGCGAGTTCACCGCCATCATGGGCCCCTCGGGCTCGGGCAAATCGACCCTGATGCACATCATGGCCGGACTCGACGCGCCGACGTCGGGTCGCGCGTGGATCGGCGACACCGAGATCTCGGGCCTGTCCGATCTCGATCTCACGATCCTGCGGCGGCGACGTGTCGGCTTCGTGTTCCAGTCGTTCAACCTCGTGCCGACCCTCGACGTCATCGGCAACATCACACTGCCGTTCGAGCTCGACGGGCGCTCGCCCTCGGCGCTCGAGCGCTCGCGCATCGACGGGCTCGTCGACTCCCTCGGGCTCGGGGCCCGCCTCCGGCACCGTCCGCACGAGCTGTCGGGCGGACAGCAGCAGCGAGTCGCGATCGCCCGAGCGCTCGCGACCGCTCCCGACCTCGTCTTCGCCGACGAGCCGACCGGCAACCTCGACTCCCGCTCGGGTCGAGAGGTGCTCGCCCTCCTCGCCACCGCGAGCCGCGAGCACGGTCAGTCCATCGCGATGGTCACGCACGACCCGGTCGCCGCCTCGCACGCCGACCGCGTGATCTTCCTCGGCGACGGTCGCATCGTCGCCGACAAGCCCCGGCAGAGCGCCGAGGAGATCTCGGCCCACATGCTCGCCGCCGAGGTGTCGGCATGACCGCGGTGACCGTGCCCGGCGCCGCATCCGCATCGGCGTCCGAGCGTCCCGGGCCGCGCCCGTCGGCCAGGACGTCCGGGCGGTGGGCGTGGCTGCGCGAGCGGGGCATGGGGGCCTCGGTGCTCGTCGCCGCGATCTCCGGCGGGTTCGGCGTGCTGCTGGTCGCGGTGACCGGACTCATCGGCGCGTGGCTCATGGCCGATCCGTTCCTCTCCGGTGGCGAGACCATCATCATCGTCGTCGCGATCCTCAGCGTGCTGCTCGTCGCCGTCGCGATGTACGTCGCCGCGATCGTGACGGCCAACACCTTCGCCACGATCGTCGCGGGGCGCACCCGTCAGATCGCACTCATGCGTCTCATCGGGGCGTCGGCCCGCTCGCAGCGCTCCCGTATCGCGCGGCAGGGCCTCATCGTCGGCGCGATCGGAGCCGTGATCGGGCTCATCGGCGGAACCGCCGCGGCCGCTGGGCTGCAGGAGCTCGCCGCCCGGGCGTGGGGACTGAACGTCGACTACAGCATCGTTCAGCCGGTGCTCCTCGCGCCCGCGCTCGTCGTCGCGCTGACGACCTGGGTCGCCGCGTGGGCCGGCTCGCGCCGCGTGCTCGAGGTCACGCCCCTCGCCGCCCTCGCGGGATCCGCGCCGCGCACGGCGGAAGAGGCCGCCGGCCGCACGCGTCGCCGCGTCACCGCGGTGTCGCTCTTCGCGGTAGGTGCGGTCCTGCTCGCCCTCGGCATCCTCGCCGGCTTCGTCACACCCCTCGGCGTCGTCGTCGCGTTCTTCGGCGGGCTCGCCTCGTTCACCGGGCTGAGCCTGGGCGCCGCCCTCGTCATGCCGCCGCTGCTCCGCCTGACCGGTCGGCTCTTCGGTCGGTCGGCGTCGGCGCGGCTCGCGGCCGAGAACGCGCTGCGCTACCCGGAGCGGTCGAGCCGAATGGCGATCGGCGTGGTGATGGGCGTCACGCTCGTGACGATGTTCGCCGTCGCCTCGGAGTCGGTCAAGGGCGTCATGGCCGCGTCGGGCGGGGGTGAGGTGTCGGGTGAGATGGCTCGCCTGCTCGACACGTTCAGTGCGGTCATGATGGCCCTCGTCGGCGTGTCGGCCGTGATCGCGGCAGTCGGTCTGGTCAACCTCCTCACGATCGGCGTCGTGCAGCGAACCCGAGAGCTCGGGCTGCTGCGCGCCCTGGGGCTCACGGGGCGCCAGATCCGCTCGATGGTGCTGTTCGAGGCGGCGCACATCACGATCACCTCGGTCGTGTTCGGCCTGCTCCTCGGCATCGCCTACGGCTGGGCCGCGGCGCAGTCGCTGCTCGGGTCGGTGCGAGTGCCGCCGCTGTGGCTTGCGCCGAACTTCGTCCTGCCGGGCATCCCGTGGCTCACCGTCGCCGGGATCGTCGTCGCCACCGCCGTGCTCACGCTCGTGGCCGCCGTCGTTCCCACCCGCCTCGCAACCCGGGTGTCGCCGGTGGAGGCGCTCGCCGAGTGACGCGGCTCACCCGTCGCCGGCCGGTCCGGCTCGCCCGTCATCCGCGGACGAGCCGGACCTCGCTGATGCTCTCGCCCCAGCTGGTGTCGTCCTTCGCCGCGCCGTCCGGGCGGAATCCGTTGCGGGCGTAGAACGCGTGGGCACGCGGGTTGTCGTCGAGGACCCACAGCGACGCGCGCTCGTCGCCGAGGGCGGCGTCGATCAGGGCCTGTCCCGCGCCGGTGCCGTGGTGGGCGGCGAGGACGTAGATCGCGTACAGCTCGACGGGGGCGACGGGAGGGTCGTCGCGGGAGGCGCCGCTGACCGCGAACCCCACGATCGACCCGGCCGTCACGGCGACCCACGTTCGGCCGAGGTCGTGCGTGCGCGCGGGTCCGGGCCGCACCGTCCCGGTCGTCTGCGACGGCAATCGGTCGCTGATCCGTTCCTCATGGCCGAGCAGCTCGCGTCGTACCCGCGTCAGGCGGTCGAGATCGAGCCGATCGAGGATGCTCTGCGGCATCCGCCCCGTGTACGCCTCGTGCCACCCGCGGACGTGCACGCGCGCGATCGCCGCGGCATCGGCGGGCACCGCCCGCCGTACGGCGACCGCGGTCACGATGCCGGATCGGCGGCAGGCTCGGGGTCGTAGGCCCAGGTCGGCGCGACCTGCCGCAGGCGCGTCGAACGCCACTGCCACGTCGCCCAGAGCATCGGCCACAGCGCCGGCGCGGCGAGGCCTCCGATGACCAGGCGCTCGCGCCACAGCGTCCGGGTCGGGTCGCCGGGAGCGGGCGAGACCGCCATCTGGTGGTCCCATACGTCGAGCACCGAGAGGGGGCCCGTCAGCGGGATGCCGCTGTCGCGCAGGATCCGCACCGTCGATGCCTCCGTCGCGCCGGGGCGGCGTTCCTCGACCGCGCGGTCCGACACGTGGATCAGCTGGCGCCCCACCGGGACCCCGAGAGCCGACAGCTGCACGGGCACGTCGGCGCCGGGCTCGAGCGAGGTCGGCATGCCCTCGGCGGCGAGGGGCTCGAGCCCCATGAGCGGCGCGTAGAGCTCGGCGAGGGCGCGCGGCGAGTGGAGGGCGCGCCAGGCGGCGTCGGCGTCGCAGTCGAGCACGAGCTTCTGGAGGATGCGCATGAGCCCAGTCTGCCCCGTCGTAGGCTGATCGGATGCCGTCGCCCGCCGTATCGTCGCCGTTCGACCAGTCGCGCTACCAGGTTCGCCTGGACTGGGGAGTCGCCGGTCTTCGTCGTACGGCACCCGCCGACGTCGTCGTCGTGGTCGACGTGCTGCGGTTCTCGTCGACCGTCTCGGCACGCGTGGCTGCGGGCGAGCACGTCCCGCTCGACGACGCCGCGCGGGCGGTCTCACGCAACGGCGCGGTGATCGCCGCGTCGGCATCCGATTCGGTCGTGCTGCTCGGCTGCCTGCGCAACGCCGAGGCGGTCGCGGCCGCTGCGCTCGCGGAGCAGCAGCGGCGCGGCGCTCGGACGAGCATCGCCGTGATCGCGGCGGGCGAGCTCTCGCCGGACGGGCAGGCCGAGCTGCGGTTCGCGGTCGAAGACCTGCTGGGCGCCGGTGCCGTCGTCGACGCGCTGTCACGGCTCGGCATCGACCACTCCTCGCCCGAGGCCGCGGCGGCCTGCGAATCGTTCCGCGGACTCGGCGGCGCGGTGCGCCATCTGCTCACGGCGAGCGGTTCGGGGCAGGAGCTGCTCGACCGCGGGCTTCGCGACGACGCGCTCGCCGCCGCGCAGATCGGGGTCGACCGGGTCGCTCCGATGCTCCGCGACGGCGTCTTCACCGCCGCCTGACGTCGACTCCTCAGAATCCGCGAGATTCGAGCTCGAGGCGCCCGGGGCGGC
Source organism: Microbacterium sp. TS-1 (assembly GCF_000509385.1). Classification (NCBI taxonomy): domain Bacteria; kingdom Bacillati; phylum Actinomycetota; class Actinomycetes; order Micrococcales; family Microbacteriaceae; genus Microbacterium; species Microbacterium sp. TS-1. Next base: position 2,445,076 of record NZ_BASQ01000001.1, read on the forward strand.
GGCGGTGCGTCCAGAACTGAGGAGTTCGTGCCATCGGTCAGCGCGGGGTCGCGGCAGCGCGCCGGTCGGCCGAGGAGATCTCGCGGCGCACCCACCGGAAGAGGTAGCGCTCGTCGTACGACGACGCGCACATCCGGCACGACGCCGCGCGCGTGGGACGCCGGTGACGGTAGGCCACATGACCGGCGGGGCAGTGGCCCACCCAGGGGGCCAGCTCGACGGCCGTCTCACCACGATGGGTCGTGCCGCCGACGTACCCGAGCTCACGGGCCGTGCGCAGCCAGTCGCGACCGTGGCGGGCGGCGGGCCCCGCGATCGCGTGCGCGACCTCGTGCAAGAGGGTCTGGTGGTTCTCGTCGTCGTCGAACCGGGCCGCGAGGTAGCGCGAGACGCTGATGCACCGGCGCGTGTAGTCGCACTGGCCCGCGCGGCGCTTGGCGTTGTCGAACCGGAACGTCCACGAGTCGTCGAGGTGCGCTGCGATCAGCGCCTCCGCCCAGACCCGGACCCGATCGAGATCACTCATGCGGTCGACGCTACGCGCGGGGTGAGACAGCGGTACGCGGCGCTCAGCTGGCGATGATGGAGCGCGAGCGGCGCTCGGCGGCATCGACGGCGAGCAGGGTGGACTCGAGCTGGTCCTCGGGAGCGCCGCCCTCCTGACGGAGGAACAGTGCACGCTTGAAGTCGGTGCGGGCGTCGGCGTACTCGCGGGCATCGTACGAGACCTTGCCGCGGTGCTGGTACGCGAAGGCCGCCAGGAGCGGCCAGCTCTGACCCTCCGCCTCTTCCGCACACGTCGTCAGCTCCTGGATCGCCGCAGCGAACGCACCGCGGTGCTGCAGGATCGTCGCGTGCAGCACCCGGGCGCGCAGCAGGTCCTTGCGGGTCCCGGCCATGCGGGCCACCCGCACCGCCTGCTCCGCGAGGACGAGTGCCTCGTCGAGCCGGTCGAGCACCTTCAGCAGCCAGACGCGCTCGAGAAGCGCGGGCAGGCTGCGCTGCTCGCCGATCTCGGCGAGGCGCTCTGCGCACTGTTCCGGGTCGACGATCTCCCGCAGCGTGTCCGGGTCGTACCCGAGGATGTAGCCCACCGTCATCCACCTCCGCGACTCGAGAACGGTGGATCCCAGTCTCCTCGAAAGCGCCGGATGCAGCCGCCCGCCGCGCCGATCACCGTTCGAACACGGATGCCGACGGCTTCGGCGACGGGGTCGCGTCGGCGTCGGTCGAGACCCGGGCTCCCCGGGCGAACTCGTCGATCTCCGCACCCTGCGCGACCTTCGCGGGGAACGGCCCGGCGGCCATCAGGCGCGGGAGCCACTCCGACGGCAGGGGCGAGGCCGACGCGGCGATGACGATGTTGCCGAAGCGCCGGCCCTTCAGCAGCTGCACCTCGGCGAGCAGCAGCACCTCGGGAAGCACCTCGCGGACGGTGGCGACCTGGCGCCGGGCGAAGGTCAGCCCCGCGCCGTCGGCGACGTTGACCAGGAGCACGCCGCTGGGGTCGAGCAGCCGCGCGAGGGAGCGGTAGTACTCCACCGTCGTCAGGTGGGCGGGGGTCTGCGCCCCCGCGAACACGTCGGAGACGACGAGGTCGGCCGCGCCGGTCAGGCCCGCGGGAAGCTTCTCGGCGACGGCGCGGGCATCGCCGATGCGCACGCGCACCTGCGCGCCTCGGGGGAGGGGCAGCGCCTCGCGCACGAGGTCGACGAGGGGCTGCTCGAGCTCGATCACCTGCTGACGTGATCCCGGCCGGGTGTGCGCGATGTAGCGCGGGAGGGTGAGCGCGCCGGCGCCCAGGTGGACCGCGGTGAGCGGCTGTCCCGGCATCCGCAGGCGGTCGATGACGGCCGCCATCCGGGCGATGTACTCGAAGTGCAGGTGCGTCGGATCGTCGAGGTCGACGTGCGACTGGGGCGTGCCGTCGACGTCGAGCTCGAAGCCCGACGTGAACGAGGACGCCAGGATGCGCGCGATCGTGCCATCGGACAGGCGGGTCTGCGGACCGGACTCCTCGACGCGCGCTCGTGCCATCCCTCAACGCTATCGGCCCGTGTCGGCACGTGGGCGAGCCGGTCTGCGCAGTCGAAACACGATCGAGACATCGATGTAATGACTTCGACCCTCCGGCCCGTATAGGTTCGGACCCAATTACCTCGGAGCGCGCCGCGGTGGGCCCGCTCCGGACCTCAGAAAGGGACACCCCCATGCTCTCCACTCCTCGCAAGCGCGCGCTCGCGGGACTGGCGGCGGTCGCCATCGGCGCCCTCGCCCTCTCGGCGTGCACCAGCCAGCGCGGAGGTGGCGGCGAGACGGATGCCGCGACCGACGTCGACGGCACCTTCGTCTTCGCCGCCTCCGCCGACCCGGCCAGCCTCGATCCCGCCTTCGCGCAGGACGGCGAGACTTTCCGCGTCTCCCGCCAGATCTTCGAAGGCCTCGTCGGCACCGAGCCCGGCACGGCCGACCCCGCGCCCCTGCTCGCCGAGAGCTGGGAGTCGTCCGAGGACGGGCTGACCCACACTTTCCAGCTGAAGGAGGGCGTGACCTTCCACGACGGCACCCCGTTCAACGCCGAAGCGGTGTGCGCCAACTTCGACCGCTGGTACAACTGGACCGGCCTGGCGGCCAGCGAAGCCCTGTCGTATTACTACGGCAAGCTCTTCCGCGGCTACGTCGAGACCCCCGACACCGCCGTGTTCGACTCGTGCACCGCCGACGGCGACCTCGAGGCCACGGTGACGCTGAAGCAGCCCTTCGCCGGCTTCATCCCCGCCCTCTCGCTCCCCGCCTTCGCCATGCAGAGCCCGACCGCGCTCGAGGAGTACGGCGCCGACGAGATCGGCGGCACCGAAGAGGCCCCCTCGCTCTCGGAGTACGGCGCCGGGCACCCGACGGGCACCGGCCCGTACAAGTTCGACGAGTGGTCGCCGGGCGAGGAGCTCACGCTCTCGGCCTACGACGACTACTGGGGCGAGTCGGGCCAGGTGAACAAGATCATCTTCCGCGTCATCGACGACCCCACCGCGCGCCGTCAGGCCCTCGAGGCCGGATCGATCGACGGCTACGACCTCGTCGGCCCCGCCGACACCGCCGCCCTCGAAGAGGCCGGTTTCACGATGGTCTCGCGCCCGCCGTTCACGATCCTCTACCTCGCCTTCAACCAGGCGCAGCCCGAGCTGCAGGACGTGCGCGTCCGTGAGGCCCTGTCGCACGCGATCGACAAGGAGGCCCTCATCTCGCAGGTGCTCCCCGAGGGCACCGAGGTCGCGACGCAGTTCATGCCCGACACCGTCAACGGCTACAACCCCGACGTCACCACCTACGACTACGACCCCGAGAAGGCCAAGGCGCTCCTGGCCGAGGCCGGCTACACCGAGGCCAACCCGCTGACGCTGACCTTCAACTACCCGGTCAACGTCTCGCGCCCCTACATGCCCGACCCCGAGCAGATCGCGACGGTCATCTCGACGCAGCTGACCGACGTGGGCGTGCAGCTGACGCCGCAGACGGATGCCTGGAGCCCCGACTACCTCGACAAGATCACGGGCACCGCCGACCACGGCATCCACCTGCTGGGCTGGACGGGCGACTACAACGACACCGACAACTTCGTCGGCGTGTTCTTCGGTGCGCCCTCGGCCGAGTGGGGCTTCGACAACCCCGAGCTGTTCGCGGCGCTCAACTCCGCGCGCGGCGTGCCGAACCTCGAGGAGCAGACCGCGCTGTACGAGCAGATCAACGAGCAGGTCGCCCAGTTCATCCCGGGCGTCCCGCTGGCCCACCCGGCCCCGACGCTCGCGTTCGACCCGCGCGTCGAGAGCTACCCGGCCAGCCCGGTCAACGACGAGGTGTTCACGGACATCGTCCTGACCGAGTGACGACGACCCGCTGATCCCCGCGGGGCGGGCCACCGCCTCGGGCGCGAGCCCGCCCCGCACTCCTCGACCGAAAGATTCCGCGTTGCTGCGAACCATCGGCCAACGGCTGCTTCTGCTGATCCCGACGCTCCTCGGGCTCAGCATCCTCCTCTTCCTCTGGGTCCGCGCCCTGCCCGGCGGTCCCGCCGTCGCCCTCCTCGGCGAGAAGGCGACCCCCGAGGCGATCGCCCGGATCAACGAGCTGTACGGCTTCAACCGGCCGATCCTCGAGCAGTACGCCACCTATGTGGGGCGGCTGCTCACCGGCGACTTCGGGTCGTCGATCGAGACCGGTCGCCCCGTCGTCGAGGAGTTCCTCCGGCGCTTCCCGGCGACCGTGGAGCTCTCGATCGCCGCCCTCATCTTCGCCGTCGGCATCGGCATCCCGCTCGGGTACCTCGCCGCGCGTCACCACGGCAAGATCAGCGATCACGTCGCGGTCGTGCTGAGCCTCGTGGGCGTCACGATCCCGGTGTTCTTCCTGGCGTTCATCCTCAAGTACGTCTTCGCCGTCCAGCTCGGCTGGCTGCCCTCCGACGGCCGCCAGGACCCGCGCATCGACGCGACCCACTACACGAACTTCTACGTGCTCGACGGCCTGCTCACGGGGGAGTTCGACGCCGCGTGGGATGCCGCCCTGCACCTCATCCTGCCGGCGCTCGCCCTCGGCACCATTCCGCTCGCGATCATCGTGCGCATCACCCGCGCCTCGGTGCTCGAGGTGCAGAACTCCGACTACGTCCGCACCGGCCGGGCCAAGGGCATCGCCCGGCGGACGCTCCGCGGTCGCTTCATCCTGCGAAACGCCATGCTGCCGGTCGCCACGACCGTCGGCCTCCAGGTCGGGCTGCTGCTGGCGGGGGCGATCCTGACCGAGACCGTGTTCGCGTTCCCCGGGATCGGCTCGTTCCTGGCCCGGGCCATCAGTGCCCGCGACTTCCCGGTGCTGCAGGGGTTCATCCTCTTCATCGCCGTCATCTACGCGCTCATCAACCTCATCGTCGATGTCTCGTACAGCCTGATCGATCCGAGAGTGAGGGTCTCATGAGCACCAACGCGCTCCCGCCCGCCCCCGGCGACGGACCCGCCACCGCCGTCGCCGAGCACGAGGTGCTCGAGGCCCGCACCGGCGGCGGGTTCTGGCACGACGTCTTCGCGCGCCTGCGCCGCAACCCGGTGGCCTGGATCGGCGCCGCCATCGTGCTGGTGTTCCTGCTCGTGGCGATCCTCGCGCCCTGGCTCGCGCCGTACCCCGAGACCGCCCTTCCCGGCGCACGGGAGGTCACCCCGACCCACATCCCCGGTCCCGGCGAGATCGCCGGCTTCCCGCTCGGCCTCGACCGCTTCGGCGGCGACGTGCTGTCGAAGCTCATCTGGGGTGCGCGGGCCTCGCTGCTCATCGGCGTCATCTCGACCGCGTTCGGTCTCGCCGGCGGCATGCTCCTGGGCCTGATCGCCGGCATGTTCGGGGGCTGGGTCGACACGGTCGTCATGCGATTCGTCGACATCCTCCTGTCGGTCCCCAACCTGCTGCTCGCGGTCTCGATCGCGGCGATCCTCGGTCAGTCGCAGCTCGCGATCATGATCGCGATCGGAGCCTCGCAGGTGCCGATCTTCGCGCGCCTCCTGCGGGCGTCGATGCTGCAGCAGCGCAGCGCCGACTACATCCTCTCGGCGCAGACCCTCGGACTCGGCCGCGGCAAGATCACCATGAGCCACGTGCTGCCCAACAGCCTCGGGCCCGTCATCGTCCAGGGGACGCTCACCCTCGCGACCGCCGTCATCGACGCCGCGGCGCTGTCGTTCCTCGGTCTCGGCGGCGGGGGAGCGGCAACCGCCGAGTGGGGCCGCATGCTCACCTACGCGCAGAACGAGCTCGCGATCGCGCCGTGGCTCGCCTTCCTCCCGGGCCTGTGCATCATGATCACCGCCCTCGGCTTCACGCTGCTCGGCGAGTCGCTGCGCGAGGCCATGGACCCCCGCACCCGCGCCCGCTGACCCGGCCCGGGGTCGCCGCTCGGCGATACACCTGCAGGACCGGTGGGGCTGGTGTCGCCGCACCGGTCTTCGCGGGTCGCGCCAGCCCCACGGGTCCGACGGCTGTATCGCCGCCGGGCGCGACGGGGAGCCGGCGGCGTGGCAGGAGGCGCCGGCTCAGGAGGCGATGTCGAGCTCGTTGCCCGGGATCGACGACAGCAGTCGCCGCGTGTACGGGTCGCGCGGGTTGGTGAAGATCTCCTCGCTCGACGCCGCCTCGACGAGGGCACCGTCCTTCATGACGCAGACGTAGTCCGAGATGAGGCGCACCACGGCGAGGTCGTGCGAGATGAAGAGGTAGCTCAGCCCGTACTCGCCCTGCAGGTCGCGCAGCAGCGTGAGGATCTGGTCCTGGACGAGCACGTCGAGCGCCGACACCGGCTCGTCGCAGACGATCAGCTCGGGGTTCAGCGCGAGGGCCCGCGCGATCGCGACGCGCTGACGCTGGCCGCCCGAGAGCTCGGAGGGGTACCGGCGCAGCATCGTCTGCGGCAGGGCGACGTCGTCGAGCAGCTTCCGGACGCGGACGGCGCGGTCCTTCGCGGAGCCGCGCCTGTAGAACTCCAGCGGCTCGGCGATGATCCGCTCGATCGTGAACATGGGGTTCAGCGACGAGTACGGGTCCTGGAAGATCGGCTGCACTCTCTGCCGGAACTCGCGCAGCTGCGCCCCCTTCAGCCCCGCGACGTCCTGCCCCTCGAACCGGATCGTGCCCGACGTCGGCTCGATCACCTTCAGCAGCATCCGGGCCGTCGTCGTCTTGCCCGACCCGGACTCGCCGACGATCGCGACCGTCTCACCCCGCGGGATGGACAGCGAGAAGTCGCTGACGGCGGCGAAGTCGTCCTTGCGCCCGCGGATCTTGTAGAGCTTCGTGAGGTTCTCGATCTCGACGATGTTGTCGCGCCGCGCCGGCTCAGCCGGTGCCTGCGCTGCGGGGGAGACGGATGCCGCGGGGCCGGCGATCGCAACGGGCGGCGGTGTCGCGCGGTAGGCCTCGGGCCGCAGGCGCACCGCCGCGACCGACGGGGCCGCCTTGACGAGAGCCTGCGTGTAGGGCTGCTGCGGATCCTCCAGGATCTGGCGGGCCGGGCCCTGCTCGACGATCCGGCCGCGGTGCATGACGACGACGCGGGCGGCCCGCTCGGCGGCGAGGCCGAGGTCGTGGGTGATCAGCAGCACCGATGTGCCCAGCTCGCCCGTCATCCGGCCGAGCTGGTCGAGGATCGTCTTCTGCACCGTCACATCGAGCGCGCTCGTCGGCTCGTCGGCGATGAGCAGCCGAGGGTTGCATGCCAGCCCGATCGCGATGAGCGCCCGCTGCCGCATCCCGCCCGAGAACTCGTGGGGGTACTGCTTCGCGCGCTCGGCGGCATCCGGGAGGCCCGCGGCGGCGAGGGTCTCGATGACCTTGGCGTCGACGTCCTTCGAGGTGGCGAGTCCGTGCGCGAGCAGGGTCTCGGCGACCTGCGTGCCGATCTTCGAGACCGGGTTCAGGTTGGACATCGGATCCTGCGGCACGAGTCCGATCGACCCCCCTCGGATGCGGCGCAGCGTGCTCTCGGGCGCGCCGACGAGCTCTTCGCCGTCGAGGCGGATGCTGCCGCGCACGACGCGTCCGTTGCCGGGGAGCAGTCCGATCACGGCCATCGCCGTCGTCGACTTGCCCGAGCCGGATTCGCCAACGATCGCGACGGTCTCGCCTGCCGAGATCTCGAGGTCGACGCCCTCGACCGCGTGCACCGGGCCTTCGAGCGTGCGGAAGTCGACGGCCATGTCGCTCACCCGCAGCAGGGGAGTGGAGGAGTCTGCCATTGGCCCATCCTGCCCGCCCGCGGCGTCGAGCGCACCGTGTCGGGCCCACCCGTTACATCGACGTAACGCCGGCCCGTCGTGTCGCGGACCGGGCGTGCTCGTGCCGTGGACAGGCTGAGCCGCGCCGGAGTGGCGTTCGCGGGGGCTGGCGGAGCCGTTCAACCTGTCGACGGCACAGCCGGGTACGGCGGCGCGGGCTAGCGTTGGTCCATGGACCTCAACGCAGATCTGGGCGAGACGGTCGGCGGTGTCGCGACGGCGGACGACGCCGCGATGTTCGCCCTCGTGTCGAGCGCGTCGATCGCCTGCGGCGGCCACGCCGGCGACGCGGCGTCGATGCGGACAGCGGTGGCCGGAGCGGCAGCCGCCCGCGTCGCGGTCGGGGCTCACCCCTCCTACCTCGATCGGGCCGGCTTCGGGCGGGTGCGGGTCGCCGTCGAGCCTGACGTGCTGCGGCCGCAGGTCGTCGCGCAGCTGCGCGCGCTCGTCGCGGCGGGAGGAGACATCCGCTACGTCAAACCGCACGGGGCCCTCTACCACGCTGCGACGGAGGATGCCGCGACCGCGCGCGCCGTCGCCGCCGCGGTCGCGGACCTCTCGGCCGAGCTCGGCCGGGCGGTCCCGGTGCTGGGTCTGGGCGGTGCGATCGCGTCGGCGGCGTCGGACGCCGGCCTGCCGTTCCATCTCGAGGCCTTCCTCGACCGCGGCTATCGTGCCGACGGCTCGCTCGTCCCGCGCGGGGCTCCCGGCGCCCTGCTCGACGACCCGAGCCTGGTCGCCGAGCGCGCGCTGCGCCTCGCGTCCGAGGGGGTCGTGGTCGCCGTCTCGGGCGAGACGGTGCACAGCGAGGCGGCGTCGCTCTGCGTGCACGGCGATTCCCCCGGTGCCGTCGCGATGGCTCGCGCGGTGCGGTCGGCGCTCGATGCCGCCGGGATCGAGGTGCGCTCGCCGTGGTGACCGTCGGGCCCGCTTCGCCGGCAGGATCGCCGAGACGGGGTCGTTGTCGGCGTGCCGAGCCCGGGACGCCGGCATGAGGATGCTGCCCATCGGACCCGACGCGGTGCTCGTCGAGGTCTCGGACCTGGCGGAGGTGATGGCGCTGCACGCGCGGCTGACCGCCGCGCCGCCGGCGGGCGTCGTCGACGTCGTGCCCGCGGCGGCGACGGTGCTCGTCCGCGTCGATCCCGTCGTGCTGTCCCTCGCCGCGACCCGCACCTGGGTCTCGACCGCTGCGACGTCAGCAGCGCCGCCGGCATCCGCCCCCGCGCCCGTGACGCTGCCGATCCGCTACGACGGCGACGACCTCGACGACCTCGCCGCCGCGCTCGGCTTCAGCCCCGAGGCGCTCGCCGCTCGCCATGTCGCCACGGACTGGACGGTCGCCTTCACGGGCTTCGCCCCCGGGTTCGGTTATCTCGTCGGTGCGGGCTGGGATCTCGACATCCCGCGCCGGCCCTCGCCGCGGACGAGGGTGCCGGCGGGATCGGTCGGTCTGGCCGGGGTCTTCTCGGGCGCGTACCCCCGCGAGACCCCCGGAGGGTGGCAGCTCATCGGCACGACGGACGCGCCGCTGTTCGACCCCGATGCCGCCCAGCCCGCGCTCCTCGTTCCCGGTGGCGCGGTGCGATTCGATGTCGTCCGCGCCCGCGCCCGCGCCCGCGCCATCGGGTCGGATGCCGCCCTGCCCGGTGACACCGCGTCGCCGACTGCGGGGGAGCCGCGCGCCCGCTCGGAGTCCGCCGCCGCTCCCGGCGGCATCCGCGTCATCGCGCCGGGGCCGCAGGCGACGGTTCAGGATGCCGGCCGCTCGGGTCGTGCCGCCGAGGGCGTCGGCGCTGCGGGCGCGGCCGACCCCGCCGCCTGGGCGCTCGCCAACCGTCTCGTCGGCAATCGGGACGGAGCGGCCGCGATCGAGATCGCCGTCGGCGGTTTCCGGGCCGTGGCGGAACGCGATCTGACGGTGGTCGTGACGGGCGCGTGGGCGCCGGTCGCGATCGACGGCCGGACCGGTGACCCGTACGTCGTACATGCGTGGACCGCCGGGACCGAGCTGCGCCTCGACGGATTCCTCGCGGGCACCCGCGCCTACCTCGCGGTGCGCGGCGGCTGGGACATCGCCCCCGTTCTGGGCTCGCGGTCCACCGATACGCTCTCAGGGCTCGGCCCGCCGCCGCTCCGGCCGGGCGACGTCGTCGCCGCCGGATGTGAGACCGCGGGTCCGGTCCCCGCGCTGCCCCTTCATCCGTGGGGTCTGCCGCCGACGGGCACGGATGCCGTTCCCCTCGACATCCCGTTCACGACCGGCCCGCGCGCGGACTGGCTCACCCCTTCGTCCCGTCGCCTGCTCGCCGAGGCCACCTGGGTCGTGTCGGCGGCGGCTGACCGGGTCGGCATCCGCCTGGAGGGGCCGCGCCTCGAACGCGCGCGCGCCGAGGAGCTGGCGAGCGAGGGGATGGTTCCGGGGGCGATTCAGGTTCCGCCGGCCGGCCACCCCGTCGTGTTCGGAGTCGACGCGCCCGTGACGGGCGGGTACCCCGTCGTGGGTGTCGTGACGTCGACGGGCCGGAACCGGCTCGCGCAGGCCCGGCCCGGCGATCGCGTGCGGTTGCGTCCGACGTTCCGGGGCGCGTCTGACGCTCAGCGAGGCTGATTCGTCAAGGGGGAGAACTCCCCGTGTCAAGACCCCGTGCGGATCCGGCGGGTCCCCTAGCGTCGAAGCCATGACTCGCACCAAGACCACCACGTCCGCCGCGCTGCTCGTCTCCGCGGCTCTTCTCCTCGCCGGATGCGGCGGGCAGTCGGGCGACACCGCGGCGTCGGGGGACGCCGGCGCGTCGTCCGCCCCGTCGTCGTCCGCCTCGTCCGCGCCGGGCGCGAGCGCGCCCGATGTCGCGCCGGCCTCCGGCGAGATGATCACGGGCACCGGCTACAGCTTCTCGGTTCCCGAGGGCTGGGCGATCCCCGAGCAGCAGCTCCCCGGCATGGAGAAGGTCGACGTGTTCGTCGCCGATCTCTCCGACCCCTCGGCGACGTTCGCCGACAACGTCAACGTCGTGCTCTCGCCCGCGCCGCAGGCGATCTCCGCCGACGACGTCGAAAAGTACGGCGTCGAGGAGCTCGAGGGGCAGGCGGGCGCGACCGACGTCACCGTCCAGGAGCGCACCTCCATCGCCGGCGGCGAGTCGGCCCACATCACGGCATCCGTCACGCAGCAGGACGTCACCTACAACGTCGACCAGTTCTACCCGTCGCACGACGACCAGACCTACGTCGTGACCTTCTCGTTCAGCCCCGACGTCTCGGAGGCCGACCGTGCGGCGGTCTACGACGCGGTCCTCGCATCGTGGGCGTGGGCCTGATCCACACGTCCGCAACGCGCCGTCCGCTCTCGCAGCGGGCGGCGCGTTCTCGTGTCAAGGGGAGTTCCGGCGCGGCGGATTCGCCTAGCGTGTGACGCATGACGCGCTCCCGGATCGCTCCGATCGCCGCCGCGCTCATCTCGGCGGCGCTGCTGCTCGCGGCGTGCGACGCGCGGCCGGGCGGGACCGGCGGATCCTCCGAGTCACCCGCACCCGGCTCGGCATCGGGGACTCCGACGCCCACCGCGACCTCGCCGAGCGACGCCGCCCCCGGCGAGACCGTGCGCGGAACCGGATACAGCTTCGCCGTGCCGGCCGGCTGGGCGGTGCCCGCCGAGGACCCGACGGGCGGCCAGGTCGACGTCTTCGTGTCGGAGTCCGCGGATGCGGACAGCCGCTACGTCAGCGTCGTCGTCTCGCCCGGTGTCATCACCGCTGCCGACGTCGAGGCGGACGGGGTGGCGAGCCTCGAAGCGGTCGGGGCCACCGACGTGTCGCTGGAGGATCGTGTCGACATCGCCGGGAGCGAGTCGGCGCACCTCGTGGCATCCCTGGCCCAGGACGGGGTGGAGACGGTGATCGATCAGTACTACGCCACGCGCGACGAGCAGACGTTCGTCATCACCTTCGCTTCGCCGGCCGACACGAGCGACGACGACCGCCGCCGACTCGCCGACACCGTGCTCTCGAGCTGGGCCTGGGAGTGACCGCGATGCCGGGTGGCGCGCATTTATACCGCAGCATCCGGGGGTCGTCAAGGATTGTGCTGGACATGGCGCGTCGCGCCGCCTATAGTTGGTAGTTGCGCTCCCGTCCCCCTTGCCCTCATATGGTGGTCGGCTTGTGCTCTGCGCGATTCCGCCCCGTCCGACGGCGTGAGACGCGCGAGCTCGGACCGGGAGCACTCCACCTGACGACAAGGAACCGGCCCCACCCGGGCCACGGAGGTAATCCCCTTGGCTGCTGCGAGCAACGCATCCACCACCACCCCCAAGAACGGTCGCGGCGCTTCCCGCCTCTCGTTCGCGAAGATCTCCGACAAGCTGACGGTCCCCGACCTGCTGGCGCTGCAGACGGAGTCTTTCGACTGGCTCGTCGGCAACGACGCCTGGAAGGCCCGCCTCGCCGAGGCGCAGGCCGCCGGCCGCACCGACGTCGCCCTCCAGAGCGGCCTCGAGGAGATCTTCGAGGAGATCTCGCCCATCGAGGACCTCGGCGAGACGATGCAGCTGTCGTTCACCAACCCCTACCTCGAGCCCGAGAAGTACTCCATCGAGGAGTGCAAGGAGCGCGGCAAGACCTACGCGGCCCCGCTCTACGTCGAGGCCGAGTTCATGAACCACCTCACCGGTGAGATCAAGACCCAGACGGTCTTCATGGGCGACTTCCCGCTCCAGACCGGCAAGGGCACCTTCATCATCAACGGCACCGAGCGCGTCGTCGTGTCGCAGCTCGTGCGCTCGCCCGGTGTCTACTTCGACAAGACGCCCGACAAGACCTCCGACAAGGACATCGTCTCGGCGCGCGTCATCCCCTCGCGCGGTGCGTGGCTCGAGTTCGAGATCGACAAGCGCGACCAGGTCGGCGTCCGCATCGACCGCAAGCGCAAGCAGTCGGTCACCGTCTTCCTCAAGGCCCTGGGTCTGACCAGCGAAGACATCATGGCCGAGTTCGCCGGGTACGACTCGATCGAGGAGACCCTCGCGAAGGACACGATCCTCACCAAGGAGGACGCGCTCCGCGACATCTACCGCAAGCTCCGTCCGGGCGAGCAGGTCGCCGCCGAGGCAGCCCGCGCGCTCCTCGACAACTTCTACTTCAACGCCAAGCGCTACGACCTCGCCAAGGTCGGCCGCTACAAGATCAACCAGAAGCTGGGTCTCGACACCCCGATCGAGGAGTCGGTGCTCACCGTCGCCGACATCGTCGCGACCATCAAGTACCTGGTTCGCCTGCACCGCGGCGACGCCACCTTCGAGGGCGTCCGCGACGGCAAGCCCGCCGAGATCCGCCTCGACACCGACGACATCGACAACTTCGGCAACCGTCGTATCCGCGCCGTCGGCGAGCTCATCCAGAACCAGGTCCGCACCGGTCTGTCGCGCATGGAGCGCGTCGTCCGCGAGCGCATGACCACGCAGGACATCGAGGCGATCACGCCGCAGACCCTGATCAACGTGCGCCCGGTCGTCGCCGCGATCAAGGAGTTCTTCGGAACCTCGCAGCTGTCGCAGTTCATGGACCAGAACAACCCGCTCGCGGGTCTGACCCACAAGCGCCGCCTGTCGGCGCTCGGCCCCGGCGGTCTGTCGCGTGAGCGCGCCGGCGTCGAGGTCCGCGACGTCCACCCCTCGCACTACGGCCGCATGTGCCCGATCGAGACGCCGGAAGGCCCGAACATCGGTCTGATCGGGTCGCTCGCCTCCTTCGCGCGCATCAACGCGTTCGGCTTCATCGAGACCCCGTACCGTCGTGTCGTCGACGGCAAGGTCACCGACGAGATCGACTACCTCACCGCCAGCGAGGAGAACGACTACGTCGTCGCGCAGGCCGGTGTCGAGCTCAACAAGGACGGCTCGTTCGTGGCCGACCGCGTCCTCGCCCGCCGCGGCAAGGGCGGCGAGGTCGACCTCTTCCCGAACGAGGAGATCGGCTACATGGACGTCTCGCCGCGCCAGATGGTGTCGGTGGCGACCTCGCTCATCCCCTTCCTCGAGCACGACGACGCGAACCGCGCCCTCATGGGTGCGAACATGCAGCGTCAGGCCGTGCCGCTGCTGCGCAGCGACTCGCCTCTGGTCGGAACCGGTATGGAGGGCTACGCCGCGATCGACGCCGGCGACGTCATCACCGCGCAGAAGGCCGGTGTCGTCTCCGAGGTCTCGGCCGACGTCGTCACGGTGCAGCTCGACGAGGGCGGCACGCAGGACTACTTCCTCCGCAAGTTCGACCGTTCGAACCAGGGCACGTCGTACAACCAGCGCGTCGTGGTCTCGGCCGGTGAGCGCGTCGAGGTCGGCGAGGTCATCGCCGACGGTCCCGCCACGGAGAACGGCGAGCTCGCGCTCGGCAAGAACCTCCTCGTCGCATTCATGACGTGGGAGGGTCACAACTTCGAGGACGCGATCATCCTCAGCCAGGAGCTCGTGAAGAACGACACGCTCTCCTCGATCCACATCGAGGAGTACGAGGTCGACGCCCGCGACACCAAGCTCGGCAAGGAGGAGATCACCCGTGACCTCCCCAACGTCGCGCCCGACCTGCTGAAGGACCTCGACGAGCGCGGCATCATCCGCATCGGTGCCGAGGTGCGCCCCGGCGACATCCTCGTCGGCAAGGTCACGCCCAAGGGCGAGACCGAGCTGTCGGCCGAGGAGCGTCTGCTCCGCGCGATCTTCAACGAGAAGAGCCGCGAGGTCCGCGACACGTCGCTGAAGGTGCCTCACGGTGAGCAGGGCACGATCATCGCGGTCAAGGAGTTCAACGCCGAGGACGGCGACGATGAGCTCGGCTCGGGCGTCAACCGCCGCGTCGTGGTCTACATCGCCCAGAAGCGCAAGATCACCGAGGGCGACAAGCTCGCCGGCCGCCACGGCAACAAGGGTGTCATCGCGAAGATCCTCCCCGTCGAGGACATGCCCTTCCTCGCCGACGGCACGCCGGTCGACGTCGTGCTGAACCCGCTCGGCATCCCGGGTCGAATGAACTTCGGCCAGGTCCTCGAGCTGCACCTCGGCTGGATCGCCGCCCAGGGCTGGAAGGTCGAGGGCAACCCCGAGTGGGCCGAGCGCCTGCCCGAGATCGCCCGCGAGGCCGCTCCCGGCACGAAGGTCGCGACGCCCGTGTTCGACGGCGCGTTCGAGTCCGAGATCGCCGGGCTCCTCGACTCGACGAACCTCACCCGCGACGGTGAGCGTCTCATCGACTCCTCGGGCAAGACGAAGCTGTTCGACGGTCGCTCCGGCGAGCCGTTCCCGGCTCCGATCTCGGTCGGCTACATGTACATCCTGAAGCTCCACCACCTCGTCGACGACAAGATCCACGCGCGTTCGACGGGCCCGTACTCGATGATCACCCAGCAGCCGCTCGGTGGTAAGGCGCAGTTCGGTGGCCAGCGCTTCGGTGAGATGGAGGTGTGGGCCCTCGAGGCCTACGGCGCCGCGTACGCCCTCCAGGAGCTCCTGACGATCAAGTCCGACGACATCGTCGGCCGCGTGAAGGTCTACGAGGCCATCGTCAAGGGCGAGAACATCCAGGAGCCCGGCATCCCCGAGTCGTTCAAGGTGCTCATGAAGGAGATGCAGTCGCTCTGCCTGAACGTCGAGGTCCTCTCGGCCGACGGCACCGAGGTCAACCTCCGCGACACCGATGACGAGGCCTTCCGTGCAGCGGAGGAGCTCGGCATCAACATCTCCAGCCGCTTCGAGTCCTCGTCGATCGACGAGATCTGATCCGGCCAGGCAACGAACAGAATTCCGACACAGGAGAATCAGTGCTCGAGTCACACACCTTCGATCAGCTTCGCATCGGCCTGGCCACTGCTGACGACATCCGTCGTTGGTCCTTCGGCGAGGTCAAGAAGCCCGAAACCATCAACTACCGCACGCTCAAGCCCGAGAAGGACGGCCTCTTCGGCGAGCAGATCTTCGGCCCCTCCCGCGACTGGGAGTGCGCCTGCGGAAAGTACAAGCGCGTCCGCTTCAAGGGCATCGTCTGCGAGCGCTGCGGCGTCGAGGTCACCAAGTCCTCGGTCCGTCGTGAGCGCATGGGCCACATCGAGCTCGCCGCTCCCGTGACCCACATCTGGTACTTCAAGGGCGTGCCCTCGCGCCTCGGGTACCTGCTCGACATGGCGCCGAAGGACCTCGAGAAGGTCATCTACTTCGCCGCGTACATGGTCATCTCGGTCGATGAGGATGCGCGTCACCGCGACCTCCCCACCCACGAGAACAACCTCCGCCTCGAGATCAAGAACCTCGGCGACCGCCGTGACGCCCGCGTGGCGTCGCGTCTGGCCAAGCTGGAGGAGGAGCTCGCGACCCTCGAGGCCGACGGCGCCAAGGCCGACCAGAAGAAGAAGGCCAAGGACTCCGCCGAGAAGGACATGGCGACGGTCCGCAAGAACTTCGACGAGCAGATCTCGCGCCTCGAGCGGGTGTGGGAGGAGTTCCGCTCCCTCGAGGTCGGCCAGCTCAAGCAGGAGGACGACGTCTTCCACGAGCTGCAGGACCGCTTCGGTCAGTACTTCGAGGCCTACATGGGCGCCGAGGGCATCCAGCGCCGCCTCGCGTCGTTCGACCTGGCCGCCGAGGCCGACTCGCTGCACCTGCAGATCTCCGAGGGCAAGGGCCAGCGCAAGATCCGTGCGATCAAGCGCCTGAAGGTCGTCAACTCGTTCCTGCAGACCGGCATGTCGCCGGCCTCGATGGTGCTCGACGTCGTCCCGGTGATCCCGCCGGAGCTGCGTCCGATGGTCCAGCTCGACGGTGGCCGCTTCGCGACCTCCGACCTCAACGACCTGTACCGCCGCGTGATCAACCGCAACAACCGTCTGCGTCGTCTGATCGACCTCGGGGCTCCCGAGATCATCGTCAACAACGAGAAGCGGATGCTGCAGGAGGCCGTCGACGCGCTCTTCGACAACGGCCGTCGCGGTCGCCCGGTCACCGGCACCGGCAACCGTGCGCTGAAGTCGCTGTCGGACATGCTCAAGGGAAAGCAGGGACGTTTCCGTCAGAACCTGCTCGGAAAGCGCGTCGACTACTCGGGTCGTTCGGTCATCATCGTCGGACCCCAGCTGAAGCTGCACCAGTGCGGTCTGCCCAAGCAGATGGCTCTCGAGCTCTTCAAGCCGTTCGTCATCAAGCGCCTGATCGACCTCGGTCACTCGCAGAACATCAAGGCGGCCAAGCGGGCCGTCGAGCGCACGCGTCCCGAGGTCTGGGACGTGCTCGAGGAGATCATCCGCGAGCGCCCCGTGCTGCTCAACCGTGCACCCACCCTGCACCGCCTGGGCATCCAGGCCTTCGAGCCCCAGCTCGTCGAGGGCAAGGCGATCCAGCTGCACCCGCTCGTGTGCGCCGCGTTCAACGCGGACTTCGACGGTGACCAGATGGCCGTCCACCTGCCGCTCTCGGTCGAGGCTCAGGCCGAGGCCCGCATCCTGATGCTCGCGTCGAACAACATCCTCAAGCCCTCCGACGGCCGTCCGGTCACCCTGCCCTCGCAGGACATGATCATCGGCCTGCACCACCTGACCACGGTCATCGAGGGTGCCAAGGGCGAGGGTCGCGTGTTCGGCTCCGTCGGCGAGGCGATCCTGGCGAAGGACGAGGGCACCCTCGACCTGCAGGCCAAGGTCCGCATCCGCATCCCCGGTCTCGCGTTCCTCGAGGGCGACGCCCCCGAGGGCTACGAGCGCCACGGTCTGGTCGACGCGTCGCTCGGACAGGCGATCTTCAACGACACCCTGCCCAAGGGCTACCCGTTCGTCCGCGAGCAGGCCGACAAGGGCAAGCTGTCGCAGATCGTCAACAAGCTGGCCGAGGAGTACCCCAAGACCGAGGTCGCGGCATCCCTCGACCGGATCAAGGACGCCGGCTTCCACTGGGCGACCCGTTCGGGCGTCACCGTGGCGCTCAGCGACGTCCTGACGCCGCCGAACAAGGCCGAGATCATCTCGAAGTACGAGAAGCTCGCGTCGAAGGTCCAGGGCCAGTTCGAGAAGGGTCTCGTGACCGACGCCGAGCGTCGCCAGGAGCAGATCAAGATCTGGACCGAGGCGACCGACGAGGTCCAGGCCGCCATGAAGGCGAACTTCCCGGCCGAGAACACCATCAACCGCATGGTCTCGTCGGGCGCCCGTGGTAACTGGCTGCAGATCCGTAACATCGCCGGTATCCGAGGCCTGGTCAACAACACCAAGGGTGAGATCATGCCGCGTCCGATCATCTCCTCGTACCGCGAGGGGCTGTCGGTGGCGGAGTACTTCACCGCGACGCACGGTGCCCGTAAGGGTCTGGCCGACACCGCTCTGCGTACCGCCGACTCGGGTTACCTGACCCGTCGTCTGGTGGACGTCTCGCAGGACGTCATCATCCGCGAGGACGACTGCGGCACCTCGAAGGGCCTCGAGCTCCCGATCGCCGCAGCCGGCGCCGACGGCGCCCTCATCAAGGACGCCAACGTCGAGAACTCGGTGTTCGCCCGTACGCTGGCGGCCGACGCCGTCTCGCCCTCGGGCGAGGTGCTGGCCGCGGCCGGCGACGACGTGGGCGACGTGCTGATCAACAAGCTCGTCGAGGGCGGGGTGACCTCCATCAAGGTCCGCTCGGTCCTGACCTGCGACTCCGCCGTCGGCGTCTGCGCGAAGTGCTACGGCCGTTCGCTGGCCACCGGCAAGATCGTCGACATCGGCGAGGCGGTCGGCATCATCGCCGCCCAGTCGATCGGTGAGCCCGGTACCCAGCTGACGATGCGTACCTTCCACACGGGTGGTTCGGCTTCGGCCGATGACATCACGCAGGGTCTGCCCCGCGTGCAGGAGCTCTTCGAGGCCCGTACCCCCAAGGGTGCGTCCCCGATCTCCGAGGTCACCGGCCGCGTGACGATCGACGAGACCGAGAAGTCGAAGAAGATCATCATCACGCCCGACAACGGCGACGAGCCCGTGGTCTACCCGGTCCTCAAGCGTGCGACCCTCCTCGTCGAGGACGGCCAGCACGTCGAGGTCGGCGACCCGCTGCAGGTCGGCACGCTCGACCCGAAGGACATCATGCGCGTGCAGGGTGCCCGTGAGGTGCAGAAGTACCTCGTCGGCGGCGTGCAGGGCGTGTACCGCTCGCAGGGTGTGCCGATCCACGACAAGCACATCGAGGTCATCGTCCGTCAGATGCTGCGGAAGGTCACCGTGGTCGACCACGGCGACACGACGCTGCTGCCGGGTGAGCTGGTCGACTTCAAGCGCTACCAGCAGATCAACCGCGAGGCGGTCGGCGAGGGCAAGCGTCCCGCGTCGGGTCGTCCCGAGCTGATGGGTATCACCAAGGCGTCGCTCGCGACGGAGTCGTGGCTGTCGGCCGCGTCGTTCCAGGAGACCACCCGCGTCCTCACGCAGGCGGCCATGGAGGGCAAGAGCGACCCGCTCGTCGGCCTCAAGGAGAACGTCATCATCGGAAAGCTCATCCCCGCCGGAACGGGCCTTGCGAAGTACCGCAACGTGGCCGTCGAGGCGACGGAGGAGGCGAAGAGCGAGCGGTACCCCAACCGCATCTTCGCGTCGGACGGCGCGTACAGCGACGCCGACCTGAGCTACGTCGACTTCGACAGCTTCTCCACCGACGGCGACTTCACCAGCTACAACTGATCGATCGCTGATCTCGCGAAGGGCCCCGGGCATGTCCCGGGGCCCTTCGTCGTGTCGGTCGGTCCGAGTCGGCGCCGCCGGATTAGCGTGGAGAGGTGGCACGCATCGGGGGTCGGAACGTCGTCTTCGCCTGGATCGTCGGCGTCATCTGCGCCGGAGTGATCGGCGCGCTCGCGATCTTGACGGTCCCGCTGGTCACGACGGGGATGGGGCTCCTCGGTGAGAGCGGCGGTGCCGGAGGTGCTGCCGCGGCCGACGGGCCGCAGGAGTGCCGCGACCTGTACCCCGAGGCGCTGTGGGTGACGTTGCAGTACTCGGCCGGCGCGCAGCTCGAGCAGACCTCGGACGCCCCCGTCTCGACGGCCGTCGCCCTCGTGGAGGCTCTCGCCCCCGAGGTGCGTTTCACGTGCACCTGGACCTCGGACGCCGGCTCGATCTCGACCACCGTCGGGTCGGTGGGAACGGATGCCGGCTCGATCGCGGCATCCGCTCTGCCCGCTCAGGGATTCGCCTGCGACGAACGCGGCGTGCGCACGCTCTGCTCGCGCACCGACGGCGACCTCGTCGAGACGATCGAGGCGGGGGAGGGGCATTGGGTCTCGACGTCGCAGTCGGCCTGGCATCCCGAGCAGTACGCGAGCCGGGTGGGCAACGCGGTCTTCGCCGCGGACGACTGATCCGGCGCGACCACCACGGCCGCGCGAAGCCTCAGGGGGCGGGGGTGGCGGCCCCCGCGGGCCACAGCGACGCGATGATCCCGGAGGTGTAGCCCTCGGGCGCGAGGTGCGAGAACTGCGTGTCGATCAGCACGCCGTCGCGGAAGAACAGCGTCCGCCCGTCGGTGACGGGATAGCGCGCGTTCTGCCAGGTCTTCTCGCAGCGCACGCCGCCGGCCGGCTCGTAGCAGGTGAACCCGATGCCGGTGAGCTCGTTGAAGAAGTCGATCACGGGGTTGCGCTCGGCGTAGGCGATAGTGGTCTCGATCTTCGCGGTGTCGGCGGCGGGGTCGGCCCAGACGCAGCGCAGTGATCCGTCGGGCCGGGTGCCGCTCTCGCCGAAGCCCGGGTCGTTCAGGGGCACGGCGGCGAGCGCCGCCCGGGCGGGGGCGCCGAGGATGCCGGCGCAGTCGCGCGGCAGCACGGTGGTCGACACGACCGAGCCGGATGCCGCGGGCGGCGGTCCGCCCGCTTCGGCGGAAACGGTCATCGCGGGGGTCGGGGTCGGCGCATCGCTCGCCGCCGTATTATCCGGCGTCGCCGCTGCGCCGGTGCCGGGCTCGGGGGCGCACCCCGCGAGCAGCGCGACCGCGACGAGCAGCGCTGCGGGCGCGAGGCGGGGGAGGGCGCGCGAGGTCATGGGACGACGATACGTCCGGCCGCCCGGACGGGTGCGCAGACACGTCGGCACGCCTGCGCGGTGCGCCCGCGTCGCCGGGATATCCTCGCCTCTGCGGCGGCACCGGCCACCGCGTGAGGAGCACATCGCATGAGCGACCCCAAGTACGGCGAGCCGGTCGACGAGCCGAAGCCGGTGGACGACGTCGTGGGCAGCGCCCGGGCAGGGCTCGCCGACGCCGAGGCGTCGCGCGATGCGGTCTCGGCCGATGACTGGGATGCCGCTTACGCCGGCTCCGGGACTCTGCCCGAGCGATCCGCCGACGCCGCCGACGCAGAACGCCCCGCAGTCGACCGCACGACCTCCGACGCCGACGCCGCCCGGCTCGACGCCGCCGCACGCGACGAGCGCACCGACACCGTCGGCTCGTCCGCGACCGCCGACAGCTGGAACTCCCCGAGCGAGTGGGACACCCCGCGCGATGCCGGCGACACGTCCACCGCGGACCGGGATGCGGATGCCGCCGCAGCCGGCACCACTGCAGCCGGTGGCGCCGCGGGCGCAGCCGCCAGCGACACCGCGACGCGCGCCTACCGCGCCGACGACGCCGACGGCACGAGCAGCGTGAGCGCGAGCGAGCCCGTGGCCGAGACGCCGGCTGCTGCTCCGAGCCCGCAGCCGATCTTCGTGCAGGCCCCCGAGGCGCCGACGCCGCGCGGCAACCGCGGAGCGGCCGGGGCCATCGGCCTCCTCGCCGCCATCGCCTTCGCCCTGGTCTACCTCGGTGCCGCTCTGGGCATCGACGCCGTCCGCGGTGAGGTCACGACCGCGAACATCGGCGAGCAGGCTCTCGCCGCCGCCACCTCCTGGTGGCTCTGGGTTCCCGTCGTCGTGTTCTTCCTGGCGTTCTGGATCCTGGGCGCCTTCATCAACCGCGGCCGCTGGGGCCTTTGGGTCCTGCTCGGCCTCCTGGTGGGTCTGGCGTCCTACGCGGGGCACATCGCGGGACAGCTCTTCCAGGCGCCGTTCTGGACGATCGCGCCGAGCCAGGCGCTCACGATCGTCGGTGAGCAGGCCTTCGCCCCGCTCGCGCTCGTCGCACTGGTCGCGGGCCGCGAGCTGACGATCTGGTTCGGTGCGTGGGTCGCCGCCCGCGGCCGTCGGGTCACCGAGCTCAACGCCGAGGCGCAGCGCGAGTACGAGCGCACGCTCGAGGCGGGACCGCAGCTGCACCGCTACTGATGACCACTGCCTCCGGCGGAATGCGCCCCGGGCTCGCCACCGCTTTCGCGGTCGTGGGCTTCGGGGCGCTCGCCATCTGCGGCCTGGGCATCCTGAGTCTGGTGACCGGTCAGGACGTCCTCGCGGTCCGCGGGCTCGGGCCGATCCCCGGCGCCGTCGGCTTCGCCGCCGCGGTCGTCGGGATCGCGCTCACGCTGATGGTCGCGCTGCGGGCACCGCATCCGTCGTATGCGATCTCGGTCCTCACGGGGGTTGTCGCGCTGCTGTCGTACCTCGCGGGCCTGGTCGCGTCCGCGCTGATCGTGGGGGTCGACGCGGCTCGTGCCTTCGCCGCTGCCGGCGGGTTCGCGGTGTCGTGGTTCGGTGTCCTGCTCGTCGCCGCAGCGGTCATATCGGGATGGTCGGCCGTCGCGCTGGTGCGGACGCGGGCGACGCCGCCGCGGTGGGCCTGGGAACGCGACGAGGACGAATGACGCGAAATCCCCGCGTCACCGGCCCGGATCGGCGACAATAGCCCCGTGGAGCGGTCGCTCGAGACCCAGGTCAGCCAGGCGGTGGATGCCTGGCTGCGCTGGCTGCCGCGCTGGCAGCCGGCGACCCACCGAGGCCGGGTCGCTCCCTGTCGTCGATGCATCGGCTCGCCCGTGCTGTCTGCGGTGGGACTGGGGGCGGACGTGCCGCACGGGGTGCAGCACGGCCTGTCGACGAGGATGAAGGCGATCGTGGATGCCGCCGTCGCCGAGTACACCTCGCGGAACCTGCCGATGCTGCAGGCCGAGCTCGACCAGCAGGCCGCACGCAACCGGGCCCGGAGCTACCGCCCTGCCGAGGGGCTCGCGCCCGAGTTCGAGGGGTTGCCGCTCGACCCCGAGCCGGTGGCCGGGGCGCCCTTCCTGTTCACGATCTCGGGGCTCGCGCAGGAGTCCGACGACGCCGTGCCCGAGCTTCCCCCGCTCAGCAGCGAGGCGAAGGCGGCCCTCCGCCAGGAGGTCGGCCTCGCCGACGACTACGCCAACATGATCGGTCGGGAGGTCTGCGCCGTGCTCCTGCATCACCGGCTGCGCGTGCAGGCGGCCGTCGCGCAGCACGTCGAACCTCAGATCGAGGCCATGCTCGCCGAGCTCACCCGATCGCTCGACGCGCCCTTCGAACCCGGCGCCGAACGCGGGGGCGACACGTGACGACGGTGCGCGGCGCCCGCGGGCTCTATCGTGGGATGCGATGACCACCTCCGGCAACGAATCGCTCCTCATCCTCCTCGTCGTGCTCTCGACGGTTCTGGGTGCGGTCCTCTACGTCTGGACGGCGCTCGCGCTGGCCGGCCTGTTCCGCAAGACGGACGAGGAGCCCTGGCAGGGGTGGGTGCCGGTGCTGAACATCGCGGTCGTGCTGCGCATCGGCGGTTTCAGCCCGTGGCTCGTCCTCATCGGTCTCGTCCCCGTGGCCGGCCCGATCGTGGTCTACGTGCTGCTGGTGATGGCCGCGCACCGCATCGGTCGCGGCTTCGGCGTCGGCCCCGGGATGACGGTGCTGGCCGCCCTGCTGTTCGTCGTGTGGGCGAGCATTCTGGGGCTCGGGCCCGCCCGCTGGCGGGAGGAGCGCGCCGCCGAGGTGGCACCGCCGCCGTGGGTCTTCACACCGCCGCTGTCGGACGCGGAGCAACAGGACGCCCCCGGTCTCGGCGTGCGGCGCACTCCCGAGCCCGCGGCGCCCCCGACGCTGGCCACCCCGACGCTGTCGGCGCGCCACTTCAGCCCCGAACCGCTCGCCGCCAGCGGTGAAGCCGCTCCCGAACGCGAACCCGAGCCGACCGACCTGCAGCCCTCGCCGTGGGCACCGCCGTCGCCGTTCGCCCCTGCCGAGGTGCCCGCCGCCGGCGCGGCGGTCGCTGCCCCGCCTGCCGTGGACGAGCCCGCTGCCGTGACCCCCGGTGCTCCGGCTCCGGCATCCGTCCCGGCTGATCCGGGAGCCGACCCCGTTGCCGTGCTCTTCGCCCCGGCCGCCGAGCAAGCGGCGCGACCCGCTGCCCCTGCCGAGCCCGCGCCGCCTGCGGCGGCCGCCGAGTCGGCCATGGCGGCCGCGCCCCCGGCGCAGCCCCCGGCCCCGGCAGAGCCCGAGGCTCGGCCGGCGTTCTCCGAGCCCGCGCCGCGCGAAGCGCGCGAGCCGATCCTCCGCGACCCCGCTCCGGCGGCCGAGACCCGCACGGAGGCCGCCAGTGCCGGAGCGGCCGGGGACGCCGACGACGGCTCGGACGACGCCCGCTGGCCGTCCGAGATCGACGACGTCTCGGCGATCTCGCCGTCGCCGTTCCCCTCGCGCGCCGCATCCGACCGCCCCGGGGTCATCCCCTCGTTCGCCGACCCGGATTCCGCCGCCGGGATGGGGCCGGGACGCCGGACGTGGGATGCCGTGCCCGCGACCCCGATCGCCCGTCGGGCCTTCGCGCGGACTCCCGACGAGTTCCCGGAGCTCTCCGACGAGGTCTCGGCCGTCGCGAGCGCGCCGGCGGCCGGCGAGCCGCGCACGGCTGAGGCGGCGGTGCCCGCGCAGCTGCGCCGCGCCGAGGTTCCCGACGACGGCGAGATCGACCACACCGTCGTCGTCGCGCGGCGCCGGGTCTACTGGCAGCTCGTCCTGCCCGACGGCGAGGTCGCGCCGCTCACCGGCGACGTCGCGATCGTGGGCCGTCAGCCCGCGCCCGACCCCGCCTACCCGCGGGCCCAGCTCGTGGCCATCGAGGACCGTACGCGCACCGTGTCGAAGACGCATGCACGCCTGGAACTGCGCTCGGGCCTGTGGCACATCACCGATCTCCACTCGACCAACGGCGTCGTGCTGACCAACTTCCTCGGCACCGAAATCGAGCTCGAGCCCGGATCGGATGCTCCGGCAGGCGAGCGCTTCCTCCTCGGCGACGCGGAACTGCGCATCGAGCGCCCCGGAACCTGACCCCGATACCACCGGCATCCACCGGCGTTTGCCCGCCTCGCCGGAGAGGCGTATCATTGATCGGGTGTGCGCTCGTGCGCGCCCTGCGTCGTGCCTCGGTCCGATGGTCAGGTCGAAGCGGAGCACGCGAATCGGGATCGTTCTGCGAACAGGACGCCCCCACGGCATATCCACCCTTCGAAAACGCAGCATTCGTGACGCGCCGGTGGATCTGTGGTGAAACCACGACGCTGTCACCGTGCAGCACTACAAGGAGAGAACGTGCCAACCATTCAGCAGTTGGTTCGCAAGGGTCGCTCGCCGAAGGTCACCAAGACCAAGGCGCCCGCACTGAAGGCGAACCCCCAGCAGGCGGGTGTCTGCACCCGCGTGTACACGACCACGCCCAAGAAGCCGAACTCGGCCATGCGCAAGGTCGCTCGTGTCAAGCTCCGCAACGGCACCGAGGTCACCGCGTACATCCCCGGCGAGGGCCACAACCTGCAGGAGCACTCGCTCGTGCTCGTCCGCGGCGGTCGTGTGAAGGACCTCCCCGGTGTCCGCTACAAGATCGTCCGCGGTGCGCTCGACACCCAGGCCGTCAAGAACCGTAAGCAGGCTCGCAGCCGCTACGGCGCGAAGAAGGGTTGAGTTAGATGCCTCGTAAGGGACCCGCACCCCGCCGCGTCGTCGTCAACGACCCGGTCTACGGTGCTCCGATCGTCACGCAGCTCGTGAACAAGATCCTCGTCGACGGCAAGAAGTCGATCGCCGAGTCGATCGTCTACACCGCCCTCAAGGGTGTCGAGGCCAAGAACGGCCAGGACGCCGTCGCGACGCTGAAGAAGGCGCTCGACAACGTCCGCCCGACCCTCGAGGTCAAGAGCCGCCGCGTCGGTGGCTCGACCTACCAGGTGCCCGTCGAGGTCAAGCCGCACCGTGCGAACACGCTCGCGCTGCGCTGGCTCGTCTCGTACGCCAAGGGCCGTCGTGAGAAGACGATGACCGAGCGCCTGCAGAACGAGATCCTCGACGCCTCGAACGGCCTCGGTGCCGCGGTCAAGCGCCGCGAAGACACCCACAAGATGGCCGAGTCGAACCGCGCCTTCGCGCACTACCGCTGGTAAACAGCTTCTCGGCGCCGGCCGGGGGACCCTCCCCGGCCGGCGCTCCCGACCAAACGTAAGGAACAGCCCGTGGCACAAGAAGTGCTCACCGACCTCAACAAGGTCCGCAATATCGGCATCATGGCGCACATCGATGCCGGCAAGACGACGACGACCGAGCGCATCCTGTTCTACACGGGCGTCAACCACAAGCTCGGCGAGACGCACGACGGCGCCTCGACCACCGACTGGATGGAGCAGGAGAAGGAGCGCGGCATCACGATCACGTCTGCCGCCGTGACCTGCTTCTGGAACAAGAACCAGATCAACATCATCGACACCCCCGGCCACGTCGACTTCACGGTCGAGGTCGAGCGTTCGCTGCGCGTCCTCGACGGCGCCGTGGCGGTCTTCGACGGCAAGGAGGGCGTCGAGCCCCAGTCCGAGACCGTCTGGCGTCAGGCCGACAAGTACGACGTGCCCCGCATCTGCTTCGTCAACAAGATGGACAAGCTGGGCGCCGACTTCTACTTCACCGTCGACACGATCGTCAGCCGCCTGGGCGCCAAGCCGCTCGTGCTGCAGCTCCCGATCGGCGCCGAGAACGACTTCGTGGGCGTCGTCGACCTCGTCGAGATGCGCGCGCTGGTCTGGCCCGGCGACGCCAAGGGTGACGTGACCATGGGCGCGAAGTACGAGATCCAGGAGATCCCGGCCGACCTCGCCGACAAGGCCGCCGAGTACCGCCAGCGTCTCCTCGAGACCGTCGCCGAGTCCGACGACGCGCTGCTCGAGAAGTTCTTCGGCGGCGAAGAGCTGACCGTGGCCGAGATCAAGGGCGCCATCCGCAAGCTCACCGTCGCCGGCGAGCTGTACCCGGTGCTCTGCGGCTCGGCGTTCAAGAACCGCGGCGTGCAGCCCATGCTCGACGCGGTGGTCGACTTCCTCCCCTCGCCCCTCGACGTGCCCGCCATCGAGGCGCACGACCCGAAGGACGAAGAGAAGATCATCGAGCGTCACCCCGACGCCAACGACCCGTTCGCGGCGCTGGCGTTCAAGGTCGCCGTGCACCCGTTCTTCGGTCGCCTCACCTACGTCCGCGTGTACTCGGGTCACCTCGACTCGGGCGCGCAGGTCATCAACTCGACCAAGGGCAAGAAGGAGCGCATCGGGAAGATCTTCCAGATGCACGCCAACAAGGAGAACCCGGTCGACTCGCTCACCGCGGGCAACATCTACGCCGTCATCGGCCTGAAGGACACCACCACCGGTGACACCCTCGCCGACCCGGCCGAGCCCGTCGTCCTCGAGTCGATGACGTTCCCCGAGCCCGTCATCGAGGTCGCGATCGAGCCGAAGACCAAGGCCGACCAGGAGAAGCTGGGTGTCGCCATCCAGAAGCTCGCCGAAGAGGACCCGACGTTCCGCACCGAGCTCAACCCCGAGACGGGTCAGACCGTCATCAAGGGCATGGGCGAGCTGCACCTCGACATCCTCGTCGACCGCATGAAGCGCGAGTTCCGCGTCGAGGCGAACGTCGGCAAGCCGCAGGTCGCGTACCGCGAGACGATCCGCAAGGCCGTCGAGCGTCACGACTACACCCACAAGAAGCAGACCGGTGGTTCGGGTCAGTTCGCGAAGATCCAGTTCGCGATCGAGCCGCTCGAGGTCACGGCCGACAAGACGTACGAGTTCGAGAACAAGGTCACCGGTGGCCGCATCCCGCGCGAGTACATCGAGCCGACCAACCAGGGCTTCCAGGACGCGATGAACGTCGGCGTGCTCGCCGGCTACCCCATCGTGGGTGTCAAGGCGATCCTCATCGACGGCGCGTCGCACGACGTCGACTCGTCCGAGATGGCGTTCAAGATCGCCGGCTCGATGGGCTTCAAGGAGGCGCTGCGCAAGGCCAACCCGGTCATCCTCGAGCCCCTGATGGCTGTCGAGGTGCGTACGCCCGAGGAGTACATGGGCGACGTCATCGGCGACCTGAACTCGCGTCGTGGCCAGATCCAGTCGATGGAGGACGGCTCGGGCATCAAGATCGTCCGCGCGCTCGTCCCGCTGTCGGAGATGTTCGGCTACATCGGCGACCTGCGTTCGAAGACCTCGGGCCGCGCGGTCTACTCGATGGAGTTCGACAGCTACTCCGAGGTCCCGCGCGCGGTGGCCGACGAGATCGTCCAGAAGAACAAGGGCGAGTAAGCCCTCGGGATGCCGGGGGCCCATGCTCCCGGCATCCACTCAAACTGAATATCGACCTCTCTACTAGAGTGAAAACATCCCCGTAGAGAACCGGTCGCAATCCAGCGCCCGGAGATCTACAACGACAGTCCTGAGGAGGACCCAGTGGCTAAGGCCAAGTTCGAGCGGACCAAGCCGCACGTCAACATCGGAACCATCGGTCACGTCGACCACGGCAAGACGACGCTCACCGCGGCGATCTCGAAGGTGCTCGCCGACAAGTACCCGTCGGCCACCAACGTGCAGCGTGACTTCGCGTCCATCGACTCGGCGCCCGAAGAGCGTCAGCGTGGTATCACGATCAACATCTCGCACGTCGAGTACGAGACCCCCAAGCGTCACTACGCTCACGTCGACGCCCCGGGTCACGCTGACTACATCAAGAACATGATCACCGGTGCCGCTCAGATGGACGGCGCGATCCTCGTGGTCGCCGCCACCGACGGCCCGATGGCTCAGACCCGCGAGCACGTGCTGCTCGCCAAGCAGGTCGGCGTGCCCTACCTGCTGGTCGCGCTCAACAAGTCGGACATGGTCGACGACGAGGAGATCCTGGAGCTCGTCGAGCTCGAGGTCCGCGAGCTCCTCTCGTCGCAGGACTTCGACGGCGACAACGCTCCCGTCGTCCGCGTCTCGGGCCTGAAGGCTCTCGAGGGCGACGAGAAGTGGGTCAACGCGATCGTCGAGCTCATGGACGCCGTCGACGAGTCGATCCCCGACCCCGTGCGTGACAAGGACAAGCCGTTCCTCATGCCCGTCGAGGACGTCTTCACGATCACCGGTCGTGGAACCGTCGTCACGGGCCGCGCCGAGCGCGGCACCCTCGCCATCAACTCCGAGGTCGAGATCGTCGGCATCCGCCCGACGCAGAAGACCACGGTCACGGGTATCGAGATGTTCCACAAGCAGCTCGACGAGGCCTGGGCCGGCGAGAACTGTGGTCTGCTCCTCCGCGGCACCAAGCGTGACGACGTCGAGCGTGGCCAGGTCGTCGTGAAGCCGGGTTCGGTTACCCCGCACACCAACTTCGAGGGCACTGCCTACATCCTCTCGAAGGAGGAGGGTGGCCGTCACAACCCCTTCTACACGAACTACCGCCCGCAGTTCTACTTCCGCACCACGGACGTCACCGGCGTCATCTCGCTGCCCGAGGGCACCGAGATGGTCATGCCCGGTGACACCACCGACATGTCGGTCGAGCTCATCCAGCCGATCGCCATGGAAGAGGGCCTCGGCTTCGCGATCCGTGAGGGTGGCCGCACCGTCGGCGCCGGCACGGTGACCAAGATCATCAAGTAAGTCCTTCGACTTCCTTCGCGAAACCCCTCGGACCTTCGGGTCCGGGGGTTTCGTCGTTCCGGCGTCTGCGCAACCTGTTGACGTCGCGGCGGCGGGCGCGCTGTCATAGCGGTACATCGACCCGACGAAAGGACGATCATGGGCGTCGACGACATCATCAACAAAGGCAAGCAGATGTTCGAGCAGAACCGAGACAAGATCGAGGAGGCGCTCAAGAGCGAGAAGGCCGAAGAGGTCAGCGACAAATTCCTTCAGGGTGCGGCGGACGCCGTGAAGAAGGTCGTTCCCGAGCAGCATCACGGCAAGGTCGACGAGGTCCGCGAGAACGTCGACAAGAACATCGGCAACCAGTAGCCCGCGCCGAGAACGCACCCTCTCCGCGAGAGCGCACCGTGAATGGTGCGTCGTCGCGGAGAGGGTGCGTTCTCGCGTTGACGGTGGGGATTCCTCCCCCGGGAAGCGGGGCGCCGGCGAGTCCACGGGGAGTCGGGCGCGGGGGGATGCGGGGCGGCGCCGGGGGCACCGTGGGGGAGTGACCGAGCGCGACGAACTGATCCTGCGGGGCGATGCACATGTGCGCGGCGAGACCGCGGCCCTCGACCGTGCCGTCCGGGCGGGAGAGCTCGTGCGCGTGCGGCGGGGCGTCTATATTGCGGCGACGCGCTGGGCCGCCGCGCGGCCGGAGGAGCGGATGCGGCTGCGCGCGCACGCCCTCGCCGCGGTGGCGATTCGTGAACCGGTGTTCTCGCATGCGACCGCGGCCGCTCTCCACGGGCTACCCGTCCATCGCGGTGATGACGGCCGGGTCCACACCCTCGAGCTCGGGACCGCGCCCGCGCCGAGCCGCAGCGACGTCGTGCGCCACCGGCACGAGGTCGCGGGTGCCGATGTCTCGCACATCGGGGGGCTTCAGGCGACGAGCATCGCGCGCACGCTGTTCGATGTGCTCTGTGCCGAGAATGCCGAGACCGCGACGGCGGCGATGGACGCGGCGCTGCGAGCGGCGGCGTGGCGCGGGCAGGGCGCATACGACCCTGCCGCCGCCGCGGCGCTCGCCACTGACGTGACCGCCCGCATGGAGCAGTCGCCCGGGGCCCGCGGCATCCGTCGTGCGCGCTTGGTCGCCTCGATCGCCGACGGCCGGGCGCAGCTGCCCGGTGAGAGCATCAGCCGCCTGTGGATGCGGCAGCTCGGCGCCGCGGAACCGGTGTTGCAGCATCCTGTCGCGCTCGGTGGCGGGCGGTGGGCGTTCCTCGACTTCGCGTGGCCGCGGTTGCGGCGCTTCGGCGAGTTCGACGGCGACGGCAAGTACCTCGATCCCGCTCTCGTCGCGGGCCGTTCGCCGCGCGACGTGCTGCGCGCCCAGCGCGAGCGCGAGAGCCGCATCGTGGCGGCGACCGGCTGGACCCCGGTGCGCTGGGGCTGGGAGCGCCTCGCGTCGCGCCCGTCATTCGCCGCGTTCCTCCGCTCGCACGGCCTGCTGCGCTGAGTCGCAATCGTCCCGTGAGAGCGCACCATCGACGCGAGGGTGCACCATTGAAGGTGCGTGGTCGCGGGGAGGGTACTCGTTCGGCGGGCCCGCCCTCACGGCACGCGGCGCGACGCGGATATCGCGACACGCCCGGGTTTGCGACACGCCCGGGCGGCACGTAGACTATTCAGGTTCCACATTCCGATGGGTGCCAGCATCCCGGATCACTGTCACGAGAGTGCATAGGCGGCGCGCAGCGCAGAGTCCTAGGCCGCGGGCAGATGAACATCGAACCCCACACCGACCTGGAGACAGGATGCGCGCGTGCGCGCACGGTGCGGAACCGCGGGGAGACCCGCGGGTTTGACATCAGAACAGTGGTGCAGCATCACCGCCCCGGCGGTGAGAAGTGCCCGGCGCAGACCGCGCCACCGGGCGTCCAATGCGCTCGCGACCAGCGAGACGTAAGACGCGATAAAGAGAGTGAGCAGACAAATGGCGGGACAGAAGATCCGCATTCGCCTGAAGTCGTACGACCACGAGGTCATCGACACCTCGGCACGCAAGATCGTCGACACCGTGACCCGTGCGGGCGCGACTGTCGTCGGACCCGTGCCGCTGCCGACCGAGAAGAACGTCGTGTGCGTCATCCGGTCGCCCCACAAGTACAAGGACAGCCGCGAGCACTTCGAGATGCGCACCCACAAGCGTCTGATCGACATCGTCGACCCGACGCCCAAGGCTGTCGACTCGCTCATGCGACTCGACCTCCCGGCCGACGTCAACATCGAGATCAAGCTCTGAGGTTCGACATGGCTGACATCAACTCCAAGGTTTCCAAGGGCCTCCTCGGCACCAAGCTCGGCATGACCCAGGTCTGGAACGAGCAGGGCAAGCTCGTCCCCGTCACGGTCATCGAGATCGCGCCGAACGTGGTCACCCAGGTCCGTACGCCCGAGAAGGACGGCTACTCGGCCGTTCAGATCGCTGCCGGCCAGATCGACCCCCGCAAGGTCAACAAGCCCCTCACGGCCCACTTCGAGGCCGCCGGCGTGACCCCGCGTCGCCACCTCACCGAGGTGCGCACGGCGGATGCCGCTGACTACTCACTCGGTCAGGAGCTCACCGCCGGTGACACGTTCGAGGCCGGCCAGCTGGTCGACGTCGTCGGCACCAGCAAGGGCAAGGGCACCGCGGGTGTCATGAAGCGCCACAACTTCAAGGGCGTCTCGGCCTCGCACGGTGCGCACCGCAACCACCGCAAGCCCGGTTCCATCGGTGCCTCGTCGACGCCCAGCCGCGTCTTCAAGGGCATGCGCATGGCCGGCCGCATGGGTGGCGAGCGCGTGACCGTCCTCAACCTCACGGTGCACGCCGTCGACGCCGAGAAGGGTCTGCTGCTCGTCAAGGGCGCCGTCCCCGGTGCACGCGGCCGCATCGTCTACGTCCGCAACGCTGTGAAGGGTGCCTGATCATGGCTGACTCGACTCTCGCGCTCGACGTCCGGAGCGCTTCCGGCAAGAAGGCCGGCTCCGTGGAGCTGCCCGCCGCGCTCTTCGACGTCAAGACCAACGTTCCCCTCATCCACCAGGTCGTCGTCGCGCAGCTCGCGGCGGCTCGCCAGGGCACTCACTCGACCAAGCGTCGCGGTGAGGTCTCGGGCGCCGGCCGCAAGCCCTTCAAGCAGAAGGGCACGGGTAACGCCCGTCAGGGCTCGATCCGCGCGCCGCACATGACCGGTGGTGGCATCGTGCACGGCCCCAAGCCGCGCAACTACTCGCAGCGCACCCCCAAGAAGATGGTCGCCGCCGCACTCCTCGGAGCGCTCAGCGACCGTGCTCGCGGCCAGCGTCTGCACATCGTCGACTCGTTCGGTGTCGAGGGCACGCCCTCGACCAAGGCTGCTGCGGCGGTTCTGACCGGCCTCGGCGCCACGAAGAACGTCCTCGTGGTCATCGAGCGCGGTGACGAGATCACCGTCAAGAGCGTGCGCAACCTCGCGTACGTCCACGTGCTGACGTTCGACCAGCTCAACGCCTACGACGTGCTCGTCTCGGACGACCTCGTCTTCACCAAGGCCGCCTACGACGCGTTCGTCGCGTCCAAGGCCGGCGCCACCGAGGAGGTCTCGGCATGACCGCCGTCAACAAGGACCCGCGCGACATCATCCTGAAGCCGGTCGTCTCCGAGAAGAGCTACGGGCTCATCGACGAGGGCAAGTACACGTTCCTCGTGGACCCCCGTGCGTCGAAGACCGAGATCAAGCTCGCGATCGAGAAGATCTTCGGCGTCAAGGTCGCAGCGGTCAACACGCTCAACCGCGCGGGCAAGTCCCGTCGCACCCGCTTCGGCACCGGCAAGCGCAAGGACACCAAGCGCGCCATCGTCACCCTGAAGTCGGGCACCATCGACATCTTCACGGCAGTCGGCTGACGGTCGGGATAGAGGACAACGAACATGGCTATTCGCAAGTACAAGCCCACGACCCCGGGTCGCCGCGGTTCGTCGGTGGCCGACTTCGCCGAGATCACCCGATCGACGCCCGAGAAGTCGCTCCTCCGCCCGATCGCCAAGACCGGTGGCCGTAACAACCAGGGCCGCATCACGACGCGTCACATCGGTGGTGGCCACAAGCGCCAGTACCGCGTGATCGACTTCCGTCGCAACGACAAGGACGGCGTCAACGCCAAGGTCGCTCACATCGAGTACGACCCCAACCGCACCGCGCGCATCGCGCTGCTGCACTACTTCGACGGCGAGAAGCGCTACATCATCGCCCCGAACAAGCTCCAGCAGGGCGACATCGTCGAGTCGGGTGCCGGCGCCGACATCAAGCCCGGCAACAACCTGCCGCTGCGCAACATCCCGACCGGTACGGTCATCCACGCCATCGAGCTCCGCCCCGGCGGCGGCGCGAAGATGGCCCGCTCGGCCGGCGCCAGCGTGCGTCTGGTCGCGAAGGACGGCCCCTACGCCCAGCTGCGTCTGCCCTCGGGCGAGATCCGCAACGTCGATGCGCGCTGCCGCGCGACCATCGGCGAGGTCGGCAACGCCGAGCAGTCGAACATCAACTGGGGCAAGGCCGGCCGCAAGCGCTGGAAGGGCGTTCGCCCGACGGTTCGTGGTGTCGCCATGAACCCGGTCGACCACCCGCACGGTGGTGGTGAGGGCAAGACGTCCGGTGGACGTCACCCCGTCACTCCCTGGGGCCAGGCTGAGGGTCGCACCCGCCACCCCAACAAGGAGAGCGACAAGTACATCGTCCGCCGTCGCAACGCCGGCAAGAAGCGCAAGTAGGAGTAGAGGAAGATGCCTCGCAGCCTGAAGAAGGGCCCCTTCGTCGACGAGCACCTGCTTCGCAAGGTGGTCGCGCAGAACGAAGCCGGCTCCAAGAACGTCATCAAGACCTGGTCGCGCCGTTCGATGATCATCCCGGCCATGCTCGGCCACACGATCGCCGTGCACGACGGACGCAAGCACATCCCCGTGTTCGTGTCCGAGACCATGGTCGGCCACAAGCTGGGCGAATTCGCGCCCACCCGCACCTTCCGCGGCCACGTGAAGGACGACAAGAAGGGCCGCCGCCGCTGACGCGGGGGCAGTTCCAGAGAGGACAGAGGAGGAGAGACATGGTGGAATCCACCGCGCGCGTGAAGCACATCCGCGTGACCCCTCAGAAGGCTCGTCGTGTCGTCGCGCTCATCAAGGGCAAGCAGGCTCAGGAGGCACTCGCCATCCTGAAGTTCGCACCCCAGAGCGCCAGCGAGCCGATCTACAAGCTCGTCGCCTCGGCCGTCGCGAACGCTCGCGTCAAGGCCGACAAGGACAACGAGTTCCTGGACGATGCAGACCTGTACGTGAAGAACGCGTACGTCGACGAGGGCACGACGCTCAAGCGTTTCCAGCCCCGCGCCCAGGGTCGTGCCTTCCAGATCAAGAAGCGCACGAGCCACATCACGGTCGTGCTGTCGACGCCGGAGAACGCGGATGCCGCGGCCGCCGGTACGAGCAAGAAGGCGAGCAAGTAATGGGACAGAAAGTCAACCCGTACGGCTTCCGCCTCGGCATCACCACGGACCACGTGTCGCGTTGGTTCTCGGACTCGACCAAGCCGGGCCAGCGTTACGCCGACTACGTCGCCGAGGACATCAAGATCCGCCGTCTGCTGACCACGTCGCTCGACCGCGCCGGTGTCAGCAACATCGAGATCGAGCGCACCCGTGACCGCGTCCGCGTCGACATCCACACCGCCCGCCCGGGCATCGTGATCGGTCGCCGCGGCGCCGAGGCCGAGCGCATCCGCGCCGACCTCGAGAAGCTCACCGGCAAGCAGATCCAGCTCAACATCCTCGAGGTCAAGAACCCCGAGGCCGACGCCCAGCTCGTCGCGCAGGGCATCGCCGAGCAGCTCTCGGCTCGTGTGGCGTTCCGCCGCGCGATGCGCAAGGGTCTGCAGGGCGCTCAGCGCGCCGGCGCCAAGGGCATCCGGATCCAGGTCTCGGGCCGCCTCGGCGGCGCGGAGATGAGCCGCTCGGAGTTCTACCGCGAGGGCCGCGTGCCCCTGCACACGCTCCGCGCGAACATCGACTACGGCTTCTACGAGGCCAAGACCACCTTCGGCCGCATCGGTGTGAAGGTCTGGATCTACAAGGGCGACCTGACGGCCAAGGAGCTCGCTCGCGAGCAGGCCAACGCGCCGAAGACCTCGCGCGGTCGCGACGACCGCGGTGACCGCCGTCGCGGTCCCCGCAACGAGGCCCCCGTGGCAGAAGGAGCGTCGGCCTGATGCTTATCCCCCGTAAGGTCAAGTACCGCAAGCAGCACCACCCCAAGCGCGATGGCCAGGCCACCGGCGGCACGAAGGTCTCCTTCGGCGAGTTCGGCATCCAGGCACTCACGCCCGCTTACGTGACCAACCGTCAGATCGAGTCCGCTCGTATCGCCATGACGCGTCACATCAAGCGTGGCGGCAAGGTGTGGATCAACGTCTACCCCGACCGTCCGCTCACCAAGAAGCCCGCCGAAACCCGCATGGGTTCGGGTAAGGGCTCGCCGGAGTGGTGGGTCGCCAACGTCAAGCCGGGTCGCGTCCTCTTCGAGGTCGCCGGAGTCAACGAGGAGCTCGCTCGCGAGGCCCTGACCCGTGCCATTCACAAGCTGCCGCTGAAGGCACGCATCATCAAGCGCGAGGAGGGCGACGCGTAATGGCTGTCGGCACCAAGACGCTCGCCCCGAGCGAGCTCGACACGTTCGAAGACCAGCGCCTCGTCGAGGAGCTGCGCAAGGCCAAGGAAGAGCTGTTCAACCTGCGCTTCCAGTCGGCCACCGGCCAGCTCGAGAGCCACGGCCGCATCCGTGCGGTCAAGCGCGACATCGCGCGGCTCTACACGGTGATCCGCGAGCGCGAGCTCGGCATCCGTGCCACGCCCGTCGCGGAGGCGCCGAAGGCGAAGAAGACCAAGGCCAAGAAGGCGGATGACGCCACCGAGGCCGCGAAGGAAGAGACCGAGTAATGGCTACCGACAAGAACGCCGCTGAGGCTGTCGCCGAGGGCCACGAGCACGGCGAGCACGACGTCCGCGACCCGCAGGCCCGCGGTTACCGCAAGGCTCGTCGCGGCTATGTCGTGAGCGACAAGATGGACAAGACGATCGTCGTCGAGGTCGAGGACCGCGTGAAGCACCCGCTCTACGGCAAGGTCATCCGCCGCACGTCGAAGGTCAAGGCCCACGACGAGGCCAACACCGCCGGCATCGGCGACCTCGTCCTCATCAACGAGACTCGCCCGCTGAGCGCCACCAAGCGCTGGCGTCTGGTCGAGGTCCTCGAGAAGGCGAAGTGATCTCATGATTCAGACCGAATCCCGCCTCAAGGTCGCCGACAACACCGGCGCCAAGGAGCTGCTCACCATCCGCGTGCTCGGCGGCTCCGCCCGCCGGTACGCCGGACTGGGCGACATCATCGTCGCCACCGTCAAGGACGCGATCCCCGGTGGCAACGTCAAGAAGGGTGATGTCGTCA
The DNA here is from genome assembly GCF_000509385.1 of Microbacterium sp. TS-1. Taxonomy (NCBI): domain Bacteria; kingdom Bacillati; phylum Actinomycetota; class Actinomycetes; order Micrococcales; family Microbacteriaceae; genus Microbacterium; species Microbacterium sp. TS-1. The sequence goes on from NZ_BASQ01000001.1 coordinate 2,482,221, forward strand.
AGGCCGTCATCGTCCGCACCGTCAAGCAGACGCGCCGTCCCGACGGCTCGTACATCAAGTTCGACGAGAACGCCGCCGTCATCCTGAAGAACGACGGGGAGCCCCGCGGCACCCGCATCTTCGGACCGGTCGGTCGTGAGCTTCGCGACAAGAAGTTCATGAAGATCGTCTCGCTCGCCCCGGAGGTCATCTGATCATGGCGAACATCAAGAAGGGTGACCTGGTTCAGGTCATCACGGGCGCCAAGCCCGAGCGCGGCGGCGACCGTGGCAAGCAGGGCAAGGTCCTCGAGGTCCTCGTCGAGCAGAACCGCGTCATCGTCGAGGGCGTCAACTACGCCACCAAGCACACCCGCGTCGGCCAGACGCAGCGTGGCACCAAGACGGGTGGCATCGAGACCATCGAGGCCCCCATCCACATCTCGAACGTCCAGCTCGTGGACCCCGAGACGAAGAAGCCGACCCGCGTCGGTCACCGCGTCGAGGAGAAGACGAAGGACGGCGTGAAGCGCACCGTCCGCGTGCGTTACGCGAAGAAGAGCGGCAAGGACCTCTGAATATGAGCAGCACCACTGCCGCGGCGGCTGGCAAGATCCAGCCCCGCCTGAAGCAGAAGTACCAGAGCGAGATCAAGAAGGCTCTGCAGGACGAGTTCGGCTACGCCAACGTCATGCAGATCCCCGGTCTCGTGAAGGTCGTCGTGAACACCGGTGTCGGCGAGGCAGCTCGCGACAGCAAGGTGATCGACGGCGCCGTGGACGACCTGACGAAGATCACGGGTCAGAAGCCGATCGTCACGAAGGCCCGCAAGTCCATCGCGCAGTTCAAGCTGCGCGAGGGCCAGGCCATCGGCGCGCACGTCACCCTCCGCGGTGACCGTGCGTGGGAGTTCATCGACCGTCTCGTGAACCTCGCGCTGCCCCGCATCCGCGACTTCCGCGGTCTGTCGCCCAAGCAGTTCGACGGTCACGGCAACTACACCTTCGGTCTGCAGGAGCAGGCGGTCTTCCACGAGATCAACCAGGACCGGATCGACCGCGTCCGCGGTTTCGACATCACGATCGTCACCACGGCGAAGACGGATGACGAGGGACGCTCGCTGCTCCGCCAGCTGGGCTTCCCGTTCAAGTCGGACGACGCTCAGGCGTAATCCGGTACAATCGATCGTTCGGCCTCGGGGCATGCTCCGGGGCCGAACGACTGCACAACTGAATATGGACATTCATCGAAGGTCGCCTGTCGTGTAACGGCAGTCGAAACCTCATGATCGAAGGAACAAACCTATGACGATGACAGACCCGGTCGCAGATATGCTGACCCGTCTGCGCAACGCGAACTCGGCGCACCACGACTCCGTGTCGCTCCCGAGCTCGAAGCTCAAGACCAACATCGCCGAGATCCTCAAGCAGGAGGGCTACATCTCCAGCTGGGAGGTCACCGATGCCCGCGTCGGCCAGACCCTCACCATGACGCTGAAGTACGGCCCCAACCGCGAGCGGTCGATCGCCGGCATCAAGCGCGTCTCCAAGCCCGGTCTCCGCGTGTACGCGAAGTCGACCGAGCTGCCCACGGTCCTCGGTGGCCTGGGCGTCGCGATCCTGTCCACCTCCTCTGGCCTCCTCACGGACCGCCAGGCCGAGTCGAAGGGCGTCGGCGGGGAAGTCCTCGCCTACGTGTGGTGATCTGATGTCGCGTATTGGACGTCTTCCCATTGACATCCCTGCCGGTGTGACCGTCGAGGTCACCGGACAGGACGTCCTCGTCAAGGGCCCCAAGGGCGAGCTGCGACTGACGGTCGCCAAGCCCATCGAGGCCAAGGTCGAGGAGAACCAGGTTCTCGTCACCCGTCCGGACGACGAGCGCGAGTCGCGTGCCCTGCACGGCCTGACCCGCACCCTGATCAACAACAACATCATCGGCGTGACCCAGGGCTACACCAAGGGTCTCGAGGTCGTCGGAACCGGTTACCGCGTCGCTCAGAAGGGCTCGTCCGTCGAGTTCGCTCTCGGCTTCTCGCACCCCGTCACCGTCGAGGCGCCCGCCGGCATCACCCTGACCGTCGAAGGCAACAACAAGCTCACGGTCAGCGGCATCGACAAGCAGGCGGTCGGCGAGACCGCGGCCAACATCCGCAAGATCCGCAAGCCCGAGCCCTACAAGGGCAAGGGTGTGCGGTACGCGGGCGAGGTCGTCCGCCGCAAGGCCGGAAAGGCTGGTAAGTAAGCATGGCTGTGAAGAGCAAGTCCGACGCGCGTGCGCGTCGTCACGCCCGCCTTCGCAAGAAGATCGTGGGCACCGAGGCCCGGCCGCGCCTGGTCGTGACCCGCTCGGCCCGCCACGTCTTCGTGCAGCTCGTCGACGACGCCAAGGGCCACACCGTGGCTTCGGCGTCGACCCTCGAGGCCGACCTGCGCACGTTCGACGGTGACAAGACCGCCAAGGCCCGCAAGGTCGGCGAGCTCGTCGCCGAGCGTGCCAAGGCCGCCGGCGTCGCAGACGTCGTGTTCGACCGCGGTGGCAACCGCTACGCGGGCCGTGTCGCAGCGATCGCCGAAGGCGCTCGCGAGGGAGGTCTGAACCTGTGAGCGATGCAGTGACCAACAACAACGGAGAGAACCCTGTGACCGAACAGGCTACGACCGAGCAGGCCGCCGGCACCGCTCCCGTCGAGCGCGAGGCCCGCGAGCCCCGCCGCGGCAGCCGCGAGCGCAGCAACAACCGCGACCGCGGTTCGCGCGACGCCGACAAGAGCCAGTTCCTGGAGCGCGTCGTCACCATCAACCGCGTCTCGAAGGTCGTCAAGGGTGGTCGTCGCTTCAGCTTCACCGCTCTCGTCGTCGTCGGCGACGGCAACGGTCTGGTGGGCGTCGGCTACGGCAAGGCGCGTGAGGTCCCCCTCGCCATCTCGAAGGGTGTCGAAGAGGCCAAGCGCAACTTCTTCCGCGTCCCCCGCACCGGCTCGACCATCCCGCACCCCGTGCAGGGTGAGGCAGCCGCCGGCGTGGTGCTCCTGCGCCCCGCCGCCGCCGGTACCGGTGTTATCGCCGGTGGTCCCGTCCGCGCCGTGCTCGAGTGCGCCGGTATCCACGACGTCCTGTCGAAGTCGCTCGGCTCGTCGAACACGATCAACATCGTGCACGCGACCGTCGAGGCACTGAAGCAGCTCGAGGAGCCCCGTGCGGTCGCCGCACGCCGTGGCCTGGACTTCGACCAGGTCGCACCGGCTCGTCTCGTGCGCGCTGAGGCCGAGGCGAACGCCGCACAGAAGGTAGGTGCCTGATGGCCGCTCGACTGAAGGTCACCCAGGTCAAGTCCAAGGTGAGCGAGAAGCAGAACCAGCGCGACACGCTGCGTTCGCTGGGTCTCAAGCGGATCGGCGACTCGGTCGTCCGTCCCGACGACGCGCAGACGCGCGGATACGTCAAGACCGTCGCGCACCTCGTGAAGGTTGAGGAGATCGACTGATGGCTGAGAAGAAGGACGACAAGAAGGCGAAGGCCGAGACCACGGCCGCTCGCCCCGGTGTGCTGAAGGTGCACCACCTGCGTCCGGTCCCCGGGTCCAACACCGCGAAGACCCGTGTCGGTCGCGGTGAGGGCTCCAAGGGCAAGACGGCGGGCCGCGGTACCAAGGGTACGAAGGCTCGCTACCAGGTCAAGGTGGGCTTCGAGGGTGGCCAGATGCCGCTCCACATGCGCACCCCCAAGCTGCGCGGGTTCAAGAACCCGTTCCGCGTCGAGTACCAGGTCGTGAACCTGGACAAGCTCGCGGAGCTGTACCCGCAGGGCGGCGACGTCACCATCAGCGACCTCGTCGCCAAGGGTGCCGTCCGCAAGAACGAGAAGGTCAAGGTGCTCGGCACCGGCGACATCTCGGTGGCGCTGAACGTGTCGGTCGACAAGGTCTCGGGCTCTGCCGAGCAGAAGATCGTCGCAGCCGGCGGTTCCATCAAGTAATTCGCCAGCGAGGGCCGGAGTTCGCTCCGGCCCTCGCTTCGTCGTATCCGAGGCGCGCCTGTGAACGGCCTGGGATACCCTGGTTGACGGTGTCTTCCCGAGACGCCGCCCATCCCTTGGGAGGAATCCACTTGTTCAGCGCCATAGCGCGGGTCTTCCGCACTCCGGATCTCCGGCGGAAGATCGGCTTCACCCTGGCGATCATCGCCATCTACCGCCTGGGCGCGCACGTGCCGACGCCGTTCGTGAACTTCCCGAACGTGCAGAGTTGTCTCGATCAGAGCGGGACCGCCCAGGGCCTGCTCTCGCTCGTGAACCTGTTCTCGGGCGGTGCGCTGCTGCAGCTGTCGATCTTCGCGCTCGGCGTGATGCCCTACATCACCGCGACGATCATCGTGCAGTTGCTGCGCGTTGTCATCCCTCACTTCGAGACCCTCTACAAGGAGGGCCAGTCGGGCCAGGCGAAGCTCACGCAGTACACCCGCTACCTCACCATCGCGCTGGCTCTGCTGCAGTCCACGACGCTCGTGACGGTCGCACGCTCGGGTCAGCTGATCCCGGTGACCGGGGTCCCCGAGTGCGCGCAGCTGGTGACCTCGGAGGCCTGGTACGCCCAGCTCCTCATGATCATCACGATGACCGCCGGCACGGGCCTCATCATGTGGTTCGCCGAGCTCGTCACCGAGCGCGGCGTCGGCAACGGCATGTCGATCCTCATCTTCACCTCGATCGCGGCGACGTTCCCGGCGGCACTGTGGTCGATCGCGGTCGCCCGCGGCTTCGAGGTCTTCCTCCTCGTGCTGGCCGTCGGCATCGTCGTCGTGGCCCTCGTCGTCTTCGTCGAGCAGTCGCAGCGGCGGATCCCCGTTCAGTACGCCAAGCGGATGGTGGGACGTCGCACGTACGGCGGCACGAACACGTATATCCCGATCAAGGTCAACATGGCCGGTGTCGTCCCGGTCATCTTCGCCTCGTCGCTGCTGTACATCCCGGCGCTCATAGCGCAGTTCAACCAGAACCCGGATGCTGACGGCAACGTGCCCGGCTGGGTCGCGTGGATCCAGCAGTACTTCACGACCGGCGACCACCCGCTCTACATGGCGGTGTACTTCCTGCTGATCATCGGATTCACGTACTTCTACGTCGCGATCACGTTCAACCCGGTCGACGTCGCCGACAACATGAAGAAGTACGGCGGCTTCATCCCCGGCATCCGTGCCGGCCGGCCCACGGCGGAGTACCTCGACTACGTCCTCACCCGCATCACCGCCCCCGGCTCGATCTACCTGGGTCTCATCGCCCTGCTCCCGCTGATCGCGCTCGCGACGGTCGGTGCGAATCAGAACTTCCCGTTCGGCGGCGCATCGATCCTCATCATCGTGGGCGTCGGTCTCGAGACGGTGAAGCAGATCGACGCGCAGCTCCAGCAGCGTCACTACGAAGGGTTGCTGCGATGACGGCTGCACGTCTCCTGATCGTCGGGCCGCAGGGCTCGGGCAAGGGCACTCAGGGAGTGCGCATCGCCGAGGCGCTCGGCGTCCCCGCCGTCTCGACGGGCGACGTCTTCCGGGCGAACGTCAAAGAGGGCACCGAGCTCGGACAGCAGGTCAAGGCGATCATCGACGCCGGCGACCTGGTGCCCGACGAGCTGACGAGCGCGATCGTGCGCGACCGGCTCGCGCAGGATGACGCCGCCGGCGGGTTCCTGCTCGACGGTTACCCCCGGAACCTCGCGCAGGTGGCCGACCTCGACGCGTTCCTGGGTGGCCGCGGTGAGGAGCTGACGGGTGTCATCGAGCTCGTCGTGCCCCGAGAGGAGTCGATCGCGCGGCTGTCCAAGCGCGCCGCGGAGCAGGGCCGCGATGACGACAACGAGGAGTCCATCGCCAAGCGACTCTCGATCTACGAGAACGAGACCGCGCCGATCCTCGACGTGTTCCGCGAGCGCGGCATCGTCGACCAGATCGACGGCGTCGGCTCGCTCGACGAGATCACCGAGCGGATCACCGCGGCGCTGACCGCCCGCGGCATCACGGCGTGATCGGCCGCCGCTCCATCTACAAGTCGCCCGCTCAGCTGCAGGCGATGGTCGAGCCGGGCCTGATCACGGCCGCTGCGCTGCAGGCGGTGCGCGAGCACGTCGCGCCCGGCGTGACCACGCTCGAGCTCGACGCCATTGCGGCCGACGTGATCCGCTCGCGCGGCGCGGAGTCGAACTTCCAGCTCGTGCGCGGGTATCGCCACACGGTGTGCGCGTCGGTGAACGAGCAGGTCGTGCATGGGATCCCGGGCGCGCGCCCGCTCGAGCCCGGAGACATCCTGTCGATCGACGCCGGGGCGCAGTTCCGCGGCTGGAACGGCGACTCCGCGTTCACGATCGTCATCCCCGACCCGGACCGGCCGGAGCTGGTCGCGGCGCGGGAGCGGCTGTCGCAGGTCACCGAGGAGTCGCTGTGGGCGGGCATCGCCGCGATGGCGAACGCGAAGCGCATCGGCGAGATCGGCGACGCGATCCAGACCTCGATCGAGTCGTCCGGTGATGGCTACGGCATCCTGCGCGACTACGTCGGGCACGGCATCGGACGCAAGATGCACGAGGCGCCGTCGGTGTTCAACTACCGCGTCGCCGATCTCGGGCCCGAGGTGAAGCCGGGTCTCGTCCTCGCGATCGAGCCCATGGTCGTGGCCGGCTCGGAGGAGACCTTCACCGAGGACGACGACTGGACCGTGTCGACGATCGACGGCTCGGACGGCTCCCATTGGGAACATAGCGTCGCCGTGCATGATGGGGGCATCTGGGTTCTCACGGCGCCCGACGGTGGCGCCGCGGGGCTTGCTCCGTATGGAATCGTGCCGACGGAAATCGGCTGAGGAGAGAAGTGATGGCTGCTGCGGCGACGGGTAAGACCAACTGGTTCGCGATCTGGGTGTCGACGGCCGTGGTGGTCGTCGTGGCTCTCATCGTCGCGCTGGTCGTGTGGATGAACAACAGCGCGACCGACCCGGGCACCCCGCCGACGGGATCCGGCATCAACCAGGAGACCGGCGCCGTCGTGGTCGGTGAGGGATCGCAGACCCTCGACACGTACATCGACTTCATGTGCCCGATCTGCGGCCAGTTCGAGACGACGTACGGGCCCGAGATCCTCGACCTCGTGGCTGACGGCACGATCACGCTGAACATCCACCCCATCTCGATCCTCGACCGCTACTCGCAGGGCACGGAGTACTCGACCCGCGCGGCCAATGCGATGTACTGCGTCGCGGAGGCGGACCCCGACACGGCGGTGCCGTTCATGCAGGCGATGTTCGAACAGCAGCCCGCCGAGCAGTCGACGGGTCTGACCGACGATCAGATCCTCCAGATCGCCTCGGACGCCGGCGTGACCGGCATCGACTCGTGCGTCACGGATCGCACCTACGCCTCGTTCGTCACCGCGAAGACCAAGGAGACGCCGATCCAGCCCGGTGCCAGCGGTATCGGAACGCCGACGATCGCGGTCAACGGTGAGACGATCTCGAACAGCACCATCCCGGCACGCGGCTCGTTCGCCACGCTCTTCAACTGAGCGGGGGCGGGCGACGCGCCGTGCGAGATACGGCGAGTTGCCGGAGCGTGCGGTAGCGCGTATGCTTGCTCTTTGGTGCGTTGCGCCTCTCTTGGCGTGTCACCGAAAATCCCATCCAACGCAGACCGACCGGCCTGCACAACTGTAAGCGAGCGTATGGCGAAGAAAGACGGTGTCATCGAGATCGAGGGCGTGATCTCCGAGGCCCTGCCCAACGCGATGTTCCGCGTCGAGCTGAGCAACGGACACAAGGTCCTCGCAACGATCTCGGGCAAGATGCGGCAGAACTACATCCGCATCATCCCCGAAGACCGTGTGGTCGTGGAGCTCAGCCCCTACGACCTGACGCGCGGCCGCATCGTCTACCGCTACCGCTGAGCCCAGCGCACGCCGGTCGAGAAGTAACGCCCCGGAGCTCCTGCTCCGTCGGCGAAGACAGCGAATCAGGAACATCATGAAGGTCAACCCCTCCGTCAAGCCCATCTGCGACCACTGCAAGGTCATCCGTCGCCACGGTCGCGTCATGGTCATCTGCAAGTCGAACCCGCGTCACAAGCAGCGCCAGGGCTGATCGGATGCCGCGTCCGCGCGGCACCCGGTACGACGACAACTCAATACACCTCAGGCAGATCAGAACCCGTACGGCACCGCCGGCGGGGGACACCTCGGGACGAAGGCCCGAGCACCGATCCTGCTCCACACCTTCGATTACTCCTAGGAGAACCGCATGGCACGTCTTGCCGGCGTTGACATCCCGCGCGACAAGCGCGTGGTGATCGCCCTCACGTACATCTACGGCGTGGGCCGTACCCGTTCGAACGAGATCCTCGCTGCGACGGAGATCGACGAGAACATCCGCGTCAAGGACCTCACCGACGACCAGCTCGTCGCGCTCCGCGACTACATCGAGGGCAACTACAAGGTGGAGGGTGACCTGCGCCGCGAGGTCGCCGCCGACATCCGCCGCAAGGTCGAGATCGGTTCCTACGAGGGTCTGCGCCACCGCCGTGGCCTGCCCGTGCGCGGTCAGCGCACCAAGACCAACGCGCGTACGCGCAAGGGTCCCAAGCGCACCGTCGCCGGCAAGAAGAAGGCGCGCTAAGGCGCGGCCCCCACAGGTTTAGGAGAACACGCACATGGCACAGGCCAAGTCCGCAGCGCGCAAGCCGCGCCGCAAGGAGAAGAAGAACATCGCGCTGGGCCACGCCCACATCAAGTCGACGTTCAACAACACGATCGTCTCGATCACCGACCCGTCGGGCGCCGTCATCAGCTGGGCCTCCTCGGGTGGCGTCGGCTTCAAGGGCTCGCGCAAGTCGACCCCCTACGCCGCCGGCATGGCCGCCGAGTCCGCTGCGCGTCAGGCGCAGGAGCACGGCGTCAAGAAGGTCGACGTCTTCGTCAAGGGCCCCGGTTCGGGCCGTGAGACCGCGATCCGCTCGCTGACGGCCGCCGGCCTCGAGGTGGGGTCCATCCAGGACGTCACCCCCCAGGCCCACAACGGCTGCCGTCCCCCCAAGCGCCGCCGCGTCTGAGCTGACACGGATCCGGATGCCGCACGTCGCGGCATCCGGACTTCCGTCGTTTCCTTGAAAACTCAACACCTCACTGAATTGCACGTGTCATATAGCGGTCACGTGATCGAAAGGAACACATAGTGCTCATCGCACAGCGTCCCACTCTGACCGAGGAGAAGATCGGCGAGTTCCGCAGCCGGTTCGTCGTCGAGCCGCTCGAGCCCGGCTTCGGCTACACCATCGGCAACGCGCTGCGCCGCAGCCTGCTGTCGTCCATCCCGGGTGCCGCCGTCACCAGCATCCGCTTCGACGGTGTGCTGCACGAGTTCAGCACCATCCCGGGCGTGAAGGAGGATGTCACCGAGATCATCCTCAACATCAAGCAGCTGGTCGTCTCGTCCGAGCGCGACGAGCCCATCACGGCGTACCTGCGCAAGACCGGTGCCGGTGAGGTCACGGCCGCCGACATCTCGGCTCCGGCCGGTGTCGAGGTCCACAACCCCGACCTGGTCATCGCGACGCTCAACGACAGCGCGAAGTTCGAGCTCGAGCTCGTCATCGAGCGCGGTCGCGGCTACGTCTCGGCGACGCAGAACCGCAACGAGTACGCCGAGGCCGGTCAGATCCCGATCGACTCGATCTACTCGCCCGTGCTCAAGGTCAGCTACCGCGTCGAGGCGACTCGTGCCGGTGAGCGCACCGACTTCGACAAGCTCGTCCTCGACGTCGAGTCGAAGGCGTCCATCTCGCCGCGCGACGCCGTCGCATCGGCCGGTCGCACGCTCGTCGAGCTGTTCGGTCTCGCCCGCGAGCTGAACGTCGAGGCCGAGGGCATCGAGATCGGCCCCGCGCCGGTCGCCGAGGTCCTCACCAACGAGCTGTCGATGCCGATCGAGGACCTCGACCTGTCGGTCCGTTCGTACAACTGCCTCAAGCGCGAGGGCATCAACACGGTGTCCGAGCTGGTCGCCCTCTCGGAGACCCAACTCATGAACATCCGCAACTTCGGTCAGAAGTCGGTCGACGAGGTGCGCGACAAGCTCGTCTCCCTCGGCCTGTCGCTGAAGGACTCGGTTCCCGGGTTCGACGGTGCGCACTTCTACGGCGGATACGACGACGAGAACCTCTGAGCCCCCTTTTCTTCCTGGAGTAATCAAACATGCCTAAGCCCACCAAGGGTCCCCGCCTCGGAGGCGGCCCCGCACACGAGCGCCTGCTTCTCGCGAACCTCGCCGCGGCCCTGTTCACGCACAAGTCGATCACCACGACCGAGACCAAGGCCAAGCGCCTGCGTCCGTACGCCGAGCGCCTGGTCACCTTCGCCAAGCGCGGCGACCTGCACGCCCGCCGCCGCGTCGCGTCGGTCATCGGCGACAAGAGCGTCGTGCACGAGCTCTTCGCCGAGATCGCTCCGCTGGTCGCCGAGCGCGAGGGTGGCTACACCCGCATCACGAAGATCGGCAACCGCAAGGGCGACAACGCCCCCATGGCCGTCATCGAGCTCGTTCTCGAGCCGGTGAACCCGAAGCCGAAGTCCGCGAAGAAGTCGGCTGCCGCCGCTCCTGCCGCTGAGGCTCCGGTCGAGGAGGCTCCCGTCGAGGAGACCACCGAGGCTCCCGCCGACGACACGGCCGCCGACGCCGGCGCCGAGTCGCCGGAGGAGGGCGCAGCCGCCGAGGCTGCGGCCGAGGACGCCGCTGAGGCTCCCGCCGAGGACGACAAGAAGTAACCAGCGCATCGCGCCGACATCGGGCCCGCACTCTCTCCGGAGGGTGCGGGCCCGATGTGCGAGGCTGGAGAGGTGAACGAGCCGAACGCACCCTCCTGCCCCGCCGTAGCGCACTGGCGCACGGCGACCTCGGATGACATCGACGTCATCCACGGCGTCCTGGAGGCCGCCGACCGGGTAGACCACCCGACGTGGACGACGCCGCGGGAGGAGGTCGCCGAGACGTTCGAGCTGTCGCACATCGACCACTCTCGCGACACGATGATCGCGTTCGACGAGGCCGGCGAAGCCCTCGCGGTCGGCACCGTCACCCTGCATCCCTCGCGCGACGAGCATCTGCACATCTATCTCACCGGTGCGGTGCGGCCCGATCGGCGCGGGCGCGGGATCGGCACCGCGCTGTTGACGTGGCAGCACGCGCGCGCCGAGGAGCAGCTGCGCGAGGCGGTGGCAGCGGATGCCGCGGCCGCGAGCCGCCCCGCCGAGATCCAGGTGTACGCGTCGGAGAAGGACACGGCTCTCGAGCGCATCGCCGAGTCGCTCGGCTACCGCACCGAGCGCTGGTTCTCGACGATGCACCGTGATCTAACGCAGCCGATCGCCGACGTCGTCGCTCCTTCCGGCATCGAGCTGGTGCCGTTCTCGGCCGACCGGGCGGAGGACGCGCGCCTCGCGCGCAACGACGCGTTCCGCGATCACTGGGGGAGCCTCCCCAGTCCGCCCGAGCGGTGGCAGCAGTTCATCGGCGGCCCGTTCCTCCGGCCCGACCTGTGCACGCTCGCACTCGACGACGGGCGGATCGTCGCGTTCTGCCTCGCGTCCGTGAACGAGGGAGACTTCGACGTCCTCGGGCCGAACGCCTACATCGACCTCGTCGGGGTCGTCCGCTCGCACCGTCGGCGCGGCCTGGCCCCCGCCGTGATCTCGCGCTCGCTCGCGGCGATGCGCGACGCGGGGCTCGGCGTAGCAGTGCTCGACGTCGACACCGAGAGTCCGACCGGGGCGAACACGCTCTACGGCGGTCTCGGATTCACACCCTATGAGCGCGAGCGCGTGCTGGTGCGCCGGTACTGATCCGCGGTCGTCGATCCGCGATTACCGATCCTCGGCGCGCCCCAGGATCTCCAGCAGCGTCGTCCGCGTCTGATCCGCGGCCCACTGCGCCGTCGCGAGCTGGGTAGCGGCGCCGTCGACCGCACGCTTCACCGTGCGCGCGTAGAGGTCGCCGCCGGCCGCCTCGGGATGGATCTGATCACCCGCGAGCAGGTCGGTGTGGTCTGCGACGGCACCCGCCCAGTCGGCGACGGCCACCCGAGGGTGAGCGGCGGCGAAGGCGGTGAGGTCGCGGTTGACGCCGGGGATCCAGTCGCGCGGGCCGGCGGCGTTCACGAGAATGACGTAGCGCTCGGGTCCCGCCGCATCCGCGATGCGCTGCAGCGCCTCGGTCGAGACGGGGCCGTTCGTGCCGAGGCCGACCACGACGTACTCGCGCAGGGCGCCGGACGCCGCGAGGTCGTCGATGATGCGGACGCCCGCCCACAGCGACCGTGACACCTCGGCGTCGACCGCGATCCCCGGCATCGCTTGGAGCAGCCCGGGAGCGGAGGCGAGCATGACCGAGTCGCCGACGGCGCTCACGCGCGTACCGTCGACCGTCTGCGCGCCCGGCGCGGGGGCAGGCGTGGGATGCCGGTCGGCCTGCGCGAGGGCGTCGCGCCCGGCGTCGACCGCGCTCTGGCTCGTCGTCTCGCGCGGTGCCGCCGCGACCGCGGCCGTCGTTCCGCCGAGGGCGAGGGCCGCAGCCGTGGCGGCCGCCAGGGTCGCTGCCCGGCGAGACGGGCGCGATCGCAACCCGCGTCGCGCGATCGCGAAGGCGCCGCGGAACCCGTGACGCCGCACCGGCTGCTCGATCCACCGGTAGGACGCCGCCGCCAGCGCGACAGAGGCGATCGCGACGACCGTACCCGTGGCGACGGGGACGCCCGCCTCGGGGCCGGCGCCGCCGAGCTGGAACGACAGCAGGACGAGGAGCGGCCAGTGCCAGAGGTACACCGCGTACGACCGCTCGCCCAGCCAGCGCAGCGGTGCGACATCCAGCGCCCGGCCGAACCACGAGCCCGGCCACGCCGCGACCAGCAGCACGACGGCGGTGAGGAGCGACGCGGCGAGGCTCGAGGCCGGGAAGGTGATCGCCTCCCCACCGCCCGCGGCGGCCGCGGTGACGATCCCGGCGGTGGCGAGCGCTCCGACGACGACGCCCCAGACCGGGCCGACGCCGGCTACCGAAGAGCGGCGCACGACGAGACCGTGCAGCGCGAAGGCGACGGCGACACCGATGAGGAGCCCGAAGGCGTGCGTGTCGGTGCCGAAGTAGACCCGCGTGAGGTCGGCCCCCGCCGCGACGCACGCGGATGCCCACGCGGCCGACAGCGCCGCGAGGACGAGGGCGACCGCGGCGCGCGAGCGCCGGCCCGGAAGCAGCAGGAAGAGGGGCACCAGCAGCGGCCAGAGCAGATAGAACTGCTCCTCGACCGCGAGCGACCAGAGGTTCCGGAAGATCTCCGGGTCGGCCGCGGAGAAGTAGGTGCCGCCGTCGGCCATCGACACCCAGTTGTACGAGAAGGTCGCGGCTCCCAGGACCTGCAGGCCCATGTCGACCAGCACGTCGCCACCGACGAGCCAGGCGAGGGAGGCGCTGACGGTGACGACGGTCGCGAGCGCCGGGAGCAGGCGTCGCGCGCGCCGCGTCCAGAACCGCCGCAGCCGGATGCGCCCCTCGCGGGCGCTTTCGCGCAGGAGCAGCGTCGTGATGAGGAAGCCGGAGATGACGAAGAAGACGTCGACGCCGACGTAACCGCTGCGCAGGAAGGCCGCGGGGAACAGGTGGTAGACGACGACGAGCACCACGGCGACGGCGCGCAGGCCGTCGAGTCCCGCGATGCGGGCGCGCGGAGGAAGCGGAGAAGTCATCGGGCTGTATCCGGGGTCGTCGGGGGGACGGGCGGCGGCAGCCTCCCAGTGTAGAGCGGCCGCCTGGGGGCGATGTGGTAGACCGGAGGAGGTGCGCGGATCCCGCGTATCGGCTTTCGAGAACAGGTGGAACATGGGCGCTCCCGAGGTCCTGGTGCTGGGCGAAGCGTTGGTCGACATCGTCGAGACCGACGACCGTGTGACCGAGCACGTCGGCGGCAGCCCCGCCAACGTCGCGGTGGGCGTCGCCCGCCTCGGCGTTCCCGTGCGTCTGGCGACGCGGCTGGGACGGGACGAGCGCGGCGAGCGGATCGCGCGTCACGTGCGCGAGGCAGGCGCCGAGGTCGCCGAGGCGTCGTGGACCGAGGCGCCGACCGACACGGCGCGCGCCCGCATCCGTCCCGACGGGTCGGCGCAGTACGACTTCGACGTGGCCGGCGTTGTACCGCCCGTGCCCCGCGGCGACGCCGCTCTCGTGCACACCGGCTCGATCGCCCTGTTCCTCGATCCGGGCGGGGAGACCTGCCTGGCGGCTCTGGAGGCCGCCCGCGGCGAAGCGATCGTCACCGTGGACCCGAACATCCGGCCGGCGCTCGTCGGCTCGCGCCAGACGGCGCTGGCCCGCTTCGCCCGCGCCGCGGCGGCCGCCGATCTCGTCAAGCTCAGCGACGAGGATGCCGAATGGCTGTGGCCCGGCGCCGATGCAGACGGCGTGCTCAAGACGATCGCGGGCCTCGGCGCCGCGGCGGTCGTCATGACGCGCGGCCGCGAGGGGGCGATCGGCCGGGCGCCCGACGGTGCGGTCGTCGAGGTCGCCGGCGTCGCGGTGACGGTGGCCGACACGATCGGCGCGGGCGACTCGTTCATGGCGAGCCTGATCGCCACTCTCGTCGACCGCGGCCTGCCCGCCGACGCCGACGCGCTCGCGGATGCGATGGGGGTCGCGGCGCGCGCCGCGGCGATCACGGTCTCGCGGCCCGGGGCCAATCCGCCCACGCGCGCCGAGCTGGAAGACTGATCGGGTGCGCCTGAGACTGGACATCGCCTACGACGGATCGGGGTTCTCGGGCTGGGCCCGCCAGCCGGGCCTGCGGACAGTTCAGGGGTCGATCGAGGCGGCTGTCAGCCGCGTTCTCGGCGGCGACGCGCAGCTCGTCGTCGCGGGCCGTACCGATGCCGGCGTGCACGCCTCGGGTCAGGTCGCGCACCTCGACCTGAGCGACGCGCAGGAGGCGCGGCTGCGACGAGGCCGCGAGCCCGAGCCGGCCGCCCTCGCCGCGCGCCTGAACGGTGTGCTGGGCCGTTACGCCGACGTCCACGTGCGGGCGACATCCGTTGCTCCGGAGGGGTTCGACGCCCGGTTCTCCGCGGTCTGGCGACGCTACGCCTACCGTGTCGCCGACCGCACGACGGGCTACGACCCGCTCGAGCGCTTCCGCACGACCTTCGTTCCGGTGGCCCTCGACGGCGCAGCGATGGATGCCGCCGCACGCAGCCTGACCGGCCTCCACGATTTCGCCGCGTACTGCAAGCCGCGGCCCGAGGCGACGACGATCCGGACGCTGCTCGAGTTCGGCTGGCGGCGCGACGAGAGCGGTGTGCTCGTCGCCAACGTCAAGGCCGACGCGTTCTGCCACAGCATGGTGCGGGCCCTCGTCGGCGCGTGCGTCGCGGTGGGCGAGGGGCGGCTCGACGTCGAGGACGTCGCGGTCCTCCGCGATGCGCACCGACGGACGAGCGCCTTCGCGGTGCTGGCGGCGCGCGGGCTCACGCTCACGGAGGTCGGATACCCCGCCGACGATCTGCTCGCCGCACGCGCGGAGCAGACCCGCGCCCGCCGCGCAACGGACACCTGACCGAAAGGAAGCGGGCGTAGCCTGGCGGCACCATGAAGGTCATCTCGTACAACCTGCGCAAGCACCGCGCCGCCTCCGAGCTCTCGGAACTCGTCGAGCAGCACGGCGCAGACGTGCTCTGCCTGCAGGAAGCGGACACCAGCGGCATCCCCGACCGGATCAGCGGGCTGCGGCTCGCCGAGGCGACGGCGCGCAACCGCCTGGGACTGGCGGTCTACTACCGGGAGAACACCTTCCGCGCGGTCGAGGTCCGTTCGCTCGCGTTGAAGAAGTCGCTCCACGACCGCGTCCTCAAGCCCGCCGAGGAACGGATGCTCGGCGTGCGGCTGCGGGACATCGACGACGGCCGTGACGTCATCGTGGCGAGCTTCCATGCGGCGCCGCTGACGGCGCTGAACTCGCTGCGCCGCAACCAGATCCAGGCGGCGCTGGGCGCCCTGTCGGAGCTCGGTGAGGGGCTGCCGATCCTCATGGTCGGCGACTACAACTACCCGGTGTTCAAGGAGAACCTCGGGCAGGTCGTGCGCAAGCAGGGGTACGAGCTGACGCTCAGCGACGCCCGCACCTACACGCGCTACAAGTTCTTCCGCGGTCACTACGACTTCGCCACGAGCGTCGGATTCGACATCGAGCGGGTGCAGACGCTGCCGCAGGGCGCGAGCGACCACCTGCCGATCCTGGTCACGGCCGAGCCCGCGTGAGATCGAGCCCGCCCGGCTGTGGCGCTCGGCTCCGCGGCTCCCCCGTACACTCGGGGAGGGAAGGCGGAGGAGACATGATGCGACGCTTGGGGACGGCCGCCGCGACTGCGGTGATGGCTGTGGCTCTCGTGGGATGCGGCCCAGCGCCGTGGAACCTCCCCTCCGGCGGCGGGGGAGACGCGAGCGGCCCCGCGCCCTCGCCGAGCGTCTCGCGCACGGCTGTGCCGCCCCCGGTCCCGAACGACCTCTCGAGCGGCTCGACCGAGCGTCAGGTGACCGCCGGGGCCGTGACGGGATCGCTCAACTACTGGTCCGACCTGTCGATGGACCGGTGGACGGCGACGGCCCTCAAGCCGGTCAGCCTCTCCCTCGTGACGACCGTCAGCCCCGATGACGGGCAGAAGGTCTACCTGCAGAAGGCGACGATGATCGCCGTGCCCGGCAACGCGCAGGGCGACCTCAGCCCGCTGGCACCGACATCCGACCAGTCGGCGACCAATCCCGGCTACCTCGTGCTCTCGCCGTACAGCTACTCGCAGACGTTCTACGTCGGCGAGGTGCCGCCGGAGGCCACGTTCGTCACGATCCGCTTCACGTACGACTTCCTCGTGCAGACGACCCCCACCTCCGACGAGTTCGCGAAGCAGACCGCGACCGACAGCATCACGGTCGCGATCGCGGCGGCCGAGAGCGACGGCGGCTGAAACCTCAAGGTCGCCGCAAGGCGACCTGAAGAGATCGCAAAGCGCCCGGGGCGGTCCTCGCCGGGATGCTTGGATGGCGAGGCCCGCGACATTCGACGCTGGCCCCTCGCCTCGAGAAATCCGGTCTGCCATGTCTCCGCGCCGCACCCCCACCCTCCGCGCACGTACGCTCCGCGCGGGCGCGCTCGCCCTCTCGCTCGTCGTGCTCTCGGGCTGCTCTGAACTGACGGGGATGATCAACGCCGTCCAAGGTGAACCGGTCTCGGCTGTGCCGGCACCGGCGCCTTCGCAGTCGCCCAGCATGGCGTTCAACTCCCAGTTCACCTATGACGGATCGGTGTCGCTCTCGTCCGAGGTGGCGCAGGACCTCGAGCTCCGCCTCGACGTGTGGGCGCAGGATCCCAAGCGGACGCAGGAATGGACGCCCGGAGCGGACAAGACGTTCGGCTTCGCGGTCAACGTCCACGACAAGCGCGTCGACGAGAAGGCCGTGCTGTCGCAGAAACGGCGCGTGTTCATCTCGTCGATCTCGATCACCTCGCAGACCGCGCAGACGTCGGGGCAGGTGCAGAACCCGTTCCAGTTCAGCGCAGACCCGCGCACGCTCGTTCCGAGCGACACGATCCGCTCCGACCGGGGTCTGCTGCTCAACAGCTTCCAGGGCGGCCTCTACGTGCCCGAGACCATCGTCCACGGGCTCCCTGCCGACACCTACGGCATGACGCTCGAGTTCGCGATGACCGTGTGGGTCGAGGGCAACGCGAACGACGATGCGAGCTTCTCCCAGCAGACGGTCTACCAGTACCTGCCGGTCGCGATCTTCAGCGACGAGCAGGCGGCCGACTCCGTTCCCGCGCCGGCTCCCAGCACCACGCCCTGAGGCGGCGCGGGCGCCCGCATTCCTTGCGCAGAAATTGCGGTTGACTTCGTCCGCTCTGCACACGCGGCGCCCCAGAATGGATCGCGGCAGACAACAGCTGCCCCATCACCTCGCACAGGATGTGACCGCATGACCCAGACGCCGTACACGCCGTACACGCCGAACCCGGCGTTCGCGCAGCCGCAGCGCCCCGCCCCGGAGGCGCCGGTGCAGCTGGCGGATCACTTCGAGACGGCATTCCCCGACGACTTCGAGTCGGTCCTCGAGAACACCACCGTCCACCGCTCCACGATCGGCTGCGTCATCCCCGCGTACAACGAGGAGGAGTCAATCGCCGACGTGATCGAGGGCCTGCTCGCGCAGACCCGCGTGCCGGACGTCATCCACGTCATCGCGAACAACACCTCCGACAACACCGTGAAGATCGCCGCTGCGTACGCCGGGCCCCACGAGGTCACGACCGAGCTCGGCACGCAGTTCACCGAGGTGTTCGTCCACGACATCGGTAAGAACCCCGACAAGAAGGTCGGCGCGCTCAACTACGGCTACTCGCTCGTCGAGGGGTACGACTACCTGCTCGGCGTCGACGGTGACACGATCGCCGACTCGCGTGCCGTGGAGTACCTCGAGTCGGAGGCCGTCGGCGACTCGCGCATCGGCGGCATCTCGGCGATCTACTCGATCGACGACAAGCCCATCAAGGGGACGATCGCGAAGTTCCTCATCGCCGGTCAGCGCACCCAGTTCGCCGCCTTCAACATGCAGAACCTACTGCGCGGCCGCAACATGGCCGTGCTGGGCGGGCAGTTCTCGATCTTCTCGACGAACGCGCTGCGCGACGCGATGAAGCAGAACCACCAGTCGACCCCGTGGGTGAAGGATTCCGAGGTCGAGGACTCGCTGCTGTCGCTCCAGATCAAGAGCGCGGGCTACCTGACGAAGATCAGCCCGTACGCCCGCGCGAACGTCGGCGGAATGACGACCCTGAAGGGTTACGACGCCCAGCAGGTGAAGTGGACCTACGGTGCCATCGAGCTGATGTGGCCGGGCCAGCGCGGCGACACGAAGGGGCAGCCGTTCCATCCGAACCTGCGCCTGCGCTGGTTCGAGAACTTCGGGATGCTGACGAACCTGTTCGTGCGCGTCGCGTTCCTCATCCTGCTCGCCGGCTCGCTGTCCATCAACGCGTTCGTCTTCTCCCCGCTCTGGCTGATCCCGCCTCTGGTCGCCGTGCTGCTGAACCTGCGCATGGCCCGCAGTATCAAGGACCACAATCAGCGCGACATCCTCTTCGCCATCCTGGTGTTCCCCGCCGAGGCGTTCATGTGGATCCGGCTCGGCCACTTCATGCGCTCGTGGTCGCGCTTCCTGTCGAAGAAGAAGGTCGACAACTGGGCGATGCAGGCCAAGGCCGAGAGCGGCGGCGGCAGCATCGGTCACTGGATGCCGCTGGTGATCCTCGCCGCGGTGCTGCTGGCGATGGCCGTCGTGTGGAACATCATCGGCCCCGTCGCGCAGTCGTCGATCCTGTGGATCGGATGGCCGATCGTCGGTGTCGTCACCGTGCTGCAGACCCTGCTGATGTTCTCCAAGCTGGTCCGCCGCCAGAACGGCTACAAGGTCTGAACCGGAGGCCGGGTCCGCCGGTTCAGACCGCTGCGGCGGCCTCCGACGTCATGCGGTATCCGACACCCCGGACGGTCTCGATGTACCGCGGGGTCGTCGGGCTGTCGCTCAGCTTGCGACGGAGGTTGGTCATGTGCGCCTCGATCGCCCGCTTGTCGGCCTCGCCCACGAAATAGCTCGTGACGTAGGACTCGCCGCGCAGGACGAGCGTCAGGTCGGCCTTCGACCTGACCCGGCGCTTGGAGGCCATCAGCGTCGAGAGCAGATCGAACTCGGTGCGGGTGAGCTCCAGCTCGCGGCCGGCGATGTAGGCCAGCCGCGTGTCGGTGTCGACCTGCAGGTCGCGGTGCGTCAGCCAGTGGTCGCCCGTGGTCGGCACGAGATCGCCGCCGGGCTGGTGCACCACGATGTCGGCGCCGGGCGCCGGTGCCGGTGCCGGTGCCGGGGCGTCGCTCGGGTGGTGCACGATCACCTGCTGCTGCGGCGGTGATGACTGCGGGGGCGCGGGCGGCGGTGCGTACTGCGGCGGGGCGGGCTGCTGCGGGGCCGAGCCCGGGAAGCGGGCGAGGTACTCCTCGTACGACAGAGGTGCGGTCTCGGCGGGGCCGGGAGCCGGGGCGGACGGGGCGGGGCGTGCGCCCGGGAACGACGGGCCGACCGAGTCCTGCTGGGGGGTCTGCTGCGGGGCGGCGGCGCGCGGACGCCGCAGCAGCGCGTCGACCCGCGCCCGGAACTCGCGCGGGCGGAACGGCTTGACGATGTACTCGTCGGCGCCGGCGCCGAGTCCGAGCACGACATCCGCCTCTTCGGAGAGCCCGGTGAGCATGATGATGTATGTGTCGCTCTGCGCGCGGATCCGCCGCGCGGCCTCGAAGCCGTCGATGCCGGGCATGTTGACGTCCAGCGTCGTCAGCAACGGCCGGTACGACAGCACGGCTTGGATGCCGTCGATGCCGTTGCCCACCGAGACGGTGGAGAATCCGGCTGCCTCGAGCACCTCGACGAGGAGATGACGGATGTCCGGATCGTCCTCGACGATGACCGCCGTCTTCAACTGCTCGGACATCATGTTCGTCACTCTTCTCCCTCAGGTTCGGGTTATTTTGCCACACGCGAGCGACGCGGCACTCCCGGAGGAACGCCGAAGAGTCAGGGCGCGACGCCGCGCGTGAGCTCGACGGCTCCTTCGGGCCACCAGACGCCAGCGGCGGGCCCGCCGTTGCACGGTCCGTCGCTCTCTCCCGGCGGCTTGATCCACAGGTTCGTGTCGACGACGTCGTCACCGAACGTGCCGCTCGGATCGCCCACGGTGCGCCCGGGCGGATTGCACCATTCGCCGTCACCCGGAGCGCCCGCGCCGTTGCGCGAGGTGTCGACGAGGGCGTGCATGCCGCCCAGGCGGTCGGACAGGGCGTGGGCGTAGGCGAACTCGTCGTAGGTGTCGTTGAAATTCGACACGTTCGTCACGAAGCCGCGCACCCCCGAGACCGCGACCCGCTCGATGAGTCCCGCCATCACCTCGGGGCCGAGCCAGTTCGAGTGCCCGCCGTCGACGTAGACCCAGGTGTCCGGGCCCGTCAGACGACCGAGCGCCCCGCGCAGCTGGTCGACGCGCTCGTCGACGTTTCCGCACTGCGGGGCGAGGGCCAGGCTGTCGGGCTCGACGATCACGACCTTCTTCACGTCCGGAACCGAACGCAGCGCCGTGCCGATCTGCTTCGTCCACGTCTCGTAGTCGGCCTCGTCGAGACCGCCCGCGGAGTGATTGCCGCAGTCGCGGCCGGGCAGGCCGTAGACGACGACCGCCATCGCGGTGCGCGACTCGCGCGCCTCGTCCGCGATGTTCAGCACGCGCTCGCCGACCGCGCCGATGGGATCCTGCTCGGGGGTGAGCCAGTACGCCGTCGGCTGGGCGGCGAGATACTCGGCGGCGGCGACCTCGTCCGCCGATCCGCCCTCGGCTGCGGCGCGCGCGGCTTTCGACTCGGCGGGCGCGACGAAAGCGGTGCCGACGCCCGGGGGCCGTGCGGTGAGCGCCTGCACCCCGCCCATCACGAGCGATACCACCAGGGCGATCCCGGCGACGACGAGCGCCACCGCGGCGACGATGATCGCGATCCACCCCCAGCGCGGCAGCCGGCGGCGCCGGCGAGCGGGCCGAGGCGGAGCGGGCCGTTCGGGCGGCGGCGGTGGTTCGTAATGTCCGCTGAGGACATAGCGACCGGCGTCGTGATGCGATGCATCGGAGCCGGGTCGCTGTGCCACGCACTGACTCTAACCGCTGCCGGCCGCGAGACCCATCGTGCCGGTCCGCCGCGGCGGATACCCTGGGGCCATGGGCGACGTGATCCTGGGAGTGACCGACGCGGACGGCACGGGTGCGCGGGAGTGGGCGTTCCGGCGCGCCGAGGCGCTGGGAGTGACACTGCGCGAGCTGCTGATCGCGCCCACGCGCGACGATGCCGACCGTGCCGCCGCGGCGACGGCGGATGCCGAGATCCTCGTGCTCCCCGAAGAACACGGTCATGCGTACCGCGCACTTCTCGCACACGCGCACTGCCCGGTCGCGATCGTCCCCGACCGGCTCGACGCTGATGCCGAGGCTCGCGACGTCGCGAGGACGGGTGTGCTCGTCGGCGTCGACGCGTCCGAAGTCTCGGCCCGGGCGCTCGACTTCGCCGCCCGCGAGGCCGTGCGAACGGGTGAGCCGCTCGTCGCCCTCGCCGCCTGGGAACCGGTCTCGGTCGGCACCGAGCCGGGCCTCGATCTGTGGACCGGTCCCATGCCCGTCGACCTCACCGAAGCGACGGCCGGGATGCTGGAGCGCATGCTCGAGCCGGTGCACGCCGAGCACCCGCAGCTCGAGGTGCGCTCGCGCATCGACGTCGGCGACGCCTCCGCGCTCATCGAGGACGCGTCGCGCGGCGCCGTGCTGACCGTCGTCGGCTCGCACGGACGCACCGGGTTGTCGCGCCTGCTGCTCGGATCGGTCAGCGAGCGCGTCGCCGCCCACGTCGGTTCTCCGACCGTCATCGTTCGGTGACCCGCCGCGCACGAGCTCTGCTGATCGGTTACGTCGTCGTCCTCGCGCTCATCGCGTTCTGGCCGACGCCCGTCGATCGCGACGCCGGCCCGATCCTCCGGGCGATCACCTCGGCCGTGCCGTGGCTGACATACGACCGCATCGAGTTCTCGGCCAACATCGCCCTCTTCATCCCGTTCGGATGGTGCGCGGCGCTCGGCTGGCCCCGCTGGCACGCCTACGTCGTCCCCGCCGGCCTCGTCATCTCCGTCGTGATCGAGATGGCGCAAGGTGTGCTGCTCGCGGAGCGGACCGCGAGCGCGTGGGACGTCGTGGCCAACACCCTCGGCACGACGGCGGGCTGGCTCATCGCCCGCCGGTGGGTCGTCGGGCGGGATCAGCCGGCGTCGGGCGACTGAAGACCCTGTGCGCGGCGGCGACGGATCTCGGCCTCGAGCTCGGCGATCTCGATCTCGCGTTCGAGGTCGGCGAGCTGCTGCGCCGTCGACCGGTAGTCGCGGGGCTGCGGGCGGCTGGCCGGGGCGGCGGGCGCCGGCTCGTCGCGGGACCACCGGCGCGGGTCGCCGAAGCTCATCGACTCTCGCGGTGCGGTGTCCCACTCGCGTCCGAGGGCGAACCACAGCACCGATCCGAGGAGCGGCAGGAAGACGATGAAGAGCACCCAGGCGAACTTCGGCAGGTGCTTGACCTGGTCGTCGCGGCGGGTGATGGCGTCGACGAGAGCTGCGACCATCAGGACGAGGACGAGCAGGGGCAGCAGCAGATACACCCCGCCAGGGTGGCGCAGATCCGCGCGTCCGCGCAAGGGAGGGGCACCGGGGGAGCGGGTCAGAACGCGTAGCGGATGCGGCACGACGGCAGCTCGCGCTCGATGAGAGCGCAGAGCGTCGCGACGGCCTCGCCCTTGAGGGGCGAGCGGTACCGCACGTTGATCGCGCCGTTCTGAGAGCGCTTGGTCTCCTGCATGCGCGGGGTCCACAGCAGGTCCTCGCCGCGCGGATGCCAGCCGAGGTTGATCTCGTGCAGGCCCTCATTGTGGGTGAGCATGATGATCTCGCACGCCAGCTGCGCCTTCGCGCGGTCGGAGAGCACGTCGTCCAGTTCCCGCAGCAGGGCCGTCCAGTCGGCCACCCAGGTCGGGGTGAGGATGACGGGCGAGAAGTTCAGGTGCACTTCGTAGCCGGCATCGACGAAGTCGTTGATCGCGGCGATCCGCTCGGAGACCGGCGACGTCCGGATGTCGGTGACCTTCGCCGTGTCGTGCGGCATGAGCGAGAAGCGGATGCGGGTGCGCCCGAGCGGATCCCAGTCGAGCAGGTCGCGATTGACGTACTTCGTCGCGAACGAGGCCTTGGCCGTCGGCGACATCCGGAAGAGCTCGCACAGGTCGCGGACGTTCTCGCTGATCATCGCGTCGACCGAGCAGTCGCTGTTCTCGCCGATGTCGTAGACCCACGCCTCGGGGTCGCACTGGTTCGGCTCGGTCTTCGGTCCCTGCCGGGAGATGTGGCGGGCGAGATGGCGGGAGATCTCGTCGATGTTGGCGAAGACCGTGACGGGGTTGCTGTATCCCTTGCGGCGCGGCACGTAGCAGTACGAGCAGGCCATGGCGCAGCCGTTCGCCGTCGACGGCGCGATGAAATCGGCCGAGCGGCCGTTGAGCCGGGTCGCGACCGACTTCTTCACACCGAGCACGAGCGCCTCGGTCTTGATCCGCACCCAGCGGCGCACGTTCGTCTCGTCGCCGTGGATCTCGGGAACGAGCCAGTGCGAGTCGATCGGCACGATCTCGGCATCGGGCCACCGCGCCACGATCTCCTGCCCGCGGGGCAGCGCGAGCGCGGCCTCCTCGGCGTAGATGCGGCTGATCTGCAGCAGCGGGGCCCGATCCCGGGACATCCGGCCGGTCAGCCGGCCTGCTCGAGCTCGATCTCGCCGGCGGCGAGGGCGTCGGCGTACGTGCGGACGTCGGGGCCGGGCTCCCAGTCGATGAACTTGTCCTTCATGTGGCTGACGAGCGCGGCGTAGGCCTTGTCGGCGTCGTTCGCGTCGTCGGTCGCGGCGACGGCGGCGACGGCATCCTGCAGGACACGGTCGGCGTCGTCGAGCACCTTCTGGCGGGCTTCGTCGTTCCAGTGGATCTCGCTGATCTTCATAGCGGCACGCTAGCCAGCGGGAACGGATTCGGCGACGGACTTGCGCGAGGCGATCCGACGGCCGATGATCCCGTGCTTCGGGCTGAAGAGGTACACCGCGGCGAACACGACGCCCTGCACGAGCACGACGAGTCCGCCCGACGAGGCGTCCACCCAGTAGCTCAAGTAGATGCCGACGATCGAGGATGCCGCCGAGAGCACCGGCGCGATGACGAGCATGCGGCCGAAGCGGTCGGTGAGCAGGTGCGCCGTGGCTCCCGGGATGATGAGCATCGCGACCACCAGCACGACGCCCACGACCTGCAGGGCGACGACCGCGGTCAGCGCGAGGACGCCCAGCAGGAGGCCCGACAGCAGGCGGGGAGAGAGCCCGATGGCGAAGGTGTGGATCGGGTCGAAGGCGAACAGGGTGAGGTCGCGCCGCTTGATGAACAGGACCGCGAAGGCGACGGCGGCCAGGACGCCGATCTGCACGAGGTCGCCCGCCGAGACCCCGAGGACGTTGCCGAAGAGGATGTGGTTGAGGTCGGTCTGGCTCGGCGTGACCGAGATGAGCACGAGGCCGAGCGCGAACAGCGTCGTGAACACGATGCCGATGGCGGCATCCTCCTTCACGCGGCTCGTGCCCCGGATGATGCCGATGAGGGCGACCGCGACGAAGCCGAACACCAGGGCGCCGATCGCGAACGGGGCGCCCAGGACGTAGGCGAGCACCACACCGGGGAGCACGGCGTGACTGACGGCGTCGCCCATCAGCGACCAGCCGATGAGGACGAGCCAGCACGACAGCACGGCGCAGACGACCGCGGCGATGGCCGTGGCCGACAGGGCGCGCAGCATGAACTCGTACTGCAGCGGCTCGAGCAGGATGTCGATGACGGTCACGGGCGCTCCTCGGTGGTCAGGCCGAAGGCGCGCGCCAGCAGCTCGGGGCGGAGCGCCTCGTCGACGGCTCCCTGGAAGACGACGCGGCGCAGCAGCAGCACCGCCTCGTCGGCGAGGGATGGGAGGGCGTGGAGGTCGTGGGTGGAGACCAGCACGGTGCGGCCGTCGGCGGCGAGCTCGCGCAGCAAGCGGACGATCGTCGCCTCGGACTTCTTGTCGACGCCCGCGAACGGCTCGTCGAGGAGCAGGATGCCGGCATCCTGAGCGATGCCGCGCGCGACGAACGCGCGCTTGCGCTGTCCGCCCGACAGTCGGCCGATCTGACGGTCGGCGAGTTCGCTCAGCTCGACGCGCTCGAGCGCGGCGTCGACGGCGCGATGGTCGTCGGGGCGCGGGCGCCGGGTGGGGCCCAGGCGTCCGTATCGGCCCATCATCACGACGTCGCGCACCGACACCGGGAAGGTCCAGTCGACGTCCTCGCTCTGCGGCACGTACCCGATGAGGCCGCGACGGCGAGCGGCGGCGGGAGTCTGCCCGGCGATGCTCACCCGTCCGCTCGCGGGGCGCACGAGGCCCGTGATCGATTTGAACAGCGTCGACTTTCCCGAGCCGTTCATGCCGATCAGTGCGGTGACCCGTCCGGGCGTGACGGTGAGATCGACGTCGTCGAGCGCCACGATGTCGCGGTAGCGCACCGAGACCCCCGAGACCTCGATCCCGGGGGATGCGCCGCTCGCGGTGCTCACGAGGCGCTCCCGGTCAGCGCCGCCGTGATCGTCTCGGCGTCGTGGCGGATGAGGTCGAGGTAGGTCGGCACGGGTCCGCCCTGCTCGGAGAGCGAATCGACGTAGAGCGTGCCGCCGAAGACGGCATCCGTCGCCTCGACCACCTGCTGCATCGGGCGGTCCGACACGGTCGATTCGCAGAAGACGGCGGGCACGTCGTTGTCCTGGACGAACTCGATCGTCTGCCGGATCTGCTGGGGCGTCGCCTGCTGCTCGGCATTGACGGGCCAGATGTAGGCCTCGGTGAGTCCGGCGTCGCGGGCGAGGTACGAAAAGGCGCCCTCGCATGTGACGAGCGCCCGCTGTTCGACAGGAACCGTCGCGAGGTCGGCGACGAGATCGTCGTGGATCCGCTGCAGCTCGTCGTTGTATGCCGCGCCGTTCGCGGCGTAGGCGTCGGCGCCCGCGGGATCGAGTTCGCTGAACGCCGCGACGATGTTGTCGACGTACAGCTGCACGTTCAGGGGGCTCATCCAGGCGTGAGGGTTGGGCTTGCCGGCATAGGCGTCGCCGGTGATGTCGATCGTCTCGACGCCGTCGGAGACCACGGCGTGCGGTGCGTCGGCGGTCTCCACGAACCGTGCGAACCATGACTCGAGGCCCAGCCCGTTGTCGAGGATCAGATCCGCGTCGGATGCCGCCGCGATGTCGCGCGGGGTGGGCTCGTAGCCGTGGATCTCGGCTCCGGCCTTCGTGATCGAGCGCACATCGAGCCGGTCGCCCGCGACGTTGCGCGCGATGTCGGCGAGCACCGTGAAGGTCGTCAGCACGACGGGCCGGCCCTCGGACGGCTCGCCCGAGACGTCGGCGTTCGAGCCCGTCGCGCAGCCCGCGAGCAGTGCGGTCACCGCGCCGAGGGCGACCAGGGCGGAGAGGCGACGATGTCGATTTTTCGGCATACCGAAAAATTACCCGCTGGCCTCCCGGGCATGCAATTCCGCGTCGACGACATCGGCCCAGGGTTGACGCGTCGAGCGCACGGTGTTACCGGTCTCGGCCGCCTGCTGCGAGAGCTGCGCCAGGTAGTGATCCTGGCTCGCCTCGGCCAGCGAATACACCGGTGCGCTGCCGTCGATGGCGTGGGGCATGCCATCGAGCATGCGCGCGATCGCGATCTCGTCGTCGTTGAGGCGGGCGGGCAGGAAGGGGTTGCGGAAGAGCCATTCCTCGCCGAGGAGGATGCCGCGCAGGAACATCCCCTCGAGGTTGCCGCCCTCGCCGGTCATGACCCGTCGCAGAGAGTCGAAGACGGGCTCGTCGAACCGGCGGAGGCGGCGCACCTCGCCGTTCTCGATCTCGCCGCGCTCGCCGCGGATCAACAGGCGGTTGCCGCGGATCCACGAGAAGTACTGCTCGCTCGCGAAGTCGTACACGCCCAGGCGGTCGTCGAAGGCGAACCGTGCCGTGGTCTGCGTCGCCGTGACGACGCGCTCGGCGGTCGGGTCGCCGGCGCGGTCGGGGCCGGCCACGAGCGGGGAGCGGAAGACGGATGCCGAGATCTCGACCTCGTCGGCGCCGATCCCGAGGGCCCGCCGCATGACGCTGACGCCGTGGTAGTCGTGGCACTGCGCGACGAGTGCGTACGACGGGATGCCCAGCCGGCCGGAACGGGCGACCGCGAGCTGCGCCGACAGCAGCGGTGAGAGGTGGTACTGCTCGGCGACCTGGACGGTCGGCATCCCCGGGCGGGCCAGGTGCTCCCACAGGGCGACGAGGTCGTCGATCCCCGCCGCGGGCGGGGTCTCGGTCAGGACCGGGATGCCGCGGCCGGCGAGGTCGACGATGATCCCGGGCGCCACGTCGCGCGGCACCGACACGACGACGAGGTCGGGGGTGCCGTCGGCGAGGAGCGTGTCGAGGTCGGGGTAGCCGCGGACGCCCCAGCGCGTCTCGGTCTCGGCCGCCGTCGCCGCGCTGCGGGTGACGAGACCGGTGACGCGGAACCGCTCGGGCAGGGCGGCGGCGACGCGCAGGAAGAAGTCGCTGCGCCAGCCGCTGCCGACGATGGCGAAGGTGAGGGTCATCGGCACAGTCTGCACGGGCCGGCGTGTGAGACGGTAGGGACATGGTGGAGGGGCGCGCTCGCGGCGGTGAAGATGATATGGAGCCGGCCGACATCGACGTCGAGACGGTCGCGTTCGACGGGGTGCGCACGCGGGTCACGCGGGTGCAGACCGCCTCGTCGGCGGACGCGGAGCGGGTCTTCGTGCTGATCGCGGGGATCGGGGTCGCCGCGACGTACTTCGACCTGCTCGCTCCCTTGCTCGCGCAGAACGCGCGGGTCTTCGCGCTCGACCTCCCCGGCTTCGCGGGCCAGCGTGCGCCGCGTGACGAGCCGTCGGTGTCGTTCTTCGCCGACCAGGTGGAGGCGGTGCTCGACCGGTTCGAGCTCGAGGACCCGGTGCTGCTCGGGCACTCCTTCGGCACGCAGATCGTGACGGAGGTGCTCGCGCGGCGCCCCGCCATCCGTCAGGCCGTTCTCATCGGGCCGGTCGTGAACGACCGCGAGCGCTCGGTGGTGCTGCAGGGGATCCGGTTCGCGCAGTCGTCGCTGTTCGAGCCGTTCCGTCTCGTGCTGCTGGCGGTCAGCGCCTACCTGCTCTGCGGTTTCGCATACTTCATGCGGGTGCTGCCGCACATGATGCGGTATCCGCTGCGCGACCGCCTGGCGGACGTCTCTGCGCAGGTGCTGCTGATCCGCGGCGCGCGCGACTTCTCGTCGCCGCGGTACTTCCACTCGGAGCTCCTGTCCGTCGCGCACGACGCGTGGCGGTGGGAGATCCACGGTGCCGCGCACTCGGTCATCAACGGCAACGCGATCGGCGTAGCCAAGCTCATGGACGCCTTCGTCGCGGGCGACCTGCCGCGCCGCGGTCAGATGTCGCAGGAGGAGGCACGCGTGCCCCGCCCGGCGTACGGCGGGATCGCCCTGATGTGGCGGGCGGCCCGCTATCGCGTGCAGGAATGGTTCAGCGCGCGGGAGGGCGACGAGGTCGGCGTCGAGCACGCGAAGGAGTCGCACGCCGCCGTCATGTGGCGCGCGTTCACCGGCGGACGGCGCTGAGCCGTCACTCCCGCGTCGTCACTCCCATACCGCGGTGTCGGGGTCGATGCCGCGGGCGCGGGCGCTCTCGTCGATGCTGCGGCGCAGCCACGAGGCGAGGCCGGGGCGGAGACGGTCGTAGTGCGCGGCGAATGCGGCATCCGCCTCGTACATCCGACCCAGGCACACCTGCATCGACCGGCTGACCGGAAAGTACTCGCTGATCGCTGCGCGATGGCGCTCGACGAGCGCATCGGCTTCGGCAGCGCCGGGCTCGATGCCGGCGCCCGCCGCCGCGGCGAGGTCGCCCTCGAGCGCGGTCATCGCCGCGGTGACCGCGCGCCACTGGTCGGGGCTGCGGGTGGCGGCGCGCTCCGCGTACTGCTGCCACTGCGGGGAATCACCGTACCGGCGCCGGGCGAGCGCGGGCCAGTCGGGGTTCCAGTCGGGGCCGAAGATCGACAGCTGCTCCTCGGCCGTGAGCAGGACGCCGCGCTCGTGCGCCTCGATCATCCGGTCGAGACCCGCGCGGAGGTCTTCGAGCCGGGCGAGCGATCGTGACACCTCGTCGCGCTGCGCCCGCAGGGCGGCGGAGGTGTCGCGATCGGGTTCGTCGAGAATCGAGCGGATCTGGTCGAGCCCCAGCCCGACCTCCCGGTACACGACGATGCGCTGCAGACGCGCGATGTCGTCGGCGGTGTACAGCCGGTATCCCGCGTCGGTGCGCAGCGACGGCGAGGCGAGGCCGATCTCGTCCCAGTGGTGCAGGGTGCGCACCGTGACCCTGAGATCGGATGCCGCGCGCCCGACCGTCACCCCGTCCGTGCTGATGTCGCTCATGGGTGCTCCTGCGAGGGTGTGATGCCGATGGCGGCGAGGGAGCGTGCCGCTGCGCTGTCGGGCTCGTAGGGCTTCGCCGCCGTGACGACGATACGCGCGTTCTCCGGGGTGAGGATCTCGACCTCGCGGCTGTTCCATGGGGTGTCGCGCGGATCGCCCACCGCCCCCGGGGCCAGGGCGCGGCAGTCCGCGGCGATGCCGTCGAGCTCGGTGAGGATGCAGGCGTAGCTGTAGGTCAGCGCGGGTGGTTCGGACGCGGGCAGCGTGGCCGGGTCGGCGGCGACGAGGAGGACATCCTGGAAGGCCCAGCGGCGGAGGTGCACGAGCGTTCCCGGGATCGTGAAGAGCTCGAAGAACCCCAGGCCCGCGGTCCAGAACTGCGTCGAGGTCGACAAGTCATGCGTGGGGATGGTCACGAACGCCGGCATCCCGTAGATGCCGCGGTAGGGCTCGGGGGCGACGGCATCCGGTCCGGGCGGGGGAACGGGGCTGATCTCGAAAGCGTCGTAATACGGGGTGTGCTGGTCGGTCATGCGACCACTCTCTGCCCTCACGTCGCGTGAGGGTCAAGCGGGCGTGACCCCCTCAGCGGTACATGCCGCGGGGAAGCAGCATGACGGCCGCGATCGCGAGGACGACCATCGCGACGCCGCCGACGATCACGCCGAGCATCGGGTTGAGGGTGAGCAGCCCCACGACGAATCCGAGGGCGATGCCGACGAGAGCGCCGGTGGCGGTGTGGGCGAGTGCTTCGACGTCCATGCTCTCGACGGTACGGACCTCAGCGCCGGCGCGCGTCCCCCGTACGGGTGATTTCGACTCGTCCTGCGGGACCATGCTCTCTGCTGTCGCGCAGCTCCTGGCCGCCGAGGACTCCGGGCAGGCCCCGGCCGGCGCGGGTCGTGAACGCGAGGATCGTGGCCGTCACGAGGAAGGCGAAGGTGAGGAAGCCCCACGGGCCCGGGAGCTGGTCCAACAGGGCATATCCGCCGATGCCGCCGATGAGCCGGGTCAGCCGCGTCACGCCGGCGGGGGCCGGTCCTCCCGCGTAGCGGAGGCGCACGGTCAGGTCGCCGATCGTGCGCCCCGACACCAGGACGCATCCCGCCACGATGATCAGGGCGGCGACGGAGCCGACCTGACCGGCGAGGTCGGTCTCGACGGCGACGTCGCGGTTGCCGGTGACGACGAGGGCGGCCTGGATGCCGACGCTGACGAAGATGCCGACGAGCGCGTAGGCGAGCAGGTCGCACACCATCGCGAGGATGCGGCGGCCCCGGGTCACGGGCCGCGGGGCGTCGGGCTCATCCGAGACCGGCCGGCGCGGCACGAGGAGGGCGAGGATGGAGCCGATGACCGCGCCGACGGTGTTGGTGAGCAGATCGTCGACGTCGAAGACGCGGTAGGCGCACGGGTAGACGCCCCAGACACCGGTGAGCTGAGTGAACTCGACGATGAGGGAGATCCCGAGGCCGGCGGCGAGTGCGACGAGGATGCCGCGGCGGGCGAGCACGCGGACGAAGAAGCCGAGCGGCAGGAAGAGCAGGACATTGAGCGCGAGCTGCAGGAAGGCGAAGTCGGTGAGGAACGCCCGGGTGCTGCCGCCCGCGCGCTGCCCGGCACCTCGGATGTCGTCGACCAGCTCCAAGGGGTTGAGGTTGACCCCCGCGCAGCGCATGCCGGCGGGATCGGGGAGAGGCAGGAGGGTGTACGTCCAGATGGCGAAGAAGTACACGAGGGCCGCGCTCCACAGCACGAGCTGCCCCGCGGTGAGGTGGCCCGCGCGCCGGTACTGGATCGCGACGAAGGGAACGAACAGCACGATCCCGACGACCGCGCCGATGCCGATCGCCACGGCACCGAGGAAGACGTTGTCACCCATTCCGACAACTCTTCCAGATGAGAGGCTGTTTCCGTGACCCGCATGGTGTTACCGGTAACATGTCGAGCGCCGGTCCCGAAGGCGGATCCGGCATCCCGAGAAGCGGAGGAGTCCGATGGAACACGAAGCGGTGGCGCGGGTTCGGGCCGAGGTGGCGTCGTTGCACGCGGAGCTGGTGCGTTACGGGCTGGTCGTGTGGACCGGCGGCAACGTGTCGGGTCGGGTGCGCCTGGGCGCAGACCCCGCCGACGACCTCATGGTCATCAAGCCGTCGGGGGTGTCGTATGACGAGTTGGCGCCGGAGAACATGATCGTGTGCGATCTGGACGGCAATGTGGTGCCGGGGACGCCGGGCAGTGATCGGTCGCCGTCGAGTGACACGGCCGCTCATGCGTATGTGTATCGGAACATGCCCGAGGTGGGTGGTGTGGTGCACACGCATTCGACGTACGCGGTGGCGTGGGCGGCGCGGGGTGAGGAGATCCCGTGTGTGATCACGGCGATGGCCGATGAGTTCGGGGGGCCGATTCCGGTGGGGCCGTTCGCGATCATCGGTGATGACTCGATCGGTCGGGGGATCGTGCAGACGCTTCGGGGGCATCGTTCTCGGGCGGTGCTGATGCAGAACCATGGGCCGTTCACGATCGGGTCGAGTGCGAAGGATGCGGTCAAGGCTGCGGTGATGGTGGAGGACGTGGCTCGCACGGTCCACATCGCCCGGCAGGCGGGGGAGCTGCTCCCGATTCCGCAGGACGCGATCGATGCGTTGTACGACCGGTATCAGAACGTTTACGGACAGACCACCGACGACCGCCGGTAGCCCCGCACCGGGGCGGCTTCGCATTCCGGATATCGTCAGTGGTGACGACGTCGGAGGGGAGACGCCATGACCGCAGTGGACATCGCGCTGCATGCGGTCGCCGCCGTTCTGCTCGTCTGCATCGTCGTGGGACTCTGGCGTGCGGTGCGCGGGCCGAGCCCCGAGGACCGGTTGACGGCCTTCGTGCTTCTGGGCACGAGCGGCGCCGCGCTCTTCGTCGTCCTCGCCTCGGCGCTGGGCGTCGCGGCTCTTCGTGATGTCGCGGTCACGGTGGTCGCCCTCGCAACGGTCGTCGTGGTCGTCTACACCCGGCGGGCAGAGCGGTGACCGCAGCGAACGTCGGGGTGCTGGACGTCCTTGTGATCTGCCTGCTGTCGGTCGGATGCCTGTTCGTCGTCGTCGGCACGCTGGGGCTGCTTCGTTTTCCGGATCTTCCGACCCGCCTCCACGCTGTCGCCAAGGCCGACAACCTCGGCCTCGGGTTCATCGTCATCGCCCTCATCGTCGATGCGATCGCCCGCGGCGGCGACGGGCTCGGCATCGTCGGGGTCGCGGCGAAGCTGCTGCTGATCTGGATGCTCGCGCTCCTCGGCACCGCAGGCAACTCCCACCTGCTGGCCGGCAGTGAGCGCCGGAAGCGGCGCAGCGACGCGGACGGCGGCTCATGAACGTCGACCTCCTGGATCTGCTCGCTGTCGGGGCGGTCGTCGTCGCCTCGGTGGCGGTGCTCGTGCGGGGCCGGGCCGCCGCGACGACAGCCTTCCTCGTGTTCGGCATCCTGCTGGCGGTGCTGTGGGGTCGCATCGATGCGCCCGATGTCGCGCTCGCGGAGGCGGCGCTGGGCGGCGGTATCGCCGGGGCGTTGCTGGTCGACGCGCTCGAACGCCGGGCACCGCCGCGACCGAGCGCCGAATCGCGGGGTCGGGCGGTGACGATCGGGGTCGCCGTCGCAGGGGGTGCGGCTGGTCTGGTCGGTCTGCTGCTGGCCGTACGCAGCGTGAGCGCCGAACCCGCCGACCTGGGCCGGGAGGCGGTCGCGGCGACGGACGCGGCGGGCGTCTCGCACCCCGTCACGGCGGTGCTGCTGAGTTATCGCAGCCTCGACACGCTTCTCGAGATCGCCGTGCTCGTCGTCGCCGCGGTGGCCGCGGGCGCGGTCGGCGGCGAGCGGCTGCGGCCCGTGAGGCCGGCTGATCCGGTGCGGCGGGCTCTTGCCGTCGTGATCGTGCCGGTCGTCCTCGTGCTCGCGATCTGGGTGCTGGTGGCCGGCAGCGTTCAGCCCGGCGGGGCGTTCCAGTCGGGCGCGCTGATCGCCGCGGCTCTCGTGATCGCGCGGCTGTGCGGCATCCGAGCCGCCGCCGTCTCGCGCCCCGTCGCGACGGCGATCGTGGGCACGAGCCTGCTCGCATTCGTCGCCCTCGCCGTCATCGGCCTCGTCGTGACGGGCGCATGGCTCGGGCTCGACACCGCGTGGGCGGGTGGGGCGATCCTCGCGATCGAAGCGGTGCTCGCCGCGGGGATCGGCGTCGCGCTCAGCGAGATCTTCTTCGCCGCCGGCGCGGTCGATGACAGCGCGAGTCCCGCCGGCGCGATCGATGACAGCGCGAGTCCCGCCGGCGCGGTCGATGACAGCGCGAGTCCCGCCGGCGCGGTGGATGAGGAGCGCGCATGAACGCGACGTTGCTCTTCCTCGGTGCGGGCGTCGTGGTGTTCGTCATCGGCACCACGGCGCACCTCGTGGTGCGCGACCTCATCCGCCGCATCGTCGCGCTGAACGTCGCCTCGGGCGGAGTGATGCTCGTGCTGCTGGCTCTCGCCGACCGCGGCGCAGCGGGCGCTGACGGCGGCGCGCCCGATCCCGTGCCGCAGGCGCTCGTCCTGACGGGGATCGTCGTCATGGCCGCGATCACAGGCCTCGCTCTCGCGCTCGCTCGCCGGGTCGAGGACACCACCGACGAGAACGAGCAGGGAGACGGATGATCCCGCTGCTGCTGTTCGTGCCGGTGGCCGCCGCTGTGGTCGCCGCGCTCGTTCCCGCTCGGTTCCGCGCTGCCGTGGGAGTCGTGGCCGTCGTCGCGAGCGGTTCCGTCGTGATGGCGCTGTGGCCGGCTGTCGTGGACACCGGCGTTGTGCGTACCGAGCTCGCGGGATGGATCCCCCCACTGGGCATCGCGCTGCAGGCGGATGGAGCGTCGGTCGCGATGCTCGCCCTCGCCCATGTCGTGTTCCTTGCCGCCTTCGTCATGGGCTCGGCAGAGCCACGTCTCATCGGCGCCGACAGCTTCTGGCCGCTGGCGCTCTTCGCGATGGCCGCGATCTCGGGTGTGTTCGTGGCCGCGGACCTGTTCACGATCTACGTCCTGCTCGAGCTGCTGACCCTGGCCGCGGTCGCGCTCGTCGCCCTGGGAGGGGCGCGGGCGCGTGCGGCGGCACTGCGGTATCTGTTCGTGGCGGTGACCGGTTCGCTGTTCTACCTCCTGGCGGTCGCGCTCGTCTACGGGCAGGCGGGGACGCTCGACCTCGCTCTGGCGGCGGGTCGCCTCGACGACGGTCCCGTCACGGCGGCCGTGCTCGCCCTGGCGCTTGTCGGCATGGGGGCGAAGATGGCGCTGTTCCCGCTGCATTCGTGGCTTCCGGTCGCGCATCCGGCTGCCCCCGCCGCGGTGAGCGCGCTGCTGTCGGCGCTCGTGATCAAGGCGTCGCTGTTCGTGCTGTGGCGCATGTTCGCCGCGGTCGGTCCGGAGACCGCCCTCGGGCCCGTGCTGGCGAACACCGCGGCCGCGGCCGGAGCCGCCGGCATCCTCTGGGGCGGGTTCATGGCGCTGCGTCGCGATCGGCTGAAGACCGTCATCGCCTATTCGACGGTCGCGCAGGTCGGGTACCTCGTGCTGATGCTGCCGCTCATGCTCGATGGCGGCGCGCACGGAAACGACGCGGGCGCGGCCGGTTGGAGCGGCGGAGTCGTGCTCGCGGTCGCGCACGGGCTCGCGAAGGCGGCGATGTTCCTCGCGGCCGGCACGCTCGTGGTCGCGTACGGCAGCGACCGCCTCGGCGGGCTGAGGGGCGCGCTCGCCCGGATGCCGCTCGCGGCCGCCACGATCGGGATCGCGGGGGTCGGCCTGGCGGGCCTGCCGCCCACCCTCGGGTTCGTGGGCAAGTGGCAGCTGCTGGAGTCCTCGCTCGCGGTCGGCGCCTGGTGGTGGGTCGCGGTGCTGCTCGCGGGCGGACTGCTGACCTTCGCGTACGTCGCGAAGATGCTCCGAGAGATGTTCGCCCCGCCGGGCGATGACCCGCCGCCCCCGAACGGCGTGCCGAGGCGCACGCTCTCGATCGTGCCGTTCGTCCTGGCCGCGGCATCCGTCGTCATCGGCGTCTTCCCGGGGCCTCTCGTGGCCATCATCGAGGGGGCGGCGCCATGATCCCGGGTTCCGTCGTCTCGCCCAGCCTCATCCCGGTCGTGCTGCTGCTGACCTCGCTGGTGCCGGCGCTCGTCATCTTCGGCCTGAGGGAGGAGCAGCGGCGGCTGCGCACGGCGCTCAACCTCGCCGGCGCGATCGCGAAGGCGGCGATCGTGGTCGTGCTCATCCCCATCGTCGTGTCGGGGGAGAAGCTCCGTTCCTCGTTCGAGTGGATCCCCGGGCTGGAGATCGTCTTCGTCACCGACACGTTCTCACTGTTCTTCGTCGCGCTCTCGTCGGGACTCTGGCTCGTCACGACCGTCTACGCGATCGGCTACCTCGAAGGCGCCCCGAATCGCAGCCGGTTCTTCGGGTTCTTCAGCCTGTGCGTGACGGCGACGACCGGCATCGCCCTGGCCCAGAACCTCTTCACCTTCCTCATCTTCTTCGAGCTGCTGACCCTCGTGACCTATCCGCTCGTCGCCCACCGCGGCACGCCCGAGGCGACGCGCGGAGCGCGCACCTACCTCGGCTACACGCTCGTGGGCGGGGTCGTGTTGCTGCTCGGCGTCGCGTGGCTGACCCTCGAGGTGGGTCCGGTCGAGTTCGTGTCCGGGGGCGTCCCCGCCGTCGCGGCGCTCGCCGCGCGCGACCCCGCGACGGCGACCGTGATCGGCGCACTGCTGCTCACGGGGGTCGGGGTCAAGGCCGCGCTGTTCCCTCTGCACGGCTGGCTGCCGGTCGCGATGGTCGCCCCGGCGCCCGTCAGCGCCCTCCTGCATGCGGTGGCGGTGGTCAAGGCCGGTGCCTTCGGCATCATCCGGGTCGTCGAGGACACGTTCGGCTTCCAGCTGTTCGCCGATCTCGGCCTGCTCGCGGTGCTCGCGGTCGTCGCCTCGATCACGATCGTCTACGGCTCGCTCCGTGCGCTCACCCAGGACGACCTGAAGAAGCGCCTCGCCTACTCGACCGTGTCTCAGGTGGCCTACATCGCGCTCGGGGCCGCGCTGCTGGCCCCGATGGCCACCGCCGGCGCGATCGTGCACATGGTCAATCAGGGGTTCATGAAGATCACCCTCTTCTTCTGTGCCGGGCTGTTCGCCGAGGAGCTGAAGATCCACAGGATCAGCGAGCTCTCCGGAGTCGGACGGCGGATGCCGCTGACGGCGACGGCCTTCACGATCGCGGCGCTCGGGATGATCGGGCTGCCCCCCTTCGCCGGGTTCATCTCGAAGTGGGCGCTGGGGGTGGGCGCCCTCGATGCCGGCGAGCCCTGGGTCATCGCGGTGCTGCTGACGAGCACGATCCTCAACGCCGGGTACTTCCTGCCGGTGATCATCGCGATGTGGACGGAGCCTGCGGCCACGGCCGCGTCGGCGGAGCGGGCGCCCCGGCTGACCCAGCCGGGCGACCACGCGCGGCGCCTCGAAGCGCCCGCCGCGCTGCTCGTTCCCACCCTCATCACAGCCGCGGCCGTCGTCGGACTCGGCGTCGCCGCGGGCTGGGAGTTCTCGCCATGGTCGCCGGCACGGTTCATCGCGGACGGAGCGTGGCTGTGATCTTCCTCCCCGCACTGTCGTCGCCGCTGCTCGTCGCGGTGCTCATCGCCGTGCTGAGCGGTGTCGGCGGTACGCGGGCGCGCCGGGCGCGGGAGGCGATCACCCGCTTCTCCTGGCTCGCCGTGCTGCCCGCCGGTATGGCGGCGGTCTTCGACGCCGGCGACCGCCATGAGATCCCGTGGATGCTGCTCGGCACCTCCATCCGGCTCGACGCCGTCGCACGGCCCCTGGCGCTGATGGCGGTCGTTCTTTACGGCATGGCCCTGTCGTTCGTGGTCCGGTCGAAAGCCGAGCGTCCGCATGTGCTGACGGCCTTCCTGCTGCTGTGCTTCACCGGCAACATCGCGGTGTTCCTCGCTGACGATCTCGTGACGTTCTACCTCGCCTTCGCCGCGATGAACTTCCTCGGGTACGCGATCGTCGTGCACGACCGGACGCCGAGCGCGCGGCGTGCCGGCGCCATCTATCTGGTGCTGACGGTGTTCGGGGAGTGCGCCGTGCTCGCGGCGCTGCTGCTGCTGGCCGCGGATGGCGTCACGACGGTCGGGGAGGCTCCGGCGGCCGTCTCCGCCTCGCCCGCGCAGGGGACGATCATCCTGCTGCTGCTGATCGGCTTCGGAGTGAAGGCGGGCACCGTCCCGCTGCACGTCTGGCTGCCGCTCGCGCATCCGGCAGCCCCGAGTCCCGCGAGCGCGGTGCTGTCGGGAGCGATGCTGAAGGCCGGCATCGTCGGGTGGCTGCGCTTCCTGCCGCTCGGCGAGGGAACCGGCGAGCCGACGTGGGGCGCGGTGTTCCTCGTGCTCGGCCTCGTGGGCGGGCTGCTGGCGGTGCCCGCCGGCGTGCTGCAGCGCAATCCCAAGGTCATCCTCGCCTACAGCAGCATCAGCCAGATGGGCTTCCTCACGTCCGTCATCGGTGCGGCCCTCGTCGCCCCCGCGCTCGCGCCGGCCTGCATCGCCGCCGTTGTGGTCTACAGCGTCTCGCACGGGCTCGTGAAGGGGGCTCTGTTCCTGGGAGTGCAGGCGTGGGACAGCGAACGGCTGCCGCGCTGGAGCGTCACGGCGGCGCTCGCCGTCGCGTCCCTCGCGCTCGTGGGCGCACCGTTCACGAGCGGGTTCATCGCGAAGTACGTCGCGAAGGAGGCCGTCGGCGAGGTGCCGGTGCCGTGGCTGCCCGCGCTCGGCGTCGCCGATGTGCTGCCGTGGTTCGGCGTGGGGTCGACGCTGCTGCTGGCTCGGTTCGCCGTCACGCTGGCGCGGCGCGAGCGCACGCCGAAGCCCACGGCGCGCATGCGCGGCATCGCGTGGGTCGCCCTGTCGGTGCTTGCGGTGGTGCCGGTCGCGGCGCTCGCGTCAGCATGGGCGCCGCCGCTGAGCGTGCCAGGCTGGCTCGATCCGTCGGCCATCTGGGCGCAGACGTGGCCGCTGCTGCTCGGACTCGCCGGCGCCGCGATCGCCCTCGGGGTCACGCGGCGCGCACCGGAGCGCTCACCCACCGTGCCCCCCGGTGACATCGTGGTGGTCGAGGAGCGCGCGGCGCGGATCGTTCTGCGCGGTCTCACCGTCGCGTCGAACGGCCTGGGACAGGTGCGGGGTGCCGTCGTCGCCCGGATCGCCGCCGGTCCGAGCGCGGGACCGGGTCTCGACCGCGCGCAGCGGGCGATCGGCAGTTGGTCCGGTTCGGGTGCGGTGATCGCCCTCGCCTTGGGCGGTGCCGTGCTCGTCGCGGTTCTGGCGGCGGTGATGGTGCCATGACGGCCGGACGGGTGGGAACGGTGATCGTCTCCGTGCTGTGCCGGATCGTCGTGATCGCTGCCGTCTGGATCGCGGCGACCGAGGCGTCGCTGGCGGCGCTCGGTTACGGCGTGGTCGCCGTCCCTGCGGTCACTGCGACCACGTATGCCCTGACGGGAATACCGAGGCGCCGGGCCGGGCTGACCCGCTCGGTGCGAGGAGCGCTCGGGGTTGTCGAGCTGGCCGCATGGGTGATCGGTCGCTCGATCATCGGCGGGATCGATGTCGCGCGGCGGGCGATCTGGTTGCCAGGACCCGACATCGATCCGGAGTGGGTCGCGCATACGACGATGCTCGAGACGTCGGCGGGCCGCGCGGCGCTGGCGCTCGTGGCGAATCTCATGCCGGGCAGTCTCACCGCCAGCATCGACGGACGGCTGATCGCGGTGCACACGATCAGCCCCTCGGTGGATGTCGCGGGGGCGCTCGCCTCTCTGGAGCGGCGCATCGCCCGCATCGAGGCGGCCTGGTCAGTCGGAGGCGGCGCCTGAGGACTCATCGGCGATGTCGGCGAGGCGCTCGCGGGTCTCGCGCTCTGCGATGATGCCGATGAAGTCCGTCACGCGTGCGTCGGCGTGGCTCTCGACCGATGCGGCCGCCTCGCGGCGGATGAGATCGTCGTCGACATCCGGCATCCGCTTCTTGACGCGCTCGGCGACCTCCTCCGCCACCTCGTGAGCGTCGAAGTCTTTCGCAGGCTTGTCCATGCCCATATCATCCGCCGCCCGCCGCGCGCGGGGAACCGGTCGACGCGACGCCCGGACCGTGCGATCATGGCGAGCTAGGCTGGATGAACGTGAGCGATCAGACGAGTTCGGAATGGCCCTGGTCAGAGGGCGGCATCAACTTCCACACGCGCAAGTGGGTGCGACCGGAAGACCTCAACGCCAACGGCACGCTCTTCGGTGGAAGCCTTCTCCGCTGGATCGACGAAGAAGCGGCGATCTACGCGATCATCCAGCTCGGCAACTATCGAGTGGTGACCAAGCTGATCTCGGAGATCAACTTCGAGTCGTCGGCGCTGCAGGGCGACCTCATCGAGATGGGACTGACGGCGACGCACTTCGGGCGCACCTCGCTGACGATGCGGGCCGTCGTGCGCAACATGATCACGCGCAAGCGGATCCTCTCGATCGAGCGGCTCGTGTTCGTGAGCGTCGACGAGGAGGGGCAGCCGATCCCGCACGGCTACTCCGCCATCACGTACGACCGAGACCGGATGCCGCGCGAGCACCCGAAGACCGACTCGGTTCGCCTGCCCTGAGGCGCGCGATCCGCGTGATTCCGGGCTGGCCAGATGGTCGGGCCGTGTCGGGGCCGTGTCGGCTTGGTGCGCCGAGCCCGGTGGTGGTGCACTGAGCGACGTGAATGAAACGCATGAAGCCGGATCGCCCGAGGTCGGAACACACAAAGGCGACGTGGGGCGCTTCCTCGCCGGCGCCCGGCGGGCGGCCGGGCTGACGCAGAAGGAGCTCGCCGCGCGCGTCTTCGTGACCGAGTCGGCGGTGTCGAAGTGGGAGCGCGGGCTGTCGTACCCCGACCTCGCGACGCTCGGCCCGCTGGCACGAGCGCTGGGAGTGACCGAGGGCGAGCTCGTCAGCGCGAGCGCAGACGACCGCGGACGTCTCGACGCGCACCAGGCCCGCGTGCATCGCCGGTGGCGGGCAGCCGTGCTCTGGACGACGATCGGTGCGTACGCCGTCGCGCTGGTCGCGACCTTCGTGACGAACCTCGCGGTCGCGCACACGCTGTCGTGGTTCTGGATCGTCGCGGCGGCGGTCGCCCTGGCCTTCTCGCTCACCACGCTGCCCCTGCTCGTGACGGGGCGGCGCGGCTGGACGACTCTCGCGGCGGCGCTCGCCTCGCTCGGCCTGCTGCTCGCCTCGATCGAGGCGCTGACCTCGGCGGGGTTCCTCGGCGTCACCGGCGCTGCGATCCTGTTCGCGGTCGTCGTGATCTGGGGCCCGCTCGCGCTGCGATCGTTCGGGTCGCCGGGGTTGCGTCGACACGCCGCCGTGATCGCGGTGCTCGCGGATGCTGCGGCAGTGACGGCGTTCCTCGCGGTGGTCCTGTGGGCGGCCGGCGACGCCGATGCGTTCGGCGGCATCGTGCTTCCGCTGGTGGGGTTCGGCGCGGCCATCGCCTTGCTCGTCGTCGGGGTGCTCCGGTATCTGCCGTTGCGCGGACTGCTCCGAGGAGCGAGCGCCTGCGTCATCGGCGCGGCATTGGCCGTGTCAGCCGGGCCGGTCGTCGATGTCGTGCTGGACCACACACCGTTCGAGCTCGCCCCCGTCGATCTCGCGACCTGGTCCGCGGTCACGCTGAACGGCAACATCACCGCCGTGATCGCGTTCGCATTCCTGGCGACTGCTCTTCTTCTTGTCGGGGTGTCCGTCGTGTCCGCGCATCGCGCGCGTCCGGAATCCGATGCGGTGACGGTGTGATCGACCATAGGCTACGAGGGTGTCGCCGCTTCCTCTCGTCTCCGCGCTCGGATGCGCGGTGCGGATCGACGCCGATGACCGCGCGGACGGCGACATCGAGGCGATCGTCCGGGCATGGCGCGACGCCGAGGCGACTCCGGACGATCCCCTGCCGGCGGCTCACCGCAGCGTTGCGCTGACGCGCGGCGAGCTGCGGCGCGAGCTCGCCGCGCTGTCGCAGGCCGTGACGCTGGCCGCGATCGAGGCGAGGCGTGGTGAGCTATGGATGCTGCACGCCGGTGGTCTGGCCGACGACGAGGGAAACGTCGTGGCGGTCGTCGGGCCGTCGGGGCGGGGCAAGACGACCGCGACGCGCGCGCTCGCCGCCCACTACGGCTACGTGACCGACGAAACGGTCGGGATCACGGACGACGGGACGGTGCTGCCCTACCGCAAGCCGCTGTCGATCATCGAGGATCCGGCAGGGGACAAGGCCCAGCGTTCAGCATCCGAGCTCGGGCTGCGCCCCCTGGCGGCACGACCGTTGCGCTTGAGCGCGATCGTCCTGCTCCACCGGGTACCGGGCGGGCCCGAGGTTCCGGTGCTGGAATCGTGTGCGCTGGGCGACGTGCTTCCCGAGCTCGTCGAGCAGACCAGCTATCTCGCGGACCTGCCTGCGCCGCTTCATCGGATCGCTGCGCACGTCGCCGCCATCGGCGGGGTGCATCGCGTGACCTACAGTGAGGCCGAGACCCTCGCCGCGGCCCTGGCGCCTCTGTTCCGGCCCGGCGACGTCGTGTTGACGCTGCCCGTCGCGGACGCGAAGCCGCTCACGGCGGAGGTCGAGACCGACCTGGACCCGGCAACAGGGACGACCTGGTGGCGCGGTGCCCATCTCGACGCGATCGCGCTCGGCTCGCCGACGGACGGTGCGGGTGAGCGGCTCGCCCTGTTGCAGCCGGAGCCCGCGGGCGGAGCGACGCTCCACATCATCGACGGCATCGGCCCGGCCCTCTGGCGGGCGGCCGACGGACGTTCGGC
Organism: Microbacterium sp. TS-1; assembly: GCF_000509385.1. NCBI lineage: Bacteria > Bacillati > Actinomycetota > Actinomycetes > Micrococcales > Microbacteriaceae > Microbacterium > Microbacterium sp. TS-1. The sequence goes on from NZ_BASQ01000001.1 coordinate 2,525,396, forward strand.
CCGAGCACTCGCCGAGGCGGTGGTCGCGGCCCACGGGGCGCCGCCGAGAGGCGACGCCGAGGCTGTCGTGGGCGCCGCGCTGGACGCGCTCGGTGCCGCGGACGTCGTGGTGCGCGAGCCGTCCTGGCGGACCCGGGCGGATGCCGCCTGGACGTCGAGCGACGACGGATTCGTCGCGCTGTCGCTCGCGCGCGGTGGATCTCCCGAGCCGGTCGCATTGCGCGACACGGCAGCGATCATCTGGTCGGCACTGACGACCGCGCGCGGTGCGACGGCGGAGTCGCTGGTGCGGGTGATCGCGGAACGCGGCGACGTCGACGGCGCCGAGATCGATCGCGACGTACGCGCGTTCCTGCGGTCGCTCGCCGAGCGCGGGCTCGCCGAGCCGTATCTGCCCTAACGGGGCTCCGGCACACCCGCGCGGCGTCCGACTCCGACACTTCGCGACACCGATCGTGACCTGAGCGACGGATGCCGGCGCAGCCATCGACGACGTTCGTGGGCGGCGAAAAAGTACGGGAAAACCTCTCATTCCGACCTGAGGAGATCCCGTGACCGACGTCACCCCCGCCCGCCGCGAGTCCGACGGCATCGACCGTCGCACGATCATCAAGGGCGCCGCGTGGGCCGTCCCGGTGATGGCCGTTGCGGTCGCAGCACCCCTGGCTGCGGCATCCGTCAACAACTCCGGCCTGGCGGTGACGAACACCCAGACGGGCCTGCTCTCGCTGAACCTGTTGGACGGCGGGGGCACGCTGACCGCGACCGCGCTGACGACGGTGCCGACGGAGTTCACCATCACCAACGGCGCGGGTGCGATCAACCAGACCGCGACGGTGACGGTCACCGTCGGACGTCCCTCCGGTATCAACCTGCCCGTCGGACGCGCGCGCGGGTTCGGCGTCTACAGCCTCAACGGCGTGCCGTCGACAGCCGGGCAGCGGACGGCGGTGTACCAGAGCGCCGCGATCGTCGGCCAGTACGGCTTCCCGCTGACGACCTTCACGACGACTCTCCCCGTGAACATTCCCTCCAACGGAACGCAGACAGTGCCGTTCGTGCTCGGTCTCGCGGGCAACTCGACAGGTGTCTCCATCTCGGCTCTCGCGACTTTCCCGGTCACGATCGTCGTCGATTTCGGCAACGGCCTGACCCGCACAGCCACCTCGAGCGTCACCGTCCCGGTGGGTGCGGGGATTCTCTAAGTAGTCATGACCGTAGCGTCCGCGGGTGCGGGCTGTGCCCCGAATGCGTAGTCCGCGCCCGCGGATCCAGTGCGGGAGGGCCGATCGGTCGCTCCTACGCTGTGAGGCGATCGAGGGGGGAGGTGCAGCGTGAGCTACGAGCGCTACCCGAGTGCGCCGGGAACGCCGCCCCCCTCGTCGCGTCGGCCGGGCGAACCCTTCGCGGGCCGCCCAGCCGACACTCTCGCCCTCGAGTCGGTCGTGCTGAAGCGATACGAGCTCGCACGCGGCGCCGAGCGCGTCGTGCCGACGAGTGAGTCCCCCGTCCTGCATTGCATGCTCGTCGCGGCCGGGAGCGTGAGTGTCGCACCGACGCTCGATTCGCGCCGACGCCATCGTGCCGACGCTGGCCGGGGTCTTTTCCTGCGCTCGCGCTCCGACTATCTGCTCGCCTGGTCGGATGAGGCTGAGGTCATCGTGGTGTCGGCACCCGAGGCCGTGGTCGCCGCCTTCGGCGCTCCTCTCGACGAGAGCGACGGACCGCTGTTCGCGGGCGACTCGGCCCTGGTCACCCCCGCGACCGCCTACTTCCGTTCCCTGCTGTCCGGGGCGGCCCGGCCCGGACGTGTGGCGACCTACGCCCTGTCGCGGTTGAGCGAGGAGATGGTCGGCAGCCTGTTCCTCGAGCGAGCGAGCGTGGGAGCGGGGCCGGTCAAGGTGCAGCCCTCGCTCTACCGCCGCGCCCTCGCCCTCATCGCCTCGCGGCGCGCCGACTCCGAGCTGACGGTGCCGTCGCTCGCGGCCGAGCTCGCGGTGTCCCCCCGGCATCTGCAGCGGGCGTTCTCCGAACAGGGCACCTCGCCCGCTATGGAGATCCGTCGCCTTCGCGTCGAGCTCGCCGTGCAGCTGCTGACGGAACAACGCTACGACGTGCTGTCCGTCGAGGAGGTGTCGCGATTCGCCGGCTTCACGAGCGCCGACGATCTTCGCCGAGCGTTCCGGCTGCAAGGGGAGCCCTCCCCGACCCGAGTGCGTGCGCAGCGCCGGGCCCCGCGCACCGACCGGCGCGGTCTGCATGCTCTGCCCCCGCTCGCGGCGCCCGCGGCGCCCGCGTGAGGCCGACGCCTACGGCATCCCCCATCGGGTCACCGGCCAGAAGCGGAAGAATGCTTCGCCGATGATCTGTTCCCTATCCACCGGTCGTGCGCACGAGGCGGTGTCGGCGCTGGCACCGCCTCGGCAGGCCGCGAGCGAGTCGGCGGAGTTCGCGCGGCTGTCGCCCAGAAGAAGGTACTCGTCGGAACCAAGGTGGATGGGAGGGAAGCAGCGCGACGAACGGGGGGCGGTGTCGCAATCGAGCACACCGGACTCGAACGGAAGATCGTGCGTGACGTAGGGCTCGTCGAGCGGCTCGTCGTCGATCGTCAGTCGGCCGACGGCGTCGCAGCACGCGACCGTCTCACCGGGGCCGGCGACGATTCGCTTGACCAGTGCGTCGCCGTTGCTCGGGCCGAAGCCGAAGACGTCGCCGAACCACCCGGCGGCCGCGCGCCACGGGCTCTTCTCTGCCCGTGGTGCGTCGCGCCATGACTCGGGGCGCTCGAACACGACGACGTCGCCGCGGCTCGGAGGGCCGGCGATGCCGAGACGGTCGACGAGGATGCGATCGCCCGGCATGAGGGTCTGCTCCATCGAGGCGGAAGGCACCTGGTACACCTTGACGGCGAACGACTGCACGAGCGCGATCACCAGCACTGCCGCCGCGAGGTGTGCGAGTGGATGGCTCGCTGCACGTCGCCAACGTCGGCGTGCCGGGGCGGCGTCGGGCGAGGCCGTCACGGTTCAGCGCCGGGCGCGGCGTGCTCGCCGCCCATCGGGCAGGACCTGCCCGCCGACCGTGACGACACGTGAAACCGCTGCGGTCGCCGGCGTCGGAGCCAGATCCGGCACGGTGTCGGCATCCTCGGTGCGGTAGTAGGCGCCGGTGTACTGGTAGCCGTAGTACGCCGCGCCGCTGCCCTTGCGCGGCACACGGTTCAGGACGACACCGAGAGCACGGCCGCCGGCGCGCTCGAGATTCTGCTGCGCCTTCTTCAACGCGTCGAAGGTGGTGCGGCCCACGGTGGTGACGATGATCGCGCCGTCGGTTCGGTTGGTGAGGACCGCGGCATCCGTCACCGGGATCAGCGGCGGTGCGTCGACGATGACCACGGCGTCGCGACTGAGGGTCTCCATGAGGTCGCGCATGCGCTGGGATCCCAAGATCTCGCTGGGATTCGGCGGGATCTTGCCGGCAGCCACGACCCGCAGCGAGCCCGACCGGCCGACCGGCTGCGCGACGTCGTCGAACGTGGCACGGCCCGCCAGGATGTCGGTCAGGCCGGCGTCACCGATGAGGTGGAAGATCGTCGCGACCATTGGCCGGCGCAGGTCGCCGTCGATCAGGACGACCCGCTGCCCGCTGGCCGAGAGCGTGATGGCGAGGTTCGCGGCCGTCGTCGACTTGCCCTCGCCGGGGAGGGGGCTGGTGACGACCAGGATGCGGGGCGGGTTGTCGACGTCCATGAACTGGATGTTGGTACGCAGCTCGCGCACCGCCTCGGAGACCGCGTACAGGTGCACGTTCCTGCTCGACGATGTGTTCGCTCCGTCGAACGGGATCAGCCGGTTCTCTGCGGTGAAGGACTTCTCCTCGGGGATCGCGCCGACGACGTTGAGCCCCGTCTCCCGCTCGACGCCCTCGGCGGAGCGGATGCGGCGATCCAGCGTGAATCGCAACAGAGCGTAACCGATGCCCACGACGAGGCCCACGAGGCCACCGATGGCCAAAGCGAGGCGGACGTTCGGGGAGCTGGGGGTGGTGGGAAGACGCGCCGAGTCGGCGGTGACGAGCGTGATGCCCGGGTTCACACCCGTGCCGCCGGACTCGATGTTCTCGATCTCGATCTGCATGCCGCGGATCCAAGCCCCCGCGAGGTCGCGCGCCGCCTCCGGGGTCGGCCCCGTTGCGTCTACCTTGATGACGACGGTGTCGAGCGGGTTCGAGACCGAGACGCGGCGAACGAGGCTCTCCGGGCTCACATTCAGGCCGAGCTCTTCACGAGCATGCTCGCCGACGGCACGCCATGTGCCGACGTCGACGTAGGACTTGACCTTCGACTTCGCGAGGTTGTCGCTGACGTACTCCGAGCTGCTGTCGTTCTGCCCCTCGGCTTTGACCGGCGTCACATAGCCGCTCGCATCGGCGGTGTAGACCTTGGGCTGGATCAGCGTCCAGGCGAACGCGACGACGACGCCGAGGATCAGGCACAACGACAGCGCGATCCAGTGCGCCCGCAGGATCCGCAGATAATCTCTCAGTTCCACCGTGGTCCCCCCGGCTCGATGCTCGTGTTTCGAGTGTTCAGCGTCATGGCCCCCAGTGCTCGCGGCACGGAGCGGACTCCGCGGCCCCAGCGCCGCAGGCGTGCTGCGGTGCGCCCGACTGTCGTGTCGACGGTCTCGGGCCGGCTCAGGAGGAGATCGGAGCGGCTCGGCCAGATCGCGCGGGACGCGATGACGGCTCGGTCCAGGCCCCGAGCGTCACGCAGAGCCGCGAACCAGAAGTACGACCCGAACGACCCCGAGGCGACCCGCTCGCGCCACCGCCGCGCCGCAGCCGAATCGCGCTCGCGGGGATTGACGGGCACGACCACGCCCATGCGCCGGAACACCTCGGCCAGTGTCGCGGCCGTTCCTGTCCTCGATGCGAGGCCGGGCAGGTGCGCCCGTTCTGCGGGTGTCAGGACGACCTTCACGAGAGCTTCGAGCTCGGTGACGTGACGCGCCTGCCGTCGAGTGCCGCGCAGGGAGTGGAGCGCGAGAATGACGATGTTGGACAGGCGCGAAGGCACCGTGCAGGAGCGCTGAGCAAACACGCTGGTCTCGTGCTCGGCCCAGAGGGCGTCGAATGCGGTACCGGGGTCGACGAGCATGCCCGGGTAGTGACGGTGCACGTCGAGGTCGCACGGCCAGTAGGGATGAAGGAACGTGCGCGAATGGACGCTCGTGAGCCGTCCGATGAGCGGTGCCGGGCGCTCCTGCCATCCGCGCGCGACGATCTCGGCGCACAGCCGGTCGAACGCGACCGGCTCGACGAGGACGTCGACGTCGGAGGACGTGCGTTCGGCGCGCAGTCCCTGTCGCGACAGCGTCGGCCCCTTGAGGAAGAGCACGCGGACACCGAGGCCGTCGGCGAGTTCCTGCACCCATGCATGACCGAGGTCGACGCCGCTGCGAAGAGCGAGGTTCAGCGCTGTCTGATGTGGGGGCATGTGTCTCTCGGGTCGGTGGTGGGGCTCATTATCCCGACAGCCCGCGCCTTCCGATCAGCGTCCCAGCGACAGATCCGAGAGCCGATCAGCGTCTGAGCGACACGATCGCCTCGCCAGGCAGTGCTGGGGCGACATCGCGCCCTCTCATGCGGTCACGGCCGTCACCGCGGCGTCAGGAGAAGCGTCGTGACGAACACTCCCAGAGCCACGATGACGACCACGACGACGACGATGGCCCAGCCCGGAAGTCCGCCGTAGTCGCGGGTCCACCAGGACTGGCTGCCGTAATCGGAACGCCGTGATCGCTTCATGGCGGCAACGGTACGCCCGGTTCGGGCCTGATCGGGTGTCGGGCGGGTTACAAGTCGAGGATGATCGCGAGGGAGAACAGGAGGGTGCTCGCGATGGCGGTGAGCATGACGGCCAGCCCCCAGCCGGGAAGACCGCCGTACTCTCGACGCCACCACGACGTGTGTCCATCGTGTCCGCGGCGTGCCCGCGTGCTCGTGGTCACAGGATGCCGGCGCCCAGCGGAACGCTGATCGACGTCTGAGCCTGGTACGTGGGGCCGCTCGCGAAGGCCACCGTCAGCGTGACCGGGAAGGTCGCAAGCGCGCTCACCGCGATTCCGGAGTTGGATCCGGACAGGCCGAACTCGACGGGGATGCTCAGCGTCCCGTTCGAGGGCACGGACACGGCGCGGGTCGTGACGAGGGTGGTCACCGGGAAGCCCACGCGCGCCCCGAGGAGTGTGTTGTAGCTGACCGCGTTCTGCGCTGCGACATCGGTGCCCCCCAGCGCGGCGACGCCGAACCCACGGGCGCGGCCGACGGGCAGATTGAGCCCTGAAGGACGACCGACGACGATCGTGATCGTCGCGGTGTCGTCGATGGCTCCGGCTCCGTTCGTGATCGTGAACTGGGTGGGCACAGTGATGAGCGCACCGGCCTGGACGGCACTGGCGCCGTCGAGCACCCGCAGGCTCAGCAGACCCGTCTCGTCGTCGGTCCACGCGAGTCCCGCGTTCTGGACGGAAGCGGATGCGAGCGGCGCGGCGACGCTGAGGGCGATGACGGGGGCAGCCCACGCGACGCCCTTCATGAGCGTCCGGCGGTTCACGCCGGCGTCGGGCGCGGGGGTGATTTCGGGAGCGTTGTCGGCAGGGCCGTCGGTCAGCGACATGGTGTTCTCCTGGTAAACGTGCATCGGGTCTGCCCGAAGCGTTGCGCTTACGCGATGGAGCGGTGACGAGAATGACGGAATCCGGCGGCATCCGTCACAGATCGGTCGCCAGGCGTCACACGCGACTCCCCGCCCCGGGGGCGAGTGGTCGATGGAGCAGCTGCGGGGTGGCGCTCAGCGACAATTGCGTGACGTCGTGCGACACGCGTCGCCCGGTCGCCGGGGAGTGCACCGCGGGGGTGGTGACAATGAGGAGAACGGGAGGGGGCAGCCGTGCGTGATCTCATCGCTGGGGACGGTGCATCCGATAGCTGGTCACGAGGTCCGCGACGACTCGACGTCATCTCGACCCAGGGTGTGCGCGTGGCTCACATCGAAATGCGTCGCGTGCAGCTGGGCCCGGGGGCGGTCACGCTTTCGCCGCTGCGAGAGGAATCAGCGCTCGTCGTGTTCCCCTCGGACGGCGGCGCGTTGATGAGTCGTGCTCCGATCACCGAGCCTGCGCGGCGGCTCGAGACGGGCGAAGCGATCTTCCTGTCGACGCGCGTGCCGCACATGGCGTGGTGGGAGGAGGAGATCACCCTCCTCGTCGTGAACGTGTCAGCCCGGGAGGAACCGGCGAGGGTCCTCCCGGACACGCATCTCGTCGAACCCACGCGACGCTACCTCGAGTCGCTCCTCGACACCGACGCGGGCGTCGACGCGGCGACGCAGCATTCTCTCGCCTGCGCGGCGGAGCACATGATCGACAGCCTGTTCGCCGAGCGCACGGCCCGGGAATGGGTGCGCTCGCGAATACCGATGTCGCTGTTCTCGCAGGCCTCATCGATGATGGCGGCGACCCGCGCCGACCCGTCCGTCACGCCCGAGTCGATCGCGGCGCACCTGGCGGTGTCGATGCGGCACCTGCAGCGCGCCTTCCAGGCGCACGCGACATCGCCCTCGGGCGAGCTGCGGCGGCTCCGGCTGGACCTCGCGGTGCAGCTGCTGCGAGCCGACCGCGACCGCGCGCTCACGGTCGCCGAGGTAGCCAGCCGGGCCGGCTTCCACAGCATCGATGCGTTTCGCCGTGCGCTCCGTATCGAGAACCTGCCCTCGCCGACGGAGCTGCGCGACTCCGACATCCGCGTCGAGAACCCGCGCCGCAACGGGTGGCGACTGCTGGGCGTCCCGGGAACATCGGGCCGTATGACGTCAGATCAGGGGCGCCCCATACCCCGGTAGTCCCAGCCTGCTGCACGCCACGCGGCGGCGTCGAGGCAGTTGCGGCCGTCGACGATGAGCCGGCCGGAGGTGAGGGTCGCGGCGTGGGCCGGGTCGAGCTGACGGCGGTACTCATCCCACTCGGTGACGACGATGACGGCGTCGGCGGCGCGCAGTGCCTCGTCGCGGTCCTCGACGTAGTTGAGCTGCGGGTGGACGCGGCGGGCGTTCTCGATCGCTTCGGGGTCGGTCACGGTGACCCACGCCCCGAGGCCGTGCAGCCGGACGGCGACGTCGAGGGCAGGGGAGTCGCGGGTGTCGTCGCTGTGCGGCTTGAAGGCGGCGCCGAGGACGGTGATGTTCTTCTTGAACACCGATCCGCCGAAGGCGTCGACCACGAGGTCGACGGCGCGATCGCGCCGGCGCATGTTGATGGCGTCGATCTCGCGGAGGAACGCGACGGACTCGCCACGGCCGAGCTCCTCGGCGCGGGCCGAGAAGGCGCGGATGTCCTTCGGCAGGCAGCCGCCGCCGAAGCCGATGCCCGCTCCGAGGAAGCGGCGGCCGATACGGGCGTCGTGCCCGATCGCGTCGGCGAGCGTCGTGACGTCGGCGCCGGTGACCTCGGCGATCTCGGCCATGGCGTTGATGAAGCTGATCTTCGTCGCGAGGAAGGCGTTGGCGGCGACCTTGACGAGCTCGGCGGTGGCGAGGTCGGTGACGATGAACGGCGTGTTCTTGGCGACCGAGGGGTGGTACACCTCGCGCAGGATGTCGGCGGCGCGCTCGCCCTCGGCGCCAGTGGGGACCCCCGCGACGAGACGGTCGGGGTCGACGGTGTCCTGCACCGCCCAGCCCTCGCGCAGGAACTCCGGGTTCCAGACGAGCGTGGCACCGGTGGGGGTCACGCGCTCGGCGAGCGTGGCGGCGGTGCCGACGGGGACCGTCGACTTGCCGGCGACGATGTCACCCTCAGCGAGGTGCGGGATGAGCGCGTCGACGGCGGCGTTGACGTAGGTGAGGTCGGCGGCGTAGCCGTCCTTCTGCTGCGGGGTGCCGACGCCGATGAAGTGGACGGCGGCGCCGGCAGCATCCGCCATGTCGGTCGAGAAGCGGAGCCGGCCCGACGCGAGACCCTCGCTCAGGATCTCCTGCAGACCGGGCTCGAAGAACGGTGCCTCTCCGTTCGAGAGGGAGGCGATCTTGCGCTCGTCGACGTCGATCCCGACGACCTCGTGCCCGATCGATGCCATCGCTGCGGCGTGGACCGCTCCGAGGTAACCGCAACCTATGACCGACAGACGCATGGTGCTCGCTCTCTGCGGCCCCGAGCGGACCGCCACACATTCCTATCAAGAACGCATGACGGATGTGTAAACCGCTCCCGTGAACGACGGTGTCGCAGCGCGGCCCTCGGTCGTCGCAGCGCGCGTAGCCTCGGTGCATGCATCCCGTCACGTTCACGCTGTCGCACGACTTCGCCGACGCGTTGCCCGCGCTCGCGCGGCCGTGGTCGGCCGACCCGGCGCCGGAACCGCGGCTGCTCGTGCTCAACGAGGGGCTCGCCGGCGGGCTCGGACTGGATGCCGGGTTCCTGCGCAGCCCCGCGGGGGTCGACCTCCTCGTGGGCGCCGCGCTGCCCGACGGTGGGCAGCCGGTCGCGCAGGCGTATGCCGGTCACCAGTTCGGGGGGTTCTCGCCCCGCCTGGGTGACGGCCGGGCGCTGCTGCTCGGCGAGCTGACCGCACCCGACGGCTCGTTCCGCGATCTGCACCTCAAGGGTTCCGGGCCGACGCCCTTCGCGCGCGCGGGTGACGGGCTCGCCGCGGTCGGCCCGATGCTGCGCGAGTACGTCATGAGCGAGGCCATGCACGCCCTCGGCATCCCGACGACCCGCTCGCTCGCCGTCGTCGCAACCGGGCGCGAGGTGCAGCGCGAGACGGCGCTCCCGGGCGCCGTGCTGGTGCGGACCGCATCGAGTCATCTGCGCGTGGGCAGCGTCGAGTTCGCGCGGGGGACCGGCGACATCGCGGTGCTGCGTTCCGTCGTCGACTATGCGATCGCGCGGCACCACCCCGAGGCGGCGGGCGAGGAGATCGCCGCGCTGGGACTGTTCCGCGCGGTCGTTCGAGCACAGGCCGACCTCGTGGCCCGATGGATGCTGGTCGGCTTCATCCACGGCGTGATGAACACCGACAACATGACCCTCTCGGGCGAGACGATCGACTACGGTCCGTGCGCGTTCCTCGACGCGTACGACCCGGCGACCGTCTACAGCTCGATCGACACCGGCGGGCGCTACGCCTACGGCAACCAGCCGTACATCGCGGAGTGGAACCTCGCCCGGCTCGCCGAGGCGATGCTGCCGCTGTTCGACGACGAGCTCGAACGCGCGGTCGAGCTGGCGCAGGGCGTGCTGGCGGAGTTCCGGCCCCGGTTCGCCCAGGCACGGGCCGCCGGCATGCGGCGCAAGCTCGGCCTCGCCGATGCGCGAATCTCCGATGAGCAGGTCGAGGCGCTCGCCGGCGACTTCCACGAGATGCTCGAGCGGAAGCGCGCGGACTACACCTCGACGTTCCGGTCGCTGGCGGATGCCGCGCGAGGCGACGCCGCCGGTCTCGAGGCGGCGCTCGGCGGGGACGCGGCGCTGGCCGGCTGGTTGGGCCGGTGGCGGGCCCACGATCCCGACGCCCACGTGATGGATGCCGCGAATCCGATCTACGTGCCGCGGAACCACCTCGTCGAGGAGGCGCTCGCCGCGGCGACCTCCGGGGACCTCGAGCCGCTCGGCTGGCTGACGACGGTCCTGTCGACGCCGTTCACAGCGCGCCCGGGCGCGGAGCGGTACGCTCAGCCCGCAGGTCCGGACTTCGCGGCCGGCTACCAGACGTTCTGCGGGACCTGACCGGAGCGTAACGCGACGCCGCCGATCCGCATTGCGACGCTCGGGCGAGCGGCCGTGGTGCAGTGACGCTCGGCCCGCGATGATCACGGCGGGGCTGCGCGGGGCGCGGCGATGGGGGAGAAGTACATGTCCGAATCCAGCCTGCGTACCGACAGCAAGCCGACGTTCCTGGCGCGTCCGATGTCGCGCAAGGCGGCGCTGATCACGTCGGCATCCGCGCTGGTCGCCGGACTGCTACTCGGCGGCGGGGCCGGCGGCGCCGGAGCCCAGTCCGAGGTGACGTCGCTGAAGGACCAGGTGACCTCGCTTGAGACGGACGTCGCCGACGCCGAGACCGTGGCTGTCGAGAACGACACTGCGCTGACCGAGGCCCGCGCGGATCTCGACCGAGCGCTCGGGGACCTCGCCACGGCGACTGCGTCGCTCAAGACCGCCACCGACCAGGTGACCGAGATGCAGACCGCGGCGACGGCGTCGCAGACCGAGCTCGACGCCCGCGCCGCGCGGATCGCGGATCTCGAGGGTCAGCTGTCGGCCCGGACGGTGCAGGCACCCGTTGCTCAGGCGCCTGTTGCTCAGGCGCCCGCCGCGCAGGCGCCGGCATCCGTGTACTACGACAACTGCACGGCTGCCCGGAATGCAGGTGCCGCCCCCGTCCGGGCGGGTGACCCCGGTTACGGGCGGCACCTCGACCGCGACGGCGACGGCATCGGCTGCGAGTAGGCAGGGCTCCCCGGGCTCAGGGCACCTTGTGCCCGGCGGCTTGGATGAGTCCGTACCACTCGCCCCGCGTCAGGGGGATGTCGCTGCCCTCGGCGGCATCCGCGACGCGCTGAGGATTCGTCGTGCCGAGCACGACCTGCATCCCGGCAGGGTGGCGGGTGATCCATGCGGTCGCGATGGCGGTCGGGGTGACGCCGTACTTGGCGGCCAGTTCGTCGAGCTTGGCGTTGAGCACGGGGTACTCCTCGGCGCCGAAGATGACGCCGTCGAAGAAGCCCTTCTGGAACGGCGACCACGCCTGGAGCGTGATGCCGTTGATACGCGAGTAGTCGACGAGTCCGCCGCCGTCACGGGTGATCGAGTCGTCTTCGCCGGCCATGTTCGACGCGAGCCCTTGGGCGATGATCGTCGAGTGGGTGATCGACAGCTGCACCTGGTTCGCCACGAGCGGCTGGGTCACCGCCGTCTTCAACAGGTCGATCTGACGGGGCGTGTGGTTCGAGACGCCGAAGGCGCGCACCTTGCCCGATGACTCGAGGTGGTCGAACGCGCGGGCGACTTCGTCGGGTTCGACGAGAGCGTCGGGACGATGGAGCAGCAGCACGTCGATGCGGTCGGTGCCGAGCGCTTCGAGCGACTCCTCGGCGGAGGTCACGATGTGCTCGTACGAGTGGTCGAAGTGCCAGTCGTCGGCGACGATGCCGGTCTTGGTCTGCAACGTGATCTCGTCGCGCTCGGATGCCGTGAGCTTGAGCGCTTCGGTGAAGCGCCGCTCGCACGCGTGGCGCGAGGAGCCATAGAGGTCGGCGTGGTCGAAGAAGTCGACACCGACCTCGCGGCAGCGGTCGTAGAGGGCTCGGATGTCATCGTCGGAGAGCTCCTCGATCCTCATCATGCCCGCGACGACGTTGGGGACCTGGATGTTGCTCCGACCGAGGGGGACGCTGCGCATGATTCTCCGTTGATTCAGGGGCGGGACGGTGGTGCTGCTCTTTCAGTATGCGCGCCGGACCGTGCCACGATGGGAGAGTGCCGGTCGTCGAGTCGCGTTGCGTCGTGCCTGTGCCCGCCGACGTCGCGTTCGCTGTGTCGCAGACGCAGGGCGCGGTGCGCAAGCGGTGGGATCCATTCATTCGGCGACAGCACCTGATCGGCGCGGAACGGCCCGCGAAGGGTGTTCGCACGTACACCGTGCAGCGCTTTGGGCTGGCAATGGAGAGCGAGTACGTCTCGTACAACCCGCCGTCGAACGTCGGGATGAAGATGACGAAAGGTTCGTGGTTCTTCGCGCGTATGGGCGGCGGGTGGCGGTTCAGTCCGGTCGAGGGCGACCCATCGCGTTCGTTGGCCGTGTGGCGCTACAACTTCGCCTGCCGCCCCGCGTGGCTCGCGCCGCTCGCGGAGCGCATCGGCAGCGTCATCCTGCAGCGCGACATCGACCGTCGGATCGCCGGCTTCGCGCGCGGATGCGAGGATCCCGTCGTGCTCGCTGAAGCGGAGCGCCTCCGGATCGCATAGACGGCCGCGCCGGGCGCGCCGGCGAGTTCGTGAAGAGCCCGGGTCAGAAGGGCGGTGGCTCGTCCCTGCAAGACCCGGGTGGCGGACCGGCGGGATCGGGAACGAAGCACACGGACGGAACCGGCACGTCTTCTCGGTAGATCCGGCCGAGGGGTGAGGTCCATTCGAGAACCCCGCCGCCGATCTGTCTGACTTCCCATTTCGTGAATTGCTTCATCGAATGGTGTCTTTGGCACAGGTGGGCGAGGTTGAAGATGTGGGTGTGCCCGCCGAGGGCGTAGTCGATGGTGTGGTCGAGCTCGCAGCGGATCGCCGCCCTCCGGCATCCGGGGAACCGGCAGTGCTGATCTCTCGCCTTGAGCAGTCTGCTCATCGCCGCGGTGGGTCGGTAGGTGTCGACCTCGACCGGTGTGCGGGTGATGGGATCGATGAAGAGCCGGTTCCAGATTCTCGCCCGGCCGGCGAGCTTGCGGGCGGTGTCGGCGTCGATGAGCGCGGCGCCTACCAGTTCGGCGGGGGCCTCGTCGGCGCCGGTCACCGTCTCAGAGGTCAGCGTCACCTGAACCTGCGCCCGGATCGCACCCAGCGGCCCCGCGGTGTCGCTGCCAGAGGTGGGGTCGACGGCCGGAGCGCCGCCGAGCAGCAGGTCGCCGAGGATGTCGGCGCGCAGCTGATCCATCGTGCGCACGTCGGGCGCCGCGGCATCCGCAGACTCCGCACCCGCGGCACCATCACCCGCAACGGCATCTCCCGGCGCAGCATCCGCAGGTGGAGACCCGTCGGTGGCGCGCGCATCCTTGACGGACTGCGCCATGGCGGTGAGGCGGTCGTGGATGCCTGCGGCGATGACGGTCGGCAGGGTGGCGCCGAGCTCGGACATGCCGTCGGTGCCGTGGGTCACCCAGACGCGTCGCTTCGCCGTTGCCGTGCGGTGCCGCTCGGCGAAGGACTCGGATCCCATCCGCGCAGCCAGGTTGCGGAGCGCCTCGCGCACCCGTGACGCGATGTCACGCTCGCAGATCGAGATCGCCTGCAGCGCGTAGTCGTCGCGGATGTCGTCGGCGAGGCCGCATCCCATCCGGACGACCGCATCGACATGGTCGCGCGTGATGCGCTGCTGCTCCCACGCCTCGAAGACAGCGGGGAAATCGTCGACGATGGTCAGTGCGTGGTCGATCTCGCTCTGCGCGCGACGGTCGTGCGAGCGTCGCACCCCGGCGACCTCGGCGGCGATCGAGCGCATCTCCATGTCGGAGCCCATACCGCGCGGCCGCGTTCGCGAGCGCGCTGCCTGCCGGAGGGCGCTGCGCCCCGCCTCGGCGAGAGCGCGCGTCATCGCGATGTGGGCCGCGTGAAGCAGCTCGTCTGCTTCGGAGACCCGGTCGACGACACCGGCGTATGGCGACGCCGACGAGCCGGCCTGCGGATCGTATGAGCTGTCGCCGTTCGATGTCATGTTCCCATTCTGCCCGGGGGGTCGGACATTCACATCGAATATTTGTACGTCTGTGGAGGAGCTTCTCGTTGTCGAATTGTGGAGGAATCGGCGGCCTCTGTCGGACGGCGCACGCAGCGAAATGCGGGCGAAGCGAAAGGGCGCAGTGAAAGCATGTGCGGGGCACCGCCCCCCATGGTCGGTGCCCCGCACATCGTTCTCTCGATGAGCGTCAGTCGACGACTCGTCGTCTCGCGATCACCAGCCCGCCGGCCGCGAGAAGCGCCGCAGCCCACACAGCGAGCTCCCACGGCGCCGCACCGCCGGTCGATGCCAGAGCGCGCGTCTTCGCCGCCGACGCGACAGAACCCGCAGCCGAGGTCGCGCCGTCTCGGCCCTCCGACGCAGACCCGTCAACCCCAGCGCCAGCCCCAGACCCGGCACCCGCTCCGGCCCCAGCGCCGGGCCCACCCGGGCCACCGGTCGCGGGCTGAGTGGTCACCTCAGCGGCGCGCACCTCGACAGGGCTCCAGCCGAGCGTGCTGCCGTCGCCCGCGGTGAGTGCGAGGCGGTGGGCGCCCGCGGGGATGTCGGCGGGAAGGGCGAACGTCGCGATGCCGTCTGCCGTGACCGTGGCCACGCCCAGATATCGCGGCTCGGAGAACAGCCACCCGTGGATCGCCATACCCGCCAGCTCGCGTCCGACGTTCGCCCTCACCGTGGTGCCGGGGACGGATGCGCCGTTCACGACGACCCCGCCGCGGTTATCGCCGGTCAGCGCGTCGGGATCGGGCGCGGCCGGTCCGGTGACGGGACTCGTGGATGCCTGCACCGAGACGGGCGCGCTCTGCCCCGCGGCGTTCCGGGCGACGACCGTCAGCGTGTATGTCGTCGAGGGCTCGAGGCCGGTGAACCCGAAGCGTCCGAGACCCTGCACGTCGTCGACCTCGCGCGTTTCGGTGCGGCCACCGCCCGTGAGGGTCGCGGTGTAGGTGGTGGGCAGATAGAACGGCCAGACCCCCTCCGGGAACGGGTTCTGCAGCGGGGCCGCCCAGATCTCGCCGAGCAGCGCCGTGGGGCTACTGTCACGGATCGTCACCGTCGGCTCGCCGGGGACCTCCGGCACCGCGAACCGAATGTCGCGGGCGCCCGTCGAGCCGTGACTGTTGTGCAGGCTCGCCTCGATCTCGTACGTGCCCGGCTTCAGCCCGGTCAGGATGAAGACGGTTCGGGTCGTCGAGGTGCGCGTGATCGGCTCGCCGCCGTCCATGGGACGGACGATGAGCTCGTATCGCTCGATCGGTCCGCGCTCGCCGATCGGGCCGACGCCGATCTCGGCGCCATCGACCCGGATGCTGATCGTGACTCCCGTCTGCGGCGGCAGATCGGCGACACTGTCGTCGTCATCGTGGCCCGCACCGGACCCGTCGTCATTCACGTAGCCGGGCGCCGCACTGGCCGCCGCGGGCTCAGCGGACTCCGGTGCGGGTGCGGGTGCGGATGCGGATGCGGGTGCGGATGCGGATGCTTCGGCGGTGACGCGCTCCGCGGCATCCGGTTCCCCAACCGGCTCCGCGGCTTCCGGGTCGGCAACCAGCGCCTCAGCCGCCACCTCGGCACCTGCCACCTCGACTTCGGCTGCCGCGGTCGGCCCCGCCGGTTCAACGTTTCCGGCCGGTTCGTCGGCATGCGCCGGGAGCGCCATACCGGCGACGACGAGCGTCGCTGCGATCAGGGCGGCCGAGGCCGCGGCGAGGGAGGGATGTCTTCTCTTCATGGATCCTCATCGAGAGCGAATCGCGACCCGCGCCCCAGTCGGCGAGCCGTCGCTCTCACGCTGGCATCGGTCGCCCGACGAGGCGGGCCGTTCGGGCCCGCAACGCGCGTGTGCGAACAATCCCGAACACCCCGGCGGCCAGTGTCGATAGAGTGATCGCCGCGGGGCGAGGGGATTCGCCGCGCGTATGCGGTTTGCGACATGCATCCGTTCGAGGGCGGGGGAGCGCACGTGCAGGACGATGACACGCGATTCGGCGAGCCCGATTCACTCGACGCGATCGCGCGCGATCTGCTCGCGCTCAAGGATGCCGCCGGGCCGGTGTCGTACGCCGAACTCGTCCGTCGCATCGCACAACTGCGCGTCGAGAGGGGCGTCAACCCGGCGGCCGCCACGCCTCCGCGTACCACGGTGTACGACGCGTTCCGGCCGGGCCGGGCCCGGGTCGACATCGGGCTGCTGCGCGACATCGTGCTGGCGCTCGGCGCAGATTCAGACGAGGCCGACCGCTGGATCCGCCGCTATCAGCAGGCACGCCGGCCCGATGATGTGGCTCCCCGGGTCTCTCCGCCGCGGCGTCCCCGTCCCGCGAGCGAATCACCTGTCGCGCCGACCTCGCTGACCGTGCCGCCGCCGCTCGTCTCCCGGCGGGTGCAGGCGCTGATCATGTTCGGCTGCCTCATCGTCAACTTCATCGGCATGTCGACGGTGCAGCTGCTCCACTTGCCGATCTACCTCGACATGGCGGGCACCGCGGTCGCGGCGATGGTCTTCGGTCCCTGGGCGGGAGTCGTCGTCGGGCTCAGCACGAACGTGTTCGGCTTCGTCGTGGGCGCCCCGGGGGCGGCTCCCTTCGCGCTCGTGAACATCGCCGGAGCGCTCGTTTGGGGGTACGGCATCCGCCGGTTCGGCATGGGAGCCGACCTCTTCCGCTACGTCAACCTCACTCTGCTCGTGGCGGTGGCGTGCTCGCTGGTAGGTGCTCCGCTAGGCGTCCTCATGTTCGGCGGGTACTCCGGCCACGGTTCCGACAACGTCACCTCGTCGATCGCCGGACTCGGCCTGCCCGTCGTCGCCGCGGCCTTCTCGGCCAACATCCTCACGTCGGTCATCGACAAGATGCTCTCGGGGTTCATCGCGCTCGTCGGCATCGCGATGCTGCGCAGCCGGGTGAGCATCCCCACCGCGCAGATCCCGCTCGTCGAGCGGCTGATCGTGCAGAGCGGACAGGTCTCGGGCAACCGGAACGGCTGGTCGCCCGGAGCGGTCGCGCGCTGACGTCGCTCGCGTTCCACCGCCCGGCTCGAGGCGGAGGTGCGCTGACCGGGGGCCGGCCCATCGACGGCCTCTTCAGCCGCCCGCCTCGGCACCGAGCATCCGCCGTGTGAGGTGCTGGCGTGAGTCCATGAGCCCGTCGAGCGCGCGAGTGAGATGCTCATCCGTCACAGGCTGGCCTTCGATCGCGGCGGCGAGCACAGCACGGCGGATGAGCTCCCTCGCGAAGGACCCCGTGACTCCCTCGGTGGCGGCAGCGGCCGAGCTGATCGCTGCATCCGAGAAGGGCAGACCTCCGGCGTAGCGGCGCAGCAACTGCTCGCGCTCACGGCGACCGGGGCGGGGGATCTCGACCGCGAGGTCGACGCGTCCCGGTCTCTCCGCGAGAGCGGGCTCGAGGACCTCGACCCGGTTCGTCGTCATCACGAACGTGACGTCCGCGTCGCCCGCAAGCCCGTCGAGCGCTTCGAGCACTTCGAACAGCAGCGGCTGACGGTCGCATCCGTCGCGCGCGAGGCCAGATGGCAGATGGTGAGGGTCTTGCCCGTTCCAGGCGGGCCGTAGAGCAAGACGCCACGCTTCAGATGCTGACCCGAACGGCGCAGCTCGTCGCGATGCTCGCCGATCCCGATGACAAGGTGAGCCCCTCGTCGAGCACCCCGTCGGCCAGGACGATGTCATCGGCCGCCACCGACGGTCGCGGCAGGAACGTGGCGCCCGCCTCGTGGCCGAACTGGGTGGGCTGGAAGGAGAGCACCTGGCCGCGCAGAACGCTCTTCTCGATCATCACTTCGCGCACCTGTGCAAGGAACGCGCTCGTGACGTCGTGGTCGTCGGCCAGCACCTCGAGGGTCGCCGAGTCGCGACCGGAGCGGGGGAATGCCGCGCGCTGCAGCATCGCGAGGGGAGTCCCCTCGAACACGAGGAGCCAGATGCCCATCGCCACGACCCGGCGCGTGCTCGACGGTCCGCTCGCGCGCTCGGCATAGTCGACCGGACCCGTCTGGAAACGCGCGTACGGGTTGGCGATCAGCTCGGCGAAGCTCTGATGCAGTCGCTGCTCACCACCACCGACGCCGATGAGCGTCCCCTCCGCCCCGGCCAACTTCTGGAGAGCGATTTCTGCATCGACGAGACGATGATCGGCGATCGACTCCGCGACCACCGCGATCTGCGACGCATCCGCACCCACATGCTCGGAGACGACGTCGCCCAGCGGTGTTCGTTTCACCGCGTGCTGGTCGTCGCTCTCCGACGCGGCGACGCGCTTCAGATAGGCCGCGACGGCGTGGAGCATCTCGCGGTCGAGTTCATCGGTTATGAGGCTGCCTCCCGCGTGAACGGTATCGAACCGGGGGGGGGTGGGGGGGCAGTCAGGCAGAGATGTATGCAGCTTCCATCTCGGCCCTCGAGCTGCGGTGGCAACATCTGAGAAGCGCCAGCCAACGGCAGGTCGTGGGCTCGAAACAATGCGACGGTATGCTTGCCCTTCGGCGGCCTCGTCGGCGGCTACGTGCGGTACCGCACATGTCGCTCGACGTGATCGCTGACTGAGGCGCTGGAGCCGTCGCTAAGCCACCCCCCAGGAGAGGACAGCCCCGGCATGAGATCTGTCTATGTGTCAGCCACCGGCCAGACCGACAACTTAGGTGACTCTCTCCTCCGACGCGGATATCTCGAGGCACTGCGACCATTAGGTCGCTTGCGCATCAACCTGGCTGGTTCTACAAGCGACTACATCAGCGGACTCGGGCTGCGACCCGGTGACGAGGTCTTCTCATCGTCCCGAGCTTGGGAAGCCTCCCTAGCTCTCAACGCCGTGACTCTGCGGCGACCTGTGTTCGCACTCAACGCCGGCGAGGCGCGTCTCACCGCAACGCACTCGTATCTCGGGCGCCGCCTGAGGACACTGGCACGTATGGTGCGGTGGACGGGCGGTGCGTTCACGCAGATGGGCCTCGGGGTCAGAGAGGCGCCCGACATAGTTCCGCCGGAAGCGCTCGTCAGATCATTGTCGAAAGCTTCTGTCGTCACTTGGCGCGATCAGGCTTCTGCGACTGCCGTCGGCGTCGGAGAAGTCCAACCCGACTGGGCGTTCGCCATCGAGCCGCTAATCGACCCCGGGGATCGTCGGGTGCTTGCGATCAACATGAGGAGCGACAGGCAGTTGCCCGGCGAGCACTGGCTTCGACTCGTGCGGAGCGTCGCTCGGCGAGATGATTTGAAGGTCGAGCTCATCGCTCAGGTGCGCCGTGACAACGCCCGGCTTCATGCCATCGCTGATCTCCTCGAAATCGAAGCCGAGGTTCGGGAGTGGAGCGAAGATGAGGATCACGCTGCCCGGCTGCAGATCATGGCGGATGTCTATAGCCATTCGCGAGCCGTCGTTAGTGACCGCTTGCATTCTCTAGTCCTGGGCGCTATTCATGGCGCCGTGCCGATCGGGTTGAGCACTGGATCGGCAGAAAAGCTTAAGCGGACCCTGGCTCCGGCCGGACTTCAGTCGTGGAGCTTCGACGCAGATGAGCTCGAGCTGCATCAAGAAATTGAACTGCCGCCCAATGATCGGATAATCGAATTGTCGGCGCACGCCCGTTCACTCGCTCGAGGTGCACTCCAGCGTCTTGAGCGCGAGAGATCATGAGCGCCATCAGTGGCTGAGCGGAGCCTGACGAGCAGTGCTGCCAGAGGCGGCCTCGTGACGCTCGTGTTCCAGGCAATCAAGATCGCGACGATGCTCCTCTCGATCGTGGTCTTGTCGCGAGCGTTGGAACCGCGTGATTTTGGCCTGTTCGCGATGGTCATCGCGATTGTCGGAGTCGCTGAGATCTTCAGAGATTTCGGCCTTTCCATGGCTGCTCTTCAAGCAAAGGATGTGTCGCAGGGTCAGCAGTCCAATCTGTTCTGGATCAATCTCTCGATAGGTTGCATCCTCGCGCTAGCAACATACTTCGCGGCATGGCCGATTGGGGCGTTCTACGGTGAGCCTCAGGTGACTGAGATCGCTCACTGGATGAGTCTCACTTTCGTTTTGAACGGCGCTTCGACCCAGTTCAAAGTAGTGGTCAATCGTCGTCTACAGTTCGTGCGTCTTTCCTTGATCGATGTTGCCCCCTACGCTCTCGGCCTCTCCGGTGCAATCGTTGCCGCCCTCGCGGGCTGGGGGGTTATGGCGCTCGTGACGCAGCAAATCGTGATCGCGATCATGACGCTTGCTCTCGCGCTCAGCTTCGCTCGATGGCTGCCGTCGTTGCCCACCCGGACTCCGATGGGCGGGCTTGTCGGATTCGGATGGAGAATCGCTGTCACGCAGACCGTCGGATACTTCACTCGAAACGTTGACAGCATCGCCATCGGCCAAGTCTGGGGTCCGTCGACGCTCGGCTTCTATGACCGCGGATTCCAGATCGTCATGATGCCGATCAATCAGATCAACGCTCCGCTGTCCCGTGTAGCGGTCCCGACTCTCGCTCGGGTCCGGGACGATGCGGTGCGATACGCAGATGCGCTCCGTCGAACACAGTTCGTTACGCTTTACGCCACGGCTTCGATCTTCGGCTTGCTCGCGGGGATGGGAGACCTCGTCACTCGAATTGTCCTGGGTGATGGCTGGGGACTCACGGGACTTATAGTGCAGATTCTGGCAATCGGGGCGATCTTCCGAGCGCTCTCGCAGGTTTGCTACTGGATATATGTATCGAAGGGGCTCGCGAGTGCGCAGATGAAGTACTTCCTCATCGCGCAACCGGCGCTGGCGGTAGTGGTCGTCGGCGGGGTCGTTTGGGGGGCAATTGGAGTCGCCTCCACCTATGCGATCGGGCTCGTCGTCTACTGGGTCGTATCGCTATGGTGGGCGTGCCGACGAGCCGGCCTTTCCGCGGCGCCTCTGTTCAAGGATGCGACACGCGCCATCGTTGTATTCACTGCGCCCGCTGTCATCGGGTCCTGGCTCGTGTCGCATGCGATCGATGACAAGGTGGGGCCAATCTTCGCCGTTCTCGGTGGGCTAGGCGCAGCGCTGGCCCTCTGGTCATTGTCCGCGCTCGCCGTGCCACCCATCAGAAGAGACCTTATATCCATGGTGCGTATCGCCAGATCAGCATTCGCTCGGCGCTAAGAGTTAAGAGGAGCCAAGATGACAAGTGACACGCTGCCGTCCGTGAGTTGTGTTATCCCCACGCATCTGCGGGGAGAGTTCCTTCGGGAGGCGATCGAGTCGGTCCAAAGGCAGAGTTATTCTCCTGTGGAGATCATCGTCGCTAGCGATGTCTTGGACACGGACGCGGAAGCGATCTGCGCTGAACTCGCGATCGAGTCGGAGATTCCGATACGGTACGTGGAGACGCCGCATGGGAAAGCTGGCGCCTCCGCTTCGCGAAACTTCGGGGCATCGAACATTTCTGCCGATTGCGTCGCCTTTCTCGACGACGACGACAAGTGGGACCCCGAGTTCCTCCGTTCATGTCTAGCTTTGATGTCCCACGATCGGGTTGATCTGGTGGTTTCATGGATCACCGAGTTCAGTGATGAGCACGAAAAAGCCGGCCATGCAATGGTCGGTGGGCTCGTTGCTGCCGACGTGATTGCGGTGAACCCCGGCATCACCGGGAGTAGCTTCGTCATTCGGGCAGAGGTTTTCCGGGAGCTCAACGGCTTCGATGAGGACCTCCCCATCAAGAACGATACGGACTTCTTTGCGAGATTCTTGCGTGCTCACTTCAAGTACGCGGTCGTTGCGAAGCGCCTGGTGATGCAGCGTAAGCACCGTCTCGGTCAACTCACCGCAGTGGACGAGAGGCGTGCCCGAGGTACCGAGCTTTACATGGCGAAGCACCATCAGTACCTCTCCCCGTCAGACCGTCGGCAGCTTCTCCAGTTGGTTCACCGCATTAGGTCTCGCTCGTCGCGTACGAGGATCGCCCGGGTTTATCACATGCTGTGGGTGGCAACCCTCTACGGACCAATCGGCTTGCTGAGAAAGATACGTCGTGGGCGCGAGCGTGAGGTGTACGAGGTGGGGCGCGCTGATGACGGCAACTAGTCCGTCGAATCTCGAGCGCTCTGGGGACGGGCAAGCCGGCGGCAAATTTCGGCCTGATGTGCAGGGCCTTCGTGCTCTCGCAGTTCTGCTTGTTCTTCTCTATCACGCTTCCATTCCTGGTTTTGGCGGGGGATTTGTCGGCGTCGATATATTCTTTGTCATCTCTGGATTCCTGATAACGACGCACCTGCTGGAATCTAAGCTAAAGACGGGGCGCATCGGCTTCGTGCGGTTCTATGCGCGCCGCGTCCAGCGCCTGTTGCCCGCCGCCGTCACTGTCATCGTGCTCACGGCAGCTGCGGGTCTGGTCTTCGTGCCGCGCGTCATGATGCCGGACGAGCTGCTCGCCGCAGTTGCAGCCCTCCTATATGTGCCCAACATGTACTTTGCATATCGGGGTAGTGATTACCTCGCGGGCGGCACTGACTCCCTCTTCCAGCAGTTCTGGTCGTTGGGTGTGGAAGAGCAGTTTTACCTCATATGGCCGCTTCTGGTTGCTGGACTGGTGTGGTTCGCCCGCAAGCGCCTCTCGCTCGTCACCGTGATGATTCTCGGGCTGGCGATTGCATCATTCAGTCTCTGCCTTGTGACGATGGGATCGTCGCAACCATGGGCTTTCTACTCGCTTCCGACGCGTGCGTGGGAACTTGCTGTGGGTGGCATCGTCGCGACCGTATTGGTCTCGAGTCGCTCCTGGGCGAAGTGGCTGAGTGTTACCTGCGCGTGGGTCGGTCTCGTGATGATTGTGGCGAGCGTTGTCGTGATAGACGCAAACGCAGGATTTCCTGCCCCGTGGGCAGTTCTGCCGGTGGCGGGCACCGCGCTACTGATATTCGGCGGCGCGCGAGGTGTCGTCTCTCCGGTTACGCGTCTACTTTCCATCTCGCCCGCGCAGCGTCTGGGGGATATCTCTTACTCCGTTTACCTCGTTCACTGGCCTATGCTTCTCATCCCGGAGTTGGCCTCCGGTGACGAGCTGCCGTTCTGGGGTCGGGTATTGGTCGCAGCGGTCGCGGTGCCCGCCGGGTGGGTGCTGTACCGCACAGTCGAGACGCCATTGCGGCATCGGCCTGCTCTCAGGAGCGCGCCGAAGCGTGTTGTCGCGTTCGCAGTCGCCAGTGCGCTCGTGCTGTCTGGGGCCGCAGTGGTGACACGCGCTCTCGTGGAGAGGGCGCCGTACGGGAGCTCAGAGGTTGCGATCAGCCCGCCCAGCCCAGAGGAGTTCCCTCTTGAGACCGAGTTCGTCCCGGCTAACGTGAGGCCTGGCCTCATGGGAGCGCGAGATGATAACGCCAGCGTCTACTCGTCTCCTTGCCATCAGACCGAGAGCGAGACGGGCTTCCAGGTCTGCGCTTTTGGCGACGTCGATTCGCCCGTGACCGTCGTCCTGTTCGGTGATTCTCACGCGGCGAACTGGTTCCCGGCGCTGGAGACTATTGCGCGCGAGAGGGGCATCCGGCTTGAGTCCTATTCAAAGTCGAGTTGCTCATCGAATCTCGTCGCAAAGAAGTTCCAGGGACGCGCCTACTGGGAGTGCGATCAGTGGCGAGCAGCGGTGTTGGACCATCTGAGGGAGGAATCACCCGACATGATCATCCTCTCCAACTTCAGCCCTAGCTCCACGGAACCGACGTCTTTCGTGGATCAAAGCAGGCCGACCGCTGAGGTGTGGGCAGATGGAACGCGGCGCGCGATCGATGCGATGCCTTCGAGCTCAGATGTTGTGGTCATCGAGGACACGCCGCGACAGTTGGAGGATCCCGTCCTATGCCTCTCGCGCCACCTGAACGATGCCGCCCAGTGCGCGACGTCGTCGGAGGCTGCGTTGCGAGCCGACGTCGCGGCACAGGAGCACGACGCGGTCGAAGCAGTCGGTCGGCGTTACATCGACTTGAACGATTACCTATGCAACCTCGAATCTTGCCCTGTGGTCATCGGGGATATGCTCGTGTACCGGGACGCTCACCACCTCACCGCCACATTCAGCAAGTTCCTCACGCCCGCGTTGGAGAGCCGTCTGTTCCCTGCACAGGAGACGATCGGATGAGTCACGTCACGATAAGCGAACGGGTACCCCGCAACCTCTGGTTTGCAGGGCCGAGTCTCCTGGTCTTTTCAGCTCTCGCGGCGGTCCTGCCAGCATCCCGCCTCGCCTTCGGTGCGGACCCCTTGGGACTCGTCCTGGCGATCGACCTCTTCCTGACTGTTTGTTTCCTGCTGGGTTACCTGCGCCGCCCGCCCTTCCTCTGGTTGTGGGCGACGGGTGCCGTGCTCGTGCCTCTCGGGGCCGCCCTTTCGGGTACGAACAGTTCGGTGAGAGGCTCGCTCCTGGTCGGAGCGTCGCTCGCTGCTATGTGCCTCCTTCTCCCGCCGGTCCTCACAAGGCTGATGGCTGATCGCCCGCGATCAATGGCTGTCATCGCGGGGTGGTTCATCGCTGGCCAGACAGTTTCTGCGCTGGCTGGCGTCGCACAGTTCGCCGGTATCCACGTTGGGGCTGGCCTGATCTTCGGCCGCGCCACGGGGCTCGCTGGCCATCCCAACACTCTCGGTGTCATGGCGGCTCTCGCCATCGTCGCCGCCATCGCACTATGGGGGCGGGCGACGCCGGCGCGTCGCTGGCTCCTCGGCGTCGTCGCTTTGATGAACGCTCTCGTACTCGTCTCGACCGGTAGCCTGAGCGCCATTTTGGCGGCGGTTGCGGCTGTCGGCTTCGGTGTTGTTGCAGCGCGGCGGGTGATCGGCACGGCCGTGTCGCTGATCATCATCTTGGCGGGCGGTTTCGCGACCACCCAGCTTCTCCTGCCGGGCGAGGATACTCTGTTCTCGTCGATCGGCTACCGCCTGCTTGTCGTCACCGGAGAGAGTGACGGGAGCGGTGGCGCCGCATCACTCGATATTCGCGACCAGACCTACGAATGGGCATGGCGGTGGATCGAGAAGAGTCCCGTAGTCGGGGTCGGAATGGATCCGCTCAACGCCGGCACGTTTGATGGCACCACGGTTGTACACAACTTTCTTCTTCGAGGGTGGTACCAAGGCGGGCTGCCCGTCGTGCTGTGGTTGACTCTCGTGGCGCTCGTCGTTCTCACACTCATGGCCCGGGCTCTCCGTCGCGGCAAGGGCGGATGGCCCGTTTCGGCGGCCTTTGGCGTCTTGGTTTTTGGTTTCACGGCCGCGTTCCTGAACCAGCCGACGTACTGGCTGCCCCTCATCTTCGCCATTCTCGTTACCGCGCATGCGCAACGGCGGCCGGCGGATCTTGAAGATGCGCGCTCACCGAGCGAGTCCCTCATGGGGCACTCACGTTGACGTCGCACCGCGGAGTCTGCCGGGAGCAAAGAAAGCCGGTTAGATGAGTCAGCAGGACACGAACGAGAGCAGCTCCTGGTTCTCGCGTCCTTCCACGCGCCGGGAGACACTACTCGCCGGAGCGTCCATTCTCGCCGTCGGCGGTGTCGGTGCCGCGATCGGCAGCCCACTTGCGCAATCCACCCCGGGGGCAGGTGCCCCGAGTGTGACGGTGGACCCCGGCGGCGGTTGGGGAGTGTACGTCGCGTCTGACGGTGACGACGGCAACGGCGGTATCACCAGAGACACCCCGGTTTTGTCGATATCGCGAGCGGTCGCTATCCTCGGAGCTCAGGCGGGAGTCATCTATCTCAAGCCCGGCGACACGATCCAGCTGGCGAACACGTTGAAGATCGATGTATCGCTCCATCGGATCGTAGGAGAGCGTACGGTCATCGACGCCACTGGACTATCGCCCGCAGACACGGCCGTCCAGCTTTTCTCGTCGATGGTTCAGCCGCTTTTCCAGCCGTGGCAGATCCTGACCGGAGTGCGCCTACGGGGACCGGGCAGGTCCACTGGGTCCGTCGGCATCGAGATGTCGAACCCGACCGTAGAGGGCAAGTCTGCGGTCGCTCACATCATGCTTTCCAACGTCGCGGTCGAGGGCTTCGGAACAGGCGTTGCGATCGGTAGTAACGCCTACTGCGTCACGTTGCTCAACTGCATGATCGGCAAGTCGGGCACTTGCCTGCTCGTGCGCGAGGACACTTTCAACTCGGGCGAACGTATCGAGCTTCTCTCATCCACAGTCTTCGACTCGGAGGTCGGAATCGAGATTCGCTCGCGGTCTGCCGAGGTGTTCGTGATCGGGACTTCCGTCGACTACTGCGACGTGCTCATTCGAGCAACGGAGGGACGTGCCCACGTGGTGGCCTCCCACCTCGAGTACAACAAATCCACCGAAACGGTGCCGATCCAAGTGTCTGGGACCACAGGCGGGGTGGCGATGCAGCTGGGAAAAATCACCGCAGTGGGGAAGTCGGGGCCGGCTGCCACTCCGTACATACTCTCGAACGACTCGTCGGCCGTCGCCGGTAGCATCTTCGAGAACGTCTGGATGACCAACCTTTCAACCACGACCGAGTACTTCGCATCCGGCAAGGGATACACATCGGTAAGAGGCGAGTTGACGGAGGGTGTGAAGTACCGCAGCTTCACAGTTGTCAGTGAGTCGTCGAACCTGCTCGCCGATGGGAACTTCAAGAAGGACGTGGTCGTTGATGACTGGTTCTTCATCCAGGGCGACGTCGTTAGAGCCCCCGGTAAGTCGGAAGGTTTCTCAGTGCGGCAAATCGGGAAGGCCCGCTGTCTGGAGATCAGGAAGCAGAGCTCTCGTTCACTTGAGGTAGGGCTCGCCGTTCCGATGGGCCGAGGCGAGATCCCTAGAGTGCGGCTCGAGTATGGTTTCTCCGATCAGTCCTCGGGCGGGGTCGCGTCGTTCGAGGCCGCGGTTCTGCGAGGGGGGACGCACCAGGTCGTGAGATCAGAGTCGATCGGGCCGTCGACCAGGCTGAAGCCACACGGCGACTCTGATTGGACAGTTCTGAGATCGCCGTTACCGGTATCGCGTCTGCCCGAGTGGGCTACACATCTGGTCGTTCGATTCGAGCTCGACGATCTTCACTCGGGAGAGTCTCTCAGGGTGCGGGAAGCTGTAGTGTCGGCAACCTAGGGATTGTCGTCGAGCTAGACCTCGCTTCGGAGGGTTGTCGTGCATCACACCCCGCATTGGGACCCCGCTTCACCTCAGGGACGTCGTGGCGCGGTCCACGGGCGTCGTGGATTCATAGCCGCCAGCGTCGCAGGCGTCGCGGGAGTGACGGCTTGGGGCACGTTCGGGTCGCCGGAGTCCGCGCGCGCGGCGGGGGAGGTCACTTCGGTCAACGCGCAGACCGGCGACGTGGTCCTGACGGCACAGGACGTGGGCGCCTTATCGAGAGCTGATTACGACGGATTCGTCACTGTTGCGAACCCGGAGTCCTTCCCGGGATTGGACCCTTCAGGCGCGGCGGAGTGTTCAGACGCTATGCAGGCGGCTCTCTCGGCGGTGGCGCCGGGCGGAACCCTTTTCATCCCTCCTGGCCGCTACCGGATGGGTAAGTCGCTGGAAGCTCCCGCGAACATCACGATCTCCGCAGCTCACGGACAGGCTGTGCTCGTTCGTGACGGACACAATGGGATTCAACTGCGCGCGTACGGTTCTCACAGCGCGCCGGTGCCCATCACGGGTCAAGTTGTTACTGAGCAGATAGAGGTAGACGGCGTCGCGACCGGTGTGACGCGGATCACCGTCGCCACCCAGCAAAGCTGGGTACCCGGCGACCTGGTCAAGCTGCTCGGGGACGATGAGATCCCCGGTGCACGAGCCAGACCGGGTGCATCCTCGGTGCCCCGAATCGGCGAGTACATGAGAGTACTGGCGGTCTCAGGTCGAAGCTTGACGCTGTCGGGCCAGCCGATTGAAGACTATAGGACGAATGTCAGAGTCGCGCGTCTAGACGATAAGACGATCACGGTCGTCGGGCTGGCGTTCGACGTGAGTGATGCGACCTACGCCATAAACACAACGCCAGAATGCACCATCAGATGTGATTCGTTGCGAGCGCCTCATCTCGTCGGCGTGCGTATCATCCGCGCCGTCGGCATCGGTATTCAGATGCGATCATGCGTCGGATATCATATAGAGAACGCCGATCTGGGAAATGCGGTGAACAGGCCGGCAGCGTCCGTCTTCGGGTACGGCATCCACGACGTCGGTAGCTCGGGTGGTGTCATCGTGGGTGGCGTCGCTCGGTTCGTCCGTCACGGTTACTCGGACAAGTCCACCGAAACCACTGCGAATTCGCCATACCCTTCGTTCTACGGTCGCACTTTCTTCGCGAAAGTTGTCGCGATGGAAGTGGCACATCCTTCAGGGTCGGCGTTCGATACCCATCACGAGTCTTACGGTGTGAGTTTCGAAGGTTGCGTGGCACGAGTCACCACTTCTTCGGGGTTCGCCCTCCGTGGGTCGGGGCACCGTGTCGTCGGCTGTGCCGTGTACGGTGGCGATGTCGCATTGAAGGTTTTCACGGAGGTCGGTGGCGGAGTTGGCACCGGAGAGAGTCGAGAGATATACGTATCGAATTTTCTCGCGGAAGGATCTCGTGTAGCGCTGCAGACATCCATCAGGGAGAGCTCTCATGTGCGGCAGGGAATCCAGGACGAGAGGCAGAATCTCACTGTAGACGGGATTGTGGCACGCGGGGTGGCGCGGTTCGCAGTCTTCACCAATTCGCGAGTGCGGGTCCGAAACTTCGAAGCCGTCGCTCGTGATCTGCCGATGTTTGTGTTCGTGCAGAACACGAACTCGCGGCTGGAGATCTCCGGGGGTGTTTTCGATTTCGAGGCCGTCGCGCGGGTCGAAAACAACCGCAACCGAATCTTCCGTTCTTCCGCATCAACACCTTCTCCCTACTCCCTCGTGATCATGCGAGATGTTCGCGTGAAAGCAAGCAGCTTCTTTGCGACACAATGCGCTATCGGCCCCTTCGAGACCGACGCCAATACGGATATCGACGCGCGTGTGGAAATGGAGCGTCCATTCCCGGTCATGCCTGGCCCTATCGCCGACACCGCGAGGTGCACATTCGGGTGGAGCACCCTGGTCGTCAACGATTCATCGCGCGCGTCGCTGTCCTCTTCGGGGTCGGTGACCGTGGACAACGCCGGTTTGACGGCCCCGATGAACGCCATCACCCGTGCTCCCGACAGCAATCTTGTGCTACTGGCGAATCTGAGCGATGGCACCTCTCGGGTATTGGGAAAGCTGGGCAAGGCTCGTGCGATCGGTCAAAGGTTGACGATTCTCGTTGCGTCGACGCGGAACGATGCAGTACTCACTGTCAGGAGCGGGTCGAACTACGGTACATCGCTCAACGGCGTAACGAGTCGCGACTTGAGAGCCGGTGGCCAGCTCCATCTCGTTTGGACAGGGACATCATGGCGAGAGCTTTCGGTCTGAGGCCGGCTGTCGGCATCCAGGGGGCCACCACGCCAGGGGGAGGAGCAGAGAGTTGCTTCTCACTGTGACCGTCGCCGCAATAGTCCTGACGCTGATCTTGTGCTCGACTGCAGTTTGGATCGCAGTATCCGGCGATCGTCGTGTAACGGATGGCGAGCTCACATGGCGTCGGTCACGTGTGCTGGCGGCTGGACCAATGAGCCTCACTCTGCTGGGGTTGGGTGTGGTATGCCTCAGCGTTGCCGTAGCTTTGGTCGTGCTTCCCTCGATGCTCCGGCAACTGGCCGAGCCTAGTTCGGCTGAGTCGGCTCCGGTGGCGAGCGTTCCCGGGGATGCGGCGGGTAGTGGTCGGAGCGATCAGCAGGTCGTAGACGAGCTCCCCGTGGACGATCGTGGTGTGCGCGAGATAGAGGAACCTGCCGAAGTCGATAGCACCTCGTCTGAGGACCTCTTCCTCGCTCTGGTGAGAGACGATCTTCCCGCCGATACCGTGCTGGCGCAGGCTTCGGACGCAGACCTCCTGAGCTTCGGCCGCGAGGCGTGTAGTCGCAGGACTGATGCGGACCCGGAGTCCTGGACACAGGTGGTCGATGGGAGCCCTGCGGATGGTCTTGTCGTCTTCAACGCCGCCGTCCGCTCCCTTTGTGTTTGACGAAGCTTGCTCCCGGGTGATCGCCCGCTTCAGCGAGTCATCCGGGCGTCGGCTGCCGCTTGCACCTCCGCGACGGATGCGTAAATGGTCAGACGCCGAGCGTTCTCTTGCGCGTGTAGTGAGGCTTCTGTTCGGAGATCGTCGTCCTGATGGAGTCGAAGGAGAACCCGTTGCCAGGCTCGGGGATCGCGCGACTCCACCACCATCTCGCGCCTGAGCGTGACGTCCGTATAAAGCATCTCCGCGCATCCAAAGGCGTCCGACACGACGGGCGGTACCCCAAGCATGGCTGCCTCGACTGCACTGCGTCCGAATGCTTCGCGAGTGGACGTGCCGACATAAGCTCGTGCTTCACGCCAAAGCGTCCCGCGGTCTGCCCAGCCTGGGACCGAGACATTCGATGGTGCGTAGGCGCGTAGTTCATCTTCCAACGGGCCCGAGCCGTACATCACTCCGCCGAGGGAAGTTCCCCGCAGGGCATCGGCGAAGAGCTGAGGGTCTTTGTCGGCGGAGTATCGAGCCGCCCAAACGAACATTTCGCTTCCGTCGGCCGGGCCATCTGACGAGTCCGGGCTGGCGATTCCGGGAGGCACCAATCGGTTGACGACGGCGCCCGTCTCACGGGCGAGGAGCGGCGTGGTGGCCCAGACTTCACGCGCGCGACGGAGGGCCAGGTTCTCTAGAACGCGCCACACCACGGACTTTGCGAGCCCCGCCTCGCCTCTGGCCGGCCAGGGGAGTCCTCGTAGATAGGCGACCCATGGCATATCGGTGAGAGCCAACGCCATATCACTTTGCGGAACCAGGGTCACGATGAGGTCCGCAGATCTCACGTCCTCGAGAGAAAGAAGTCGGTGGGCGAGCCTCCTCACCCCGACGAAGCCACCCGGTTCGGTCACGATCTCAGTGATGCCTGGCTCATCCCGAGACGAGACACCAGCCGCGGCCGAAGAAACTCCGAGCACGGCGGACCATTCGTACCCTGAACTGCGCGCGGCCCGCACGAGCTCGGTCGCAGAGTTGTAGACCCCGCTCCGAGCAATCAGCGGAGCAGCTACGAAACAGATCTTCACGACCGCCGCCCGCTAGCTGCTTCGAGGACACCCGTGATCTCACGAGCTACGCTGCTGTCGTCGAGGAGGTCAGGAGTTCGTCGCGCTGCGATCGCCAACTTCGAACGCAGCTCCCCGTCCGCGGCGAGGCGCCGCAGCGAGTGCGCGAGAGAAGATCGATCTCGCGCTGAGAACACGAGGCCGTTCACCTCGTCCTCTACCCACTCAGCGGGGCCGCCTTCACTCGAGACGATGCTGGGCTTGCCGGCCGCTAGGTACTGGAGGACGTTTTGGCCCAATGGCTCCGGGCGGAGCGAGCACTGGACGCAGATGTCGAGCGACTTAATGGCTGCTTCAACATCCGACACGTGGCCCGGCAGGTCCAGCCTGTCGGCTACACCACGCGATCGAGCCAGCTCCTGGAGCCGATCGACAAATCCCTCATGTCCGAAGGACGGTCCGCCGAACAGTACGAGTCGCACGTCGCCGTCGGGAAAGGCATCTGCGAACGCATCCACGAGCAGCTCCTGACCCTTCCACGGATCCAGCCGGGCAACCATTCCGATAGTTCTCGGTTCCCTTGAGTCAGGGCGAGGGTCATCGTCCGATATCGTCAAACCGGCCGGGCTCGGGACCACGGCGCCCAACGCGCCTTTGTGAAGGAACGGGGACACAAGCGATAGAGACGCCCGAGAGTTCGCGATCACGGCTGACGCGCGTGGCAATACGATCCTTCTCATCAGGGCAGTGGCAGCGGAACCCACACCGTCGCTGTTCACGAGGTCGCGAATATGCACGACGTAAGGCTTCCTGAGGACTGTGCAAGCCAGCGCGGTATACACGGCGGACCTGGTGGTGTTGGCAACCACCACATCTGCATTCCTGACCGCGCGCGCCGCGGCGAGGGTGGATGCCGACCGGAGTAGACGCGCCGCGAGGAGGACGTTCGCCCTCAAGCCCTTCCCCGTGATACCCCGAGCGGTGTGTCGTGGGCCCCGGCGGAGAACGGTCACGCGCGGGGGAATGTTAGCAAACACATCATCGTCGCCAGCGCTTGCCGGCGGGACGATCAGGGTGGCAGTCCAACTCGGGTCCGCGACAGACAGCAGCCTCGCCAGTGCGAATTCTGCTCCCCCTCGCTCGCTGGAATGGTCCACGAAGACAACGTTTAGAGTCATCGGGGCCTCGAGGCTTCGATAGTCTTAATTTCTTCGCGCAAACGCTGCGCGAAGTGTTCCTCAGAGAACAGCTCGGTGTGGCGGCGAATGAGGTCCGCATCCCAATCGATGGAGCGGCTTGCTTCGACGCCCGCGGCCACTTGCTCAGCTGTGGGCGCGTCGAAGTACACGCCAGTTTCTCCCTCTCGGATGGTGTCGAGAAAACCGCCCCACCTCAAGACGACGGAAGGCTTGCCGTAGGCAGCGGCCTCGATAGGCGTGAGCCCGAAATCCTCGTAGCTCGCAGAGACGACTGCCTCAGATCTCTGATACAGCCATCGGATCTGTCCATCGGTCAAATCCTTCAGCATCACGATATTCGGTCCAGCAAGGCCTGCAAGACGCTTCTCCTCGGGGCCCGCGCCGACGACCACGAGCGGATGCCCCAAGGTGTTGAATGCCTCAACGACGGCATCAACGTTCTTATACGGAAGCAGTCGTGAGATGCAGAGATAGAACTTCTCGGGTGACCCGATCGAGGAGAGATCTGCTGGTTCTTGCGGCAAGGCAATGTCAACTGAATGCGGTGCCGGAAGGACCTCTGCCTCAATTCCGTAGGCGTCTCGTATCCGCTCTTGAACGACTGTCGATATAGCGAAATATTTAGTGGCGGTAGTCGCCTTGCTCCGGTCCCAACGCTTCAGGGGTCCCGATAGAGCGCGCAGCGCCAAGCGCTGCATGCTCATCTTCGTTGTGCCGAGATAGGCGTCACTCTGGTACAGCCAGCGCGCAGGCGAGTAGCAGTAGACGATCTTACTGCCGGTTGTCCGGAACCCGTGAGCCCAACCGCTCGAGCTTACGATCGTGTGTTTCGCGGGAACGCGCACGCTGTTGGCCGCGCGGGCGAGGAAGGGCAACGCGAGTCGATGCGATCTACGGAAGAGGCCGACCCGATTCAGTCTCGAGGGTACGACCTTCACGTCTGCGAACTCTGGGTAGGTGAGGGTGGGCTCATACAGCGTGGTGTACACAGGGGCCTCAGGGAAGGCTCGGTGCAGCGCGAGGACCACCTTCTCCGCGCCCCCGCGCTGCGTTATGTAATCGTGAGCGATTGCGACTGAGCGCACCAGCTCATCCGGGGTAGAAGGCATGACGGTTCTCCACTTTCGATTTTTCGCCCAGGAAGTCGGCGATTGAGCGCTTCCAATGCATCTCCGGCTCCCAGCCGAACTCACCGCGTAGGCGTTCGGCATTGCCCGCAATACGCATGGGATCGGTCGGTCGCAGCTTGCTCGAATCGATGCGAACTTCCGGTACCGGACGTTCCATGAGCTGGCAAAGTGTCTCGAGCACATCGAACCCGCTGTGCGCCACCCCGGACGCGACGTTGTATGTCTGATGCTCGTGAGATGGCGCCAACGCCAATGTGAGATAGGCATTCGCCACGTCTCGGACGTCAGTGAAGTCCCGGGCCGCATGGAGATTCGCTGCGTGCATCACCTCGCCCACTGGCAGTGATTCCAGAGCGAGCGTCAGGTCCGGGACCAGAAATCCGGTGTTCTGGCCGGGGCCGATGTGGTTGAAGGGTCGCGCAACGACCGTGTCGAGTCCGCGATTCGAATAGTAGGCGGCCTGATTCTCCACGAGCATCTTGGCTACCGCGTACGGCGAGTTCGCGATTAAGGGGGAGGACTCATCCAGCGCTTCGTCTTTGTCCTTGGGGGGAGCGTAGACCGACCCCGAACTCACAACTACTATGCGCGGCTTCTTGTCCTGGCGGACAAACGCCTCGCACATGTTGGTCATGATGCTGCTGTTGACAGAGATGTAGCGTTGAGGGCGATCGAAGGAGAGCCCCACTGCTGCGAGTCCCGCTAGATGGACGACATAGTCAGCGCCCTCCGGGATCCGCCACTCTTCGTTCAGATCCCGCGAGAAGTACTCATCGCAGAACGACTCCAATCGTGCTGCGGGGCGCGTTTCGCGGCCGGCTGCCCACACACGCAGTCCCCGCGAGGCTGCCATCGCGGCGACATGCGATCCCACGAAGCCATTCGCCCCGGTGATGAGCAGTGTGGGTGCAGTCACGTCGCGACAGCCGCGATTTGAGACTGCACGGCGACGTCATGCTCTACCATCCGCTTCACCAGGCCGGGGAAGTCGACAGCACGGCGCCACCCGAGAACATCCTGCGCGCGCGACGGGTCACCGAGCAGGATGTCGACCTCTGCGGGCCGGAGGAACGCCGGGTTCTGACGGACGTAGGGACGCCAGTCATCCACGCCGATCTCCGCAAACGCGAGCGCCAAGAATTCCTCAATCGAGTGGGTCTCGCCGGAGGCGAGGACGAAGTCGTCCGGTTCATCGTGTTGAAGCATGCGCCACATGCCGTCCACGTAGTCGCCTGCGTAGCCCCAGTCGCGCTTCGGCCAGAGATCGCCCAGTTCGATGTGTGATTGAAGTCCCAGGCTGATACGCGCCACGGCATCCGTGATCTTTCGCGTCACGAACTCGACACCCCGACGCTCGCCCTCATGATTGAAGAGAATGCCACAGGCGACGTACATGTCGTAGCTCTCGCGATAGTTCTTCGCGATCCAGTGGCCGTACAGCTTCGCGACTCCGTACGGGCTGCGAGGGTGAAAGAGGGACTGCTCGTTATAGCCCGCCCCCGGCCGGTTGTAGTCAAGACCTCCGAACATCTCGGATGTCGATGCCTGGTACACACGCGTGTGACGCGCCCGGTCGGTGATCCGGACCGCCTCAAGGATGTTCAGGACACCTTTGGCTGT
This sequence comes from Microbacterium sp. TS-1, assembly GCF_000509385.1. Taxonomy (NCBI): domain Bacteria; kingdom Bacillati; phylum Actinomycetota; class Actinomycetes; order Micrococcales; family Microbacteriaceae; genus Microbacterium; species Microbacterium sp. TS-1. Next base: position 2,560,962 of record NZ_BASQ01000001.1, read on the forward strand.
AACGTCCGCGGTGAGCGTCGGGTTCTTGAACGAGTATCCGACGTGACTGACTGCAGCGAGGTTGTAGAGCTCGTGGGGGTCTGAAGTCTCGACGGCCCTCACGAGCGAAGTCGGGTCAGTCAGGTCGCCCTCGATGAGGGTTACGTGAGGGAACTCGGCCTCCACCGCAGCACGGCGAGGGTTGTTCTGGCCCCTGATGAGGCCGAACACCTCGTACCCCTTTTCGTACAGCTGTTCAGCCAGGTGGCCACCGTCTTGGCCAGTGATACCCGTGACGAGCGCGCGGCGCTTCTCGGACAAGTTGTGCTCCTTGATTCGGCGGAAGGGGGAGTTCAGAACGCGGTGGCGCCTGGGGCGACGGCGGCCCGGGCGGTCTTGGCGAGAATGACGATATCGCCCAGTAGCGACCAATTCTCGACGTAAGAAAGGTCCAGGCGGACCGAGTCTTCCCATGAGAGGGCGGAACGGCCGCTCACCTGCCACAACCCTGTGATGCCCGGCTTGGCCAAGAAGCGCCTATGAACGTGGTCGGCATACTGCTCTACCTCGCTCGGTAGTGGGGGACGGGGGCCGACGAGTGACATGGAGCCAGCGATGACATTGAAAAGCTGGGGGAGCTCGTCAAGGCTGTACCTGCGCATGAACCGGCCGATAGGTGTGACGCGGGGGTCGTTCTTCATCTTGAAAAGCACCTCGTTGCCCGCATCGCGGTTCTCCGCCATCAGCGTGGGCAGGATCTCCTCGGCGTTGACGACCATGGAGCGGAACTTGAGCATTGTGAACTCGTGGCCACGCAGCCCGACTCGCTTCTGCCGGAACAGCACGGGGCCGGGGGATGTGAGTCGAACGGTGAGAGCAAGCAAGGCGAGGATCGGGCTGATGGCGAGCACACCGAGTGTGCTCGCGGCCAAATCGACCATGCGCTTCACCAAACGTTGCCCGCCGCTGAATCGCGGTGTCTCTACGTGAATCAATGGCAAGCCGGCGACCGGTCGAGTGTGGAGACGTGGGCCAGCTATGTCGACGATGCTGGGGGCTAGGACGAGGTGCTGGCGGCCTGATTCCAACTGCCAGGAGATCTGCTTCACCTTGGCAGCAGGCAGATCGTCGGTGCTGGTTACGGCGACGGTGTCCGCGCCTGTGACTCGCAGGGCCCTTTCGATGTTGCTGACGTGCCCCATGACCGGGATGGACGTTCCGGGTATGACCTGGGCGATTCTCCCGCTCGGGACGCAGGCGCCCACTACTGAGTAGCCGGCCTGCGGTGTTCGCGCGAGCTCGGATGCTATGTGAGATACCGACTGCTCAGACCCGACGAGCAGCACTCGGGCGCAGTACTCGCCCCGGCGCCTCCGGCGCAAGAGCCACTGGCGCCACATCCAGCGTTCGATCACCAGGGCGATGACACCCGCCGGCAGGCTGATCAGAAGGAAGCCCCGCGCGACGTCCACCTGCAAGAGGAAGGCGAAGATAGCAATGAACCCGAACAGGCGGAAGCTCGCATCCACGACCTTCCTGTACTCGTCCATACCGGTGCCGACAACACGGTGGCTGCGAGAGTCAATCAGATGCAGCACCAGCATCCACGCCAGGACGAGGCCGGTGGAGAAGTACCAGTAGGACAGTTCGGAGACGCGATAGTCGGCCCGAATCGCGACCTCGACATTGCCGGTGCCGAACCAGATGACCTGCGCGCCAAACACCACGGCAATGAGGACGATCAGGTCCGTCACCCGTAGGCGCTTCGCATAGGCAGGCCGCCAGTCCTTCGGACCCGCGAATGTGGGCGTTGGGGCTGTTGTGGGAGCGGGGAGTTCACCTACCGCGCTCGGCGACTGATCGTCCGGCGTCTCCGCCGACCGCACCACGTATCCTGCCTCCGACGTCACACCGCACCCCTCGTTCGGTACATCGCAGATACCCAGGCTACCTTCAGGGTGTGTCCAGTGTGTAAACGAGGTGCGGGCGGGCGCTCGACACGCGAAATGCGACCGGTGGACGTGCAGGATCGAGCTTCTAAGATGAGGCAGTGCCCGAAGAGACCCGTCGCAACCGCCAGAAGAGCCGCACGCGCAAGCAAAAACGCCCCCTTTTGCGAAGCTTCCGCCTCTGGGTTCCTGTCGGAGTTCTCGTGCTCATCATCGCGGTGGGGGTCGTTGGCGGACTGATGGCCAAGGGGATCGCCGATCGCGCATTCGCCGCGCGCGACGCGCTCCAGTCCGCGATTCCGCTGGCGTCGACCGCGAAGGAACAGGTGCTCGCCAGTGACACTGACGGCGCGCAGTCGACGGTCGCTCGCCTGAAGGAACTCACAGCCGAGGCCAGGGCGCAGGCTGACGGAGATCTCTGGCGCTTCGGCGAGGTTGTCCCCGTCGCGGGCCAGAACCTTACAGCGGTGAGGGAAGTGGCGGAGACGATCGACGACCTCGTCGTGAACGCCCTCGAGCCCGCCTCGGGTTTGAGTCTTTCGAGCCTCGCGCCGAAGGAAGGGCGCATCGATGTTGTTCAGCTCGATGTTGCGTCCGACATTCTCGACCGGGCGGCATCGTCACTCGCGGAGGCCCGCGCCACCGTCGATGGGATCGACCAGACCGCTCTGGTCGAGCAGGTCGCTTCCGGGGTCGCTCAGCTGGACGATGCGCTCGCCCAAATCGAGCCGATCGTCGAGCCGGCGCAGAAGACGCTATCCGTGCTCCCCGGCATCCTTGGAGCGGAGGGCCCCCGCAACTACCTCGTACTCGTGCAGAACAATGCCGAGTCGCGAGGCACAGGAGGAAACCCCGCCTCTCTTGTCATGATCACCGCGGACAACGGATCGATCGCCATCACGCAGCAGGCTTCCAGCACCGACTTCAACAACGGTCGCGCGAACCCCATCGTGGAGCTCGACCCCGCGGCCGTCGCGCTGTACGGCGACAAGATCGGTCGTTACATGCAAGATGTGACGACGACTCCGGATTTTCCTGACTCCGCACGCATCATGGGCGCGTTCTGGCAGGAGCAGTTCGGCACTCGCATCGACGGCACCCTCTCGATCGACCCGGTCGCGCTGAGCTACATCATGAATGCGACGGGAGCGGTCACGCTTCCCAACGGTGACAACCTTGACTCGTCGAACGTCGTGTCGTCTCTCTTGAACGAGGTCTACTTTCGGTACTCGAATCCTCTCGTGCAAGACGCTTACTTCGCGGCGGCGGCCGGGGCTGTCTTCGACTCCATCACGTCGGTATCCAATCCCCGGGCGCTCGTCGATCAGGTGGCCCGAGCGGCCGATGAGGGGCGGATTCTGTACGTCCCGACGTCGCCAGCGGAGGCTGAGATCATCGCGGGGAGCCGTATGACCGGACAGCTGCCGTCGGACAACTCCGAGATCACGATGGTCGGCTCCTACGTGAACGACATCACCGAGGGAAAGCTCGACTACTACATGGACACCGCCGTGGCTGTGTCGTCCGACGTGTGCAGTGTGGACGCCTCGACCTCGCCTAGCTTCACCGTCTCCTCGTCGTTGACTTCGACCCTGCAACCGGGAGACGTTGATGACCTCGCTCGTTACATCTCCCCGGCGAAGTACTTCCCGAAGGGCGTCATCAGCACGGACCTCGTCCTCTACGGGCCTGTTGGAGCGACCTTCACGTCCGCGGCGGTCGACGGCAATCCGGTCAACGCGACTCCCATCGAGCACTTGGGACGCCCGGCGGTGAAGATCAATGTGGTGAACGACCCCGCCACGTCGCACACGGTGACTGCCAACTTCACCGGCGCCGCAGACCAGCCCTACGGGCCGATTCAGGTGTGGCACACCCCGATGGTCCGGGACACTCCGGTCGCCGTCGACGCCCCGGGCTGCGCCGGCTGAGTCGTCGCTCATCACGGACCCCGGCCACCCGCTCAGGCGGCCGGGGTTCCTCGCGTGGCGTGCATGCGGGCGTCAGCGCACAGGGGTGTCGACCCGAACAGCGGCGCACACGAGATCGACACCGAAAGCCATCATCAGGCTTGATCGTTGCCGCCAAGCTTCCTCGTTGTCTCCCGGGTCATCGGGTGTTCCGGGGCATGCGATGCGATCTGTGTCATCAGCGGGGGACTGATGTGCCGTTGAGCAATTCGCCTCGGGGCGATCCGGCATCCACGGGGTCGCCTATCGAGCCGTGGGGGCCGGGACCCTCCCCAAGCATGTCGACTGTGTGTCGATTGCGTACATGGTCGATCGTCGCGATCACTCCGCCGACGGCGAGGAGGCCGGCGACGACCCACAGGGCGAGCATGGGCCCCGCCGCAGGTTGACCGCCGATCGTGGGCACGGCGAAGAACGTGTAGTAGACGACCATTGCGGCGGCCATGCCGATGGCGGAGCCGGAGCGCTGGGCGAACTGGATCAGTGATCCGGCGACGCTCGAACGGTGCTCCGGTGCGTATTGCAGGGTACGGGCCTGGTTGGCGGGCGCGGCCGCTCCGGCGCCGAGCGAGCTGATGCTCAGCAGTGCGACGACGACCCACGGCAGCTCGTCGGCGGGAACGAAGCCGAAAGCGAAGCCGATGGCCGCGAGGGCGAGGGCTCCGGTGGCGGTGCCGATCGCGACGAGCGGGCCGTTGGTCGCGCCGACGCGCGAGGCGATCCACGCGCCCGCAAGGCTCGCGATGGCCGAGGGGAGCATCCACAGGGCGGTCTCGAGAGGAGACAATCCGACGATCTGCTGGAGCGCGATCGTGACGATGAGCGTGCCACCCGTCGCGGCGGCGTGCATGAACCCCGATACAGCGACTCCGGAGCCGAAGTGGCGAAGCCCGAACAGCTCGGGATCGATGAGGGGCTCTCGGCCACGACGGGCCACGCGGCGCTCGTACAGCACGAAGACGAAGATCAGCACGAAGCCAGCGGCGGTGATCAGATACGGCCAGAGCGTGTCGGGGAGTGATCCGGACGACGCCGACAGCGGCGCGATCGCCAGCACCACTCCCAGTCCGAGCAAAGTCGCTCCGCCCAGGTCGAAGCCCGCGCGTCGCACCGACGGCGGTTCGACGATCATGACCGCGGCGAGCGGGACGACCACAGCGCCGGCGACCACGGTGACGACGAAGAGCAGGCGCCAGCCGAGGGCATCGCCGGCGGCATCCATGATCACCCCGGCCAGCACGGGCGCGCCGAGGGAGGTGACCGTCATGACGGCGGCGAGCGTCGCGAGCGGGCGGGCACGCTCGGCGGCAGGGTAGATGCGCTGGATCAGCCCCAGCACCTGAGGCATGAGCAGGCCGGCCCCGACACCTTCGACGATCCGGCCGGCGACGAGAAGCTCCGTCGTTGGAGCGACCGTGCACGCGATACTCGCAGCGACGAAGATCGATGCGCCGACCAGGAAGACCGTGCGGCGGGGGAGCACGTCGCCGATGCGCCCCGCGGGTACGAGGGTGGCGGCATAGGCGAGGGTGTAGCCGACGAGCATGAGCTGCACCGTGGCGGGGTCGCCGCCCATATCGGCCTGGATGGCGGGCAGGGCGATGCCGAGCTTCGACACGTCGAGGATCGTCAGCGCGGCGGCCGCGACGAGCACGGCGAACACCCGCCGGCGTCTCGTGGGCGAGAGGGGTGCCGACCTCGACGATGCGGACACGCAGACCTCCATAGCGGAAACACTGAAGAAACATCCAGACTCTATAACAGAATTGGACTATCAAACCACACTACGAGATTGGGAACGGCATGACCGCTCGCACCGCGTTGATCATGATCGACATGCAGAACATGTACCTGCAGCAGGAGCGCCGCAGTGCGCTCGGCTGGCCGCCCATCTGGGAGTTCGATCGCGTCGTCGACGAGTGCGCCTCGCTGCTCGCCGCCGCCCGGGAAGCCGGCGTCCCGGTGATCTACACGCGGCAGACGTCACGGGCCGACGGTGCCGACATGACGCCCAGCATGCGCCGCCTGCTCGCCGATGCGCCCGCGCCCGACGAGTCGCCGATCGGCGCCGACAGCGACTGGGGCTCGCGCATCCTCGACGCGGTCGCGCCCGCACCGGGCGACATCGTGATGGAGAAGCACCGGTGGGATGCGTTCTTCAACACCGACCTCGACCAGATCCTGCGCAACCTCGACGTCACCCGCCTCGTCGTCGCAGGCTTGCAGACGAACGTGTGCGTCGAGACGACGTCGCGCACCGGCATGATGAAGAACTTCGACGTCGCGGTTCCCGAGGACGCGGTCTCGACCGACGGTGAGGCCCTGCACCGCAGCGCGCTCGACTCGCTGCGCGTGCTCTACGTCGAGGTCGCCCCCTGGCGCGAGCTGCTCGCGCCCGATGCCGCCTGGGACCGTCGTTTCACCACGCCCGGATACGGGCGCACGGCCGCCGATCTCGGGACGATCGGGGCCTGACCGTCGGGCGGGCGCGGTCGCGAGGAGTCAGACCTTCTCGGGGACCGCGCCCGTCACCAGCTCGGGGAACGGGGTCGCAGGATCGTGGAGCACGGCTCGCAGCTCGTCGAGCCACTCGAGCATCAGGTCGGTCTGGCGCAGCCACAGCGTGTAGAGCGCCCGGCGGCTTCGCCACACGGCACTGTCGGGGTCTTCGCGATCGTCGTCCCAGTTGAGCAGCAGGTGCCGCAGGCTGAACTGGCGCTGGCGCTGGAAGGCGACCTCGGCGTCGAGTAGACGGTCGGCGTCGCCCGGGTCGAGCACCCAGAGGTTGAGCAGGCGCAACGACGCGTCGTCGCGGATGCCGTGATCGGGCTGGTCGTGCAGCAGCCAGCGACGGAGCTCGTCGAGACCCTGATCGTTGATGACGTAACTCGTGCGCCCGCGCTCCGTGCGCTCCGTGATGTCGATGAGGCCGAGGCCCTCCATCTTCGCGAGCTCGGAGTAGACCTGCGACGGGCTGGCGTGCCATGCCCGGTCGTTGACGTCGTTGAAGCTCGCGTTGAGGTCGTACCCGGTGCGCGGGCGACCGCGCGAGAGTGCTGCGAGGATCGCGTGCCGCAGGGCCATCTCAGTCCTTTCGCCGGCGGTGGGAGCGCGCAGCCGCGCGGTGCCGGTTTCGTCGATGCTAACGGGGCGTCGTGTCACGGTGCCGTGTTCGACACTTTCACGGTTCGGAAACCCGGCCGTAACACCGCTCCACTACTAATTCCAATTATGGACTACAAAGCCATAGCGCAAAACCGGCTCATCCGGCTCGTCGTCGGACGGCTCGCGATGACGATCGTCACGGCGCTGTTCATCGCGATCGTCGTGTTCTTCGCGATCCGAGCCATTCCGGGCGACCCGGCGCTCACGATCCTCGGTACCGACAGTACGCCCGACGAGCGGGCGCGGCTGCGCACGGTGATGGGACTCGACCAGCCCCTCCTGGCCCAGTTCACGATCTGGCTCGGGCATCTGTTCTCGGGCGACCTCGGGTACTCGTACAGCCAGGGCCGCCCGGTCACCGAGATCATCGGCCCGGCGCTGCAGAACACCCTGCTTCTGGGCACCGCCGCGAGCGTCATCGCCATCCTCCTGGCGATCGTGATGGGCAACCTGGCGACGTCGCCGTGGCGTGGACTGCGCCGAACCGTCGACGCCGCCGAGGCGCTGTTCCTGTCGGCGCCGCAGTACACCGTTGCCCTGCTGCTGCTCATCGCTTTCGCGGTGCTGGTGCCGCTCTTCCCCGCGGGCGGCATCAGCACGCGCGGGGACGGGTCGCCGGTCGACGTGCTGACGCACCTCGCGCTTCCCGCGATCGCCCTCGCCCTCGCGCCTGGCGCGCAGATGGCCCGGTCGCTGAAGACCTCGATCTCGACCCTGTCGGCGTCCGAGCTGCTGCCGACGCTCCGCGCCCGCGGGCTCTCACCGTGGCGCATCACGGTGCACGCTCACCACAACGCGCTGCCACCCATGATCACCGTGCTGGGCATCCAGGTCGGCACGATGCTGGGCGGCGCCCTCTTCGTCGAGCAGATCTTCAGCATCCCCGGTCTCGGCGCGCTCGTCGTCCAGTCGGTGGGGCTGCGCGATTACACGCTCGTGCAGGCCGTCGCCCTGCTCATCGCCGTCATCTTCGTCGTCGTGCTGCTGCTCGCCGACGTCATCAACGCCCTGCTCGACCCGCGGATCAGAAAGGGACGCGCGTGACCTCCATCCTCATTAAGGAGCGGGTGCCGATCGAGGCAGCTCCCCGCTTCCGCCGCCGCTCGATTCTCCGACGGATGCCGCTGCGCAGCCGTGTCGCGCTGTCGATCATCCTGCTGCTGGCCGTGTTCGCCGTCACCGCACCGCTGCTCCCGATCGCCGACCCGCTCGGGGGCGACCTGTCGGCCCGGCTCTCGCCGTTCCTCACCGACGGGCATCTGCTGGGCACCGACACGCAGGGCCGCGACATGCTGAGTCGCCTGCTGTACGGCACCCGCACCTCGCTCGTCGCCGGCGTGGTGCCGATCGTGATCGCGACCGTGCTCGGACTCGCGATCGGCACGATCGCGGGACTCGCCAACAAGACGGTCAACACGATCCTGATGCGCGGCGTCGACCTGCTCTTCGCCTTTCCCGGGGTGCTGCTCGCGCTGCTCCTCGCGATCTCGCTCGGCGTCGGACTCGGCACCCTCATCCTCGCCCTGACGCTCGTCTGGATCGCTCCGGTCGCGCGCATAGCCGAGACCGAGGTCGCCCGCATCCGCGACCTCGACTTCGTCACCGCGGCGCGGTCGAGCGGGGCGACCGACATCGACATCCTCGTGCGCCAGATCATCCCCGTGGCCCTGCCGGCGGTGCTCGCGTACTCGACGTCGCTCGTCGGGGCCAACGTCGCGATCGCGGGCGGACTCGGGTTCATCGGCCTCGGGGTGCCGTCGCCGCAGCCCGAGCTCGGCTCGATCCTGTTCGAGATGCAGGCGGCGGTCTACACCGACGTGTCGCTCGCGCTCGCGCCGGTCGTCGTCATCCTCATGCTGTCGATGCTCTTCCCCCTCGTCGGCGACGGCCTGCGCGACGCGATCGCCGGAAAGGGAGGCCAGTCATGAGCGATCTGCTCGCCACCGTCCCCGCCGGCGGTCTCGCGCCGACGGTGCCGCTCGTGCTGGACGCCACCGACATCCGGGTCTCGTTCCCGCGCCCGGGCAAGACCCCCAGCACCGTCATCGACGGCATCGGGCTCGGGCTCGAGCGCGGCCAGGTCACCGTGCTGCTCGGCGAATCGGGCAGCGGCAAGACCGTGTTCGCGCGGGCCATCACCGGCCTCGCTCCGCCGAGCGCCACGGTGACCGGCAGTGCTGTGTTCGACGGCGTCGACCTGGTGGCCGGATCGCGCGCCCAGCTGCGGGCGCTCCACGGAGACCGCATCGGCGTCGTGCCGCAGGACCCCAATTCGTCGCTCGACCCGATGCGCCAGATCGGCGCCCAGATCGCCGAGACGCTGCTGCAGCACCGGCAGGTCGCGACCCGGGCCTCGGCGAAGGAGCGTGCCGTCGAACTGCTCGATCAGGTGCAGATCCGCGAGCCGCGTCGCGTCATCCGCTGCTACCCGCACGAGGTGTCGGGCGGGATGCGGCAGCGCATCGCGATCGCCATCGCGATCAGCTGCGGACCCGAGCTCATCGTCGCGGACGAGCCCTCGAGCGCGCTCGACGCCTCGGTCGGAGCCCACGTGGTCGGGCTGCTCGACGACCTGCGGCACCGGCTGCACACCGCCATCCTCTTCATCACCCACGACATCGGGATCGCCGCACGCATCGCGTCGCAGCCGCACGACCGCGTCGCCGTCATGCTGGGCGGCCAGATCGTCGAGCTCGGTTTCGCGCCGGCGCTGCTCGGCTCGCCCCGCCACGACTACACCCGCGCGCTGCTCGCGGCCGAGCCCTCCGCGGGCGTCCCCCGCGGACAGCTCGCCGTCGTGCCCGAAGCGGTGCGGTCGCGCCGCGATTGGGGCCCGCTGCTCGAGGTCGCCCCCGGTCACGCCGTCGCGGCAGAAAGCGAGTTCGCCCAGTGAGCGCCATCCTCGAAGGCCAGGGAATCGTCAAGACGTTCGGCGACTTCACCGCGCTGCACGGCGTGGACTTCCGCATCGAACTCGGCCGCACGCTCGGCATCGTCGGCGAGTCGGGCAGCGGCAAGTCGACGCTCGGCCGCATCGTCATGCGCCTGATGAGGCCGGATGCCGGCACCGTGCGGCTCGCCGGCCGCGACCTGTTCGCGCTCAGCCGCACCCAGCTGCGACGTGCTCGGCGCGATTTCCAACTGGTGCCGCAGGACCCGCGCAACGCCCTGAACCCCACCGCGACGGTGGGGGAGAGCCTGTCGTTCCAGCTGTCGGCGCAGGGCATCGCCCGGCGCGAGTGGCGGGGGCGCATCAACGACCTGCTGCAGACCGTCAGCCTCTCCGAGGACTATGCCCACGCCTACCCGCACGAGCTGTCGGGCGGGCAGGCGCAGCGCATCGCCATCGCCCGCGCCATCGCCGGACGACCCAAGCTCCTCGTCTGCGACGAAGCGGTCTCGGCGCTCGACAAGTCGGTGCAGGCGCAGGTGCTCAACACCTTCGCCGAGCTGCAGTCCGAGCTCGGCGTGGCCATGTTCTTCATCACCCACGACCTGGCCGTCGTCGAGCACATCGCCGACGACCTGCTCGTCCTCAACCGCGGCCGCGCGGTCGAGGGCGGCCGCACCGCCGACGTGCTGAGCGCACCGTCGGACGCGTACACCCGAGAGCTTCTGGCGGCACGTCACCCGATCCCCGCCTGAAGGCACCACACCCCGCACCCACTCACCGGCCCCGTTGCGACGTGGCCTCCACCTCCAGGAGAACCATGCCATCCCTCACCTCACCGCGACGCCGGACGCTGCTCGGCGTCACCGTCGCCCTCGCCGCCGCCCTCGCCCTGTCGTCGTGCGCAGCCGGCACCTCGTCGTCGGAGGACGGCGAGCAGACGCTCGTCATCGGCTCGCAGATGGCGTCGTTCCCGAGCCTCGACACCGGCGCCATCACGACCGCCGGCTACGAGGGGCAGCGACTGATCGGCAACCTCGTCTACGAGGGTCTCACCAAGCGCGACGTCTCCGACCCCAACGCGCCCGCCGGGGTGGCCCCCGCTCTCGCGTCGTCGTGGGAGGTCGCAGACGACGGCCTCAGCTACACCTTTACCCTGCAGGATGGCGTCACCTTCCACGACGGCACCGATTGGGACGCCGACGCGCTCATCTACAACATCAACCGGTACATGGATGAGACCGATCCGAACTACGACCCCGTTCTCATCACCTATTACACGGTGCTGAACTTCGTCGACTCGGTCGAGAAGGTCGACGACATGACGGTGACGTTCACCCTCAACCAGCCTTTCGCGTTCTTCCTCGCCGACCTTTACAACGTCTACTTCGCCAGCCCCACCTCGCTCGACGAGGACGGCGCCGCAGGTCAGGCCACGAACCCCGTCGGCACCGGCCCGTTCGTGTTCGACGAGCTGCAGCAGAACCAGTCGATCTCGTTCGTCCGCAACGACGACTACTGGGGCGAGGTGCCCCAGCTCGACCGGCTGACGGTCGAGCTCATCCCCGACCCGTCCGCCCGCACGGCCGCCCTCCGCTCGGGCCGCGTCGACTGGATCGAGGCGGCTCAGCCCGACGACCTCGCCAGCCTCGAGTCGGCCGGCTTCGTCGCCACCGGCAACGCCTTCGACTGGGAGTGGTCGTGGCAGCTCATGACCGGTGAGGCGCCGTTCGACGACATTCGGGTGCGCCAGGCGATGAACTACGCCATCGACCGCGAGGCCATCGCCGACGACCTGCTGCACGGCACAGCCGTGCCGGCGCACCAGATGTTCGCCAGCGCGAGCCTGTACTACACCGAGGACGACGACCTCTACGACTACGACCCCGAGAAGGCGAAGGCACTGCTCGCCGAGGCCGGCTACCCGGACGGGCTCGACGTCACGGTCGGCTACATCACCGCCGGCTCGGGAGCGATGCAGGCGAAGTCGATGAACGAGGCGCTGCAGACGCAGCTCGCGGCCGTCGGCATCAACGTCTCGCTCGAGCCCGTCGACTTCTCGGGCATGTACGCCAAGCTCGGCGAAGGCGACACCGGCTGGCAGGCCGCCAACCAGGCCTTCAGCCTCGAGCAGCCCTCGAGCTGGAACGGTTTCTGGTTCGGCTGCGACGGCAACTTCTTCGGATACTGCAACCCCGAGGCCGAGGCGCTGTACGACCAGGCGCTCACCACGGTCGACGACGAGGAGCGCGCCGCGCTGCTGACCGAGGTCGGCCATCTCGTGACCGAGGACGCCGCATGGCTGTTCGTCGTCAACGACACCGCGCCCCGTGCGATGTCGTCGGCCGTCACCGGCTACGAGCAGCCGAAGAGCTGGTGGATCGACTTCACCGGCATCTCGATGGGGGACTGACCGAGCACGAGCACGAGCACGAGTCCCCGCGGCCGGACGGCGGTCGCGGGGACTCGCGCGTTCGCAGTCGGCGCGAGATGCGGCGTGGGACGCGAACGCGCACCGTCGACGCGAGCACGCACCGCGGGAGGTGCGTCCTCGGCGGGGGGATGCGTCCTCGGTGGCGGTCGGGCTAGCGCGCGGCCCGCTCGGCGGGTGAGGCCCGGAAGACGACCGAGTGATAGAAGCCGAAGCGGGCGAGCACGACGACGACGATGCTCACGAGGTTGACGACGTTCACGACGAATGGTCCGGCGGGGCGTCCGAGCAGAGCGGATGCCGCCTCGACTCCGCCCCACACGAGGAGCGCACCGAGCGCGGTGCAGACGGCGTTGACGATCACGAACAGTGTGATCTCGACCCAGCGACGCCGACGGGCACGGTCTTTGAACGTCCATTGCCGGTTGCCGAAGTAGGCGTTCACGAGAGCCACGAGCGACGCGACGACCTTCGCGGCGACGGCATCCCAGCCGAGCCCGAACAGCAGGATGTTGAAGGTGACGACCTCGATGAGAGTGCTGATGCCGCCGACGGTGAGGAAGCGCGCGCTCAGAGCGGCAGCGCGCTTCACGCGAGGGGGCAGTGACATGGCTCGACTAGGCTACAGGCGTTGTCCGCGCCCGGGGACATCACCGGAAAGCACGGGGAGCCACGTGAGTTTCACGCATATCGCCATCGTCATGCCCGCGTACAACGAGGCCGACGGGATCGCCGGGTTCCTCGAGGAGATCCACGAGCATCTCGCGTCGCGTTGCGACCGCCTCGACATCATCGTGGCCGACGACCGATCGACGGACGCCACCGCGTCTGTCGTCGCGCACCTCGAGCTGCCCGGCGTCGAGGTGCAGACCCAGCCCGCCAACCGCGGACACGGCCCCACCGCGCTCGCCGCCTACCGTGCCGGGCTCGCGACATCAGCGGACCTCATCGTCCACGTGGACGGCGACGGGCAGTTCACCGGCGAGGACATCGCACGTGTCGTGGGGGCTGTGGAGTCGGAGGGCGCAGACGTCGTGCACGGCGTGCGCCGCGGCCGCGATGATCCCTGGTACCGCCGTATGCTGAGCGCCGGCCTGCGGCTCATCGTCCGCCCATTCGCGGGACGCGCAGTGCCTGACATCAACACCCCGCTCCGCGCCTACCGGCCCGAGGTGATCGCGACGCTGCTCGACGCCGTCGGCGCCGATGCGCTCGTGCCGCACGTGCACTTCTCGCTCGCGGAAGCGCGCGGGCGCATGAGCGTGCGTTACGTCGCCGTTCGGAGTCTTCCGCGCCGCGGCGCTGAGACGACCGGCACGATGTGGGGGACCAGCGGACAGCCGATGCTGCCGCCGCCGCGCCTGCGGGCCTTCGCGCGCGACGCCTTGATCGAGCTGTGGCGGCTCTCGCTGCGCCCGGCTGCCCCCATGCGCGGCGTGCGCGAGCAGGCTCGCCGGGAGGCCTGACGTGACCCGCACGCTCCGGGCCGTCGCATTCTGGATCGTCGCGGCGCTTCTCGTCGCCGCCCACGGGATCGTCCTCTGGCAGAGCATCTCGGCCACGCGGCTCTGGGAGGACGAGGCGTTCAACCTGACCGTGCCCGTCAACCTCCTCCAAGGACTCGGCTACACCAGCGACGGCACCCTCTCGGGCAGCGAGCTGACGCCCTTCGACGCGCGCATCTCGACGGGACCGGTCGTGCTCCTGCCGATCGCCGCCGTGCTCGCGACCGGCGTCGACCTGGTCGTCGGCGGCCGTCTCGTGCCGGCGGCGTATTTCGTCGCGCTGCTCGTCGCTGTCGGCATCCTGGGCCGCCGGATGGGCGGACGCTGGGGCGCGCTCGTCGCCGTCGCCGTCCCGCTCTCCTTCACCGCCGCCGCGCTGCCCTCACCGATCCAGGGTCCCGCCGACGTGCTCGGCGAGGTACCGGCAGCCGCCCTGCTCGCCTGGGCGCTCGTCGCGCTGCGCACGCGCCCGTGGCTGGCGGGGCTTCTCGTCGGACTCGCGATCCAGGCGAAGTACATCGCCCTGCTCTCGCTCCCCGCCTTCGTCGTCGCGGTGCTGCTGCTCCAGCACGGGCGGCCCTGGATGCGGCGCCTGCGCGCCCTGATCGCGCCCGCGATCGCCCTGGCGGTGCCGACCGTGCTCGTCGAGATCTTCGCCTTCATCTCGCTCGGACCCCGCGGCTTCGTCGACCACCTGCGCGCGACCCGCGACTTCATCCGGAGCGGGGGACAGGTCGCGCACACCACGTTCGGCGAGAAGCTGACGACCCTCGCCTCGTCCTGGTACCTGCCCGCCGCTGTCGTCGTCGCCGCCGTCGCGCTCGCGATCGTCGTGCTGATCGCCGGTCTCGTGCTGCGCTACCGGCCGAGCACCGATCGGTTCTGGGCGACGCTCGCCGCGGAGCCGCGCGCGCACCTCGCCGCCGCAGCCGTGCTCGGATTCGGAGCTTTCGTCGGCTGGTGGTCGACCGCCGGCCACCTGCCGCTGTGGGTGCGGCATCCGGCCCCCGGCATCCTCGCGTTCGCTCCCGTGCTCGTGGCGGCGCTCATCCCGGCAGTGCGACAGCTGTGGCGGTCGGGAGCCGCCGCGCGCGCGGCATCTGTGGTGGTGTCCGCCGCTCTCGCGGGCTGCCTCGTCGTCTCCGGGAGCAGCGCCGGGGTCACCGCTGCCGGTCGGGATGGCACGGAGCTCGCGACGCAGCGCGAGCAGGCGGCCGCCGTCGCCTCGGTCGAGGCCGACTGGATCGCGACGCACTGGGGCGGACTCGTCGCGGTCGTCGTGATGTCCGGCGCGCACGTCGCGCTGCTCGACGCTCCGCCCGAGAACATCGCCGGCTACCCCCGACTCGACCTGGGCGGAGCCGACCTGTGCGGTGCTGCGGCCCCGCTGGCGGAGGCGCCGGGCATCGTCGTCTGTCCCGCGGGCTGAGTCATCGCACCGCGTGAACGAACGAGCCCGCGAAGCTCTAAGACTTCGCGGGCTCGTTCGAGCGAGAACCAGGGGCTTCAGCTGCGACGCACGCCCGTCGACTCGGCGCGGTCCGCTCGCCGCTTGGCTTTGGCGTCGGCGCGGCTGAGCTGAACCGGCGCCTGGTCGACGACGTGCGTCGAACCGTAGGTATAGGCGCCGTAGCCGTAGCTGTCGGGTCCCTTGGTCGGGAGCATCGTCACGACGACACCGAGCAGCGTTCCGCCGGCTGTGTCGAGGGTGCGGAACGCTCCCTGCAGCTCCTGCTTCTTCGTGCGGCCCGAGGCGGCGACCATGATGACACCGCGGGTCTTCTTGCTGAGCACCGCGGCATCGGTGACGAGCAGCAGCGGCGGCGCGTCGATGAGCACGTAGTCGAAGTGCTCGGTGAGCGCCGCGAGCACGTTGTCCATCGAGCTCGACCCCAGCAGCTCGCTCGGGTTCGGCGGCACCGGGCCGCTGGGCAGCACGAACAACTGGTTCTGGCCCCACTTCTGCAGCGCGTCGACCAGCGGGACGCGTCCGATGATGACGTCGGTGAGGCCGACGCCGCCCTCGATGCCCATGTAGTCGGCGACGCGGGGGAGTCGCAGGTCGCCATCGACGAGCGCGACCCGGGCGCCGGTCTCGGCCAGGGCGATCGCGAGGTTCGCGGTCGTGGTCGACTTGCCCTCGCCGGGGCCGGCGCTCGAGACGACGAAGCTGCGCGGGCCGTCTTCGACGTTCAGGAACTGCAGGTTCGTGCGGAGGGTGCGGAACGACTCGGCCCGGGGACTGCGGGGATCGGCGTGCACGATCAGGGGCCGCTTCGACGCTTCGTTGTCGAACGCGATGCCGCCGAGCATGGGCCTGTCGGTGAGCTGCTCGATGTCGTGCAGCGTGTGGATACGGGTGTCGAGCACCGACCGCAGGACGGCGAAGCCGACGCCGAGGGCGAGGCCCAGCAGAGCTCCGACGGCGATGTACAGCGGGACGTTCGGGCTCGAGGGTGCTTCGGGCGCGGTCGCGAGCTGGGTCACCGTGACCTGGACGGGGCTCGTCCCCTGACCGTCCGCGGGGCGCTCGATGGTGTTCTGCACCGCTGTGGTGAAGCTGTCGGCGGTCGCGTTCGCGATTCTTGCGGCGAGCTCGGGGTCGGTGTCGGTCACGCCGATATTGATCAGCACCGTGTTCACCGGCGTGGTCGCCGTGATGCGCGACGCGAGCTGAGCGACGGTCTGGTCGAGATCGAGCTCTTCGATCACCGGATCGAGGACGAGCGAGGTCGGGATGACGTCGACGTAACTGGTGACCATCTGGCGGGCGAACGTCGTGCCCTGCACGAGTTCTCCCGTGGCGGCACCCTCGGTGCGGACCGAGACGTACAGGCTGGTCGATGCCTCGTACCGCGGCGTCTGAAGCAGGGCATATGCCGCCCCGGCTCCTGTTCCGATGATCAGGAGAGCGAGAAGGAGAATCCAATTCCTGTGCAGGATGCGCAGGTAATCGCGGAGTTCCACGTAGTAATTCCCCCTATGAGTGTCCGGTGCGACGGCTCTGTCATTGTTCCACACGGCTCATCCGGTACCGGACAAGAGGTGGGTTCGGACGATCAATCGCCCTTTGCGACGTAGGCGTAAACGCCGTACGAGGTCTTGTCGGCACCCGCCGTCGGCAGCATCGTCACGACGGTCCCGGCGATACGCGATCCGGCGGTCTCGATGTTCTTCACCGCCGAGGTGAGGCGCGCGCGGGTGGTGGAGCCCGCCGCCGCGACGAGGATGACGCCATCGACGGCGCGGCCGACGACAGCGGCATCCGTCACCGCGAGCACCGGCGGGGCGTCGATGATGACGACGTCGAACGCGGTTCGCAGCTCGTCCAGGAGCTTGGACATCGTGGTCGATCCGAGCAGTTCCGCGGGATTCGGCGGGACAGCGCCAGAGGGGAGGATGAACAGCGTCCCCTGGCCCCACCGCTGGAGCACGTCGAGCAGGCTCGCGCGGGACACCAGGACGTCGGAGAGTCCCACGCCGCCCTCGATGCCGAAATACTCCGCCGTCTTCGGGCGCCGCAGATCGGCATCCACGAGGACGACTTTCGACCCCGCCTCGGCGAAGGCGATCGCGAGATTGGCGGCGGTGGTGGACTTCCCCTCCGACGGGTTCGCGCTCGTCACGACGAACGCCAGCGGCCCGCCGGTCGTCGTGAGGAACTGCACGTTCGTGCGCAGCGCGCGGAAGGCCTCCGCGCGGGGGTCGCGGGCGGAGGCGGCGACGATGAGGGGCCGCTTCTTCGACTCCGGATCGAGCGCGATTCCCCCCAGCAGCGGAGCGGGCACGATCTTCTCGACGTCCTCGACGGTGCGGATGCGGGTGTCGGCGACCGCCCGCAGGATCGCGACGGCGACACCCGCGGCGAGACCCACCAGCGCGCCGAGGGCGAGCGCGAGGCGCATGTTCGGGGCCGCGGGATCGACCGGCACCTGGGCCGGCTGGACCGTTTCGATCCGCACCGGGCTCGGCCGCTCGGCGGTCGAGCGCTCGAGCTGTTCGGACACGACGGTCGTGAAGCTGTCGGCGATCGCATTGGCGATGCGCGCCGCGCCCTCGGGACCCGGGTCGGACACGGTGATGGAAATGACGACGGTGTTCTGGGTCGCCGACACCGAGACGCGCTCTGCGAGCTGCGCGGCGCTCTCGTCGAGGCCGAGATCGGCGATCACCGGGTCGAGGACGAGCGCCGTCGGGATGATGTTGACGTAGCTCTGAACCGCCTGCCGGGCGAAGTCGGTGCCCTGTCGCAGCTCATTGTTGGACGCATCGCCCGAGGACTGCGTCGCCACGAACAGCTGAGTCGTGGCGTCGTAACGCGGCGGCGTCAGGAGCGCCGACGCCGCGCCCGCGGCGATGCCGATCAGCGTGGTCGCGATGATCAGAACGATGTTGCGGCGCAGGATGCGGATGTAGTCGTGGAGTTCCACGTTTCTCCTGTCGTCGGTGTCGCCGGGTATCCTTTCACGAGACCAGACGCTCCACCGACATCCGCGCGCTTTCCGTGCGCCCGAGTCCGAGTCCGAGGCACTTCCGGATGAACTCTCTCGCCGATCTCTTCACCGACGATCGCCGATCGGGCGACGACGGCATCCGCGCCGCGGACAGCATCATCGACGAGCGCCGCCTCGCCGCGCTCGTCGGCCCCCCGCGGATGGAGCAGGCCGTCCCACTCGCCCGACCCGATGAGACCGGGCAGCTCGTCGCGATGGTCGCCGCCGCCGCACAGTCCGCGAGCCCCGTGCACATCGCGGGTAAGTCGGGTGCGCCGAAGATGCCGCGTCGCGGTCACAAGCGCACCGATTGGCTCAACGTCGCGTTCGCCGTGCTCGCTGTCGCCGTCGTCACCGTGGTCGGCGTGTTCGGTGCCATCCAGTTCGCGAACGCCAGCCCCGCGGCATCCGCTCTTCGAGCGCTTTCGGTCGACGAGGCCTCCCTCGCCAACGGCGAGCAGGCCGTGCAGTCGGGTGTCACCCGCATCGAGACCCTCATGGCCGAGGCGCGCGCCGAGGCCGACGGGGTCGAGCCCGCGCTCGCGACAGTCGCCGGATACGTCGACGAGTCTGCGCGGGCGGCCGCAGTGCAGGCGGTCGCCGACCTCCGGGCCGGACTCGACGCGATCGAGGTGCCGTCGACTCCCGCCGCATATACCCGGCCTGCGATCGACACGGATGACCTCGCGCAGGTCGGAGCCCAGATCGACGTCGTGCGCGAGCGCTCCGATGAGCTGACGGCGATGACCGAGCAGACGCGGGCCGTGCGAAGCCAGGTCGTCGCCCTCCGCGATGCGTTCGTGGGTTCGATCGCGGCGCTGGGCGCGAGCTTCCCGGCCTCCGCGGAGGCAGAGGTGACCGAGTACGCCGAGGCGCTGCCGTCGTTCCGCGACGCCGTGACCGCGGCCGCTGCTGCCGTGCCTGCCGCGCAGGCCGCCGGTGGCCTCGGGGCTGCTGAGATGGTCGCGTATCCGCCGCTCGTCGACGCCCTGCGCCGCGACCACGAACGGGCGGTCGCCGCGATCATCGCCGAGCGCGAGGCCTCGCGGAACACCACCGGCCGCGGGTCGACCAGCCCGGGCACGGGGAGCGGCAACAGCGACACGGGCGGCACGGTCACCCCCGAGCCCACACCGAGCGATCCCGCCACGGGCGGCGACACCGGCGGAGGGGATACCGGCGGAGACGGCTCCGGCACTGGCGACGGATCGGGCGGCGGCGACGGCACGGGCGGGGACGACGGCGCGGGCGGGGGCACTGGCGACGGCACGGGCGGGAATCCCGGAGCGTAGGCACCGGGTTCAGCCCGTCCTCGGTCGGTTCGCCAGGAACTGCGGATGCTCGCGGTGCGGGATCCGCGTTCGGTGGCGAGTCGACCTGGTCGGCGGGACGGTGGGCCTGTCAGGCGGCGACGGCCAGACGGACGGCACGGACGACCTCGTCGATCGCCGGTACGAGCTGCGACCCCGACAGCTGGTAGGTGTTCCACGAGCGGCGGTAGGGGTCGATGACGTCGTCGTCGTCGGGAGACTCGGGCGGCAGCGCCATGCCCCGGTGTGACGCGACGGCGGCGACGGCGGCACGCAGACGCGCCGACGGATCGTCGCCTGCCGCATCCGCGGCGCCGCGGATCTCGTCGTCGCTCGCGTCGGCAGCCAGCCGCGCGAACTCACGAAGCGTGAACGCCGCGCGCAGGCGGCTGGGTGCGAGCTCGACGATGCTGCGGCGGTGCTCGCGCGCCATCGCCAGGATCAGATCCGGCGACGACAGGCGCGCCGGCGAGATGAGCTGCGAGCGGTGCGCGTCGGCCATCTCGGCGCTCACGCCGTTCTCGACCGCGAGGCGCTGGGCTTCGGCCGGCATCGGCGCACCGCCCATGTCGTAGGTGCCGCCGCTGGTGACGGCTCCGGGCAGTCCCGCCAGACGCGTGCGCAGGAGCTGCTCGGCGAGCGGGGAGCGGCACACGTTACCGGTGCAGACGGTCATGATCTCGAACATCGGGAGCTCTTTCCGTCGAGGGCTGGACGACCCCGTCAGCCTAACCGGCGTGTCGGCTCTCCCGCCCCGAGAGCCGTCCGGCGGTCACGGCGTGACGGCGAATGCTACTCGCGACCGGGTGGACGCCGCGACGCGAATTCCGACCGGGCGCTGTGTGGTGTCCCTGGCCATCGGGCCTGGCAGACTGACCCGAACCGAAGGAAGCAGATGGCGACGGACCAGCTCATCATCGAGGCCCGCGCGGCGTGGCGGCGGCGCGAGGCCGTGGTCGCGGTGCGCACCGCGATGAGCGCGCACGCGCAGGGTGACGCCGAGGGGCTGCCTCTCGCCTGCTCCATCGCGCTCCGGGCGTATCGCGCCGACCTGCTGGAAGCGCACCGGGCCGACGTCGCCGCGATGTCCGCGGGCGTCCTCCGCGATGGGGTGCTCGCCGTGCTGAGAATCGGCGCAGGAGACCTCGACAGTGCGATGTCGCGCATCACGGCGGTCGCCCGCGACAGCCTCCCGGGAGCGGACCCCGACCCTCTCGGCGAGGAGGGGCCCCTGCTGCCGTTGCTGCTGACCTACCTCGCCACCGGCGCTGCCGCCTCGGGCGCCTGGGTCCGGGCGCGCGAGTGCATCGATGCGGCGCGTGCCGCGGTGGCGACCGCATCCGCTGATGCCGGCGAGGGCGCGGCCGCGCTTCCCCCGTACCTGCACTTCGACCTGCTCGGCCTCGACGCGCTCGTCGAACTGCACACCGGCGGGGGCATGAGCGCACGCCGCGCCCTCGCCGAGACGATCGCGCCCCTCCGGATGCGCAACACCCTCACCGCCGACCACGCGCTCGCGCTCATCTGCCTCGGCAGCATCGAGCACACCGCCGGCCGTCTCGGTGAAGCAGCGATCAACCTGGGCCGCGGCGCCCGGCTCGCTCCCGAGTGGAGACCCGGCGTGAGGATCCACGGTGAGGTCGAGCTCGCGTTCGTCCGCATCCGGCAGGGCCGGTGGCGGGATGCCGTGGATGTCGTGCGCGCGACCGTCGCGCCCCTCGAATCGGTGGAACACGACTGGCTCGAGCCGCAGGCTCTGGCCGTGCACGGGCTGCTGCTCGCTCTTCGCGGCGACCTCGAGGCCGGCGGGCTCGTGCTCGAACGCGCCGAACTGCTCTGCCGGGACACTCCGTCGTTTCTCGCGCACATGGTGCTGACGCACGCCCGACTGATGGTGGCGATCACGCGAAGCGACTGGACCGGGCTGAGGCGGACGCTCGAGGATGCCGCCGAGCCGGGTTACCGGCGGCCGTACCGGCGCGACGAGTGGTGGATGCTGAACCTGCTGGCCGCGTGGCACCTCGGCCGCATCGACGAGTTCCGCCGCGGCGTCGCGATCTGGGCGCGGATGGAGGGTGCGGAGCAGAGCGCGTACTACTGGGCGTACGTGTCGATCCTGGCCGAGTACGACGGGCGGCACCCCGAGGCGGCCGATGCCGTCGCGCGTTCCCTCGACCGCCTGTCGCCCGACCTCGATCCGCTGGGCCGGGCCTGGGTCCGAACGGTGGCGGGCATCTACTACAGCCGCTTCGGCACGCTCGGGGTGCCCGACCCGGTGCGGGCGCTGGCCGCCTATGAAGAGGCCAGCGCCGAACTCTCCGACCTGGGAGCGGCGGGGCTGGCCGAGAGGTACGAAGCCATCGTGGCGCAATCGACCGCCGAGCTGATGCTCGGGGACCGGAGCGGGCAACCTGCGGCGCGGCTGACCGAGCAGCAGCGCAAGGTCGCCCGAGCCGTCGGCCAGGGATACACGAGTGGTGAGATCGCGGGCATCCTGCACCTCTCGAAACGGACCGTCGACTACCACGTCGCCAACATCATGCGCCGGCTCGGTGTGTCGAGCCGGCGCGAGATCGGCCGCGTGCTCGACGATCGGCCCTGACCTGGACCGCCCTGATCTGTGTCGGCCGATGCGCTGTGTCGGCCGGTGCGCGGATGCAAGCGATCGTGTGCGACGCGCCGGGGGAGCGGCATCCGGGCCGGGGTGTCGAGACGGATGCCTTGCATCTCGGCCCGACTCCCACTCTATCTCTAGGTATATAGAGATAGAGTGCGAGCATGCAGCCGCTCAAACGCATCACGCCGGCCACGGTGGACGTGCTCGAGATTCTGATCCTCGAGGCCGACGGAGTGTGGGGGCTGCGCATCGTCAGCAGAACGGGGCGGCCCGCGGGAACGGTGTACCCGATCCTCGAACGCCTCGAGTCGATGGAGTGGGTCACCTCTGAGTGGGAGGTCGACCCGAGCCGCAGCGGACCCCGGCGGCGCCTGTACCGCCTGACGCCGGACGGCCTCGCCGCAGCCCGCGCCGCCGTCGATGAGCATGCGGTGCGGATGCAGCGACGCCGCGCGCGTCGGCAGGAGCCCGAGCCCGGGCGTGGCCGCGGTGACGCGAGGGGAGCGATCGCGTGAACCTCGACCTCGACCTCGTTCTTCGAGCGGTGAGCCGGACGATGCCGGCCGCGTCGCGCGCACGCCATCTCGAGCAGTGGCGGGCGGATGTCGCGGGGGCTCACGAAGCCGGGGTGCGCCGGGGTGACGTCGTGCGCGGCGCGATCGCGGTCGCGCTCACCGCGGATCGCGACGCTCCGATGCTGACCGGTGAGCCCCGAGGCACCGCTTCGCGGAGGCTGAGCCGGCGGGGTGTCTCGCTGCTCGCCGCGGTCGGAGCGACCTCGGCCGCGCTCTGGCTGACGGCGGATCTCGGCTCGCCTGCGGTCGCCATTCCGGCTGTCATCGAGCTTGCGCTCGCCGTCGGACGCTCCGTGCTCAGCGTGGCCCTCTTCGGGGGAGTGCTGCTCGCCATCGCCCTCTTCATCGGCGCGGCCGCGCTGTCGCGATCGGCGGTCGTGAGGGTCGCGTTCGCGGTCACCGCGTTCGGCATCCTCCTGCTCGCGCTCGCCGCGGCGCATCCCCTGGCAGCGGAGGTGAGCGCGGCGGGCGTCGGCCTCACGGTCGGCGGCGCCGCGGTCGGGCTGGCCGCTGCCTGGCGCTCGACGCCGCTCGTCCTGGAGGACCGGTCTTCGCCGCTCGCCCGGCGGCGGCCGGTCGCGATCGCGGGGCTCGTGTCCATCACGGTGTTGCTCGTGCTCGGCGCGCTCGATCTGCTGGTGTGGAACCCGCTCGCCAAGGTGCCCGGCTACGAGTTGAGCGCCATCTACGCCGAGATGATCGCGGCCGACGGTTTCGATCCGGCGCTGGCTGCACAGTCGGTGGCCGTGTGGGGCGGGGTGTGGCTGGTGGCGGCAGCCGCTGTGACAGTCGCCGCGCTGACGAGGGGAGGGGCATGGCTGACGCCCCGCCGGCTCGGCATCCTGTACCTCTCGATCATCGGGGCCGCGCTGTTCCTGCGGCTGTTCGCCGGATTCTCGATCGGGATGTCGGTCGCCGACACCTTCGGCACCTCGGGTGGTGACGTGTCTGCGCTGTCGCAGATCTTCCACCTGGTCGGGCCGATCAGTTTCGCTGCGGCGCTGCTCCTCTTCGGCTGGGCGCCGGGGCGACAGATGACGGGTGTGCCGCTGACGTCCTGAGCCGGTGCCCCGGGTGCGCGGATGCAAGGGATCGCGGGCGACGCGCCGGGTATGCGGCATCCGGACCGGGGTGTCGGGGCGGATGCCTTGCATCGGGGCACGGGTGATTCGCAGCATCAGCCCTTCACGGCGCCGGCGAGAGCCCCCTGCACGAAGTAGCGCTGGAACAGCAGGTAGACGATCAGCACCGGGATCGCCGACATGAAGATGAAGGCGTTCATCGGACCGTAATCGGTGCCGTGCTGGGTCGAGAAGCTCTGCACGGCGAGCGGGATCGTCCAATTGCCCTGGGAGCGCAACAGCGTCGTCGCCATCGCGTACTCGTTCCACGTCGCGACGAAGTCGAGCACGAAAAGCGCAGCCAGCGCGGGTTTGGCCAACGGCAGCACGATCTGCCGGAAGATCCGGAAGGTCGAGGCGCCGTCGATACGCGCCGACTCCTCCAGTTCTTCGGGGATGCCGCGGAAGAAGCCGTACAGGACGAAGATCTGGTACGGGATGCCGAAGGCGAGGTAGGGCAGGATCAAGCCGTAGAGCGAGTCGAGCAGCCCGAGCTCGAGCATGGTGTTGAACAGCGGGCCGAGCCCGATCTGCACCGGCACCATCGAGCCGACGGCGATCACCATGAGCAGCCCACGACTGCCGCGGAATCGGATGCGGGCGAGGGCATACGCCGCGGCGGCCGCGATCGCCAGCCCGAGCGGCACCTTGATGATCGCGATCAGGAGGCTGTTGCCGGCCGTCACCCAGAAGTCGCCGGTGTCGATTGCGGCGGCGTAGTTGCCGAACTCCCATGACGACGGCAACGCCCACAGGGGTGTGGTGTTGAGGTCGGGCTTGGACTTCACCGAGGTCATGAACATGAGAAACAGCGGCAGGAACCACAGGGCCGCGGTGATGGCGAGCGCCACCCACAGGCCGATGCCGACATAGTCGCGCGGTGGGCGGCGCGGGGCGGTCTGGCCGACGTTCGCCGAATCGAGCACGCGTGGGGCGATGGTGACGCTCATCGGTCTTCTCCCTTCATCGACCAGGCCAGATACGGGATGACCAGGGCCAGAGTGACGATCAGCAGGACGGTGGCGACGGCGCCGCCCATCCCGAATTGGTGATTGGTGAACGACTGCGTGTACGACCAGAGCGCCAGGACCTGTGTCGACTGTGCGGGACCGCCGCCGGTCATGCCCACGACGAGGTCGAACACCTTGAGCGAGTTAATGATGGTGAGGATGACGACGACCACCGTGGTGGGTCGCAGCGCAGGAATGGTGACGGCGCGAAAGCGCTGCCAGGCGTTCGCGCCGTCGAGCTTCGCCGCCTCGGTGAGCTCGGGCGGCACGGTCTGCAGTCCGGCGAGGAAGAGGACCATGCTGAAGCCCACGCTCTGCCAGATGTTGGCGACGAAGACCGAACCGAGCGCGAACTGCGGGTCACCCAGCCACGACTGCCCCCACTCGCCCAGTCCCACCGCGGTGAGCGCCTGGTTGACGAAGCCGAGAGTGGGGTTGTAGATCCAGCGCCACATGGCCGCGACCGTGATCGAGGCGAACACGGCAGGGATGTAGAAGACCGCGCGCATGAGGTTGCGGCCGATGAGCTTGCGGTTCAGGCCGAGGGCCAGGAGGAGGGCGATGACGGTCGGGATGAGGAGGGAGGCGATGACCCAGATGACCGAGTTGCGCAGCGCCGTCCAGAACACCGCATCCTGCGTCAGCAGACGGATGTAGTTGTCGAGCCCGACGAACGTCGCTTCCTGCGTCCGGAAGCCCGACCACTCGAAGAACGACAGGCGCACCGCGTCGAGCATCGGGTAGAGCAGGAACCAGCCGTAGAGCACGACCGTGGGGATGAGGTAGGGCAGCGCCAAGGCGAAGCGATGATGCCGCGGCGTGCTGCTGCGCTGCTTCCGGCGTCCCTGTGTGACGAGGGTGACAGTGGCCATGGGACTTCCTGTTCGGGTTCGAGTCCGCGGGGCGGCGCTCCGGTAGTCGCCGCCCCGCGGAGGGGTCGCAGCTACTGCGCGTCGCGGAACTTCTGGAACTCGGCGCCGGCGTCCTCGGGTGCGATGTCGCCGGTGAGCACCGAGTTCTGGATGCGCCAGTACTCGGTCGTCTCGGCGGTAGAGAAGTTCTGGTCGTTGTTGGTGTAGACGCCGTCTGCTGCGTTGAAGAGG
Organism: Microbacterium sp. TS-1; assembly: GCF_000509385.1. NCBI lineage: Bacteria > Bacillati > Actinomycetota > Actinomycetes > Micrococcales > Microbacteriaceae > Microbacterium > Microbacterium sp. TS-1. Next base: position 2,587,080 of record NZ_BASQ01000001.1, read on the forward strand.
TCGGCCCAGACCGCGTTGAGCGGGTTCGTCTCGTCGACCGGGACGTCCTTGTTCACGGACAGGGCGGCCCAGGCATCGCCGACGATCTCCTGGCCCTCTGCGGAGGTGCCGAAATCGAGGAACTCCGCCGCGAGGTCGGCCTTGTCGCTGGCCGCGTTGATGTAGAAGGCTTCGCCGAAGCCGTAGAGCCGGTCGGTTCCGGTCGGGAACATCATGACCCCGATCTCGGCGGGGTCGAGTCCGTTGTCGACGACCTGCGAGTTGTACCAGGTGCCCTCGAGCGACATGGCCGCCTGGCCCGAGAAGAAGAGCTGGGCCGCGTCGTCATTGTTGATGCCGAGGTAGCCGCTGTTGAAGAAGTCGTCGCCCCAGGTCTTGAGCTCGGTGAAGGCCGCCGTGACGCAGGCCTCGGAGCCCCAATCGCCGTCGCCGGTGTTCAGCTCGTCTGCCGTCTCTGCGCCGCACTCAGTCTCGACAAGCGAGTCGAGCAGTCGCATGACGTCCCAGTTGACGGTGCCGCCGAACTCGATCGGCGTGATGCCCGCGTCGGCGAGCTTCTGCGCCGCCGTGACCAGCTCGTCGTAGGTTGCCGGCGGCGTGGTGATGCCCGCCTGCTCGAAGAGCGTCTTGTTGTAGTAGATGCCTTCGCCCTGCTGGCTCCAGGGGACGCCGTGGAAGCCGCCGTACTGGGTGATGCCGCTGAGGGATGCCGGCGTGAAGCGGTCCTCCCAGCCGTACTCGCTGTAGTAGTCGCTGAGGTCGAGGCTCATGCCGGCATCGATCAGCTCGCCGCCCAGGCCCGACCCCTCCCAGTACCAGTAGATATCGGGTCCGGCGTCGGTTCCAGCGACCTGACGCATCGCGGTCTTGTGCTCGTCGACCGAGCGTTGCTCGAGGGTGACGGTCGTGCCGGGGTTCGCCTTCTCGAACGCATCGATGAGACCGGTCATGGCCTCGCCCTGGCTGTCCTCCTGTGTCGGCATCCAGATGACGAGCTCGTCGGCGTCACCGCTGCCGGTGCCTCCGCTCGAGCAGGAGGCGAGCGCGAGGAGGGTCGTTCCGGCCAGGGCGACGACGCCCAGCTTGGAGATGGAGTGCATCATTGCTTCCTTCGTGGTGATGGGTGAATCGGGCGCGGGTCGTCCCGGAGATGAGTGGGTCAGGCGCGGGAGGTCTGCCAGTCGGAGAACTCGCGGAGCTTCAGGTAGAAGTCCTCGAACATGAGGCGTGTGTCGACCCAGGTGTAAACACGCATGGCGCGTCCGTCGGGTCGGCTGACGTATTGACCGTCGTCTCCGATGCGCGGCGTGGGACGAACCTCGTGGCGGCTCGACGAGGAGTCGGCCTCGAACAGTGACTGCAGTGCTGTCAGGAGGACCAGAGGAGAGTCGCCGAGAGCGTAGGTCTCGGCGGGGCCGCGTCCCTCCGCCTCGGCACGGAGCATCACCTCGGTGATCTCGTCGTAGAGGTACGCGCCCAGCGGACCGGCGGTCGCCACACGCAAGCGCAGCTCGGCATCCGACACCAGGCACTGGCGGTAGACGTCGCGAGGCACCTGCCACAGCGACAGGTCGGAATCGCCGAATACGACCTGGGCGGCCACCGGATCGATGAGCAGGTTGTACTCGATCGGCATGGCACCGGGAGGCGGGACGGCGATCCCCTCGTGCTCGCCGCCGCCGATCCAGACGACGGTCAGTCGTTCGGCGACGCGAGGTTCGAGCAGCCATGCCGACGCGAGGTCGGTCAGTCCTCCGCCCGCGACGAAGTACAGCGGACGAGGATCATCGCGCAGCGCCTCGCTGATGAGGGCATCGACCGCCGGCGCGGGTTGCGGTGTGGTGCGGTCGACGAGAGGCTCCTCCGACCCTCGAGCGATAACTCCCGTCGAGTCGAGCCCCATGCGCTCGAAGACGTCGGCGATCACCTGGACCGCGTGCGTCGCCGTGTCGGGACCTTCGTCGAATGGGTCACCTGCGCGCAGGTGCGATCCGATGACGAGGGGGATCTCGACGCTCGGTGACAGGAGGTGGTGCACGAGCTGGAAGAGATCATCGGGATCGCCCGAGAAGTCGTTGTCGACGATGACCCGTGCTCGCGGCGCACCGAGGGGGGCGATCGACTGCCAGGGAGCGGTACCGAGCGTCCAGCGCGGTGCGTGCGGGTGGGCGGATGCCGTGGTGGCGGGGATCCTCGTCATCGTCGACTCTCTGTTCATGTGGCGTGACCGATGCAATCAAAACCGGTTGACCAATTTCAGTGATCGATAACCTACGGGTAGAGTGATCGATAACCTATCGGGCGGCGGAGCCCGTTACTGAATCGTTACCGACGGCGCGGGGAGGCTGATGTGACGAACACCCGATCGACCGCGGGCCGGCCGAGCATGGCGGACGTCGGACGCGCGGCAAGGGTGTCGGCCCAGACCGTCTCTCGCTACTTCACCGGTACCGGCTACGTCAGCGCCCAGACGAAGGAGCGCATCGCCGCCGCGGTCGACGAGCTCGGCTATCGCTTCAATCAATCGGCGCGGAACCTGCGGACGCGCCGCTCCGACACGGTGGGGGTGCTCGCCCTGGGCGCCCTCAACTACGGGAGCGCGGGCGTGCTGACGGGGCTGAGTCGTGCCGCGCGCGAGGCCGACTACACGCTGTCGATCATCGAGCTCGACCTCGAGTACGACGCCGGCGACTGGCAGGACGAGGCGCAGCGAAGCATCGACCACTTTCTGTCGATCCCCGTGGACGGCATCGTGCTGTCGACTCCCGTTCAAGGCGCCGACGACCTCGTCGCGTCCATCGGCGCCGAGACGCCCATCATCACGGTGTCTGAGCTGCCGCCGTCGATCGATGCATCGGCGAGCACCCACTCGCACGCCGCCGGACTGGACGGGACGCGTCACCTGCTGAGTCTCGGGCATCGCCGCATCCTGCACGTTGCGGGGCCGGGGACGCGCAACGAGGCGGTGGAACGCGAGCGCGGGTACCGCGACGCGATGAGCGAGGCGGGGGTCGAACCGGACGTGCTCGACGTGTCGACGGATTGGTCATCGGTCTCGGGCTTCCGCGCGGGCGAGGTGGCCGACCCCGCCCGTTTCACGGCGGTGTTCGCCGCCAACGACGAACTCGCTCTTGGGTTCATGAGCGCGATGGAGCGGCGTGGCCTGCGGGCGCCGTACGACTACTCCATCGTCGGCGTGGACGATATGCCTGTCGCCGCCTACTTCTCACCGCCCCTGACGACGATGCGCCTCGACTTCCGGGCGCTCGGAGCCGACACGTTCCGCATGCTTCATCACGAAATACGCACAGGACAGCGCCCCACGCACCTTGTGGTCGAGCCTCAGCTGATCGTGCGGGGGTCAACCGCCGCCGTCTAGGCGGCACCCGGCCGGCGTATGTGTCGCGTTGTCCCGCGCTCGAATGCAAGGGATCGCGGGCGACGCGCCGGGGACGCGGCATCCGGGCCGGGGTGTCGGGGCGGATGCCTTGCATCGCGGGCGCGGCGCGCCGCTCGGCCGAGGCGTGTCAGGCCGCTTCGGCGGCGACCCGCATGCGCGAGAGGAAATCGACGAGCACGGCGGCGGATCCGGGCGGCATATGGGCGATGACGTCCTCGACGCGATGCTGCACGTCCGATCCCGACTGGCGCAGGCGCTCGACCGGGCGATCGCCGAGCGTCACGAAGACCTTGCGTCTGTCGGACGGATGCGGCTGCCGCCGGAGATACCCGGAGCGCTCGAGGCGATCGAGCATGGCGGTCGTGCTCGCGGACGAGATCCCGAGCTCTTGGGTGATGTTCGACGGGGTCAGCGCGATGTCGCGGTCCTGTGCCTCGATGAGCTTCTCGAGCGCGATCAGGTCGTTCTCGCACACGAGCATCGAGTCGCGCAGGCGCAGTCGAATGGCGCCCTCCGCGGCCTCGTACGCCCACAGCGCGTCGAGGACTGCCGATGCCGACGATGTCTCACCCTGCACTGCCATGACGACTCCCCGTGTTGATCGACCTAGCGGCTCAGTCTGTCCGAGCCCCGGGTCGAAGGGGAGCCCTTCCCGTGGGAGCGCTCACCTGGTATGGGCGAAGGAAGGTGAGCCTCAGTGGACCGAGAAGCCGCCGTCCACGGCGATCGACTGGCCGGTCACATAGGCCGAGCCCGGGCCGGCGAGGAAGATCGCCGCGGCGGCGAAGTCGTCGGGCAGGCCGTTGCGGCCGACGAAGGTGCGGGCGGCCAGTGCGTCGACGACGTCGGGGTCGCTGGCGAGGCGCTGGTTGAGGCGTGTGAGGACGAAACCCGGGACCAGCACGTTCGAGGTCACCCCGGCTGCCGACCACGCCTCCGCCTGCGAGCGGGCGAGACCCTCGAGGACGGCCTTCGATGCGCCGTAGGCGCCGCTCGACGCGAAGGCGCGGCTCGCCTGCTGCGAGCTGATGGAGATGATGCGGCCGTGCTCGCGCTCGATCATCCCGGGGGCCAATCGCCGGCCGAGGATGAAGGGCGCGTCGAGGTTGACGGCCATCGTGGCGTCCCAGGCGGGTTCATCGAGCTCGAGGAGGGGAGGGCGGATGTTGATGCCCGCCGAGTTCACGAGGATGTCGATGTCGCCGGCCTGATCGGCGAGCTCGTGGCAGCCCGCGCGCGAGGACAGGTCTGCGACGATCCCCGACGCGCGCCCGCCCTCGGAGCGGATGCGCCCGACGGTCTCGTCGATCAGGTCGCGACCGCGGGCGGCGATGACGACCTCGGCTCCCGCGGCCGCCAGTGCCTCGGAGATCCCGCGGCCGATGCCGGAGCTCCCGCCGGTCACGAGGGCGCGTCGGCCGGAGAGTCCGAAGAGGCTGTGGAGGTCCATCGCCTCAGCGTAGACAGATTCGGTCGACGCTTCAGGCGAGCGATCGGGCCTGCGCGACGACGGCGTCTCGGCGGGCGTCCGCGGATGCCGAGCCCGTGATGAGCGTGACCAGGTGGGGGAGGCATCCGTCGGCCGTCGCGATCGCGATGATGCTCACCAGCAGCTGCGCCGCCTCGTCGCGGGAGCGGCCCGGCAAAGCGGCAGCAAGAGCGTCGACCATGGCGGCGCACCCCTCGGCACGGCTGGGCCCCGACACCGGCGCATCGAGCTCGAGACTCTCCCACGACAGCAGGCGTGCGAGCTGCGGGTGCGACGCGGCTCGGTCGTAAAGGTCGTGGGCGAGCCCGCCGAGCGCGTCGGCACCGGTGCCGCGGATCTCGATGCCGTCGAGGAGGCGGTCGACCTCGGCGGCGAGCACGGCGCCGAACAGGCCCGCCTTGTCGACGAAGTACGAGTAGATGCGCTCCTTGTTCACCCCGGCGGTCCGGGCGATCGCCTCGACGCGCGCGCCGGCGTATCCGCGCGCGGAGAAGTGCTCGGTCGCGGCTTCGAGCAGGCGGCGCCGCGTCGCCTCGGTGTCCCACGCCATGATCCGAGCCTAGCAACTCCAACCTTCTGGTTGGCGTGTTCGACGTTCTGTGCGTACGGTGGTCTCCAACCAGACGTTTGGGGTTTTCATGTCACAGCTGTCCGTTCTCGTCCTCGGGTCGCGCGGAGCGGTCGGCGCTGCCGCCGCCGACGCGCTGCGCGCCGGCGGCCATGCTGTCGTGGGTGCATCGCGCCGCCCTGGGCCGGGCGGTCTCGCCGTCGATGTCACGACGCTCGAGGGCCGCGAGGTGCTCGCCGCCGCCGCGCGCCGAGCGGATGCCGTGATCGATACGAGCGGGCTCGAGATCACCGCGGTGCAGGAGGCGGTCGGTTCGACGCCTCTTGTCGACGTGTCGGCGACGGCATCCCACCTCGCTCGGCTCGCGGGCGGCGTCGCCGACGGCGGGGCGGTTCTGCTCGGGGCCGGGATCGCGCCGGGGGTGAGCACCGTTCTGGCGAGCGCGCTCGGTGCCGCCCTCGGCGACGATGTCGACGTCACGGTGATGCTCGGGGCCGGCGAGCCGCATGGTGCGGCAGCCGTCGACTGGACGGTCCGGCTCGCCGGCGCGCCGCTCTACGCCGCGCCGGGGGCTGAGCGGATCGTCAACCTGCGGTCGGTCCGGCGATTCCGGTCGGCGGCGGAGAATCGAAGATATCTCCGTGCGGACTTCCCCGACGATCTGTTGTGGGGCTCGCGGTCGGGCGTCGCCGTCCGGAGCTGGCTGGCGCTCGACAGCAGGGTGGCGACGGCTGCGCTGCGCACCGTCTGGGTCTTTCCACTGCTGGCACCGTTGCTTCGCCGCGCGCCGCATCTCGGCACGAGTCGCTGGCGCGTCGGCGCCGTCCATCGGCAGAGCGGCCGCCGGTTCTCGGCCTCGGGAGAGCGTCAGTCGCTGGCGACGGGGCGGATGGCGGCCCTCGCGGCGACCCGCATGGTCGAGCGCGGTGTTCGCGGGGTCGTGACCATGGCGGACGTCGTCGGCGTCGACGACATCCGAGGCGTGGCGGGTATCGGCGTCGACTGCGGCGAAGGCTGAGCTGACGCGACCGGCGCGCCGAGTGTCGACGGCGCGCCCTGGCGAGTATCGAAGATGTGTTCTATCCTCGGTTGTCATGACCGACACGACGAGCGCCCATGACGTGACCCTCTGGCTCGTCGACGACATCCCCGCGCGGATGTTCTACGCGGGCCGGCGCTGGACCGTCAGCGACATCCCGACCCGTCTGCGCGACTCGGTCTGGTCTCTCGCCGCCGACGATGACCGGCGACGCGGGCTCTACGGCTGGCGCTTCCAGGCGACGGATGCCGACGGCGAGGCGTTCGTGTTCGACGTGTACTGCGGCGCGGGCGGGTGGCACGTGCATCGGGCCTACGCGTGAGCTGCGGCAGCGGGCGGCGGCGTCCCGGTGCGAGACCGGTCAGATGTCGCCGAGTTGCGCGAGGAACTCGTCGGCCATCGCGACCTGGCGGGTCAGCTTCTCGCGACGCTCGGCCGCGCCGGCCCGGATCGCCTCGAGGCGCGCGCGCAGCTCCGCGTCGGCCGGGGTGGCGGTGAGGGCATCGACGACGTCGAGCAGCTCCCGCATCTCGTCGAGGCTGTAGCCGAGGGGCTTCATGCGTCGGATGAGCAGGATGCGGGCGACGTCGGTCTCTGTGTAGAGGCGGAACCCGCCCTCGGTGCGCGCCGACGGGGTGACGAGGCCGATCTCGTCGTAGTGCCGGAGTGTGCGGAACGACATCTCGGTCCGCTCGGTCACCTCTCCGATGCGCATGGTGACCTCATCGCGATTCGACATCAAACCTCACGTTACGTTAGATTCTTGTCGGCGCCGTTCCGCGCCGACCCCCTTCATTCTTCCCGCGTCGGACAGCCGGCGCTGCGCGCGCTCGCGCGATCGCCCGCCCGCCCTGCCGGGCACCGACCGAAAGGCACCGCGTGACCGCCGTCACCCCCGCCCGCGACAGCGCGTCGCGCTACCGCATCGAACCCACCGTCGTGCAGGCCCTCCGCAGCCCTCGGCTGCTGACGCGCGAGGTGCTGGCGGGGCTCGTCGTCGCCCTCGCGCTCATCCCCGAGGCGATCGCGTTCTCGATCATCGCCGGCGTCGACCCCCGCGTCGGGCTGTTCTCGTCGTTCGTCATGGCGGTCGCGATCGCGTTCCTCGGTGGACGCCCGGCCATGATCAGCGCCGCCACCGGCGCGATCGCCCTCGTCATCGCGCCCGTCGCGCGCGAGCACGGCATCGACTACCTCGTCGCCACCGTCCTGCTCGGGGGGGTCATCCAGGTCGTGCTGGCGGTGCTCGGCGTCGCGAAGCTCATGCGGTTCATCCCGCGGTCGGTGATGGTGGGCTTCGTCAACGCGCTCGCGATCCTCATCTTCCTCGCGCAGCTGCCGCAGCTCTTCGGTGCCGGCATCCCGTGGCTCGTCTGGCCGCTCGTGGTCGCGGGACTCGTGATCCTCGTCGTGCTGCCCCGGCTGACGAAGGCGATCCCGGCCCCGCTCGTCACGATCGTGCTGCTCACCGCGGCCGTCGTGGCTTTCGGTTGGCAGGTGCCGGCCGTCGGCGATCAGGGGGAGCTGCCCGCGAGCTTGCCCGAACTGTTCGTGCCCGACGTTCCGCTCACGCTCGAGACGCTCCGCATCATCGCGCCCTACGCCCTCGCGATGGCCGTCGTGGGTCTGCTCGAATCGCTCATGACCGCGAAGCTCGTCGACGACATCACCGACACCCACTCGCGCAAGACCCGCGAGGCGCTCGGTCAGGGGGCCGCGAACATCCTGTCGGGTGCGTTCGGCGGGATGGGCGGCTGCGCCATGATCGGGCAGACGATGATCAACGTGAAGGCATCGGGGGCGCGCACGCGCATCTCGACCTTCCTCGCGGGGGTGTTCCTGCTGATCCTCGTGCTCGCGCTCGGCGACGTCGTCGCGATCATGCCGATGGCGGCGCTCGTTGCGGTCATGATCATGGTCACGGTGGCCACGTTCGACTGGCACAGCATCCGGCCCGCGACCCTCCGGCGGATGCCGAAGAGCGAGACGGCCGTCATGCTCATCACCGTCATCGCGACGGTCTGGACCCACAACCTCGCGGTCGGCGTCATCCTCGGCGTGCTCGCCGCGATGGTGATGTTCGCCCGTCGCGTCGCGCATCTCGTCACCGTCACCCGCCGGCTCGACCCTGCCGGCGAAGAGCCGGTGGCGCGCTACGAGGTCGACGGCGAGCTCTTCTTCGCCTCGAGCAACGACCTCACGACGCAGTTCGCGTACGCCGAGGACCCCGAGCGCGTCGTGATCGACATGAGTCGGTCGCACGTCTGGGATGCCTCGACCGTGGCCGCGCTCGACGCGGTCGTGAACAAGTACGACCGGCACGGCAAGACCGTCACGATCGAGGGGCTCGATGCCGCGGCATCCGCTCTGCACGGGCGCCTGACCGGCAACGTCGGTGGGCACTGACCGCGTGGGCTGCGTTGCGCGGTGTGATCAATACGCCGTGAACGAGACGAAGGATGCCGGCCCGAACCGCCCCGTGGCGGGATCGAGGTAGCGCACCCCGAGCATGACGGGGCCGGGAGCGGGGACGGAGAAGCGCGCGGTCACCGCACCTTCGCCGTCGAGGCGCATGAGCTGGCTGCGCCAGGGCGTGGCATCGCCGACCCTGGCGCGTTGGACCCGGAGGTTCGGCTCTCCGGAGATCCTGAGCTCGAACCCATCGGCCAGGACCGCGGCGCCGGCGAGAGGTGAGGTCGGCACCGGCGGCGGCAGAACGGAGACGGGGGCCGATGCGCTGAGCGGGGAGGTCCGGCCGGCGCTGGTCTGCCGTGCGGACAGCTCATGGTCGCCCGCAGGCAGGTAGGCCGCGGCATCCGTCTGGTCGCGTCCGTTCGAGAGATCTGAGACCGACCATGCACCGGTTTCGTCCGAGGTCGTCCGGGCGCGGACCGTGCCGGTCTCGTCGACGATCTCGATGGCGGCTCCCGGTTCGGCTCCCCCGGAGATGAGCGGGTAGACGCTCGGCCCCGCACCGGTGTCGACCGTCATGGTCGGCGCGGGCAGGATCGGTGCGGGGGTCGGGCTGGGCGCTGGGGTCGGTGCGGGGGTCGGGCTGGGCGCTGGGGTCGGTGCGGGTGTCGGGGTCGGGCTTGCAGTCGGGGTCGGTGCGGGTGTCGGGGTCGAGCTTGCACCCGGGATCGGGCTGCTGGGCACCGTTGGGCTCGGGCTCGGGCTCGGGCTCGGGCTCGGGTTGGGCGCCGGGGTCGGTGCGGCTTCGGCCGGCGACAGGCGGGGGAGGATGCCTGCACGGGGAGCGGTCTCGGCATCATCGGTATCGGACCGGCCGTCGGTGAGCGGTTCGTCCCCGTCGTGGGGAGGCGCGTCGGATGGCGCGGTCGGCGGTGTAGAGGTCTCGGAGGCGGTGGGCGGGTCATTCGCGGCGTCCGTCGCGGGATTCGACGGATGCGGCAGCGCCTCGGTCGTGCTCGCGGGCAGCTCCGCCGGACCGAGGAGCGGCGCGGCGAAGGCGATCGCCGTCCCGGCCGCGGCGACGACCGCGAGGTGAAGCAGGGGATGGCGCCACCCCGAGCGCGCGGCGGAGCTGCCGGGGCGGAGGTGGCCCGGGGTGCTGACCGCGCCGGCTGCGCCGCTCGGGCCGAGCGCGAAGGTCGCGACCTGCGCTGCTCCCGACTGAGTCCAGGCGGCGTACGACGCGGTGGCGGGAATGCCGACGACGAGGGGCAGCAGCACGAGCGCCAGGCGGGACGACACGTCGCGCGCTTCGGCCCACGCCAGCGCGCAGCCGTCGCACTCCGCGAGGTGCTGTTCGACGCGCCGCGCGTCGCGCCGCGCGAGCGCGGATCGCGCGTGGGTGCCGAGCATCTCGAGAGTCCGGCGGCATTCCTCCGAGTCGGCCCGGCGCAGCTGAGCGGAGACCCAGGCATCGCGGAAACCGCGCCGGGCGCGCACGACCAGGGCGGATGCCGCGTTGGGCGCGAGCCCGAGCAGCGGAGCGAACTGCCGCGGTTTCAGGCCATCGACCTCGCTGTACCAGAGCGCTTCCTGCCAGCGGGTCGGAAGCGTCGCGAAGGCCGACGCGACGGCGCTCGACTCGAAGCCCGCGATTACCGACCGTTCGGTGTCGGGCGACGCCTCGTCGGCCGCATCCTCGAGATCGGTCGCGAACGTGCGCTGCTGCTGCGCGCCCCACTCGTGCGCCACGTTGCGCACCGAGGTGAGCAGGTAGGGGCGGAACCCCATCGACGGGCCGCCACCGCGCCGGATCGCCGACAGGATGCGAGCGAACGCCTCCGCGACGACATCGTCGGGATCGAGCGATGAATATGCGCGGGCGACGGCGTGAGCGGCGGCCGAGTGGCGTACCCACAGCTCACCGTAGGCATGCTGATCGTGGTTCCGTGCGCGCTCGACGAGGGCGTCATCGGAGGCCGGCTCCGTGGGCATGGCCGTGTTCCATCCGTTCGAATGCCATCCGGACCCCGACCCGGATGAGAATTCACTCATCGTAGCGAGTCGAACTGAGAGGGCGAGGAGCCCGGTCGCGGGTTCAGGTGCGGTCTCAGCCGGGCGAGCGGGTCTGCCGACGAGCGTTCCGCGTCACCGATCGCCTCGAAATTGCGGAGGTGGCGGGTCAGCGCCGCAAACGTCTCGGGTGTGAACGCATCGCACGAGAGCACTGCCGCGACCGCTCCCTCGTCCCGCAGCTTGTCGACCACGAGGATGAGCTGCGCAGGGCCGGTCTGATCGTCGATCGTGCGGGATGAGCAGACGAAGCCGACGTGACCGCGCTGCCACGTCCGGTCGCGCCAACCCTGCCATCCCCACACCACGCGCACGGCGGCGCCGCGGACCTCGATGCGCGACGGGCGGATCGCGCCCTCGGGGGCAGACTGCCGAGCCGCGCGCGTCCGCCGGCTCGCCCAGAACGGGGCGCGGAAGACGGCGTCGCCGGCCCGGTCGCGTCGGAGTGCTGCGCGGGGCTGCGCGCCGGAGCCGACGACAGCTGCGGGTGATGCCGGAAGAGCGTTGGTCGCTGCGTACATGCATCGAGAGAAGCCGGATGTCGCGAATCGTGACGCGGAACGGTGAAATCTCTTTGCCCGGGTGAGTTCGGCGCTGGCGGGGGTTCGTCGGCTGGTTTCGCTTGCTCGTCGATTCCTCCCCGGAATGGGGCTGGTTCGTCCTATTCTCAGGAGAAGATGTGTCCGATCATAATGTCTGAGGGTGCTGTCACAATGGGAACATGACATCGAATAGCGCTGGGAGGCTCGGAGACGGCGCGGCCGCGGATGCGTCGCCGCACGCCGAGGCCCTCGCGGGATTCGCCGACGCGCTCGACCTGGTCCACGCCGGGGATGTCGCGCGGGTTCGGGCGTTGGCGGAGCTGGGCTGGTCGGCGTTGCGTGAGGCTCGCCGCGATGGGGTGCGGGGGATGGCGTCGGACATGGAGCTGCGTTCGGTCGCGGCCGAGGCGGCGGGGATGGCGCGGCTCACCGACCGGCGGTTGCAGGGTGAGATCGACCATGCGATGACCGTCATCGACGACTATCCCGCGGTGTTCGAGGCGTGGGTCTCACGGCGGATCGAACGCGGACATGTCGATGTGGTCGTGCGGGTCGGCGCGGGGGTGCCGGTCGAGGTGCGGTCGGCGTACGCGGAAGCCGCGATCATGGTGTGCGAGCGGGACGTGCCCTCCCGGGTGCGCGGCGCGCTCGAAGCTCTCGCGGCCCGGCTGCACCCGCAGACATTCACCGAACGGCATAAGACCGCGGCGGCGGAACGGTGCGTGCGGGTGTTCCATGGCACGGACGGGATGTCGAACCTCGTCGCGAACCTGCCCACGGTGATCGCGGCGGGGATGCTCGACCGGCTCACGCAGATGGGACAGTCGGTGAAGGACGCCCGGGTGGAGAGTTCCGGAGCGGACGGGGGCGCGGCTGCTGGCGCGGATGTTGCTGGCGCCGGCGGCGCGGATGGCCCTAACCCGGGCGATCCGGATGCCGCCGGGTCGGGCGAGCCCGCCGACACACGGACCATGGATCAACTGCGGGCCGACATCCTCGGCGACCTCGTCCTCGGCGGAGCACCGGTGGTCGACCCGACCCACGGCACCGACCGTGCCGGTGGACTCGGTGCCATCCGGGCACGCGTGCAAGTCGCCGTCACCGCCGAGACGCTGATGGGGCGCGATGACAACCCCGCCGAAGCTGTGGGCGCTGCGCTGATCGATGCCGAAACGGCGCGGCAGCTCGCCGGGCAGGTCAGCGAATGGGACCGGCTGTTCATCGACCCCGTCACCCGGACCCCGGTCGAGATCGACACCTACCGGCCTACCGCTTCAATGAAGAAGCTTCTGATGGCCCGGGACCAGCACTGCCGGTTCCCCGGATGCCGACGCGCCGCCATCCGCTGCGAAATCGACCACACCATCGATCACGCCCTCGGCGGGCACACCCACATCTTCAACCTCGCCCACCTCTGCCAGCGGCACCATTCGATGAAGCAATTCACGAAATGGGAAGTCCGGCAGCTCGGCGGCGGAGTCCTGGAATGGACCTCACCCCTCGGACAGGTCTACCGCGAAGACGTACCCATACCCGCGGTGTGCTTCACCAGCGACACCGCGAACCCGCCACCGGATGCGGGAACCGGCGGACTGCTCCCGGGTGAGCCGCCACCATTCTGAACCTGCATCCGGGGTGGACAGCCTTCCTCGGCGCGGGCAGTGCGTCCACTGATGCTCCGGATTCGCGTCACGATTCGCGTGACACGGCTTCTCTCTCGCGACGATGCGACAGTCGCGTCGCATCTCGAGCACCTCCGGAGGCCCATCGTGACGATCGAGCGCCGCGCCATCCTGCATCCGAGCCGCACCCATGAACTACGCGCGACGGCACATCGCGTCGTGAGCGGCAGCCTGCCCGGGGCCCGCTCGGGGTGGCCGACTCAGGTCGACCTCGCCCGGCTGCGCACACTCGACGTGGGCACGACGCCGCAGCTGTGGACCGAATCGAACATCCACCTGCTCGAGGGCATGCTCATCGCACACGTGCGGCTCGACGACCTCGATGGCGCGCTCGCCCTCATCGACGCCCACTTCACCGAGGGCCGTCTGCGCGGGCGCGCCGTGCTGGGGCTCGACTCGATGGCGTCGCTGTTCGCCGCCGTCGCCGAGGCCTACGCCTCGGCCGGGCGCCCGCGCGACGCGGGCCTATACGTCTCGCGCGCACTCACGTTCGCCGACAGCGACACCGTGCGCTACCGCGCCGCCGCCGTGCAGACTCTGGCCCTGGCGGTGAACGGCGAGTTCGCATCCGCGAAGTCCGCTCGAGAGGCCTGCGCCGAGCTGTCGCGGTCGAACCGCTGGAACGCCTCGGACACCGACCATGCCCTCGCCCTCGCCGACATCATTCTGGCGGTCGGGGCCGTCGACGCGGCCCGGGTCGAGCGTGCCGCGGCAGTGCTTCGTTCGCTCGCGCCGCGAGATCCGTATGCGCAGCACGCCGCCGCCACCGCCGACGCCATCGCTCAGGTGATGCTCGGCGATGTGGTGACGGGAGCCGCGGGCCTGCGGACCGTGCTCGGTGGCGCCTGGTCGCACCTCAGCCACCGACTCGTGCGACAGCTCGCGCTCTCGGTCCTCGCGGAGGCGACGCTCGCGCAGGGCTCAGCCCGTCGTGCGCTCGCGCTGCTCGACACGCAGGTCCCGCCTGCCAGCCACGCGGTCTGCTTCAACGCTCAGCGCGCGGCAGCGTACCTCGCACTGGGCGACGATCGCGCGGCGCTCGAGGTGACCGACGGATGCCTCGAGCTCGGGACCGAGCACTGCCCGCGCACCCTCGCGATCGTCCTGGTGCGGCGTGCCGTCGCTCGCGACCGCCTCGGGCAGCGCGAGGTCGCCGACGACCTGTTCGACGAGGCGTGCGGCCTCGCCGTGCACGCCGGCGACCTGGTCGGTCCGTTCCTGACGGTCCCGCAGACGCAGCTGACGCCGCTGCGGGAACGGCTTCGCGCGCGCCACCCCGATCTCGCGGCACGGGTCGCCGAGGCGAGTGATCGGTTCCGGCTCCTCGAACCCCGCGCGTCGGCGCAGGCGCTGCCCGCCCTGACGCCCCGCGAGCGGTCCGTCGCCTCCGCGCTCCGCGGCGGCAAGACCTATGCCGAGATCGCGGGCGAGTTCACCCTCTCGGTCAACACGATCAAGACGCAGCTGCGGTCGCTGTACGCCAAACTCGGTGCCTCGACCCGCGACGAGGCGGTGAGCATGCTCGAACGCCACGGCTTCTACCTCTGAGCGCGAGCCTCGCCGTGCCCGGACCGCTCGATGTCGGCTCCTTGCAGCGGCGGACGTCAAGCCGGCCCGCTCCTGCCCGGTCGCGCTTAAGCTCAAGCAGTGGGCAGATTCTTCTACGACAACGCGGCCAACTTCGTCGAGATCGACGATCGTGCGCTCGCACACCTCCGGCTGGTCCTGATGACCAAGCTGCGGCGCGGTGAACCGCTGATGTTCGAGACGACGTCGCCGCACGGCACGAGCCGTCGCGACTTCTGGCTGCACCCCACGATCTCGGTCCAGTTCCAGTTCGCCGGCAGCCGCCAGCCGCAGATCAACCCGAAGTGGATCGACGCACTGATGGAATCGGCCAACAGCGCCGACGGCCTGCGGATGGTGCCCGAGCCCCAGGCTTGATGACCGCAGGCTTACGCGGCACTTACGTTACAGTGCCAATCTCAGGCTCCGACGTGTCCTTCCCGCGGGTGATCACCCGCTCATGGGAGCGTCGGGTCAGAGAGCAGTGGGGCGGTACATGCAAGACGCTGGGGAGGGTCGGAGCCTCGACCCCGATTGGTGGGCGACGGGGGTCGCCGGGGGGAACATCGCCGGCGGGCGGCTGCGCGGCGACAGCCGCACCGTCCGATCGGGCGACGTCTTCGTCGCGCTCGGCCGCGACGAACGGGTCCGCGGCCACATCACGCAGGCGCTCGAGCGCGGCGCGGCTCTGGTCCTGACCGACGCGAGCGTCACGCACGTGGATGCGCGCGTGCGCGGCATCCCGCATCTGGCGACGGTCATCGGGCGGCTGGCCGACAGGTACACCGGGCACCCGTCGGCGAGCATGACCCTCGTCGGCGTCACCGGCACGAACGGCAAGACCTCGACGGTGCAGCTCCTCGCCCAGAGCTGGGAGCTCCTCGGACAGCGCGCCGCGACCATCGGCACGCTCGGCGCCGGCCTGTTCGGCGCCCTCGCCAAGACCTCGCTCACGACGCCCTCGGTGGTCGACATGCACGAGCTCCTCGCCGACATCCGTCACGCCGGCGCCGACGCGGTCGCGATCGAGCTCAGCTCGCACGCCCTCACCCAGGGGCGCGTCGACGGCTGCCACTTCGACATCGCCGCGTTCACGAACCTCACCCGCGACCACCTCGACTACCACGAGTCGATGGAGGCGTACGGTCAGGCCAAACAGGGCGTCTTCCGGCTGCCCGGGGTCCGCGCGGCGGTGCGGAACCTCGACGATCCCTACGTCGCGGCAGTCGCGCTGCCGATCGGGATCGAGGACGTCGGCGTATCGACGGGCGGCGTGCCCACGGCGGCAGTCCGAGCCGACGACATCCGCGTGCGCCCCGACGGCGCCGACTTCGCCCTCACGATCGACGGCGCGCGCTTCGACATCGCCTCGCCGCTCATCGGCCGCTTCAACGTCGACAACCTCACGATGGTCGCGGGCATCCTCCGCGCGCAGGGCGTGGCGCCCGACGCGATCGCGCGAGCGGTGGGCGCGATCGGCCGGGTTCCCGGACGCATGCAGGTCGTATCGCCCGGCGCCGGGCCGCAGGTCATCGTCGACTACGCCCACACCCCCGACGCTCTGCGGCAGGCGCTCATCGCCCTCTCGGGCGGCCCGGGCCGGCTCACCGCGGTGTTCGGCTGCACCGGCGACCGCGACCGCGGCAAGCGGCCCGAGATGGCCGTCATCGCCGAGGAACTGGCGCATGCCATCGTCGTGACCGACGACGATGTCCATCACGAGGACGGCGACGCCATCGTCGCCGACATCCTCGCCGGGTTCCGCTCGGTCGAGAACGTCCGCGTCGTCCGCGACCGTGCCTCGGCCATCGCCGCGGCCGTCGCCGATGCGGGACCCCGCGACACGGTCCTCATCGCCGGCAAAGGCCATGAGTCGGTGCAGATCGTCGGGGACGACGCCGTCGCCTCCGACGACGTCTCGATCGCCGCGGGCGCGCTTCGCGCATGGCGCGAGACGCACGCGCTGCTCCCCGACGGACGGTAGTTCGATTCATCACCGTATCCAGCCGGAAACGGCGGGTTTTTTCATTCGGGATATGACAAAATTCCACGTGATGAGCGACGACATCCCTCGGGTCCCCGTGCGGACCAAGACCCTCCTGGAAGAGTGGGTCGCCGAGTTCCTCGAACAGGGGAAGACGCCCGGCGTCACGGT
The DNA here is from genome assembly GCF_000509385.1 of Microbacterium sp. TS-1. Classification (NCBI taxonomy): domain Bacteria; kingdom Bacillati; phylum Actinomycetota; class Actinomycetes; order Micrococcales; family Microbacteriaceae; genus Microbacterium; species Microbacterium sp. TS-1. The sequence continues at coordinate 2,604,006 of NZ_BASQ01000001.1, forward strand.
CAAGGTCGCCATCCAGGACGGCTCGGACGGTCTCGACACCGGACTCGTCATCGTCCATCTCACGAACGCGCCCGCCGACATCTACATGCAGCCGCGAGCCATCGACGATCCCGAGTGGGAAGCGACGCTCACGGCGCGCTCCGACGACCTCACCCTCACGCCGTACCAGATGGCGGGGCTCGCCGCCGAGGTCGCCTTCGCGGGCAACCTCTGCACCTTCCTGCAGTTCAAGTCGATCGAGTGGGACCGCATGACGGGCATGCGCTGAGCGCGCCACGACGGTTCCTCGAGACGCTTCCCCTAGACCATCGCGCCCTGCCTGGCAACGGCTGCGTTCCCCCGTGCTCGCGTGCCGACAATGGTCGCGATCGCGAGCTTCCACCGTGGATGCCTCGGTGGAAGGAGATCGTCATGGCCGCAACGAGCGGGCGCGGAGTCGCCGTCGTCACCGGAGGAAGCGCGGGCCTCGGGCGAGCCATCGTCCGCGAGCTCGCACGCCGCGGCTGGGACGTCGCCGTCCTGGCGCGCGGGCGTGACGGGCTGGACGGCGCCGTCGCCGACATCGAAGCGGCCGGGCGGCGGGCGCACGCGGTGCCGGTCGACGTGGCCGACGCGGATGCCGTCGACCGCGCCGCCGCCGACGTCGAGAGCGCCCTCGGTCCGATCGACCTGTGGGTCAACAACGTCATGTCGGGCGCGATCGCCACGTTCCTCGACACGTCGGCCGACGACTTCGACCGCGCGACGGCCGTGACCTACCTAGGCACCGTCAACGGCACGCGCGCGGCGCTCCGGCGGATGCGCGACCGCGACCGCGGCCACATCATCCAGATCGGATCGGCGCTCGCCCACCGCGGCATCCCGCTGCAGGCCGCCTACTGCGGGGCGAAGCACGCGATCCACGGGTTCACGGATTCCGTCGTCTCCGAGCTCACCCACGAGAAGAGCCGCGTCGCCGTCTCGATCGTCGACATGCCCGCCCTCAACACGACCCAGTTCGGGTGGGTGAAGTCGAACTTCTCGCAGCATCCGCAGCCCGTCCCGCCCATCTTCCAGCCCGAGGTCGGAGCGCGAGCCGTCGCCGACGTCGCCGACCGGCCCCGCCGGCGCACGTGGGTGGGGGAGTCGACCGTCGGGCTCATCCTCGGCACCCGCGTCGCGGGCCGCTTCCTCGACTGGTACCTGGCGAAGAACGCGTGGGAAGGCCAGTTCGCGCCGGGCTCGGCGGCATCCGGGACGGCCCCGAACCTGTACGAGCCGGTGCCGGGCGACCACGGCGCCCACGGTGCGTTCGACGATCGCGCGCGCGGCGGGAGCGTGCAGACCTGGGCCATCCGCCACCGCGGCCCGCTGTACGCAGCGGCATCCGCCGCCGCATCCGCGGCGGTCGTGGGAGCCATCGCCGGCGCGAAGGCCGTGCTGCGGCGGTGACGAGCGCCGGCTCCATCGTTGACTAATCCGGTTAAGTCCGGTTCGCTGGCACGCGTCGGCACCTCGCCGGCGACAGCGAACTCAATGAGGAGCATCATGTCGAGGATCCCCCGTCCCGCCCGCCGTTCCGCCGCGCTCGCCGCCCTGGCGGCGGCCGCTCTGGCCGCAGCCGGGCTCGCGCCCGCGACCGCGGCCACGGCGGCATCGACCGACCCGCTGACCGTGGCGTACGTCGAGGTCAACAGCAACGAGCTGCGCACGGTCGGCGACTACGAGCTCGCCGACGGGTCGAACGCCTTCGATGTCGCGATCATCTTCGCGGCCAACATCAACTCCGACGGCAACGCGGCCACACTGCACCTGAACGATCAGGTGACCGCGACCCTCGAGAACGCCGACACGCAGATCCGGCCGCTGCAGGACAAGGGCATCAAGGTCACCCTGTCGCTGCTCGGCAACCACCAGGCCGCCGGCTTCGCCAACTTCCCGTCGCAGCCCGCGGCCGCCGCCTTCGCCGACCAGGTCGCCGCGGTGGTCGAGCAGTACGGTCTCGACGGCGTCGACATCGACGACGAGTGGGTGTCGTACGGCTCGAACGGCGTGCCGGCGGCGAACGCCGATTCCGCGCGCTGGCTCGTCGACGCGCTCGATGCGAAGCTCCCCGCGGGCAGCATCATCTCGCTCTATGACATCGGGGAGGCGGCCGCGAGCCTGAAGTCGGCTCCGGCATCCGTGCTCGACAAGCTCGACTACATCTGGAACCCCTACTACGGCCAGTACAACGTTCCCGCGTACCCCGGCGTCGGCAAGGACCGGCTCGGTCCCGCCGCGATCGATCTGACGCAGACATCGGCCGCCACAGCGGCGAACCTCGCCCGTCGCACCGTGCAAGAGGGCTACGGCGTCTATGTGACGTACAACCTGACCGCGGGCGACCGCAGCGCCTACGTGTCGTCGTTCACTCGCGAGCTCTCGGGACAGGAAGCGGTCTACGTCGGCTGATGCTTCCCGTCTCTCCGAAGAGCCCCCGGGTCCGCCGCGCCGTCCCCGCTTTCACGCCCGCCGACACCGCCGAGACCGACCCGCGTCGCTGCTTCCGCATCGACGTCGGGGTCGGGGCGGCTCAGACCGACCTGCCGGACGTGAGCGAGCTCCCCGAGCTCCGCGGGCGCCGCGTCGCGGCGGGGGAGCAGCTCGTCGTCGAGATGCTCCCGGTCGCAGTGGACGCCCGTGGCGGCGCAGCGGACGACCGCTATGCGGCGACCGCCGTGACCGTGGACCTCATGTTCGACGACGGGGGCACGCTCTCGGGCGCCGGCGCGCGGGACCAGTACGGCGATGCGCTCGCCCCCGGGGCCCAGGCGCGCGCGAAACGGATGTGGGTCGATCAGTGGAACCGTCGGACGATCGACCTCGGAGCGGTCGCCGGGCGCCGGATCGCGGCCGTCCGCGTCGTGTTCGGCCCGAGCGTGCACCGGCGCACGGTCTTCGTCGCGCCGCCCACCGTCGAGCCCGCGCCGCCCCGTCCGGACCATCTGCTGGGATGGGCCGACACCCGCCGCGGCACCCGGGGGTCGGATCGCTTCTCGCGGGGGAACACCGCCCCCATCGTGACCCTGCCCCACGGCGGGGTGTTCGCCCTGCCGATGACCGACGCCGCGGCGGGGAACTGGCCCTACCGGTACCAGGTCGACCGGCCGGCGATCGAGGCCTTCGCGACGAGCCACATCCCGAGCCCCTGGATCGGCGACCGCGGGGTGTTCGAGATCATGCCGAGCCCGAGCGCGCGACCCCACCGCGACCGCCGGAGGCGGGCGCGCCGATTCGACCGTGCCGACGAGCTCGCCGCGCCGCATGAGTACCGGGTCGAGCTCGACGGCGTGTCGGCGCTGCTGACGGCGGCCCGCCACGCGGTGGGGATGCGGTTCCGCTCGCACACGGACGAGCTCTCAGTGGTCGTCGACCACCTCGGCGAGGCCGTCTCGGCCGCGTGGGCGGAGCGCGACGGGGCGCTGCACCTCGACGTCCACCTCCGCGACGGCGGCGACCGCCCCGACCATCACGTGCACGCCGTGCTGCCGGGCGTCCGTCGCCACGACCTCGCGCTCGCGCGCGGCACGCTCCGCGGTGCCATCGTCTTCGAGCGAGCCGATGCCGACATCGTCATCGGGATGTCGACGATCGACGCCGCGCAGGCGGCCGAGAACGCCCGAGCCGCCGGCGGCATCGACGACATGCGGGCGGCGGCCGAGGCCGCCTGGCGCGGGGCGCTCGATCGGGTCGAGATCGACGGGCTCGACGGCATCCCGGGCGACACCCTGCGCTCGATCGCCGGGTCGCTCGCCCGCGTCTTCAGCTACCCGAACGCTCACGACGAGCCGTCGCCCGAGGGCCCCCGCTACCGCAGCCCGATCGACGGCGTCGTGCGGCCGGGCGTGTATTCGTCGAACAACGGATTCTGGGACACCTATCGCACCGCCTGGCCGCTGATCGGTCTGCTCGCCCCGCGCACCGCCGCGGCCCTCGCCGACGGTTTCGTGCAGCATTTCCGAGATGCCGGGTGGGTCGCCCGGTGGAGCGCGCCGGGCCCGGTCGACTCGATGACGGGCACGACCAGCGACACGGTCTTCGCGGGCCTCGATGCCCTCGACGTCGCGATCGACACGCGGGAGGCCTATCGCTCGGCGCTGCACCACGCCACGGTGCCCTCGACCGACCCGCGTGTCGGACGCAAGGGGCTGCGTCCCGCGATCTTCCGCGGCTTCACCGACACCGCCACCCACGAGGGCATGTCGTGGACGCTCGACAACGCGATCAACGACGCCGCCGCCGCGCGGCTCGCCCACGCGCTCCTGCGTCAGTCGAAGGATGCCGCCGAGCGCGATCGCCTCGCAGCCGAAGCCGAGTACCTCGGGCGCCGCGCGCTGGCCTACCGCTCGGTGTTCCGTCCCGGCCTCCGCCGGCACGGCGACACCGATCTCGGCTTCTTCCTCGGGCGACGCCCCGACGGGGACTGGCGGGTGCGCGCCGAGGATTTCGACCCCGCCGAGTGGGGGCACGACTACACCGAGACCAACGCGTGGGGCACGATGTTCACCGCGCCGCACGACGGTGCCGGGCTCGCCGCGCTGCACGGGGGCGAGGCCGCGCTCGGCGCCGCGCTCGACGTCTTCTTCGCGACGCGCGAGACGGCGGACCCGGGCCTCGTCGGATCCTACGGCTTCGTCATCCACGAGATGAGCGAGGCGCGGGATGTCCGCATGGGCATGCTCGGGCTGTCCAATCAGCCCGCACACCACATCCCGTTCATGTACTGCTTCGCCGGGCGGCACGACGACGCCCACCGCATCGTCGTCGAGGCCCGCGACCGGCTGTTCGTCGGATCGGACATCGGCCAGGGGTACCCGGGCGACGAGGACAACGGCGAGATGTCGGCGTGGTACCTCTTCGCGGTCCTCGGCCTCTACCCGCTCGTGCCCGGTTCGGGCGAGTTCGTGCTCACGCCGCCCCTGCTGCCCCGCGTCGTGCTGCATCCCGAAGGACGCGGGCGTCCGCTCGAGATCATCACGACCGGCGCCGGGCTGCCCTACATCCGCGAGGTGCGGATCGACGGGCGGGCGTGGGAGAGCGTCGCCGTGCCCGCGGCGGTCGTCCGCGGCGCCGAGCGCATCGAGGTGGTGCTCTCCGACGAGCCGACGGGGTGGGCCCGGCAGACGCGGCCCACATCGTTCAGCACCGAGTTCGCGGCCGAGCCGCTCGACGACCTGCTCGAGGTCAGGCCGCGCTCGGTCACCGATGACACCGGCGACACCGTCCTGCGCCTCGAACCCGGCGACGCCGTCGAGCTTCCCCTGCGAACGTCCGCGGGCGTAGGCCTCTACACCGTCACCCCGGCAGGCCCACCGGCGACGGCATCCTGGCGGCTGCGCGGGCGCACCGTCTCGGGGAAGTGGCGCGAGCTCGACGAGCGCGTCGACGAGGCTTTCGAGACCGCATCGCAGACGCGCCCCTTCGCCGTGCGGGGCGATGCCGGGGCGCCCCTCGCGGCCGTGCGCTTCGAAGCGACATCCCGGATCGACCTCGCTCAGGTGGAGGCGTTCGCGGGCGCCGTGCTCTCGCGCGCCGACAGCGCCGGCGGGGCCGCAGCCACGGACGCTACCGGGGCGTCCGATCCGATGACCTCCATCAGCGTCCGGGCGGCGAGCTCGCCGAGGGCGTAGGTGTCGCGCGTGAGCGCGGTGATGGAGGGGCGCACGAGCCGCATCGCGATCGAGTCGTCGAAGCTCGCGACCGATACGGCGGCGGGGACCGGGACGCCGAGCTCCTGTGCGACGCGCAGCCCCGCGAGGGCCATGACGTCGTTGTCGTAGACCAGCGCGGTCGGCCGCTCGTCGCCGCCGAGGAGCGCCCGCGTGGCCTCGGCCGACTGCTCCGCGGAGTAGTCCGTCTCGATCGACATCGGCGGCGGGGCGTCGTAGCGCCGGGCGCACTCGCTCAGGGCGGACCGGCGCAGCTCGGTGTGCTCGAAGTCGAGGGGGCCCGTCACATGCGCGACGCGGCGGTGCCCGAGGTCGAAGAGGGTCTCGAACAGCGCCGTCGCCACGGCGTGGTCGTCGATCCAGACACTCGGGATCGCGGCGTCCGTGCTCGGATGGCTGCCGATCTGCACCGCCGGCAGGTCGAGCTCGGCCAGGAGCGCGATGCGTGCGTCGTCCCGGCGCGGGTCGACGACGATCACCCCGTCGACCCGTTGCGTCGCCTGCCAGGTGCTGTATGCCGCGAGTTCCTCCTCGAGAGAGGAGACGACGAGGGTCTGCAGCCCGGTGTGGGTCTCGGAGAGCCCGGCCTGGATGCCGGCCATCAGCTCGGGGAAGAACGCCTCGGTGCCGAGGGTCCGGGCGGGGCGGTTGATCACGAGGCCGATGACGTCGACGCGCGAGCGTCCCAGCGCCAGGGCGGCGGAGTTGGGGCGGTAGCGCAGCTCGGCGGCGACGGCGAGCACGCGGTCACGCAGCTCGGCGCTGACCCCGGGTCTGTCGTTGAGCGCGAACGACACCGCCGCCTTCGACACGCCGACCCGGTGGGCGATGTCGGCGATGGTCGCCCGTTTCCGCGGTGTCGACATCCGCTCCTCCTCGAGAACTGAACCGGATAAGTCCATCCTTGACTTACTCGGTTTAGTTGCTCAGGCTATACCCCGTCGCACCGTTTGCATACGAAGGAGTTGCACACCATGAGGAACCTGCGCACACCGGCTGTCGCCGGGCTCGGACTGCTCGCCGCCACCGCGCTGCTGGCCGGCTGCTCGAGCGGGACCGGAGCCGGCTCGGACCCCGACGGCGAGGTCGCGGGCTCGATCCGGTTCCAGACCTGGTCGCTGACCCCCACCTACGCCGAGTACCTCGACGGCGTCATCGACGCCTTCGAGGAGAAGTACCCCGACGTCACCGTCGAACTGCTCGACCAGCCCGGCGACGGATACTCCGAGAAGGTGCTCTCGCAGGCGTCGACGAACACGCTTCCCGACGTCATCAACCTGCCGCCCGACTTCGCGCTGCCCCTGGCGAAGCAGAACCTGCTCTACGACGTCAGCACAGCCACCGACCTCGAGTCGACCTACTTCGAGGGGTCGGTCGACGCCTACCGCTTCGACGGCGTCGAGGGCGTGTACGGCTACCCCTGGTACCTCGGCACCGACGTCAACTACTGGAACTCCACCCAGCTCGACGCGTGCGGCCTCGACTCCGCGAACCCGCCCCAGACGACCGACGAGCTCTTCGCCCAGGCGGCCACGATGGCGGACGCCTGCCCCGACAACTACCTCATCAGCCGCGTGCCCGGCATCGGCGACTTCACCCTCGAGGGCATCGACATCCTCAACGACGACGGCACCGAGTTCGTCTTCAACACCCCCGAGGCTGCGGCGCTGGTCGACCGCTACGCGAAGGCGTACGCGAACGGCGAGATGCCGCCGACCGTGCTCAACGCCGACTACCTCGGCAACGCGCAGCTGTTCACGCAGGGCAAGGTCGCGTGGACGACCGGGGGCGCGACCGCCATCGACGCGTTCGAGGAGAACAACCCGAGCCTGAAGGGCAACGTCGCCATCAGCCCCGCCCTGAACATCTCGCCCCTCTACGTGCAGGGCGTGAGCGTGGCGGCCGGCAGCGAGAACCTCGCCGCGGCGCTGGCCTTCGCGGAGTTCGTCACGAACGCCGAGAACCAGAACGCCTTCGCGCACATCGCGAACGTGTTCCCCTCGACGCAGGGATCCGACGCCGACCCCTACTTCACCGAGGACGACGGCACGCCCTCCGCCAAGGCCCGCATCACCGGCTTCGAGTCGCTGAAGACCGCCGAGGTGCTCACGCCCTACTCGGTCAACGGCGCGATGAACGACTACCTGAACCAGCAGATCGCCCTGGCCATCCGCGGCGACATCTCGGGCCAGGAGGCGCTCGACAAGTCGGTCGAGAAGCTCAACGACCTGCTGGCACGCCAGTAAGCCCGGCCATGACCGTCACCAACCTCCCCGCGGCCGGGGTCACCCCGGCCGCGGGGGCCGGGCATGGACCCGCGAGGGCGACGCGCGCCTGGACGCCCTGGCTCTTCCTCGCCCCGGCCCTGCTGTGGCTCGCGGTCTTCTCGATCTGGCCCTCGCTCAACACGATCCGCATGGCGTTCACGAACGCCAAGCCGCTCGGCGGCAACGAGCAGTACGTCGGATTCCGCAACTTCGAGCTCATCCTCCGCGACGACCAGGTCATGGGCGCGCTGCTCAACAGCGTCGTGTTCATGCTCGTGTGCCTGCCGCTGCTGACGATCCTGCCGCTGCTCATCGCGCTCCTGGTCGAGAAGAAGCTGCCCGGCATCGCGTTCTTCCGCACCGCGTTCTACACGCCCGTCATCGCCTCCGCCGTCGTGGTCGCCCTCATCTGGACCTTCATGCTCGACGACCGCGGGCTGGTGAACGGACTCGCCCAGGCGATGTCGATCATCCAGCAGCCGCTGCCCTTCCTCACCGACCGCTGGCTCATCATCCTCAGTGCCGTGAGCCTGACGGTGTGGAAGGGGCTCGGGTTCTACATGATCATCTACCTCGCCGCCCTGGGCAACGTCAGCCGCGACCTGCACGAGGCCGCGGCGATGGACGGTGCCGGCGCCGTGCGCCGCTTCTTCTCCGTGACCCTCCCCGCCGTCCGCGGAGCGATGTTCCTCATCGCCGTGCTGGTGTGCATCGCCGCGCTCCGCGTCTTCAGCGAGGTGTTCATCATGACCGGGGGAACGGGCGGAGCCGGCGGAGAGGCGATGACGATGGTCATGCTGATCCAGCAGTACTCCCGCGGGTTCTCGGGCGATCTCGGCTACGCGAGTGCGCTCAGCATCCTCATGTTCTTCGTGACCCTCGTGCCGATGCTCGTCCTGGCCAAGATCAACAGCAGGAGAAGCGAATGAGCACCGTCACCCGTGAGCAGGCCGAGCTGGGGCCCGTGCCGGTCGGAAAACCGCGGCGGCGCCGCGGCGGCGGATTCGGGTCGATGCGTCCCCGTGAGATCGTCGCGCGCTACGCCCTGCTGGTGTTCGTGCTGTTCATCAGCATCGGGCCGTTCCTGTGGCAGCTGTCGACGTCGCTCAAGAGCACGAGCGAAGACATCTACACCCGCATCCCGCAGCTGTGGCCGAGCCAGCCCACGCTCGACAACTACGCGCGCGTCATGGACGCGATCCCGGTGTGGCAGTTCATCGGCAACTCGCTGTTCGTCGCGGTCTTCGCCGTCGGCGGCAACGTCGTCTTCTCGACCCTGGCCGGCTTCGCGCTGTCGCGCCTGCGGTTCCGGGGGCGCAAGATCGTCATCGGGCTGTTCCTGGCCACCCTGATCCTGCCGGGCGAGGCGACGATCATCGCGAACTTCGTCACGATCCGGAACCTCGGCCTCGCCGACACGCTTCTCGGCGTCGCGCTTCCGGGGATGGTCGCGACCCTCAACGTGCTGCTGATGTACAACGCGTTCCGGGTGCTGCCCGAAGAGATCGATCAGGCGGCGATCATCGACGGTGCGAACGCCCTGCAGCGGTTCTGGAGCGTGTCGCTCCCGTCGGTGAAGGGAACGGTCGCCGTCATCGCGATCTTCAGCTTCATCGGCGCCTGGGACGACTTCCTCTGGCCGCTCATCGTGCTCACCAGTCCCGACCAGTTCACCCTGACGATCGGCCTGCAGTACCTGTCGGGCACGTTCTCCAACGACCAGCGCATGATCGCCGCGGGCTCGATGATCGCGTTCATCCCGATCGCGATCGTCTTCGCGGCGCTGCAGCGCCACTTCTTCAAGGGCGTCGAGGAGGGCGGGGTCAAGGGCTGAGCCCCGTCCCGCATCCTCTCGCCCTCGTCCCCGACCCCGGAAGGCCCCATGACCTCCCAGATCCACCCCGCACTGAGATTCGGCGTCAACTACACGCCCCGCTCCGGCTGGTTCCACGCGTGGCTCGACCTCGACCTCGACGAGGTGCGCCGCGATTTCGAGGCGATCGCCGGGCTCGAGGCCGACCACGTGCGGCTCTTCCCGCTGTGGCACCTCGTCCAGCCGAACCGGGGCCTGCTGCGCCCGGCGGCGCTCGCCGACATCGGCGAGGTGGTGGATGCCGCGGCCGAGTTCGATCTCGACGTCAACGTCGATGCGTTGCAGGGTCACCTGTCGAGCTTCGACTTCCTGCCCGCGTGGGTCACGACGTGGCACGAGCGCAACATCTTCACCGACCCCGTCGCCCTCGCGGGGGAGGAGGCGTACCTCCGGGCCCTCGGCGAGGCTCTGCGCGGGCGCCCCAACGTCATGGGGCTCACCCTCGGCAACGAGGTCAACCAGTTCGCGGCCCGGCCGCACCCGCACCCGCACCCGATCGACGAGGCGCAGGCCGAGGAGTGGCTCGTGCGGCTGCTGGGCGTCGCCCGCGAGAGCGCGCCGGGCCTCATCACGCACGCCGCCTACGACGCGACCTGGTACGACGAACGCCAGCCCTTCCTCCCGCGGCATGCGGCCGAGCAGGGAGATGAGACCGTCGTCCACTCGTGGGTCTTCAACGGCGCGGCGCAGCGCCACGGCGGCCTCGGTGCCGGGTCGGTGCGGCATGGCGAGTACCTCGTCCAGCTCGCCGCCGCCTGGCACGCCCTGGCCGACCGCCCCGTCTGGCTGCAGGAGGTCGGGGCCCCCGTCACGGTCGTCGATCGCGACGACGCCGCCGACTTCCTCGAACAGACGGTGCGCCGCGCCGCCGACGTCCCCGTCCTCTCCGGCATCACGTGGTGGTGCTCGCACGACGTCGCGCGCTCGATGCTCGACTTCCCGCCGGTCGAGTACGACCTCGGGCTGATCGACGAGGACGGCGTGGTCAAACCCACGGGCCGCCGCTTCGCCGAGCTCGCCCGCGAGTTGCGCGGAGCGCCCCGGCCCGCACCGTCGCCCGTCGCTCTCGTGCTCGACGACACCCGCCCCCACCGCGCGGAATGCGCCCCCGGCGGCGCGTTCTTCGAAGCCTGGGTGCGCGCCGCCGAGCGCGACGGCCGCGGCCCGCAGGTCGTCCTCGCCTCGCGCCAGGCCGACGACGCGCTGCTGGCCGCCCGCGGGATCGAGAGGATGGAGCGGGTGGATGCCGGCGCCGGCGCCACCGCCGCGCCGGTCCTCGGCGGTGGCGCCGCCGCCACCATGCCCTGAGACGATCCGACCGCCCGACCGCCCGACCGACTGAACGGACCCACCCGCCCATGCACGACGACATCCCCCTCACCACCGGCCGCGCCGCTCGCGTGCTCACCGAGCGCATCCGCCCCGCCATCCACTCGCACCGCACCCCACTCGAGATCGCGGCGCACCGGTTGCCGGGCGAGCCCATCGCCGCGGCCGACGGCCTGGCGCTGGAGTTCGAGCCGTTCGAGGCGGGATCGCCCTGGGGGCCGGCGTGGTCGACGACGTGGTTCCGCGTGCGGGGCCGGGTGCCGGCCGAGTGGGCGGGTCGCCGGGTCGAGGCCCTCGTCGACCTCGGCTTCGATCCGAACATGCCCGGCTTCCAGTGCGAGGGTCTCGTGTACCTGCCGAGCGGCGAACCCGTGAAGTCGCTCAACCCGCGCAACCAGTGGGTGCGCATCGCCGAGGAGGCGGCGGGCGACGAGGAGGTCGAGTTCTACATCGAGGCCGCGGCCAACCCCGTGCTGTTGGACTACCACCCCTTCCTCCCGACGCAGGAGGGCGACATCCGGACGTCCTCGCCGCGGGCCCTCTACACCGTGCGGCACATGGACCTCGCCGTGTTCGAGCCCGAGGTGCACGAGCTCGCGCTCGACCTCGAGGTGCTCGTCGAGCTGCAGGCCGAGCTGCCCGAGACCGCGCCCCGCCGCATGCGCATCCTGCAGGCGCTCGACGACGCGCTCGACCTCCTCGACCTGCAGCGCATCCCCGAGACCGCCGCCGACGCGCGCGCCGCGCTCGCCGAGGTGCTGGCCTCGCCCGCCGAGGCCAGCGCGCACCGTATCTCCGCGATCGGCCACGCGCACATCGACTCCGCGTGGCTGTGGCCGGTGCGCGAGACCATCCGCAAGGTCGCGCGCACGAGCACGACGATGACGGAGCTGCTGGGCGAGAGCGCCGACTTCCAGTACGGGATGTCGAGTGCGCAGCAGTACGCCTGGCTCAAGGAGCATCGTCCCGAGGTGTGGGCCAAGGTGAAGGATGCCGTCGCGACGGGCCGCTTCCTGCCGCTGGGCGGCATGTGGGTCGAGTCCGACACCGTCATGCCCACCGGCGAGGCGATCGCCCGCCAGTTCCTCTACGGGCAGCGCTTCTTCGAGGAGGAGTTCGGAATCCGCTCGCGCGGGGTCTGGCTGCCCGACTCGTTCGGGTACTCCCCGGCGCTGCCCCAGCTCATGCGCCGCGCGGGGTTCGAGTGGTTCTTCACGCAGAAGATCTCGTGGAACCAGGTCAACAGGTTCCCGCACCACACCTTCGCCTGGGAGGGCATCGACGGGTCGCGGATGTTCACCCACTTCCCGCCGATGGACACCTACAACTCGCAGCTGTCGGGCATGGAGGTCGCCAAGGCCTCGCGGCAGTTCCGCGAGTCGCGCGTGGCATCCGGATCCATCGCCCCCGTCGGGTGGGGCGACGGCGGCGGCGGCACGACCCGGGAGATGACCGGCAAGGCCGAGCGACTGGCCGACCTCGAAGGCAGCGCGCGTGTTCAGTGGGAGCATCCCGACGCGTTCTTCGAGCGCGCGATGGCGGAGTTGCCGAAGCCGCCGGTGTGGGTGGGGGAGCTGTACCTCGAGCTGCACCGCGCGACCCTCACGAGCCAGCACAAGACCAAGCAGGGCAACCGGCGCACCGAGCACCTGCTCATCGAGGCCGAGGTCTGGTGGGCGACCGCCGCCTGGCGCACGGGCGCCGACTACCCCTACGACGAACTCGACGCGCTGTGGCGGCAGGTGCTGCTGCAGCAGTTCCACGACATCCTCCCCGGCACCTCGATCGCCTGGGTGCACCGCGAGGCCGTCGAACAGTACGAGCGCGTCGCGGCGGCCGCCGAAGCCCTCATCGACCGCGCCCAGGAGCTGCTGGCCGGCAGCGGCGACGAGTGTATCGTCTTCAACGCCTCGCCGCTGACACGCGACGGGGTGCCGGGTCTCGGCGCCGCGTCCGCCGCGCCCCCGGCGGGTGCCGTCGAGGTGCGCGAGCACGACGGCGGATTCGTGCTGACCAACGATCTCGTCCGGGTGACGATCTCGGACGCCGGGCTCATCACCTCGGCGATCGATCTCGCCACCGGCCGCGAGACGATCCCGACCGGTGAGCCGGCCAACCTCCTGCAGCTGCACCAGGACTTCCCCAACATGTGGGATGCCTGGGACGTCGACCGCTTCTACCGCAACCGCGTCACCGACATCGTCGGCATCGACGCGCTCGCCGCCGACATCCGCGACGGCGCGGCCCACGTGCGCATCGCCCGCTCGTTCTCGGCCTCGGCGCTCACGCAGGAGCTCGTGCTGCGCCCGGGCTCGCGCACGATCGAGATCTCGCAGCGAACCGACTGGCACGAGGTCGAGAAGTTCCTCAAGGTCGCGTTCCCGCTCGCGATCCAGGCCGAGCACACCGCGGCCGAGACGCAGTTCGGCTACGCCAAGCGGGTGACCCACACCAACACCAGTTGGGAGGCGGCGAAGTTCGAGACGTCGATGCACCGTTTCGTGCACGTCGCCGAAGCGGGCTTCGGGGCCGCCCTCGTGACCGACTCGACCTACGGATACGACGTCACGCGCGAGGCCGACCCCGACCGAGACGTCACCACGACGGTTCGGCTCTCGCTGCTGCGTGCGCCGCGCTTCCCCGACCCCGAGACCGATCAGGGCGAGCAGAGCCACCGCTACGGCCTCGTGATCGGCGCCGACATCGAGGCCGCGACCGCCGCCGGCCTCGCGCTGAACACCGCGATGCGCGAGCGCACCGGAGCGCCCGTGGCGCCGCTCGTGACGGCGACGCCCGGCATCCTGGTCTCGGGGGTCAAGCTCGCCGCCGATCGCTCGGGCGACCTCGTCGTGCGCGTGTACGAGCCGGCGGGTCGACGTGTCGCGGGCGAACTGCGCGTCGACGGTGCGGCGACGATCCGCGAGGCATCGCTCATCGAGGACGACCTCGGCGAGATCGTGCACGACGCCGGCCGCGTGGCCGTCGAACTCCGCCCCTTCGAGGTGCGCACGTACCGGGTGGGCATGTCGTCCGGTGCCAGGATGGAGGGATGACCGAGACCACCGGGTCCTCCCGCGCCCTGCCCCTCGACGAGGCCGCGGCCGCGGCGATGTGGGAGCAGTACCGGTCCGCGCATCCCGAGGCCGTGCTCGCGGCTCCCGAGTACACGGTCGAGCACTTCGGCGACAACGCTCGGCTGGCCGACGAGCTGCTGGGCATCGTCCTCGCGGGCGGCAAGCGCGCGACCGCCGAGCTCGTCGCCGACTTCGTCGCGCGGGGCGACCTCATCCCGCGGATCGGCTCGCACTGGATCGCCTGCGACAGCACGGGCGCCCCGCGCATCGTCATCCGCACCACAGAGCTGCGCCTCGGGCCGTTCGCGAGCGCGGACGCCGCCTTCGCCGCCGACGAGGGGGAGGACGACCTCTCGCTGGAGAGCTGGCAGCGCGAGCACCGGCGCTACTGGACGCGCGTCGCGGCGGCCCGTGGCGCCGAGTGGTCGGAGGACGAGGACATCGTCTTCGAACGTTTCTCGGTCGTGTGGCCGCCCGAGCACGCCGACTGAGTCCGCAGCCCGAGTTCGCCGGTCCGCGGTCGTCGCCCAGCTGATGAAACCGCCGCGAAAACCGGGCCGCGTGCGCAGGCGAGCACGCGGCCCGGTTTACGCTGTGGGGCGGGGCGGTGAGCCCGTCGCGCCACTGCGGCGCGGCGCCGTCCTCGGGAGGTCGATGTGAACTGGCTGCTCGACACGAACATCCTCTCCGGGCCGGCCGTCGTCGGGACGTGCATCGCGGCTGCCCTCGCGTTCGTCCTCCTCGTCGTGCTGCGGCCGAGCAACCGCTGGCTGCGCCGGCGCTGGACGATGACGGCGGCGACGGCGGCGGTCGTCGCTGGACTCCTGGGCATCGGCCTGACCTGGCTGCTGGCGGACCAGTACGACCTGTTCGGCGTCGTCCTCACGGCCGACTCGCGGATGTGGATCGCGCTCGGGTTCGCCGCCATCGGGGTCGCCCTGGTGTCGCTCTGGCGTCCCACCTGGCGCCGGGCCGTCGCCGCGCCGTTGGCGATCGTGCTCTTCGCGCTCACCGCAGCCATGGGCGTGAACATCGCGTTCGGACAGTACCCGACCGTCCGCCTCGCCCTCGGGATGCCCGCATTCGGTTCCGCTGACCTGCCGTCACTCGACAGCAACGCCGACCGTCCGACGATCGCCGACTGGACCGCCCCCGACGGGATGCCCTCGACCGGCGAGGTCGGCACGGTCACGATCCCCGCGACGGCGTCCGGCTTCACCGCCCGCCCGGCCGTCATCTACCGCCCGCCCGCAGCCCTCACCGACAACCCGCCGCTGCTGCCCGTGCTGATCGTGCTGTCCGGACAGCCCGGTCAGCCCCAGGATCCGCTGATCGCCGCCCACCTGCAGCAGTCGCTCGACGCCTACGCGTCGGCGCACGACGGCCTCGCCCCGATCGTCGTCTCGCCCGATCAGCTCGGCTCGCCCGACGCCAACCCGATGTGCATCGATTCGCCGCTGGGCAACTCGGCGACCTACCTGACGGTCGACGTGCCGACCTGGATCAAAGCCAACCTGCCGGTTCTGGACGCCCCCGACTTCTGGGGCATCGGCGGCCTGTCGCAGGGCGGCACCTGCTCGATCCAGCTCGGTTCGGCCCACCCCGAGCTCTTCAGCGCGATCCTCGACGCCTCGGGCGAGGAGTTCCCCTCGCTGGGTGACGAGGCGACGACGATCGCGCAGGGCTTCGGCGGCGACCGGGCAGCCTACGAGGCGGCCAAGCCCGCCGCGATCATGGCGGCCCACGCGCCGTACCGCGGCATGACCGCCGTCTTCGGCGTCGGGAGCAACGACGCCGGGTTCCTCCCGGGCGTGCAGCGGATCTACCAGGCCGCGCAGGCCGCGGGGATGGATGCCACCTACGTCGAGGCGCAGGGGAGCGCCCACGATGCGACCTCGTGGACCTACATCTTCCAGCAGGGTCTCGAGATCATCGCCGATCACTGGGGGCTCGGCCGCTGACGGCGGGCTCGCGCAGCGACCCCGCCATCCGTACCGCCTGCCCGAGGGTGAGGGTGGGCAGGTAGCACCGCGTCAGAGCGACGCCCAGCGCCGGCAGCATCGCGGGGTCGGGGTACACGGCCCACAGCGGCACGAACTCGGGCTGGAACTTGCGCTTGAAGTTCAGCAGCGACCGGAACCCGTAGGCCGGCTCGAGCAGCCCGCCCAGCAGGTCGAGCAGTCGCGCGACGTTGGTGCGCTCGGCGTCATCGCCGAGCTGCGTCGAGGCCAGCGGCGAGCCCGACAGGCTCAGCAGCCCGAGCCCGTCGCTCTTCATCCGGTCGGCGGCGGCGCCGATGACGAATTCCATGATCCCGTTCATCGCGTCGCCACGCCGGCGCATGAAATCGAGGGTGTAACCCGTCACGGCTCCGTGCTCGAACATCGGCAGCCAGCTCGTGACGGCCTCGATCCGGCCGCTCTCGTGCACCGCCATCATCACCCGCACGGCCGGGTCGTCGAGCTCGTCGACGCCGCCGAGAGTGAACTCCATCTCGGGCAGCGAGCGGTCGGCGACCCAGCCCTCGGAGATCTCGCGGATCTGAGCGTGCTGGCTCGAGGTGAGCTCCCGCCACGACGTCCACACGGCGGCGATCCCCTCGCGCGAGGCCCGGTTGGTCGCAGTGCGGATGTCCTGCCGTTTCTTGCCCGCCGTGTTCCAGTCGGGCAGGCGCAGCACGGCCTCCTCGGCCACCGGCATCCGCTGCCAGCCGAGGTGGTCGAAGACGCTGCCCTCGCGCGCGTCGACGCTGTAGAAGACCGCCGTCCAGCCGTGTGCGCCGCAGAACTCCACGAAGCCCGACACCACGTCGGGCCGGTCGTGGTCGGGCCCGAACGGACCGCCGAGGGTCACCGCGATCGTGCCGCGCACGCGGTAGGCGATCGCGGCGTCGGCACCGGGGGCGAACCAGTAGGAGTTGCCGCGCCACGTCGACATGAACGACAGCGTGTCGCCGCCACCGCGTTCGAGCACGCCCCGGGCGCGCAGCCGGTCGGGCGCGTCGAGCACGGTGCGCGAGTCGACGAGCACGCGTGCGACAGCGACGACCAGAATCAGCCAGAACACCAGCGACGGGAGGTACCACATCGCCTGCGCGGCACCGGACTCGGGCACGAACTCGATGATGTCCGAGGGGATCAGGGTCGGCGGCACGAGACGCAGGGGCAACGCGCGCAACACCATCAGTGCGTCGACCCCGGGCTGGAAGCCGTCGGCGATCAGGAGCGTTCCGACGAACGAGACGACGAGCGTCGCCGCCGTTCCGATCACGATCGTCAGGACGAACGTGCGCTTGGCCGCGGCGGTGGTCGTCACCCGGGCGGCTCCCCGGAAGAGGATCAGCACGATCGCCACGCCCAAGGGCACGATCGCGCCGACGATCACCCCGGTGAGGGTCTGCCACACGAAATCCGCGGTCTCGGCGTTGACGGCCTCGCCGATGGCGGCGACGGTGTCGGGCTCGATCACGAAGAACGTGTAGAGCATGCCGGCGAACATCGCGAGGTTGATCGCGACGGCGACCTCGAGCGCGATACGCCGGCCGTTGCGGATGCCCCGCGCCGCGAGCAGGAGGACGATCAGCGGGAGCAGCGCCACGACGCTCGACCACCCCTGCAGATCGGAGATGGAGGAGAAGTCATCGGGGCAGGGGGCGCCGGCCGAGCCGAATGCGCACACCTGGCCGTCCACGATGCTCAGCGGGTCGATCGAGAGATAGCCGTAGATCGAGAGCAGGCCCGCGCCCGACCCTGAGGCGGTGGCGACGACCGGGCCGATCGCCGTGATCGCGACGATGGCAGCGAGGAGCACCCGCTTCTCGTAGTACGAGCTGCGCACGAGGCGGAAACCGCTGCTGCGTCCACCGAGCGCGAAGCCGAGCGCGAACCCCACCGGCACGGCGAGGAGCGAGAACAGGTCGTTGGCGCCGCCCGAGTAGAGATAGAGGGTCACGGCGGAGAGCACCGCCAGCAGCCGAGTTCGACGCCGCCAGATCGTGCCGAAGAACGAGCTGGCCGCCATGGCCGTCGCGAGCAGCGGGGCGGTGGGGGAGAACACGTCGACGGCCGGGGCGTTCAACGGGATGCCGGCGAGGTAGGTCTGCTCGAACAGGTCGATCGCGAAACCGAGGAAGGATGCCGCGACGCCGCCGACGAGGTACGCGATCACGGTACGCACGCTTCCCATCGCCCGTTCGGCGGCGCCCACCACCACGAGCACGAGAACGACGAACACGATGAGCGCCGGCACCGTCTCGACGACGAACAACGAGGTCACGGAGCTCCACCAGTGACGAGTCGCCGCGCCGACGCCACCGGCGTCCTGGGCGGGGATGAAGCCCCAGTCGATCGGCTCGAAGATCAGCCCCGCGACACTCAGCCCGATCGTGAGAACGGCGATCAGGATCGTCACCGGTCGGTGGCGCAGCCAGGAGCCGGCGCCCGCGGTGAGCGAACGCAGGTCGCGGGGGGATGTCGTCACCTGACGCACGATAGTGGTTCCCCCTGTGCGCGCAGAGCAGGCGCACAGCGGGCACTTATCCGGCGGGAATCCTCATCCGGCTCGCACCGAACCGAACCACAGCGCGAAGTAGTAACTGAAGTTGCGGTTGCCGTACGACGAGCAGGGGCCGCCCGGGCCCCACCCCGCCGACATCGCGGCCGGGTCGGGCTGATAGGGCGTGTAGTTGTACAGCGCCGCCGTCGCGTCGTTCTCGATCGCGACATCCGTCCCGCCGCACGCGGGGTCGGGGTGGAAGGCGATGAAATGCGTGCCGGGCTGGCGCATGAAGTCCGACGCCCGGTACGAGGCCAGGTCGGTCGCCCCGGCGACGATCTGCGCGCCGACGCCGTCGTACTGCGGATCACAGGGGGCGGTGTCGGGGCAGCTGGCGCCCATCGCCGCACGCAGCCGGCCCTCCGACGGTGCCCGGGCCGCGCGTCCCTCGACCAGGGACTGCTCCTTCTGGAGGGTCACGAGGATGACGCGGGCCGAGATCCCGCAGGCCTCCTGCGCACGGTGGATGATCTCCGCGACGGACAGCTCGCCGCCCTCGATCGCTCGGCAGATGACCTCGCCCGTGCGCTCGGACACGCGCGCCTCGCGCGACGAGATGCCGGCGGTCGCGACATTCAGACACGCCCCGTTCACGCATTCGCCGATGCGGTCGTCGAGGAAGTCCTGGATCTCGGCGGCGGAGAGCGCGTCGCGATCGAAGAACAGCGCGTCGTCGATGAGGTTGCCGGGGTCGATGGCCCCCGCGTTCGGCGGGAGGGAGCGCGGCTGTTCGCCCGGCCGCGCGTCGCCCGGACGCATCGCGAGGTTCGTCGCGGTCACGCCGATCGCCACGATCACCGTGACCAGCAGCACGGGGACCAGAACGAGGACCGCGGCGATCCCGATCCGCCGACGTCGCCGCCGCATCCGGGATCGAGAGACCATGGGAACGATCGTGCCGCACCCGGTCACGAGAACGCTGGGAGCGCGGAGCTCAGCCGTCCGAGACCGACGACTGCCGGACGATGAGGCGGGTCGGCAGCGGAGTGGCCTCGGTCACGACGTCGGGCTGCTCCACCACGAGCAGCACCTTCTGCATGATCAGGGCGCCGAGCGCCGGGAAGTCCTGTTCCACGGTGGTGAGGGCGGGGTAGAGGAAGGCGGCCTCGGGGACGTTGTCGAAGCCGACGATGCCGACGTCCTCGGGTACCCGCAGGCCGCGCTCACGCAGAGCGGAGAGCACGCCGATCGCCATGTGGTCGTTGCCCACGAAGATACCGTCGCCCGGGGCGATGTCGCTCTCGATGGCGATGCCGAAACCGCTCGCCGCCGACCAGTCGCCGTACGTGAGCGGCGGGATGTCCAGCCGCCTCGCGACGAGCTCGTCGCGCCAGCCGCGCACGCGCTCGGCGGCATCGGGGTTGCGGGCGGGGCCCGCGATGTGATGGATGCGCCGGTGCCCGCTCTCGGCGAGATGGCGCACGGCACTGCGCGCGCCGCGGTACTGGTCGATCGCCACGAGCTGCGGGTGCGGGCGGCTGGTGGCGGCGACGGCGACGAGCGGGATGTCGAGTTCGAGCCCCTGTACGGCGGCGAGCACGTCGAGATCGACGACGATGAGGACGATGGCGTCGACGCGCTGCCGCAGCAGCCCGTCGATCGCCGCGCGCACGGCGACGACATCGCTCTCGGGCGAGCTGATCGCGTCGACGTTGTAGCGCTCCGACCGCGCGGCGAAGTTGAAGTGGGTCGCGACCGACGTCGGCCCGAACTGGACCGTGCCGGGGGTGATGAGGCCGATCGTCCGGGTGCGGCGGGTCACGAGCGCCCGAGCCGCGGGGGAGGGGCTGTAGCGCAGCTGCGCGATCGCCTTCTCCACGCGTTCGCGCGTCGCGGGCCGCACGTTCGGCATGTCGTTGAGCACCCGTGAGACCGTCTGGTGCGAGACACCGGCCAGTCTCGCGACGTCGAAGATGTTCGCCGCCCGGGGCGTGCGCGCGTCAGTCATCGGCCTCTTCGGTCTTGTCGGCGGCGGATTCGGCGGCGGTCTCGTCGGCGCGCGCCACGAGCGCAATCAGCAGGTCGGAGTTCAGATCGGCGGCCGGCAGGACGTGGGCGATACGGCCGTCCCGGATGACCGCGACGGTGTGCGAGACGCGCAGCACCTCGTCGAGCTCGGCTGAGATGTAGACGACGGAGACACCGTTGTCGGCGAGTTCGCCGACCAGCCGCTGCACCTCGGCCTTCGCGCCCACGTCGATGCCGCGCGTCGGCTCGTCGAGCACGACGACGCGCGGCGACAGCGCGAGCAGCCGGGCGAGCAGCACCTTCTGCTGGTTGCCGCCGGAGAGCTCCCGGACCGGGCGGTCGATGTCGGCGGGCCGGATGTTGAGAGCCTCGATCCAGCTCCGGGCGAGCTCGCGAGCGCGGGCGGCGCCCACGGGACGCAGGATGCCGCGCTGCGCCTGCAGGGCGAGCGTGATGTTCTCGAGCACGCTGAGATCGCCCAGCACGCCCTCGGTGCGACGGTTCTCCGACGAGTACACGACGCCCCGCCCGATCGCCGACCGCGGCCCGCGCCCGCCGAGCGGGGCGCCGTCCAGAAGCACCGAGCCCTCGTCGAGCCCGTCGACCCCCGTGAGCGCACGGGCGAGCTCGGTGCGCCCGGAGCCGAGCAGGCCCGCGAAACCGATCACCTCGCCCTCGACCAGCTCCAGGTCGAACGGATGCCGTGTCCGGCCCGAGCGCGCACCGCGGGCCGACAGCACGAGGGGGCCTTCGCTCGGAGGCGGGGTGTCCTCGTCGATCGCGGCGAGCCGGGCGGCGGAGTCGCCGAGCATCTTCTCGACGAGCTCGACGCGCAGCAGCTCGGTGGTGGAGTACTCGCCGACGAACCGGCCTCCGCGCAGCACCGTGACGCGGTCGCACAGCTCGTAGACCTGGTCGAGGAAGTGCGACACGAACAGCACGGCGACGCCCCGGGCCGTCAGTTCGCGGACGACGCGGAACAGCTCGGCGACCTCATCGGCGTCGAGGCTCGAGGTCGGCTCGTCGAGGATGAGCACACGGAGGTTCGCGCCCGACACCGCCCGCGCGATGGCCACGAGCTGCTGCACCGCGAGCGAGTGCGACGATAGCAGCGAACCCGGGTCGATCGAGACCCCGAGGGACTCGAGCGCGGTCGCCGCGCGTCGCCGCATCTCGCCGTGGTCGATGATCCCGAACCGACGCGGCTCACGTCCGAGCGAGAGGTTCTCGGCGACCGTGAGGTTCGGCAGCAGGTCGATCTCCTGGTAGACGGTGGAGATACCCGCCGCCAGCGCGTCGGCGGGCCGCGCGAGGTGCACCGGCGTCCCGTCGAGCAGGATGTCGCCGGCGTCCAGGCGGAGCGCCCCGGTGATTGCCTTGATGAGCGTCGACTTTCCCGCGCCGTTCTCGCCCATCAGCGAGTGCACCTCGCCCGCGAACAGCCGCAGCTCGACGTTCGCGAGCGCCTGCTCGGGGCCGAAGCGCACGTCGGCGCCGCGCACCTCGAGCGTCGGCGCCGCCTCGGGATCCATGCGCACCATCATGCCGCGCCGACGGCCCGCCGCGCTGCCGCGGCGCGGCGGGCCGTCACCGCCGCGTCGCTGATCGGCTGACGATCACCCGCTGGACCACGACGAACACGAGCAGCAGCGCACCCACGGTGATGCGCGTCCACGACTGCTCGGCGCCCAGGAACGAGATGATCGTGCGGATGAGGCCGTAGACGAACACACCGATGAGCGACCCGACGACGAAGCCGCTGCCTCCTGTGAGGAGGGTGCCGCCGATGACGACCGCGGCGATCGTGTCGAGCTCGGTTCCGACGCCGTTGAGGGGGTAGCCCGCTCCCGAGTAAGCCGTGAGCACGATGCCGGCGATTCCGGCGCATACGCCGCTGATGACGTACACCAGCAGGCGGGTGCGGACGACCGGCAGGCCCATGAGGCGCGCCGACTGCTCGCTGCCGCCGATGGCGTAGACGGTGCGACCGAAGCGCGTGTAGCGCAGCACCAGTGCCGCGAGCACGACGGTGAGCAGGGCCAGGATGCCGGTGGGCGTGATGTACCAGCCGCCGCCGACCGACAGCCGGGTCGACTGCAGCCACAGCAGCCCATCGTCGGCGACCTTGATCGACTCGAGGCTCACGACGAAGGCGAGGCCGCGCGCGAGGAACATCCCGATGAGCGAGGCGATGAAGGGCTGCACGTCGAAGAACTGGACGAGCACGCCGATGAGCAGGCCGATCGCACCGCCGATCGCGATCATCGCCGGGACCGCGACCGCGACAGGCACTCCTTCCGACAACAGCCGTGCGCACAGGATGCCGGTGAACGCCATCACGGCGCCGACCGAGAGGTCGATGCCGCCGGTGAGGATCACGAACGTCATCCCCACCGCGAGCACCAGGAGGTAGGCGTTGTCGAGCAGGATCGACGACAGGATGCGGGGCAGCTGGAAGTTCGGGAAGTTGATCATCGCGCCCACGATCATCATGACGAGGATCGCGGCGGCGGCGAACACCGGCACGAGGGCGATGTGGCGGCTGAGGAAGCGGCGCCACGGGGCCAGGGCGCGTTCGTGCGCGCGGGGAGCAGCGGTGAGCGATGTCATGACAGCACCTTCGCGTCGGAGCGGGTGGAGACGGGGCGGGCCGCGGGGCGGACGCCGGAGGTGAACCAGCCGCGCACGCGGCGCGACTGGAGCAGGACGACTACCAGTACCGCTCCGGCCATGAAAACGGGGCTCACGGCGGGCGGCACCCCGAGGAAGGTGATCGTGGTCTTGAGGGTCTGGATCGTGAACACGCCGATGACGGTGCCGGCGATGCTGAACTTGCCGCCGGCGAGGGAGGTGCCGCCGAGCACGACGGCGAGGATGGCGTCGAGCTCGATGTACATGCCGGCTGCGTTCGCGTCGGCGGCCATGATGTTCGAGCTGTAGAGGATGCCGGCGATGCCGGCGAGGGTGCCGCTGGCGATGTAGGTGCCCCAGATGATCCCGCGGGAACGGACGCCCGCCAGCCGGCTGGCCTCGGGATTGATGCCGACGGCCTCGGTCAGCATCCCCAGGGCGGTGCGCCGCTGGACGACGGCGACGACGACGATCGCGGCGACCGAGACGCACAGGGCGAAGGGGAGACCGAAGACGTAGCCCTGCGCCATGAACTGGTAGGGCTCGCTGTTGATCGTCGTGATGAACCCGCGGGTGATGAGCAGGGCGACGCCCCGCCCGGCGAGCATGAGAACGAGGGTGGCGATGATCGGCTGGATGCCGAGCACGGCGACGAGGAAGCCGTTCCAGGCGCCGAGGACGAGCGAGGTGCCCACGCCCGCCGCGATGGCGATCGCGACGATGCCGAGGTTCCCCGGCTCGGGCGAGGCCTCGATGATCGTCAGGGCGACGGCGCCCGAGACCGCCATGATCGCGCCGACAGAGAGGTCGATCCCTCGCGTGGCGATCACGAGCGTCATCCCGAGCGCGACGAGCATGAGCGGGGCGCTGTTGCGGAGGATGTCGATGAGCGAGCCGTACAGCTGCCCGTTCTGCACCGTCACGCTCAGGAACGAGGGCCGCGACACGGTGTTGACCGCGATCAGGGCCACGAGGGCGAGCACCGGCCAGACGAGCCGGTGCGTGAACAGCTTCTTCACGCGATCTTCTCCTTACCCGAGGGGTCCTCGGCGTCGCCCTCGGCGATGAAGGCGACCAGTGTGTCGACGTCCACATCCTGCGTCATCAGCTCGCCGATCTTGCGGCGATCGCGCAGGACCGCGACGCGTTGCGCGATGCGCAGCACCTCCTCGAGCTCCGAGGAGATGAACACGACGGCCAGTCCCCGAGCCGCGAGCTCGGCGACCTTGCGCTGGATGTCGGCCTTCGCGCCGACGTCGATGCCGCGGGTGGGCTCGTCGAGGATGAGCAGTTCGGGGGCGGTGGCGAGCCAGCGTGCCAGCAGCACCTTCTGCTGGTTGCCGCCCGAGAGGTTGCGGACGAGGGCGTTGGGGTCGGCGGGGCGGACGCCGAGCGCTTCGAGGTACTCCGCGACGAGCGCGTCGCGCTCGCTCTGGGGAACCCGGCGCAGCGCGCCGCGCCGCGCCTGCACGCCGAGCACGATGTTCTCGGCGACCGTCAGATCGGCGACGATGCCCTCGGAGCGGCGGTCCTCGGACGAGAACGCGATGCCGCGGTCGAGCGCGTGCCGCGGGCTGGTCAGGCGCGTCGCGGCGCCGTCGACCTCGACGGTGCCGCCGTCCGAGCGGTCGGCGCCGGCGAGCAGACGCGCGAGCTCCGTGCGGCCCGAGCCCAGCAGCCCGGCGAGCCCGACGATCTCACCGCGGTGCACGTCGAGGTCGGCGGCCTCGATGACGCCGCGCCGGCCGACGCCCCGGGCGCGCAGGACCGGGACGGCGTCGCGGTCGATCTCGCGCTCCGCCGTCGACGACAGGGCGTCGAGGGCGCTCAGCTCGCGTCCGATCATGCGCGCCACGAGGGCCTCGCGTCCGAGCTCGGCGATGGGGTACTCCCCGACGAGCCCGCCGTTGCGCAGCACCGTGAGACGGTCGGAGATCTCGTAGATCTGGTCGAGGAAGTGCGAGACGAACAGGATGGCGACGCCGCGGTCGCGGAGGCGCCGCATGACGGCGAACAGCTGCTCCACCTCGCCGCGGTCGAGGCTCGACGTCGGCTCGTCCAGGATGAGGACCCGCGTGTCGATGACCATTGACCGGCTGATGGCGACGAGCTGCTGCACGGCGATCGAGTGGCTGGCCAGCACCGAACGCGTGTCGATGTCGAGACCGAGCTCCGCGAGATGGCCGGCGGCCGCCTCGTGGGTCGCTCGCCAGTCGATGCGTCCGCCGCGGCGTACCTCGTTGCCGAGCATCACGTTCTCGGCGACCGACAGGTTCGCGCACAGGTTCACCTCCTGGTAGACCGTCGATACGCCCGCGGCCTGGGCGTCGGCCGTGCTGCGGAACGAGCGTTCGCGTCCGTCGACGACGATGCTGCCGCTGTCGATCGCGTAGACGCCGGTGAGCGCCTTGATGAGCGTGGACTTGCCGGCGCCGTTCTCTCCCATGAGGGAGTGGATCTCGCCGCCGTAGAGCGTGAGATCGACGGCGTCGAGCGCCTTCACGCCGGGGAACTGGATGGTGATCCCGCGCATCGCGACTGCGACCGGGCGTTCCGTTGTCATCATCGACCCGCTTTCTGGAGGGGGAGAGTGGCGGCCGGCGCACCGGCCGCCACTCGTGGTGTCGGATCAGTAGGGGCGGCTGTCCAGGACTTCCTTCGCCTGCTCCTGGGTGAAGCTCTGGTCTTCGACGATGTAGGTCTTGTCGACCGACTCGCCCGCGACGACGGACTTCACGACCTCGGCCGTCTTCTCGCCGAGCAGCGGGTTGCACTCGACGATGAAGTTGAACTCGCCGTTCGCCAGGGCGGTCATGCCGTCCTTGACCGCGTCGATCGTGACGATCTGGATATCGGTGCCCGGCTTCATGCCGGCCGCCTTGATCGCGTCGAGGGCACCGAGGCCCATGTCGTCGTTGTGCGCGAAGAGGACGTTGATCTCGGAGCCGAACTTCTGCAGGAAGCCCTCCATGACCGTCTTGCCCTCGGCGCGGGTGAAGTTGCCGGTCTGCGAGTCGAGGACCGTGATGTCGGTGCCGGCGACGGCGGCGTCGAAGCCGGTCTGCCGATCGGTGGCGGCGGAGGAGCCGGTCGTTCCCTCGAGGATCACCATGTTGGTCGGCTTCGAGCCGAAGTTCTCGGCGACCCACTCGCCGGCGGTCTTGCCCTCCTGCTCGAAGTCGAGCCCGATCCAGCTGGCGTAGAGGTCCTCGGATGCCGAGACGGTGCGGTCTTCGAGGATGACGGGGATGCCGGCATCCTTCGCCTCCTTGAGGACGTCGTCCCAGCCGTCGCTGACGATGGGGGCGAGGACGATCGCGTCGACGCCCTGGTTGATGAAGCTGCGCACCGCGGCGATCTGGGCCTCGGGCTTGTTGTCGGCGGCGTTGAAGATCAGGTCGAAGCCGTTCTCGGCCGAGAACGCCTCCTTGATCGACTCGGTGTTGGCGCTGCGCCATCCGCTCTCGGAACCGGTCTGGGCGAACCCGACCGTGATGACGTCGTCGCCGCCGGAGCCGCCCGGCGAGCTGGAGCTCGCGCACGCGGTGGCGCTGAGTGCGACGACGCCCAGCATGGCGATCGCGGTGACGACGGACTTCACCTGGGACATCGGAAACCTCCTCGTTTCGTCCGGCGGCGTCGCCGGATCTCTGATGCATGTCACCCCGGGGGGACGCTCGAATGTTAGCGCTCACAACGCGGGCCGTGTCAAGAGCTGCGCGGGTAACGAATCCGCAACTGCGGGGCAGTCAGCGGCGGGCGTGCGAGATCCTGTCACGGAGAGGTGAGCGCTCACACCGGGGACGCGACTCGGGGAGTGTCGGGTCGTAAGCCGGGCGTGGGCGTGTCAAGTGCCCTGTCGAGCGGTGTCGGCCGTCGGGTAGGGGTGGGGCGAGGGCCGACGGGCGGCCCATCGTGACAGGAGGTGCACCGTGTGCACAGGTGTCAGCTACACCACTCAGAACCACTATTTCGGCCGCAATCTCGACCTCGAGTTCTCGTATCACGAGGAGGTGGTCGTGACCCCGCGCAACTTCCCCTTCCGGTTGCGGGCGACCGACGCGCTCGAGAGCCACCACGCGATCATCGGCATCGCGACGATCGCCGACGGCTATCCGCTGTACTACGACGCGGTCAACGAGCGCGGGCTCGGCATGGCGGGGCTGAACTTCCCCGACAACGCCGACTACAAGCCCGAGAAAGCGGGGACGACCAACATCGCGTCCTTCGAGTTCATCCCCTGGGTTCTCGGTCGTTTCGAGACCGTCGACGAGGTCGAGGCGGCGCTTGCCGACGTCACCATCACCGACGTCTCCTTCAGCGACGCCTTCCCGGCGTCGCCGCTGCACTGGATCATCGCGGATCGATCACGGTCGATCACGGTCGAGAGCGTTCGCGAAGGGCTGCGGGTGTACGACAATCCCGTGGGCGTGCTGACGAACAACCCGACCTTCGACGTCCAGCTGTTCGGCCTCAACGACTACATGCACCTGTCGACCTATCCGCCCGAGAACACCTTCGCTCCCGAGCTCGGGCTGGACCAGTACAGCCGCGGCATGGGCGCGATCGGGCTCCCCGGGGATCTCTCGTCGTCGTCGCGCTTCGTCAAAGCCGCGTTCACGAGGATGAACTCCGTCGCGGGCGAGTCCGAGTCGGAGTCGATCAGTCAGTTCTTCCAGATCCTGGGATCGGTGGCTCAGCAGCGCGGCTGCGTGCACGTGGGCGAGGAGGGCAAGTACGAGATCACGATCTACTCGTCGTGCTGCAACACCGACACCGGCGTCTACTACTACACGACGTACGAGAACAGCCAGATCTCCGGCGTCGACATGCATCGCGAGGACCTCGACGCAGACTCGCTCGTGCACTATCCGCTCGTGAAGGGGCAGCAGATCAACATGCAGAACTGACGGCGGGCCATACCGCATTCCCGGCCGTAACGCGAGCAGGTGCGCGTGCGGATCGGGTCGACCTACCGTGTGGGAACCGGGATGAAGCGTCCCGGCATCCGGGGTCAGACCCGGACGCAGATCGACGGAAGGGGCCGATATGGGACTCGACGACAAGATCAAGAACGCAGCTCAGGACCTCGCGGGCAAGGCCAAGGAGGCCACCGGCAAGGCCACCGACAACGAGCGTCTCGAAGCCGAAGGCCACAAGGACCAGACCGCCGCCAACGTCAAGAAGGCCGGCGAGAACGTCAAGGACGCCTTCAAGTAAGACGCTTCCTCACGCGAGCGCCCCGGGGTCTTCGGCCCCGGGGCGCTTCGCTGTCCGCCTGCCCGGCACACCCGCGACGGATGTATTCACCTGACTGCATCGACCTACCACGGGAGGTGCCGAGACTCAAGCGCTTCCCGGCGGCCCGTTCGCGCAGCACGATTCCCTCATGACCGATCTGCTCGCGCCGGACACGACCGCGGACGAGCCCTCACGTCCCGGCTCCGAGGCCCAGCTCCACGCCCTCCTCACCGCTGTCGCCGCGGGAGACCGGAGTGCGTTCGCCGAGCTGTACGACGCCACCGCCGGCGCCGCCTTCGGGCTCGCGCTGCGGCTGACTGCGAGCCGGGAGGCCGCCGAGGAAGCCGTGCGCCAGGCTTTCCTCGACGTCTGGCGCGAGGCGCGCTGGTTCGACGCGGGCGCGGGCACCGTGCGGGCGTGGATCCTCGCCCGCCTCCGGCGTCGCGCCGTCGGGCGCGGCCGGCTCGCCGAGATGCGCGACGCGCTGACACGCCTTCACGACGCCACCGGCCGAGCCTGACACGGCCCCGTACCGCAACAGGCCCGATCGGGCAACCGGAGGTCATCGGCTCCACGCGGCCGAAAGACTGGGGCATGGCCTTCATCGGATATCACGCTTCGCACGAACAGCTCGCGCCCAGCGCGCTCCTGGAAGCCGTCATCGCGGCTGAACGCGTCGGCTTCGACGGGGCGTTCAGCGCCGACCACCTTGCGCCCTGGACCCCGCGCCAGGGCCACTCGGGCAACACGATCGCCTGGCTCGGGGCCGCACTGGCCTCGACGCGATTCCCCATCGGGTCGGTCTCGACCCCCGGTCAGCTTTACCACCCTGTCGTCAGCGCGCAAGCGATCGCCACCCTCGCCGAGATGTTCCCGGGCCGCTATTTCGCCGCCCTCGGCAGCGGCGAGCTGCTCAACGAGCACGTCACCGGCGCCGCGTGGCCCGCGAAGGACGAACGAACGGCGCGCCTGGGGGAGTGCGTCGAGGTCATGCGCGCACTGCTGGCCGGCGAGCGGGTCGATCACGACGGCCGCATCCGCGTCCACGAAGCACGCCTGTGGAGCCTGCCCACCGGGCCGGCGACCCTCATGGCCACCGCCGCCTCACCCGAGACCGCACGCTGGGCCGCCGGTTGGGCGGACGGGCTCGTCACCGTCGGCACCAGCCG
The DNA here is from genome assembly GCF_000509385.1 of Microbacterium sp. TS-1. Lineage (NCBI taxonomy): Bacteria > Bacillati > Actinomycetota > Actinomycetes > Micrococcales > Microbacteriaceae > Microbacterium > Microbacterium sp. TS-1. The sequence goes on from NZ_BASQ01000001.1 coordinate 2,633,802, forward strand.
CGACCAGGTCGCCGAGATCGTCGACGCGTACCTGGATGCCGGAGGCCTCGGGCCCACCTGCCTTCAGGTGCACATCGCGCTCGCCGGCTCGAGGGAGGAAGCCGCCGCGCTCGTACGCGACCAGTGGCTGCACGGGGTCGTGACGCCGCCGGAGGCCTGGGACATCGCGCAGCCCGAGGACTTCGCGGCCCGGGCCGGCGACCCCAGCGACGCCGAGCTCGCCGAGCACGTGCTCATCGCGGACGATTCCCCGAGCGGCGTCGCCGACCTGGCCGATCGTCTCGCCGAGCTCGTCGAGACCGGCTTCGACCGGCTCTACATCCACGAGATCTCGCAGGACCAGCGGGCCTTCCTCGGCGAACGGGCCAGTGCTCTCCTCGGAGCCCTGCGCGAACGACTGGGCGCTGAGACCCAGGTCGCGGGAGGTGCCGGATGAGGATTTCCGACACGAGCGACCTGTGGTGGAAGAACGCCGTGCTCTACTGCGTGGACGTCGAGAAGTACCTCGACGACGACGGCGACGGTGACGGCGACCTGCAGGGCCTCGCCCGGCGACTGCCGTACCTCGCAGATCTCGGCGTGACGTGTCTGTGGCTCATGCCCTTCTACCCGACGCCCGGGCGCGACAACGGCTACGACGTGTCGGACTACTACGGGGTCGATCCGCGGGTGGGATCCCACGGCGACTTCGTCGAGCTCATCCGTACCGCCGAGGACCGCGGCATCCGGGTCATCGTCGATCTCGTCATGAACCACACCTCCGATCAGCATCCGTGGTTCCTCTCGTCGCGCGAGAGCCGGCAGTCGCCCTACCGCGACTTCTACGTCTGGCGGGACGAGATCCCCGACGACCCTCGCGAGACGCAGTTCCCGGGCGAGGAGGACGGCGTCTGGGAATGGGACGACAGGACCGAGCAGTACTACCTCCACAGCTTCTACGCCCACCAGCCCGACCTCAACGCCGAGAACCCGGCCGTGCAGCGCGAGCTGGCCAAGATCATGGGGTTCTGGCTGCAGCTGGGGGTGTCGGGCTTCCGAGTGGATGCGGTTCCGTCGTTCGTGTCCTCGCCCGAGCGCCGCGAGCCGCAGCGCGATCACGATGTCCTGCGCGCGCTGCGCCGCTTCGCCCAGCGCCGGTCGAGCGATGCGATGCTCGTGGGCGAGGTCAACGTCCCCCATGACGAACAGGCCGCGTACTTCGGCGCCGACGGCGACGGCGAGCTGCACATGCAGTTCGACTTCGCGAGCAACCAAGCGCTGTACCTCGCCCTCGCGCGGGAGGACCCGGAGCCGCTGCGCGCCTCGCTCGCGGGCCGGCCGGACATCTCGACGATCTCGCAGTGGGCCAACTTCGTCCGCAACCACGACGAGCTCACCCTCGATCAGCTGTCGGATGCCGAGCGCGAAGAGGTCTTCGCGGCATTCGCGCCCGAGGAGTCGATGCAGGTCTTCGGCCGCGGAATCCGGCGCCGGCTTCCACCGATGCTCGGCGGCGACCCGCGTCGTATCCGCCTCGTGTACAGCCTCCTGTTCTCGCTGCCGGGAACGCCTGTGCTGCTCTACGGCGAAGAGATCGGCATGGGCGAGAACCTCGAGATCGAGGAGCGCGACGCGGTGCGGGTGCCGATGCAGTGGCGTCCCGACGGCGGTTTCTCGACGGCGCCCGTGGGCGCCCATCCGCTGCCCGCGCCGGACGGGCCCTACGCGCCCCAGCACGTGAACGTCGAGACGCAGCTTCTGGCTCCGGACTCGCTGTTCACGTTCGTGAAGGGACTCGCGCAGACCTATCGGCAGTCTCCCGAGATCGGCTGGGGCGACCTCGAACTGCTGCCCGTCACCGCTGCATCCGTGCTCGCCCACGGCGCCCGCACGAGCGGGAGCCGCTTCGTGGCCGTGCACAACTTCGCCGGCGAACCCGTCTCGTTCGACGTCGATCTCGGCGGTGAACCGTCCGGGACCGAGCTCGTCTGTCTGGCGTCCGGCGAGAGCTGGCTGCTCGACGGTGCCATCGTCTCGATGGACCTCGACGGCTACGGGGCGCGCCGTCTCCGCGTCACCCGCCCCGGGGACGGACGCCTTCGCTGACGGGTGAACCGGCGGGTGAATTCCGCGCCCAGGACCGCTCCGCGGCGACGCTCACGATCAGGATGGAGACGGGGACGGCGAGGGCGTGGGGCGGACGGCTGGGGGGACCGTCCGCCCCTGCGTCGCATTGCCACCTGGCGATCGTCACGGCGGGGGGGCGAACTCGGCCGGGCCCGGCTGCGGCATCAGCCGGCCCGCCGGTAACGTGAGCGCGTGGAGCCCGCATGACGACCTGGTGGAGCGCAGTCTCGGGCGGCGGCTTCTACACGCGCTGGAGCGCCGCCGTGTCGCTGCTGGTGGCGGGGATCTTCTCGGTGCCCTCCGTCGGTGGCGTCGGCATCGAGGCCTATCTGCGCGGAGCGGCGGTGGCCGCCCTCGGGTGGGCGGTCCTGGCGGCGCTGCTCGTGCCGGTCGCCGTCGCGGAACGCCGTATGTCGTCGCGCGCCGGCCGCGGCGCGCTGGTGCTCGGCGCCCTGCTTGTGGTGGCGACGATGCGATCCTTCGTCAACGACGCGATCAGCTCGGCGCTGTTCGGCATCGTCCCGAGCGGACCGATGCCGTCGCGTATCGCGACCAACCTCGTGACCGCCGTCGCGCTGCTGTCGATCGTCGCGGTCATCACCTCGCGGCACGCCGCCTCGCGTGCCGCCGCCGACCGGCTGCGCGCCGCCCTCGCGCGGGTCGCGAGCGCGGAGGCGCGGCGGCAGCGCATCGCGGCGGAGGCGAGGGAGGCGCTCGTGAGCGGCATCGCGATGCTCCGCCGCTCGCGTGAGCGGATGCTCGACGGTCCCGTCGACTTCGAGGCCGTCCGCGCGTTCTCCGAAGACGTCCGCGGACTGAGCCACCGCGTCGACCGGTTGCTGCGCTCGTACGACGACGACGGACCGCTCGAGCCGCCCCTGCCGGACGACGCGGACGCGCCGCTGTCGATGCGGCTGGTCGCCCCGCCCTGGCTCAGTGTCGCCCCGCTCTACGCGCTGGCCTGTTTCCCCTACGCCGTCGCGGCCGGCGGAGCGGGGGTGGGGCTCGCCGGTCTCGTCGGCGGCATCCTCGTCGATCTCGTCGCCGGCGTCGCCGTGCGTCGCTGGGCCCGTCCCCCGCGTCCCGCCGCGTTCGTGGCCGTCTGGACCGCCGCCGGGGCCGGGATGAGCGTCGTCACCTACCTCTTCCTGCCGCGCATCGGGGTGCTCGGGCTCGTGCCGGTGCTCGCGGTCCCCGTCGTCGCGGTGCTGGTCGGTCTCTGCCGCGACGCCCTTTCGCGGGCCGGAGCCGACGAGCGTCGTGCTGCGGGCGGACTCGCGGAGGTGGCCCGTGAGGCGGCCGAGGTCGACGAGAGCGCACCGGTCCGCCGGGGTGTCGACGTGCTGCACCGCCCACAGGGTGCGTGCGTCGTCTTCGCGGCCCGCGCCGACGAGCGCGCCCCGACGCCCGACGAGGTCGCGGACTTCCGGAGCCGCACGGAGGCTGCGTTCCGCGCGATCCTCCACGCCGGATCCGACGAGAGGATGCCGCCGGGCGAATCGCTCGACCGCCTGATCGAGGCGTGGGCGCCGGCCGTCGCGGTCACGCAGCGGATCGACGACGCCGTCCGGATGCGGCTGCGCGACCCCGAGACCGCCGAGCGCGTCGTCTCGGTCGTCACCGAAGCGCTCGTCAACGCCGTCAAGCACTCCGGCGCGCGGCGCGCTCAGGTGGTCGCGCGCGTCACCGGCTCGGGATCGCTGCTGCTGCGGGTCGCCTCGCCGGGCCGCCTCGCCCCTCGTCCCGGACGTGGCCTCGGGACCATCGGGCGGCGCGTCTTCCAGGACGGCGGCGACGTCGTCCTCGAGACGGTCCTCCCGGCGTCACGGTGAGGGCGCCAGGCGCAGGGTGACCGTCGTCCCGACCCCCGGGGTGCTCTCGATGGACGCCTCGCCGCCGAGTCGTCGTGCGATGTCGCGTACGCTCGCGAGTCCGACGCCGGTGCCGCCGTCGCCGGGGTCGGAGAGCCGTCCCCGGCGGTACGGCTCGAAGATCGTCGCGAGGTCGGCCGGATCGATGCCGCGCCCGCTGTCGGCGACCGCCACGACCGCGGCATCCGGCTCCTCCGACACCGAGATCACGATCGCGTCCTCGCTGTACTTCGCTGCGTTGTCGATGATGTTCGCGAGCGCGCGGCGCAGCAGGGCGCGATCGGTCGACACGCAGGCGTGCCCGGCGCCGCGCACATCCACCCGTTCGTTGACGTCTCCCGGGAGCACGAGCTCGGCCGCCTCGCGGGCGAGTGCCAGCAGCTCGGTCTCCTCGCTCTCGTCGCCGTGACCGCCGCGTACGTGCGCGGACAGCTCGCCCACCATCGCGATGATGTGGTCGGTGACGTGTGAGACGTGCTGCAGCAGGCCCGCCTGAGCTTCGGGGATCTCGTCCTCGAGCAGATCGACATACCCGCGCAGGGCCGTGATCGGCGAGAGGAGGTCGTGGGCGAACGCGCGGAGGAAGCCGTCCTTCTCGTCATCGATGCGCTTGGCCTCGCTCAGATCGCGCACGATCTTGACGAACCCCGCGGGTGCGCCATCCTCGTCGCGGACGGCCGTGATGAGCACATGCGCCCAGAAGAGCGAGCCGTCGCCGCGGACCCGCCAGCCGGTGTCCTCGACCGATCCGTCGGCGCGTGCGGTGGCGAGCAGCCGCTCCGGACGGCCGCGTTCGCGGTCCTCGGCCCGGTAGAACCGCGTGAAGGACGTGCCGATGACGTCCGCCGCGGCGTACCGCTTCAGTCGCTCCGCCCCGGGGTTCCACGACCGCACCACGCCCGCGTCGTCGAGCTCGACGATCCCGACCGACGTCACCTGCGCCGCCCAGTCGGTCGCGACGCCGGCGAAGGCGGCCTCGGCCGCAGGGGCGTGGCCATAGGGGGAAGGGCTCATCGTCGTCGTCACCTCGAACGGGCCGAGTTGTCGAGAGTCTCAGCGTCGGGATCATTCTCCTGTCGCGACGAATGTCCCGCCCGGACTTGACACCGGGGCGTCGTGCGCCCAGTCCGTCGGCGAGGGGGCCGGCAGGACGATGGCCATTGCGGTGCCGCCCGACGCCGAAGCACCCACTCGCACGCGCCCCCCGTGCGCCACGACCGCATTGCGCACGACGGAGAGTCCGATGCCGAAGCCCTGGATCGCGTGCTGGCGGGCATACTCGGTGCGGTAGAACGGATCGAACACCCGGGTCCGTTCGAGGGAGGTCAGCCCGGGCCCGCTGTCGCTGACGACGATATGGATGCCCGTGTCGTCCACGCGCTGGCCGATGACGACGGCGGAAGCGGGTGGGCTGAACTTCACGGCGTTCACCATCAGCTCCTCCAGCGACTGGCGGATGCGGACGGGGTCGAGCAGGACGCGCTCGTCGGTCGCCCCGATCTGCTGGATCGAGCTGCCGCGGCGCTCGGCCTGCGGCGTGACGGCACGCACCGCCGAGGCGATCAGGTCGCTGAGGGTCACGGGGCGCGGCGACACCTCGGTGTCGGTCGAGGCAGCGGCGAGGAGCTCGTTGATCCGGTCCGTCAGCACGAGGACGTTGCGCTCGACGAGCGAGAGATAGCGGGTCGCGGTCGGATCCTCCGGCCGGACCCGTTCGGTGAGGAGGTCGAGGTAACCGGTCACGCTCGTGAGCGGCGTGCGCAGCTCGTGCGACACCGTCCGCAGGAAGTCGTGACGGATCTGCGCGGCGTCGGCCATCTCGGTCACGTCGTGGGCGACGACGAGTGTTCCCAGCAGCGTGCCATCGGTACGACGTACCCGGTCGGAATCGGCCAGGATGGCGCGCTGCTCCGCCATCGGACCGACCCATTCGACGGTCTCGCCCACGCTGTCGCCGCGCAGGGCGCGCGGGATGAGCTGTTCGCTGTGGGGCACCGGCGTGGTCCGGTCGGCGGCGAGGACGGCGTCGCCGGCGTAGGGCGCTTCGTCGAGAGCGAAGCCCATCGCCCGCGACAGGTCCTCGGCCGTGCGGTTCGCCAGGACGAGGCGGCCGGCATCGTCGTACAGCGCGACGCCGCTGCGAACGTTGTCGAGCACCGTGCGCAGGACGAGTTCGTTGTCGTGCGCCTGCGCGAGCGCGCGGGCGCGCTCCTCGTGCGACGCGCGGAGACGGCGGGCGTTGCGACGCAGATGCTGGGCGGCGATGTTGACGACGACGGCCACGGCCAGGATGAGCCCGGGCAGGGTGAAGACGTTAGCCCATTCCAGCGGCGTCGCGGGCCAGCTGCCGCGGACGAGGAAGGGGAGCGAGGTCATGAAGGCCGCGCCGCCCACTGCAGCGGTGAACGCCACCGGTGGGAAGCCGTACGCGATCCAGAGGATCGGGAAGATCGCGAGCATGCTCACCCCGGGGAGCAGCCAGACCACTTCGGTGCGCAGGAGTGCGACGGCGACGATGTCGGCCATGGCCACGGCGATCAGCCAGGACGACGAGAACAGCTCCCACGGGACGAGCGTGCCGGCCATCGACGCCACGATGACGAGGACCACCGCGGCGCCCACGAGCGGCGACGAGAGCGAGACCGGCGCGCCGACGGCGAGAGCGGCGAGCACGACGAGCGTGCCGATCACGAAAGGCAGCTGCGCTCGGGTGAACACCCGGATGCGACCGGCGCGCGCACGCTGCGGTTCGAACAGGGGCATCCGGGGTCTCCGATCGAGGGTGCATGAGAGATCGAGGACGGCCCGGGGGGACAGGCGCGGCTTTGATAACGTCGACCGATAGCGTACGCTGTCTCTTTGGTGCGCATGCCACGCAGGCGTGTCGCCACGAACGTGAGCCCTCCACTGGCGTGTTCGTCTCGGACGAACCACCCCGGAGCGGGATTCACGAACTCCTCCGTTCGAATCAAGAAAGCAGCACTACTGTGACGCGCACTTTCACCCCCAAGGCTGGCGAGATCCAGCGCGAGTGGCTGGTCATCGACGCAACCGACGTCGTCCTCGGCCGTCTCGCCTCGCACGCCGCCGTCCTCCTTCGCGGCAAGCACAAGGCTTCCTTCGCTCCCCACGTCGACACCGGTGACTTCGTCATCGTCGTCAACGCCGACAAGGTGGCGCTGACCGGTCAGAAGCTCCAGAAGAAGATGGCTTACCGCCACTCGGGCTACCCGGGTGGTCTCAAGGCCGTCTCCTACGAGGAGCTGCTCGAGAAGAACCCCGTCCGCGCGGTCGAGAAGGCCATCCGCGGCATGCTCCCGAAGAACAGCCTGGGCCGCCAGCAGCTCTCGAAGCTCAAGGTCTACGCCGGTGCCGAGCACCCGCACGCTGCGCAGCAGCCCACCACCTACACCTTCGACCAGGTCGCCCAGTAAGCGCCGCGAAAACACTCAAGGAAACACTGATGGCGAAGATCGCTGACTCCCTCGAGGAGACCCCCCAGAACTACTCGACCGAGACGCCCGCCTCGGAGGCTGCTGCAGCCGCCGCGCCCCGTCCGGTCCTCTCGGTTCCCGGTGCCGCCGTGGGCCGCCGCAAGCAGGCCATCGCCCGCGTGCGCCTCATCCCCGGTTCGGGCACCATCACGGTCAACGGGCGCACCCTCGAGGACTACTTCCCGAACAAGCTGCACCAGCAGCTCATCAACGACCCGTTCACGGTGCTCGAGCTCGCCGGCTCGTACGACGTCATCGCGCGCATCTCCGGCGGCGGCCCCTCGGGTCAGGCCGGTGCGCTGCGCCTGGGCATCGCCCGTGCGCTGAACGAGATCGACGCCGAGAACAACCGCCCGACTCTGAAGAAGGCCGGCTTCCTCTCGCGCGACGCGCGCGTCAAGGAGCGCAAGAAGGCCGGTCTCAAGAAGGCGCGCAAGGCTCCTCAGTACTCGAAGCGTTAAGCTCCGTGGCGCTGTTCGGTACGGACGGTGTTCGGGGGCTGGCCAACGGCCCCCTCACCGCCGAACTCGCACTCACCCTGGCCCAGGCGACTGCCGTCGTCCTGGGCCAGGGCCGCATCGCGGAGGCGCGCAAGGCGGCCGGCAAGCGGCTGACCGCGGTCGTGGCGCGCGATCCTCGGGTCTCGGGGGAGTTCCTCTCGGCGGCCGTCGCGGCCGGCCTCGCCTCATCGGGCGTCGACGTGCTCGACGCGGGCGTCCTGCCCACTCCGGCCGCGGCGTTCCTCGTCGGTGACATCGACGCGGACTTCGGGGTCATGGTGTCGGCATCCCACAACCCCGCTCCCGACAACGGCATCAAGATCTTCGCGCGCGGCGGCGTCAAGCTCCCGGACGAGGTCGAACGCCGAATCGAAGAGGCCCTCACGGGCCCCAAGCTCCAGCCCACGGGCGCCGACGTCGGCCGCATCCGGGTGTTCGCCGACGCCGAGGACCGCTACGTCGTCCACCTGCTCGGCTCGCTGCCGCACACGCTCGACGGCATCCACGTCGTCATCGACTGCGCGCACGGCGCGGCGTCCGGGGTGTCCCCGCAGACGTTCCGCGACGCCGGCGCGAAGGTCACCGTCATCGGTGCCGACCCCGACGGCCTCAACATCAACGACGGCGTCGGGTCGACCCATCTCGACCGGGTGGCCGCCGAGGTCATCCGCACGGGGGCCGACATCGGCATCGCGCACGACGGCGACGCCGATCGCTGCCTCGCCGTCGACGCTGAGGGTCGCGTCATCGACGGCGACCAGATCATGGCCATCCTCGCGGTGGCGATGAAGCAGCGCGGACGCCTGCCCTTCAGCACCCTCGTCGCGACGGTCATGAGCAACCTCGGACTGCACCGCGCGATGGCCGAGCACGGCATCACCGTCGAGCAGACCGCGGTCGGCGACCGCTACGTGCTCGAGCGCATGACTCAGGGCCGCTTCGGTCTGGGCGGTGAGCAGAGCGGGCACGTCATCATGAGTCGCTACGCGACGACCGGCGACGGTCTGCTGACCGGGCTCCACCTCGCTGCCGAGATGGCACGCCAGGGCAAGACCGCGGCCGAGCTCGCGTCTGTCATGACCGTCTATCCGCAGGTGCTCGTCAACGTCCGCGAGGTCGATCGCGAGCGTGTCGCCAGCGACACGGGCGTCCAGGATGCCGTCGCCGCAGCGACCGCGCGCCTCGGTGATTCCGGTCGCGTGCTGCTGCGTGCCTCCGGTACCGAGCCGCTCGTGCGCGTCATGGTCGAGGCCACGACGGAGGACGAAGCCCGGGCCATCGCCGACGAGCTCGCGGCCGTCGTGGCCGACCGCCTCGCGCTCAGCTGATCCGGCCGCGCAGATCCGCCGTGCCGGTGGGCGACTCGGCCAGCACGAGGCGTGCGGCATCCGTGGCGCCGGCGACGTTCCAGAGCAGCACGCCCACCGGCGCGCCCGTCTGGTCGCGGTAGTACACCACCGTTCGCGGGCCCGATTCGTCCTGGCCGACGTCCACGATGAGCGTGTCGAGATCGGGGTCGAGGGTGCCGACGGCCTCCCACCGGACGCCGAACACCTGAGAGTAGAAGTACGGGGTGTGCCGGTAGGCCTCGCCGCTGCCCGCCATCGCCCGCCCGGCCGCGCGGCCCATCTCCTGGGCGTTGTCGACGTGCTCGACTCGGGTGCGGCCGAGCAGGCGGTCGGGGTACGAGGCGATGTCGCCCGCCGCCCAGATCGCATCATCGCTGGTAGCCATCAGCTCGTCGACCACGACGCCGTCGGCGACGGTGAGACCGGCGGCTTCGGCGAGGTCCGTCACGGGCGAGACGCCGAGCCCGAGCACGATCGCGTCGCCGCGCAGGCGCGACCCGTCGTCGAGGAGGATTTCCAGAGCGTCGTCCGCTGACGCGCCCTCAACGACCTCGGCGACCCGACGTTCCGCGACCAGCCGGACGCCGGCCGATCGGAACAGATCCTGGTAGCGCTCGGCCAGTTCGGGCGGAAACGTGCCGTCGCCGAGCGCAGCGCTCGGGAAGACGAGGTCGACCGCGACGTCGTTCTGCACGAGCGCAGCCGCGAGCTCGGCGCCGATGTAGCCGCCGCCCACGACGACGATGCGCCCACCCGCGGCGGCGAGCTCGCGCAGCCGGCGGTAGTCGTCGGCTGAGCGGAAGAAGAGCACCCGGTCGCTGTCGGGCGCATCGATCTCGTGCGGACGCGAACCGGTGGCGAGGAGCAGCCGGCGGTAGCCGATGCGCTCGCCGGCTTCGTCCTCGACCGTGCGCCCGTCGCGGTCGATCGCGGTCACGAGCGTCCGCAGCCGGATCTCGGCGCCGGTGTCGTCGGCCGTGCCGAGCGGAACCTGGTCCCAGGTGAAGTCCGGGTCGGTCCACAGCTTCTTCGTCAGCGCGGGGCGCGTGTACGGTTCGTCGACGTCGGCGCTGAGGATGCCGATCGTGCCGCTCTCGTCGAGTTCGCGGATGCCGCGGGCGGCCGCGTCGGCGACCATCCCGCCGCCGACGATCAGATAGTCGTAGCTCTGCATCGGGCCACCGTAGAGCGCGACGGCCCATCGATCCCACCGCCTGCCGCGCCCGCGGCGGAGGCGTATGATTCGCCGCCGGGGTCCACTGTCCGGACGCTCTTCCCCAATCGCGTCCGGACAGTGAGACTATCCGACACGCCGGCCCCAAACCGGCGAACGGATCCGAGTAGCGGGTCTCATCGGATGTCGACCCGGTCGGCCTCGGAACGATCTTCAGAGTATTGCGTCGCGTCGTGTGAAACGAGGGCTTCGGGCAACGTTGAGCCAACGTTGCGGTTGCCTTCGCATGGCCTTGCGCTTCGGGAAGACGCCGGGGCATTTGGTGCGGTCGATGCTTCGTGGCACACTCGTGGAGATTGCTGGGGGAGGGACTTGGCGGGCGGTAAGCGCTCGTCAAGGTGATTGTTACCCACGAGGAAGACATGAAACCCGACAATCAAGATCCCCACAGCTCGCGCCGACGACGTTCGGGGCGAGCAATTCTCGCGACCCTGTCCACACTCGCACTGCTGCTCGGCGGAACCACCGCGGCTCACGCGTCGGGCGGCCACGTCGCCGCAGCGGCGACGCCGCGCCCGGTGACGGTCACTCTGTCCACGAGTGATACGGCCACCGTCTCGGCGCGCACGCCCCGGACCGTGCTGGGAACGCAGCCGCTCAGCGCGACCTCGACGCAGGACCGCAGCTATGCGCGCTTCACGTTGCCGGCCGATGTCGACACCACGCGTCCCGTCTCGGCATCGCTGTCTCTGACGGTGAGATACTCGACCGCGTCGACGGCCGGTGTCGACGTGTACGCCGAGCGCGGCTCGTGGGCCGGAGCGACTCTCACCTACGCCACCCGACCCGCGGAGTCGGGTGACCTGCTCGCCGGGTCGACAGCGACGGCGCGTGCCGGCTCGTCTGTGACGGTGCCTCTCGGCGACGTCGCGCAGGTCGCGCAGGACGGCCAGCTGTCGGTCCGGCTGGCCTATCGGCAGAAGAGCGTCTCGACCACGTTCTTCCGCACGGGAGACAAGGCGCCCTCGTTGCGGTTGACGTACACGCCGAAGCCGGCCCCGGCCCCGGCCCCGGCCAGCGGGGCACGGATGGTGTTCGCGCACTACTTCCCGCCGTACCCGATCTCGATCGACAATCGGCCCGCCGACACCGACTACTACACGCGCAACTATCTGAGCCCCGATGGAGAGAACGGCAAGCATGCCGAGTACGGCGGGCTCCTGCGCGACCGTCCGCTCGGCGTCGCGCCATCGAGCTCCTCGTCCTGGAAGGTCGACAACCTGCGGCGCGAAGTCGCTCAGGCTCAGGGCGCCGGTATCGACGGGTTCACCGTCAACATCATGAGCGTCAGCGGCAGCAACTGGGACGCCACGAAGAACCTCTTCACCGCGGCCGAACGGCAGGGCGGCTTCGCCGTGGTGCCGATGGTCGACGCCTCAGCGTCGGTGGCCGCGGTATCCCCCGAGACCGTGGCGGACCGCCTGGCCGAGCTCTACCGGTCGAAAGCGGCTTTCCGCGTCGGAGACCGGATGCTCCTGTCATCCTTCGCCGCCGAGAAGCAGAGCGTGGAATGGTGGTCGCGGATCATCCAACGACTGCAGCGCACGCACGGTGTGCAGGTCACCTTCCAAGCCGTTTTCCTCAATCCCTCCGACGCCAACATGTCCGCCTTCCGCGCGATCGCCGACGGCTACGGCAACTGGGGTGTGCGCACTCCGTGGCACACGGCGAACGGCCCCGACTACGCGGCACGTGCCAGGGCTCTCGGGAAGACCTGGATGGCGCCGGTGTCGGTGCAGGATTATCGTCCGCGCGCGGGCGTGTTCGCCGAGTCGGGCAACACCGACAACCTGCGGGCCTCATGGCGCCGCGCGATCGATTCCGGTGCGCAGTACGTGCAGCTCGTCACGTGGAACGACTACAGCGAAAGCACGCAGTTCGCGCCGTCGGCCGACCACGGCGATACGTTCCTCGACATCAGCCGGCCGTACCTCGACTGGTTCCATGCCGGGGCGGAGCCGAAGGTGACGCAGGATCAGGCATTCCTCGTGCACCGTACGCAGTTCGCCGGCGCTCGTCCGAGCCTCGGTCACACGCTGGCCACCCCCACTCTCGGCGGCACGTCGAGCACGCCCACCGACGAAGTGGAGGCTGTGGTGTATCTGACCGCGCCCGCCACTGTGACCGTCACCGTGGGAGGCACCGCCACGCGATTCGACGCTCCCGCCGGTCGATCGGTCTACACGGTGCCGTTGCGACAGGGTGCGGTGTCGGCGAGCATCGATCGTTCCGGCAAGCGGGTGATCTCGCTGACGTCGCCGTACCGCGTCGTCGGCACGCCGCGTGTGCAGGACCTCAGCTACTACGGGGTCAGCAGCCTCGGCTGACGCGCTGCACGACGGATCAGCGGCGCCCCGCTGTCGAGGTCTCCGAGCGGAGCCCGTCGGCGGCGGGGCGGCTCCCGTCACCGGCTCCGGAGACGCGCGGCACGCGCGATTCGCGCGAACTGTTGCGCGTCGACGTTCGCGAGCCGTCCGCCCGTCCCTCTCGTCCGCTCTCCGGCACCATCGAGTACGTCGAGTAGCTGCGGCGGTCGGCTCGCGTCGGACGCGCCAGGTTGAGCACCGCCCCGTGGATCGTGGCTCCGACCGATGCCAGGCGCGCAACGGCGCGGCGCACGTCGCGCTCTCGGGCGCGCCCGGCACCGACGACCAGTACGGCGCCGCCGAAGACACGCGCCAGGACGGCGGCGTCGGTGACCGGATGCACCGGCGGCGCATCGATGATGACGATGTCATGGGCCGACCGCAGGCTCTCGAGCAACTCGAGTGCGCGCTCGGACTCGAGCAGCTCCGACGGGTTGGGTGGCACGGGGCCGGCCAGCAGGACGCGGAGCCGGTCCGGGCCCCAGGCGACCAGCGCGTCATCCAGCGTCGCCTCCCGCGCGATGACGCTCGTGAACCCGAGGTCGGGCGGGAGATCGAGGATGCGCCCGAGGCTGGGGCGGCGCAGGTCCGCCTCGACGAGACAGACCGACGCGCCGGTCGCGGCGAATGCCACCGCGACGTTCGCGGCGGTCGTGCTCTTGCCCTCGCTGGGGACCGACGACGTGAAGACGAAGACGCGGTGATCCTGCGATGCCTGCACGAAACGCAGATTCCCGCGCAGGCGGCGGTAGTCCTCGGAGCGCAGCGACTGCGGGGCCGACATCAGGGCGAGGGGCGCGCGTTCGGCGGTGCGATCGGTGCTCACCGTACCGATGATCGCGGCGTCCGCCGCCTCTTCAGCCTGCTCGACGGTGCGCACGCGCGTGCCGAACGCCAGACGCAGGAGCACGACGGCGGCCGCGGCGACCAGGCCGCCGAGCGCACCGAGGATGACGAGCATCGGGATATGCGGAGCGGAGGGGAGGTTCGGCGGAACCGCGTTCTCGATGACGCGCAATCGAACCGGCGAGGTGCCGTCGACCTGGGGTGACAGTGTCGGCACGACCTCGGCGAGTTTGGCGGCGACGAGGTTGGCGATGCGCGCCGCTTCGCGCGGGGATGCGTCCACGGCCGAGATCGAGATCATCGAGGTGTTCAGCGGCACCGAGGTCGATACTCGGGAACGCAGCTTGGCGGTCGAGTCGGGCAGCCCGAGCTCGTCGATGACCGGGGCGAGCACGATCTCCCGCGTCGCGACGGTGCTGAGATTCCGTGCCTGCTGCTGAGAGAAGTTGCTCCCCTGGGCGAGTTCGCCCGTCGTCGAGCTCCCCGTCACGGCGACGAAGACGTCGGCTCGCGCGGTGTACTCCCGCGGCACCGTCCAGGCGTATGCGAGCCCGATCGCGGCGCCGAGCGCCGTCAGCACGACCACCGTCATCCAGTGGTATCGGATCACCCGTAGAACACGGTTGGACTCCATAGCGTCCCCCATTCGCGCGTCGACGAATCGACGCGGCCCCAATATGCCGCGTGTGACCACGCGGACCCCCGTCTGCCATGATATGCGAGGGGGAGGCTCGTGGGGAAGCAGACCGGAACCATCGGCGACGCGGTTATCCGCGGTGGCGCCGAGTCGTCGCTGCGCGGTGGCGCGCGGATCGCCCTCGTCGCGCTGTCGATCGGTGTGCTCAGCATCGTGCTGCCGGTCGCCCTCGTCTCGGACATCCCTGACCGGGGACGCAGCGAGGCGTGGATCATCACGCTGCTGATCATGATCTACGGCGGCGTCCGGCTCTCGGCGTCGTGGGTGTCGGGGCGTCCTCACCTGTTCGACTTCTTCTTCTGGGTTTTCGCCTACATCTTCATGGGGCTGGCGCCGACGGCGCAGATCCGTGCCGACGCCGTCTCGACGACGACCCCGGGCATCGATCCGGCGTTCGACCTCCCTACGGCGGGGATCGTCGCGCTGGGCCTCGGCTGCTACGAGCTCGCTCGCGCCGCCTGGATCCTGCTGCAGCACGTACGTCCGCCGCGAGCGGCGGGCGTTTCCCGTCCCGTGAGCGCGGCCCGAGCGATCGGACTCGCCGTCGTCGGGCTCGGTATCAGCGCGTTCTTCGTCGCCCAGCTCGGTCCCGCGGCCGCCCTCGGCAGCCGCGAAGCGGCCTTCGCCGCGCGTGAGGCGCGCTGGCCGGACCCGGCTCTCCGCGCCGTCATGTACGCCGCGTCGGTCTACCCGTTGCTCATCGCGACCGGGGCGCTGGCCCAGCTTCGACGAGTCGCCCGATCCCGAGCGGGTCGCGTCGGCTTCACCGTCGCGGCTCTCGCCGCCGCGGTCGTGCTCCTGCTGATCGTCAACCCGATCGCGAGCGCCCGTTACACCTTCGGAACCGTCGCGGTCGCCCTGGCCGTCTTCGCCGGCGCCGTCGCCACCCGTTCCCGGGCCCGCCTGACGATGCTGCTCGCGATCGCGGCCTTCCTGTTCCTCTTCCCGATCGCCGACGCGTTCCGCACCGACGAGGTGCGGGTGAATCGCACCAGCTTCTTCGGCGAGTACCTCGGCAATCCCGATTACGACGCTTTCTGGCAGGTCGCCAACTCGCTCGCCTACTGGCTCGACGGCCTCGTCGAGCCGGCGCGACAGTTCCTGGGCAGCATCCTGTTCTGGGTTCCCCGCGCGGTCTGGCCGGACAAGCCCACCGACACGGGCATCGTCCTGGCGGAGTATCGCGGGTACAGCTTCGACAACCTCTCAGCGCCGATGTGGGCCGAGGCGATGGTCAACGGCGGCATCGTCGCTGTCGTGGTCGTGTTCATCGCGCTCGGCATCCTGCTGCGGGCGATGGACGTCAGGATCGCGACCGCCTTCGCCTCCGGCGGCGTCTGGGCCATAGTCGGTGCGGTGCTCCCGGTCTACATGACCATCCTCATGCGAGGCTCGCTGCTGCAGGCGACCGGTGCGACGACGGTGATGGTCGCGTGCCTCCTCCTCGTCGCCGGGCGTGGTCGTCCGCCCGGCGACGAGTCAGGCGGCGCGGAGCTCGGCGTGGCTGCGGCGGTACCAGGTGACCGTGCGGGCCAGGCCCCCGCGTAGTCCGACGCTCGGCGCCCATCCGGTCGAACGCAGCAGCGAGATGTCCAGCAGCTTCTGCGGCGTGCCGTCGGGCTTCGTCGTGTCCCAGCGCGTCTCGCCGTGGTAGCCCGTGATGTGCGCGATCTGCTCGGCGACCTCGCGGATCGTCGTGTCCTGGCCCGTGCCGATGTTGACGTGCGATGCGCCGTCGTAGTGCTCCATCAGGTGCACGATCGCCGAGGCGAGGTCGTCCGCGTGCATGAACTCCCGCCGCGGCGTGCCCGACCCCCAATTGGTCACCAGCGGGCTGCCGGCGGCGGCTGCCTCGTCGTAGCGGCGGATGAGCGCGGGCAGGACGTGCGACCCGAGCGGCGAGAAGTTGTCGTTCGGGCCGTAGAGGTTCGTGGGCATGACCGAGATCCAGGGGAGCCCGTACTGTCTGCGCACGGCCTGGACATTCAGGATGCCGGCGATCTTCGCGATGGCGTAGGCATCGTTGGTCGGCTCCAGATGGCCCGTGAGCAGGCTGTCCTCGCGGAGCGGCTGCGGAGCGAGCTTCGGGTAGATGCACGACGATCCGAGGAACACCAGCCGCTCGACTCCCGTCTCGCACGCCGCGTCCATCACGTTGGACTGAATCCGGAGATTGACGCTCAGGAAGTCGACCGGGTACGTGCTGTTGGCGAGGATGCCGCCCACCTTCGCCGCCGCCAGGACGACGTAGCGCGGGCGGTGCGTGCGGAAGAAGCGGAAGACGTCGCCGCGTTCGGTCAGATCGAGGTCGGACGAGGCGCGGGTCAGGATCCGATCGAAACCCTCGGCCTCGAGACGACGGACCACCGCGCTGCCGGCCAGACCTCGATGCCCTGCGACGAAGAACGTCGCATGACGATCCAGGCGGCGAGGTGCGAACGAGCCCTCGTCGATCACGCTGCCCATCCCGAGAGGGCGACCGTGTCGATCCACGGCCGGCCCGCGAACTCGAGGGCCCGGATGTCGGCGTCCACCATGATCCGCGCCAGCTCGAGCGGGCCGACCGTGGCCTTCCAGCCGAGCTTCTCCTCGGCCTTGCTCGGGTCGCCGATCAGTGCGTCGACCTCGGTCGGACGCAGGTAGCGCTCGTCGAAGCGGACATGGCGTCGCCAGTCGAGACCGGCGTGGGCGAAGGCGGCCTCGAGGAAATCGCGCACGGTGATGCCGATGCCGGTCGCGAGCACGAAGTCCTCGGGCTCGTCGGCCTGCAGCATCCGCCACATCCCCTCGACGTACTCGGCGGCATATCCCCAGTCGCGGACCGCGTCGATGTTGCCGAGGTACACGTGGTCCTGGACACCGAGCTTGATCGCCGCGACGGCACGGGTGATCTTGCGCGTCACGAATGTCTCGCCGCGGCGTGGCGACTCGTGGTTGAAGAGGATGCCGTTGACGGCGAACATGTCGTACGCCTCGCGGTAGTTCTTCGTGATCCAGTAGCTGTACAGCTTCGCGGCGGCATAGGGCGAGCGCGGGTAGAAGGGCGTGGTCTCGCTCTGCGGCGGGGGAGTGGCCCCGTACAGTTCGGAGGACGACGCCTGGTAGAAGCGGGTCTGCACACCCGACATGCGGACGGCATCCAGAAGCCTCACCGAACCGGTGCCGGTGGTGTCGGCGGTGTGCTCGGGCTCGTCGAACGAGACCCGCACGTGCGACTGAGCGCCGAGGTTGTAGACCTCGTCGGGCTGGATCTGCGCGAGCAGAGTCGTCATCCGAACGCCGTCGCTGAGATCGCCGTAGTGGAGGAACAGCCGTGCCCCCACCTCGTGCGGGTCGACGTACAGGTGGTCGATTCGCGATGTGTTGAACGTCGACGCCCGGCGGACCAGGCCGTGGACCTCATAGCCCTTCGCGAGCAGAAGCTCGGCGAGATAGGAGCCGTCCTGGCCCGTGATACCGGTGATGAATGCACGCTTCATGAGCGTTCTCCCCCAAAGCCTCGGCGCTGCAGCCCCGTCGCGCGACCCGAGCGGACCCCTCCGCTCGGCGCGTGCCGATCCCCAAATCGACGGTGGTGCGAGTATAGGGACGCCGAGCTCCTCACCACAAGCGCGCGTCACCGCGCATAGAGCTCGACGAGCCTCTCCGCGATCGCCGGCATCGTGAACCGCTCGCGCGTCATCATCCGGCCGCGCTGTCCGCGCCGGTGCGCATCCGCCGGGTCGGCGAGCAGCCGGCGCATCGCCGTGACCAGAGAGGAGAAGCCGCCGTCGGTGACGAACCCCGCCTCGGCGTCTCGTACGGCGGCCGCGAGCCCGCACGTGTCCGTGACGACGACCGGCAGACCCGCCGACATCGCCTCGAGGACCGACATCGGATAGGGCTCGTCGACCGCCGGGAGCACGTAGCCGCTGGCCCGCCGCATCCGCTCTCCGGTGCGGGCGGGCTCCAACGCGCCCTCCCAGCGAATGCGCTCGCCGTGTCCCGAGGCTTCGATCGCGGCACGGACGGCGTCGCCCTCGCCCTCGTCGGGGCCGACGAGGCGGAAGCGGGCGTCGGGGAACTCCGGCGCCAGCCGTGCAGCGGCCTCCACGAACTGCACCGGCCGCTTGCGAGCGGCGAGCCGGGCGAGGTAGAGCAGCTCGCGTCCCGTCGGGGAGGCTGCGGGTGCCTCCGGAACGCCGTTGGGCAGCTCCACCAGCCGCGCACGTCCTCGGCTGATGGTTTCGAGGGACGCGCGTTCCCGGGCGGTCAGGTAGGTCACGGCGCGAGCCGAAGCAAGCGCCGGACGAGTCAGCGCTGCGTCGAAGGGGATCGCGAGCGCATTCGCCGACTCGTCGATCATCCCGTGCGTCTGCAGCACCGTGGCGACCCCGCGTGCACCGGCGACGCGGGCCGCGGGCAGGGTGACGAGATCACGCGCAGCGTGCACATGCACGATGTCGAACTCACCGACGTGGCGCCGCAGCGAGCGCAGCAGCGCGGGTGACCCGATGCCCGCGAACCCGATGCCCGGGATCAGCGTGCGGGCGGGGAACAAGCGGGCGGGGATGCCGTCGACGTCCGAGGGGAGCGAGTCGTACCCGCGTGCTGCTCCCGCAATGACCACGTCGTGGCCCAGACCCCGCAGCGCTGCGAGCTGATTGAGTGCGACCCGCACCGGCCCGCCGTACTCGCCGTGCGGGCTGACGAGAGTGACGACGCCGAGAACCTTCACGATCGCACGATCGCGGCGGGTGCGAGCACCGTCGCCCCGGCGGGCACGTCGCGAACCGCGAGAGCGGTCGCTCCGATCACGGCGTCGGCGCCTACCCGGACCCCCCGCAGCACCGTCGCCCGTGCGGCCACCCAGGCGCCGTCCTCGACGACGATCGGCGCGTTGTCGAACTCGAAGGTGGGGGATCGGCGGTCGTGGCTGCCGGTGCACAGCAGGGCGCCCTGCGAGATGCACACGTCGTTGCCGATCGTGACCGGCTCGAGGTTCAGGATCCAGACGCGCTCGCCGACCCAGGTGTCGTCGCCGATCTCGAGCTTCCACGGCCAGTGGACGCGCACGCCAGACCGCAGATTCACGCCGCGTCCGATGCGAGCGCCGAAAGCGCGCAGCACCGCGATCCGCACCGGCACCGGCACGAACCACGGCATCACCGCGATCGCCGATGCGAGCTGCCACGCCGCCTGCCAGACGGGCCCTCGGCCCTTGTCGTATCCCCTGCCGCTGAAGCCCGCCAGCCGTCGCCGTTCCCCCATGGCGCCTCATCGTACACACGGCTGCGGGATCGGTTGGAGACAGATGCGGGGCCGATGCGGTACCGTCTCCTCCGAACGGGCAGGCGTGGGGACGCGGCTCGGATTCGGGGGTATCGGGGGAATGTCCGACGTGCGGCGGCGACTGCGTCGTCTCTCGGGCGGGCTCGGCAGGATGTCGGGTTTCGCCCTGTCCATCGGGCTGCTGGCGATCGCGTCGTTGGCGGCCATTCCGGTGATGATCGCGGCAGAGGGCGATCGCGGTTGGGGTGCGATCGCGCTCGGACAAGCCGTGGGGGCCATCGCCGCCGCCGCGATCGGATTCGGCTGGGGTGTCTCGGGCCCGGCCCGCATCGCCGTCGCCGACGAGCCGTCGCGCCGCACGGCGTACATCGAGTCGGTCCGGGCCCGGCTCGCCCTCTTCGTCCCGATCGTCCTGGCGACCAGCCTCGCCGCAGCCGCGATCGCACCGCAGTCGTCGGGCCTGGCGGCGCTCGGAGCCGTGACGGCGGCGGCAGCCGGTGTGTCGGCCAACTGGTACTTCGTCGGACGCGGGGCCCCGTTCTCGCTCCTGCTCGCCGAAACGCTGCCGCGCGTCGCGGGTACCGGCGTCGGCATCGTCCTGATGCTCGGCGGCGGGGGAGCCGCGGCGGGGCTGGCGGGCATGCTCGGCGGCATGATCGCCGCGTTCGGATGCTCGACCGCGTGCATCCTCGTGTCATCTCGACACCACCGCGCATCCGCGCCGCGTCCCGCGAGACTGCTGCGAATCCTGGCCGATCAGCGTCACGGCATGGGGTCGGCGCTCGGATCAGCCGTCTACATCGCCCTTCCGGTCGTCGTCGTATCGATCGTCGCCCCGGCGGCACAACCGGTCTTCGCTCTCGTCGACAAGTTCCAGCGGCAGGTCGGCGTCGCCTTGCAGCCGGTCATCACGGTCGCCCAGGGGTGGGTGCCCCGGCGGGACGGGGCCGAGAGCGCCGCGCGGGCACGGAGCGTCCTGCTCGTCGGCGGCGGGATGTCGCTGGCGATCGGCCTCGCGGTCGTGATAGCGGGGGGTGCGGCGCTGGGCTGGCTCGGCAACGGCGAGATCGAGGTCGTGCCGGTGGCCATCGTCCTCATGGGGCTCTTCGTCGCGGTCAACTTCTTCGAGTCGCTCGTCGCCAAGGCGCTGCTGCCATCGCTCGGACGCCTGCGCATCGGCGCGCAGGCCACGCTCGTCAGCACCGTCGTCGTCGTCCCGCTCGTCGCCCTCGGCGCCATCCTGTGGGCCGCGCCGGGCGCTCTCGGGGCTGTCGTGGTGGGGCTCGTCACCCGCGGCGCCGTCGAAGCGGGTGCGGCCTCGCGCACCATCCGATCCAACAGAACCGTCATCCGGGAGGAGATCGATGCCTGACAAGGTTCGCGACCTGTTGAGGCTCGCGCTGTGGCTGCTGCCTGCGAGCCCTCTGAAGAATGCGCTCCTGCGCCGCGCCGGTCACCGCATCCACGCCACTGCGCGGGCACGGGCGAGCATCGTGTGGCGCGTCGCGTCATTCGAACTCGGGCCGGGGGCCTCGTTCGGTTCGGCGAACGTGGTGAAGAACATGAGCGAGATCCGGCTGGGACGTGATGCGATGCTCGGTCGCTGGAACCTCGTCTCGTCGCACCCCGTCTTCATCCGGCATCTGCCCGGCGGGGGGCGCCTCGTGCTGGGTGATCACGCGAAGATCACCAGCCGCCACCAGCTCGACTGCTCCGGGTCGCTGACGCTGGGAGCCTTCGCCTCGCTCGCCGGACACCAGAGCCGGGTGATGTCGCACAGCGTGGACCTGCGGCGCAATGCTCAGGCCGCGTTCCCGGTCACCATCGGAGAACGGTCGTTCGTCGGCACACGCGTGCTGATTCTCGGCGGCGCCGTGCTTCCGCCGAGATCCGTTCTCGGCGCGGGATCGGTCCTCACGCGTGCCCGCGGCGTACCCGACGCGGGGCTGTGGGCGGGCGTGCCGGCCACCCTCCGCGGCGCCGTGTCGGGCGCTTGGTTCGACCGGGACGAGACCTCGACCCACGACGTGTGGATCCCGGCGACCGACGAGATCGTGACCGGACGATGAGCTCCACCCGGCGCGTGGGGCGCGGCGGCGCACGCTGGTGGTCGGCCGACTGGGGAGGGATGCCTGTATGGGCTGTCGCCCTCTCAGCGCTGGCGATCGGCGGCGTGCTCGCCGGCGGCGCCGCGCTGCGGCCGAGCTCGGCCGTTGACGGCGCTCCTGATCCGATCGTGGTGTTCCTCGGGGATTCGTACACTGCCGGTACCGGAGCGTCCGACAAGTCGCTCGGGTGGGCGAGTCTCGTCGGCGAAGCCGAGGGCTGGCGGGTGCGCAACCTCGCGCGTGGCGGTACGGGCTACGGCGCGCGGGTGACAGGCGAGGGCGCGCCAGCGGCGTGCGGCCGGGACGAGTGTCCCACCTTCGGCGAGATGGCTCGCGAGGGCGCGGCCCTCGTGCCCGACATCGTTGTGGTGTCCGGCGGACGCAACGACGTCGGCGGGTCCCCGGTGGATGCCGAGGTCGCCGCGTTCTTCGACACGGTCGCGGCCGTCTACCCGGAGAGTCGCGTCTACGTCACCGACGTGCTGTGGCATGACGACGCGCCGGAGGGCGTGCAGCAGCTGTCGGAGCTCGTACACGCCGACGCGCAGCGAGTCGGGGCCACCTGGCTCGACATCGGTCAGCCCTTGGCGGGCGGCGACGGTCTGCTGGCGCCCGACGGGGTGCATCCGAGCGACGCAGGGCACGAGGCGATCGCACGGGCAGTCATCGCGGCGCTGCGCTGATGAGCCTCGGGTCTAGAACGTCCGTGGCGAGACGGCGTCGATCGGCGCAGACAGCGAGCGGAACCATTTGCGAGTGAGCAGCACCGTGACACCGGCGGTGGCCAGCAGCAGTGCCGCATAGACGATGACGAAGACCTCGGGCGTTCCCCACAGGACGAATGCGACGGCGAGGACGCCGTAGTCGGCGGGCAGGAGGAGCACGGCTCGGAGCGTCGACGGCGGTGGTGCGGCGCTCGAGCGCGGTGCCAGCAGTGCGTAGAGCGTCAGACCCGAGAAGAGCACGACCGACACCAGCGCGTACGCGAGCGGCAGGAGCATCCACGCGCCGCCGGAGCGACCGCCCGCGGTGAAACCGATGAGCACGGCCGCATGCACGCCGACCATCTTCCCCGCATCGACGACGTGGTCGAGCCACTCACCGGCGCGCGACGATGCGCCCGTGAGGCGGGCGACCTGGCCGTCTGCGGCATCCAGCGCGAAGCCGACGACCAGCAGCGCCGAAGCGGCGACGCCGCTCGCGACCGTGGCAGGCACGGCCCCGATGACGACGAGGCCGGCCACGGTCGCCAGCGCGGAGACCGCCGTCACCGCGTTCGGGCCGATCCCCGCCGAGGCCGCCGCAGCGGCGAAGACCCGCCCGAGCGGCCGATTGACCCACCGCGAGTACAGCGAGACGCCTCGCTTGCCCTTCTGGGCCTGTCGCAGGCTTCCCCAAGCGTCGCCGAATCGCATTGTCTCCCCCATCGCGCCGGTCGGCGGAATCCGACCTATGCGTCCCCTGAGCCACAGTGTACGATGCACGAAGTCGGACTGGTGCTGGGGCATCGATCCGGGCTTGGGGGAACGACGTGCGGCGGGGGCCGCGCGTCTTGGGGAGCGTCCGCGAGGGCGCGCAAAATTGGGGAAAACTCGTGCGTACACGCATCGCGGCCGTCGCCGCTGTCGTCATGGCTCTCATCATCGGGGCGGGGGTCGCCGGGGTCACCGCGCCGGCATCCGCTCTTTCGCCCGGAGTCTCATTCGCCGCCGACGATCAGTCGACCTGGCAGACCAACGGCACCGTCTACGCGCTGGGTGCGGCCGGCGGCAAAGTCGTCGCCGGTGGCACCTTCTCGCAGATCCGCCCGCCGGCCGGCCGATCAGATGCGGCTCGAGCGCGCAACGCCCTCGTCATCCTCGATGCCGAGACCGGTGAGCCCGACGCATGCCAGTTCGGCGTCACGCTCAGCGGCGGTACCCCGACGGTGCGGGCCATCACTGTCAGCGCCGATCAGTCGCGTGTCTACATCGCCGGCAACTTCTCCACCGTGGGCGGTGTCAACGTCGCCCGGATCGCGGTGCTCGACGTGCAAGCGTGCACGGTCGCTCCCTTCCGGGCGCCGCTGCCCGGCTCGACGGTGACCGCACTCGCGCTGCACGGCAACGTGCTCTACGCCGGCGGGCTCTTCACGACCGTGGGCGGCCAGACCCGTCAGGCGTTCGCTGCTTTCGACGCCACGAGCGGTTCGCTGCTGCCGTGGACCGCCAACGCGGTGCGCGGCCGCACCGATCTGCCGCCGCAGGTCAACGAGGGCCGCGCCATCGCCGTGTCGCCCGACGGCGCGAAGGTGGTCATCGGCGGCGACCTCTTCTCCATCAACGGTCAGTACTCGCACTCGATCGCGATCGTCAGCGGCGCGAGCATCGCCGACGGCAGCGGCGGTGATGTGCTGCGCACCTACGGGCCGGGCTTCATCCCCGACACGTCGGTCACCAAGACCATCATCGACGGCGGGGACGGACGCTTCTACATCGGCAACGAGGGCACGGGCGGCGGGGTGTTCGACGGCAAGGCGGCCTTCTCCTGGGCCACGGGTGACCAGGTCTGGCGCGACACGTGCCTCGGCGCGACCCAGTCGCTCGTGATGTACCAGGGCACGCTGTACTCGGCCAGCCACGCGCACGACTGCAGCGGGATCAACGCCTTCAACGACGGCATCCGTCGGTATTTCATGGCGCAGAACCCCGACTCGATGGAGGTGCTCGGCTGGCTCCCGCTCGGCAACGACGGCATCGGCGAGGGCATCGGGCCGCGCGCCCTCGCCGTCGCCACCGGCAATGCGAGCGGGCAGCGCTACCTCTGGTCCGGCGGTGACTTCACCACCATCAACGGCCACGCCCAGCAGGGGCTCACCCGGTTCGGCCCGCAGGACACCGGTGCTCCGCCCACGCCCGTGGCCAGCGCGCAGGCCACGAGCGACGGCACCATCCAGGTGCGCTTCCGCACGGTGGTGGACGCCGACGACAGCCACCTGACCTACAGCGTCTACCGCGGCAACGCGACGGATCCGATCTGGAGCGGCACCGGCAAATCGCTGTGGTGGGAGCGCCCGCAGGTCACCTTCGTCGACACGAACGTGACGCCGGGTGCGAGCTACTCGTACCGCGTCACCGCCAGTGACGGTACCAACACCTCGGCCCGCTCCGCCGCTGTCAGTGCCACGGCTCGCGCGGCCGGTGCCGACTATCCCGCCGCCGTGCGCGCCGACGGGCCGGTGAGCCTGTGGTCCGGCGCAGCCAACAGCACCTGGGTTCACGACTCAGGGGCCGCGCAGACCCGCACCGATGCGGTCCCGGCGATCCTGATGGACGGGGCCACCGTCTCGACCGACGGTGCGGTGCCCGCCGCGGGCGGCTCGCTGAAGTTCGACGGCGTCGATGACTACGCCATCACCGATCAGCTGCGGCTCGGGCCCTCGACGTACACCGTGGAGGCGTGGATCAACACGACGACGACCGCGGGCGGCAAGATCGTCGGCTTCGGCAACGGCCGTCCCCGCACCGGCTCCAACATCTCGAACCTCAGCGGCTCGTACGACCGCCACGTCTACATGCAGAACGACGGGCGCGTCACCTTCGGCGTCTGGATCGGGAGCGCGTCGACCGTCACCAGCCCTCAGCCGCTCAACGACGGTCAGTGGCACCACATCGTCGCGACCCAGGGGGCGAGCGGCATGGCGCTCTACGTCGACGGCCTCCGCGTCGGATCCAACAGCAACCGCGACCAACAGTCGTACTGGGGCGTGTGGCGAGTGGGTGGCGACCAGCTGGGAGGATGGCCGGGGCAGCCTTCCAGCAACTTCTTCGGCGGGCTCGTCGACGAGGTGGCGATCTACCCGAGCGCCCTTGCGCCCGCCCGCGTCGCGGCGCACTATCAGGCCTCGGGACGCACGCTCGACCTGAACGCGGCGCCGGCGGACGCATACGGGGCCGCCGTCTTTGGATCCGAGCCCTCTCTCTACTGGCGCTTCGACGACGCCGGAGCTGTGGCGGACGACTCGTCGCTGTTCGGCACGAGCCCCGGCGCCTACAACTCCGGGGCGCAGAGGCAGCCCTCGGGTGCGGTCCCCGGCAGCGGATCGGTCGCGCTCCCGGGTAACGACTCCGGCACGGTAGCGCTGGCTCAGCCGACCGCTCCCTCGCCGACCACCTCGGGCGAGATCTGGTTCCGCACTGACACGACCGCGGGCGGCAAGCTGTTCGGGTTCGAGAACGTCCCGACCGGCAACGGATGGAACTACGACAAGCAGCTGTACATGACGAACGAGGGGCGCCTCATCTGGGGCTCGTACCCCGGTTATGTCGCGACGGTCGAGTCCTCGAAGTCGTACAACGACAACCTCTGGCACCACGCCGTCGCCGTCATCGACGAGACGGGACGCAAGCTCTATGTCGACGGCGAGCTCGTGGCCGCGAACGGACAGACGGGCGCCGAGACCGGCGAGGGCTATTGGCGCATCGGCGGCGGCAACCTCGGCGGCTGGCCCGGCCAGCCCCAGTCGTTCTATTTCGACGGCGAGCTCGACGAGTTCGCGATCTACCCGACGACGCTCGACGCGGCGACGGTGGCCCGCCACCACGCGATCGGAATCGCCGACACCACCCCGCCGACCGCGCCGACGGCGCTGTCCGCGCAGGCCCTCGCCGACGGCGTGCACCTGTCGTGGACGGCCGCGACCGACGACCACGCGGTGACGTCGTACACGGTCTACCGCGGCGCGACGGCCGATTTCGCCCTCGGCGAGGACACGCGGCTCGGGTCGACAGCGACGACCGTATTCGTCGACACGGCGCAGGTGCCCGGTACGCGGTACTACCGTGTGGTCGCGGTCGACGCCGCCGGCAACGTCGGACCCGCGACGGACGCCGCGAAGGTCGACCTCCCCGACACGACGGCTCCGCAGACGCCCGCAGTCCCGGTCGCGACGGTCGCCGCCGACGGGATCTCGGTGACGTGGGACGCGGTCGCCGACGACGTCGCGGTCACGGGCTACACCGTCCACCGCGGCCCGACGGCGGACTTCACGGCGAACGCCGCGAACGTCGTCGGCGCAACGGCGACCACCGGGTTCACCGACCCGGCGCCCGAGCCCGGCACGTACTACTACCGCGTGACCGCATCCGACGCGGCCGGCAACGTCAGCGCGGCCTCGCCGGCCTCGCTCCCGGCGACGGTGGCCGCGCCCGACACGACGCCGCCTTCGGCGCCTGCCACCGCCACGGCCGCCCTGGTCGACGGCACGGTGCAGGTGCGGTGGACCGCGGCCACGGATGACCGCGGCGTCACCGGATACCGCGTGCATCGCGGCTCCGACGCGGCCTTCGTCGCCG
The DNA here is from genome assembly GCF_000509385.1 of Microbacterium sp. TS-1. Lineage (NCBI taxonomy): Bacteria > Bacillati > Actinomycetota > Actinomycetes > Micrococcales > Microbacteriaceae > Microbacterium > Microbacterium sp. TS-1. The sequence continues at coordinate 2,660,977 of NZ_BASQ01000001.1, forward strand.
ACGACACCAACCGCGTCGCCGAGGTCACCGACCTGAAGTTCGACGACGCGGGCCTCGCGCCCGGCGTCTACCACTACAAGATCACGGCGGTCGACGCCGCCGGCAACGTCGGTGCCGCGGCATCCGTCGCGGTCACGATCGAATCGGTCGAGCCGGTCGTGGTCACGGTCCCGGTGGCCGAGGACGCGATGGTGGTGCAGGGCGTGCCCGGCACGAACTACGGCGCGAGCACGCAGATCTCCAGCCGCGGCGGTACCAGCCAGATCGAGTCGCTGCTGTCGGCCCCGCTGCCGACGGCCCCGAACGGCACGGCGCTGACACGCGTGACACTGAAGCTCCGTACCTCGACCGACCCGTCTGCGGGCACCGTCGAGCCGACCGATTTCGCAGTCATCGGAGACGCCTGGAACGAATCGACGGTCACGTGGAACTCGCGTCCCACCACGCCGGGAACCGCGGCGGGGCGCCTCGGACAGGCACCCGCCGTCAACACGGCCTACAGCGTCGATCTCTCGACGGCATCGCTGCGGCCGCTGCTCGGACAGAACGCGACGCTGCGGATGACGGGCTCGGGTGCCGACAACCTGCGGCTGTGGTCGTCGGAGGCGGCGAACAGCTCGTACCGTCCGGTGATCGTGCTCGAGTTCACACCGCTGTCGGCCCCGGACACGGCGGCTCCGACCGCGCCCGCGGGCGTGCAGGCGAACGCGACGGGATCGACGGTCGGCCTCTCGTGGACCGCCGCGACGGATGACCGCGGAGTCGTCCGCTACGACGCTCACCGCAGCACGACGCCCGGGTTCGCGGTGTCGGCCGGCAACCGGGTGGCGCAGACGGCCGGGACGACCGCTCAGGACGGCCCGCTCGAGCCGGGCACCTATGTGTACCGGGTCGTTGCGTTCGACGCCGCCGGCAACGCCGGTCCCGCGTCGAGCGAGGTGACGGTCACCGTGACCGCGCCCGACACGACGGCGCCGTCCGTGCCGGGGACACCGGCCGTGACGGTCAGCGGTGGCTCAGCCCAGCTCTCGTGGCCGGCGAGCAGCGACGACGTCGGGGTATCCGGCTACGAGCTCTACCGCGGCGCCAGCGCCGACTTCGCCGCCGACCCTTCTGTCCGGATCGCCACCGTGACGACCACGAGTCACACCGATGCCGGACTGGCATCCGGAACGTACTGGTACCGCGTGGCCGCCCGCGACGCCGCGGGAAACGTCAGCGCGGCCTCGGCAGCGGTCTCGGCGACGGTCGTGCCCGCGGTGCAGACGGCGACGGCGACGGTCGCGGTCGACGCGGACGCCGCCGGATACGCCAACACGCCGGCGCAGAACTATGCGACCTCGAACCAGCTCGTCTCACGGGGTGATGTCGGCCAGCAGAGCTTTCTCCGGCTCTCGCTGCCCACCCTCCCTCCGGGCGCGACGCTCGTCTCGGCCACGTTCGGCGTGCGGACCTCGACCGACCCTTCGGCGGGAAGCACCGGGGCGCACGACGTGCATCTGATGGACGGCACCTGGGACGAGGCGACGCTGACCTGGAACAATCGACCGACTGCGATCCGCGGGACGGGGCCCGTCGGAACGCTGTCGGGGGCGTCCGCCACCAACACCGCGTACACCGTGCCACTCGCCGTCGAGCAGCTCGCCCCCCTCCTCGGGCAGGCTGTCACGCTCCGGCTCTCGACCACCTCAGCGGACAATCTTCGGATCTTCTCGCGGGAGGCGACCTCGGCGAGCCAGCGCCCGACTCTCACGCTCACGTACACCCTGCCCTGACGCGGCGGGGGCGGCGCTCGCGTCGCACCCGGAGGCCCGGCCGACGACCCGAACGTCGACCGGGCCTCCGACGTGCCCCGCGGACACACCTCTTTATAGGGCCGCGCGACGCGGGGAGGGTCCGTCCGACGCGTCCGGTAACACCGAAGCGGGGACTGCAGCCGCAGCCCCCGCTTCGTGGTGAGAGAACGTCGTCGGTCGCTCACCGTGGCGCACGGTGCGCCGTCCGGGCCGCCGCGGCTTCCGCCCGACGGCTGCCGCGGGTGGCTCCTGCAGTCGCGGTGCGCCCCGCTCCGCTGATCGCCGTGAAGAGTGTCCGCTCGAACGCTGCGACCGCGGCTTCCTCCGACAGCCGCCGCCGCCGGTAGCTCTGCGCCTCAGCGCCGAAGCGCGCCGCCCGCTCCGGGGCGGCCGCGAGCGCTTCGGCCGCAGTGACGAGAGCATCGGGGTCCGCGGGCGGCACGATCGGGCCGGCGCCGGCAGCGTCCATCTCGGCATAGGTGGTGCTGGTCTCGTCCACGGCGGCCAGCACCGGCTTCCCGACCGCGAAGTACGAGGTGAGCTTGCTCGGCACCGACATCTCCGTCAGGCCTGGCCGTTCGTTGACGAGCAGGATGTCTGCGGCTGCGAGGACGTCGAGGAACTCCGACTCGGGAAGCGGGTCGACGAACGAGACGGCGTCGGCGCCCGTGCGCTGCTCGAGCGCGGCGCGCTGGCCGCCGTCCCCGACGAGCACGAAGCGCACGCGCGACCCGCGCTCCCGGGCGACGACGGCGGCATCGACGACGTTCTCCAGTCCTTGCTTCGCCCCGATCGCGCCGGTGTGCAGGACGATGACGTCGTCATCGGCCCAGCCGATTCGACGACGTGTCGCGGTGGTGTCGCTCGCCTCCGGCTCGGGCACGTGCGACCAGTTGCGCACGACGTCGACCGGACGCGTGACGCCCAGCCTGTCCTCGAGGGCGGTGCGGAACCGGCGATGGATGACGACGACCCGCTCCGAGGCCGCGAACAGGCTCACCTCGATCGCCCCGATGGCTCCGGCGCCGGTCCCCGAGCCCGCCTCCTGCACACCGAGCGCGTAGATGTCCTGCACCCAGGTGACGACCGGGATGCGATGCACCCGCGCGCGCAGAGCCACCAGGCGAGAGGCCAGCAGCGCCGGTGAGACGACGACGACGGCGGCGGGACTGTCCCATCGACACGTCACGGCGCGCAGCCCGAACGATATCTCGAACAGGGCTCGCTTGATCGTGCTGGGCACCCGCGGCACGTAGTGGCGCAGCCGCCGGATGTCCACCCCCGCCGCTGCCGACCGTGCCGGCAGGTCCCGGAACTCCTCCGGCACGCGCCACCATGGATAGTGCGGGTACGACGTGAGGACGCGGACGTCCCAGCCTTCGCGGGCCAGCCCTTCGGCCATCCCTGTCGTGTACGGACTGACACCTGTCGGCTCCGGGCTGTAATTGATGCCCACGAAGAGGACGGATGCCGGCACCGGCTCGGGTCTCGGGCTCATCAGTACGCTCCCACGGGTCGGAGCATCACCTTGACGGTGCGCCACATGATCATGAGGTCGAGGGTCACGGACCAGTTCTCGACGTAGCGGAGATCCAAGGCGACGCTGTCCTCCCATGACAGGTCGCTGCGTCCGCTCACCTGCCACAGGCCCGTGATGCCGGGCTTGATGTAGAGCCGCCGGAACACCCGGCCCTCGTAGTTGCGGACCTCGGACGGCAGTGGCGGACGCGGACCGGAGATGCTCATGTCCCCGCGGAGGACGTTGAAGAACTGGGGCAGCTCGTCGAGCGAGTAGCGGCGCAGGAATCGGCCGACGCGCGTCACACGCGGGTCGGCGCGGAGCTTGAACAGCGGTCCCGCGCCGTCGTTCGCCGGCAGCAGCTCGGCGAGCTCCTGCTCCGCGGTGTCGGTCATCGAACGGAACTTCAGCATCGTGAACTCCCGCCCGTCACGGCCGACGCGGCGCTGACGGAAGAACACCGGGCCGGGGGAGTCGACCTTGACGGCCAACGCGATCGCCGGGGTCATCAGCGCCACGACGGTGCACGCGACGGCGCTCACGACGAGGTCGAGGAGCCGCTTCAGCGTGTGGGCGGCGCCCTCGAAGACCGGGATCTTCACATGGATGAGCGGCAGGCCCTCGATCGGGCTGAGGCTGATGCGGGGGCCGGCGACGTCGGCGAGTCGGCTCGACACGATGAGCTCGGCCGCGGTTCCCTCCAGCTGCCAGGCCAGCGAGCGCGTGAAGTCCGGGTCGTCGTCGGGAACGCTCGCGATGACGAGGGTGTCGGCGCCGACGTCACGGGCGACTCGGGCAATGTCATCGGCGGTGCGGGCACGGAACACCCGACCGGGGTCATCGGCGACCACCTCGTCGGTCAGCGCCAGCGCGATGACGGAGTAGCCGTTGTCCGCGAGGGCGAGCTGACGCGTGACGTAATCGACGTCGCGGCGCTTTCCCGCGATGAGCGTCGGCGACGCGTATTCCCCCAGACGCCGTCGCATCCGCAGCCACGAGCGCCAGCGCCAGCGCGCCACGAGCAGCGCGAGCAGGCCGATGGGCAGTGCGACGACCATCTGCATGCGCAGACCGTCCCACTGCGCGACCTCGAACCCGACCGCGAGGATTCCGAAGGCGACGCCCGTCGCGTTCGCCACCCGCTTGTACTCGCTCGAACCGGCACCCATGACGCGCGGCTCCCGAGATCCGAAAAGGGTGAGCCCGGCGAGCCACACGATCAGGGTCGCCATCGCGATCGGGGCCGCGACCGACGGTGTCTCGCCCAGACGCACCGATGCGGCGCCCGCCGCCGACACGGCGGCACCGGCGACGAGGGTGTCCGTCACGCGCAGGCGACGCGCATATCGCCGTTCGCGCTGCGTCCGCAGCTCGAGCGACGGCAGGCGCCGCGGCGAGACCGCGGGGTCCCGTGACTCTCCTGAGCCCAGGCCGGCGCGGTCCTCGACGGCGGTCATCGAATCGATCCGATGACGCGTGCTCTGATGCGCCCGACGACATGATTGACGCGCATGATGTGCTCCCCCCAATGGAACATCGCGACGAGATCGCTCGGAACGGTCACGAGTTCCCAGGCTCGAGACCGAGTGCGTCGGATTTCTCCGTGGCCGTTCCCACACGGCCCGCCCTCGATTTCTACACCATCTCCGAGCCTGACGGAAGTCCTGGGGCCGCCGCGCGACACGCCGACTTCCGCTGACGCCCCGGATCGGTGTACTGTCACTCGCACCGGCATCATGTCGGTATTGGGGAATGCGCTCGGCGGGTGGGACCAATGGGCGGGTCACGAGCGTTTTGGGGGCGCCATGACACAGCGAATCGGGTACGCCGCGGGGGCGTTCGATGTGTTTCACATCGGTCATCTGCAGATCCTTCGGCGTGCTCGCGAGCACTGCGACATCCTCATCGCCGGGGTGGTGAGCGACGAGATGCTCCTGCGCACCAAGGGCATCTCGTCGTTCATCCCCACGGAAGAGCGCGCCGAGATCGTGCGCCACATCGACTTCGTCGACGACGTGCACATCGAGCGTGTTCCCGACAAGCTCGACGCGTGGCGAGAGGTCGGCTTTACGCATTTCTTCAAGGGCGACGACTGGCGAGACACCGAGAAGGGGCGCGCGCTTGAGAAGCGCTTCGCTGACGTCGGCGTTGAGGTCGTCTATTTCCCGTACACCGCGCACACGTCGAGCACGCAGCTCCGGCGGGCGCTCTCGGCAGCCGCCGACCGCGGGCGGGCCGCGACCGCCTGACGGCACGTCCTGCCGCGGCAGCGTGAGTTGTCGTCATCGCGGTTCGCTAGTATGTCCGCCAGCGAAGGATCGACCCGTCGGGTTCGAGGGGGCGGGTGTGGGCTGGGGACGACAATCGCGACGCCGTGCGCGGGTTCGCCCGGGCGTCGTGATCTGGTGGGACGCCGTGTCGGGCGGGCGCTTCTTCACCGTGTGGAGCGCACTCGTCGCTCTCCCCACGGCGGCCGTCGTGCTCGCACCCTACGCGACGGTCGATACGCTCTCGGAGGTCCTCTCCGCGCAGCTCGCGGCGGCTCTGGTCGCCGTGGCGATGGGCATCGCGCTGCTTCCGATCGCGATCCTGGAAAGACGCATCCCGTCACCCACGGTGCGCGGGGCATTGGTGCTCACCGCAGTCCTCGTCGCAGCTGCGAGCCGCCCCTTCCTCAACGACGTCGTAGCGGTCGGAGCCTTCGGCCTCGGTACCGACCCTGCGTGGGGTGAGCGGATCGTCACGAACATCGTCGTCTGGATCAGCATCCTGTCGCTGGTCGCCGTCACCGAGCAGCTCTACGTCAGCTCTGGGATAGCTCGAGCGCGTCTGCTCGACGCGTTGCGGACGGTCAGCGATGAGCAGCGCCGCGCGAGCCGATACGAGCGGGAGAGCCGCGCGTTCCTGGCCGCTGAGATCACCGTCCTCCGAACGGCGCTGTCGGCTCTGCTGGCTGCGGATGTCGACTTCGACCGCGTGCGAGAGTTCTCCGACACCGTCCGCTCCGCCAGCCACAGTGCACGGGCCCGTGCCGGCATCGATCTCGCGGAGGTCGCGCCCGACCTCGCGGATGCCCCGACGCCCCGAGGCGCGCGGACATTCTTCGAGCGGCTCCGACCGCCCGCGGTCGGCCTCGTCGGGGTGATCTTCGCCGCGGGGAGTGCGCCGTTCGCGCTTCGTTCCGCCGGGCCAGAGCTCGCCGCCGTCATGGTGGTGGGCGTCGTGCTGCTCTGTCTCGCAGCCGACCACGTCAGTCGTCGCGTGTCGCACCGTTGCGCGGCCCATGCCCGAGGCCTTCGGCTCGTCGTGGTCTGGACGGGCGCCGCCGTCGTGGTCGCCGGCGCGGCGCTCGCCCTGATGGGGGCGCGCACTCTGGTTCCGCTGATCCCCGTCATCGCTCTCCCCGGCGTCGCCGTCGTTGCGGCGCTCTGCGCTGAGGCCGTTCATCGCGGACGGGTCGAATCGCGCCGCCTGGGGCGTGCGCTGAGAGCAGTGGTCCGCTCGGCAGCGGACCAGGCATCGAGCACCCGGCAGGAGCTGCTGCGTGCTTCGGACCTGCTGCACGGCCGCATCCAGAGCAGCTGCGTCATGCTCGCGGCCCGGGTCGACGACGATCTCGCGACAGGGGCGGACCTCATCGCCTTCGAAAAATCGATCGGAGAGGGGCTGTCCGAGGCGGCCGATGCCGGCCCGTGGGTCCCGGCCCGGCCAGCCGGTCTGTCCGAGACGGTGGCGATCTGGGCTCCGGTGCTGTCCGTCTCGTCGGATGTCGACCCCGCGGCGAGGAACGCCATGACTGACGACCTCGTGTCCACGCGCGTCGTCGCGGTCGTCGCCGAGGGGCTCGTCAACGCGGTCAAGCACGCCGCGGCGAGATCCGCCGCCATCGAGGTGCAGTCCGACGAGAGCGGGTCGACCCTGTCCGTGCGTGTGCGTGCGCCCGGTCGCCTGCGTGCTGATGAGAGGACCCCCGGCCTCGGTGTCGCCGGGCTCGGCCCGTCGGCCCGTGTGTTCCAGCTCGGGCGTGAGGTGGTCCTCGAAGCCACTGTCCCGACCCGTGGACCGTCACTCGTGGCAGCAGGTCACGTCCGCGGGGCGCTCCACGACAACGACTCGATGTAGCGCAGGAGCACACCCTCGCGCAGGGCCCAGGGTGAGACCTCGAGCTCGTCGACGTCGAACGCTCGCATCGCCTCGTGCAGCACGACGGCCCCCGCGACGATCTGGAAGGTGCGATCGGCCGTGATGCCGGGGAGCTCCTGCCGTGCGGATGCCGGGATGCGGGCGAGTCGCGGGATCCACGAGCCGAGCGCCGCGCGGGGCAGTGTCATCCGCTCGATCCCCGACCAGCCCGGCACCGGGTATCCCGCGAGCTTCGCGAGGGAGCGGATCGTCTTGGACGACCCGACGACGTGATCCGGCCGGCGACCGGCCGACATCGCGGTGACCACGGGTGCCAGCGTCGCCCTCGCGTGCTCGCGCAGGAGCTCCACGGCTCCCTCGCCGGGCGGATCGGCGGGCAGGAACTGCACCGTCATGCGGCCTGCTCCGAGCGGCACGGAGGCGGCGGTGTCGGGCAGCTCGTCGCTGCCGGCGGCGATCTCGAGCGAGCCGCCGCCGATGTCGAACAGCAGGATCTCGCCCGCCGACCAGCCGAACCAGCGACGCACCGCGAGGAAGGTGAAGCGGGCCTCGGACTCTCCGCCGAGGACCTGGAGGTCCTGTCCCAGCGCCGCTTCGATCGCCGTGATCACCTGCGGTCCGTTCGTCGCGTCGCGCACGGCGCTCGTGGCGGTCGCCAGAAGCTCGGCGACGTTCTCGGTGCGCGACACCGCGACCGCCTCGGCCACGGCCGCGACCAGCGCCCGGACCCCCTCGTCGCTGATCGATCCGTCGGGCTCGAGGTAGCGCATGAGCCGCAGCACCGTTCGCTTGCTCGTCCGGGCCAGCGGGCGCCCACCGGGGCGGACATCGGCGACGAGCAGATGGACGGTGTTCGAACCGATGTCGAGGACTCCCAGACGCACGAGTTCACAGTAGTGGCAGGCCGGGTGCGCCGGCGGGGCGGGGCGCGGGGACTACGATGAGCGCGATGTCCCCTGAAGATGTGCAGGCGCTGGCGCCGCTCGCCCCCGCGCTGTACCGCGAGATTGACCGCGCGGACTGGTCCCGTCTCGCGGCGGGTGTCGCTCAGCCGCTGACCGAGACCGAGATCGTCCAGCTCCGCGGTCTCGGCGACCGCATGGATCTCGGCGAGGTCTCGCAGGTCTACCTCCCCCTCAGCCGGTTGCTGTCGCTCTACGCCAGCGCGACTCGGCGTCTCGGTGCCGACACCGATGCGTTCCTCGGCGAGGAGGACAGCACGACGCCCTTCGTCGTCGGCGTGGCCGGTTCCGTCGCGGTCGGCAAGTCGACCGTGGCGCGTCTGCTCCGCGAGCTCATGAGCCGCTGGCCGGGCACACCGCGCGTCGAGCTCGTCACGACCGACGGTTTCCTCTACCCCAACGTCGAGCTCGAGCGCCGAGGTCTCATGGCGCGCAAGGGATTCCCCGAGAGCTACGACCGTCGCGCGCTGATCGAGTTCCTGACCGAGGTCAAGTCGGGTGCACCCGAGGTGCACGCGCCGTTCTACTCGCACATGCGGTACGACATCGTCCCCGATGCGCAGATCACCGTCCGCCGCCCCGACGTCGTGATCGTCGAGGGGCTCAACGTGCTGGCGCCCCCGCCTGCGCCGCACGAGGTGGCCGTCAGCGACATGTTCGACTTCTCCATCTACGTCGACGCGGATGCCGAGCACATCAGCCAGTGGTACGTCGACCGCTTCATGGCGCTGAAGGCCGGGGCGTTCAACAATCCCTCGTCGTACTTCAACACCTTCGCCGATCTCGACGACGACGAGGCGGCCGAGATGGCTCGCGGCTTCTGGAACGACATCAACCTCCCGAACCTCGTCGAGAACGTCCTGCCGACGAAGCACCGCGCGACCCTGATCCTCCACAAGGGGGCGTCGCACGCTGTCGAGCGGGTGCTCCTGCGCAAGGTCTGATTCGCCCGTGAGAAGAGCGGCGTGCCCGCCATCCGTGAGGACGACGGGCACGCCTGGGTGTGGACGGCCCCCACTCAGGGGGAGGGGTGCGACCCGCAACCGCGCGGTCCGATCGGACGAGCCGGCGTGGCCGGGGCCCGGGTCGCGGTGATCGAGCGTGAGCCGCCACATCCGAACGGCGTGTATCGGTGGGCCGGCAGCCGCCGACGGGATGAGGTCGGGCCGTCACGGTCGACGCCGTCGCGTCGGCTGCCCCCCAGCAGCCGTGCGAGCGCGTGGAATCGCCTCGTCATGGTCATCCCCCAAGTCCCCACGAGAGCGGACCCACGTCCATCTCTCGTCCCCAATACCGCCGGGTCCAGCACGCCGGGTCCCATCCCGGCGAGTCTTCTTCCCTGCGTTGTGCCCGGGCTCTGCCGCGGGCTGCGCTCAGTATGTCAGAGTGTCCTGCTCCCCGGAAGCGTCAATCTCCGAGGCATCTTCTCTACGGCGGCGCGCGTTGTGCAGTGCGCGTGCGCGGATGCGCACTGCACAACGCCCTCACAATGCACAGATCCCCATCGACACCGTGAGTTCGACGCCCATCGTGACTCCCATACCCCCCAAAAGCAGGGAGCCTGCGCGCCGTGGTTGATCGTACAGCCGATGGTCGTGTCCGCCAATAGGGGGACAAAGATGCTGACGCAGATCGGCGTTCTCTTCACGCGGATCCGCTAGGCTTCATTCGCCTGCGCAGCGCTCGAACCGTTCCCCAAGCGGTGATTCGGTCGCCCGCCGTCCCCAACGGCCCGACCGAGAGCCCGTAGGTGTAGCGGGGCCCTCTCGAGTAAATCAGTCCCCAAATGGCTGACTCGAGAGGGCCCTCGTCATTTTCATCGCAAGGTGGCTCCCGGTGTTCCCGCACGCACGAGTCGCCGCAACCTGCTAGGTATGAATCCATGGAACTGGGGCGGCGTTCACGCGCGCTCGTGCGCGCTGTGATACGCGCGCGCTCGCGAGTGCGGCGGCGGCGCTCCCGGTGGCGTCCGTTCGTGGCGTTGAGCACGGTCGTCATGCTCGCCGCCACGGCCACGCTCGCCCCCGCGGCGGCGTCGTCGGCGTTCGCGCCGGCCGGGTCGGGAGTCGCGGCCGCGCTCGGCGATCGCGTCGTGCGGTTCAGCCAGGAGAGCGAGCAGGACTCGCGGGCGGTGCTGCTGGTGCACGGCTGGCTCAGCACGGTGCTCCCGGCCTCGGACGGACAGCGTTCCTACGCGCGATCGCCGTTCTCGCGTCCCGTGCAGTGGCGGGACGGTTCGGGCGCCCCCGTGGCACGCGGGATGACGGCGTCGCTGCAGGAGCGGCTCGAGGCCCAGCCCGGCGTCGCGGTGTACGCCTTCGACTACTCCGCGAACTCGGCGGGATGGGTGGGCTCGAACGGGTCGGCCGACAACCTCGCCGCCGCCATCCGGTCGATCGCCGACAGCGTCCACGGTCCGGTCGACATCGTGACGCACTCGATGGGCGGGCTCGCGCTGCGCTACGCGCTGCGAGACGACCCCGGGATCGCCGCCCTCATCGGCGAGGTCGTCACCGTCGCCGCTCCCTCGCAGGGGTCAGACATCGCAAACGTCGCGGTCGACATCGCCGCGGCGATCCGCGCCACGATGTCGACGGTGCCGGTGCTGCAGAACCTCGTGCTGCCCTGGATCGGCGCCGTCTGCAACAACCAGCTCGCCACCGACGCCCGCGGCGGGTGCGACCTGCCGCCCATCATCCGGACGGGGATCGCGGCCCTGGGGCCCGCCGGCATCGCGCTGCGCGCCGGGTCTGCCGACATCGCCGGCCTGCCCGACTGGCCCGCGGGCCTGCACGTGCACGCGATCGCCGGATCGGCCGTCGTCACGATGCCGCTGCCGACGGGCAGGATCGCAGAGGCCCGCCTCGGCGACGGGCTCGTGGCCGAGGACTCCGCGCTCGCCGGCGCGAGCGAGACCACCGTCATCACGTGCCGCACGGACCTGCCGCCCGGCACCGCGGGGATCGGCATGGTGCTGTCGGGCCAGGTCGCCGCGCCGCCCTTCGGCGGGGCGTGCGGACACGACGCGATCTTCTCGAACCTCGAGGTCGTCGACGCCGTGCTGGCCGCGCTGCGCGGCCCCGCGCCGGCCTGACACGAACGCACCCGGGCTGCCGATCTAGGATGGAGCCCATGTGCGGAATCATCGGCTACGTCGGCCCCCGTCCCTCGCAGGACATCCTCATCTCCGGTCTCGCCCGCCTGGAGTACCGCGGTTACGACTCTGCCGGCATCGCCGTCATCGACGGCGAGGGCGGTCTCGGCACGCGCAAGCGCGCCGGCAAGCTCCAGGTGCTGCGCGACGATCTCGCCGCTCATCCCCTCGCCGACGGAACGACCGGCATCGGCCACACCCGGTGGGCGACCCACGGCGGTCCCACCGATGCCAACGCGCACCCGCACCTGGCCGACGACGACAAGCTCGCCGTCATCCACAACGGCATCATCGAGAACTTCGCCGAGCTGAAGTCCGAGCTCGTCGCCGAGGGATACACCTTCCGCAGCGAGACCGACACCGAGGTCGCCGCCGTGCTGCTGGGGCGCGAGTACCAGGCATCCGGCGATCTCGTCGAGGCGTTCCGCGCGACGGTGTCGCGCCTCGAGGGGGCCTTCACCCTCCTCGCCCTGCACCGCGACCAGCCCGGGCTCGTCGTGGGCGCCCGGCGCAACTCGCCGCTGGTGATCGGCCTCGGCGACGGCGAGAACTTCCTCGGCTCCGACGTCGCTGCCTTCGTCGAGCACACCCGGCACGCCCTCGCCATCGGTCAGGACGAGATCGTCGCGATCACCCCGCAGGAGGTCACGGTCACCGACTTCTCCGGCGACGCCGTCGACGTCGAGCCCTTCGAAGTCGTGTGGGATGCCGCGGCCGCCGATAAGGGCGGCTGGTCGTCGTTCATGGCGAAGGAGGTCTCGGAGGAGCCCGAGGCCGTCGCCAACACGATTCGCGGTCGCGTCCACGACGGCTTCGTCCAGATCCCCGAGCTCGACGGTCTCGACGAACTGTTCACCGGTATCGACCGCATCATCGTCATCGCGTGCGGCACGGCCGCCTACGCCGGCATGGTCGGCAAGTACGCGCTCGAGCAGTGGGCCCGCGTGCCCGTCGACGTCGAGCTGGCCCACGAGTTCCGCTACCGCGACCCGGTCATCGGACCCCGCACCCTCGTGGTGTCGATCAGCCAGTCGGGCGAGACGATGGACACCCTCATGGCCGTCAAGTACGCCCGCGAGGCGGGCGCGAAGACTCTCTCGATCTGCAACACGCAGGGAGCCACGATCCCGCGCGAGTCCGACGCGATCGTCTACACCCACGCCGGTCCTGAGGTCGCCGTCGCGTCGACCAAGGCGTTCGTCGCGCAGATCACGGCGCTCTACCTGCTGGCTCTGCACGTCGGCCGCGTGCGCGGCGCCCTGACCGACGAGGCGATCGCCGAGCAGGTGGCTGAGCTCGAGGCCGTTCCCGAGAAGATCGCGCGCGTGCTGGCCGGCGAGCAGGAGCACATCGAGCAGTTCGCGCACTGGATGGCCGACACGCGTTCGGTGATCTTCCTCGGCCGCCACGTCGGCTACCCGATCGCGCTCGAGGGCGCGCTCAAGCTCAAGGAGATCTCCTACATCCACGCCGAGGGCTTCGCCGCCGGCGAGCTCAAGCACGGTCCGATCGCCCTCATCGAGCCCGGCCAGCCGGTGTTCGTCATGGTGCCTTCGCCGACGAGCTCGCCCCTGCTGCACGCCAAGGTCGTCTCCAATATCCAGGAGATCCGCGCCCGCGGTGCCCGCATCATTGCGGTGGCCGAAGAGGGGGATGCCGCGGTGCTCCCGTTCGCCGACGAGGTGCTGCGCATCCCGCTCGCCGAGCCGCTGTTCGAGCCGCTGCTGGCCGTCGTGCCGCTGCACATCTTCGCTATGGGCCTGGCGACCGCCAAGGGCCTCGACGTCGACCAGCCGCGCAACCTCGCCAAGTCGGTCACGGTCGAGTGAGCCGGACCGGGCGGAAGAGGATGCCGTGATCGTCGGCATCGGCGTCGACCTGGTCGACGTGCCGCGCTTCGAGCGCTCCCTCGAGCGCACGCCCCGCCTGCTCGACCGACTCTTCTCGCCGAGCGAGCGCGCGCTCAAACCGCGCTCGCTGGCCGCTCGCTACGCCGCCAAGGAGGCCCTCATCAAGGCCCTGGGCGGTTCCGAGGGCGTGCACTGGGTCGACATCGAGGTGGCATCGGAGACGTCGGGGCGCCCGGTGTTCGCGCTCACCGGCGAGACGGCGGCGACCGTCGCCGCGCGCGGCGTCATCGCCGTCCACCTGTCGCTCTCGCACGATGCGAACCTCGCGACCGCCTACGTGATCGCCGAGGCGGCATCATGACCCCGCGGCCGCTTCGCGAAGCGCTCATCGACGTCGAGGCGATCGAGCACAACGTCCGTCATCTCCGGCGCCTCGTCCAGACCGAGGTCATCGCCGTCGTCAAAGCCGACGGCTACGGCCACGGCGCGGTGCGCGCCGCGACGGCGGCCCTGTCGGGGGGAGCCTCGCGCCTCGGCGTCGCCGACATCGCCGAGGCCGTCGCGCTGCGCCGGGCCGGGATCACTGCGCCCCTCGTGGCCTGGCTGCACGGCCCCCAGACCGACTTCCGCGAGGCCGCGGAGCACCGCATCGAGCTCGGGATCTCGAGCCTTGTTCAGCTGCAGGCCGCCGCGGCCGCGGCATCCCCCGGTCAGCCGGTCGGAGTCCATCTGAAGGTCGAGACCGGCCTCGGGCGCAACGGTGTCGAGCCCCGCGAGTGGCAGCGCGTCTGCGCGGAGGCGGCCCGTCTCGAGCGCATCGGACAGCTGCGGGTCATCGGCGTGTTCAGCCACCTGTCGAACACGGGCATCGACGAAGACCGGGCTGCGCTCGCCCGATTCCACGACGCTCTCGCCGAGGCGGCGGCGGCCGGCGTGCACCCGCCGCTGCGCCACATCGCCGCGTCGAACGCCGCGATCGCGCTCCCGGAAGCGAGGCTCGACTGCGTGCGCCTGGGGCTGGCGATCTACGGCCTCTCGCCGCTTCCGGATCGGTCCTCCGCCGACCTCGGGCTCCAGCCCGCGATGACCCTGCGCACCGCGGTCGCCGCCGTGCGCCGCGTGCCCGCGGGCCAGGGCGTCTCGTACGGGTACACCCATCGCACCGCGAGCGAGACGACGCTCGCCCTCGTACCCCTCGGCTATGCCGACGGCGTGCCGCGGCAGGCCTCCGGCCGCGGACCGGTGGTGATCGGCGGCCGGCGGTTCACCGTGTCGGGGCGGATCGCGATGGATCAGTTCGTCGTGGACGTCGGAGACGCCGACGTCGCGATCGGCGACGAGGTCGTTCTCTTCGGCGACCCCACGCTGGGGTTCCCCGCGGCGGCCGAATGGGGCGACGCCGCCGACACGATCGACTACGAGATCGTCACGCGGATCGGCCCGCGCGTGCACCGCACGGCGGTATCGTCCGAGATGACGGGAGGCCGGTGATGAGCGGAATCGACGAATACCTGGGCGAGCGCGAGGTGACCTCCGCGGATGAGATGGAGGCGTGGGGGCGCGAGATCGGATCGCGGCTCCGCGCGGGCGATCTCGTGGTGCTGACCGGGCCTCTGGGCGCCGGCAAGACGACGCTCACCCGGGGGATCGGCGCCGGCCTCGGCGTGCGCGGACCCATCCAGAGCCCGACGTTCGTCATCGCGCGCACGCACCCCTCGCTCGTCGACGGGCCGCCGCTGGTCCATGTCGACGCCTACCGCCTCGGGTCGCCCGCCGAGCTGTCGGACCTCGACCTCGACCTCGACGCCAGCGTCACCATCGTGGAGTGGGGGCACGGCATGGTCGACGGGCTGCGCGAGAGCTGGTGGGAGATCGAGCTCGAGCGCGGCTGGAGCGGCACGGGCCTCGACAACGCCTGCGGCACGAGCGGTCCGGCGGCCGCGGAGATGGCCGACGCCGCCCCGCGGATCGTCACCGTCACGCGACGCCCCTGAGCGCGCGGCATCCCGGCCCGGGCTACCCTGGGTGACGTGATTCTGGGCATCGACACCTCGATCGGCACGGCCGTCGCGATCGTCGACCCTGCGGGGCGCGTCCGGGCCGAGGCCGTCAGCTCCGACCCCCGCGGCCACGCCGAGGTCATCGGCGATCTGCTCGTGCGAGTCTTCGGCGAGGCGGGCGTCGAACCCGCCGAGATCACGGCCGTCGCCGCAGGCATGGGCCCGGGACCCTTCACGGGACTGCGCGTCGGGATCGCGGCCGCGCGGGCGTTCGCCCTCGGACGCGGCATCCCCGTGGTCCCCGTGGCGAGTCATGACGCGGCCGCCCGCGCTCACGTCGACCCCGCGTTCGCCACCGCCGGCGCGGCCCCCGTCGAGGGCGAGCCGATCGCGATCGTCACCGACGCGCGTCGCCGGGAGCTCGCCGTCTCGGTGTACCGCGTCGAGAACGGGATACCGGTGCGCATCGTCGATCCCCACCTCGTGACGCGCGCGTCGACCGAGCCCCTCGATCTCTTCGGCACCCCGGCGGCCGAGCTGCCCGAGACGACGGCGATCAGCGCCGCCGCCCTCGCTCGCGTCGCCGGGGAGCGGCTCGCCGCGGGCGCCGACGCCGCCGACGTTGAGCCCCTGTATCTCCGGGCCCCGGATGTGACCGTACCCGCGGGGCCGAAGAAGGTGGGCACGTGAGCCTGCGCACGGCTACCGCCGATGACCTCGACGCCATCATGGCGCTCGAGGAGGCGTCGTTCCCCACCGACGCATGGAGCCGCACCGCCATGTCCGCCGAGATCTCGTCGCCGCACGGCCGGTACCTCGTCGACGTCGAGGACGACCGGGTCGTCGGGTACGGCGGAGTCCGCGCCGTGCCGGGCGCGGCCGACGCCGACATCCAGACCCTCGCCCTCGACCCCGCCTGCCGGGGGACGGGCCGCGGCCGCGGCCTGCTCCGCGCGCTGATGGCCGAAGCCCGCGACCGCGGGGCACGGGAGCTGTTCCTCGAGGTCCGCGCCGACAACCCCGTCGCGCAGGGGCTCTATCTCTCCGAGGGATTCGTCGAGATCGCCCGTCGCCCGCGCTACTACCAGCCCGACGACGTCGATGCGATCATCATGCAACTGAACCTCCGCGGTGAGGGAGGGACCGACCGATGACGACCACCCCGACCCGTTCCGAGCCCCTCGTCCTGGGCATCGAGACCAGCTGCGACGAGACCGGTATCGGGATCGTGCGCGGACGCACCCTGCTGTCGAACACGATCGCGAGCTCGATGGCAGAGCACGCCCGCTACGGCGGCGTCGTGCCCGAGGTCGCCGCGCGCGCCCACCTCGAGGCCCTCCAGCCGGCGATCGAGGCCGCCGTGGCCGAGGCGGGCGTCTCGCTGCAGGACCTCGACGCCGTCGCCGTGACGAGCGGGCCCGGGCTGGCCGGTGCGCTCATGGTCGGCGTCGGCGCCGCGAAGGCCCTGGCCGTCTCGCTCGGGAAGCCGCTGTACGCGGTCAACCACCTCGTCGGTCACATCGCCGCCGACATCCTGACCGGTGACGACGTCGAGTACCCGACCGTCGCCCTCCTGGTCAGCGGCGGACACACCTCGCTCCTCCTCGTGCGCGATCTCGTCTCCGACGTCGAGATGCTCGGCGAGACGATGGACGACGCCGCCGGCGAGGCGTTCGACAAGATCGCCCGCATCCTCGGCCTGCCCTATCCCGGCGGCCCCGAGATCGATCGCGCCGCCGCGAGCGGCGACCCCGACGCCATCCGGTTCCCCCGCGGCCTCTCCCGCGCCTCCGACCTGGCCGCGCACCGATACGACTTCTCCTTCTCGGGGCTCAAGACCGCCGTGGCGCGCTGGGTCGAGCAGCGCGAGGCCGCCGGCGAAGCCGTGCCCGTCGCCGACGTCGCGGCATCCTTCCGTGAAGCGGTCGTCGACGTGCTCGTCGCCAAGGCACTCGACGCGTGCGCTCAGCACGGCGTCCCGCGTCTGCTGCTCGGCGGCGGGGTGATCGCCAACCGGCGACTGCGCGAGGTCGCCCTCGAACGCGCTGCAGCCGCCGGCGTCGCGGTGCGCATCCCGCCGCTGAGCCTGTGCACCGACAACGGGGCGATGATCGCGGCGCTCGCCGCCGAGCTCATCTCTTCGGGTGCCGAGCCCTCCACCCTCTCGTTCGGCGCGGACTCGACGCTTCCGGTGACCGAGATCCAGGTGCGCGGGTGAGCGACGACCGGCTGCGCAGTCGGCGCCCCGCGGTGGACGCGCCGACGGGCGATGTCGCTGCGGCGCCCGAGGCCGCGCCGCTTCCGGGGGAGCACCGTGGCGGGTTCCAGCGCGAGTTCACGCAGCCGACCCCGCTGCAGTTCGTCCCCGCGGTCGAGCGGCCGGCCGAGCCCGTCGTGCCCGAGCCGCGGGTCGAGTGGGCTCCGGCGCCCGAGATCCTCCCGCGGTCGGGAGCGTGGGCGCTGGCCCTGGGGATCGTCGCGCTCGCGCTGTCACTGTTCGTCGGGTGGGCGTTCCCGCTCGGCATCGCCGCCGTCGTGATGGCCGTGCTCGCCCTCCGCCACCCGTGGGAGAGTCGCACCGTGGCCGTCTGGGCGCTGGGCCTCGCGGCGCTGTCGATCCTGTACAGCGCGGGCTGGCTCGTGTGGGCGGCGGCTCAGGCGGGGCTGCTGGGCTGACTCGCGCCACCGGGCTCGTCCTCGACGCGATCCGCGAGGACGGCGACGCGGCGATCACCGATGCGCGTGAGGAACAGCGTCGCCGACGCGCTCCCCGACAGGCGCAGCTTCTTGCGGAACTGCGCCGGATCGATGTCGACGCCGCGCTTCTTGATCTCCAGGATGCCGATGTCGGCGCGTCGGAGGGCGGCCTCGATGTCACGCGGTTTGAGCGGCAGCACGTCACGAACGCGGAACGTCGTGGCGAACGGGCTGGTGCGTCCGGCGTCGGATGTCATGTACGCCGTCCCACCGGCGAGCATGCCGGCCTCGAGCGCGCGGGCCACGTCGCCGATCAGGCGCGCACGGATGACGGCGCCGTCGGGCTCGTGCAGGTAGGCGCCGAGGTCGCGGGGGTCGGCGTCGGCGGTGTCGGCGGGCGCGGTGAGCTCGGCGGCACGGTCGCCGCGCAGAACGAGGGCCGAACGGCGCACGCCCGCGCGGGCGAGGGAGCCCGACCACACCACCAGCTCGATGGTCGAGCCGTCCGCGCTGATCCACTGCGCCTCGCCTTCCGGCGGGAGGTCGTCGCGGTCGAACGCGGGCCCGAGCTTGATCCCTGTCGGCATCCGTCGCGCGAGGTCGAAGGCCCAGTCGAGCGACGGCGTGTAGTCGGATGCCGCGACGCGCCGCGTCTCGCTGTGGCCCGAGGTGCGGCGGGCGGGATCGAGCCAGACCGCATCGATACCGTCGAGATCGGTCTCCTCGGCGCGGCCGTGGCGCACCCGGGCGGACGAGCCGAACGGGGCGAGGTTGTAGGCGGCCAGGGCGGCGGTGATCTCGTCGGCGTCGACGGCCAGGACCTCGAGCCCGATGCCCGCGAAGCCGAGTGCGTCGCCGCCGATCCCGCAGCCGAGGTCGGCGACCCGCGCGATGCCGGCGTCGCGGAACCGGCCGGCGTGGCGTGCGGCGACCGCGAGACGCGTGGCCTGCTCGAGACCCGCGCGGGTGAACAGCATCCGGTCGGCGAACGGACCGAACTTCGCCCGCGCGCGCTCGCGCAGCCGGGCTTGACCGACGACCGCCGACACGAGGTCGGGGGAGAGGCCTTCGCGCCGCAGCCGTGACACGGCCGATGCGGCATCCGCGGTCGAGGAGATCCGGAGGGTGTCGACCAGACGGAGTCCCTCGGGGGTCAGCAACGCGGAGAGCTCGGCGTGATCCACCACGACAGCCTACGCGCGGGGTCGGATCGATGCCGCGGCAGGTTGGCACTCGCGTTGCGTGAGTGCCAACGTCCCCCTAGACTCGGAGTTGGCACTCTCAGGGTGAGATTGCCAACAAGTCTTGTCGAAGAAAGAGGTAGACCGTGTCGGTTTCCATCAAGCCGCTCGAGGACCGCATCGTCATCAAGCAGGTCGAGGCCGAGCAGACCACTGCGAGTGGTCTGGTCATCCCCGACACCGCCAAGGAGAAGCCCCAGGAGGGCGAGGTCGTGGCGGTGGGCCCCGGCCGCATCGATGACAACGGCAACCGTGTTCCGCTCGACGTCGCCGTCGGCGACCGCGTGATCTACAGCAAGTACGGCGGAACCGAGGTCAAGTTCGGCGCTGACGAGTTCCTCGTGCTCTCGGCGCGCGACGTCCTCGCCGTCGTCGTCCGCTGACGCAGAGCTCTTCCACGAAGGCCCGGGTGCACCGCATCCGGGCCTTCGTCATGGCAGGCGCGCGGCGGCGGATGGCAGTCCGCGACCGGCGCAGCATGTCATGACCGTCCTATGCTTGGCTCGTGACACCCCTCGATCCCGCCCGTGAACGCTCTCTCGGCGGGATCTACGCGTTCTCGGCGTACGTGCTGTGGGGCTTCATGCCCCTGTACTTCCTCACGCTCGCCCCGATGGGCCCGTTCGAGGTCGTGTCGTGGCGCATCCTGTTCTCGCTTGTCTTCTGCGCGATCCTTCTCACGGTGCTCCGCGCCTGGGGCAAGCTGATCGCGATCCTGCGCACGCCGCGCCTCGTGCTGTGGACCATCGTGGCCGGCCTGCTCATTTACGTGAACTGGCAGGTCTTCCTCATCAGCACCCTCACGGGGCACGTGATCGAGGGGAGTCTCGGGTACTTCATCAACCCGATCGTCACGGTGCTCCTCGGCGTCCTCGTCCTGAAGGAGCGGCTGCGGGTGGCGCAGTGGGTCGCCATCGGCATCGCCGCCGTCGCCGTCGGCGTGATCGTCGTCGGCTACGGAGCCTTCCCGTGGATCGCGCTGACGCTCGCCGCGAGTTTCGGAACCTACGGCCTCGTGAAGAAGCAGATCGGGCCGTCGGTCGACGCCGTCAGCGGCCTGACGCTCGAGTCGCTCTGGCTGGCGCCGGTCGCGATCGTTCAGGCGATCATCGTCGCGCTCACCGGCGGGCTGGTGTTCGGCTCGGTGAGCCCCGGACACACCGCGCTGGTCACCCTCGCGGGTGTCGTCACCGCCGTGCCCCTGCTCTTCTTCGCCGCCGGCGCCCGGCGCAGCAGCCTCACGGTGATCGGCCTGCTCCAGTTCGTCGCGCCGATCCTGCAGTTCATCACGGGAGCCTGGATCCTCGGCGAGCCGATGCCGCTCGAGCGATGGATCGGCTTCGGGCTCGTCTGGCTCGCCCTCGTCGTGCTGAGCGTCGACTCTCTCCGGGCCGCACGTCGCCCGAAGCGCATAGACGAGGCATCCGACGTCGCTCCCGTCGTCTGAGGCTCCCGCTTCGCATTCCGGCTCGTCGGCTCGGCGCGATGACGGTCGTGACAACGGTCCCAACCGCGGAATGACAGGCCGTACGCGAGGCCGCAGATAACGATTAGGTCGCGTAACAGACCGTTAACACATCGCAACATCGCCGACGCGGACGCGCCACTAGGTTTGACCCAACCTCGCGGGGCTTCGGTGCCGCGTTCCCACTCATCAAGGAGCACAATGGGCGTTCTCACCCGTTCCCGCACCGCGAAGGTCCTCGGCGGTATCGCCGTGATCGGCGCGAGTGCCCTCGTCCTCGCAGGCTGTGCCGGAGACAGCGAACCCGCTGCGTCGGGCGACGCCGGCGGGAACACCTCGGCCGATTTCCCCATCGACTGCGAAGCGGCCGAGCCCGCGTCGTACACGCCGGAGTACACCTCGACCTCGACGGGTCCCGGCACCGACCTCACCTACACGATCGGCACGGCGCTGCCCGTGACCGGTAACCTCGCGTTCCTCGGCCCGCCGGAGATCTCGGCGACCGAGTTCGCCGCCTCCGAGATCAACGCCGCGGGCAAGGGCATCACGATCGACCTCAAGCAGGGCGACTCGGGTGACACCGACAACAAGGCGTACGAGACGGAGATCCCCCGACTGCTGGGCGAAGGTGCCACGGCGATCATCGGAGCGGCATCCTCGGGCACGTCGCTGCAGTTCATCGACCAGGTGATCGCGGCCAACGCCATCCAGTTCTCGCCGGCCAACACCTCTGCCGCGTTCACCGGGTACAAGGACAACGGCCTGTACTGGCGCACCGCTCCCTCCGACGTGCTGCAGGGCGAGGTGCTCGGCAACCTGATCGGCGCCGACGGCAACGAGACGCTCGGCATGATCGTGCTCAACGACGCCTACGGAACCGGCCTCGCGTGCTTCACCAAGGCCGCCTTCGAGGCCGCCGGCGGCGAGGTCGTCGCGACCTCGCTCTACAACACCGGTGACACGAACTTCTCGGCCCAGGTCGAGGACGTGCTCGCGGCCGGCCCCGACGCGATCGCCCTCATCACGTTCGAAGAGGTCAAGACGATCATCCCCGAGCTCATCGGCGCCGACGTGTCGCCCGAGCAGCTCTACCTCGTCGACGGCAACCTGGCGAACTTCGGCGATGACTTCGAGGCCGGCACGATGGCCGGCGCGAAGGGCACCTACCCCGCCGTCGACCCCGCGTCGATCGCAACCTTCCGCGACAACCTGCAGGCGTTCTGGACCGGTGCCGGCAACGCCGAGCTGCAGGACTTCACCTACGGGCCGGAGTCGTACGACGCGGTCGTGCTGCTCGCCCTCGCCGCGCTGCAGGCCGGATCGACGGCCGGCCCCGACGTCGCGGCGAACCTGCAGGCGGTCTCGGGCGGCTCCGGTGACGGCACGAAGTGCACGAGCTTCGCCGAATGCGCCGACCTGATCATCGCCGGTCAGGCCGCGGACTACGACGGCGTCTCGGGCCCGATCACCTTCAACGAGGTGGGCGACCCGACGGAGGCCTCCATCGGTGTCTTCGAGTACGGCGACGACAACAACTACGAGTTCGTCCGCGTCGGCTGATTCCCACGCACGAGGGCCCCGGTCTCCCGGCCGGGGCCCTTCGCCGTGTTCGCTCGGAGGCGGGGTCGCGCCCCCGCTCGGGTTGGCAGTTCCCGCCCCTTCCTATGCCTCGAGTGGGCGCGAGCTACCAGCTGAGCTGCGGGTTCAGGTTTGAGTTGGCAGTTGATGCCCCTTCTTATGCTCCGAGTGGGCATGAGCTGCTAGCTGAGCCCTGAGCTCAGGTTCGAGTTGACAGCTGATGCCCCTTCTCAGCTGAGGAGTAGGCGTGAGCTGCCAACTGGGCTGTGGGGGTCTGAGTCCCGAGCATGAGGGGACGAACCCCGGGCGGGCGAAGCGGGCTTGGTGTGGCGGGCGGTGCCCCATCCCGGGGGCTGAGGTGGCGCGAGCTGCCAAGCCGGGGGAAGTCAGCGCGGCGGAGACCAGCCGCGACGCCGGAGCGCTCCCCGTACGAGGGTCACCGCTTCCCAGCCGGTGGGCCTGATGTGCGCCGAGGTGAGCCGCACGACCTCGAAACCGAGGGCGACGTACGCGGTGTGCTTCTCGATGTCGCGCGCCCACTGACTCCGCGATGTGCGGTGGTGGTCGCCCTCGACCTCGGCGATGACGCGGTACTCGGGCCAGACGGCATCCGCGATTCCCGCCAGCCGCCCCGAGCCGTCGCGGATCTCCTGGTCGAGCAGGGGTTCCGGCAGCCCGGCCGCCACGAGGCCGAGCCGGAAGTCGGTCTCGAGCGGCGACATCGCGCCCTCGCGGATGAGCCCCAGCGCTTCGACGAGCTTCGCGGAGCCGACGCGCCTTCCGGCGGCGACCGCAGCGGCGAGGTCATCGAGCGTGCACAGCCGCGCCTCGGACCGGCGCCGCCCCCGCTCACCGCGCGGCACCCGCACGAACGCGTCGCCGATGCGCACGAGCTCGCGCACGCCGGCATTCCGCCCGAGCATCGCCCACGTCGACGCGGGCGACGACACGCGCAGGCCATCGAGAGTCGTGACCTCGACGTGCGTCGGAGCGAGCTGACGCCCGCGGATGCCGCGCCGCCGCGGCGCTCGCTCCGGCGCAAGCACCCCGACCTCGAGCTCGCCGGGGGAGTGGGCGCCCGTTCCCCACAGCACCGCCGCGGTCCGGCCGCAGAAGAACGCCCGACCGCCCATGATCGAGGCGTAGGCCCGCGCATCCTCGAGAACGCGGTGCCGGATGGCCTGATCCTCCGCGAGCGGTCCTGCCGGCGCAGCATCCTCTGCTCCGCGCCTCCGGCGCACGCCGCGGAAAGGCGCGTCGAGGTCGGCTGCACGCAGCCGCTTGCGCGAGACGCCCGCGTCCGCCGCGTCGGCGCACGAGAACGCTCCGCCGAGGGCTTCGGGGAGAGGCTCGGGTCGTCGCGGCATCCCCCGATCCTCCTCGTGGACTCCGCCCCGCTGGGCTCAGCGCCCCCGGCATGTGGATCCCCCGCGCGCCCGCTCCGCGGGGGAGGAGCCCCTAATGCAGTTCGCCTGGCAGCTCACGCCGCCTCCGCGCGAGCGAAGAGGCGAGAACTGCCAGGCGAACCAGGCGAACCAGGCGAACCAGCCGAGCCAGGCGAAGCCCGGGCTCAGGTGCCCAGGGTGCCGAGGTAGAGACCGATGACCTTGGGGTCGTTGAGCAACTCGCGGCCGGTGCCCGTGTAGGCGTCGCGGCCCTGGTCGAGGACGTACCCGCGGTCGCAGATCTGCAGGCAGCGGCGGGCGTTCTGCTCGACCATGATGGTCGTCACGCCCGCCTTGTTGATCTCCGACACCCGCAGGAACGCCTCGTCCTGGCGGGACGGCGACAGGCCCGCCGAGGGCTCGTCGAGAAGCAGCACGTAGGGGTCCATCATCAGCGCGCGCCCCATCGCCACCATCTGGCGCTCGCCGCCCGACAGCGATCCGGCCCGCTGCTGCAGCCGCTTGGCGAGGTCGGGGAAGATGGATGTCACGAAGTCGGTGCGCTCCGCGACGACCTTCGGCCGCTGATACGCCCCCATCTGCAGGTTCTCCGCGATCGTCAGGCTCGGGAACACGTTGTTCGTCTGCGGCACGAAGCCGACGCCCTTCGACACGAGCTTGTTGGCACGCAGCCCCGTGATCTCCTCGCCGTTCAGCTTCACGGAACCGGAGCGCACCTTCACCTGCCCGAAGATGGCCTTGAGCATCGTCGACTTGCCGGCGCCGTTGGGGCCGATGATCCCGACGAGCTCGCCGGGAGCCGCGGTGAGGTTCGCGCCATTGAGGATGTTCACGCCGGGCAGATAGCCCGCGTGCACGTCGGTCAGCTCGACGACGTTCTCGGTCACTTGCGGTCCCCATCCTCGTCAGCGCGCGCAGCGCCCGCGGCATCCGTCGTCGGCGCCTCGTCGATCGCCTGGTCGAGCTCGTGCACCGTCTCGACGAGCTCCTCCGCCTCGGGCGGCAGCTCACCGGCGTGGCGGCCCGTCACGACGCCGAGGTCGACGTCCTGATGTGCACCGAGGTAGGCGTCGATCACGGCGGGATTCTGCATCACGGTGTCGGGCGGGCCCTCGGCGACGACGCGGCCTTCGGCCATCACGACGACCCAGTCGGCGATGTGACGCACCATGTGCATGTCGTGCTCGACGAAGACGACGGTCATGCCGAGGTCCTTCAGATCGAGGATGTGGTCGAGCAGCGACTGCGTCAGGGCGGGGTTCACGCCGGCCATCGGCTCATCCAACATGACGAGCACGGGATCGCTCATGAGCGCCCGCGCCATCTCGAGGAGCTTTCGCTGACCGCCCGAGAGCGACGCGGCGAAGTCCTTCTCCTTGGCGTCGAGCTTGAAGCGGGCGAGCAGACCGCGCGCCTTCTCCTCGATCTCGGCTTCCTGACCCCGCCACAGGAAGGGCAGGATGCCGGCGAAGATGCCCTCGCCCTTCTGCTTCGGAGCCCCGAGCTTCATGTTCTCGAGCACCGTGAGCAGACCGAGCGACTTCGTCAGCTGGAACGTGCGCACCTGGCCCATGCGCGCCGCCTTGAAGGCGGGGATGCCGGCGAGGTTGGTCCCGTCGAACGACCACGATCCCGCGTTCGGCTTGTCGAAGCCGGTCAGCAGATTGAACAGCGTCGTCTTGCCGGCGCCGTTCGGGCCGATGAGGGCGGTGATCGCGCCGCGCGGGATCTCGAGGTGCTCGACGTCGACGGCGGTCAGGCCGCCGAAGACGCGCTTGACGCCGTCGGCGACGATGATCGGGTCGTTCTTCGCGACGCCGGGGCGGACCTCGCCGCTGCCGTCGTCTTTGTGCAGGCCGGTCGCCTTGGGGCGCGGCGTCGGGGGTACGACATCAGCGGACAAAGGTCAGCTCCTTCTTGCTTCCGAGGATGCCCTGCGGGCGGAAGATCACCAGCAGCATGAGCGCGACGCCGACCAGCACGAACACGAGCATCTGGCTCTGCTCGGTGGTCAGGAACGGCAGCCAGCCGATGTTGACGAGGGCCGGCAGCAGGTTCGACAGGAACGCGCGCACCACCCAGAACAGCACGGCGCCCAGCACCGGGCCGAAGATGGTGGCCGCGCCACCGAGCAGCAGGGCGGTCCAGACGTAGAACGTCTGCGAGGTGACGTAGACGTTCGGGTTGACGTTGGTGCCCATGGCGGTGACGATGCCGCCGGCCGCGATGATGACACCGCCGACGATGAGCGCCTGCATCTTGAACGCGAAGACGTTCTTTCCGAGCGACCGCACGGCGTCCTCGTCCTCGCGGATGCCGCGGATGACGCGGCCCCAGGGGCTGCTCATGAGCAGCCAGACCAGGGTGACGACGATCGCGATCGTGATCAGGCCGACGATGATGACCCACCACTGGTCGGACTGGTACGTCCACGGCCCGAAGCCCCACCGTCCGGGAGGAAGCGGGTTGCTCGCCCGGAACCCGGCCTGGAAGCCCGAGAGGCCGTCGGCCGATCCCGTCTGGTTGCGGAATGCCGACGTCAGGAAGAGCAGGCGCAGGACCTCGGCGGCCGCGATCGTCACGATCGCGAGGTAGTCGCCGCGCAGCCGGAGGGTGGGGATGCCCATGACGAGCGCGAAGACCACGGCGGCGATGAGGCCGATGAGTGCGGCCACCGGCCAGGCGAGACCGAAGGTGAGGATCGAGATCGCGAACCCGTAGGCGCCGATCGCCATGAAGCCCGCGACGCCCATGTTGAGCAGGCCGGCGAAGCCGAAGTGAACCGACAGGCCGATGGCGGCGAGGATGTACCCGAGGGTCGCCGGGGCGAGGATCTGCGCCGCGGTGTTGCTGAGGATCTGAAGGAAGTTCACGATGCCTATCCGATTCGCTCTCGGCGCCCGAGGAGACCCTGCGGGCGGAACAGCAGGATGACGATCAGCACGACCAGCGCGCCGACGTACTTGAGGTCGGAGGGGATCCACAGCGTCGACACCTCGACGAGGAGCCCCACGATGATGGCGCCCACGAGCGCGCCGAACGCGGTCCCGAGACCGCCGAGCGTGACGGCGGCGAAGATGAGCAGCAGGATGCTGGTGCCCATGTCCCACTTGATGCCCGGCCGGAAGTAGGCCCACAGCACGCCGGACAGGCCGGCGAGCGCCGCGGCGACGACCCATACGACCCGGACCACCGCATCGACGTCGATGCCGCTGGCGGCGGCGAGCGACGGGTTGTCCGAGACGGCCCGCGTCGCGCGGCCGATCCGCGTGCGCATGAGCCACCAGGCGAAGCCGGCGATGACCACGAGCGAGACGCCCATGCTGATCACGTCGGTGAGGGTGAGGCGGATGGGGCCGAGCCCGGGGATGACCGAGGTCGAGCCGCCGGGGAGCTGGGCCGTGCCGCCGCCGACGAACATCTGGAAGATGTAGCGCAGCGCGAGCGAGAGACCGATCGAGACGATCATGAGCTGCACGGTGCCGAGGCCGCGGCGTCGCAGCGGTCGCCAGAGGCCGGCATCCATCGTCAGGCCGAACAGTGCCGAGACGGCGACCGCCAACGGGATCGCGATCCAGATCGGCAGGCTGAACCCGGCCGAGAACAGCAGCGCTGCGAGCGCTCCGAAGGTGACCATCTCGCCGTGCGCGAAGTTGGACAGGCCCGTCGTGCCGAACACGAGCGAGAGGCCGATCGCGGCGAGGGCGAGCATGAGGCCGAAGTTCAGGCCGTTGACGGCGCGGGAGAGCAGTTGATCGACGAAGCTCGTCGTCTGCCGTTCGGCCGCCTCGAGGGTGAAGTTGCGCGTGATCGTGCTCGTCGCTCCGAACTCGACCTCGAGCGTCGACTCGAAGCCCTCAGGGACGGTCACCCCCGAGGGGAGGCTGTCCTCGACGAGTTCGACGGTGTAGGCGACATCCTTCGTCGGAACGCCGATCGAGAAGCTGCCTCTCTCGTTCGTCTCGCCTTCGGCTTCGAAGTCGCCGCCGGTCACGACGATGGTCGCGCCCTCGACGGGTTCACCGCCGGTGCGGACGTTGCCCGCGATCGTGAAGGGCAACGACTCGGCGTCGTCTCCTGCGGCCAGGGCGGGGGAGGCGATGCCCAGGAACGCCACGGCGGCCAGGAGGCCGGCGATCAACGTCGAGAACATGCGCCTCGGGCGACGAGCAGCGCGCGTCATCGAAGTGATCGCCACTGGCACCTCCTGAGATAAGTGGACGAACGCCGAGAGGTACCGGTTCTGCTGGTGGCTTCGGCGACACCTGAACGTATGCGCTGATTGTTGCTTGCGTGTTTCCGGTGCGCAACAACGAATGCGGTGTGTCGTTTCGTGGATCTCGGGAGCGGGAATGCCGTGGGGCGCCGGGCGCTTAGAATCGTTGAGACTTTCAAGGAGTGCGCATGAGCGACTACAACGACCCGTTCGGATTCGTCGGCCTCACCTACGACGACGTCCTGCTCCTGCCGGGGCACACCGACGTCATCCCGTCCGAGGCCGATACGTCGTCGCGCGTGACGCGCCGCATCACCGTGGCCACTCCGCTGCTGTCGGCCGCGATGGACACCGTCACCGAGGCGCGCCTCGCGATCGCGATCGCGCGCGAGGGCGGCCTGGGCATCATCCATCGCAACCTCTCGATCGAGGAGCAGGCGGCGATGGTCGACCGGGTCAAGCGGAGCGAGTCGGGCATGATCACCGACCCGATCACGACGACCCCCGACGCCACCATCGAAGAGGTCGACGCGCTCTGCGGGCAGTACCGCATCTCGGGCCTGCCCGTCGTCGACGACGAGGGACACCTGCTCGGCATCGTCACGAACCGCGACATGCGCTTCGTCTCGGGCTTCGAGCGGCAGACCACCAAGGTGCGCGACGTCATGACGAGCGAGAACCTGGTCACCGGTCGCGTCGGCATCGGGGCGAACGAGGTCATCGCGCTCTTCGCCCACCACCGCGTCGAGAAGCTCCCGCTCCTCGACGAGGAGGGCAAGCTCGCCGGTCTCATCACGATCAAGGACTTCGACAAGAGCGAGAAGTACCCCCTCGCCACCAAGGACGACCAGGGGCGCCTCCGCGTCGGTGCGGCCATCGGCTTCTTTGGAGACGCGTGGCAGCGGGCCGAGGCACTGCGTGACGCCGGTGTCGACGTCATCGTCGTCGACACCGCGAACGGTCAGTCCGCGGGCGTCATCGACATGGTCAAACGCCTGAAGGCGGATGCATCCTTCGAGCACATCGACGTCATCGGCGGAAACGTCGCGACCCGCGAGGGCGCGCAGGCGCTCATCGACGCGGGTGTGGATGCCGTCAAGGTCGGCGTCGGCCCGGGCTCGATCTGCACCACGCGCGTCGTCGCCGGTGTGGGTGTGCCCCAGGTCACCGCGATCTACGAAGCGTCGCTGGCCGCGCGCGAAGCCGGCATCCCGATCATCGCCGACGGCGGTCTGCAGTACTCGGGCGACATCGCCAAGGCCCTCGTCGCCGGCGCCGACTCGGTCATGCTCGGGTCGCTCCTCGCCGGAACCGACGAGTCGCCGGGCGAGATCGTCTTCCAGGGCGGCAAGCAGTTCAAGCAGTACCGCGGCATGGGATCGCTGGGCGCGCTGCAGACCCGGGGCAAGAAGACCTCGTACTCGAAGGACCGGTACTTCCAGGCCGACGTCCCGAGCGACGACAAGCTCATCCCCGAGGGCATCGAGGGGCAGGTCGCCTACCGCGGCCCCGTGTCGGCCGTGGCATACCAGCTCATCGGCGGCCTGCGTCAGTCGATGTTCTACGTCGGCGCCCGCACCGTCGAAGAGCTGAAGGCCCGCGGCAAGTTCGTGCGCATCACTTCGGCCGGGCTCAAGGAGTCGCACCCCCACGACGTCCAGATCGTGGTCGAGGCGCCCAACTACAAGCGCTGACCCGCGCTCGCCTGTGCGCGAAGCTCGGAGATTCTGACGAAGGTCGGATCGATCGCCCCAGATCGTCCGACCTTCGTCGCATTCTCCGAGGTACGACGGGCATGGGTCCTCCTCCCCAGGGAGAGAAGCCACGTGGTTCTCCCCAGAACCGGGGGAGGGATGCCGCGGGGCCGCAGCGCCGCACGAGGATGACGGCATGCCCCGCCGTCCCACAGCATCCGAAGTCACCCGATGGGTGGAGGGAGCCGGAGGAATCGCGCATCGCAGCGCGGTCCTCGCCGCCGGGTTCCCGGTGCGGGCGATCCGCGACGCGGTCGCTGCTGGCGGCCTGCGGATGGTTCGCCGCGCCTGGTGCGTCTCTGCCGGCGCACCGGGAGACCTCCGTGCTGCGGCATCGGCCGGCGGAAGGCTGAGCTGCGTCTCGCTCGCGCGGCGGCGCGGGTGGTGGGTGCCCGACGGCATCCCGTCGCAGCACCACGTGCACCTCTTGCCGCACGCCGCATCCCCGGATACCGACGACGCCGACACTGTGGCGCACTGGACCCGGCCGCTCTGCCCGGTGGCGCAGACGGATCTGCAAGCCGGTGTCGAGGACGCACTCGGCCACATCGCCCAGTGCCTGCCGCGGGAGGACGCGCTCGTGGTGTGGGAATCGGCTGCCCGCACCGAAGCCCTCGCCCCGGAGACTCTCCGGGCCGTGCCGTGGCCGTCGGTCGCGGCGCGCGAGCTCGCCGGCGCGGTCACCGGGCTGTCCGACTCCGGCCTCGAGACCCTGGTATTCGCGCCGCTGCGTGACCGCGGGGTCCCGGTCGTCCAGCAGGCGAAGATCGCGGGTCGATTCGTCGACGGCCTCGTCGGAGACCGGCTCGTCGTGCAGATCGACGGTTTCGCGTTCCACGCCTCGAGTGCGCAGCGCAGTGCCGACGTCGCCCACGACGCCGAACTGCGGCTACGTGGCTACACCGTGCTGCGCTTCACCTACCGGCAGGTCGTGCACGAGCGGGCCGCCGTCCAGCGCACCCTCCAGCGCGCCCTCGCCCAACGGCTTCACCTGCGGTCGTGAGCCCGAGCTTGCGCCCCACCGCGTTCACGGAACTCGGAGATTCGTCGCAAGACCGGAGAGATCGTGCCGCTCGATCCGAGCGACGTGACATCCTCCGAAGCTTGCGCCCGGTCGCGAGCCCGAGGGCCCGACTCACCCTCGCGGCAGCCGGAAGGGCGCCGCGGCGCGCGCCGTCGCATCCAGCGCGAGGTCGGCGAGGGTCGCGCCGATGCCGGGGGCGAACTTGAAGCCGTGTCCCGAGAAGCCCGCTCCCACCACCACCGAGCCGACGCGATCCAGCACGAAGGCGCTGTCGTCGGTCGAGGTGTAGGTGCACGACAGGTGCACGGCAGAGTCGGGGTCGAGCCCCGGCATCCATTCGCGCACGTAGTCGACGAGCGTCTCATGGTGCGTCACCCGGTGGGTGCGCGCGTCGGGGTCGACGACGTCCCCGACACGGTGGAACCCGACCTTGACGCCCTCGCCCGGCGTCGGCATCCCGTAGACCGGCGCCGGGTAGCGGCTGGGATCGAGCCGGTGGTTGAACGACGGCCACGGGCCCGCGGTGGGCGCGAAGTGCGCCGGGGTCTCCTCGGTCACCGTGAGTCGCGGCAGACGGATGCCGGGCAGCAGGCGCTCGGTCCAGGCGCCGACGGTCGCGACGACGACGTCCGCCTCGACCTCACCGCCGCTCGCCAGCCGCACGCGCGCGCCGCGCTCGCCGAGATCGTCGATGCCGGCGGCGGGCGCTCCCCAGCGGACCTCGCCACCGCCGTCCTGCACGCGCCGCTCGAGCTCGAGCATCGCGGCCGACGCGCGCGCCACCCCGGCATCCGCGGAGTAGAGCACGTCGGTCTCGAACCGCATCCCCGGCCAGCGCGCACCCGCCTCCGCAGCCGAGAGCATCTCGGCGGGGATGCCGCGCGCGCCGAGGCTCCGCGCGATCGTCTCGAGACCATCGGCGTCGTCGGCGCCGCCACCGAGGTCACCGCCCACGCCGTGGGTCACGAGCCCATGCCGCCGCAGCAGCGGCTCGCCGTCTACCTCGCCGAGCGCATCCCAGCCCTCACGCGCTCGCTGCAGCAGGTCGAGGTAGTGGCCGTCGGCGTAGGCGTTGTTGAAGTTCCGCGTCGCGCCGTGCGAAGCGCCGTGGGTGTGCCCCCGCCCGAAGCGCTCGAGGACGAGAGGACGTTCGCCGCGGCGGACGAGGGCCCACGCGGTGGCGAGGCCCATGACGCCCGCGCCGACGATCACGATGCGACTCATGCGGCCAGCATCCCACCCCGTGCCGCGCCGCTGTGCATAGCTGCGACCGTCCTCGGAGAATCGCGTCATCCTCGGACTCATTCGTCCTCAGCATCCGAGCCCCGTGCGATTCTCCGAGCTGCGCGGGCACCCGCGCCGAGGTGCGATAGCCTGGTCGGCTCCGCAGTGGAGCGGAAAGGCCCGGTCCACGATGGGATCGCTCGACATTCAGGGTGTCTCGTACACCCTCCCCGACGGCAGACCGCTGCTCGACGAGGTCATGTTCCGCGTCGGTGCGGGATCGACGACCGCGCTGATCGGTCAGAACGGCGCAGGCAAGACGACGCTGCTGCGCATCATCCGCGGGGATGCCGCGGCCCACGGCGGTGTCGTCCAGATCGACGGCGGCCTCGGGGTCATGGACCAGTTCGTCGGGCACGGTGGCGCCGGCGAGACCGTTCATGACCTGCTCATCTCGGTCGCGCCCGAACGCGTCCGCCGTGCGGCGCGTGAGCTGGACGACGCCGAGAACGCCGTGATCGCCTCGGACGAGCTCGACACCCAGATGCGCTACGCCGCTGCGATCGCCGACTACGCCGACGCGGGCGGCTACGAGTACGAGACGGTGTGGGACACCTGCACGACGGCGGCCCTCGGCGTGCCGTTCGAGCGGGCGCGCTACCGCGAGCTGACGACGCTCTCGGGCGGCGAGCAGAAGCGGCTGGCTCTCGAGGCGCTGCTCCGCGGGCCCGACGAGGTGCTGCTCCTCGACGAGCCCGACAACTATCTCGACGTTCCGGGGAAGCGCTGGCTCGAGGACCGCCTGCGCGAGACGGCGAAGACGGTCTTGCTCGTTTCGCACGACCGCGAGCTGCTCGCCCGTGCCGCCGACCGCATCGTGACGCTCGAGGCCGGGGGAGCGGGCAGCACCGCCTGGGTCCACGGCGGGAGCTTCGAGACCTATCACCGCGCCCGCGACGAGCGCATGGCGCGGCTCGACGAGCTGCGCCGCCGGTGGGACGAGGAACACGCGAAGCTGAAGCGGTTCGTCGCCGACATGAAGGCGAAGGCGGCGGCCAGCGACGAGTTCGCGTCGCGATACCGCGCGGCGCAGACGCGGCTGCGTCGGTTCGAGGAGGCCGGGCCGCCAGAAGAGCGTCCGCCGGAGCAGAACCTCGAGCTGCGCCTGCGCGGCTCGCGCACCGGCAAGCGCGCGGTCGTCGCCGACGGGCTCGAACTCACGGGGCTCATGCGGCCCTTCGACCTCGAGGTCTGGTTCGGCGACCGGGTCGCGGTGCTCGGCTCGAACGGCTCGGGAAAGTCGCACTTCCTGCGTCTCCTCGCCGCGGGCGGCACGGAGCCCGACGCTCTGCTGGGGCACGTCACCGCCGTCGGCTCGGCGCTCGAGCCGGTCGCGCACGCCGGGACGGTGACGCTCGGTGCGCGGGTGGTCCCGGGCTGGTTCGCCCAGACCCACCGGCATCCGGAGTTCACCGGCCGCACGCTGCTCGAGATCCTGCACCGCGGAGACGACCGCCGAGTCGGGATGCCGCGGGATGCCGCGAGCTCGGCGCTCGACCGCTATGGGCTCGTCCGCCAGGCCGAGCAGACCTTCGACAGCCTGTCGGGCGGTCAGCAGGCGCGGTTCCAGGTGCTTCTGCTCGAGCTCTCGGGTGCGACGCTGCTGCTGCTGGACGAGCCCACCGACAACCTCGACCTCACGTCGGCCGAAGCCCTCGAACGGGCGCTCGCCGCGTTCGAGGGCACGGTGCTCGCGGTCACCCACGACCGCTGGTTCGCGCGCTCGTTCGACCGGTTCGTCGTCTTCGGCGGCGACGGCCGCGTCTACGAGTCGAGCGAGGCGGTCTGGGACGAGCAGCGGGTCGCCCGCGCGCGCTGAGCGCGAGGCCGGTCCGGCTGTCGTGTCCGGACCGGCCGGTAGGCTGGAGGGGTGACCATGGAGATCGAGCTCGGCCGCGCCAAGCGCGCCCGTCGGGCCTACGCGTTCGACGACATCGCTGTGGTGCCCTCGCGGCGCACCCGCAACACCGAGGACGTGTCGACCGCCTGGTCGATCGACGCCTTCCAGTTCTCGATCCCGGTGCTCGGCGCCCCGATGGACTCGGTCACGAGCCCCCGGACGGCGATCATGCTCGGTCAGCTCGGCGGACTGGGCGTCCTCGATCTCGAAGGACTCTGGACGCGGTACGACGACCCCGAGCCGCTGCTCGCCGAGATCGCGGGGCTGCCCGACGCGTCGGCGACGCGACGCATGCAGGAGCTCTACGCCGAGCCGATCAAGCCCGAGCTCGTGCGCGACCGCCTGGCCGAGATCCGCGCGGCGGGCGTCACGGTCGCCGGCTCGCTGACTCCGCAGCGCACGCAGGAGCTGTACGAGACCGTCGTCGCCGCGGGCGTCGACCTGTTCGTCATCCGCGGCACGACGGTGTCGGCCGAGCACGTCTCGAGCGTCGACGAACCGCTGAACCTCAAGAAGTTCATCTACGACCTCGACGTCCCCGTGATCGTCGGCGGTGCCGCGACCTACACGGCGGCCCTCCACCTCATGCGCACCGGTGCGGCGGGCGTGCTCGTCGGCTTCGGCGGCGGCGCCGCCTCCACCACGCGCGCGACGCTGGGCCTGCACGCTCCGATGGCGACGGCTGTGGCCGATGTCGCCGGAGCACGTCGCGACTACCTCGACGAGTCGGGCGGACGCTACGTCCACGTCATCGCCGACGGCGGCGTCGGCACCTCCGGCGACATCGTCAAGGCGCTCGCGATGGGTGCCGACGCGGTCATGCTGGGGGTCGCCCTGGCTCGTGCGACAGATGCTCCCGGCCAGGGGTTCCACTGGGGTCCCGAGGCGCACCACGCTCAGCTGCCGCGCGGTCGCCGCGTGGCGGTCGAGCAGGTCGGCTCCCTCGAAGAGGTGCTCTACGGCCCGGCCCCGGTCGCCGACGGCACCGCGAACCTCATCGGCGCACTGAAGAAGTCGATGGCGACGACCGGCTACTCCGACCTCAAGGAGTTCCAGCGCGTGGAGGTCGTGGTGGCGCCGTACAGCGTGCGGTGACATGACCTCGACCGATCCCGCTCCGCCCACCCCGCCGTCGGCCGCGTTTGCGCCGACGCTGCGCGAGGTCATGCTCCGGCCGTGGTGGCTCGGCATGCTCGCGTTCGCGCTGCTCGTGGCCGCGGTGTTCGCGTGGCTCGGGCAGTGGCAGCTCTCGCGCGCCGTCGACACCTCGCCGCCGCCGCCGGGGCAGACCGAGCAGGTGCGCCCGCTCGCCGATGTGACCGAACCCGGCGCGTACCTGCCCGAACCGCTCGTGGGCCAGCGCGTCGAGGTGCGCGGTTCGTTCGTCCCCGACGACTTCGAGGTCGTCTCGTCGCGGTTCGATCGTGGCGAGGAGGGGTACTGGGTGACCGGCCAGCTCCGCGTCGACCCCGAGTCGGCCCGCTCGTCCGACCCGACCTCGCTCGCCGTCGCCGTGGGGTGGACGGCCGATCGCGCCGAGGCGGACGCCGCGGCAGCTGCCCTCGACGCCGACCCGCCACAGGATGTCGCCCTCACGGGGCGCATCATCTCCGACGAAGGTCCTGCGCTGCCGGGGCGTGGCGCCGATCCGCAGGAGATGACGCGGATGTCGCCCGCCGCGCTGCTCAGCCGCTGGCACGACACCGCGGGGCTCGACGTCTACCGCGGCTATCTCACGTCCGCGGAGTCGTTCGGGGGCCTGACCACGATCCACTCGCCGGCGCCCGACGAGCGCTCCAACGTCAACTGGCTCAACATCTTCTACGCCGTCGAGTGGGCGGTGTTCGCCGGCTTCGCCTTCTACATGTGGTACCGCCTGGCGAAGGACGCGTGGGAGAAGGAACTCGAAGACCTCGAGGACGAGCGCGAGGACGCTGACGTCGCCGCCGCGGGAAGCGCCCCGCCGGGCCGCGACTAGACTGGACGCCATGCCTCGCGCCCCGAAACTCGCCACGTTCCCGGCGATCCGGAACGCTCTGCGCTTCTACCAGATCTGTTCGGTGATCACGGGTGTCGGTCTGCTGCTCCTGCTCGCGGAGATGATCCTGAAGTACACCCCGATCCACACCGAGCTCTTCGCCGGCGGCTCGGGCGGCCTCCTGTGGTTCGCCCCGGTGATCGCCGGCGCCGATTGCGAGTGGTGGTCGCTGTTCCTGCCGCAGACGAACTCGTGCGAGATGCTCTCGACGGGTGACGGGTTCAACGTCTCGCTGGCGATCCTCGTCGTGCACGGCTGGTTCTACGTCGTGTACCTGTTCTCGTGCTTCCGCGTGTGGAGTCTCATGCGCTGGTCGTTCCCCCGCTTCATCCTGCTCGCGCTCGGCGGAGTCGTTCCCGCCCTGTCGTTCTTCATGGAGGCCCGCGTCGCACGCGAGGTGAGGACCTACCTCGCCGAGCGCGAAGCCGCTGAGGCAGCCGCATCCATCCCCGCCACGGAAGGCACCCGGTGACCACACAGACCGAAACGTCGCAGCGTCCTGTCCTCGTCGTCGACTTCGGCGCGCAGTACGCCCAGCTCATCGCCCGCCGTGTGCGTGAGGCGGGCGTGTACAGCGAGCTCGTCCCGCACACCGCGACCGCCGAGGAGATCGCCGCGAAGGAGCCGGTCGGCATCATCCTCTCCGGCGGTCCGTCGTCGGTGTACGAGCCCGGCGCCCCGGCCATCGATCCGGGTGTGTTCGATCTCGGGGTGCCGACCCTCGGCATCTGCTACGGATTCCAGGTGATGGCGCAGGCCCTCGGCGGCGAGGTCGCCAACACGGGGCTCCGCGAGTACGGAGCCACCGACGCGACCATCGTCACGGAGGGCACGCTGCTCGAGGGGCAGCCCGCCGAGCAGAACGTCTGGATGAGTCACGGCGACCAGGTGTCGCGCGCGCCGGAGGGCTTCGAGGTGCTCGCCCGTACCGCCGCCACCCCCGTGGCCGCCTTCGCCAACGATGTGCGCAAGTTCTACGGCGTGCAGTGGCACCCCGAGGTGAAGCACTCCGACCACGGACAGAACGTGCTCGAGAACTTCCTGCACAAGGCGGCGGGGCTCCCCGCCGATTGGAACAGCGGCAACGTGATCGCCGAGCAGGTCGAGCGCATCCGCGAACAGGTGGGCTCGGGGCGGGTGATCTCCGCGCTGTCGGGCGGTGTCGACTCGGCGGTCTCGACGGCCCTCGTGCACAAGGCGGTCGGTGACAAGCTGACGGCGATCTTCGTCGACCACGGTCTGCTCCGGAAGGGAGAGCGGGAACAGGTCGAGAACGACTACGTCGCCTCGACCGGCGTTCGGCTGATCACGGTCGATGCGCGCGAACGGTTCCTCGAGGCTCTCGCCGGCGTCAGCGACCCCGAGCAGAAGCGGAAGATCATCGGCCGCGAGTTCATCCGTGCGTTCGAGCAGGCCGAGCGCGACCTGATGGCCGAGGCGGCCGCCGATGGCGAGCCGATCCGGTTCCTCGTGCAGGGCACGCTGTACCCGGATGTCGTGGAGTCCGGCGGTGGCGCCGGCACGGCGAACATCAAGAGCCACCACAACGTCGGCGGCTTGCCCGAAGACCTGCAGTTCGAGCTCATCGAGCCGCTGCGGACGCTGTTCAAGGACGAGGTCCGCGCGATCGGGCGCGAGCTGGGTCTGCCCGAGGCCATCGTCGGACGCCAGCCGTTTCCGGGGCCCGGCCTCGGAATCCGCATCGTGGGCGAGGTCACCGCTGATCGTCTCGAGATCCTGCGTGACGCCGACGCCATCGCGCGCGCCGAGCTGACGAAGGCGGGACTGGACGCCGAGATCTGGCAGTGCCCGGTCGTGCTGCTCGCCGACGTCCGGTCGGTGGGCGTCCAGGGGGATGGGCGCACCTACGGCCACCCCATCGTGCTGCGTCCCGTCTCGAGCGAGGACGCGATGACCGCCGAC
This sequence comes from Microbacterium sp. TS-1, assembly GCF_000509385.1. NCBI lineage: Bacteria > Bacillati > Actinomycetota > Actinomycetes > Micrococcales > Microbacteriaceae > Microbacterium > Microbacterium sp. TS-1. The sequence continues at coordinate 2,698,927 of NZ_BASQ01000001.1, forward strand.
TGGACGCGGCTGCCCTACGACGTGCTGTCGAAGATCTCGAACCGCATCACGAACGAGGTCCGCGAGGTCAACCGCGTGGTGCTCGATGTCACGTCGAAGCCCCCGGGGACGATCGAGTGGGAGTGAGCGCGCCAGCGACGCTCCACAGCGAAACGGCGGATGCCGCGGCCGAACGAGCCGCGGCATCCGCCGTTTTCCGCGTCATGACGCGGATCGCCAGCTTCTGGCAGCTGCGCGACACGCCCGGGATGTCACGCCGCTTTGCCACGATGCCTGGAGCCGCGTAACTTATTACTTGTTCGCCCCACAGGGAAGAGCGAAGGGCCGGAAGGCCGACGCCCCCTCAAGCGGAGAACGAATCCCATCCCAAACCTCTTGCGAGAACAAGACGCTTGCGTCTAGGATGGAACCTCCACCCCGAACAGCAGTCCTCGACTGTCGCGGAACCTCGTTCCGAAGGCAGATCGAAGCGCGTCGC